>NZ_JAXHBX010000001.1:2500-3877500 GCF_042466255.1 Rhizobium sp. R86522
TTCCAGGTATGGGGTTTTACCTCATGTCCGAGCCCGATCCTGATGAACCTTGTGATGGCCTAGCCGGCCGGATCTTGGGGAAGGGTCGGAGGTAGGTAGGAAGCCTGTCGCTCTGGTCGTTCGTTGTTGGCACTTCGGTGCCTCTGACGGATTGCTGATGATCGTTGCCTGACCGCGCGATCCCGGATTTAATCTCGAGAAGCTGGTCTTAAAGACAAGCTGCAAGTGAGCTGCTCGGCGTAGCTCCAATAAAGCAGACTTGTCGAACACGTCGATGGCATCTGAATGGTCTGGTTGTAAAAGGTAGCCGGATTGCTGGATCTGACCGCAAGGTCTGATTGAGCTATAGATGAGCATTGGCAATGAGAACGATTAAGTGTCGTAAGGGCATTTGGTGGATGCCTTGGCATGCACAGGCGAAGAAGGACGTGATACGCTGCGAAAAGCCGTGGGGAGCTGCGAATAAGCTTTGATCCATGGATATCCGAATGGGGAAACCCACCTTAAATGCTTGGAGAATCCAAACTGATCGCAAGGTCGGCTTGGGTTTCCAAGCATTGTGATAAGGTATCTAACTCTGAATACATAGGGGTTAGAAGCGAACGCAGGGAACTGAAACATCTAAGTACCTGCAGGAAAGGACATCAACCGAGACTCCGCAAGTAGTGGCGAGCGAACGCGGACCAGGCCAGTGGCAATGAGGAATAAAGCTGAACAGGTTGGAAAACCTGGCTAGAGTGGGTGATAGCCCCGTAAGCGTAGAACACTCATTGTCCTTGAGTAAGGCGGGACACGTGAAATCCTGTCTGAACATGGGGAGACCACTCTCCAAGCCTAAGTACTCGTGCATGACCGATAGCGAACAAGTACCGTGAGGGAAAGGTGAAAAGCACCCCGACAAGGGGAGTGAAATAGAACCTGAAACCGGATGCCTACAAGCAGTCGGAGGGCGCAAGCCTGACGGCGTACCTTTTGTATAATGGGTCAACGACTTAGTGTAACTAGCAAGCTTAAGCCGGTAGGTGTAGGCGCAGCGAAAGCGAGTGTTAATAGCGCGTTCAGTTAGTTGCATTAGACCCGAAACCGAGTGATCTAGCCATGAGCAGGCTGAAGGTTGGGTAACACCAACTGGAGGGCCGAACCCATATCTGTTGCAATAGATCGGGATGACTTGTGGCTAGGGGTGAAAGGCCAATCAAACTCGGAGATAGCTGGTTCTCCGCGAAATCTATTTAGGTAGAGCGTCGACCGAATACCCCAGGGGGTAGAGCACTGGATGGGCTATGGGGACTCACCGTCTTACTGATCCTAACCAAACTCCGAATACCTGGGAGTACTAGTCGGCAGACACACGGCGGGTGCTAACGTCCGTCGTGAAGAGGGCAACAACCCTGACCTCCAGCTAAGGTCCCCAAGTCATGGCTAAGTGGGAAAGGATGTGAGGATCCCAAAACAACCAGGATGTTGGCTTAGAAGCAGCCATCATTTAAAGAAAGCGTAACAGCTCACTGGTCTAAATAAGGGTCTTTGCGCCGAAAATGTAACGGGGCTAAAGCCATGCACCGAAGCTGAGGATTTGCAGTTTACTGCAAGTGGTAGCGGAGCGTTCCGTAAGCCTGTGAAGGGGTACCCGTGAGGGGCCCTGGAGGTATCGGAAGTGCGAATGTTGACATGAGTAACGATAAAGGGGGTGAGAGACCCCCTCGCCGAAAGACCAAGGGTTCCTGCTTAAAGTTAATCTGAGCAGGGTTAGCCGGCCCCTAAGATGAGGCAGAAATGCGTAGTCGATGGGAACCACGTTAATATTCGTGGGCCTGGTGGTAGTGACGGATCGCGTAACTTGTTCATTCTTATTGGATTGAATGGGCGAGGAAGCGGTTCCAGGAAATAGCTCCACCGTACAGACCGTACCCGAAACCGACACAGGTGGTCAGGTAGAGTATACCAAGGCGCTTGAGAGAACTATGTTGAAGGAACTCGGCAAATTGCACGCGTAACTTCGGAAGAAGCGTGACCCCTTTATACGCAAGTGTAATGGGGTGGCACAGACCAGGGGGTAGCGACTGTTTATCAAAAACACAGGGCTCTGCGAAGTCGCAAGACGACGTATAGGGTCTGACGCCTGCCCGGTGCTGGAAGGTTAAGAGGAGAGGTGCAAGCTTTGAATCGAAGCCCCAGTAAACGGCGGCCGTAACTATAACGGTCCTAAGGTAGCGAAATTCCTTGTCGGGTAAGTTCCGACCTGCACGAATGGCGTAACGACTTCCCCGCTGTCTCCAACATAGACTCAGTGAAATTGAATTCCCCGTGAAGATGCGGGGTTCCTGCGGTCAGACGGAAAGACCCCGTGCACCTTTACTATAGCTTTACACTGGCATTCGTGTCGGCATGTGTAGGATAGGTGGTAGGCTTTGAAGCAGGGACGCCAGTTTCTGTGGAGCCATCCTTGAAATACCACCCTTATCGTCATGGATGTCTAACCGCGGTCCGTCATCCGGATCCGGGACAGTGTATGGTGGGTAGTTTGACTGGGGCGGTCGCCTCCGAAAGAGTAACGGAGGCGCGCGATGGTGGGCTCAGACCGGTCGGAAATCGGTCGTCGAGTGCAATGGCATAAGCCCGCCTGACTGCGAGACTGACAAGTCGAGCAGAGACGAAAGTCGGTCATAGTGATCCGGTGGTCCCGTGTGGAAGGGCCATCGCTCAACGGATAAAAGGTACGCCGGGGATAACAGGCTGATGACCCCCAAGAGTCCATATCGACGGGGTTGTTTGGCACCTCGATGTCGGCTCATCGCATCCTGGGGCTGGAGCAGGTCCCAAGGGTTTGGCTGTTCGCCAATTAAAGCGGTACGTGAGCTGGGTTCAGAACGTCGTGAGACAGTTCGGTCCCTATCTGCCGTGGGTGTAGGAATATTGACAGGATCTGTCCCTAGTACGAGAGGACCGGGATGGACATATCTCTGGTGGACCTGTTGTCCTGCCAAGGGCATAGCAGGGTAGCTATATATGGAAGGGATAACCGCTGAAGGCATCTAAGCGGGAAACCCACCTGAAAACGAGTATTCCCTATCAGAGCCGTGGAAGACGACCACGTTGATAGGACGGGTGTGGAAGTGCAGTAATGCATGAAGCTTACCGTTACTAATAGCTCGATTGGCTTGATCGTTCTCATTGACCATGCTCATCGGCCCGGACAAAACCGGGCGATGATGCCAAATACGTGTTCAAAAAGACAAACAGGTAATCCCTGTACCAGCTTCTCAACAACATTGCCCTTAGCCGACCTGGTGGTCATGGCGGGGTGGCTGCACCCGTTCCCATTCCGAACACGGCCGTGAAACGCCCCAGCGCCAATGGTACTTCGTCTCAAGACGCGGGAGAGTAGGTCGCTGCCAGGTCTGCTAAAGGCAATGTTGTCAGGTTTTGTAAAAGCAAATACCTCACGTTTTGCTCACCGCAGAACCACAATCTTCTCAAGACACAATCGGCCCAAGCCGAAAACATCGGGCCGCATAAAGCGGCCCTTTTTGCTTGGTAAGAACTCTCAAGCGCAACAATAATAGTTGCGCTCTTGGCGCGGGGTGGAGCAGCCCGGTAGCTCGTCAGGCTCATAACCTGAAGGCCGCAGGTTCAAATCCTGCCCCCGCAACCACTGAGACTTGTAAATTCTCCCACTCCGGCAATTTGCGTGACAGTTCATCGATATAAGCCTCGATGAGCTTGTTCTTCTTGGCCTCCGTGTCGATCTCACCGGATGCCAGGCGCGTCATCAGATCATTCTGAGCGGCTGCGTAGAACTGCTGCTGCAGGATATCGATCACGTCCATCGATGCCATGATGTGGGCGATGTCCCCATGCACCTGCAGGCTTGCCGGCTGGTGGCCAGGCGTCTTGCCGATGACGACGGTCTGGATGAGGTCACGCACGATCGGCATCAGCCGCTGCTTCACCGCTTCGTCGGCGTTGTTGCGTGCGAGGAAGATGAGTTTGCGGATCCCGATCTCGATGTTTGCCGGGTTAAACTGCGCCTTCAGCTTCTCGATCTTCCCTTGAAAATCCTCTGCCGGCTCCTCGACCGTCGCGAGTTCTCGGGCGAGCTGTTCGCGCTTTACCTCGAGTTCGTCGAGCTGGTCATCGAGGATGGCAAGTCGCGGCCGGCCTTCGGCATGCCGGTCCTGGATCTGCTGCATAAGGCTCGTCTGTGTCGCCTTGATCTTTGCGAGTTCAGCCTCCACTTGCGCCTTGCGAGAAGGGGCGCTCTTAAGTTTGCTCACCTCGTGGGCGATCATCTTCTTGGAAATCCGGTCGAAGATGTCGACCGAGTAAAACGCGACCGGAAGGCAGTTGAGGACGCGCTCTTCCAGTTCATGGCGGGTGATCGTCTTGCTGTTGGTGCAGCATTCCCCGTCAAGCTCATCGATTGGCAGGCGCTTCTTGCGGTTGGTGCAGCTATAGCGATCTTTTCCGCTGATCGCGTAGGGCCCGCCGCACTCGGCACATTGGAGCATCCGGCTGAGGAGATATTCCGGACGGTGCGTCGCGTTGAGACGGTTTGTCGAGTGCCGGTCGAACTCTTCCCGGCTCTCGGCCTGGCGTTGCTTTGCCCGTTCCCACAGCTCATCCGAGATAATGCGCAGCTCAGGCCGGTCCACAAACATCCAATCTTCCCTGTCGTTTGCACGGGAGGTTCGCCGTTCTGTCGTCGGGTCCTTGCGGAACTTCTGTTTGTTCCAGACGACTTTCCCGACGTAGAGGGCTGTTGATTTCCATTGAGAGCTGACCCGGCGCAGCCAGATATTTCCATTGAGAATTGACCCATGTTTCAACCGTCCCTCGCATGTTTTCAGCGGGGGCTCTGGAGTGATCGACATGGCGTTACTGAGCGTGATCCGGCGCTGGCATTTTCGAGAGCATCTATCGATCCGGGAGATTTGCCGCAGGACCGGCTTGTCCCGGAATACCATCCGCAAATATCTGCGCGCCGACGGCGTGGAGCCAAAGTTCAACGTGCCGGAGAGGCCGAGCAAGCTTGATCCGTTTGCAGATCGGTTATCGGCCTGGCTGAAGACGGAGTCGAAGAAAGGCCGCAAGCAGAAGCGGACGATGAAGCAGCTACACGTTGATCTTGTCAGCCTCGGCTACAAGGGGTCCTACAATCGTGTGGCGGCATTTGCGCGGGAATGGCGCAATGATCGTCAGAGGGAATTGCAGACGACGGGCCGCGGTACATTTGTGCCCCTGACGTTCGAACCAGGCGAGGCCTTCCAGTTCGACTGGTCAGAAGATTGGGCGATCATCGGCAATGAGCGCACCAAGCTGCAGATCGCCCACACGAAGCTGAGCTACTCCAGGGCCTTCATCGTCCGGGCATACCTCCTGCAGACGCATGAGATGCTGTTCGATGCCCATAACCATGCCTTCCGTGTCTTCGGTGGCATTCCTGGTCGCGGCATCTACGACAACATGCGCACGGCGATCGACAAGGTCGGTCGTGGCAAGGAGCGCGACGTCAACGTCCGCTTCATGGCGATGGCCAGCCATTATGTGTTCGAGCCCGAGTTCTGCAATCCGGCTTCCGGCTGGGAGAAGGGACAGGTCGAGAAGAACGTGCAGGATGCGCGTCATCGCTTCTTTCAACCGATCCCGCGCTTTCCATCACTGGGGGCCCTGAACGATTGGCTCGAGGAGCGTTGCAAGGAGTTCTGGGCCAACACACCCCACGGTCAGATGCGTGGCACCATTGCCGACATCTGGGCCGAGGAAGTCCCAGCTCTCATGGCGCTCTCCAGGCCGTTCGACGGGTTCGTCGAATATACGAAGCGGGTCACGCCAACCTGCCTCGTGCATCTGGAGCGCAATCGCTACAGCGTTCCGTCATCCTTCGCCAATCGACCGGTGAGCCTCCGGGTCTATCCGGATCGTGTCGTGGTCGCCGCAGAAGGCCAGATCGTCTGCGAGCACCGCCGCGTCATAGATCGGTCCCATGATCGGCCGGGTCAGACCATCTACGACTGGCGTCACTATCTGGCGGTGGTGCAGCGTAAGCCTGGTGCTCTTCGTAACGGCGCACCGTTCATTGAGCTTCCCGATGCATTCCGGACCTTGCAGCAATACCTGCTCAAGAAGCCGGGGGGCGATCGGGAGATGGTCGATATCCTGGCGCTGGTCCTTCAGCACGACGAGCAGGCAGTCCTGTCTGCCGTCGACATGGCGCTGAAGTCTGGCGTTCCGACCAAGACGCATGTGCTGAACCTGCTGCATCGGCTCGTTGACGGCAAATCCTTCACGCCGCCAACCCTCGATACCCCTCAGGCACTGACGCTCACCAATGAACCCAAGGCTAATGTTGAACGATACGACACCTTGAGAAAGACGGAGGCTCGCCATGCGTCATAATCCAGCAAGCGGCGCGATCGTCATCATGCTGCGGCAGTTGAAGATGCATGGCATGGCCCAGGCCGTCGGGGAACTTACTGAGCAGGGATCACCCGCGTTCGAGGCTGCCCTTCCGATCCTGTCGCAGCTTCTCAAGGCAGAGATGGCGGAGCGCGAGGTTCGATCAACGGCCTATCAGCTCAAGACAGCACGCTTTCCAGCCTACCGTGACCTGAATGGCTTCGACTTTACCAGCAGCGAGATTAACGAGGCGCTCGTGCAACAGCTTCATCGCTGTGACTTCCTCGATGACTCCAACAATATCGTTCTGGTCGGCGGACCTGGCACGGGAAAGACGCACATTGCCACCGCGCTCGGCGTTCAGGCAATTGAACACCACCACAAGCGGGTAAGGTTCTTCTCGACGGTCGAACTGGTCAACGCGCTCGAGCAAGAGAAGGCACAAGGCAAGTCAGGACAGATCGCCAATCGGCTCGTCCACTCTGATCTCGTCATTCTCGACGAGCTGGGATACCTGCCATTCAGTACTTCAGGCGGGGCGCTGCTCTTCCACCTGCTCAGCAGACTTTATGAGCGCACCAGCGTCATCATCACCACCAACCTCAGCTTCAGTGAATGGGCAAGCGTCTTTGGCGACGCAAAGATGACCACCGCGCTGCTCGACAGGCTCACCCACCACTGCCACATCCTCGAAACCGGAAACGACAGCTTCCGCTTCAAGAACAGCTCGGCGCATCAGCCCAAAACATCAAAGGAGAAACGCAGGAACTTGACCCAGACCAACAACACGAACGATACCTAAAGGCGGGTCAATTCTCGGTGGAAACGCCGGGTCAGCTCTCAGTGGAAATCAACAATGGCGGGGATCGTCGCTGCGGCACAGGCTTTGTCGGAGAACGCCGCGGTTATCAGCCACGTCTCGGAGAGCATCGCCTCCAATGGTGAGCGACAGGCCGCCACTGTGGAGGAGACGTCAGCCGCGCTCGAAGAGATCAATTCGACGGTCAAGGATACGACGAGCAGAACGCTTGCCACAACCCGCCTCGTCAGTGAGACGCGTTCGAATGCGGAGGCGTCAGGTCTTGTGGTTGGCCAGGCAACTGCGGCGATGGACGAAATCGCCGGCTCCTCGCGCGAGATCGAAAACATCATCGGTGTCATCGACGAAATCGCCTTCCAGACTAACCTCTTGGCACTTAATGCCGGCGTCGAGGCCGCCCGCGCCGGAGAGGCCGGGAAGGGGTTCGCCGTTGTGGCACAAGAGGTGCGGGAACTCGCCCAGCGCTCGGCAAGTGCTGCCAAGGACATTAAGGGTCTGATCGCAAGATCGGCGGAGGCAGTCCGCCATGGTGTCGCACTCGTCGATAAGACCGGCCATTCCCTGCAGTCGATCGTCGATCAGGTCCAGGAGATCGACAGCAATGTCGACGCGATTTCGATCGCCGCCCGTGATCAGGCCCAAGGCATTGGCGAGATCAACAGCTCGATCGGGATGCTCGACAAGGTGACGCAGCAAAGTGCCGCCACTGTCGAAGAAGCCAGTGCCGCTGCAGCCTCACTCGCAGACGGTGCCCGAGATCTTTACGGCCTCGTATCACGCTTCAAGACGTCGCTTGGAAAAGGTGCCACAGCAACACATAGTATGGGCCGGGCCGCGTGAAAGCTAATGAAGGCTTTCGTCCTACTCTGAGTGCGTAGCGAGCACGGAGCTTTCGAGGCCTCCGGTAATGTTCCCTAAAGAACATGCTATCAGACGACTAACGCTGTTCTCTTTGTCGACGCCTGCCATGCGTACGACGTTGCGTTACGGAATAGATTTCCGCTTTGCGCCTCCAAAACAGTCATTACTTCCGTCAATACGTGCCACGGAAAGCAGACACTTTTGCAGCTCAGATCCAGCCGCCCGACGCGGTCAAGCGCTTCTGCGAAATTCCAAGGGCGTCCGCCCTGTTACTGACTTGAACGATCGTGCGAACTGGCTTGCACCATTGAAACCTGTCGTGGTGGCGATGTCAGAGATTGGCAATCGACTGCTGGCAAGAAGATGCTTGGCCTTCTCCAGCCTCATCCTCAGGATGTACTGGTGCGGGGGCTCGCTGAAGGTCGCCTTGAACGCTCGGGCAAAATGAAATCGCGTCAATCCGCAAAGAGCAGCCAATTCATCCAGGCCGAGGTCGCGACCAAGGTTCTCGGTGATGTAGCTCAAAACGAGCTCTTGCCTGGATTTGCTGAGCTGGCCCGCCGATGCGATTGACTTCGGTGTTATGGAGCCTTCCTGAGCGAGGCGGAACATTTCCAGTGCCGCAGTCAACCCGAGGGTTTCCGCATAGATCTGTGATGCGGGACGGCGTTCGTCAGCCATGATGGACGCAAGCTTCTGCATGGTCGCACCGAGCACATTGTCTTGGAAGTAGATATGAGGCCTTGACTCAAACGGCGTGAATTCTGCCTGTAACTCCTCGTGCATCGCCGACGGATCAAAACAGATTACCGTAAAGGCGTTCATGCGATCGGCTGGCTTCGCCCAGCCGGTGATCTCAATTCCGTCTGGGACAAATGTCATCTGGTCACGCAAGTCGCCACCAGCAATTGGCTTGTCGCCCAGTACCTCCATCTCACCATCGAGGAGGAAGAGGTCATGATACGCCAGATAGTGGGACGACCCGTCCCACTTGAACTCATATTCCGAAGGAAGCTTCAACCGCGAAAACTGCACGGAGATCCCGCGCCAGCTAGTCGCAGTATGCGTTTCCACGAGCCGCTGGGGCTCTCGGAATTCGAGTTCAAGTTCGGCAAGTTTGGCCATGGGGTCCAGTGTGCAATTGGAACTAGACTAGCTACTACGTCGGCTTATGTTTGGTGGTTCACTCAGTCTGAGCAATAAATGCAAAAAAATAGCAAAATTTGCACAGATCCACCCGAATCTTCACATATCGTAAATTTATGAATCCGAGAATTAGCACCATTGGATGTGAGGCTTGTCTGAGGCTTTCCGGAGGGGCTGGAAACTCAAACTCGCCGAATTGGGGGTGTGAAATGTTCGGGTTCGGTAGTGCTGACGCCAAGGCGGTCATGAATGCGATGAGCAAGTCGCAAGCAATCATCGAGTTTCAGCTTGATGGCACGATCATCACGGCCAATGAGAATTTCTGTAAGGCGCTGGGATACAATCTTTCAGAAATCGTCGGAAAGCATCACCGTCTCTTCGTCGACCCCATCGAAGCCAGCGGTCAGGAATATCGCGATTTCTGGGCGCGGCTTGCCGAGGGAAAATTCGATCGGCGTCAGTACAAGCGTTTGACTAAGAGTGGACGTGAAATCTGGATTGAGGCGTCCTACAATCCCGTCTTCCGGAACGGTAAACCGTTCAAGATCGTCAAATTCGCAACCGATATCACGGAGCAGAAGCTTCAGGCGGCCGAGGAACGCGGCAAGCTGGAAGCCATCTCGCGTGCCCAGGCGGTCATCGAGTTTACGCCGACCGGCGAGATCCTGACCGCAAATGAAAATTTCCTCAAGACACTGGGTTACCATCTGTCGGAGGTTCAAGGGAAACATCACTCGATGTTTTGCGAGTTAGCCTATGTTGGCAGTGACGAATACCGCCGGTTCTGGAAGAAGCTTGCCGAGGGCGAATTTCAGGCCGACGAGTTCAAACGGATCGGCAAGAGTGGCAAGCCCGTTTACATCCAGGCCTCCTACAATCCGATTTTCGACATGAACGGGAAAGTCTTCAAAGTGGTGAAATTCGCCACAGACGTGTCCGAGCGGGTCCGAAACGTGGAGCAACTGGCAGAAGCCCTGCAGGCCATGTCCGCGGGCGACCTGACTCAGGAAATCCGTTCTCCGTTCCTGCCGGCACTCGAGAAACTCCGTCTCGACTTCAACGAGACATCGTCGAAACTTCGCACCACGCTGCAGACGATCTCGCAGAACGCCGGCGCCATTGCGGCCGCTTCCCAGGAGATTCAGTCGGCGTCCAACGACTTGTCCAAGCGCACGGAACAACAAGCAGCCTCAGTCGAGGAGACGGCCGCAGCTCTCGAACAGATCACGACGACCGTTGGCGATTCCAGCCATCGCGCTCAGGAAGCTGGATCGTTGGTCCGGCGGACGAAGGAGAATGCCGAAAACTCCGGTAGGGTTGTCGGTCAAGCCGTTGATGCGATGGGCAAGATCGAGCAGTCTGCCGGGGAGATCGGCAACATTATCGGCGTGATCGATGAAATCGCCTTTCAGACAAACCTTTTGGCGCTGAATGCGGGCGTAGAGGCGGCACGTGCCGGTGAGGCCGGCAAGGGCTTTGCGGTCGTCGCCCAGGAGGTGCGCGAACTTGCTCAACGTTCGGCGAAAGCTGCCAAGGAGATCAAGGAGCTGATCAATACCTCCAACGAACACGTCAAGAGCGGTGTCACCCTGGTCGGCAACACCGGGAAGGCATTGCAAGAGATCGTCAGCCAGGTTGTTCAGGTTGATAGCAATGTCGGAGCGATCGTCGAGGCCTCGAAGGAGCAGGCCACAGGGCTGAGAGAGATCAACACTGCAGTCAACACGATGGACCAGAGCACCCAGCAGAACGCGGCAATGGTCGAGGAAACGACCGCGGCGGCTCACAGTCTGGCGCGGGAAGCCGAGCAGTTGTTTGCTCTGCTCGGCCAGTTCAACATCGGTGGCGGACCCGTTTCACCGCGCAATCCATCTTCAAGCGTGACAGCGGTTTCGAGCCCCGTTCCGCTTCCCGTTCGCAGGAGTACCGCCAAGGTAATCCATGCAAGCCATGGCAATGCTGCGCTGAAGTCGGGCGACCATTGGGAAGAATTCTAATGCGGGCGGGACGGTCTTGGTGGGCACTGGAGCAACAGACAGCGTTCTTTGATGACGCGCCATGGCGGCCAACCATGGACAACAAAGGAGACTGATATGGCCCAGGTCATTGATTTCCGTCCCTCTCGGATCTCTGGCAATCTAAACAATGCAGCACATACGACTACGGTCCCTGCTGAATCCCTTGTGTTGCTTCAGTCGATGCAGGCAATCGATCACGCGCTATCAGTCCTAAGGCGACATTTGATGGATGAGACTAAATGCACGTCAGACCGGGATAGCGACGCCTTGTGACGACGAGAGCTGTCTGTCTAAGTTGCCTGAGCAACATGCGTAGCCTGTGTTCCGGTTGCCCCGCCATAGAAGCGTGAGTTTTCCGCGTTCTCCCTGTGGCCAATGGTGGCCATAGGAGAACTGAAATGGGTATCTCACAATATGATCCTGGCGCACTGGGTCGATCGGCCTGGAACGCAGGCAAGCAAGTTGGCGTCAAGAAGCCTCTGAAACAGCGCCAAATCTGGGCAGTCCGCTTCTTCCTCGACCGTGAAGGAAGGATACGAGATCGGGCGCTTTTCGATCTTGCCATCGACAGCAAGCTCCGCGGCTGCGATCTGGTAAAGCTGAAAATCGGAACACTCGTCACCGGCCACGACATTCGAACTCGGGCAATGGTGGTCCAGCAGAAGACTGGACGACCATTGCAGTTCGAAATTACGACCGAGGTCAGAGCCAGTCTGCTTGCCTGGCTTCAACGAAGGGGAGGAACAGTCGATGACTATGCCTTTCCCAGTCGCGTCGACCACGCTGATCATCTCAGCACTCGGCAGTACGCCCGACTGGTCGATGAGTGGGTTACGGCGATCGGGCTTCGTCGGGAGGACTACGGTACGCATTCCCTGCGGCGAACGAAGGCTGCGATGATTTACAAGGCCACTGGCAATCTTCGAGCGATCCAGATCCTGCTTGGCCATACGAGGATCGAGAACACAGTCAGATATCTCGGCGTCGACATTGAGGACGCATTAGAACTGGCTGAGCGGACTGAAATCTGACGGGCGTCTTCGGGTCGAGGCTGGGGGCCATTCTTGAGGATGCAGATGCAAGAAGTCCGCTTTTGCGCCTCGCGGAGCAGAAGCGGACAGTCCGCACACGAGCGCGGCCCCCTTCCGGACTCTTCTTAAACTGCCGGTGATCCAATATCCTCTGTTGAGCTCTTGCGTCCTTCGTTTCTCAACGAGCACCGGCACTATTTTTTGAAGACAATTGATCTATGTTAGCGCTTGCGATTTGCTAATTTAGGATGACCCATGTCGACGTTGCCGCCTCCGCCATATGATGAACAACTGAGGTTGAAGGCGTTACGTGAACTTGACGTTGTCGGCACTGCGCCTGAAAAGCAGTTCGAAGCGCTTGTGAGGGCTGCTGCCTTGGTCTGTGGCACTCCAATCTCACTCATCAGCCTGATTGAGGAAGAACGGCAGTGGTTTAAGGCGAATGTCGGACTTGACGGTGTTTCCGAAACTTCGCGAGATGTTTCCTTCTGCGCCCATGCAATTTGTCAAAATGGCATATTCGAAGTGGAGGATGCGCTTGAAGATCAACGCTTTTCCAACAACCCACTGGTGCTGGGGGACCCGGGGATCCGGTTTTACGCTGGCGCTCCTCTCGAGCTAGCCAGCGGACAGAGCGTGGGGGCGTTGTGCGTAATAGATCGTCAGCCTCGCAGACTGAACGCCCATCAGAAAGAGGTGCTCGGGTACCTAGCATATGCGGCTGCTCGCGCGCTGGAAGCACGTATCGCTCTACAAAACGAACAACAGCTTCGGCGAACCGAGGCACATGCTGCTTCGATACTGGAGAACAGTCCAGACGCCATCATCACTGTCGATCTGGACGGGAAGATTTCTCACTGCAACGGGGCTGCAGAGCGGCTTTTTATTCTCCGCGCCCAGGACATGATCGGTCGTTCCAGTGACCTGCTCATTCCAGGATTAGTGCTGGGAGGAAGGGAATGGTCGATTGGGCAGGTGCGAAAGGTAGAGGAGGGGATCGCTCTACGAAACGATGGGTCACTCTTCCCCATCGCGGTCTCAGCAGGACCCGTTGTGTCTCATCTCGGTGAGGTGATTGGCGTTACCGCGATAGTGCATGACATCACCGATTTGATTGCGGCACGCAGTGAAGTACACAAAAATCAGGAGATGGTCCGCAGGCTATATGAGGCCACTCCCGCGATCATGCATTCAGTTGATCCTGCCGGCCGGATACTTAGCGTCAGTGATCGTTGGCTAGACACGCTTGGATATCAACGCGACGAGGTTATCGGCCGCCTCTCTACGGATTTTCTAACAGAACAATCTCGTTCGAAGGCCAGAGATGTGCTGGCAGATTTCTTCCAGACAGGACGCTGCGAAGGCGTTCACTATCAAATGCAGACTAAGTCGGGAGCAGTGATCGACGTATTGCTATCGGCAATATTGGAGCGTGATAGCGAACGGCGTCCAATTCGATCGTTAGCGGTCATCGAAGATATCACACTCAGGATACAGGCTGAGGCGCGGCTCGGCGAAGAGGCCGTTCGGCTCCGGAACATCATCGATGGTACAGAAGCAGGAACCTGGGAGCTAAATGTACAAACTGACGAGATCCGCTTGAATGACACTTGGGCTCGTATCGTCGGGCTGGAACACAGCGATCATAAGCCCAAAAATTTCAAAAGCTTGAAGTCTCTCATACATCTCGAGGATTTGCCGTCCGTTGAGCAGCGATTGCAGGATCATCTGGACGAACACGTTCCTCGATATGAGGTCGAGGCGCGGATGCGGCACAAGGATGGTCATTGGGTATGGGGACTTGTCCGTGGAAAAGTCATCACCCGGAGTTCGGACGGTCGTGCGGAATGGGTTTTCGGTACACTCCAAGATGTAAGTGCAAGGAAGTCCATCGAAGAAGCCCTGCGCAAGGAGAGAGTTTTCCTCGACAGGACGGGGCAAGTGGCGGGAGTTGGTGGATGGGAAGTCGATCTTCGCACCGAGAGCATCATCTGGTCTGACGAGACATGTCGTATCCATGGTGTACCCGCTGGATATCGGCCGACCATGGATGAGGCAATTTCGTTCTATGCCCCAGAAGCGCGGCCAGTCATCCATTCGGCGGTAACGAAGAGCTTGAACACAGGAGATGGATGGGATCTCGAACTGCCGTTTATCAGGGCGGATAGAAAGCGAATATGGGTGAGAGCCGTAGGCTCAGTCGAATTCGATGGTGATACTCCTGTCCGAATTAGCGGTGCATTCCAAGACATTACAGCGCGGGTAGAGGAGAGACTGGAGCTTGAGCGGCTCAATCAGCAGATGGAGGCGGCAACTGAGAACGGCCGGATCGGAATTTGGGATGCTGATCTTCAAGCGGGCCGTACCTTCTATTCTGACATGTGGTGTGAACTTCTGGGGTACTCGCGAGAGGAGTTTGGTGTTTCGATCGATTCCTGGATCGAATTGGTGCATCCCGACGACCGGGAAAAGGCGCGAGATGCTGACCGCGATCACATCGCAGGCAAAACGCCGTATTTCGAACAAGAGTTTCGCATGCGCCGAAAAGACGGTGCCTGGATCTGGATTCTTGACCGAGGGAAGGTGGTTTCCAGAGACGAAAATGCCAATCCAACGCGGATGATTGGTACCCATGTCGACATTACTCGCAGGAAGAAGCAGGAGGAAGACCGCCGCATCCTAACCGAGAGGATGGCTGTCGCGACTGATAGCGGCGGTATCGGTATTTGGGATTATGACCTCATCAAGAACCTGGTGACTTGGGATCCCTGGATGTACCGATTGTTCGGTCTCCCCGAACGAACGGGTGAGAGGGTCCCCGACCTTTGGCGCCGCCACATACATCGAGATGACTTCGATCGAATTGAGGAAGCTGTTAGACAGGCAATAGAAGGGCGGCGACCCCTCAATGACGAATACAGAATTATCCGACCTGACAACTCAACGCATTACATCAGGATTTCGGCCAAGGTTGTCGTAAACGCTGAGGGCGACCCGATGAGGCTCATCGGCGCGGCATGGGATGTAACGGCGCAACGCAGGTTGGCCACCGAGCTTGCCGAGCAGCATGAGTTAATGCGGGTAACGCTTCATTCAATCGGTGATGCGGTCATGACGACGGATGCTCTGGGCATTGTTCAATGGCTGAACCCCATCGCAGAGCGAATGACGGGCTGGTCGGCAGCCGAGGCCGTTGGCCAATCAAGCACACGGGTATTCAACATTATCAACGAGGAAACTCGACAGCGTGCACCAGATCCCATTGCGGCGTGCTTGCGGACTCAGGAAGTAGTGGGGCTGGATGAGAACACGATGCTTGTGGCCCTCGACGGGCGCGAATTCAGCATTGAGGACTCCGCTGCGCCAATCCGGAATTCCGACGGCGATATCTTGGGTGCTGTGCTCGTATTTCATGATGTCAGCGAGCAACGTAGACTGTCTCGAGAAATGCGCTATCGCGCCAGTCACGATCCGCTGACGGGGCTGGTCAATCGAGCTGAATTCGATCGCCGACTGGAGGATCTGTTTGAGAGATCGAGACTGACCAACTCCATCAATGCGTTGCTCTATATCGATCTTGATCAGTTCAAGATCGTCAACGATTCTTGTGGTCACGCTGTGGGAGACGAGCTCTTGAAGCAGGTCAGCAAGATTCTCACCAGCGCGATTCGCAATGGTGACACTCTGGCCCGCCTTGGCGGTGACGAATTCGCAGTCATTCTGGAGGCTTGCAACGTCGGAAATGCAGCCAGGATTGCGCAGGTAATATGCGACCGGATGGCAGAGTTTCGCTTTGTTCATGATGAAAAGCGTTTCCGGGTAGGTACCAGCATCGGCGTCGTGCCTGTCGATAACACGATGTCTACCTTGGCATCCATCCTTCAGGCGGCCGACAACGCATGTTATGCAGCAAAGGAAGCAGGTCGCAATCGAGTGCATGTTTGGATTGAGAGCGACAAGGCACTGGCCGAACGTTCGCTTGAGATGCGTTGGGCATCCAGGATCGAGCGTGCCCTGGATGATGGATTGTTTGTTCTATATGCACAGAGCATTCGTCCGGTGTCCCAACCAAAGGCTGGCCGACATGTTGAACTTCTGATCCGTATGCAGGATGAGGACGGCAAGCTGGTGGCGCCGTCAGCATTCCTACCATCAGCAGAGCGCTTCAACCTCATTACCAAGATTGATCGGTGGGTCTTGAATAAGGCGATTGCGTTGTTGACCGATCTGCCATGTTCGGCTGAAGCGCAGACATTCAGCCTCAACTTATCTGGCCACTCTATAGGTGACCGCACATTCCACCGTGAGGCATTGCGTTTGCTTGATATTGCTGGACCCTCCGTGTGCGATCGCCTGTGCATCGAAATCACTGAGACCGCTGCCGTCACGAACCTTGCCGATGCGACCATCTTCATCGACCATGTCAGAAAGCGCGGCGTGCGAGTTGCGTTGGATGATTTCGGTGCGGGTGCTTCCTCATTCGGTTACCTTAAGCAGTTCACCGTCGATTACCTAAAGATAGACGGGCAATTCATTCGTGGGATCACCGAGGACCCTTTGAGCCAGGTTACCGTGCGTTGTTTCGTAGATGTGGCTCGAACTCTCGGGATCAAGACTGTCGCAGAGTACGTGGAAAATGCCGATACGCTTGCAAGCCTAGCCTCTATTGGTGTGGACTATGCCCAGGGTTTTCACATTCATAAGCCAGAGCCACTGTCCGATCTTTTTACGCCCGAACTTGCTAAGCCCTAGACGATGGATCGGAATTGGAGATGGAGCTTAGAGCACGTTCTTGTTTGCTTTGTTGAGACGGTCCCCAGAGGAAAGCCTTCTTGCGAATAGATTTGCAAGTCTCCGTGCAATCAGGCCCCCGCAACCAGTTTGGTCACTTATCTCTCAGATCGGACAGATCAAACGTCTTACCGCCTCCATGCTATGGGGGCGGTTTCTGGCGTTTAGACTGTCATCCCGAAATCAGATGCGTGAGCTGCGATTTCGTTTCGGCAGGCCCCTGAACATCTGGGGTAGTCGAACCGCGCTTTCGAATTTTGTGATGGTCGATGCACGTTTCAGAGATCTATGACGAGGCACAAGAAACTCTGGGTGGACACGTTTGAGGTCGGACCGGACTGTGCAGATGATCGCCTTTAGGTGATCTCCCTGGGATCCAGTTCTTCAGGTCCCACCCTCTCGCGTGGCGCAGTCGGGAAACCGTCGTCTCTCCTCAATTGGTCTGAACCGCATGGATAACCTCACGGAACCGGCAAGCCAAAGGGTCGTCGGTTTTAGCGACGGCGCCATTTCCCAAGTGGGTGGACGGGGCGCCGTGTTCGACAGAAATCCCTGCGCTGAAAGCGTCGCCACGCATTTTGGCCAGACGACGCGGCTAGCGGGTCCGATCCTGATGGGCCATCTCTCGAACTTCGCCATGACGACGACGACTTTGCTTCTCTTCGGCTGGCTGGGCAGTGCCTCCCTCGCCGCGGCAGGTCTAGCGATCCGTGTGGCTGTCAGCACGAATATTCTGGCGGGAATCCTTCTTGTCGCCGGCGTCGCCGCCTCCGGCGCCAATGGCGGACGGGACGCCAAGCGCGTTTCCGGTTTCTACTGGAACGGTCTCTATCTGGCGCTGGCACTGTCGGTCCTGTCCTTCGCGTGGATGACCGTAGCGCCCGGCCTGCTTGCCGTGCTCGGCCAACCTCCAGAGGTCGTGGCCGAAGCCGAAAGGATACTTCACGTCTTGCGTTGGGGCGAACCGGCAAATCTTCTGCGTCTCGGGTTGATGCGCACCATGCTTCCAGCGCTAGGCATGACGTGGATCCTGTATGCGCTCACGCCTCTCTCCCTCGTGCTCTATGTCGTCGCGGGGTTTGGTCTCGTTTTTGGCTTTTCTGGTCTGCCGCCAATGGGTGCAATCGGAATTCCCGTCGCTCTGGTCGGCGTGACGTGGCTGACGGCGCTGGTCATGCTGGCCGCCGTTCATTGCGGGCGCAGTCGTTCTCTCATTCCCTTCACACGGATCCGACTGTCGCTATTGCGGGAGCTTATCCGGGCTGGCCTGCCGATCGGGACTTTGCAGGGCGTCGACGGGATCTTCTTCCTTATCGCGACAGTCGTGGTTGGCCAGTTCGGAGCTGCTGCGCTTGCCGCACACCAGATCGCGTTGAATTTCGGCACAATCGCCTATTCGCTGGCGGTTTCATTTGGTGACGCCGCAGCATTGCGGATCAGCTATCGGCGAGGTGCACTGGCCTTCCAGGACGCGCGGGTGGCCGGCTTCGTCGGCGTCACCATGGGCACTGTCTCGATGGCCGCTGCGGCTCTGGTCGTCCTCGCCTTCCCGAACGTCTTTATCGGCCTGTTCATTGACATCAATGATCCGGGCAATGCCGCAACGCTGGCAGCGTCGCAGTCACTGGTGCTCTTTGCCAGTCTCTTCATCTTCGCCGACGGCGTTTACGGTACCGGGATGGGCGTGCTGCGGGGGCTTGGAGATAACCGCTATGCGATGTTGGTCGTGATCATCGCCTATTGGGGAATTGGGCTCCCTGTCGGCGCTGCTTATCACCTACTCGTCGGGTTCGGTATTGAAGAGGTCTGGCTGGGGCTTGCGACTCTGCAGGGGTTTATTGGACTGGTTCTCATACAGCGCTATGCCAAGGTCACACGGCAGGATCCAATATGAGCAAACAGGAACTGGGCTCTGGGAGAACCTCGCTGCATCACAGTGAAGCGTGCAGCGGTCCGGGACAATTGCCGTCCCTTGATGCGTCGGATCTTGCCAGCGTGACGGCTGCGGCAATGCCGATCGTCACCGGACACGAGCCGGTTGCGGCTATCCCGCGCTTTGCGCTTCCGTTGTATAGGCCGATCAACCGTCTCGCTGTGCTGCACAGCCAGGGTAGGCAGAAATGGATCGCCGTGCCTGACAACATGCGCGGCTCAATTCTCTTCATACTGTCGGTCGTGATGTTTTGCATCATGATGGTGGCCATCAAGAAAATTGGTGACGGGTTGCCGCTTCCACAGATATTGCTGATCCGGCAGGTGATCCTGACCATGATACTTCTGCCGCTGTTGCTCGGCGATCTCTCGCGCGCGCTCAGCACCCAATACCTGGGAAGACACATCGTACGAGGGCTCGTCTGCCTTGGCTCGCAGTACACCTATTTTCTGGCGCTTCTGTATCTGCCACTCGCAGACATGACGGCGCTCGGCTTCAGTCAGGTCATTTTCATGACCATTGCCGCCGTCGTTATTCTCAAGGAGAAGGTGGGCTGGCGACGGTGGCTGGCAACGATGGTCGGCTTCGCCGGTGTCCTTATTATGCTGAGACCGTCTGGCGGGACCGTCGACGTCTATAGTCTGGTCGCAGTCTTGAGCGCGCTGCTTTTGTGCGGCGTCACCGTATCGATCCGGTTGATGGCACGCACCGAGTCGACGGAAACCGTCATGCTCTACCAGTCTTTCGTGCTCTGCGCGGCCTATGCGGTGCCGACCTTTCTGTGGTGGCAGTGGCCAACCAGGGAAGAATGGGTCCTCTTGGCTGTGATCGGCATAGTCGGGACGCTGGGACAGTATCTCTTCACACTTGCATTCCGGGTGGCGGAGGCTTCAGCGCTGGCGCCTCTGGAATTCACCCGGCTCCTGATTGCTATCATCCTCGGCTTTTTGGTCTTCAGCGAAATACCCGAGATGTCGACCATGCTGGGTGCGGTGATCGTCATGGGCTCAACGATCTACACGGTTCGACGAAATTCGCGGCCCGAAAACGCAGATCGAGCGAACGCGTTGAACCGATCAGGCCCGTAGGAACAGGACGCTTGTCAGGACGCGACCATAGCCAGCTTGCTGGTCATCGGAATGCTTTCCATATGGGTGTCGATGAGACAATCGACGAACCGGCGCGCAAGCTTGAATTCGCTGGAACTTGGCCCCGTCACCGCCGCGATGGCATGCACCCGTCGGGTGAGATCCTGGCGCAGCACCCGCAGCCGGCCCGTTTCGACATGCGGTTGAGCAACGTGGTCGGGCAGATAGCCGATATTGCGGCCCGACAGGATCAGCGTCATATGCGCATGTGCGCCGTATCCAATATCTCCACGGGTTGCTGCATTCCGGATCCGTTCGGGATGGAAGTGTTCGAGATGGCCGCGATTGGCATAGACAGCACTTTCGATCTGCTGCAGCGTGATGTCGGAATCGCGAATGTGGAACAGCGGATGCGCCCGGCCGCAATAGATCGCCGCCGTTTCCGGAAACAACGGTTCGAATGTCAGTTGGCTGAAGTGGTCGTCGGTCAGGCCGATGCCGACGTGAATGAGGCCGTCGGCCACATGACCTGTCATCTGAAATCCCAGCATGACTTCCAGCTTGAAGCGCGCATTGGGGTAGTACTCGGCCAGCCGGCTGATGGCTTCCGCAATACGCGAACGCGGATTGTCGACGATGTGGTCCTGGACTCCGATGATCAGTTCATGTCCGGCACTGTCATTGAGATTGGACGCCCGCTGCTTGAAGTTCTCCACCGAGGCGAACAACTCCTTTGCCGCCTGATAGACGACCTCGCCCTCATGATAGAGCTTGAAGCCTTTCGGGCCGCGCTGGCAGAGCCGAACGCCGAGGCGAATTTCCAGCGATTTCAGATATTCGCTCAGCATGGATTGCGAGAGGTTCAATACCGACTGGGCAGCCGTAAAACTACCCTCCTCGACGATCGTGCAGAAGCATCGCAGCAACTTGAGGTCTACATCATAGATCTGGGACAAATTGGACATTGTAAACCAGTTCTGACTGTTTGAGCCGCCCTATTAAGTTCCTCAGCAAAGATTGTGCCAACACAAGAAACGCATTTGCGATCTTTGATAAAAGTCAACTTTTCAAGGGCTTGGAATCCGTCGCACTCAGGGGCAACGCCAACGAGCCGTTGCCGGACATGCGCGAACTGCTCATGTAAATGGCATGGCTTGACCCGAATGGTGCGCCGCAACACTTTCTGGGCGCGGAATGACAGCTTGCGCAGCTTTTTCACTAAGACGTAAAGTTGCAGATGTTCTAGGGGAGTCCCTCCCGACACAAGCAAGATACTATGATTGCAGGGAAACGGCCTGTTCGAAAAGCATCCATCCTGACCAATCAAAGCATCGAGCTTTGCCGATGGTCACTCATGCTGCACTGCGATTAACGTTCCTTCACCCCCCTTTACCTGCGGGCCGTTCTACGGCTGCGGCAGGTACGATGGATGCAAGGACACAGCGTAAAATGCCCAAGAGCTTTCACCTCGCCTGGTTCATGAATTTCTCCGTGGATGACTGGAATGCTCCCTTCTCTGCCGGTGGGAAACCCTGGGACGGAAACTTCTATGTCGACATGGCGAAGGCCATGGAGCGTGCCTGTTTCGACTATATCATGCTTGAAGACACATTGATGATTTCGGAGGCCTATGGCCACAGCATGGAGGTCTACCTCAAGCATGCTCTGATGGGGCCGAAGAGTGATCCCATGCCGCTTGCGGCACTGATCGCCAGCAAGACAAGCAATCTCGGCGTTGTCGCTACAATGTCGACCATGGCCTATCCGCCCTTCATGCTCGCCCGCCTCTGTGCGACGGTCGACAGCATCTCCGGCGGGCGGTTCGGGTGGAATATCGTGACCAGCGGCGAAAATCTCGCCGCCCAGAACTTCGGCATGGACGAACTGCCCCCCCGCCAGGACCGCTATGACATGGCGGATGAATATGTCGAACTCTGCAAGCAGCTGTGGGGCAGCTGGGACCAGGATGCCGTCGTGCTCGACCGTGAGACCGGCACCTATGCCGACTTCCGCAAGGTCAGACCCATCAATTTCGTTGGCAAATACTATAAATGCCGCGGGCCGCTGAATTGCGTGCCCGGCCCGCAGGGTCGTCCGACCTTCGTGCAGGCAGGGGGATCGCCACGTGGTCGCCAGTTCGCGGCGATGACCGCCGACAGCATTATTGCAGCCGCATCCGGGATCGAAGCGATGAAGGAATATCGCGATGATATTCGCGCTCGTGCGGCAGCCGGCGGGCGTGATCCGGACGAGGTGAAGGTGTTCTTCATCGTCACCCCCGTCTTGGCGGAGACCGAAGCCGCTGCCAAGGCCAAGCTCGACGACTATGTCAGTTCGCCCGAATATCAGGTGAAGACGCTGGCCTCCATCAGCTCGGTCACCGATATCGACTTTTCGCAATTCGAGCTTGACGAGGAACTGCCCCGGCTGACCACCAATGGCGAGCAGGGCTCACTCGACGCCTTTGCGCAATGGGGCCGCGGCAAAACGCTGCGGCAGCTGATCAGCGATAGGGCGACGCGCGGTCTCGACGGCGTCGTGGGCACGCCCGACCAGGTGGCCAAACGGCTGGGCGAGGTGATGGAGGCCGTCGGCGGTGATGGTTTCCTGATCAGTTCGCCCTTCCAGAAAGTCAGCCGCCAGTATGTCACCGAGATTTGTGAAGGCCTCGTGCCGGCCCTGCAGCGCCGTGGCCTGACCCGCACGGCATACACAAAGCCGACGCTGCGCGAGACCCTTCGCGAGTTCTAGGAACCCGCGCCGGGAGTGAATGACCGATCTGCATCAGACAAGAGGACATCAGACATGCCAAAGCGCTTTCACCTCGGTTGGTTCATGAACTTCGCCGTCAGCGAGTGGAACCATCCCTTTGGCGCCGGCGGGCGGCCATGGGACGGCAATTTCTACATCGACATGGCAAAGGCCATGGAGCGCGCGTGTTTTGACTATATCATGCTCGAAGACACCCTGATGATTTCGGAAGCCTATGGCCACAGCACCGAGGTCTATCTGAAGCATGCGATCATGGGCCCGAAGGCGGATCCCGCACCGATGGCTGCCTTGATCGGCGCCAACACGAAGCATCTCGGCGTCGTCGCGACCATGTCGACCATGGCCTATCCACCTTTCATGCTCGCTCGCCTGTGTTCGACACTCGACAGCATTTCCGGCGGACGTTTTGGTTGGAATATCGTGACCAGCGGCGAGAATCTCGCCGCCCAGAACTTCGGCATGGATGAATTGCCGCCCCGTCAGGACCGCTATGACATGGCGGACGAATATGTCGAACTCTGCAAGCAGCTCTGGGGCAGCTGGGACCAGGATGCCGTCGTGCTCGATCGTGAGACCGGAACCTATGCCGACTTCAGCAAGGTGCGGCCGATTGAATTTGTCGGCAAGTATTACAAGTGCCGCGGGCCGTTGAACTGCGTGCCTGGCCCGCAGGGGCGTCCGACCTTCGTACAGGCGGGGGGCTCGCCGCGCGGTCGCCAGTTTGCGGCCATGACCGCCGACAGCATCATTGCGCCCTCTTCAGGTGTGGATGGCATCAAGGCTTATCGGGACGATGTCCGAGCAAGGGCACAAGCCGGCGGACGCGATCCGGATGAGATCAAGGTCCTGTTCGTCATTGCTCCCGTGCTTGGAGAAACAGAAGCCGAAGCGCATGCAAAGTTTGAGCGGATATCGGCGCATCCCGATTACATCGAGAAAGTCCTCGCCTCGATTAGCTCGATCACCGATATCGACTTCTCGCAGTTCGATCTCGACGCTGAACTGCCGCACCTGACCACCAATGGCGAACAGGGGTCACTCGATGCCTTTGCGCAATGGGGCAGCGGCAAGACTTTGCGCCAGATCTGCATGGAGCAGGTATCGCGCGGAATCGACGGACTCGTCGGTACGCCCGATCAGGTTGCCGACCGTCTCGGGGAGATCATGGAGGAGGTGGGAGGCGACGGCTTCCTCATCACGCGCCCCTTCACGACGACGATCAGCCGCCAATACATCCTCGAAATCTGCGAGGGCCTCGTACCAGCGCTGCAGCGCCGGGGTCTAACCCGGACCGAATACACCAAGTCAACCCTGCGCGAAACGCTGCGAGAATTCTGATCACCTTCTGAGGCCACGATCAGGTGCCAACATCCGAAAAGAGGTCCCCGATGACACAAGCAATCAATGAGATCATCCCCCCGACGACAGAACCAGATGTTGCTTTGACATTGCGGCTTCCCGTCGAAGCTCAGGACTACCGGAACGCAATGGCCAAGCTCGCGGCGGCAGTGAACATCATCACCAGCACAGGCGAGAACGGTTGGTGTGGCTTTACCGCCTCGGCGGTGTCGAGCGTGACGGACAGCCCGCCGACACTGCTTGTTTGCATCAAGCGCACCGTCCAGGCACACGGGACGATTGCTGTATCGGGCGTCCTTTGCGTCAACACGGTCGCCGGACCGCAGGAGGAACTGGCGATGACCTTTGCAGGATCGGGCGGCAACAAGGATATGGCACAGCGTTTCGCCGGCGGAGACTGGACCCAGCTCGTCACCGGCGCGCCTGTATTGACCGGTGCCATCGTCAATTTCGATTGTCGCGTGACCAGCGTCAGTACAATCGGCACGCATGATGTCTTCTTTTGCGAGGTTCTGGCCGTGGCCGGCCAGGACACTGTGGAAAGTGGGGCTCTCATCTATTTCGATCGGAAATTCCACGCCGTCGCCTGAATGTGGTCCGGCGTAGCTTCAAGCAAATGGCATGGCGAACGATAGGAGACAGCAGTGAACATCATGACCCCGGAATTCCAGAGGACGAAGACGCGACCGGATGGGACAGTCGCGAGTGCTGCGGAGATCATAGAGGAGGCGCGGCAGGGGCGGATGTTCATTCTCGTCGATGACGAGGATAGAGAAAACGAAGGTGACATTATCATCCCCGCATGTTTCGCCGACGCCGATGTCATCAACTTCATGGCGCGGAACGCCTGCGGCCTGATCTGCCTCGCCATCACGCGGGAACGCGCAGAAGCACTGGCATTGCCACCTATGGCTCCTGTTACTACCGCACCGTTGAAGACTGCATTCACCGTTTCTATCGAAGCCCGTCAGGGTGTGACTACAGGGATTTCATCACATGACAGAGCACACACCATCGCAGTCGCGATCGATCCCGAGGCTGGGCCGTCAGATTTGGTGATGCCAGGCCATGTCTTTCCGATTGTTGCCCGCGATGGAGGGACGATCACGAGACCGGGTCACACCGAAGCGGCGGTGGATGTGGCCCGTCTCGCCGGACTGCCGCCGTCCGGCGTCATCTGCGAGGTCATGAACGAGGACGGGACCATGGCGCGCCTACCGGACCTGATGACCTTTGCCAGGCGTCATGGAATGAAGGTCGGAACCATTGCCGATCTCATCGCCCACCGCTTCGCCATCGGCGATCATCCCTTCCCAGATGCAGGCGCGGCCACCTGTCATGCTGCAATGCGTTGACATCGCTGGCACCTCCACCAGGAGGATTCCACTTTCCGTCCTAGATCAATCGCTGGTCTCCGCCGGACATGTGCCGGCGCAGGCAATTCGTGACAGCGTCACGCTTGCCCGCGCCTGCGAAGGTTTCGGCTATCACCGCTATTGGGTTTCGGAGCATCACGGCAATGCGGCCATGGCCGGATCCGCGCCCGAAGTCCTTTTGGGTGCACTTGCCATGGCGACGCGCACGATGAGGATCGGTAGTGCTGGAGTTATACTCCCGCATTATGCACCCTTGAAGGTTGCCGAACAATTCCGTGTGCTAGAAGCGCTCGCACCTGGGCGGATCGATCTCGGGCTTGGTCGCGGTCCCGGTGCCGATCGTCAGACCGCCTATGCCTTGAGACCCGATGCTCTGGATAATCCCGTCTCCATGTCTGCGATGGACAGCTTTCCCGCCAATGTCGAGGACACACTTGCCTTGGTTCGCGGTGAGCCACTCGGTGATGACCATGTCTTCGCCGGAGTTTTCGCACAACCCCGAGGGCCAACGGCACCTCAGCCCTGGATCCTCGGGTCAGGCAAATACTCCGCACGTCTCGCAGGCCATCTCGGGCTGCCCTTCTGCCAAGCGCATTTTTTTGGCAGCGACAGCGAAGCCTCCCAGGCAATCGGCGCGTATCGCGCAGGCTTTCGCGCCTCGCCGACCCTGACAGAACCCCTTGTCGGCATGTGCCTCATTGCTATGGCAGCGCCAACCAGTGCCGAGGCCGAGCGCCTTTTCCTCTCGTATGTCCCCTGGCGTCTCTCGAGAGATGCCGGACGCATGGTGCCGTTGCAGCAGCCCGAACACGCAATCGCAGCGGCTGTCGGCCTTGATCAGGACACGATCCAGCGTCTGCGCAAAACGGCGGTGTTCGGTACCCCCGACGAGGTTTTCGCCAGAATTGCGGGGCTCAAGACCGGTTACGAAACAGACGAGATGGTGATCCTCGCGCCGGCATATGAGCTCTCTGTTCGCATGGCCTCCTATGGCCTGATTGCGGGGATCAATCAAACACAGGCAACAGATGACCGACCGGCTCGGGCGTCCGAATTCTGGCTATGACCGTCCACAAACCATCGGAGACTTCGTGATGATAGAGATCGGCGCCATTCCACCAGCAACCCCCGAGCTGCCGACGATTGATCAAGGCACTTTCTGGCGCACCCTTGGCACACGTGCCACCGGAATGACGATCGTCACAGCCAGGAGCGACGAGGGACCTGTCGGATTTCTCGGCCTGTCTGCGACACACGTGGCGGCCGACCCCGCAACCATGATGGTCTCCATTGATCGCAAAACCAGCGCGCTTGCAGGCGTCCTGTCTCAGAGACACTTTGCAGTCAACTTTCTCGATGCAGCCGCTGCTCATGTCGCGACCGCGTTCGGAGGTAAGTCCGGACTGCAGAATGCCGACCGTTTCGTCGACGACGAATGGGCGACGCTTGCAACCGGCGCCCCAGCCTATTGTCGGGCTCTTGGCGTCTTCGATTGTCTCGTGGAGACCGTTGTTGAGCACGGCAACGTGTCCATCGTTATAGGAAGGGTGGTCGCGGCCTCCTCCCGCGCCGATGGCGAACCCCTCCTTTTTTTCCGCGGCAAGACGATCGAGGGCCTACGCCGGCCAGATTGATTGGCTGGAAGGGCGCCTGACAGACTTTCTGTGTCAAAGTCATGCTGCGGGCAAACTGCCGTGAACGACGTCGGTTGCAGAACTTACTGCGGCATCAGCAGCACTATCGATCTATTTGGTTTCTACTTGCGGACGTTCTGAAAGGGACGATGCAATCCTGCATGATGTGACTATGCAGATTCTAGCAATGACACTCTATCTGCGTGCTGTTCGTTGATTAAAAAAACATCATCGCGATGCAATAAGATGCGCCAAAAGCTTCGGTTCAGCCGGAGTTCATTTTCAGTTTTCACCATGTTTATCAGCAGGAAACGTCGCTACGGTCCTCATACTGCGATGCAGCAAAGCAACATCCTCAAGGGAGGTAGGTAGCGGCTGCGAAGGAGCGCGCGTTTCATGCCAACGAATATGTTTCATCTTGGATGGTTTCTGCAGGGCTCAAGCATTGGTGGCTGGGGCGATAAATGGTCCGGAAATATTGCCAGAGAATGGATGCATCCTGGCGCCTATCTGGATCTCGCTCGTGCGATGGAGCGCGCTTGCTTTGACTATATCCTCATTGAAGACTCGATCTATGTTGGACAAAATTGGCAGGACTCCCGCGAAATATTTCTCACCAATGGCATCAGCGTCCCACGTCAGGAACCCTCTGTCGTTGCAACCCTGATGGCGGCTGCGACCACACGGCTTGGCATTGTTCCGACTTTGTCGACCTTTGCCTACCACCCCTATCTCACCTCTCGGATCGTCGGCACGCTCGACCAGATCTCGCTTGGACGTGGCGGCTGGAATGTGGTGACCGGCAGCTCGGATCTGTCTGCTCAGAACTTCGGAATGGACAAGCTCGCAGACCATGATGAGCGCTATGTCATGGCCGAAGAATACATGCAGATCTGTCAGGGACTCTGGGGGTCCTGGGAGCCGGGGGCGATCGTCGGTGATCGCGACACTGGGGTGCTCATCGATCATAACAAGGTCCATACGATCGATTACAAGGGCAAATACTACGCCTCGCGCGGTCCACTGAATTCCGGCCCTCTCCCCCAGGGCCAACCTGTCATCGCCCAGGCCGGCGGCTCGAAGAGCGGCAAGGGATTTGCCGCGCGCTATGCCGACACCATTGTCGCGGCGCCGAAGGGCGTGGAAGCGATGAAGCAGTATCGCAATGACGTCCGCACCGAGATGGCAGCCATCGGGCGCGACCCGGACAAATGTAAGGTTCTCTTCCTCGTCCAGCCGATTGTGACAGAGACGATGACGGAAGCCGCTGAACGTATAGCCGAGCGCAAGGCCGCATCCGAGAAATACATCGACCAGCGTCTGGCGCGATTCGGCTGGAGCACCAATCTTGACCTTTCTGGCTGCGATCTCGACGCCCCGATCGGCGAACTTACCACCAATGGCCATCAGTCCAGTCTGGCCCAGTTCCTTGCGCGCTCATCCGGCAAGACCCTGCGTGAGGCAATCATCGAGCATACCACCAGCGGCTATTGCGTCGACATGGTCGGCACGCCCGACAGCATTGCTAGCCAGATGGCAGAGGTCATGCAGGAGGTCGGAGGTGACGGTTTTCTCATCGAACAACCGAATGTCAACCGGCGCACGATCGCCTCGATCACCGACGGCCTCGTCCCGGTCTTGCAGCATCGCGGACTGACACGAAAAGCCTACGCGCATGAGCAGCTACGCGACAATCTTCTGGACTTTTAGCATCCGCAGACACGGCTCGATCCGACATCGCCTTCCCCATCTTCATTTCCAGGGAGTTCTCTCATGTCCATGCATTCGAAAACCGTATTGACTGTCGCTTCCATGCTCTTGGGAGCATTGACACTCACGGCGCGCCCGGCTTCGGCGGAAAAACTTCTCCTTGGCAACGAGGGCGTCTATCCGCCCTTCAGCATCGTTGCGTCCGACGGTTCACTCACCGGATTCGAACCGGCACTCGCACGCGAGATGTGCAAGCGAATGAATGTCGAGTGCGATTTTGTCGTCATGGATTTCAAGGCGCTGATCCCATCCATTCTGCAAGGCAAATTCAACATCCTCGCAAGCCAGCTTTCGCCGACCCCCGAGCGCTTGGAAAAGCTCACATACGCACTGCCGATCGTCTATAATCCGGCGACCTTCGTCGTGCGCAAGGACAGCAATCTCACCTTCACCCCGGAAGGACTTGCCGGCAAATCGCTGAAGCTTGGCCTTCAGCGGGGCGCATCCTCGATCCCTTACGTCGAAAAGAACTTCTCAGGCCTGTTCACGCCTGTCCTCTACGACAACCCCGACCAGATGCAACTCGATCTGCTTGCCGGTCGCGTTGACCTCGTCTTCGATTCCAAGATCAACTGGACGCTCGAACTGATCAACAAGCCTGAAGGCAAGGACTACATGCTTGCTGGCGGCGACCACTGGCTCGGCGATCCGGCGATCCCGGCGAACGAGCGCGGCTATAGCTGGGCCGTGCGCAAGGGTGACGAGGCGATTGCCGAGCGCATGAACGTTGCCCTGAAATCGATCATCGAGGACTGCACCTACACCAAGATCCGCAAGGAATATCTCGACATCACGATCCTGGCCGGCGAGGAGGCCTGTGCAGCAGCGTCCGAATAGGGCGGTGCAACAGGCGCTCACCTCCGCTTTTCTCCTGTCTCCAACCAATAGGAATGAAGTCCATGGGCATGCTCTCAATACAAGGCATCAGCAGGTTTTCTTCCTCCAACCGGGTCGGTGCTCGGCGACAGGCTAAGGTGCGCCGCCGAATGGGTGTCGTAGCGGGCATGATGGCCGTTCTTCTGGGCCATCTGCCAGCCGCGGCTGAAACCCTCAAGCTCGGGAACGAGGGGGTTTATCCCCCGTTCAGCATGGTCGACGCCGCTGGAAACCTGACCGGCATCGAAGCCGATCTGGCGCGTGAGATGTGCAAGCGCATGGACGTCGAATGCGAAATCATCGTCATGGATTTCAAGGCGCTGATCCCGTCACTGCTGCAGGGCAAGTTCGACATTCTCGTGTCGCAAGTCACGCCGACGGCCGAGCGCAAGGAGAAGATGTTGTTCAGCACCCGGATCGTCGCCAATCCGATGGTGTTTGTTCTTCCCGCGAACGGTAACTACACGATGACCAAGGAAGGGCTCACCGACAAGGGCCTGAAAATGGGGCTGCAACGGGGCGGCGCGCACATCAAGGTGGCGCAGGATCTGTTCGGCGATGCCGTCGAATATGTCCTTTATGACAATCCCGACCAGATTCATCTCGATATGGTCGCAGGCCGCATCAACATGTCCTTCGAGGCCAAGCTGAACGTCGTTGTCGATTTTCTTGGCAAGCCGGAGGGCAAGGCCTTCGAGATCGTTGGCGAAGAATACTGGATCGGCGAGGCCTCTGTGCCTGAAGATGAACGCGGCCTGTCCTGGGTGGCCCGAAAGGGCGAGGAAGCTCTGGTGGCCCGCATGGACACCGCCATCAAGGCGATCATGGCAGACTGCACCTACACGGCCATCCGCAAGAAATACATGGACATCGCCATTCTTCCCGAAGACGAGGCCTGCGAAGGCAAGACCAACTGAACACAGCCTCTTTGCTGCTCTCACGGATGAAAGGGTTCCGACATGGAAATATCATCAGCGGAGTTTTGGGGATATGTGCGCCAGATCGGCGGTGGCGCGGTCGTGACAATGCAACTCTTCGTCGCCGGATTTTCCCTGGCGCTGGCGCTGGGGACGGTGATCGGGATCATTACCCTGTCGCGGAATGTGGTGATCCAGGCCGTCTGGCGGGTGTATTCCTCGATCATCATGGGTGTCCCGTCCTTGCTTGTCATCTTCCTCCTCTATTATGGAGGAAGCGCGATCCTGACCGGCCTGTTCGGCATGTCGCGCTCCATTGATGTCACCCCGTTCGGAGCGGGCCTCACGGCGCTCACCATCGTCTACGCGGCTTATGTCGCCGAACTGCTGCACGGCGCCGTGCGCAATCTTCCCAAGGGACAATTCGAAGCCTGCGCGGCACTCAACCTGAGTGCATTCCGGGCGTGGCGACACGTAATCCTGCCGCAGGTGGCCCGCCTTGCCTTCCCGGGGCTGGTGAACATCTGGCTGATCGTTCTCAAGGATACCCCGCTGGTGTCTCTCGCGGGTTTGAACGACCTTGTCGCCAATGCGAAAATCGCCGCCGGCGCGACCAATGAGCCTTTCGTCTTCTTCATCGCGGCGTCGCTGTTCTTCATCGTCTTCAGCGCGCTGACCATGCCACTCGCCGCCCGTATTGAAGTTCGCTTCAACCGCGGCCTAGCCAGGGTGAACACATGAACGCGCTCGTGATCGACTTCGCCCTCGTCTGGGAATCTCTGCCCGCCATGCTCAACGGGCTTTGGACGACGATGCTGGTGACCATCATCGTCCTGGTCCTCGGCCTGATCTTCTGTATCCCGCTGACGCTGGCGAGAATGTCGTCGAACCGGGTCTTCGCTCTGCCGGCGGCCTTTTTCGTGATGTTCTTCCGCGGTGCGCCGCTGCTGATCCTTCTCTATCTTGTCTATTATGGCTTTGGTCAGATCGAGGCGCTGCGCGACGGGCCGCTTTGGTTCATCTTCGGAAGCGCATTTGCCTGCGCCGTGATCGGGCTGACGCTCAACCACCTTGCCTTCATGGTCGACGTCGTGAGGGGAAGTCTTGAGGCGGTTCCTGCCGGGCTTAGCGAAGCCTCGAATTCCCTCGGAATCGCGCCACGCGACACCTTCCGCTATATCCAGCTACCGCTGGCGATGCGGTACGGGATCAAGGCCTACCAGAACGAAGTCGTCATGCTGACCAAAGGCACGGCCGTCATCAGCGTGATCACCATCATCGACCTGACAGCAGTCGCCAATGAGGTCTTCGAGAGAACCTACGACCCGTTTACCCCGATGCTGACAGTCGCAGCCTTCTACTGGGTTCTGGTCAACGTGATGCGGCTTGGTTTCCGCCGGCTTGAATCACACCTGAACCGTCATCACGCGGCCGAGGATGCCCGTCGCAATGAAAAGCCGGTCAAGACCATCGGCTCTCTCCTGTTCCACCCCTCCAGCTGGCTGAAAGCCAAGCGCTCGATGCTGGTGGCCCGCAAGGAGCATGCCCTATGACCGGGGTTGCCCCTCCCCAGAACGAGCCGTCCCTGTCCTCCTCCATTGCCGTCAGCATGAAGGGCGTCGAGAAATGGTACGGCAAGTTCCGAGCGCTGAACGGAATTGATCTTGAGGTGCGACGCGGCGAGAAGATTGTGGTGTGCGGTCCCTCGGGATCCGGCAAATCCACCCTCATCCGCTGCATTAACCGCCTGGAGCCGCACGATGAGGGGTCGATCATTGTCAACGGCATCGAGCTCGACGGATCACCAACGACCACGCAGGATGTGCGCATCGAAGTCGGTATGGTGTTTCAGCAGTTCAATCTGTTTCCCCATCTGACCATCATGGAAAACTGTACGCTTGCGCCGCGCCTGGCGCGTGCCGCGACCGTCGAAGCGGCGGAGCGCCTTGCCCGACGCTTTCTTGACCGCGTGCAGATCGGGGATCAGGCGCATAAATATCCGAGCCAGCTCTCGGGCGGACAGCAGCAGAGGGTCGCGATCGCCCGGGCCTTGTGCATGGAGCCGCGGATCATGCTGTTCGACGAACCGACCTCGTCGCTGGACCCCGAAATGATCAAGGAGGTTCTGCAGGTCATGGAGGACCTGACCGACGACGGACTGACCATGATCTGCGTGACGCATGAAATGGGCTTTGCCCGTCGGGTCGCCAATCGATGCATCTTCATGGATAAAGGCGAAATTGTCGAAGCGGGGCCGGCCGACAGCTTTTTCGAGGCCCCGCGAAGCGAAAGGTTGAAAACCTTCCTGTCACAGGTTCTGCATTGACAGTCGTCCTTTGAATGCACTGTTTGACTGCGGTCTCTTTAAAGTGTGGCTTGAGAGATTTGTACCGCACCTGAAAACGCGAGATCAGTTTGACATCAAGACGCTTACGCCGCAGGACTGGGCTGCCGAAAGACGGTTTAGACATGGGTGGCAGAATGAGCGGTAATCATTATTTTTCGCAGGTTGGCGGTCTTCCGCCGCAGACACAGACACTCTCCAGCAAGGCGGTCTTCAAGACAGCCTATGCGGTAATCCCGAAGACGGTGATGAGCGACATCGTCACCAGCGTCCTGCCGCATTGGGATGGAACCAGGGCATGGATCATCGCGCGCCCGTTAAGCGGCTTTGCTGAAACTTTCGCCCAGTACATCATGGAGGTCGCGTCCGGTGGCGGCAGCGTCAGGCCGGAACCGGATGCACGGGCTTCGGCGGCGATTTTCGTCGTCGAGGGCGAGGGCAAGATCGCTTATGACGGCCACGAGCATCCGCTGCGCGCCGGTTCGTTCGCCTACCTGCCCGCGGGGGCGAAATGGACCTTCAAGAACGAAAGCGCGGCGCCGGTCCGGTTTCACTGGGTCCGCAAGGCGTTCAAGGTCGTTGATGGCTTGGACCCGCCGCCGGCCATCTTCACCCACGAAGACGATTGCGTTATGCACGCCATGCCCGATACCGAGGGCCGCTGGGCAACCACCCGGTTCATCGATCCGTCCGACGTGCGCTACGATATGCATCTCAACATCGTTACCTTCGAGCCGGGCGCCATCATTCCTTTCATGGAAACGCACATCATGGAGCACGGGCTCTATGTGCTGGAAGGCAAGGCCGTGTATCGATTGAACGAGGACTGGGTGGAGGTCGAGGCTGGCGACTATATGTGGCTCCGCTCCTTTTGCCCCCAGGCCTGTTATGCCGGCGGCCCGGGACGCTTCCGCTATCTGCTCTACAAGGACGTCAATCGCCATCCTGATTTGTGAGGTGTGCCGAGCGTCCCACCTCACAAATGAAGGGGCGGGCTTGTTCCGAACCTCGTTCGGGTGACCCAGCATGACGGAGCCAACGCATCCCATATCGGTCACCCGAATGTCCGCTGTTATCCTGAGCCCCCCAGCTGCGAGCATCCTCCTTTCAGCCCCAAAACGGTATCGCTAGGCGCAAGACACTCAATACCCGAGACTCCATCTATCGCGGGTTGTTATGCAGAAGCATTGGGCGACGCATCCAAAGACGCAGATATTGCAAGTCTCTGTGCAATCAGGCCCCCGCAACCACTTTCACCGAACTCCCTTCAAGATCCTTTCCAGTTTTAGGTTGGGCCAACGCAATCATCGCAGTGATGGCACCTTCAAGCTCTATCGTAGTTCGGCCATCGACCTCGTGGATGGTCACTGATGAGATCAGGCTGCGAATGTTCTCCAGAGCCGAGGTACGTATCGCGGTGTCATTGAGTGTCTCGGCCAATGCTGCCACCTTGCGACGATAGACTTCGCCAAGATTAGGATGAAGGCGGACGCGAGAGGGGGCAGCCGCCGACAATCGCGCGTCCAGTTCCGCAGCTTGCGCTTCCATATTCTCCAGCTTCTCTTTGAGGCCCGGTGTGCGAAGTCCATCGGCGATAGCATCATGAAGCCCATCGAGCCGGCGCGCGATTTGTCCGCGTTGGTTCTCAATGCGCTGTCGTTCCGCATCTTGGGAAGCCCGACCGGCGTTCGCCTCGTTCGCATACTCCTTGATGAACTGCGCAACGGCTTCGGGCTGCATCAAACGCCGACGCAGCAGGTCGAGAATGACCTCTTCCAGTTCACGACGCTTGAAGGAGCGTTTCTGCGAGCAAGTTCCAAGCTTACGCGCAGGGGAGCAAGCGAGATAGTCACGGTCGACCGCTGCGAAACCACCGCCACAGTGGCCGCAGCGCAGAAGGCCAAAACGCGGAGATGCGCAGGAACGCAACCGCTTGCCTCAACAAGAGCGAAGCCGAGAACACCCTTGCTCGCGCACCGTTCTTGAACCGCCTCGGAGAACTGCGCGACCGGACTTTCGCGAGCCAGTTCTACCGAGAATCCGGACATAACCTGGTGACCAACGCCATAGTCTATTGGAACACGCTCTATCTTGAACCAGCGTTGGCCGTGCTAAACCGGGAAGGTGTCGCAACGCCGCCCGACGTGATCAAACACATCACTCCGCTTGGATGGCAGCATATCAGTCTCACTGGCGATTATATCTGGACCCCGACGGACGGCGCCGATCTCAGACCATTGCGGCAGGAAACCTCCATCCCCGCAACATGAGCACCCTATGTTCTCAAAATTCGGACAGATCCGCCACTTTCGTGTCGTGACGCCAACAAGACGAAAACGCCGTAGGGCTTGTCCCCCGTGACTGGCCCGCGCTAAGGCTCTGGTATTCTGACCGGTATGGTGGCCTTAATGTCCGGATCAGTTGTCTCGGCTACGGATACCGCCCCTGTTTTCGGTGACTTAACCGCGTCTCGGTCGACTGTTGCCTGATGGATGACCTGCTTTGATGCTGCAGCGAAAGCGGGATAACCATAGGCCACGGTTGCAGTGGACGCGGCGAACCCCGGGTCTCTCACCGACAGCCCGGTGAGGAGATCTGCGAGCACGTCCGGGCCAAGCGCCTGATGGCAGTATCGCAGTCGGATCTCTCTCGGCTCGTTGCGGCCAAGCTCGACGTCGCGGCCGATGATCTGCCACGCGTAAACGCAGCCGCCTTTGTCGCCCAGTTTGCCGGTCGCTGCGCCATAGGCGCCGTAAGCGTTGCGGCGGATGACCGGATCGATACTCATTGATACACCCGGGAACTCGCCCCGCAGCGTTCGGATGATCTCGGCACGGTCAGGCCCTTTCCTGAGCGTCGATCTTGAGGCGGCTGAGGTTGATATCGTTAGCGCGTTTTCCCCCTGCAGTGTTGTTGTGTTCGCCCAGACCATAGTTTGCCTGGTCACTCCATCTGTAAATGTCTGGCGAAGGCCGATCGGCATCTCGCCTAGCCCGGTCAGTGAAGCAGAGGCGAGATGAACGGGCAGTTCGCGGTTGCCTGTCGCGACGGGCATATTGCCGGTCATGCCATCAAGGAAGGGATCCTCGACGGTCGTGCAGCCGTGCAGCGCAAGCAGTGTCAGGATCGCAAGGATGTTTGGCTTCACTAGTTGATCCCCATGCGTTCGTTGATGGCCGCGATGCCCCTGCTGTTTGCCGGGTCTGCCATGACCTGATTGAGCTGGGCGAAGATCGCACGCGACTGGGCCAGATTGCCGAGGTGGTAATGGCTCCAGGCGCGCATCTGGCTGATCCCCACCGGCTCCGGCATGATCTGCAGGCGGGTGTTCAGCGCTTCGAGCGTGACGCGATATTGCTTGCGATCGAAGGCGGCGCGCGCCCGCTGCCAGAGAAGCTCGGCGCGCAGTTCCCGGTCGCGGAGCGGCGTCAGGCTGTGCTGCATCAGCAGAGCCTCTGCGTCGTCGGTCAGATTGGCGCGAAGCAAAGTGAGGCCAAGGCCATAGGCGGCATCATCCGCCTTGCCGCCACCGCCCGCGAGACCGGCCGTGAAGGCCTGACGCGCTTCGGCCAGATGGTTGAGACCCAGAAGACACCAGCCCTTGGCCACCTGTGCATCCGGCCGCAAGGCTGTCCTGGCTTCAAGCCGCCGCAACTCGGCAACACAGCCACCATAGTCCTTTTTCTGCAGCCGCGAGAGATAGCCGGCCTGAACGCCTGCGGGTGCCGAGACCGATTTCCCGGCCCGCTGGCGCGGTTCCGCTGCTGATTTCAGCTCGGCGAAAACCGTTTGATAGGCGTCGCCATGCTGTTCCCGCAGGTTTGCAAGGGTTTTCTTCTCGCCCAGTCGCGTCAGAGTGAGGGCCAGGCCCTTCAGACTGTCTGCCTCGGCCTTCCATTCGAAGGCCTTCGCAAACCAGGCACGCGCCGGCTCGAACTGGCGCGAGTTATAGGCATACCAGGCGATGAGGCGGGCGTGATCGGACGATTCCGTCTTCTGGATCGCTTCCGAATAGCGGGTCACGACACGTTCATCGATGTCGGTCTTCCCCTCGCCCTTGAAAGGGAAGGATAGCTGATCGAGGAGGAAGGCGTCCTGCCCGGCAAGCATGTCGAGGTGCTCCGTGACAAACGCATAGGCCTCCTCGTCCTTCGATTGGTGGGAAAAACTGAGCGCCATGCCGCGGACGGCTTCCGGCGTCGCCTTGTTCTGCAGCATGCGCTGGAAGAAGTTTGCTGCCTGGTCCGGCTGCTCGATCTTCAGCATGTACCAGCCCATGAGGGCGAGGTCTTCCGGCGCTTGAGCGCTCTCGGCAACCGTCCTGACGGCGGCAATCGCCTCGGGGCCTGGTTGAGGTGCGCCCGCAACGCCGGACGCGAAGTCTCCCATTTCGCGGCGCATGAGATCAAGGTTGAGCGATCGCATCGAGAGAGCGAGTTCGGGATCCGCAGAGAGCACACGGATCGTCTCGCGCAGATCGGCTGCCGGAATGTCCTCCATCGCCTTTTGCAGGGTGGTCAGCACCAGTTCATCGGAAAACGCCTTCTCCGGCATCCGGAAAAGGATGCTGCGATAGACCGCCGTCAGTGCCTCCTGCATCTCATTTGCCCGGTAAGCGTCAAGCATCATCCAGAGCAGGTCGATCTCGGTTTCCTGCGCAGGGTCGAGCTTTGCACCAAGACGAATGACGGTCACAAAGTCCTTCGCCTCGTTTGCCTGCGTCATGGCAAATCTCAGCTTGCGCCGCTCGAGCTTGCTGACGAAATCCTCTGACGGTTCCCAGCCCACATGGCTTGCGGCGATCCGGCTGATTTCCTGCTCGATACCGGCATAGTCATCGCGCTCGTAAAGTTGCCAGAGCGTTGTCTCATCGACATGGTCGCCGGCATCAGGGGCATAGAGGTCGGCCGGGGGCATGAAGCCGGGATACTTCAGTTCCAGGCGGCGGGTCTCGGCTTCGACGCGCTCTGCCTCGCCATTCCGGGCGTAGTAATAAAGTGCGGCAAGATCGACCGTGTCGGGCCCCGGCGCTTTGCGCGTGTCAGCTTCAACGGCTTTCGCGCTGTCCGATGGATGCGCCATGATGGCGGCCGTTTCAGGTACCAGAAGCGAGGTCGCGCCGGCGGGCAGTGCGACGAACAGTGTGGCGAGAATGGTGCCGGCCGAGAGTCTTGTCTTGATTGTCTTCTTCATTCGACGGTCCTCACGCCCTTGCGCGGCACAACATAACCAACCCACCAGCCGAAGCCGCCCATCAGTGCGAGAACAAGACCGACATAGATGATAAAGTTGTCGGAGAGCCAGGCAGCGGCAAGGCGTCTGAGATTGGCGGGGCTCGTATCGGTGATCGGAAAGAAGCTGTAGCTTTCGGGATAGCGGTTCACGAGTTCGAGGTCAGAACGCCGGATCACCGATTCCCCTCCTTCGAGGGCCGTCCAGGTTGCCGGCTTGGTCAGGGCTGCGACGCCCTGCTGAAGCATGGTTTCATCCACCGCGTTGACATAGGTCCAGACGGCAGCGCCGTCAGCGGATGCAACCTGCTTCAGACTGATCAGGCGATCGCGCGGATCGATCTTGACGTCTTCGCGTCCGATATCCTTGTAGGCCAGCCAGCGGTTGACGGTTGTCGAGGCCGTTGCCACCCAGTCAGAGGCTCGGCTCTTCAGTGACAGCTGATCGCGCTCAAGCCGCGTTTCGACCTGGAAAGCATCGAGCAGCGCCTGGGAGTCCGACAATTGACCGCCCGCATTTACCGAAGCTGTGATCAGATCGTCGGTCGAAGACGGCTGCAGTCGATCTCCCTTTTGGCCGGCAAGAGCGGCAAGCTCCAGCGGCTCGCCACCGGCGCCGACAATCAGGGCATTCGTCGTCTTGCGCGGGTCTGGACGGCCGATCTTGAGCTCCGCTGGCAGGGGATGCCCCGCCGACATGGCGAGCCGGGTGAGAAGGGTTAGTGCCGAGCCCAGCCGTGCGGGTGTCGCCGCATCGACATAGAAATCGAAAGCAGCTGGGCCCTTGAAGGGGAAGGACGTTCCAGCAAAGGCCGCAAGGTCGGGAAGACGACCGGCGCGCGCCAGTGGCGGTATCGTCACCGTGGTTTCCTCGAGCAGCAGGAAGCGAGATCGCGCTTCGTCGCGGGCGGCCGGATCACAGACGAGATCGGAGGCGAGCGGCACTTCGGCCAGAACACGAACATGGTTCACGCCGGGATGGAAGGCGCGGAGCGGAAGTTCCAGCGGCTTGTTCTCAAGCGTCGTGCCCTCGGGATCGTAGAGCACCAGGCTTGCCACGGCGCGTTCATTGACGCGGACCAGCAACTGCGTTCCGGGTGCCAGGCCGGGCGCAGTGGCCGCATTCAGGTTGAGATCAACCGTGGCATAGTCGCCCGGATAAAAATCGGCGGGCATAACGACATCGAAGCTCGTCTGGAAGAGACGGCCGGCGAAAGGTGTCGTCTGATAACCGATGCTCGACAGCGGGTGTGTGCCCGGGCTCTCGCCATCGATCCGCGTCTTGGTCATGGCGAACTTGTTTGCGCGGATCAACGGAAGCAGGGGGCCGTTGACGGCGGCAACCAGGAGCGACTGAAGCTCACTCTTGTTCGAACCACGCATGGTGACGATCTGGCGGCCGTGTTCGCCCTGCCGGACGAATAGGCCACGCGTTGCGGCGGCAAGGGCGTCGCGGGCGGGTTGCGGCAGGTTCGCGTCTGCGGGGTCACCGAGATAGAGGTCGATGCCCGGTCCGCTGCCTCCGACGTCGCCGACGGTGATGCTCAGGTCCTCACGACCGAGCACAAGTGCCAGGGTCTGCATGAGGGGCAGGCTGTCTCTCAATGTCGTCTGGGGAGCATCGTTTCCGGCAATCACGCGGATTTCCGTGGCGCCATCGCCATTTCGCCCGACGGACAGAAGGCCTGCGAGATCTCCGTCCTTCGGGCGTGCGCTGGTCAGGAAGCCGCTGATCAGCGGATCGACCTGCGTCCACAATTCATAGGTTGCTTGAACGCTGCAGTCGATGCGGTGGTGCTGTTTTGCACGCAGCCGGACCTGATTCCAGCCGACCGTCAGATCCTTGGCGGCGACCGGAATGTCATGGGTCGCCGGACCATTGGGCGAGCGGATCGGTAAGGCCGCGAGAGGCTTGCCGTTCAACTCGATGTCGAGCACGGCGTCATCAGGCATGACCGAGACCGCATTGGTGTAACTCAGTCTCAACAGACCTGCTGTCGCGACCTGCTCCGCTGACAGATAGAAGCTGAGTTCTCTCGCCGCGTCTTCGCCTTCCAGGCGCATGGCAGTTGCCGTCTGGCGGAAGGCGACCATCTGGCGGGGGATGTCCGACACGGCCTGACCGGCGCTCTGGACACTTGCCGCACCAAGGTCTGCGGGCACGAAATCACCAGCATGAGAGGCGTTTGCCGACAGACAAATGAGGATCGCTGCTGCTGAGAGCCGGCGCAGGACTTCAAGGTTATGCATAGGCCGGCCCTTTCACGGCTGCCGGATAGGTTGCGCCCGGCTCCGAAACGCTGCTCGATGTGTTGATGATCAGCGGCGCGTCGGGATGCGAGATTTCCGTCGTTTCGCGAACCAGACGCAAGGCGTAGGTGAAGCCGCGCAGCGTTTCGGTGATCGTCCAGAGGGCAAATCGGAGGGTGCCGGTGAAGAAGCCCTTGTGTTTCTGAACACGGTTCCAGCGCTCCTGAAGCGGCTGCTGTTCGCAATACATCATCTCGGCAATCGCGATGAAGGTTTCGGGTGTGCGCTCGGCAAAGGCAAAGCCGAAGCTCGTCTCGTCCTGCCGGCGCAGCATGCTGCGGCAAACAAGGGGTACGCGCATTCCGCGGCCGTGGCGGCGGATTTCGATTGTGGCCTCTTCGCCCGTCTCCAGCCCGTTCACCGGATGTCCGTCGATGAACTGCAGTGCGAGGCCACCGCTCGAGACATCCGCGATGATGACGGCGTGGCTTGTGCCGCCGGAATGCAGGATCGCATGACGCCGAACGCTGAGGCGCTGGTTGCGCCGACGTTCGCGCCGTTCCGATACGGAGCCGAGGGCAGCGCCGGCGATGCCCATGTTGATGATGTTCCAGCCGGCGACGATCAGCAGCAATTCGGAGGGCATTGCTTCCGTCGTGTAACGCCAGATCGCATAGCAGGTGGCGGCAAAGAGCAGGAAGAATATCACAAAGTATGGGCGCGCCAGCGGTGACAGCTTGCTCTCATCCAGTGTCTGTCCCTTCGACGTAACGTTGAAGGTCGGCTTGCGCGGGTTCTTCACGACGCTCAGGATCGCGCCGAAAAGCATCACCGACTGCACATATTCATAGAGCTCGGAGACCCAGGGCCAGCGGACGCGACCGAAGAGGTAGCTCTGCATGGCGAAGGATGAGATGAGATAGGTCACCGAGTAGCAGATGAATTCGGTGATGTTGGCTTCGAAGATCTGCAGCGAAAAGAAGATGTAGAGCAGCGGCGAGAACATGAAGGTCAACCGCGTCAGGGGAAAGAGCCAGAAGAGGTTCGTGCCGGCGTAGCAGATGCGCTGCGCCGTCGAGAGACCGCGCTGAAGGAAGGGGCGGTTCAGCGTCAGGATCTGCAGCATGCCCTGGGCCCAGCGAACGCGCTGACCAATGAAGGAGACGAGCGTTTCGGGCTGCAGGCCGGCGATCAGCGGCTTGTCGACGTAAAGGCTGTGCCAGCCGCGGCAGTGGAGCGCGAGCGCGCTTTCGCAGTCTTCGGTGATCGACTGGCCCGAAAAGCCGCCGGTTTCCTTCAATGCCTTGCGTCGCAGAACGGCAGCGGAACCGCAGAAGAACGAGGCATTCCACTTGTCGAGGCCGCGTTGGACGACGGAATAGAACATCTCGTTTTCCGACGGCATCTTGCCGAAGGTCTGGAGGTTCTTCTCAACCGGGTCCGGATTGAGGAAGTAGTGGGGGGTCTGGACGAGGAAGAGCTTCTCGTCGTTTCTGAAGTGGCCCACTGTCTCGTTGAGGAATTCGCGGACAGGTGCATGGTCGGCATCGAATACGACTACAAGCTCGCTGGTCGAGATCGAGAGACCCGCGTTCAGATTGCCGGCCTTGGCATGGCTGTTTTCGGCGCGGGCGTGATAGCGAACGCCCAGCGCCGCCGACAGCGCCTGCAGTTCCTCGCGACGTCGACGGGCAGCGATTGCAGCGCGCGGATCGGACTGTCTGCACTTGGCATCGGTGCCGCCATCGTCGAGCAGATAGACGGTAAGCTTGTCGGCCGGATAGTTCATCGACTTGGCCGCAGCAAGTGTCAGCGCCAGAAGGTCGGCCGACTCGTTGTAGGACGGAACGAAGACGTCGACGGTCGGCTTGTCGTCATCGGCCAGCTGCGGCGCCGGCTTGCGGTCCAGCGGGTCGGCGACGATGAAGAAATTGATTGCCAGCATGACCAGGCAATACATTTCCGCCGCATAGAGAATGATGCCCGGGATGAAGTTCCAGGGTTCGTTGATGTCGGGAAGCGTCTCCGTCGTGCGCCAGAACGCATAGCGCAGGGCGAGCACGGCCGAGAACACGAAAGTCATCACGCGGAATGTCTTGTTCTGCGGACGCATCATGAACAGGAGCATCAGGGCCAGGATGGCCAGGCTGAGCACCAGTTGCGCCTGGAGGCTGATCGGCAGCCACAGCAGAAACACACCAAAAAGGCCCGCAATGATTGCAGGCAACGCAGCGCACATCATGTGCAGAACCCCATCTTTCACTCACCCGCAGCTTCATCTGCGGCGACCCCTCGAAAGGAATGGCCGGAAATTAGGGGTGATTTCTTAGCAAATTGCTAAGACGTGAAGGGGCGAAAACAACCTGGATAGGCGCTATTCCAAATTCATCACGGATATTAACATTATGAAATTGCTGGTATTTTCTGATGACGCATTTCGGAAATTCGGCATAAAAGAATAATCAAACCCCTAAGCCTGTTCTAATCGATATAGTTTACGATTACTGAAGGTGGGCGCCTTTTCGGTCATGTCGCGTCAGTGTTGGATCAATTTGGACCGGAAAAGCTCCGCTGGCAGGGCAAACGCCTAAGGTCAAGACGCCCGTGTCGCGCCTGGAGCTTGGGCGCTCGCTCCTCCATGAGACTCCCTGACAAGGATCGGACACAAGCCATATACGGCCAAGCCATTCAATCGTCGTGCCAGTGTATCAAGAGCTGAAGATATGTTGGTTACCGCGTACCCGCAATCCGCCGGGTCCGCTGCTATCGGCGACCGGTTCCGTCTCGATGGCCTCGCTGATCTCACGGCTGTCGGTGCGGGCTTCGATCGTGAAGGAAGGATGCGAGATCGGGCGCTTTTTGATCTTGCCATCGACCGCAAGCTCCGTGGCCGCGATCTGGTAAAGCTGAAAATCGGACACTCGTCACCGGCCACGACATTCGAACTCGAGCGATGGTCGTCCAGCAGAAGACTGGACGACCCGTGCAGTTCGAAATTACGACCGAGGTCAGAGCCAGTCTGCTTGCCTGGCTTCAGCGAAGGGGAGGAACAGTCGATGACTATGCCTTTCCCAGTCGCGTCGACCACGCTGATCATCTCAGCACTCGGCAATACGCCAGACTGGTTGATGAGTGGGTGACGGCGATCTGGCTTCGTCGGCAGGATTACGGGACGCATTCCCTGTGGCGAACGAAGGCTACCATGATCTACAAGGCCACCGGCAATCTTCGAGCGATCCAGATCCTGCTTGGCCATAACCAAGATCGAGAACACAGTCAGATATCTCGGCGTCGACATTGAGGACGCACTCGAACTAGCCGAGCGGACCGAAATCTGAATGAGGACGGCCCCGCACGTTGTGGGGCCGCGCCCTTTCGCTGCGAGAGCCTCTCGAAGGATTCGATCCGCTTTGCTGCTTCAAAGAAGCCATACGGTTCTGATGGTTTCGTGCTACTTGCGTGCGCGTGCAACACTAGCACCATCCTCGGGAACAGAATCCGGGGTCTACAACAGGAAAGACCGAGCGTTGGCCCGCAAGAACAGAGATGAGTTAGCTTCATGGGACGAGCCTACACCAGAGCCGGTGTTCTGTCCGATGTGCGAGCGCGTAATCCCAGAAGATCAGCGAGACGAGCATCATCTCGTTCCTAAGAGCAAGGGTGGCAAGAAAACCGTCCTCCTGCACCGTATCTGCCACGACCAGATACATTCGATCTTTACCGATGCTCAACTCGCCAAGAAGTTTTCCACGATCGAAACCATCGTGGAAGACCCTGCGGTGCGGACATTCGTCACCTGGGTGAGAAACAAGCCTCCGGGCTTTTCGGATTCTGCAAAGGAATCAAGGCAGTCATTCCGTCGAGGCCGCTAACCGTAACAGGCGAAAGTTCCAGCTGGAAGCGAACGCTGCCGTGGCGGGAACGCGCCATCATTCCGGCCGTTCGGGCGGTCGAAAGCGTACTCCAAACCTGGCATACTGGCCACCGTGGGACCCTTCCGTCTATCGTTCAGCATTCGCCGAAAGCAGCCCCCGAAGCACCAGATCAAGATGTCGCTCCAAAAACGCGTCGCGGTCACCATGCGACTGGGCACCAAACACCTTCCCGCCGATGGCCAGGATGGCGATCGGGGCCACGATCATTCTTGGGTCAATGTCGTCGGCTGCCACGCGCAACTCTCCTCGCGCTTCGGCTCGCTTCAGAATGCTCTTCATTGTCGCCATGCCCTTGGCCAAGGCGATCTCCCGATACATCTTAACAAGATCCGGGAAACGGTCGCCTTCGCCGATCAGGATGCGCAACAGCACGCCAGCATCGCCTTCGATCATCTGTCCGTAGATCCGCGCGAGAACGAGCCTAAGGAGTTCCTCAGTCGATCCCGCAAAAGATGCAGTCAGTTCGCCGACACCCTCCATCGTCGAGACCATGCGATCCTTGAGCGCCGCCTCAAACAAGCTCTCCTTCGAGGAGAAGTACAGATAGACGGTTCCCTTGGCGATGCCCGCACGCTTGGCGACGTCGTCAAGCCTCGTCGCGGCGAACCCGCGTTCTGCAAACAGCGCCAATCCCGCCTCAAGAATCTCTGAGGGACGCGCGTCTTTACGTCGCTGACGTTTCTGCTGGGGTTGGCCCGCTTGCATCTTGCAGTCTTTCTCCGTTTCCCATATTAATGACCCGTTGGTCATTAAATTGAAAGCCTGTCACGGATGCAAACCGAAATCTCGCCGCCAGCACTCCCCATGCCGCGAGCAGGCCTCGTTGAGGAGGCTGGCTCTGGCAAGTCAAGATGGTCGCTGCGAGGCTTGTTCACCCGCGTCGTCGTTGTCTTGCTTATCTTCGTCATTGGGGCATTTCTAGGCGCATATCTTGGCCCGCCATTCTCCTCAGGATTTTTCGGCATCGACGGGAAAAACCTGCCTATAGCTGAAATGGATGCTCAAGCAACGTCAGCGACGAATGACGATGGAGCTGCCAGCCAAAGTGAAAGCGCGGTTGTCGCCCTTGGCCGGCTGCAGCCAAAGGGAAAGACGATCACCCTGGCTGCCCCCTTTGGCGCCTCGGACGCCCGGATTGCATCGCTACTCGTCGACGAAGGTGATCATGTGACAATTGGCCAGACGGTGGCCGAGCTCGACAGTCTACCGTCCCTGCAGCTTGCGGTCGAAAGCGCCCTCGTCAACATCTCCGCCAAAGAGGCCGCGCTTGCTCAGACCCGAGCCATGGTTGCCGCAAGCCTGTCGGAGGCCGAGGCGAACCGCGATAGGGCGCTTGCCGCTGTCCAGCTTGCGCGGCAGGCGTTGGAACGGGAGCGCAGCCTGAGCCTCGGTGGCGCCTCTTCACGGTCCACTCTGCAATCTGCTGAGGCCACTTTGGCGCAATCGACTAGCGATCTTGCCAAGGCAGATGCCTCGATTGTTCGATACCAGTCTGCGCCAGGAACGCTGCAGTCCGATATAGAAGTGGCCGAGCGAAACCTGGATCTAGCCAAGGCCGAACTCGCGACTGCACGTGACAATCTGAGCAAAGGCGTGGTTATCAGTCCGATTTCGGGGACGGTGATTGCAATCAACAGCCGTCCGGGAGAGCGCCCTGCGTCTCCAGGGATCATGACGCTTGCTGATACCGACCACATGCAGGTCGAGCTTGAGGTTTATCAAACCGATATCAGACGGATCGCAATTGGACAGACGGTCATTGTCTCCAGTCCAGCACTGTCTCAGGAATTGGAAGGCTCGGTGACCTTGATTGGTTATGAAGTCGAGCAGCAAACGGTGCTCTCCGCCGATCCTGCAGCCAATACCGACGCACGGGTGGTGCGTGTCACGACTCATCTGGATCCTAGCTCCAGCGCTTTGGCCGCCAAACTGACCGGGCTCGAAGTCATGGGGCGTGTCGCGGTAGGCAAAGATCATGAGTAGGCTGCTTTCACTTCTATTCGGCAGGCTGCCGATCGGTTGGCTTCAGCTCAGACACAACCGTGGACGTCTTTTAGCGGCGCTAGCCGGTGTCGCCCTCGCGACCATGCTCGTCTTCGTTCAGTTGGGCATCATGGGCGCGCTGAACGGAACCATCCGTACGTCCTACACCCCATTCGCGGGTGACATCATCATCTCGTCGAATGATGGAAACACATTGGCCGACGGATCTCCGCTGGCGCGTCGAACCCTCTACCGTGCTCTGGCAATAGACGGTGTTGCCGCCGCGGCCCCTCTCTATATTGGCAAGCTCGACTGGCGGCGCCCCGATGGGTCTGTAGCCAGCCTCCAGGTCATTGGACTTCCGATTGAGGCTGAGAAATTTACGGGTCCGCAGGTTGCCCCTCTGATAAGGAACCTTGCCGTCGCAGACACGGCTTTGATTGATCGGCAGACACGCGGCGTCGATGCCGCCGCTCTTGCGGGTGTCGGTCCATCAAAGCCACTCCAGTTCGAGGTAAATGACCGCACGATCAGTGCCATCGGGACAATCTCTATCGGGGGAGGCTTTTCTGCCGACGGCATCATGGTTGTGTCGGACCAGACCTTTCTTAGTCTGTTCCCGAACCGGATCAGCGGGACGCCGTCGCATCTTCTGCTGAAAGTCAGCGATCTTGCACAGTCAGTGGCGCTGGTGCGGCAATTGCAGGATAGGTTCACTGGAGAGCCGATCGGAGTCCACACACTTGATGAGATGATTGCCAAGGATGTCCGGTATCAGACGACCCAGCGTCCAACGGGTGTCATCTTCGGCTTCGGCGTGTTCATGGGTGTCCTTGTCGGCATTGTGATCGTCTATCAGGTCCTGTCGACTGATGTCGCTGATCACCTGCGCGAATACGCGACCTTGAAGGCTGTGGGGTATCCGCATCGTTTCTTCCTCAGCATCGTCTTTGAGGAGGCGCTGGTGTTGGCGGCCATGGGCTTCATACCGGGTCTAATCCTTGCGATGGGCATCTACCAGGTGATGTCTCAAGCGACCGGTCTTCCCGTACTTATGTCACCGGAGCGGGCGCTCATGGTTTTTGCAGGCACCCTCTTAGCCTCCACCCTCTCTGGCGCGCTCGCTGCCAGACGCCTAAAGGGCGCTGATCCGGCGGACTTGTTTTGATGAGTGACCTTCCAATTTCCGTCCGCAATCTCAATCACTGGTTCGGCCGCGGCGAAGCCAGCAAGCAGGCGATCTTCGATCTCTCCCTTGATATCGCTCCCGGGAGCCTCACAGTGATGGTTGGCCCGTCGGGTTCCGGCAAGACTACGGTTCTCACACTGATGGGATGCCTACGACAGGTCGAGGACGGGTCCGTCCGGCTTCTAGGTCACGAGCTTCGTGGCGCCGACGAGCCCACACTTGAGGTTTTGCGCCGGCAGTTGGGCTTCATTTTCCAGGCCCATAATCTTCACGAAAGCCTCACTGCCCGCCAGAATGTGATGATGGGTTTGCAAGTGCACGGTACGGGAGATGAAAACCGTCGTGCTCAGGCCGTCGAGCACATGCTTGAGCTGGTCGGTCTGGGGCATCGGCTGGATTATCTCCCCGGCAATCTGTCGGGTGGCCAAAAGCAGCGTGTGGCGATCGCCCGCGCGCTGATCGCGGGCCCGCAGATTGTGTTTGCCGACGAGCCGACAGCAGCGCTCGACAAGGCTAGCGGCCATCAGGTCGTTGCCATGTTGAAGGCCCTGGGGCGGGAGCGCGGCACGACGACCGTCATGGTAACCCACGACAGCCGTATCCTCGATATGGCGGACAGGATCATCACGCTGGAAGACGGTCGGCTTGTAAGAGACCAAGGGGCGGTGGTTGGAGTGTCCAGTTGAATAGCGAAGTAATGCATGCTTGCTATCAGGTGAGCCCGGCAAAACCTCTTTGCGCCTTCACTTCAGACGTTGCATGGCCAGCCGACCCACAGCAGAAGCAGCCGTTTCGTCGCCATCATCAGTCAGCCGCTGGACGCCTTGCCCTAGAAACCTGCGGCCCTGGGTAAGACGCTTGCCGCAAGACCCTCAGTGATCGGCAAGGTTGTCTCGGGCTACCCGGCAAGCCTGTCTGCATTGGGAAGGACGCAAGACGACCGTCTGCTGCAGCGTGCAGCCGATTTTGGCGCATAGTTTCAATATCTCTGGCGACGAATGTCCGAAATAAAGGGCAAGGAGATCACATCTCCGACGTGATTTCCTTGTCCCTTCAGCTTTTCCGGTTGCCCATGCAGAGAATGAGACACGTCGTCACCTTCACCCGCGAATGGCTGCGCGCACCGCTTCGAACGGCGTCGGTCGTGCCATCCAGTTCCTCTCTCGCAAGAGCAATGGTGGAAGGTCTTGATCTTCACGATACCGCCGTGCTGGAACTGGGTCCGGGCACGGGCGCGTTCACCGACCACCTTGTCACAATGCCTGCGGGGCCGTCCCGGATCTATACAATCGAGAGCAATCCAGCCTTTGCGGACCTGATGCGGACACGGTTTGCAACCGTTGAGACCTTTACCGTCGATGCATGCCGGATGCGCAGCCTCCTGCCTTGCAGCCCTCGTTCGGTGAAAGCCGTGCTCTGTGGCCTGCCGCTTCTGTCGATGAGCCTTTCCTCAGTCCACCGGATCATGAAATCGGCTTTCGAGCTTATTCAAGATGACGGCGAGTTTCGCTGCTTTACCTATGGTCCCCGCTGTCCGATCCCTTTCGCGGTTCATGAAAGACTGCTGATTGAAAGCGCACGTGTCAGGTTCTGCCCGGTAAATTTCCCGCCAGCGAGCGTCTACCGTGTCTTCCGCGCTTGAGATCCCCTGATATCACGGTCTTCTTGGGCCTGCAGTGTCGTTTCCTGAACGAAATTGATCGCGATAGATTCCGGGCGTCATCCCGACCTTCTGGGAAAACAGCCGAGTGAAATGCGGCTGATCGGAGAAGCCGTTGAGGAAGCCGATCTGGGCGAGGCTGGCCTGCCGCTCGTTGCAGAGCTGCTCTGCCGCAAGCTCCAGCCTGACATCCAGAACCACGTTGCTGAAAGATGTCTGCCGCTCTTCCAGGCGTCGCTGGAGCGTCCGCCTGCTGGTTGCCAGCAGGCCAGCGAGACGATTGATCGACCAGCGGCGGCAGGGATCATCTGCAACAAGACGGCGCAGATTTTCAAGTACACGTTCTGATGTGCATACGAGCGGCTTGTCGAGTGAAACGGTCGCCGGCTTAACCTCGACAATCACTGACTTCAGCGCGAGGTCGCGATCGACCGTGTGCCACTTCTGTTCGGCGCGGAGGAGGGTTCCATCCTCCGTCATGAGAACCAGATCGTCGCCGGACAGCTCAATGAGCACGGCAAGGAGGGCGAGAATCAAAAGGCTCTCTGCCCTGGAAGGGCCCGGCCCATCCGCTCTGGCCCGATGCTCCAGTCTGTAGAGAGATGGCTCAAGCGCGAATTGTGAGACCACATGTCGACCGTGGCTGAAGCGCTCCAGCCGGCTCCAGCGATCCAGAAGATCCTGTGCGCCGATGGCCTGGCGCAAGGCGCGGACAACCGGTTCGAACGGCATCAGAGAGGCACAGTCCGCGATCCTGAAGATTGCCTGGACACCGTGCTCGGCAAGGATCCTTTCAATGAGATCATGTTTCTGCGCGCGCGGAACATGCGCTCCTTGCGCCCTCGGCACGGTGATGGAGATTTCCTGCGACCGAAGGCCGAGCCCGATCAGTCGCATGATCGCTGCCGAAGCGAAATCGGATGTGTTCAGTCCCTCCAATCGGGTTGCTCCGGGTGTCATGTAAGTCCCTCGGCCTCGTTCATGAAGTCCTGACCGGAAAGCGAGTCGGCCTCATGCCGGTGGCGGCACGGATCGCATTTGCTATTGCGCCGGGTCCACACGCCATGATCGTTTCTCCGGCCCCGGTGGGAGAATCGGTCCCCTCGATCAGCTTGATGGTCATCTTCGGCGTATCTTCCATACGGGGAATGGGAGCATCGATAAAGGTTTCCGCCACGATACGAGAGCTTTCCATCGGCAGATGATCATACAGCACGAAACCGATGCTCCACATCAGGTTCCCCTCGCATTGGGCCTTGACCTGATCCGGGTTGATGACGAGCCCGCAGTCATGGGCGCACCAGAACTCGCGTACGCCCATGCGCCCGTCTGCCGCCACTTCCACTTCGGCGACCACGGCGGCATAACTCACGCCTTTGTAGATGCCGCAGGCCACGCCGCGGCCGACCCTGGGCGCGGATGCCGGGCTTCTCCACGTCGTCCACGCTGACATGTCTCCGACAGCTTTGAGGACCGCTGCCAGTCTTTCGTCGTTGATGTGGGCAAGGCGGAAGGCGAGGGGGTCGGCGCCGACTGCCAGCGCTGCCTCGTCCACCGCGCTTTCGATCACGAGGCCGTTTGGACCAGCGCCGAGACCTCTCCAGGGGCCTGTATGAACGGGCAGGCGAACGAGATCATAGGCAGCTTTCGCTCTGGGGATGATATACGGCGCCGACATGCCACGTGCGACGCCGCCATCGCCGATCAATGCATCCGTTGCCTGCTGCATAAGGCTGGGGACCACTGCAGACGTGAAGATGATATGTGAGGAGACCTGCCGATGATCCCAGTCGCTGATCTGTCCATCCTCAACGCGGGCGCGGATGCGGTGGGAAGAGGGTGGGCGGTGAAAGGCGAAAGCCAGTTCCTGGGCGCGCGTCCACTGTACCTTGACTGGTGCCTCTGCCACTCGCGACAGAGCTGCGGCCTCCGCCTCGACTGTGCATGTCGTCTTGCCGCCGAAGCTGCCTCCGACCCGGCAAGACTGCACCGTGACGGCCTCCGTCGAAACACCGAAGGCATCTGCCAGACAGTCTCGAATGAAGAAGGCATCCTGTGTGCCCGCCCAGACGGTGAGCTTTCCTTGCGTCCATTCCGCGACGGCCGCCCGTGGCTCGATGGCGCCGTGGGCGGCAAACGGGATGTCGAACTTGAGGTCGACGTCCCAGGACCCGGGTTGCGGGCCCCCGTCCATGACGATGTTCGAAGGCGTCTCTTCCAGCGGGCATCGGTCGACATCTACGGGGGCATCCGGGGAAAATCCGGTTGAAGGTTCCTCGGTCTGCCAGACGACGTCGAGTGCTTCAACGACCCGGTCGAGTACGCCGGGCCGTTCGGCGATGATGCCCAGTCCCTTGGCATTGCCGATATCAGGGCCGCAGTCTTCGACGATGGCGATAAAACCCGGGATGGCTCGCGCCGCCTCGGCATTCCAGGATCGAGGTTTCGACACATATTCGGCCATGGCGGGCGCGCGAAGGACCCGTCCGAAGAGCGTGCCGGGACGGCGTATGTCGGAGGCATAGAGTGCCTTGCCGGTAACAATTTCCCGACCCTGCACAATCTCGGTGGTCCGGCCGATTTCTCCATGTCTGGCAAAAGTCCTCAATTGCGCCCTTGGCCGGGGTTCGACCGACACCAGCCCCTGCCGCTCACCCCTCATCAGAGCGTCACGCAGGCTGGCGCAGGCCTGCGCCAGCGGCTCGGCAAACAGCATAATGGATTCACTGCCCACCGTTGATCTCACCCTGGCGCGACCAGTGTCATGGAAGGATACGTCGACCGTCTCCCAGCCCACATTGAGTTCGGTGCAGGCAATCTGCTTCAAAGCAGTCGCAATGTTCTGACCCATCTCGATGCGCGGAAGCGTGAGAACGAACCGCCCCTCATGGTGGGCGATCCACCCCAACGCATCGTCCTTGCCGGGTGTCGGGCGTTTGGGAATGACTGGGAGTGTTGCATAGACGGCAGTCCCCGCGCCGATCAGCGCGACCAAAGTGCCGAAACCGCCGATTAGAAAGCTGCGACGTTTCATCAGCGGTTCTCAAACAGGGTGCTGATGGCGTCCCGGATCCTTTGGTAGGTACCACATCGACATAGATTGTCGTTCATCGCGGGCACGATTGCATCCAGGTTCATTGTCGAGCCGGCACGGTTGCTATCGGCCAGAAGCGCAACGGCGGACATGATCTGCCCGGACTGACAATAGCCGCATTGCGGCACTCCCTTTGCCAGCCAAGCGTCTTGGACCGGATGAAGCTTTCCGTTCCGCTCCAGGCCTTCGATGGTCAAGACTTGCGTCGTTGGCGTCAGGTCTGCCGTGCGGACCTGGCATGACCGCGTCGCCATCCCGTCGATGATCACCGTGCAAGCACCGCAGATCCCGACGCCGCACCCGAACTTTGCTCCGACAAGGCCGTGGTGTTCACGCAGGGTGAAGAGAAGGCTCTCGTCGTACCACTCGCTCGGCACGTTCGCGATCACACCATTCAAGACATACTGCATTTGCTGTCCTAGATTTACAGATGGAAGCCGCAGGTTAGATCTCGATCTGGCCTGGGTCTTGAATGATTGCGCCAGACACGCGCGACTCGGGCATACCGAGGCAGGCTCACGCGGCGCTAAAATGAGGGAGGCAATCCGGTGGCGGAACGCTTCGCCGATTTTGCAGGCGCGGTCCTGACAGCCGAGGGGCACTGGACCGCTGTTCGTCAAGATTAGCTGGCTTGCTCGTTCCGCCCGCTCGGTCATCGGGATCCCGATCAATTGGCCGAGCACAAACGTCACGCATTTGGGCGAGGTGTTGGCGAACTGCCGAGGGTCAGCCAAGTCGGTGCAAGGACCGCAGAGAGACTTTGGCCCCTCTGCGGTCAAACAAGTGAGGGCGGCTGCCTGACCTGTTTGCGTTGGCTGCCACTAGGCTCGCTGTCTGAAAAACATATGTCTGTTGGCTTACACTGCCCAACCGGAGTTCGTTCAGCCAGCAAAGGGCTGATCGGCTTAGGTCCCGTGGTGCCTTGGGCCTAATAGAAGCCGATTTCGCGGACGCTGATATCCGCATCGTGGTTGCGACCATAAGCGGCTATCCCGATCGATGTCAGGCTGCTTGCGCGCGGAATGTTGCGCAAGATCGATCCAGACGCTTTGAATTCAGTAAGGGGAAGTCGCACCTCGGTCCAAGTCCGCGTCACATCAAATCCGGCCTGATAGAATTGCCAGGGCAAGATCGTGCCTCCTGTGCGCAGGTGCACGAAGTACCTCTGATCGTTTCCACGGACCAGCAAGCGTATTCCGATAGTGTTTTCTGGTGCTGCATGCTGCAACTTCATGCGGATCTGAATGAAGCCGCCATTGTTGGCGGTGCTAACGTTACCGGTCATACGCGCGTGCGCATGTCCTTCTTCGTTTTCGAATTGCACCTGCCCCGATGATTTTCCGCCCATCACGGTGTCTGCGAAAAAGCGCCAGCGCGTTTCGGGTTGCAGCTTGAAATCGTCTATCAACATCTCGCCCGCCAGCGCCGGTGTGTAAGCCGACAGTATCAGCGTGATCACTGTCGCAAGTCCAATTTTGAAACGCATCTGGTTGTCCTATATCCTCTCGGGGGATGACGCGAAGTCAAATCTCACGTCTCAGGCTTACGCGCGACGATGTAGGGGTTTTGCGAATACTTGCCGAAGATCCGCTCGTCTGTGATTTCAAAACCAGCATCTATGATCGAGTGCCGAAGCTCGGGGATGCTGTGTTGCCTGACCGCCGGAAATAGGCCTACGAACTGCAGCGCACGAAACAGAAGACGGAACTTGAACTTCAGATCGGCGAAACACCAGGTTTTTGAGATAAGCAGACCGCCAGGTTTTAGATTGGCGAATATCTGCGCCAAGGTGGCTGGTTGGTTTTCCACCAGATGCAGAACGTTGAAGGCGCAGATGACGTCGAACGGACTACCATCATAGGCATTCTCAGCGTCCGCAATCTTGAAGGTCAGGTTGGCGCCCGCAGGTTTGTCCTGAGCGATCTTGATCATCTCAGCCGAGAAATCTGTCGCTGTCCAGTGTGACACATGGGGCGCAAGCCGGATTGCCGTGCCGCCGGTACCACAGCCGAGCTCAAGGACGTGATCTCCGGGTTTGAGACGTGACGCGACATCGCCGATCATGGCGTCATAGGCTGCCACGTCTTTCAGCGGGCGCGCGGCATAGCGCCCGGCGATTCGGTTCCAGAATTTCTGCTGCTTAGACAAAGACATATCCAAACCTTTCGTCAGAGCGGCAGGATCGCAGCGCTGCTTTTGTACAGGACATAAAATGCGACGACGATGATCAGCACAGCGAAGATTTGGTTGAGGAGGTTTCGCTTCGTCGACAGACGAGTTGCCAGCAGCATGCCGCCGACGCCGCCGATCACGCCGCCACCGATAAACTCGGCCGCGATCGCCCAGTCGATCAGGCCCGAGGCCGCGTAGTTGATCGCAGTGGCGAGGCCGAAGGTGCCAACGGCGAGAAGCGACGATCCGACCGCGTTGATCATCGGCATGCCGGTCGCGAGCATCAGGCCCGGCACGATCAGGAACCCTCCGCCAATTCCGAAGAAGCCGGATGCTGCTCCTGCCGCTATGGCAACAGCCGCCGTTTTCCAGCATGTCAGGCCATCTGTCCTGACGACGTCTGACGCTATGGTCCTCCGGGGCCGGAGCATCAGGGCTGCAACGACCAGCATCAGAAGGCCAAACAGGAAAAGCAGCTTCTGCCCGTCGAAAGCTTTCCCGAGTGTTGAGCCCGCGAGTGCGCCAACCGTCCCGGTGGCGGCAAAAACGAAGGCGCAACGCCACCAGACATGCCCTTTGCGGGCATGGCCGATAAGATTGACATAGGCATTGATCGATACGGCCAGAGCGCCGGTGCCGATGGCGATATGCGGCTGCGAGATGCCAACCGCGTAGAGCAACAGAGGTGTCGCCAGGATGGAGCCCCCGCCACCGATCAGTCCAAGCGTAAAGCCCACGAGACCGCCCGAACCGATCGCCGTCAGAGCCTGGGTGACCAGATCGTTCATTCCCACGCAGCCCCTGCGAGTGCATCCAGCGGGATCTTCAGATAGCGCTTGCCGTTCGCTTCCGGTTCTGGGAGGCGTCCTCCACGGATGTTAACCTGTAGTGCATGCAGAATGAGCTTCGGCATGGGAAGGGTTTTGTCGCGTGCGTCGCGCAGCGCGACGAAGGCCGCCTCGTCCTTGCCGGTAATATGCGGATTGCAGCGCTTCTGCTCGGCGACGGTGCTTTCCCAGAGGGGTTCACGCCCGTCCGGCTGATAATCATGGCCTGTGAACAGACGCGTTTCATCCGGCAGCGACAGGATTTCTTTGATCGAGGCCCAGAGGCGTTTGGCGCTGCCGCCGGGAAAGTCAGCGCGCGCCGTGCCGCTGTCCGGCATGAACAGGGTATCATGCACAAAGGCTGCGTCGCCGATCACATAGCTGATCGATGCGAGCGTGTGGCCGGGCGAGAAGAGGACGCGGCCCTTGAGATCACCCACCGAGAAGGTGTCGCCCGCCCCAAGCAGCCGGTCCCACTGCGAGCCATCGATTGGTAGATCCGGCCAGTTGTAGATCTCCTTCCAGAGCTTTTGCACTTCGACGACACGCGCGCCGATGGCGGTCGGAGCGCCGGTCTTGTCCTTGAGATACCTGGCAGCGGAAAAGTGGTCTGCATGGGGATGTGTATCGAGGATCCACTCGACGCTGAGCCCCTTTTCCTTGATGTAATCCAGTATCGCATCGGCATTGCGGGTTGCGGTTGCACCCGACTTTTCATCATAGTCGAGGACCGGGTCGATGATTGCACATTTTCCCGTTGCCGGATCACTCACGACATACTGGATGCTGAATGTGCGTTGATCGAAGAAGCCTTTTACATCGGGTTTGCCTGTCATTCGTGTCGAACCTCCTATGGATCATGCAGTCGGGGACGCTGTCCCTTCGTCCTGCCGTGACAAAATATATGCAAACATATATATCTTCATAGTATCGAAATAAAGGCTTGAACCTTCGTGCCTCTGTCTTTCTGCAGCCTTTGGGACAGGTCTGACGAGTGCTTTGGCGGTTGCCCCTCTGACGGCGCCTGTATCTTCACTTCGGCCCCAGAAGCACTTCCATCTGGGCGTCACTCGGAAGGCCGGGAAAGGTATCGACGGTGCCGTCCGCGCCTTTGAAGACGATCGGTGGCGTGCCGCCGAAACCAAGTTCCGTCATCAGAGCGGCATTCCGCTCAAGCTGTCTTGTCATATGGTCATCGACCGAAGCGCGCGGGGCAATGCCGCCATCGGCATGTTTGCGCTCGTTCTCCATCAGCGCGTCTTTCGGAGACTTGGATTGAAGAATGGCCGCAGCCTTGGCGGGAGAATCCTGCCGGATCACGCCAACCATGACATGCCGCAACTGGGCCTTGCCGCTCTCGATCCAGGGCCGGGCGGCAAGCCAGAAGCGATTGCAATAGGGGCGGTTCGGGTCGGTGAACGTGTAGATGACACGAGGCGCATTCGGATTGCCGTCCCGCACCCAGGTCGCTGCCTCGAGCTTGGTCCAGGATGCTTCGCTCAGTGGCTGTTCGACCATCTTCTTGAGCTGATCTTCCGCCATGTCCTGCCCATAGGCATCGACGAGCGTACCGACGAGCAAATGTTGATTATCGGGTGTCAGGTAGATGGCCAGAGGCTGCGCGCCGGCTTTGGCGGCGAAGGCTCTGAGGCCACCCGGAACCTGCATTTCGCCGAGGATTCGGATGCCCTGCTGCTCGATTGTCTTGAGAATCTCTGGATAGGGCTTGTCTTCGGCCTCGGCGCCGGTGGCCATTACGGCACCTATCACAAGCGCAAGGAAGAGTGCCGGAATTGCACTCGAACGTCGCAACGCTTGTCTGTGGGGGTGCTTGCGCCAGACGAGGCCCAGTGACGGGAACCGAATAGCTGCCTTCGCCGTGAGCGAGGGGGTTTTGATGCGATGATGGCAATCGGATAATGTGGGGAGCGGCGAAGAAAAACGGTACATGTCGAGCAGGGCTCCTTGCAAGGGTGGCTCTTGTCCGCCTCGCCTTGTCACCTTAAGGCTCGCTTAGGGTGGATATCCGACCTCGCCACGATGCGATCTGCTGCTCACTGTCTCGTTGTCGGCAGTTCCAGACAAACGCAGAAACCCACCTTCCTCTTGAATGACATCCGACCACCAAGCTTTGTCAGAGCCATTTCAACGATCGCAAGGCCGAGGCCGCTTCCGAGCGCGTTTGCGCTGTTGCCGCGCTGGAATCGGGCCTTGAGACGCTGCTCGTCCTTCTCATCGATCCCGGCTCCGGTGTCGGACACGGCTATCGTCGTGCCTGTCTCGGTCTGCGTGCCGATGATCCTGACGGATGAATTGCGCGGCGCATATTGCAGGGCGTTTTCGATGACATTGCGCAAGGCAAGCCGCAAAAGGGTCTTGCCTGGCACGCTGATCATCAGATCCTCTGCAATGTCCGTCTCAACGGTGATCTCCCTCGACGAAACGAGTGTCGCCATTTCGCCGCGCAGCTCTTCGACCATTGCTTTGACCACCACAGTTTCTGATGTCGAAGAGCTGTCCAATGAGTCGACGGCTGCGAGGTCTATCAACTGGCGAACGAGGCGCCCGGTGCGGTCGACGCTGAGCGAGATCTGGTTGAGGGCATTGGCGCGGACCTCATCGCTATCACTGCGAAGGGCGACCTGGGCCTGGGTCTTCAAACCGGATAGCGGCGTCCTCAGCTCATGGGCTGCATAGGCGATAAAGGTCTTTTCCCGTTCGCGGGCCTCCTCCACGCGTTGGAACAAGGCGTTAAGAGAGCCCAGCAAAGGCCTGATCTCGCGGGGCGCTCCGCTATCGTCGACGGGGTGGAGTTCGTCGACTGAGCGCAGAGACAAGGCGTCCGCGACTTGCCGGAGTGGGGAGAGACCGCGCCCGACACTCAGCCAGATCAGACCGGCGAGGATGGGCAGGATCGCCAGTGCAGGAACGAGCTGGCCCTTGATGACGTCACCGACCAGCTTTTCGCGGATCTCGATGCTATCGCCGACGAGGACCCTGACACCGAGCTCGGGATTGACGACAGCGTAGACACGCCAGCGTTCGCCGTTGACGAGCTTTTCGGCGAACCCGCTTTCGTGATCGGCGAGCGATGTATTGGGCGCGCTCTCCGACCGGCTGACAAGATCACCCTGAAGGGACCAGATCTGACAGGACAATTGCCGGCTATAGTCTCCTTCATGCAGGCCGAAGCCTTCGGGTATCCCAGCGGCCTGCGCGGCATCGACCGCTGCTGCAACGTCGATATGGTGGTCGGTGATCAGTGAGCTCACCATACGCGCCGCTTCCGTCAGGCGCGCGTCGAGCACACGCTCGACTTCGCGCTGCGTGCTGAGATAGGTCCAAAGCACGGCGAGGAGCCATACGGCACCCGTTGCCGCAAGCAGGATGAGAAAAAGCCTGAGCCGGATCGATCGCATCAGGGGTTCCCCATGCGGTAGCCGACACCGCGCACGGTTTCGATGGAGCTGGCGCCCAATTTGTGGCGCAGCTTATGCACGTGGACCTCGATCGTGTTGCTTTCGATCTCTTCCTGCCAGCCATAAAGCCTGGTTTCCAAGATCTGCTTGGAGTGAACCATGGTCGGATTTTCCATCAATGCCAGGAGGACGGCAAATTCCCGCCGCGACAGGCCAGTGATTTCGCCGTTTTTAAGAACCTCCATGCTCGCCGGGTCGAGGGTTAATTCTTCCCAGGTGAGCTTGGGTGTGGCGCGTCCCTCGGCACGCCGGGTAATGGCGCGCAGCCGTGCCGCGACTTCATCGAGATCGAAGGGTTTGCCGAGATAGTCGTCGGCGCCGGCGTCGAGACCATCGATGCGATCGGTGACCGCATCCTTGGCCGTCAATAGAAGAACGGGCGTGCGGTTGCCGGCGGCGCGCATCGTGCCGGATCCATCCGGCAGCATGCGATCGAGCACGAGGGCATCGAAGCTATCGCTTTCAATCGCGGCCTTCGCATCGGCAAGCGTGCTGACGGTGTCCGCCGAGAAGCCGGCGAGACCCAGCCCTACCTTCAAGCCGTCGATCAGAACCGCGTCGTCTTCGATGACTAGGATACGCATCACACCTCCGTGAGAAAAATGTCGTTTCACGCCATGGCCTGCCCAGCTTAAGCCTGCCTTAAGCTGCCCCGCAGAAACGGCCGCACATTCGATGCGTAACAAGGAATGATGGAATGCAACTCTTGAGGCACCTGGCGATTTTCTTCTCCGTTTTGCTCTTCTCCGGCATCGCCATTGCCCAGACCGCGCCGCTCCAGATGGACGAGGCGTTTCGGCCTTCCCTGTCACGGATCTCCGCCACCGAAGTTGCCGTCACGTGGGAGATCGAGCCAGGCTACTATCTCTACCGGGAGTATCTTTCCGCCAAAAGTGACGATGGCAGTCCGCTGAAGCTGGAGACGCCTGATGGAAAGATCAAGGAGGATCCGGGCTTTGGATCGACCGAAGTCTACTATGACACCGCCCGGGCGACGCTTGTCAGTGACGCTTCGACGATCGAGTTGACCTATCAAGGCTGCCAGGATGGCGGGCTCTGTTATCCGCCTGTGACGAAAACGATCGACATGGCCAGCCTACAGTTCAGCAATTCCGAGCACGGAGGCCCAATATCTGCCCCGGCATCGATTGCATCGCAAAGCGAATGGTCGGCCTTCAGCTCCCAAAAGCCGGATTTCGCACTCGCACAGGATGAAGTGACAACCGGTGTCGATGGACTCCTGGCGCGCGGCGGCCTGCCTCTGCTTCTGGTTGGCTTTGTTGGTTTTGGCGTGCTTCTGGCGTTCACCCCCTGCGTCTTTCCCATGTATCCGATCGTTGCCGCCATGCTGTCGCGGGAGGGCGGGGCCCTTTCGCCGAGCCGCAGCTTCATCCTTTCCAGCGTCTATGTCGGAGCGCTGGCACTGGCGTTTGGACTGTTCGGTATGGTCGCGGCATGGTCTGGGCAGAACCTGCAATTTGCCTTGCAGTCGACAACGGCCACCATGGTCATCGCAAGCCTGTTTGTGATCCTCGCCCTGTCCAACTTCGGGCTCTTCGAGATCCAGCTGCCGGCGGGGTTCAGCAATCGCCTGTCGTCCGGGGGGCGCCGTGGCGGATCTCTCGGTGGGGCTGCGGTGCTGGGCTTTACCTCCGCATTTCTCATCGGTCCCTGTGTCACCGCGCCACTCGCGGGGGCGCTTCTCTATATCGCTCGCACCGGAGATGTCCTCATCGGGGCGGCCGCGTTGTTCGCGCTCGGGCTTGGCAAGGGTCTCCCCTTGATCCTGATGGCAACGCTCGGCGGTAAGGCACTGCCGCGTGCGGGGGCGTGGATGGCAAACATCCGCTCCGCTTTCGGCTTCGGTTTCATCGGAACGGCGATCTGGATGGTCAGCCCTCTTCTGCCTGAAACGCTGGTGCTATTTGCCTGGGCGTGCCTGGCCGTGTCGGTCGGAGTGTTTCTCTGGCAAATGCGGGTTGCAAATGCTTCTCCTGGCGCGGCTGTCATCTCGCGATCTGTGGCCACTGTTTCGATCGCCTGGGGAGCCCTGCTGCTCGTCGGCGTCGGGCTCGGTGCCCGCGATCCGCTGGCCCCTCTGGAGCCGCTCACAATGAAGACCGAGGTCGGACAGACGACGCGCGAAATCGCGAAATCGGACTTTGAAGCCGTCGCCTCGCTGCAAGCGTTGACTTCGATGCTGGGCGAAGCTTCGGCCGAGAACAGGCCGAGCCTCGTCTACGTCACCGCGGACTGGTGCGTCACCTGTCGCGCCATAGAGCGGACCATTCTGCCGGACGACAGCGTCTCGGCGGCTCTCGATGGTGCGCGCCTGCTGACCATCGACATGAGCGCGACCTCTTCAGAGACCAATGAACTCCTGAAGTCCCTCAATGCAATTGGCCCGCCGACGATGATCTTCTTCGATCACGAAAGGCAGGAAGTGGCGGGCACGCGTCTGGTGGGCGACGTAACGATCGACAAGCTTGCTGCCTCCGCCCGGGCGGCAAAGGGTACGCCCTGATGGACGTCGTGACACTAGGGCCGCTTGCCTTTGCATCCGACAGGCTGGCGGCGATCATCGGGATCTTCGTGTTCCTCGGGCTAGGCTCATTTTTGGCGCGTCGCTATGACACGCGGCTTGCGCCCTGGACGACCGCGGCGCTGCTGTCGGGTCTCATCGCCGCGCGCGCACTGCATGTCCTGATGCATCTCGACAGCTTTCTCACCGAGCCGTGGCGCGCCCTCTATGTCTGGCAGGGCGGCTTTTCGATGGTTGGCGGCGCGATCGGTGTTGCGATCACGCTCGTCTTTCTGATGCGTGAATCCCGGCAGACGCTGCCGCTTGCCGCCGTGACGCTCGCCGCAGGATGCTTTGTCTGGTTCGCGCTGACCATGCTCTGGCAAGCAGCCGAGGGGCCTGCAGCACCCCGCTTCACGCTGGCAAATCTTGATGGATCTCAGTTTGTCGCTTTGTCAGAGCGCGCCGGACGCCCCGCCGTCGTCAACCTCTGGGCAACCTGGTGCCCGCCTTGCCGCCGTGAAATGCCACTTCTGGCGGAAGTGGCCTCGGTACGCACCGACGTCGATTTCATCTTCGCCAATCAGGGTGAAGGGCCAGCGGCGATCAAGGCCTATCTGGAGGATCAAAACCTCCGGCTCGAAACCATCCTGCTTGATCCGGCTCATTCCCTTTCGCGCCACTACGCAGCGCCTGGAATGCCGGTCACCCTCTTTCTTGGCGCTGACGGCCAAGTTGTCACGACCCATTTCGGAGAGATTTCGCGCGAGGCTTTGAACGCCGCCATCGCCCGGCTGATCCCCGCAGACAAGGAATAAATAAGAATGAGACTTACAGATTTGCGGCCGGTTATCGGCATCCTGAAGAAACTAGGCGTAGGGGCGGGGCTCGCTCTCCTCCTTGCCGCCTGCTCGCACACGACGGGCACGCCGTCTCAGCCATCTCCACCGCCTATCGATCCGGCGTTGCAGGCCATGTATGGCAAGGTGCAGGACGGAGAGGAGATTATCCCTGCGGTCGATGTGTCGAAGATGGATCCGCGCAATGTTCGCCAGGTCGTCAACTACCGCACCTCCTACGCGCCCGGTACGATTGTGGTCGATCCCTATGCCCGCTTCCTCTATCTCGTCATGGAGGATGACAAGGCGATGCGCTACGGCGTCGGCGTCGCCAAGGCCGGTTTGGAGTTTGAGGGCGAGGGCGATATCAAGCGCAAGGCTAGCTGGCCGGGCTGGGTGCCGACGCCCAACATGATCGCCCGCGAACCTGACCGTTATGGCCCACTGGCCCAGGGCTTGCCCGGCGGCATAGACAATCCGCTCGGTGCGCGCGCGCTCTATCTCTATCAGGGCGGAAAAGACACGCTCTACCGGATCCATGGCACCAACGAGGCTTGGTCGATCGGCCAGTCCGTCTCGTCGGGTTGCATTCGCCTTCTCAACCAGGACATCATCGATCTGCACGCCCGTGTTCCGGAAGGGTCAAAGATGGTTGTCCTCACTGCCGAAGAATCCGGAAAGGGAGAATTCTGATGATGAAGCGTCGCACCATCCTGACATCAGGGCTCGCCCTTGGCACGTTCGCCGTCTTCGGCAGTCGCCTGGCCTTCGGGCAAGAACTGACGAAGGACGAGGTCTTCAACGACAAGGACGCACCGTTTCTCGGCAATCCGAAGGGCGACGTCACGGTTGTCGAGTTCTTCGACTATCAGTGCCCCTACTGCAAAAAGGCGCATCCCATGGTGAAAAAGGTCATCGAAAGGGACGGCAATGTGAAGCTGGTCATGAAGGACTGGCCGATCTTCGGCGATGCCTCGATCTTCGCTGCCCAGGCGGTGCTGGGTGCAGCCCAGATCGGCAAATATGAAATTGCCATGGGTGCCCTGATGAAGACAAAGGGGAAGCTGACACATGATGACATCGAGAGCACGCTGACCGCTGCGGGCTTGTCCATGGATGAAATCGCTGTTGCCGTGAACAAACACGTCGAAAAGATTTCAGGCCTGCTGGACCGCAATTACGCTCAGGCCACCGCCTTCAACTTCGCGGGCACTCCGGCCTATGTAATCGGATCGAGCCTCTATCCCGGTGTGTTGGACGAGAAGGGGCTCGTTGATGCGATCGCGCGCGCCCGGCAGGGCTGAGCGCATGCGTTCTATTGAAAGAGTGAACCGGCGGCGTTTTTTCTTCGGGACCCTTGCCGTCGTCCTCGCGCCTCCCGCGCAGGTGCAGGCGGCGTCGACAGTGATCGGCCCGATACGATCCGTCCGGGATTATACCGAATCAATTGCATTTGCCCGCATGCGTAACAAGCATGCTCTTGTCGATGTTGCAGCGGAGTGGTGCGCCTTTTGCAAGACGATCGATGGAACGATCCTCGTGCATCCGAGCGTGCGGTCGCGGATGAAAGACTTTGCGCTGCTGAAAATCGACGTGACCGCATGGACCGCAGAGAATGCAGAATTGCTTCGTTATCTGAATGTGCAGGGTCCCCCGACGGTCTTCATCGCAGAAACAGGGCAGGGAAAAGAAGTTCCGGGTTCACGGACTGTCGGCGAATTCGACGTCGACAATCTGGTCGGCAGGCTGGAGAGTGTCAGTTGATCCGCAGGTGGAGGTTCGCGCGCCGCCCCGGCACGAGGCGACCATCAAGTCCGACGTCAAACCGCCTGAAAGCCGCCGATCAATTGCCGCAGTCCTACCAGGGCACCGACCACGATGCATAATAGCGTGACCGGGCCTGACCAGGAGAGGGCTGCAAAACCAGACACGCCCTGACCGATTGAACAGCCCATGGCAATGATGCCGCCAACGCCCATAAGGGCCGCGCCGCCGACCTGTCGCCCAAGTTCGCGGGGGTCTTCGCATGCTTCCCAGACAAAGGTGCCCTTGATCATCGAGCCGATGAAGGCACCGAGGGCGACACCGACCACTGAACCGACAGAAAAGGTGATGCCTCCGGCCGTTGCCGTCATCAGATAGATCAATGTCCGGCCGATCGGCGCGGTGAAGGATGGGCCTTCGGGCGCGACGGCACCGAGACTTGCGTCGGACAGGAAGCTTGTTCCCGCGAAACACCAGGTGACGGCGAGCCCCGCCGCGATGCCCCAGGCGATCATCTTTCGGTCTGCCCGAAGACGCTCGTTGGACAGCGCCCATGCGAAGCAGGCAATCGCAATCGCAATCACCGTCAGCAAGGCAGGGATGCCCAGTGACGTCTCGAGGTCATACACGATGCCACCGGGACCGTCGGCCTCGGGCTGCGGAAACAGGGATGTCCGCAAGGTTGCCAGAGGACCGGAGAGCGCCATGAAGCCAGTAATGCCCATGACAACGAGCAGAACGAGCGAACGAAGGTCGCCGCCGCCGAAACGTGCGAGAGCGCCAAATCCGCAATTGCCGGCCATGGCCATGCCATAGCCAAACATCAGCCCTCCCACGACCGAGGCTAGTGGGTTCCAGGCGATCGCGTGATAAAGAGTACCTTCGAGATTGATCCAACCGATACGCGCGCCGAACTGAGTTCCGAGTATCGCGACTCCCAGCACGATGCCCCACAACCTCAACCGCTTCTGATCGGTGCCATATACCGCTGTTTCAAGAGCCGCGAGCGTGCACAAACCGCCCAAACGCCAGCCGAGGCCCAATATCAGTCCCCCCGCCAGCCCGACCAGTGCAGCCAGGAATCCGATAGGCAAGCTTTCCATGTCTTTCGCCTCCCAACGAATCTACATGTACGCCCCGTCCTCGAACAGGTTTGCCAAGAATACGACTGTCTTGCGGACTTTGTCATCCTCAATGGAGTAGAAGATGGCATTGCCGTCGCGACGGGCCGCCACAAGCCTTTCGAGGCGCAATCGGGCAAGTTGCTGACTGACCACCGCCTGGCGTGCCGAAAGTAGGTTTTCGAGCTCTGTCACGCTCTTCGGTCCGCTGAGAAGATGGCACAGGATCGTCAGGCGTCCGTCGTGTCCCAGTGCCTTAAGGAATTTCGAAGCGGAGTCAGCCCTCTGAATGAGTTTATCAACGGCACCATCCTTTGGCACTGTCTCAGTATCAGCGTTCACAATCTCAGGTCCCTAGCGCAATCCCAGCGTTCCGACGCAGCCCAAGCCGCCTCCGGCGAAGGCCGGCCGCCCCAAATCATGGCCAACCGACTCCCATGGCAGCTATACTGCGGCTTTCGAATATAAGATACATGCCGCCTCAATCCGAGGTGATGCCGCCGGCCTCGGTGGTCAGTTCGGTGAGCAGACCCCAGAAGAACTCATCGCCAGGATAGCCCTCAATCCGCCCAGTCTCCCGGCCATCGACGACAAGAACAAAGGTGGGCGTGAAAGTGACCGGGCGATCGAGTCGGAGATCTGCCGGTACCGGAGCATGAAGGTTGAGCCTGCGAAGTGGCGCTGCCTGTCCTTCGGCGGTCCTGGGATAGGCCGGGGCGATCTCGGCATCCCATCGCGCGCAATAGACACAGCCTGCCTGCTCGAACATCAACAGCTCCATCGCCGCGCCCGGCGATGGGAGCAGCGTGATCAGAAACATGAAAATCGGCATCCAGTGGGCGCGCATATTGACAGCCTACATATAAATATAGAGATATTCTAATTGGAAACGCTCGCGAGCGCAATTGTCGGCACGCGAGAAGCCGAACGGTCAGGTAAGGCGCTTGGGAGGGGCCATGCTGGAGATCAGTTATGGCGGAGCCATTCTCGCAGGACTTCTGTCTTTCCTTTCGCCCTGCATACTGCCGATGGTTCCGTTCTACCTTTCATATATGGCAGGCCTTTCGGTTCAGGAGTTGCGGCAAGGCGATGGAATTTCGCCTGTCGCGCAGCGACGTCTGCTTATCCAATCCGTCGCCTTCGCCGCCGGGGTCACCACAATCTTTGTCTTGCTCGGGATGGGCGCCACCGCTGCCGGGCATCTCTTCATCCAATGGAAGCAGCCATTGTCATGGCTGGCGGCTGGCATCCTCATCCTGTTCGGTTTGCATTTCCTTGGCGTCCTGCGCATCGGCTTCCTCTATCGCGAGGCAAGGGTGCAGTCGTCCGCCGATCCAACCACCCTTGCCGGCGCCTATCTGATGGGATTGGCCTTCGGGTTCGGCTGGACCCCCTGTGTTGGGCCGGCTCTTGCGGCGATCCTCATGGTGGCGAGCGGCATGGGCGATGTCTGGCGTGGCGGGCTACTGCTGCTCGCCTATGGGATCGGTATGACCGCGCCCTTCGTCGTCGCCGGGTTGTTTGCGCGCCCGTTCCTGTCCTTCGTCGGTCGACACAGGGCTCTGATGGGGCATGTCGAAAAGCTGATGGGGGTGATGCTGATCGTCTTCGGCATCCTGATCGCGACGAACAGCGTCAATCTCATCGCCGATTTTCTTGTTCGCAACTTCGATTGGTCTGCGACGCTCAAATGATATGGAGGAGAACCGATGTCCCCGTGGAGATTTATCCTGGTCTGCGCCCTTCTGATGGCTGGCACGATGCTCGCCGTGCCTTCGTCCGCTGTTGAACTGGGAGATGACGGACTGCACAAGCCGTCATGGCTTCGCGAGACATTCAAGGACCTGAAGGAAGATCTCGCAGACGCCAATGCGGAGAAGAAGCGCCTGCTCCTCATCGTCGAGCAACGCGGCTGCATCTACTGCACCAAGATGCATGAAGAGGTTTTCTCCGATCCTGGCATCGAGGCCTTTATCCGTGAAAACTATTATGTCGTGCAGCTCAACCTCTTCGGCGATATCGAGGTGACCGATTTCGACGGCACGGTGTTGCCTGAAAAAGAGATGGCCATCCGCTGGGGCGTGATGTTCACGCCGACCCTGATTTTTCTGCCCGAGGACGTTGGCTCAGGCCTGTCCGCGCAACAGGCGGCCGTCGCGGCCATGCCGGGTGCATTCGGCAAGGGGACAACCTCGGCATTGCTCAACTGGATCGTTGATCACGGGTATCAATCGGGCGAGCATTTTCAGAAATTCCTTGCCAGACAAATGGCGATTGAAAATTAACTCAATTAAACAATCAGATACTGGTTATTCAAAAATATATATATAGGTATTGTTATACGCTTCGTTTGGCGCTAACCTGTCTTCAGGAGAGAAGTGGGAGGAGTCGATGAACTGGCAGCTTTGTCTGGCAGCACTGGTCGCGGGAGCGAGCGTCACGCCGGCGCTCGGCGAAACGGCGCCTGGTGCAATCGTGTTTCAGGAGGGGGCTGTTGCGGCCTCGCTTTCCGGCGCGCCGGGGGACGCAAAATCCGGCATCAAGATCATGACGACGAATGCGCTCGGCAACTGCGTGGCCTGCCATACCGTCGCAGCCCTGCCTGACGTGCAGTTTCCGGGGGATATCGCGCCGCCGCTTGACGGTGTTGCGGATCGCTACAGCGAGGCGGAGATCCGCGGCATCGTGGCCAATGCGAAGAACACCTTCGAAGACAGCTTCATGCCGGCCTTCTACAAGATCGACGGGTTCGTCCGTCCCGGTGACGGCTTCACGGGCAAGGCGCCCAAGGGTCCGCTTTCGCCTGTCCTCTCGGCGCAGCAAATCGAGGATGTCGTCGCCTATCTGATGACGCTCAAGGAATAGGATTGAGGAGAACCGAAATGAGTTTCACAAGACGCGACATGTTGTTCATCGGGCTTGGAGGCGTGGTCGCGGCCACTTTGCCAAGCCTGGCAGCTGCGGCAACAACTGAGGAACTGGTCAAGGCCTTCACTGGCGGGGCAACGCCCGGAACCGACGGTATCACGCTGACGGCGCCCGAGATTGCCGAGAACGGCAATACAGTCCCAGTCTCTGTCGATGCTCCTGGTGCAGTCTCGATCATGCTGCTCGCTACGGGAAATCCGGAGCCTGCAGTTGCGACGTTCACGTTCGGTCCCGCAGCTGGAAATCATATGGCCGCAACGCGGATCCGCTTGGCCAAGACCCAGGACGTCGTCGCGCTGGCGAAAATGGCGGACGGGTCCATCAAGCAGGCACAAGCAACAGTGAAGGTCACCATCGGCGGATGCGGCGGCTGAATTCGGAGGAGAAATAACTATGGCAGACGATGCAAAACCACGCGTGAAGGTACCGAAGTCGGCGAAGGCTGGCGAGTCGGTGACCATCAAGGCGCTGATCAGTCACAAGATGGAATCCGGCCAGCGCAAGGACGCGCAAGGCGCCGTCATTCCCCGGTCGATCATCAACCGCTTCACCTGTGATTTCAACGGCGTCAACGTCATTGACGTTGCCATCGATCCAGCGGTTTCGACAAACCCCTATTTCGAATTCGAAGCGAAAGTCGACGCTGCCGGCGAATTCGTCTTCACCTGGTATGACGACGACGGCTCTGTTTACACGGACAAGAAGCCGATCGAAGTTGCCTGATCACTGACGCGCAACGATCTCGGGGAGGGAGTTCTCATGCACGGCAAGTCCAAACTAGTTGCAGTTCTGGCGGCCATCGGCCTTGTTGCCTCCGCTGCTGCGCATGCGGATCCGGTCGAGGATACGCTCACGGTCGAGACGGATGATGGCACGATCGAGCTCGTGACCAAGACGGCTGCACCCGCATTTCTCAAGGATACATTTGATACCATCTATTCGGGTTGGTTGTTCCGGGAGACCGAAACACGCGACCTGCAGAAAGATGATTTCGACAATCCGGGCATGGTCTTCGTTGATCGTGGTCTCGATGCCTGGAACGAAACCATGGGCAAGAATGGCGAGTCCTGTGCAGGCTGTCACGAGGGGCCGGAAAGCATGAAGGGGCTGCGCACGGTTCTGCCCCGGGTCGATGCCAAGACCGGCAAGCTGATGATCATGGAAGACTACATCAATTCCTGTGTCACCAAGGAGATGGGCCTGGAAGCCTGGGGTGTCACGTCCGACAAAATGAAGGACATGATGGCCCTGATCTCCGTCCAGTCGCGCGGTGAGGTGGTGAATGTCGCCATCGATGGCCCGGCCCAGTCCTTCTGGGAGCACGGCAAGGAGATCTACTACACGCGCTACGGTCAATTGGAGATGTCTTGCGCAAACTGTCATGAGAACAATTACGGCCGGATGATCCGTGCCGACCATCTTTCGCAGGGGCAGGTCAACGGGTTCCCGACCTATCGCCTGAAGGACGCCGGTATTCTGAGCGCGCAGCAGCGGTTCGTCGGGTGTGTGCGCGACACGCGTGCCGAAACCTTCAAGGCAGGATCGGACGAGTTCAAGGCGCTTGAGCTTTATGTGGCCTCGCGCGGGAATGGTCTGTCGATCGAGGGCGTCTCCGTCCGGCACTGAACAAGATGGCGCGGCCGGGAAAGCCCGACCGCCCAAACACTTTGAACGAACATTATTGGCAAGCAGGACCACGTCTTCGGCGTGGATGGATTTCCTGTGCTTGCTGGAGGGAATGCGGGATGATTACCCGTCGTGAGTTTCTGCAGGCATCCATGGCAACCTCGGCAATCGTGGGGTTGTCCGGCTTTGGCAATTTTTCGCGGCTCGCCGCGGAACAGGCGCTGACGCAGGAGCAACTTCTCGAATTCGAGGATTTTGGCAACGTCACGCTCATCCACATCACGGATATCCATGCGCAATTGAAGCCGATCTGGTTTCGCGAGCCGGAGGTCAACCTTGGGGTTGGCGAAGCCAAGGGTCATGTGCCGCACCTGACCGGCTCCGAATTCCTGAAGACCTTCGACATCGCAGCGGGTTCGCGTGATGCCTATGCTCTGACCCATGAGGATTTCGGCGCGCTCGCCAAGGCCTATGGTCGCATGGGTGGCATGGACCGCGTCGCGACGGTCGTGAAGTCGATCCGGGCTGCCCGACCCCAGTCGCTCCTGCTCGACGGTGGCGATACATGGCATGGTTCCATGACCAGTCTGCTGACGAAGGGGCAGGACATGGTCAACGTCATGAACGCACTCGGCGTCGAAGCCATGACCAGCCATTGGGAGTGGACCTACGGAACCGAGCGGGTGAAGGAAATTGTCGATGGGCTGCCGTTCCCGTTCCTCGGAGCCAACATCTTCGATGCAGAATGGGACGAGCCGGCTTTCGAGCCCTACAAGATCTTCGAAAAGGGTGGCGTCCGGATCGCGGTGATCGGCCAGGCCTTCCCCTATATGCCGATCGCAAATCCGAAATGGATGTTCCCCGAATACTCCTTCGGCATTCGCGAGGAACGCATGCAGGAGCTCGTAGACGAAGTCCGCGGCGAGGGCGTGGATCTGGTGGTGTGCCTCTCGCATAACGGGTTTGACGTCGACCGCAAGATGGCGGGTCGCGTCAAGGGCATCGATGTGATCCTGACCGGCCATACCCATGACGCCGTGCCGGAACCGGTTCTGATCGGTGAAACGATCCTGATCGCCTCCGGTTCGAACGGCAAATTTGTCAGCCGGCTCGATCTCGATGTCCGCGACGGCAAGATGATGGGCTTCCGCCACAAGCTGATCCCGATCTTCTCCGATGTCATTGCACCAGATGCCGAGATGGCGGACCTGATCGACCAGGAGCGCGCCCCCTACAAGGCACAGCTTGAGGAGAAGATCGGCACGACCGAAAGCCTTCTCTACCGACGCGGCAACTTCAACGGCACCTGGGACGACCTGATCTGCGACGCAGTGCGCAGTGAACGCGATGCGCAGATCGCCATGTCTCCCGGTGTACGATGGGGACCCTCGCTTCTCGCCGGTGATGCGATCACCCGGGAAGACATCCATAATGTGACCTCAATGACCTATGGCGCCTGCTATCGCACCGAGATGACGGGCGAGACCATCAAGACCATCCTCGAGGACGTGGCCGACAACATCTTCAACCCGGATCCCTACTACCAGCAGGGTGGGGACATGGTGCGCGTCGGCGGGCTTTCCTATGCCATCGACGTCAGCAAACCCATCGGCGAGCGGATCACCGATATCGCACTGGTTGATGGTGGCGCCGCCATTGAAGCGGGCAAATCCTACACCGTGGCGGGCTGGGCAAGCGTCAACGAAGGCACGGAAGGTCCGCAGATCTGGGACGTGATCGAAGCCCATGTCCGCAAGATCGGAACCGTCAAGCTCGACCCCAACACATCGGTCCGTGTGACCGGAATCTGACAGGAAGCAAGGAGCGTTCGCCATGTCCGACGAACCCGAAAACGTCTCGTCCCGCAGGACATTCCTGAGGCAGGCCGCGATGACAGGAGCCGGCCTTGTCGCAGGCGCCTCGGTCGCGCGTGCCAGTGGCCCGGATCCGAAGATCACCGAGGTGCAGCCCTGGGCTTCATCCTTCGGCGATCCTGTCGATGCGTCGCCCTATGGATCACCGATCCGGTTCGAGTCGCACGTGGTCCGGCGCAATGTGGAATGGCTCACCGAGAGCCCCGTCTCGTCGATCAACTTCACGCCGATCCATGCCCTGGAAGGCACGATCACGCCGCAAGGCTGCGCTTTCGAACGCCATCATTCCGGGGCGATTGAACTGAGCAAGCAGGACTACCGGCTCATGATCAACGGCCTTGTCGAAACGCCGCTTGTCTTCACCTTCGAGGATCTTCTTCGCTTTCCGAGATCGGTGACAACCGCCTTCCTCGAATGTGCGGCCAATGGTGGCATGGAATGGGGGGGCGCGCAGCTCGAAGGCTGCCAGTTCACCCAGGGCATGATCCACAACATGGAATATACCGGCGTGCCCTTACGCCTCCTTCTCGAGGAGGCCGGCGTCAAGCCCGAAGGCAAGTGGGTCTATGTCGAAGGAGCCGATGCGAGCTCCAATGGCCGGTCCATCCCTCTCGACAAGGCGCTCGACGACGTCCTCGTGGCGTTCTTTGCCAATGGCGAGGCCCTGCGCAAGGAACACGGTTATCCGGTCCGTCTCGTCGTGCCGGGTTGGGAAGGCAATATGTGGGTGAAATGGGTCCGGCGCATCGGCATCTATGACCAGGCTGTCGAGAGCCGTGAAGAAACCTCCAAGTACACCGATCTTATGCCGGATGGTCGGGCGAGGAAGTGGACCTGGGTGATGGATGCAAAATCCGTGATCACATCTCCCAGCCCGCAGGTCCCGATCCGTCACGGCAAGGGACCGCTGGTCATTTCGGGGCTTGCATGGTCTGGCAATGGCAAGATCACCCGCGTCGATGTCTCCACGGATGGTGGCGTGAACTGGCAGGAGGCCCGGATCTCCGGAGACGCCAAATCGAAGGCGCTGACCCGCTTCCATCTCGACATCAATTGGGATGGCAGCGAACTGCTGCTTCAATCGAGGGCCAGCGACGAGACCGGCTATGTCCAGCCGACAAAGGATGCGCTGCGTGAAATCCGCGGCCTGAACAATGTCTACCACAACAACGGAATTCAAACCTGGTGGGTCAAGGCCGACGGGGAGGTCGAAAATGTCGAAGTTGCGTAATCGTCTCCTTCTGTCGCTCGGGCTGGTCCTGCTTTCCACGCCAGCGATGTCGGAAAAGCTGGGGCTTGGACGTCCGGCTCTTCCAGAAGAATTGGCCGCCTGGGATGTCGCAGTGCTCCCCGATGGCAAGGGGTTGAAGCCTGGTTCGGGTGACGTGCTCACCGGTGAAGAAGTCTTCGGCGAGAAATGTGCAGTCTGCCATGGAGAATTCGCGGAAGGCATCGACAGTTGGCCTGTACTCGCCGGAGGCGATGGCACGCTGACCGATCGGCGGCCCGTCAAGACGATCGGCAGCTACTGGCCGCATTTGTCGACCGTCTGGGACTATGTGCATCGCTCGATGCCTTTCGGTGAGGCGCAGACCGTCACGGTCGACGAGACCTATGCGATCACTGCTTTCCTGCTCTATTCCAACGGCCTGGTGGACGAAGATTTCACGCTGTCCGACAAGAACTTCACCGAAGTGACACTGCCGAACGCGGACGGGTTCTATCCGGATGACCGTCCCGAGAGTGAATATCCGAAGTTCAAGGGCGAACCCTGCATGAAGGATTGCGGTGCGCCGGTCAAAGTGACCAAGCGCGCCATCGAGCTGAATGTGACGCCAGAAGATCCCGACGGCAGGCCCGCCGGTACCTTGCCTCCCCTCGACACCTCGGCTGCGACAGCGCCCGCTCCCCCGGCGGCTTCCGCTCCGGCCGAGGTGGCCGAGGCGGCAAACGACCCTGCTCCCCTGCCTGCGGCAACCGTGCCTGCAGCCGATGTTCCTGCTGTCGCTCCGGCTGCCGCACAGATTGAAACGGCGTCCCTGGATCCGGCCCTTGTCGGGCAAGGCGAAGCCGCTTTCAAGAAGTGCTCGGCGTGCCACAAGGTGGGCGAGGGTGCAAAGAATGGAACCGGCCCCGTGCTCAACGGCATCTTCGGAGCCGCCGCCGGTCATGCCGAGAAATTTAAGTATTCCAAGGCGCTTACGGACAAGGCGGCAGAAGGGCTGGTCTGGAACGAGGCCGAACTGGACGCCTTCCTGGAAAACCCGAAGGGCTTCATGAAGGGCACGAAGATGGCTTTTGCCGGGCTCAAGAAGCCGGATGAGCGTGCGGCGATCATCGCCTATCTGCGCAGCCTGGGGAACTGACACAATGGCAAGCCGTGGCTCGATCAGGCTTGCTCTCGTTATCGGCCTTCTGGCTTGGGAACCCGCTATCGCCCAGGAGTTGGGCAATTCGGCCGACGGCGCTCGCCTTTTCAAGCGCGAGTGCTCGTCCTGCCATCAGGTCGGCGCAGGCGCTCGAAATCGGGTAGGACCACAGCTCAACGGGGTTTTCGGCCGCAGAGCCGGGAGCATCGAGGGCTTCAAGTACTCGAAGTCGATCACCCGCATGGGGCAGGACGGCCTGGAGTGGCACCTGGAAACACTCGACGCCTATCTCACCAATCCGAAGAGCCTGGTTTCGGGCACTCGGATGAATTACCGCGGGATCGCGGAGACCGAAGACCGCTCGGCGATCATGGCCTATCTTCGTGAATGGTCGGACAACCCGCGCGATATTCCCGAAGCCGATCCGACGGCAAGCAAGCCGGAAGTCGATCTGGATCCCGCGATCCTTGGGATCAAGGGTGACCGCGAATATGGCGAGTACCTGTCCTCCGAATGCACGACGTGCCACCAGAGCGACGGCTCCGACAAGGGCATTCCATCGATCACCAACTGGCCCGTTGCCGATTTCGTCGTCGCCATGCACGCCTACAAGCGCAAGCTCAGGCCGCATCCGGTGATGCAGATGATGGCAGGTCGTCTGTCGGAAGAAGAGATCGCCGCTCTCGCCGCCTATTTCGAAGAGGTTCAATAACCACGGGCGGATCAACCGCTCAGGGAACGACAAAAGGGGAGAACGCTCATGAAACTGACACGACGTGCACTCATCGGATCGGGCCTGACGGCTGCAGCACTTCTCGCGGCACCCTCGGTTTTCGGTCAGGCAAAGCCGAAGATCGTGATCATCGGCGGTGGAGCGGGTGGCGCGACAGCCGCTCGCTATCTCGCCAAGGACGGTGCAGGCGCGCTGGATGTGACGCTGGTGGAAGCCAATCCTGTTTATACGACCTGCTTCTTCTCCAATCTCTATCTCGGCGGTTTCCGCGAATTCGAAAGCCTCCAGCACGGATATGACAAGATCGCAGCCGGCGGCGTCACCGTGATCAACGATCTCGCCACCGGCGTCGACCGGAATGCCCGGACTGTGACGCTGGCGGGTGGCCAGACGCTTGCCTATGATCGGCTGATCCTGTCTCCCGGTATCGACTTCAAGGATGGGTCCGTGCCGGGCTGGTCGGTCGAGGCGGCGGAAAAGATGCCGCATGCCTACAAGGCCGGACCGCAGACGCAACTGCTGAAGTCGATGGTGGAGGCGATGCCGGCTGGTGGCGTCTTCGCGATGATTGCGCCGCCCAATCCTTACCGTTGTCCTCCCGGTCCTTACGAGCGGATCAGCATGATCGCTCATCTGCTGAAACAGAAAAACCCGACCGCCAAGATCATGGTGCTCGACCCGAAGGACAAATACTCGAAACAGGCCCTCTTCGAAGAGGGGTGGGGCAAGCATTATGACGGCATGATCGAGTGGATCGGCCCGGATTTCGGGGGCGGTGCCGTGGAAGTTCGCCCGGACAGCATGGAAATCGTGGTCGACGGAACGGTGGAAAAGATCGATGCCTGCAACGTGATCCCCGGCCAGATTGCTGGCAAGATCGCACAGATTGCAGCCGTCACCGACGACAAGGGCTGGGCTCCCGTGCATCCGGAAAACATGAAGTCCAAGATGGACGACAATGTCTATGTGCTCGGCGATTCCAGCGCCCAGGGGGACATGCCGAAATCGGGTTTCTCGGCGAACAGTCAGGCGAAGGTTGCGGCCATGTCCATCCGCGGCGAGCTCCTGGGATCGAAGGTATTCCCTGCGAAATACTCGAATACCTGCTGGTCACTGATTGCGCCCGACGACGGCGTCAAGGTCGGTGCTTCCTATCAGCCTACGCCCGAGAAGATTGCGTCAGTGGAAAGCTTCATCAGCCAGACGGGCGAGGACGCGGCTTTGCGCAAAGCGACCTACGAGGAAAGCCTCGGCTGGTACGAGGGTATCACCACGGACATGTTCGGCTGATTGAAGACAAGGGAGGCGGCCCTCAGGGCTGCCTCCATCCTTTGGAGGGAATGATGTTGCTGCGGCGTAGATTTCTGGCAGGCATGGGTGCTGTGGGTGCGACCGCACTCCTCGGGCCGCAACGTGTATGGGCGTCCGCGCAGATAGCATTCGGTGACGTCCGGATCGACACGCTTTCGGACGGAAACCTGATGCTCCCGGCTGACTTCATCCTTGGCGGCATGCCGGAGGAAGAACTCAAGGTGGTCGTCGAGGCCTTCGGCTTGTCGCGGGATCAACTGACCCCGCCATGCAACGTTACCCTGTTGCGTGACGGAACCCATACTGTTCTGTTCGATGTGGGGGCCGGCCCGGATTTTCAGCCCTCAGCCGGCAAGCTGGCCGAAGCCTTGAACCTGCTCGATGTGCCCGCCGAAGATGTCACGCATGTGGTGTTCACCCATGCTCATCCGGATCATCTGTGGGGCGTGCTCGACGAGTTCGATGAACCGGTCTTCGCCAATGCCTCGCACATGATCGGACGGGCCGAGTTCGACTACTGGACACATCCCGACACCGTTGCCTCCATCGATCAGGCGCGCACGACGTTTGCCGTCGGCGCCGCCCGTCGCCTCTCAGCCATGGCCGATAGTCTCACCTTGCTGGAGGATGGCGGTGGCGTCCTACCCGGTGTCGTTGCTCATCTCACGCCCGGCCACACGCCGGGCCACATGTCGTTTCGCGTAGGCGAGGGGCAGGACGCCGTCTTGGTGGTCGGGGATGCCATCGGCAATCACCATGTAGCCTTCGTCCATCCCGAATGGAAATCGGGCTCGGATCAGGATGCCGAGATGGCCGCGCGAACACGAATGAGGCTGCTTGACGACATGGCCAGGGACAAGACAGCGATCATCGGTTTTCATCTGCCGGATGGTGGTATCGGTCATGTCGAGAAAGAGGGCACAGGTTACCGGTTCGTCACTGGAGTCTGAGCCAGGCCGTGAACGACATCGGCACTGGCATTCGACTGATCAATCAGGAAATCCGTCAACACGGCTCCCACCCACATGCAGAAGAGGGCGAGCCATGCCGTTGCTGCAAACACCGAGCCGCCCGTCACACCTGCTCCGATCGCACAGCCGCCGGCCAGCATCGCGCCGAAGCCCATGAGCACCGCGCCCAGCATCGAGCGGCGCATCTGTGTCTCGTGCGTGAAACCTTCGAATTTCAGCTGTCGGGACAGGAGGGCGGACAGGAACGCTCCGAACACGACACCGGGCACCAGGCCTATCTCGAAATCGAGTGCATGGTCTTCCGTGAGGAAGAACATCAGAGTGCTCGCCGAAGGACCGGAGAACGTGATGGAATTGACGGTCACGGGCTCGAAAGCGGATTGTGACAGGGTGAATGTGAAGACCCAACCGACGGCTACGGCGAAGCCGACCCCAGCGGCGAAAACTAACTTCGTCCATCCAATTTGGCGCTTGATGGCGAGAAACAGGGCGAACGCTGCCATTGCCAGTCCGAGGATCAGCCCGCCGGCCTCGGGTGCTCCAGTCAAGGCAAGCAGATCGACATTCTGGCCGGCTGGCGTCGTCCAGAGTGCAGCAAGATAGCTGCGCGCTGGAGCAAGCCAACCGTGCAGAGCCATCTGGGCAACGACAGCAAAGATCAGCCCCGAGATGAGTGAGCGCAAATTTCCAGTGGAGGCGAGGACCAGCAATCGGCCGGAACATCCCCTGGCGAGCACCATCCCGATGCCGAACATCAGCCCGCCGATGACGGCACCCGACCAACTGCCGGTGATCGACATCACCCGTGACGCGGACGGATCGAACAGGCCGGCCAAAATGGCAGCCTGCACCCAGACGACAGCGGTGGAAAAGGTCAGAAGCCAGACAGCCATTCTGGGCCCGACCTCGCGTCTGGCGACTTCAACCGTTGCTGCGCGTAGGCAGAAAGAGGATCTCTGCGCAGAAAAGCCGAAGATCGCTCCGGTGAGCGCGCCCAACAGCGCACCCAGCGCCGCCTCATCGAGGAGATCGAGCAGAGGAGCGAAATCCATTTTGAGTCCTGCCGGTGGTTGGGCAACAATATGAATATAAGAATAGTTTGAATTATATATGTCGTCAATTCATCGTCGGTTCAAATGCTGCTTGTCCTTCCCCAGCACCGTTGGCACACCGCATTACGGGTTTTCAGAACCGTCGGCGATGGTTAGGATGACGGTTGCCCGTAAGCCACCTTCTGCCCGGTTAAGAAGTGTGACATCCCCGCCCTGGGCTCGCATAATGTCACGCGCAATCGTCAGGCCGAGACCGTGACCGCCCGTGTCACGCGAGCGAGACGCCTCCAGACGCTCGAACGGGCTGAACACGCGTTGCAGATCCTCCATAGGAATTCCGGGTCCGTCGTCATCGATATGAATGCGGGCGATGGATCCGTCCAGCTCACCAGTGATGTGAACCTTGCCGCCATATCTCTGGGCATTTTCAATCAGGTTGCGAACGGCGCGGCGCACCGGTAGCTCCCGCAGTGGTGTCGTGACGACCGGCATGCTGCCGAGTGTCACCGGGCTCGCGGTCGTGTTGAGCTCTTCTGCGAGGCGGGCGACCAGCGCGAAGGGGTCGGACGAACGCTTGTCACCTGCTTCGCTGAGCCCCCGAGCATAGGCCAGGGTCGTCTCGGTCATCTCCTGCATTCCATCGAGAATGCGTGTGATCCGCTCGTGCAGCTGATCCTCATCGACGAATTCGGCTTGCAGCCTGAGGGCCGTGATCGGGCTTCGCAGATCGTGGCCAAGCGCTGCCAGAATGCGGGTCCGCTCATGGACTGCGTTCACAAGGCGTGCATGCAGACTGTGGAGTGCCTTCGCCAGGACCTTCACTTCGCTTGGACCGGTTTCGATGCGCTCCGGTGGGCCCCGGTCCAGATCCAGGGCGTCTGCCGTGCCGGCAAGCTGCCGCAAGGGAAGGGTGATGCGTGCCACCAGGAAACGCATGACGATCCAGACGGCGAGGGCAGAGAGGATCGCGCCGAGCAAAAGCCGCGGCGGCATGAATGCGCCGGGCCGCTCCAGGGAGGCCTCGATGTTAAGCCATTGACCGTCCGACGTCGGAAGAGACAAGCGCAGGATTGCTGGTATGAGGCCAATCCGTCGCGCGAACGCCGTCACGGGTTCATAGCCTGGATGCTCGACCGAACCGCCACGCGCTTCCAGCTCCATGCGCGCGTCTTCATCTGATGTCCCAGCGACGACGGTTGGCGTGTCGCTCAGCCGGAATATCACGCGTTCAGATCCGGCTGCCGAAAGAACGTCGTTCCTCGCCGGTTCAGGGATCGTCGGCAGGAGACCGACCAGGCGTTGACCCTGCCTTACAATATCCGCCCTTTGCTCCTCCACATGGGAGAGGCCCCGCTCGGCACCGAACAAGGCGAGGAACAGGATCTGGGTAAAGATCAGCGCGGCAAGTGTGGTCAGTCCGATCTGGGCGCTGAGATCCCTGGGCCATCCAACTCTCATGGCAAGACTGCCACGTCACAGGCGAGGCTGTAGCCTCCCGCCCGTATCGTTGTGATGATCGTCGGGTGTCCCGGATCGGGCTCGATCTTGCGACGCAGCCGGCTGATCTGGTTGTCGATCGCCCGATCAAAGACGTCCGGGGCCCGACCCTCGGTCAGATCCATCAATTGATCCCTGGACAGGACAAATCGGGGACGTTCGAGAAAGACGATTAGAAGACGGAATTCCGTCGAGCTCAGCGATATCTGTTTTTCATCCTCGTCACGTATCAGCTGCCGCGTATCCGTGTTCAGTGTCCATCCGGAAAAGGAAAGGCGTCGGCCGGAGAGGCTGCCGGCGAGGCTGGTCGTTCGACCGGTCCGCCGCAAGATGGCCTTGACCCTTGCCAGCAATTCTCTCGGGCTGAAGGGTTTCGGCAGGTAGTCGTCAGCTCCGACCTCAAGGCCGACAATGCGATCCGTCTCTTCGGCCAAGGCACTCAGCATAAGAATTGGTGGTCCGCCTGCGCTGCTCAGCCGCCGTGCGATCGAAAGGCCGTCTTCACCGGGCATCATGACGTCGAGGATCACAAGATCGAAGCGTCCGCCATGCAGGCACTTGTCCATCTCGGTCGCGTCGCGCGCAGCCGTGGTCCGGAAACCGTTCTTTTCCAGGTAGCGGACCAGTCCGTCGCGGATGTCGCGATGGTCGTCGACGATCAGGATATGTGGACTGGGGTCGCTTGAGGTCATGGTACGTTTCTAGCGCATGAAGGGGACCGTGTTCCACTCCTCCTTTGTCACGCCGGGTGTCAGTCCGCCGATCTGCGACAAACCGTTACAAAAGGGGCCTGAGACGGCATCATCATGCGACATGCATCCATCATCACATGTCCATCGCAGTCGAGGCGGGGTGAAACAAACTTCGCCGCTCAAGACGCGCAAACAAGATCCGATGAAGAGGAACGCAAAATGCATAGTCTCAAGAAAATTCTGATCGCTGCCATGGCTCTGGCTGCTTCCGCCGCACCCCTGATGGCTCAGCAGCAGGGCAATCCTGGCGCCCACTTCCTAGAGAACTGGGATCTCAACGGAAATGGCGAAGCCACCCTTTCCGAATTGCAGTCCAAGCGCGGCGACGTCTTCCTCACCTTCGATTCCAACGAGGACGGGTTTATCGATGCCGATGAATACGTGTATTTCGACGAGGCGCGCGCCAACGACATGAAGGCCAATGCCGGCGGACATGGTGGGCATGGTGGCAGAGCCGACCGGGCGTCCCTGGGAATGACACTTCAGAACAACGACGCCGACCAGGACGGCAAGGTGTCGCGGGACGAATTCCTCGGGGGTGTCGTCGCCTGGATGGGCATGCTGGATCGGAACACAGACGGCGTCGTGACCACGGCTGATTTCGGTCGATAGAAGCCAGGCTTGCGCGGCTTTGTCGAATCTTTCTTCACCAGACATCCGCTTGGATGTCTGGTGAGGCTCGCAAACGCACGATATCGAACAACAGAAATATAGGTCTTGTTATATGTGTCTTGTTGCAGCCTAATCGCTGAGGCATCTTTCCCGGTTGGGAAGATCGGGACGAAGGTCTTGAAGTCAACATCCCATTCAAAGATCGGCAGGAACGGGTGACCTGCAATATCAGCCACTGATGAAAAAAAGCCTCCCGATCGATCTGAACCTGTCCGAGCCAAAATTACCTCGACAGCGCAGCTGGTTTCGCAAGTGGTAACTGCTGGTGCTGCTGGTCCCAGTCTTCAGGTTCTCAGGTGCTGTGCTGGGAATGTCTTTTCAGCCGACGGGATGGCAGAAGTTTCACGCGCTGACGGGGCTTCGACGCGGTCGCAATTCACGTCAAACAAGGCCATGTCGACGAGTTTCTCGATGCTTTCCGGATCAACTATGAAGGAACCCGCCGCGAACCGGGAAACCTTCGCCTTGACGTGCTACGCAGCCCCGAGGATGACCACCGCAAGACCGCGCATTACTTGGAATGCGTCCGCCACATTGATCCCATCATCACAGGCCCGCGGACGAAAACCTTCTACAATGTGGAGATGGCCGATTTTGCGACGGACTGTCCCATTCAGTTGGCGCGGCCTTGCATATCGGATGGCATATCGTGCCGTGGGCGAGTAAGTTTCGGACGGACATAGTGTATGTCCGTCCGTTTTGCTTAAGTCTGCTTCAGACGGATCTGATGGCACCGCCATCCACGCGGATCTTGCTTCCCGTCACATAGGAGGCTGGCTCGGAGGCCAGGAAGACGGCAACGGCGGCAAATTCCTCCGGCCGGCCATAGCGTCCCGCCGGAATGCCGGCTGCGGATTCGGCGGCGACCTCCTCGACACTCTTGGCTGAGCGGCTGGCTGCGGCTGCGTCGAGTTCGTCCACCCTTTGTGTGTGAATGCGCCCCGGAAGAATCACGTTTACAGTCACGCCTTCCGCGGCCACTTCCGCAGCGAGTGTTTTCGACCAGCCGATCAGGGCCGAGCGAATGCCATTGGACAGCGCCAGCCGTGCGATCGGCTGCTCTACGCCGGAGGAGGCGATCGATATGATCCGACCCCAGCGCTTTTCCCGCATGCCAGGCAGAAGACTGGTGGTCAGATGGAAGATGTTGGCGGCCATCGTCTCGAAATGATTGAGCCAGTCCGTCCGTTTCGCATCGACGGCTGCGGCCGGTGGCGGGCCGCCAGAATTGTTGACGAGGATGTCGACCCCCCCATCTGCTACGAGCGACTGGACGGCCTTATTCACGCTGTCGATATCGGAGAGGTCGAGCTGGAGCGGGATGACGGTACCTGACGTTGGTGCGAGCTCGGAAGCCCATGCCGAGATGGCCGAGGTGTTGCGGGCGGCGGCATGGACCGTCACCCCTTCTTCCGCGAGCCCTCGGGCGATCGCGGCACCCAGTCCACGGCTTGCACCCAGAACGAGAGCGGTTTTGCTTTTCAAGCCGAGTTCCATCAGCCGAGTTCCTTCAATCTTCTGTCCTGGCGCGCGATCAGGCGCTCGATCTCGCTGATATCGGCGGGAGACAGGGCTCCCCCCGGTTTGCGCAGTGCGGGCGTGGCGATCGCGCCGCGTTTCGCCATGATGTATTTCCGGATGGAAAGGCCAAGTCCCGGCTGCTGTTCGTAGCGCGCGAGGGGAAGATAAGCGTCGAAGATGTCCTGCGCGCGCTCCGGATTTCCCTGCTCGCTATAGTGAACGACGTCGCGCATCATTTCCGGATAGGCAAAGCCTGTCATGGCGCCGTCTGCCCCACGTGCCATCTCTTCGGGCAGGAAGACGCCGCCATTGCCGCACAGGATTGATATGCGCCTCTTGCCGGACGTCTCCGAGGCGGTCCTTAGTGCGGTAATCTTCGAAAGACCGGGCCAGTCCTCGTGTTTGAGGCAGACGCAGGTCGGGATCTGATCGATGATCGTCTGGATGACGGAGACGGGGATGGTGACGCTTGTGACGAGCGGGAAATCCTGCAGCACGAAAGGCGTATCGCCGATGAACTCCGCCGCCTGCTTGTAGTAGGTGACGATCTGCTGATCGTTGCGCAGGGACGAGGGCGGAGCGATCATCACACCTGCCGCGCCGTCATCCATGACCATCAAGGTCAGGGCCTGCATCTGGGCAAAGCCCGCAGCAGAGACACCCGCAACAACCGGCACGCGGCCATCGACCCTGCGAAGGATACGGCGGACATAGGTCTGCGATTCCTCGATGGTCAGCTTTTGCGCTTCGCCCATCATCCCAAGCACGGTCAGTCCCGTTGCGCCGCGCTCGAGGTAGAAATCGACCATGCGGTCCGTGCTTTCCAGATCGAGATCACCCGTCTCCGTGAAAGGGGTGAGGGCTATGACGTAGACGCCTTTTGCCTCTTCATTCAGCCTCATCATTGGCTGTCTCCTTGATGTTTCGGATATCGTGCATGGCCAAAGAAGCCTTCGGGTTGGCCAATCATGTTTTCGAGCCCCATGTGCTCGATCAGCAACCGGGCTTGCTTGTCGGCTTCTGCGACGACCTCATCGAGGTCGGTCTGCAGAGGGCGGCCACCTTCAAGCAGGATCTGCCCGTCGATCACGACGGTGTCGACGTCATTGCCGTTGGCGAAGTAGGCAAGGCGGAAGATCGGCATCTGGTAGGGCGCGAGGTGAGGGCGCTGCATATCCACCACCACGATATCGGCTTTCTTGCCGACCTCAAGGGAGCCAAGGTCCCGATCGAGCCCCAGGGCTGTCGCTGCATCGATCGTCACCATTTCGAGGGCCTTGCCCGGAGGCAGGACCGAGGGATCGTGAAAATGCGTGCGGTGATAGTGCATGCATTGCTGCATGTGCCGGAACATGTCCGCCGATCGGTCTGGCGCCGTTGCATCGGAGCCGATGGCCACCACAGCACCAGCCTCGATCAGTTCGATCGCCGGGCATCGGCCAAGAATGGAGGCAATCGCGCTGGGGTTATGGGCGATGCGGGTGCCTGTGTCGGCAATGATCCGGATTTCTTCGGGCGTGATATCGATGGCGTGGGACAGAAGCGCGTCCGGTCCGAGGATGCCGAGCTTTTCGGCGCGGGAGACGGAGCCCTTCCAGTGGCCATCTTGGGTGAAGACCACGCCCGCCTCGCGTGAGAGCGCCCGCACGGCCCGTGTCTGCGTAACTGCGGCCTCATAGTCTGCCGCCGACAGGTTGCTTTGATGTTCGTCACGCAGCACGGGCGTGAGCAAGGCGATCTTCAGGCGTCCGCGCCCGTGCCACAGATCAAGCAGTTTCCGGCTGACGGCAAACTGCTCCTCGAAGGTTACGGGCTTTTCTGCTGCCTTGCCGTCTTGCCAGGACGCATAGGTTCGCGGATGCGGAGGGCGGGTCGGTCCGACGGCGACGACCGAGCGCGTGCCGACTGCCGCGACGCCCTCGCAGTGGGCGCTTCCATAGGCGACATCATCCGTCCGCATGATCGTGTCGCCGCCACCGAGAAGCGAAACGCCGGTGGTGACGCCGAAGCGCAGGCGTTCGAGGGCTGCGAGCCGCGCCTCTGCGAACCAGAATTCCGGTGTCGAGCCGACAGTATAGGCAGCGTTGCAGATCTCTTCCCAGTGATTGCCTTGCTCCATGCCCATGGTCTTGATCAGACCGTGGCCGGCATGGGCATGGACGTCGATCATGCCGGGCATCACTACCTTGCCTTGGGCGTCGATGTTGCGCTCGGCCTGGTATTCTCTGGCGATCTCTTCCTCATGCCCGACCGCGACGATACGATCGTCGAGAACTGCCAGCGCACCCTTGTCGAGGACGCGGCGACTGCCGTCCATGGTGAGGATGGTTCCGCCGCTGATGATCAGATCGACGCGCCTCATGATGTTCTCTTCCCGGACTGGAAGTCAGGGAGCCGGGTCACGTCGAGCACGCAATCCTGTCGCATGCGCCAGTCCGGCCAGGACCCGGACAGGCCTGTCACCCTCAGGGGATTGTAGAGATATAGCCATGGGGGATCCACTTGCAGCGCGCGGAAGGCCTTCTCGAAGATCTCCGCACGTTCACGTGGATCAACAGTTGCCCGCCCCGCGTCGAGCAAGTCTTCGGCCTCGGCATTGTGAAAGCCCAGCCACCAGGAGCCTTGGGCTCTGTGATCGATCTTCTCGGCTAGGATGCGGAAGGTGCTCAAGGGGCTTGAATCGAAGACGCACATGTCGCGCACCTGCTTCAGGCGGACACCATGCGCATAGGCTTCGCGGTCTGTGTGGCGGTGAACGTTCAGCGTCACACCAATTGGGGCAAGCTGCTCCGCAAGAGCGGCCGTCAGTGCCTCGGCTTCATCGGGAAGGCGTGTCGGGCAGTCGACCTCGATGGTCAGGCCTTCGGCAAAGCCGGCCTCGGCAAGCAGCTTTTTTGCCTGATCCCGGTCAGGGCGCAGATCCTCCGATGGCAGGCTGCCGAAATGCACGGGGCTGACGAAGCCGGTCAGTGGCTTTGCTGCACCTCTCACCACCCGATCGATCAGGGCCTGGCGGTCAATCGCCAGATTGAGAGCGCGGCGGACGCGGCTATCGGTCAGCGGCCCCTTGAAGGCATTGAAGAGATAGATGATGGCGACGGGGACGAGCGAGGTGACCCGCGTATGCCTGGCCGTTTCTTCGAGCGCCTTGGATGCTTCGAAATCGAGGCTGTTTGCCAACTGCGCCTGGCCGGAGATCAGCATCTCAAGCCGCGCTTCCCGGTTTGGTTCCAGGCGGAACGTCAGTTCGGCATTGGCTGGTCGCTCGCCATGCCAGCTATCGAAACGCTGGAGGTGCAGGGCATGGCCGGGTTCGTAGGAAACCAGGTGGTACGGCCCTGTGCCGACCGGCTGCGACGTGTCTCCCGCCTCGTAGCGGTCCAGTGCCGAGGGAGCGACCACGTAGCCGTAAACCAGGATATCGAGGAGATCGGCGATCGGCTTCGACAGGCGGATGGCGACTGTCAGGGGATCGACTGCCTCGATCTCCGCGTCTCCGAGATACTGATGCCAGACCCCGGGCGCGCCGAGCGTGTAGCCTTTGTCAGGACGGGCCATGCGTGTCAGGGATTGGCAGACGGCCGTCGCATCGCAGGGGGTGCCATCGTGAAAGCTCAAGCCTTCCCTCAGCCTGAATATCCAGTGTCGCGCATCCGGTGTGACATCCCAGGAGCTTGCGAGTGCTGGCACGTAGCCACCATCCTTGCCATAGCGCACAAGCCCGTCGAACAGGGCGTCGAAGAGGGCCAGCATGTCATTCGCATCGGTGCAGTCATGCGGATCTTCGAGGGCGAGGCGGGGTTGAACAATGATGGCAGGCGAACTCACTGGCTGTTCCTTTCGGCATCATTCCGATCGTGGAGGTGGCATGCAACGGCGCTGCCATCCGGTTGGGGCGTCAAGACAGGACGCTCGATCGCACATCGATCGAAGGCCATGGGGCAGCGCGTCCTGAAGCAGCAGCCAGACGGCAGGCGCAGGGCACTTGGCACTTCGCCGACGATTTCGATCTTCGGTTTTGACAGCGACTTGTCGATGGTCGGCGCGGCCGAAAGCAGAACCTGCGTGTAGGGATGTTTCGGCTGGCTGAACAACTGGTCGCGGCTGGCGGTCTCCACCATGAAGCCGAGATACATGACCCCAATCCGGTCGGCGATGTGGTGAACCACCGAGAGGTCGTGCGAGACGAAGAGATAGGAGAGGCCGAACTCGTCGCGCAGGTCCATCATCAGGTTGAGGATCTGCGCCTGGATCGAGACGTCGAGCGCCGAGACGGGCTCGTCGGCGATGATGATCTTTGGCCGGACCGACAACGCTCGTGCGATGCCGATCCGCTGCCGCTGACCTCCCGAAAACTGATGCGGGTAGCGTCCAGCCTGTTCGGCATTGAGGCCGACCTTCGCCAGCAGCGCGATGGCCTCGTCATGGAGTTCGCGTCGGCTGAGCTTGCCCCCGGCCTGAGCGCGCCTCGGCTCCATCACGATGTCCCTGACCCGCTGCCGGGGGTCGAGGGAGGCATAAGGGTCCTGGAAGATCATCTGCAGCTTGCGGCGGATCGGGCGCATTTCGCGAAACTGCATGCGGGAAATGTCTTCCCCGTCGATCCGGATTTCGCCTGCGGTCGGCTCGTAGATCCGGGCAATCGTCTTGGCAACGGTCGACTTTCCGCAGCCGGATTCGCCTACCAGCGCCATGACCTCGCCCGGTGCAATCGACAGGTCGACACCGTTGACCGCCCGCAATTGTTTCTGGGGAGCGAGGAGTTTTCCCTTTCCGAACTGTAGCCGATCGAAAAGCCCCCCCACGGGGAAGGCTTTGACCAGACCTCGGACCTCAAGCACGGGGGTCGTCATAACGCCGTCTCCTCCAGCGGGAAGTGGCAGGCTGCATCGAGCGAGCCGCGTACGGGGGTAAGAGCCGGCGTTTCTGCCGAGCAGATGGCCTGGGCCCGGAAGCACCGGTCCCTGAAGCTGCATCCCTTTCCGAGCGTGCGGATGTCCGGCACAGTGCCGGGTATCTGGCTGAGACGTTCCCGGCGATCGGTGATCTTGGGAATGCTGTCGAGGAGCCCGCGCGTATAGGGATGGGCAGGGGACTGGATGATCTCGCTCGTGAGTCCCCGCTCGACGACCTTGCCGCAATAAAGCACGACCACCCGGTCCGCCATCTCGGAGACAACCGCGAGATCGTGGGTCACGAGGATCATGGCGGCCCCGCGATCGACGATCTGGCGGCGCATCAGCTTCAAGATCTGGGCCTGGACGGTGACATCGAGGGCCGTGGTGGGTTCGTCCGCGATGATCAGGCGGGAACCGGCGAGAAGCGCAATGGCGATGACAACGCGCTGGCGCATGCCGCCCGAGAACTGGTGCGGATAGGCGTCGAGGCGACTGGCGGCCTCCGAGATGCCGACATCTTCGAGCATCTCGATGCAGCGTGCGCGCCGCGCTTTCTGATCGAGATCGGTATGCAGGCGCAGCATTTCGTCCATCTGCCGCCCGACCGTGTAGACCGGGTTGAGAGACGTCATGGGGTCCTGGAACACCATGGCGATCTGGCCACCGCGCACAGCGCGCATCTGGTCCTCGCTCTTGCGCGTCAGATCTTCGCCGGCAAAGACAATGCTGCCTGCCTCGATCCGTCCGGGTGGGTCAATGAGGCCGAGAATGGAAAATCCGATCACGGATTTCCCGCCGCCGGACTCGCCGACAAGGCCGACCACCTCGCCCGGGCGGACGTCGAAGCTGACGCCGTCAACGGCTTTCACCACGCCGCCGAAGGTATGGAAATGTGTCTTCAAATCCCGGACTTCGAGAAGTGCTTCACCCATGGTCGCTGTTTCCTTCGTCATCTCAGCCGCGGATTGAGTTCGTCCCGCAGGAAGTCGCCGAACAGGTTGATGCCGAAGACGAGGAACATGATGAACAGTCCGGGAAAGGCAGAGGTCCACCAGATGCCCGAGAACAGGACGTCGAAGCCCTCCTTGACGAGAAGGCCGAGCGAGGGCTCGGTGATGGGGACGCCGACGCCAAGGAAACTGAGCGAGGCTTCGATCAGAATGAAGGTACCAACCTGGATCGTAGCGACCACGATGAGCGGCGTCATGACGTTCGGCAACACGTGGCGCAGGATGATCTCGCCGTTTCCGAGCCCCGCCACCTTGGCCGCCTGGATGTATTCCTTCTGGATCTCGCTCAATGTCGATCCGCGAACGGTACGGGCGTAAACCACCCAGCCGACGGCGGTGAGCGCGATCAGAACCATGCCGATGCCCGTCCCGAAGGCCGACATGAGGAAGAGCGCGATCAGCATCGAGGGAAACGACAGCTGAATGTCTGCGATGCGCATGATGATGCTGTCCACCATGCCGCCGTAGTAGCCGGAGATCAGCCCGAGTGCTGTCCCGATCACGCAGGAGAAGATCATGGCGGCGAGGCCGATGAAGGCGGAGATCCGCGCGCCATAAACTATGGATGCGAGCACGTCGCGACCCTGCCCATCTGTCCCGAGCAGATACCTGCTATCACCACCCTCCAGCCATACCGGCGGCTTGAAGCTGTCCATCAGCTCCAGCTGGGATACGTCATAGGGATCCTGGGCGACAAGCAGCGGCCCGAATGTCGCAAGCAGGGCGAAGAAGGCGAGCAGTGCGCTTCCGAAGACGGCCGGCAGGTTTCGGCGGTAGTGAAAGAAGAACTCTGAAGAGAAGAACCCGGTCATGCGATCCTCACTTCACGGTAATGCGTGGGTCGATCAGCGTGTAGACGATGTCGACGATGAAGTTGATGGCAACGAAGATGAAGGCGGTCAGCATCAGGTAAACGACGATGACGGGGCGGTCGCCGCGGTAGATGGAATCGATCAGGAGCTTGCCCGTGCCGGGCCATGCAAAGATGGTTTCGGTGATCGTTGCGAAGGCTATGAGGTCACCGAGCTGGAGACCGAAGATCGTGACGACCGGAATGAGAGCGTTCTTCAGGCCGTGCCTGAACAGGATGTTCTGGCGGGATGCGCCTTTGGCACGGGCGAACCGCATATAGTCCTGCCGCATCACCTCCATCATGCCCGCACGGGTCATGCGCAGCATGATGGCTAGGGTGGCCAGCGCCAGTGTCACGGATGGCAGGATGATGTGCGACCAGCCGTCCGCCGTGAAGATCGATATGCGCAGCCCTAGGATTTCGACCGTATCGCCGCGTCCGGAGGAGGGCAGAAACTGGTAGCGGACGGAGAAGAAGAAGATCAGCATCATGCCCACCCAGAACCCGGGGAGGGAAATGCCGAGCAGTGAGCCCGCCATGATGCCGCGAGACACCGGCTTGTTCGGATTGGCCCCGGCATAGACGCCGAGCGGCACGGCGATCACGGTCGCCAGCATGATTGCCACCAGCACCATTTCGATCGTTGCCGGCAGACGCTCCAGGATGAGGTCCATGGCGGGCTGGCGGAACACATAGGAGCGCCCGAAATCGCCCTGCAGCATGTTGCCGAGGAAGATGAAATATTGGCTCAGCAGGGATCGATCGAGACCCAGCAGACGGCGGGCCTGCTCGATCTCGGCGGTGGTGGAATCGATCGGGATCACCATGAAGACGGGATCGCCGGTAAAGCTCATCATCAGGAAGACGATGACTGATACGCAAAAGAGTACCAGCACCATCTGCAGGAGCCGCTTGATCGTATAACCCAGCAAGGCAGTGTCCCGTCATGAAGAAGTGAGAAATTCGGGACTGTCTCCCTAAAGGTCGACAGTCCCGCGCTCGTTCGGGTCGGGGCTTATTCCTTGACGTCGATCTCGTAGGCCCAGAGGAACTTGTCCGCACGCGGTGTCATCTCGACATTGGTCTTTGCGGCATAGAGATCCTGCTCGTAGTGGATCGGGATCATCGGGATGTCTTCCATCAGGATCTTGGTGACTTCCTGCAGGTATCCGTCGCGCTCTTCGAGCTTGGAGGTCGCATCGGCCTTGTCGATCAATTCGTCCACCTTCGGATTGGAATAGGATCCGCGGTTGACCTGGCCGTAACCTTCCTTCTTGTCGCGCGAGTAGAACATCACGCTGTACATCGAGCCGCCGTCACCGGAGGGAACGTCCCAGCCGCTCATGATCATGCTCGACTTGTCGCTCGGGACCCGGATGTAGCCGAAGAAGTTGGACTTCGGCATCAGGTTGAGCTTGAGATCGACCTTGATCTTGCCAAGCATCGACGCAAGCGCCTGCGCGATCTGCTGATCGTTGACATAGCGGTTGTTGGTGGTGTCGAGGGTCACCGTGAAGCCATCGGCGTAGCCGGCCTCCGCCATGAGAGCTGCCGCCTTCTCAAGATCGAAGGGATACATGTCTCGGAAGCTTGCGCCGTCGACATAGCCCGTGTGGGAAGCAGGGATGTATTGCTCTGACGGGGTCGACAGGCCGTTCATGATGATCTTGTTGATCGCACTGACGTCGATTGCGCGGACCATGGCTTCACGGACACGTCGATCCATCATCGGATTCTTGTCGAGCGCGACGGTGGGGCTCTTCTCACGATGGTCGATGGAGACCACGACGTTCAGCAGGCTCGGCTTGGTCATGACCTTGTAGCGGTCATCCGCCTTGACGCGGTCGACGTCGCGGACGTTGAGATCCTGGATGACATCGACTTCGCCGGTCAGCAGTGCTGCCGTGCGGGTGGCGCCATTGGTGATCGGACGGAACGTGACTTCTTCGATCTTCGGCGCACCGGCGAAGTAGTCGGCATTGGCGGCAAGCGTGATGTGATCTTCCTTGATCCATTCGACCAGCTTGTAGGGGCCGGTGCCGACAGGCTTCAAGTCCAGCTGCTCGTCGCCCACTTCCTTCGCATATTTCTCGCTGAGGATCAGGACGGCTGCCAGATCGTTCGGCAGGACCGCATAGGGCTTGGGCGTCTTGATCTCGACGGTGTAGTCATCGACCGCCGTGAAGGACGCGATGTTGGCGCCGAGATTGGCCATCAGCGACTTCTTCAGACGGTCGAGGGTGAAGACAACATCCGACGCCTTGAACTCTTCGCCATTGTGGAACTTGACGCCCTGGCGCAGCTTGAACACCCAGGTCGTGTCATCCTTGAGCTCCCAGCTCTCTGCAAGGCCGGGTCCGAAGGACAGGTCGGCATTGCGGCGGACCAAGGGATCGTAGATGTGGTAGAACATGATGTTGCTGGACAGCTCCTCGCCCGCCTGGGGGTCGAGATTGACGGCGTCCGACGTCAGGCCGACGGTCAGTTCCTTGGCATGGACCAGGCCGCCCAGGGCCGTCGAGCTCAAGAGGACGAATGCGGCAAGGGCCGCGATACGTCCAGATTTCATGCGAAGATTCAGCATTCTTAGTTCCCCTTTTTTGGTATGCCGACACGTTTGCATGCGCGTTTTCACCGAAGTACGGATTGCACCTCGATCTGGTAGCCTTCCGGATCTTCCAGCACGAAGGCTCGAATTCCCAAGGAGACGCTGTCCTTTGGTTCCGTCAGCCCGATCGCGTTCTGGCTCGAGAGATAGCGATGCCAGGCATCGACATCGGGCACTCGGATGCAAAGCTGCACGGGTTTGATAGGATTGGCGCGATGCATTCCGCGGGTCTCGTCGACAAGACCGACATAGGCATGCTCGGCAATTCTCAGGATCTTCGACCAGCCCTGATCGATCTCGAGCGGGAAGCCCATGACCTCTGTGTAGAAGTCCAACGCTCTGGGAAGGTCGACGTAGTAGAAGAAGGTGATGGCCTTCTCGACGATACCGTCATCGGGCCGGGTGGGTGCCTCAGTCATGTTGTGAGATCCTTGGGAAACCATGTGCTTTCGCTGCGGCGCAGATAGCGTCCGCTGCCGGGCGTGTTGAGAACCGATCGGCCGTCATAGGCGAGCCTGCCCGCGTGATAGGTTGCGGCCACCCGGGCGGCGAAACGTCGTCCGTCATAGGGGCTCCAGTTGAGGCCGTCCTGGGCACGGCTCGCGTCCCAGACATCGTCCTCCTCGGCGAGGATCGTGATGTCGGCATCGGCACCGGGGACGAGAGCCCCCTTGCGTGGATAAAGGCCGAAGAAGCGGGCGGGGCGTTCGGCGAGATATTTGGCGCTGTATTGCGCAGCATCGACGCCGCGCTGTTTTGCGACGGTGTAGAAGGCAGGCAGCAGCGTCTCCATTCCGGGTACGCCCGCTCCGGCATCGAAGATGCTGTCGGTGAACTTGTTGTCGATCGGCCAGCTGGAATGATCGGAGCTGACAAAGGCAATCCGGTCCTCGATCAGTTCCTGCCAGAGCCGATCGATCTGGCCGGGGCGAATGGGTGGGTTGACCTTCATCCGCGCGCCGAGCTCTTCACCGTCGCGTTCGGGATCGAACCAAAGGTAATGAACACAGAGTTCGCCGGTCGCCCTGAAGCCCTCTTGCGCATAATTGTCGACCAGCTTGAAGCCGCGCGGCGTGCTGATATGGACGATGTGGGCATGTCCGCCGGCATTGGCGGCGAGTTCGAGGAAGTGCACGGTCGATGCCAGTTCCGCGACTTCAGGCCGGCTCGGCGAATGCGCGGTGATGCCGTTTCGACCCTCGGCCCTTGCGCGCGAAACCCGTGAGCGCACGATTTCCTGGTCTTCGTTGTGCAATCCAAGCGGCAGGTCGGTTGCGGAAAGGGCTTCCAGCAGGTCGAGGGCGAGGGCCGCATCGATCCTCGGAAAACGGGTGGGGCTGCTCTCGAAAGCGGAGATCTTGAAGGCAACGACGCCACCATCGGCGAGCGATTGCACTTCGTTCAGGGATTGCCCGGGCATGACCGTGCCGTAGAGCGCGACATCGCAATGGGCAAAGCGTTCCACGGCTTCGACCTTGGCGTCCAGATGCTCTCTGGCGCTCAGCGGGGTCGGGTTGTCGTAAGGCATATCGACGATGGTCGTGACCCCGCCGGCAATGGCAGATCGGGTCGTCGGTTCGATCCCGGGGAGGCCGAGATAGCTGCCCGCATGGGTCTGGCCGTCAACGATCCCCGGCAGGACGAAAGCGTCTCCAGCGTCGTGCACGGTGGCGGCTGCAGGGGCTTCGCCTTCTCCGATTGCGTGGATGATCGAGCCTGAGATCGCGACCCAGCCATTGGAGATGGTCGTTTCAGGCGTAACGATCCGCCCACGAATGATGAGATCAATGCTCAAAGCGCCCTCCTGCGATAGCCGAGTTCAGCCTGCATGCAGGCAAGCGCGACGCCGGCCTGAACCGGGTCGATGACGGGTAAGCCCAGTTCTGTCTGCAAAGCCTCGCGGTAAGTCCCGAGGCCGGCGCAGCCGAGGATGACTGCCTCGGCACCATCCTCATCGCGAAGCACGGAGGCGATGCGCGTGACAGGAATGACAGCGTCTTGGGCGATGAGTTCAGCAACGGTCATGTCGATCGACCGGTCGCCCGCGAGCCTGCCATCGAGTTGAAGGTCCTCAAGGTAACGCCTGTGGCGGTCAATCGAGGACGGTCCCATCGACACGATCCCGAAACGCTGTCCAAGCCCGAGCGCTGTCAGATACGCCGCTTCAGCAATGCCGACGACCGGGACATTCGTGGCGGCTCGTACGGCCGAAATGCCGGGGTCCGAAAAGCATGCGATGACGATGGCGTCTGCCTTTGCCGCTTGCACAGCTTCGATCAGCATCGGCACGACTTCGGCGACATGGGCATCCGTTTCGATACCCACAGGCGCGCCCTCGAGCTCAGTGCAGCGGATTTCGTGGCCCTTGCCTTCGAACGGTTTCAGGCACGCCTCCATCGAGCGTGTGACTACCTTCGAGCTGTTCGGATTGATCACCAGGATCTGTGCCACTGTTCCTCCAGGGACGGCTCTCCCAAGCCGTCATGCTGTGATATGCATCGTAGTATACTACAAAATATCTCATGTCAAAGGCCGGCCGCCTTGCGAAGTCAGAAAAAGTGGAGGAAGACAGAATGGGGCGTAAAGCCTTATGATCCACGAGTGGGTCCACAGACCCCATCGAGTTTGGAGAGAAGCCGTCTTGCAGAGCCTCAGCGTTGAAAGTGATACCTCGCCGGCCCGGCAGAAGAAAATTTCCCTGACGGAGACCGCTTATGTTTCTCTGCGTGCGCGGGTGCTTTCCGGCTCTTTGAGACCCGGGGCCGAGTTTTCTGAGCTCGAGCTGGCAGACCAGCTTGCCATGAGCAAGACGCCGGTGCGGGAAGCGCTTGGTCGATTGGTGGCGGAAGGACTGATCGAAGCCTTTCCGAGGCGCGGCTACCGGGTTACGCCCGTGACGGTAAAGGACATCAATGATCTCTTTGCGATCCGCGCGATGACCGAAGGTACGGCCGCCGCCATGGCCGCGCTCAATCTTTCAGCTGCAGACCTCGATCGGCTCGAAGCGCTGGCGGAAGCCCGCTACGACCCGCACCAGGGCGAGAGTGTCCAGTCCTTCGTCAAGGCCAACCGCGATTTCCACCTGGCGATCGCCGAGGGCGCGAACAATCCGCGGCTGTTGGCGCTGGTTGCCGCGCATCTCGACGAATGCACGCGTCTCTTCTACCTCGGCGCCGTTAGTCGCGACGTCAATCCGGAAACCAGCGCGGATCATCGACACATTGTCGATGTCTTGCGCCTGCGTGACCCCGACCTTGCCCGTGCGGCGATGGTCGAACACAGCGAGCACACACAGAAGGGCGTGCTGAAGGCCCTGATTTCTAGCGACACCACGGCGCTGACGCTATAGTGAGAGGCCGAGCATGCCGCGCCATATGTGGGGGTTTACACAATTCTCTGCGAGATCAGGCCGCCGCAACCAAAACATCCAGACGCAGGAAACTGAACGCGGTTTTGCGTGTTTGCGCTATGGGAGGATCTCACAAGACCGTTAATCCATGCTCTGATCCCCCTGGAGTGTGCTCCGTCTGTTGTCGAAAACGGCGGAAATCATGATCGGCTCCAGGCTTGTTGGAAGGCCAGCGGGAACATCAGTCGCCGGTCGGAGAGCAGGCGTTTCGGACCGCTCTCGATCTTCAGCGGGCGACCGGCCTTTCAAGTGGCTCGCTTACTGCGCTCGACGGTGGCTGAAGTGAAAAGGCATCGCCTAAAGTGCAGGCCGCTCGAAGCGTGCAAGATCGGGCTGCCACAGGTCCTGAACCTCCAGCATGTGACGGGCCTGACAGTAAAGGGAGAAAATCGTGGTCAGTGATACGACCAGATCGGGACGATCAACAGATGCTCGGTCAAAGGCCCTGACCAGAGCGTATTCAGCCGGTCCTCGCTTCACAAGCTCCCGGGCGAGTAACGCTGTTGGCCCGGCGAAAAGCGCCTGGCGCTGGAATTCCTTCCTTTCGCCGGAAAGAGCCACATAACGCTCAAGGCGGGTCATGAAGTGACTGGGTGCGAACAATCGGTTGAGAAGCCACGTCATTCCCGATCGCAATTGCTCCTTGCTCATCTGAGCTGGAATGATGTTCGTGCTGACAAGTGAGGCTGAGTGATCGGATCCTTCGGTCAGGCGTCCCTCTTTGAGCAAGCGCGTATGAAGCGGGGTTGTCTCGGGCGCGACGAGCACTCCTGGACTGATCAGAGGAAGAGGCATGCTCTGGATAAAGTCGAACTGCCGTTCAAAGATATCGACACCATCCTGATCGAAGCCGACGATGATGCCCCCATACACCATCATGCCATGTTGAACGATCGTCTCGACCTGAGCAATCATGTCGTGCCGCAGGTTCTGGCGCTTGCCTGCCTCGGCGAGGCTTTGTTCATTGGGTGTTTCGATGCCGACGAACAGGGTTTCGAAACCGGAATTTCGCATCAGTGCGAGAATGTCGTGGTCGCGACTGATATCGATGGACACCTGCGTAGCGAAAGCTAGGCGCTCGTCCGGTGGGCGCGTATTCCAGTCCAGAAGCCGTTCGAGTAGCGCCCTGGTGCGCCGTCGCATCACCGTCAGATTGTCATCAGCGAAGAAGACACTGCGAACACCGCGATCACGCAGGATATCGAGTTCAGCGGTAATCTGGTCCGGCTCCTTCCATCTCTGCTTGCGTCCGAGATACTGGATCACGTCACAGAATTCGCAGTCGAACGGACACCCGCGAGACGTCTGGACCTGTGCAGACCAGGTCCGCTCGAGCGGATAAAGGTCCCAGCGCGGCACAGGTGAATCGACAAGCGCAGGCTTGCCTCCTTGATAGGTGGACTTGTATTTCCCTAAGGCGAGGTCTTCGAATAGCTCTCCGGCAATCTCTTCGATCTCGCCGATGACGAGAATGTCGCAATGCTCTCTGAGGGCATCCGGCGACAAAGAGGCATAGGAGCCCCCGATCAGCACGATCTTGCCGCGGCGTCTGAACTCGGCCGCAAGCTCGATCATCCGGGCCTGTTGGGTCACTTTTCCCGTGATGCCGACGTATCGAGCCGGATGGGACAAATCGACAGGATCGAGACGCTCCTCGCAGATCGTCACCTTCCAGTTGTCAGGGGCGAAGGCTGCGACCGTCGGGGTTGCCAGATCGGCAATCGCTGTCGCATTGACACCCGTCCATGCGCCGAGAACCTCCAGGCCAAAATAGCCCGGAGCGTTTTCTTCCGGATTGATCAGATAGATTTCGTGCATTGCGCAGGTAACCGCAGCGGGTGAGACCTCAGGAGAAGCAGACCTTGACGTTACGTCTGCCTCCCCCAATCATTCCGGGTTTTGCTCTGTCTTCCTGCCCCGCGTTGGGGCGGACACCATGGTTAGGGTGCTACTCGCGCAAGCCCTTAACCGAAGGATATTTTCTGACCGCTCGACTGCTTGATCCTCGGCGGAGCCATGATTCCCCCTGCGACGAGTTCCAACTCGTCATCAGACAGTTCATCATTTGTGGAAGCGTGATGGGCCAATGCCACGCTTAGCTCCTCGCTGGTGAACGAGAACCCTTCGCGCTCTCCAAGGGCAACGACGGCGTCTGCACCTTCCTGCAAGGCCACAGTCGCCCGCGCTTCCAAGGCCTGGTCGCTCCGCACGTGTTCGTAGAATTTTTCCAAAGCATCGATCGACATGACATGTCCTTTCTAGTTTTCAATTGTGAGCGGGATATACGCTTGAGGGTCCATGTGATCTCAAGATGGTTTCGACCCTGTCAGCGATCGGGGCAAAGCGGCGGCGGGTCAGGTGGACCATGCGTGGCCGCGAGGTGTCGGTGTAGTAAAGGGCCAGCGACTGGGGGCCGAAGAGCTCAACCTGCTTCCTGTAGCAGTGAAAATAGGCACCCACCGCGATGGCCGTGTGCCAATAGCTCGGATCGAGAAAGGCCTCAAAATACTCGATCAAAGGATCGGTTGGAGTGCCGTTCAAGCTCTCCGAGCCGGACAAGGTTTGCCAGCGCTCGCTGGAGGGGCCGGCCAGTACCCAGCCGACCAGTTCGCCCTGACGGCGCACCAGGCAACTGACTTCAGGCTCCAGTCGCGGCCACAGTCGCAATGGCCCTTGCATTTGCGCAGCAGCATCGACAGCCAACAGATCCTTGACCCTTTGTTCGTCGGCGGCAGTCAGGCACAGCGGATCGAAACTGTAGACTGATTGCTTTGTCAGCTTCTCAGAGACCGGCGCCCAGCTTCCGACTGCCCCCACCATTGGGCCAGCTCTTCCGAGTACGAAAAGCCCGTCTTCGACTGGCGCGGTCCAGCCGGCCCGGACCAGCAGAGCACAAAGAGCTTCATGCCTTGGTCCGCGCTCCACAAATCGCACGGACATGGAGAGCGCGCCGCGTCCAAGCGCATCAGCCATCCAGGTTTCAAGAAGCCGCTGGCCCAGCCCCCTGCGGCGGTGCGCTGTTGCCACAATCAGTGACACCAGTTCTGCCTGTCCCTTATCGTCCACGAAGCCGAGTGCCAGGCCTACCGGTAGTCCCGCAACGACCGTGCCAATGGCAAACCAGTGGGGCGGAAGTTTCGCCATCAATGGACGCAGGCGCGGAAAGGTCAATTGAGAAAACAGGCTGGCATTGCCTTGAAGAGACAGGAGCCGAGCCTCGCCGCATGAGGCGGCCGGTAGGGAGGCAGCGTCAGCAAGCAGTGACGTTCCTCTTTGTGTCTTGTCCGTGATCATCAGCATGCACCTTTGGTCACCGGATATCTCCCGGCACCTGATTGGCCGGCAATGTGAAGCGACAGGTTGCTGATGAAAAGTGATCTGCGACGTATCTCTCCGTTGCGCCCAGATTTGGCCTCGCTGTTCGAAACCGATTGGTCGCACTTGCAATCGAGATCCGATAAGCCCTCAAATTACTGTTTTGGCTGAAGGGGCAAGCCACACCATGACGAAGATGCAGCGGGGAGACTTGGTCGATGAGCGCTGACAAGCTCTTTCGTCAGGAAGCGCTCCAGAAGCTTGCTTCCCCTGAACGGCTTGATGAAGCCGTACAAATCAATTCCAGAGGAACCTGGATTGCGGTCACGGCATTCGTAGCGCTTGCCTTACTCTTTGGGCTGTGGAGCGTGCTTGGACGAATTCCCTCGCGTGTCGAAGGACAAGGGATATTGCTCCTTTCGGGGGGGAACGTCATCGACACAGTCGCGCTCGCATCGGGCACTCTTGTCACGCAAGGTGTGGCGGCTGGTGCGGCGGTCACGCCGGAAATGACGATCGCGCGGATCGAGCAACCTGATATCGCGCTTCGGTTGGCGGACATGAACCGTCGCCTTGAAACGCTGATTGCAAACCGGCAGCAAGCATTGCTGGATGAAGAACAGCTGCGTCAGGCAAGACTTTCCAATACGAAAGCACGACGTGTTGCCTATGAAGGAAGGTCGCGAGACGCCCGACAGCGCCTCGAGGCCTATCAGGCGCAACTGAAGCGGCAGGAAAATCTGGTCGCCACGGGTGCGCTTGCTGTTGCAACCTTGCAGCAAACGCGGGAACAGATAGAGCTTGCGTCCCAGGATCTGTCCAATGTCGAAGCCAGCCTTCTGGAGATGGAGGCCTCAGGCTTTGCCTCGGATGCCGAGAGCCGGCGTCTGATCAGCACGCTTGATCAGGAAGTCAGCAAGGTTGAGGCAGAGCGGGATCAACTCGCGCAGACGCTGAGTGAATTCGGCAAGGTTCGGGCGCTTCAGTCTGGAACGCTGGTCGAATGGAAGGTCCCGTCCGGCACCTTTGTCGTTTCCGGAGCACCGGTCGCAAGCATCGCAACGGGCGATGGCGGCTTGGAAATGCGCCTTTTCTTGCCACCGGCCAGTGGCAAACGGGTGCGGCCGGGCATGCGCGTCGACATCGAAATTTCCGGTCTGCCGCGCGAGCAATGGGGAACGCTGACCGGCCATGTCCACTCCGTCTCCGATTTTCCGGCGACCCGGGAGGGAATGCGCGCCATCCTGCAGAACGACACGCTGGTCTCCAGTTTCTCGTCAGATGGGGCACCTTTCACAGCGGTGATAACGCTCGATACAGATCCTTCTGCGGTGAGCGGCTATCGCTGGGTTGGAGGACCAGGCCCGGCCCAGGCGCTCAGCCATGGTGCGATCGGCAAAGCCAAGGTCACGATCGAAGAGCGCGCTCCCATCGATTTCCTGGTCCCCATGCTTCGCAGACTCACGAGCGCGTAACATGGCACCACGACCTCATGCCAAGCGGCGCAAGCCGGTGCCGACTATTCTGCAGATTGAACAGACCGAATGTGGGGTCGCTTGTCTCGCCATGATCCTGGCGTCATATGGGATGCATATCGGCCTCGAGCGACTGCGCGAAATGGCCGGTGTCTCGCGTGATGGCACGAGAGCAAGCAACCTCTTGAAGGCTGCTCGCAGAGTAGGCCTGACGGCGAAGGGGTTTCGCAAAGAGCCTGAACAACTCCACGAAGTTCCATGGCCCGCCATCCTGCACTGGAACTTCAACCACTTCGTGGTTCTTGAGGGGCTCAACGCAAGTTTCGCCTATCTCAACGATCCCGCGACTGGTCGGCGCAAGATCCCTCTGGATGAGCTCCGCCAGGCATTTACCGGTGTCGTCATTGCGTGTGAACCAGGCGCCGACTTCGAACCCTCAGGAGCGCAGCCATCCGTTCTTTCCGCTCTAGCGGAGCGGCTCGCAGGCACCCGGGCACTCTTGCCGCAGATCATCGTCGCATCCGGTCTCCTGGTCGTGCCCGGGGTCGCTCTTCCGGTGCTGTCCCGGGTCTTTGTCGATGACATATTGACCACCCGACAGACAGACTGGATCATTCCCTTCACTGTCCTCCTGGCGACCATCACGCTTGCGCAGGCGGCGCTCGTCCTGCTGCAACAGATGCTGTTGGCAAGGCTGGAGGTCCGCCTTGCCTTTCTTCCAGCGACGAAAATGCTCTGGCATATGCTGCGCCTTCCTATGAGCTTTTACGCTCAGCGTCATCCCGGCGAACTGGCAAATCGGCTGGACGCCAATGAAAAGCTGGCCAATCTTCTTTCAGGACAGTTTGCAACAAGCATTTTCAACCTCTTGAGCATGATCGTCTATGCAGGTGTCATGCTTCTGCTTGACCCGGTGCTGGCTGTCGCAATCATTCTCTTGCAATGCATCTATTTCCTCACGCTCAGCGTATCAAACCGTCTTCAGTCCCGTAATGCCCGGCTGCAAGCGGCGCAGTCGGGGAAACTGATTGCGGCGACGGTTGGCGCGATCCGAGCTATCGAGACCATCAAGGCATCGGCAACGGAACGGGAGGCATTCCAGCGCTGGGCGGGGCATCAGGCCCGGCTTTTAAGCCTGCGCAGCAGCCAGGGCAGGGTGGAGGCCCTGATTGGGATCGTGCCTGGGCTTCTTTCTGCCTTGTCAGCCGCAGCAGTTTTGGGCTTGGGCGGGCTGCGTGTCATGGACGGCGCAATCTCGCTGGGAACCCTGATTGCCTTTCAGGCCCTGGCGGTCAGCTTCTACACCCCCATCGCCAGCCTCGTGCAGCTTGCCGGTCAAATACAAATGGTTAAGGCCGACATTGATCGTGCCGATGACCTTATGAGGGCGCCTGCCGCGCACTTTGAGGCTGAGGATGCAACACCGGCCAGTTTCGAATTGCGGGCCGAAGACCTGGTCTTCGGCTACAGTCCTCTCGATCCTCCCTTCGTCAATGGGTTCTCGCTGACATTAAGACCGGGTGCGCGGGTGGCACTTGTTGGCGGGTCCGGCAGCGGCAAAAGCACGGTTGGTCGCCTCCTGGCAGGTCTGTTCACTCCGTGGTCAGGCACGATTTCCATCGGTGGGATTGGGCTGAACGAATTGGATCCAGCACGCCGGGCGGCGATATGTGGCTATGTCGACCAGGAGATCTTCCTGTTCGAAGGCACGGTCGAGGATAATCTCAGCCTTTGGGACCCGGGCGTTTCAGATCGGCGCCTTATCCGGGCACTCTCTGATGCCGCCGTTCTCGATGACGTCATCATGCGTAAGGGCCAGCTCCTGTCTCAGGTCAATGAAGGGGGTACCAACTTCTCGGGAGGGCAGCGCCAAAGACTGGAAATTGCCCGCGTTCTGGCCGCCGAGCCATCCATTGTCATCCTCGACGAAGCCACCTCCGCGCTAGACCCGGCGACGGAAAAGCGGATTGACGATTATCTCCGGGCACGCGGCTGCACGACCATCATTATCGCCCATCGGCTCAGCACGATCCGAGACTGTGACGAGATCATCGTCATGAAGGACGGGCGGATCGTCGAGCGCGGTGACCATGAAACCCTGATGGCGGCTGCAGGAGAATATGCCGCGCTGATTGCTGAGGGGGCGGGTCATGGTTGAACGTCAAGCGACCATTGCCGGTGGCGCCAACAGACCCCTGTTTCTTGACGAGGCCGACCGGTTCTACAGGTTGACGCGTGGTTATGCCGATCTTTTTGCGATAGGCGGAGACGGTCTCAGACGGCATCTGTTCCGTATCGAGGTCGGTGAATATCTGTTTCCAGCCGTCTCTTTCGGCCAGCATCGTCTGTGCGCCATCGGCTCCCTTGGTTCGGAGTTTGCGGTCTGCGAGGCAGGCGCCTCAAAGCCACCGCCGGAAGCCGTCATGTCTTGGGTTCAGGCGATGATCGGTGTCCTCGGCCAGACGCCGCAGGGCTGGACTGATCGCATCCTCTTGACGGGAGAGTTCGATCTGCCTCAGGGCATGACAGTCTCTGCACCTCATCGCACACTCTGCTTCGTTCGCCCCTTGGACGGAACTGCGACCTGGTGCGACCGAACCTGGCCAGATGGCCTTGAACTGCCGATCACCTCGACGACCTCGGTGACCGCCATTTCCGATGCGACCCTGCAGGTATCAGCCGAGTGCCCCGACCCCGCGATTTTGGTAGAAGGCCTCTGCTTCATCGGTGGCGAGGTCCTGTCGCAACTAGATCGCGAGGCGGCTCAACATGGCGCCCAGCTCGAAGATCGGCTTAACATCCGCCGTCAGGCTATGGACCGAAGCCTTGGCAAAAGCCTTTCGGATCTGCTGACCTTGAGGGAGCCGAAAACCGGTCAAATGTCATCTGCCCGGCTTTCGGTTTTTGTTGCCGTCATGCAGACGAGCGGATTGGATGTATCACAAGCTCTGCGACGGGATCTCGAAGCTCTGGGCGACAAAGGCTCTTACGAGCCGCTTTTGCGATCTGCGGGCCTTTACTATCGCCAGGTGATGCTCGACCACGACTGGTGGCACCATGACGGCACTGCGATGCTCGCAACGCTGAAGGACGGATCGCCCGCAGGCCTGGTTCCGGGCAAAGGCGGCGGTTGGCTGCTGGTGACGAACGAAGGTATGCGTCGCGTAACCAAACCGCTTGCGCAAGAGGTTTCAACGGGGGCGCTGCAGATCTATCCGCCGCTTGAGGATCGCCCCATAGGCCTCCTCGAAACCATGCGGTTTGGCTTTTCCGGCACACGCTACGATGTTGTCGCCACAATCACCGTGGCGCTGGTCGCCAGTTTGGTGGTCATGGTCCCGCCGATCGCAGCCACCATGCTTTTTCAGCATGTCGTGCCAGCTGGCGACCGGGGCAATCTGCTATTCATACTGGCGTCACTGGTCGCGCTTGCCTTTGGCCAGTCTGCCTTCGAACTGATGCGCAGCCTTTGCGTCGCACGGATAGAAACGCGTCTGGATTCGTCGATACAGGCTGCGCTTTTCCAGCGCCTTCTGAGGCTTCCAGTGAATTTCTTTCGGGCCTATTCCGCAGGTGATTTGACGGAACGGGTGCTGGGCATTCAAGAGGCACGCCAGATGATCACCGGCGCGACCATGTCTGGACTCTTCGGCGCGATGGGTGTGATCGCAAGTGCCGGGGTGCTGGTGTTCCTCGACTGGCGACTGGCATTGACGGGCATCGCTGTCCTTGCCCTCTTTCTTATCATCTCGGCAATCCTCTCCTTCAGACAGCTTGCACAGGAAAGACGCCAAGCAGCGATCCGGGGCCAGAACCAAGGTTTCGTGCTTCAATTGCTGATCGGCATGACAAAGCTGCGCGCCGCCCACGCGGAGAAACTGGCCCTCGCCCAATGGGCCTGGAAGAGCCTTGAGCACCGAAAGGCTTTTGCCACGTCAAGATCCATCCAGTCCGTGCATGCAGCACTTCTGGCACTGATGCCGTGGTTTTCCTTGCTGATGATCTATGTCACGCTTTTGTGGCTGATGAAGTCTGATCAGCAGCAAGCGGCGCTGCTTGCTCTCTTGCCGTCTGGTGGAAGCACCGCTTCCACTGCGCTGCGCGAGCCTTTGACGGCCGCAGCCTTTATCGGTTTCACGACCGCCTTCGGGCAGATGACGACCGGATTGAAGGCGACAGTCGAGGCGTTTACCCATCTGGCAAGCGTGGCCCCCTTGGCAGAACGCACAGCCCCCGTGCTGAAAGCCGTGCCAGATGATGCCTCGACCAGTCGGGGATCATCACCACAACTCACCGGCAATCTTGTGTTCCGCAATGTCAGTTTCCGCTACGGCATGGATAGCCCCCTCGTTCTGAAAAACCTCGATCTTGAGATACAGCCGGGCGACTTCATCGCGGTCACCGGCCCTTCTGGGAGTGGCAAATCCACATTACTGCGCCTCATCCTGGGCTTTGAGACACCGGATACTGGCGAGATCTTTTATGATGGTATCCCGTCGCATGGGATCGAGCTTGCGTCGCTCCGGTCCCAGATCGGCATCGTGTTGCAGAATGGGGGCTTAAGCGCGGGCTCGATCTACGACAACATCGTCGGATCCTCCGGTCTAGGCGTTGCCGATGCATGGGCTGCGGCCAGAATGGTGGGCCTTGCAGAAGAAATAGAGAGTATGCCGATGGGCATGCACACCGTCCTGAACGACGGCGCCATGACCATCTCGGGTGGGCAAAGGCAGAGGGTCCTGATTGCCCGAGCGCTGGTCAGAAAACCGCGGATCCTTCTGTTCGATGAAGCAACCAGCGCCCTGGACAACCGGACCCAGGCGATCGTCACACGCAGCCTGACCAGTCTCGAGGTTACGCGCATCGTCATCGCGCATCGTCTGAGCACCATCAAAGAGGCCGACCGGATCATCGTCCTCGATCGTGGCAGCCTCGTCGAAAGTGGCACTTACAACGACCTGATTAGCGCGGGCGGCACCTTCAGTGACCTCGCCCGCCGGCAATTGCTCTAGGAGATGGTATGCGCAAGGTTCTCTACATCCTTGGCCAGTTGAACGATGAAGATGCCGAATGGCTCGCCCGAACGGGGCGTATCAGGACCTGTAAGGAAGGTGAGGTTCTCATCAACGAGGGTGTGGCAACCCAAGATCTCTACTTCGTCTTGGACGGAGAAGTGGGCGTGCAGATTAAGGGCGTCGGCGAGGTTGCCCGCCTGGGTCGCGGTGAGGTGGTGGGCGAAATGTCCTTTGTCGATTCATCGCCGCCCTCCGCAACAATCCTGGCGCATGGTGGTGCAAGAGTGCTGGCGGTTGAGAAGGCCGCGATCGACGCGCGTCTGCGACGGGATAACGGATTTGCCGGCCGCTTTTACAAAGCCATCGCAATTTTTCTGGCCGATCGACTGCGCTCGACCATGGGCCGCATGCGCAGCACGGAAGGCTTGCACCGCGACCAAATCATGGACGATGAGCTCGATGAGAGCATTCTCGATCAGATTTCCCTCGCCGGCTCAAGGTTCGAACACATGCTGTCAATCCTGTCGAAGGTAAACTGACGCCCATGGGGTGGGGCGAGCGAAGCTTACTCACCGCGAAAACCGTCAGCGAAGTCTAAGCAATCCAGACGATGAAAGACAAAAGCAGAAAGATCACGCTCAGCATGGCCAATGGACCGGGCAGACTGGACAGCCTCAAAGGGCTGTCGAGATCCTGAGTTGCCGAAAGCCTGCTGAGCGCTTGTGAACGAAAAAGTCGAGCCCCCTTGATCAGGGGCAAATCGGCGTCTTTCTCTGAAGACATGACACAGTGAACTCCCAGACATCAAAGTGGCAGCTAAATCACTCTGCAGCAAGGCAGCAAGAGGATATTGACGCCCCAGCTTTCCTCGGACGCCTCAAAGGCTTGATCAAGGGCAATAGGCGGTCGGTGCATACACCGCAGCTGCGCCAGTCTGCGCTCACCGAATGCGGTCTCACGGCATTGGCAATCATCTTTGCCTGGCACGGGGTCGATGTTTCACTCGAGAGATTGCGCAACGAGATCGGCTCGAGCCGACTGGGGCTCACGGCCCGCCAACTCCTCGAACTTGCCCGACGCTATGATTTCGAGACCAAGGCTTGTCGGCGTGAGATCGATCAACTGGCGACGCTTCCCCTGCCATTCATCGCCCACTACCGCTTCATACATTTCGTCGTCGTCGAGCATGTTTCAGACCAGCATGTCACGATCAACGATCCTGCAAGCGGGCCACAGCGTCTGACGATTGAAGAATTTGCCAGGGACTTCACCGGAATCGCCCTGACATTCATCCCACGCTTTGCGCCGCCGCCGCCGGTCCATCCAGCAAGGCGTGAATTCTGGCTGCAGCTGAGCGACAATCGGGTTGCGGCAACCATCATTCTCCTGCTTTGCCTGCTGCAAACATCAGCAGTCGCGTTCGGGCTCGTGAGCATGGCCAAGGCTCTGGACGGACATCAGAAACCAAGCGTTGCGCTTCTCGCGTGGATCCTGGCGGCCATCTTGCATCTATTGCTGCACTGGAGCACCGAGAGCTTTGCAGAGCGCCTTTCCAATCGGGCACGAGACCTCACATGGCAGCGTTTCAAGAGTATGCCGCCCCAATGGTTTTCTACAAAGACGGCAAACCAGCTCGCGGATATTTTGATCCTCGGTGAGCGCTGGTCTTTGTTGCTACCCATTGCCGTTTCGCTTCTACGGTCGCTGCTCTTGATCCCGGTCCTTCTGGTTGCGCCGTTGATCCAGCTGCCCAATGGACTGGTCATCACATCGTTCACGGCAATCGCCTCTTGTATTGTTCTTGCAGCATGCCTTCGTCGCGGCGAGACCCGGATGAGAAGTATGCGTGAGGCGCAGCTTCTTATCCTGCCCGATACGCATATCCTTGCAGATCTTGAGAGCCGACAGTTTGCAGGGCGCGACAGCGAGCTCACCTCTTATCTGGCAGCAGAGCACGCTCAGATGCATTCGCAAGCACAGGTCAGCCTGGGCTGGCGGGCGAAACTCGATGTCTTGGTGTCTCTGCCGATTGTCCTCGCTCTGGCGATCATCATGACCGACGGCCTAGTCAGTCAAGATTGGGGAACTGCCGCAGCACTTGGCACAGTTTGTGTCGTGATTGGTCTCTGCCTGCGAACGGCACGACGCAGTTTTCCGGTTATTTCAGAAGTGATGGGACTGCTCTCGCGTTTGCACGACCTGCGTAACACAGATGCTGATCTAACAGGATTGCAGTCGCACCCGGGATCGCCCGCAGGCCTCGCCATTCATCTTGACGATACGAACCTGTTTTTGACCAAGGGTGATCTGCTGCAGATTACTGGACCGTCTGGAAGCGGAAAGACACGACTGGCGCGCCAGATTGCAGGCCTCGAACCAAGCCCGAATGGCACCATTACCTTTGATGGAATGGCGACCGAAACGCTCTGTCATCAGGGATCGCCGCGGGTGCTGCTTGTCGACGAGCAGGTTCTCACGATCTCAGGCAGCCTGGCGGAGAACCTCTGTCTCGGTGATCGCTGCTTCAACCGCCAGGCCTTGGACGAGGTGCTGGATTTGGTCGAGCTCAATCAGGAGCTTTGCCAGCGTGGAGGGCTGGATCTGGAGCTTTTCGCGGACAGGCGGCTGTTGAGCGGCGGCCAGCTCCGTCGCCTGGCGCTTGCCCGCGCGCTGTTGCGCCAACCTTCGGTCATCGTTCTGGATGGAGCCCTCGATGCCCTGGATTCACCGCTTGCTGGACGTATCGTCAAGCGGCTGCGGGAACGACATATACTGGTTCTGATTGGTGAGCGTGGCACGCAATCACGCCGGCCGGACGCGACCATCGATCTGGGCCGTTGCTGATGGTCGATGTCGCGCGTTGTCTGGCAATCTTGGCGCAGGGCCTTCACCATAGGCAGGAAGCAGAGCTACTGGTTGCAGCGCAAAAGCGGGGGCTTTCGCTTCGGCGCGTCCTGATGCAAGACCGGAACTGGAGAAGGCAGGATCTTGGGATCCTGGTCGCCTGGCAGGCATCGACAGAGCAATTCGTCGTGATCGATGTCACTGGCTGCGGATCACCATCTCGTGTCAGCATCGATGGCAGCCGGCAACGGCTGTCCAGGGTCGATTGCGCAGCCTTGAATACAGACATGCTTGCTCTTGCGACGCCGCAGGGGCGCTCGATCCACGCAAGCCTTGCTGCTCTCGCACTTCTCGTCATGCTGGCGGCACAGGCCTTGGTTCTCCTCGTAATTTCGGGTCATCCGCCTGGAATGCGCGCGGCATTGATCTTGTCGCTGGCGGGCCTTGCATGGATTGTGGCGCGCGTTGCCTATTCAATTGCCTTGTCGCGGGCGTCCATCTTGCTCGGATGGCGTCATCATGACGACCTTTGGGCCGAAATACTCGACAAAGGAGTGACGATCCTTCAGAGCCGCACGCCTCACGACTACGCCCGGGCGATGCGTTCATTGCTGAAGAACCAGGTCAAGACCTTGCGCAGAAGAATGGCCCTTCCGATGGGGCTTGCCAGTCTGTTGCCGGGGCTTGTGGCCTTGAGCATTTCGGTTCCGCAACTTGGTCTCTACTATGCTCTCATCTGGATACCTCTGCTCGCTTGCGCAATCGCTTCTCGCCGTTTGGTGGGACTGATCGAAAATGCGGAAGGGCAGAGTTTGGGCGAGATGGAACAGCGGCTGGATCTCGCGGCGCAAGGCAGTTTGGGTTTGCGGCCGTTGGGCGCGGAGAGTTTTGCCCTGACGCGTCTGGAGGCTGCTCTGAGACGTCAGAGAAGACTTGCCCGTCGAAGGAGGACGCTGCAGCAGGTTATCCTTGCGTGTGAGGCATTGTTATTCGTGCTTGCAGGTGCGGTATCGATCATCTCAACAATGGACACGCCCCTCATCGTTTTGGTCACTGTGGCCAGCTTTATGGTTGCGCTGGGACTTGTGGAAGTCGGTCGCGCAGCAGCCGCCATGACTGCGAGCGGGGGATCGTCACATGATAACGCGTCCAAGAGTCGGTTCACACGCGACCTGGCTGAGGAGCACGAAGCACTCGAATCCATCGAACTGATTGCGGTCTCCTTCCAGTATCCCGGAGCGTCTCGCCCCCTGTTCAAGCCGCAAGATCTCAGCATCCGGCGGGGCGAGATTGTTGCCATCACAGGACCGTCCGGTGCAGGTAAATCGACCTTACTGAGGCTCGCCCTTGGCATCTTGCCGCCGACCACGGGTGAGGTGAGGATCAACGGGAAATGCGTTTGCGCACAAGAGCAGAAAATCTGGCGAAGACAGCTTGGTGTTGTTCTCCAGGATGAGCATATGGCCGTCGACACCCTCAAGTCCTTCCTGCAGGGGATGAGCGGCCTTTCACTTGAGGCAGCGCTTCGAAGTTCCGACAGGCTTGGCCTTCTCAAGGAGATCGAGGCTTTGCCCATGGGCATTCAGACACTCGTTGCACAAGGGATGGTTCCGGCGGGTTTGCGGGAGCGCTTGCTGATTGCAAGGGTTCTCTTGCGGCAGCCATCACTGCTGATCCTGGACGAAGCGACAACTGGTCTCGACGAAGAGTTCCAGACCAGACTTCTGGAAGAGCTGCGCACAGCCGGGATCGGTGTCCTGATCGCAACACACCGTAAAAGCGTGGTGGCAATCGCTGACAGATGTGTGACGGTGACACCAATCTAAACAAACCAGGCCTCAAGGCCGCAACACTTCACCGGGTCAACAAGCCTGGTTCTTCCACTGCGAGTTTTAGGACAACAGCGGCTCAAAGAGGCGATGCCGTTCTTCCGACCAGCTGGCGCGTGGGGTTTGGTCGAGGCTCTAGGGGTTAGGTCGCCCAACAGGGAATAGCCGGGCGACCCTGAGGCAGGTCCTTACTTCGGCTTCCTCTCCGGGTAAGGAGGACCGTAGAGAATAAAGGCGCTGAAAGATGTGCCGCCGGATGCAAGGTCCAGCAGTTCATCGGGCAATTCATCAAGCTTGAATGGGGCCCGCAAGACGATCGTGGCTTCGCCCGGCTTTTCCTCGATCACGTTGATCTTCAGGTTCGTGAGTGGGTTTTCCCGCTCCAGAACTTCGGCCAACGCCGCATGGGGGTCCTGTTTGAGACGTTCACGGAAGGCAGTGTCGTTGTTCGCCTTTTCAACCACGGCCTTTTCAATGTGAAGTCGCAGGTCGGACATCACATCAGTTTGCGCATTTAACATATTATCACCAGCATCTTTATAGACATCTGAATATTCAGACTTTCCAAGTATCGAGTCTTAAACGGTAAGGTCAATAATCATCCTGACGTTGGATACCGTCCAAAGCTGGGCAGAAATAACTTAGGGTTTTGAAGGCGGTCGCACCACACTGTAGATAATTTCCACGCTGATATCGCAGGGGCTTTGCTTTGGAACGACTGAATGACTCCATACATTTCATTCAAATTGAAAGCATACGTGAGAAAGAATTTCTGGAAGACTGTGCCGGTCTCACCTGGAAAAGCTATCGGCCGTTTCTTGAGGCAGCGCAGTGCGACAATCGCCTGGCTCTGGCCGCATGCGTGGGAAGCGTCCCCGTGGGATTGTGGTTGTCTGCCAGAACTCCTTCTGAAGACACACCGAAAACCCACACCCTTCTATCGCTGTTTGTCGCTCCGGAATGGCGACGTCGCGGCTTGGCGACTGACCTCATGCAGGCGGCTGAGGGCGAGCTTTCAGCTCTTGGAATCTCATCCGTGACCACCAGCTATTCGTCGATATTGCCTGGCGCCGACGCGATGTCCTGCTTGTTGCGCAAACAATCATGGGCTGAACCTGTACCAGACCGCATTCGCATCTGTGGCCGTGTCGGTGATACGTTTGCCACCTCAAGGGCCTGGGATTCGCTGCTCAAGCGGCTGCAGCGCCAAGGTGTCCGCTATCTGAGTTGGGAAGAAGCCGGTGACGGCGTTCTCGAGCAAGCTGCGGCGATGGTCGACGCAGGTGAGGCACCCGCGTGGTCTGACCCGCGCCCATGGAAGGACGCCCTTTCCGCAGAATTTTCACTGGCTATCTTTGATGGGGCAGGGGGACTAGCCGGTTGGGTCATATGTGAGCGTCAGGAGAAATTGGACCGCTGGTATTTTCCCATTGGCTGGGTAACGCCGCCCGAACAGGATCGCGGGACCTTGGTTGGCGCATATCTTGAAGGCTCGATGCGCATTCAGACGGGCAACGGCGCGTCGGCACTTGCCGTACTCGAAGCCTCACCCAGACAAGGCCGCGCATGGAGATTGTTCGAGAAGCACTTCTCCACGCTCGCACTTTGGTCCGATCGCCTGCTGATCTCACAGAAAAATCTCGGCATTGAACCGACACTGCTGTTTGAATAGCTGCGAAAGCCACCGCGTCGGCCCTGTTTCGCAGGCGATAACCGACCAGCCCGCGCATTTGCAATCCAGGCGGCGACCATACCCAGAAGGGTATTCTGAAGGCGCTGACTTCTAGCGATACCTCGGCGTTGACATTCTGATGGGCCGCCTCAGTAATCGGCTGAGGTTGCCTTTATCCAGCGGAACGGCGTTCGCCGACTTACCACCCGCGAATGCCTGTGCCCCAATGCTCTACGGTCTATGCTCGGACTGAATTGCAGCGCGACCTTGCCTCAGCGGCTGGCGACCAGCACGCCCGCCCCGACCATCAGGGCTCCAGCTCCGCGATTGAGCACGCCGATCTTTTTCGGATCAGACAGGGCCGTCTTTGCTTTGTAGCCGAGGAGCACATGCCCTCCGACTACGATCACCTCTATCAGGGCAATGATAAGCAGCAGTTCCACGGTATCGGACACGGTGAGGGGACGGATTCCGAGCACCCCCGGCAGTAAAGCCAAATAGAAGATCGGCATCTTGGGGTTGGAGATGTTGAGGAGGAAGCCCGTGAGGAACAGGCGGATCAGGCCACCTCGCATCATGCGAGGTTTGATCTCTGGCTTCGAGCGCCACATCATGATGCCCGTGTAAATCAGGTAGATAGCGCCGACATATTGGATGAAGCGCAGGTTTTCGTTCATGTATTGGGCGATGGCGTTGAAGCCGATGGCCGCAAGGATGACGAAGACGAAGATGCTGCAAACGACGCCGACACCATAGGCGACACCATGGGCGGGGCCGCTGGACACGGTCTTCGACAAGATCGTCAGATTATCAGGACCGGGGCTCGCCGCAAACACGAAGAACGCCAGGCTAAACGTCAGGACTGTTTGTAGATCCATCATGCGCTCCTTTTCTCCGTTAACTCATCGAATTTAAAATATCCGCCTTTGAAGTAATCGGTTCCGAGCTTCTTATAACGCTCGGTAGGGGCAGTATAACCGAACTCGAGGAAGAGCATTAGTGCATTCCGCACCTGCGCCGTGTGTTGGAGATAGGTGCGATAGAGCTTGGCGCTACAAGGTCCATCACGTCATTTGCCTTTAGCAGGCACCTCTGACGTCCGATGACTTTTTCGGGGCAATCGCCCGCATCCGTCTGGATCAATCGACCCAGGGCAGAGTGCCCCTCGGCAGACGGTGGGCGGCGGCCGTGGCGATAGCGGCGAGGATGAGGACCAGAAGCGTCGACAGGACGGCGACCGCGGCTGCTGCGGTCGAGTTGCCTTCGTATTGCAGGGCAAAGATCATGACCCCGATCGTTTCGTTGCCGGACGACCAGAGCAGGGCCGAGAGCGTCAGTTCGTTCAGCGCCGTCATCACCACCAGGATCGCGCCGGCCGCCGCGGCGGGCAATACACCCGGCAGGAAGATCGCGAGGATGCGGCGCAACAGCCCGGCGCCTGTCACGCGGGCGGCTTCGTCAAGCGAGGGATCGGCTGACTGTGCCGCGGCAACAACCGGCCGCAGGACCAGTGGCAGGAAGCGCGCCAAGTAGGCGATGACGAGGATCATCATCGTTCCATAGATCGAGATCCCGACAAGCGGCAGAGGCTTCAGGAAGGCGAGGATCATGCCAAGGGCGACGACTGTTCCGGGAACAACCCAGGGAGCTTCGATGATGATGTCCAGCAGTCGCAATACCGGGTTCTGCCGCCGCCTGGACACAAACGCCAGCGGCACGGCGACGAGCATTGAGATGGTAGCCGTGATCAACGCGAGCAAAAGCGAATTGGCAAAGGCGCGTCTTACAGTCTGATTGTCGAGGACAGCGTGGAACTGATCGAGGCTGATCGTATCTGGCCCGAATGCCACGCCTATGGCCGGCAAGAGCGCGGTCATCGTGAGGGCCGCCATTGGGACCAGAGACAGGATCAGCACAAGGATCCAGATCAGGATCTCGATCACGGGTGCGCTGCGTCGCGCGACGAATGGGGCGCCCGCCGGCAATGGCACGGCGAGACGGGTTGCAACGACATTGCGCATGACGATCGCGATCGCCGCCATTGCGGCGAGCACGAGGGCCAGCGTTGCCACCTGGCCAGCCGCTGCCGGACCAAAGCCGTTGAGGCGCTGGTAAATCAGAGTCGTCAGGACAGAAATGCGGCCGGGAATGCCGAGCAGTGCCGGCACGCCGAAATTGCCGATCGCGGCGGTGAAGGCGATCAGGCTGCCGGCGAGAACCGAGGGCATGACGATCGGCAGCACGATGCCGGTTCCGATCCGCCCGGGCGGGATGCCGAGAATGCGCGCAGCTTCGATCAGGTCGGATGGCAGCGCCCGCAATGCGGCGCGCACGGCGATGAAGACGAGCGGCATGTGCTCGATGCCCATGACCAGTGCTATTCCGCCCACTGAATAGAGTGGATTGGTAGAACCCGGCGCTGCGGCAAGGCCAAGTGGTTTGAGGATCGGTGATTGTGCGCCGAAGAGTTCGATCCAGGCGAGCGCCATGGTTTGCGACGGCACGATCAGCGGCATCAGGATGAGGAAGGTCAGCGCTGCGCGTGTCCTGAGCTTGAGCAGGCTGACGGCAAAGGCAAGCGCCACGCCGATGAGCGTCGAGACGACGACAGACAGAAGGGCCGTCTGCAGCGTGCCGGAAAGCGCCCTGAGCGTCGAGCGGCTGGACAAGGTGGCAAGCATCAACCCGAGCGGTGTACCGTCCTCGCCGGGCTGGAAGGCGCTGGCAAACAGCCGGGCGAGCGGCCAGAGCGTCGTTGCGGCGACATAGAGAACGAGAAGGGAGACGAGCAGATGCTCGCCTCCCCAAGCCGGTATAGCCTTTCGGGTCTTGCCCCAGGCGGTGTCACGCATGCTAGGATCAGCCGCCGAAGAGCTTGGCGAACTTTTCCTTGTTCTCTGTGTCGGCCTTCAGCATGGCATCGCTGTTGGCAGGCAGAATCTTCAGCGTCGAAAGGGCAGGATAGCCTTCCGGCTGGGTGACGCCGGGCAGGATCGGGAAGTAACCCTGGGCGGTCGCCTGTTCCTGCGCGGTCTTCGACAGCTGCCAGGAAACGAAGGTCTTGGCAGCGTCCACTGCATCCGAGCCCTTCAATACGGCAACCGGCTGGGTGATCGAGCTCACGCCTTCGGCCGGGAAGACGAAGTCGACGGGCGAGCCCTTCTTCTTTGCATTGAGCGCCATGTATTCGATAATGATGCCATAGGCCTTCTCGCCGCGCGCAACGGCCTCGATGACCGTGCCATTGCCCTGACCGGCAACGGCGCCGGCCTCTGCCAGATTCTCATAGTATGCCCAGCCGAATTCCGGTTGCTGCGTCATGGTGCCGACATGGATGACGGCGGCACCCGAATAAAGCGGGCTCGGCATGATCAGGCTCTTGGCAGCGTCAGCCGCGAGCAGGTCGTTCCAGCTTGTCGGGGCCGTCTTCACGAGATCGGTGTTGTAAACGATGCCGGTGGTGATCACCTTGGTGCCGAAGAAAGTCTTGTCGGCATCGATGAAGGCCGGATCGATGCCCTCGACCGCAGCGTCGGTGAAGGCGAGCAGGCGGTCGTCGTTCTTCAGCTGGGTCATCGCGACAGTGTCGGCGATCAGAATGACGTCGGCGGGGCTATTGCCGGCGGCATATTCGGCCTGCAGCTTGGCCATGACTTCGGTGGTGCCGGAGCGGAAGAGCTCCACTTTGATTTCCGGGTGGTCGGCGTTAAAGGCTTCGATGACCTGGGTCATCTGATCCTGCGGCTGCGAGGTATAGACGGTGATCGTGTCCTCGGCCTGTGCGGTGAAGGCGAGACTGGCAAGGATCGTGGTGGTGAGGAGCGTGCGGATAAACATGGAAACCTCATTGAAGGGGCGGAGCAGGCCCGGAAACTGTCGAATGCCGGCCCTGGGGCTGGCAGGAGTTGTCGCCTAGCGCAGCGAGATGACGCCCGGACGACAGGTCGATGATCTTCGTGTGACATCGCCGTTGCTGGGAGTGCCCCCGCCTTCGCCGATCACCCAGCCGTCCGTGATGACAAGTTCGATCGGCGTGCCCGGCGCGATCCGCTCGTCGAGTGGCAGGCTGACGACGTCGCCGTCGATCTCGGTCGGCAGGCAATGGCTGAGAAGGCTGCCGTTCTGAAAGACCTGGCCGACGAGCTCGGTCTTCAGATGTCCGCCCTCGTTGACGCGCTTGAGATCCGAGGCATGAAAGCAGAGCCAGCCATAGCCGACGGGTGCATTTCCCGGCATGTCGAGAAGTTGCTGGCCAAGCATCACCCGGGTCCGGCCGGCTTCCGATTTGATCACCTGGACCGGCAGTGTGCGGCCGCGCCCGATGAAGCGGGCGACCATCGGCGAGGCTGGTTTCCGGTAGAGCTCCTCCGGCGTTGCCAATTGCTCCAGCCGACCGTGGTCCATGACGGCCACATGGGTCGCGACCGCCATGGCCTCGTCCTGGTCATGGGTGACGAAGACGAAGGTGGAGCCGGTCAGGCTGTGGATGCGACGGAATTCGACAAGCATTGCCTCGCGCAGATGTGCGTCGAGATTGGCGAGCGGTTCGTCGAGGAGGATCAGATTGGGTCGGGTCGCAAGTGAGCGGGCCAGCGCCACACGCTGACGCTGTCCGCCGGACAGCTCGTGCGGGCGTCTGTCGCCGAGACCCGCGAGGCCGACGACCTTCAGCACCTCCTCGATCCGTGCGGCGCGTTCCCGGGGTTTCAATCCGCCGACCTTCAGGCCAAATTCGATGTTGCCGCGCACGGTCATCGTCGGCCACAGCGCATAGGACTGGAATACCATGCCGATCCCACGCTTCTCTGGAGTAAGGAAGGTACCATCACCGGCGACGATCGTCTCGTTGAAGCGAATTTCGCCCCCGTCAGGCGCCTCCAGCCCCGCGATCAGCCGCAGCACGGTGGTCTTGCCTGAGCCCGAAGGACCGAGCAGGGCGAGAAATGCACCGTCGGGGATTGTGAGCGAGACGCCGTCGACAGCCTGAAAATCGTCGAATCGCTTGGTGACGGTGGAAAGAGTAAGACGCGGCAAGGCTTTGGGCTCCCGAGTTTCCCTCGTCCTTTGCCACGTTCAGATGACGTCTGGATGAAGCCGCTGGCTTAGATGCCATCTCCTCGGTGGTGAGCTTGTGGCAATCAATTTCAGGGCCTGTCATCCGTGTATTCAAGCAGACGTTTCGCCTGTTTGAGATGCGGTGCGTCGATCATTCGGCCGGCGAAACGGAGCGCGCCTTTGCCGGGATTGGCCGCAAAAGCGTCGACGATCGCCTGGGCTTCGGCCAATTCCTTTGCGGAAGGCGTGAATGCCTGGTTGATGACGGGCACCTGCGCGGGATGGATCGCCATCATGCCGTTGAAGCCATCGAAGCGGGCGCGCCGCGCATAGACGGCAAGCCCATCCGCATCGGCAAGCGCGGGGTAAACGGTCTCGATCGCAGCCACGCCGGCCGCGTGGGCGCCGAACAAGGTCAGGGAGCGGGCGAGTTCGTAAGGGGCGGTGTAGCTGCCCGTCTCGTCGCGTGCGCCAGCCGCTCCGATGGCGGCCGGCAGGTCTTCCGCGCCCCATGTGAGGCCGAGAAGACGATGTCGCACGGATGCGTAGGAGCCCAGCTGGAAGATCGCGGCCGGGGTCTCGGTCGCGATCGGCAGGACGGGGATGCCGGGCGCTTTTGCGCTCAGGGCTTCTACCGTTGAAGCCCCCTCCGCCTTCGGCAGCACCAGCCCGTCCGGCGGCACTTCAAGGATCGCGGCGAGATCGTCGTCCAGAAGGTCGCTGTCGAGCGGGTTGATACGGACGAAAAGTCGGATTCTGCCTTTGGTCAGGCGGAGGAAGTCCGCCGCCGCCCGCCGGGCCGCAGGCTTGGCGTCCAGCGTCACGGAATCCTCGAGGTCCAGGATCAGGGCATCGGCGCCGCAGCCGAGTGCCTTCTCCATGCGATTGGGTCTGTCGCCCGGCACGAAGAGCAGCGAGCGCAGCCTCATTGCGGCCTCCGCCAGACGAGTGCGGAGCGCAGGCACTGGCAGACCAGCTCGCCCCGCTGGTTGAAGAGCTCATGCCGGAAGGTGACGATGCCGGCGGTCGGGCGTGATCGACTTTCTCTGAGGTCTGCGATCTCGGTTTCTGCCCGCATCGTGTCGCCGATGAAGACCGGCTTCGGCATGACGACCTTGTCGTAGCCCAGATTGGCAACCAGTGTGCCGAGCGTGGTATCGCCGACCGACAGGCCGACCATCAGCGAAAAGGTGAAGGTGCCGTTGACGAGGATCTGGCCGAATTCGCTCGCCTTCGCCGCTTCGACATCGAGATGCAGCGGCTGCGGATTGTGGGTCATCAGTGTGAACATCAGGTTGTCCGTTTCGGTCACAGTGCGCCGGATCTCGTGAGAGATCCTGTCGCCCAGTTTCCAGTCTTCGAAATAGCGTCCGGCCATCATCCGTCTCCCTCGATCCTGACGAGCAGGCTGCCCTCGACGACCTGGCTGCCCAGGCAGGCTTTCAGTTCGGCAACTGTGCCATCGAAAGGCGCATGCAGCACCTGCTCCATTTTCATGGCCTCGATGGCGATCAGCGGCTGGCCGCGTTTGACGAGGTCATCCTTGGCAACGGAAACGGCGATAATGATACCCGGCATTGGCGCGATGATGGCGCCGTCGCTGGAGCCTCCACCATGACCAGCATGCCCGGCCCGCGGTGTTCCGAACTCCCAGGCCTCGCCATCATGGAAAAGAACCCCGTTTTCCATTCGCACCGTCGTTTGAGCGCCATTCACCTGAACCAGATAAGGCCTCTTTCCAACGTCGACGGCCACCTGCCGGTCGATCTCGGCATTGAGGCGAAACCCCGTCAGAGCCGTCCAGACATCCTGCGATTGTTTCGGTAACAGGGCCGTTGCAGCGGCCTGCAAAACCGCTTCAGCCGGTCCACCTGGTGGCACAAGGTCTTCGACATGTCGCTCGATGAAGCCGGTGTCGACGGCGCCTGCCAGGAAGTCGGGATGGCGGAGCGTGCGGACGAGGAAACCGGCATTGCTGTGCACCGGCCAGACCTCAACCTTGCCCGTACCTTCGCAAAGCTTGCGGATCGCCTCTTGCCGGCTGGCGCCGTGGCTGATGAGTTTGGCCAGCATCGGATCATAATGCGTGGTGACTTCATCTCCCTGTTCGACGCCGCTGTCGATCCGAAGCGTATCCGGCAGACGAAGATGATCGAGCCGACCGATCGACGGCAGGAAACCGGTTGCCGGATTTTCCGCATAGAGCCGGGCTTCCATGGCCCAGCCGGTGATGGAAAGCTGATCCTGATTCAATGGCAGAGGCTCGCCAGATGCGATGCGCAATTGCCATTCGACCAGATCCTGGCCGGTGATCGCCTCGGTCACGGGATGCTCGACCTGGAGGCGTGTGTTCATTTCCATGAACCAGATGCGATCGGCGCGCAGGCTTTCCGAGGCATCGGCGATGAACTCGATCGTGCCGGCGCCGACATAATCGACCGCGCGGGCTGCCTTGACGGCGGCCTGGCAGACTGCATCCCGGGTTGCGGCATCCATGCCCGGGGCGGGTGCTTCCTCGATCACCTTCTGGTGGCGGCGTTGCAGCGAGCAGTCGCGTTCGAAGAGATGCACGACATTGCCTTTGGTGTCCCCGAACACCTGCACTTCGATATGACGCGGCGAGAGGATGTATTTCTCGATCAGCACGCGGTCATCGCCGAAGGAGGACGCTGCCTCGCGCCGGCAACTGGCCAAGGCGGTGAGGAAATCCTCGGAGCGTTCAACGCGGCGCATGCCCTTGCCGCCGCCGCCGGCCACCGCCTTGATCAGCACCGGATAGCCGATGGCATCGGCCTCGCTCTGCAGTCGTTCCGGGCTCTGGTCTTCCCCGAGGTACCCGGGCGTCACCGGGACGCCGGCCGCGATCATCCGTTGTTTGGCAGCATCTTTGAGGCCCATGGCCCTGATGGCAGGGGGCGGTGCCCCGACCCAGACAAGCCCGGCGGCGATCACGGCTTCGGCAAACTCGGCATTTTCCGACAGGAAGCCGTAACCCGGATGGATGGCCCGGGCGCCGCTCTTCCTGGCGGCCTCCAGTATGCCGTTCTGGCGCAGGTAGCTGTCGCGGGCCGGCGCCGGACCGATCGGCAGCGCCTCATCGGCCTCGCGCACGAACGCCATGCCAGCATCCACATCCGAATGCACCGCAATCGTTCGGATGCCGAGCCGTTTTGCCGTGCGAATGATCCGCCTTGCGATTTCACCGCGATTGGCAATCAAGAGGCTTTCCATCATCTTCGCCTCACATCCGGAAAATGCCGAACTGCGCCCGTTCTGGGATCGGGGCGTTCAGCGTTGCGGAAAGGGCGACGCCAAGCACGTCGCGGGTCTGGGCGGGGTCGATTATGCCGTCGTCCCACATCCGGGCCGTCGCGTAATAGGGGTTGCCTTCGTCCTCGTATTTCTGGCGGATCGGCGCCTTGAAGGCCTCGGCCTCCTCCGCCGTCCAGCCTTCGGCGTCGCGATGGACGGTCGCCAGGACAGAGGCGGCCTGCTCGCCTCCCATCACCGAAATGCGGGCATTCGGCCAGGAAAACAGGAAGCGCGGCTGAAAGGCTCGACCGCACATGCCGTAATTGCCGGCCCCGAAACTGCCGCCGATCAGCACGGTGACTTTCGGCACCTGTGCGCCCGCGACTGCGGTCACCAGCTTGGCGCCGTGTTTGGCGATGCCTTCCGCCTCGTATTTCCCGCCGACCATGAAGCCAGAAATGTTCTGCAGGAAGAGCAGCGGAATGCGCCTCTGGCAGGCGAGTTCGATGAAGTGGGCGCCCTTCAGGGCACTTTCGGAAAACAGGACGCCATTGTTGGCGAGGATGGCGATGGGCATGCCCCAGAGACGGGCAAAACCGCAGACAAGGCTTGCCCCGTAGAGCGGCTTGAACTCCTGCAGTTCGGACCCATCGACGAGACGGGCGATCACCTCGCGCACGTCATAGGGTGTGCGCAGGTCCTGCGGGACCACGCCGTAGAGCTCACTCGGGTCGAACAGGGGAGGGCGCGGCTTGGCAAGCTCGATGTCCACCGTCTTTGGCCGGTTCAGTGTCGCCACGACGTCGCGCACGATCAGAAGCGCGTGTTCGTCGTTCTCGGCGACATGGTCGACAAGGCCGGACTTGCGGGCGTGGACATCAGCACCACCCAGATCTTCGGCCGAGATCACCTCGCCGGTTGCGGCCTTGACCAGAGGTGGGCCGGCGAGAAAGATGGTGCCCTGGTTGCGGACGATCACCGTCTCATCGGACATGGCAGGCACATAGGCGCCGCCCGCGGTGCAGCTTCCCATAACGCAGGCGATCTGCGGAATCCCGGCGGCAGACATCTGCGCCTGATTGTAGAAGATCCGGCCGAAATGATCGCGGTCGGGGAAGACCTCGGCCTGATGCGGCAGGTTGGCGCCGCCGGAATCCACCAGATAGATGCAGGGCAGGCGGTTTTCCGAGGCAATCTCCTGTGCTCTCAGATGCTTCTTTACCGTCATCGGGAAATAGGCGCCGCCCTTCACCGTCGGATCATGGGCAATGATCATGCATTCGCGACCCGAGACACGGCCGATACCCGTGATCATGCCCGCGCCCGGCGCCTCGTCACCATACATGCCGCCGGCCGCCAGTTGCCCGATCTCCAGGAAAGGGGAGCCGGGGTCGAGGAGCCGCAACACGCGGTCGCGGGGCAGAAGCTTGCCACGCGCGACATGACGTTGGCGATGGCTTTCAGCCCCGCCCAATGCGGCGGTGGCCACCTTCGACCGCAGTTCTTCGGCAAGCGCGGCGTTGCGGGCCGCATTGGCCTTGAAGCCTTCGCTGTCGCGGTCGAGCATGGTCGAGAGTATCGGCATCAGCTTGTCTCTCCCGCGCCGATGACCTCCCGGCCGATCAGCATCCGGCGCACCTCGTTGGTGCCCGCGCCGATATCGAGGAGTTTTGCATCGCGCCAGTAGCGTTCGACCGGCCAATCCTTCGTGTAGCCCGCGCCGCCCAAGGCCTGGATCGCCTGTTCGGCGACCTTCACCGCGCTTTCCGAGGCATAGAGAATTGCGCCGGCGGCGTCCTGGCGCGTCGTCTGGCCGGCATCGCAGGCCCGCGCCACGGCATAGACATAGGCGCGGGCGGAGTTCAGCGCCACGACCATGTCGGCGATCTTGGCCTGCATCAGCTGGAAGCTTCCGATCGCTCGGCCAAACTGCCGGCGCTCCCTGACATAGGGCAGGACGACGTCGAGGCAGGCCTGCATGATGCCGAGCTGGATTCCCGAAAGCACGACCCGCTCGTAGTCGAGGCCGGACATCAGCACCTTCACGCCGCCGTTCAGCGGACCCATGACGTTTTCCTCAGGGACAAAGCAGTCCTCGAAAACAAGTTCCGCCGTGGGAGAACCACGCATACCGACCTTGTCGATCTTCTGGCCGATCGAGAAGCCGGTGAAATCCTTTTCGATGAGAAAGGCCGTGATGCCTTTCGATCCAGCCTGCGGCTCCGTCTTCGCATAGACCACGAGCGTTTGGGCATAGGGGGCATTGGTGATCCAAAATTTGGTACCGTTCAGGCGGAAGCCGCCCTCGACCCTGTCGGCGCGCAGCCGCATCGAGACAACGTCGGATCCGGCGCCAGCTTCAGACATGGCGAGACTGCCGACATGGTCTCCAGATATCAGTCCGGGCAAGTATTTCGCTTTCTGCTCATCCGAACCCCAGCGTGCGATCTGGTTGATGCAGAGATTGGAATGTGCGCCATAGGACAGGCCCACCGAGGCCGAAGCGCGACTGATTTCCTCGCAGGCAACGACATGGTCGAGATAGCCGAGGCCGAGACCGCCGTCCGCTTCCGCGACCGTGATGCCATGCAGGCCGAGCGCGCCCATGGCCGGCCAGAGTTCGACCGGGAAACGATCATGCTTATCGACGTCCGTAGCGATCGGAGCGATGCGCTCGCGGGCAAAGCGCGCGGTCGTGTCGCGGATCATCTCCGCTGTTTCGCCAAGCCTGAAGTCCAATTCGGTCATGGGGCTTCCTCTGCGATTTTAGATCATGCGAACCGGAAGGCCGGTCATATGTGCAGTGCGTGTCCCAGCGCCTTGAGTGCTGCTTCCTGCAGGGCTTCGCCGCGTGTGGGATGGGCATGGATGGTGGCGGCTATGTCCTCCAGCCGAGCACCCATTTCGATGGCGATCGCAAAGGTCGAGGCAAATTCGGAGACACCCGCCCCAACGGCCTGCAGACCCAGCACGGCGTGGCTATCAGCGCGCGCCACGACACGAACGAAGCCGTCTTCATCCTCCACCGTCATCGCCCGTCCATTCGCTGTGAAAGGGAACTGGCCGATCTTGACATCGAAGCCATGGCTGCGGGCTTCCTCCGGCAAGAGGCCGGCGCTGACGATTTCAGGGTCGGTGAAGCAGATGGCGGGGATGCAGCGCTTGTCCCAGGCGCGCTTGCGGCCGGCGACGATCTCGGCGACCATTTCGCCCTGCGCCATGGCACGATGCGCCAGCATCGGCTCGCCGGTCACGTCGCCGATCGCATAGACCCCGCGCATGGATGTGTGGCAGCGGTCATCGACCTGCAGGAACGAGCCTATCCGGTCGAGATCGAGTTCTTCGAGGCCCGAACCCGTGGTGCGGGGCCGCCGTCCGACGGCGACGAGAATGCGGTCTGCCGGCAGTTCGCGCCGTCCCTCGGCGGTCTCGACGACCAGTGCCTCGCCCGTGTCGGATAGCCCCACGGCCCTTGCGTCCGTCAGCACCTTGATGCCGCGTTCGCCCAGCCGGCGCAGAACCGGTTTGACCAGATCGGCGTCGTAGAGCGGCAGGATCTGCGAGGTCGCCTCGACCACGGTGACTTCAGATCCCATGCGGGCGAAGGCGGTTCCGAGTTCCAGTCCGATGTATCCACCGCCCACCACAACGAGCCGTTTGGGCAGTTCCGTCAGCGACAGTGCCTCGGTAGAGGAAATGACCTTGCCGCCGAAAGGAAGGGCCGGGAGCTCGACGGGATCGGAGCCGGTCGCGATCACAATGGTTTCTGCGCGGATGACCTGCAGGCCGGTCTCGGTTTCCACCTCCACCGTCTTGCCGTCCCGAAAACGGGCGCGGCCGTGAACGATCTTGACCCGCGCCTTCTGCAGGAGGCCGGAGACGCCACCGGTCAGCCGGCCGACGATGGCGTCCTTCCAGGCCATGGTCTTGGACAGATCGATGGACGCGCCTTCGACGCGGATGCCAAGCGCGTTCTCGCCGGCGGACAGCGCCCGCGCTTTGTCGAAGGTCTCTGCGGCATGGATCAGCGCCTTGGACGGGATGCAGCCGATCGTCAGGCAGGTGCCGCCAGGACGGCCCTCTTCAACGATGACGGTATCGATGCCGAGCTGTCCTGCCTTGATGGCGCAGACATAGCCACCTGGACCGGCGCCGATGACGAGGAGCTTGCAAAAAATCTCTTTCATGGCTCAGCCCTCTATAAAGATCAGCGCCGGGGTCTCCATCAGCACCCGCAGGCGCTGGACGAAGGTCGCAGCATTCCAGCCATCGACGATGCGGTGATCGAAGCTGGAAGACAGGTTCATCATCTTGCGCGGCACAAACTGCGTGCCGTCCCAGATCGGTCGTATGGCGATCTTGTTGACGCCGACGATGGCGACTTCCGGATGGTTGATGACCGGGGTCGAGACAATGCCGCCAAGTGCTCCGAGCGAGGTGATGGTGATGGTCGAGCCGGTCAGCTCGTCCCGCGTCGCCGTGCCGGCGCGGGTGGCTTCGGCAAGCCGGTTCATCTCGCTTGCGCAATCCCATATGCCCCGCGCCTCGGCATGTTTGACCACCGGCACGGCAAGACCGGCGGCGGTCTGGGTGGCGATGCCGATATGCACCGCGCCGAAACGGGTGAGCACGCCGGCATCGTCGTCGAAGGTGGCGTTGACATCAGGTTGCTCGACGACCGCCTTGACCATGGCGCGCATCAGGAAGGGCAGGAGCGTGAGCTTTGGCTGGTCAGGCCGGCGTTCGGCATTCATCTTGGCGCGCAGTTCTTCAAGCGCTGTGACGTCCACTTCCTCCACATAGGTGATGTGGGGAATGCGGGAGGTGGAGACGACCATCTTCTCGGCGATCCGGCGCCGAAGGCCGGTCAGCTTGATCTCCTCGCGCGCGGTCTTCTTGGCGAGCCCGGAGACCGCAGGGGCTGGATCGGCACCGCGAGCGAGATAGTGCTCGACATCCTCGCGCAGAATGCGTCCGGCCGGACCCGATCCGCGCAACAGGCGCAGGTCGATGCCGTTCTCGCGCGCCAGCAGGCGGACCGAGGGGGCGGCGAGCGGCTTGTCGAATTCGGGTGAGGGTTGTCGGGCCGGAGGTGTGGCTGGTGCTGCCGGCGTGGCAGACTTGGGCGGCATGAGTGCCGGTTCGTTGGTTGTCGTTGCCTGTTGCGGCTCGGTTGTCGCGTCCACCGTCTCCGGTGTCGCCGGCTTCTCGTCTGCACCATCCGTTGCGATCCGGATGAGGGGCGCCTTGACCGCGATCGTGTCTCCCACTTCGCCGCCAAGCCAGACCACTGTGCCACTGACGGGTGTGGGGATCTCCACGGTCGCCTTGTCGGTCATCACAGCGGCGACCATCATGTCCTCGCGCACGGGATCACCGATCTTCACCATCCATTCGACAAGCTCAGCCTCGGCCACGCCTTCGCCGACATCGGGCATCTTGATCGTGAATTCGCCCATGGCTCAGGCCTCCATGACGTCGATGAGCGCGCGGCCGACCCGCGCAGGTCCCGGGAAATAGTCCCATTCCTGCGCATGCGGATAGGGCGTATCCCAACCGGCCACGCGCATGACCGGCGCTTCCAGATGGTAGAAGCAATGCTCCTGCACCAGCGACACGATTTCGCCGCCGAAACCGGAGGTCAGTGTCGCCTCATGCACCACGACGCATCGGCCCGTTTTGGTGACCGACTTGACGATCGTGTCGAGATCGAGCGGCATCAGGCTTCTGAGATCGATGACTTCAGCGTCGATGCCGGTCTCCTCAGCTGCGGCCAGCGCCACATGCACCATGGTCCCGTAGGTGATCACGGTAACGGCGGAACCCTCGCGGCGGATATCCGCCTTGCCGATCGGGATGGTGTAATAGCCTTCCGGCACCTCGCCCAGTTCATGGCGGGACCAGGGCGTCACGGGCCGGTCGTGATGGCCGTCGAAGGGGCCGTTATAGAGGCGCTTGGGCTCCAGAAAGATGACCGGATCCGGATCCGCAATCGCAGCGGTCAGCAGGCCCTTGGCGTCATAGGGATTGGACGGGACAACCACTTTCAGGCCGCAGACATGGGTGAACAGTGCTTCCGGGCTCTGGCTGTGGGTCTGTCCGCCGAAAATGCCGCCGCCGGTTGGCATGCGCACCACGATCGGGCAGGTAAAGTCGCCATTCGACCGATAGCGGATGCGGGCCGCCTCCTGGGTCAGCTGGTCATAGGCGGGATACATGTAGTCTGCGAACTGGATCTCGACGCAGGGCTTCAGGCCATAGGCCGCCATGCCGATTGCGGCTCCCACGATGCCGGATTCGTTGATCGGCGTGTCGAAGCAGCGGGTCTTTCCATATTTTGCCTGCAGACCTTGGGTGCAGCGGAACACACCGCCGAAATAACCGACGTCCTCACCAAACACGACCACGTCGTCGTCGCGCTCCATGGAGACGTCCATGGCGCTGCGGACCGCTTCGATCATCGTCATTCTGGCCATGTCAGTATCCTGCCTTCTGACGCTGGCGGCGCAGGTGCGGCGGCATTTCGGCATAGACACCTTCGAAGATGTCCCGCACCGAAGGTTTGCCGCCGGCATGCAGCGTGCCGTTTTCCTCGGCCTTTCGCTGGGCCGTGATCACCTCGTCCAGGATCTCGGCTTCGGCCTGCACATGCCGTTCCTCCGACCATGCGCCTCTGTTGATCAGGTGTTTCTTCAGCCGCAGCACCGGATCCCCGAGAGGCCAGGCTTCGGATTCCGTTTTCGGGCGGTAAGCGCCCGGATCGTCGGATGTGGAATGCGCGCCGACCCGATATGTTACGTATTCGACAAGCGTCGGGCCGAGATTACGCCTGGCCCTCTCGGCGGCCCAGCATGCGACCGCATAGACAGCCAGATAGTCGTTCCCATCGACCCTGAGCGCCGGAATGCCAAAGCCCAGCCCACGGGCAGCAAAAGTGCCTGAACCGCCGCGGGCAATGCCCTGAAAAGTGGAGATCGCCCACTGATTGTTGACGACATTGAGGACCACGGGCGCCCGGTAGGTCGAGGCGAAAACCAGAGCCGAGTGAAAATCCGATTCGGCTGTCGAACCGTCGCCGATCCAGGCTGCGGCAATGCGGCTGTCATTCTTGATCGCCGATGCCATGGCCCAGCCGACGGCCTGGACATACTGGGTGGCGAGATTGCCGGAAATGGTGAAGAAGCCATGCTCCTTCGAGGAATACATGATCGGCAATTGCCGCCCGCGCAGGGGATCGGCCTCGTTCGAGAAGATCTGGTTCATCATCTCGACCATGGGATAGTCGTCGGCGATCAGAAGTCCGGCCTGCCGATAGGTCGGGAAGTTCATATCGCCTTTTTTGAGCGCCTTGCGAAAGGCGCAGCTGACGGCTTCCTCACCCAGATGCTGCATGTAGAAGGAGGTCTTGCCCTGGCGCTGTGCCATCAGCATCCGGGCGTCGAAGGCTCGGAGCGTCATCATATGGCGCAGGCCGGTTCGCAATTCGTCGTCCGTCAGCAGGCCTGCCCAAGGGCCGACGGCCTCGCCATCGCGGTTCAAAACCCGGATGATCGAATAGGCCAGGTCACGGATATCTTCGGCCGCCGCATCGACCGGAGGCCTCGGCACCGATCCGGCCTTGGCAATCTTGACGTTGGAAAAATCGGGCTGGCCGCCCGGCCGAACGGCAGGTTCGGGGACATGCAGGCTCAGATGCGCAGGTTGCACCATCAGTCTCCTCCCGTGAAACCTGCTCCTCTCCCCAGGAGCAGATCAATCGAAGCGAATGGTAAGCGTCTTGTGAGTGGCAAGCCATGACAAAACTGCGTCCAATTCTTTGGCCAGTTTTGCCATATGTCTTATGGGACAGCAGATGCCGGCTTTTGCCGTCTAAAGAGATCTGGAATTCTTGCGGAAAGCCTCGGGGCTCACACCCATCCATTTCTTGAAGGCCCGATAGAAGGCGCTCGGTTCCGAATACCCCAGGCGGGCGGCAATATCGCTAACGGTATCATGGGTGTTCATCAGCATGTCCCTGGCAAGATCACGGCGAATGTCGTCCTTGATGCTGGCATAGCTTTGTCCTTCGTCATGCAGGCGGTGGCGCAGCGTCGAAGATGACATGCGCATATCGCGGGCCAGATCTGAAAAGCTGCCCCAATCCGCAGGCCCCTTCTGGTTCAGTCGGCGCCTGACGGCGGCAGCCGTGCCGGCGTCATAGCGATAGCGGATCAGGATATTGGCCGGCGCTCCCCGGAGGAATTGCCGCAATGCCTGCTCGTTGCGCGCGATCGGCAAGGCCAGCATGGAGGCATCGAAGCCGAGGCGGCTCACCGGTTGCGAGAAGCGAATGGGAGCGCCGAAGAAAAGCCGGTGTTCGGCGCTCAGTTTCGGTTCGCTGCAGCGAAAATCCACAAGGCGGATCGGAATACGTCTGCCCACCAGCCAGCAGGTCAATCCATGCAGGATGATCCAGTAGCTGCGATAGGCGAAGGCGGAGCGGGGTTTTCCAGTTTCGCAAAGCTCGATCACTGCGGTGCCGTCGCGAACCTCAAGCCGACCTGTCGGTTCCCCCAGGACGACATTCAGAAAACGCAAGGCCCGCCGCAGGGCTCGCTCCAGCGTTGGCGCATGCAGCACGCAATGGCACAGGAGCGTGAAGCTGCCGCGTGGCATCGTTCGTTCGCCGAGACCGAAACACTCGTCATTCAGCTCCTCGGCAATTGCGAGCCAGAGGCGCCCGAATGTTTGTGTCGAGACCGGTTGGTCGACGACAGGCGGAAGACCGAGCCGGGACAGAAGCGGCTCTGTGGGCCTGCCTGCGCGTCTGAGGCTGTCGAGTGCCTCCTCGACGAAACCCGTCGAGATCATATGTCGTTCGGTCTCAGCCATGGTCCTCGTTCGACCTCAAACACGTCAGTGGCAAAAGTGGCCTCAAGAATGGATCAATTTCGTCATCGGTTGCAACTGTGAAACGCAGTAGAGTTTGCGCCATCGGCAGCTTCAGGCGAGGACTGAAGGGGAGGAGGGTCGATGCGCATCGAGAATGGCTGTTTCATCGTGACCGGCGGTTGCTCCGGACTTGGCGCGGCGACGGTGCGCATGATCAGCGAGGCGGGCGGTCGTGTCTTGATTGCCGATCGTGATCGCGATCGGGGGCCATCGCTTGCGCGGGAGATCGGCGACAACGTTGCTTTTCTTGAAACAGACGTGACGCGTGCGCAGGATGGCGCTGCGGCAATCGAGGCTGCGACGAAAGCTTTCGGCAATGTGCGGGGATTGATCAATTGCGCCGGTGTGGCGCCTGCGGAGAAGGTTGTCGGCCGCGACGGGCCGCATGGGCTGGAGAGCTTCGAACGCACGATCGGGATCAACCTTGTCGGCACCTTCAACATGGTCCGGCTCGCCGCTGCCGCGATCCAGACGAACGAACCCGATGCGGAGGGTGAACGTGGCGTCATTATCAATACTGCTTCCGTGGCCGCCTTTGACGGCCAGGTCGGCCAGGCCGCCTACGCAGCGTCCAAAGGCGGGATCGCCGCCATGACCCTGCCGATCGCCCGTGAACTCGCACGGTTCGGCATTCGCGTCATGGCGATTGCGCCGGGTGTGTTCGAAACGCCGATGATGGCGGGCATGCCGGAGCAGGTGCGCGAAGGTCTCGCGTCCAGCGTGCCCTTTCCGCCCCGCCTCGGCAGGCCGGTCGAATTCGCAGCCCTCGCCCGCCATATCATTGAAAACACGATGCTCAACGGGGAGGTCATCCGCCTCGATGGAGCCATCCGCATGGGCGCGCGCTGATCGCTGCTGAAGGAGAAGAGATGGGAGTTCAGGATCCAATCGTCATTGTCGGTTCTGCCCGAACCCCGATCGGGGGCTTTCAGGGCGAGCTGATGGAGATGACCGCAGCCGCGCTAGGCGCTGCCGCCATCCGGGCGGCGCTCGACCGCAGCGGGCTTCCAGCCGAGGCCGTCGAAGAGATCCTGTTCGGCTGTGTCCTGCCGGCAGGCCAGGGCCAGGCGCCTGCAAGACAGGCCGCGATCGGTGCCGGTCTGCCTTTCTCGGCGGGGGCTACGACCGTCAACAAGATGTGCGGTTCGGGCATGAAGGCCGCCATGCTCGCCCATGACTTGCTCGTCGCCGGGAGCGCCTCTGTCGCGGTTGCCGGCGGCATGGAGAGCATGACCAATGCGCCCTATCTGCTGGATCGTGCCCGCTCTGGCTATCGGCTCGGACATGGGCGAGTGCTCGATCACATGTTTCTCGACGGGCTCGAGGATGCCTATGACAAGGGCCGGCTGATGGGCACCTTCGCGGAGGATTGCGCCGAGGCCTACCAGTTTACGCGCGAGGCACAGGACGCCTATGCCGTCGCCTCGCTCACGCGGGCAACAAAGGCTATCGCCGATGGCGGCTTCGATCGCGAAGTCGTGCCGGTTGTCGTCAAATCCGGCAAGGCTGAACAGGAGATCAGCCGCGACGAGCAGCCAGGCAAGGCAAAGCCGGAGAAGATCCCGACGCTGAAGCCCGCCTTCCGCGACGGCGGTACGGTGACGGCTGCCAATTCCAGCTCGATCTCCGATGGTGCGGCTGCACTCGTCCTGATGCGACGCTCGGAAGCGGAGCGGCGCGGGCTTGACCCCCTTGCCACGATCCTCGGGCATGCCACGCATGCGCAGGCGCCCAGCCTGTTTGCCACCGCGCCGATCGGTGCCCTGCAGAAGCTCTCCGATCGCATCGGCCTACCGCTATCAGAGGTCGACCTGTTCGAGATCAATGAGGCCTTTGCTGTCGTCGCCATGGCCGCGATGCGCGACCTCGATCTGCCGCATGACAAGGTCAATATTCACGGCGGTGCCTGCGCGCTGGGCCATCCGATCGGCGCCTCGGGCGCGCGGATCCTGGTGACGCTGATCGCCGCACTCGAACGGTACGATCTGAAACGCGGCATGGCGGCTCTCTGCATTGGCGGTGGCGAAGCCACGGCGATTGCCATTGAGCGGGCGTGATTGGAGGAAGACGGGATGGTTCTTTCGGAGCTTCAACAGCAGATCCTCGAGATGACGCGCAGCTTTGCCCGCGAGCGGCTTGCCCCTGGCGCTGCCGACCGTGACCGCCAGCACCGTTTCCCACGCGAGGAACTGACCGAAATGGGTGAGCTTGGGCTGCTTGGCATGCTTGTGCCGGAAGCCTATGGGGGCTCGGACACCGGTGTGCTCGCCTATGCGATCGCGGTCGAGGAAATTGCCGCGGGCGACGGCGCCTGCTCGACGATCATGAGCGTCCACAGCTCGGTGGGTTGTGTGCCGATCCTGAAATTCGGCACGGAAGAGCAGCGGCAGCGCTTCCTGCCGAAACTGGCTTCGGGAGAATGGATCGGCGGCTTTGCCCTGACCGAGCCACAGGCCGGATCGGATGCCTCCAACCTCAAAACCCGCGCACGGCGCGAGGGTGATCACTACGTCATCGACGGTGCCAAGCAGTTCATCACCTCGGGCAAGAATGGCCATGTCATCATCGTGTTTGCCGTGACTGATCCCAGTGCGGCCAAGAACGGGATCACGGCCTTTATCGTGCCGACGGATACACCGGGCTACGAGGTCCTGCGCGTCGAGGAGAAGCTCGGTCTCAACGCGTCAGACACCTGCCAGATTGCCTTCAACGGGATGAAAATTCCCGTCGAGAACAGGCTCGGCGAGGAAGGGGAAGGTTATCGTATTGCGCTTTCCAATCTGGAAGGTGGGCGCATCGGGATTGCGGCCCAATCGGTCGGCATGGCACAGGCGGCCTTCGAGGCTGCGCGTGATTATGCCGGTGAGCGAAAGGCTTTCGGCAAAGCAATCGCCGAGCATCAGGCGGTTGCCTTCCGCCTCGCCGATATGGCGACACAGATCGAGGCCGCACGACAGCTCTTCTGGCATGCAGCTTCGCTGCGCGAGGCCGGCATTCCCTGCATTTCGCAAGCCTCGATGGCCAAACTCTTCGCGTCCGAGATGGTCGAGCGCGTCTGTTCGGATGCGATCCAGATCCATGGTGGCTATGGCTATATGCGGGATTATCCGGTTGAGCGGATCTACCGGGATGCGCGCATCTGCCAGATCTACGAAGGGACCAGCGACGTTCAGCGCATGGTGATTGCGCGAAACCTGTAGGATGCCACATTGGGAGCGCTCGGGGACGGACGTGAAAACAGGGAGGAAATGCTATGCTTGAGACGATAGCCTTCATTGGTCTTGGCAATATGGGTGGGCCGATGGCTGCCAATCTCGTCAAGGCGGGGTATCCGGTCCGGGGCTTCGATCTTTCTGAAACAGCGAAGCTCGCCGCGAGAGAAAGCGGCATCACGCTCTGCAATACAGCGGCAGAAACCCTGAGTGGCGCTACGATCGTCATCACCATGCTGCCTGCCGGTCATCATGTCCTGTCGGTCTGGAGCGAGCTCGTCAGGGCTGTCGAACAGGGGACGCTGATGATCGACTGCTCGACGATCGATGTGGACAGCGCCCGCAAATGCCATGCGCTTGCCAACGAGGCCGGCTGCCTGTCGCTCGATGCGCCGGTCTCCGGCGGAACGGCCGGGGCGAGTGCCGCCACGCTGACCTTCATGGTTGGCGGGGAGGCGGATGCTTTGCACCGGGGCCGCGCCATCCTGGAAGCCATGGGACGACGGGTCGTCCATTGCGGTTCGGCCGGCGCCGGTCAGGCTGCCAAGATCTGTAACAATATGATCCTCGGGATCACCATGGCGGGGGTCTGTGAGGCCTTCGTACTCGGTGAAAAGCTCGGGCTGTCGCATCAGGCCCTGTTCGACGTGGCTTCTACATCATCGGGCCAGTGCTGGGCAATCAGCACGAACTGCCCGGTTCCGGGTCCCGTTCCGACATCGCCGGCAAACCGGGACTACAAGCCGGGCTTTGCCGCCGCCCTGATGCTCAAGGACATGCGGTTGTCGCAGGAAGCGGCAAAATCGACCGGTGCGGCTACGGCTCTCGGCGCGCATGCGACTGAGCTTTACGAGCTCTTCGACCAGCTCGGGCATGGCGGCGAAGATTTTTCGTCGATCATCAACACCATCAGAGAGAGGTCTCCCTGAAGAACAAGTTGCGGAGGCCCTCAAGCGACCAGCGGCATCAAGCCACCAGTACAGAGCTTAAGCTGCCGTGAACTCACGCGCTTCAGCAAGGCGGCATCATGGCTGATGGCAAGGATGCCGAGGCCCTGGCGGCGACGCTCCATGAGGAAGGACCAGATTTCCACCTGGGTGATCGGATCAAGCATGGCGGATAGTTCGTCGGCGACCAGGAAGCGGGTGTCGGGGCCAAGCGCCCTCGCCAGCACAACCCGTTGCAGCTCGCCGCCCGACATTTCATGCGGGTAGCGATCAAACCAGGTCCGCGACACGCCGATGGCATCCAGCGTCTGATCATTCGGCTGCCAGGCTTCCGAGATGATCCGGCCCAGCCGCCAGCGTGGATTGACGGCGAAGATTGAGGATTGGTGGATGTGTTGAACCCCTTGGTAGCCGGGGGCAGGGGGGGTGCCATCAAGCAGAACCTCTCCCTTCTGCGGCTTCAGATAGCCCGCAACGATGCGGCCGAGCGTCGATTTGCCAGTGCCGGAGGGGCCGGAAAGGCCCAGAATCTCGCCCGGCTTCAGCGTCAGCGACACCCCATCAAGGATGGGCTTTGCTTTGCCAAAGCCGAAGTCGACATCTCTTACCTCAAGCACGCGCAGCCTCCCGCACAAGCGGTGCGGCCGTGAACTGGTTTCCCGGCATGGCCAGCCACAGCGCCCGTGCATAAGGCAGCGTCAGTTTTTGGCCCTCATCGGAAAACGCATTCGCCGGCTCGGTGCCCAGCAATCTGCCCTGTTCCAGGATCGCGACCCGGTTGGCATGGGAGACCGCGGTGACGAGATCATGGGTAATCAGAAGCACGGCCTTGCCGCTATCGGCAAGGCGGCGCAGATGGCGCAGGACGTTTTTCGCAGCGTCAGGATCGAGCCCGCTTGTCGGCTCGTCGGCGACGATCAGATCCGGCTCTCCAATCGTGGCGATGGCGAGAAGCAGGCGGCGCGCCATGCCGCCCGAGACCTGATGCGGATAAAGCCGCATGACCTCGGCGCCAAGGCCGAAGCTCTCAAGGGTGGTCACGAGGTCTGCCATCGTTTTCGTTTTGCCGCTGCGTTTTGCGGCCCACAGCAATTGTTTGCCACAGCGGGCCAGCGGGTCGAGATGGCTGAGCGATTGCGGAACCAGCGCCATGCGAGGGCCTTCGCCTTTACCGCCATTCGCCGCTTCAACCTGCTCCCCGTTCAGCGATATGTTGCCGCGCACCACAGCATTTTCCGGCAGAATGCCGAACAGGGCATGGGCAAGCAGGCTCTTTCCAGCGCCCGAGGCTCCCACCAGAGCCAGAATCTCGCCGCGATCCACCTTCAGGTCGATGTCGTCGAGCGCCGGCACTTCGCAGCGATGGATGAGGCCGTCATAGCGCAGGAAGCCGATGGAGAGAGATTCGACTGAAAGCATCACATCTGCTCCTGCCGGGGATCGGTGAGCAGCCGGAGCCCGTTGCCGATGGCATCGAAACTCAAGACCACGAGTAGCAGTGCCAGCCCCGGAAACAGACCGAGCCACCATTTGCCGGCGGAGAGGTAGCGCATGGAATCCGACAGCAAAACGCCGATTGCGGGGTTGGACGGTTCAAGCCCAAAGCCGATGAAGGTCAGACCCGCCTCATGCAGGATGGCATGGGGGAACAGAAGCACGAGGCCGACGAGCAGCTGCGGCACGAGATGCGGCAGAAAGTGATGCCGGCCGATGTAAAACCAGGATTTGCCGAAGTGCCGCGATGCCTGCACGAACTCGGCCTGGCGCAGTTGCAGCAGTTCCGCCCTCAGAATGCGGGTGAGCCGCGGCCAATGGGTGACGGCAACCGCAATGATCACTGCCGTTGTGCCGCCGCCAAGGTCGAAGGAGATGAGGATCAAAAGCACGAAATGCGGCAGTCCCATCGCAGCATCGATCAGGAAGGACACGGCTTCATCGGCGAGGCGCCCGCCAGTTATCGCCACAAGTGCAAGCAGCATGGCGATGACGACCGAGCCTGAAGCCGCAATCAGGCCGACCCAGAAGCTCAAGGCGAGGCCATGCAGCGTGCGGGCGAACATGTCGCGTCCGAGCTGATCGGTACCGGCTAGATGGGACAATGATGGTTCGAGCAGGCGCGTCGAAAAATCGGCATCAATGCCGTAGCGCCCGTAGAGATGGGTGGAGACGAGAACGCCAACCAACGCGAGCGCTGCTACGGTTGCGACCGCGAGCGTTCGTATCCTGTGTCCGTCTGGCGCACGGTCTGGGGCGGAGGGCGGGAGATCGAGTATGGCACTCATGCGATGCGCACTCCCGACGCCATGCGCGGATCGACAAGCCGGTAGAGAAGATCGGCAATCGAGTTGCCGAGGAAGACGACAAAGGTCAGCGCCAGTGTGATCGCAAGCAGCAGGGGCACATCGCCACGGATGCCGGCTTCCACGGTCGCTTTGCCGAGCCCCGGATAGGAAAACACCTGTTCGGCCAGCACCGAGCCACCGAAGAGTTCGCCGAGCGAGGCAAAGAGAACGGTGACCGCCGGGAGCGCTGCATTGCGTGCGCCATGACGCAAGGCAATGTCCATGCGCGAGGCGCCTTGCGCCTTGGCATAGAGTGCATAATCGGACTGCATGATCTCGATCATCTTGGCGCGTGTGTGCAGCGCGATCTGGGCAATGCCGAGCACGCTCAGTGCCATCAGCGGCAGGGCAAGATGCCGGGCGCGATCAGCCAAGGTCACGTCCTCAGGCAGAACCCCGATCGGCGTGGCGCAGCAGATGGGCGCCCAGTTGAGCCCGACTGCAAAGACGACAAGCAGCATGATCGCCAGCCAGAAGGTGGGCGTCGAAGCGAGCACATAGGAATAGAGCCGGATCACCCTGTCCGCCCAGGAACCGGCAAAGGCACCGGCGATCACGCCGAGGGCGAAGCCGAGCACGCCGGAGAGGAGCCAGGCAAGCCCCATCAGGGGAAGCGACGCCTTGAACCTCGAGACGAGGACGTCGGCGACCGGCGCGTTATAGGTCATGGAATAACCGAGGTCGCCGGCCATCAGATTCTTCGTCCAGCGAAAGAACTGTGTGGTCGCTGGCTGGTCGAGCCCCCATTTTTCGGCAATCAGGGCGCGCTGCTCGGGCCCGACACGCGCGATGTCGGCCCCGAGATAAGCATTGATCGGATCGACAGGTGAATTCTTCATCAGCGCAAAGGCGACGATCGCGACCGTCAAGAGGACGAGCACAAGCCGGAGCGCCTTTGCGGCGATCAACCCGACCCAGCCCAATTGGCCCGCCTTACTCACACGTCCATTTCCAGTTCTGGATCATCGCGGTGATCGGCCATCCATGGCCATGCGGTTCGATCTGGGTGGCGCCAATCTCCAGGCATTCGTTCACGTAGTAGATGTGATCGAGGTTGACGAGCCAAGCCCATGCGGCGTCGCCCTTGGCACCGAACCCAGTCGTCCCGTCCCACTCGGCTTGTCGCCAGTATGGGAAGGATGCTTCCAGGCTTTCCGCACTCTGCGCTGCGGCAAGATGCCGATCGACGGCGGGGTTTGCATAGAAGCCGGCGTTAAAGAATTCCACGCCGCCAAGGCTCGACTGGTAGAGATTGTAGACCTCGAGCGGCGAATGGCTGCCCCAGCCAAACATCACCGGCTCGGAATGCATGATGCGGTCGATTTCGTCCCAGCTCTTGCCGGTAGCCGTCGCTTCGATGCCGAGGCCCTTCAATTGTGCCGACACGGTTTCAGCCAGCATGCGTCGTGTGGAATCCGAAGCGGGGTAATTGATTGGGAAGGCTGCCCGGAGGCCATCTTTCACACGGATGCCGTCGTTGCCGAGCGTCCAGCCAGCGCTCTCCAGCTCGGTTTTGGCCTGCTCGAGATCGAAGCTTACCGCTGCGTCCGGATTGGACCAGGCGAGCCCGTCGGCCGGGCCCGCTGCCGGGCTCCCGTGACCGAGCAGGGCGACGTCTACCAACTGATTTCGATCGATCCCGAGATTGACGGCACGGCGGATGGCAGGGTCGGCGGTAACATCATTGCCGAGTTTCTTGCCCTCGCCGACGACCTTGCCCTCGTCTTTCACCATCGGGAAGACGATGCCTCTGTTGTCGACGGACCGGGTAACGATCTGCTTGAAGCCCTGTGGCGGCGTATCGGCGGCCGTCGCGGGCACGGAGACCATGTCCACCTGCCCGGCCTGTGCTGCCGCGAGACTCGTATCTTCTTCGGTAAACAGGAAGGTGATCCGCTCGAATGGCCCGGTCTCGCCATAATAGTTCGGGTTCTTCTCGACGATCAGCTGCTGGCCTTCGGTCCAGGAGACAAGCTTGTAGGGACCAGATCCGATCGGATTTCGCGCGTAGCCCTCGCCATAGCCGTCCGAGGGTACGATGCCGAGCGCATAGAGGTTCTCGGTGAAGGTGATCCAGGGCTTCTTCAGCTTGATCTCGACAGTCTGATCGTCAATGACGCGGGCGGCCTCTAGCGCGGTCAAGTCAGCGGCGCTGCCGATCTTGGCCGCCTCGTTGAAGGTGAAGGCGACGTCTTCGGCGGTGAGCGGCGAACCATCGGAGAATTTTGTGTCCGGCCTGAGCTTGATGGTCCACGTCAGTCGATCATCGGAGAGCGACCATTCCGTCGCCAGATCGGGACGGGTCTTCAAATCTGCATCGCGTGTCAGGAGGGTCGATTGAAAAAGCGGATGACCATAACGTCCCCAGCCCGTCAGAGGGTCGTAACCTCCTTCGGGTTCGCCGCCGATGGCGAGCACCAGTTGCGATTTCGGCGTGGCAAGGGCGGTGCCTGACAAGACGGCGGCAGCGAAAGCAGTCGAAACTGCAAGCCGCAGAATTGCCTTGGTCATGAAAATTCCCCTATACCCAATCAGACGATGCCGGGCGCATCCACGAAACAACCGGACCATAATCCTGGGAAAGTATGATGTCTATATCAAAACATCATACGATCGGAGTTTGATATGCAGCGTGTGACAATCACCCTCGATGACGACCTGATGCAGGAGCTTGATGCGCTGATTGAGACACGCGGAGATCAGAACCGGTCAGAGGCGATCCGTGATCTCGTGAGAACGGGTCTGAAGGAAGCCACCCGAAATGCGAAGGGTGATGAACCCTGCATCGGCGTGCTGAGCTATGTCTACGATCACGCGGCCCGCGACCTTGCAAGGCGGCTGACAAACAGCTTCCATCATCATCACGACCTGACGATCGCGAGCCTGCATGTGCATCTCGATACCGAGAATTGCCTCGAAGTCGGCATCCTGAAGGGGTCGATGAACGAGGTGCAGCATTTTTCCGACCATATCACTGCAGAGCGATCGGTGCGCCACGGAAGTGTCCAGATCATACCGCTACAGGGCGGCGAAGTCTGACAGGTCGATTGGTCGTCCATCCTTCGTCCCAGCCTCATGGCTCCGACAGGTCTCACCGAGACTGGTTTGACGCCTTCATGACCTCGGCTCTGATTTCCGCCCCATGCTCGTCCAGTCGCGGTGGAGGCGAGACGGCAAATTCCGGCTCGCCGTCAAAGCTGTAAGGCGGCCGGACCGTCGTGAAGTCTCCCATCTCGGCGTTTGGAACGGTCACGGCAATTTGCAGATGCCGTGCCTGTGGGTCTTCAAGCGCCTCGTCGCTATCGTAGGCCGGCGCATAGGGTACTTCGTTCGTTTCCAGCAATTCGCACCATTCGTCACGCGGCTTGCTTCGAAACACCGGAGCGAGAATGTCGATCAGCTCATCCTGATGCCGGATGCGATCCAGGCGCTCGTGGAAGCGGGGATCGTCTGCCAGGTGGCGCTGCTGGGTCGCATCGAGCAGACCTTCCCAGAACTTCTGTGGCGAGGAGAGATGGAAGGCGATCCATTTCCGGTCCGCGCATTCGAAGGTATAGGACTGGCTGACCACCGGTCGCGACAAGGGCCCCATGACCTCTCCGGCGCTGTAGTAGTGGGTGAAACTGTCGAGATTGAAGTGGCTCATGGCCTCCAGCATCGAGATATCCAGCCTGCGGCCCGTGCCTGTCTTTCCGCGCTCGATCAGGGCTGCGAGGATGCCGGTTGCCGCATAGTGTCCCGTCACCGCATCGGCCAGAGCCGGGCCGATGACACGGGGGCGGTCGGGTGGTGTCACGAGACGCAGAAAGCCGCTGGCCGCCTGTGCCACGGTGTCATATGCCGGTCTGTCCCGCGCCGGACCTGAGGTTCCGAAGCCTGAAATCGCGCAGTAGACGAGCCACGGATTGATTGCTCTCAGGTCGGTTTCGCCCGCGCCGAGCTTTTCGGCGACACCTGGCCTGAAGTTCTGGATGAAGACGTCTGCCGAAGCGATCAGGGCGTGAAAGACATCGAGATCCTCGGGGTTTCGTGTGTCGAGGGCAATGGAGCGCTTGTTGCGATTGTAGGTCTGGAAATGCGGCGAGTAGAGCCCGCCCTTGAAGGCGCGGAAGGGATCGCCCTCTCCGGGGCGCTCGACCTTGATGACGTCGGCACCGAGGTCGGCCAGTTGCATCGCTGCGGCAGGCCCCGTGATGTAGGTCCCCATCTCGATGACCCGAATGGATTGAAGCGGCTTCATTCGGATGTCTCTCCGTCATACGAAATGGCTAAATCCGCGTGGTGGGACAGGATGAAGCCTATCGGGCGTTCGCTTTCCTCATAGAGATGGGCGGCAAGGCCTGCTGCCCGGGCAATGAGGGGGATGGCCTTGAGGGCAGCGAGCGGCCATCCGGCATCGAGCATCACGGCGGGGATGGCGCCTGAGACATTGATCGGCAAGGGCCGGTTCATGATGCCGGGGGCAAGCTTGCCCAACAGTCTTAAGGTTGCGATATGCTGCCCGGAGATCTGCAGTTCATCGGCGACCGCCAGCAGACGGTCTGCGCGGGGATCTCCGCCTGCGTGCTGGGGGTGACCAAGCCCCGGAACCTTCCGGCGCTCTTTCAGGAAAACGTCAAGCGAATTGCGGACCGCCGCCTCGTTTCCGCCAGCGGCGACCAGTTCGGCCAGATATCGTCCCGCGACCTCCGATGAGCCTGCAACGACGGTGCCCATGCCGAGAAGACCGGCAGCCATCGCGCCTTGCCAGGCCTCGGGGGCTGCTGCAAGCGTCATGCGGGCCGCCTGCACCGACGGAACCAGTCCGTGCTCGGCAATCGCGACCAGACAGGCATTGAGGGCCGTGGACTGTCGCTTGTCCGGTCGTTTGCCGCAGACCAGCAGCCAGAAGTAATCGGTGAAATCGATCTTGCCGATCAGGTCATCACACAGATCATGGCCTCTGACAGTGATGGATGTCGCATCCGATGTGGCGATCGCGGTGAAAGCTTGGTCCTGCTTGCCAATTCTCATTCAAAGTTCCTTTTCGCATAGCGAAAATAAATTCACTTGCCGAATAATAGAACCTGTTCTAGCTTTGCGTCAACCCGGCGGGAGACGGGTCAGTCGAGTGGAGGATGTCGATGGCTCAGATCAATCAGTTCACGATCACCGAGGCGGTGAAGGAAAGTTTCCAGACCGAGGAGGGCAGTCGTTTCAAGTTCCTCCTGGAGACGTTCATCGATCACCTCCACGACTATACGCGTGAAGTGAACATGACCCATGACGAGTGGATGGGCATGCTGATGTTCCTCTATGATTGCGGGAAGATCTCCACCCCGGAGCGGCACGAGTTCATTCTGCTGTCCGACGTCGTGGGCCTGTCCGCCCTGGTCGACATGATCAACACCCGCGGTGGGGCGACCGAAGGCTCCAATCTCGGCCCATTCTACCTCGATGATGCACCGGAACTCGAATTGGGCGGCGATCTCGCCCGGGGGCGTGACGGCACAACGCTGCTGGTGCATGGCATCGTGCGTGACTCTCTTGGCAATCCGCTTCCGGGCGCGATCGTCGATACCTGGCAGGCGGATGGCAGCGGCACCTATCCGATCCAGGAGCATGGGCAGGACAAATACGACTTGCGTGGCAAGATCACCGCGGACGGCGAAGGCCGCTACTACTACACCACGGTCCTGCCGAAGCCCTATACCGTGCCTTATGACGGTCCGGTCGGACGGCTGCTTCGTGCCGGCAACCGGCATGCCTGGCGGGCAGCGCATCTGCACTTCATCATACGTGCCGAAAAAATGCGGGCGATCACGACGGAACTGTTCTTCGAGAATACGGAATACATCGACAATGATGCGGTTTTCGGAGTGCGAAAATCGTTGATCGCCAAACTGGAACCTGTCAAGAAATCCGAGGAATTCCCGTTTGCCCTCGAGAAGCGTCCGGACGCGAAGTGCAGGTTCGATTTCGTGCTTGCGCCCGAGGGCTGAACTTTGCTGGACAGGGTGGACATGGTTGAGGATCCGAAGCGATCGGCGGAGTTCGTTGAAGCGCTGGCAAAGGGGATCGCCGTCATCGAATGTTTCGATGCAGCGCATCCCGACATGACCCTGAGCGAGATCGCGCGGCGCGTCGGTCTTTCACCGGCTGCTGCCCGCCGAAGTCTGATCACGCTGTCGGCGCTCGGTTACGTCGGCTCGGCGGGCAAGCGCTTTTTCCTGAAGCCAAAGGTTATGACGCTCGGCTCCGGCTTCTACTTTGCCGCCCGCATCGATGAGATCCTGTTGCCGGAACTTAGGCAGATCGTCGAAACCCATGGTGACGCGGCCTCCATCGCCATGCTCGATGGGCACGACGTCATCTATATCGCGCACCATTCCACCCAGCGCGCGAGAAGGGCTACGGCCGTGGTCGGCGCGCGCTATCCCGCTCACGCAACCTCGCTGGGGCGCGTTTTGTTGGCGGGCCTGCCGAAGACCGAGCTCGAGCGCTACTTCGCGAGGGTGGAGCCGAAGGCGCTCACTTCACGCACCGTCACTGACAAGAATGCCCTGCGTGCGCTGATCGACGAAGCCGGGGAGCGCGGATATGCGACGACTGTCGATCAGCTCGATTACGGTATCACGGCTCTCGCGGTGCCGATCCGCAATGCAGAAGGCAGGGTCACGGCAGCGGTCAATTCCTCCGGCTATTCGGGGCTTGTCAGCCCGGAACAGATGGTGACGGATCGGCTGGGTGATCTTCGGGTTGCTGCCGGCCGGATCAGCGCGGCTGCGGCCCGAACGCCAGCGCTATCGGCAGCACTGAACGGATAAGGGAGCCGAAGGGCCTGCGCAGTCTTTGCGCGCTCTGATTAGTTCGCGAATTAAATTTCGTATTGCGAAAAATGGGAGGTGGGCATGTGTAAATTCTGTGATGTGAGACTGAGATCCCCTGCAGATGCCGGCGGTGGATCCGTTCCGCAGCTTGGTCGCTCCAGCGCGACGCAGCCGCTGCCGGCCGGACTGGGCCAGCCCGGTCGCAAAACCCTGATCAGGGGCGGCGCCGTCTTGTCCATGGATCCGACCGTCGGCAATTACACCATCGGTGATGTGTTGATCGAGGGGGCGAAGATCCTCGCCGTCGGCGCCCACCTGGACTTTGCCGATGCGGCGGTCATCGATGCCAGCGGCATGATCGTCATGCCGGGTTTCATCGACACCCATCACCATCAGTTCGAGACCGCTCTGCGCAGTCTCTTGTCCGATGCCATTCTGGTGAATGACGGGCGTCCGGAAAGCACCGCCAATTATTATGAGTGGATGCTGCAGAAGTTTTCGGTCCTCTATCGCCCGGAGGATGTCTACATCTCCGAACTCTTCGGCGGCATTTCCCAGATCGATGCCGGTGTGACGACCGTGATGGACGTGAGCCAGATCCATCACTCGCCGGAGCATTCGGATTCCGCGATAGCTGCCCTCAGGGATGCCGGCCGCCGCGCCGTCTTCGGCTATTTCGAAGGCTGGGGCGATCTTGCCAAGTATCCGGGCGACGCTCGCCGGATCAGGGCCGAACATTTCTCCAGCGATGATCAATTGCTGACCATGGTGATGGGCGGGGAGATCTACCTGCCTTTCCATGAAGAGGCGTGGGCGACGGGTCGCGAGCTCGGTCTGCCGATCGCGCTGCATGTTGTCGGAACCTTCGGCATGCAGCCGACATTCGACGGCCTGGCCATGGCCGGCAAGTTCGGCCCGGACAATATCTTCATCCATATGACCGGCATGAGCGACATGGCCTGGCAGCGGGCGGCGGATGCTGGCGCGCATATTTCGCTCTCCGTGCCGATCGAGATGCAGATGCGCCACGGTGAACCGCCGCTTCAGAAAGCCCTCGACCTCGGTCTGCAGCCATCGCTTTCCACCGATGTCGAATGCACGATGACCGCAGACATGTTCACGCAGATGCGCTCGACGATCACCCTCCAGCGGATGATCGCCAATGAGAAGGCGCTGCGCGGCGACGACTATCCCAAATTGCTCTCGGCCATGGATGTGATCCGGTTCGCGACCATCGAAGGCGCGCGGGGCCTGAAGCTTGAGCACAAGACGGGAAGTCTCACGCCGGGGAAGGATGCCGATATCATTCTGCTCGATGCAACCGCGCTCAATGTGGCGCCCTTGAACCATGTGCCGGGTGCCGTAGTCACGCTGATGGAGCGCAGCAATGTCTCGACGGTTTTCTGTGCGGGGCAGGTCAAGAAGTGGCAGGGAAGCCTGATCGGCCACGATATCGCGAAGCTGCGGCGGGAGCTGGAGGCGAGCCGCGACTATCTGTTCGAGAAGGCGGGCGTGGAGCAGGATCTGTTTCGCCAGTAGCGCGAAACCTGGCGCAAAAAGAAGCTGACGGGCGCATTCCATACGGATGGGCCCGCCAGCTGTGCGGAAAAGAAGATGCGACCCGGAGCTCAGCTGCGGGTCCAAGGGCTCGATTGAGCCGCAGTCAGGCTTGGTTCTTTTGCACCAGCACGAAGTCGTGCTTCACTTCCCAGAATTCCTCGCTGAAACCGTATTCGGCGGCACGCTGCGGATCCCTGCGGCGGTCGAATTTCGCCAGCAGGCTTTCCTTGACGCCGAAGACGGCATCCGAATGGATGTATTGATCATCCGGATCGAAGATGTGGGTTACAAGCGTCTCGTAGCCCTCGGCCTTGATGATGTAGTGCAGATGCGCCGGGCGATAGGGATGGCGGCCGAGCTTGCCGAGCAGCTGGCCGACCGGGCCGTCGTCGGGGATCGGATAGAATTTGGGCTTTACCGCCCGGAACCAGTAATGACCGTCCGACACTGTGCGGAAGACGCCGCGCAGGTTGAAGTCGGGCTGGATACCCTTCTGCTGCACATCGTAGAAGCCCTCGTCATTGGCCTGCCAGACGTCGATCACGGCATTTGCAATCGGCTTGCCCTCGGTGTCGAGGATGCGGCCTTCGATCACCATGTCCTCGCCCTTGGCATCCAGGCAGATATTGGCACCCATCGGTAGTTCGGGGGCGTCTGCCACGTGGAAGGGGCCCAGCACTGTGCTTTCCGAGGCGCCAGAGGGTTTGCGGTTGTTGACCGCATCGACCAGCATTGAGACGCCGAGCACGTCGGACAGCAGGATGAACTCCTGGCGCCACTCGTTGCACATCTGACCGGTGCGGGTGAGGAAGAGGATCGCCTCCATCCACTCGTCCTGGGTCGGCTCCAGTTCTTTCACGGCCTCATGCAGCTTGCGGGTGATGACCTCCATCACCTTTTTCAGCCGCTCGTCCCTGGCCTTGGCGTTGCGGCCGGTCACGACCTCGACGGAGGTCTCCTCAGTGAAATAGCCCTTTTCGTGCGCCTGCATGGTCTTGCCTCACCGGTCCAGAATGGTTTTCAGGACGCGCCGCAGCTCGCCTTCGGGGTCTTTGATGGCTGCTTCCGCGCGCCATGCAACGTGATGATCGGGGCGAACGAGGAGCGCGCCGGAATCGCGGATTTCGCGGGCGCGGGCCCAATCGCCGGAAAAGTCCTGCCAGGTCTGGCGAGGACCGATCTTGTGAACCGTGATCGGCAGGCCGAATTCTTTGGACAGGGACTTTGCGGCCGCCACCCATCCATCGCCGCCGATGCCGGTCAAAACGGTGAAGACGCCATGGCCAGTCAGGTCGAGGCTCGAGACCTTTTCGCCTTCCGGGCCGAACAGCCAGACATGCGGCAGGCGGGCGCCGGGCCAGCTTGTCGGCTGGTGATGCAGCTCGGCATCCTTTTCGAAGGCCGGTTCCGGCTGGCCATCGGTGACGATGGCGCCCGACTTGTAGCGCTGGTTCATCTCCACGCCGTGCGCGTCGAATTCATAGACCTTGTGCGCAATCGCTTGGCGGATGGCCTCACGCTGCTTTTCCGCATCCGCCGTGTTGTCGCAGCGGGCGTCCATGTTTTCCTGCATCTTCACCGGGTCGACGGAGTCAAGCATGCCGAGCGCCTTGAAGATCGGACCGAATTCCTCGATCGACTTGTTGGCGCGGGTGACGATCTGTTTGGCAACCGGGGCGCGTTCGGCCTGGTAGCTGTCGAGCAGGCCCATGCCGGCCTGCCCGCGGATGACGGCGGCGAGCTTCCAGGCGAGGTTGAAGGCATCCTGGATCGAGGTGTTGGATCCCAGGCCGTTGGACGGCGGATGGCGGTGGGTGGCGTCACCCATGCAGAAGACGCGACCGTTCGACATCGTGGTCGCGTACATGTTGTTGACTGTCCAGGTGGAAACCGACTTGATTTTCGGCTGCAGGTCCTGAACGCCGACGAGATCGCGCACGACCTTGGTGGCAAAAGCATCATCGACAGCGGGTGCCGGCTGGTTGATATCGTAGCCCCAGACGATCAGCCACTCGTTCCATGGACGGACCATGCGCACGAGACCCATGCCGATGCCGCCGACATCGGCGCCCGGCTGCAGCACCCAGTAGAGTACCGAGGGGCGGTGGGCGACATAGCGCGAGAGGTCGCATTCGAAGAGGATGTTCATCGAGCCGGCGACGCCCATCTTGCCTTCGAAGGAGAGGCCGGCATGTTCGGCGACCTTGGAGTTGCCGCCGTCGGCGCCGACCAGGAACTTCGAGCGGATCGTGATGTCCTTGCCCGTCAGCCGGTCGCGGCAGGTGGTGGTCACGCCGTCTGCATCCTGCACATGGCTCAGATATTCCGTCGACATGCGTGACTGCGCACCGCGCGAACAGGCGGTCTTGAAGAGCAGCGGCTCCATATAGGTCTGCGGCAGGTCATTCATCCTGCCGGGCGAGGACAGGAGATGTTCGGCGCGGGAGAGCGGATGGTTGCCCCAACTCTGCATTCGGCCGATCTCTTCGCCGGCGACCGCCGTGCAGAAGACGTTCTGGCCCATCAGGTCCTGTTCTGTCGCGAACATATAGGCTTCGTCCTCAACGTCGCGGCCAAGATCGCGCAGAACCTCCATGGTGCGCTGGTTGGTGATGTGGGCGCGCGGCGTGTTGGCGAGCCAGCGGTAACGGTTGATGACCATGGGCTCAAGGCCGTAGCTCGCGAGCAAGGCGGCGGTTGCCGAGCCGGCCGGCCCGGTGCCGATGATCAGGACGTCGGTTGTGATGTCAGCCATGTGGCCCTCCCTTTTTCGTTTGTTCAAGCGATCCACCCCTCAAGGTGCGGCGGACCGGAAAGAGTTCGATGCCGGTGCGGTCGGTGATCAGGCCCCAGATCCCGCGCGGTGCAAACAGCATGGTGACGATGGCGAGCGCCCCGAGCAGCAGCAGGTACCATGACCCATAGCTCGACAGCGCATTCTGCATCAGGAAGAAGATGATCACGCCGAGGATCGGCCCTTCGATGGTGCCGATGCCGCCGATCACCACGATGAAGATCACATAGGCCGTCCAGTCGGTGAGCGAGAAGGCAGCATCCGGCGAGATGCGAGCCTTCTGCAGATAGATGAGTGCGCCGACGACGCCGGTGATGAAGGCGGTGGAGAGGTAGATCACGAGCTTCAGCTTCTGGGCGTCCACCCCGAGTGCCCGGGCGGCCGTCTCATTGTCGCGCACGGCGGCGAGCCCTAAGCCCTGCTTGGAGCGCAGCAGGCGGTAGACGAACCAGATGGTCAAAACGAGCACGATCAGCGCCAGCCAGAAGGCGATGGCGTCGGCGGCTGCTGCGGTGCGCATGCCGAACATGTCTTCCAGGAAGGCGACACCGAACATTTCGCGCGTCGCGTCGCGCGGCAATGAGGTGCCGGTGCCGCCGCCAAGCGCCTTCCACTGGGCAAAGAGCAGGCGGCCGACTTCGGCAATGACCCAGGTGCCGATGGCGAAATAGGGGCCATAGAGGCGGAAGGAGAAGAAGGCTGTCGGGATTGAGACGAGGACGGCGAAGAGGCCGGCAAGCGGGATGGCCAGGATCGGATCGACACCGAGAAGGATGACGAAGCCGAAGAGCGCATAGGCGCCACAGCCGACGAAAAGCTGCTGGCCGACGGAGATCAGGCCGGCATAGCCCGCCAGAAGGTTCCAGCTCTGGGCGAGCGCCAGCATGGTCAGGATGAAGAAGAGGTCCTGCACCGCGCCGCGCGAGACGACGAAGGGGGCTGCCGCGAGCAGCAGCACGAAGAGGATGGCTGCGATTGAGAACAGCGTGGAGAGACGCGTGCGGGTTTCGACCCGCCAGGATGGCGTCTGTCGCATGACGTTCGACAGGGTTTCTCTGTTGGCGTTCATCGTCACCTCAATCGACAGCGCGGGGGAAGAGGCCCCGCGGACGGAACAGCAGGACGAGCAGGAAGGCGATATGGCCCGAGAGGATCTGCCATTCGGGATTTATGGCGGCTCCCAGCGTTTGGGCGACGCCTAAGATAATGCCGCCGGCCAGCGTGCCCCAGAGCGAGCCGAGCCCGCCGATGATGACGGCTTCGAAGGCGTAGATCAGACGTGCCGGCCCGGCTGTCGGGTCGAAATTGGCGCGGGTGCCGAGATAAAGAGCGGCGATCGTGACGATCACCATGGCGAGCCCGGTTGCGATGGCGAAGATCTGGTTCGGACGGATGCCCATCAGGCCGGCCGTTACCACATCGTCGGAGGTCGCACGGAAGGCGCGCCCGAGAGCTGTCTTGTAGATCAGCTGGTTGAGGCCGACGATCACCAGGATCGCGGAGGCGAAGGTTAGCAACGGCATGACGCCGGCATTGATACCGCCGAGCGAGAGCGATGCCTGTTCCAGTGCGCCTGCGGGGATGCGCTGGCTGTCGGCGGTGAAGGCTTCGAGAAGGCCGTTCTGGATGACGATCGACAGGCCGAAGGTGACGAGCAGCGGCGGCAGGATATCCTTGCCCAGTGTCCGGTTGAGCAAGTGATATTGCAGCAGGTAGCCGATCCCGAACATCAGCGGTCCCGCGATCAGGGCCGCGACGAATGGATTGAGGCCGAGTGTCGAGACGAGCAGCAGGATCAGGAAGGCAGAGAAGACAATCAGATCGCCATGGGCGAGATTGACCAGCCGCATGATGCCGAAGACGAGCGACAGGCCTGCGGCGAAGAGGGCATAGAGCCCGCCGAGCAGGATGCCCTGGAGAATGGTATCAAGCCAGTTCATGGGTTTCCGCTCCGAAATAGGCTGCGTGGATATCGGCGCGGTCGAGGTCTGCGGGGCGCCCCTCGAGGGTGACCCGACCTTCCATCATACAATAGACGCGGTCTGCGACCTTGAGCGCCTGGGCGATGTCCTGCTCGACGATGACGATGGCCGCACCCGTTTCGCGGATGCGCGGGAAGGCCGCATAGATGTCCTTGATGACGACGGGGGCGAGGCCCAGGCTGAGTTCGTCACAGAGCAGCACTTCCGGATTGGACATCAGCGCGCGGCCGATCGCGACCATCTGCTGCTGCCCGCCGGAGAGAGCCGTCGAGGGATTGCGGCGCCGTTCTTTCAGGATCGGGAAGAGCTCATAGACGGTTTCGAGCGACCAAGGCCCATCGACCTTGCGGCCGTGGCGACCAACGAGCAGGTTCTCCTCGACCGTCAGCGATGGGAAAAGCCGACGCCCTTCCGGCACTAACGCGATGCCGCGGGCCATGACCTCGGGGGCGGCAAGCGCGCCGATCGGTTCGTTCTTGTGGCGGATCGTATCTGGTTGGTTGCGCAGGACGCCCGCAATGGATCGCATCAGCGTCGATTTGCCCGCGCCATTTGCGCCGATCACGGCGATCGTCTCGCCGGGATTGAGGACGAGATCGACACCGAACAGGGCCTGGAAGTCGCCGTAGAAGGCGGTGAGGTTCTTCGTTTCGATGAGGCTCATGCTTCAGACCTCCATGCCCAGATAGATTTCGCGCACCTCGCGCGAATTCATGATGGTCTGCGGATCGCCATGGCCGATCATCCGCCCGAAGTTGAGGACGAGGATTTTTTCCGCCACCGCGTTTAAGGCATGCAGAACGTGCTCGATCCAGATGATCGCCATGCCGCGCTGGTGAACGCGCTTGATGGTGGCGACGAGCTGCCGGCACTCGCCTTCGGTCAGCCCGCCGGCGATTTCGTCGAGCAGCAGAAGCTTGGGCCTGGTGGCAAGGGCCCGGGCGAGTTCCAGCCGCTTGCGCTCGAGCAGCGTCAGGCTGCCCGCTGGGCGGTTCGCCTTTGCGATCAGGCCGGTCTCGACGAGGATCTCGGCGCAGAATTCCGCGACCTCGGCTTCGCCGCTTTCACTGCCGAAGGCGCCAGCGACGATCAGGTTTTCGAAGACCGTCAGTCGCTCGAAGGGCTGAGGGATCTGGAAGGTGCGGCCCATGCCGGCGAAACAGCGCTGCATCGGTGGGACATTGGTCACGTCGCGACCATCGAAATGAACAGTGCCCTTGGCGACGGAGAGGTTACCGGTGATCAGGTTGAACAGCGTCGACTTGCCGGCGCCGTTCGGTCCGATGATGCCCAGCGCTTCGCCGGGTTCGACGGAAAAGCCGATATCCTCGGCGACCACCAGGGCCCCGAAGGATTTCGACACACCATTCAATTCCAGGATCGGCATGGACACTCCTCCGTCAGGCTTGCGGCGCCCCGACAAGCACGGGACACCGCAGCCTCATGCTTCACAGGGTTCAGCTCAGCGCTTCCATTTTGCCGCCAACGGGGATGTTCGGTGCCTGGCCGTTCTCGACGACAACGAGGTCGTAACCGCCGCCGGTTTTCAGCCGCCACTGCCCACCGACGAGCGGGGTCTTGGCGACATTCTTCTGGGCGAATGGCGGCAGGTTGGCGTTGTTCCAGGCGATCGGGCCGACCAGCGTGTCCAGCTTGGTTTCGCCGATAGCCTTGGCTACCGCATCGCCATCCGTCACGTCTTCCGCCCGCTTCATGACATCGACCGCCAGTTCGAAGAGCGCATGGGCAAAGCCGATCGGCTGTGTCCAGGGGCGGCCCGTCGATGCCGTGAAGGCGGCAGCTACATCGGCAGCCGTCTCGCCTGTCAGCGAGGACTTGAAGGGATGAGACGGCGTCCACCAGACCTCGGTTGAAAGGTTGTGGCCGGCATCGCCCAGGGCTTCCACGGTCTGCGGGAAAAGCAGCGCCTTGCCGATCGAGGCGATCTTGGGTTTAAGGCCCTGCTGCTTGGCCTGATTCCAGAAGGTGGTGAGGTCAGGCGGGATCATCACGCCGGTCAGGATCTCCGTCTCGGCCTGCTTGAAGGCGTTGATCTGGGCGGAGAAATCGTCCGTCAGATTCTGATAGCGACCGGTGTCGGTCAGGCCATAGCCGAGCGTCTCCAGCACCGGCGGGAAGCCAACGACCTTGTCGCCCCAGGCATTGCCGTCGCCGTCGTTCGGGAAGAGGCCAGCCACCTTCTTGTTGGTCTCGATCTGGCCCCACATGCCGGTGAAGACGGCAATGATGTCCTCCAGGCCCCAGAAGAAGTGGTAGGCGTAGTTGAACGGCTTCCAGCTTGTGGGGTCGCCGGGATTGCCCTGCTGGCCGATGAACCAGGGCTGCCAGGGCGCGACCGTCGACAGGCAGGGGATCTGCTCGGCTTCGCAGGTGGTGGACACCGGATTGGTGGTTTCCGGCGTCGAGGAGACGAGCATCAGGTTGATCTCGTCGTCGACGATCAGTTCCTTGGCGACTTCGGCTGCACGGTTCGGATTGGACTGGCTGTCCTTGACGATGACTTCGTAGTTCAGGCCCATCTTCTTCGTCGTAGCGAGGAAGCTGTCGATGACGAACTTGTCGGCCTCACCGAAGCCCGCGAGCGGGCCCGTCTGCGGGCTGACATAGCCGAGCTTCACCGCTGCTGACTGCGCAATCGCCGGGGCGGCAAGACCCGAGGTCGCCAGCACGGCGCCGCCGGCTGCCGTCGTCTGCAGGAATTTGCGTCTCGTATACATGTTTCCTCCCATCATCGTCTCTCCTCCCAAAGAGTGCGCAGCGCGCGAGATGTCGTCTCTGTCAGTCGGGCCTGACGCCCTCCCAGGCCTTTTGAAGAAGTGTGCGGATCGACGAGCGGTCGATCGGACGCGGGTTCCAGTAGGGGTTTTCGGTGGCGATATTGGCCGCTCGATCCAGATCGGCTTCAGTGAGACCGAAATCCTTCAGCGATAGGGGCGCGCCAATCGACTTGGCAAAGTCCCAGAGACCGCCGCCGATGGAGCCGCCGAAGAGTTCGGCTGCTGCCTTGAGCTCTTGTTCGGCGGCCTCGGCATTGATGGCGGCCGTGTGTGGCAGCATGACCGCATGGGTTCCGGCATGGGGCGTATCGAAAGAGCCGCCCAGCGTGTGGCAGATCTTGTGGTGCAGCGCCATGCCGACAGTGCCCAGCACCGTGCCGCAAAGCCAGGCGCCATAGAGCGCTTCCGCCCGCGCCTCGGTGGCTTCAGGGCTCTTCACCAGAACCGGAAGGCTATCCCTAAATGCCCGTAGACCGTCGAGCGCCATCAGCGTCGAGACCGGGTTGCGATCCCTAGCATAGAGGCCCTCCACGGCATGGGCCATAGCGTTGAGACCGCTGGTGACGCTCATGCCGACCGGAAGACCTAGGGTCAGGTCCGGATCGTAGATCACCACTTCCGGCAGGATGCTTGCGTTCCGGACCGTCGTCTTGCGACCACCCTCGGTCTGGCCAAGGATCGGGGTGACTTCGGAGCCGGCATAGGTCGTGGGGATGACGACCTGCGGCAGATCGGTGCGATAGGCGATTGCCTTGCCGAGCCCGGTTGTGGAGCCTCCACCGAGCGAGACCACGCAGTCGGCTTCTGTTTCGTGAGCGATCTTCAGCGCTTTCTCCGTCACATCGACGGGTGTGTGCATGACGGCACCCGAGAAGACACCAACTGAGAGGGCTCCGAGCCGATCGGAGAGGGCTTCTGCATCCGCCTTCTGGTGCGGCGTTGCGAGGACCAGCGCACGGCGGCAGCCGAGGGCTTCCACGGCGCCGCTAACCTCTGCGCCGCGGCCGGAGCCGAAAAGTATACGCGCCGGGCTGCCAGCATAGGTGAAGCTCTTCATTTTCCCCTCCCGGGCCGTGCGCGGACCATGACGAACTTGACGCTGATGCGCGAGGTGGGTTTTCCGTCGATCTCCGTCTGCTCGAACGGATGCACCAGTTCGGGTCGGACGCCGAACAGCGCATCTTCACCGAGTCTCGGATCCTCAGAATCGTAGATATGTGTGGTGATCGTCTCGAAGCCGGGTGCCCGCACGACGAAATGCAGATGCGCTGGACGGTGCAGCGGATAGCCCGCCTGGGCGAACAGCCGCCCCACAGGACCGTCACCGGGGACGCCGTAACCTGCCGGCCTCACCGTGCGATAGTGGAACCTGCCGTTCTGATTTGGGCGGAACAGACCCCGTAGGTTGAATTCGGGCTGCAGATCCGGCTGCTGGTTCTCGTAGAAGCCTTCGGCATTCGCCTGCCATGTTATGATTTCAGCCGTGGTGATCGGCAGCCCGTCCAGATCTTCGACGCGGCCCTCGACCAGCAGCGGCTCGCCTTCGCCGTCGAGCGAGATGGAACTGCCGAGTGCCCGCTCCGGGGTGTCGGGACGGAAGAAGGGACCGCGGATCGTGTTGGGAGTGGCGCCGGACGGGCGGCGGGAGTTGATCTCTTCCACAAGCGCCGAAGCGCCGACGAGATCCGAAAACAGCACCCATTCCTGGCGGCGTTCGTCCGAGGCGTGGCCCACTTCGGTCAGGAAGTCGAGCACTTTGCGCCATTGCTCCGGTGTCGGGCGGAATTCCTTGACGAGATCGTGCACATGGCAGACCACGGCAGAGAGCAGGCGCGCGGTTGCGTCATCGGTCGTGCCGAAGCGGCTCGTGAAAGCCTCGGCAGAGGTCGATTCATTGAAGGTGATGAGGTCTGCGGCCCGCGACATGCATCTCCTCCCAAATCCGCATTGCTGGTCGAGAGGAAACTAGCAGGGCTCGCATGCAGGATTGATGATTTGTTTGGGAGCCAATATAACAATCGGTTATGAAGTTCGATGAGCGACACCTGATCCAGCTGGCTGCCGTGGTCAAAACCGGCGGTGTAACCGAAGGTGCGGCCCTGCTGGGGCTGGCGCAGCCGGCTGTGTCACGCACTTTGTCGATGCTGGAAAAGAGAATTGGCGAACCGCTCTTCATCAAGGGTAGGCGCCCAATGCAGCCAACGCCGCTCGGGATTGCGCTCGCCGAACATGGGCTTGCCATGCTGGCTGCCTCGCGCAAGGCTTCCGACCTGATGGAGAGCTTCCGGGTTGGCAAAAGTGGCGTCGTCCGGGTCGGCGGCAGCCCCTTCTTCATGGATTCGCTGATCGCCGGGATGTGCGCCGAGTTCCAGGTGACGCATCCGGATGTGCGGATCGACCAGTCCTATGGCTATTTTCCGGATTTGCGTGCTGCTCTGAAGGCCGACCAGATCGATCTGGCGATCTGCCCGATTGACATTCTCGACGAGGGTTCGGGGCTCGCCTTCCAGCAGATTTTGCCCGGCCGCAATGTCATTGCCTGCCGCGTGACCCATCCGCTGCTCCTGAAACGTCGCCTGCAGCCGGCCCATCTTCTCGACTATTCCTGGGTGGCCCCGCCGCCTGGCAGTCCGCTGCTGGCAGACCTGCGAGCCCTGCTGCTCTCGTTCGGCGCGACTGAGATCCGCATCCGTTATTCGGGCGGTTCGCTTGCGAGTGTGGTCAATTATCTGAAAGCGGCGGATGCGCTGACGGTCATGCCGCATAGCGTGGTCTTTGCGCAGCGCAAGGAAAAGACCATCACGGCCCTGCCGATCAACATTCCACATCCGGAGCGCGCGCTTGCCATCCTCAGGCGTGTCGATGCGCCGCGGTCTCCGGCGGTCGAACAGTTTTCAGCCTTCATCCGCTCAGGTTTCGACAACCTGAAGCACCTGATCAAACGGCACGAGGAAGCCGTGGTCTGGGGCAGTTAACGGGCCCGCGAGGGCGGGCCCATTTGTTTCATGCAAGCGCTTCCATCTTGCCGGCGGTCGGAATGTTCGGTGCCGTCTTGTTGTCGACGATGACGAGATCGAACGTGCCATCGTCCTTGCGACGCCATTGACCGCCGACAAGCGGCGTCTTGGTGACGTTCTTCGCCGCAAAGGGCGGCACACCCTGGCCGTTCCACTCGACGCGGCCAACGATCGTGTCGACCTTTGAGGAGGCGATGGCCGCTGCCACGGCTTCGGCATCCGTCACGTCGTCTACGCGTCCCATGACATTGGTTGCCATCTCGAACAGAGAGTGGATGAAGCCGATCGGCTGCGTCCAGGGACGGCCGGTCTTGGCGGTGAAGTCGGCGGCGAGTTCGCCCGCACTCTGGCCCGTCAGCGATGACTTGAACGGATGCTGCGCCGACCACCAGACTTCCGAGGAGAGGTTGTGTCCTGCGGGTCCAAGCGTCTCGACCGATTGCGGGAAGAGGATCGCCTTGGCGACGGTCACTGCTTTCGGATTGAAGCCCTGCTGCTTGGCCTGGTTCCAGAAAGTGGTGAAGTCAGGCGGAATGACGACGCCGGTGATGATGTCGCACTGACCGTCCTTGAAGGCGTTGACCTGGGCGGTGAAGTCGTCGCTCAGGTTCTGATAACGGCCTGGATCTAGCAGGTCGAAGCCGGCCTGCGCGAGGCCCGGCTTCAGGCCGACATTCGGATCACCCCAGGCATTGCCGTCTGCATCATTGGGGAAGAGGCCGCCGACCTTTTTGTTGGTGTCAAGCTGGCTCCACATATTGGTGAAGACGGCGATGACGTCTTCCAGGCCCCAGAAGTAATGGTAAGCGAAGTCGAACGGTTTCCAGCTCTGCGGATCGCCCGGATTGCCCTGCTGGCCGATAAACCAGGGCTGCCAGGGCGCCTTGGTGGAGATGCAGGGGATGCCTTCTGCCTCGCAGGTGGTGGCGACCGGATTGGTGTTTTCCGGGGTCGAGGCGACGAGCATCAGGTTGATTTCGTCCGAGAGGATGAGTTCCTTGGCGACGTCGGCTGCCCGGTTCGGATTCGACTGGCTGTCCTTGACGATGATCTCGAAGTTCTTGCCTGCCTCGGTCGCGAGGAAGGAGGCGATGTTATAGGCGTCGTTCTCGCCGAAGCTTGCCAGCGGCCCGGTCTGCGGGCTCACATAGCCGAGCTTGATCTTGGCCCCCTGGGCGATCGCCGGTGCGGCGAGGCCCCCGAAACCATAGGCGAGACCGGTAGCAGCCCCCGCCTTCAGCAGTTTTCTGCGCGTAATCATGCTGTCCTCCTCCCAGTTGTGTTTGTGAAACTATGCCGCGACGCGGCGAAATGGCCGGCTTCCCTCCGCAAGATCCTGCAGGATCGCGTCCAATGCTGCGACTTCCATCTCGGACGCCTGGTGTATGCGTCCCGGAAAGAGTTCGCATCGGAGCCTCGCACGCGCCCTCCCAAGCGCTTCCGAGGCTTCTGCGAAAGCCGAGACCGGGATCCAGGGATCCTGATCTGAGCCGGTGAGATAGACGGGCATGCCGTCGAGATCGCGTGCGGGACGCTGGTCCGCCGCCTGACCCACACGGCAGCCGGTCAGATTGACCATCGCGCCGTTCCATGGCCCGAAGGCCATGGCATATTCGAGCGACAGGCAGGCGCCCTGGCTGAAGCCACCGATCAAGAGCGGTTTTTCCGGACCGCCTGCCTGTCGCAGGGCCCCCACAAGCCCGTTGACATAGTCGAGCGAGGCCTGAAGTTCGCTGCGCGTCGGGTCAGTCAGGGCATCGGTGGCACGCGCGGCATACCAGGAATTGCCTGTGGCGCGTGGCAGACAGAAGGATACGCCGCGCACCGAGAGCCGCCCGACGACCTGCTCGATCATGTCCTCGGGCGATTGGGTTCGCCCGTGAACGAAGACGCAGAGTACCTCGGCCTCCGCGGGTCCAACTCCTGCGGATAGCGGCTCGCCATGGATGGCCATGATCGCCTCCGGATCAGAAGTTGGCGGGTTCGAGACCGGCGATCAGCTCTTCGCGGCGATCCTCGAACCATGGCGGGAAGACGAGCGTCGAGCCGATGGCGTCGGCCGGCTCGTCCTTCGCCCAGCCGCCTTCGACCGACCAGGCGATCTCGAAGAGTGCCCCGCCCGGCGAGCGGACGTAGCAGGATTTGAAGTAGTTGCGATCCTTCTGGTCGGAGACGTCGGTGAAGCCGAGGCCTTCGATATGTGCCTTGAGCTTCAGCTGGTTCTCCTCGTTGACCGTGTTGAGCGCAAGGTGATGGATGGTGCCGCCCGATAGCGTCCAGGTGCCCTGCGGCCCGGTCGGCTGGTGAAGCACCTCGACCATGCTCGTCGGACCACCATTGTTCGGCACCGAGAACATCAGGCCCTCGTCGCTGTCGGCTTCCTTCTTCATGCCCATGCCAATCGTCAGGAAGTCGTCCATCGAGGTGCGGTCGAAGACGGCGATGGCTGCGCCGTAAATGCCGCGGATGCCCTGTACCTCGCCAATGCCCTCGGCCTCGTTGGTGATCGGCGGGCGGGTGTCCGCCGGGCTCTCGACCAGTTCATGGTCGATGCCGCAGGGATGGGCGAGCGCCACGCGGGTGATGCCGAAGCGGCTGGTCTTGGCGGCAGGAATGCCGCGCTCGTTCAGCCTGTCGACCCAGAAATCGGCCGAACCGACGGGGATCGACAGCTGGATGATCTTCGACTGGTTCGTGCCGCGTTTGCCGAAGATGCCGGGCTTCTTGAAGGGGAAGGTGGTGACGATGGTCGAGGGGTCGCCGCTCTTGGCACCGTAGTAAAGGTGGTAGACCGGGATCGTGCCATCGAAAAGCACGGTGCGCTTGATCGAATGCAGGCCAAGTGTCTTTGTATAAAAGTCATAGTCCTCCTGAGCGCCGTCGGTGCTCAGCGTGAGGTGATGATAACCCGAGATGAACGACATGTTTCTTCTCCTCCAGAAACTGCAAATATACGGATCGCGCCGATCCCCGACACACGGGCCCTCCAGCGGCTAACCGTGCCGCACCCGTTCTCCTCGCGTCGGAGCGGATCTGCTCCAGTTGTCAGACTATAGAGGGCGCAAGGCCGTCTGTTGATAAAATTGCTTATGCTCGATATAGCAGATTGCTATGAAGATCGATGAGCGTCATCTCGTCCAGCTTGCAGCCGTCGCCGAAACCGGTGGTGTCACGGAGGGTGCTGCCATGCTCGGCATGACACAGCCTGCGGTTTCGCGGACACTGTCCATGCTGGAGCGCCGGGTGGGTGAACCACTCTTCACGCCATGCAAGCGTCCACTGCAACTGACACCGCTCGGCCAGCAGCTGGCCATCCAGGGTCGCTCGATCCTGGCCGCATCGCGCAAGGCGGTGGAGATCGTCCGCAGTTTCCAGTCAGGCACGACCGGGCGGATCAAGGTGGGCGGTGTGCCTTTCTTCATGGATGCCTTCATCTCGCAGATGATCGCGAGTTTCCAGTTGCGCGAGCGCGACATCATGGTCGAGCAGTCCTACGGCAACCTGCCAGATCTGCTGACCGAGCTCGATTCCAGCCAGATCGACGTTGCCATCACCCCGATCGGCAGCACGGACCTGAAGAGCGACTTCGAGTTTCAGCCGATCCTGCCCGGGCGCAACGTACTGACCTGCGCCGTCGGGCATCCGCTGCTGAGGAAGCGGCGGCTGAGCATCGAAGACATCATGACCTATCCCTGGGTCGCGCCGCTTCCTGGTTCGCCTCTGGTGCTTGATTTGCATAATATCCTGATCACTCTGGGGATCAGCGAGTTGCAGGTCCGCTATTCCGGCGGCTCCCTGTTGTCGGTCGTCAACTACATCGCCTCGACCGATGCGCTGGCGATCCTGCCGCATTCGGTGGTCTTTTCCTTCAAGGGTGAGAACAAGATCTCCATCGTGCCCGTCGATATCCCGCAGCCGGAGCGGACGCTTGGCATCATCACCAAGCGCAAGACCTATCCGAACCCGGCCTGTCGCAAGTTTCAGGAACATATCGTCCGGGAATTCACCGACCTGAAGAAGGTGATCGAGCGCCACGAGAGATCGATCGTCTGGGGTGAGGGGCCCTTCCTTCCGGAACGGGATCGCTGATCCATTCCCGAGCCTATCCTCGGTGCCTGCGAAAAAAATGTTCTAAAGAGCGTAACGAAACGCAGTCTGCGCCGTCTAATCCGTGTAACCCCCAACGCGTCAGCGGAACCGTCAATGACAAGCACAGACCAAATGCCAGGCGCTTTAGCAACTGGCTGGACAAAGCCCAAGCGCTTCGATCGCAACCTCGTCGTGATCGGTGCGGGCTCGGCCGGGCTCGTCTCCGCCTATATCGCAGCCGCCGCCAAGGCGAAGGTGACGCTCGTTGAAGCCAACAAGATGGGTGGCGATTGCCTGAACTTCGGCTGTGTTCCGTCCAAGGCTCTGATCAAGAGTGCCAAGGTGGCGCATCAGATGCGCCATGCCGATCATTACGGTCTTGAAGCGGTCGAACCCAAGGTTCCCTTCTCGGCTGTTATGGAGCGGATCCACAAGGTGATCGCGGAGATCGAACCGCATGACAGCGTCGAGCGCTATACGGGTCTCGGCGTCGAGGTTCTCCAGGGCTATGCGAAGCTGATCGATCCGTGGACGGTGGAGATTGCGCTGAGCAGCGGCGGTACACAGCGGCTGACGACGCGGGCGATCGTGATCGCAACCGGCGCGCAACCCTTCGTGCCTCCGATCCCGGGCCTGGCTGAAGTCGGTTATCTGACCTCCGACACTTTATGGGAGCGGCTGCGCGACCGGCCGGAGGTGCCGCGTCGTCTCGTCGTTCTCGGCGGCGGGCCGATCGGGTGCGAGCTCGCACAGAGTTTCGCCCGGCTGGGCTCGCAGGTCGCTCAGATCGAGATGGCCCCGCGTGTGATGATGCGCGAGGATCCAGACGCGGCCGGCTTTGTCGAGGCGTCGCTGAAGGCCGATGGTGTGCAGGTGCTGACTGGCCACAAAGCGGTCTCCTGCGGCACGGATGGCGACGACAAATGGATCGAGGTGGAGCATCCCGGCGGCCGGGACCGTATCGGCTTTGACGAGATCATCGTCGCCGTCGGACGCGCGCCGCGTCTGAAGGGCTTCGGGCTCGAGGAACTCGGTATCAAGGTCGATCGGGTTGTCGAGACCAACGAATATCTTCAGACGCTCCACCCGAACATCCTGGCCGCCGGTGACGTGGCAGGGCCTTATCAATTCACGCATGTTGCCGGGCATCAGGCCTGGTTTGCCGCGATCAATGCGCTGTTTGGTGATCTCAAGCGCTTCAAGGCCGACTACTCGGTTATCCCCTGGGCGACCTTTACGGACCCGGAAGTGGCGCGCGTCGGCCTCTCTGAAACGGATGCAAAGGAGAAGAACATCCCCTACGAGATGACGCGCTTCGGGATCGATGATCTCGATCGGGCAATTGCCGACAGCTCGGCAAATGGCTTCGTCAAGGTGCTGACTGTACCCGGCAAGGACAAGATCCTCGGCGTCACCATCGTCGGCGAACATGCAGGCGATCTGCTCGCGGAATTCGTCTTCGCCATGAAGCACGGCCATGGGCTCGGAAAAATCCTCGGCACGATCCACATCTACCCGACGCTGGCCGAAGCGAACAAGATGGTGGCCGGGCAGTGGCGGCGCGCGCATATCAATGGTTTTCTGCTGTCGCTGCTTGAGCGCTTTCAGACCTGGAGGCGTGGATGATCGATGCGAAGATCCTGCCCCTGCAAAAGGCGGCGCTCCAGCCAATCGCCGAGTTTCTTGCCAGGCGCGGCGTCCGGGCCGACCAGATCAGCGTCGTCGGTTTTATCGCCGGGTTCGGAGCCTTTGTGGCCCTCGGCTTCGGGTACTGGCTGGCCGCGCTTCTGCTGATCCTATTCAATCGAGGCTTTGACGGCCTCGATGGTGCGGTTGCGCGTATTCAGGGGCCGACGGATCGCGGTGCCTATCTCGACATCGCGTTGGACATGGTCTTCTACGCCTTGATCCCGCTCGGCTTTGCGATTGCCTCGCCAGAGGACAACGCTCTGCCGGCGGCGATACTCATCGTCTCCTTCGTCGGCACGGGCTCTTCTTTTCTCGCCTTTTCGGCGGTTGCAGCAAAGCTTGGCCGCAACGCGCCAGAGTTTCCGACCAAGGGCATCTATTATGCGGGCGGTCTGGCGGAGGGTTTCGAGACGATCGCCGTCTTTGTCGCCATGTGCCTTTTCCCCGAGAGCTTTGCGCTGATCGCCTACGGTTTTGCCGCGCTTTGTGCGCTGACCACTGTTATTCGCTGGCGTCAGGGATGGGTCGCTTTCTCTGAGAGGCCGCGATGAAGGCTCGACACGCCGTTTCAGCTGACCGCGTTCAAGCGGTCGAGTGCGTTGCGGACCGCCAGCCGGGCGCGATGCAAGAGAACGCGCATATTGCCTTCGCCGATGTTGAGCAATGCGCATACCTCGCTGGGGTCGAGTTCCTGCTGGCCGCGAAGGATGAGCACGGCCCGTTGCGTCGGCGGCAGACTGTCGATCACCTCTTCGACGTGCTGCAGCACGCTTCGACCCTCGATGTGACGTTCCGGGGTCAGGTTCTCCCAGAGTTCCGGGATCTGGCGCCAGTGGCCGCGACCGTCAAATGCGTCTGCCAGGCTGTCGCCACTGGCGTGATCGTCGAAGAAGACGGTGCGTCCTTCGCGTCTGGCGCGGCTGCGCGCCTTGTTGATGAGGATGGTGTAGATCCAGCTGGCAAGCGAGCTGCGGCCCTCGAAAAGGTCGATGCGACCGAGCACGGCGATCCATGTGTCCTGAACGACCTCCTCGGCAAGGTGCCGGTGCTGGACGATGCCGGTGCAGAAACGGATAAGCGCGGCATTGTGGCGCCGATAAAGAATGTCGAAAGCCGCAGCATCGCCATCCACCAGGCGCAAAACCAGAGCCTGATCATCCCCTTCGACCTGCGTCACGCCGCCCCTCACATCAATCCGGCGGCCATTAGCGAAACAATCATCTTTAAAGTCCAGCCGCATTCGCCCCCATCAAGTCATAGTGACCATGCCGTGTCTGTCGTCGCTGGCGATGCGGTCTTACAGCGCGTCGACTGCTTTTCTGGAGATGTCCATGACTGAACGCAACGCGTCTCGCCCCGGCCATCTATCGTCGGATGCGAACGAGCCCGCCTCACCAACCACGGCCCGCAGAAGCAAAATCTGGCGGTTTACGCCTGTGGTCGTCGTCCTTGCTGGCCTTGCTCTCGGCTATGCCTTTGGCCTGCAGGACTATCTCAGTCTGGCGTTTCTCGCTGAACAGAGGCAGGCCCTGAGGGCCTATGTCGATGCCAATTTCCTCTGGTCGGCAATGCTTTTCCTTGGGATCTACATTGCCGCCGTCGCCTTCTCCTTCCCGGCCGCTTCGGTGTTGACCATCTTCGGCGGCTTTCTATTCGGCTGGATGATCGGTGGCGCACTCGTCGCGGTCGGTGCCACGGTCGGGGCCTCGATCCTCTTCCTTGCGACGCGATCGGCCTTCGGCAGTTTCCTTCGCCATCGCGTCGACGGTGTCGTGAAGAAGCTTGCCGACGGCTTCCGCGAAAACGCTTTCGGCTACCTCTTCGTCATCCGTCTGGCGCCAGTCTTTCCGTTCTTCGTGGTGAACATTGCCGCAGCTCTTTTCGACATCAGCCTTGGCCGTTTTTTCGCGGCGACGTTCTTCGGCATCCTGCCCGGCACCTTTGCCTATGCCTATCTCGGGCAGGGTGTCGACAGCGTCCTCCTGGCCGCACAGGAGAGCGGCCAGGAAGCGAAGATCTCGGATCTTGTCACCCCGGAAATCACGCTCGCCTTTTTCGCGCTGGCGCTTGTCGCGCTGATCCCGACCGTGGTGCGGCAGATCCGCAAGCGGGGTGCTTCGCGATGAACAGTGAGATCACAGGGTTGGGGGAAGCTTAAGCCATGTTTCGATGCAGCGAAGTCGCCGAACGGGCGAGCCTTCTGATCGATGGCGAACTGGGCTTGTGGCCACGATTGAACATCCGTCTTCATCTGGCGATGTGTCGGGGATGCCGGGCATTCGTCGAGCAAATGCGGATAACCCGCGATCTTGCCGTATTGGCTGGGGCTACGGAGGATCCGCTGCCGAGTGCCGAGATCGAGGCCGCGCTGGCCAGACGACGGATCCAGTCTGGACGACCATCATGAAATCCGTCGGACATCACGAGCGTAGTTCCAGAAAAAAGAGCCAATGTGCTCGAATGCCATACGGTCAATTTCAGGGAGAAGGGCAGATCATGCGATTAATGACAGGGATTTTCGCCGCAGGGTTCATCGCGGCCGCCAGCAGTTTGCCAGCACTTGCGTCCGGCCCGGATCTTTCCGATTGGGCTGCCATCGAGAAGAGCGCTTCCGGCCAGACGGTCTATTTCAACGCTTGGGGTGGGTCGGAGAACATCAACGCCTATCTCGAATGGGTCGGCGCCGAGATGCAGTCGCGCTACGGAGTGACCGTCATCCAGGTGAAGCTCGATGACACCGCGATTGCGGTCGCCAAGGTGATTGCCGAGAAAGCCGCCGGCAAGGACGCGGGTGGCTCCGTCGATCTCATCTGGATCAACGGCGAGAACTTCGTTTCGATGAAGCAGCAGGAGCTGCTTCTGACACCGGGCTGGGCGACTTCCTTGCCGAACTGGGTTTATGTCGATGTCGACAACCAGCCGACGATCCTCACCGACTTCACTGAGCCGACGGAAGGGTTGGAAAGCCCCTGGGGCGGCGCGAAGATGGTTTTCTTCTATGATAGCGCCCGGACCGACGCCTCAACCCTGCCTGACAGCGCAAGCCAATTGCTCGACTGGGCAAAGAAGAACCCCGGGCGCTTCTCCTATCCGGCTCCGCCTGATTTCATCGGTTCGTCCTTCCTCAAGCAGGTGCTGAGTGAAGTGATCGACGATCCGGGCAAGCTTGCCGAACCGGTGAACGAGGCAAGTTTCGAACGGGACGTCGAGCCGCTCTTTGCCTATCTCGACCAGCTTCATGACGCCGCATGGCGGTCGGGCAAGGCCTTTCCGCAAAACTATCCGGACATGAAGCAGAAGCTCGCCGATGGCGAACTCGACATCATCTTCGCCTTCAATCCGTCGGAAGCCTCTGCCGGCATCAAGGCAGGGGAGCTTCCCGACACGGTGCGATCCTTCACCTTCTCCGGCGGCACACTCGGCAATACCCATTTCGTTGCCATTCCCTACAATGCGAATGCCAAGGAAGGTGCGTTGCTGACGGCGAATTTCCTGATTTCGCCGGAGGCGCAGCTGCGCAAGCAGGATCCGACCTATTGGGGTGACCCGACCGTCCTTTCGATGGCGAAGCTGCCGGATGCCGATCGTTCTGCTTTCGCAGCACTCGATCTCGGCGTTGCGACGCTTTCGCCGGACAAACTCGGACCCGTTATCGCCGAGCCGCATGCCAGCTGGATGGAGCGGATCGAAGTCGAGTGGCGTCGACGCTACGCCAGCGGCAACTGAGCCGTGCAGGGAAGTCTGAAGGCTCGCAGTTTTGTCGATCGTTTGACCGCGCTTCTTCCTAGAAGCGCGGTCTTGCTGACGCTCGGCCTGTTGCTGCTGCCAATCGCCTTCGGCCTTCTCGGAACGCTCCTGCCAGCCTTTGGCTACCTGCCTGCGCTTGGCGGTGTGGGCCTCAGTCTTGATCCTTTCCGAGCTCTCGTTGCTACGCCGGGGCTTGTTCCGGCTGCCGTTCTCAGTCTGGTTACTGGGCTTGTCGCCACCATCCTCTCGCTCGGTATAACCCTGTTGTTTGTCGCGGGCTTCGCCGGGACACCCGTTCTTGCGCGCATCCAGCACATCATATCACCGCTCCTCGCCGTGCCGCATGCTGCCGCGGCCTTCGGGCTCGCCTTCCTCATCGCGCCCTCCGGCTTTCTCATTCGGCTCGTGGCGCCGCTCTTCGGAATAGAGCGGCCGCCCGACGTTCTCATTCCGCATGATCCCTGGGGGCTGGCCATGATCGCCGGCCTCGTGATCAAGGAAACGCCCTTCCTGTTCCTGGTGACCTTGGCGGCTCTGCCGCAGGTCGACCTTACTGCTGCCCGCAGGCTCGCAGCCTCTTTCGGCTATGGGCGGATTGCGGGTTTCGTCTATCTGCTCTGGCCGGCGCTCTATCGGCAAATCCGTTTCGCTGTTTATGCCGTCATTGCCTACTCGTCCTCGGTCGTCGACGTTGCCGTGATCCTCGGCCCCAATCTGCCCGGCACACTTGCCACGCGTCTCGTGCAGTGGATGAACGACCCTGACCTTTCCGTGCGGTTTCTCGCGTCGGCCGGTGCCGTATTACAGCTCGGCGTCACCCTCACCGCACTGCTTGCATGGTTCGGTCTGGAAAGATTGAGCACCATACTGCTGAGATCGTTCGGCGATCGCGGCTATCGTTTCGTGCATGACCTGACGGTCCGCAGGCTCGCGATGATCGCAGTCACCATCATAGGCGCAAGCGTGTTCGCGGGTCTTTTCCTCCTCGGTCTTTGGTCGCTCGCTGGCCTCTGGCAGTTTCCAGATCTCCTGCCGCGCGATTTCACCCTGCGCAGCTGGATGACGACCCTTCCGCGCATCGGCGATCCTCTCGTGACGACGCTGATCGCGGGGCTTGCCTCGACGCTGATCGCGGTGGTGCTGACGGTCGGCTGCCTTGAGCGCGAGATCCAGACGGGACGACGGGGCGGCGACAGGAGCCTGCTGCTCCTCTATCTGCCGCTCATCGTGCCGCAGATCGCCTTCGTTTTCGGCCTTCAGCTGCTCTTTGTCGGTAGCGGCAGTGATCAACGCCTCACCGCTCTCATCCTGGTGCATCTTGTGTTCGTGCTGCCTTACGTATTCCTGTCCCTTGCCGATCCGTGGCGGGCGCTCGATCGCCGCTATGAAATCATCGCCACCGCGCTCGGCCGCTCACGTCTCTCGGTGCTCCTGTCGATCCGCCTGCCGATGCTGATCCGCCCCATCCTGACCGCTCTTGCCGTCGGCTTCGCGGTCTCGGTTGGGCAATATCTGCCGACGGTTCTGATCGGGGAGGGGCGGCTGACTACCATCACCACGGAAGCTGTCGCACTCGCCTCCGGCAACAACCGCCGCGTCATCGGAGTCTATGCCCTGTTGCAGACCATTCTCCCCTTCCTCGCCTTCGCGCTTGCCGCGCTCTTGCCTGCTGTTCTCCATCGCAACCGTCGTGAGATGAGGGTGTGATGATGCCGCAAAGTCAGGTCGCCACGGGCCTTCGCCTCTCCAGCATCGTGATCTGCCTCGGAGATTTCAGGCTGATCGCGCTCGATACAGAAGTGCCCCCTGGCTCGATTTTCACAGTCATGGGTCCTTCGGGCTCAGGGAAATCGACACTGCTTTCCTTCATCGGCGGTTTTCTTGAGCCTGCCTTTCATGCGGAGGGTGGCGTCTCCGTTGGTGATGTTGATCTTCTGGCGCTTGCGCCGGAGCAGCGACGGGCTGGTATCCTCTTCCAGGATCCGTTGCTCTTTCCGCATGTGTCCGTCGGCGCCAATGTTGCCTTCGCCATTCCCGGCGAGGTTTCGGACCGGAAGCTCAGATGGCGGATGGCAGCCGAGATCCTTCGGGAGATGGAGTTACCGGGCTTCGAGGATCGCGATCCGGCGACGCTTTCAGGTGGCCAAAAGGCGCGCGTGGCGCTCGCCCGTGTCCTGGTCTCGCAGCCCCGCCTGCTGTTGCTCGATGAACCCTTCTCCAAACTCGACATGGCGCTTCGCAACCAGATGCGCTCACTCGTCTTTGACCGCGCTCGCAGCGCCGGTCTGCCGGTCATTCTTGTCACGCATGACGAGGCCGATGCGGAGGCGGCGGGCGGACCGGTGCATCGGCTTGGTGATCAGGGGAACGATCATGGATGAAGACGCCGGCATCAACGCAGAGATCCTGCTGCTCGGTGGTGGCCATGCGCATGTCGAGGTGATCCGGAGGCTTGGCCAGTTGGGTCTCGGGGCGAGGATGATGCTCGTCTCCCCCGGCCGATTTGCGCCTTATTCCGGCATGCTCCCGGGCTATATCGCCGGCGTCTACAGTTTTGACGACTTTCATATCGATCTGGCCGCATTGTGCTTGCGCTTCGGTGTGACCTTTCTCGAAACATCTGCCAGGCACATCGATCCCGAAGAACGGATAGTGCGCCTCGCAGAGGGCGGCACCGTCGGCTACCGCTACCTTTCCGTCGATATCGGTTCCACGCCGTCGTTGCCGCTGGGGATATCAGCCGGCATTTCCGTCAAGCCGATTTCAAGTTTCACCGATCGCCTCGGACGGCTCGACGCTCTCATCGCCGCGGGCGAGCGCGTGAGGCTCGCAGTCGTGGGGCAGGGGGTGGCGGGGGTCGAGGTCGCTTTCGCCCTGAAGCAGAGATTTGCCGGCCGGGATGTCGAGATTGCGCTGATCGGTAGGTCTACGGGACCAGTGCCGGAGCGTAGCGTTCGAGCACGGCAATTGGTGGAGAGAGAATTGCAGGTGGCAGGGATCGCCCACCATCCGACTTTTGACGTGGTCGGTTTTCAAAACGGCGAAGTCGTCGCGCGAGATGGTCGGAGGCTTGTCGCCGACGAAGTCATCTGGACGACCTCGAGCGGTTCACAAGGGTTCCTGCGGGAGACCGGGCTTCTGCTCGATGCAGGAGGTTTCATCCGCGTCGACGAAAGCCTTCGCTCCCTGTCGCACCCGGATATCTTCGCCGCCGGTGACGTGGCATCTCTGGCTGATCCACGTCCCAAGGCGGGTGTCTTTGCAGTCCGTCAGGGCCCAGTCCTTGCGGACAACATCCATCGCAGTCTGAAGGGGGAGCCGCTCGAAGCCTATCGCCCGCAGCGATCCTGGTTGGTGCTGATATCGCTGCCGAACGGCCAGGCGATTGCCGACAAATGGGGATTGGCCGTTGTTGGGCGCTGGGTTGCCCGCTGGAAGGACCGGATCGACCGAGGTTTCATGCAACGCTACAAGTCGGATATGTGATCGCGCACTCCGTCACCTGGACGTGGGCTGTTTTCGGCGTGAAAAAAGCCCCGCACACCGAAGTGTGCGAGGCAGGCCAGGGAGGCCTTGGGGAGTTGGGCAGGGATCAGAGGTCGCCGAGCAGTTCGTTCACGCGGCTTTCTGCCGAAGCGAGCGCTTCATCGACCGACTTGTCGCCATTGACGGCAGCGCCGATTTCCTCGCCAATGATGTCCTGGATCGGGAACTGACGCTGGACCTCAGCCGGCAGGGAGCGGCCAGTGTCGGCAATCTTCGCGATGTTCTCGCGATGCGGAAGGTCCTTGAACTCGGCCATGTCGAAAACGGCCTTGGAAGCAGGCAGGTGACCGGTGCGGGCCCACTGGAAGTCGTTGTCAGAGAGGAACTTGAAGAGCTTGCCGATGGCATCCACCTGTTCCGGTGTGCGGTCCTTTTTCGGCATGACCCAGCTGTGGCCATCGGCATAGGTGCTGTCCTGCGCGGCAAAGAGTTGCGGTACGGGATAGACGGTATAGCTGTTCGAGAGCGCCGTGCCTTCCTTCTCGGACTGGGCGACATAATCCCCGATCAGCCAGGTGCCGTTGATGGCAATCCCGCCTTCGCCGTTGGCAAAGCCCGAGACGGCGGCAGCATAGTCGAGGCCGGTCGTCGAGATGCCCTCATCCTTGGTGGCCTTCATCAGCTCGACGGCAGCCTTGGCTTCCGGCGTGTTCAGCTTGATTGCCGTTGGATCCGAGAAGAAGTCGGAGTTCTGCTGCTGCAGCAGGGTGTAGAGAATGCGCGCGTAGGAGGCCGTCTCGTTGGCCATGATCTGGATCAGATAGGGTTTTCCGGTCTTTTCCTGGAACTGCTTGCCCTGGGCGATCAGTTCTTCACCTGATGTCGGGAGCATCGGCGTGCCGTCCGCGTTGACGAGACCTGCCTCCTTCATGAGGTTCAGGTTGACGTGGAAGAGCATTGTCCAGTTGTCGAAGGGCAGCCCATAGAGCTGGCCTTCCTTGGTGACGCCATTGCGGCCCGCATCGGTAAAGTTCTCCGGCGACACGCCCTGAGCGGCCAGGACTTCGTCGATCGGCTCGATCAGGCCACGGCTCTGATAGTCTGAGATCGCGGAGTAATGCATGGAGACGACGTCGGGTGCTGCACCGGAAGCCAGCTGGGCGTTCAGCTGGTCGTAACCCGGCCATTCGACCGTGGTGACGTTTACGTCGATATCCGGATTATCGGCTTCGAACTTGTTGACGAGTGCGGTGATGATGCCGCATTCGCCGACGGCGGCCGATACGTCGGTCACGCTGCCATAATCCGCCTCGCAGGCGCCGAAGAAGCGTTGCAGCTCGATTGTGGTTTGCGCCTGCGCCGAGGCGCCGTAGCCCAGCGCAGCGATCGCAACGGTGGTCATCAGAATCGTTTTCATCGTGTCTCACTCCCTTGTGTCGGGCTCCTGGCCCTGTTGGAATAAAGCCGGCCGGCTCCTCTCCGGCCGGGTAGGCTTCACTTCACCGCGCCGCCGGAAACGGCCGTCACGATGTGTTTCTGGAAGATCACGTAGACGATCAGCGCCGGGACGCTGGCGAAGACCGCCTGGGCCGCGAGAAAGCCCAGGCCCTCGCTCTGGGCAAAGTTGGATTGCGACGAAGCAAGCCCCACCGTCAGGGTGTACATTTCCTTCTTGGTCGCAGAGATCAGGGGCCACCAATAGTCGTTCCAGCCGCCCAGGAAGGTGAAGATACCGAGCGTCGCCTGTGCGGGCAGGGTCTGCGGCAGCATGACCTTCCAAAAGATCCGCCATTGCGAGGCGTTGTCGAGCAGTGCCGCCTCGTCGATCTCCTTGGGGATCGCCCGGAAGAACTGCGTCATCAGGAAGACACCGAAGGCGCCGGACAGGCCCGGCAGCATCAGGCCGAGATAGGTGTTGTGCAGGCCGAACCAGTTGAACATCTGGTGGCGGGCGATGATGACCGCCTGTTCGGGTACTGCGAGGCCGAAGAGGACGATGATGAACAGCGTCCGGCGGAAGGGGAATTCGAGCCGCCCAAATCCGTAGCCGGCGAGCGACGACAGCACCAGAACCAGCAGGGTCTGACCGCTGGCCACGACGAGGCTATTGAAAAACCAGCCGAAGACCTGGGAGGAATGCCAGATGTTCAGGTAGTTGGCGATCGTGTAGGGCGCGCGGAAAACCGAGTCAGTGCCTACCATCAGATCCTGGTTGCTCTTGATCGACAGGCCGATCAGCCAGGCCACCGGCGCCATCATCACGATCGAGAGGAGAGCAGCGCCCCAAAGCAGCGGCCTGTAGGTCGTCAGTACTTCCGGCTTGTAGGTGTCGTCTCGGGCGGTCATGCGCCGTCCTCCGTCTTGCGCGTGGACACGATGTACTGCGCCATCGCCGCCACGAGGATGATCAGGAAGAGGTATTGCGACGCTGCTGCCGCACGACCGACATCCCATCGGACGAAGCCGACTTCGTAGATGTACATGACCAGCGGACGCGAGGATCCGTTAGGGCCGCCGTTGGTCATCAGTTGGGCCTGTCCGAAGAGCTGGAACTGGAAGACGATCTGGATGATCGTGACCAGCATGATGGTGCGCGCAATCGACGGCAGGGTAATGCGTGTCAGGACGCGCCAGGGGCCGGCATTGTCCAGGGAGGCTGCTTCATAGAGATCCTGAGGGACCTGCTGGAGTGCCGCCAGAAAGAGCATCATCGGCAAGCCGACACACCACCAGACGGTCGCGACACCGACGGCGAACAGCGACCAGCCTTTGGTCGAGATGAAGTTGATCTGGTCGATGCCCGCCTGCGCGAACAGCACGGACAACAACCCGTCTCCCGGAATGAAGACGAAGCGCCAGATCAGGGTGACGATGGTGACCGAGAGCACCGAGGAGGAAAAGAAGAGCCCTCGGAAGAAACTAGTCGTGCGCGTTGTCCTGTTGAGCGCCAGCGCCAGGAACAGGCCCAGCGCCACGAGTGTCGGCACGCTGACCAGGACAAAGACGAGGGTGTTGCGCAGGGCCTGCAGGAAGACGGCGTCGCCGGCGACCCGGAAGTAGTTGGTCAGGCCAACAAAGCGGCCCGGACCGAAGAGATCCACCTTGTGCAGGCTGAGCCACATGCCCCAGAAGAGGGGAAACACGAGTAGGGCGATGAAGACCAGCAGATAAGGCAGGATGAAGAGCCCATGGCTCCACTGACTGCGGCGATAGCTCTCGGCCATGTCACTCCACCTCCCTGCGATAGGCGCGACCATCGGCGCCGAAGAGGTGGAAGGCATGCGGATCGGCCGAGACCATGACCCGGTCTCCGGCCTTGATCAGCGAGCGGCCGTCTGCTTCCACGACAAGCTTGCTGCCGTCGTCGAGCACGCCGTAGACGAGAGATCGATCGCCAAGGCGCTCGACCACTTCGGCCGTCAGCGGCACGCCGCTGGCTCCGTCGGTGACGATGCCGACATCTTCCGCGCGAATGCCGAGTGCTGCACCTTCAGGACTGGAACCATCCGCGACATGGAAGCCGGTGTCGACAGTTCCAAGGCCTGCCGTACTGACGGCAAGGCCTGTCGCGGTGTTCTGCCAGGCGGCAACGGGCAGGAAGTTCATGGCCGGAGAGCCGATGAAACTTGCGACGAACTTGCTCGCCGGACGCTGATAAACATCCATCGGCGTCCCGATCTGTTCGATCTTGCGGGCGTTCATGATGACGATCCGGTCGGCAAGCGTCATCGCTTCCACCTGGTCGTGGGTGACGAAGATCATCGTCGAGCCGAGGCGGTGGTGCAGTTGCGCAAGCTCGAGACGCGTGCGGCCACGCAAGGCAGCGTCGAGGTTCGACAATGGCTCGTCGAACAGGAATGCCTTGGGCTCCTTGACGATGGCGCGACCAATGGCGACGCGCTGGCGCTGGCCGCCCGAGAGCTTTTGCGGCTTGCGGTCGAGCAGGTGGCCGATTTCAAGCGTCTCGGCGGCAGCGAGCACGCGGCTCTCGATCTCGCCCTTTGCCATGCCGATGTTTTCGAGCCCGAAAGACATGTTCTGCTTCACTGTCATATGCGGATAGAGCGCATAGGACTGGAAAACCATGGCGACCCCACGCTTGCCTGGTGGCAGGGTGTCGACGCGCTGGCCGGCCACCGAGATGGTGCCGCCCGTGACGTCTTCGAGGCCCGCGATCATGCGGAGCAGAGTGGACTTGCCGCAGCCCGAAGGGCCAAGGAAGACGACGAATTCGCCGGCTTCGATGGACAGTGAAATGTCCTCGAGTACGGTCAGCGCGCCATAGCGCTTGGTGACGTTGTCAATTTCAATCGAAGCCGACATGGTTTCTCCTCCCCGTCGTCGATTGGTTACTGGCCCAGCCGGATCATCCGGTAGCTGAGCGGCGCGATCTCTCCCGTGAGGCGTCCGCTTTCGATGGTGGCTCCATCGCCATCTACCGGCGCGACGGTCTGCTGCTCTGGGCCATTGACGGCTTTCAGCGCATGGCCCGCGATCACCTTGTCCATGATCACCTGGCGAGCGCCGAAGCCTTCGAGCGCGACATCAAGAGTGATGGCATCGGTCTCGTGGCGGTTGACGATGAAAAGGGTCAGCGCGCCGTCGGTGTCACTCTCGACAGCAGAGACGTCGAGATAGGGAACGGCGTCTGCAAATTCGGTCGAATAACCAGGGCAGTCGATCGACAGCTGGTAGGAGGTGCCGCGTCCATAACGCGAGGCGAAGAGGTAAGGGTAGTAGGTCGTCTGGCGCCAGGCCGGGCCGCCGCGTACGGTCATGATCGGGGCGATGACGTTGACGAGCTGCGCCAGGCAGCCGACCTTCACCACGTCTGCGCGGCGAATGAAGGTGTTGAGGATGCAGCCGACCTGCAGCACGTCCTCGAAATTGTAGATGTCTTCGAGAAGCTCAGGCGCATGCGGCCAGCCATCGCGGCCTTCGAGAACCTTCCGGTCGGCTTCGTTGGAATGATACCAGACGTTCCACTCGTCGAAGCTGATATAGACGTCCTTCTTCGAGCGCTTCTTCGCCTTGGTCACCTTGATCACGGAAGCGATGGTCTCGATGTAGTCGTCGAGGCGGGCGTTCTGCGCCAGATAGGCGGCCGTGTCGTCGGCGTGGTTCTCGAAGTACATGTGGAGGCTGATGTAATCGACGCTGTCATAGGTGTAGTCGAGGACGGTCGCTTCCCAGGCCGGATAGGTCGGCATCTTGGGAGAAGAGGAACCGCAGACGACGAGCTCGATCGACTTGTCGAAAGCGCGCATGGCCTTGGCGGTCTCGAAGGCGACGCGGCCATATTCTTCGGCCGTCTTCTGGCCGATCTGCCAGGGGCCGTCCATCTCGTTGCCGAGGCACCAGAGCTTGACGTTCCAAGGCTCTTCGCGACCGTTCTTGCGGCGCAGATCCGACCAGTAGCTGCCGACGGGGTGGTTCACATATTCGAGGAAGGCGCGGGCTTCATCCAGGCCGCGAGATCCGAGATTGACGGCGAGCATCATCTCGGCGTTGGCGGCCTTGGCCCAGTCGGCGAATTCGTGGATGCCGACCTGGTTGGATTCCGAGGTGTGCCAGGCGAGATCGAGGCGAACCGGGCGCTCTTCCTTCGGCCCGATGCCATCTTCCCAGTTATAGGCCGAGACGAAGTTGCCGCCGGGATAGCGGACTACGGGGACATCGAGTTCGCGTACCAGGTCGATCACGTCCTGGCGCATGCCGTTTTCGTTAGCGGTCGGGTGATCGGGCTCATAGATGCCGGTGTAGACCGCGCGACCGAGGTGTTCGACGAAGGATCCATACAGACGTGGATCGATCGTGCTGATCTTGTAATCGCGGTGAACGGTGCCGACAGCCCGCATGTGCATTTCCTCCAAATATATCCGTTATTCGGATATGTATCATAATTGAGGATATGATACACGGGATCGACCGGAGGTCAATCCGGCAACGTGCAGGGGGAATAGGAGGGGGCGCTTCAGGTCTTGATGCGCAGGACTATGTCCTGGTCGTAATTGCCGAAGCCTCGGCCGAAGATGTTGATTCCGCCGGGATGTTCGGCCGTTTCCGGCACTTCGATCCGGACGCGGATCGATCGGTGATCGAGCAGCTCGAGGTCGCCGAGTGTCGTCTCGGAGACCCGCATGCCATCGATGAAGGTGCCGTTGTCCGTCACCCGGAAACTTTTGAGAACGCCATATTGGCTGCCGCGCAGCTTCCACCAATCAGGCGTGAACTTGCCGCGCCGATCACCGAAGTCACCGGGTGAGGTCCAGGTCGCGACCGCCTTGCCATTGATAGAAATGGTGATGTCGGACGGCCAGTTTTCGGAGGTGCCGGGCACTTCCGAGGAGAGCTCCATGAGCAGCTCGAGTTCCCGGATCGGTACGCCCTTGATCCTTGCATTGTTGGGAAACTGATAGTCGACATAGCCGCGCGTGAACCAGAGAAGGCCCGCCTTCATGCGGTCCGGAGACAGGAAGGTGTCGGGGCTGTCGAGATAACCGATGATCGCATCTGGGCCGCACATGCCGCAGGGAGCGTAGACGTCGTAGCCGCTATAGAGGCCGACCGGCATGGAGACTTCGATTGCCTCGTCCGTCGCCTCATTGGGGCGCGTAAACGTGAGGACGATCTCGTCATGAACGGCATGACAGATCTTCTGACTGCCCTTGCGTGCCTTCTGAACCTCGGTGCGAACCAGGCCCGCTTCTTCCATCTGGTTGAGATGTGTGGATGTGGTCGATTGCGGGAGTTCCAGCACCTCGGCAATCTCGTTGACGTTGAGTGGGCCTCTGGCGTGAAGCAGTTCCAGGATCGCCAATCGTGCCGGCGCGGCGAGGCTCTTGAGGACATCCTTGCCGTCTTCCGGCGTGATCATCAAAAAACGGCTGCTCAAATCGGGTCCCCCTGCATTTCTCAATGCGTATCAGAATTCTTGATTAAAACAAGTCTAGGGAGAGCGCTCCGGTGGCTCCTGAGCGTGATGCGGTTGTCTTGGAGCCCCAGTTTCCGGTTGATGGCGTGTGTATACATCTGGCGCTAAAGGGGCGGGTTTCCTGCGCCGATGGAGCGTCTCACCGCAGCTGTTGTTGACATGATGTATACATTGTGGCTCTCTAGCGTTCGATAGAGGAGGAGCTGTCATGTCCAAACCCACCTTTCCGCTGAATGCCTGGTACGCGGCGGCCTATGATGTCGAGTTGAAGCGCCAGCTCTTGCCGCGGACGATCTGCAACAAGCCGGTTGTCCTGTATCGCAAGGAAAATGGCACCCCTGTCGCGCTCGCTGATGCCTGTTGGCACAGGCTCGTGCCGCTGTCGCTCGGGCGGCTCGAGGGTGACAACGTCATCTGTGGCTATCATGGTCTCGAATTCGACGAGACGGGGCGCTGTGTATACATGCCGTCGCAGGACACGATCAATCCGTCGGCCTGCGTCAAGTCCTATCCGATCGCCGAGAAGCATCGCTTCATCTGGATCTGGCCGGGCGATCCAGCGCTCGCCGATCCCGCACTCATCCCCGACATGCACTGGAACCAGGATCCCGACTGGGCCGCCGATGGCAAGATGATCGAGGTGAAGTGCGATTATCGTCTGGTTGTCGACAATCTGATGGATCTCACCCACGAGACCTTCGTGCACGGCTCGTCGATCGGCAATCGCGCCGTCGCCGAGGCGCCGTTCGAGGCAAGCCACTCCGATCGCTTCGCTTACATCACGCGCTGGATGGAAGACATCGACCCGCCGCCCTTCTGGCGCAAGCAGTTTGGTCGCCCGGGCAAGGTCGACCGCTGGCAGATCATCCGCTTCGAGGCGCCTTGCACTGTCACCATCGACGTGGGCGTTGCAGAGGCCGGCACGGGTGCCAAGCAGGGTGACCGCTCAAAGGGCGTCAATGGCTATGTGCTGAACACGATCACGCCGTCGACGGACAAGACCTGTCTCTACTTCTGGGCCTTTGCCCGCAATTACGACCTCGGCAACCAGGCACGAACGCATGAGCTTCGTGAGGGCGTGGCCGGTGTTTTCCGTGAGGACGAAGAGGTGCTCGAAGCCCAGCAGCGGGCGATCGATGCCAATCCCGATCACCAATTCTACAACCTCAACATCGATGCCGGATCGATGTGGGCGCGCAAGCTGATCGACCGGATGATCGACGCCGAACTGAAGCCACAGGCCGGGCCTCATGCGGTCGCTGCGGAGTGATGGCATGACGGCTGATAACGAACGCGCTCCGAAACAGCAGACGGCAAAGGCGCTGCTTGGGCTGCGCGACCTCATCCTGACGGGTGAAATCGAACCGGGCGAGCGGCTGTCGGAAGTCGCGCTCGCAGAGCGTCTTTCGGTGTCGCGCACGCCGCTTCGTGCCGCCTTGCAGCGGCTCGAACAGGAGGGCCTGGTCGCGCTCATCCCGTCAGGTGGTTACGCCGTGCGTTCGTTCAGCCGGCAGGAGGTGATCGATGCCATCGAGTTGCGGGGCGTGCTGGAAGGCACTGCCGCGCGGCTTGCTGCCGAACGCGGTGCGACGCCGGCCCGGATGAAAGCCATTCGCGAGGTCGTCGCCCAACTCGACGATGTCTTGTTGGCCGAGCCGTCTGCCATGGATTTCGAGCGCTACGAGGCTCTGAACGGCAGGTTTCATCGCCTGCTCTGGGACTTGGCCGGCAGCGAGGTTCTGCGCCGGGAGATCGAGAGGATGACGAGCCTGCCCTTTGCGAGCCCGAATGCCTTCGTCAACACGGAGTCCGATGCGCCGGCCTTCTACAGGACGCTGGTCGTCGCGCAGGCGCAGCACAAGGCAATCGTTTCGGCGATCGAATTGCGGGAGGGGGCGCGGGCCGAGGCGCTGGCGCGGGAGCATGCGCGGCTTGCCCGGCAGAACCTCGATTTCGTGCTGGAGGAGCAACCCGATCTGCGCCGCAAGGTTCTGGCGCTTGCCCTGATGGCGGGCTGATCGGATCTGGGATCAATTTATCTGGGAGGATTTCATGCGTTCCAAGCTGGAATGGCGCGCGGCGCGCGTCATATCGATCGAAGCCCCGGCGGAGGATGTCCGGGCCGTCACCTTCGCGGTGGATGGGCTGCGGCAGGCCTTCGATCCGGGGTCGCATACCAATATCAAAGTCGTCATCCGGGGTGAGCCGGCAATTCGAACCTATACAGTGCTGCCGAGCGCGCCGGACACGCTGAAGATCGCGGTCAAGCTGCATCCCAACAGTCGGGGTGGCTCAGCCTTCGTCTGGAACATGGCTGTCGGCGACGAGACCGAGATGACCGAGCCGGAGAACCGTTTCGAGCTCTCCTGGCGGGCGTCGCGTTATCTGCTGATCGCCGGCGGTATCGGGATCACGCCGATCTATGGCATGGCAAAGGCGCTGGTCGCGCGCGGTCATTCCGTGCGGCTGATCTATGGGGCGAAAAGCCGGGCGCAGATGGCTTTTGTTGATGAGTTGCAGGCTTTGCTGGGAGATGGTCTCGAGGCCTTCGTGCAGGACGAGGGCCAGGCCTTCGATCTCGCAGCTGAATTTGCCGCGCTTCCTGTCGATGGCGAGGCCTATATCTGTGGTCCGCACGGTCTGCTGGAAGCCGCACGCAATACCTGGCGCGAGAGTGGCCGATCCATGAGCCGCTTGCGCTTCGAGGTCTTCGGCGACAGCGGGCGCTTTGCCGAGCAACCGTTCTCGGTCACGGTTCCGCAATACGGCCGCACCGTCGAGGTGCGCGCCGACCAGACCATGCTGGATGCGCTGATGGAGGCGGGGATCGACATGGTCTATGACTGTCGCCGCGGTGAATGCGGATTGTGCGCGGTAAGCATCGTCGACGCATCCACGCCGATCGATCATCGCGACGTGTTCTTCTCCCCGGACGAGCGACACGAGGGAGAGAAGATGTGTGCCTGTGTCTCGCGTGCGGTTGGGGGAAGCGTGACGATCGACACCGGCTATCGGCAAGAGGCATTGCGGGCCTGAGCCGGCAGTTGGATCAGTCGCTCTCACCCTCGATCAGGATCATCGGCCAAAGGCGCCTGCGAACAGCATCCGGATAGTGGTGCGTGAAATCCGGCATGGTCGCCAGCAGGCTTTCTGCCAAGGCGATCCCGAGCCCCCTCAAATCCGGGCGAAAGCAGGTGAGAACCGGGTGCAGGAACTGCGCCTGGGGGCTGTATTGGCCGATGACCGCGATATCCTTGCCCGGCTTCAATCCCACTTCCTGCAGGCCGCGATAAAAGCCGACCACGGTCGCCTCGTTGAGGAGAATGATCGCTGTGGGACGGTCGCGTGATTTCATCACCTGCTGGGCGACGTGATAGCCGCCCGGTTCATTCGGGCCGGAGCGATAGACATGCGCTGGGTCGAGCTCCAGTCCGTGGCGGGCGAGCACGACGCGGCAGTGGTTCTCGAACACATGGCCGAGATTGATGTCGCCATGCGGCCGGCTGATCGCAATCCGCTTGTGGCCGCGCGCCACAAGGCGTTCGATTGCGTCTTCCGCCATGCCTTCGAAATCCAGATCGTACCAGGGCTGGCCGACATCCGTCTGGCTTCGGCCGAGGGTGATGAAGGGTATCTTCGTCTTGTGCAGGAGCTCGAAGCGGGGATCCTGGTGGCGCGTGGCCGACAGGATGATGCCATCGGCGAACCCCCGGGCGACGATTCGCTTCAGGTAAGCGTCCGGATCTTCTTCCGACGAGCAGAGCAGGGCGACGAGGTCGAGCTTGTGGCGGGCGAGCACCGTCTGCATGCCGTCGAAGACGCGCATGAAGAAGGTATCTCCCTGGCCGGTAATGTCATGGCCGGTCTGCATCATGAAGCCGATGATGCCGGTTGCGCCCTTGCGTAGCGAGCGGCCGGCCTGGTTGGCCACGTAACCCAGCTTCTCTGCGGCTTCCAGAACGCGTCGGCGTGTCTCCTCGTTGACGTCGGGCTTGCCATTCAGCGCGCGCGAAACCGTACCGATGGAAATATCCAGATGTTCGGCCAGCTCGCGAATGCCTGTCATTTCCCCTCCCCAAGCGGTGGTCCGTAATCGTTTACGAAAAACTATTGACACATGCGGGGTCTCGTTCATAGTGTCGTAAACGTTTACGGGATGTGCGGAAGAGGAGTTTCACTCATCCCTTGGGAGGATATCAGTGACATCAAGAGCCGTTTTGTGCGGGTGCGGAGCTATGGCTAAAGGCTGGCTTCGAGCGCTTCAGTCTGCTTCCGATTTGGGCCGAGAGGTCGAAATTGTCGGTCTCGTCGACCTCGACCCGACGATGGCGAAGGCGCTCGCGGCTGAATTCGCCCTGGAAAACGTGACCATGGGAACGGATCTCGCATCGGTGATCGAGGCGACGCGAGCGAACATGGTGTTCGACGTGGTGGTGCCGTCGGCGCGCTTCGCCGTCGTTTCGACCGCGCTCAAGCTTGGCTGCCATGTGCTGTCGGAGAAGCCGCTCGCCACGTCCATGGATGAGGCCAAGGCGATGCTTTCCCTCGCTGCCGAGACTGGCCGGGTGCAGGCCGTGGTCCAGAATCGTCGTTTCATCTCCGGTGTCCGCCGCCTGCGTCGCGCCGTCGAGGATGGCTTGATCGGGGAGCTCTCCGGAATTCATTGCGACTTCTTCCTCGGTCCGCATTTTGGCGGCTTCCGCGAAGCCATGGACAATGTCCTGCTGCTCGACATGGCGATCCACACCTTCGATGCCGCCCGCTTCGTATCCGGCAAGCAGCCGCTTTCGGTCTATTGCGTCGAGAGCAATCCGTCCGGCTCCTGGTATGCCCATGGCGCGTCGGCGAACGCGATTTTCAAGCTCTCTGGCGATGCAGTCTTCACCTATCGCGGCTCCTGGTGCGCCGAAGGGCGCCGCACCAGCTGGGAGAGCGCCTGGAGGCTGGTTGGCTCCAAGGGCATGATCACCTGGGACGGCGAAGAAGGCTTCGAGGCGACGGTCGCCGGCAGTGAGCCCGGCCTGCTGCGCGGTCAGCAAATCTTGCCCGTGCCGTTGGCGCCTGACGAGGACGAGACGCACGGGCATCGGAGCGTACTCGCGGAATTCATCGACGCCATAAAATCCGGGCGGAAGCCCGAGACTGCGAGCGACGACAATATCAAGAGCCTGTCCATGGTGTTCGGCGCGATCGAAAGCGCCAGGACCGGACTTCCCGTCAGCATTTCAGTCGAAGGATACTGAGCCCGTGAGCAATTCTGCACATTCCATCCGCATCGGAACCATGGTCAGCGCCAGCGGCGGCAAGGCGGCCGAGCGGATCGGACAGATCGCCGATATGGGCTTCGAGAGCTTCGAACCCTTCTTCTGGCAGACCACCAACGGCCAGGATCTTGCCGATCTCGGCAAGCGTTGCGTCGAGGCGATCGGCGATCGCGACATCACCATCTCGACGCTCGGCATGTTCGGCAATCCGTTGGAAGAGACCGACATGGATCTCCAGACCCTTCAGGGCTGGAAGGATTGCATCGACAATGCCCATCATTTCGGCGCGACCTGCGTCGCCGGTTTTACGGGTCGTATCCGTAACCGCCCACTGACGGAGAGCCTGCCGCGCTATCGCGAAATCTGGAGCGAGCTCGCCAAGCGTGCTGCCGACAAGGGCGTGAAGATCGCGTTCGAAAACTGCGCCATGGACGGCAACTGGCAGACCGGCGACTGGAACATCGCGCACAATCCGGATGCCTGGGAGCTGATCTTCAACGAGACGCCGGACGATCACATCGGGCTCGAATGGGAGCCCTGCCATCAGATGGTCTATCTGATTGATCCGATCCCGCAGATCCGCAAATGGGCGCACAAGTTTTTCCATGTGCATGGCAAGGACGCGACGATCCGCTGGGACGTGATCCGTGAACACGGCGTCTTCGGCAAGCATCCCTTCGTCTTCATGCGCACGCCGGGCTTCGGCGACACCAACTGGACGGATGTGATTTCCGAGCTCCGGATCGCGGGCTGGTCCGGCTCGATCGACATCGAGGGCTGGCACGATCCGGTCTATCGCGACGCGCTGGAAATGACCGGCCAGGTGCATGGCCTGAATTACCTGAAGAATTGCCGGGGCGGGGATTTCGTCACCGATCCGGTCTGAGCTTTCGGAAATATGGGTCTTGTGGAGGACAAGGCCCATGCAAAAACCCAAGAGGAGGAAACCATGGGTATTCGCAAGCATATCGCCTTCGGCGCCTTGGCGCTGGCCAGTGTCTCCTTGTTCGGGCTATCGGCCCAGGCAGAGGACGTGAAGATCACCGTCTGGTCACTCGACCGCGACATCCAGCCGGCACCCAATCTGATCAAGGACTTCAATGCACTCGGCAACGGCATCACGGTCGAATACCGCCAGATCCAGTTCGACGACGTCGTCAGCGAGGCGATGCGCGCCTATTCGACCGGACAGGCGCCCGATATCATCGCGATCGACAACCCCGAGCATGCCTTGTTTGCCTCACGTGGCGCCTTTCTCGACCTGACGGACCGGATCGCGAAATCGGAAGCCATCAAGACCGAAAACTACTTTGCCGGACCGCTTAATTCGGTGACCTGGGACGGGAAGCTCTTCGGTGTGCCGAAGGCCACCAACACGATCGCCCTCTACTACAATGCCGACATGTTCAAGGAGAAGGGCCTCGATCCGGACAAGCCGCCGCAGACCTGGGCGGAACTCCTCGATGCCGCGCGTAAGCTCAACGATCCGGCGAAAAACGTCTACGGCCTCGCTTTCTCGGCCAAGGCCAGCGAAGAAGGGACCTTCCAGTTTCTTCCCTGGGCGCAGATGGGCGGTGGTGGCTATCAGACAATCAATGCCGAGGGCGCTGTGAAGGCGCTCGAGACTTGGAAAATCCTGATGGACGAGAAGCTCGCCTCTCCTGACAGCCTGACGCGCGGACAGTGGGATTCCACCGGCACCTTTAACTCTGGCAATGCGGCCATGGCGATCTCCGGGCCATGGGAGCTGAACCGGATGAGCGATGAAGCCAAGTTCGACTGGCGCGTGGCGCTTCTGCCGGTGCCGGAAGCCGGTGCCGAGCGCTCGTCGGCCATGGGTGACTTCAACTGGGCAATTTTCGCCAACACGAAGCAACCTGAAGAAGCCTTCAAGGTCCTGGAATACTTTGCCGCACAAGATGACCAGATGTTCGAGAAATTTGGCCAGCTGCCGGCCCGTTCCGACATAATCCTGCCGGCGACCGGCAACGAGAGGAAGGACGCGGCCCTCAAGGTCTTCCAGGAGCAGTTGCAATATGCCCAGCCGCGCGGGCCGCATCCCGAATGGCCGAAGATCTCTAAGGCGATCCAGGATGCGATCCAGGCGGCGCTCACGGGTCAATCGTCGCCTAGGGAAGCGCTCGATCAAGCGGCTGAAACCATCGCGGCCATCACCGGTTGACCCTATCCGCAGGGCTCCGAAGACCTGCTCTCAACGTGTCGGATCCCTGTTCAACCTATCTCCCGGAGGGCCGTCCTCGTTCCGACAAGTGGCGGGGGCGGCCTGACCGGAGATGTCAATCGCGATGCGGAGACCAGCATGCGCAAGATACTGTCCAGCCTGACTGATGGCCGCGGTTTCGATATCGGCCTGATGGCGCTGCCGCTCGCCTTTCTCTTCGTTCTGTCCGGCTTGCCGTTGCTCTACAACGTGCTGATGAGTTTCCAGGAAGTCGACATGTTCTCGCTCGGGACGTTCTTCCGGCCCTTTGTCGGCTTCAAGAACTATGTCTCCTTGTTCGCTCAACGCGAGACCTGGCCGATCCTGAGCAACACGGCGATCTTCGTCGTGGCTTCGATCGCCGGGCAGTTCGTGATCGGCTTTGGACTTGCTCTTTTCTTCTGGACGAATTTTCCAGGAGCGTCCTGGCTACGTGGTCTCTTTCTCGTCTCCTGGGTCATGCCGGGTCTCGTCGTCGGGGCGATCTGGAACTTGATATTGTCGGGTGATTTCGGCGTCTTGAACTACGTCCTGCGGGAAGCAGGCATCATCTCGCAGAACATCTTCTGGCGCTCGGATCCGAACTACTCGCTCTGGGCCGTGATCATCGCCAATATCTGGCTTGGGACATCCTTCAACATGATCCTGCTTTCCGTCGGTCTTTCCGGTATCCCGAAAGATCTCTACGAGGCAGCGGAACTGGATGGTGCCAATGTCTGGCAACGGTTCTGGACGATCACGCTGCCGATGATGCGCTCGACCATCGGCGCGATCATCTCGCTCGGGCTGATCTTTACCCTGCAGCAGTTCGACCTCTTCGCCGCCATCACATCGGGCGGGCCGAACAATTCGTCCAATGTCGCGCAATACTGGGCCTGGGATCAATCCTTCCGGCAATATGACTTCGCCCGTGGAGCCACGATCTCTGTCCTGATGATCGTCGTCGTGATGTTCGCTTCGGTGGTCTATGTCCGCTCGACCAAGCAGGAGGTACGCGGATGAGCGAGACCTGGCGCAACCGACTGATGCTGGCGATCGCAATCGTGCTCGCCGCAATCTATCTCTTCCCGCTCTACTGGATGTACATCACCACCTTGAAGAGCGGTTCCGCGATGTTCGCCACGCCGCCCAGCTTTTGGCCGTCCGATCCGCAATGGTCGACCTATGCCTATGTCTGGGAGAGCCGAAACCTTGCCCGCTATATGTGGAATTCGCTGGTCATCGCGTTCGGCGCGGTCGCTCTGATCACGGTTCTCGGAACCGGTTGCGCTTACGTGCTTGCTCGCTATCGCAACGGATGGATCGATATCGGGCTCTTCCTGATCCTGATGCTGCAGGTGCTGCCGGCCTCCTTGATGATTACCCCCATCTTCGTCGGCTTCTCGCAGCTCGGCATGCTCGAATACCCGCGTACCGCCGTGATCATCGCGATTGCTGCGAAGAGCATGCCCTTCTTCGTCGTTTTGGTGCGCGCCACTTTCATGAGCGTGCCGATGGAGCTCGAGGAGGCGGCGCTGGTCGACGGGAATTCGCGGATCGGTGCCTTCTTCCACATCGTTCTGCCGCTCGCGCGCAACGGCATCCTGGTGTCCGCCATCCTGATCTTCATGCAGGCCTTCGGCGAGTTCGTCTATTCGAAGTCGATCATCCAGGCGGTCGAATACCAACCCGCAAGCGTCGGCCTTAATTCCTTCATGGGGCCCAATACCAATGAGTGGAACAACATCATGGCCTTTGCCACGATCTATGTGACACCCATCCTTGCCGTTTTTGTTCTCTTGCAGCGCCGGATCGTCTCCGGGCTCACGTCTGGAGCTCTCAAATGACCCATCAGATCGAATTATCCGGCGTCAACAAATACTACGGCGCCTATCACGCGCTGCGCGACATCGATCTCAAGATCCGCAAGGGCTCCTTCGTGGCGCTGGTCGGACCGTCCGGTTGCGGCAAGTCTACCTTGCTGCGGTCGCTGGCCGGGCTCGAAAGCATCTCGGCAGGTGATCTCGTGATCGCCGGCGAGCGAATGAACGGCGTGCCGCCGCGCAAGCGCGATCTTGCCATGGTGTTCCAGTCTTATGCGCTCTACCCGCATATGACGGTGGAGGAAAATCTCACCTATTCGCTGCGCATTCGCGGTGTGAAGAAGGCGGAGGCGAAGAAGGCGGCTGAGGAGGTGGCGGCGACGACGGGCTTGTCCAACCTGTTGCATCGTTATCCGCGCGAGCTCTCCGGCGGCCAGCGCCAGCGCGTGGCGATGAGCCGGGCGATCATCCGGCATCCCAAAGCGTTTCTGTTCGATGAGCCGTTGTCCAATCTCGATGCCGCCCTTCGCGTGCACATGCGCAAGGAAATCCGCTCGTTGCATGACCGGCTGGGTGCCACTTCCGTCTATGTCACCCATGACCAGATAGAGGCGATGACCATGGCCGATCATGTCGTCGTCATGCGGCAAGGCGTGATCGAGCAGCAGGGGCCTCCTCTCGAGCTCTATGATCGGCCGGTGAACAAGTTCGTTGCCGGCTTCATCGGTTCACCGGCGATGAACTTCATCCCGGCCAAGGTGGGAGCGGATGGGCGGTCACTGGTTTTCGAACTCGGCAATCCGCAAGTCGTGAGCCTGGATCGGGCTCTGCCGACAGCCTCAAAGCTGATTGTCGGCCTGCGGCCAGAGCATCTCAGGCTGGTTCAGGAAGCAGACGCACAGATCCGACTGCCGGTCGGTGTCGTCGAGAGCACGGGCTCAATGACCTACATCACGTCTGCCACGACACCCGAGATCAACGTGGTCGTGACGGATCGCCAGCCGCTCAAGTCGGGCGAGATGATGTCGCTCGGCTTCGATCCGGCGGACCTGCATCTGTTCGATGCCGACAGCGAACGGCGGATCGACATCGCCGGCTGATCAGAGCGTCAAACGTCCAGTGTTGTCTGGCGTTCCCAGGCAGTGAAGTGCCCGCAATAGCTGTTCCACTCGTCATGCTTGAGCTTGAGATAGGCGTCTGAGAATTCAGACCCAAGCGCTGCTTTCAACACGTCGTCCAGTTCGAAGGCTCGTAGGGCATCGAGGAGGTTCAGCGGTAGCCGGGGCGCATCCTTCACCGTATGGCCGTCGCGGTACATGTCGATGTCGTAATGCGGGCCGGGATCGGCGTTGCTCTTGAGCCCGCTCAAGCCTGCCGCGATGATGATCGACTGCAACAGGTACGGGTTTACGGCGCCATCTGGCAGGCGCAGCTCGAAGCGCCCGGGACCGGGCACGCGCACCATATGGGTGCGGTTGTTGCCGGTCCAGGTCACGGTGTTCGGTGCCCAAGTGGCGCCGGAGATCGTGCGCGGGGCGTTGATGCGCTTGTAGGAATTGACCGTCGGGTTGGTGATCGCGGCGAGTGCCGAGGCATGTTTCATGATGCCGCCAAGGAAGGTCTTGCCCTTGGCCGACACGCCGAAAGGCATGTCCTTGTCGGCGAAGGCATTCACCTTGCCATCGATGTCCCAGACCGAGATATGCGCATGGCAACCGTTGCCGGTGAGACCCTTGAAGGGCTTCGGCATGAAGGTGGCGCGCAGCCCGTGTTTCTCGGCGACCGACTTCACCATGAACTTGAAGAAGGAATGCTTGTCGGCCGTCTTCAGCGCGTCGTCATACTCCCAGTTCATCTCGAACTGGCCGTTCGCATCTTCGTGGTCGTTCTGGTAGGGCTTCCAGCCGAGCTCCAGCATGTGGTCGCAGATCTCGGCGATCACATCATAGCGGCGCATCAGCGCCTGCTGGTCGTAACAGGGCTTTTCGGCCGTGTCGTATTCATCCGAAATCGTCTCGCCGTCTGCAGAGATCAGGAAGAATTCCGGTTCGACGCCGGTTTTCACGCGCAGACCCAGATCTGCCGCTTCCGCGACCAGGCGCTTGAGCATGACGCGCGGCGCCTGAGCGACCGGTTCGTCTTCCATCATGCAATCGGCGGCAACCCAGGCGACCTCAGGCTTCCATGGGAGCTGGATGACGGAAGAGGCATCCGGAATGGCGAAAAGGTCGGGATGGGCCGGCGTCAGATCGAGCCAAGCGGCGAATCCCGCGAAACCGGCGCCGTCCTTCTGCATCTCTGCGATCGCCTGTCCCGGGACCAGCTTGGCACGCTGGGCGCCGAAGAGATCGGTGAAGCTGATCATGAAGTATTTGATGCCTCGCTCCGCAGCGAAGCCTGCCAGATCCTGTGTCACGTCGTTCCCCTGTTTTTATGGATTGAGACACATGTGTTGAAAAAGAATGGCCGCATCCGTGGGATCAGGATGCGGCCATCAGGGCTTTTAAAAACCTCCCTTGCCGGGATACCAGCTGGTGCCGGCGAGGGGCACCTGGGCCATGGCGGCGGCCTCCATCGTCAGTGCGCAGAGATCCTCCGGCTCCAGATTGTGCAGCTTGTTCTTGCCGCAGGCGCGGGCAATGGTCTGCGCCTCCAGCGTCATGACCTTCAGGTAGTTGGCAAGGCGGCGACCTGCGGCGACCGGATCGAGGCGTGAGGCGAGCTCTGGATCCTGGGTGGTAATGCCGGCCGGGTCCTTGCCTTCGTGCCAGTCGTCATAGGCCCCGGCCGTGGTGCCCAGCTTCTGGTATTCCTCTTCCCACTTCGGGTCATTGTCGCCGATGGCGACCAGCGCTGCCGTGCCGATCGAGACGACGTCTGCACCGAGCGCCAAGGCCTTCGCCACATCAGCGCCCGAGCGTATGCCGCCGGAGATGATCAACTGCACCTTGCGGTGCATGCCGAGGTCCTGCAGTGCCTGAACGGCCGGGCGGATGCAGGCGAGCGTCGGCATGCCGACATTTTCGATGAAGACGTCCTGCGTCGCCGCCGTTCCGCCCTGCATGCCGTCGAGCACGACGACATCGGCGCCAGCCTTCACGGCAAGAGCGGTGTCGTAATAGGGGCGGGCGCCGCCGACCTTCACATAGATCGGCTTTTCCCAATCGGTGATTTCGCGCAGTTCGAGGATCTTGATCTCGAGATCGTCGGGGCCGGTCCAGTCTGGGTGGCGGCAGGCGGAGCGCTGGTCGATGCCCATCGGCAGGTTGCGCATCTGGGCAACGCGGTCGGAGATCTTCTGGCCGAGCAGCATGCCGCCGCCGCCGGGCTTCGCCCCCTGACCGACCACGATTTCGATCGCATCGGCGCGGCGCAGATCCTTCGGATTCATGCCGTAGCGGGAGGGAAGATACTGGTAGACCAGCTTTTCGGAATGGCCGCGTTCCTCATCGGTCATGCCGCCGTCGCCTGTTGTCGTTGAAGTGCCGGCGAGCGTCGCGCCGCGACCGAGCGCTTCCTTGGCATTGCCGGAGAGGGCGCCGAAGCTCATGCCGGCGATGGTGATCGGGATCTTCAGCTCGATCGGTTTCTTGGCAAAGCGGGTGCCGAGGACCACCGAGGTATCGCACTTCTCGCGGTAACCTTCGAGCGGATAGCGGGAGATGGATGCACCGAGGAACAGCAGGTCATCGAAATGCGGCACCTTGCGCTTCGTGCCGCCGCCTCTGATGTCATAGATGCCGGTAGCTGCCGCTCGGCGGATTTCGGCGAGCGTATGATCATCGAAAGTGGCGGACTTGCGCGGCGGGGTAAACGGGTTGTGGTAGCTCATGGCTGTTCCTCGCCTCAGTACGCGTCGGCATTGTCGATGTTGAAGTTGTAGAGCTTGCGGGCCGAGCCGTAGCGCTTGAACTCTGCGGGCTGCACGTCGGTCACGCCGGCCTTGGTCAGCAGTTCGGCGAGCTTTTCGAGATGTTCGGCGCGCATTTCCTTTTCGATGCAATCGGCGCCGAGGCTTTTCACCGAGCCGCGTACGAAAAGTTTCGCTTCATAGATGCTGTCGCCCAGGGCCTCACCCGCATCGCCGCAGACGACGAGGTGGCCAGACTGGCCCATGAAGGCCGACATGTGGCCGATCGAGCCGTGCACCACGATGTCGATGCCCTTCATCGAGATGCCGCAGCGGGAGGCGGCGTTGCCCTTGATGACGAGCAGGCCGCCGCGACCGGTGGCGCCAGCATATTGCGAGGCGTCGCCCTCGATCACCACCGTGCCGGACATCATGTTTTCAGCCACGCCAGGACCAGCCGAGCCATGGATGGTGACGGTGCCACCGTCATTCATGCCGGCGCAGTAATAGCCGACCGATCCCTTCACCTCGACGGTGACAGGCGCATCGATGCCGACGGCAACAGCATGATGGCCACGCGGGTTCACCACCTCGAATTCGAGGTCGTTTGCGCCGGTGCCGAGATTGTGGAGTGCGCTGTTCAACTCGCGAAGCGGGGTATGGGAGAGGTCGAAGATTGGCATTGTGCAAGCTTTCTCGGTGTCGCGGTTCAGGCGGCCTTTTCATGGTCCCAGAAATAGACGGTCGCCGGTTCCGGCTCCCAGACGCGGGCGGTCTCGATGCCCGGCAGGTTGACCAGGGCGCGGTATTCCGAGCCGAAGGCGACATACTGGTCGGTCTCGGCCATGACGGCTGGCTTGCAGGCGATCGGGTCGCGCACGACGCCGAAACCGGTCTTGGTCCCGACAACAAAGGTGAAGAAGCCATCGAGATCATCAAGCGCACCGGTCAGTGCTTGCCCCAAATCCTTGCCCTTTGCCATTTCTGCCGTGAGATAGGCCGCTGCCACTTCGCTATCGTTCTCGGTCTCGAAGGACATGCCTTCGCGGATCAACTCGCGGCGCAGATTGTTGTGGTTCGACAACGAGCCGTTGTGCACGAGGCATTGGTCTGCGCCTGTCGAAAAGGGGTGGGCGCCGAGCGTGGTGACAGCACTCTCGGTGGCCATACGGGTATGGCCGATACCGTGGGTGCCACCCATGGCACGCACACCGAAGCGCTGCACGACGTCCTTGGGAAGGCCGACTTCCTTGAAGATCTCGACGCTTTCGCCGGAGCCCATAATGCGGACGTGAGGGCGGATTTCGGCAAGGGCCGCGCGGATCTCGGTCAACTGGGCTGCACGGATCGAAATGACCGCGTGAGTGCTCTTGAGGGAGACGGCTGCGTCGATCCCCGCCTTGGCCAGATCTTCGGCGAGGCCCGTAAAATCACTTTCCGGCGTGGCGGACTGGATCGTGACCTTGGCGGTCTTGCCGTCGACGCCGCCATAGATGGCGATGCCGGCCGAGTCCGGTCCTCGGTCGGTCATGATGATCAGCATGTCCGAGAGGAGGTCGCCGAGCCGGGGCTCCAGCGCCTTGTCCTTGAGAAACAGACCTACAATGCCGCACATCGCCACGCCCTCCAAAGTCTCTGGAGAAAGGGCTAGCAGCGGCGATCACGAAAATCAATCGAAAGGAATAAAGTTTTCCTGTTGGGCAACTATCGGCGTTGTGGATAGGAGATGATCGAGAGGTAGCGCGCCGGCAGGCTTACGAGCTCTTCCGGGCCGTGCGGGGCGTCGGCGTCGAAGAAGAGGCTATCGCCTGCCTGCATCCGGTAGAGGCTATCCCCGTGGCGATAAACTACTTCGCCCTCCAGCATGTAGAGGAACTCCATGCCTTCGTGCTGGAAAGTCGGAAAGACGTCCGATTCCGCGTTCAGCGTGATCAGATAGGGCTCGACGACGACGCCCGAGGTATTGTTTTCGATATGGCCAAGCAGGCTGTAGTGATGTCCGGCGCGGGTTCCCCGGCGCTCCAGGTTCACGCCTTCGCCCGTCTTGACGAAGCTCGCCGATTTCGGCTCCTCGAAGCCACGGAAGAAGGCGGTGATCGGCATTCCCAGCGCCTTGGACAGCGCCTGAAGGGTGGTCAGCGAAGGCGATATATTGCCGTTCTCGATCTTTGAGAGCATGCCGACCGACATGCCCGTTGCCGCGGCGAGATCGGCAACTGTTATACCGAGCTTCTTGCGATAGGTGCGCACCTCATGGCCAATCGCCATTTCGAGATTGTTGGCGCGGGGCTCGCGTACGGCATGGGGATCCTGCGTCAGCGCCGGCTTCAGGCCGTTCGCCGGTGTCTTGGTTGTCTTTGCCATGGATCCTCCTCGCACTCCGCCGATTTTGCCTGATGCTGTAACGGATTCTGCGCCGCTGCCCAATGGGCGAAGAGCAGGCGGTCACAGTCCGACAAAGACCAGGACGGCGAGCACGATCGCCGCCAGAAAGACGGTGTCGGCAACCAGGAGGCCTATTGCCCGTCCGCCGATCTTGAAAACCTCGGGCAGGGAGGTCTTCACACCGACGGCGGCGATTGCCACGAGCAGCGCCCAGCGCGAGATCATGCCCGCCCAGTCGCCGACCACTGGTGGGATGCTGACGAGCGAGTTCAAGGCAGCCAGCAATAGGAATGCGACCACGAAGCCAGGCAAGAGGGGCGGGCGCTTGACGTCGCCGGAGACCGTGCGGCGGAAGGCGAGTGCGGCGACCAGCACGACTGGGGCCAGCATAGTCACACGGATGAGCTTCACGAAAACCGCTGTCTCGCCTGCAGGGACGGAGACCGAGAAACCGGCGCCTGCGACTTGAGCGACGTCATGGATCGTCGAGCCCAGAAAGATACCGGTCTGGTGGTCGTCGAGACCCGCAAGGCTTGCCAGGATCGGGTAGAAGATCATGGCGAGCGTCGACAGCATGGTGACGCCGATGACCGTGAAGACCATCTGCTGGTCGGCTTCCTTGCTGCGGTTTCCAAGCGTGGCGGAGATCGCAAGGGCTGCCGAGGCGCCGCATATGGCGACCGCGCCGCCCGTCAGCACGCCGAACTGTGTGCCTTGGCCAGAGAGGCGCGAGGCTAGGATGCCGAAGAGGATGGTGAGCAAGACCGCGCCAACGATCATGACGATCACCGCAGCACCCAGTTCGGCGAACATCGCGACACTCACCCTGAGGCCGAGCAACGCAATGCCCAGCCGCAGCACCGTGCGCGACGCGAAGTCCAAGCCTGCTGCCGTCTTCGGATCTTCTGCAAGGAAGTGCAAGGCCAGCCCGATCAGGATCGCCAGCAGCATGGCCGGTGCGCCGTAATGTTCAGACAGAAAGGCGGATGCGAGAGCGATCAAGACCGTGACGGACAGGCCGGGAAACAAGGCTTGCCAGCGCTCGCGCAGGGTCAAGGGGCGGCTGTCCCGCTCCTGCTTGGGCGAGGCAATGGACGGGTCTGGCATGGATCACCTCTGGTAGAGCGCCCCGTGCATGGTGGTATCAGATGATGCGGAGGGCGGAATGAAGGGATGCGCGGCGTACCGCGCATCCCTGATGTCGTCAGTTCAGATCAGCTGCGCGTTCGGCGTCAACCTTCTTCTGGGCATCGGCAACCGCTGCCGTGAACAGGTCGAACACTTCGGCTCCGCCTGTCACATTCGTCTTGAACCAGTCGAAGACGGGCGAGACGGCGGTCTTGAAGGCTTCCTTCTCGGCAGGCGTCGGCACGTAGATCTCGCCGCCGGCCTTGGCAAAGTCCTGATAGGCGGCGATTTCCTTGCGCTTTGGCGAGGCGAAGGTCGCCTGCTGAAGGGCTGCGAATCCGTCAACGACGATCTGCTTCTGATCCGGCGTCAGGCCCTGGAAGCGGTCATTCGACATCCACCAGAAGGCGCCCATGTAGCTGTGGCCGTCGAGCGTCAGATATTTCAGGCCGGCATCCGGGAACTTCATGGACATGATGTCGGTGATGCCGTTTGCCGTGCCTTCGACCACGCCGGTCTGCAACGAGGTGAAGAGTTCCGGCCACGGGATCGGCGTCGGTGCTGCACCCACGGCGGTCGCCACCTGCTGCGGCAGATCGGCCGGGACGGTGCGCATCTTCAGACCCTTCAGATCTTCCGGTGTCTTCACCGCCTTCTGGGTATTGGCGTAGTTGCGCCAGCCGCCGGTGTTGCCGATGGTCATCAGGCGGATCTTGTTGTCGCTGTCGGCCAGGGCCTTTTCGCGCAGCTTGCGTGTGAAGTCGCCGGTCAGCACGGTCTCTGCCACGCGGTCGTCGCTCATCAGGTAAGGCAGGTCGAGAACCTGGATATAGGGGAAGAGGCCGGCTGCCCCGCCCGAGGTCGAGATGTAGATATCGAGCGAGCCGTCGGCGACGCCCTGGAGGCATTCTTCACCCGTGGCGCAGAGCTGGGTACCGATGAAGAGTTCGACGGCGATCGCGCCGTTCGAGGCGTTCTCGACATAGTTCTTGAAGACGACAAGGCCATCATAATCCTCGTCGTTTTCGTTGGAGTTGGCGGTGGCGCGCAGCGTGATGTCTGCTGCCTGCGCAACACCGGTGATGGTGAGTGCGCTGGCCAGCAGCAAGGTTTTCAACATGGACTTGAGCATTCTGGTTCCTCCCTTTTCTCAAGTTAGTCGACGAAGCCCGCAAGGCGCGGGAGCGTGAGCGTCAAAGCGGGGAAATAGGTGATCAGGAAGATCACAACGATTTCCGCCGCCAAGAACGGCAGTGTGGCCTTGGCGATCGTCTCGACCTTTAGGCCGGAGACGGACGACGAGACGAAGAGTACCAGGCCCATGGGTGGGGTCAGAAGGCCAACCGTCAGGTTGACCGCCATGATGATGGCGAAGTGGACGGAATCCACACCCATCTGTGTGAATATGGGGCCGAGGATCGGGCCGAGAATGATGATTGCCGGACCTGCATCGAGGAACATGCCAACGACGAAGAGCAGCAGATTGATCAGCAGCAACAGGACCAGCGGATTTTCACTCAGGCTCAGGATGATCGAGGCCAGCAGCTCAGGCGTGTGCGAAAGGCTGGCGACCGTCTTGAAGGCCATCGCTGCGCCGACGAGAAGCAGGACAACCGCCGAGGTCATGGCGGCGCGCATCAGAATTCTCGGCATGTCGCCGAGTTTCAGACTGCGCAGCACGAAGAGGCCAATGAAGATTGCGTAGCCGACGGCAACGGCAGAGGCTTCCGTCGGCGTGAAGATGCCGCCGAGAATACCACCCATGATGATGACCGGTGTCATCAGCGGCCAGAAGGCATTAAGGCTTGCGCGGCCACGTTCGGACCAGGTTGCTCGGGTCGTCGCAGCGGGCAGGTTCTCGCGATCGGCAAGCAGGTAGACGATCGCCATGAGGCTGAGGCCGATCAGGACGCCCGGAACGATGCCGGCCAGGAAGAGGGCAGCCACGCTTTCGCCCATGACATAGGCATAGATGATCATGATGCCGGACGGTGGGATGATCGGGCCGATGATCGAGGATGCCGCCGTGACGGCGGTCGCAAATTTTCGGCTATAGCCCTGCTTCTCCATCGCCGGGATCAGCATCGAGCCAAGTGCGGATACGTCCGCCACGGCCGAGCCCGACAGGCCGGCAAACAGCATCGAGGACAAAATGTTGACGTGCGCGAGGCCGCCGCGCAGATGGCCGATCACCGCCTGGGCGAACTCGACGAGACGCATGGTGATGCCGGCCCGGTTCATCAGTTCCCCGGCCAGCATGAAGAAAGGGATCGCCATCAGCGGGAAGCTGTCCATCCCGTTATAGACATTGCGATAGAGAAGCACGATGTCGCGCTCCTGGCCGTTCAGCCAGAGCAGAATGCCGGGCGCTGCGATCAGGCCGAACACGATCGGAAAGCCGAGCAGCAGAAGTATCATGAAAAGGGGGAGGAAAAGGGTCAGCATCACTCGGCTCCCAGTCCTGCGAGCGAGGCGACCGGCTCGAGCTTTTCTTGATGTCCTGTCAGTTCGATAAGGCTGCGCAGGATCAGTTCGATGCTGACCACAAACATCATGGTTACACCCGTTGCGAGCGAAGCCATCATCCAGCCGCGCGGCACCTTCATCCAGGTGCTGAGGTCGAGAGATGTTGGTACGGAAATCGCCGGCATGGCAAATCGTCCGCCGAGCCCTGTCACTTCAGCCCAGCCGATGCGCATGGCGACATAAAGCAGGACCGCCGCCAGTCCAAGGAAAAGCAGGTTGATCAGGCCGCCGATCAGACGCGGAAAGATGTCGAGGATCATCGTGATGGCGACAAAGCCGCCCTGGCGGAATGCCGTCGGCACCATCAAGCCCGTCATCCAGAGCATCAGGAAACGGGAGCCTTCCTCACTCCAGGGCAGAGCATTGCCGAGGACGTAGCGAAAGAAGACCTGAACGAGAATGAACACGAGCATGATGCCGAGTGCGCCGGCCCCAAGCCACAATCCGACCGTCAACACGGCAGCGTTCAGCCGGCCGAGCAGATTGGTCAGGTTCGAAAGTGCCGTCATGTCTCCACCCGTTTCTTGTCATCGGTCAATTCGGCGCACTATCGAAGACTTGTTCCCGCCGCACAAACACGGCTGTTCCCCATTCAGATCCGCGCGGAGCAATCTTCTCCTCGCAGACTTGTTCCGGATCGTCTTCGACCGTCGCGCCGCAGCATGTATTTCATGCTGCCGACGACCTCCTCCCAAATTCAATTCAGACGGCGAAGCGTCCGAACCGTCCCCCCGAGAAGCACAGCGGTTCTCCCTGCCGATGTGCGACCCTTAACACCTTGCCGATGATGATCGTGTGATCCCCGGCGTCGTGCTGCGCCTGTTCGGCGCATTCGAAACGCGCGAGCGTGCCCGGCAAAACCGGAACGCCTTCGTCGTTGAACCTGACCTCGATCCCGTCGAAGCCATTCCCGCCGCGTGTGAAGGCGGCGCTCAGGTGATCCTGATCCGCGCCGAGCACGTGGATCGCGAAATGTCGGGCGCCCGTAAATGCGCCGTATCGAGATGAACTCTTGGCCGGCGACCAGAGCACCAGAGGCGGATCGAGCGAAACCGAGGCAAAGCTGTTCACCGTCATGCCGATCGGACCGTCTGAGGTCGTCGCGGTCACCACGGTCACACCCGTGGTGAAGCTGCCCAGTGCATTGCGAAAAGCACGATGGTTGTCGGCACCGGGAACGAAGACGGCCTCCAACGCATGAATGTCATTAGCAGCCATCATCAGGCGACCTCCTGTCCGATCGCAAGCGTGTAAAGCTCGAACCAGGTCTGGCGATCCATCTCCACCTCGGTTGCGTCTGCAATCTTTGCGACGCGCTCGAGCGAATTGGTACCCATGACCGGCAAAATGGTGGCGGGATGACGCAGCAGCCAAGCCACGGCGACAGCCGTTTCGTCGACGCCGTGTTCTGCACCGATCCGCTTGAGGGCCGACAGGAGTTCCGGCTTCGATCCGTCGAGGAGGCGTCCGCCACCCAGCGGCGACCAGGCCATCGGCGACACCATGCGTTCCTGCAAATAGGCGAGATCGCCGTTCACAAAGGTATCTGTCGCAAGCAGGCTCATCTCGATCTGGTTGGTGACGAGGTTGTTCTCCATCGAAGACTGCAGAAGCGAGAAGTCCCAGGGGCGGAAATTGGAAACGCCAACGGCGCGTACCTTGCCGGACGCGACCAGCGCATCGAGAGCTGGGCCCGTTTCATCGGGATCAATCAGAGGGTCGGGGCGGTGGATCAGCAGCAGGTCGACATGATCGGTGCCCATGTCGGTGAGCGAGGCTTCGACCGAGGCGGTGATGTGAGCCGCCGACGTATCGTAGTACTTGACGCGGGCTGCCGAATGGCGACCGACCGGGGCGACGATATCGCATTTGGTGACGATCTCGAGCTTGTCGCGCAGGCCGGGGGAGGCCTTCAGCGCGTTGCCGAGGATCGCTTCTGCGGTGTAACCGCCATAGATGTCGGCCTGATCCATGGTCGTGATGCCCTGGGCGAGGCAGGCCTCGATCTTGGCCTGCACATGCGTGGGCGAGGTGTCGGCATCGTCGCCGATGCGCCACATGCCGTAGACCAGGCGGCTGAAGGTGAGATCAGGGGTAAGATTGACGCGCTGCATCAGCGGCGAACTCCATTTCCGAGAGGTGTGGGCGGCGTTTCCGAGGGGACGCGGCCATAAGCGTGGGGAAGTGAGACAGTCTTGAGTTCCGGCAGCACCTTGGTGCCGAAGTGAACCGCCTCGTCGATATGCGGATATCCTGACAGGATGAAGGCGCGGATGCCCATCTTCCTATACTCTTCCAATTCCGAGAGGATCTGGTCGGTGGAGCCGACGAGGGCTGCACCACAGCCGGAGCGGGCGCGACCGATGCCGGTCCACATATGCGGCTCGATATAGCCAAACTGGTCGGCGAGTTCGCGAGCGCGGGCCTGATGGGCGACGCCGAGCGAGATCGAGTCATGTGCACGATCGCGGATCAGCTTGCCATATTCGTCATCGAGCTTCGAGACGATGTATTCGGCGTATTCGCGGGCTTCCTTCTCGGTGTCCCGCACGATCATGTGGACGCGCAGACCGTAATCGAGGGTCCGGCCATGGGCTTCGGCGCGCGCATGCACAGCCTTCATCCGCTCGGCGAGCTGGTCCTTCTTCTCCGGCCACATCAGATAGACGTCGCATTGCGCGCCGCAGAGCTCCAGCGCATCGGGGGAGTAACCGCCGAAATAGAGAAGGGGGCCGCCGTTCTGCTGGTATGGGCGGGCGGGCTCGGTGGACACGCCCTTGAACTGGTAGACTTCGCCTTCGTGGTCGATCGTGTCACGCGTCCACGCCTGGCGGAGGATCTCGACCACCTCGTGGCTGCGCTTGTAGCGGAAGGCGCTGTCTGCGACTTCGCCGGGGAAGTCCGAGCTGATGACGTTGAGCGTCAATCGACCCTTCAGCATGTGATCGAGGGTGGCGACCGTGCGCGCCAGCATGATTGGCTGCATCTCGCCGCAGCGGATGGCGGCGAGCATGTTGATCTTGGACGTGATCGGCGCACAGCCGGCGACGAAGCTTAGCGTGTCCTGGCCTACCTGATATGAGGAAGGGCAGAGGATGTTGCGGAAGCCGAGTTGCTCGGCCTTCTGGACGATGTCGGAGCAGTGCTCGAAGCTTGAGCGCAGGGCACCATCGGGCACGCCGAGAAATTGATAATCGTCAGAGCAAAGGGCTGCGAACCACGACACTTCCGCGCCATCGATATCGGCCGATGTGACAGGTACGACAGTCATTGAGGTCTCCTCCAAGGCTCCAACTTTCCTCTTGCCTAACACTCGATTTGATGTAGATCAATAGTGTATCAATTTTTTCTCGGCGATACCGAAGTGCCACAAAACTCCGCAACGCAGCCGCCCGGCAGCCTTCCCATCTATGTGCAGATTACCGAGCTTCTGGTGCGTGATATCGCGGCGGGACGGCTGATCGACGGTGAAAAGCTGCCGCCAGAGCGGGATATGGCCGAAGAACTCGGCATTGCCGTCGGCACTTTGCGCAAGGCATTGGCAGAGCTGCAAAATCGCGGGCTGCTGGAGCGCATTCAGGGCTCCGGCAATTACGTGCGGGCGATCTCCGATCCGAAATCTGTTTATTCGATGTTCCGGCTTGAACTCCCGGGCGGCGGCGGTTTGCCGACCGCCGAGATCCTGTCGATCGACCGACTGCCGAAACCGGACGGGCTGCCGACATTCGGCACGTCCGCGGAGGCGCATCGGATCCGGCGTTTGCGGCGTCTTTCCGGCCGTCCGGCGGCGCTCGAGGAGATCTGGCTCGACGGCTCTTATGTCGAGACGATTGACCCGGAGGCGGTCTCGGAATCCCTCTATCTGTTCTATCGCACCAAGCTCTCGCTCTGGATTGCGAGGGCCGAGGACCAGATCGGTCTCGACGTTGCGCCGGACTGGGCGCCTGCGAGCTTCGGTCTGAGGCCAGGCGCGCCCGCCACACATATTCAACGCATCAGCCAGGATCAGGAGGGAGCCCGTGCGGAAGTCTCGCGGACCTGGCTCGATCACACCGTCGCGCGATACGTGTCGCGGCTGAAATGACATGACCGCGACGAGCGGTTCAATTGAGGAGGAAAGCGTGGCAGGACTTCAATACGGGATCATCGGTTGCGGCATGATGGGGCAGGAGCACCTGCGCAACATCGCCCTTCTGCAGGATGCATCGGTGGTCGCGATCTATGAGCCGGATGCCGGCATGCGCGCGCTGTCAGCGGAGGCTGTCCCGACGGCAAAGATGGTCGCCTCGATCGAGGAGCTGCTTGCTGTCGAGGCCGTGAACTGCCTGCTGATCGCAAGCCCCAACTATCTGCATCTCGAGCAGTTGGAAAAGATCGCTGGGATTCGGCCGCTGCCGGTGCTGGTGGAGAAGCCGTTGTTCACCGATCCTGCCGATGCTCCGCGCCTTGCCGCCCTGCGAGCTGCCTATCCGGCGCCGATCTGGGTCGCCATGGAATACCGCTACATGCCGCCGGTCGCGCGGATGATCGAACAGGCGGACGAGGCCACCGGTGGCATCCGCATGTTGACCATCCGCGAGCATCGTTTTCCGTTTCTCGAAAAGGTCGGCGACTGGAACCGGTTCAATCGCAACACGGGTGGGACCCTCGTCGAGAAATGCTGCCATTTCTTCGATCTGATGCGGCACATCCTGAAATCCGACCCGGTTCGCATCATGGCTTCGGGTGGACAGTCCGTGAATCATGTCGACGAGGTCTATGACGGAAATCGCTCCGACATCTGGGACAATGCCTATGTGATTGTCGACTTTGCCTCTGGGGCGCGGGCGATGCTGGAGCTCTGCATGTTTGCCGAAGGTGCCCGCTATCAGGAGGAAATCTCGGCAGTTGGCGCCACCGGCAAGATCGAGTGCCTGGTGCCAGGCCCCGGCCGTTTCTGGCCCGAACATCTCGGCGAGCCACCGATTGCTCAGGTCATCGTCTCACCGCGTGATCCGAAAGGGCCGCGCGTCGTCGAAATTCCGGTTGATCCGCACCTGCTGGAAGCCGGTGACCACAACGGCTCGACCTTCTATCAGCACCAGCGCTTCCAGAAGGCGGCAAAGGGCGAGCGGCCGGTCGAGGTTGCGCTCGATGACGGCTGGTGGGCGGTGGCCATGGGGCTCGCAGCACAGAAGTCTGCAGAAACGGGGCAGGCGGTCACCTTTCCGCTGCCATTTTCACCCCAGGCATCATGACGCGATAACCGTCCTTCCACCTTTCGCGCTGGGGTGCGAACCATTCATCGCTTCCTGCGTTGCCTCCTCGTGGCAGCGTAGGAGAAGCAGCGGTGACAGACTATCTTTTTGGCCCCGTCATTGAAGATGACGGGGTTTTGTTTCGGTTGTGGGCGCCGCATTGCAAATCGGTGACGCTCGAAATTGACGGCGCTCCTGCGAAGGACATGGATCGGCAGGCGGATGGCCTGTTTCGCCTCAAAGTCACTGGGGCACGGCCGGGTACCCGCTATCGGTTTCTACTGCCGGATGGCCTCATTGTCCCGGATCCTGCAAGCCGGCACCAGCCCGAGGACGTCTTCGGGCCGAGCGAGGTCGTCGATCTTTCGACGCAGAAGACCCGCGACGCCATTTGGCGCGGGCGGCCCTGGGCGGACATGGTCATCTACGAGCTGCATGTCGGCACATTCACGGATGAGGGTACCTTCCGAGCTGCGATCGACAGGCTGGATCACCTCGGCAACCTTGGGATAACCGCCATCCAGCTGATGCCGATCGCCGATTTTCCCGGTCGTTGGAACTGGGGTTATGACGGTGTCATGCCGTATGCGCCGGACAGTCGGTATGGACGCCCGGACGAACTGGCGCTGCTCGTTCAGGCGGCCCATCAAAGGGGCATCTCCGTGTTCCTCGATGTTGTCTACAACCACTTCGGCCCGTCCGGAAACTTTATGCCGGCTTATGCGCCGCTGTTCTCGCCGCATCATCAGACCCCATGGGGCGACGGTATCAACTTCGATGATGCGCAGAGCGAGATGGTGCGCGCATTCCTGATCGAAAACGCGCTCTTCTGGATCGGGGAGTTTCATGTCGATGGACTGCGGCTCGATGCCGTGCACGCCATCCGCGACGACAGTGAACCGCACTTTTTGCACGAACTCGCGGCGCGTGTGCGGGAGCGTTTTGCCGATCGCCACATTCATCTGATCGTCGAGAACGAGGAGAATGACCCGCTTCTGCTCGAGCGGGGCCAGCCCAGTACCAACACGTTCGACGCTCAGTGGAATGACGACGTCCATCACGCCTTGCATGTGGCCACGACCGGCGAGACCTTCGGCTACTACGCCGATTACCGGGATGCGGGTGCGGCTCTTGCAAAGGCTCTGGCGGAAGGCTTCGTGTATCAGGGTGACGTGATGCCCTATCGCGGTGAACGGCGCGGCCGTCCGAGCGCACATCTCCCACCTTCGGCTCTGGTTTCGTTCCTTCACAATCACGACCAGATCGGCAACCGTGCCCAGGGTGACAGGGTCATGGCCGCACTTCCCGAACAGGCGCTCGCCTTCGCCGTTTCGCTGATGCTGCTCTCACCGCAAATCCCGATGCTGTTCATGGGCGAGGAGTGGTGTTCAAAAAAGCCATTTCCCTATTTTTGCGATTTCGACGAGGAGCTCAACGCAGCCGTACGCGACGGCCGGCGGAATGAGCTCTCGAAGTTGCCGGGTTTCGACGGGGAACATGTGCTCGACCCGACATCGGCGGAGACATTCCGCTCTGCGATCCTCGACTGGGAGCAGGCAGGTTCAAAGCATGGTTCGACCTGGATCGAACGCTACCGCCAGCTCATTGCGCTTCGGCGAGAGCGTGTCGTGCCGTTGCTGGCGCGGATGCGTCAGGGCGGGCGCTATGCTGCCGAGAATGGCGTCATCCGTGTCGAGTGGCCGCTTGAGGACGGACGGCACTACATACTTGTCGCCAATCCCACATCGCATGCCGTGAGTGCCGCCTTTGAGGTGGATCCTATTGAGATCATCTATGCGCTTGGCGAGCGCCGAACTGACGCTCGCGGGCCGTGGTCTCTGGTCTTTGGCGTCACGGGGTGACGCCAGCGACCTCACCGCTTGCAATGCGGTCAGGCACCCATCCTGTCCGCCAGATGCATGACCTCGAGTGCCGATTTCGCCACCATGTCGGCGCCGATATTGCCGAAGGCGCGCGGGTCCTTCATGACGGCCGGACCACCGACCGCGATCTTCATCGGACCCGGGCTGCGCCTGGACTGAACCCGGCGAATGGCAGAGGCGCATTCATCCACTTCGTCGACACGGCCGACCGAGATACCCAAAAGAGTGTAGGAGGAATTCGACAGGCGCATGTAGAGGCTGTCGTTGAGTTCGAGGTCCGCCCCACCTTCGACGTCCCAGCCCATGTCGCGAAAACAGGAAGCAACGATCGATACGCCGATGGTGTGCAGGGCGCCCGGGGTCCGCGCCAGTAACACGCGGCGCGCCTTTTGGCGATCGCGAATGGTCTGGCTGCGGTTCTGCGACAGATGGTTGACGATCATGCCGAGCCTGGTTGAGGCCACGGCAACCTGGATGAAATCGGTTTCGTCATTGCACCAGAGCCGACCGAGTTGCGCGGCGACAGGCGAAAAAAGCTGGATCGCGAGCGTGTGCATGGGCAGGTCAGTGCGCTGCAATTCCTCGATGATCTCCCGGTGACCACGAGGATCTGCCTGGACGAGGGCCTCAGTGAGCGCGGATCGGTAGGTGATCGCCTTGTCGGTTCCCGGCAACTCGCGCGCCTTCGGATCCAGTTCCGGATGCAGGTGGAAATCGATTTCCGGCGGCATCTCGCTCACGCGCGGACCTTTTGTCATATCCGCATGGCTCGCTCCCACGAGCCGCGGCACGGCATCCCGGATCGCGCCTTCGAGAATGCGCTGCTCCAGGCTTGTCAGCCGCGTGTCCGACTTGGACAGTGAAGACCTACCATCACCATTGTACGGAGGTTCGTCCGCCCCGCCGGGTGGTCCCCCGTTCTTTTCACCCGCCATATCACCCTCCCGGTCATCGGCTTGGGCAGATCCGCTCATCCCGATGGGATATTAGTGCATTCTTGCGCCGACGCCAAACCTCTCGTAGTCGAATACGCCCGATGCCGTCTTGTGGTTTAGTTCAGCGGTCCTCCGCGCGGTGGAGGCGCGTCGGTAGTTCCTGCTGTCCGGCCCTTGCGGACCTGCGAATATCGGCATTAGGCCTTGCCACCGTAAGACCGTTGCGCGCTGCAGCCGCAATGTGGCGGGCTGTCAGCTTGGCTTCCTCGTACATGTCCTCGGGGCTTGCCTGGGCGATGAACGTGTCCGGTAGCGTCAGGGTCCGGACGGCACAACGTCCGTCGAGCATGCCGTGATTGGCGAGGTGGTGAAGAACGAGGGCGCCGAACCCGCCGGTCGCGCCTTCCTCGACCGTCACCAGCATCGAATGGTTGTCGACGAGTTCAGCCAGAAGCGCGGTATCGAGCGGCTTGGCAAAACGCGCGTCGGCGACCGTCACGGAAATTCCTTCGAGTGCCAGAAGGCGGCGGGCCTTGAGACAGTCGGCAAGCCGGGTGCCGAATGACAGGAGCGCGATCTGGCCTCCCTGCTCGATGATGCGACCGCGGCCGATCGGCAGAACTTCGCCACGGATCGGAAGGGGGACGCCCGTGCCCTCGCCACGCGGGTAGCGAAATGCAATAGGACCGTGATCATGGGCTGCTGCCGTCGCAACCATGTGTACGAGTTCAGCCTCGTCGCTTGCGGCCATCACTGTAAAGCCGGGCAGGTTGGCGAGATAGAGAATATCGAAGGCGCCGGCATGGGTAGGGCCGTCAGCCCCGACCAGCCCGGCTCTGTCGATCGCGAAACGGACAGGCAACTGCTGCAGGGCCACATCATGGACGATCTGGTCATAGGCGCGCTGCAGGAAGGTCGAATAGATCGCGCAGAATGGTTTCATGCCGCTGGCCGCGAGACCGGCAGCAAAGGTGACGGCATGCTGTTCGGCAATGCCGACATCGAAGGTGCGATCGGGAAAGGCGGCTCCAAAGCGGTCGACACCGGTGCCGGCTGACATGGCGGCCGTGATCGCGACGATGCGGTCATCCGTTTCCGCTTCCGCAATCAGGGCGTCGGCGAAGACCCGCGTGTAGCTCGGCGCCTTTGCTTCTGCCTTGTTTTGCTTGCCCGTTGACACATCGAACGGGTTCACGCCGTGATACTTGTCCTCGGCTGCTTCGGCCGGTGCGTATCCGGCTCCCTTGCGCGTGATAACATGCAAGAGGATCGGACCATCCTTCTCGTCCCGCAGTTCTGCCAGAAGTGGAACCAGCACGTCGAGATCATGCCCGTCGACCGGTCCACGATAGTCGAAGCCGAAGTTCTCGAACACGTTGCCGACATTCGTCCCGGCTTTCCGGCGGACGTCCGACAGGTGGCGGTTGAGCGCTCCGGTCGAGGCTGAAATCGACATGTCGTTGTCGTTGAGAATGACGATCAGCGGGCGGCCTGATGCCCCGGCATTGTTCATCGCTTCGAAGGCCATGCCGGCGGACATCGCGCCGTCACCGATGATGCATACGACGTGGCCGTCTTCCCCCTTCAAGTCCCGGGCAGTGGCAAAGCCGAGGCCTGCTGAAATCGACGTGGACGAGTGAGCGGCACCGAAGGGGTCGAAAGGGCTCTCGCCACGACGGGTAAAGCCGGACAGGCCGTCCTTCTTGCGCAGGCTGCGCATGCGGTCCCGCCGTCCGGTCAGGATCTTGTGCGGATAACACTGGTGGCTGACATCCCAGATGATCGTGTCGCGCGGGGCTGAGAAAGAGGCGTGGATGGCGACAGTCAGCTCTATCACGCCAAGACTGGAGCCGAGGTGGCCGCCGGTTTCGGAGACAACCCGAAGTGTCTCGCCGCGCAGTTCCTGCGCGAGACGACAGAGCGCCGCCTGGTCCATGCTTTTCAGGTCGTCAGGGACGCGCACCTGGTCAAGCAGAGGGGTGGCGACGTCATTCGCAAAAGAAAAACCCACTGTGCTCTCCTCCCACGAAAGAGCCCAATTCTCCTGGGTCCGCTGTCGCTGCGAGCGCCGATTTGGCGCATCCGGTGGGCGGTTGCCTGAGACTGGTGCAATATCATCATATTCGGAGAAGAAGAGCGATATGTAAACTTTTTTTTACACTTTTTCGCGGAATTCCGCCGGAATCTGCATCCCGGCGGAACGAGCCCCCAGAGATCAGGGGGCCGGGAAGGTTTTCATATAAGCGATTACGTCGGCGATTTCCTTCGGATCCTTCAAGCCGGCAAAGGCCATGCGCGTGCCCTTGACCACGCCACGGGGATTCTCGAGGTAAGCGGCCAGCTGTGCGTCATCCCATACCTTGCCGGCGCCGAAATCGGTCATTGCCTTGGAGTATTTGAAGCCTTCGGCTATGCCGGGCTGGCGCCCGATCACGCCCTGGAGAGAGGGGCCAACCTTATGTTTGGCGTCGGCGACGTTGTGACAGGCCGCGCATTTCTTGAACACGGCCTCACCGGCTGCAGCGTCTCCTTCCTGCGCGAAAGCGTTCTGAGACAGCAAAAGGGCTGCGACGGTGCAAGCGGCTGCAATTATCCTCGACATGTGTATCCTCCCATGGCATCGCGGATGAAGTAACAAATCATGCTGGCATAAAATTGACCCGTCCGGTTCACTCGCCGGGTGGTTCGCCTCTCATTCTGAAGCCAAGCTTGGAACCAGAATGCAGGCGATATGCTTCAATATACGGAAACCAACCCGGAGCTGGATCATGGCCGCAGTCGTCTTTCTCGTCATTGTTCTCGCAGCCGCCTCGAGCGGCGCGGTCTTCAAGCCCGGCGAGTGGTACGAGAACCTGCGTAAACCGAGCTGGACACCGCCCAAATGGGCCTTTCCCGTCGTCTGGACGATCCTTTATGTGCTGATCGGCTATGCCGGCTGGCTGATCTGGGATGTCGCCGGCTGGTCCCTGCCCATGGCCGTGTGGTCAGTGCAGATTGTGGCCAATGCTCTCTGGTCCTATTTCTTCTTCGGCATGCGGCGTATGGATCTCGCGCTCGTGGATGTTTCAGTTCTCTGGCTTTCCGTTGCACTGTTCATCCTGGTTGCCTGGCCTGTGGCGCCGCTCGCATCGGTCTTGTTCGTTCCCTATCTCGTCTGGGTGACGGCTGCCGGCGCACTCAATCAATCCGTCCGCCGCCTCAACCCGGAGGCCTGAGCCGCAAGCCTGATCCGTAAATCGATCAGGAAGGCGACCAGCGAGATAGCCAGCAGCAGGGCCAGCCACAGAACCTGTGTCTGGCGCATGGCCAGCCCGAAGGCGGCGAGAAGAGCGCTGCCCGAGATGGCGTTGGGCGCGAGATTGACGACAGTCGATCGTGGCTCTGGTGATCGCCGGGCGACGATCAGGGTGATTGCCCACAACAGCGCAATCGCCACCGCACTGATCCAGCCGGACGTGAAGAGGAAGACCAGCGATGCCGTCATCTTTGCCCTGCAGGGATGCCGAACAGTTTGGCGAGATCTTTGAAAAAAACGCGCAAATGGGCAAGGGGGTCACGGCGCACGAGTTTCTTGTTGAGATAGGATTCCCAGGTCAGCCGCTGCACGTCGGGATCTGCGCACATGGCCACGAACTTCTCGCGCAGCCTGTCGTTGCGATACCAGATCTTCTGCATGATGCCGAGGATCAGGAAGACCCTGCCATGAGCCCGCATGAAGGTCCGGCGCGCATCGGCCAATGCCCGCCCGCTATTCGACAGCAGTGACTGGTGCACGGCGTCTGCCGATAGCCTTCCGCAGAGCATGGCGTAATAGATGCCTTCGCCCGAAGACGGGGCGACGGTGCCTGCGGCATCGCCAGCCAGCAGAACGTTGCGGCCGTTGTCCCAGCGCTTCATCGGCTTCAAGGGCAAGGGCGCCCCTTCTCTTCGGATGACCCGACAGTCGCCGAGGCCGGCCGCAAGCTTCAAGGCCCGCGTCGCCTCCCGAATGTTGTGACCCTTGACGGCCGTGCCTGTGCCGATGCTGGTGTGGCCCCCATGGGGGAAGACCCAGCCATAGAAGTCAGGCGAGATGCGGCCATCATAGACGACGTCACAGCGGTCGGCCTTGAAGACGGCCTCATCGGCGTTGGACGGGCTTTCGACGATCTCGTGATAGGCAAAGACATAGGGCGGCTTGCGGGAGGCCGGGAACATCAGGCGCCGCACGGCCGAGTTGGCGCCGTCTGCACCGATGACGCGTCGGGCCCGGATCTGGATCGGTTCCGGACCGGCATCCTTGGCCGTCGATTCCACTGTCAGTTCGAGCAGGCCGCCGTCTCCTTCCGCCATCTTGTCGAGCTTGCCGCAAAGTCTCTCCGCTCCGGCGTCGGCGGCGCGCTGACGAAGGTAAGGGTCGAAGGCGGCGCGATCGACCATGCCGACATAACCGATGTCGCCGATCGTCATGTCCACGGTCCGACCTGATGGTGCGATGATCCGCGCCGCATTGGCGCGCGCCACCAGCTGGGCCTCGGGAATGGCGAAATCGGCCAGCGCTCTCGACGGGATTGCCCCACCGCAGGGCTTGATCCGGTTGTCCGGGTCGACGAGGAGCACGCTATGCCCCTTCTCGGCCAGCCGCTCGGCGGCCATGGCACCACAGGGGCCTCCACCGACAACGACAACGTCATAAATCTTCGACATGCGCGTCTCCCTGCCGGGCATCCGGCCTCAGGGTTCATTCTCCAGGCATGATAGCAGCGTCTTGAATCGGTGCTTGCGATCGCATCGACTGATGTCCGATACGCGTTGCGACGAGTGCCGACACGAGGAAAAGGCCCGCCTCAATCGAGAAGACCGCCGCGAAAGCATGTGCATCACTCGCCATCAGCCAGCGGCCGAGATCGAGCGCCACCGTTCCCAGGACGCCGCCGAGTCCAAAGGCGATAGCCTGTGCTGCACCCCAGACGCCCATCCGCATTCCGTAGTTGGATGTCCGGCCCTGTCCCGCAAGGATCATCATCGTGCCGACGGCTGCTACCGCAAAGGCGCCGTTGGTCGCGCCGAGCAGGAAGATGTTGAACTCCAGCGGCCAGAAGGGTGCGGCTTGCGTGGACAGCGCAAGGGCGCCCAAAGCCACGGCCGAGCCGAAGCAGCCCCAGGTGATGAAATGTCTCGGCAGATTGGGATAGTGTTTTCCAAGGAGCGCGCCCGAAAGCCCAACCGTCATCATGCCAAGCAGCACGCCGCCATGCTGGATGCCTGAGAGCGCCGTCGTTTCGCCCGGCGTCATGCCGAAGAGAAGGCCGGCATAGGGCTCAAGGATGAGGTCCTGTGTGGCGAAGGCCAGCATGGAAAGGAAGATGAACAGTGTGAAGAGCCGCGCCTCGCGGTCATCGAGCACGTCTCGCAAGCTTTCCCGGAAGCCCGCAACCGCGGGGCGCTCTTCCGATGCCCCCACCGTCGGTCGGGCCTCCATGCCCGCCACTCCGACGATGCCGATGAGGAAGGCAACCACGCCGGTCGCTGCCGTGACGGCGACCAGGCGCTCGTGGGAATAGGGATCGAGCTGCGCGCCAACGACGATGGATGTCACGATGATGCCTGTGATCATCAGCATCCAGGTGATCGTCGCGGCTGCTGCGCGTTTTTCGACTGCCGTCTTCATGGCGATCAGCGCAAGCAGAGATGTTCCAGAGGCGCCAATGCCGATGCCGATCAGGATATAGGCGACGATCGCCGCCATGATGCCGGCGAGAACCGACTGCTCGAAGAGAAGTGTCGTTGCAGCCGCGCCTGTTCCAGAAACGGCGAGGAGGGCAAGGCCGCCGAGGATCCAGTGTGTTCGGGATCGGCCGGTATCGGACTTGTGGCCCCAGATGGGGCGGGTGATCTGGACGCCGTAGTGCAGGCCGACCAGCAGACCCGGGATGACGGCGGCGAGACCGAGTTCGACGATCATCACCCGGTTCAGGGTCGAGGTCGTCAGCACCACGATTGCGCCGAGTGCTGCCTGGACGAGGCCCAGCCGGATGATCGCGAACCAGCCGAGGCCCTCGTCTGCGGAGCGGCTGGATTGGGGCTTGATGGCGAGCTGACGCATGATCGCGCTTTCTATCCGAGGGATGGCGCGGGGGGGGGCAGTGAGCCGAGCGCCACAGCTGCGGCCATCATACCGGTGACATAGAGACCCACACCCACCGCCGAGTACCAGACCGCCTTGCCTTCGGGATCACGCAGGAAACGGATCATGCATAGGAGTTGCAGGGCGAGAACGACTCCGACGAGGATTGCCCCTGTCTCAAGGCCGGCCTGTGCGAGCAGAAGGATGACGCAGGCCTGTGAGACGGCCATGACTAGGCAGGCAATCCGGGCAGCGTTGAGGGCGCCGTGCAGAACCGGCAGCGTGTCGACGCCCATCTGCTGATCGCCCTTGATCGATTTGAAATCATTCAGCGTCAGGATGCCGTGAGCGCCGACGCCGTAGAGAAGCGCAATCATAAGGGTGCGGGTGGACGGCGCATGGCCGAGCGCTGCCGTCGCGGCCGTGATCCAGGGCAGGGTCTCATAACTCAGGCCGACAACGCCATTGCCGATCCAGCCATTTTGCTTGAAGCGGAAGGGTGGCGCGCTGTAGCCCCAGGCGAGCGCGAGGCCAACCAGGGCAGCGGCAAAGACGAGTGGCCCAAGAAATGCTGCAACGGCCATGGACAGAACGGACATGACTATTGCGATGGCCAGTCCCCATTGGCCGGGCATTCGGCCCGATGGAATGACCCTATGCGGCTCGTTGATCGCATCGACATGGCGATCGAACCAATCGTTGACTGCCTGGCTCATGCCACACAGCAGCGGTCCGGCGAGGAGCACGCCGAGCGCGATCGGAAACCACCGGTCGCCTATGCCAGCTCCCGAGGCAATCGCACCACAGGCAAAGGCCCACATCGGCGGAAACCATGTAATCGGCTTCAACAACTGCACCACCGCCTTAGGCGACGGGTAGGAGGCTGCCGGGACATGGGAAGGGATCTGAGCCATGGGAGGAAGCTAGTCCGCACCCTGGGGTGTGTCAACTAAAATTGACAGTCTTGATCGTCTGTCAGGCGTGACGATCGGAGCCGGGACGGTAGTCCTCAAGCCCGTGGCGCCGCAGCTTGATATAGAGGCTCTGGCGCGAAAGGCCCAGGATCTCCGCTGCATAGGCGCGGTTGTTGCTGGTTTGATCGAGTGCCGCCTCGATGCAGATCTTTTCGATCACATCGAGGGATTCCCGGATCAGGTCCTTGAGCGGAACCTTGCCCACGAGTGCGGAAAAGCCCTCGGCCTGGTCGGACATGCCCGGAGACGGAATGGTCAGGCGCTCATTGCCCGTCTGCTGTGGGATCACGATCAACTGGATCGTGTTGCTGCTGGCATTGAGCCGGGCCGAGATGCTGACGGCGCTTTCGCCGGAAAGATTGTCGGTCAGGGTCGAGGTGAAGCCGCGAATGGACGGCTCGTCCAGGAGGCGCGTGTAGAGCACGCGGATATCGATGGCGGCGCTCGTGAACCAGGATCCGATGTTGCGGCCGAGAACCTGGGTCAGGGACGGCGCATGAATGAGGTCTAGAAACAGGGTATTGGCCGCGAGGACCACACCTTCGGCATCCGTCAGCAAGACGGCCTCAGGCAGATCCGCAATCTCGACCCCCGTGCCGCCGACCGGCCGCTCCGTACGCTGGCGCTTGCTTTCCTTGTCCTGGTCGGCTGGCCAGATCGCCAGAAGAACATTGGTGATGCCGTTTTCCCGATAGGAGCGGATCGTGAGCGAAACGGGCTCGCCCTTGGCGACGCTTACGCCATCCACATTGACCGGATTGGGACTGTGGCGTGCCTCGCTGATCGCGTCTCCAACCCGATCGCGGTCTTCCTTGGCGAAGAGGTCTCGGATGGACTTGCCGGACAGGGGCGCGCCGGTCGAGGACAGAAGCGTGCTGGCAGCCGGATTGGCATCCAAAATCGTACGCCGTTCGCCATCGAGCATGACATAGGCGACGGTTGCGACCTTGAAAGCCGTCCGATAACGGGTCTCGGCTTCCTTCAGTTCGCGGTAGTCGGCCTCCAGTTCCATCTGGGTCTGGACGAGGCGCTGCTGGTCGAGCATCTGCTGGCGCAGCTCGCGGCCAACCACGATGGTATAGGGAAAGTCTCGGGCGGTGTAGGCGGAGTAGACGACCGGAAGATCGGGCTTCCCGCTGCACTTGTGGTTGACCTGGTAGCCGCGCAGGGGGCGGTGGCTGGTCTCTGCCGACAGCATGGAGTCGATCTTCGGGACCGACTCGATCGTCACGCAGTCCTGAAGCCGCTTGCCAACCGTCTTTGACAAGCCATAGTCGGCAAGATCCTTGTTGGTGAAATAGACTTGTGAGATGATCGAGGACTGGTCGACGAGCAGAACGACGTCTGCGCCTAGGCTCACGAGCGAGCCTATCGAATCCGGATCGAGCGTCTTCAACAGGCTGTCTGCAACCGCGAAGCCATCTGTACCGCTATGACCGTTCAGTGGCTTCATGGAGTGAGCCAATCGATTCCGCTGGGTGTAACCACTGCCGTTCGGCCGGCGGCGCTAGCCTGCTGGCTGATTCTTTCCAATTCATAGTAACTTTCGCAGATCTTCACGGCGGAGTAAACGCTGTCACAGATGCAGTCAATCCCCAAACCTACAAGAAAATCAACGGAATCCAGCGCTGCTGTGCCGCCGACGATGAGGGGTAGGCGCGGCCCGGGGCGAAGCTTGCGCACATCCTGAACCAGGGTCTTGAATTCTGTAGCAAGCCGGATGTTGCTCCAGCCGATGCAGGCGACATCCGCCTCTTCGACGGCACGTGCGAAGGTCGGCGTTCTCAAGGCCGAGGGCTCAAGCACCTCGCTTGTCCAGCCAAGGCTGTCGAAGAGCAGGCCAATCAGGTGCGGCATCAGCGTATGCTGCTCGCCAGACGGCGTCATGATCAGCGCTGCGGGCGCATTTCGATTGCGATCGGCTTCCCGCAGGTCGAGCGACAGGGAGATTGCCAGCGCCTGCAGACGGGAGGTTCCTATTGTGACGTCGATGAAGTCGCAGTCATCCGAGACCCATTCCCGGCCGAGCAGGCGCGCGACGGTTTCCAGGAACAGAACCTTGACATAGTAGGGCCGGCCCCGCGGAAGTTCGTGGTCGAGAAACGCGCGCAGGGACGCCATGCGCGTGCGCGGGTGAAGAACGAGAATACGAAACTCAGCGAGCGCCCTTTCGTAGAGGCGATCGTGCTCCAGACCTCGGTCGTAACGTGTCGACAGCTTTTCGGCGGTCATCGAAGCCACCGTTCCCTCGATTAGGCGGCGGAGCTTCTCCCCGTCGCTTTGGGCTAGGTATGCTCTCTTGCCTTCCACGGCAACCCTTGTGAGCGGCTGCAGGCCCTCGCAATGCGACGGGGCCGTGCCATTTGGCCTCTCATTCATCCCTTGAAGTGATCCGTCCATCATCCCGCGCCGTGCTCCCCGCCCGCGAAACCGTTTCAATGCGGCGTCAGGCGTGGACGGCAGGCATCACGTCAGACGAGCAGGGGTACAATGTACTCACTTTTCATTTCTGTAAATAAAAATATACGTCAATCTAAGTTGACACTTCTGCTGTGGCGGGCGTAGTCTTGACCCAATCCGATTTCCTTTGGGAGGGGATGGGAGAAGGGATGACCGCCATGCGCATACCCACACCATCGGCATCAAGCCGAGCCCTTTACACACCGGACGAGCGCCGCAGGCGCGATGAAAGTGTCTGGACCTTGGTGCAGGGTATTCTTGCTCCCGTGCAGTTCTTTGTTTTCCTTGTCAGCCTCGGTCTGATCTTTCGCTTTCTGGCGACGGGTGAAGGCCTGTTTGCCGCCCAGGTGTCCATCGTCGTGAAGACGCTGACGCTCTATGCGATCATGATCACCGGCTCGATCTGGGAAAAGGTCGTGTTCGGCCGCTATCTGTTCGCCCGCCCGTTCTTCTGGGAAGACGTCTTCTCGATGCTGGTCCTGGCGCTGCACACCGCCTATCTCATCGCCCTGTTTGCCGGTTCGCTGACCTCAGACGCGTTGATGGCGCTCGCGCTTGCAGCCTATGTCACCTATGTGATCAATGCAGGCCAGTTCCTCTGGAAGCTGCGGCTTGCGAGGCTCGATCATGCCGAAAACCTGAGATCGTCTGCTGCACTTGGCAATGGCTCCTCTCTGACTGGGGGCGCGTCATGAACCAGCCGCTCGTCTCTTGCGCGACACCTTCGGCCACCATCCGGCAGCGCGGCCAGCATGAAGTCTTCTGTGGTCTGACGTCCATCATCTGGCTGCATCGCAAGATGCAGGATGCCTTTTTCCTCGTGGTCGGGTCGCGCACCTGCGCCCATCTCATCCAGTCTGCTGCCGGCGTGATGATCTTCTCCGAGCCGCGTTTCGCAACGGCCATCATGGAGGAGCGCGATCTCGCCGGCATGGTCGACATGCATGACGAACTCGACCGCGAAGTCGCTCGCCTGCTCGAGCGCCGTCCCGATATCCGGATGCTGGTGCTGGTCGGCTCCTGTCCGTCGGAGGTCATCAAGTTCGACCTCAACCGCGCCGCCGAACGGCTAGACAAGCGTTTCGGCTCGAAGCCGCGCGTCCTTTGCTATTCCGGCAGCGGCATCGAAACGACCTTTACCCAGGGTGAAGACAATTTTCTCGCGGCTCTGGTGCGCGACCAGTCCGTGCATGGCGCAGGCGACAAGGTCGCCAAGCTCGTTGTCGCCGGCTCGGTTGCCGATGTGGTGGAAGACCAGTTTGCCCGGCTGCTCGATGATCTCGGTTTGGAAGACGTCGTCTTCCTGCCAGGCCGCAGCAGCGAACGTCTGCCTCAGATCGGCCCCCACACCCGCTTCATCCTCGCTCAGCCCTATCTTGGTGCCACAGCGGCCGCACTCGAAAGCCTCGGTGCAACGCGCATCAATGCAATCTTCCCGCTCGGCGAAGAGGGTACCACGGCGTGGCTTAAGGCGATTGCCGATACGTTTGGCGTGTCGCCGGCCCGTTTTGCTGCCGTCACCGAAGCTCCGCGCCGCCGCGCGCTCGAAGCGACCGCGCATTACCGCAGTGCCCTCCAGGGCAAGCGTGTCTTCCTCTTCCCCGACAGCCAGATGGAGCCGTCTCTCGCCCGCTATCTCAGCCGCGAACTCGACGCCACGATCATCGAGGTCGGCAGCCCCTATCTGCACCGCGAGCATGTGGCTGGCGAACTCGCCATGCTGCCGCCGGGGGTCTCCATTTCCGAGGGCCAGGACGTCGAGATCCAGATCGACCGTTGTCGCACGGCAAAGCCCGACCTCGTCGTCTGCGGCATGGGGCTTGCCAATCCCTTCGAGGCGCAAGGCATCGTCACCAAGTGGTCGATCGAATTCGCCTTCACACCGATCCAGGGCTACGAACAGGCCGGTGACCTCGCCGAACTCTTCGCCCGTCCGTTGACGCGCAAAGCCATGATCGCGGGCGACCGCTCCGGAAATCGGAGGGCCGCATCATGAAGCTCACCATGTGGACCTATGAAGGACCGCCGCATGTCGGTGCCATGCGGATCGCCGCCTCGATGAAGGGCGTGCACTACGTGCTGCATGCGCCGCAGGGCGATACCTATGCCGATCTGTTGTTCACCATGATCGAGCGTCGCCCCTCGCGTCCGCCCGTCACCTACACCACCTTCCAGGCGCGTGATCTCGCAGGCTCCACGGCCGATGTGTTCAAGACCGCCTGCCGCGATGCGGTCGAGCGCTTCCAGCCGGATGCGCTTCTGGTCGGCGCCTCCTGCACGGCCGAACTTCTGCAGGACGATCCGGCGGGGCTTGCCAAGACGCTCGATGTCGGTATCCCGGTCGTGCCGCTGGAGCTTCCTTCCTATCAGAAGAAAGAGAACTGGGGTGCGGCGGAGACTTTTTATCGGCTTGTGCGCAGCTTTGCCGGCGGTCGCGAGCGTCCCACTGAGATTGCCCCGAACAGCTGCAACATCCTCGGTCCTTCAGCCCTCGGTTTCCGTAACCGTGACGACGTCACCGAAATCTGCCGACTGCTTGCCGCGAACGGTATCGACGTGCGTGTCGTGGCACCCCTCGGTGCAACCGTAGCCGACCTCGCCCGCCTGCCGGACGCCGCCTTCAACATCGTGCTCTATCCCGAGATCGGCGAGAGTGCGGCGCGCTATCTGAAGAAGACCTTCGGCATGCCCTTCGTCTCGACCGTGCCGATCGGCATCGGCGCGACGCGCACCTTCCTTGCGGAGGTCCGAGCGCTAGCAGGCCTTTCGAACGATGAACCTGTCGGCGAGGCTGAGGACCGGGCAACCTGGTATGCCCGCTCGGTCGACAGCAATTACCTCACCAACAAGCGCGTTTTCGTCTTCGGTGACGCGACCCATGCGATCGCTGCTGCCCGTATCGCAGCCCGAGAACTCGGCTTCAAGGTCTGCGGCATCGGCACCTACATGCGCGAGTTCGCCCGCGAAGTGCGTGAGGCTGCGGAAGAGTTCGGCGTTGAGGCGTTGATTTCCGACGACCATCTCGATGTCGAGCAGGCCATCATCGACGCCCGCCCGGAGCTTGTTCTCGGCACGCAGATGGAGCGCCACATCGCCAAGCGGCTGCGCGTTCCCTGCGCCGTCATCTCGTCCCCCGTGCATGTCCAGGATTTTCCGGCCCGCTACTCGCCGCAAATGGGCTTCGAGGGCGCGAATGTCATCTTCGACAGCTGGGTTCATCCGCTGATGATGGGGCTTGAAGAGCACCTTCTGCAGATGTTCCGGGATGACTTCGAGTTCAACGATCAGGCGCAGGCATCGCATCTGCATGCCCACGCCCCGGCAGCCGTGGCTGCTGCGACCGAAGTGATCTCCGACGATGAGACGCTTGTGCTTGCCGAGGTGCCCGCCGATGACGCGGCCTGGACGCCAGATGCCGAGCGCGAGCTGAAGAAGATCCCCTTCTTCGTGCGTGGCAAGGCCCGCCGCAACACCGAACTCTTCGCCGCCCGCAAGGGCATCCGCCCCATCACCGTGGAGACGTTGTATGACGCGAAAGCCCATTTCGCCCGCTGACGCGACCCCGGTCCGGGTGGTGTTCGTGACACTCGACAATCATATTGTCGCAGCTGTCGATGATGCACGACGCAGCCTCGCACAAGACCTGCCGGGTCTCACGCTCTCCGTGCATGCCGCAACTGACTGGAACGACAATCCGGCGAGCCTTGAAGCCTGCCGCGCGGCGATCCTTGATGGCGACATTATCATCGTCTCGATGATCTTCGTCGAAGAGCATGTGCGCGCCATCGCAGACGTGCTGGAAGCACGCCACCTCGAATGCGACGCCATGGCCTGCTGCATGTCGGCCGGCACGATCATGAAATACACGACCATGGGTCGCTTCAAGATGAGCGAGGAGCAGAAGGGTCCGCTGGCACTCCTGAAGAAGCTCCGTGGAAAAAGCTCGCGTGGTGGCAAGGACAGCGGCCGCACAGCTGGGGAACGCCAGCTCGCCATGCTGCGCCGCCTGCCGCAATTGCTGCGCTTCATTCCGGGGACCGCGCAGGACGTGCGCAACTACTTCCTGACGCTGCAATACCGCATTGCGGCTTCGGACGAGAATATCGCCAACATGGTCCGCCTGCTGGTCGGCAAATATGCCAAGGGCGAGCGCAAGGGCCTCCAGGGCCGCATCACGGTCGGGGATCCGGTCGAGTATCCCGACATGGGTCTCTATCATCCGGGCCTGAAGCCACGGGTCACGACTCAGCTCTCCAGCCTGCCGCACAAGGCGGGTGCGCGCGGGACGATCGGGCTTCTGCTTCTGAGAACCTACATCCTGTCTGGCGACACCGGCCACTATGATCGTGTCATCCGCGAGCTGGAACTGCGCGGCTTCAATGTCGTACCGGTTTTCTCCAGCGGTCTCGACATGCGCGGCGCAATCGAACGCTTCATGACGCCAGCTGCCGGTGGTTCGCGCATCGATGCACTCTGCTCGCTGACCGGTTTCTCGCTGGTTGGCGGACCGGCTTATAGCGATGCAGCTGCCGCTGCCCAGACACTTGCGGCGCTCGATGTTCCCTATTTCTCCGCGATGGCAACCGAGTTTCAGAGCAAGGAAGTCTGGTTTTCGTCGACGCAGGGGCTGACCCCGATCGAAACCACGCTGATGGTGGCGATCCCGGAACTCGACGGCTCGATCGGTTCCATGGTCTTCGGCGGTCGCTCTGACGCGGGTGGCGGGGCGAGAGCCTGCATCTGCTCGAGAGAGCTTGCCTCCTGCCCGTCCGGCAGGGCCTGCATGCAGCCCGATGACGAACGCGTCGTGCTGCTCGCCGATCGCCTCGCTGCCATGGTCGACCTGCGGCGCAAGGAACGTGCCGAGCGCCGTATCGCCATTGCGATGTTCAACTATCCGCCGAACAGCGGCAGCATCGGCACCGCCGCCTATCTCTCCGTCTTCGAGAGCCTGTTCGAGACCATGCGTCGGCTGAAATCGGAAGGGTACGATGTCGACTTGCCCGCCGATGCCGAAGCGCTGAAGGACGGCATTCTTGAAGGCAATGCAGCTCTTTATGGTGTCGAGGCGAATGTCCACACGGTCATCCCCGTCGACCAGCATGTGCGCAATGAAAAACACCTCGCCGATCTCGAATCAAAGTGGGGACCGGCTCCGGGACGTGTTCTCAGCAATGGGCGTGGCATCTTCGTGCTCGGCCGCCAGTATGGAAACCTGCTGATCGCGATCCAGCCGCCCTTCGGTTATGAGGGCGACCCGATGCGCCTGTTGTTCGAGGGCGGCTTTGCCCCGAACCATGCCTTTGCCGCCTTCTACCGCTATCTGCGCGAAACCTACCGCGCCGATGCCGTCTTGCATTTTGGCACTCATGGTGCACTGGAGTTCATGCCGGGCAAGCAGGTGGGCCTCTCTGCAGATTGCTGGCCGGATCGCCTCCTGGGCGCGCTTCCCAACTTCTATCTCTACGCCGCCAACAACCCGTCCGAAGGCACGATCGCCAAACGACGGTCGGCTGCAACGCTGATCTCCTATCTGACGCCGCCGATCACGCATTCCGGGCTCTACAAAGGCCTGACGGAGATCAAGGGCAGCCTGGATCGCTATCGCAGTGCAGCTCCCGAGGCGCGCGTCGAGCGCGAGAGGCTGTTCCAGCTCATTCAGGTGCAGGCCGAGCAACTGGACCTGGGCAAGAATGGTATCGCGCTCGCCGAATCCGACGTGGTGCTGGCGCTTGTGGCCGAGGTGGCTGAAGTCGAATACGCGCTCATTCCGCACGGTTTGCACATTGCCGGTCGCGCAATGGAAGAGAACGAGCGTTTGGAAATGCTCGACCATGTCGCCGCCAACATGCCGCCTGCCGTGCGTCCGCACCTTCAGACTGAGTTGATCGCCGCGATCGCCAAGGGTGACGCCGCGACGATTACGCGGATGACGAAGAATGCCGAGGGTGAGCTCAAGGACAGTATCGACAAGCTGGTGACGATGAACCGCGAACTGGCGCACAACGGCGAGATCGATGGCCTCGTCAGGGCGCTGGACGGCCGCTATGTCTTGCCGTCGCCCTCTGGTGACCTGTTGCGCACGCCGGAACTGCTGCCAACCGGTCGCAATATTCACGGTTTCGATCCCTTCGGCATTCCGAGCGCCTTTGCCATCCAGGATGGCGAACGCCAGGCAGCGAAGGTGCTCGAACGCTATCTCGCGACCGATGGACGCCTGCCGGAAACGGTGGCCGTTGTTCTCTGGGGCACCGACAATCTGAAGACCGGCGGCGCGCCGCTGGCGCAGGCCATGGCACTCATGGGTGCGCGGCCCAGACTCGATGCCTATAACCGCGTCTGCGGCGCCGTTCTGGTGCCACTCGAAGAGCTGCAGCGTCCGCGCATCGATGCGGTCATGACGCTGTCTGGCATCTTCCGGGATCTCCTGCCGATCCAGGCGAGCATGCTGGCCGAGGCGAGCTATCTCGCAGCTGTCGCAGACGAACCGGTCGAGATGAACTTCATTCGTAAGCATGCGCTCGCCTATTGCGAAAGCCATGGCTGCGACATCGAGGCGGCGGCTTACCGAGTGTTTTCGAATGCCGACGGCGCCTATGGATCGAACGTCAACATGCTGGTCGCCTCGTCCTCCTGGAGTGACGATGACGAGATCGCGCAGACCTACAGCAATCGCAAGAGCTTCGCGATCAACCGTCGCGGCAAGACCAGCGCGCAGGCCGAGGTGTTCGATGCGATGATCGGGCAGGTCGACATGGCCTACCAGAACCTCGATTCCGTCGAGATCGGGGTGACCACGATCGAGAACTATTTCGACACGCTGGGTGGCCTGACCAAGGCTGTCAACAGGGCCAAGGGTGGCGGTTCGCTGCCGGTCTTCATCTCCGACCAGACGCAGGGCGAGGGACGTGTCCGCACTCTCGGCGAGCAGGTCGCGCTGGAGACACGGACACGCACGCTGAACCCGAAATGGTTCGAGGGCATGCTGAAGCATGGCTACGAGGGCGTGCGCAATATCGAGACGCAGGTGACCAATACATTCGGCTGGTCGGCCACGACAGGCGATGTCGATCCCTGGGTCTACCAGCAGATCACCGAGACCTTCGTGCTCGACACCGAAATGCGCGAACGGCTGGCCACACTCAATCCGGCGTCTGCCGCGCGTGTCGCCAACCGGCTGATCGAGGCGCATGAGCGCAACTATTGGCAGCCGGATGCAGAAACGCTCGCCGCTCTGAAACAGGCCGGTGAAGAATTGGAAGACCGTCTCGAGGGGCTGGTCAGGGAGGCTGCCCAATGAACATCTACACGCATGGCAAGATCGCAGAACGCGAGGCCCGCATCGCCGAAAAGCTCCGGGAACGCTCGGATGGCGAGGGCAGCGTCCAGGTGCATCTCGACCCGACGATGGAGATCGACGGCGCCAAGGTCTTCGCGGTCTACGGCAAGGGTGGAATCGGCAAATCGACGACATCGTCGAACCTCTCGGTCGCCTTTTCCATGCTCGGCAAGCGCGTGCTGCAGATTGGCTGCGACCCGAAGCATGATTCCACCTTCACGCTGACGAAGAGCCTGATCCCGACCGTCATCGATGTTCTCGAAAAGGTCGATTTCCATTCGGAAGAACTCCGTCCGGAAGACTATATGGTCGAGGGCTATAACGGCGTTCAATGCATCGAGGCGGGTGGTCCGCCTGCCGGCACCGGCTGCGGCGGTTACGTCGTTGGCCAGACGGTGAAGTTGCTCAAGGAGCATCATCTGCTCGACGACACCGATGTCGTGATCTTCGACGTTCTCGGCGACGTGGTCTGCGGCGGCTTTGCCTCGCCGCTGCAGCATGCCGAACGCGCGGTCATCGTCGCCGCCAACGACTTTGATTCCATCTTCGCGATGAACCGGATCGTCGCCGCCATCAAGGCGAAGTCGAAGAACTACGATGTGCGCCTCGGCGGCGTGATTGCCAACCGTTCGCGCGAAACGGACCAGATCGACCGCTACAATGCGGCGATCGGGCTGACGCGCCTCGCCCATGTGCCGGACAGTGACCATGTGCGGCTGAGCCGACTGAAGAAGAGCACGCTGTTCGAGATGGGCGACAGCCCGGAGATCCTCGGCATCCAGAAGGAATACATGCAACTGGCCGAGCGCCTCTGGGCAGGCACCCCTGCGCTTGAGGCCGAGCCTATGAAGGACCGGGAAATTTTCGAATTTCTCGGTTTCGAGTGAGGTTGTCATGAGCCAGACCGATTACATCAGACGCACGGGCGAGATCGAACACTACTTCGACCGCACCGCGCTCGATGCCTGGAAGCGGCTGACCGGCGACCAGCCGGTGAGCGGCATTCGCGCCACCGTGCGCAAGGGGCGCGAAGAGATGCGTGGCACGCTTGCTTCGTGGCTGCCGCAGGACCTCACAGGCTGGCGCATCCTCGATGCAGGCTGTGGCTCGGGAGTTCTGTCCTTCGAGCTCATCGCACGTGGTGCCGAAGTCGTCGGCATTGATCTGTCCGCGCAAATGATCGCGCATGCCCGCCAGCGGGCGCATGACCTCGAAGCCGCCCATGGTCGTTTCAAGGGCTCCGTCACCTTCCACAGCGGCGACATGCTCGACCCACGCCACGGGCGTTTCGATGCCGTGGTCGCGATGGATGTACTGATCCACTACCGCCCGGCAGACGCCGTGCGTGTGCTTCACACTTTGGCCGAGCGCACCTCCCGCCAGATGATCTTCACGCTGGCCCCTGGATCCCGCCTGCTGCGGGCGATGCTTGCTGCCGGCAAGGTTTTCCCGCGCGGCAATCGTGCGCCGGCGATCTACCTGGTCGATCCGGAGCGACTTGTCGCACAGATGGTCAACCATCCGGAGTTTGCCCATTGGCAGGTCGGTCGCAGCCACAAGGTTGCCGTTGGCTTCTACACATCGCAGGCCATGGAGGTGATCCGGTCATGACGATCGCTGCCGCCAACCGCAAAATGATCTCGTTCTGGCAGAAGCTCGGAACGCGCTTCATGCCGTTTGCGGATGCTGCGTCGGCGGAGATGCCTTTGTCGAGGTTGTTGCGGCTGTCGCTCTTCCAGATCTCTGCCGGTTGCGTACTCGTCCTTTTGACCGGGACACTGAACCGCGTGCTGATTGTCGAACTCGGCGTTTCCGTCGCGCTCGTCTCGGCGGTGGTTGCCATTCCGGTTCTTGCCGCTCCGCTCAGGCTCCTCTTCGGTTTCCGCTCGGACACCTATAAATCGGTGCTTGGCTGGCGGCGTGTGCCCTATGTCTGGCTCGGCAGTCTGCTGCAGTTCGGTGGTCTGGCGATCATGCCCTTTGCGCTGCTGCTCCTGCAGTCACAGACCATCGGACCCGACTGGGCGGGCGCTGCGGGTGCGAGCCTCGCCTTCATTCTCACCGGCTTCGGCATGCACATGTCGCAGACGGCTGGCCTCGCGCTCGCCAGCGACCTCGTGCCCGAGGAAAAGCGCCCGCGCGTCGTCGCGCTTCTATACTTCATGCTGCTCACCGGCATGATCGGGGCCTCCAGCTTCTATAGCATTTTCCTGGTCGATTTTTCCCCGAAGGTGCTGATCCAGGTCATCCAGGGCACGGCGCTGCTCACCATCATCATCAACGTCATCGCCATCTGGAAGCAGGAAGCCCGCGACGTGCGCCGCTCGGCCGTTGACCGGGATCTGTCGAGCTTCTTCGATGCTCTCGACGATTATCGCAGTGCCCCTGGTGTCATGCGTCTGCTGCTGGCTGTTGCCATCGGATCTGCGGCCTTCTCCATGCAGGACATCCTGCTCGAGCCCTATGGCGGCGAAATCCTCGGCCTCACTGTCGGCGAGACGACGCGCCTGACTGGCATTTGGGCCTTCGGCACCATGGTCGGCTTCGCCTGGGCCGCCCGCAGCCTGCAGCATGGTGCTCAGATGTACCGGGTGGCGGCGCGGGGCTTGCTGATCGGTCTCGGCGCCTTCTCGGCCGTCATCTTCGCCTCGCCGCTCGGCGTTACCGCGCTCTTCCATCTTGGTGCCTTTGCAATCGGGCTTGGCGGCGGTTTGTTTGCCGTCGGCACGATGCTCGCCGCCATGGGTATCGCCGAGCGCTCGGATAGTGGTCTCGTCGTGGGCGCCTGGGGTGCCGTGCAGGCTACCGCCATCGGTGCGGCCATGCTGGCCGGCGGGGTGATCAAGAACACGATCAATTCACTGGCGCTCAATGGCTCGCTGGGTGACGTCATGATGACGCCGGCTGCTGGCTATCTGGTCGTCTACAGCTTTGAAATCATTCTCCTCTTTCTGTGCCTGGCGGTTCTCGGTCCACTGACCGGCCGGCGCTATCAGAGGGACTATCTGCAAGACATGCGTTTTGGATTGGCGGAGCTGCCCGGCTGATTGCCGGCAGATGCGCTTTACACGGGAGGGTCTGGATATGACCGGGTCGCTGGTTGGGAATATCGATGTCGCACAAGTGGTGCTCTATGTGTTTTGGCTCTTCTTCGCGGGGCTGATCTGGTATCTGCGCCAGGAAGACCGCCGCGAGGGCTATCCGCTCGAAGAAGATGTCTCGGGCCGTTACAACAAGAGCCCCTGGCTCTTCGTGCCGCCGAAGAAGACCTTCATCCTGCCGCATGGCCAGGGCGTCCGGCATGCTCCTGACTTCAAGCGTGACGAACGCACCTTCTCGAGCCGCCGCATCGCGCCGGCCCCGGGCTATCCGATCGAGCCGGTTGGCAATCCGCTGCTTGCGGGCATCGGCCCAGGCTCCTGGGCCGAACGTTCCGACAAGCCTGACGTGACCGCCCATGGCGATGCCCGCATCGTGCCGCTCCGTGTCGCCGAGGGCTTCGGCCTTGCCGAAGGCGCCGCCGATCCGCGTGGCCTTGCCGTCCTCGGTTGCGACAAGCAGATTGCCGGCACAGTCAAGGATATCTGGGTCGACCGGGCCGAGCATCTGATCCGCTACTATGAGGTGGAACTCGCCGATGGTGGACGCACCGTGCTTTTGCCGAACAACTTCGTCGTCTTCCAGACCGGTCGCGGCAATGTCCGGTATCTCTACGTGCATGCTGTCACCGCCGCGCAGTTCGCCGATGTACCAGCCACCGCTCGTCCGGAACTCGTGACCCTGCTCGAGGAAGACAAGATCGCCGCCTACTTCGGTGCGGGTCTCCTCTATGCGGATCGCTTTCGTCAGGAGCCACTGCTGTGAAACAGTTCGTCACACGAGAACATGAGATCGAGCCGCTGCCAGGCCTTCCAGGCGTGCCTCCGGCCGGCGAAGTCATCCTCTGGCAGGGGCGGCCATCGTCTGCCCTTGTCGCCCGCCATCTTTTGAAAGTCCGCTGGATTGTCGGTTATTTCCTGATCCTCGCCAGCTGGGCCGTGCTTGCCGGCTTGAACGATGGTCAACCTGTCGGCGGCATCGTCTTTTCGGTGGCTGTCCTGACCGCCTTGGCCGGGGTGCTGATCGGCATGATCGAGCTCTTCGCCTGGGCCGTTGAAAAGACGACCCTCTACACGATCACCACGGAGCGCATCGTCATTCGCTTCGGTGTGGCAATTTCGATGACGCTGAACCTGCCGTATCGGCAGGTCGACGGTGTGGCTCTCGCACGGCTCGGCGAAAAGGCGGGCATGATCGCCATTGCCCTTCTGCCAGAGCAGCGCCTGTCCTGGCTCATTCAGTGGCCGCATGTGCGGGGCTTCCGTTTCTCAAGGCCGGAGCCAAGCCTGATCTGCCTGCCCGACGCGGACAAGGTGGCGAATGTGCTGTCGGCCGCGATCGGCCAGTATCGTGGCGCGCGTGCCGAGCAGCCACGGATTATCATGCAAGAGACGGCCGGAAGCGCCATGCCGCCTTCCGTCGTTGCAGCCGAATAGGAGCCGTGTGATGGGATCGGCCTCGCATCTCGGTTACTGGGCGGACCGCAAGGGCAAGACGCCCAATCGTGTGCCTCGCGGCGTGTTTCTTGGTCTTGTCGGTCTCCTTGCTTTTACGGCAGGCGCAATCCTTTTCGGAACAACGACAGGGATCGGGCTCGTCAAGCAGCAGCAGGCTGCACCGATCGCCATCCGCGATCTCACCATCACCCGCACCACTTCAGATTTCGTCGTGGTGAGAGACGCTGCGACTGGCCAGGAGATTGCAAGCTATGCGCCACAGGCCGGTGGCTTTGTGCCAGGCTCCTTGCGTGCATTCGAGCGCATGCGCCAGGTCTCCAAGGTACCGTTCGATACGCCATACCGACTGATCAAGTGGGATGCGGGCGGACTGAGCCTGTCTGATACGGGCACCGGCGAGCGAATCTATCTCGATGCATTCGGCCCGGACAACGTGGCTGCATTTGAAGCCCTTCTGGGCTCACAGGGAGGAGAAAACCAATGAACCCGGTCTTTGCCTTGATGCGACGGAAGGAGACGGTCGATTGTACCGTTGAGATCAACAACACCTTCGAGGCGCTCGGTGCGCACTTACGGTTCGACAACGGCGTGGTGGTCCATCCCGGTGACGAAGTGCAGGTGCATGGCGCACCGGTCTCCATCCCCTATGGCTCCTGCCAGAATTTCCGCCGCAAGGCGACCATCACCCGGGCGGGTTTCCTGGAGCGGGCCTGGACCCGCGCAACCGGGGATCTCGACATGATGGAATTGTGCGAATTCAGCTTCACGGAGAGGGCACTGTCATGAACAACCATGTTTCGCCTGTTGATCTTGCCGATCACGAGCCGACCGTCGAAGAACGCATGGCCGGGGTCAGCGACACGACCCGCAGCGCTCTCGTCTCCACGATGCTGACACCGCGCTTCTACACCACCGATTTCGAAGAGATGGACAAGATCAATGTTGAGCCGGTGCGCGCCGAATGGGACGTGCTGATCGCGCAGATGAAGAGCGATCCGAACCGCGGGCACTTCAAGCGCAACGAACAGTGGGACGATATCGACATCGACGCCCTGCCGGACGATCTTCGCGAGGAGTTCATCGATTTCCTGGTTTCCTCGCTCACCTCGGAATTTTCCGGCTGCGTGCTCTACAAGGAGATGAAGCGACGCGGCAAGAACCAGGAGATCTGCGAGCTCTTCGGCTATATGAGCCGAGACGAGTCGCGCCATGCCGGCTTCATCAATGATGCGCTGAAGGAATTCGGCATCGGCGTGAACATGGGCTTTCTGGCAAAGGCGAAGAAGTACACCTTCTTCAAGCCGAAGTTCATCTACTATGCGACCTATCTCTCCGAGAAGATCGGCTATGCCCGCTACATCACCATCTTCCGGCATCTCGAAAAGCACCCGGACAAGCGCTTCCACCCGATCTTCAAGTGGTTCCGTGAATGGTGCAATGACGAATTCTCCCATGGCGAGGCCTTCTCGCTGATCATCCGCTCCGACAAGCGGCTGATGGAGGGCATGAACAAGTACTGGATCAAGTTCTTCCTGCTTGCCGTCTTCGCTACCATGTATGTGCGCGACCATATGCGGCCGGCCTTCCACAAGGGTCTCGGCGTCGATATCGACGACTACGACATGAAGGTCTTCCGGCTGACGAGCGAGATCTCGCGCCAGTGCTTCCCGCTCGTGCTCGATCTCGACAATCCGGCCCTGCATGAAGGCTTCCGCCGGATGGAGCGGATCAACCGCAAGGTCATGGCGGCTGACGCAAAGGGTGGCCTCTCGGGCAAGATCGCAAAGGGTTTCTGGTCGGCGGCCGCAGCGGTCAATTTCGTCCGGATGTATGCGATCCCGACCAAGTCGAACGCCATCCCGGCGACGTCCCGCCTGCAGCCGGTCTGGTGAGGAGATTGCCATGACCTTCACGCACCCGCTCGCTGTCGTTCTGGTCGCCATCTCCGTATGGTGGCTTTCGACCGGGCTGGTGCTCGCCATGGTCAACCGATCCGACGGGCCGCGGGGCAGGGGCCTTGTTCTGATGGGGCTGATGACCGTGATCGGCGCATTCGGTTTCGGGCTGATGCTCTGGGGCGCACAGGAGCCGACGGTGCTCGGCTCCTATGTCGGCTTCTTCGGAGCGCTGCTCGTCTGGGCTTGGCACGAGGCTGCTTTCCTGACAGGGCTACTGACAGGACGACGGACGGGTGAGTGCCCGCCCGGGCTGACCGGCTTCAGCCGGTTCCGGGCGGCCTGGGAGGCAGTCAGCGATCACGAGATCGCCATTCTGGTGACCGCGATTGCCCTGTGGTTAACGCTCGAGGGATCGGCCAATCTCTTCGGGCTCGCCGCCTTCGGTTTGCTCTGGGGTATGCGGATCTCCGCCAAGCTGGTGATCTTCCTCGGCGCGCCGCATGCCGTCAGCGAGCTGATGCCGAAGGGCATCCGCCATCTCAAAAGCTATTTCAAGACCGACCGGATGACGCCGCTGTTTCCGATCTTTCTGGCGATCGCGGCCGGCATCTTTGCCGTCCTCGTCGTCGGTGCCAACCGCGCGACACATGCGCATTCGGTGGTCGGACACACATTGCTCGCCACCTTCATGGCGCTTGCCATCGTTGAGCATCTGGTTCTCGTCCTTCCCGTCTCGGACACGGCGCTCTGGCGCTGGGCGATGGCGCGCCAGGATCGGGCCAATCTTGCCATCCGCCCTGCGGCGGACGGCGTTTCCGCACTCAAGGAGGGTGGGCCGGTGTCCGTGCCGCACACCTCCTGGACAGCAATTGCAAAAGACACGATCGGGAAGAGGAAAGACTGATGACTGTTTTCCAGCACATGGAAGAGGCGCTTGCCGGCCTGCATACTGCCGGCAATTACCGCGTGTTCGCGGATCTTGAGCGTCACTGCTCGGCCTTTCCGAAAGCCGCGTTTCACCATGGTGACGGGACGGCCCGCGACGTCACCGTCTGGTGCTCGAACGATTATCTCGGCATGGGCCAGAACCCGCTCGTGACGGAACGGATGATCGAGGTTGTGCGTAAGTGCGGCGCCGGTGCCGGCGGCACGCGCAACATCTCCGGTACCAATCATTATCATGTCCTGCTCGAGCAGGAGCTGGCGGACCTGCATGGCAAGGAAGGCGCGCTGATCTTCACATCAGGTTACGTGTCCAACTGGGCAGCGCTCGGCACGCTGCTCGCAAAGATCCCCGGCATCATCTGCTATTCGGACTCGCTCAATCACGCCTCGATGATCGAAGGCATCCGTCATTCCCGCTGCATCAAGCGGCAGTTCCGGCACAATGACTACAAGCATCTGCGCGAGTTGATGGCGGCCGACGATCCGGCAGCGCCGAAACTGGTCGCCTTCGAGAGCGTCTACTCGATGGACGGCGATATCTCGCCGATCAAGGAGATCTGCGATGTCGCCGACCAGTTCGGTGCCTTGACCTATCTCGACGAGGTGCATGCGGTCGGCATGTACGGGCCGCGCGGCGGTGGCGTGGCTGAGCGCGAAGGCCTCATGGACCGGTTGACGGTCATCGAGGGGACGCTTGGCAAGGCTTTCGGTGTCATGGGCGGCTACATCACCGGTCCCGCCGTGCTGGTGGATTTTGTTCGCTCTTTTGCGTCAGGCTTCATCTTCACCACCGCGATCCCGCCGGCGCTTGCGGCTGGGGCGACTGCGTCGATCCGCCATCTCAAGGAAAGCCCCTTCGAGCGCCATATGCATCAGGCGACGGTCGCGAAGGTCCGGCGGGCGCTCGACGTGCGGGGTATCCCGCACATGCACAACCCGAGCCACATCGTGCCCGTCATGGTCGGTAATGCGGCCAAGTGCAAATGGATCTCGGACGTGTTGCTCGACGACTTCGGCATCTATGTCCAGCCGATCAACTATCCCACGGTCGCCGTTGGCAAGGAAAGACTGCGCATTACACCGACGCCGCTTCACACAGACGCGGATATCGAACACCTTGCCGAAGCGCTCTGTTCGCTGTGGTCGAAATGTGCATTGGCCAGGGCGGTTGCCTGAGGATTACAAAAGCCGTATCGGCACGGCGCAGCCAGGAGTTTGGAGCCGGACAGGATGACGGACAGCATTTACATTCCGGCGATTGCCGGCGACGGATCGCTCTATCCGATCGAAAAGATGCAGGCGCATCTCGACGGACAGCTGCATCTGGCCGTGTCCGTCTTCGTCTTCGACGGTGACCTGTTGCTCATCCAGAAACGTGCATCGACGAAGTATCACTGCGCCGGACTCTGGGCGAATACCTGCTGCACCCATCCCCATTGGGACGAAACGGTCGAGGACTGCGCTGAGCGCCGCCTGACCGAAGAGCTCGGCTTTACCTTACCGCTCACGCGCCATCAGACCGTGGAATATGCTGCCGATGTGGGCCAAGGGCTGAAGGAGCACGAGCGTGTGACGCTGTTCAGCGCCCAGGTCGACAGCCGGACACTGCAGATCGCGCCTGTGGAAGGCGAGGTCGAGGAGACCCGCTGGATTGGCCCTCGTGAGTTGATGCGCGAGGTGCTCGAGCGTCCGCAGGATTTCACACCTTGGTTTCGCATCTACTTGCAGCGCTTTCCGGGCTTGAGTTTCGCCGAAGCTGCCTGATACCCACACCGATCCCCCCATCTCTCCTCATCTCAAACATAGTCAGCATCGGTAGCCTGAAGGTTACCGATGCTGACTATGTTTGCTGTGGTGGTACTACAAGCAGACGGGCGAAACGCGCAAAAGGAAAGGGAGCCCGAGAGCTCCCCTTCCCCATGCGGCCCGCCTTGGGAGGCCGTCAATCGCTGGCGGTCTGGTTCTCGGCCGGTAGCACTGCAGCGGCCGTCTGAGAGGTTGTCTTCATCGGCAGTGCACTGCTCTGCTCCGCCGGTGCCATCCGTTGGGTCACGCCCGGCTGATAGGTCGTGAAGTCCGGCACCGTGATCGGGCCCTTCTTGGCCAGGGAGTCGACATAGTCCTGGAGCATCGAGACACCGTAGAGCGGCTTCTGCACACCGGCATGGCAGGTTGCGCAGCCGACCTTGAAGACATCGCCTTCCGGTCCCTTGCGGGTGTCAGGGAAGACCGGCGTCAGGCCAACCATGTAGTTGGCGTTGATGTCGCGGGTCATGCGGATGCCGTGCCAGGCGGTTACGCGCTGCGGTGGGCTTTCATCCCAGGCATTGAAGGCTCTGGAGTTGTGGCAGGTGGTGCAGTTCACGCCGAGCGATTCCGACATGTGCATCATCAGTGACCAGGTGGCTTCGGTTTCCTTCGTCCCGGCGAGGTTGGTGCCGGTCGGCAGAGCCGTCGTCGAATGAACACGGATCTGCTCGGCTTCGAGAAGGTAGTCCTTCAGCACGTTCTGTGGCAGGGACGAATTGCCTGCGAACTTCGCCACGACATTCTGGCCCGCGCGGTTCTGGGTCATGCCGCCGGCCGGCTTGGGCTCCAGATCCTCGTACCAGTAGTTGGCGGGGATCGCCTGGCCACGGTGACAGGTGTAGCAAGTGGCGCCAACCTGACCGACATGGGCAGTCCAATCGACATTGATCGCCTGAGTCATCTGGATCATGCGGCGGGAGACAACTTTCTGGTAGACCTCGTCGGATGCGAGGTTTTCCGGATTATGGCAGTAGTTGCAACCCACTTCAGGCGCGATCCATTCGGTGATCGAGGCCATGAACTGGTTGAACTGGTCGTCCGAGAGATCGCCGAGGATCTGCACATTTTCGTAGATGTCGCCTGCCCTGTCGCCCGCGGGGTCGGCTTCCCATGGGGCTGGCGGCACAACGTTCGCCAGCTTCAGTGCTTCCTGCTTTTCGACATCCCGGTGGACATACATACCGGTACCGCGAAAGCCGATCTGTTCGCTCTCGACAGGCGGAGCATCCCAACCGGCGCCAACGAAGCTTGCGATCGTCAGCAATGAACCGGCGGAGACGGCGAAGGGAATCCAGAGTTTCATCGTCGTTCTCCTCAAAGCGCCGGGTCGACGACGCCGGGATAGCCCGGCAGCGGGGACACGATCCCGTGGTTGATGCCCCAAAGGTACCAGTTGTCGACAACGGTGCCTGTCAGCAGGATGCCGATGCCGCCGGTGATCGGGGTCAGAATGGCGAACCACCAGGCCCAGCGGTGGACCGATTCCATGGTGGCGTTGAAGCCCATGGTCCATCTCCAGAAGAGGGCTGCGCGTTCGGAAGCGGTGCCGCGATCGGTGATCTGTTCCAGTTCGCGTTCACCACCATACTTGCCGACGGCCAGGATCGTCGCGCCATGCATCGCAAAGAGCAGCACGGAGCCGTAGAGGAAGACGATCGAGAGGCAATGGAACGGATTGTAGTAGAGGTTGCCGTAGCGGATCGAGAAAGCAGCTGTCCAGTCGAGATGCGGGAAGATGCCGAAGGGCACGGCTTCCGAGAAGTTGCCCATCAACAGTGGACGAATGAAACCGAGCACCAGGAACAGCCAGATTGCGGCTGCAAAGGCCCAGGCTACATGAGTCCCCATCTCCAGCTGGCGTGCCCGACGATAGACGCGCACCCACCACAAAAGGACCGACATGGTCAGGAAGAAGCCTGCGATCAACCACCAGCCACCTTCCGCGAGCGGCGGCAGGACCTTCAGGCCGTATTGTGCAGACGGCGGTTCTAGACCCAGCCAGAAGAGCTGCCGTACGAACTGGATCGGATCCCAGCCGACCGAAGCCAGCATGTTGAGGCCGATGATTTCGAAGGCGATCAAGCCGAAGACCAGCGACAGTGTGCCGAGCCAGCCGAGATAGATCGGTCCGATCTGGGCATTGCCGATGATACCGAACAGGCGGACGAAGATCGGTTTGCCGGTGCGCGGGCTGTCGCCTGCGGGAAGGGGCATGCCTTCTTCCGCTGGACCGCTGACCTGGATCGGCGTGATGATGTTTTGATATTGCGCTAAGAACATGGTCCGGTCCCCCTCAGTTCCAGATCGGCAGCGTCAGCCACCAGTTCCACCATTGCGGCCAGCCCTGGTTCCAGAACGGTCCGCTGATGACGATGCAGACGGCGCTCCAGAAGCCCGCGTTCAGCGCCAGGATCAGGCCGAGGCGGTGGATGCCCAGCGTGCCGATCGAGTAGCCGATGATGTCGCGGAAGAATGTGTCTTCGTATTCCGGCGTCTTCACCTCTGCCTGCTTTCCGGCTTCGGTGATCGATGAACCTGGATTGGCAGCGGACAGGATGAGGCCACCATGCAGGGAGAGCGCCAGCGTCGTGGTGAAGAAGAAGGTCACCGCGATCATGTGCGCCGGATTGTAATGGAAGTGCAGATATTGGTAGCCGACGTTCGAAACCCAGTCGAGGTGGCTGAAGATGCCGTAGGGAAAACCATGTCCCCAGGCGCCGAGCAGCAGCGGACGGAAAACGACGAGCGTCGCATAGGCGAAGATCGCGACGGAGAAGGCGAAGGGTACGTGGTAGCCCATGCCGAGCTTGCGGCAGATCTCCACTTCACGCAGGGCCCAAGATATGAACGCGCCCAGCGCGCAGACGGTAACTATCTGCCAGAGGCCGCCTTCCTTGAGTGGCGCCAGCGCTAGACCGTAGGACAGGTCGGGTGGCGCGATCGAGATCCGCCAGATGTTCCAGGTCGGACCGATGGCCGCGCCATAGACCAGAAGTGCAGTCCCGAGGATCGCGAAGAATGCCGTGGTGACGCCGAAGAACCCTACATAGAAGGGTCCTACCCAGAAATCGAAGAGATCGCCCCCGAGCAGTGTCCCGCCTCGTACGCGATATTTGCGTTCAAAACTCAGCAGCGCCATGTTCGTTTCCTCCAGAGGTGATCAGCCAGGCGGCGTTGTCGGGTCATGCCGTTTGGCGGCGGGCGAGACCGAAGTGCCGCCCGCTGCCGTCTTGGTTCTTCAGCCAATGAGCCGGAAATCCACGCCTTCAGAGTGGGACTGCTCGACAGAGCTGGTCGTGAGGGGTTTGCCCTCGAACCAGTTGTAGCGGTCCGTGCTCAGCAGGATGAAGTGGATCAGGATCGCAAGCGTGAACAGGAATACAGACAGTGCAACCAGCGCCTTGCGCGGGTCGAACATAAGCCAGACTCTCCACATATCGCGTCCTCCTCAGGTCAACATCGGCAGAAGCGTGAGAGCCGTCTGGTTAATGCCCTCGAGAGAGCTGTAACCTTCCGGACCCGGGATCCAGGGACGCCACATCCAGACCAAGATATGCGCGACGATGGCAATCGCCGTGAATATCATGAAGCCTTGGATGAAGAATCCATGGACCTCGCGCGCTTCGCTTTCGGTCAGACCCGAAAGTGAAACATTTGATGTTTCAGCCATCAAATTCACCTCCTAGTCTCGAACACCGCGGCGCCCCCGCGGCGGGGTTTCGGGAGGTCTTTGAAAAGACCTGCCGGGTTTCTGCCGGTGTCGAGAACACCGGCAAAGGGATCGGGTCACGCGTGGAAGGCGTAACCGGCAGCTGCATAGGCCGAGGAGCGAGCCTCGGCGAAGATCGATTGAGCGGACCGCTCGGCGGCCTCTTCCGCATGGCCGGTCATGCGCGACGCGACGGCCGCGAACAGGCAGAGCGGATAGAGGAGCAGGTAGAGGCGCCGCATGTTCTGGCGCTCGGACTGGCGGTCGCGATGTCGACGCAGGTCCTGATCGGATCGGGTTGCAGTGACCATGGCTTTGCCTCCAGTTGTCCCGTTGATGGGTCTCGTTCCGATGTTCATGCGTAGGCTCCCTCTAGGCGGGCGGCCGTTTCGACATGATCGCGGGTAACTTCGTTATCTTCGGCGCGGCGGGCTTCGCGTTCCGCTGCTTCCCGCAGCCGCTTGGCGGCCGAGATGCGGACGAGGACCGGCTCGTTGCCGATGAATTTTTCGAGCGACGCCTGGGCATCGGATTGCCAAGCCATATCCGTGCGCGGACGGGCCGTGGTCGCCTCGATCGCATCAAGCTCTCCGGCGCGCGGCAGGATGTCGAACAGCATGTCGAAAAGCGCGTTGCAGACTTCCTGGATCAGCCAGGCCGCACCCGAATAACCCATGACAGGCGTGCCAGGATGGCGACGGACGATGGCGCCGGGATAGGACAGCTGCACGAACTTGCCGCGGGCCCCGCGCTCGGCCATGTACATGCGCTCGTTGAACGAGCCGAACATGATCATCGGCGGTTTCTTGGCGGTCAGTTCCGCAACCTCGATATTGTCAGTCTTCGATCCGGCCTTGCGCGAGATCGCGAAGTTGCAGGGCAGGCCCATTTCCTCTTCGAGGAAATTGCGGATGCCGCGCACATAGGTCTCGTTTGCGACGATCGCGAAGCTCGCGGTCGCGAAGAAGTCCTGGGTGACGGAGCGCCAGAGATCCCAGAGCGGCTTCAGCGTCGTGTGCTTTTCCTTCAAAATGAAGGGTTCAGGGTCGAGCCCGAGCATGTCGCCGAGTTCGCGCAGGAAGGCCGTCGTCGAATGGATGCCGATCGGTGCTTGCAGATACGGGCGGTCGAGCGTTTCACAGAGCAGGCGGCCGAATTCGCGGTAGAGGCAGATATTGGCATCGGCATCGGCGAGCTTGCGGACGTCTTCGAGATGGCTGCCCAATGGGAAGACCATGTTGATTTCGGCGCCCAGTCCCTCGACGAGACGGCGGATTTCCGCCAGATCCGAAGGCATGTTGTAGGTGCCGTAGATCGGGCCGATGATGTTGACGCGGGGCTTTGCGCCTTCCGGACGTCTGCGCGGTGCGGGCACCTTGCCGCCCTTGGGGCCGAATTCTGTCCAGAGCCATTTCAGGGCTCGGTCGGCGCTCTGCCACTGGTCTTCGTCGATCGTGCGGGGCAGGAAGCGGACAATGTTGGAACCTTCCGGCGTCACGCCACCACCGATCATTTCGGCGATCGAGCCGGTAACGACGACGGCCGGCAGGTCCGGATCGAGCGCGAGACGCGCCCGCTTCATCGCACCTTCCGTGCCATGTTGACCAAGTTCGTCTTCGGAAAGACCCGACACGACGATCGGCAGCTCGTGCGGAGGCAGGGCGTCCGTGTAGTGGAGGACCGAGGTGACCGGCAGGTTTTCGCAGCCCACCGGGCCGTCGATGATCACCTGGAGACCCTTGATCGCGGTGAAGGCATAGACGCTGCCCCAGTATCCGCCGGCTCTGTCGTGGTCGAGGATCAGCATCCGACACTCTCCCCATTGTCGACGGCGTTGCGGGACTGCTTGACCTTGGCGGCGAATTTCTTGCGATAGGCGCTGCGATCTTCGGGCACGTTTTCCCAGATGCCAGCGCCATCGCCCTGGCCTACGCCTTCAAAGAAGGCGTTCATGGCGAGGAAGCGGTCCTTGTTGCCGATCGCGGCGTTGATCACGGCGGGCAGCGAGGCGACGCCGGCCGGACCCATCAGTGGCCGGGCAGAGATCAGATTGGTGAAGTAGAGGGCAGGGGTGGCGCTCTCCTTGGCCTTCTGCACCACGGGGGTCGTACCGATGGCGAGGTCCGGCTTGAACTCATGGAAGGCGGCGAGGTCCTGCTCCAGCGATGCGCGGAAGCGCAGTTCCACACCATGCGCGGAAAGCCATTCGGCGTCCTCGGAGTTGTAAGGCGTCTTCGGACAGGCCGTGCCGACATAGCGCAGGTCCGCGCCGAGTTCGACGAGCAGGCGTGCGACCAGCAGTTCGGAGCCTTCGTAGCCTGACAGTGTGATGCGGCCGTTGATCTTGTGCTCGGCGAGTGCTGCCTTGATTGCGCCGCGCATGGCATTGCGGCTGATATTGGTCTTCGCCTCCGGGACGTTGCAGCTGTCGCCGATCGCCTTCAGCCAGGCATCGGTACCGTCGATACCCACAGGGGCCGATCCGACGATCGGACGACCGGCCGCCTGGAATTCGCGGATGCTTGCCGTGTAGAAGGGATGGATCGCAGCCACAGCGGCGCAGTCGAGAGCAGAATAGAGCTCGCGCCATTCGCGGACGGGAACGGTCGGGCCGGCAGCAAGGCCCATGGGTTCCAGCATGCCGCCGATCACAACCGGATCGACCGGGAACATTTCGCCGAGCAGTGTGACTGTTGGCCTGTCCTTCAGTCCACCACGCGGGCGCTGAACCGGGCCTTCGCCGATTTCCTGGCGGGCATAGGCGAGCATCGCGCCTGACAGCACGTCCTTGGCTTCCGCATGGGTCGGAACACCAAAGCCGGGGACGTCGATGCCCACGATGCGGACGCCGTCGATTTCGCGTGGCAGCATGCGGAGCGGCACGCCAGAGGCGGAGGGGACGCAGAGGTTGGTGACGACGACGGCGTCGAACTTCTCCGGATCCGCCATCTGGTGCACGGCCTCGACGATGTCCTCGTATAGTTTGCCGGTGACGAGCGTTTCGGAGGAGAAGGGCACATAGCCGACTGAGCGCTTGGCGCCGTAGAAATGCGAGGTAAAGGTCAGGCCGTAGACGCAGCAGGCAGAGCCCGAGAGGATCGTGGCGACACGGCGCATACGCAGGCCGACGCGGAGCGAGCCGAAGGCCGGGCACATGGATTGCGGCTGATCATGAGGGCCCTTGGGATAGTCCGCCTCGAAGCGATCCATCAGTTCGCCTTGGCCAGCGGCACGGGCCGCTGCCTTGGAAAGCTCGACGCCGCCATGGCATCCAATGCCGTTTGTGTCTGCGGTCGCCATGTCGCCAAGGACGGCGGCATCGTTGCCGACGGGAGCGATCCCGCCAGCGTCGTCCAGCTCGAATTCCTTGCGCAGGTCATCCATGATGTTCACCCGATCTCACACGTTGTCGTAGACGACTTCCAGCGACGGCCGTTTCAGCGCGCCCGTGGCGCACATGTCTTCCGGCAGGGCTGGCTGGAGCTTGTAATCGGCGCCTGTTTCGCTGGCGTCGAAGAGGCCGAGCAGGCCATCCTGATCGAGCGGCTTCGGGAGGATCGGCGGCGCTTCGGCCAGATTGATCGAGAGTGCTTCGAAAAGCGGCCCCCAATGGCTCTCATGCGTGCCGATGATCTGGTAGTTGGCGCTCTTGCGGCGGATGTCGTCATCCTGCGGGATCGAGGCGAGCACCGGGATGCCAACGGCGTCCGCAAAGGCTTGGGCTTCACCCGTACCGTCATCCTTGTTGATGACGAGACCCGCGACGCCGACATTGCCGCCGAGATTGCGGAAGTATTTCACCGCAGAGCAGACATTGTTCGCGACATAGAGCGATTGCAGGTCGTTGGAGCCGACGACGACGACCTTCTGGCACATGTCGCGGGCGATCGGCAGGCCGAAGCCGCCGCAGACCACGTCGCCGAGGAAGTCGAGCAGGATGAAATCGAAGTCCCATTCATGGAAGCCGAGTTTTTCCAGGGTTTCGAAGCCATGGATGATGCCGCGTCCGCCGCAGCCGCGACCGACTTCCGGTCCGCCGAGCTCCATGGCAAAGACGCCGTCGCGCTTGAAGCAAACGTCGGAGATCGAGACTTCCTGACCAGCTTCCTTGCGGCGCGAGGCTGTCTGGATGATGGTCGGGCAGGCGCGCCCACCGAAAAGCAGCGAGGTCGTGTCGCTCTTCGGATCGCAGCCGATCAGCAAGACCTTCTTGCCGAGTTGCGCCAGCATGTAGGAGAGATTGGCGAGCGTGAAGCTCTTGCCGATGCCACCCTTGCCGTAGATCGCGATGATCTGCGTATCCTTGGTCACCTTGCCGGTCGCCGGGGCATCGGGTTCGATGGCGGCTTCGTCACGAAGGTTCTCCTGCAGGCGCTCCAGGCCGTCTTGTGCGAGGTCGAGGCTCATGCGGCATTCCTCCAGTCGATGATCATTTTCAGGCAGTCGGGGTCTTTGAATGCGGTCCGATAGGCCGAGGCCGCATTCGATGGGTCGGAATGGTGGGTAATCAGGCCGCCTAAGGAGAGGCGCCCGGAGTCGACAAGGGCGAGCACCGCCTGGACATCCGCCGGCGTAAACTCCGCGGAGATGGCGATGGAGGCTTCCTTCATGAAGGCCGCCGGAAAGGCGAAGTCGAGCCGTTCGCCATAAAAGCCGGCGAGCACGAGTTCCCCGCGCCGGTTGAGGCGCGCGATGGCCTTGTCGACAACGCTGGGATCGCCGCTTGCATCGATGATGGCGTCGTGACGCTGGTCGCCGGCGGCCTCTGGTGTCTCGACGACATATCCGGTCGCTCCATCGCGGCGGGCAAGGCGTGTCTCCCAGACGGTCGGCGCCGAATGCCCGGTTGCCATGACAATCCGGGCGATCAGGCGGCCGAGGACGCCATGGCCGATGACAAGTGTGGCTGGATGTGCCGACCGACAGACGGCGTGGTGTGCGGTTGCCGCCAGCGCAAGCAGGGCTGCCTCTTCCGCATTCTCAAATTGGGTCTTGACGGTGCGGGCACCGGGAACCACGAGCCTTGCGGCGCTGGCACCGAACAGTCCGGCAGCATCTTCATAACAATTGGCGCCCGGGACGAAGACCTGATCTCCGACGGAGCGGCCGGAGTCTGGCCCGGCCTCGACCACCGTGCCAACCGTCTCATAGCCTGGGACGAGTGGATAACGCATGCCCGGAAAGGCTGGCATGGTGCCGTCGTAGAGCAACTTCTCTGTGCCACTCGAAACCCCGCTGAAGCAGGACTCGACAACCACGTCCGACGCCTCGGGCGCACGGAGCGCCAATCGCCTGACGGCGAGTATTCCCGGTTTTTCAAAGACGATGGCTGAACTGCGCATTGTCGTGCCCTCCCCGGACACGGGATGCTTTCTGCTCCCAATTGTCATCTTAAGATTACGCATCAAAGTGTCAATCAAAATTTACACTTGGGGCTGTGAAGTTCACCAACAATCAGCGCTTGGCGATCACAAGGCCTGCCAGGAGGGGATTTGTTGTGGTGGCAACCTTCGCGCCGGCGAAGCCGCTACGGGCCAAGAGTGCGATGATTTCACTGGCGGTCCGGCAGCGGCCGGATCCCATGGCGGTGAAATAGCTGGTGAAATAGATGGCTGCGAGGTTGGGGCCGTCCGTATTGCCGGCCATGGCTTCCGCGACCAGGAGATGGGTGCCGGGTGCGAGATGCCGGTGCAGGTTGGCAAGGATCTTCAGGACGCGGTCGTCATCGTGATCGCAGAGAATCCGGACCAGCGTTACGCAGTCCTGGTCGGCCGGAATGGGATCGCGCGTGAAATCACCGGGGTGCAGTCTACTGCGGGTCAAAAGACCGCGCTCCTGCAGGTGGCGGGTTGCAAGCTGTGTGACCGCGGGCAGATCGAACAGCGCGAGCCGTGTCGCGGGATGCCGCGCGCCAATGGCTGCGAGGAATGCGCCTTCGCCGCCGCCGACATCGAGGACGGATCGGTATTGGCCGAAGTCATGGGATACCAGGAGGCAGTCGGCCAGCATCGTCTGGCTCTCGCGCATCAGGGCGGAGTAGGGCGCAGCCTCCTCGTTGCCGATGCTGGCGGGGTCGCCGCCCCTCACATAAGCCCAGTAGCGGCGCAGTTCCGTGTCGCTGTGATCGCCACGCCAAAAGGCGGGCGCATCGGCGAGATCACGGTACAACATGTCATGATGCCGGATCATCTCCCGCAGACCGCGATCGGCGGCGAGCACCGTGCCGGCATCCGAAAGCAGCCAGAGATCAGGGGCGAGGCTGACGACGAGATCGAGCCGTCTTGCCTGCTCAAGCAGACGCCGCATGGCGTCCGACGGCATGCCGCAGCGGGCAGCAATTGCATTCGTGGACAATGCCTCGCCGTCCAGGGCCTCGAAGATCCCGACACCCACACAGGCAGACAGGATCTGGGTGTGGACGAAGCCTGTTGTCAGGCGAAACAGATGATTGGCCTTGCGGTTGGCGATCTGCCGCAGCAGCGGCATCCGCGAAACGAACGCGCGGAAGCGGGGCGAGGCGATTTGGCGGCTTCGCCAGAGACGAAGACCGATCGCCACCGACTGCAGGAGGCTTTGTCGAGGCTCCCCTCGCGCCTCGCTGGTGCGGATCGGCGGGCTGGCATCGAAGCCTCTTCCGCCTCCGGTATCCATGGTCTTACGCCGCGCTGGTGGCGAGCGTTTTCGGCATCAGCCGTGTCGCTTCGTTACGGATCATCGCGCGGAAAGCTTCCGCACCGGGGCAGTCTGGCACGCTCTCGACCGCCTCGGTGACGAGACGCTTCAGACGAACCAGCGCCGCTTCGAGGCCGATGCTGGCGACGATGTTCGGCTTGCCATTGCGGCTGTCCTGTCCGGCCGGCTTGCCCGCATCGGATTGGCCCACAGCGTCATAGAGATCGTCTGCCACCTGATAGGCGGCACCCAGTGCATCTGCCAGCACCAGCCATTCCCTCGGATTGCCGCCCGAGGCGATCGCGCCGGTCGACACGGCGCCGCTGAACAGCGAGGCGGTCTTGGCGCGATGATAAGCGGTGATGTTGATTTCGGGTTCGCTTTCCCAGGCCTGGCCGGCCACGAGGCCATAGGGGCTGCCCACAGCATTGGCGATGGTGGCGATCATTGGTGCGGTCAGAAGCGGTGTCTGCTGTGTTTCCCGGGCGACCGTCTCGAAAGCTGCGATGATCAGGCCGTCGCCGACAAGAAGTGCGATCTCTTCACCGAATTGGGCATGTACGCTCGGCGCCCCACGACGCGTCAGCGCATTGTCGAAGCATGGCATGTCATCATGCACGAGGGATGCGCAATGCAGGAGTTCGATGGCCACGGCAGCACTATCGGCGGCATTCGGCTCACGGTCACCGCAGGCGGCCGCGACCGCAAGGCAGAGCCGAGGCCTGATACGCGCACCTCCGGGAAACACCGCATGCCGAAGGGCTTTTGCCAGGATGGGTGGGCATCCATTGGCGGTCGCGTAACGCAGGGCGCGCTGCATGCCAGTTTCGATGCGCTCGGGGAAATCCATTGGGTTGACCTCCGGAGAATGCGCTGTTGTAAAATTTGCGCAACTCAATAATGTGTAAATCAAGATTGACACATTAAGTCCGTAAGTCAACTGGTCACAGGAGACGAAGGTGCCTGTTTCGACAGACGATACCGTGCTGGTGATCGGTGCCGGCATGGCGGGGCTCTCGGCTGCCATTCGATTGGCTGCGGCCGGATATCGCGTCGTTGTCTGCGAGGCGCAGGCCGAGGCCGGCGGCAAGATGCGTCGCGTCGAAGCGGCTGGCCGAGGCTTCGATGCCGGGCCGACGGTGCTGACGATGAAATGGGTCTTCGAGGCACTCTTTGCCGCTGCGGGACGCAGAATTGAAGACGAACTCAGGCTGGTCCCATCGAGCGTGATCGCGCGCCATTACTGGCGGGGCGGGGTCTGTCTTGATCTGCATGCAGACCATGACGAAACGATCAGGGCGATCGGAGACTTTGCCGGACGGCGCGAGGCAGAGGGATACCGGCGCTTCGCGGCCGACAGCCGGCGGACGTTTGAGGTGTTGAAAGACAGTTTCATCGACGCTACCAGACCCAATCCGGTTTCCCTGTCTCGTCGCATCGGGCTCGGTCGGCCGTCTGATCTGCTCGCGATCAAGCCGTTCTCGACGCTCTGGTCGGCGCTTGGCAGCTATTTTTCCGATGTGCGCCTTCGCCAGCTTTTCGGTCGTTACGCCACCTATTGCGGCTCTTCGCCCTTCCTGTCTCCGGCAACGCTGATGCTGGTTGCGCATGTCGAGCAGGAGGGTGTCTGGACCGTCGAGGGCGGGATCAGGGCGCTTGCCATGCGTCTCGAAGCGCTGGCTGTCGAGCTCGGCGTCGAGTTTCGCTATGGCGATCCCGTCAGCGAGATCCTCATCGATCCCTCGCGTCGGGCCGTGTCCGGTGTGGTCACGCGAACTGGCCGACGGGTGGATGCCCGGCAGATCGTCTACAACGGAGATGTCGCCGCGCTGCCCCGGCTGATCGGCGCCTCGCCTCCGGACCCGGCTCGCAGTCGGGCACAACGGTCTCTGTCAGCCCTTGTGTCATGCAGCGTTGCCGAGCCTAAAGGTGTCGAGATTGCGCATCATACGGTGTTCTTTTCCGACGACTACGAGCGCGAGTTCGAGGCGATCTTTAAACGGCGCGAGGCACCTTCCGATCCGACCGTCTATCTCTGCGCTCAGGACCGCGATGCGACCGGTCGCCTAAAGGCCGGCGGTGTCGAGCCGGAGCGCATCTATGCCCTGATGAACCTCCCGGCGGATGGAGATCGTCACCGGTTCGATGAAAGCGAGGTCAATGCATGTCTGAAGAGCATGGAACGGCGACTGTCACTGAACGGTCTGACGCTCTCGAACCCACAGGCTACGGCGAACATCACGACTCCGGATCGCTTTGCGAGCCTCTATCCGGGAACTGGGGGAGCGCTATACGGGATGGCCTCGCACGGGTGGATGGCATCCTTCGCCCGGCCGGGATCGGAGGGGCCGCTGCCGGGGCTTTATCTGGCGGGGGGCAGCGTACATCCGGGGCCGGGGCTGCCGATGGCGGCGCTTTCCGGCAAGCTCGCGGCCGAACGGTTGATGGCGGACCGGCCTTTGACCAGGCGGTCGCGCCCGGCGGCTATCACTGGTGGTATGCAGACGGAACGAGTGACTGCGGACAGTTCGCCTTCACGGTGATCGCCTTCATCGGCTCCGTGTTTTCGCCCTACTATCACTGGTCCGGCCGGCATGATCCGGAAAATCATATTGCCTTCAATGTCGCGCTCTACGGGCCGCAGGGTCACGCCTGGGCGATGACCGAGCGTGGCAAGGCCCGGCTCAGTCGCGACAAGCACTCCCTGGCGATCGGCAATAGTTCGTTCCGATACGATGGTTCGGGCTTCGTGATCAGCTTCAACGAAATTTTCCTGCCCTGGCCCGGCCAGCGTTTGCTGCCAAAACGCATGCGGGGCGAAATCCGGCTAGTGCCGGATTTTCTTGGTGCGCGGGCCTATGGTCTCGATCGCGCCGGGCTTCATGCCTGGCAGCCAGTCGCCCCCAATGGGCGGGTCACCGTGGCCTGCGAGGCGCTGCCCGATGGTGGATGGACGGGGACGGGCTATCACGACATGAACCATGGCGCCCGTCCGCTTGAGACGGATTTTTCCGGCTGGGACTGGGCCAGGGGCAATACGGGCGATGGCCGTACGGTGATCCTCTACGATTCCGTGCTTGCCGACGGGACAAACAGCCGCTTCGGGCTCATCTGTGGTCGTCACGGTGCGATATCCGACTTCGATCCCCCGCCCCGTAAACTGCTGAAGCGCGGGTTTTGGGGCGTCGGCGGCGGAATTGCCTGCGATGGTGGCGCAAATCCCGTCTTGAAAAACGTGCTCGAAGACACGCCGTTTTACCGGCGCTCGCTGGTCGAAACGGTGATTGCCGGGGATCCGGTCGAGATGATGCAGGAGACGCTCGATTGTCGCCGACTGGCAAATCCGGTCGTCAGGCTGATGCTTCCGTTTCGCATGCCGCGCCGCGCCTAGTCGGTTTTCGGCTCGTCCGTAAGAGGCTGGCTCGCTTGCCGCTCGCGGGCTTCCGCCTCGCGCTTCGCTTTTTTCAGATCGCGCATCTGCCAGACATAGAAGGCGATCGCCAGGCTGAAGACGAAGATGGCTTCGATGATGCCGAAATAATGCTCAAGCAAGGCTCGCCGCCTTTTCCCGCGCCGCGTCTCGGCGTCTAAGCGTCTCAATACGTGCGTCGGCATGAAGCCTCAGCAGAATGTCGGTTACCCGTCCCACGGCCGTCTCCCCATCAGATGGTGGCGTGTCGGGGCGTTGCGTCGGGGCACTCTCCCGCAAGATGCCGCTGAGTGTCACCAGCGATCGTGCGACAGGTTCCGTCCCGGCATGGAGATCGCGCACGGCCGTCGCCGTCCAGCGGCTATCGTCGGAGCGTGCCTTGATCAGGAGGCCAAGCTTGGTGCTGAGTCCCGTTGTCGCGCGATGGTTGACGCTGTCATAGCCATTGGCTGCAATGCCCTGGCCGATCGCCTCATAAACCAAGGCGGCAGTGCGGATCGCATGACGACAGGGTTTCGGCAGGCTGCGGATGCCGGCATGGCCGAGCCGGTAGTGGCGGGCAGCCTCGTCGAGCAGCCGCCTTACCACCAGACCGAGCGCGGGGGTGAATTGCGGATTATGCAGGAAGGCCGCGACGTCGACACCCTGTTCATCCAGCCAGTCGAGCGGCAGATAGAGCCTGCCGTTTCGGGCGTCTTCCCCGACATCGCGGGCGATGTTGGTCAGTTGCATAGCGATCCCGAGGTCGGCCGCGCGGGAAAGCGCAGCCCTGTCGCTGACGCCCATCACCGATGCCATCATCAGCCCGACGCTTGCAGCAACACAGGTCGCATAGGCTTTCACGTCGTCGATGGTCGCGTGGCGCCGCCCGTCCAGATCCATGGCAAAGCCGTCGAGCAGGGCTTCGACCACCGGCTTGGCGATGGCATGGTCGTGCACCACCCGTGCGAAGGCGCGGTCGCAGGCAAAGGGTGCCGGTGCCCCGGCATAGATCAGGTCCAGCCGCTCGCGCAGGCGCTGGAGGGCTGGCATGCCGCTGCGTGGATCATCGATCAGGTCGTCGGAATGCCGACAGAAGGCATAGAGCGCGCGCGCGGCCTCGCGAGTCGGTCCCGGCAAAAGCAGAGAGGCGAGGTGAAAGGATTTCGACCCCCGACGAATGGCGGCCGAACAGGCTCTTTGATCCTCGAAGTCTCCGGAAAAGCCATAGTTCAAGAGGATTGGCCGACGGATCGTCGGACGGGCCAGATAGGCTTCGGAGTGGGACGGGTGTGTGTCTGTCATTGTGCAGATCCTCTTCCGCTACCTTCCCAAGTGCCGGCTGGCAGGGTTGCCGGATCCGGCACCAGATCGGCGACGATGCGCGCCGACGACACGACGCCGGGCAGGCCTGCACCGGGATGCGTGCCGGCACCGCAAAGGAAGAGATTGTCGAGTTCCTCGCTTCTGTTGTGCGGTCGGAACCAGGCGCTCTGGAGGAGCTTGGGTTCGAGTGCAAAGGCGGCCCCCTGCCACGAAAGAAGTCTGTCCCGGAAGTCGAGCGGGGTCGCAATTCGCGAGGAGACGATGCTCTCTGAAAGACCGGGCAGCATGGTTTCCTCGAGCCGTTTTTCGATCTTGCGCCGGTAGATTTCTGCTGCCTCGTTCCAGTCGGTCCCGCTTTCGAGGTTTGGCACCGGGCTCAAGACGTAGAAGGCATCGCCGCCGGGCGGAGCCAGCGAGGGATCGCTGGCCGTCGGTCGATGCAGGTAGAGGCTGAAATCGTCTGCGAGGCGGTGGTTCCGGAAGATGTCGTCGAGAAGTCCGCGATAACGCGGGCCGAAGAGCATCGTGTGATGCAGGACATCGTCATAGCGGCGGTTCGTGCCGAAGTACCAGACGAAGAGGCTCATCGAATAGTCGCCACGTTTGAGCTTGGCATCGGTCCAGCGTTTCCGGGGATGGTGCTTTAGGAGCTTGCCATAGGTGGTGGCGGGATCGGCGTTCGAAACGATGATATCGGCAGCGATCCGCTCGCCGGAGGCCAGCCGCACGGCCGTTGCCCGACGTCCCTCCGTTTCGATGTCAGTGACCGTCTCGTTCAGCCGGATGCGTCCGCCGTTGCGGGTGACAAGCGAGGCGATGCCGCGCACCAGCGCGTTCGTGCCGCCGATTGCATGGTGCACGCCGTATTTGCCCTCGAGATGGGCGATCAGGCAGTAGAAAGAGGTGGCCGAGAAGGGATTGCCGCCGATCAGCAGCGGATGGAAGGAGAAGAGGGTGCGCAGCTTGTCGCTCTTGAAATGCTTCGAGACGACCGAATAGACGGAGCGATAGCCGCCCAGGCGCACCAGACCGGCAAGCGTCTTTGCCGTGAACAGCAGGCTGTGGAAGGGTTTGTGCGCCAGTTGCTCGAAGGCGACTTCATAGATCCGCCGGCTCTCGTCGAGAAAGCTGCGATAACCAGCGACATCCCTGGGGTCGATCCTCGCGATCTGTGCTTCCATCGCCGCGCGGTCGCCGGAATAGTCGAAGACCGTACCGTCGTCGAAGCGCACCCGGTAAAAGGGGGTGTTTGGCCGGAGTTCGACATCGTCACTCAGGCGACCGCCGCAGTCATGCCACAGCTTTTCGAAAAGCCATGGGGCGGTGATGATGGTCGGCCCGGCGTCGAAGGTGAAACCGTCCTGGCGATGGGCATAGGCCCGTCCACCGGGTTCGTCCAGCGGATCTATAATCGTGACGCGATAGCCTTTGGCGCCGAGCAGGGCACCGGTCGCGAGACCTCCCACGCCAGCACCGATCACGATCGCATGCGGTCTGTTGTCGACCGGTTTGGGCTTATGTCTGGGAAAGCGGCCGGCGACATTCATGCTGCATCCGCTCCGTTCGGTCGCTGGTTTCCGATGGCCTCGTCCAGCCACCGCACGACGTCGGCGGGCCGGCATTCATGCAGAAGGTGTCCGCCCGTGTCGGTCAGCACGAGCCGGCTCCCAGGAGCCTGTCGCGCTGCGTGACTGGAGTTTTCGATCGGTACCATGGGGTCGTCCTTGGCGGCAATCAGCGTCATTGGGAAGGGCAGGCGCTGCAAGGTGGCGTCGAAACGGGACAGGTCCCAGGCGGCCATCATGCCGAGAGCGCCTCGAACATGGGCGGGGGAGGCCAGCAGCATGCGGTAGAGTGCGCGCCCTTCCTCATCGATCGGTGAGCCGGTCGCGGTCAGCAGATTGCCGCCGAGCGGGGTCGCCCGTGACATCAGGGAAAACATCGAGGCGGAAAAGGGGTTGGCGAAGAGCGCCTTGGCCAGCGGCGAAAACAGTGCGTTGCCACGGATCGGCAGGTAGGCGCCGTTGATGCCGATGACATGGCGCGGTACGGCGGAGGCCTTACTGGCCGCCAGTGTGACGGCGATGGCCGCACCGGCCGAATGTCCGAGAATGACGGCGGGGCAGCGATCCAGTCGAGAGACCAGTTCCGTCAATGCCCGCACCATCCCGGGAAGCGAGAGGTCTGTTGGTCCGCGCGGCCGGGTGAAGCCGTGGCCGGGAAGGTCGGGCGCCACGACGCGAAAGCGCGCGCTGAGTAGCGGCAACAGATGCCGCCAGGAATGGGAGGATGCACCCGTCCCGTGCAGCAGCAGGATCATGGGTGCGGTGTCCGGCCCCGCAATCTGGACATGCCAGTCACAGGCATTGGTCTTCACGAACTGGCTTGCGCTGCGGTTCGGCCAGTTGCGGCCGTCCGTTTCCCAGTTCAGTCGATCGCGCCCGAGTGTCATACACGCGCCTCCTGCATCGAACGGTCCACGAGCTGCGACACATGACCGGCATCGGCTTTTCGCAAGATGTGCAAGTCGGCGCCGAGCATGCTCGCAAGAGTGGTCACGCTTTCGCGCGGGCGGCGTGCAATATCGATGCAGATTGTCTTCAAGTCCCTGGATTTGCAGTTTCGGGCAAGACGCGAGAGTTCTTCGGCGGCCAGGGCCCGATCAGGGGTGCCATCGAGGGCGATGTTGCCGCTCCCATCGGTCAGCAGGACAAGCACAGGGCTGCTGCCGCGCCGCTCGACGGAGAGCGCGAGCTCAAGGCCGGCTTTCAGCCCCGCGGCAAGCGGCGTTGGCCCGCCGCCGAGAAGGGCGGCGAGTTTGCGTTTCGCGGCGGTGAGCGAGCGGGTCGGTGGCAGAAGCAGCTCGGCGCCCGTGCCCCTGAAGGCGATCAAAGCCACTTCGTCGCGGCGGACATAGCATCGCGCCAGCAGCTGTTCGATCGCGCCCTTGGTTTCGCCGAGGCGTTCCAGTGCGGTGGAACCCGAGGCGTCGACGACAAAGATTGCCGTCGAGGGGGCTGCATGGCGCAGCCGCAGATACCGGAAGTCATCGCGGCTGACATAGGCGCGCGGCGCCGTGGCTCCTGTCGAAGGAACACGGTTAGCCAGACCCAGAGCCTGACGCTGGGCCGCCCGGATACGCTGGAAGGGTGCTGCCGCGCGCAGGGTCGCAATGATGTCGGGCCTAGCCTCCGCATGGGGCGGCGCCAGTCCGATGCCGAAAGGCCGGCCCCGCCGGGTGTTCTTGTGCAGGTCACCAGATTTACCCGCCCCGCCCGCATTGCGGCTGGGGCGCTGGGCGATGGTGAGCCAGGGATCTGCCGATAGTGCACCTGCCTTGATGGCCGCCAGCATTTCCGTCAGCGCGTCGAGCTGTGTCGGCTTGTCGGCATTGCTGTCTTGATCCTGATCGGCCGGGTCCGTCGAAGCCGAGGGGCCTATCGGTTCTTCGTCGTGTTTCGGAGGAGCATCTGTCGATGGGTCCTCCGGCTGCTCGGCGGGCGCCTCAGCCTGAGGCGTCAGTCGCAGACCAAGGCACAGGCGAAGGGCTGTCAGCGCGTCGCGCTCCTCAACTGCCGTACGGTCTTCGCGACACGCCAGAAGTCGTGCCGTGCGTGCGAGATGCGCCAGTATGCGTGTCGAGCCGTGACCGGCCATCTGCGAGAGGGTGGCAAGGCCTTTCAGCAGTCGATCATTGATCGTCACATCCTGCCAATTGGTCAGCGAGTTCCACGGTCGTGCCGGCTCTGACTCCAGGGTGCTCACGTGATACCAGCCGATGCCGTCGAGATCGATGCGCAGCGCGAGGTGATCGGCCAGTCCGCTGGAAAGCGGGGCTTCATCATCGAGGGATTCGTCGAGGGCGACCAGCAAAAAGCCGCTCTCTCGAGGTTGATCCATTGCGCGGGCGACCATAGCCGCGAGCGACGGATCGAGGCGCTCCGCCATGGGTATCATCAGCCCACCACCTTCGGCCCGGGCCAGAAGACCCTGTTGTCGGACGAGGCTTCCTGTCGCAGCAGTTGCCGCGAGATCGACGCCGCCTGAGAGATTGGCCGCAGATGTGCCGGGTGGCAGGCGTACAAATCCGATCCCGAGGCGTTCCTGGAGCCGGGAAATGACGTGATCGCGTACACCGCCCGACCGGGCCTTGAGCCAGACGCCGCCGAGGCTTGCGCCTCCCAAGCCGAGTAGCTCGATCGCCAGTTGCGCATCCGCCCAGAGTTCCGCGCCCCTGTCATCAAGGGCTTTATCATAGGCGTCGTGGGGGCCGAGTTCAGCCATGGGCGTGACGGTCTTTGCCGGTGTCATCGATCGACGCCAGAGCGCGCTCAATGCGGGGGGCAGAACCGGCATCGTCGAGCGGGTCGCGGCGCAGACGGTGGCAAAGCACCATGGGAGCGATATCCGCGACATCGTCCCAGGTGACCAGCAGGCGCGCCGAAAGGGCGGCCGCGGCGCGACTTGCGCGCATCAGGGTCAGTTCGCCGCGCATGCCGTCGATCCCGAGACGCAAACAGAGCTGCGACATGCGCCTCACCACATGATCAGGGATCTCCACCTGACGGAGAATTTTTCGTGCGGCGATCACCCGGCGACCGATCGTCGCGTCCCGCTTGGACCAGAGCTTGATGAAACCGCGCGGATCCGTCTCGTAGGTATCACGACGACGGATCACCTCGATGCGTTGGTCGAGATCGTCGATGGTGCGCACGTCGACGGAAAGACCGAAGCGATCGAGCAATTGCGGTCTGAGATCTCCCTCTTCCGGATTGCCGCTGCCCACAAGGACGAAGCGTGCCGCGTGACGGATGCTCAGGCCTTCGCGCTCCACGACGTTGACGCCAGAGGCTGCTGCATCGAGGAGGAGGTCGACCAGATGATCCTCCAGCAGGTTGATCTCATCAATGTAGAGGAAGCCGCGGTTGGCGGCGGCCAGGAGCCCGGGCTCGAAGTGCTTCTCCCCGGCGACCAACGCCTTTTCGATGTCGAGCGAGCCGCAGACACGATCTTCCGTCGCGCCGAGAGGTAGATCGATCATCGGTGCGCGGTGCTTGACGATAGCAGGTGGCTTCAGGCCGCTCGAGGGATTGCAGACGGTGCAGGCGGATTGCGGCTCTGCCGGAAGGCAGTTGTAGCGGCAACTGTCGCGCGTTTCGATCGGTGGCAGCAGCTCCGTCAGGGCGCGGACTGCCGTGGATTTTCCCGTGCCGCGATCGCCGAAGATCAGCACGCCGCCGAGCAGAGGCTCGACGGCCGCCATCAGGAGGGCCTTCTTCATGTCCTCCTGGGCGACGATGGCGGCGAATGGGAACGGTTGGGCCATGGGTCCCGCCTCAGCTTGAGTGTAAAATTTAGTTTACACTTTTTAATGTCGCTTTGAAGGGGGTGTGCTGAGAATCTTCTGTCCAAATAAAAATGGCCGCGCTTGCGGCGCGGCCATTAATCCTCAGGTCAGTTCTTTCAGGTGCGTAGCACCCGATAGATTGCGGGGATCACCAGTACCGTCAGCAGGGTCGACGAGATCAGGCCGAAGAGCAGCGAGATCGCCAGCCCCTGGAAGATGGGGTCGGTCAGGATAACGGCCGCACCGATGATCGCGGCAAGCGCGGTCAGGAGGATCGGCTTGAAACGGATCGACCCGGCTTCGATCAGAACATCGGTCAGCGTTTTCCCGGTGTGATCGGCGTGGCGGATGAAATCCACCAGCAGGATCGAGTTGCGGACGATGATGCCGGCAAGCGCGATGAAGCCGATCATCGAGGTGGCGGAGAAGGGCGCGCCGAAGAGCCAGTGGCCTCCCAGGATACCGATGAAGGTCAGCGGCACGGGTGTGAGGATCACCAGCGGCACCTTGAACGAACCGAACTGGGCGACGACGAGGATGTAGATGCCGAGGAGCGCGATCATGAAGGCGGCGCCCATGTCGCGGAAGGTCACCCAGGTGACTTCCCATTCGCCATCCCAGAGAAGCGTTGCCTGATCTTCGTTGGTCGGCTGGCCGTTGAGGGAGATCACCGGCTTGGGAAGCCCCGTCCAGTCCTGCGCGTCGATCGCTTTCTGCACGGCGAGCATGCCGTAGAGGGGGGCCTCGAAGTCGCCGGCGAGTTCTGCCGTCACCATCTCGGCATTGATGCCGTTGTGACGGAAGATCGGCAGCGTGGTCTTTTCGTCGATGACGCGCACGACGTCGTCGAGTTCGACGACACCCTTGTCGCCGGGCAGGACATTGGCCGGCATCGGCGTCGAGAGGAAACGCTCGTCGATCACCTTCTCACTCTTGGCGCGTTCCAGCCGGATCGGGATCGGCGGACGGCCTTCGCCGCGATGCGAGTAGCCGATGGTCTTGCCGTTCGCGAGGATCGCGATGGTGTCGAAGACATCGCCTTCCTCGACACGGTAGAATTCCGCGTCGTCGGTCGAGATGACCAGCCGCTTGCGCGGTGCTTCCACGCCATAGGAGTTGTCGACGTCGACGATGAAGGGCACCGAGCGGAAGGCTGCCTCGACCTTTTCGGCCACGGCGCGGCGGATCTCAGGCGTTGGGCCATAGATCTCGGCGAGCAGGGTTGCCATGACCGGCGGTCCCGGCGGTGGCTCGACGACCTTGAGGCTGGTGCCCTCGGGCATGGCAATGCCCGAAATCTTCCGGCGGATATCAAGCGCAATGTCGTGGCTCGTGCGATCACGCTCCGCCTTGGGCGTCAGGTTGATGGCCACGTCACCCTGATAGGAAGCGGCGCGCATATAGGCGTGGCGGACAAGACCGTTGAAGTTGAAGGGGGCTGCTGTTCCGGCATGCGTTTGGACGGAGACCACTTCCGGCATATCGAGCACGGTGCGCCCCACGGCCTGGGCTACGGCATCGGTCGCCTCGACGGATGAGCCTTCCGGCAGATCGATGGTGACCTGCAGCTCCGACTTGTTGTCGAAGGGAAGCAGCTTCACCGTGACATGCTTGGTGTAGAAGAGGCTCAGCGATCCGAGTGTCAGTACGCCGACGAGGATCAGGAAGACCCAGCTGCGGGTCTTTGTTGCAAGTATGGGGCGGGCGGTTGCCGCGTACATCCGGCCCAGTATGCCGCCGGTCTCGTGATCGGCATGGGCGTGCACGGGTGCGTTGCCGGCGACCTTCAGCATCAGCCACGGGGTGACCATGACGGCGACGAAGAAGGAGAAGATCATCGCGGCCGAGGCATTGGCCGGGATCGGGCTCATATAGGGGCCCATCATGCCGGAGACGAAGAGCATCGGCAGGAGGGCGGCGACGACGGTCAGTGTCGCGACGATCGTCGGATTGCCGACCTCGGCTACCGCCTCGATGGCGCTGCGCTGGCGCGAGCGCTTGTCGCCCATGCCCCAGTGGCGGGCGATATTCTCGATAACGACGATGGCGTCGTCGACGAGAATGCCGATGGAGAAGATGAGCGCGAAGAGCGACACCCGATTTAGCGTGTAGCCCATCAGCCAGGAAGCGAAGAGGGTGAGCAGGATCGTCACGGGAATGACGATCGCCACGACCAGCGCTTCGCGTCTGCCGATTGCCAGCCAGACCAGCGCGATGATCGAAACGGTCGCGAGGCCGAGGTGATAGAGGAGCTCGTTCGCCTTTTCATTCGCGGTTTCGCCGTAGTCACGGGTGACCTCGACACGGATGTCCTCTGGGATCAGCTTGCCTTCCAGAGCTTCGACGCGCTCGAGGATCGCCTCGGCGACGACGACCGCGTTGGAGCCGGCGCGCTTGGCGATAGCAAGTGTGACAGAGGGCACGCGTTCGACGGTATCGCCGTCCTTGCGCAGGGTGGAAACGAGGGCTTCGCTGGTGTCTGTGGCAAAGTCGATGGTCGCGACATCGCGGACGTAGACCGGCCTGCCATCGCGGGCCGTCAGCAGGAGATTGCCGATCTCGGCGGGGGAAGCGAGGGTTTCGCCGGCGATCACATCGATCTGGCGACCGTTTTCGCGGACCTGAGAGGCCGGCATCGCCGTATTGGCGCCACCGACCTTGCCGGCAAGCTGCTGCAGCGTGATGCCGTAAAGGGCGAGCTTTTCCGGCTGTGGCGAGATGCGGATGATCTCGTTGGTTTCGCCGACGACATAGGTGAGGCCAACATTCTCGACCTTGGCGACTTCGTTGCGGACTTCGCGGACGATGCGGGTCAGGTCGTTTGCGCCCACATGGCCGCTCGCGTCTTTCGTCGGGGAGAAAGTGAGGGTGACGATCGCAACGTCATCGATGCCACGGCCGACCACCTTGGGCTCGGCGATGCCGACGGGGATGCGGTCGATGTTGGCGCGCACCTTGTCGTGGACGCGCAGCACCGCGGCATCCGCGGAGGTGCCGACCAGGAAGCGGGCGGTGACCATGACCATGTTGTCCATGGACTGGGAGTAGATGTGCTCGACGCCGTTGATGCTCTTGACGATGGTTTCCAGCGGCTCGGTGATCAGCTTCTGCGCATCGTCGGCGCGCAGGCCCGGGGCCTGGACGATGATGTCGACCATGGGCACGGAGATCTGTGGCTCTTCCTCACGCGGGAGCGAGAGCAGGGCCACAAGACCGAAGGCGAAGGCGGCGATCAGGAAGAGTGGTGTTAGCGGCGACTTGATGAAGGCGCGTGTCAAATGACCGGCAATGCCCAGATTGGTCATTGGCGTGTCGTCATCCGGCCCTGCGGGATTGGGTGAGTTGTCGACGGGAGTGCTCATTCTGTCACCACGATATCGCCGGCCGCGAGGCCTGAGAGTATTTCGACCTGTGTCACTCCGCCGATCTCCAGGGTTTCGCCAGCGACCACGGCGCGCTCGACGACCTGATCGTTTTCACGCACGGCGACGAAGTTGACGCCTGACCTGTTCGACAGGGAGGCTGCCGGCACCACGAGTGCCCGGCGGTTGCCGATCGGCAGTTCCACCAAAACCCTTGCCGCGACGAAATCGGTATCGAGTCCGTCTACCTCGACATCGGCTGTCACCCGGCCGCCTTCGATCTGCGGATAGATCTTGACGAGTTCGCCTTCGAGCGTCGTGCCGCTCGCTTCGATGCGGATCGGCGCCCCCTGTGTCAGGTCCTGTGCATGACGCTCGGGGATCGCGAGCCGCAGGAAGAAGCCGCCGCCAGCGATGGTCGCAATCGTCTCGCCTGCCATGACGACGGAATCGCTGGTCACGGGAACGGCGATGATACGCCCGTCAGAGGGGGCGAGCACTGCGCCTTCCGACGCCTGCTGGACTAGAACGGAGCGCTGGGCTTCTGCCTGGCGTACCTGGTTGGTCATGACGTCCAGCTGGGTCTTCAACTGATCGAGGCGCTGGGTGCTGGTAGCGCCACTGCGCACCAGCCGGTCAGCACGATCCAGTTCGACCTGAGCATCCCGCAGAGAAGCGTTCAGGCCCTGAAGCTGGGCATCGACGGCCTTGATCTGGAAGTCGATCTTGTCGTCCTTCACCTCGGCGATCACATCGCCAGCCTTGACGATGTCGCCTTCGGTGACATTCAGCTGGACGAGGGTGCCGCCCAGCCTTGCTCGGGCCAGTACGCTGTTGCGTGGCTGGATCTGGCCGTAGACCGCCTTCATCTCTGTGATGTCGACGGCTTCGAGTTTGAGATCAGCGGCATGGCTGACGGTCAGTCCCATGGCTGTCGCAGCCGCAAACAGGGCGATGAAGGCGGATTTCGGCATGACTTGTTCCTTAGAATGCTGTGCCGGGGCGAAGCCCCAGCTTGCGGAAAATCGTGGCCGCCGGGCAGAAGCCGGTGAAGGCCGACTGTATCATGTTCACGCCGATAAAAGCGGTGAACCAGACGAAACCTGGATGCACGAAGTATGTCAGTAGGAGGGAAAGCAGGATCATGAACCCTGCAAAGACGAGAACGGCGCGATCGATCGACATGTTTTTCTCCTTAAGATACATATCTACGATGATACGTATATATTAGATAAGCTTGTGTCAAGCCGTCATCCGCAGAATGGATGACGGTGTCGGCTGCCGCGTCAGGCGGCGCAGTCGGATGTTTTGCAGAAGCTGTCGTATAGAGTGCCGATGATGGCGCGCGCCGGTTCGCTCTCGATCCGGTACCAGATGGTCTGACCGTCACGCCGTCCCATGATGATCTTTTCCCGGCGCAACAACGCCAGATGCTGCGACACGGTGCTGTCGCGGATCCCGAGGAATTCGGCAAGCTGACCGACGGAATGCTCGCCGTCGGCAAGGCGGCAGAGGATCAGCAGTCGATATCGATTGGATAGCGACTTGAGGAGTTCGCTGGCCATATCGGCACCAGCCTTCATCTGTTCAGGATCAATCTTCATAGATACGAATATATATGAGAAATCGGCACTGGCAAGTGTTGACACCTACGACAGATCTTAAATATATAAAAAACGTTATGTGTAAAGCGGCGACTTCGGTGGGCAGCCGTCTCAAGAAGGAGTTCTCATGAGCATTCGCAGCATCGATCCAAGTTTCCATGTCACCGGACAGATCAAGCCGCAGGAGCTGCAAGCGATTGCCGAACTCGGCTTCAAGGCCGTCGTCTGCATGCGGCCGGACAAAGAAGGCTTCTTTCAGCCGGCCTTTGACGAAATTGCAAATTCAGCTCGTGAGGTCGGGCTCGACGCGCATTATCTTCCGGTAGTCCCGGGCTCCATATCCTTTGATCAGGCGCGCGAGCTGAAAGCGATCATCAGCCGGCAGTCGGGACCGATCCTCGCTTATTGCGCATCCGGCCAGCGATGCGCCGCAGCCTATGATCTTGCCAAACGCGTTCCCTGAAGCGGAGCGATGCGTCCCATGGTGCCTTCAGATCTTCGTTGATTAGGGCTGACTACTAAAATTACCAATCGACGGCATCGGTGAATTGCCGTCCTATGCGCAACTCTGATCTGGAGTTGTGCCCATGGATCAATTGCGTGCCAAACTTGATCGGGACCGATTGGTCGTCCATCCCGGTGTCGAGAAGCATCTCGGGGAACCCGTGTGGCAATTGGCGAGCGGCTATCTTGGCCATTCCGGCTTCGACAGGGCTGTGCTCGCCTATTGCCGCAGCATGGTGGAAGCCAATGCCTTCCGCTGGCCAGCCAACAAGATCTTCGCGCAGAAGATGCGCTACATCACCTGCTATATGCTGATCGGGCTGTCGGCACGTTTCGAGGAGGGCACGGGCCCTGCGCCGACCATGACCCTGCTGCAGACGTTGGTGCCCGGCAGCGCACGCCAGGTCAGCGATCTCATTTCGGGCCTGCGGGCCGGTGGCTATGTCGTGGCAGAACAGAATGCGCGAGACCGGCGAGAAATCAGGTTGCGTCCAACGCCGCCCCTCGTCATTGAGATCGCCCGCTCCCCTCTTGCCTTCATTGCCGCGTCCGCCATGCTTGAAGGCCATTCGCTTCGGGAGGCCCTGGACGCCGATGTGTCGCTGGTCTACCGCCTGATCGGCCGATCGACCATTGCCTTCCAGTCGATGGATGTCCTGTTCACGCCCTTCGAGACGGTCGTCGACTTTACCGGTCGCGACAGCGGATATCTCATTCTTTGTGCAGTCATGGGTGCCCACCTGGCCGGCGCGCTGGGTGAAGACTGGCCGCTTGCGCTCACCTATGATGCATTGTCGCAGCGGTTTCAGGTGTCTCGCCAGCACGTTGGAAATGTACTGGCGATCGCGACGACGCAGGGGAAACTCAGCATTCACGGTGGTCGGATCGGCGCGGTCGAGCCCTCGCTGCTGCAAGAATTTTCCTGGTGGAGTGCCGGACAGATGGCGCATTTCACCATGCTCGCCCGATGACGGCCATGTCCGTGGCACCAGTTGCGGATTATCCTGATTGATTTAGATATTCTTTAATTACTGGTGGGCTAAATTGATTTGGAGTGCAGGGCAGGCCTCTGCCGCCGGGATCCCCGGTGAACCAATATCGTGACACGGTGCCAGCCGACGTAGGCTTGCAGCAGGAGGAAATCGCAGATGAATACGACGTCGAACACCGCCGATGCCCTCGAAATCATCGCCTTTCGGCTTCATCAACAGGAGTTCTGCGTCAAGACCACATCGATCCGCGAAATCCGCGGTTGGGCTCCGGTTACGCCCATCCCGCACTCGCCCTATGAAGTTCTCGGCGTCATGAACCTTCGCGGAACGGTCATCCCGATCGTCGATCTCGCCGTGAAGCTCGGCATGCCGGCCGCCCAGGCGACGGAGCGCAGTGCCGTGGTCGTCACCGAAGTCAACGGCATGACCGTCGGTCTGCTGGTCGACGGCGTCTCCGACATTCTGACCGTGTCTGGCAGCACGCTGCAGCCTCTTCCTGCTGCGACCGGTCCAAGTGCAGCCTTCTCCGATGGCATCATCGCCCATGACAAGAGCATGATCTGCTTCCTCAGCCTCGAGCGCATGTTCGGCGATGACGACCCTTCCGCCTGGGGCATGGCAGCCTAAATCAACTCCGGGGGCGTAAGCCCCCTTAAGTCTTCCGGCCGACGCTGACTGACCATCACACTTTGCTTGCGATTCTGCCCGAAAGCGGCGTCGCTTGGGCGCGGCCCTGGTGGAGCTGCGACTTCATCAAGTGTTAGGGGCCAGCTCTGATAGCGAACAGCTTCTGAAATTCCCATGTTTGTAGCAGGATGTCGCCGGTCGAGCGCCGAGGTGACGCCGTGTCTGCATAATCGGACAAAAGCCCTTCTGGGCTACCTGGGCGAAGGCCTTGCTGGCACGCATGGACGCGAGTGGCCTCAGGGCCGCCGGTTGTGTTTTCGATGCGCGCCGTTCAGGCCGCCGTGTCCAGGGTCTGTAGATCGCGTCGTGTTGCATAGGCCGGGGCCGCTGGCGCGCTGACATCGACATGCGAGAGCATCTCGTCGGCGAAGGCCTGTGCATTCAAGATCGCCTTCTCGCTGCCTGGAGTCTGGGCGTTGTCCAGCTTTCGAAGCGGGCGATGCATGTCAAACATTTCGCGGAAGGCGGCGCGTTCGGCAATCGGTGTGTCGAAGACACGGATGTCCTGTTCCGACAGCAGACGCTTCACCGCCTGCATCGAACGCGTCGTGATGGCCGGATTGACCCTGGACAGGACGACGGAATGCGGGATGCGGATGCCGGCCTTACGGTCGAGGTAGCGCAGGAGATCGAGGACCTGAGCGCCGCCCTGGGCGTCCATGCTCGAGCCCTGGATCGGAACGATGACGTGATCCGACAAGCCGACGGCCGAGGCGAGCAGGGGTGACTGTAGGCCCGGCAGATCGATGACGACGAAATCCCACTGGCTGCGGCGCTCGTGGACGATCTTCTGGATCGTCGGCGCCGACACATAGGTTTCGATGGAGAGCCTCGGCATCAATGCTGCGCCTTCGTACCACTTCGAGAACCACCGCTGGGGGTCGGCGTCTATCACGCAAACTCGATAGTTGCGGTGGAGAAGTTCAGTGGTCAGAAGGAGGGCCGCAGTTGTTTTTCCTGCGCCACCCTTCGTATTCGCGAAGGTGATCACTGCCATTGGGTATTCCTGTCTCGAATAGCGGGAGCCGGAATTGCTCATGCGGAGGCACAGGCATCGTGCGTCGGGAAATATAAAGAAAACTGGTTAACAGAAAATTACGAAATTTAGGGAGGGCGAGCCGTAACCCCTGTATTTCAGGGCTTTCTCGTTCTCCTGCTTTGCCTATACTCGGCCAGTGCGGTCGGGTCGGTTAACCTTTCGACCTTCGAGGTTGCGGTGTGGGACGGTGAAGTGTAGCTAAAGTTTATGCTGCGGTGCACAACATATAATAGTACTTTTGGACTTTACAGGTCTCGAGCCTTTGCCTATGCATAATGCCAGGCACCGTGGAGGCGGTGTCTTTTCAAGGGAGGACATCATGACATTTCTTCGCAAGCTTGCGCTCAGCGCAAGCGTGATTGCACTCGGCTGCTCGTCTGCCATGGCTGCAGACCTGACCGTCGGCTTCTCGCAGATCGGTTCTGAATCCGGCTGGCGCGCTGCTGAAACTTCCGTCACCAAGCTTGAGGCTGAAAAGCGCGGCATCGAACTGAAATTCGCCGACGCCCAGCAGAAGCAGGAAAACCAGATCAAGGCTATCAGAGGCTTCATCGCTCAGGGCGTTGACGCCATTCTCGTTGCTCCCGTCGTCGCAACCGGCTGGGAAGACGTTCTGACGGAAGCCAAGGAAGCCGAAATTCCGGTCATCCTGCTCGACCGCGGCGTTGACGCTCCGCAGGATCTTTACCTGACCTCGGTCGCTTCCGACCAGGTGAAGGAAGGCCGCGTTGCCGGCGAATGGCTTGTCAACACCGTCGGCGACAAGCCGTGCAAGGTCGTTGAGCTTCAGGGTACCGTCGGTTCGACGCCTGCGATCAATCGCAAGAAGGGCTTCGAAGAGGCTATTGCCGGCAAGGCGAACATCACCATTGCCCGCAGCCAGACCGGTGACTTCACCCGCGCCAAGGGTAAGGAAGTCATGGAAGGCTTCCTGAAGGCCGAAAATGGCGGCAAGGACATCTGCGCCATGTACGCCCACAACGACGACATGGCCGTCGGCGCCATCCAGGCGATCAAGGATGCCGGCCTGAAGCCGGGCACTGACGTTCTCGTCGTCTCGATTGACGCTGTTCCGGATATCTTCGCCGCCATGGTTGCCGGTGAAGCCAATGCGACCGTGGAACTGACGCCGAACATGGCAGGCCCTGCCTTCGATGCGCTCGACGCATTCATGAAGGACGGCAAGCAGCCGGAGAAGTTCATCATCACGGAATCCAAGCTCTACACGCCTGCGGACAACCCGCAGGGCGAGTATGACAACCGCAAAGGCCTCGGTTACTAAGGTAACCCTCCCGGCCGAGACCCCGCCCCACCCTGGTGGCGGGGTCTCTGTCGCTTTCTCCCGGCTTCGATCGGGGATAGCTTCATGGGAGAGGGGGAAGAGGCAATGACCGAGCATCCATCGATCGTGCTTGCAGCGGCGGGCATCACCAAAACATTCGGAAATCATACGGCGCTCGACGGCGTCGATATCGCGTTTCATCGGGGCGAAGTACACGCACTCCTCGGCGAAAACGGTGCCGGCAAATCGACGTTGATCAAGATCCTGACGGGCGCCTACATTCCCGATGGCGGAATGATCTCCGTCGATGGCGAGAACGTCAATTTCACGACGCCACAGCAGGCCCAGGCACTTGGCATCGGCACGGTTTATCAGGAGGTCAACCTTCTGCCGAACATGACCGTGATCGACAATCTCTTCATCGGCCGACAGCCGACCAACCGCTTCGGTCTGGTCGACAAGCGTCGGATGGAGCGCGAATCCCGCGAAATACTGACCACCTATGGTCTCGACATCGATGTGAAGGCCGAGCTTTCGACCTTTTCCGTTGCCGTCCAGCAGATCATTGCGATCGCGCGCGCCGTCGAACTCTCCGGCAAGGTGCTGATCCTCGACGAGCCGACCGCCAGTCTGGATCGGTCGGAGGTCGAGAAGCTCTTCGGCATCGTCCGGCAACTGCGCGACCGTGGGCTTGCCATCGTCTTCATCACCCATTTCCTCGATCAGGTCTTTGAACTGTCGGACCGCGTGACGGTTCTGCGTAATGGACGCCTTGTCGGGACGCAGGCGATTGCCTCGCTCGATCGGACCAGCCTGGTACGCATGATGCTCGGCAAGGACCTGGCATTCCATCATCCCGACGTTCTCGGCGAAGAGGGCGAAGTCGGCGAGACGCTGATGCAGTTCGAAGGTTTCGGTCTCACCAACAGCGTCCAGCCCTTCGACCTGAAGATCCATCGCGGCGAAGTCGTCGGTGTGGCCGGGCTGCTTGGCTCCGGTCGTACCGAGATGGCGCGGCTGATGTTCGGCATCGATCAGGCAGACAGCGGCTCGATCACGATCGACGGCTCGACGCGTCAGGTGCGTAATCCACGCGAGGCGGTCGAACTCGGCTTCGGCTTCTGCCCGGAAGATCGCAAGATCGACGGCATCTTCGGCGACCTCTCGGTGCGCGAAAACATCGTGATTGCCATGCAGGCGCGGCTCGGCTGGTTCAAGGCCTTGAACCGCGACGAACAGCTGGAGATCGCCGGCAATTTCATCGAGGCGCTCGACATCCGCACCGCCTCGGCCGAGCTTCCCGTCAAGCTCCTTTCCGGCGGCAACCAGCAGAAGGTGATCCTCGCCCGCTGGCTTGCCACCGATCCGCGTTTCCTCATTCTCGACGAGCCGACACGCGGCATCGATGTCGGCGCCCATGCCGAGATCGTGCGGATGATCAGCCGATTGCGGGAAGACGGATTGGCGCTCGTCGTCATATCCTCAGAGCTCGACGAGATCGTCAGCTATTCCTCGCGTGTCGTCGTCATGCGCGATCGCAAGATGGTCGCCGAATTGCATGGCGCCGACATCACTCCCGGTGTCATCGTCCAGACCATCGCCGCGCTGCCGGCGGAGGTCGAGGCATGAAAAGGCTTTCCATGTCGCGCATCATTTCCCCGCAGCTACTTGCCTTGGCCGGTGTGCTGTTCTTCAACTGGCTGGTCTTTCCCGGTTTCTTCAACATCACATGGCAGGATGGCCGGCTGTTCGGCAGCCTGATTGACGTCATCAATCGCGGTGCACCCGTCGCAATCCTGGCGATCGGGATGACCGCGATCATCGCGACCAAGGGGGTAGACCTTTCGGTTGGTGCCGTGATGGCGGTCGCCGGAGCTGTCGCTGCGACCTCAGCCGTCGCCGGGCAGCCCCTGATCGTGACGCTTGCCGCGGCGCTTGCCGTCGGAGTGCTGTGCGGTCTCTGGAACGGAGTTCTGGTCGCCTATCTCGGCATCCAGCCCTTCGTCGCCACACTGGTGCTGATGGTGGCGGGGCGAGGGGTGGCACAGCTGATTACCGAGGGGTCGATCGTCACCTTCTCCGATCCGGCGCTGATCTTTGTCGGCACAGGTTCGCTTTTCGGACTGCCGATGCCGGCCGTCATCGCGATCGTTCTCATGATCGTTGCGCATCTCTTCATGCGCCGCACGGCAATCGGCCTGTTCATCGAAGCCATTGGCATCAATCTTTCGGCGGCCAATTATACGGGGCTCCGCAGCAGGCTCGTGATCCTTTGCATCTATGCCTTCGGTGGATTTTGCGCAGCTATGGCCGGCATCATCGCCGCTGCCGATATTCGCGGGGCCGATGCCAACAATGCCGGCCTCTGGCTCGAGCTCGACGCGATCCTCGCGGTCGTCATCGGCGGTACCTCGCTGCTCGGCGGGCGCTTCTCTATTCCAATGTCGGTGATGGGTGCGATCATCATCCAGGCGATGAATACCGGCGTGCTCGTCTCGGGCTTCCCGCCGGAATTCAACCTGATCGTTAAGGCCGGCATGATCATCATCATTCTGGTGCTGCAATCGGCCCGGATCGCCCAGTTGCTCGGGCGCAAGTTCGGCCCACGCCAGGCGGTTCCGACCACCCCCACAAAGACCGCAGACCAAACTTCGGGACAGGCACGATGAATCCGCGTTATCGCCCTCTCGCCGCGACCACACTCATCTTCGTGATCGCCTACGCCATCTGCATTTTCCAGTTTCCGGCGATGTGGTCGACGCGGGTGTTCGGCAACTTCCTGACGGACAATGCCTTTCTCGGCATCGCGGCAGTTGGAGCCACCTTCGTCATCATTTCCGGCGGCATCGATCTCTCCGTCGGGGCGGTGATCGGCCTGACCGGCGTGATCACGGCCATTCTGATTTCCTGGGTCGGCATCCATCCCATGGCGGTCTTTGCGATCGTGCTGGTTCTGGCCGCGGCCTTCGGGGCGTCGATGGGCGCGGTCATTCATTTCCTACAGGTGCCACCCTTCATCGTGACGCTGGCCGGCATGTTTCTCGCTCGCGGTCTGGCATCGGTGCTCAGCCAGGATTCCATCCCGATCGACCACGAATTCTATCGGACGATCTCCAGCCTCTACTACCGGCTGCCCGGTGGCGGACGTCTGAGCTTCATCGGCCTGCTGATGCTCGCCACCTTCCTCGTCTTCGGGTTCATCGCCCACAAGACGCGGTTCGGCTCCTATGTCTACGCCATCGGTGGCAACGTCAATTCCGCGTCGCTGATGGGGGTTCCGACCGGGCAAGTGACCATCGGCATCTATGCCTTGTCGTCCTTCCTGGGCGGGCTCGCGGGGATCGTCTACTCGCTCTACACTTCCGCGGGCTACCCGCTGGCGGCGGTCGGCATCGAACTTGACTCGATTGCAGCCGTGGTGATAGGCGGAACCTTGTTGACGGGCGGTTATGGTTTCATCTTCGGAACCCTGATCGGGGTCATGCTGCAGGGCCTTGTCCAGACTTACATCGTCTTCGATGGGACGCTCTCCAGCTGGTGGACTAAAATCGCCATCGGGTTCCTGCTGTTCATGTTCATCTTGCTTCAGAAGCTGGTGTTTACCGCGCAGACCGGGCGTACGCGCCTGAAGAAGGCCCCTGCATGAGTGAGCCGGGGAGCCTTCTTCGCTCCCTGTCCGGGCGGTCGACGGCGCGTAACTACCATTCGCATGTGATCAACGAGATCGGGGCCGGGGTTATCTCCGGCCGTTACCCGATCGGCACGACACTGCCGAATGATGCTGAATTGATGGAGGAATTTGAGGTCTCGCGCACGGTGTTGCGCGAGGCCTTGAAGACTTTGGAGGCCAAGGGGCTGCTCGAAGCCCGCCCGAAAGTTGGCACCAAGGTCGCCAAGAAAAGCCGCTGGAGCCTTTATGATCCGCAGGTGCTCGCCTGGCACCTGGAAGCTCCGGTTGATGCGGAGTTTCTGTCCGGTCTGCATGAGGTGCGCCGTTCGCTGGAGCCGCAGGCGGCGGCCGAGGTGGCGCGGCGTCGCACCGCCGACCAGATCCGCCTGATGCTCTACTGGATCCACCAGATGGAGACCTCGCTCGGCTCCCTGCAGAATTTTGCACTCGCGGATTTCGAACTGCACCGCATCATCGCTGATTCGGCGCACAATCCCTTCGTGCGGGCACTATACGGCGTCATCGAACTTGCCCATGCGCTGGCCTACAAGGCGCTGATGGCGGCACCGGATCCCTGCCTTCTGGACGCGGTCCTCGACAAACACCGGCTCTTGGTCAACCGGATCGAGTATGGCGACGAGGCCGGAGCCAGAAATGCCATGCTCGAGACCATTGAGCACGACCGCGAGGTGGCGCAGCGATCCGGCTGACACGCTCCAGGGTTGGCTGAGGTCGACAAGTTCAGAGAGCGAGCGCGTCCTTGAGTGTGCGGGCTTCGGCCATGGTGAGGTCGAGATCGGCCTCGATATGGTCGATGTGGTGCAGCATGAGATGCGTCGCCTTCTTGGTGCCGCCCTTTTCCAGCGCATTCAGGATTTCGTCGTGCTCGTCATGTCCGCAGCTCGAAATGCCGGTGCGGCCGTAAAGCGCGATGACGAGAGACGAGCGGGCGACAAGTTCGTCCATGAATTTTTCCAGCACTTGGTTGCCCGCCACCTTGGCCAGCATCAGGTGGAAATCACCCGATGCCTTGATCTCTGCGCGTCTTGCGTTCGCGCCGCGTTCGGTGCGGTAACGCGCCTCTTCCTTCAGGTGTTCGCGCAGGGCGGCGATATCGGAAGGCGTGATGCGCTCGGCGGCGGCGGCAATGATGCCGGCCTCAATCAGGCGGCGCGATGCGAAGACCTGGCGTGCCTCTTCCGTGCTCGGATTGGAGACGAAGGCCCCCCGATTTCTCTCGGTGCGGACCAGACCCTCGAAGGCCAGCATCTGCAGCGCGTCGCGCACGACCGTCCGGCTGACGTCGAAAAGCGTGCCGACTTCGGCTTCGGAGAGCTTTGTGCCGGGGGCAAGGCGTCGGTCGACGATCGCGTCACGCAAAGCGTCGCGGATCGCCCGGGCGCGGTCTTCGAGATTGGGGTCGAGTTGCCTGCGGAGTGAGCTGTTGGCGGTCATGGGATCATCCGGTGTCTGATAGTCTTGTAGCCCGCAGATCGAACTTACGAAAGATCTATCCGACACCAAGGCTCTATAAGATTGCATACAATTTAGATCTCCATTTGAAGGCAATCGATTAATTGCTGTGCATGCAGTCGTGTCGGTTGCTCATTCCTTTTGCGCTGCAATAATTGCTCTCATGGGATTCAAGGACTTAGCGACGTGGCGTCGAACTGGCACGGCTTATGCATCGTCCTTTGCGAGACGAAGGAGCCGCCATGACGAAAGCCGCCGACATCGAACTCGCTGCCGTGACCAAGGTTTACGGTGCTGCGACTGCAGTTCATGCCATCAGCCTCAAGATCCCGGCTGGCACTTACTGCTGCCTGCTCGGACCTTCCGGTTGTGGCAAGACATCGACGCTCAGAATGGTCGCCGGGCATGAAAGCGTGTCGTCTGGCGATGTTGTCTTCGGTAATAACAATGTGACCACGCTGCCGCCAGCGCAGCGTGGCACGGCGATGATGTTCCAGTCCTATGCGCTCTTCCCGCATCTCGATCTTGTCGACAATGTTGCGTTCAGCCTGAAGATGAAGGGTGTCGACAAGGAAACGCGCCGCGCGCAAGCGCTGGAGATGCTCAAGCTGATGCAGCTCGAGCCCTATGCCGAGCGTCGTCCGGCCCAGTTGTCCGGTGGACAGCAGCAGCGCGTAGCACTTGCGCGTGCCTTGATCACGAGGCCCGAGGCTTTGCTGCTTGATGAGCCCCTCTCTGCGCTCGACCCGTTTCTTAAGATCCGCATGCGCGCCGAACTGAAGAAACTGCAGACCTCGCTCGGCATCACTTTCGTGCATGTGACCCACAGCCAGGAAGAGGCGATGGCGCTCGCCGATTTGATCGTCGTGATGAACGAGGGGCGCATCGAGCAGGCGGCGACGCCGCGGGCCGTCTTCGAGCGGCCGGCGACCGCCTTCGTCGCGCGCTTCATGGGAGACCATAATGTGCTCTCCGGGCGCATCGTCGAGCGCACCGCCGATGGCTTGTTTATCGAGGTGGTCGGTGGCGGCCGCTTCTTCGCGCTCGGTGCAGCACCTGTCGAGGATGAAACGGCCGATATAGCCATCCGCACGGACCATGTGCGCATCGGCGCCATGCCGGCCGATGGTCTCGGCTTCGACGGTATCGTCTCGAATGTCGAATATCTCGGCGCCAAGGTGAAGCTGACCGTCACCACCGCCTTTACCGATGAATTCACCGCCGTCCTTACGGACGCGGCCTTCTTTGCCTCTCCGGTTCGCGTCGGGGAAGGCGTCACCCTGTCATGGGATCAGCCGGATTCGATCGTCCTCGGACGCATCGTGAAGTGAAACCAAACCAATAAAACCAGGAGAACAGCGCAATGTCAGACATCAGCAAGACGAAGAAGGGCGTATCTCGCCGCACATTCCTGAAGACCGCATCGGCGGCCGCCGGCCTCGCCGCCGGTTCGGGTGCCATCACCGGCTTCCCGACAATCTGGGCGCAGAACCCGATCACGCTTCGCCAGTTCGGCACGGGCGTGTCGAACATCAATGCCATCGCCCAGAAGTGCAAGGAAGATCTCGGCATCACGCTTGAGATGACGGCGACGGATTCGGACGCTGCAGCCCAGCGCGCCGTGACCCAGCCGATGTCCTATGACATCGCCGACATCGAATACTGGATCCTGAAGAAGGTCTATCCGACCGGCGTCATCCAGCCGATGGAAACCTCGAAGCTCAAGTTCTACGACAAGGTCGTTCCACTGTTCAAAAACGGCAAGCTTTTGCCCGACAGCGTAATCGCGCAGGGGACTGCGCCGCACACGGTCGGCTATGTCGAAAGCAAGGATGCCAAGACTTTTGCGTCCGGCGAAACCGAACTCTTCACGATGATGCCGACCATCTACAATGCCGATACGCTCGGCATCCGTCCGGACCTCGTTGGTCGTGAGATCTCGTCTTGGGCCGACATCATGGACCCGGCCTTCAAGGGCAAGACCTCGATCCTCAACATTCCGTCGATCGGCATCATGGATGCCGCGATGATCTGCGAAGCCATGGGCATCATCAAATATGCCGACAAGGGCAACATGACGCAGGCCGAGATCGACACGACGATCGACTTCCTCATCAAGGCGAAGCAGGACGGCCAGTTCCGCGCCTTCTGGAAGTCGTTCGATGAGTCAGTCAACCTGATGGCATCGGGCGAAGTCGTCATCCAGTCGATGTGGTCGCCGGCCGTTGCTGCCGTCCGCTCGAAGGGTATCGCCTGCAAGTATCAGCCGCTCAAGGAAGGCTATCGCTCGTGGGGTGGTGGTTTGGGGCTCGCCGCACACCTCTCGGGCGCGCAGCTCGACGCGGCCTATGAATACATCAACTGGTACACGTCCGGTTGGGTCGGCGGCTACCTCAACCGCCAGGGCTACTACTCGGCCTGCATGGAAACCGCGAAGGAATTCATGTCCGCCGACGAGTGGGGCTACTGGATCGAAGGCAAGGCTGCGACCGGCGACATCATGTCTCCGGAAGGTGCCGTGATGGAGAAGGCCGGTGCGGTTCGCGACGGCGGCTCCTTCGAAGAGCGCATGGGCAAGGTCGCCTGCTGGAACTCCGTCATGGACGAAGACCGCTACATGGTCCGCCGCTGGAACGAGTTCATCGCGGCTTGATCTCCCACCCTCCCCTTGAGGGGGAGGTTAGCCACAAATGCCTTCTCCCCGCTTGCGGGGAGAAGGTGGCGGAAGCCGGATGAGGGGCAACCTTCCCGGTCCGCTCTTTTCGAAGCGACAGGAGACCTAACATCATGGTGGAAGTGCGATTTCTGGGTGTCGGTGAACCGAAGCCGAAGCGCGTGATCCGTGTGCCGCTTAGGCTCGTCTCCTATCTGCAGGCGACGCCGCTCATGCTCATCCTCGGCGCCTTCCTGCTGCTGCCGATCCTGATGATCGGGACGGTGTCCTTCTGGGACTACGACTTTGCCCAGATGTATCCAGACTTCGTCACCTTCAACTACACCGAGACGCTCGGGTCCTGGGTCACCTGGAAGATCTATTTCAACACGCTAAAATTCGCCTTCATCGTCTGGGCGATCACGCTGTTCGTCGGCTTCTGGGTCGCCTATTTCCTTGCCTTCCATGTGCGGACCTCGGTCATGCAGAGCGTGCTCTTCCTCGTCTGCACCGTGCCGTTCCTGACATCCAACATCATCCGCATGATCTCGTGGATCCCCGTTCTCGGGCGAAACGGGCTGATCAATTCGGCGCTGGTCAATGCCGGCATCGTGCCGCAGCCGATCGAGTGGCTGCTCTATTCGGACTTCGCCGTGGTGCTCGCCATGGTGCATCTCTACACGCTGTTCATGGTGACGCCGATCTTCAACACGATGATGCGCATCGACCGTTCGCTGCTCGAAGCCGCGCGTGACGCGGGCGCTAGTGGCTGGCAGATCCTGACCAATGTCATCATCCCCCTGTCGAAACCCGGCATGGCGATCGGCACGATTTTCGTCGTGACGCTTGTGATGGCTGATTTCTCCACCGTGCAGGTCATGTCCGGCGGGCAGAGCGCCTCTGTCGCGCTGATGATGAAGAACCAGATGTCGCTGCTGCAATATCCGGCGGCCGCCGCCAACGCCGTCGTTCTGCTGGCGCTGGTTCTGTTGATGGTTGCCGCCATTCTGCGTGTCGTCGATATCAGGAAGGAGCTTTGAGATGAACACCGAGAAACGGTCGCGCGAATTCTACGTGCTCGCCATCTTCTTCACCCTCTTCGTACTCTTCCTCTACGGCCCCTTGTCGGCCATCGTGATCCTCTCATTCCAGGGGCCGAATGGTGGCCTTACCTTTCCGCTGAACGGGGTCTCGCTGCGCTGGTTCGCCAACCTGTTCGAACAGCAAGCGGTCGGTGATTTCGGCGGTTCGTTTCGCCGTTCCTTCGCGCTCGGCTTCATGGTCATGGTGGTCACGGTGGTCGTTTCGCTGCTGGCGGGCCTTGCCTTCCGTCGCAAGTTTGTCGGCTCGACTGCGCTTTTCTACCTCTCAGTCGCTAGCCTCGTCGTACCCTCGATCATCATCTCGCTTGGTATCGGCGTGTTGTTCAGCCAGCTTGGTTTCCAGCCTGCCTGGTACACCTCCGGTTTCGGAGCACATCTCACCTGGACGCTGCCCTTCGGCGTGCTGATCATGTTTGCGATCTTCAACCGTTTCTCACCTGCTTACGAAGAAGCCGCGCGCGATCTGGGTGCCACCTCCTGGCAGACCTTCCGCCACGTTGTCTTGCCGATGATCGCGCCGCCGCTGATCGGGGTCGGACTCTTCGGCTTCACGCTCTCATATGATGAATTCGCCCGCACGCTGATGACCTCGGGCACCTACAACACGCTGCCGCTCGAGATCTACGGCATGACGACCAATGTCACGACGCCGGTGCTCTACGCGCTCGGCACTGTGACCACGCTCTTCTCCTTCCTGGTGATTGCGGGAACGCTCGGCATCATCATGGCCATGAACCGCCGTCGGGGACGGGCGTGATCGCATGAAAATTGCCGTGATAAATCCGAACACGACTGCCAGCATGACGGCTACCATCGCGGATGCTGCACGGCGCGTTGCCCATGCGGGAACCGAGATCGTGGCCGTCACCTCATCCATGGGCCCGGTCTCGATCGAGGGCTATTATGACGAGGTCTTCGCGGTGCCCGGCCTGCTGGTGGAAATTGCCAAGGCCGAACGCGAAGGGGCCGATGCAATCGTGATTGCCTGCTTCGACGATACCGGGCTGGATGCAGCCCGGGCGCTGGCTGCTATTCCGGTCATCGGCATCTGCGAGGCAGCGGTCTCTACAGCCGCATTCATAGCCCAGCGTTTTTCGATCGTGACCACCATGGAGCGCTCGCGGCTCCCAGTCGAACATCTCGTGCATCGCTACGGCATGGGCAGCCGCTGCAAGGTGCGGGCGGCGGATGTGCCTGTGCTCTCGCTCGAAGATCCCAATTCCAACGCCCGCGACCGGCTGCGCAGCGAGATCTCGGCAGCGCTCAAGGACGATAGAGCCGAGGCGATCGTGCTCGGCTGTGCTGGTATGGCCGATCTAACGGCAGCGTTGCGGCAGGAGTTCGGCGTGCCTGTCGTTGATGGCGTGGCGGCGGCCGTGAAACAGGCGGAAAGCCTTGTTGCGCAGGGCTTGTCAACCGCCAAGCGCGGCTCCTATGCGACGCCGGTCTCCAAGACCTATCACGGCGAGCTCGCCCGTTTCTCTCCCGCTGCCATGGGCGTATGAGCGTGGCAGAGGATGTGCAGATCAGGGTGCTGACGGCTGGCGAAGTCGAGGATCTCGTTGGCTGGGCGGCGCTCGAAGGCTGGAACCCGGGGTATGGCGATGCCGCAGCCTTCCGTTCCGCCGATCCAGAAGGTTTCATTGGCTGCTTTGTTGACGGGCGGCTCGCCGCCGGGATTTCCGCCGTGCGCTATCGGGACGGCTTCGGCTTCATTGGGCTTTATATCTGCCATCCGGACTTTCGGGGTAGGGGCCTCGGCCGGCGGGTTTGGGAAGCTGGAATGGCGCATCTGGCGGATCGCGTGATCGGCCTCGACGGGGTTGTCGAGCAGCAGGCGAATTATGGCTGCATGGGTTTTGCGCCCGCCTATGACACCGTGCGCTGGAGCATCGAGCGCATGCCGGCCCTGCCTGCGAGCTTCGCACGGTGCGAGGCGATCACCGAGGGTGATACCGGCGAGATCCTTGCGCTCGATCGGGCTTTCTTTCCCGCGCCGAGAGAAGACTTCCTCACAGACTGGCTGAAGCCGCCGCGCCGCGCCTTCCTCTGCCGACGGCAGGGTGTGGTGGCCGGTTATGCCGTGATGCGACCTTGCCTCAACGGCTACAAGATCGGGCCGCTGTTTGCCATGGATGGGCGAACGGCGGAGGATCTGCTGAAGATCTGCCTTGCAAACCTCAAGGGCGAGGAAGTGCATCTGGATGTGCCGGAATACCAGGAAGGGTTCCGCTACCTGCTCGGCCGTCTCGGCTTCAGGCAAGGTTTCCAGACGTCGCGCATGTATCGAGGCGAGCCGCCGTCCGTGCAGAAGACGGGTGTCTATGCGATCACCACACTGGAACTCGGCTGAGGTTTCTCAGTCCGCCATGCCTGACGGTGCGGCAAGCGGCAGCATATCCTTGTAAATGCCGGGCGAAGAGCCGGGGATGGCGATGGCACCGACACTCTTTTCATAGAAGCCCATGGGGCCGGCGCCGCCGATGATCGCATAGCCGTATCCCTGGTCGCGCATGTCGAGGAGCGTGCGGATCAAGAGGGCATGGCCGATGCCCCGGCCGCGGGCCTTCTCATCCACGCCGGTCGGGCCAAAGAAACCCTTCATGGTGGCCTCGTGGCAGGCAAAGCCGAGCAGCGTTTCGCCTTCATGGGCAATCCAGCAGGTCACAGGCTGGCGCATGATTGCCGCCGTCGCCTCCGATGCCCAGCCGGCGCCGAAACGATGCTCGATCCAGGCCGTTATTCCGGCAAGTTCGGGTACCAGTGCGCGCCTTATGGTCACGCCCTGGGCCGTCATACGCTGTTCAAGGTCCGGATCGACGTGAAGCTCATAAAGCTTCACCAGCATGTCTGCGGCCATGTCAGTCTCCCCTGTGGTCTTTGGCGAAGTCGAGGCCAAGGATGGCAGCGCCGACGAGGCCCGGCTCCACACGGCAGGCTGCGGGAACGACGATCGGATGGCCAAACTTGCGCAGGATGCGTGCTCGCAAGGCCTTATCGATCCGGGTCAGCAGTTCCGGAATATTCGAAAGACCACCGCCAACGGGCAGGATGGTGGTTCCGGTGACATTGACCACGACCGAGAGCGGATCGGTGAGGATGTCGACATAGACATCGATGGTGCGTTCGGCCTTCGCGTCACCCGTCAGCCAGTCGGCGATGATTTCTTCGCTCGTCAGCTGTTCGGCGTGAATGTGCTTGTGCAGCTTTTCGAGGCCCCGCGCGCTGCAGATCGCATCGATACAGCCGATCTGGCCGCAGCCGCACTGGAAGCGTGGCACGTGTATCGGAGGCGTGCCGGCTTCCGTCGGCTGTATCGGCCCATGGCCCCATTCGCCGGCGAAGCCACTCTCGTTGATCAGCTTGCCGTCTATGACGAGGCCGCCGCCGACGCCGGTGCCGAGGATGACGCCGAACACTACCCGATGGCCGCGTGCTGCACCGATGCCGGCTTCGGCAAGCACGAAACAGTCGGCATCATTGGCGACAATGACTGGCAGGCTGAGGGCAGCTTCAAGATCGGCCTGCAGCGGCCGGCCATGGATGCAAGGGATATTGGCGACAACGGCGTTCGCCGTATCCGGATCGATGACGCCGGCGATCGAGATCGCAACGCAGGCAGCGCGCTCACCGGCGCTTGCTTCGGCTTCCGCGATGACGGAGGCGAGCGTTGCGACGAAGGCGTCGAAATCGTGGATCGGGGTCGGCTTGCGCGGGAAGGGGCGGATGTCTTCGGGGTTCGTTGCGAGCGCACCCTTGATGGCCGTACCGCCGATGTCGAAGCAGACGATCATGCGAAGGCCCTGCTCGGCGCGGTGTCGGCAGCATGGACGCAGGCGCCTGCGATCCAGGTCGAGTGGATGTCGAGATCCGGGCTCAGGACAATGAAGTCGGCATCCTGGCCTGCAGCTAGGCTTCCTTTGCTCGGCGCGCCAATGGCCTCGGCGGGATAGAGCGATGCCATGCGCAGCGCTTCTTCCAGGGGCTGTCCCAGCTTTTCGTGCACGTATCGAACGCAGGAGAGCATGTCGATGTCGGCGCCGGCAAGCGTTCCATCGGCAAGCGTCAGGCGACCGTCACGGCGGTAGACGGTCCGGCCGTTCAGGTCGAAGCTTGTCTCATCAGAGCCAATGGTCGACATGGCATCGGTGACGAGGAAGATGTGGGCGGGGCCGGTTTTGGAGGCGAGCGCGATCTTCATGGTGACAGGATCGACATGGAAGCCGTCAGCGATCAGGCCGCAATGCAGGGCAGGCGAGGTGAGGGCAGCACCCACGAGGCCAGGTTCGCGATTGCCAAGCGGGCTCATGGCGTTGAAGAGATGAGTGACGAGCGTCGCCCCGGCTTCAACATAGGCCTCGACGCTGGCGCAGCTCGTGTCGGTGTGGCCAAGGCTGACGCGATAGCCAGCCTCAACAAGGCGCTTGACCTGATCCGGTGTGACACTTTCCGGTGCGACGGTGATCATCGGGATGCCGAAACGCGATGCCTGCTCGACGAGATAGTCGAGATCGGCTTGCGCCATCGGGCGGATCAGGGCCGGATCATGGGTGCCCTTGCGGGCGATCGAGAGGTGCGGGCCTTCCAGATGCAGGCCGAGATAGCCCGGCTCGCCAGCGGCAGCTGCTGCCTCGCCGGCGGTGATTGCCTCGCGCTTGATCTCGGGCGCGTCGGTGATCAGCGTGACCATCAGGGCTGTCGTGCCATACCGCGCATGGGCCTCGCAGATCGTGCGTATGCCGGTGACCGTCGGATCGTTGTTGAACAGCACGCCGCCGCCGCCATTCACCTGCAGGTCGATGAAGCCGGGGGCAATCAGCGCATCACCCAAATCCTGCCTGATTATGCCGGCGGGCAAATCGGCGCTGGATAGAACAGCCTTCACCTGGCCGTTGTCGACCAGGAGGGCTGCATCTTCGTGGAACTGGTGCCCATCGAAGATGCGGCTTGCAGTGATGGCGAAGGCTTGTCTCATTGGGTCTCGGTGACTTTCTTCAGTGCGACCGGCTTGTCGGGATTGAAGCCGCGCGCACGGGAGAGGGATTCGATGAAGCCATAATAGGGAACGATGAGGGCCAGCGCATCCGTGATTGGATGTCCGGTTGCGATGAAGGGCAACTTGTGGCCGGCCGTCGCCTGATCCGAGGTGATGAAGCAGGTGGCATTGCTGGCCGCAAGCTTCGAGACGGTGCCGGCGATCGACGCTTCCGCCTTGTCGCGGGCGGCAAAGGCAACGACGGGAAAATCACGACCGACGATCGAGACGGGACCATGCAGGACTTCGGCTGAAGAATAGGCCTCCGCATGCAGTTCGCAGGTTTCCTTGCATTTGAGTGCGGCCTCGGCTGCGATGGCAAGTGTGGGACCGCGACCGAGCATGTAGAGCGACTCGGCCGACTTCAGCGGTTCGAGCAAGGCGCTCCAGTCGAGGGCAAGCGCCTTTTCGAAATGCTCGGGCAGCGTGTTCACGGCGCGAGTGAGTGCGTCGTCACGGCTCCAGCTTGCAAGGATGGCAAGGCCTGCCACGATCGAATTGACGAAGGACTTGGTGGCGGCAACCGCGATTTCGGGACCCGCCTTGATGTCGATGGCGAAAGTTGCGGCATCGGCGAGCGGCGAGGGCAGGGTGTTGACCAGGCTCACCGTGGTTGCGCCGCCGTCCCGGGCTGCTCTGGCCATGGCAACGATGTCGGGGCTTGCGCCGGACTGGGAGACGGCAAAGGCTGCGGCCTTGCCGAGCTTCATCGGCGTCTCGTAGATCGAGGCGAGCGAGGGACCGAGCGAGGCGACCGGCAGGCCCATTTGCAGCTCGATTGCATATTTCAGGAAGTGCGCCGCATGATCGGAAGAGCCGCGGGCGATCGTGACGACCACGCCTGGGTCCTTGTCGCGCAGCGCGTTCGCCGCTTCTGATATCACGGTCCTGGAGCTATCCAGCAGTCGGGCAGCGGCTGCGGGGATCTCGTCGATCTCCTCACGCATCTTGGTGGTCATCGGGCAAACTTTCAGTCTTGAGGCTTCATGGGCGAGCCGATGCCGAGTTCGGCAACCAGGTCATAGGCATCGCTGCGATAAAGCGCGCGCGACATTTCCATCACGCGGCCGGTTTCGAGATAGGCAATGCGCTGCACCGACAATGCGGCCGAGCCGGGCGGAACACCGAGCAGCTTGGTTTCCTCGTCCTTCAGGAGGACGGCAGAGATGCGCTGGTTTGCCCGTACGGGCCGGATGCCGGCATCCAGCAGGCAGAGATAGAGGGAATCCTCAATTCTGTCCGGATCCGGCAGCAGGTCGTCCGGCAGGCTCGTGCGCTCCAGCGCAATCGGCATGTCGTTGGCGGTTCTCAGACGGTCGATCCGGGCGACACGAGCGCCACCGATCAGGCCGAGCATCATGGTTTCCTCTGCGGTCGGATAAAACAGGCCGCGTCCCAGCCAGCGAGAGCCTGCGACCATGCCGCGCCGACGCATGTCTTCGGTAAAGGATGTCAGCTGGCTGAGCGGCTGTTGCATGCGTGGGACGGGTTTGACGACGAAGGTGCCGGACCCACGACGACGGATGAGCAGGCCTTCTTCCACGAGTTCGTCGATCGCCTTGCGCACTGTGACGCGGCTGATATCGGCCGCCTCGGCGATGTCGCGTTCGGCCGGGAGTGCGTCGCCATGCTTCAGGCGACCGGACGCGACGGCGTCCTCGATCATCTTGCGGAGCTTGACGTAAAGCGGTCCGCCACGGACCGATTGAAGCTGTTCCAGGGGAAGGGACGTGCTCATGCGGTTCCTCTGGCTTCGTGTTGGGGGACGCGCCGTCGGAGGGTCGATGTGCAATCCGTCATCAGCATCGGCATGTTTCCGTCCCTCGGTGGTCTTTGTGAAAACAATACCAACCAGAAACCTATTTCGCAAATGGTTTTGAAAAGGGTGGGCTCAATAACGGTGAAATGTAGAAATTTCATCGTCAAAACAGCGATTTGCACGATTTACCTTCGGATTCCTAGGGTTCTGGCTTTACGATTGGACTAGTTTTGGTATCTTAAATTAACGATTGGAGAGGGGCCAATCCAAAGCCTTTCCTCTTTGCCGCCGAATTGGAGTGCGCGGCGCTGGGGACTGCGATGTTTCGCTCTTCATCCGATTTCGGCGACTGATGTGAAAACTATTTTCATAGGGCGTGGGAATTTTGCTTCCCATGTTGACGATGTTGGATTTTTGACGCAGTCTACGAAAAATAATTACGAAACCAGGGGAATGCACTATGAAGGTCGCCATTATCGGACTCGGATTCCGTCTGGGGTATCTGGGTCGGGTGTTCAGGGAGATCGACCCGACTTTCGAGATTGTCGGTTATGTCGATCCGGCTCCGGCCGGCATGGCGACGCTTGATGAGCATGGTATCTCTCCCGGCAAGGTCTATGACACGCCTGAAGCCCTGATCGCCGGCGAAACATTCGATCTTCTGATGATTGGGTCGCCGAACCACCTGCATCTCGATCATATCCGGCTCGGCCTTGAGGCTGGTCTGACCGTTTTCACCGAAAAGCCGATCGTCACCAGCATCGAGGAGAGCTACGCGCTTGCCTCTCTGCTCAACACATACGGTCACGACCGCCTGCTGGTCGGTCTCGTCCTGCGTTACTCCCCGCTCTATCGCGATCTGCGCAAGGCGCAGGAAGAGGGGCGTCTCGGCAATGTCGTCTCGATCGAGGCCTCCGAGCACATTCAGCCCTATCACGGCGCTTTCTTCATGCGCGACTGGCGTCGCTACGGTCGTTATGCGGGCGGCTTCATGCTGGAAAAGTGCTGCCACGACCTCGACCTTTACAACGGCGTTGTCGGTGCGCGCCCGCGTTTCGTCGCGAGCTTTGGCGGTCGCAAGAGCTTCGTGCCGGAAAACGCGCCTGAGGCAGAAGGCGTCAACGATCTCAACGTCTATCACCGCAAGCCGAGCGGCTGGCAGGGCTCCGACAAGGTCTTCGACAGCGACGGTGACATCATCGATTTTCAGACCGCGATCGTCGAGTACGAGAACGGCGTGTCGATGACCTTCCATACCAATCTCAATGTGCCGGACGAATTTCGCCGCTTCTGCGTGATCGGTTCGAAGGGCATGGCGGAAGGCGATTTCGTCCGCGGCTTCATGGATGTGCATGACGCCCGCACCAATGAGAAGGTGATCGCCAACACCTACAAGGCGCCGTCCGCGCTTTCGCAGCATTACGGCGCCGACGAGCAGATGGCCGAGGATGTCATCGCCTTCGTCCAGACGGGCGCCAAGCAGCCCGTGTCCGCCATCGATGCGCTGGAAGCCGGTATTCTGGCGCTCGCCATGGACGAAGCACGCCTCGCCCGCAAGGTCGTGGATCTGAAGCCGGTATGGGAAAAGTTCGATGCATGCCTGCATGGCCCGTCGGACGCTTCCGTCCGCGCCCGGTCGGCGTAAGGGAGCGGTCGGATGCAAGCTCGCCAAAGTGCCATCATCTTCGCCTGGCTGCTGATCGCGCCGGCTCTTCTCTACATTGCCGTCATCGTCGCTTATCCGCTGGTCGATACGTTTATCCTGTCCTTCACAGATGCGTCGCTCCGCAAGACGACGAACTGGGTCGGCTGGACGAATTACGAGAAGATTTTCAACGACACCTTCGGCGAAGTCATCGTCAGGACCTTCATCTGGACCTTCTTCTCGGTGTCGATCAAGATGATCATCGGTACCTTCGGTGCGGCCATGCTGAATGCAGCCGTGCCTGGCCGGACGCTCTTTCGTGTGTTGACGATGCCGCCGTGGATCGTGCCCATGGCGATTGGCATCTTCATGTGGGGCTGGATGTATAACGGCCAGTTCGGCATGATCTCCGGCGTGCTTCAGCGCATGGGCGTGGTCGATGGCCCCGTCGCCTTCCTCGCCTATGGTTCAACGGCCTTCTGGGCGACGATCTTCACCGATGTGTGGATCGGCGTGCCGATGGTGACGCTCTACATGCTCGCTGCCATGCAGGCGATCCCGCAGGATCTCTACGAGGCTGCCTGGACGGATGGCGCCGGTCGCTTCTATCGCTTCCGCCGCATCACTATGCCGCTGATCCTGCCCGCCATGATCACCATGTCGATGCTGTCCCTGATTGCGACCTTCAATTCCTTCGACATCATCTGGATCCTGACGCGCGGCGGTCCGAGCGGTGAAACCACCACGATGATCATCGACACCTATCACACGGCGATCGGCTCGAAGAAGTATGGCGAGGGCGCTGCCCGTGCAGTCCTGATCTGCATCTTCCTTTCGATCTTCTGCGTCGCCTATTTCCGCGTCACCAGCCGTCTCTCGCAGGAGCATGCCCGATGAGCTACGACAAGACAGCCCTGATCAACCGCTATCGCTGGTATGAACTGGTTGGCATCTATGCCGGGATCGCGGTGTTCCTGACCTTCGTTCTGGCGCCCTTTGTCGAAGGCTTCCTGGTGTCGCTGAAGCCGCTCAGCCAGCTCTTCTCCTCGCCCTACCGCTTCTTCCCGGAGAACGGCTCCTTCGATGCCTACATCACGATGTGGGACAGTGTGCCGGGCTTTGCCCGCTATATCTTCAACTCCTTCTTCATCTCGACGATAGCGACCGTCGTTGTCCTCCTACTGGTCGTGCCGGCATCCTATGCCTTCGCCCGTTTCGAGTTCCGCGGTCGCGGTCAGCTGCTCGCCGCCTTCCTTGCGGTCAACATGTTCTCGGGCGCGGTATTGCTCATTCCACTCTTCCGGCTCATGCGCTCGCTCGGCGTGCTCAACACCTATTTCGCGATGATCGTGCCGGGTGTCGCCTTCCTCATTCCGTCAGCCATCTGGTTGCTCCGCACCTATATGATGCGCATCCCGCGTGAGCTGGAAGAGGCGGCCTATGTGGATGGCGCGGGCTATTTCTACACCTTCCGGCGGGTGGTCCTGCCGCTTGCCACGCCGGGCATCGCCGTTGTCGCGATCACCACCTTCATCGGCGCCTATGCCCAGCAGTTCATCTTCGCACTGACCTTCAACTCCAAGACCGAATACATGCCGCTGCCGATCGGGTTGTTTGCCTATTTCGGTCGCCAGGAGGTCATCTGGAACGAGCTGATGGCGGCGAGTTTCGTGGGGATCGCACCCGCCATGATCGTGATCTTCTTCCTGCAGCGCTATCTCGTCAGCGGCCTGACCGCCGGCGCGGTCAAATAAGGGCTGCCAACCAAAATTCGGGCCAACCGGACGCTTTCAACCTGTCAACAAAGGGGAACTATCGATGACAAGAAAATTGACCATGCTCGCAGGCTCATTCGCCTTGCTCGCAAGCTCGGCGCTCACCACGCTGGCCGCGGACCAGGAAATCAGCTGGATCTATTGCGGCGACAAGATCGACCCGATCCACGAGAAGTACATCGCCGAATGGGAAGGCAAGAATGCCGGCTGGAAGGTAAAGCCCGAAGTCGTCGGCTGGGAGCAGTGCCAGGATAAGGCCACCACGCTCGCCGTTGCCGGCACGCCCGTTGCCATGGCCTATGTCGGCTCGCGCACGCTGAAGGAATTCGCCCAGAACGAACTGATCGTTCCGGTTCCGATGACGGATGAGGAAAAGGCCTCCTACTATCCGAACATCGTTGACACCGTGACCTTCGAGGACACGCAGTGGGGTGTTCCTGTCGCTTTCTCGACCAAGGCCCTCTACTGGAACAAGGATCTGTTCAAGGCTGCCGGCCTCGACCCGGAAAACCCGCCGAAGACCTGGGCTGACACCATCGCTGCCGCCAAGCAGGTCAAGGAAAAGACCGGCACTGCCGGCTATGGTCTGCCGGCGAAGACCTTCGACAACACCATGCACCAGTTCATGCATTGGGTTTACACCAATAACGGCAAGGTCATCGACGGCGACAAGATCGTCATGGACAGCCCCGAAGTTCTCGCCGCGCTTCAGGCCTATAAGGACATCACGCCTTACTCCGTTGAAGGTGCGACTGCTTACGAGCAGAACGAAATCCGCGCGATCTTCCTCGACGGCAAGGTCGGTATGATCCAGGCGGGTTCGGGCGCTGCCTATCGCCTGAAGGACACTTCGATCAACTGGGGTGTTGCCCCGCTGCCGGTCGGTCCGGCTGCCAAGGGTGAAGGTACGCTGCTGATCACCGACAGCCTTGCGATCTTCTCCGGTTCGGGCGTCGAAGAAAAGGCGATCGAGTTTGCCAAGTACATCACCTCGACTGATATCCAGCACGAATACGAGCTGCAGGGGGGCGCTGGCCTGACCCCTCTGCGTCCAGGTGCGGTTGTCGACCAGTTCGTCGCCAACGAACCCTTCTGGAAGCCGTTCATCGACGGCATCGCCTATGGTGGTCCGGAGCCCCTCTTCACCGACTACAAGGGCTTCCAGAACGTCATGATCGAAATGGTCCAGTCGGTTGTCACCGGAAAGACCGAGCCGGCCGAAGCGCTGAAGAAGGCTGCAGCCGATCTCGAGCAGTACAAGTAATCTCGGGTAACCGAGGCTCCGCGGGCCGGGATCGGCCCGCGGATTTCATCAAGCGGATTTGGCCGGTCCTTTGAGGAACGGCAATGGAGACTGAGGGTCGTGGGTCAGCTATTTCTGAAAAAGGTGCGCAAGTCGTACGGGCATTTCGAGGTCATCAAGGGTGTGGATCTCGAGGTGAAGGACGGCGAGTTCGTCGTTTTCGTCGGTCCCTCGGGCTGCGGCAAGTCCACGCTGCTCCGCATGATCGCGGGCCTCGACGATACGACCGATGGTGACATCGTCATCGATGGCGAGCGCGTCAATGACAAGCCGCCCGTCGAGCGCGGCATTGCCATGGTCTTCCAGTCCTATGCGCTCTACCCGCATATGTCGGTTTTCGAGAACATCGCTTTTCCGCTGCGCGTCGAGAAGCTCTCCGAAGAGCAGATCCGCGAGAAGGTGGGTGCGGTCGCCAAGATCCTGCAGCTTGATCAACGCCTGCAGCAGCGTCCCGGCCAGCTTTCCGGCGGCCAGCGCCAGCGTGTTGCCATCGGCCGCGCCATCGTGCGCGAACCGAAGATCTTCCTTTTTGACGAGCCGCTGTCCAACCTCGATGCGGCGCTGCGCGCCGACATGCGCATCGAACTCACCAAGCTGCATCGCGACCTCGAAGCGACGATGATCTACGTCACCCACGACCAGATCGAGGCCATGACCATGGCCGACCGGATCGTGGTGCTGAATGCCGGTATCATCGCCCAGGTGGGTGCGCCGCTCGAACTTTACCACAAGCCAGAGAATACCTTCGTCGCCGGTTTCATCGGCAATCCCAAGATGAACTTCGTGCCGGTCACCTGCGTCGGTGTCGACGCGATCGGGGTGACGATTTCCTATGAAGGCCAGACGGCGCTGATCCCGGTCGAGGCGCGTCCGGACCTCGTCGGCCAAAAGCTGACGCTTGGCATCCGGCCTGAACATACGCGTCTCAGCGAAGGCGATATCAACATCATGGTGACGCCCAGCGTCGTCGAGCGGCTCGGGATCAACACGATCGCCTATGCTGCGTTGCAGAACGGCGAACCCTATTGTGCGCTCTTGCCGGGCTCGGCGCCGATCCGCGTCGAGCAGCCGATGGTGACAGGCATCATGGCGGCCGATTGCCACCTTTTCGATGCCAATGGCCAGGCGCTCGAACGCCGCATCGACTGGCGCACCCTTGACCTTCCGGCCTCCGTGACGGCCGCCGAATAAAGCTCCTCCCGGCCATGCCAAAGGCCAATCCCCTGGTCCGCCTTCGGGCGGACCTTTTTTCGTCTGAGGGCTTGCTGCTCGCTGTCAGTCCGGAAAGCCGTCGAATTGGGGGAGATCGTCGAGGATGTCGTACCATGGCGCTTTCGATCCGACGAAGATGTGCATCGAGGGCTTCGTTGAGGGTGGGTCGATAAGCGTTCCCATTGGCACATGGACTTTCACGCTGCCGTTCTCGGCGATCCAGGAGTAGACGAGGGACCCGCAGGTGCGGCAGTGCATGTCATGGATGCCTTCAGGGTCTCCATGGCGGAACACCGCGTCTGCGCCTGCCGTGACCGTGAATTCGTCAGTTGCGACACCGGCGATCGGCTTGAAGGCCGCGCCCGTGGTGCGGCGACATTTCGAGCAGTGGCAGTTGATCGCATAGAGGAAGCGATCGGCGACCTCGTAGGTCACGGCCCCGCACATGCAGCCGCCACGCAGCCGGCCTATTCCCGAGTTTGTGGTCCTCCCGCCCATGATCGTCCTCCTGGGGCCAAACTAGGCGCACAGGACAGCTAGGTGCAACCCGTTACCAGACCAAACCGCGGGCTGCGACCTCTTCCACACGGGTGACGATGCCGTCGCGGTGGAAGGTCATGATATCGAAGAGGTTCGAGACCACGCAGGTGTGGTTGGGGATGATCCTGACCTTTTCGCCGATCTCCGGCCGCCGTCCCTCAACCTTCGACAGGTCGACCGTGCCGTGCTCCTCGGAAAGACCTGTAATGACCGCGTCTGGATACTCGACGATCATGCCGTAGTCGGAGAAGCCGAGGAGGTCCGAGGTGAGCGCCTTGGAGCCTGAATCAAGGATGGCGCGATCCTTGGTCGGGCGTGAAACAACGGTGGCCAGGATGTGCATGGCACAGTCGTCGAGACTGCAGTGACCCGAGCGGGCCATGGCACGATCGTTGTAGACATAGGTGCCGGCGCGGTGCTCGGTCGCCGATGTCACCTTGTGGGCGGAGAAGAGGCTGGGCGTGCCGCCATTGGAGACGATGGGGCAGGCAATGCCACGGGCCGCGAGGCCGGCGATCGTGGTCGCGAAGAATGCCTCGACGGCTTCCTCGGTGTCGGCCTTGGGGTAAGTCAGGATACCGCCAAAGGTGAGGCCGGGGGCGGCGACGATTGTCTCGGCAAGTGCTACTGCCGCTTCAGGACTCTGGACGCCACAGCGTTCGCCGCCCGTGTCGCATTCAACGAGAACCGTGAGCGGCTGCGTCTGTGAGAAAGCGCAGGATAGACCGCGCACGGTGGTCTCGCTGTCCGCGACGACCTTCAGGCCCGAAATGCGGGCGTTCAGATCGACGAGACGCTTGTGCTTCTCGCTGCCGAGAATGTTGAAGGTGATCAGCAGGTCTTCAAATCCGTGATCGGCGAAGATCTCGGCTTCGGTGATCTTCTGGCAGTTGATGCCCTTCGCCCCCGCCTTCACCTGTTCTGCAGCGATCTCAGGGATCTTGTGGGTCTTGATGTGCGGACGGAAGGCGAGGCCATGGCTGTTCATGTAGGTCTGGACGCGGGCGATGTTGGCGGCGAGCTTCTGTTCGTCGATCAGTGGAAGCGGGGTCGAGAGTTCTGATATCGACTGGCCGGGCTTTGGGCGCGGGAGTTCCATCAGGCGGCCTCGCTGCCTTCGGGCGTCTCGTGCGGATTGGCCATGATCGGCCAGATATCGCGGCGCACATGGCGATAGGCGGTCTTGGCCGGATTGTTGGGATAGGGGGTGCCAGCGGCGCAGTAGAGAATTTCCGCGGCGATCTGCGAGAAGGCCGCATAGAAGTGGTTGGTCGACTTGATGACGAGGAGATGTTTGCTCGTCGGGTCGATGCCGAGTGCCGTGAAAAGCGAGGGGTCGTAGCTCTGGACGCGGACCGAGCTCAGGATGATGTCGATGCCCTCAAGCCGGATATGGGCGGCATCGCCAAAGGGGGCGATGCTGTCGCCGAAGCGCATTTCGGCATTGGCTACGACCTTGACGACCTCCACCAGGCCGTCGATCGGATGACCGGTGCCGGGGGCTGATTTCGCGCCGAACCGCAAGGGGATTTGCGCACCTTCGCCGGCTGCCATGCAGATCTGCACCGCAATCGGATCCCAGATCATGCCGACCGCGGCGTTGGTGACACCACGCGCCAGCATCTCCTCCAGGATTACGGTCGCGTCTCCCGCCGTTCCGCCACCCGGGTTGTCCCACATGTCGGCGATGACGACGGGGCCTTCAGGGTAGGCGAGCGCCTGGTCGAGCGCTGTCTTGTCGTCGATCTGCGGCATCATGAAGGTGCCGCGCTTTGCAAAAAGCTCAAGACCCAGGTCGCGGGCGAGCATCGCGCCTTTGTCGGCATTGCCGTTGGTCACCGCGATCGTCTTGGTGCCCATTTCAGGCACGTCGCCGGCCATGAAGCCATGAATGACAGAGAGCGACAAAACATCTACATCCACCTTTTCGATGGCCATAAGTCTGTCAACAAAGCTGCGCATAGGCTCGCGCGAGGTCGGGAAGATATCGATCATCCGGCAGTCGAAGACCGACATGACCGGCTTGACGCGGCCTTCCAGCGTGTCGACTGCGATACGCCAGAGATCTTCGGCGCGGTCGACGAAATCCGTATGCGGGAATTCCTTGAAGACGACGAAGAAATCGGCGGCAGCGACACGTTTTGCCGTCAGGTGGCTGTGTGGATCGAGTTCTGCGCAGAGCAGGATGTCCTGGCCTATGATCTCGCGGATGCGTGTCAAGAGATCGCCTTCCGGGTCGAGGTAACCGTCGGCCACCATCGCGCCATGCAGGCCGAGCACGACAGCATCGACGGGCATGGCTGCGCGCAGCTGGTCGAGGATCTCATCGCGAAGGCTCTCAAAGGTCTGCCGGTTGACGAGACCTGCCGGATCCGCCCAGGTCGCGGTGCCCTCTATCAGCGTCCAGCCCTTGTCAGTGCAGACCTTGCGGCCGACTGTGATCGGCGCGGTGCACAGCGTGGGGGTCGCGGGATGTTGTCCCGGAGGTGCATAGAGCGAATCCTCGAAGGCGCGCCGGTCGATGCAGATCGGGGAGAAGGTGTTCGTTTCCGTTGCAAGCGCGGCGGTGAATATGCGCAAAGGCTGACCTCCGGGGTCTTGAGGGTTTGAGAGCGGTTCAGCGCTTGCCCATCGGATTGGGCAGATAACCGGTAAAGCCGGAGATTTTCCAGCGGCCTTCATGCAGGCGGCAATAATAGAGCGTCTGCCAGCGCATGACGTCGAGTGTGCCATCCGTCTTCTTGATGCCGCCGTCGAACTTCTTGCGTACGAGCGCCGTCTCGCCTGAAATCTCGATCTCTTCCAGCGTCGTCGTGGTGAAGATCGCGGTGCGCGGGTCCTCGCCATAGGTCTGGGCAGCGAAGTCCTTGGCCTGCTTCAGCCACTCGTCGCGATAGGCGGGAAGATTGGGGAAGGCGAGCGTCCACTTGTCCGGATCTTCTTCGCGATTGCCGCTGATGCCGATGAAGCCGTCTTCGACGAAGTCCTGGGCGACCATGCTCCAGTCGGCGGCGAGAAAGGCATCGATATCGCGGGGGACAAGCATCTCCCAGATCGAGTGGCGGGCTTCGTCCGTTGCCGGAAACGGATTGTGGAATGGGTCGCGCATTTCTTCCCCGTTTTTAAATTCTTTTCATGAATGTCGATTTTGTCTGGTCAAAATCCGTTTTTTGTGGTCGCTTGTCAACGATCGAAGAAAATAATTTGCACGAGGGGTGTCCATGACGATCAAGCGTTACGGGGCCGAGAAGGCAGGTGCGGGTGGCCAGCGGCTGCCGTTCGCCCGCGCCGTCGAGGCCGATGGCTGGCTCTATGTCTCCGGCCAGGTGGCTATGGAAGATGGTGAGATCATCCCGGGCGGCATCATCGAGCAGACCCACAAGACGATCGCCAATGTCATCGCCATTCTTGAAGAGGCAGGTTACGGCCTCGAGCATGTCGTGCGCTGTGGTGTGTGGCTCGATGACCCCCGCGACTTCTGGACCTTCAACAAGATCTACCAGCAGTATTTCGGCGAGCACCCGCCGGCGCGGGCCTGTGTTCAGGCCTCGATGATGGTTGATTGCAAGGTTGAGATCGACTGCGTAGCCTTCAAGCCTTCGAAGTAACAGAGAGGGCAAGGCATTGGATATCTTCGCGCGCATTCAGGAAGAGGCAGGGCAGTTTTCGGCCTCCGAGCAACGCATAGCGGATATCCTGCTCAATTCCTTCGACTTTGCGGTCAATGCCTCGATCATCGAACTTGCCGAGAAGGCAGAGGTCTCACCGCCCACGGTGACGCGCTTCTGCCGCCGTCTCGGCTGCCAGAACTTCGCCGATTTCAAGGTGAGCCTGGCGCGCACGGCCTATGTCGGGGTGCGCTATCTCAACCCGGAGGCCCAGAGCACTGAGCCGGCCGACGTGGCGAGTGATGTGATCACCAAGGCGCAGAACGCCATGTTCATGGTGCATCGGGCGCTCGATCCTGTCATCCTCGACAAGGTGGCGGACCGGCTGGCGCGGGCAGAGATGGTCTATGCCTTCGGCTCCGGGGGCAATTCCTCTATGATCTCGGGCGAGATCCAGAACCGCCTGTTTCGTCTGGGGTCGCGGGTCACGGCCTCGGCCGATCACAACATGCAGCTCATGCTGACGGCGGCTGCGCGCTCCAACGACGTTTTGATCGGCTCCTCGTTTTCGGGGCGCAACTCCGAACTGGTGAAGTGCTTCAAGCTTGCGCGCGAGAACGGCATCACCACGATCGCGCTCACCCAGAGCAACAGCCTGGTGGCCGAAGCGTCCGAACTCGTCATCGGCATCGACCTGCCGGAGGGTGAAAACATCTTCCGGCCGACCTCGACGCGCTTTGCCTATCTCGCGGTCGTCGACGTGATCGCGAGCCTGGTTGCCTATCGCAATCGCAAGCAGTCGCAAGTGACGCTGCGCCATATCAAGCAACAGCTGGTCGAACACCGCGATGGCGGGGACGACCGGCAACTTCTCGGAGACTGAGCCATGTCCGCATCGATGTCGGAGATCCGCCGTGACGCATAAGGTTGCCGTCGTAACGGGTGCTGCCGGAGATATTGGTCGGGCGATCGCCAAGCGTCTGGCCGACAGCCATGACGTCGTCGTGCTGCTCGATCTGGATTCTGCTGCATTGGACAAGGCAATCGTTGAGCTCGGAAGCGATCCGCGTTTCGTGCCGCTCACCTCCGATGTGACGGACGAGACGGATCTCGCCGAGACCGCTGCTCGCGTGGCCGGCCATGGCCTCGTCCATACGCTGGTCAACAATGCCGGTGCGGCGCGGGCCGTCAGCCTCGGCGATACCGATGGCGAGATCTGGCGCAAGGACAATGCGCTCAATCTCGAAGCGCCCTTCCTCTGCTTCCGCGCGTTTGAGGAGGCGCTGAAGGCGTCCAAAGGGGCGCTCGTCAACATTTCCTCGGTCAATGGCATGGCCGTCTTCGGTCATCCTGCCTATAGCGCCGCCAAGGCCGGGCTCATCCACCTGACGAAGCTGATTGCCGTCGAATACGGCAAATACGGCATCCGCGCGAATGCGGTGGCACCCGGCACCGTGCGCACCCAGGCCTGGGAGGCGCGCGCTGCCGCCAATCCGCAAGTCTTCGAGGAAGCCAAGCGCTGGTATGCGCTGCGCCGGATCGCGACTGCGGAAGACATTGCCAATGCGGTGTTCTTCCTCTCGAGCGATCAGGCAGCGGCCATTACGGGCGTGTGCCTGCCCGTCGATTGCGGGCTGACGGCCGGTCAGGCCGAGCTCGCGCGAACCTTCTCGCAATCCGACAATTATTGATATCGTAAAGCCCGGAGCATTCCCCATGGCAACAGAAGTCCAGTTCCGCCTCGAAAACGCGTGGCATCCGGTGGAGGGCGACGCTTGCGGCGCCTTCGTCTTCACGCTGGTCAATCTCTCCGATGTCGCACTTGCCGATTTCAAGCTCGCCTATACGTCGCTGACCCGCGTCAAGGACACCGAAGAGCCGATCCTCGAGAATGCCGTGTTCCTGAAGCGCAATGCCAATTTCCACCAGTTCGCGCCGCCGGCCGGCTTCGTACTGCAGCCGGGTGCCTCCTGGACATTCCGGGTCGGTGGCCTCTGGCGCCCAGCCAAGCATCGGACGGATGGGGCGAAGTCCGCCTACATCACGCTCTCGACCGGCCAGCATGCGGCCGTTGCGGTCGCGGATTTGATGCTCGGCGGAGGCAACAGCGCCCCGCCTCCGGCCTTGTTGCCCGAGGGCAAGGTGTCCCAGCCCTTTGCCATGCTGCCCTGGCCGGCATCGGCCGAGCTGGTGGCTGGAGAAGGCTTCCCCGTCGCGCTTTATCCGGCAGAAGGCGCCTCGCTGGTTGAACTGCGCGCCGTCGAGAACGTGCTGCGTCTCTTCTGCCGCCTCTTCGCGGTCGGCCATGCGCCGCTGTCGCTGGCACCTGTGCATCAGGGGCGGGCGATCGTCCTCAAGTCCGACGAAGCGCTTGGCGCCTCCGCCTATCGGCTGGACTTTGCCGCTGATGGTATCACGCTCGCCTATGGCGATGTCGCGGGCCTGCAATATGCGCTGACCCTGCTCTCGCAGACGCTGCACGGTGCGCGCACGCAGCCGGAGACGTTCCGTTTCCCGATTTCCGGCACCATCACGGACAAGCCGCGCTACGACTGGCGTGGTTGCCATCTCGATGTCTCCCGCCAGTTCTTCCCCGTTGCCGACGTCAAACGTTTGATCGACATCCTCGCCTGGTTCCGGATGAATACCTTCCACTGGCATCTGTCCGACGACGAAGCCTGGCGCCTGGAAATCAAGGCCTTCCCGCAGCTCACGACCCTTGGCGTGTTGCGCGGCCCGGACGAACCGCTACTGCCGCAACTCGGCAATGGAGCCGAGCCTGTCGGTGGTTTCTACGCTCAGGACGAGGTCCGCGACATCGTCGCCCATGCCGCCGCCCTCCAGGTCGAGGTGGTTCCGGAGATCGATATCCCTGGCCACAGCACGGCGATGCTGGTGGCACTGCCGGAACTGGTCGATGGGCAGGAAGCACCGGACAGCTATCGCTCGGTCCAGGGCTATCCGAACAACGCGCTGAACCCGGCGATCGAATACACCTACGAGGTGCTGGGCAAGGTCTTCGACGAGATGGTGGAGCTTTTCCCGTCGAAGCTCATCCATATCGGGGGCGACGAAGTGGCGGCCAATACGTGGATGGCTTCGCCGCTCGCTCGAAAGCTGATGGAGCAGGAGGGCATAGAGGGCACTTTCGGGCTGCAGAGCCATTTCATGAAGCGCATCCAGAAGATGCTGGCCGAGCGCGGCCGCAAGCTCGCCGGCTGGGACGAGGTCAGCCATGGCGGGGGCGTCGATCCCGAGGGCACGTTGCTGATGGCTTGGCAGAAGCCTGAGGTCGGGCTGGAACTCGCCAAGGCAGGCTACGACGTCGTCATGACGCCGGGCCAGGCCTATTATCTGGACATGGTGCAGGACGAGGCCTTCCAGGAGCCAGGCGCCAGCTGGGCCGGCACCGTGCCGCCGCACCACACTTATACCTATGAGGCGGTCGCCGAGTTTCCAGCCGAACTTGCGGCCCGTATGCGCGGCGTGCAGGCCTGCATCTGGTGCGAACACTTCCTGACCCGCGATTACTTCAACCACCTCGTCTTCCCGCGTCTTCCGGCCATCGCCGAGGCCGCCTGGACGGCGAAGGAGAACAAGGACTGGCTGCGGTTTGCCGCCATCGTTCGTCTGAGCCCCCGCTACTGAGGATCTGAGGCCTATGACCTTCCGCATCGCCGTTGGCGGTATCCATACCGAATGCTCGACCTCGTCTCCCGTGCTGATGCAGCCCGAGGATTTTCGGGTGCTGCGCGGGGCGGAGCTGCTGGCGCATGAGTATTTCGACTTCCTCGATGCCGATGATATCGAGCATCTGCCGCTGCTGCATGCCCGTGCCGTTCCCGGTGGGCCCCTGGCGCGTGCCACCTATGAGGGTTTCAAGGCAGAGTTCCTTGAGCGGCTGCAGGCCACACTGCCGATCGATGGGCTCTATCTCGCCATGCATGGCGCGATGAATGTCGAGGGCATGGATGATGCCGAGGGGGACTGGATTTCGGCGGCACGCGCAGTCGTCGGGCCCGACGTGCCGGTGGCGGCGAGCTACGACCTGCATGGCAATGTCACGCAGAAGATCGTCGATCAGCTGGATATCTTTGCCGGTTATCGGACAGCGCCGCATATCGATGTGCGGGAGACCATGGTTCGTGCCTGGTCGATGCTGGTTCGGGCGCTGAAGACCGGCGAGAAGCCGGGCGTTGCCTGGGCGCCGGTGCCGGTTCTTCTGCCCGGTGAACGGACGTCAACCGAAGACGAGCCGGCAAAGAGCCTTTATCTGAAGCTTCCGGAACACGACGCCGTTCCCGGTGTCTGGGATGCCAACCTGATGGTGGGCTATGTGTGGGCTGACGAGCCGCGCGGCACGGCCTGCGCCGTCGTGACGGCTGTCGACAAGGCTGCGGCGGAGAAGGTCGCGGCTGCCATTGCCCAGTCCTACTGGGATGCCCGCGAAGACTTCCGCTTTGGACCGGTTACGGGTCCGCTTTCGGAGATGCTCGACATCGCTGAACGCACCGAGACACTGCCGATCATCCTCGCCGATTCCGGCGATAACCCGACCGGGGGTGGTGTCGGCGACCGGGCGGATGTGCTCAAGGCGCTTCTGGCGCGGTCGATCGATGACGTGCTGATCGCCGGAGTTACCGACCGTCCCGCCGTCGAACGCTGCTTTGCAGCCGGCGCCGGTGCACGGGTTTCGTTGAAGGTTGGCGGCTCTCTCGATCCTGCAAGCCCTTCCGTCGAGGTGGAGGCGGATGTCGTGTTTCTCGACGATCCCGGCTCGGCGGGCGAGAGGCAGGCCGTCGTCAAGATCGGCGCCATCACGCTGGTGCTCGCAGCGCGGCGTCGGCCCTATCACAACATCGCGGATTTTACTCGGCTTGGGCTCGATCCGACCACAGTGCGGCTGCTTGTCGTCAAGTCCGGCTATCTCTCGCCCGAGCTTGCGCCGATCGCCAATCCCAACCTGATGGCGCTGACGGATGGTGTGATCAACCAGGACATCGAGAACCTGCCGAGCCATCGCCGTCATCAGCCCAGCTATCCCTTCGCCAAGGATTTCAGCTATACGGCAAAGGTGTTCTTTTCGACGCGATTCCCTTGAGACATTGATGTCGGTGCCGCCCTGCCGGCGGCACGATCCCCAACCCGATTGTACCCTTGATGTTGTCCTCCTTTTCGGTGGTCTATCGCCACAAGCCGATCCGGATCAGTGCGGCCGCGATCTTCTTTTTCGGCTTTTCCGGCGCCGCGACGTCGCCTTACATGTCGCTGATCGGCATCCGTGAACTCGGACTGTCGGACGCCGTCTATTCGGTGCTGATCTTCCTGGCTGCTGTGGTGAATGTCAGCGCCAGCGTGACCGCCGGGATCATTGCGGACAGGCTAGGCCATTTTCGCTCGCCGATGATCCTGGCCGCCATCTTCGGCATTATCGGCTTCGGGCTGGTCTATGTGGTGCCAACGCCAGTGATGTTTGCGATCGCGACGCTGGTGTTGATCCCGGTGTTCGGCACGATCAATTCGCTGATCTTCGCCAATATCCGCGCGGTTTCCTCCGGTATGGCAGTGCGCGAGTTGATGGCGGTGAACTCTGCTGTTCGTGCCATCCTATCCGCCTCCTGGGTGCTGGTGCCCGGGATCGTCGGTGCTCTTTTGATCGGGCAGCCGAGCATGCTGCCGGCCTTTCTTCTGGCGAGCCTCGCCTGTGTCGTCTGCCTCCTGCTCTTCGTCTTCGGGCTTGAGCAACTGCCGCCGGTGCAGGAGGGGGAGCGGCAGCACTACTCCTTCTTCCGCTCCATCCGGCAGATCGGTTCGGCAAGCGTGTTGCCACGGCTTCTGGCGATTTCGCTGATCTCGGCGATGCTGCATGCCAATGGCACAGTCCTCCCCTTGATCGTCACCGGCAAGGCCGGCGGAACACCGGCGGATGTCGGCGTGATCGTCGGCATCGTCGCCTTTCTCGAGATCATCTTCATCCTCTTCTGGGGATGGGTCGAAGCCAGAACCTCGATCCTCTTCGCCATGGTCACGGCAGCGCTGATCTATTGCAGCTATCTCGTCTTCCTCGGCCTCGCCGACCGTCCCATGGACGTCTATTTGCTCACGGTCGTTGCAGGCCTTGGGGCGGCCGGCATCATCGCGATCCCGATCACCTATCTGCAGAACCTGATCGCTGACCGGGCCGGTCTCGGCAGCTCGCTGATTGCGGTCAACATTTTCCTCAGCGGTGGAATGGCCTCGCTGATGTTTGCGCTGGGCACCAGCATAAGCGACTATGCGGGTACGGCGATCATCGCGTCGATTGCGGGCTTTGTCGGCGTCGGTCTCTTGTGGGTGCTCGACAGGACGCCTCGCGTAAAGATGGAAGGTTGAGGGAGGAGCATGGTGATATCTCGGCAGGAAGCCCCCGGACCGCTGCTCGAAATCTGCGTCGATGACGTTGCGGGTCTCGAGGCTGCCATTGTCGGTGGGGCAGACCGTATTGAGCTTTGCTCTGCGCTCGGCTCGGGCGGCCTGACACCGTCTCGTGGGTTCATGGCTGTTGCAGCCAAGGCATCCATTCCTGTCCATGCGCTGATCCGCCCGCGCGCCGGAGACTTCACCTATTCCGAGACCGAAATCTCGGTCATGGAGTCCGATATAGCCGCCGCGCGCGAGGCGGGGCTCGCCGGTGTGGTGATCGGTGCGACCACCGCCGAAGCGACGCTCGATGTCGACGTCATGCGACGCCTTGCAAGAGTTGCGGAAGGGCTCGACTTAACGCTTCATCGGGCAATCGATGTGGTCGCGGACATGGGCGCCGCGCTTGATCTGGCAATCTCGCTCGGCTTTTCGCGAATCCTGACATCCGGAGGCGCTCGGCACGCCGAAGAGGGGATCGAAAAGCTCGCAAGGCTGGCGAGCCGAAGCGCTGGCCGCATCTCCATCATGCCGGGAGGCGGAGTCCGACCGCAGAATGCGTCACGTCTGTTGGCGGTGCCCGGAATTCGGGAGCTGCATGCCTCGTGCAGTCAGGCGGCAGCCAGCGAGGCGCGTCTGGTCGAGCTTGGCTTCGCCACGGAAACCTCGCGGCGGACGGATGCAGACACCGTGCGTGCCCTGAAGGCACTGATGCGCAGCGGCCTCTAGTTTTCAGGATGCGAGGGCCTGAGCGTCCTGCAGGGCGAGCCGCTTCAGCGTTTCCTCTGCTGTCATGGGCTTGCCGAAATAATAGCCCTGGACCGCTCGGACACCGAGGTTTTCGAGGATGCGCAGCTCCTCTTCGGTTTCGACGCCCTCTACGATCGCTTCCAGCTCCATCTCGTAGCACAGCGCCAGCACCGACTTGACAATGTTGAAGCTTGTGCGGCGGGTGTGAATGTTGCGCACGAAGCTGCCGTCGATCTTGATCTTGGTGAGCGGCAGCTTGTGCACGTGGTTCAAGCTCGAATAACCGGTGCCGAAGTCATCCAGCGAGATGCCGGCGCCGAGCTCACGCAGCATCTGGATCGACGCGCTTGCCTGCTCGAAGTCATGCATGACGGCGGTTTCAGTGATTTCGAAATTGATGCGGCGTGGGTCGAAGCCGCTCTTCAGGACAATCGAGACGATCTTCAACGTGTTCTCCGGTGACGTCAGATCGTGCGGAGAAAGGTTGAAGGAGAGATAGACGTTGTCGGGCCAGAGCGCGGCGGTCTTCAGCGCCCGCTTCAGCAGCATGCGTGTCATCAGCGTGATGCGGCCGTTGTGCTCCGCAACGGGAATGAATTCCGCAGGTGATACCTGACCGATCCGCGGGCTTTCCCAGCGGGCAAGAGCTTCGAAGCCTATGCAGACGCGCCGATCGACGCAGGTGATCGGCTGGTAAACGAGCGAAAGTTCCTTGTCGAGATCAGCGGAAACAAGGGCTTCCTCGACGATCTTCTGTCGGTTCAGTTCATTTGCCTGTATGGCATTGAAGATGACCGTGCCGGCACGATGACGCCGTTTGGCGGTATACAGAGCGTAGTCGGCGAGTTCGTAGATTTCCTGGCCGGTTGCGCCGACGTCAGGATAGAGCGCAAAGCCGACCGAGCCGGTCACCTGGACCATGCCGCTGCCAATATTGATGCGTTCGGCAATCAGTTCGCAGACCTTTTCTCCGAGCGCAACTGCATCGCTTTCGGCCACGCCGCCCTGCAGAAGCAGACCGAATTCGTCGCCGCCGAGACGGTAGACCGATAGCCGCTCGTCCGTGATCGTCGACAGGCGGTTGCTGATCTCGATCAGCACCTTGTCACCGGCCGAGTGACCGTAGAGATCGTTGACGGGCTTGAAACCGTCGAGATCGATAACACCCACAGCCAGCCTGCCATTGCTGCTGCTGGCGCGGCTGAAGGCCGTTTCGAGCATATGGAAGAAGCTGCGGCGGTTGGCGAGCAGGGTCAGGCTGTCGAGATTGGCAAGGCGCAGGTTCTCGTCCGAAAGCGCCTGCATCGCCTTGTTCTGCTCCTGGAGGGCTTGCTGCTGCAGCATCAGGACATTGCGGGATTCATGCAGTTGGCGAAAGTCGCGGTAATGCGAGACGAGGATCATGATCATCGCCATCGTCACCAGAATGACATTCACGCCGGTCGCAATGAAGGTCGGCTCTCCCGACAGGAGCATGACCACGAAAAAGGGCAGGTTGACCGTGACCGTGACGATCAGGGCTGCCGACCTCAGATGCATCAGGCAGAAGATGCAGCCGATGACGGTGATTGCCATGAAGAAGGCGACATGGGCCTTCTGGTATGGGTCGCCATAGGGCAGAAGCGAGACCGACCAAGCGGTGCAGAACACCGCGATCGGGAAGGACAGGATGTTCGTGGCCTTCAGCTGTCGATAGGCCTGTTCTGGCGTGCGCTCACGTGTGCGCCCGCGCAGCCAGATCAGCGAGCGCAGTGCAAAGAGGCTCGCCATCACCACCGGCAGATAGACGACGAGATAGTCGGGCGCCGCACCCTGATGCGTCCAGGCCAGCGAGACCATGTTGGTCGCGAGAATGAAGTACAGAAGCGGGACCTGCTTCGAAAAGGCTTCGAACTGGGCAGCGGTCAGCGCTGGATTGCCGTTCGGAACCTTGAGTAGGTCGAGCCAGCGTCCTGCATGTTTACGGATGCCCTGTGTTGTCCCCTTGTCGTTCACGCTTGCAGCTTCTCCCCGTCGCTTCAAGTCGAATAACCTATATGAGATTCCGTTAAAATTACGGAAATTGCTGATTATCAAATTCCGGCGATGCGGCGCGCTTCAGGCCAGATGCTCGTTGCAGTTCCCATGTGCCGCAGATATCAGGATTGCTGATCCAGGGAGCTTTTTTGATCGTGACAGCAAGACTTCATGCGTTTGTTGGCCTTTTCGTGGTTCTCAGTGCAGCGATGCCGGCCGCCGCTCAGGAGTGGCAGGCGACGGAAAAGGTCGATCACTATAACGTCAATGGTGCATCGCCGATGGCGCTCTACCAGTCGATCGGCGAGCGTGGCCCGAAACTGAGCCTTGGTCGCGTAATCGCCCATACGACCTTCAAGCTCACATGGCAGCGGGATTATCAACAGCAGGGGCAGGCTTGCGTTCTGGCGTCTGCCAAGCCGAGGCTTGTTATCACCTACACGCTGCCGAAGCCCGCTCAGAAGCTTTCTCCCGACTTGGCGGCAAAGTGGCAGGCCTTTTACGACGGCATCGTCGAGCACGAGAAACTGCATGGGCAGTTCATGAAGGACCTCACGCAAGCGATCCAGGATGTGTCCATCGGCTTGCGCGATGAAAACGATCCGGGCTGCAAGAAGGTCCGCGCGGCGCTGCAGGCCCAGCTGAAGCCGATATCGGATGCGCATGTGGCGCGCCATAGCGAATATGACCAGGTCGAGATGTCACCGGGAGGTGCTGTGCATCAGCTGATCCTGGCCTTCCTCAACCCTTGAAATGAAAAGGCGCCCACATGGGGCGCCTTCAATTCTCTATCAGACCCGTTCCAGGGCGATCGCGATGCCCTGGCCGACGCCGATGCACATGGTGGAGAGCGCATAGCGCCCGCCTGATACCTTCAGTTCCAGGGCTGCCGTTCCGGCGATGCGTGCGCCCGACATGCCAAGCGGATGGCCAAGCGCAATCGCGCCGCCATTGCGGTTGACGCGCGGGTCGTCGTCGGCGATGCCGAGATCGCGAAGCGTCGCAATGCCTTGGCTGGCAAAGGCCTCGTTGAGTTCGATCACGTCGATCTGCTGTTGAGTGAGACCCAGTCGGGCGAGGAGCTTTTTCGAGGCAGGGGCCGGGCCGAAGCCCATGATGCGCGGCGGAACGCCGGCCGTCGCGCCACCCAGAATGCGGGCGATGGGGTTGAGGTTATATTTCTTCACGGCGGCCTCCGAGGCGATGATCAGGGCAGCGGCCCCGTCATTGACGCCGGAGGCATTGCCGGCGGTGACGGTGGCACCTTCCATCTTGTTGACCGGCTTCAGCTTGGCGAGCGCCTCGACCGAGGTCGCGCGCGGATGTTCGTCACGGTCAACGATGACAGGGTCACCCTTGCGCTGCGGGACAGTGACGGCCACGATTTCCTTCGCCAGTCGGCCATTGGCTTGCGCTTCCGCCGCCTTGGCCTGGCTGCGCACGGCAAAGGCATCCTGGTCTTCGCGCGAGACCTTGAAGTCGATCGCCACGTTGTCGCCGGTCTCAGGCATGGAATCGACGCCGTATTGCTTCTTCATCAGTGGATTGACGAAGCGCCAGCCGATGGTGGTGTCGTAAATCTCGGCATTGCGGGAGAAGGCGGTTTCCGCCTTTGGCATGACGAAGGGCGCGCGGCTCATGCTTTCGACGCCGCCTGCAATCATCAGCTCGGCTTCCCCAGCCTTGATTGTACGCGCGGCGGTGATCACGGCATCCATGCCAGAGCCGCAGAGGCGGTTGATCGTGGTGCCGGTGACGGAGACAGGGAGACCCGCCAGCAGGGCCGACATGCGGGCAACATTGCGGTTGTCTTCGCCGGCCTGGTTGGCGCAGCCGTAGATCACGTCCTCGACGGCTTGCCAGTCGATGCCTGAATGGCGCTCCATCATCGCCTTCAGCGGAACGGCGCCGAGATCATCGGCGCGGACGGAGGAGAGCGAGCCGCCGAAACGGCCGATGGGCGTGCGGATATAGTCGCAGATAAAGGCTTCGGTCATGGCTTGTACTCCTTACAGCGCAGGCACGACGAGGTCGGCGACCGGGCCGTCAGTATGGAGCTTGGCCCCGGTCATGGCCTGCAGCTCATCCATCGTCATGGCGGCGAGCTTTTCACGAACGACGAAGCGGCCGTCGACGATGTCGATCACGGCATGGCTCGTATAGACGCGGGTGATGCAGCCGACGCCGGTCAGCGGGAAGGTGCAGCGCTCGACGAGCTTCGGCTTGCCGTCCTTGGTGACGTGTTCCGTGATGACGACGACCTGCTTTGCGCCATGCACCAGATCCATGGCGCCGCCAACGGCGGGGACGCCCTTGGAGCCGACGCGCCAGTTGGCGAGGTCGCCATTTTCGGCAACCTGATAGGCCCCGAGAATTGCGACGTCGAGATGGCCGCCGCGGACCATGGCAAAGCTGTCGGCATGGTGGAAGAAGGCGGAACCCGGCTTCAGCGTGACCGCCTTTTTGCCGGCATTGATCAGGTCCCAGTCTTCTTCGCCAGCGGGCGGGGCCTCGCCGAAGTTCAAGACGCCGTTCTCGGTGTGGAAGATCGCTTCGCGGCCTTCCGGCTGGAACTTGGCGACCATTTCCGGAAAGCCGATGCCGAGGTTCACATAGGCGCCGTCTTCGATGTCCTGGGCCGCGCGCCAGGCAATCTGGGCGTTGGAGAGCTTGATGTCCTCGCGGGTATCGATTGCAGCTGTCTCGGTCATGCGTATACCACTCCGGCCCGGATGAGCGCTTCTTCTTGTTGCGGGTTGGCGACTTCAACGACGCTATCGACAAAGATGCCGGGGGTGATCACCTGTTCCGGATCGATCTCGCCGGGCTTCACGATCTTCGAGACCTGGGCGATGGTCTTGGCGGCGGCCATGCACATCAGGGGATTGAAGTTGCGGCCGGCCATCCGGTAGGTCAGGTTGCCCATGGTGTCGCCGAGATGCGCCTTGACGATGGCAAAGTCGGCCTTCAGCCAGCGCTCCTGCACGTATTTGCGGCCATCGAACTCAGCGATCACCTTGCCGTTTGCCAGTTCCGTGCCGAAGCTCGTGGGCGTGTAGAAGGCCGGTATGCCGGCACCGCCGGCGCGGATGCGCTCGGCAAGCGTGCCCTGCGGAACGAGTTCCAGCTCGATCTCACCGGCGAGGTAGCGGTCTGTGAAGGCGCGCGGGTCGGAGGAGCGCGGGAAGGAGCATATCATTTTCTTGACCATGCCGGCATCGATCATCGCGGCAATGCCGATGCGACCATTGCCGGCATTGTTGTTGATGACCGTCAGGTTCTTCGGCCCCTTGTCGATCAGCGCATGAATGAGCTCGATCGGCGCGCCGGAGCCGCCGAAGCCTCCGATCATGACGGTTGCGCCATCGCCGATCTCGGCCACGGCATCCGCCAGGCTAGCAATTCTCTTGTCCATGGGAACTCCCGTTTCATCGAGCGCGGTCTGGCCGCTTTCTCCTGTCACCAAATATGATCGTGAAAACCTCGACAGCAAGCACTTTGTGCGATACTTGATTTTTGTTCGATAATCGCACGAATATGGGTGGTGGGCTATGGCGATCGGTGAGCGTGATCTGATGGGTGGTTTTGCCAAAGGCTTGAAGGTGCTGGAAGCTTTCGGGCCGGAGCGCCAGCGGCTCAGCATCACCGAGGCAGCCGAAACCAGCGGCCTCGACAGGGCGACGGCACGGCGTTGCCTGCTGACGCTCTCGGAGCTCGGCTATGCTGACTATGACGGCAAGTTCTTCTCGCTGACGCCGAAGATTCTCCGGGTCGGTCATGCCTGGCTTTCGGCGACGCCGCTGCCGGTTCTGCTGCAGCCGCATCTCGACCAGTTGTCGGATCGTGTCGGGCATAGCGCCTCGGCCTCCATTCTCGACAATACCGAGATCGTCTACATCGCCCGCGCTGCACAGAAGCGGGTCATGTCGATCAACCTGATGCCGGGATCGCGGCTGCCGGCCTATAGCGCTTCTATGGGGCGGGTGCTGCTGGCCGCGCTTTCGGATGCCGAGGTCGATGCCATCCTCGCCGCTTCGCAGATGAAGGCGCATACGCCCCGGACGTTGACCGATCCTCGTTTGCTGAAAGAGGAAATCGCCAAGGTGCGGCAGCAGGGATATGCAGTGATCGACCAGGAATTGGAGATCGGTCTCTGTTCGATTGCCGTTCCTGTCAGCAACGACCGGGGCCGTGTGGTGGCTGCCATCAATGTCGGCGCGCCGGCTGCAATTCTGCCCGCCGCCGATCTGGCCGCCCATTGCCTGCAGGCGATGCTGGAGATGCAGGCAAGGCTCAAGCCGCTGCTGCCCTGAGCGTCAGGCTTTTGCCGCTTCCGTTGCTGCCTCGCGGATCGTGCGCATCAGAAGCGCCAGCGGCATGGAGGGCACGGCATCTGCCCGAACCGTCAGACCGACCGGCCCCTTCGTTTCGCTGGTGTCGATCGGCAGGGCCGCCAGTGTGCCGTCGGCGAGGTCCGTTGCCACGACGCCAGCGGAGATGATCCAAACGGCATCCGTCTGGCGCACGAAAGCGCGGCCGAAGCTGTCGGACACCGTTTCGATTTGCGTGGGTATGCCGGAGATGCCGTTGGCGATCAGGAAGCGCTCGACGAAGGGGCGAATGATTGAAGCCCGTGTGGGCATCAGCACCGGATAACGCTCAAGCTCGCCGAACAGGTCGGAGCCGGCCAAGAGGAGCGAATGACCAGCGCGGACGCAGAAGATCACCTGTTCGGAATAAAGATGCTCGAAGGAGAAGCCGGTCATCTGCTCCGGTGCCGCGAGACGGCCGACGACGAGGTCGAGATCGCCGACCCGCAACTGTTCGAGCAAAACGGCGTTTTCGCCGGTGACGATCTTGATGCGGGCGGGCACGTCCTCCTTGAGGAACAAGGTCATGGCCTGCGGCATGATGCGGGTGGAGACCGTCGGCAGGGCTCCGATCCGGATCGGCGGGGCGTCGGCATGCAGGGCATGGGAGACGGAATCGAAACCCTGGCGGAGCGCGGTGAGTGCTGCACCTGCGTGCTTGAGGAAGGCTTCGCCATAGCGGGTGATGCGGATGCCGCGTCCGTCCTTTTCGAACACCGCGACGCCCAGCACTTCCTCAAGTTCCCGGATGGTCTTGGTCACCGCAGGCTGGCTGACATGCAGGAGTTCCGCCGCCTTCATCACGCTCTTCTGGCGCGAAACCTCCACGAAGGTCTGCAGATGGCGAAACTTGATCCGGTTATCGATCATGGCAAAACATAACCCTATGGTTAGGTGTTTCGTGGAAAACATCATTTTACCTAACCAAATCGCGTGAGCAATATGGTGTCAACGGAGGAGGAACCCGTGCAGTTCGTTCAGGTCAACGGCGTCAGCCTGCATCACCAGATCATTGGTGGGCCGGGCAACAAGCCGGTCATCGTCTTCATCAATTCGCTCGGAACCGATTTCCGCATCTGGCGCGACGTAATCGTCCGGCTTGCCGGTAGCTATCCTCTGCTGACCTATGACAAGCGCGGGCATGGGCTTTCGGATGTCGGGCAGGCCCCGTACTCGATCGAAGACCATGTCGATGACCTGATCGGTTTGCTGGAGCATTTGAAGGTCAGCAATACCGTCATCTGCGGGCTTTCCGTGGGCGGTCTGATTGCGCAAGGCCTCTATGCCCGCCGGCCTGATCTGGTGAGGGCGCTTATCCTCTGCGACACGGCCCACAAGATCGGGACGGCGGAGATGTGGGCTGCCCGCATCGCAGCCATCGAGGAGGATGGTTTTGAGGGCATCGTGGATGGTGTGATGGAGCGCTGGTTTACGCCGGCCTTCCGCAGCAGTGACCCGGCCTTCCCTGGCTATCGCAACATGATGCTCCGCCAGCCGGTCGACGGCTACATCGGAACATGCGCGGCGATCCGCGATGCCGATTATACCGAAGTTGTCGGTCAGATCGCTGTCCCGACGCTCTGTGTCGTCGGCGACCAGGATGGGGCGACACCACCCGATCTCGTGCTGTCGCTTGCCAAGCTCGTCCCCGGCGCGCGCTATGAAATCATCAAGGACGCCGGACACATCCCCTGTATCGAGCAACCGGAAATGCTCACCACCATCATCGAGGCCTTTCTCGCGCCCGTTATTTCAGGAGAGGCAGCCCATGGCTGATGCCCGCAGTCCTTCAGATCGCTATCGGCAGGGTATGGCGACCCGCCGCCGTGTGCTGGGTGATGCCCATGTCGATCGCGCCTCGGCGTCGGCCACGCCGTTTGATCAGCCGTTCCAGGAGATGATCACGGAGGGGGCCTGGGGCACCGTCTGGTCGCGGCCCGGCATCAGCCCGCGCGAACGCTCGATGATCACCATCGCACTGCTCGCAGCCCTTGGTCACGACGAGGAAGTCGCCATGCATGTGCGCGCCACCGCCAATACCGGGGCGAGCCGTGAGGATATCACGGAAGCGCTGATGCATGTCGCGGTCTATGCCGGCGTTCCCGCCGCCAACAGGGCTTTCAAGATCGCCAAGCACGTGTTTGATAAGCTGGATGCCGGCGAGACCGGGGGAGGGAGCCATGACTGATCTTTCGAACAAGAAGCCGGAAACGGGCGCCTTCTTTGCGCGCGACCGCAACTTGCATCCGCCCGCCTATACGCCGACCTACAAGACCTCCGTCCTGCGGTCGCCGCAGAAGGCATTGCTGTCGCTCGATGGCACCAAGTCCGAGACAACGGGCCCCGTCTTTGGCCACTCCATTCTGGGTGAGCTCGACAACGACCTGATCCACAACTTCGCCAAATCAGGCGAGAGCGCGATCGGCGAGCGCATCATCGTGCATGGGCGTGTGCTTGATGAACGCGGACGTCCTGTCCCCGGCGCGCTTATCGAGTTCTGGCAAGCCAATGCCGGTGGACGTTATCGCCACAAGAAGGAAAGCTATCTCGCAGCGCTCGATCCGAATTTCGGCGGCTGCGGGCGCACGATCACCGACGAGAACGGCTATTATGCCTTCCGCACCATCAAGCCCGGTCCTTACCCCTGGCCGAACGGGGTCAACGACTGGCGGCCGGCGCATATCCATTTCTCGATCTTCGGCCATGGCTTCTCCCAGCGCCTGATCACCCAGATGTATTTCGAGGGCGATCCGATGATCTGGAAGTGTCCGATCGTGCTGACGATCCCGGATCGTGCGGCGATCGAGCAGCTCGTCGCTGCTCTCGACTGGTCGGCGACCATCCCGATGGATGCGCGGGCCTACAAGTTCGACATCGTCTTGCGCGGACGGCGTTCGACCCTGTTCGAAAACCGGATGGAGGGAAATTGATGGTCCAGGATCTCGGTTACCTCAAGGAAAGCGCCTCGCAGACAGCAGGCCCTTACGTCCATATCGGCCTCACGCCGAACTTCGCCGACATCAAGGGCGTCTATGCTGTCGACCTCGGCACTACCATGGTCAACGACAAGACGCGCGGCGAGCGCATCACCTTGACCGGTCGTGTCATCGATGGCTCCGGTACGCCGCTCAGGGATGCGCTCATCGAAATCTGGCAGGCGGATGCCGACGGTCTTTACAACAGCCCGTCCGAAACGCGTGGCAGCGCCGATCCGAACTTCACCGGTTGGGGACGCTGCCCCTGCGATCTCACGACGGGTGAATACCGGTTCGAGACGATCAAGCCGGGCCGCCTGCCCTTCCGTGACGGACGCCTGATGGCGCCGCATATCTCCTTCTGGATCGTCGCGCGCGGCATCAATCTCGGCCTCAACACGCGCCTTTATTTCGGCGACGAAGAGGCGGCCAATGCCGAGGATCCGATCCTCGCGCGCATCGAGCACCGCGTGCGCGTGCCGACGCTGATTGCGCAGCGTGATGGTTCGACCTATCACTTCGACATCCACCTGCAGGGTGAGAAGGAGACGGTCTTCTTCGACATCTGAGAAGGGCCTCGATATCTGCATGACCGCATCTGTCTTCGACCATCCGATACTATCAGGCCTGTTGGGCGATGAGGAGATCGGCGCCCAGTTTACGGCTTCAGCCGAGCTTTCAGCCATGCTCGGTTTCGAGGTGGCACTTGCCGAGGCGGAGGCTGCGGAGGGTCTGATCCCTGCCGAGGCTTCACACGCAATCGCGGCTCTGCCGGAGGCGTTCCTCGCTGATCTTGATGCCCTGAAGCAGTCGATCGGCCGCGATGGCGTGGTCATTCCCGATCTCGTCCGGCAATGGCGGGCAGCCCTTGGTGAACACGGCAAACATCTGCATTTCGGCGCCACCAGCCAGGATGCCATCGATACCGGCCTGATGCTGCGGCTGACGACGGTGCTTTCGATCCTTGATCAACGACTGGCAGCCGTGGCCACAGCGCTCGATGCTCTGGATACGCGTTTCGGTGCCAAGCCGTTGATGGGGCGCACGCGCATGCAGGCGGCGATCCCGATCACGGTCTCCGATCGTCTGTCGAGCTGGAAGTTGCCGGTCGTCGCCCAGAAGGCCGCTGTTCAGGATATGCTGAAATCGGGTTTGCCTCTGCAACTCGGCGGGGCTGCCGGCACGCTCGAAAAGCTCGGCGATAAAGCGGTTCCCGTGCGTGCCCGGCTTGCCGATCGGCTCTCGCTCGCTGACCGCCCGCAATGGCATAGCCAGCGCGGCATCATCGCTGAACTCGGCGGTCTATTGGCTCAAACCACCGGCAGTCTCGGCAAGATTGGACAGGATCTGGCGCTGATGGCGGATAACGGCACGGCTGTGATCGGTGGCGGCGGAGCTTCTTCCGCCATGCCGCACAAGCGCAATCCGGTCAAAGCCGAAGTCCTCGTCACGCTTGCCCGGTTCAACGCCGTGCAGATCTCCGGACTGCATCAGGCGATGGTGCATGAGCAGGAGCGGTCGGGAGCTGCCTGGACACTTGAATGGATGATACTGCCGCAGATGGCGATCACGACGGGCGCTGCGACACAACTCGCAACGGATGTCCTTCAGTCGATCGAAGACCTTGGCGATCGCTGATCAGCGTTCATCCGGATCAGAGGCGTCGGTCGCGACATAGCGGCGGGTCGCCTTGCGCATCATCCCGATCTGCCGGACAAAGCCCGAGCAGGCGTCACAGCCGAAGAGATGCAGCCGCAGCCGCAAGGTCTCGCCAATCGACAGGCGTCGATCGAGTTCATCCGAGGCGAGTTTCGTGGCATTTTCGCACATCATGACAGGCTCTCCTCCGGTGCAAACCAGTGCCCTTCGAGGCAATTGCGCAGACGCAGCCTGGCGCGATGCATCAGGACATGCATGTTGGTGGTGGTGATGCCGATCTCGGCACAGATTTCTGGTGTCTCCATCTCGACGAACTCGCGCATCATGAAGACGCGGCCCTGGTCGGGGGGCAAATGATCGAGGCAGGCCTCGAAGACTCGCCAGAAATCCTTGCCCAGCAATTCTACCTCCGGATTGCCCCAATCGCTCGGCCTGTTTTCCGGCACCCAGTGGCCCTTGACGTCGAAATAGCGGGGTTCGTCTTCATCGGGGAAATGCCCGAGCGGCATCGCGATCATCTGCGATTGCTTGCGCTTGAAGCGGATCTGGTCGGCGATCTTGTTGCGCAGGATGGCAAAGACCCAGGTGCGGAAGGCGGAGCGTCCGGCAAAGGCCTTGGCGTTGCGCAGCGCACCCGCCAGCGCCTCCTGTACCGCATCTTCGGCGAGGCCGGGATCGGCAAGCTGAAGGCTCGCAAATTTTAGCATGCGCTGGCGCAGTTCCGCCATGTAAACAGCGTCGGCGAGAAAGGGCGCCGCAGCACCGTATCCGCCGATCACCTCCTCATTACCCATATTCCCCATCATGATCCCCCGGACTTCGTCCGCGCTGCCAAGATCTCGCGCGCCACACCGCACGCCCCCGTTTGTCGCGGCTTCCCGAGAGATCTTACAGCATGATACAAAAAAATCTCATGTCAGGATCATCACCACAGCATATGCGGCAATCACCAGAAGCGTGACATTGCGCCGAAGCGCCAGATACCAATCGGGTTGGTCGCCTTTGCGGTGTATGGAAAGATCGCAGGCAAGGAGCGCGAGAAACACGGCCATATGCAGCGCCATCGTCAGAGCCGGGACATAGGCGTGGAGCAGTAGCGCGCCGATGGCTGCAAGGGCCGCGACATTGCTGACGACGAGCATCAACTGTGGTTTCTCTGCCTTTATCTGTGCCTGGCTCCAGAGCGTTCCGGCCATAAAGCAGGCGATACCCGTGCCGTAGGCGACAAAGGCCTGAGCCGCGAGGGCCGGTTGGAAGCCCAGCACCTGGGCCAGCCCGAGCGCCCAGAAGGGTAGGGCGCCGGCATAAGTCAGAAGTTTGGTGAGCGCGGTGTCGCGGTACATCGGTCAGGCTCCTTGCAGACGGGCGATCAGCATTTCTGACAGGGCTCTTGCACTTTCGGCCGCCGCCTCGACGCGGTTGCCGAGGCACCAGTCGCCGCAGGCGCCGAGGCCAAGGTCATCATCGAAGAGGAAGGGTTCGCCGACTGCTTGTTCGACATTGGCGTAGCGCCAGCGGTGCAGGTCGATCCACGCGGCTGTCGACAGGTCTCGGCCGAGAAGCCGCTTGAGGGACTGGAGCATCTCGGCCTGTATCTCGCCGCGGTCGCGCTCGAGGTTGGCCTCGGCCCAATCGTTTCGGCTGTGGATGGTGAGCGCGGTCTTCTCGGATCGGCCCGGCTTGCTTGCCTCAACGGCAATCCAGCTGAGTACGGAATCTTCGATGCGCGCGGCGTCGAAGCCGAGGTCCAGCGGCACGTCGAGGCCGATCATCAGGGTGAAGCAGCCACTCATCTCCACGGTCTTCAGGGCGGCATGGGCGGAGAAAGCCTCCGGCATCAGTCGGATGGTCTGCGGAGCGGGGGCGGTGGAGATGACAAGATCGAAACGGCCAAGATCTTTGTCCTCGTTGTCGGTCAGGACCCAGCCATCCCCGGAGGCAGCAAGGCGCGCAACGGTCGCTTCCTTGCGGATCTCAAGCTCCGCGGCCAATCCGTTGGCAAAACCGCTCATGGCGGGGAGGCCAATATAGCGCGGCTCGGGAGGGCGGGTGTCAGTCACAAGGCCTTCTGCTTTCAGCGTATGAACTGCCTGTGGCCAGATGCCGGCATGACCCGCCTCCACGGCTTGTTCCGCAGCCGTCTTGAAAGACGGCGAGCGGGCGGTAAAATACTGGGCGCCATGGTCGAAGGAAAACCCTTCGCGGCGGCGGTTTGCCATCCGGCCGCCAAGGCCCCGGCTCTTTTCAAACACGGTGATGTCGGCGTGAGCGGAGAGATTGCGGCCGAGCGTGATGCCGGCAATTCCGGCTCCGATGATGGCGATGGATGTCTTCACGCGGTCCCCTTCTCAAATGCTTGATGCGCTTGAGCTTTACGTTGTTCGGGCGCCAGCGGTTTTGCCGTCCTCGCTCGCTTCGAGCAGCGGCCGGATGAGCGGGTTCGGAAAACGCCGCTTCACGGTGACGGCAAAGAAGGATTCGATCATGCCGGGCAGGGCGTCGAACTCCACCAGCGTTCCGGCTTCGAGCTCGCCCTTGACGACAATCGGCGGGAGAACGGCAAGGCCCGCCCCTTCTCGCGCCAGAAGACGCATCATCGCCATGTCATCCACCTCAGCCGCAATCTGCGGCGTGATGCCGAGGCGTGCGACGAGGGCTTCGAATTGCGAGCGCACGCCGCTTTCGAGCGTCGGCAGGATGACGGGGTGCTCGGCCAGCAGGTCGGCGAGCTTCGCGCCCGGTTTGCCATAGGACGGTTTGCCGATCAGGCTGACCCGCTGCTGATAGACATGTTGGGCGATGAAGGGTGTTACGGAATCGGCCATCGGCGCCTGGTTGAGCAGGACAATGTCGAGGTTCAACGTTTCGAGCGCGCCGAGAAGCTCGCTGGTGCTGCCCGAGCGCAAGATCATGTCGACGTCGGAGCGTCCGAGGATCGGGCGCAGGAACTCCATCTGGAAGTTGCGCGACAGGGTGGCGAGCGCGCCGATGCGGATGGCGCGGCGTGTCCTTCCTGTCTCCTTCAAGGTTTCCACAAGTTCTTCGCCGGCTGAAAAGATCGTGTCGGCATGATCGAGCGCGATGCGTCCCGCTTCCGTGAGATAGAGCTGTCGACCACGACGCTCGAAGAGAGAATGGCCCAACCGCTCCTCCAGTTGCTTGATCTGGGTCGAGAGCGCCGATTGCGACAGGTTCAGCCGCTCGGCCGTGCGGGTCAGGTTGCCGTCATGGGCAACGGCGCGGAAATAGCGGAGGTGATGATAGTTCAGCTCGGACATTATTCTATTTTATAGAACGAATTTACAGAAACAATGAATTTTTCTTGCGATCACGCCACTGATAACAGGTCCGTGAGATCGCCGCTGCCTCCTCCCAAGCAGCGGCCCAGACCGGAGACATCACGTGATCCACATGTTGCCGCTTCTTGCACCGCTGCTACTTGCCGGTGCCTCGCTCTATGCCTTTCAGGCGCCCGGCCTTCGCCCGCGTCAGGCGATCCGCATTGCCGAACTCGCGGCTCTCGGTTCGATCCTCGTCGCCGTGCTTTCCGCTGTCGTGCTGGTGCTGCAGGGGCCGGGCACGAGCCCGGCGATTGGATTTAGCTACTTTGCGCTTGCGTCACGGCTTGACCTTGTCAGCTTGGTGATGCTGCTGCTCGTATCCTTCATCGGCTGGGTGGTGCTGCGTTATGCCGGCACCTTCCTCGACGGGGAAGAGCGGCAGGGCCCGTTCACCGGCTGGATGACGGCAACACTTGGCGCCGTCCTTCTGCTCGTCCAGTCGGGCACGCTGCTGCAGCTCGTCGTCGGCTGGGTCGCCACCAGCCTGCTCCTGCATCAGCTGTTGCTCTTCTATCCTGAGCGGATCGTCGCCCAGCGCGCGGCGCGTAAGAAGTTCATCGTCTCGCGTATCGGTGATGCCGCCCTGATCGGTGCCGTCATTCTTCTCGCCATTTCCTTCGGAACCGGTGACATCGCGACCATTCTCGCCGCGGCCCGCGAGGGCGAGGGGTTGCCGCTGACAATCGCATCCGCCGCCCTGTTCGCCCTTGCTGCGCTTCTGAAGTCTGCGCAGTTCCCGACCCATGGCTGGCTAACCGAAGTGATGGAAACGCCGACCCCGGTTTCGGCTCTGCTGCATGCCGGCGTCGTCAATGCCGGCGGCTTCCTCTTGATCCGCTTTGCCGATGTCATGCTGCAGGCGCCGGTGGTGCTTGCGGTGCTGGTCATGGTCGGCGGCTTCACGGCGCTGTTCGGAAGTCTCGTGATGCTCACCCAGTCGGCGGTTAAGACCTCGCTCGCCTGGTCCACTGTCGCGCAGATGGGCTTCATGATCCTGCAATGTGGCCTGGCACTGTTCCCGATTGCGCTTCTGCACATCGTCGCCCATTCGCTCTACAAGGCACATGCCTTCCTCGCCTCCGGCTCGGCCATCGAAACGGTTGCCTCGATTAAGCGCCCCGGTCCGGTCGCGATCCCCAATGCCAAGGCCGTTGGCCGCGCCTTCCTGCTGGCATTGACGATCTATGCCGTGATCGGCCTGCTTTTCGGCTTTGCCGACAAGCCGCCGCAGGCGCTCGCGCTTGGGGCGATCCTGATCTTCGGCGTCGCTTACTTGATCGCTCAAGGGTTGGCGGATGCGGCTCCCCGGGCGCTGACCTGGCGAACCTCGCTCTACTCGATCTCGGCGGCGACGGCCTACTTCGCCCTGCAGCGCATTTCCGACAGTCTGATGCTTGGTACCTTGCCGGCGACCCCACAGCCCGGGCCGCTTGAGTGGACGCTGATGCTGCTCGCCGTCGTCACCTTCGGCGTGGTGGCGGTCGCCCAGTCGCTCTTCCCGCTCTGGGCCTATCATCCGGCGGCGGCAGGCCTCAGGGTCCATCTGGCCAACGGCCTCTATGTCAATGCCCTCTTCGATCGCCTGCTCGGTGGCTGGACGCTTCCGCGCACCACCTCCGCAACGCCTGCTTCAGTGAAGGAGTGAACCCGATGACCGAGATGACCACAGTGGACACCCTGCATGGTGAAGCACTCGTGCTGGCGGCGGATCAGGCCGTGCGGGCCATCCCGCCGGCCTGGCCGCTGACAGCGACCGTTGCCGTCAACCCCTTCCTAGGCCAGATCACCGAGACGCTCGACCAGACGGCGGCCCGGCTCGCCCGGATCAGTGGCGTCAGGCTGGCATTGCCGCGCAAGCATTATGCCGACCAGATCGCCAAGGGCGAGATCACGGATGAGGATCTGGTTGCAGCGCTCCAGTCGAGCGCGCTTTTCAACCGCATCGACCTGCCGGCGCTCAAGGCTGCCGTTGGAGAGGAGCTGCAGCCGGTTGTGGCACTCCCGACGATCGCGGAGCTTGCCGCGCGGGCCACGGGCAAGGATTGGCCGGGCCTCGTCTCCGAGCGCATCGGCACCTTTGCGGCCGGTTTCTTCGATCAGGGGCAGGCCCTTTGGGCCGCTTCCCGGCGTAACGGGCTCTATGCCGCCTGGCGCGCCTTTGCGACCCACGACCTGACGCCGGAAATCCTGGGCCTGAAAGGCTTCAGCATCCATGTCGACGAAACGCCGGAGACACCATATGCGGCGATCGAACGGGCGGCTGTCTCCCTCGGCCTTGGTGCCGAGCCCGGCACCTATTTCCATCAGCTCCTGTTGACCGTCGGGGGCTGGGCGCAATTCGCGCGCCACATCCAGTTCAAGGCCGAGGTCGAGGGGCGCACGGATACAACGGCGCTGGAACTGCTGGCGATCCGGCTGGTGTTCGAAGAGGCGCTCTATGCGCGTCACAAGACGGATATCGAGAGCGAGTGGCAGCAGGTGCGGCGCGCCCATGTCGAGCCGGTCAGCCCGGATTTCGATACCGTCATCGACGGGTTGCTGCAGGTCGCTGCCGAGCGCGCAGCACAGCGGAAGCTCGCGGCCACGCTTGCTGCACCCTCATCGATCAAGGTTGCCGAGTTGCGGCCAGTCCTGCAGGCGGCCTTCTGCATCGACGTGCGCTCGGAAGTCTTCCGCCGCGCGCTCGAAAGCGTTGATCCTGCTGTTCGCACACTCGGCTTTGCCGGCTTCTTTGGTCTGGGTGCAAGCCATAAGGGCTTTGCCTCCGACGTATCAGAGCATCGCTTGCCGGTTCTCCTGAAGCCTTCCGTCTTCAGCTGCAGCGCCGTCGATCACGATGAGGATGCCGATCAGCAGGCGCGGTTCAGCGCCCGTGCCACTCGCGCCTGGGGCCGTTTCAAGCTGGCCGCCGTTTCCTCTTTCGCCTTCGTCGAGGCGATGGGCCCCGTCTATGCCGGCAAGCTGATGCGCGACGCTCTCGGTTTCGGCAAGGGCAAGGGTCCGGATGCGGCCAAGCCGCGCTTTGCCCCGAGCCTTGATCTCGACACGCGGGCGGTGGTTGCTGAAACCGTGCTCAAGGCCATGTCGCTCACCGAAGGTTTCGGCCGCTTCGTGCTGATCTCCGGTCATGGCGCGAATGTGGTCAACAACCCCTATGCCAGCGCCCTTCACTGCGGCGCCTGTGGCGGCTATGCGGGCGACGTCAACGCGCGTCTTCTGGCCGATCTGCTGAACGACCGGGCCGTGCGCGAGAAGCTGGCGTTGAACGGGATCACCATCCCGACCGATACCGTCTTCCTCGGCGGCCTGCATGATACGACGACAGATACGGTGACGCTGTTCGAAGGCGACCTGGAGAACGACCTCGCAGCGGAGGATATCGTTCGCATCCGGCAGTGGCTTGCCCAGGCCGGCCGCCTGACGCGCGCCGAGCGGGCGCGGCGTCTGCCTCGGGCTTCAGCGGAGAGCGTCATCGAGCGCAGTCGGGATTGGTCTGAAGTCCGGCCCGAGCTCGGGCTCGCGGGCTGTCGCGCCTTCATCGCGGCACCGCGCACAAGGACGGCAGGCCGGTCGCTGGAAGGTCAGGCCTTCCTGCATGACTATGTCTGGAAGAAGGACGAGGGCTTCAAGATCCTCGAACTGATCCTGACGGCCCCCGTCGTCGTTGCGAGCTGGATCAGCCTGCAGTATTTCGGCTCGTCGGTTGCGCCGTCGCTCTTTGGTGCTGGCAACAAGCTGTTGCACAATGTCGTCGGTGGCATCGGCGTCGTCGAGGGCAATGGTGGCAATATGCGGGCCGGGCTCCCCTGGCAGTCGGTCCACGACGGGGAGAATTTCGTCCACGAGCCACTGCGTCTGACGGTTGCCGTCGAGGCGCCCAAGGAGGCGATCGCCGACATCCTTAAGCGGCATGCCCAGGTGCGCGCCCTGTTCGACAATGGCTGGCTGCATCTCTTCACGCTCGACGAGCAGGGTCAGATGGCCTGGCGCTATGCCGGCAATCTCGGTTGGACGGATGTCCGTCCGGGTGCGGCATCGGATGTCGAGCAGAAGGCTGCGAGTTGAGCTTCAAGACAGGACCGTCGGCTCCCCCGCCGGCGGTCCATATGCTCCGCGTCAGACGGCGTTCACCGCCGGCGGTCGCCATCCCTCGCCTTTTTGGGCAAGGGCGGTGCCTTTTGCGAGCAGACGCTCGGCCTCAGCCATCATCAGCGGAGCAACACCCTTGATGTCGTCGGGGCGGATGGCTTCGGTGAGGTAATAGGCAACGCTGCCATCGCGATAGATACCGTGGAAGGGGCCGAGGCCCGCGACACAGCAGACATTCTGCAACTGCCGCCGCCCGCCCTCGACAGGTCTGACTTCGAGATCTGCAAGTGCTTGAAGCGCTGACCGCCCAAGGGCCGCATGTCGGTCGATGCCGAGGCGCTCGGACTTCTGCAGGGCGTAGGCGAACATGGCCGTTGCCGAACTTTCGGGGTAGTTGTCCCTCGTATCTGGCGCATCGATCACCTGCAGCCAGCGATGATCCTTTGTCACCAGGGCGGCGAGCCGATCGTTAAGCGCTGCCAACCGCGCCGACAGGTCGCGGCGTATATCGCCCTCCGGCAGATGCTCGATCACGTCGACAAAGGCCATTGCCAGCCAGCCGATGGAACGGGCCCAATGCGCCGGCGACAGGCCGGTATTGGGATCGGCCCAGTCCTGCAGCCGCGACTCGTCGTAACCGTGGCGATAGAGGCCGGAGGCTGTGTCGAAAGTCAGGTCGAGCGCCGTGTTGAACTGGGCGATAGCGTCGTCCATGAGGCTTTGATCACCCAATGCCAGGCCAAGCTCGACCTTGAACGGCATGGCCATATAGAGGCCATCCAGCCAGACCTGATGCGGGTAGCGCAGCTTGTGCCAATAGGGGCCGCTTGCGATGCGGGGATGATGGGTCAACTGGCGACCGAGCTGTCGTGCTGCATCCAGATAGCTGGCCTGGCCGGTCAGCCGGTGGAGGTAAAGCAGTGCATGTCCAGGTTGAATGTTGTCGATGTTGAATTCGGTGATCCTGTAGTCGGCAAGACCGCCGTCGGCATCCACCTGGGCGTCGACCAGACGGGTCAGGTGGTCGAGCCAGCGCCGGTCCTCCGTCGCTTCGTGCAGCGTGATGAGGCCACGATAGAGGCAGCCGTCCTCATAACACCAGGCACCTGCCTTGTAGGGTTCGTAGTCGCGGGCGTAGTCGTCGAAATAGGAAATTAGCATCGGTCTTCATGGGTCCGGGTGAATGGAAGCGGGTGAGAGGCGCGTCAGACGACTGAACCTCGTGTTTTCGGCAATGATGCCGGCATGGCGCAGCTCCGGCAGATGACAGGCCATCTCCGGCACGGCGGGTTTTGCATCGGCGCTATATGCGATGCGCATACCGTCGATCGACACTGCGTCGATCGTCGATTCCGGAAGCCCGTAGAAGACGGCTGCCGCCGTTTCGGCGCCTGAAACCTCGAGATTGCGGATGTCGATCCCCTCGATCTTCGGCGTGGTGGCCGAGACGGGCAGGGCGGCGCGGGATTGGACGTAGTCGGAGCGGCCATCAGCATCGCAGAAGTAGAAGGCGTTGACGGCGATCGGGGTCGCGACATCCTGCATGCGGCAGTCATGGACACGGATGTTGGAGACGCTACCGCCACGGCCACGCCGGGTCTTGATGCGCAGGCCCCGGTCCGTGCCGATGAAATGACAGCGACTGATCGTGACGTCGCTGATCCCCTGGCTCATCTCGCTGCCCATGACCACGGCACCATGGCCACGCTGCATCAGGCAGTTGCGGATCTCGACATTGCGGGTCGGCCGATCCGGGCCGCCGCGCGGATCGCGCTTGCCGGCCTTGATCGCCACGCAATCGTCGCCGACGGAAATGTCGAGGCCAACAAGGCGAATGTTTTGGCTGGATTCAGGGTTCAGCCCGTCCGTATTGGGCGAGTCCGGGTGGTTGCGGATCGTCAGTCCCGCCGCGAGAACATCCTCGCAAAGCACCGGATGCACGGTCCAGGAGGGGGAATTCTGAACGGTGATGCCGGCCAAAGTCAGATCGCGGCAGCCCGACAGGAAGATCGTGCGCGGGCGCCGGGCTCCGTCGCGGGTTTCCTTCGGCCAGGTCCACCAGTCGCCGCGATCGCCGCCGCCGTCAACGATACCCTTGCCGCAGATCGTCAGGTTGTCGCAATCGATGGCGTTGAGGAGGCTGGCGAAGCAGGCCTCCGCAACTCCTTCCCAGGTGCCGAGCACGCGTCCGTCCGGATGCCGGGCGGATAGAACCGGGCGTCCCTCGCGTGTGCCGATGTCCTGCAGAACCGCGCCGTCCTCGATCAGCAGCGTCATGTCACTCTTCAGGAAAAGCGGGCCTGAAGTCCAGGAGCCGGCGGGCAGCCGGAGTGTTCCACCCGCCGGCACCGCAGCGATCGCGGACTGGATCGCCGAGGTATTATCGAGGCTGTTAGGGCTTGCGCCGTGGTCGCGGATATCGACCAGGGCCGGCTCGTCGGCTGTTCGGAAGGTCGTCCCACCGATCGCCGTCGAGAAGCGGTACTCGCTCTCCGATTCGAGACCGTCGAGGGACAGCACGACCGAGGTCGCGCTGCCGGTCTTGACCGTCGTGCCGTCTCCCAGCTGCAGCACCCAGGGCAACACCCGGTCGAGAGCGAACAGATGTGCGTCTGCCTCGATCGTGAGGGTTGCTGTCCTAGAAGTCCGGTGCAGCAGCTGGATAGGGCCGTCGGTCAAGATCGTCCTCCTCAGATGCCGGTCAGCGCGCTGTTGATGCCGTCGATGATCTCGGCGGCGGCGTCTTCGGCCGAAGCCTGGCCATAGGCGAAGGCTTCGAAGGTGCTGTCGAAGACATCTGTCACGCGCGGATGCTCGTTGAGCGGCGAGACGCCGACGCCAGCGCCTTCCAGCACGATCTTGTTGGCTTCGACCTGAACCGTCTTGATCGAGCCTGCCTTGGTCAGTTCGTCGAGCGCGATCTTGCTCGAGGGTACGCCACGGGTTGCTCCGAGGATCTTGATGGCTTCCGGATCGTTCAGCAGGCAGTTGACGATTTCGGCTGCCGCCTTCGGCTCCTTGCTGTTCTTCGAGATGGCGAAGAGCATGGAGGGCTTGCGGTAAACACCTTCGGTTGTTGCGCCTTCGACCTGAAGGAGCTTGACCGGCACGAGTTGCTGGCCGTCTTCCATCGGACCGGCGATCTTGCCGTAGGTGCTGTCCCACTGATAGGTGCCGGCGATCTTGCCGCTGGCCCAGGCCGGGTTTTCATGCAGTGGCGCATTGCCTCCGGCGGCGACGTCCTTCCAGGACTTGATGACACCCTGGTCGACCATGGTCTGGTAGAATTTCAGGCCATCGGCCAGCTCTTCTACCGTCCAGGCGACCTGGTTGGTGGCGGGATCGATCAGGTCCTTGCCGGTCTTCTGGGTGGTGCGCAGGATCACGACCAGACGGGCATCGAGGGCTGTGCCTTCGAAGGGATAGTAATCCTGGCCGAGCTTTTCCTTCATGACCGGGGCTGCGGCGAGCAGTTCGTCCCAGGTGGTGGGGATGGCAAGGCTCGCCTTGTCATAGGTGGTCTTGTTGAACATGAAGACGCGACCGGTGGTCGAGACCGGCAGGCCGTTCAGCTTGCCGTCAACGCTGCCGCTCTTCAGATCCGCCTCTGCCCATTGGCTGAGGTCTATGACGTCCTTGAACTGGTTGAGATCGACGAAACCGTCGCCGTTCTTCGAGAAGATCGGCAGCCAGGGCCAGTTGATCTGCATGATGTCGGCTTCGGTGCGACCGGCGAGCTGGGTGGTGATCTTCTCCTGGTGGCCGGTCCAACCGGTGAATTCCGGCGAGATGGTATGGCCGAACTTTCCGCCGCAGAGCTTCAAGGCTTCCTGCGTTGCGATATGACGATCGTCGCTGCCCCACCAGGACATGCGAAGATCGGCAGCATAGGCAGTGCTCAGGCTGGTTGCCGCAAGAAGTGCGGCGGTCATGATCAAGGTTCTCATTCTGGCTCCTCCCAAGTTAGAACGATGACGGCTTCAGTCGGCGAGCGAGATGTTCTCGCCCGTCATTCGGTTGAAGATGTGCGTGGACCGGATATCCGGGCTCAGCCAGACGCGGTCGTCGCGGATGGCGGACCGGTCATATTGGCTGGAGGGCACGACGGCGATGAGACGTTCGCCGCCGATATCCACGTAGAGATAGACTTCGTGGCCCATGAACTCGACATGACTGATGCGCCCCGACAGCGTGCCCGGGGTCTCGGGTGGCGTGATGCGCAAGTGCTGCGGGCGAATGCCGATCGTCACTTCGCGTGGGGCGTCGGTGTGCAACCGCTCGCTGAGGCCGTTGACGATGGAGAGTGTCTGCCCGGCCGTGACGAGTTCGCCGTTTCCAGAGAGCTCAGCCGAGATCAGGTTCATTTCCGGGCTGCCTATGAAGCCTGCGACAAAGGCGTTGGCCGGGCGATTGTAAAGGGTGACAGGATCGGCCACCTGCATGATGTGGCCGTCCTTCATGACACAGATCCGGTCGCCCATGGTCATGGCCTCGGTCTGGTCGTGAGTGACATAAATGACGGTCGCCGCCATGCCGTCGGCCTTCAACTGCTTGTGCAGATCGGTGATGCGCACGCGCATGGAGGCGCGCAGCTTGGCATCAAGGTTGGAGAGTGGCTCGTCGAAGAGGAAGACCTGCGGCTTCTTGATTAGCGCACGCCCGACGGCGACGCGCTGGGCCTGGCCGCCGGAGAGCTGCTTCGGCAGGCGGTCGAGCAGGGCGCCGATCTCCAGCGTGCCCGCCACCTTGTCAGTCGCCTCGTCGATTTCCGCCTGCGGGCGGCGCTTGAGGCGCATGGAGAAGGAGAGGTTTTTCTTCACCTTCATATGCGGATAGAGCGCGTAGTTCTGGAAGACCATGGAGATACCCCGATCGCCGGGGGCTCTGTCGTTGACAAGCTCTCCGCCGATGCGGATTTCGCCACCTGTGATCCGTTCGAGGCCGGCGATCATGCGCAGCGTTGTCGACTTGGCGCAGCCGGAGGGGCCGACCAGGACCATGAACTCGCCGTCTTCGACTTCGAGGTTGATGCCATGCACAGCACGGAAGGCGCCATAGTCTTTTTCGAGGTTTTTCAGTTGCAACCGGGCCATGAGCTTATCCCTTGATGCCGCCGGCGGAGATGCCGTCGATGAAGTATTTCTGGGCGAGGAAGAAGACGGTGAGAGCGGGCAGAAGTGTCAGCACCGACATCGCCAGCACCCGGTTCCATTCGAAGGCCTCTGTCGTGTCGATCGAGAGCTTCAGCGCCAGGGAAACGGGGAACTTGTCGACCGAGGATATGTAGATCAGCGGTCCCAGAAAATCGTTCATCGTCCACATGAACTGGAAGAGGCAGACCGAAATCAGGGCCGGCATCAGCAGCGGAATGACGATGAAGACCAGCACCTGCCAGGTATTGGCGCCGTCGACGCGCGCTGCTTCCTCCATGTCACGAGGAATGGCGCGCAGGAACTGCACCAGCATGAAGACGAAGAAGGCGTCGCCGGCGAAGGCGGAGGGGACCCAGAGCGGCAGATAGGTATCCAGCCAGCCGAGATCGCGGAACAGCAGGTACTGCGGAATGCGGGTGACGACATTCGGCAGGAGTAGCGTCGCGATCAGGGTTGCGAAGAGCAGCTTCTTGAACGGAAAATCGAAGCGGGCGAAGCCATAGGCGACAGCGGTGCAGGATATCGCCGTGCCGATGATCTTCGGCAGCACGATCCAGAGCGTGTTCAGGAAGAAGGTACCGAAGGTGTAGGGCGTCGAGGTCTGCCAGCCCCTGATATAACCATCCGCCGTCGGGTTGTCCGGCCAGAAACCCGGGTTGGCGAAAATCTCCGAATTGGTCTTGAACGAAGCGCCGATCAGCCAGACCAGCGGATAGAGCATGATGAGGCCGACCAGTGTCAAAAGGGCATAACGGAACACGGTAGTCAGCTTCTGTCGGCGCAGATCGCGGCGATTGATTTTGTCGACTTCGTCGATGTCTGCGGTCACGTGGGGGAGGGCGTGGTCTGTCATGATCAGCTCCGCTTGTCGCCGGCGTAGTAGACCCAGTGGCGCGAGGACCAGAAGGCAATAAGGGTGAGCGCCATGATGATGAGGAAGAGCACCCAGGCGATGGCCGAGGCATAGCCCATGTCGAAGCGCAGGAAGGCCTCGTCATAAATGTAGATCGGCAGGAAATAGGTGGCTTTCAGCGGGCCGCCCTGTGTGATGATGTAGGGGCCGTTGAACTCCTGGAAGGCCTGGACCATCTGCATGATCAGGTTGAAGAATATGACAGGCGTGATCAGCGGCAGGGTGATGTAGACGAAGCTCTTCCACTTGCCGGCACCGTCGATCGCGGCGGCCTCGTAAAGGCTCTTGTCGATGCTTTGGAGTGCGGCGAGGAAGATCACCATGGCCGAGCCGAACTGCCATACGCGCAGCAGGGTGATCGTGAACATGGCATTGGTCGGGTCGCCGAACCAGTTGATCGGTTCGATGCCGATTGTTGCGAGACCCATGTTGATCAGGCCGACATCGGCGAACATGTAGCGCCATAGAACGGCAATGGCGATCGAGCCACCAAGGATCGAGGGCACGTAGAAGGCCGTGCGGTAGAGATTGATGAACTTCAGCTTGTAGTTCAGGATCACCGCAATGAAGAGTGCAAAACACAGCTCCAGCGGCACCGTGACAAAGACATAGAACAGGGTGACGCTGAGCGACTTGATGAAGGTACGATCGCTCGTGAAGAGCCTGATGTAGTTGTCCAGGCCGGTAAAGATCGGCGCGCTCATCAGATTGTAGTCGGTGAAGCTCAGGTAGAGCGAGATGACGAAGGGCAGCGCCGTGAAGATGAGCAACCCGATGATGTAGGGCGCCAGATAGAAGAGCCCGAGATAACGGCTGTCTCCGCTCATGCTGCACCTCCTGCTTTGGCCAAGGTTTCGGGCAGACGATGCTGGGTGGCGGCGACCATTTCGCGGAAGAGGCGGGTTGCCTTTTCCTGTGAAAGAGCGGCGACGAGCGGATCCGAGACAAAGAGCGGCAAGAGCGCGTCGACATCGTCAGCCAGTACCGCCTCGACAAGCGCGGTTTGCCGGTCGGCATGGGGGCGGGCGAGCAGCTCGAGTGCCTGCGGCAATCGTCCGGCAACGATGGGCTGGATGCCGAGTGCACTGAAGCGGGCGTTTGTTTCGACGATCGTGCCCTCTGCAAAGCCGGCGAGTTGCCCCCGGTTCGGCAGGTTGACGTTGCTCACATGCTCGGGGCCGCCCATCAGAGCCTTGATCTGCTCGACGATGGCTTCATCCGAGGCGCGGGCTGGCGGCAGGTCGGCGCCCTTGTCCAGAGCATCGGCATAATAGACCTTTTCCTTTCGCTCGCGCATGCGGAACTCCACCGGGGTCAGGCCGAATTTCCATGCGGCGTGATCATCGAGATACCACGACTGGGGCAGGAACTCGACGAGATGGCGGTCGCCGGCAGCTGCCGCTATGCCGAAGCGAAGCGAGAGATCGAACTTCACGAGGAAGCTGTCGGTGAAGTAGCGATCGTGTTCGTTTGCAGGATCTAGCGGCGACTCCCGCCAGCCGGTCGCATGATGCTCTCTCGCGAAATCGAGATAGGCCGGCATCATGTCGATACCGCCAACAGCGGCCCGATCAACGAAGGTGAAGTGGTTGATGCCGAGCACGTTCACCTTGGCATCGCGGTAGCCGTAGAGCACGTCGCCTGCCTGGCGGTTGGCGAGGTAGGCCATGATCTTGCGGGTCTTGATGACCTCGTGGCAGGACCCCCAGGCACGGATCTCCGTAAAGACCGCGTAGAGCGTACCCGTTAACACGGACATCGGGTTGGTCAGGTTGCAGACATAGGCTTCAGGGCAATGGCGGGCGATGGCGCGGCCGATTTCGGCGATCATCGGGATCGCCCGCATGGCGCGGATGAAGCCGCCGGGGCCGACTGTGTCCCCGACCGACTGGTGGATGCCATAGCGCTCGGGGATAGCAATGTCGTTCGCCATGTCCTCGAAGGAGCCCGGCAGGATCGAGATGATGACGATGTCTGCACCGGTGAGGGCGGCTTCAAGCGTGCGTTCTGCCGTATAGGTGACGGGCGCCCCGGCCTCGCTGCGGGCGGCATAGCGGGTGCCGATACGGGCGTTGCGCTCGGCGGCCGCATGGTCGAGGTCATAGAGCCGGACTGTCGCCGGCACCGTTCCATCCTGGGCGAGGTCGCCCATCAGTTTCGTCGCCCAGTTGAGCGAGCCGCCGCCGATATAGGCGATGGTGACGGGGCGCGTGTATTCCGTTTTCTGCATCGCAATATGCAGGGTGGACGATGCGTCGACCGGCTACCTCCGTGGCCCGTCTCGCCGTCTACCCTCCTCCTCCTGATATCCTCCCCGGTCTTCCCAAGTCGACCGGTCCTGTGTCTAATATCTCTTTAGACGTCTCGCGCGGAAATCGACAAATAGGGGAAAAATGATGGACGAAACTGAAGGTAGCGTTCTCAGCGGCATTCCGATGCAGGCGCTGGCGCTCAACCTGACACGTTCGACCATACGCATGCAGCATTCGCAGACCTGGTCGATCGACAAATCGAACCGGGTGCATGATCTCGTGATCTGTCTGAGCGGTCGCGGGATCTATGAAGTCGAGGGGAAGACGGTGGAGATGGAGCCGGGTTCGGCGATGCTTTTGCCGGCCGATACGCGGTTCGTCGGGCGGTCGGCTTCGGTTGAGCCCTATACCGGGGTTGCGCAGCATTTCACGCTGGATCTCTTCGGTCGCCTCGACCTCATCGCCCAGATGGATCTCGCCTTGTCGGTGAAGCTCGCGCGTTGGGACATGCTGGAAAAAGTGGTCCGGCACTTTCGCGAGACGGCGCCGCCCTATTCGACGAGCCTGCAGCAGCAGCATGTCTTCATGTTCCTGCTGATCGAATATATCGAGCAGGCCTTCATCGGTTGGCGTGAGCAGTCGGTCGGGACGGTCGCCAATCCCGACCAGCTGTCGCTGGCGATCATGGTCGCCGCCAGCCAGATTGCCGCCGATCCGCTGAACGAGGCGATCACCGCCCAGGTTCTTGCGGCAGCACCCTACAATCCGGATTATTTCAAGCGCGAATTCCGCAAGCGCGTCGGCTGGACCATGGACAAGTTCCAGGAGTTCAAGCGCATGGAGCGCGCCATGGGGTTGCTAGCCGGTGGATGCACGGTGAAGCGGGCGGCCGCTCTCTCCGGCTATGCGGACGCCTATTACTTCTCTCGCATGTTCAAGCGCTATATCGGGATCAGTCCGCAGGGATACAGGGACGCCGAACGGCGCAATCGGGAGGGCGCCTTTCCCAGGGGCGAAGAGGATGGCCAGGTGGCCTATCCGTTGCCGCGTGGCTGACAACCTGTCTTATGACTTTCTCATGGCGCACACACAGTCCGCTGTCGCGTGTCGCCTGATGAACGATTTTCTCCCTTGCCGCGCGATGCACAACATGTATGATAACTTCACATAACATGTATGGGAGGAATGATGTCGCACACCGATTTTACCAATCGCTTCGCCATCGATCCGTTGACCGCTGCCGGTTTCGGCACGGATGAATTGCGTTCGAATTTTTTGCTGCCGCCGCTCTTCGTGCCGGGCCGCATCCAGCTTCACTATACGAACTACGATCGCATGATCGTCGGTGGGGCCGTGCCGCTCGCCTTGGAACTGCCGCTCGAAACGATCAAGCCGGCTGGTACGCCGGAGCTTCTCGCGCGTCGTGAGATGATCGCCGTCAATATCGGCGGGGCAGGCGTCGTGACGGTTGACGGAGAACGGTTCGAAGCCGGCACCCGGGACATGGTGTATGCCGGTATGGGGTCGTCGGTCAGTTTCGCCTCCATCTCGGCTGATGAGCCAGCAAAGTTCTACCTGCTCAGTGCTCCGGCACATACTCGCCATCCGGCCCGCCACATCGGTATCGGTGACGCCAAGCGACTCGATCTCGGCGCGCAGGAAACCAGCAACGAGCGCTCGATCTTCCAGTTCGTTCATCCCGAAGGCGTGAAGACCTGCCAGTTGGTGGTCGGGATGACGAGTTTGGCCAAGGGATCGGTCTGGAACACCATGCCCTGCCACATCCATGACCGGCGTATGGAGGTCTATCTCTATTTCGACATGGCGGAGAAGACCCGTGTCTTCCATCTGTTCGGCGAACCGGACGAGACGCGGCATATCATCATGAAGAACGAAGAGGCTGTCCTTTCCCCCGGCTGGTCGATCCATTCCGGGGCCGGCACGGCGAATTATTCGTTCATCTGGGCCATGGCCGGCGACAATGTCGACTATACCGATGTCGATGCGGTCGCCATCGAGGATATGCGCTGACATCCTCCTCTTATGGTCGGGAGACAGGCTTAAGTTGGGGCATGCGGGATCATCCATCTCGTGTGCCCCTCATTGTGTGCTCAATCTCTATTTTTGGTTGTGGTCTGGCGGGTCGTTCGGATCGGTCTCCAGCACTGCCCATGCGCCAATCTGAGCGGTCTTATTAAACTCATATTAGTCTTCCTTGCCCATGCTCCGTCCGATTCAGACATGGACTTCGACGACAGCAAACTTTGCTCGTCGCCGATGTCGGAGGAGACCAAGACCGTGTTCATTGACCGTATATTGTCGCGCTTTAACATCCAGACGAAGGTGCTGATTTTCATTCTGCCTTTCGTCATCAGCATTTCCGCCGTCGGCTTTACCGGGCTCTATGCATCGGGACTGCTGCAGGGCCGCATCGAAATCTCGAACAGCGTACTCCAGTCCTTAAGCGGTTTCCGCGACGTCTCCGCCTCCATGAGCAGCTTTCTCGCCAATACGACCGAAGAGGCCAAGGCTGATCTGACTGGTCGCCTCGAGCAGCAGCGACGTGATCTGGACAGCACGCTTGCGCAGCTTGCTCCCGACGCCGATGGTCGTGGTGAACTCGAAGAGGCCGGCAAGCTGATCGATCAGGTCTTTGTCCATATCGACGATCTCTGGAGGCTCCATGCGTCCGAGACCGCCCTTGTCGAGACCCTGCAGAAGGGTGGCAAACAGGTCGTCGTCGCTCAGGGACGCGTCACGGCCGCCATGGCCACCATGGAGCGCGCTGTGCAGGCGGATGATGCATCGGCCAAGACCATGCTGCGAGACGCCGAAAGCATCCGCAGCACCGGTACCTTTCTGACGGAAACCAATTCCGCCTTCACCAAGGCCAAGACGCCGGATGAGAAATTCGCCGTTATCGGGGAGCGTATCGACGAAATTATTGCCCGCCAGCAGGTGCTGGTGGAGGTGCTGCCGAAGGCGAACCTGTCGGCCGCCAAGACGCTGGAAAAGATCGGCGGTGACCTCAAGGCAGCGCTTGCCACCAATGACAAGTCCGAGGATGCTCTCAAGAGAATGGCCGGTCAGCTGCGCAATTTCACGCAGCTCAACGCCTATCTCGGCCTCGCAGCACAGCAGAAGATGAAGGAAGCGACGATCAAGTTCGGCGAACTCGATGCGCCGCTTGCCAAGGCCCAGGCCGTCATCGAAGACGGGCGACAGGTCATGGCCGCCGGCTACGCCGTGCAGATCATGATGGCCCGTTTCCTGCTGGAGCCGACCGAGCAGAACCGCATGCTGCTGGAGCAGCAGTTCAACGCGGTGAAGAAGTTCCTTGGCGCACTGGACAAGACCGCTGCGGATCAGCCGATCCTGATGCAGGTGAAGAAGGATCTCGGCCCCGCTGTCGATACGATGATTGGCGCGAGTGCTGAACTCGTAAAGGTGAGCCAGGAACGGAAGGCAAGCTTCGAAGAGGCGGCCGCTGACCTCAACATCATCTGGCAGCAACTCACGACCTTCGCCGAAATGCAGAAGGTTTCGGCTGGGCAGGAACGTCAGGAAGCCAACTCGATTTCCATCAGCGCAACGGCACTCGGCATCCTGATCTCCATCTTCGCCGGCATCGGGCTTGTCATGACCTTCAAGGGGCCGATCGGCCAGATCACTGGCGCCATGCGTCGCCTGGCCGAAGGCGTTCTCGATACGAAGATCAACGGCGAAGCCCGTGTTGACGAGATCGGCGAGATGGCCCGTGCGCTCGGCGTCTTCAAGCAGAACGCACTCTCGAAGATCGAAATCGAGAGCCGCAGCGAAGCCGAGCGCGCTCAGGCGGAGGACGAGCGTCGTCGCAACGATCTCGAAAAGCAGGAGATCGATCGCCAGATCGACTTCGCCGTCAATGCGCTGGCCACCGGTCTCGGCCGTCTCGCCAAGGGCGACATCTCCGAAACCATCGACACGCCGTTCCACGGCCGTCTCGAGCAGTTGCGCAACGATTTCAACCAGTCGCTCGAGCACCTGCAGGATACGATGACGCAGATCCGCTCGAACACCTACATGATCCAGCGCAACGCCGCCGAGATGAGCAGTGCAGCCGACCAACTCGCCAAGCGCACCGAGCAGCAGGCGGCCTCGCTCGAGGAGACGGCCGCTGCCGTCGACGAGATCACGGTGACCGTCAAGTCGTCTGCGGAGCGGGCCGAGGAAGTGAACAACATCGTCGCTGATACCAAGGGCCGCGCGGACACTTCGTCGACGGTTGTCGGAAACGCCATCGACGCCATGGGCCGGATTGAAGATGCCTCGGGCCAGATCGTCCAGATCATCGACGTGATCGACGAGATCGCCTTCCAGACCAACCTGCTGGCGCTCAATGCCGGCATTGAAGCAGCGCGTGCGGGCGAAGCCGGCAAGGGCTTTGCTGTCGTCGCCCAGGAAGTGCGCGAGCTCGCACAGCGATCGGCGGGGGCTGCCCAGCAGATCAAGGACCTGATCCACAAGTCGAGCACGGAAGTCTCTTCCGGCGCCAAGCTGGTCCAGCAGACGGGTTCTGTGCTCGCCGAGATCTCGGCCAACATCATCACCGTCGCCGACCGCGTCTCGGTTATCGCCATGGCCAGCCGCGACCAGTCGAATGCGCTGGCCGAGGTCAACTCTTCCGTCAACGAGATGGACCAGATGACCCAGCGCAATGCCGCGATGGTGGAGGAAACCAATGCCGCGACCCGTCAACTAGCCGACGAGGCGGATGCGCTGATGCAGCTTGTCAACCAGTTCAAGCTGGCTCCCGAAGGCCGCCGTCAGCAGGCCACGCACACGCAGCATCGCGCCGCCTGATTGCCGTCGATCGCTGCAAGATCATGAGCCGCCGTTCCCTGTGGGTCGGCGGCTTTTTTGCGAGCAGACAGTCGCGCGTGCAAGCCGGCTTGGAAAGCTGCAGCCGGGCAGTTATCCTCGGGACGATGAGGAGCGCGCATTTGACGATCGGAATGGTACCACCCGCACGGCGATTGGCTGTGGCCCGGCGCATGATCATTGCGCTTGTCCTCGTATTGCTTGCCGCGAGCCTGGCGCTGATGACTGTCGGCAATCGGTTGATGACGCGCAAGGTCATGGACGAAGCGTCGCTACAGGCCAACAGTGCGCTGCGCCTGGCGACTTCGGCGCTATCGGGCCATCTCAGCCGCTATGAGACCCTGCCAGCGTTGATCGCCGACCATGACGACATGAAGGAGCTTGTGCTGGACCCGGGCAATCCGGCCCTTCGCGATGCGACCAATCGCTATCTCAAGGATATCAACACGCTACTCGAATCCTCCGATATCTATGTGATGACGATGGATGGAAACACGATCGCGGCCAGCAATTTCGACGGTGAGGCGAGCTTCGTCGGCGAGAATTTCAGTTATCGCCCCTATTTTTTCGAAGCGGCTGCGGGCAAGCAGGCGCGTTTCTACGCGCTTGGCACGACATCGGCCAAGCGCGGCTACTATTTCTCCTCGCCGATCGAAGTGAATGGTGCAGTTCGCGGCGTCATCGCCTTCAAGGTCGACATCGAAGACATCGAAACGTCCTGGCGCGGCGGCGAATACAAGATCCTGGTGCATGATCCCGAGGGGATCATCTTCATGACCGGCAATCCGGAATGGCTTTATGCCTCGGTGCTGCCGCTGACACCCGAACGTCTTGAACGTACCTCGGCCTCGCGGCGGTACTCGGACGCCGTCCTGCGGGACCTGCCGATCAAGCGTGGCGCACTCGACGATCATGTGTTGATGACCATCAACCAGAGCGATGGAAATCGCGAATATCTCGTCCTGCAACACTATATGCCGGATGCCGACTGGACCGTGAAAGTGCTTTTCGACACCGGCACGATCCACGCCCAGGCGCGAACCATGCTGGTCGCCATCCTGCTGTTTCTCTGCCTCTTCGTTCTTGGGCTCGCCGTTGTCATCCAGCGTCGCGCACGGCTGCAGGAGCGGATGCACATGCAGATCGAGGCGCAGGCCGAACTGGAGAGGCGGGTCGAGGAACGCACGGCCGATCTCGCGCGCGTCAACCTGCAACTGCGTCAGACCCAGGCCGATCTCATCCAGGCTGGCAAGCTCGCCGGTCTCGGCCAGATGTCGGCGGCTCTGTCGCATGAGTTCAACCAGCCGCTCGCCGCCGCCAAGACCTATGCCGACAGCGCAACGATGTTGATCGATCGCAACAGGATATCAGAGGCACGCGACAATCTCGGGCGCATTTCCAGCCTGATCGACCGCATGGCCTCGATCTCGCGTCACCTGCGCAACTTTGCCCGCAAGCCGAACGAGAAGCTTGGCCCGATCTCTGTCGAAGAGGTGGTCCGCGAGACGCTTGAAATCGTCTCGGCCCGCCTCGGAACCGCCGATGCCAGCCTGTCTCTCAGTTTCGAGCCCGATCTGCCGGCCGTGCAGGGCGGCCCCGTGCGTCTGCAGCAGGTTCTGGTCAACATCCTCACCAATGCCTGCGATGCCGTAGAGGGGTTGGAGGACCGCAAGGTCGAGCTTTCGGCGCGGAGCACACAGGGACGCGTGGTGATCGAGATCGCAGACCGCGGCCCGGGCGTCCCGCCGGCGATCGTCGAGCGCATCTTTGATCCCTTCTTCACCACCAAGGGCGTGGGCAAGGGGCTTGGTCTCGGTCTTTCCATTTCCTACAATATCATCAAGGATTTCGGCGGTAGCCTGACAGTCGGCAAACGGGAAGGCGGCGGCGCGTTGTTTCGGATCGAACTCCTCCAAGCGGAAGCATTGAACGAGGCAGCGGAATGAATTCGGGACAGGTCTTGCTCGTCGATGACGAGGAGGAGCTGCGCTTCTCCACCAGTCAGGCGCTCGAACTGCACGGCCTGCAGGTCAAGGCCTTCGCCTCCGGAGAGGAAATCCTCTCGCGGGTCGGCTTCGGTTTCGATGGCGTGGTCGTGAGTGACATCCGCATGCCGGGCATGGACGGGATGACGCTTCTCCACCGCATCCGCGAACTCGATCACGAGATCCCCGTCATTCTCGTGACCGGACATGGCGAGGTGCAGCTTGCCGTCAAGGCGATGCGTGAAGGCGCCTATGACTTCATCGAGAAGCCGTTTGCCAGCCAGGCGCTCGCCGGTGTCGTGCGACATGCACTCGACCGCCGGTCGCTGGTGCTTGAGAACCGGCGTCTGAGGGCGGTCGCGGGCAAGCGCGACGATATCGAGACGCGGCTTCCGGGGCGCACGCCCGTCATGGTCGACCTGCGATACCGTGTCCGCGCCATCGGCGCCACCGAGGCGGATGCACTGATCATTGGCGAGACGGGTGCTGGCAAGGAGGTTGTGGCACGCAGCCTGCACGATGTCAGTGCGCGGTCAAAAGGACCCTTCATTGCGATCAACTGCGCCTCGCTGCCGGAGACGCTTATCGAGAGCGAGCTCTTCGGCCATGAGGCGGGAGCCTTTCCAGGCGCGATCCGTGCGCGCTACGGCAAGTTCGAGCATGGTCGCGGCGGGACGATCCTGCTCGACGAAATCGGCTCCATGCCCTTCGACCTGCAGGCGAAGTTCCTGCGTGTCTTGCAGGAGCGGACCATCACCCGGCTCGGGTCCAACGAGACCGTGCCGCTCGACGTCCGCTTCCTGGCCACCAGCAAGGTCGACCTCGAAAGCGAGGTGGCTGCCGGGCGGTTTCGCGCCGATCTCTTCTACCGGCTGAACGTCGCGACGCTCAGGGTGCCGTCGCTTTCGCAGCGACGGGCAGATATTCCGCTCCTTTTCCTGCATCTGGTGCGCGAAGCATCTGCGCGGTACGGTCGCGATGACATGGAGGTTGAGCCGGAGATCCTGTCCGAAATCGCCGAGCGCGACTGGCCGGGCAATGTGCGCGAGCTGAGGAATGCTGCCGATCGTCTCGTGCTCGGCATTGAAACTGGGCTCGACGTCGCGACCGATCCTGATGCCGCGGCCACACGTCTTGCCGAGAAGGTGGCAGCCTATGAAAAGCAATTGATCGCCAGCGCGATTGCAGCCCATGGGGGTGCGTTGAAGCCTGTCTATGAACAGCTCGGCATCTCGCGAAAGACGCTCTACGAGAAGATGCAGAAACACGGGTTGGACAAGAATCTGGCTATCGACGGCTGAGGCTGAGGCCAAGATCGGTTCGGTTCCCGTCTGTGGGGACAATCAATGGGTGGCTTTCCACCCATGGACTCTTCGAAATGTTACGATTTCCCCCCATGGGCGGCGTGAAAAGCGTCGGGCGCGGGTGAGGGGCGACCACGCCACGTTGCCTCCGGCTTAAGCCGGCGCTTAGCTCGCGGAAGGTCCGGCCCAGAGGAGGCGTCGGACTCTGTCACGTCATAACATGTAGGGAGGACTTCATGAAAAAGTTCATGATCGCTATGGCTGGGGCCATGGTACTGACGTTTGCTGCATCCGCGTCGGCTCAGGACAAGGCCGATTGGCCAGGTAGCATGACTATTGGCACCGCCAGCCAGGGCGGCACCTACTTCATTTACGGCACGGGTCTTGCCGGCCTGATCACGGAAAAGCTGGGTGTGAACGCATCCGCTGAAGTCACCGGCGGTCCTGTGCAGAATGCAACGCTTATCGAGACCGGCGACCACCTGATGGGTCTCGTGACCATGGGCCCGGCTTATGAAGCCTGGACCGGCAACAGCGAGCTCGCACCGGGCGTCGAACACAAGAACCTGCGCGCCCTGTTCCCGATGTACCAGACCCCGTTCCAGGTCGTTGCACTGAAGTCGTCGGGCATCACCTCCGTGGCTGACCTCGATGGCAAGCGCGTGTCGGTCGGCCCTGCCGGCGGCACTGCCGCGACCTACTGGCCGCGTTACTTCGAAAGCGTTGGCGTGAAGCCGGTCATCTCGTTCTCGGGTGCAAACGATGCGACGAGCCAGGTCAAGGATGGTTTGATCGACGCCTTCGCCTTTGCCGCTGGCGTTCCGATTTCGGCCTTCGCGCAGATCGCGGCTGAAAACGATGTCAACATCTTCGGCTTCAATGCAGACGAGCAGAAGAAGATCCTCGACGCCATGCCGGAACTGGCAGCCTTCGAGGTGCCCGGCGGTCTCTACCAGGGCTTCCCCGATCCGCAGAGCACCGTCAGCCTCTGGAACTTCGCGGTCGCCAATGCCGAAATGCCTGAGACTCTCGCTTACGAGATCACCAAGCTGGTGATGGAAAACAACGAACGCATGGTGCAGATCCATGCCACGGCCTCCGAGACCATTTCCGCGAACATCGAGAAGAACACCTTCTTGCCGTTCCACCCGGGTTCGGTGCGCTACTTCGAAGAAAAAGGCATCACCATTCCCGATGCTCTGAAGGGCCAGTAAAGCCCGGAACCTGCGCCTCGCAGTGCAGGCAATTGGCGGCAGCTCTGGCTGCCGCCGTCCTTCGTGCAAGATCCGGCTTCCTTATCGGGACACATAACCATGACACAAGCTGACAACATCTCAGCGCAGCAAGCCGCTGGGCCCATCGTGGCTCAAAACGTCGATGACGAGCCGGTTGCGAGCAACCAGCGGCTTCATGCAAACTGGACTAACAAGGCGATCATCGTCCTCTGCATCGCTTATACCGCCTTCCATATCGGGGTGATGAACCTCTATCCGCTCGAAACCTGGACCTATCGCCTGATCCATGTGTGCGGCGGACTGCTTCTGGGCTTCCTGATCTACTCGGCCGTGCAATTGCCGGTCACTGTGCCGGACCGGGTGCGGCGCAATCCAATCGAATGGCTGCTTCTTCTGGTGGGTGTCGGTGGCATCGGCTACGGCTTTGCCATGATCGCCTATGCCTGGGGCGCCTACTGGGTTGCCGGCACTGCTCGCCCTCCGGCCTTCGTCTTCTCAACCTATGGTCTGCCGCTCATCGCCGGCACTGCGGCCGCCCTCCTGGCTGCCTGGTTCTTCCCCAGCCGTGACCGTACCCGCGTCGACTGGGCTGACTACGCGCTCGGCATCGCCTCGATCGCGGTCCTTGGTTATATCCTGTTCAACGTCGGGCCGCTTCGTCTGAGGGCCGGGACTGCGATGGCCCAGCCGGCGGACTTCTATGCTGCCCTCGTTGGCGTCATTCTTATCCTTGAGGTGACGCGGCGTGTCGCGGGCCTCGCCCTGGTGGTGATCGCCTCGATCTTCATCCTGTATTCGTTTGCCGGTCCTTACCTGCCTGGCTTCCTGAACCATCGCGGCTACGATGCCAGCCGCTTCTTCACCTATATTTTCACCGACCAGGGCATCTTGAGCGATCCTGTCGCGGTGTCTTCGACCTACATCATCCTGTTCATCACCTTCGCGGCCTTCCTGCAGGCCTCGAAGGTCGGCGACTACTTCGTCAACTTTGCCTTTGCGGCAGCGGGTCGTGCGCGCGGCGGTCCCGCCAAGGTCGCCGTCCTCGCCTCGGGTCTGATGGGGATGATCAACGGCACCTCGGCCGGCAACGTCGTCTCGACGGGCTCGCTGACCATTCCGTTGATGAAGAAGGTCGGCTATCCGCCCAAGACTGCTGCGGCAGTCGAGGCGGCTGCGTCGTCCGGCGGCCAGATCATGCCGCCGATCATGGGGGCCGGTGCCTTCATCATGGCGGAAGTCACGGGCATTCCCTATACGGACATCGTGATTGCGGCGATCATTCCGTCGGTGCTCTACTTCGCATCCGTCTACTTCATGGTCGATCTGCAGGCGACGAAACTCGGCATGAAGGGTCTTCCGAAGGAAGAACTGCCGGTCTTCAAAGAGCTGCTGAAGCAGGCTTACCTGTTCATCCCGATCATCATGCTGATCTACACCCTGTTTGCCGGTTATTCGGTCATCCGCGCCGGCACGGTGTCGATGATGGCCGCGGCCGTGGTCAGCTGGTTGACGCCGCACCGCATGGGACCGCGATTGCTGGCGAAGGCATTCGACATCGCAGCACGCATGTCGGTCCAGCTTGTCGCCGTCTGCGCGTGTGCGGGCATCATCGTCGGCGTCATCGCGCTGACGGGCGTGGGAGCTCGCTTCTCCAGCCTGCTCTTGGGTATTGCCGAGCAGAACCAGCTGCTGGCGCTGTTCTTCGCGATGTGCATTTCCATCGTGCTGGGCATGGGCATGCCGACGACTGCTGCCTATGCCGTTGCTGCAGCCGTGGTGGCACCCGGCCTCGTCAATCTCGGCATTCCGGTCCTCACCGCGCACTTCTTCGTCTTCTACTTTGCGGTGATGTCGGCGATCACGCCACCGGTGGCGCTCGCTGCCTATGCAGGGGCGGCGCTCGCGGGATCCGATCCAATGAAGACCTCCGTCGAGAGCTTCAAGATCGGCCTGGCGGCCTTCGTGGTGCCGTTCATGTTCTTCTATTCCCAGGCCATGCTGATGCAAGGTACCTGGCTGGAAGTCCTGCATGTGTTCGTATCGGCAAGCCTTGGTATCTACATGCTGGCGGCTGCGGTCCAGGGATGGTTCTTCGGTGCACTCGGGGTGCCGCTGCGACTGCTCCTGCTCGTCGGGGCCCTCAGCATGATCAGTGGAGGACTGATCTCCGATGTCATCGGACTGGTGGTCGGGGGCTCGCTCTTTGCTTACCAGCGTCGCTTCGTCACCACGGGCGCCATCGCTCGCGGGGCGGACTGAGCGTTCAGCCAGAAACACCGTTTAGAGTTAATGAGGGCGGCGCCGACAAGGCGCCGCCCTTTTCATTGGGATGCTGCTGCTTTCAGGATCAAGGTACACCGGGCGCGAAGAGCGAGCTCCAGTTGCGAATAAATTCTTCCCGGGTCGCCCGATCCTGGGCTGCAAGCAGTGCGGGCCCAACGCGGATCGGTCTGCCAATGCCGGATTCGATCAGCGAGATCGGACCGTCCACACCCGGGGGCAGGGGGGCGTTTTCCGCAAAGTAGAAGGCTTTCTCCCGCGCCACCTTCTGGCCGCGCTCGGAAACCAGATAGTCGACGAAGCGGGCGGCGAGATCCGGCTGGGGCGACTGGGTCGGTATCATTGCGCCGCGGGTCAGGATCAGCGTGTAGTCGCGAGGGACGACCACGCGCATGTCATTGTTGCGCAGATAGCGTGCATAGGCATAGGAGCCGAGGATATTGTAGGCAATCTTCAGCCTGCCTTCCTCGATCAGATCGAGCACTTCCTTGTTGCAGCAGCTGGTCACCACCTGGGCGCGGCTAAAGCTTTCGAGAAGGCGGCCATAACTTGTCGGTGCCTGCTGGGCATCGTGGAAGGCGAGGAGATAGCCGACGCCTGACAGCTGAACATTGTAGGTGCCGATCCGGGTCCAGTATTCGTCCGGTTTGCGGCGCAAGAGTTCGGCGATCTCGACATGTGAGCGCGGCACGTCCTCCGGCGGCACCTGGGAGGCGTCATAGACGATGACGGCGGGCTCGAAGGCAAAGCCGAAGATTTCGTCGCGCCAGTTGGCCCAGGCCGAAACACGCTCGGTTTCCTCCGACTGATGGGACCTGGCGCAGCCGTCATTGGCGAGCTTGACGAGATGGTCGACCGACGAGGAAATCCAGAGGTCGCCGTGACTCGTCTGCTGGTGACAGGCCAGTTCTGCCTCGCGGAAGAGATCGTTGCTGACATAGTCGTTGAATTCGACGGTCACATCGCGCGCCGTTTCCTGGAAATCCCGGATCAGCGGCGCAATGACATCGGCGTCTGTCACCCCGTTGATCACAAGTCTTGTCCGCTCCTGTCCAGGTGCTGGGAAGACAGAGCGCTCCCCCTCAAGAGCGAGAGCCGAGGTCGAGGCCAGGGCCGCCGTTACAAAGCCCGACACCACGGCGCGGAACATCGTCGACAGGTTCATGCGCTTGGCCTCGCATCGATCAGGGGAAGTTCAAGGAAGGTGGTGAAGCCTGTCCTGGGCGTCCGTTCGCGGAAGGCCAGCGCACCGTTCAGCGTTGTGGCCACCTCAGAGGCGATGGCGAAGCCGAGGCCGGAGCTGCCTTCGCCTGACTTCGAAGAGACGAAGCGTCGGGTCACTTGCGCCCAGTCCTGGGCCGGGATGCCGGGGCCATCGTCTTCCACCTCGACCAGAACGAAATCGCCGCGCCGGATCACCCGCACCGCAAGGCTCGATACCACACCATGGCGCAGCGAATTGTCGATGACGTTGACGATCGCTTCGCGCAGGCTCAAGCCATCGCCGAGTACCATCAGCGGCTCCGGCGGCGCCTCGAAGGAGACGACGATGTCAGGGTCGATGGTGATCGGGACGGCGGCGCGAAAGGCTTTGCGCGCGACATCGACGACGTCTATCGGCGAGAGTTGCACGGAATCGAACCGGTGGATGACCATGGCATGGTTGAGCAATTGCGTGGTGAACCGCGCAAGCTCCGATGCCCGGTTCTTCACCCGGTCGAGGTGACGGCGGTCATTCTCCGAAAGCGCTTCTTCGTTGATCAGGCTGACCTGGGCCGATAATGCCGTCAGTGGCGTGCGGATCTGATGGGCGCTGTCGGCGATGAAGCGCTGCAACAGCTGCAACCGGTCATCCAGTCGGCCCATGAAGTGGTTGATGGACTCCACGAAGGGGGCGAGCTCGCGAGGCACGTCGACGGCGAGCGGTGTTAGGTCCTGGCTGTCGCGGCGGCGAAGCGTGTCGCCGAGTACATCGAGCGGTCGCAGCGAGTAACGCACCGCAAGGATGGTTCCCCCGAGCGCAAGTAGGCTCATGACCCCGACCAGCGCCAGGGCACGCGTGGTCAATTCCGTTGTCAATTGCTGTCTCGCCTCTGTGGTCTGGGCGATGAGAACATTTGCCCAACCACCGATCGAGGGATCTGCAATCGCGCGGCTTGCGGCCACCATGCGCACCGGCTGATCGCGGAAGCGTGACGTCTGGAACAAGGCCTCGGTACGGGCATTGGCGATGTCGACCGGAAACTCCAGGTCTTCGTAGCCGGTGAGTGTCGAGGCGTCGGGTGCCATGACGCGGTAGAATATCTTGTCCCTCGGTGCGAGGCCGAGCAGTTCGAAAGCGCTCGGCGGCAGGTTGACCGTGATGCGGCCTTCTTCGACCACCAGACTGTCAAGGATCTGGATCGCGGCACCCTGCAGGAGCCGATCATAGGCTTCGTCGGCGGCTGCACGGGCATAAAGCCACGCTGCTGTCATCAGCATCGCTGCGCCCCCCGCGAGCACCACGGCGACGCGGATGACGAGGCGTGCAAACAGTGAACGCCTAGTCCTCTGCATCGGACACCAATTGATACCCCACGCCACGCACGGTCACGATGCGTGCCCTGGCCCCTTCGAGCTTCTTTCTCAGACGTCCGACATAGAGCTCGATGGCATTCGGACCTGCCGGTTCGTCGAAGCCGAAGAGCTGATCGAGCAATTGATCCTTGCTGAAGACGCGTCCCGGACGACTTGCCAGGATTTCGAGCAGGGTCATTTCGCGGCGCTTCAGCTGAACCTCGCGGTTGCCGACCTTGACCGTCCGCTGGGTGCGGTCGAGAAGCACATCTCCGCAGGCAATCACGTTGGTCGCCTCGCCACCGGCGTGTCGCCGCAGCAGCACACGGGCGCGGGCTTCCAGTTCGCGGAAGTCGAAGGGCTTTACCAGGTAATCGTCCGCGCCAAGATCGAGTGCGCCGACGCGATCGTCGATTTCCGAGCGGGCCGTCAACACGAGGACAGGCACGGTCGACCCCTGGTCACGCATTCGCTTCAGAATTGAGAACCCATCCATGCCCGGCAACATGACATCCAGGATCACCAGATCATATTCGGTAAAATCGAGGATCTCGGAGGCCGCACGGCCGTTCGTCTCCCAATCGACCGTGTGGCCGATGGTTTCAAAGCGGCGAGAGATGGCCTCTCCGACGTCAAGCGTGTCTTCCACGAGCAGAATGCGCATGGCAGGACGCTCGCATGTCTGACTGCTGCGATCAAGGTGAGCCAGCACTTCCGTCGACCTTCGGGAAGCGAACTGAGTACGTTCCCATTCGGCTGCTCGGGCCTCGTCTCAGGCCTGTGCGTCCATGGATGCCATCGCGTCTGCAGACGGCGATTTCATGGCTTCGATCAGCGATGCCATGATCGCAGTCCGAAGCGCGTAGGTATTTGCGGTAGTCTTCTTGTGGTCCAGTCTCTGCGCCGCGACGACCAGATTTGCGCCGTGCTGCATGACGATCTGTTGAGCCCTGACCATCGCCCAGGTCTCGATATCGGTCTGTTCCCTCATGTCCGCATCCCCAGCTAAGTCATTTAGCTCGTGAGGCTTTTTCGAATCAGCCTCATGTTCGAAGATATTCGATTATCTCGATTGGTTAAATCAGCAATCCAAAAAAGGTCATGAATAACGGAGCAAGACGGTTGCTTCCTCGGAAACTGGTTGCGTAGCAGCTTTCAAGCTTCCTTAAGACGGTTGTGTTTTGGTTGAGAAGCATAATTCAGGAGCCGCGATGACCTGCCAGGGTTGCAAAAATGGGACCGCCTTCGAGTCGCGATTTTCGATGGCATTTCAGCCGATTATCGACACCCGGCGTCGTGAAGTTTTCGCTCATGAGGCACTCGTTCGTGGCCTTGATGGCAGCGGTGCCGTATCGGTGCTCTCGCTGGTCGATCCCGACAATCGTTACGCTTTCGACCAGCAATGTCGGGTACGCGCCATCGAATTGGCCGCGAGCCTTTTTCCTCGGGACCGGATGCCGCATCTGTCGATCAATTTCATGCCGAATGCCGTATACGAGCCGCGTGCCTGCATTCGCCAGACGCTCGAGACCGCGCGGCGGACGGATTTTCCGCTCGACCGCATCATTTTCGAGTTCACCGAGGTTGAGAAACTCGACACGGCGCATCTCCTCAATATCCTGAGAAGCTATCGCGAGATCGGCTTCAAGACGGCGATCGATGATTTTGGTGCCGGTTATTCCGGCCTCAACCTTCTGACCCGATTCCAGCCAGATCTGGTGAAGCTCGACATGGATCTTATCCGCGGCATCGACACCGACAGCGTGAAGCAGATCGTTGTCAGCCGTACTCTCGACATGCTGCGCGAACTTGGCGTTACCGCCGTCTGTGAGGGGGTGGAGACTGCGGGCGAACTTCAGATGTTGACGGATCTCGGCGTGGATCTGATCCAGGGCTATTATATCGCTCGGCCGACCTTCGAGGGCCTCAGCCCCGTTCCGGCTGCGCTCGCGGCCTGAGCGTTCTCGCCCCAAATAGCAAAAGGGCCGCCCTCTGGAGCGGCCTCTTCCTCGTTCATAGATCTTCGAAAGCTCAGAAGTCCATGCCGCCTGCCGGCATCGCCGGGGCTGCCTCCTTCTTCGGCTTTCCGGCGATCATCGCCTCCGTGGTGATCAGCAGGCCGGCAACGGAGGCTGCATCCTGCAGCGCCGTGCGGACCACCTTGGCGGGATCAATGACGCCCTGCGCAAAGAGGTCGCCATAGTCGCCAGTCTGGGCGTTCCAGCCATAGGCGAAGTCGGGCTTCTCGCGCAGCTTGCCGACGATGATTTCTGGCGGACCAATTTGGATGGCGACCTGCATTCCGTGCGCTTCAGCCACAAGCGGCTGATCGGGCCGAACGAATGGCGCAAGGTGGACGGAGAATTCGACCTCCACGGAGATCCGGCATCCACGGGGGTGGCGGGAACAAGGCAGGCTGGCAGGCGTTGGTCCGCGTCGGACACCGCCACCTCCCAAGGATGCCAGCATGCCTTATCCCGTTTCAACCTACCGCTTGCAGTTTCGCGGCGGCATGGACTTCGACCGTGCTATCGGGCTCGTGCCCTATCTGAAGCGTCTCGGCATCACCCATCTCTACGCGTCGCCTGTGTTCGCCGCGACCGATGGATCGACACACGGCTATGACGTCACGAATGCCAATGTCATCGATCCCGTGCTTGGCGGTCGTGAGGGGTTCGAACGTTTGGCTGCTGCGTTGAAGGGCGAAGGTCTAGGCCTGATCCTCGACATTGTGCCGAACCACATGGCGGCCAGTCTTGAGAACCCGTGGTGGCGCAGCGTCATCGAATGGGGAGAGGCGAGCCGCTTCGGGCACTATTTCGACATCGACTGGAGCCAGCGGCTGACGCTTCCGTTTCTCGGCAAGCCGTTCGAGCAGGCGGTGGTGGATGGGGAGATCTCGCTCGCGCTCGATCCGGTCCAAGGTGGGCTCGCATTCGCCTATTTCGACAGTCTCTACCCACTGAACCCATCTACCTATCCGGCTGCTCTCGCCACTTGTAAGCATCCCATGGCCGCGCCGCTCTCGGATCTCGGGCGCAAGGCAAAAGCCGGTGAGGAGGCCGAATTCCATAACGCGGTTGTTTCGCTTTGCCGCGAGCATGGCTGCGATGGGCTGCTGGAGGAACTCCGGGCGAAGGCTGAAGCGCGAGAGTTGGTGCTTTTCCTCCACGACCTCCAGCCCTTTCGCCTGATGCATTGGACGGAAGCTGCCAAGGGCCTGAGCTATCGGCGTTTCTTCGAAATCGCCGGTCTCGTCGGTCTGCGCGTCGAGGCATCAGATGTCTTCGAGGCTGCCCATCGGACGGTGCTTGAGCTGGTTGAAGCCGGCCAGGTCGACGGATTGCGCATCGACCATATCGACGGTCTCGCAGACCCCGGCCGCTATTTGCAGCAGTTGCGCGACGCTGTCGGGCAGGCCGTTCCAATCTATGTCGAAAAGATCCTGGCACCGGGAGAGGATCTGCCGAAGAGCTGGCCGGTGCAGGGCTCGACCGGCTACGAATTCATCGCGGCACAGGTGTCGGTTCTGCTCGATCCGGCGGGCTTCTTCGGCATGCGTCAGGCCTATGCCGCGATCGCGGGGCCACAGACGCCCGTTGCGGACAAGATGCGCGAGGCGAAGCTTCGTATGATACGGGTCAATTTCGCCGGCGAGGTAACGGCCCTGGTCAAACTTGGCAGCGAACTGCTCGGGCTCGACGAGGAGACGATAAGCCGGGCCCTGGAAGAGCTCCTTCTCGCCTTCCCCCGCTATCGGACTTATGCGGCCCAGGGAGACATGAGCGCCGAAGATCGGCAACTCGTTGATCAGGTGCTGAGCGAAGCAAAAGCGCGGCTGGACGAGACGGCGGCCGATGCGGCCTGGTCCATCGCCGATCTCCTGAAGGGCGAAGGGCGGTTTGAAGGTGGGGGCGTCGGACCCGATCTCTTCCGTCGCCGCTTCCAGCAGTTAACCGGGCCGCTGATGGCAAAGTCGCTCGAGGACACGCTTTTCTTCCGACATGTCGATCTCCTGGCCTTGAACGAGGTCGGCGGAGAACTGGAGCCAGAAGAGGGCGGACTCGAACACTTTCATGCCGAGATGCAGCGGCGTGCGCAGACGCAGCCATCGGGGCTTTCCGCCTCATCGACCCATGACACCAAGCGCGGCGAGGATGCCCGCGCGCGTCTCTTTGCGCTTGCCGAGGATGCGCCCCGCTTTGCAGGCCTGATCGACGGCTGGCGCAAGGCGCATCGGGGTGCCGTCGCAGAGGTAGATGGCAAGCCCGCGCCCGAAGGCGAGGTCGAGTGGATGATCTTCCAGGCGCTGATCGGCCACTGGCCGGTCGATCTCACGGCGGACGACCGCGAAGGAATTGCCGATTTTGCCGAGCGTGTCTCGGCCTTCGTGGAGAAATCCCTGCGCGAGGCAAAGCTCAGGACTAATTGGAACGCGGTGAACGAAGCCTATGAGACTGCCGTGAAGGACTATGTCCGGACGCTGCTTCTCGACAGTCCTCAATTCATCAACGAGTTCGTGCGCGACATCCAGCCGCTGATCTGGGCGGGTCTGATCAATGGCCTCACCCAGACCGTGATCAAACTGACCGCACCGGGCGTTCCCGACATGTATCAGGGAAGCGAAGCGCTCGATTTCAGTTTCGTCGATCCCGACAATCGGCGTCCGCCACATTTCGAAACCCTGTCTGCTTTCGATCCCACGGCGCCGATTTCCTTTGGCGACCCACGCGCACTGGCCGAGGGGTGGCTGAAACAAGCGGTCATCAGACGCGGTCTGTCGCTTCGCAACCGGTATCCCCAGTTGTTCCTGCAGGGGCGGTATCTGCCGTTGACGATCGCGGGCCCCCGCCAGTCGCAGGCCGTGGCGTTTGCGCGAGTGCATGACGGCGTCGCGGTGATCACCGTCGCCTGTCGCCTACCGGTCGCCATGCTTCAGCAGGGCGAGGGGGTGTCATCGGAGCAGTTCTGGGGGGATACCGTCGTGCAATTGCCTGAGGCGCTCGCAGGGCATGGCTGGACGGACGTTTTGTCTGATCGGCAGATTGTTGCCGCCGAAGGCATCCTGCTGCGGGAGCTGATGGAAGGGCAGACGATCGCGGTGCTGACCTCGGGAGCCGCCTGAGCGGCTCTGCCCTTCGAAAGGGATACCGAGCAGGGCGGATGCAACTGCCCGTCCCGCCCGCGCGCGTCATTCATTTGCTCCGGAATGTCAGGCGACGGCGGGTCTCGCTCTCGGCAGGAAGCTCACCATTTGCTTTTGCGGGTTTGAACACTGGCGCATGCCCGCTTCATCTGCCGCCGCGATGAAGGCGCTGCGTGCCAGCTCCGTTGCACGAGTGCCCCGCAGGGCCTTGCGGCAAAGCCGCAAGGCGCGTTCATAAGCAGGGCCGCGTCTCGTCGGCCACTCCGCATCGAGAAAATTGAGCGCATCATATGCATTGAGAAAACGGCGCGTCAGCCCACAGGGCAGTTCCAGTTCGACGGGCACGTTCCAGGTGAAATCGGCTTCAGTCATGCCTTCCTCCGTTTGGCGCCCCAGCAACTCGGAGGATGGTCAGGAAGTTCCCGCAGGACGGTCAAATAAAGATGTTATGATATTGATTTTTCTGTTGCAGATCGCGTCTGGGCTTCACGCTTCTCAAGCCATGCGGTTGTCTCGTCGCCGGCAAGCTGGCTCGCCTCAACGGCGTTTTTCCCGCCCAGCAGGGCGTGCATAAGACTGCCGCTGAAGGTGTCGCCGGCACCGATGGTGTCGCGAACGGTGACCCGGCGGCTCAGGGAAACCTGGGTCTCAATATTTCCGTCAAAGACCGAGATTGCGGCCGGGCCGTCCGTCATCACGAGATGGGTGAGCCGCTCTGTCGCGAGCCTGCGTGCCATGACCCAGACTTCAGCAATTGGGGTGCCGGGCAGGTCTGCTTTCGAACCGACCATGATATCGGCGGGACGGACCTCGCCCTCGCGGAGCGGAAACTGCGAGATGACGAGGGGCGCGCGGTTCAGGGAGGTGAGGAGGGCGTCTGGCAGTTTCGGCGCGTTGACGTAGAAGGCATCGGCCTTAATTGCGCGATCGAGCACAAAGGTGCGGGAGAGGCGTCGCTCGCTGGAAAGGATGGTCCGCTCGCCTGTGGGGTCGAGCATGATATCTGCGAAATCGGTTTGGCCGTCACGCCGCGCGATCAGCGTCGTGTCGAAGCCGGCTTCCTTCAATTCGGCAAGCGCTTCCTCCCCATGCGCATCGTCCATCAGGTTCGACAGCAGCGCCACGTCGTGTCCGAGATCGAGCAGCCTGCGAGCGGTGAAATATCCACCGCCACCGAGGCGTGTCTCCCGCGATGACCAGGCAATCCGTCCACCGGCACGCAGTGGCTCAGTCAGTCGCCAGATGCGGTCATGGTTGATGTGGCCGATGACGACGATCCGTTTGCGGTGAGGACCGGTCATTCGGCTGCATCCTTCGGAACGGGCCGGCTGGTTTCGCGCAGGATCAGTTCCACCGGCCAGAGCTCCTTCACATCCGTTGCCTGGCATCCCGAAAGCATTTGCAGGAGGAGGTCCGTAATTCGACTTCCGGCGGCGCGGATCGATGAGCGGGTTGTCGAGAGAGAAGGGGCCATGTTCTCGGCGGTCAGATACGGAAAGACGTCGTCATGGGCGATGACAGAAATGTCCTGTCCAATGACAAGGTTTCTCGACCGGGCCGCGCGATAAACGCCGAGCGCCGTCATCATCGAACCGGCGACGAAGGCTGTAGGGCGCGGTCGCTGTTCGAGCGCGGAGCGGGCGAAGCGAAAACCGATCTCGTCCGTGAAGCTGCCATGGGTGACGAGCTGCGGATCATAATCGATGCCGCGTTCGGCGAGGGCGGCTTTGTAGCCAGCCAGTCTATCCAGCGTGAACGTCAGGCCCTCTCGACCATTCAGGAGCGCGATGCGCCTGTGGCCGAGGTCAAGCAGGTGTTCCGTGCTCCGCCTGACTGCGCCTTCGTTGTCGATGTCGAGCCAGGCATGCGGGACCTCGGTGGCGGAGCGGCCATGCACGATAAAGGGGAGCTTCAACTGGTGCAGAAGCGCGATGCGGGGATCCTTGGGGCGTGGCGAGTGGATCACGACGGCATCGACCCGACGGCTTTCGGCAAGTCGCCGGTAAAGCTGCAGCTCGTCGCCGGGCGCATGCTCCGCCATGGGCGTAATGAGGATGTCGATGTCCTCGCCACTCAGGCGATCAGCCATGCCGCTGAGGAATTCGGAGAATTGATAGTCACCAGCCTTGGTCATCACCACGCCTATGGCACCGGCGCGGCCGGTCGCAAGGCGCACGGCATTGATGTTCGGTCGATAGCCGAGGCGGGCTGCCTCTTCCATCACCCGTGCGCGTGTCGCCTCGTTGACTTCCGGATAACCGCTCAAGGCGCGACTCACGGTCGTCGGTGACAGGCCGATCTCTTTGGCAAATTCCTTGAGCTTCATCCGTGTCGTTCACACCGTTACGGCAAGATCGCCGTTTGTACGCTTATGTCATGCGATCCTGCATACTGACAATTCTTGCAAGGCAATGTAAAAGCGCTTCCAAAATTCAGCAATCGGAGTGCTGAGCTTCCCCCACGCGTTCTGGCACAAATTGCTCGAAGATACTCATAAATCTCTTTTGACACCGGGCCAAGTGCCTGCAAAAATCGTCGACCAAACCGCTTTCAAATATTCCTGATGCTGCCCTAGTTTTGTTCCGATTCCTTCTTACGTCTGACGGAACGATGGGCCTCGTTGAGGCTTTTCTGAAGGCCGGTTGGCTGGCTCTAACCAAGGAGAATGCAGATGACGATCAGAACGGTTGTCTGGGGCGAAAACATTCATGAGCGGGAAAACGCCATCGTCCGGGAGATCTATCCCGATGGCATGCATGCGACGATTGCCGCCGCGCTGAATACGGATCCGGATATCGAGGCGACGACGGCGACGCTGCAGGAGCCTGAGCACGGGCTTTCCGTCGAGCGGCTGGCCGAGACCGATGTGCTCGTCTGGTGGGGCCACAAGGCGCATGGCGATGTCTCCGACGAGATCGTCGAGCGGGTCGCAAGCCGTGTCTGGGAAGGCATGGGCCTTCTCGTCCTGCATTCCGGTCATTTCGCCAAGCCCTTCAAGCGGCTGATGGGCACGCCCTGCGCGCTCAAATGGCGTGAGGCGGGCGAGCGCGAGCGGATCTGGACCGTCAATCCCGGCCATCCGATCGCAGCCGGCATCCCGGAAAACTTCGTGCTTGAAAACGAAGAGATGTATGGCGAGTTCTTCTCGGTGCCGGAGCCGCTGGAAACGGTCTTCATCTCCTGGTTCGCCGGCGGCGAGATTTTCCGCTCGGGCCTCACCTGGCGCCGCGGTGCGGGCAACATCTTCTACTTCCGCCCCGGTCACGAAACCTATCCAACCTATCACGACGCGACCGTCCAGCAGGTCCTTCGCAACGGGGTGAAGTGGGCGTATAATCCGATGCCGCGCTATGTGGCCGTGCATGATGCTCCGAATGTTCCGGTCGAGCAGGCACTCGAGCCGATTACGGAACGTGGCCCGCGCCTGCATCAGGCTGGTGAGGAAGGCTACAAATGAGCACTGCTCCCATACGCCTGCTGATCCTTGGCACGGGTGGCATGGCCAATACCCATGCCATGAACTTCTCGATCATCACCGATGTGCAGCTTGTCGCGGCTGTTGATCTCGACATGGCGACGGTGCGCGCCTTTGCCGCCCGGCATAATATTCCTAATACCTTCACCTCGCTCGACGAGGCGATTGCCTGGGGTGAGTTCGATGCCGTCACGAATGTCACGCCGGACAAGGTCCATTACCCGACGACGTTGAAGCTTCTCGCTGCCGGCAAACATGTCATGTGCGAAAAGCCCCTGGCGGAAAACTATGCCAAGGCCGACGAGATGGCGACGGCTGCGGAAATGTCCGGCCTCGTCAACATGGTCAACCTCACCTACCGGAATGTCGCCCAGGTGCAGAAGGCCCGGCAGATGGTCATCGGTGGCGAGATCGGCAAGGTCCGCCATATCGAGGCCTCCTATCTGCAGAGCTGGCTCGTCTCCAAGGCCTGGGGCGACTGGTCGACAGAGAGCCAGTGGCTATGGCGGCTTTCCACCAAGCACGGTTCGAACGGCGTGCTCGGCGATGTCGGCATCCATATCCTGGACTTTGCCGGCTATGGTGCGGCGACCGATATCGATCATGTCTTCGCGCGTCTGAAGACCTTCGAGAAGGCGCCCGGCAACAGGATCGGCGAATACGATCTCGACGCCAATGACAGCTTCACCATGACCGCCGAGTTTACCAACGGCGCGATGGGCGTGGTTCACGCCAGTCGCTGGGCGACAGGTCATCTCAACGAGTTGCGCCTTCGTGTCCATGGCGACAAGGGCGCGTTGGAGGTCATCCACCGCCTCGACGGGTCGAGTCTGAGGGCCTGCCTGCAGGGGGATGTCGAAAAGGCCGTCTGGCGGGAGATCGAGGTCGATCCGGTCGAGACGAACTATCAGAAGTTCATCACGGCGATCCGCTCAGGTTATGGGCAGGAGCCGAGCTTCCGGCATGCCGCAAACCTGCAGAAGATCCTCGATCTGGCGATGTTGACCGAGATCGAGCGGCGCGAGCTGGCGGTCTGAGCCGGTTTTGCTGAATCCATGTCGAAACGGAAAACGCCGCCCGAGGAGGTTCGGGCGGCGTTTCCATTCTGCGCGACCTTTCGGTCCCGCGGGAGCTCTTGATTGTCAGTAGGTAACGGTAACCGCCGACTTGTCCTTGGCGGACTTGACGGCAGCGTCGGCCAGCGCCAGAGCGATCAGGCCGTCTTCGGCCGAGGGCGCCATCGGCGTGCCGTTGTCGAGTGCGTCTATGAAGGCGGAGATTTCGGCTGCATAGGCCGCCGTGTAGCGGGACATGAAGAAGTCGTGCAGCGGCGGGCGGGTATAACCGTCCTTGTTGGCGACTTCGATCGAGACCGGGCGCTGGTTTTCAGCCGAAACCGAGCCGAGCGAGCCGTGCACTTCGATGCGCTGGTCGTAGCCGTAGGACGCGCGGCGCGAGTTGGAGATGATCGCCTGGCGGCCGCTCTTCGTCGTCAGGATCAGTGAGGCGCTGTCATAGTCGCCGAGTTCGCCGATGACAGGATCGACCAGAACCGAGGCCGAGGCCTGGACCGTTTCGATCTCTTCGCCGAGCAGGAAGCGGGCCATGTCGAAGTCATGGATGGTCATGTCGCGGAAGATGCCGCCGGAGACCTTGATGTATTCGGCAGGCGGTGCGCCCGGGTCGCGGCTGGTGATGGTGACCATCTCGACCTTGCCGATCGAGCCCTTGTCGATCTCCTTGCGGACGGCCTGGAAATGTGGGTCGAAGCGGCGGTTGAAGCCGAGCATGACCTTGCCGCCGACGGCGCGGACGGTCTCAAGGCAGGCCTTGGCGCGTGCGACATCCAGATCGATTGGCTTTTCGCAGAAGATCGCCTTGCCGGCCTTGGCGAAACGCTCGATCAGGTCGGCATGGGTGTTGGTCGGCGTGCAGATGATGACGGCGTCGATGTCCTTGTCGGCCTCGATCTCCTCGATCGTCTTTACCGCGCAGCCGGTCTGGGCCGCGATGGCGTTTGCGGCGTCCGCGAAGGCGTCGGCAACGGCGACCAGTTTCGCGCGCTTGTCTTCGGCGATTGCCTTGGCATGCACCTTGCCGATGCGGCCGGCGCCCAGAAGTGCCAGTCTCGTGACCATGTTCGTTTCCTCCCTATGCGCCTTGGTCCCTCGTCAAAGGGCGGCGATTGTGATGTGCTTTTGGGTGCTCCTGACGGAGGCGCCTGATTGATGTTCCATTTCACGCTGGCCAAGGCCATGTTTTGGAATATATGTTCTATTTTGCTAGATCTTGATACGGTTTCTGTCAAGCGGGACAGTGTCACGGGGTAAGGGTAGGAAAACGAATGAACGAAATCGGCGGACCGCAGACGATCAAGGACTTTGAAGATCGGCTGCTGGAAGTTTCCGGCAGCCTGCCCAAGCGGCTCAAGCAATGCGCCGACTATGTCGCCGCCAACAAGGATCGCATTGCGGTCTCTACCGTCGCCGAGATGGCGGAAGGGGCGGGCGTGCAGCCTTCGGCCTTCATGCGCTTCTGCCAGATCATGGGCTTCACAGGCTTTTCAGAGATGCAGAAGCTGTTTCGCGAAAGCTTCGTCGGCGGCTGGCCGGATTATTCGACGCGCCTGCAGCACTTAAGGGAAAAGGCCGAGGGATCGCCCTCCGCCCTTCTCGCCGAATTTGTCGAGGCTGGGCGGCTTTCTCTCGAAAATCTCGTCAAAACCGTTGATCCGCAGGCAATGGAGGTGGCGGTCAGGCAGCTTTCCGAAGCGCGCATGATCCACATCATCGGTCTGCGCCGCTCCTTTCCGGTGGCAAGTTACATGGCCTATGCCTTCGAGAAGATGGGTGTACCGGCGATGCTGCACAGTGTGGTCGGTCGGCTCGACAACCACCATGCGATCCAGGCGGGTGATGCGCTGCTCGCCGTCACCTTTTCTCCCTATTCCGCCGAAACGCTTGAGCTGGTCGAGCAGGTGCGCGCGCGCGGCGTTCCGGTCATTGCGGTCACCGATACGGTGGTCAGTCCACTGCGCCGCATGGGGGCTACTCTGCTCTCCGTTTCGGAAGTCGACTTTGGTGCGTTCCGGTCGCTGTCGGCCACGCTCTGTCTGGCGATCACGCTTTCCGTCGCCGTCGGGACTGCGCGACAGGAAGCCTGAACGTGCGTATTGAAATTCTGAAAAATAGAATTTATAGTCCATTTTTAGACATGGCCGTTCCAAATCGTGGAATGGTTTCGAGGCGGGGCGCTAGATCCCGCATCACAGGGAGGACATCGCTTGGCTTCGCTCGATCTGATCACGATCGGTCGCTCGTCCGTGGACCTTTATGGGGCCCAGGTTGGCGGTCGGCTGGAGGACATGGCCTCCTTCAACAAATATATCGGTGGCTCGCCGACCAATATCGCGGCCGGCACCGCGCGGCTCGGCTTGAAGTCGGCGCTTATCACGCGCGTCGGCGACGAGCATATGGGCCGCTTCATCTGCGAACAACTGGTGCGCGAGGGCGTCGATGTCCGGGGCGTCAAGACGGACAAGGAGCGGCTGACCGCGCTTGTCTTGCTCGGTATTCGCGACGAACACCAGTTCCCGCTGATCTTCTACCGTGAGAACTGTGCCGACATGGCGCTGTCGGAAGAGGATATCGATCCGGATTTCATCGCCGAGGCGCGCTGCGTCTGTGCGACCGGCACGCATCTGTCGCATCCGCGCACGGAAGCTGCCGTGCTCAAGGCGCTGAAGATCGCCCGCGAAAAGGGCGGTCTGACGGCGCTTGACATCGACTACCGCCCGAACCTCTGGGGTCTTGCCGGCCATGGCGATGGCGAAAGCCGCTTTGTCGAGTCCGCTCAGGTCACCGCGAAGCTGCAGTCGACGCTGCATCTCTTCAACCTGATCGTTGGCACCGAAGAGGAATTTCATATCGCGGGCGGCTCGACCGATACGATCGAGGCACTGAAGGCGGTTCGCAAGGTCTCGTCCGCGACGCTGGTGTGCAAACGTGGCCCGATGGGCGCCGTGGTCTTTGACGGTGCGATCCCTGATAGCCTCGATGCCGGCCAGACCGGCCAGGGTTTTCCGATCGAGGTTTTCAATGTGCTGGGCGCCGGCGACGGCTTCATGTCGGGACTGCTCAAGGGCTGGCTCACCGGCCAGGACTGGCCGACCAGCCTGAAATTCGCCAATGCCTGCGGCGCCTTTGCCGTCTCCCGCCACGGCTGCACGCCGGCCTATCCGAGCTGGGATGAGCTGCAGTATTTCTTCCGCACTGGAATCCAGAACAAGGCGCTGCGCAAGGACGAAGCCCTGGAGCAGGTGCACTGGTCGACCAACCGCAAGAATGACTGGTCGACCATGCGGGTCTTTGCCTTCGATCATCGCATGCAGCTCGAAGCCATGGCCAGGGAAACAGGCGTTGCCGACGAGAAGATCGGTGCCTTCAAGAACCTATGCCTCGATGCAGCACTCAAGGTCTCCGGCGGCAATGCCGGTTACGGCCTGCTCTGCGACAGTCGTCTCGGTCGCGAGGCGCTCTATCGCGCGGCTGGCACGGGTCTCTGGATCGGTCGTCCCGTCGAATGGCCGGGCTCGCGTCCACTGACGCTGGAGCCGGAAATCGGCCCGGATTTCGGCGGTCTCGTCGAATGGCCGCTCGAACATGTGGTCAAGGTGCTCTGCTTCTATCACCCTGATGATACTGCAGAGATGAAGGCCGAGCAGGAAAAAACGGTGCAGCGGCTCTTCCATTCGGCGCGCCGCAATCGCCTGGAATTCCTGCTGGAGGTTATCCCCTCCAAGGTCAGCGCCTGCGACGACGAGACGGTGGCCAAGATCATCGAGCGCTTCTACGAAATCGGCGTCTATCCCGACTGGTGGAAGCTTGAGCCGATGAAGACCACGGCGTCCTGGGCCAATGCATGCAACGCCATCGAACGCAACGACCCGAACACGCGGGGCATCGTCGTGCTCGGTCTCGATGCGCCGCAGGCGGAGCTTGAGGAGAGCTTCCAGCTTGCCGCTGGCTTCGATCTGGTGAAGGGTTTCGCCGTCGGTCGCACGATCTTCGGTGATGCCGCGCGCAAGTGGCTCGCCGGCAGCATCACAGATGGCCAGGCCGTTGAGGATATGGCCGCGCGTTACCAGAGCCTCTGCGCGATCTGGGATGCGGCGCGCCAAAAGGCGGTTTCCGCCAAGGGAGGAAAAGCATGAAGACGATCCGGCTGACCGCCGCCCAGGCGATGGTGCGTTACCTCGCCAACCAGATGAACGAGGATGGCGTTCCCTATATCGCCGGCATGTGGGCGATCTTCGGTCACGGTAATGTCGCCGGTCTCGGCGAAGCGCTCTATGGCATCCGCGAGGAACTGCCGACCTATCGCGGCCAGAACGAGCAGTCGATGGCGCATGCGGCAATCGCCTATGCCAAGCAGCTCGGTCGCCGTCGCGCCATGGCGGTGACCTCCTCCATCGGCCCCGGCGCGCTCAACATGGTGACGGCTGCGGCACTCGCGCATGTCAACCGCCTGCCGGTGCTCTTCGTCCCCGGCGATGTCTTTGCCAATCGCGGCCCGGATCCGGTGTTGCAGCAGATCGAGGATTTCGGCGACGGCACGATGTCGGCGAATGACTGCTTCCGCCCTGTTTCGCGCTACTTCGACCGCATCATGCGCCCGGAGCAGCTGCTGACAGCATTGCCGCGCGCCATGCGCACGCTGACCGATCCCGCCGATTGCGGCCCTGTCACGCTTGCCTTCTGCCAGGATGTGCAGGCCGAGGCCTATGACTATCCCGAGAGCTTCTTTGCAAGCAAGACCTGGCGCTTCCGTCGTCCGGAGCCGGATGTCGTGGAATTCGAAGCAGCGGTTGCGGCGCTGAAGGCTGCGAAGAACCCTGTCATCGTCGCCGGTGGCGGCGTGCATTTTTCGGGCGCGACCGACACGCTGAAGGCCTTTGTCGAAAAACACCAGATCCCCGTCGTCGAGACGCAGGCCGGCAAGTCGGCACTGGCTTGGGATCATGGTCTGAACTTCGGCCCTGTCGGCGTGACCGGTGCCGAAAGCGCCAATGTCGTCTCGGAAACAGCCGATCTCGTCATCGGCGTCGGCACGCGTTTCCAGGATTTCACCACCGGCTCCTGGGCGCTGTTCAAGAACCCTGATCGCAAGATCCTGGCGCTGAACGTGCAGGCTTACGACAGCGCCAAGCATGACGCGATCCCGCTGGTGGCGGATGCCAAGATCGGCCTCGAAAAGCTCTCGGCGGCGCTCGGCGATCACACGTATGCCGCACCCGATGCCGGTCTCAAGGCCTCCTGGTTCGCCAAGGCGGATGCCGTGACGGCTGCGCCCAAGGACAGCAATTCGCTGCCGACCGACATGCAGGTGATCGGCGCGGTGCAGCGCGCCTCGCGCGACAATACCGTCGTCATGTGCGCCGCCGGCACCATGCCGGGGGAACTGCATCAGCTGTGGAAGGCGAAGCTGCCGCTTTCCTATCACATGGAATACGGCTTCTCGTGCATGGGCTACGAGATCGCCGGCGGTCTCGGCATCAAGATGGCCGAGCCCGATCGCGACGTCATCGTCATGGTCGGCGATGGCTCCTACATGATGATGAATTCTGAGCTCGCGACGGCTGTTGGCATGGGCGTCAAGATCACACTCGTGATCACCGATAACAGGGGCTACGGCTGCATCAACCGGCTGCAGATGGGCACCGGGGGCGCGCAGTTCAACAACCTCTATGCCCATTCGAATGTCAGCCCCATCGCCATCGATTTTGCCGCTCATGCGGCATCGATGGGGGCGCGGGCGCACAAGGTGTCGTCGATTGCAGAGCTGGAAACAGCTCTCGACGCCGCCCGCGCGGCGACCGAGACCACTGTTATCGTCATCGATACCGATCCTTACCCAACCACCGGTGCCGGCGGCTACTGGTGGGATGTCGCGGTGCCGGAAGTCTCGGCCCGCGCCGAAGTCAATCAAGCCCGCGCAGCCTATGCAGCGGCTCTGAAGGAAAGAACCTGATCATGATCCTTTTCGGAACCAACCCGATCGCCTGGTCGAACGATGACGACCGTCGCCTCGGCGCCCATATCAGCCTCGAACAGTGCCTGGACGAAACCGCCAAGATCGGTTTCGACGGCATCGAAAAGGGCCACAAACTGCCGACCGATCCAGCGGGTCTCAAGTCGGTGCTTGAGCCGCGCGGCCTGAAATTCGTCTCCGGCTGGCATTCGCTGAACCTGCTCACCAACACGATCGAGGAAGAAAAGGCCGCCATGCAGCCTTTCCTCGATGTGCTCAAGGCCATGGGCTGCAAGGTCATCATCGTCTGCGAAACCTCGAACGCCATTCACGGCGCCGATGATACGGCACTTGCCGACCGTCCGGTTCTGTCCGATGCCGAATGGGCAAAGTTCGGTGCCGGCGTCGAGGCGCTGGCCGAGTTCTCGGCAGCCCAAGGCATCTCGCTGGTCTACCATCACCACATGGGCACGGTCGTCGAAACCGAGGCCGAGATCGACAAGCTCATGGAACACACGGGTCCGCACGCCAAGCTGCTGCTCGACACCGGCCATTGCACTTTCGGCGGCGGCAATCCGGAAGCGGTTGCGAAAAAATACATGCATCGCGTCGGCCATATCCACGCGAAGAATGTTCGTCCCGTCATCGCCGACCAGGTGCGTAACGAAAAACTCTCCTTCCTCGAAGGCGTGCGTCGCGGCGTGTTCACCGTGCCTGGCGACACCGAGGGCGGCGTGAATTTTACCCCGGTTCTGAAGATCGCCGCCGAGCATGGTTATGAAGGCTGGATCGTCATCGAGGCCGAGCAGGATCCGGATGTGCGCAATCCCTTCGAGTATCAGAGCCTCGGCCTGAAATCGCTCAAGGGCTTCGCCAAGGATGCCGGCCTGATCTGAATTGAACACGGGGCGGGGGTTTAATCTTCGCCCCTTGTTTTGACAGCAGACGGATTTGGGCTCTATTGCATGCGACCCACTCACAAGACTGCCGGGAGCAAAGCCTTGAAGTTCCAGATCCTCGATCCGACTCATCCCTTCTTCAAGCCGCTTTATCGCCGCATCCTCTGCGTCGTGCTGCCGCTGGCCTGGTCCGGGGTGGAGTATTCGAACGGTGCGACCGGCTGGGCGATGGTCTTTATCGTGGCCGGGCTTTATGCCGGTTACGAACTGCTGTTCATGTATGATCACACGATGAAAAAGGCCGAAGCCAAGGCAGAGGCCGAGCGTGCCAGGATTGCAGCCGAAGCCGAACAGGCTGACGCCGACTGAGCGCCAAAATCAGGAGACGAGGAATGGCCGATCTGTTGCGCAAGCCTTCGGGCACATCCGGCAAAGTGCATGACATTACCCCCACCAGTGCCGGTTGGGGCTATGTCGGCTTCGGGCTCTACCATCTGAAGGCGGGCGAAAGCGCTGCCGAGCAGACGGGTGAGACGGAGGTCATTCTCGTGCTCGTCGAAGGCAAGGCTGAGATCTCTGGTGGAGGCAAGGAGTTCGGTGAACTCGGCCAGCGCATGTCGGTGTTCGAGAAGACCCCGCCGCATTGTGTCTACGTGCCTGCCGGCAGCGATTGGTCGGCCAAGGCCACCACTGACTGCATGCTCGCCATCTGCACGGCACCTGCCATGCCCGGCCGCGACGCACAGCAGATCGGGCCTGAGGGCATTTCGCTGGTCGATCGCGGCAAGGGCGCCAACACGCGACATATCTACCCGATCGCCATGGAAGATCGCGATGTGGCCGACAGCTTGCTGGTGACCGAAGTCTTCACGCCGTCCGGCAACTGGTCGTCCTATCCGCCGCACCGGCATGACGAGGACAATTTCCCGGAGATGACCTATCTCGAGGAGACCTATTACCACCGCCTCAACCCGGCTCAGGGCTTCGGTTTCCAGCGTGTCTTCACAGAGGACGGCTCGCTGGACGAAACCATGGCGGTGTCTGATGGTGATGTGGTGCTGGTGCCTAGGGGCCATCACCCCTGCGGCGTGCCGCATGGCTACGAGATGTATTATCTCAACGTCATGGCCGGCCCCTTGCGCAAATGGCGTTTCCAGAATCATCCTGACCACGACTGGATCTATCAGCGCGATAACGGCTGAATTCGTTTGAGGCGGTGCCTGGGCTGCCTTCACGAATATGTTTGCCGTGCCGGGCAAAATCCGGCCGTCCATCCGGTGCGTAGTGGTTTGCACAACGCCAATGATGGAGACGCCAATCATGCCGAAGCTCACTTTCGCCCTTGTCGGGCTCGCCATGAGCCTGCTGCCCACCGCTGGTCAGGCGGCGGACAAGTTCACGTTCGAGGACTACTTCGTCGGTCGCACGGAAGCGGTCGGCTCGTTCAGCGCCATTAACGGCGTGAAACGCACCTTCACGGTTGATCTGACCGGAAACTGGGACGGCAAGACGCTGACGTTGCGCGAAGACTTCGTCTTCGACGACGGCACCAAGGACCGCAAGACCTGGCGCTTCACCAAGACCAGCCCCAACACCTATAGCGGCACCCGCGAGGACGTGATCGGCGAGACCAAAGTGACGCTCAACGGGGCAGTCGCTCGGTTCAACTATCTCGTCTATTTGAGCCCGGAAACACAGGGCAACAAGGTGCGTTTCTGGGACAAGATGGTGCTGCGTGAGGACGGGACGGTGCTCAATACGGCGCTCGTCACCAAGTTCGGCATCCCGGTTGCCAAGACCACTGTCGAGTTCCGCAAGCCGGGCTCCTCGCACAAGACGGCGAGCCGCTAAGGGTCAGTCGTTTGGTGTCTCCAGCCAGCGGTTGATGCCATCTGCCGCAGCAATCCCTGTAGCGAAACAGGCGGTCAGCAGATAGCCGCCCGTCGGCGCCTCCCAGTCGAGCATTTCGCCGGCAACGAAAGTGCCGGGGCGTGATGTCAGCATGAAGTGCGCGTCGATTGCGTTCAATGAAACGCCGCCTGACGTCGAGATTGCCTCTGCAATCGGACGCGGGCGCTTGACGGCGAGCGGCAGGGCCTTGATGCATTTTGCCAGCTCGGTGAGGTCGAGCCGGTTGGCCTCAGGGGTGACCTCTCTGATCAGCGCGATCTTCACGCCGTCGAGATTGGCGGCCTTCTTCAGGCGGGTCGAGAAACTTGCCTTGCGGTCCTGACGCGCGAAGTCCGCTGCTAGCTTCTCGGTCGTGCGCCCCGGCGTGAGATCGAGGATAAGCTCGCCATGGCCATCCCGGTCGAGCGCGTCCCTCAGCGCTGCCGCATGGGCATAGATCAGGCTGCCTTCGATGCCGCCCTTGCTGATGACGAATTCACCCTGGGTGGTGCCGGCTGCCGAGGTGGCCTTCACCGATTTTACCGGTTGGCCAGAGAAGCGCGTGTTGAAGCTTTCCGAGAAGTCGCAATCAAAACCGCAATTGGCCGGGCGGAGCTGTGTGATATCGACACCTTCTGCTTCCAGCATTGGTACCCAGGCCGCATCCGAACCGAGCTTAGGCCAGCTCGCACCACCGAGCGCAAGAAGTGTGGCGTCGGCGATCACGTGCTTCTGACCCTCTGGTGTTTCGAAAAGCAGGGCATCTCCGTCGAAACCCGTCCAGCGGTGACGGGTGAGGATGGTCACGCCCGTCGCTTCCAGTCGCTTCAGCCAGGCGCGCAACAGGGGCGAGGCCTTCATCACTTTCGGGAAGACGCGGCCGGAAGAGCCGACGAAGGTTTCCGTGCCGAGATCGTCTGCCCAGACCCGGATGGCTTCCGGCGTCATCAGGTCGAGCACAGAGCGTAGCCGGTCATTCGCCGCACCATAGCGGGTGACGAAGCGCGCATAGTCCTCGGCATGGGTGATGTTGAGGCCCGACTTTCCGGCGAGCAGAAACTTGCGGCCGACCGTCGGCATCGCGTCGTAGACGGTTACGAGATGGCCCTTGCCGGCGAGATGTTCCGCCGCCATCAGGCCCGCCGGGCCACCGCCGATGATCGCCACGCTCTTCTTCATCCGTGATCAGTCCAGCTTGAAGGTCGAAAGACGGGAGACCAGACCTTCGATCGTTGCGCTGTCGGCATTTGCGAAGGCGAAGCGCAGGTAGTCCTGGCAATCGTCGCCGAAATAGGCGCCGGGAATGCAGAGCACGCCGGCCTTCTTTGCCAGAATTTCCGCGACATGAGCGGAGTCCTGGCCTGCAAAGGGATGGCGGATGAAGGCGAAATAGGCGCCGAGCGAGTCCATCTTCCAGTCGGGAAGCTTGGCCATGACGCCCTTCAGCGTTTCGGCGCGGTGCAAGATCTCGATGCGGTTTTCCTCGCGCCAGGCCTTCAGCGCCGGGATCGCCTTGGCGACGGCCGCCTGGGGTGCGCGTGGGGCGCAGATCTGCAGGTTGTCCATCACCTTGGCGATTTCCGAGACGGCACGCGCGCCGGCGGTGATCGCGCCAAGCCGATGGCCTGGGATGCAGAAGGATTTGGAGAAGGAGTAAAGGAGAATGAGGTTCTCTTCCCAGCCTTCGACCGAGAGTAGATCATGCGGGCGGCCTTCGCCGGGGAGAAAGTCGCGATAGGTCTCGTCGAGGATTAGGAAGGCGCCGGCCTTGCGGCAGGCCTCGAAGGCCTGATGCAAAAGAGCTGGCGGATAGATGGCGCCCGTCGGGTTGTTCGGTGACACGAGTGCCACGACTTTGACGCCCTTCGCCAGGACCGCTTCGATGCCTTCGATGGTGGGCACGAAGCCGGTTGCCGGATCAAGCGGGATCAGTTCGCGGCGAATGCCCATCATCGCCAGCGTGGTTTCCTGGTTGAAATAGAAGGGGTCCGTCAGCGCCACCGCATCGCCGCTTCCCGCAATCGCTGAGACTGTTGCCATGAAGGCCTGGTTGCAGCCGGCAGTGATGTGGATGTTGGCGGCGGTAACAGGCGCGCCATAGACGGCAGCAACCTCTGCCGCATAGGCCTCGCGCAGCGGCGCTTCGCCTTCGATCGGACCGTAACCGGCGTTTGCCCGGGCGGAAGCGGCCTCGGCCAGCCAGGCGAAGAGATCGGGATGCGGCGGATAGCCGGGCACGGCCTGGCTCAAGTCGATCATCGGGCCGCTCGCGCCGTCATAGGCGCGCGCCCAGGCAAAGACCGAGGGAACGGGCGGGGCCGAGAGATCAGCAACGAGCGGATTGAAGGGGGCGGCGGGCATGTCTCTGTCCTCGGTGTTATCAGCTCTCTTCCGAGAGCAAGGCAGCGGTGTTGGTGTTGCGTTTGCGGGTCGAGGGCAGGCCTCGTCCCGAAGGGCGGCTTGCCGGGCGCGGCTGGGCGGCGCGCTCGGTCTCGATCATGTCGAAGATCCAGTCGATGAAGACCTTGGCGATGGGGGCCGCGCGAACATCATTGCGAGCGGCGACATAGAAGGCGTCAGGTGCGGGCACTGCCAGATCGAAGGGGATGACGAGTTCGCCGGCGGCAATCAGGCTGGACGCCGTGATGCTGTCGCCGAGCGCCACGCCTTGGCCGAAACGGGCAGCCTCGGTCGAGAGTCGTGCATCACCCATGAAGTGTTCCCGAGCCCTTGGCATATCGAGTTGGTCGGCGGCGGCAAGCCAGCTTCGCCATTCGCGGCCGTCGTCACCATGCAGAAGCACATGGTCGCGCAGATCGCGGGTCGAGCGCAGCGGCCTTGTATTGAGCAGCGTCGGGCTGACGACGGGGAAGAGCTCGAAGGTGCTCCAGAGCCTTGTCCAGCAATCCTTCCAGCCGCCTGCACCATAAAGGATCGCGATGTCGATGTCGGGGGAATAGATCAGGCTGGAATCATTGCTGGAGGTCAACGTAAGGCTGATCTCGGGATAGCGATCGACGAAGGAGCCGAGGCGCGGCACGAGCCAAAGCGAGAGTAGCGCTGGCACGCAGGAGATGCGCAGACTGCCGCTGGTCGAGGGGCGGTTCATCAGGGCGGTCGCTGCTGCGATGCCGTCGAAGGCCTGGGTGACGGCCGGTAGCAGCAGAGCGCCTTGCGGCGTCAGTTTCAGCCGCTTGCCGCCGCGCTCGAAAAGCGCCGTCTTGAGCGTTTCTTCCAGGCTGCGGATCTGATGCGATATCGCGCCATGCGTCACGCTCAATTCCCGCGCGGCAGCCGAGATCGAGCCGCGGCGAGCGGCGGCCTCGAAGGCGCGAAGGGGGTTGAGCGGGGGCAGGCGGCTTGCCATGACGGGTTCAGCATCCGTGAATTTTTCTCACATCGATTGCTATAACATCGTGAATTGATTTTCCAAGTCTGTTGCGGGCTAATGCTCACAATAAAGGCATGCCGAGATCGTGCCGCAAAAATGGACGATGAACTGCTCATCGTTCACTAACAGGGAACGCCAGATGACTTTCGATGAAAAGCGCCTTGCGGCGCTGCGCGAGAAATACGGAAACGACAAAGCCGGCGAGATCTTCGATCCGAAGTTTGCCAAGGTAGGCGAGAAGATCTTCTCGAACGGTACGCGCGCTGCCCCTTATGCCGGCGTACCGACCTTCGTGTCCGCGCCCTATCGCCAGGTTGACCAGCGCAACCTGGATGTCAGCGATCTCGACGTCGCGATTGTCGGCGTGCCCATGGATCTTGGCGTCACCAACCGTCCGGGATCGCGCTTCGGGCCCAGAGCTCTGCGGGCGATCGACCGTATAGGCCCCTACAACCATGTTCTCGAATGCGCCCCGGTCTTCGATCTCAAGGTCGCCGATATCGGTGACGTGCCGTTTTCCAGCCGCTATCGCCTGGAGATGAGCCATGACGATATCGAGGCCTATCATACCAAGCTGGTCAGCCAAGGCGTGCTGCCGCTTTCCGTCGGCGGTGACCATTCGATTACCCATCCAATCATGAAGGCGATTGCCAAGAAGCACGGTCCCGTCGGCATGATCCATATCGACGCCCATTGCGATACCGGCGGTGCGTTCGACCAGACGAAGTTCCACCATGGTGGCCCGTTCCGCAACGCGGTGCTTGATGGTGTGCTCGATCCTGTCCGGACGATCCAGATCGGTATCCGCGGACCTGCCGAATATCTCTGGGAGTTCTCCTACGAATCCGGCATGACCGTCATTCACGCCGAGGAAATCAACGGTCTCGGCATCGCGGCGATCATCGAAAAGGCCAAGGCCGTGATCGGTGATGGGCCGACCTACCTCTCTTTCGATATCGACAGTCTCGATCCGAGCGTGGCACCCGGCACCGGTACGCCGGAAGTGGGCGGCCTGACATCGCGCGAAGCGCTGGAGCTGATCCGCGGCTTCAAGGGTGTGAACCTTGTTGGCGGCGATGTGGTGGAAGTCGCGCCGCAATATGACGCAAACCACAATACCGCGCATGTCGGCGCACAAATCCTCTTCGAAATCCTCAGTCTGATGGTCTACAGTCCGGCCATCAAGGGGCGCTGAGGGTTGATATCCCGGACGGCTCCTGCCGTCCGGCAACCGATGCAGACGTACGGGCGAACACGCCTCAACCACAACAAGGGAACAGGACCATGAAAGACATTCTCTCCACTTCCGTCAGCCGCCGCGGCGTGCTCGCCGGCTCGGCCGCCGTTGCCGGCGCTCTCGCCATGCCGTCGATCCTGCGCGCCCAGGACAAGTCGATCAAGATCGGCGTCTATGGCGGCTACTTCAAGGATTCGTTCGACAAGAACATCTTCCCGGAATTCACCAAGGCAACCGGTATCGCCGTCGAATCCATCGCGGAGCCGACGGGTGAAGCCTGGCTCGTGCAGCTGGAACAGGCCGCCAAGGCCGGCCAGGCACCGGCCGATCTTTCGATGATGTCGCAGGTTGCCATGCTCAAGGGCCAGGCGACCGAGCTCTGGGCGCCGATCGACATGGCGAAGATCAGCAATGCCTCGGGCCTGATCGACCGCTTCGTCAACAAGTATCCGGATGGACGCGTGGCCGGCGTCGGCGCTGTCGCCTGGTACATCACGCTCGTCACCAACACCGATGTCTATAAGGACGCTCCGACCTCCTGGGAAGCGCTGTGGGATCCGGCAAATGCCGACAAGCTCGGTCTGCTCGCGCTCGTCTCCAACTCCTTCCTGCTGGAAGTGACCGCCAAGACCTATCTCGGCGGCACCAATGCCCTCGACACCGAGGAAGGCATCCTGAAGGCGCTGGAGAAGCTTGCGGAAGTGAAGCCGAACGTGCGCCTCTGGTACCGTGACGAAGCCCAGTTCGAGCAGTCGCTGAAGTCGGGCGAAATCCCGATGGGTCAGTATTATCACGATGTCACGGGCCTTGCCGCTGCCGACGGCCAGCCGGTCCGCTCGACCTTCCCGAAGGAAGGCGGCATTCAGGACTCAGGCTGCTGGGCTCTGTCACGCGCTTCTGCCAAGACCGAGGAAGCACATGTCTTCATCGATTACATGTGCCAGCCGTCCATCCAGGCGACCCTGTCGCGCAAGGTCGGCACGGCCCCGACGGTCAAGCGCGAACTGCTCGACCTGACCGATGCCGAATTCGCCTCTGTCTCCTCGGATATCGAGCCGATCACGCCGCGCTACGACCTCTACCAGACCAAGTCGGACTGGCTGAACCAGAAGTGGACAGAACTGATCGTCGGTTGATTTTGCAGGGCGGTTGCCCCTCACGCGCCCTGAGCCTGTCGAAGGGCCGGGCACCTTCTCCCCGCACGCGGGGAGAAGGAGACGGCGGCTCGCTCAGCGCCAACTTTCCCTCTCCCCGCCTGCGGGGAGAGAGTAGGGTGAGGTGCGTTTGCGTTAGGATTTTGATGCATCTCCACGCCCGTGATAGGAATACGGTATGCATCTTAGCGGAGACAACCTCATGGCAACGGTCAGCGTGCGCGATGTGAATACCGATCTTTCCGAACTGGTGGATGAGGTGATCAAGGGCGGCAGCGTGACGATCACGCGCGACGGCAAGCCGGTGGCGACGCTGGTGGCGGTGGAGAGTGCTGCTGAACAGGAACCAAAGCACAACTTCCTGGAGCACCTGATGGCCTTTCCAGAGCCGGGTATGGTTTTTGAACGCAATCCCTCCCGTGGACGAGACGTCGATCTTTGACCGGGTATCTCATCGACACCAACGCGTTGTCGCTGCTTTCCAACAGCAAGGCATCGCCGCAATTCATTGATTGGCTTCAGGCGCAACAGCGAAAGAACGCTTTGTATGCCTCGACGATCACGCTTCAGGAGATCGAAAAGGGTATCGTGAAGCTTGAGCGTGTGAAGGGTGGCAGCCTTGATAAAGCACGGCGTCTCCGCGATTGGATCGAAATCGTGATGGCAGATTTCCAGGATCGGTTTCTGCCTGTTGATGTCGAGGTCGCGCTCGTGGCTGGAAAGCTTGAAGGCGCAATGCTAGCGCGAGGGCTGAATATCGAACTCGCCGACATTCTCATCGCCGCACCGGCGCAAACCCACGGCCTCACAGTCGTAACCGCCAATATCCGAGACTTCGAGCCCCTGGGCGTCGACTGTCTCGCACCGTTTTGAACAACATTCGTCTGATTGGAAGTCCATGTCCGGCCTCGCCCTCAATTCCATCACCAAGCAGTTCGGTCCCTTCACGGCGGTCGATCAGGTCCAGCTCTCGGTCCCGCACGGCACCTTCGTTTGCCTGCTCGGTCCCTCCGGCTGCGGCAAGACCACGCTGCTCCGGATGATCGCCGGTCTCGACAGCCCGACCGATGGTGCGATTGTTCTCGATGGCCAAGACATTACCCAGGTGCCGACGCATAAGCGGGATCTCGGCATGGTCTTTCAGTCGCTGGCGCTTTTCCCGCATCTGACTGTGGGCCAGAACATCGCCTATCCCTTGCGCATCCGTGGCATCGGTCGTGAGGAGCAGGTGAAGCGCGTCGACGAGTTGCTCGCGATGATCCACCTCACCGGTTATGCCGACCGCCCGGTGCACAAACTCTCCGGCGGCCAGCGGCAGCGCGTGGCGATTGCCCGGGCGCTCGCCATCTCGCCGAAACTCTTTTTGCTCGACGAGCCGCTGTCGGCGCTCGATGCCAAGCTGCGCGAAGCGATGCAGGTGGAGCTGCGCAAGCTGCAGCAGCAGCTGGGCATCACCACCATTGTGGTCACACATGACCAGCGCGAGGCGATGACCATGGCGGATACCGTCGTCGTCATGAATGGCGGCAAGATCCGTCAGGCGGCGAGCCCGATCGAGATCTATCGCAAGCCGGCCGACCGCTTCGTGGCCGACTTCATCGGTTCGACCAACCTCCTGCCGCTGACCGCGCAGGGCGGGGCGGCGCTTGTGCTCGGCCATAGCGTCGCCGGAATTTCTGCACCGTCGGGGCATGGGCAGGCCAGCCTCTCGGTTCGCCCCGAGGACGTGAAGCTCGCGGGCCCCGGCGAGGGTCGCATCACCGGCAAGGTCACCTTCATCCGCGATCTCGGGGGTACGATCGAGACCTTCCTCGATGTCGCAGGGACCGAAGTCGTCGCCGTCTCGACCCCGCGCGAACGGCCGGTCGTGACCGTCGGTCAGGATGTCGGCATCGTCATCGATCCCGAAACCGCCGTGGTGCTCTCAGCATGAGACGCGAGCCCCCGAAAACCGCGCTCGATTATGCGCCGCTGGCATTTCCCGCGGGCATGCTGATCCTGTTCTTCGTCGTGCCCTTCGCGACGATGATCGCCGTATCCTTCTTCAAGCGGGATCCGACCGGCTTCTATTCGCCCGATTTTGTCTTCGACAACTACGCCCGCTTTCTGTCGTTCTTCTTCGGGGGCGTGCTGAGCTTCTCGCTGATGCTGGCGATTGCCGTTGCCGTCGTCTGCGTGACGCTGGCGCTACCCTTCACCTATCTGCTCGCCCGCATGTCGCGCAAAGCACAGGTGCTGTGGCTCGTGGCGCTCCTCTCCATCCTGTCGCTCTCGGAAGTCATCATCGGCTTTGCCTGGTCGACGCTGTTCTCACGCACCGCCGGCATCACCAATCTGCTTGTGATGATCGGCTTGATGGAAAGCCCCGTGGCATTGATGCCGAATTTCGGCGCGGTGCTGACGGGCATGACCTATCAGGCGCTGCCCTATACGGTCCTCGTGCTCTATCCCGCTCTCGTCAGGCTGGACCCCACACTGACGGAAGCGGCGCGCACGCTTGGTGCCTCGCCGCTCCGCGCCTTCTTCACGGTGGTCGTGCCGGCATTGCGCAACACGCTGATTGCAACGCTGATCATGGTCTTCATCTTCGCGCTCGGCTCCTATCTCCTGCCGCAGATCCTCGGCCGTCCTTCGCATTGGACGCTGTCGGTGCTGATTACCGATCAGGCGATCTACCAGTCCAACATGCCGTTTGCGGCGGCGATGGCGGTGTTCCTCGTGCTCGTCACGCTGGGCATGGTGGCGCTCACGCTGCTGATCGGTCGCAAGGGAGAGGCGGCATGAACACGGTCCTGACCCGTCTCTATTTCACGCTTATCGGCATCTTTCTGGCGGCCCCCATCGTCGTGGTTGCTGGCGTTTCGGTGAATGCCAAGCAGAGCCTCAACTTCCCGCCGCAGGGATTTTCGCTCTCGTGGTATGGCGCGATCTTTACCGATCCCGGCTGGCGTGCGGCCCTCTTCGCCTCGGTCATCCTGGCGCTTTGCGCGGCTGCTCTCGCCGTCGCCATCGCGCTGCCGCTCGCCTGGTTCCTATGGCGGCGCCTCGCCCCTTGGGCGCAGGTCTTTCAGCTGCTCGGCATTGCCCCCTTCACGCTGCCGCCCGTCATCACGGCGCTGGGGCTTCTCACCTTCTGGGCCGCGACCGGCTTCTACGGCCAGCCTTGGACGGCCGTCATCAGCCACGCGATCTTCTTCGTGACGCTGCCCCTGGTGACGCTGTCGCTCGGGTTCTCGGCGATCGATCGCTCACTGGTCGAGGCTGCCGCCACCATGGGCGCCGACGACCGGACCATCTTCCGCACCGTCGTGCTGCCGCTGATCGCGCCCTATCTCGTCTCCGGCTATGCCTTCGCTTTCGTCCTCTCGCTCAACGAATACATCGTCGCCTATATGACGGTCGGTTTCGTGATTGAGACGCTGCCGATCAAGATCTTCAACGCGCTGCGCTACGGCTACACGCCGGTCATGGCTTCGGTAACGATCCTGTTCGTGGCGGTCGCGGCCATCATCTTCGGCCTCGTCGCCCGCTTCGGCGACCTGCCGAAACTGCTCGGGGCGAATGCGGACGATCGCAGCTGATGGACTGGTGTCAGCGGTGATCCTCCAGGATCATCGCAGCTGCCTTTTCGGCGATCATTAGGGTCGGAGAACTGGTATTGCCCGAGGTGATCGTCGGCATGACCGAGGCATCGGCAATGCGCAGGCCCTTCAGTGCGCGTAGCCTCAGGCGCGGGTCCACCACGCTGTCAGGGTCCGCACCCATGCGGCAGGTGCCTACAGGGTGGAAGATCGTCGTGCCGATATCGCCCGCAGCCTTTTCCAGATCTGCATCACTTTCGAGCGCCGGTCCTGGGCGGTACTCCTCGGGATGATAGCGGGCGAAGGCTGGTTGAGCGGCGATCTGGCGGGTGAGCCGGATCGAGCGGACTGCGACGTCGCGGTCACCAGGCGTCGAGAGATAGTTCGGCGCGATCTGCGGCTGGGCGGCGAAGTCGGGACCAGCAATATGAACCGAGCCGCGGCTTTCGGGTCTGAGATTGCAGACACTCGCCGTCATCGCCGGGAAGGGGTGGACGGGATCGCCGAACTTGTCGAGCGACACCGGCTGGACATGGTATTCGAGATCAGCCGTCTCCTTGTCCGGGCCGGAGCGGGTGAAAATGCCGAGCTGGCTCGGGGCCATCGACATCGGGCCAGAGCGCCGCAGCGCATATTCGAGGCCGATCATTGCCTTGCCGTAGAGGCTTGAGGCACGTTCGTTGAGGGTCGGCACGCCGGTTACCTTGAAGACGAGGCGGAGCTGCAGATGGTCTTGCAAATTTTCGCCGACAGCCGGGACCTCGCGAACAGTCTCGATCCCGGCATTCTGCAAGACCTCACCGCGGCCGATGCCGGAGAGTTCCAGGATCTGCGGAGAGCCGATGGCGCCGGCGGACAGTACCACCTCGCGGCGGGCGGCAAAGCGCTTCAACTCGCCGTCGTGATGCACCTCGGCGCCGGTCACGCGGTCGCCCTCGATCGTCAGCCGCTTCACATGAGCGCGGGTGAGGATCGTCAGGTTCTTGCGGTGCCGGATCGGTTTCAGAAAAGCCTTTGCCGTGTTCCAGCGAATGCCGGAGCGCTGGTTCACCTCGAAGAAGCCGGAGCCTTCGTTGTCGCCACGGTTGAAATCGTCGGTTTCCGGAATGCCCGCCTGCTTGGCTGCCTCGCGAAACGCCTCCAGTACGTCCCAGCGGAGACGGGCCTTCTCCACGCGCCATTCGCCGCCGGCGCCATGTTTGTCGTCGGCACCCTTGTGAAAGTCCTCGGTCCTTTTAAACAGGGGCAGGACGTCATCCCAGCCCCAGCCTTCACAGCCCATCTGGCGCCACTGGTCGTAGTCGCGGGCCTGGCCGCGCATATAGATCATGCCATTGATCGAGGAGCAGCCGCCGAGCACCTTGCCGCGCGGATAGCCGATGGCGCGGCCGTTCAGCCCTGGCTCGGCTTGCGTCTTGAAGCACCAGTCGGTGCGCGGGTTGTTGATGCAGTAGAGATAGCCGACCGGGATGTGGATCCAGTGATAGTTGTCGCTGCCGCCGGCTTCGAGCAACAATACGCGCCTGGACGGATCGGCGGAGAGCCGGTTGGCCAGCAGGCAGCCGGCAGTACCGGCCCCGATGATGATGTAATCGTAGCTTTCCATGCTCCTCCCCGAGCGCTGCCTGCGTCTCAACTGTTTCGCAGGCGACCCTCCAGCAGGTCAAGCACGGAGCGGGCGGCATCCATGACATTCGTGCCCGGACCGAAGACGGCGGAGACACCATGCTCCAGCAGGAAGTCGTAGTCCTGGCGCGGAATGACTCCGCCGACGACCACGATCACGTCGTTCGCCCCCTTGGCCTTCAGCGCTTCGACCAGCTGCGGCGCGAGCGTCTTGTGGCCGGCGGCTAGCGAGGACAGTCCAACCACGTGCACCCTGTTGGCGACGGCCAAGTCTGCTGCCTCGTCCGGCGTCTGGAAGAGTGGTCCTGCCACGACATCGAAGCCGATATCGCCAAAGGCGGATGCAATCACCTTGGCTCCTCGGTCATGGCCATCCTGGCCGAGCTTGGCGATCAGGATGCGTGGTTTGGAGGCGGCCTTGCCGTAATCCTTGAGGCGGCTCGACAGCGTCTCCATTTCCGGATCGCCTTCATAGGCCTTGCCGTAGATGTCATGCACGACTTCGGGAACGGCGACGTGATCGCCGAAAACGGCGCGCATGGCATCCGAAATTTCGCCGACCGTGGCGCGGGCGCGGGCGGCGTCGACGGCGGCTTCGAGGATATTGCCGTTCCCGCTCTTGGCGACGTCCGTCAGCCTCGCGAGCGTCTCGCTGACGCGCTTCGGATCGCGCTGGCGACGCGTCTGCTCGATGCGCTTGATCTGCGACAGGCGGACGGCAGTGTTGTCGATCTGCAGGATATCGATCGGTTGCTCATTTTCGAGGCGGTATTTGTTGACGCCGACAATGACCTCTTCTGCGCGGTCCACGGCAGCCTGGCGACGGGTCGCGGCCTCTTCGATTAGGCGCTTTGGCAGTCCGTCATCCACGGCCTTGGTCATGCCGCCCAGCCGCTCGATCTCCTCAATCAGCGCCCAGGCCTTTTCCGCCATCTCGTTGGTCAGGCTCTCGACATAATAGGAGCCGGCGAGGGGATCGACGACCTTGGTCACGCCCGTCTCGTGCTGCAGGATCAGCTGGGTATTGCGGGCGATGCGGGCGGAAAATTCCGTCGGCAGCGCAATCGCCTCGTCAAAGGAGTTTGTGTGCAGCGACTGGGTGCCGCCAAGCACGGCGGACATCGCTTCAAACGCGGTGCGGACGATGTTGTTATAGGGATCCTGCTCGGCCAGCGACACGCCCGAGGTCTGGCAATGGGTCCGCAACATGAGGGACGACGCCTTCTTCGGCTCGAATTCCTGCATGATGCGGGTCCAGAGCAGGCGGGCTGCGCGGAGTTTCGCGGCCTCCATGAAGAAGTTCATGCCGATGGCAAAGAAGAAAGAGAGGCGGCCAGCGAATTCATCGACATTCAGGCCCTTGGCGATGGCGGCGCGGACATATTCGCGACCATCGGCCAGCGTGAAGGCGAGCTCCTGCACCAGCGTCGCGCCCGCCTCCTGCATGTGGTAGCCGGAAATCGAGATCGAGTTGAACTTCGGCATCTCCTTCGCCGTGTATTCGATGATGTCGGCGATGATCCGCATCGAGGGTTCGGGCGGATAGATATAGGTGTTGCGGACCATGAACTCCTTGAGGATGTCGTTCTGGATGGTCCCGGACAGCTTGTCGCGCGTAACACCCTGTTCTTCGCCGGTGACGATGAAATTGGCGAGGATCGGGATGACGGCGCCGTTCATCGTCATTGAGACGGAAATGGCTTCAAGCGGAATGCCATCGAACAGGATCTTCATGTCCTCGACACTGTCGATCGCCACACCCGCCTTGCCGACATCGCCCTCAACGCGCGGATGATCGGAATCGTAGCCGCGGTGGGTGGCGAGGTCGAAGGCGACGGAGACGCCCTGCTGGCCGGCAAGAAGTGCCTTGCGGTAAAAGGCATTGCTTTCCTCAGCGGTCGAGAAACCGGCATATTGCCGGATCGTCCAGGGCCGTCCGGCATACATGGTGGCGCGCGGTCCTCGGGTGAAGGGGGCAAAACCCGGCAGGCTGTCGAGATGGTCGATGCCGGCGATATCGTCTGCCGTGTAGAGCGGCTTGACATCGATACCCTCGGGCGTGTGCCAGGTGAGCGCGTCCGCCGGACGCTTCAATTCCTTCTCGGCAAGCGCCTGCCAGTCGGCGATGGTTTTCTTGGTCATCCGGTCTTCTCCCTGCTCCGCACGGACTGCGGGCCGACGACTAGTGTTCCTGTTTGCCCCTCACCCTGCCCTCTCCCCGCAAGCGGGGAGAGGGAGGTGCCAAGGCGTGCCATCTCGGCCTTCTCCCCGTTCACGGGGAGAAGGTGCCGGCAGGCGGATGAGGGGGCTTTCCCTTCGAAGGAAAACGTTACCCCTCGAACTCCATGATCAGCTCATCGACCGCCAGGCTTTGGCCCGGCTTGACGACGATCTTTTTGACCGTACCCCGGCGTTCGGCCTTGAGGATGTTCTCCATCTTCATCGCCTCGACGGTGGCGAGCGCCTGACCGGCCTCGACGGTCTCGCCTTCCTTGACAGCGACACCGGTGATGACACCCGGCATGGGGCAGAGCAGCATCTTCGACGTATCCGGCGGCAGCTTTTCCGGCATCAGCTTGGCGAGGGCTGCCACACGTGGCGAGCGGACGCGGGCGGTGACATCCATGCCGCGCCAGCGCAGCCGAATGGCGGGGCCTTTGAGGTCGACCTTCACCGCGAGCGTTTCGCCGCCGATGTCGACATGGGCGAGTGTCTGACCTGGCTGCCAGTCGGTGGCTACAACAAGCTCGTTGCCGGCTTCGAATGCGACGCGCGTGTTGCCGGTGCCTTCGGTGACGGCAAGGGCATGGTCGCCACACGCCAGATTGACGACCCAGTCCTTGCCGAGCTTGCGGGTATGGTTGCCGATGGTGCCGGAGATCTGGATCGCGCGCGCCTGTAGGCGGTGGTTGATGACGGCGGCTATGGCGGCGAGCTTTTCCGCCGAGGTGGCATCCGGGGTCACGCCGGTGAAGCCGTCCTTGAACTCCTCGGCGATATAGGCCGTGGTGATCTTGCCGGAGCGGAAGCGATCCTGGTTCATCACTGCCGAGAGGAAGGGCAGGTTGTGGCCGATGCCTTCGACCTCGAAGCTGTCGAGCGCCTCACTCATGGCGTCAATCGCGGTCAGGCGATCAGGAGCCCAGGTGCAGAGCTTGGCGATCATCGGGTCGTAATACATCGAGATCTCGCCGCCCTCGAAGACGCCGGTGTCGTTGCGAACAACGGTGCCTTCAGCGCTCGTTCCCTCTGCCGGCGGGCGGTAGCGGGAGAGGCGGCCGATCGAGGGCAGGAAGTTGCGATAGGGGTCTTCGGCATAAAGCCGGCTTTCGATCGCCCAGCCATTGAGCTTTACATCGTCCTGGCCGAAGCTGAGTTTCTCGCCGGCTGCGACACGGATCATCTGCTCGACGAGATCAAGGCCGGTCACCAGTTCAGTGACGGGATGCTCGACCTGCAGGCGTGTGTTCATCTCGAGGAAGTAGAATTTGTTCTGCTTGCCATCGACGATGAATTCGACCGTGCCGGCGGAGTGATAACCGACGGCTTTTGCCAGTGCCACGGCCTGTTCGCCCATGGCCTTGCGGGTGGCGGCATCGATGAACGGCGAGGGGGCCTCTTCGATGACCTTCTGGTTTCGCCGCTGGATCGAGCATTCGCGCTCGCCGAGGTAAAGTACGGTGCCGTGCTTGTCGCCCAGCACCTGGATCTCGATATGGCGCGGTTCGGTGACGAACTTCTCGATGAAGATGCGGTCGTCGCCAAACGAATTCTTCGCCTCGTTCTTCGACGACTGGAAACCTTCGCGGGCTTCTTCCGGGTTCCAGGCGATGCGCATGCCCTTGCCGCCGCCGCCGGCCGAGGCCTTGATCATCACGGGATAGCCGATCTGATCGGAGATTTTCACCGCCTCGTCGGCATCGGCAATCAGACCCATATGGCCGGGTACCGTCGAGACGCCGGCTTCGGCTGCGAGCTTCTTCGAGGTGATCTTGTCGCCCATGGCCTGGATGGCATTCACCGGCGGGCCGATGAAGGTGACACCGGCCTTTTCCAGCGCCTCGGCGAAGGCGGCGTTTTCCGAGAGGAAGCCGTAGCCGGGATGCACCGCATCGGCGCCGGTCTGCCGGATCGCATCGAGGATCTTGTCGATGACGATATAGGACTGGTTGGATGGTGCCGGGCCGATATGCACCGCCTCATCGGCCATCTCGACATGCAGCGCATTGCGGTCGGCATCGGAATAGACGGCGACCGTCTTGATGCCGAGCTTCTTCGCGGTCTTGATGACCCGGCAGGCAATTTCGCCACGGTTGGCGATGAGGATTTTCTGGATCATTGTTGTCACTCGGCAGCTTGAGCGGGCGGGATGGCGCCGGGAGCGGCACCTCCGATGATGAGCGCCTTGGCGCTGATATATTCGTCGATGTCTTCCCAGCCGACGGCGTCACCGAAGGGAAGGATTTCCCCCTTGGCGCGTTGGTCAGGCGATGCCTTGGCGAGGCGCGGATACCACCAGAGCGGCGCCACGATCCTTCGCCCATCCATCATATCGAAGATGATGCTGTCGTCCGTGACATCCACGGAGCGGATCTGCAGTTGCCGCTCATCAATGTCCAAAGTGGTCATTCCACGCCTCCTCGAAACCCTGCCGGTGTTCCGCGACGACCTTGAGGATAGCATTCACCTCATGGGCCGCGAAGCCTGCGTTGCGGGCGACACCGAGATCCCGCAACCACACTTTCAACTGCTTTCCGTCCTTCAGGACGTGAATATGTGGCGGCTCGCCGATCTCCTTCGAGTAGAAAAGAAAACGATGTCCTTTCCAGAGAAGGAGTGTCGGCATGTCCGCTATTCCTGCACCTTCTTCTTCAAGCCCTTCGCCACGCTCTGCTCGTTCTTCACCTCGCCGAAGGCTTCCGGAAAATTCTTCCGGGCTAGCGCTTCGTTGATCTTCAGCTTGGCGAAATAGGATTGTGGATCAAAGCCGCGTTCGGCGGCGATGACTTCGCGGCCGAAGAGGCGGCAGAGGCGCTCGCCGTCGAGATTGCCGCGCTCGAAGGGTTCGGTGCCGAAAAACTGCCAGAGCGCCTGCATGAAGCCGAGGTCGGCGAGTGCCACCGTCTGGTCCATGGTGCGGTGGCGCGGCCAGTTGGTGACGGGCGTGACCTTCGGGTTTGGCCGGCGGATCGTGTATTGCCATTGCGTTCCGGGCAATCCCAAGGGAAAGCCCTGATGTTTCGGCATGAGCGGATCTTTTGCCATTGTCTTAAACCTCGAACACGTCTTCGAAGGATTCCGGGAAGCTCTTGCGCGCCACCCTCTCGTTTATGACAAGCATTTCGTCATAGGAATGAGGGTCGAAGTCCCTGTTGACGGCCACGACCTCGCGACCAAACAACAGGCTGAGCCGGGCTGCATCGAGATTGCCGCGGACGAATGGTTCTGCCCCGAACTGGTGCCAGAGCGCATGCAGAAAGGCAGCGTCGATCCGGTGCTCCTTCGTCCCTGGCCGCGCCTTGCGCGGCAGGGTCTTGATCGGGGTGACACCCTTGTCATTGGCGCGGCGAATGGTGAACTGCACACCGGTCCCCGGCATGCCGGATGGAAAACCCCGATGTTTGATCATGTCGGGCGCTTTGCTCATGGTTTTCTCCTCACGCCTGACCGGCCAGTTTGTCCTGCGTCTTCGTGTCGAAGTCGGAGGCATCGTGGCGTTCATGCAGCTGTTCGGAGAGCGGGCCGGAAGTCTTGTTGACGATCGCGCCGCGCTTCACACCCGGGCGGGCTGCGAGCTGTTTCGTCCAGCGCTGGACATGTTCGTATTCGTCGACCGATAGAAAAGTGCCGGCATCGTCATAGGCGCCGTGCAGGGCCAGACGTCCATACCAGGGCCAGATCGCCATATCGGCGATCGTGTAATCCTTGCCGGCCATGAACTCGTTGTTGGCGAGGTGGCGGTTCAGCACATCCATCTGGCGCTTCACCTCCATGGCGTAGCGGTCGATGGCATATTGGATCTTCATCGGCGCATAGGTGTAGAAATGGCCAAAGCCGCCGCCGAGGAAGGGGGCGGAGCCCATCTGCCAGAACAGCCAGTTCAGCGTTTCCGCGCGTGCCCGGGTCTCGGTCGGCAGGAAGGCGCCGAATTTCTCAGCGAGGTAGGTCATGATCGAGGCTGACTCGAACAGTCGGATCGGCTCTCCGCCATCGACAGGCTGATGGTCCATCAGGGCAGGGATCTTGGAATTCGGATTGACCTCGACGAAGCCGGAAGAAAACTGATCACCCTTGCCGATATTGATCAGCCAGGCATCGTATTCCGCGCCCTCGTGACCTGATGCCAGCAGTTCCTCGAGCAGGATCGTCACCTTCTGGCCGTTCGGCGTGCCGAGCGAATAGAACTGCAGCGGATGCTTGCCGACTGGGCGTTCCTTGTCATGCGTTGCACCCGCAATCGGCCGGTTGATGCTGGCAAAGGCGCCGCCATTGCCGGGCTCCCAGGTCCAGACCTTCGGCGGCTGATAGCCGGCAGGCAGGTTCTTTTCTGGCGGGAATTTTTCGTCGGTCATGAAATCGGATCCTTTCTCGGTGAAGCGCCTCGGGCGCGCCGAGAGTTATATAGGCCTTCCGTGTTGTCCTTGCCCACTCTCAATCGGTCGTCACAACGGTATCGTGTCGTGCTTCTTCCAATGTGTGCCAACCTGCTTGTTGCGGAGGCTCGCAAAAGCCTTGGCAATGCGGCGGCGCGAGGAATGCGGCATGATCACCTCGTCGATGAAGCCGCGTTCGGCGGCCTTGAAGGGGTTGGCGAAGTTGACTTCGTATTCCCTAGTCCGCGCCGCGATCTTCTCGGCATCGCCGAGTTCCGAGCGGTAGAGGATTTCGGCAGCCCCCTTGGCGCCCATGACGGCGATTTCGGCGGTCGGCCAGGCATAGTTGACGTCGGCGCCGATATGTTTCGAGGCCATGACGTCATAGGCGCCGCCATAGGCCTTGCGGGTGATGAGGGTGACCATCGGCACGGTCGCCTGGCTGTAGGCGAACAGCAGTTTCGCGCCATGCTTGATGACGCCGCCATATTCCTGGGCCGTGCCGGGCAGGAAGCCGGGCACGTCGACCAGCGTCAGGATCGGGATCGAGAAGGCATCGCAGAAGCGGACGAAGCGGGCGGCCTTGCGCGATGAATCGATGTCGAGGCAGCCGGCCAGCACCATGGGCTGGTTGGCGACAACGCCGACCGTCTGGCCTTCCATGCGGATAAAACCGGTGATGATGTTCTTCGCGAAGGCTTCCTGGATCTCGAAGAAATCGCCTTCGTCGGCCAGCGCGTAGATCAACTCCTTCATGTCGTAGGGCTTGTTGGAGCTATCGGGGATCAGCGTGTCCAACCGCATTTCGATGCGGGCGGGATCGTCATGGAAGGGGCGAATGGGGGGCTTTTCGCGATTGTTGAGCGGCAGGAAGTCGAAAAGCAGGCGAACCTGTTCCAGCGCTTCGATGTCGTTCTCATAGGCGCCATCGGCGACGGAGGACTTTTTCGTGTGCGTTGAGGCGCCGCCCAGTTCTTCCGCCGTGACGATCTCGTTGGTGACGGTCTTCACCACGTCGGGGCCGGTGACGAACATGTAGGATGAATCGCGCACCATGAAGATGAAGTCGGTCATGGCGGGCGAATAGACGGCGCCGCCGGCGCAGGGACCCATGATGACGGAGATTTGCGGAATGACGCCTGAGGCATCGACATTGCGCTTGAAGACATCGGCATAGCCGGCGAGCGAGGCGACACCTTCCTGGATGCGCGCGCCGCCGGAATCGTTCAGGCCGATGACCGGTGCTCCCACCTTCATCGCCATATCCATGATCTTGCAGATCTTCTGGGCATGGGTTTCGGACAGCGAGCCGCCGAGCACGGTGAAATCCTGCGAGAAGACATAGACCTGGCGACCGTTGATCGTGCCCCAGCCGGTGACCACGCCATCGCCCGGCACCTTTTGGGTCTCCATGCCGAAATCCACGCAACGGTGCGTGACATACATGTCGTATTCTTCAAACGAGCCTTCGTCGAGCAGGACCTCGATGCGCTCGCGGGCGGTCAGCTTGCCCTTGCCGTGCTGGGCGGCGATGCGCTTTTCGCCGCCGCCGAGGCGGGCCTCGTCGCGACGGGCTTCGAGCTGGTCCAGGATCGTCGACATGTTTCCTCCCGAATGGTCTTTTGGCTCTTAAGCCTTGATGTGACACCTATTCCACTGTGCCGCAGAAGAAAACGGTTGAACAGGTGCATCTGTGGATTTATGAATTTGCAAAGTGAAAATTGCGAATTTGCGAAATGGCCATCGGGAAACTCTTCATCGGCCGCAAGGTCCGCGACATCCGTCAGGCAAACGGGGCCACCCAGGCGCAGTTTGCCGATATGGTCGGCATTTCCACCAGCTATCTCAACCAGATCGAAAACAACCAGCGCCCGGTCTCGGCCTCGGTGCTTCTGGCGCTGGCGGAAAAGTTCGGCATTGACATCACCGAGCTCTCCTCCGGCCAGAACGACCGCCTTCTCTCGGCGCTGACGGAGGCGCTCTCCGACCCGCTGTTCGAGACCTATTCGCCAAGCCTGCAGGAACTGAAGCTCGTTACCCAGAATGCGCCTGGCTTCGCCCATGCGCTGATTGCCGCGCACCAGGCCTACCGGCGCGGCAATGAGCAGCTGGCGAGCCTCGACGACCGGTTGGGGGCTGCCCCCAGCCAGGAGGTGACGCCTTATGACGAGGTGCGCGACTTCTTCCACTTCGTCGACAATTACATCCACGATCTCGACCTCGCTGCCGAGCAGCTGGCGACGGAACTGAAGCTCGGGGAGGGGGAGAATTACGCGGCGCTTTCAGGTCATCTCGAGGCGCGGCATGGCGTGCGCGTGGTGCGCGGCGAGGCGGGCGACGAGGCCATCCGCCGCTTCGATCCGGTGGGACGTATCCTGACCGTCAGCCGCTATGCCTCTGCCCCCACCCGCGATTTCCAGATCGCCATCCAGATCGCCCAGCTGGCGGCTGCCGCCAAGATCGACCAGGTGCTGAAGCAGGCGAATTTCCGCACCGAAGAGGCGGTCGAGATCTGTCGCATGGGGCTCTACAACTATTTCGCCGGCGCGCTGATCCTGCCCTATCGCAGCTTCCTCACCGCCGCCCGCGACCTGCGCCACGACATCGAACTGCTCGCTGCCCGTTTCGAAGCCTCGCTGGAGCAGGTCTGCCACCGGCTCTCAACGCTGCAGCGGCCGGGCCTCAAGGGCGTGCCGATCTTCTTTGCCCGCATCGACCGGGCCGGCAATATCACCAAGCGGCACAGCGCCGCCCGCCTGCAATTCGCCCGCTTCGGCGCTGCCTGTCCGCTCTGGAATGCCCATCAGGCCTTCGAGACGCCGGGCCGGATCATCCGCCAGACGGCAGAGACGCCCGATGGCGTGCGCTATCTCTGCATCGCGACCCAGGTGTCAAAAGGCTCCGCCGGCTTCCGCGCCGCCAATCCGCGCTATGCCTTGGCGCTTGGCTGCGAGATCTCCTATGCCGGCGCCTTCGTCTATGCCGACGACCTCGACCTCTCCAACCGCGGCGCCTTTGACCCCATCGGCATCTCCTGCCGCATCTGCGAACGCATCAAATGCACCAGCCGCGCCGTGCCGCCACTGAAAAGGAAGCTGGTGGTGGATCATCGGGTGAGGAACCCGATGCCGTATGAGATTGAGTGAGGGGTATCTTTCTCGTTGGGGCAGGGCGCATCGTTGGCTGCATTCGGCCCAAAACCGACGACCAGCATCAGCGGATGGCCTCGGCTCGGCTTCACCGAACCAGCTGTCAGCGCTTGCTACAGCCTTGCCGGCGGGAGCAGATGCCCCCGAGACGCACTGCCCAAATCAACCGTCGTTTGACTTTGGTTCGATGTCGCACTACATAGTTCGATATCGAACCAAAAGAGATGGCGATGAACCTGACACGGCGCAAGATTATTTTCCTTGTTGGCGGCGGGGCTGTTCTGGCAGCAGGCGGTGCCTTCGGATACGCGGCGACACGCATGCCGCAAACGGCTTACCTTCCCTGGGAGCGCGCGGGCAGCTATGAGGACCCGCGGATGCGGGCCCTGTCATGGGCGCTCCTGGCCCCGAACCCGCACAATCGCCAGCCGTGGCTGGCGGATGTGTCCGAGGACGGCGTCATCACGCTGCATGCGGACACTGACCGCCTCTTGCCACACACCGATCCCTTCAACCGACAGATCGTGATCGGGCTGGGGTGTTTTCTGGAAGTCCTGCGCATGGCCGCAGCAGAAGATGGCTACCGCGCCGCCATGACGCTCTTCCCGCTCGGCAGCAGCGCCACGGCCCTCGACCGACGCCCCATCGCACGCATCACCCTCACATCTGATCCGACGGTTGCGCGCGATCCCCTATTCGCACTGGTGCCGGCCCGGCGCTCCAACAAGGAACCGTTCGACATGAGCCGCCCGCTCGCACCCGACATGCTTGCGCAGATGGCTGCGGCAGCCAGCAACGGCACGCGGTTCGGAGGCACTATTGACCCGGCGGAAACGGCCAAATTGCGCGCGTCGACGCGCGAAGCGCTGCGAATCGAGGTCGAGACGCCGCACACCTATCAGGAGAGCGTCGATCTCTTCCGTATCGGACGCCGGGAAGTGGATGCCAACCCTGATGGCATCGACTTTTCGGGACCTATGTTCGAAACGATGCACCTGACAGGCATGTTCAGCCGTGAAATCGCGGCCGACCCGACGAGTTTCGCCTTCAAGTCCGGCATGGACGCGATCTACGCCAATGCCGATACCGCGATGGGACATGTCTGGTTGGTCACCGCCGACAACAGCCGCGAAACGCAGATCGCCACGGGGGCGGACTGGCTGCGCGTCAACCTTGCAGCGACGGCTCTGGGCCTTGGGTTCCAGCCCCTCAGCCAGGCCTTGCAGGAGTTTCCGGAGATGGCAGGGCCCTACGGCCAAGTGCATGAACGCCTTGCACCAGATGGGGGCACGGTTCAAATGCTGTCGCGCATCGGCTATGGTCCGGCTGTCGGAAACAGCCCGCGTTGGCCTTTGGAGAGCAGGATCATGAATGTCTGAAAGCGCAATGCCCGACTACTTCCGGCTCTTCAACGAAATCGGCATCATCGGGCAGCTTTCACGCAGCCTGCTGGAAGCCCGGTTGCCGCCGGGCTTCGTTGCAGCGCAATTTTATGTGTTGAACCATTTGGTCCGCGTGGGCGACGGCCGCACGCCTCTTGCCATAGCCAGCGCCTTTCAGGTGCCCAAGACATCGATGACGCACTCGCTGGCCGTTCTGGAACAGGCGGGCCTGATCGAGATCCGCAAGAACCCTGGGGATGGCCGATCAAAACTGGTCCACATTACGGATGCAGGGCGAAAGTTCCGGCAGGATGCGATCGACGCACTCGCGCCAGATCTCAAGCGGATTGCAGCCGCCGTTCCCCCTGACCATGTCGCGCGCTTGCTGCCTGATCTCGAAGTGTTGCGGAAATTCCTCGATACAGACCGTGACGCTTCACCATAGGCTGCGGCACTTTCAATAGGCTGGTCGAACGCCATGAATGCACGGTTCCTGACGATCTTGTCGAAGCAGCCATACCGATCTCCGGAAAGCACAACGAGGACACATTGTCTGAACACGCAAAGGAAGCTCATGTCCGCTTCTGGCGCAAAGCGGCAGATCCTTCACGGCTCATGGTGGGACGCGATGGTCATTGTTGGTTGCATCCAGTCGGTCGGTACGTTGATGCGCTCAAGTACTACCCAAACAACCGCTCATCCCTCGCCGCAAAGAACGCCTCGACGCTCTCCGGCGCCACATCCTCCAGCGTCGCCGGGGACCATTTCGGGTTCCTGTCCTTGTCGATGATCGCAGCCCGGATGCCTTCGTAGAAGTCGGGGACCTTGACCACTTGGCAGGTGCCGGCGAATTCTCGTTCGAGGCAGGTTTCGAGGTCCTTGGAGCGGCGGGCCTCGCGCAGCATCCTGAGCGTCACCTTGAGGCTGGTCGGCGATTTCGCGCGCATGGCGGTGAGGGTGCGCGTCGCGAGGTCTCCGCCTTCCTCCTCTAGGGCTGCGACGATCTCCTCCACCGTGTCGAAGGCGAAGCAGCGGTCGATCATGTCTCGGCCTTCGGAGAAGATGCCCTTCGGGCCGTCCACCGTGTAGTCGCGGATCGTCGAGGCGATCGACTGACCTAGCGCCGGTGCAGGGAGGGCAGCAATCCGCTCCAAGAGTTCGGCTACGCGGTCCTGCGGGACATACCAGTCGGCGAAGCCTGCGGTGATGGCATCAGCGCCGTTGATCGCTTCACCGGTCAGGCCCATCCAGGTGCCGAGTTCGCCGGGTGCGCGGGAGAGCAGCCAGGTGGCGCCGATGTCAGGGAAAAAGCCGATACCGGTTTCGGGCATGGCGAGTTTCGTCGTTTCGGTGACGATGCGGTGGCTGCCATGGCTGGAGACCCCGACGCCGCCGCCCATGGTGATGCCGTCCATCACGACGACATAGGGCTTTTTGAAGCCGGCGATACGCGCATTCAGGCGGTATTCTGCCTTGAGGAAGTGGGAGGCCTTGCCGTCACCGGCCTTGCCGCTTTCGTAGAACATCCTGATGTCGCCGCCGGCGCAAAGCCCGCGTTCGCCCTCGCCGGTGACCAGCACCGCTGCGACATCAGGGTCGGCCTCGAAGGCATCGAGTGCCTTGCCGAAATCCAGGATCATGTCGTGGGAGAGACTGTTCAGCACACGTGGTCGGTTGAGTGCCACAAGGCCGAGCGCGCCCTTTTTCGCCGTCAGGATTTCCCCGCCCTGATAGTCCGCCTCCAGATAACGCATGCCGTCCTCCCTTGTCTTTTGAGAGAGTTAGATATGCGTCGCGGCCAAAGGGCAAGGGCTGCCTTGGTTGGATCAGGTCACGAGATTGCGCGGGGTCCCTGCGAGAAACAGCTCGATATTCTCGATCAGCTGGTCGGCCAGCGCCTGGATTGCCTCGCGACTTGCCCAGGCAACGTGCGGCGTGAGGATGACGTTTTCTCTGTTAGCAATGCGCATCATTGGGCTGTCTGGTGCGGGCGGTTCGCCATCGGTCACGTCGAAGCCGGCGCCTGATATCTGGCCGGCATCGAGAGCCTTTTCGAGGGCCAGTTCGTCGACGAGACCGCCACGGCCGGTGTTGATGAGCAATGGGCGGCGCTCCATCAGGGCGAATTCCCGCTCACCGATCACGCCGCGGGTTTCCGGTGTCAGCGGGCAGTGGAGGGTGATGACGTCAGAGCGCTTCAGGACCTCGTCGAAGGCCGTCTGGCCCGGCTTCAGTTCTGTTGCGCCGCGACGACCGGCGGCCAGCACCGTCATGCCGAAGGCCTCGGCGATCTTTCCCACCGACTGGCCAAGCGTGCCATGGCCGATGATCCCGAGCGTCGAGCCACCGAGGTCGGCGATGGGATAATCGAAATAACAGAATTGCGCGGCCTGCTGCCACCGTCCCTCGATCACCGACTGGCGATAGGGCAGGATCGACCGACGCAGCGCGAGCATCAGGGCGAAGGTGTGTTCGGGCACCGTGTGCTTGGCGTAATTGCGGATATTGCAGACGGCGATGCCACGCGCCTTGGCTTCCGCGAGATCGACAATATCGGTGCCGGTGGCAGAGACGGCGATCAGCTTGATCTTCGATGCGCCGGCCAGCGCGTCGGCGCGAACAGGGGCCTTGTTGGTGATCACGACATCGGCGTCGAGGATGCGCTCAGCCACTTCGTGCGGTGCGGTGCGGGCGTGCACTATCATCTCATGCGGCACCGTGGGCGCGCGGACCACGGTTTCCGGCGATAGCGTGTCCCGGTCGAGAAAGACGATGCGGATCATGGTGGACCTCCCTGCGTTCTCATCGACCTAGCCGAGCGGCTTTCGGCCAGCAAGGCAGGTCAGTGGTAATCCGGTACGCCGGGCATGGTGATGAAGCCCGGAAGTGCGCGGAAGCGGCGCAGCCAGCGGCGAAGCGCCGGGTATTCGTCGTGGTCGGTGCCGCAGTCGCGCGACAAAGCGAAGCTCGGCAGGAGTGCGAGATCCGCCAGGGTCGGGGTGGCGCCGACGAACCAGTCTGATCCTTCGATCTGCCGCAGCGTCATGTGGTCGTTCATGATGCGGAAGGCTTTGCGGGCTGCCTTGAGATCCGCCTCGCTGGCGCCCTCTGAGGTGAAGAGAGCTGCCTCGCGGGCGTCCACGGCGTGCTTCAGTTCGCGGTCTGAGAAGCCCAGCCATTGCTGGACGCGGCCGAAGTCTGCGGCATCGGCCGGCAGCCAACCACTGTCGGGCGCATGAGCGCGGACGAGATAGGCGAGGATCGCAGCCGTGCCGAAAAGCCTGACGTCGCCGTCCTCGAGGATCGGTAGCGTGCCGGTCGGGTTGAGCGCCAGCATATGCGGCATTTCCTGCTCGCGGCCGGGTGCCTTGTCGATGGCAACCGTTTCGAAGGAGATGCCGAGCATGGAGAGGAGAAGGCGGACGCGAAAACCGTTTTCGTCGAGGTGGTAATCGTAAAGCCTGATCATCACGCTGCCTCCACCATCTGGCCTTCAACGCGGTTGCGCAGCTCCGTGGCCCAGAGGATCAGGTCGCGGCGAAGGGCTGCGGCGGTGTGTCCGGTCACCGTGATGTGCAAGGCGGCCCGGCCGGCGTTGCGGGGTTGGGCTGCGATCAGGACGGTCACGTCGTTCCCTTGCAATGTCACTGTGCCGGTCTCGCTCTCGACCGGCCGGTACCCCTCGGGAGGGGCTGCCGTCACCGCCAGCAAAGCCGCGTTCGTCGACAGGTCGAGGAAGAGGCTGCGAACTGGTTCGGCGGTCTCGGGTAGTGTCGAAAGCTCGGCCGCATCTGCTCCGTCCGGCGCCATCCAGACAATGCCGGCGCGTTCGGTTGCGGCAAAGGTCGGGACCTTGATGGTCTGGGGTACCTCGAGATCGGGATGGGCCGGGATGTAGCGACATTGTCCTGACGTGTCGTAGCGCCAGCCATGATAGAGGCAGGCGATGTGGTCGCCGCGCACGAAGCCGAAGCTCATGCGCATGCCACGATGCGGACAGCGATCCTCCCAGACATGCACGTCGCCTTTCTCGTCGCGCCAGACGACGCGCTCCTCGCCATTGACGAGCGTTCCGGCAGAGGTGCCGGTTTCGATGTCGGTCGAGAGGGCAACGGGGATCCAGGGGGAGGCTGATGTCATGATGCGGCCTTTGCGGGCAGGTCTTCGTCGGTTTGAAATCTCGATACGTCGAGCACGATGCTGTCATAGGGGCCGAGGCTAACAGCCATTTCGAAGGCGTCGATCAGGGCTTCCGGTCCCGACAGCGTCAAGCGACAGCGATCGTGGTCGCAGGCCGCAATCGTCAGCCCGAGCGACAGGCGTGCCGCGCGATGTTCGGCAAACGCAATGAAGCCCTGCGGCTCCAGCCTTCCGGAAAAGGTGAAGCCGACGGTCATATGGTCGGCTTTCGCCGTCATCGGATGGGGATCAGTGTTGCCTTGCAATTGTGCGCGCTCTAATTTTTGGGCAATCTAGCGGTGGGCGAGATCGGGTTTCAAGCGGTTTCTCCCGTGCTCCAGAGGAAAGACAGATTATGCAGAACGGTATCGACAAGGCGTCGCTTGATCAGTGGTATGTGCTCGATACCGAGGCGGTGATCCCGGTTGGTCGATCGCAGAACCGGCTGCTCGGGACGGATCTCACCGTCGTCAAGCAGGCGGATGGGGCGATCGAGGTCTTTGCCCAGGGGCGGGCCGAGCCGCTGCCGCTTCGCCATCGCTTCGGCTTTCTCTGGGCGACGCTGGGTCAGCCCGAGCGCGAGATATTTCCGCTGCCGGAGGCCGACGAGCCGGATAGACGCTACGTGCCCTGCGGTGTCGTCACCGTGAAGGCATCAGGTCTTCGCATCGTCGAGAACTTTCTCGACATGGCGCATTTCCCCTTCGTCCATACCGACGTTCTGGGGGCAGAGCCGCATACTGAAGTGCAGAGCTACGATGTCGAGATCCGGCGCGAGGAAGACGAGGTCTGGGCGACCAACTGCACCTTCTTCCAGCCGCAGGCCGCTCTATCTGCGTCTGACGGCATTACCACACAATACATGTACCGGGTGATGACGCCGTTCACCACGATCCTCTACAAGACATGTCCCAACGCCACCAATCGCTGGGATGTCATCGGGCTCTTCGTCCAGCCGCTCGATCCGGGCCGCTGCCGGGCGCATCCGATCATGTATCTGATCGATGATGTCTCGACGACGACGGAGCTCATTCATTTCCAGCAGATGATCTTCCTGCAGGATCGCATCATCCTGGAAAACCAGCGGCCGGTACTTCTTCCACTGGAGCCGCGCAAGGAGATCCCGACTAGGGCAGATGCCTCGTCCATCGCCTATCGCCGCTGGCTGAAAGAAAAGGGTGTGACCTACGGCGCAAGCACGGTGGCCGCCTGAGGGCCAATGAAAAAAACCCGGAAGCGGGGGCTTCCGGGTTCCGGGCATTCTAAAACCTGTCAGTCTCAGCTGCGGCTCATCCAGTCGTCGATCTCGCGATCGGCTTCTTCCTGGGTCTTGCCATAGGCAGCCTGGATCTTGCCGGAGAGTTCCGTGCGCTTGCCGGCGATGACGTCGAGATCGTCACCGGTCAGCTTGCCCCACTGGGTCTGGGCCTTGCCCTTGAACTGCTCCCAATTGCCTTCGATCTGATTCCAATTCATCGGATTTCTCCCGTGTTGGTGAAATGTCGAGGCGTGATGTCCTCGGCGCTGAAAACGTCGGCGGCCGGACGGAAGTTCCACTGTCCAGTAAGGGGCGCGTCAAGATTCGGGTCGGCCTTGCCATGGCTAAGAAAAGCCCGGGTACATGATGGAACACTCGCCCTGTCTCGGCGTTCTTGTTGTGAACTGCATTTCATGAACAAGCGAAGGAGAATTCCATGGCCCAGGTACCGAGCGCCTCCAAAAGCAAGATCGAAGCGACGGCAAACGATTTCGCGGACCGCATCGAAGACACGGCGAATACGGCGGGTACCGCAACCAGCGGTGACGTCCAGGCCGACCTCGAGGCCCTGCGCCGCGATATCGCTGCGCTGACACAGACCGTCGCCTCTTTTGGTAGCGGCAAGATCCGCCAGGCCGGTGAAACCTCGCAGGAGTACATCGACAGCGCGCGCGAGCGCTTCATGAATGCCGAAGAAGACATCGAGGCCTATGTTCGCGCCAAGCCGCTTCAGTCGCTCGCCATGGCAGCCGGCGTCGGCTACGTCCTTGCGCTTCTCAGCCGGCGCTGATCATGCTGCCACTCCTTAGACAACTAGGCATCGTCGCCTTTGGCAAGGTGCGGCCGACCGCCAACAAGGTCGGGCGCTCCGTGATGGCGGGTGCGATCGCCGGTGTGTTGGGGCTGACGACCTATGTCGCCCTGCTTCTGGCGCTCGGCTTCTATCTGGGAGGAGTCATCGGTCCGGTCTATGCGGCTCTGGTTATTGCGGGTTTGACGGCGCTTTGCGCCATCATCGTCATCGTCGTGGTGCAGTCGATCAACCGCCGCGCCGAGCGGCGCATGGAAGCCCGTCAAAGGGCTGCAAGGGCACGGCTGCCTGATCCGATGACGCTGCAGCTATTGGCCGGTGTGCCGGCGCTGATGAAGGGACGGTCCCTGCTGACTGCCGCGGCGATTGCAGCGGTCGCCTACGGGGTCGCCAAATCGCAAGGTATCGGCAGCGATCGTGATTGACGAGCGCTTTTGATTGCAGGCTGGGCTTTTCGAAGCCCGGCCGTCGACATGTCAGGGTTTCCTGGACCTGGCTTCTGCTTCCGCGTCGTGAAGCCTTTCAAGCAGGTCGAGAAGATGTGAGGGAGTGCCTTCTTCGACGATGCTGTCGTAGTATCCACGAAGCTTTGAAGCTATGAGCGCGTTCGTGTTTTGCCGCTTTGCCTCGGACAGTTTCTTCGATTTTTTTCCATCCGGAGGGCCTTCAGCCATGTCTGTCCAGTTCCGTCAGTTTGCCAAGCGAGACGACAATTAACGTGATAAGCCCGAAGAGGCAAAAAAGTTCCAAAGACGATGGAACATTTTTTTCCGAGCCGCGTTTTCTGGCGAGTCCGCACCTTTATCCATTTCGATTGGAGAACTGCATGTCCCTTACTGCCCGCGTCGCTGTCCATCTTCCCTACCTGCGGCGTTATGCTCGCGCCGTCACCGGTTCGCAGACTTCCGGAGATGCTTATGTCGCAGCGGTCCTGGAAGCGCTGATCGCCGACATCTCCATTTTTCCCGACACTGGTGATGACCGTGTCGCTCTCTACAAGCTGTTCGTGACGATCTACGATTCAACCAAGGTCGAGCTTCCGCAGATCACCTCGCCCTTTGCCTGGGAAAAGCGGGCCGCCGCCAACCTTGCATCGGTGCCGACGCGCGCGCGCCACGCCTTCCTTCTGATCACCGTCGAAGGCTTCACCACCTCTGAAGCGGCCAGTGTGCTGAGCGTCGGCGAAGCCGAATTCAACGCGCTCTTCAACGAGGCCTCGATGGAAATCTCCCGCCAGGTGGCCACCGATATCATGATCATCGAAGACGAGCCTCTGATCGCGCTCGACATCGAGCAGATGGTCGAAGACCTCGGTCACCGCGTGACCGGCATCGCCCGTACCCATGCCGAAGCCGTCGATCTCTACAAGCGTACCAGCCCGAAAATGGTCCTCGCAGACATCCAGCTTGCAGATGGCAGCTCGGGCATCGATGCCGTGAACGACATCCTCAAGGTCGATAGTATCCCGGTCATCTTCATCACGGCATTCCCGGAACGTCTGTTGACCGGCGAGCGTCCGGAGCCTGCCTTCCTGGTCACCAAGCCGTTCAACCCCGACATGGTCAAGGCTTTGATCAGTCAGGCGCTTTTCTTCAACGAGCGCGTGACCGAGCAGGCTTGATATAGCTCTTTTGGGGCATAGGTTAGAGCGAGGAATGGACCGGCAGACGGAGCCGGTCCCAGATGCCGATAATGGCGGAGCAGGCAATTGGTACATCGGTTGACATGGTTTGAACCTCAGCGCGGCGACGAACAGCTGCGGGAGTTCTTCATAACCGCGCTCATCGATATGGGCGCCAGCCTCACCCTTCAGGATAAAGATGGTACCTATGTCTGCATCACCTCGCTGCCGGCTCGCTGGCGGCTGGCGGCGGGCGCAACTCCGTCCGACGACACGATCTTCGGGCCGGAGATCGGGCAAAAGCTCGCTGAGCTGAAGTCCGGGCTCGATAAGGCCGGGGATCATGCGGAGCTCGAGATCGAAGCTGGAGACGATACTTTCTTCGAATTCCGCTGCCGCATGGTCGAGATGGCGGATCACGACTTGCATCTGATCACCGTCGTCATCGATCGCACCGAAGACCGGCGTCGTGAAAGGCTTTTGCGCGCACTGCTGCGGGAAGTCAGCCACCGGTCGAAGAACCTTCTCGCCATCATCCAGAGCATCGCATCCCAGACGGCCCGTTATTCCGGGACGCTGGACATGTTCCTCGGAAAATTCCGGGGCCGGCTGCATGCCCTGTCCCAGTCGCAAGACCTGATCACCGACTCCAGCTGGCGGGGGGCCTATTTCCGCGATCTCCTCAAGCAGCAGGTCGATCGCTACGTTCAGGAAAACGCCGATCTGGTCCATGTGTCCGGCGACGACGTTCTTCTGACACCCAATGCTTCGCTGCATATCGGGCTTGCCCTGCATGAGCTGGTGGTCAATGCCGTCAGCCATGGCGATTTCCTGCAGCGGCGTCAGCCGATCGAGGTCTCGTGCCGGAAGCTCGAAACGCCCGCGGGTCCGGTGGTGGTGATCGTCTGGTCCGAACCATTCACCGCGCGCGAAAACGAAGAAGTCAAGGCGGCCCGCTTCGGCAGCACCGTGCTGGAACGCGTTGTTCCATCTTCGGTGAACGGCGAGGCGCATCACGAACTGACGGACGGACAGGTGCGGTACGAGCTGCGCTTTCCGCTGGAGATCTTCGACTGATCCTTTGGCGCCCCCGCGGGTGTCCTTTCATGGAAAGATACGGTCATGCGCCTGTTCAGTTGCAGCAACTGTTCGAACGTCGTGCATTTCGAAAATGACGGCTGCGTCACATGCGGCGCGCGTCTGGCCTTCCGTCCGACAAGTCTCGACATGGTGGCGCTGGATGCTTCTGGCACGCATGCACTGAACCAGGGTATGACGGCAACTGCTAGCACTCGGCCTTGCGCCAATGCAGCCCTCGGTGGGTGCAACTGGCTCGTTGAAGATGAGGACGACAGCGGCTTTTGTGTCGCCTGCCGGCACAATGTCACGATCCCGGATCTGTCGGTGCCGGAAAACCTGCAAAACTGGCAGAGGATCGAGCTTGCGAAACGCGGGCTGTTCTACTCGCTACTGCGGTTCAGGCTGCCGCTGGTGACGCGTAAAGCCAATCCCGAGCAAGGTCTGGGGTTTGAATTCCTCGCAGACGATCCGGCAGACGGCAGTGACGGACCAGTGCTGACCGGTCATGCCGAGGGCCTGATCACGCTCAACATCGCCGAGGGTTCCGACGCAGAACGTGAGGCACGGCGTGTGGCGCTCGGAGAGCCCTTCCGCACTCTGCTTGGCCATTTCCGCCATGAGGTGGCCCATTATTACTGGAATGTCCTCGTGCGGGACAGGAATGCCTTCGAGGCCTTCCGGAGTGTGTTCGGCGACGAGCGGGCCGATTACGGTGAGGCTCTGAAACGCCACTATGCCGAGGGGCCCCCGCTAGGCTGGGAGAACACCTTCATCTCGGCCTATGCCGCGAGCCATCCTTGGGAGGATTTCGCCGAGACCTTTGCCCATTACTTCCACATCGTCGATGCACTCGACACGGCGGATGCCTTCGGCCTCAGAACCAATCCCGATGTGGAGGCCGATCTGCCGGCGATCGAGTTGACGCGAACCTTCGACAGCTATGGCATGGGCAGTGCAGGCGCCCTGATCCGCGCCTGGGTGCCGCTGACGCTGGCGATCAATAGTATCAATCGTAGCATGGGGCAGCAGGATCTCTATCCCTTCGTGCTGTCCGAGCCGGTGATTGGCAAACTCCACTACATTCATGGCCTGATTCGCTCATAAACCCCGGCAGAACAGGCGTCTCACGCCGTTGTTCCCGGAACTGTCGTGCAGTCTTCGCGTTAACCTTCAGGTAACACGGAGAACGATCATGAACAGTATGGCTGCCCTAATGGTCATTGTGGCCTGCCATCCGCAAGACACCACCTGTCTGCAGGACCCGGTCGCTGTTATCTCCTATGATACGGACGAGGCTTGCTATGGCGCGCTGCCGAAAGAACTTAAGCGCGCTCGGGCCATGGCCGAGATCATCTATGGGGATTGTTTCCCCGTGAGTGCCGATCTGGTTGCTGGTCGAAACATCCGTCAGACGATCGACCCGAACAAGCTCGCGGTGCTCGGCGCACCTGTTTCAACCGCGGGCCCTGCCGAAGCGCAGGCCTTGGTGCCGCCCGTCCCAGCCGAACGTTATGGAGAATGAAGATGAAGCCCGATGCCTCGGCGGAACCTAAGTCCGTCAATATCGACTCGCAGAACCGCCATATCGCACAGCAGGCTGGCCTCGACCAGGACCTCGAATCTCAGGTGCCGCCCCGCTACGGCCCCTTCACCGTCACGACGCTCGGCGTCATTCTCGTCCTGCTATTCGCCGCTGTCGTCTGGATCATGCTCTGAGCTTTGATCCGAATTTGTCCCATGAAAAAAGGCCGCTTCTTCGGAAGCGGCCTTTTTTGCTACGTTAGTTTCCCCCGTTCACGCCTGACGGAAGAGCCGCATGGCGAGCGAAACGAGGAAGAGAATGATGAATATACCGAAGAGGATCTTGGCGATACCAGCCGATGCGCCAGCGATGCCACCGAAGCCGAGGACGCCAGCGATCAAGGCGACGACCAGAAATACGAGTGCGTAATAAAGCATATTGGGTTCTCCTGTTTCGATGCCGGTTGAACGTTGGCTATCGGGCTTTGTTCCATCGGGATCACGGTTTCGAGAGCGGCGCAGCGTTGAAATAAAATAATTGCATGTTCGGGAACCTTCTGCGCCCTTTGGCGTTGTCAGGCGACACTGTTTCAAACCCGTTGGACCAAATGACAGAACATTCGAAGAAAGCGCCGGCTACGAACGGGCTGCCTGGAATGGCCGCCTTTCATCCCGGCGTGTCCGCGCAATTGCGCGAATACTATCAGTCGGTACAGGAAGAAGGGATTCCGGATCGGTTCCTCCAGCTCCTGGAGCAACTGGATGTGGCCGAGCGCCAGGCCAGTGAGTCCACTCGCATCAAGGACAATGCTCGATGACCGTTGACGAGAAGTCGATCGCCCGCTCCTTCAAGCGCGACCTCTTGGCAGCGCTGCCAAACCTGCGTGCCTTCGCCGTATCGCTGACCGGCCGCCATCACGTCGCCGACGATCTGGTGCAGGACACGATCATGAAGGCATGGGCGAAGCAGGATCATTTCGAGCCCGGCACCAACATGAAGGCTTGGCTCTTCACCATTCTTCGCAACGAATTCTATTCGCAGATGCGCAAGCGTGGCCGCGAGGTCTCCGACACCGACGGCATCTTCACGTCGCAGCTCTCCACTCATCCCCAGCAGTATGGTTCACTCGACCTGCAGGACTTCAAGCGTGCACTTGATCAGTTGCCGAGCGACCAGCGCGAGGCGATCATTCTCGTGGGCGCTTCCGGCTTCGCTTATGAAGAAGCCGCCGAAATCTGCGGTTGTGCCGTGGGGACCATCAAGAGCCGCATCAATCGGGCGCGCAACAAGCTTCAGGAGATCCTGGGTGTGAGCGGCGAGGGCGATTACGGCCCCGATGCGCACAGTTCAGCGGTCATCAAGAAGGCCTTCGCCGTCTGAGGGCCCATGACCATGCGCCGCTTTCAAAACCGCCGCAGCCAGTTCATGGGCCTGCGGCGGCTTTGTGACCAGCGGATGAGCGGTCACGATGCTTGGGATGTCGGTGAAATGGCCGTAGGACGACAGAAAGACCGGCTTCGCGCCGGCTTTCATGATCAGGTCTGCACGCTCCACATTCAAGGACTCGTGCAAGACTGCGTCGATGATCACCACATCGAATGCGGTCGTCTGTACGGCCTCTGCCAGGCGGGCCAGCGGGGCGATGGTCACATCGCAAGGCAGATCGTCGAGAAGAATGCGCTCCACCTCCATGGCAATCAGATACTGGTTCTCGGCAACGAGAACGCGGAGCGGCGCAGTCATCATGGAACTTCCTTTTGTCAGGAGCGCGTTATGGGACGTGCCCCGACGAGCGTCATTTAAAAAAGACATGTGCAGCCTTCATTGTTCCAGCCTGGAACAGCATGACGGACAAACGAGGTTATCCCGTGGCAATTGAACCGCGTCACTCTCCCATTCGCATCAGCTGTTTCGAATGTCCCTTGCGGCAGATGAAACGGTTCCGCCCCTTCACTGAAGCGGAACTGGAGTTTGTGTCCACCTTCAAGCGCGGCGAGCTCGCTGCCGATCCCGGGACCACGGTCCTCGTCGAAGGCGCGCGCAGCGCACATCTCTACACCGTGCTTTCCGGTTGGGGCTTTCGCTACAAGATCCTCGAAGACGGCCGACGGCAGATCCTGAACTATATCGTACCCGGTGACATGATCGGCTTGCAGGGCGCAGTGATGGCCGAGATGCAGCATTCGGTGGAAGCATTGACACCCATGACGCTCTGCGTCTTCGAAAGAAGTCGCCTGTTTTCCCTGTTCGAGTTGCATCCGGGGCTGGGCTTTGATCTCACCTGGCTTGCCGCGCGCGAAGAGTCCATTCTCGACGAACATCTGCTCAGCATCGGACGCCGGTCTGCGCTGGAAAGGGCTTCCTACCTCCTCGCTTTCCTGTTCGACCGTGGGATGAATTCCGGCATTCTCGGCGACAATCACCGCCACATTCCCGTGACGCAGATGCATTTTGCCGACACGCTCGGGCTCTCGATTGTCCATACTAACAAGACGCTGAAGAAGCTCGCCGACCGGGGGCTCATTCGCTGGCGCGAGCGGGGCTGCGACATCGTCGACCCGCTCGGCCTGCAGGAGATCTCCGGCTGGACCCCGGACGAGCAAAGAGTAAGGCCCCTGATCTGATCGGGGCGTACAAAAAGGCCCGCATCGCCTGGGTAGCGTGCGGGCCTTTTCACGTCTGGGTAAACTATCGTCAGGCGACGATGAGGACGCCGGTGAAAAGCGCGATGATCATGACGATCAAGACGATGAAAATCAGGATCTTGGCGACGCCGGCCGAGGCGCCGGCCACGCCCCGAAAACCGAGCAGGCTTGCGACGGCGGCGATCAGAAGAAGGATGAGGATCCATTGCAGCATGTGGGTCTCCTTGGTGCGTTGTTCCCGTGGGAAACAGGGCCAGCGGTCAATTGTTCCATTGGGTGTCGGCGGGAGCCGCGCGTGTGCGCTGCAACAAAAATCGGTTTAAGCGGATAAGCCTAGGGACAAAACCGTCATTTGTTCTCGGAGCTGGACTAGACAGGGGGCCTTAGTTCTGGTCGTGTCCGCGATCGGAGAGTCCTTCGACTTTGGGCGAAGGACAGTAGGTAGAACCCGTTCGAACGGAGTTTGGGAGATGGGATTGAAGATCGGATCGCCAAGGGAGATTTATGCCGGTGAGGCCCGCGTCGCGATGACGCCGGACAGCGCCACACAGTTGCAGAAGCTCGGCTATGAATGCGTGATCGAAAGCGGTGCAGGCAAGGCTGCGGGCTTGTCCGACGACGCCTATCGCGCCGCCGGCGTGACAGTGGTCGAAACGGCCGCCGCGCTTTACGAAACGGCCGACATCATCGCCAAGGTGCGTCCGCCGGAAACGGCTGAAGTCGATCGTCTCGGACCTGGCAAGACCCTGATCTCCTTCTTCTATCCGGCCCAGAACACGGCTCTGCTCGAGCAGGTCAAAGACAAGGGCGCGACCGTCGTTGCCATGGACATGGTGCCGCGCATCAGCCGCGCCCAGAAGATGGACGCCCTATCGTCGATGGCCAATATCGCCGGCTATCGCGCCGTGATCGAGGCCGGCAACAATTTCGGCCGCTTCTTCACCGGTCAGGTGACGGCGGCTGGCAAGGTGCCGCCGGCCAAGGTTCTGGTGATCGGTGCAGGCGTCGCCGGTCTGGCCGCGATCGGCACCGCGACTTCGCTCGGCGCCATTACTTATGCCTTCGACGTCCGTCCTGAGGTCGCCGAGCAGATCGAAAGCATGGGCGCGCAGTTCGTCTATCTCGAATTCGAAGCAACGCAGGATGGCGCTGCAACGGGTGGTTATGCAGCCCCGTCGTCGCCGGAATTTCGCGAGAAACAGCTGGCCAAGTTTCGCGAACTTGCACCCGAGATCGACATCGTCATCACCACGGCCCTGATCCCGGGCCGGGATGCTCCGAAGCTCTGGCTGGCTGACATGGTCGCCGCAATGAAGCCCGGCTCCGTCGTCGTCGACCTCGCGGCAGAACGCGGCGGCAATTGCGACCTGACCGTGCCGGATCAGAAGATCGTCTCCGAGAACGGTGTCACCATCGTCGGCTATACCGACTTCCCGAGCCGCATGGCCGCGCAGTCGTCGACGCTCTACTCGACCAATATCCGCCACATGATGACCGATCTGACGCCGGCCAAGGACGGCGTTGTCGCGCACAACATGGAAGACGATGTCATCCGGGGCGCCACCGTCACCAAGGACGGCGAGATCACCTATCCGCCACCGCCGCCAAAGATCCAGGCGATCGCGGCTGCCAAGCCAAAGGAAAAGGTGAAGGAGCTCACGCCCGAGGAGAAGCGGGCGCAGGAAATCTTGGCCTTCAAGACCCAGACCCGCAACCAGGTGGCGATGCTCGCCGGTGGCGGTGCGCTGATCCTGCTTGCCGGTCTTTATGCGCCAGCCAGCTTCATGAGCCACTTCATCGTCTTCGTGCTCGCCTGCTTCGTCGGTTTCCAGGTGATCTGGAATGTCAGCCACTCGCTGCACACGCCGCTGATGGCGATCACCAATGCCATCTCCTCGATCATCATTCTGGGTGCCCTGATGCAGATCGGGTCCGGTAACTTCCTGGTTATCATCCTCGGTGCGCTGTCGGTCCTGATGGCCGGCATCAACATCTTCGGCGGCTTCATGGTGACACGGCGCATGCTTGCCATGTTCCAGAAGTCTTGAGTTAGGGGAGGGGACACACACATGGAATACGGATTCACCACAGCGGCCTATGTCGTCGCAGCCGTTCTCTTCATCCTGTCGCTCGGCGGTCTGTCCGGCCAGGAAAGCGCCAAGCGCGCCGTCTGGTACGGCATCGTCGGCATGGGGCTTGCCGTCGTCGCAACGCTTTATGGTCCTGGTGCGGGCAACTGGTTCGTCTCAGTCGTCATGATTGCCATTGGCGGTGGTATCGGCTGGGTCGTTGCCCAGCGCGTTCAGATGACGGAAATGCCGCAGCTCGTGGCCGCCATGCATTCGCTGGTCGGTCTCGCCGCCGTCTTCATCGGCTTCAATGCCGAAATCGAGATGTGGCGCATCGCCAGCACACTAGCCGACGCCGGGCTCACCGGCTGCGATCCGCTGAGCGCTGCGGCCTGTGCGGCCCAGGCCGGTCAGGCGACGCTGTTTGGCGATTTCGGCGGCTTCGCCCTGAAGATTGCCGAGAAGACCAGTGCCGAGATCGCCGTTCTGAAGATCGAGGTCTTCCTCGGCGTCTTCATCGGTGCCATCACCTTCACGGGCTCTGTGGTCGCTTATGGAAAGTTGGCGGGTAAGGTCAACACGACGGCCAAGCAGCTGCCGGGCGGTCACATGCTCAACGCGGCTGCCGCCCTTGGCTCCCTGATCCTGCTGGTCCTCTACTTCCAGGGCGCCGGCAGCTGGACGCTGATCCTGATGACGCTTCTGGCGCTCTTCATCGGCTACCACCTGATCATGGGCATCGGCGGTGCCGACATGCCGGTCGTCGTCTCCATGCTGAACAGCTATTCCGGCTGGGCGGCAGCGGCCATCGGCTTCTCGCTGTCGAACGATCTCCTGATCGTCGTCGGCGCGCTGGTCGGTTCGTCCGGTGCGATCCTCTCCTACATCATGTGCAAGGCGATGAACCGCAGCTTCATCTCGGTCATCCTCGGCGGCTTCGGCGGAACCACGGGACCGCAGATGGAAGTCGTGGGCGAGCAGATCGCGATTGACGGCGATGGCGTGGCCAATGCGCTCAACGATGCGGACTCGGTCATCATCATCCCGGGTTACGGCATGGCAGTCGCCCAGGCACAGCAGTCGGTGTCGGAACTGACCCGCAAGCTGCGTGCTGCCGGCAAGACGGTGCGCTTTGCCATCCATCCGGTTGCCGGACGTCTGCCGGGCCACATGAACGTGCTTTTGGCCGAAGCCAAGGTCCCCTATGACATCGTTCTGGAAATGGACGAGATCAACGAGGACTTCCCGGAAACGGACGTTGCCATCGTCATCGGCTCGAACGACATCGTCAACCCGGCTGCCCAGGAAGATCCCAACTCGCCGATCGCCGGCATGCCGGTTCTGGAAGTCTGGAAGGCAAAGCAGGTGTTTGTCTCCAAACGCGGCCAGGGCACCGGCTATTCCGGCATCGAGAACCCGCTGTTCTACAAGGAAAACACGCGCATGTTCTACGGTGACGCGAAGAAGTCGATCGACAGCATCCTGCCGTTGATCAAGTAAGCTTCGGATCAGATCGAAACTGTAAAGCCGGGTGGTGACGCCCGGCTTTTTTCTTCCATGGGTTGCTAGGAAAACCGGACGTTAACCATAGGCCACTTAGATGGTGGCCAGTGTGATCGCAGGAGTTTTCGTGAGCATCAGGTTGTTTCTTGCCGGTATTTCTGCCGGGTTTATCACAACGGCAGCGACGGCAGCCGACCTTAATTCATCTAATGCACCACTACCGCTGCCGCCACAGGGCGATGTCGCTGATATCATTCACGACTGGGCCGGCGGCTATATCGGTGTTGTCGGCGGTGGCGCCGTCGGCGAAGTGGAAACGCAGACCGGCTCGGGCACGCTGTTTTCCGAAACGCCCTTGCGCGGGGGCCTCGCCGGCGTGACTGCGGGCTATAACATCCAAAACGGCAACATGGTCTATGGTGTCGAGGCGGATGTTTCCTGGGCGAAGATTAAGGGCGACAAGGCCTGTGCAGGCTTCCCCTCCCAGAACTGCTACTACGAGCTGGGCTGGCAAGGTACGGCGCGCGCGCGCGTCGGTGTGGCCATGGACCGCACGCTTCTATATGTGACCGGTGGTCTCGCCGTGGCCGGTGGCAAGGGCGGCGTCGATCCGGTGGTCGGCGCGATCAACGGGCAAGACCAGCAGACCTATTTCGGTTACGTCGCCGGCGTGGGAGCTGAATATGCCATGACCGATGCGCTGAGCTTCAAGGCTGAGTATCTTTATACCGATTACCGTCAGCGCACCTCGCCGCTCGGGACTGTCAGCCCGACGGATAGCTACAAGTCCGACCCGTCGAGTCACCTGATCCGGGTTGGCGTCAATTACAGGTTCTGATTGCGCATCGCCTGAAAACAAAAAGACCCCCGCCACGTTGGCGGGGGTCTTTGTTTTAGAGGTTGATCAAGCATCCGCCTTGAACGTCTGCTTCTGCGTGCCGAGACCCTCGATGCCGAGCTCGACGACGTCGCCGGCCTTCAGGAACTGCGGCGGCTTCATGCCGAGGCCGACGCCCGGAGGCGTGCCGGTGGAGATGATGTCGCCAGGGTGGAGGCTCATGAACTGGCTGAGGTAGGAAACGACGTGGGCGACGCCGTAGACCATGGTCTTCGACGAGCCGTCCTGCATCATCTTGCCGTTGACGGAGAGCCACATCTTGAGGTCGTGCGGGTTGGCGATCTCGTCCTTCGTGACAAGCCAGGGGCCGATCGGGCCGAAGGTGTCGCAGGATTTGCCCTTGGTCCACTGGCCTGCACGCTCCGTCTGGAAGGCGCGTTCGGAGACGTCGTGGGAGACGCAGTAGCCGGCGACATAATCCATCGCGTCCGCTTCCGAGACGTATTTTGCGGTCTTGCCGATGACGACGCCAAGCTCGACTTCCCAGTCGGTCTTCTCCGAACCGCGGGGGATGAGCACGTCGTCGTTCGGACCGCAGATGGCCGAGGTCGCCTTCATGAAGATCACCGGCTCCGGCGGCACGGCAGCGCCCGTCTCAGCGGCGTGGTCGGAATAGTTGAGGCCAATGCAGATGAACTTGCCAGTGCCAGCGACGCAGGCGCCGATGCGATCAACGGCAATCTCCGGCAGCGAGGCTGGGTCGATGGCGGCGATCTTCGCCAGACCCTCCGGCGAGATGGCGGCGCCGCCGATGTCTGCTACATGGCCCGAGAGGTCGCGGACCTTGCCGTCCTTGTCGAGGATTGCAGGCTTTTCCTGACCCAACGGGCCGACGCGCATCAGTTTCATTGTCTTCTTCCTTCCTGAAGGTGGCGGCTCAGCCGCTGAGTGTCTTGCTGTTTGCAATGCCGCATGGGCATTGCTCAGATCGTCCAGCCGCCATCGATGGCAAAGGCCTGGCCCGATGTGTAGGTGGCGCCGGCGATGTAGACGGCGAGGTCGGCGATTTCTTCCGGCGTGCCCAGCCTGCCCATGGGTTGACGGGCGATGAAGGCCGCGCGCGCGGCGTCATAGTCCCCTTGTGCGCGCATGCGGTCCTGCAACGAGGGGCTTTCGACGGTGCCGGGGCAGATCGCGTTGCAACGGATGCCCTGCGTCACATAGTCGGCGGCGACTGACTTGGTGAGGCCGATGACGGCTGCCTTGGTGACGGTATAGGCGAAACGGTTCGGCACGCCTTTGATTGAACTCGCAACCGAGGCCATGTTGATGATCGAGCCGTCGCCGCGTTCGATCATGGCCGGCAAAACGGCGCGGATGGTGCGGATCATCGCGCGGACATTGAGATCGAAGGCAAAGTCGAGATCCTTGTCGGCCATATCAAGGACCGTTCCGCCATGCACGACACCTGCGCAGTTGAACAGCACATCGAACGGGCCGGTCTCGGCCACCACGGCCGTCACCGCCTGCTCATTCAGGACGTCGAGCTGGCGGGTCGTGATCCCAGCTTCGCCTTCGAGCGTTGCCAGGGCTTCCGTATTGATATCCGTCGCGACGACGGTCGCACCGGCGCGGGCAAAGGCGATGGCGCTCGCGCGGCCGATGCCCTGGCCGGCGGCCGTCACCAATACATGCTTGTTCTTCAGGGGCAGGTTCATCCTTGTGGCTCCTCCAGCCGATCCCTCGTCACGCGACCCTTGCATATTCCGGCCGGCGATGCGAGCATCATTCATATGCAAAACATTTATTCATAAAGGTCAAGAGTGGTTAGGGGCTGCGAGGAGAGACATGCGTGAATGATGTGGACCAGGACCGTTACCGGGCGCCGGCGCTCGACAAGGGGCTCGACATTCTTGAGCTGCTTGCGGGTGTCGATGGCGGCTTGGGTCAGGCAGATATCGCCAAGAAGCTCGACCGTAGCCCAAATGAATTCTACCGGATGCTCGATCGGCTGGTGAAGCGCGGTTACGTCGCGCGGCTCGATGGCGATCGCTACGTTCTGACGCTCAAACTGTTTGGCCTTGCGCAGTTGCATGCGCCAACGCGGCGGCTCGCCTCGCTCGCCATGCCGCTGATGCGGGAACTGGCGGAAGTGACCCGGCAGGAAAACCATATCGTCGTCTACGACCGAGGCCATCCGGTCGTCATCGCCCAGCTGGAGGCGCCGGGCTATTGGGGCATCTCGATGCGGGTCGGCTCGCGCATGGGCCTTTTCGACACCGGCTCTGGCCATGTGCTTCTTGCCTATCGAAGCCCGGAGGTCCGCGCGATGATGGTGGCGGAGCATGTAGCCAGCGGCGGACCGGAGGGGCGCATGACCGAGGCCTTTGCTCGCCACCTCGACGAAATCCGTGCGCGCGGCTACGAGATCATGGCGAGCGCCCAGACCGCCGGCGTCACCAACCTGTCGGCCCCGATCCTCGGCGCGGACGGCGAGGCACTGGGCGCGCTGACCGTGCCGTATATCGGCATCATCAATGCGCCCGAGGCGCCCGATATCCCCCATACGCTTGAAGCACTGCGGGAAACGGCACGTCGGATTTCCGCACTGGCGGGCGCCGGTCTTGGTGTGGATGCCCCAGATATAACCTGAATCTCTTAAGGCCTTGGGAGGGGCCACACATGATCATCGATACCCATCTGCACCTCATCTACCGCGACAAGCTCAGCTATCTCTGGCTGAAGGATGTCGCCGCGCTCGATGCCGATTTCACCTGGGAGACCTATGCGCGGGAGGCGAAGAGGCTCGGGATTTCCTCGGTGCTGCATATGGAGGTGGATGTCGCGCCTGAGGACATCCCCGGTGAAACGGCCATGGTCCAGGAACTGTCGCAGGCACCGGATAGCTTCATCCAGGGTGTGATCGCCTCCTGCCGCCCGGAAGATCCTGATTTTGCTGCCTATCTCGAAGCCCAGCGTGCCAATCCCTTCGTCAAAGGCTTCCGTCGCGTGCTGCATGTCGTGCCGGACGATGTGTCGGAGGGCACACTGTTTCGGGAGAATGTGAAGCGGCTCTCAGGCACGGGTCTCACCTTCGATCTCTGCATGCTGCCGCATCAGATCGACAAGGCGAAGGCCTTGGTCGACCTTGCGCCCGATGTCACTTTCATCCTCGACCATTGCGGTGTGCCCGATATCAAGGGGCATGGCTACGAGACCTGGAAAGCGGGGATCACCGACATTGCCAAACGCGAGAATGTCCGCGTGAAGATCTCCGGCATCCCGGCCTATGGCGATCTGGAGAATTGGACGCTGGAGGATCTCAAGCCCTATTTCGATCACACGATCGCATGCTTCGGTTTCGATCGCGCGATCTGGGGCTCGGACTGGCCGGTCTGTACCCTCGGCGGTGGGCTTTCGACCTGGGTCGCGACGACGCAAGCGCTGCTGCATGGCTGCACAGGGCAAGAGAAGGACAAGCTCTTCTCCGGCAATGCCCGAGGCATCTGGGGGCTTGCCTAACGGGCCTTGCCTCGCTCGGCCATGAGTTTGCGAAGATAGCCGCGCATGGCGATGATCAAAGCTTCGATATCGTCATTCGAGGCGGAGAGGTCCTGCAGCGCGTAGCTTTGCAGGATGATCCCGTCGATACCGATCAGCATCTGACGGGCGACGGCGCGGCCGATGCGGCGCAGTTCCTCGTCGCTGTCATCCTCGAAAACGAGATGGCCGTAGAAATCGATATAGGCATTGTATTGCCGCGTCGCGAGCCATTCGGAGCCTTTGGTCCGCAGGGCATAAAGTGTCAGCTCCGTCTGGGCGATCTGCTTGTTGCGGGTGCGCTGGATGTAGCGCCAGCTTGCCCGGATCAGTGCCTCCACCCGGTCCTCTGGCGCCTCCGGCAGGGCGACGTCCTGGCGATACGCGACTTCCATATCGGCAATCAGATCTTCCAGTACGGCGAGCAGCAGACTTTCCTTGCTGTCGAAATAGTAGTGCAGGGTGGCGAGCTTGACGCCCGCAGAGGCGGCGATGCGGCGTGTGGTCAACGCCTCCATGCCGCCCTCTTCGAGCGCTTCGCGGGCACCCTTGATGATGCGGACGCGGGTTTCGAGGCCTTTGCGGGTCGCGCCCGGCGGGCGCCCGCGTGTCGATCCGCCGGTCGATCTGTTGGTGGACGCTTCCGCAACCTCGCTCATCGGCCCCCTCCGTCTTCGAAGGTGACGCGGCCGTCGCAGATCGTGAGAACAGGGGAAAGCGAGGCGATGTTGTCCGAGGACGTCGCTTCGATATCGCCGGAGAGGACGACGACATCCGCAAGGTAGCCGGGCTTCAACACGCCCTTGCGGTCTTCCATATATTCGACCCAAGCGCTGGTGCGGGTATAGGCGGCAAGCGTCTCGTGCAGGCTGAGGCGGTGGTCCTGCATGTCGTCGGCCCAAGGCGTCCTTGTCATAGCATCGCCGATGCAGCTGAGTGGCGGGAGCGGCGAAACGGGCCAGTCTGTGGCAAAGACGATCGTCGCACCGGCATCAACCAGTGTTTTCCAGGCAAAGGCGTAAGGCCAGCGCTCGCGGCCGATATAGGTCAGATAGGGTTCAAGCGGCAGGCCTGCCGAGCCCGGCGGATGGGTTGGCTGCATCGAGGCGATGGTGCCCGTTTCGGCAAAGCGCTTGATGTCGTCGGGATGAACCACCTCGATATGTTCGATGCGGTTGCGCATGTCCTTTCGGCCATTGGCGTTGATCGAGGCCTCGTAGCCGTCGAGTACCAAACGCACCGCGCCGTCACCGATCGCATGAACCGCGACGGGCAGGCCGAGGCGATTGGCTTCGATCGCAACCGCATTGAAGGATTCGCCGGTGAATAGCGGCTCGCCCCTCCAGCCGGGCTTGTGGGCGTAGTCGTCGACGAAGACGGCCGTCTCGCCCTCGGTCACACCGTCCATGAACAGCTTGACGAAATTGCAGCGCAGCTTGTCTGTGTCGAAGCGGGTCCTCCAGGTGGCGGCCTTCTCTTCTAGGTCGGAGAGCGGCATGAAGTTCTTCATGTGGAAGGGCATGCGTACGCGCACCGGAAGACTATCGGTCCTCTCGATCTCTTCCAGCATTTCCAGCTGATAGAGATTGCCGTCCATATTCTGGAACGAAGTAATGCCGAGCGAGGCGCAATAGGCGAGGCCCTTCTTCAGGACCGCGATGTCTGCAGCGCGCTCTTCCGGAGTGACATGCTCGGGATCGCCGCCGGTGCCGACGCCGAGACCTTCGCGACCGCCCGTCACGCTCATCGACGCGACAGGGCGGATGGCGTTGCTTTCGCGCAGCTCGCCATTGGCGAGACCGTCCTCGCCCATGACGATCTCGTTGCCCACGCCGACATCGCGGCCGTGGAGGATGCCGGCCTTTTCCAATGCGATCGTGTTGGCCCAGGCGGTGTGTCGGTCGGGCGCGACCATCATGAAAGGGCGGTCTGCGATGATACGGTCGAGATGGTGCCGGGTGACGCGCTCAGTTTCCGAGAGGATGGTGTAGTCTGCCGTCTGGGCGACGAGCAGCGGCAGATCCGGGTTGGTGGCGGCGTAGTCCTTAACGGCTTTCGAAAGGGCTTCGAAGCCCTTCACGCCGAAGAGCGACAGTTCGCCGAGCGCGACCGAGCCGCCGAAGATATGCATATGGGCTTCGTTGAAACCGGGAAGCACCGTGGCGCCGCCTGCATCCACGACGCGTGTGTGTGGTCCTGCAAGCGCCAGGATCTCTACATCGCCACCGACGGCCATGATGCGGTTTCCGGTGAGCGCAATGGCATGCGCGCGCAGATGCTCGTCATCCATGGTCAGGATGCGGGCATTGTGAATGACGAGATCGGCGCTCATGGGACGGTCTTTCTTCAAGCCTGGAAGGTGATGTGGCCGTCGCAGATGGTGACGGCGGGGCGGACGGTGTCCATGATCGCTTCGGGTGACACGGCTTCGATGTCTTTGGTGAGGACCACAACATCGGCGAGATAGCCTGCTTTCAGCATTCCCTTGCGATCTTCCATGAATTCCACCCAGGCGCCGATCGAAGTGTAGGCTTCGAGTGCTTCCATCAGCGAGAAGCGCTGGTCTTTCAGACCCTCCTTCCAGGGTTTGCGGGTCAAAGCATCCTGGATGCACTGGAATGGTGAAACCGGAGAAACCGGCCAGTCCGAGGCAAAGACGACAGGGGCGCCGGCTTCTTTCATCGTCCGCCATGCATAGGCCTGGTCCCAGCGATCCTCGCCGATCTTGGCCGTTGTCGGTTCTGCCGGGAAGCATGTGCCACCCGGGTAATGCACCGGCTGCATGGAGGCGACGATGCCAAGGGTGGCAAAGCGCGGGATGTCGTCCGGATGGATGATCTCGATATGCTCGATGCGGTGTCGGTTGCCGCGTGGGCCGTTCTCCTTCACAGCTGCCTCGTAGCCGTCGAGCGTCTGGCGGATCGCGGCACTGCCGATCGCGTGGACTGCGACCTGCAGGCCGAGCGCATCGGCCTTGGTGGCGATCGCATCGAAGGCTGCCGGCGTGAAGAGCGGCTCATAGGTGTAGCCGGGACGGTCACCGTAGCCGTCGAGCATATAGGCCGTCTGGCTGTCCAGTACGCCGTCCATGAATACCTTGACGAAATCGCCGCGCAGCATGTCGGTGGCGAATTCCTTCTTCCATGCGGCCGCCTTGTCGAGATCCTCCAGCGCCATGAAATTTTTCATGTGATAGGGGATGCGGATGCGGCAGGAGAGCTCGCCTGAAAGCTCCAGATCGCGCATCAGCCGCAACTGGTAATGATTGCCGTCGAAATTCTGGATCGAGGTAACGCCCCATGAGGCGCAGTAGTCGAGGCCGGCCTTCAGGATGGCGCGGTCGAGGGCGAACTGCTCCGGCGTGACATTTTCCGGGTCCATACCGGTGACCATGCCGAGTTCTTCGCGCCCCCCCGTTGAAGCGAGCGCGGAGACTGGGCCGAAGGCATTGCCCTCGCGCAGCTCGCCATTGGCCAGCCCGTCGGGCCCCATGACGATTTCGTTGCCGATGCCGACATCCTTGCCCTGCAGAATGCCCGCCTTCTCCAGTGCTGCCGTGTTCGCCCAGGCGGTGTGATGGTCGGGCGCGAACATCATGAAGGGGCGGTCGGGCAGGATCGCATCCAGGTGGTGGCGGGTGCAGGGTTCGGTCAGCGAGATGATCGAATAATCGGCGGAAAAGCCCATCAGCAGCGGCTCATCCGGGTTCATCTCTGCATAGTCGAGGATGGCTGCCTTGAGCGCCTCGAAGCCCTGGACCCCATGCAGGTTCAGCTGGCGCAGCGACACGGAGCCGGGGAAGATGTGCATATGGGCTTCGTTGAAGCCCGGCATGATGGTCGCACCTTTGGCGTCGATGGTCTGCGTCTCGGGTCCTGCCAGCGCCTCGATCTCTGATCGCGTGCCGACTGCGAGGATCCGGTTGCCGGCGAGCGCGACCGCTTCGGCGCGGGGGGCTGCCGGATCCATGGTGAGCACCAGGCCGTTGGTAATGATGATGTCTGCGGTGGTTGCCATCTCAGGCTCCTCTGAAGTCATGCGGTCCACGTGCTGAGCGCGCGGAAGAAGGCGAAGTTGTCGTGTTTCAGCTCGTCATCCAGCGGGTTGGGCTGCGAGGAGAGTTTGACGATGGTGGTCTCAGTTGATGGGTCGACGTAAAGCCACTGGCCATGAATGCCGATGGCGCAGAAGGCACCGTCCGGTTCTCCGGACTGGTACCACTGGCTGCGATAACGACCCTTGGGGAAGAAGTTGGATTTGCCGTCGACCCAGGCCTGGTGATCGCCTGCCGTCAGCATGTCGGTGAGCCAGGCTTCGGGGATGAGGCGCTTTCCGTCGACCATGCCGCCGTTGCGCAGCATTTCGCCGACGCGGGAGAGATCGCGGGCGGTGACCGAGATGCCGCCGGCGGCCCGCGCCGTGCCTTCGACATCGACAGTGACGCTGGCATGGTTCTTCGCGCCGAGCGGCTTCCAGAGGCGCGTCGACAGGACATCGGCGTAGCGTTCGCCGGTTGCGCGCTCAATCAGGATGCCGAGCAGGTCGGAGTTCGGCGACGCATAGAAATGCGCGCCGCCATGCGGATGGGCATCCTTCTTCAGCGTGAGTAGGAAGGCCAGCAAGGTTTCATCCGGCTGGGACGGATCGGCCGGGTTCCAGAGCGTGGCGCGGCGGTAGCGGGCATAGGCGCCGTCGGTGTTCAGATAGGCCTCGTCGAAACCGAGGCTGACGCGCATGTCCAGCACATCGCGGATGCTGCAGTCGCCATAGGCGGAGCCAGTTGCTTCGGGGAGAAGGCTGGTGACGGGCGCATCGGGGTCCATAAGCCCGTCGGCTTCCAGCGAGGCGATGACAAGTGCGGTCAGCGACTTGCTGATCGAAAACACAATATGGCGCTGGTCGATGCCGGCATGCGGGGCATAGTGTTCGGCGACGATCGTGCCCGCCTTCATCAGCACGAAGGCGTCGGTATGGGCATAGTCGAGATAAGCGCGGACGTCCGGCTGCCCGGCCAGTCCCTGCGGCAGCGCCAGAGACAGAAGATCGGACGCAACGGGTTCGCCTTCACTCACCTCGGTCCTGGCCGCGATCATGGCGCTCGGCACCACTTCCTCGGCATGGCCAAAGCTGAAGCGGCTAAACGGGGTCGCGCGCCAGTTGGCAAGCGTCACGTCCCGTCTTTCAAAACCATAGGCCTTGGCAAACTGCGTCGTCATCAGGGCATGCTCCTCCTGCGGGAGGGCAATCAAGCCCTCCCGTGTCCGTCTTTTCATTTGTGGTTCAGCGTTACTTCTGCACTTCGGTCCAGATCCGGGTGTAAAGCTGCTGCACGTCGGGTTCGCAGCTCAGCAGGAACTCGCCGGCACTCTCCAGTTCAGCGGGGATCACCAGTTCCGGCGCGCCCTGCATGTCCTTATCCATGAATGCTTCCGAACCCGTGATGCCGTTGGCATACTTGGCAAAGTTCGACAGCATGGCGGCGTTTTCCGGAGCCATGATGAAGTTCATGAAGGCCTTGGCGTTGTCGACGTTCTTGGCATCCTTCAGGATGACGACGCTGTCCATGAAGACAGGATAGCCTTCCTTCGGATAGCCGAACTTGACCTCCGGGTTCTGCAGGCGGGAGCGCATGATGGCGCCGTTCCAGTAGTAGACGCCGGCATAGTCGCCGGTCGGCAGCTTGTCGGTGACGCTGTAGTCCATGGCGAGCCACTTGGTCTTGGCTTCCACCAGCTTGTCGCGCACTTTCTTCAGAACTTCCTTGTCAGTGGTGCACCAGTCGCCGCCAAAATACTTGATGGTGGCGAAGAGGACGTCGTTCATTTCGGGCGTGACGTTGAGCTTGCCGACCAGCTCTTCCGGCGGGTCGAGGAAGATCGCCGAGGTGTTGATGTCGCCATTGTAGAACTTGGTGTTGACGCCGATGCCGGTCACACCCCACTGCCACGGAACCGAGTAACGACGGCCCGGATCCCACTCGACATCGGCCCAGCGCGGATCGACGTTCTTGAAGTTCTCCATCTGGTCCGGACGAGCCTCGAGCAGCAGGCCCTCGTTGATCCAGATCGGCATGTAGTTGGCCGAGGGCACGACGATGTCGAAGCCATGGCCGCCGGCGCGGACCTTGGCGAGCGCCGTGTCATTCGAGTCATAGTCGGTGATCGTCACCTTGACGTCGAACTGCTCCTCGAACTTCTTGATCAGCTCCGGGCTGGTATAGTCGCCCCAGTTGTAGATGTTGAGCTCGCCGGCGGCCGAGGCCGCGCCTGCGAAACTCAGCACCGAGATGGCGGCAATCGCCGTGGTCGTCATCCATTTCATTGTCATTCTCCGTTCCTCTCTGTTGGTTGCTTTTATGCTTGCGGCTTGCGCCAGTTGATGAAGAAGAAGATCACGATCAGCACCGTTGAGGCGGCGAGGAAAATCGTCGCAATCGCGTTGATTTCCGGCGTCGTCTCACGGCGGATTTGGCCGAGCATGTAGGTTGGCAGCGTGTCCTGCCCGCCGGATTTGACGAATTCGGTGATGACGACGTCATCCAGCGAAATCACGAAGGCGAGCATGAAGCCGGCGATGATGGCAGGCCTCAGCAGCGGAAATGTCACGAAGCGGAAGGCCTGCCAGGGCGTGGCATAGAGATCGGCGGCAGCCCGCTCCAGCGTCAGGTCCATGCTTTCCAGCCTTGCCCGGATCGGCAGATAGGCAAAGGGAATGCAGAAGGCCGTATGGGCAAGGATCAGGTAGCCGAGGCCGGAATAGCCGGTCCACACCTTGATGCGCGAAAAGACGATCAGAAGCGCCACGGCCGTAACAATTTCCGGGATCATCAGTGGCTGGTTGATAACAGCGTATTTCGCCGTCAGGCCGCGATAGGGCTCGGTGCGGGTGGTGGCGAGGGCTGCCATGGTTGCGGCGATCGTCGCCAGTCCCGCGGCCCAGAGCGCGATGATGACCGAGCGCATTGCAGCGGCCTGCACCGTGCTGTTCTCCAGCGCCGAGGCGAACCAGCGCAGAGAAAATCCGCCCCATGATGAGAGCGAGTCGCTGGCGTTGAAGGAATAGGCGACCAGCGTCGCGATCGGCAAATAGAGCGCGAAGAAGGTAAAGAGCGCAATCAGCCCGAAGCCGGGTTGCGAGCGGATATCGAAACGACGTTCAGCCATGACGCACCCCCGACTTTGCCGCGTTGCGGACATAGAAGAGCAGGGCGATCATGACGAGCGCCATGAGCGTGATCGACATGGCAGCGCCCAGCGGCCAGTTGCGGCCGGCACCGAATTGCAGCTCGATCAGGTTGCCCAGCATCAGGTTCTTGCCACCGCCGAGCACGCGCGGAATGACATAGGCCCCGAGCGAGGGAATGAAGACCAGGATGGAGCCGGCAATCAGGCCGGGCTTCACCAGCGGAATGACAATGCGCCAGAGCACCTGCAGACGGTTGGCGTAGAGGTCGTATCCGGCCTCGACCAGCCGGAAATCCAGCTTCTCGATTGAGGCATAAAGCGGCAGCACCATCAGCGGCAGATAGACATAGGTCATGCCGAGCAGGGTGGCGGTGTCGGTGTAGATGATCTGCAGCGGCGTATCGATGATGCCGAGCCAGATCAGCAGGTTGTTGAGAATGCCCTCGTTGCGGATGACCTGCTGCATGGCGAAGGTGCGGATCAGGAGGTTGGTCCAGAAGGGAATGGTGATCAGGAAGACCCAGATCTCGCGGGTCCGGGCTGGCCGCGTCGCGATGAAATAGGCTGTCGGGAAGCCCAGGATCAGGGTGAAGAGCGTCGTGTAGAGCGAGAGCTTGATGGAGCGCCAGAAGATCGCGAGGTGCGCGTCGGCGATGCCCAGCGTGTCGTCGAAGATATCGCGCTGCATGAAGACCGAGGTCCAGCCTTCGAGCGAAAAGACGCCGAATTTCACATCGCCGTAGTCGCCCTTTTCGAGGAAGGAATAGAGCACCATCACCAGCAGCGGGCCGAGGGCTGCGACGAAGATGATGACAAGCGCCGGGAGGCTCAGGAACCAGCGGTTTCGGATGTCGCGCGATTTGGCATTTTCAGGGGCCGTCTTGATCGCGCTCATGGTCAATCCCTCAGGATTTGCGCGACATCATGGCTGACCATGATGCCGACATGTTGGCCCTCGACCAGCCCGCAGCTGCCGCTGCGGCTGTTTTGCTGGCGAACCGTGAACAGCGAGCCACCTTCGAGGCGGACATTGATATTGGTGTCCGTTCCCAGATAGACGACGCTTTCGATCGAACCCTGCAGGGTCGCCTCATCTGTCGCGTCGACGATGGCGGCGTGTTCGGGTCGGATGACGATCGTCACCTTGCCTGTCGGCGTTGTGTTGTCCGGGAAGGTCGCGGGGATCTCGCGACCGGAGCGTAGCCTTACGCTTGCCCGGTCGCCCGTGACAGAGGCAACCTCGACCTCAAGGAAGTTTGTCTCGCCGATGAAGTCGGCGACGAAGCGTTCGGCGGGGCGATCATAGATGTCCCAGGGCGAGCCGACCTGGCGAAGGCTCCCCATCGACATGACCGCGATGCGGTCCGACATGGTGAGCGCCTCTTCCTGGTCGTGGGTGACGAAGATGAAGGTGATGCCGGTTTCGGCCTGCACGCGCTTCAGCTCGATCTGCATTTCCTTGCGCAGTTTGTAATCGAGGGCCGAGAGCGGCTCGTCGAGCAGCAGGACCTTCGGCTTCGGAGCGAGCGCCCGGGCGAGCGCCACACGCTGCTGCTGGCCGCCGGAGATCTGGCTGACCTGCCGGTCGCGCATCTGGGTCATGTGCACCAGCTCCAGCATCTCGTCGACGCGTGCCTTGATCTCGGCTGCCGGCTTGCCGAGCATCTTCAGGCCGAAGCCGATATTGTCGGCGACTGTCATGTGCGGGAAGAGGGCGTAGGACTGGAAGACCGTATTGACCGGTCGACGGAAGGGCGGCAGTGGCGCGATGTCCTCGCCGTGCAGCAGGATTTCGCCCGTTGTCGGGAAATCGAAGCCGGCGATCAGACGCAGGAGCGTGGTCTTGCCACAGCCGGATGGCCCCAGCAGTGTGAAGAACTCGTTTTCCCTGATCTTGAGGAAGATCCCGTCGAGGGCGGTGACCTTGTCCTGTCCGGTTCCGTAGATGCGGCTGACGCCGCGGATTTCGATGGCTGCCTTGTCAGATGCGGAACTCAAGCCGTGCCCCCTGGCGTTCGGGTTATGCGCGAAGTGCTTTGTTCGACCCTGTGCCCGGCGATCGCAGGCTGCAGGGTGGCGCAGAGGGTATCACGCAAGTCACGTGCCAGCTTCTGGGCATGCTGATCTCTCCCCTTATGGCTTGGTCCAGACCGCTGCCGCTTACGGGCAATACGCCGGATTTCGCCTGATTTCGTCGATGTTCCCGTGTTTCGGAAAAGCAGTTCGACGAGGCCCGCTCCTTCCTCTTTTGTGGCATGTTGCCTCTAATTTGGTCGTTTGACCATTTTTATTTTGGGCAGCTTGAAAGTTTTCCGGATGCGCATGGCTGGCCTGCGTCGGGCGCTCGGCCCGGCGCTTGACAGTGTCGTGTCGGGAAGCCCATCGTCTCTTCCTGCCCGACCAGAGAGCCCATTTGAACGGAGCCCCGCGTGTCCGACCTGACGTCCCTGTCCCTTGCCGACCTCCGGAAATCCCTCGATGCCGGAGGTCTCTCGGCCGAGGAGGTGATGGAAGCCTATCTCGAGCGGATCGAGAGCCTCAATCCCCAGATCAATGCGCTTGTCAGTCTTCGTTCGCGCGAGGCGCTACGTGCCGAGGCCCGGGCGAAGGATGCCGAGCGCAAGCATGGCAGATCCCTCGGGGTCCTGCATGGCGTGCCCGTTGCCATCAAGGATCTTAGCGAGGCGAAGGGCATTCTCTGTACCTATGGCTCGCCGCTCTTCCACGATTATGTGCCCGATTTCGACGACATCCAGGTGGAGCGCATCCGGGCCGCCGGTGCGATCATCATCGGCAAGACCAATACGCCGGAGTGGGGCTTCGGTTCGCACAGCTACAATCCTGTCTTTGGCGTGACGCGGAACCCGTGGGATGTCAGCCGTTCGGCGGGCGGATCGAGTGGCGGGGCAGGGGCAGCGCTTGCTGCGCGTCTCGTGCCGGTCGCGGATGGCAGCGACATGATGGGCTCTTTGCGCAATCCAGCCGCCTTCAACAATGTCGTCGGTTTCCGCCCGAGCTTCGGCCGCGTGCCCACACTTCCCGGTCGCGATGCCTATCTCAATCAGCTCGCGACTCTGGGGCCGATGGGCCGCTCGGTCCAGGACGTGGTGACGCTTCTCAACGTGCAATCCGGTTTCGATGCGCGTGATCCGTCTTCTTTCGAGAGCCCGCCGATTTCCCTCGATCCGACGATCCCTGGAAAGGGCGGTCGCATCGGCTGGCTCGGGAACTTCGGTGGACATCTCTCCTTCGAAGCCGGCGTGCTCGACTTGAACGAGAAGGCGCTCGGCGTGTTTGAAGGACTGGGTTTCGCCGTCGAACCGGTGAAGGTCGATTTCGACATGAACAGGCTCTGGTGGGCCTGGACGACTTTACGCAGTTATTTCACCGCCGGCAGCATGCGGGACTTCTATGAAGATCCCGGCCGACGTGGCTCGCTGAAGGCCGAGATCCTCTACGAGGTCCGCTCCGGCTTGCGCATCCAGGTGGCTGATGTCTACGAGGCCTCGGCCGTTCGCACGGCCTGGTATCAGGCGATCATGAAGGTTTTCGAGACTTGCGACTATCTCGTGGCGCCGGCCGCGCAGGTCTTCCCCTTCGATGCGGATATTCCGTGGCCGCGCGAAATCGCCGGCAAGCACATGGACACTTATCATCGCTGGATGGAGGTCGTTATTGGCCCCAGCATGGCCGGGCTTCCGGTTGCTGCATTGCCCGCCGGTTTCTCGGCGACTGGCCTGCCCAATGGCTTCCAGCTGATCGGGCGACCGAGGGCGGATCAGGCGGTGCTGTCCGTTGCCTCAGCTTATGAGGCGGCGACCGACTGGCTCGCGCGTGTACCGCCGCTTGGTTCCGGGACCGCGGGATAAATCGCCGTGCCGCTTGAAGCGCGACATGATTTGGTCCAACGATTCCGAAACAGTTGCAGTGTTTGACCTCTTTCCCCGCCCGGGTTTTCTGCCTGGACGCTACTTCTGGATCCTTCTTCATGAACCTAGTTTTTGACGGCCACAACGATGTTCTCCTGCGCCTCTGGCGCAGTCGCAGCGAGGGCCGCAATCCGGTCGCAGAATTCCGCAACGGAACGAGCGCCGGGCATATCGATGCACCGCGCGCGCGGAAGGGCGGGCTCGCCGGCGGCCTCTGCGCCATCTACATCCCGTCGCCGCATGACTTCAATCTGCGCGAACCGGATGCAAACGGGCATTATTCCACGCCACTCGATCCGCCGCTCGATCGGGCCTCGTCCCTCGACATCGCGCTGCAGATGGCGGCAATTGCCCATCGGCTCGATCAGGACGGCAGCTGGCGGCTGTGCCGGACGACGGCCGAAATCCGCCAGGCCATGGCGGACAAAGTCTTTGCCGCTGTCCTGCACATGGAGGGCTGTGAGGCGATCGATGCCGATCTCGAAACGCTCGAAGTCTTCTATGCCGCGGGGCTTCGTTCGCTTGGACCGGTCTGGAGCCGCCACAACATCTTCGGGCACGGCGTGCCCTTTGCCTATCCGAGTTCGCCCGATACCGGACCCGGCCTGACCCGCGCTGGTGAAGATCTGATCCGGGCCTGCAACCGGCTCGGCATCCTGATCGATCTCGCCCATATCACCGAGAAGGGTTTCTGGGATGTCGAGCGTTTGAGTGATCAGCCGTTGATCGCCAGCCATTCCAATGTCCATGCGTTGACGCCCGTTGCCCGCAACCTGACGGACCGGCAGATGGATGCGATCAAGGCAAGCCACGGGCTCGTCGGTCTCAACTATGCCGTCACCATGCTCCGGCCTGATGGCCGCGACGATGCGGAGACCTCGCTTGCGACCATGGTCAGCCATATCGACTATCTCGTCGACCGCATGGGGATCGACTGCGTGGCGCTGGGGTCCGATTTCGACGGCGCGACGATCCCGAATGTGATCGGCGACGCTACCGGCAACCAGCGGCTCGTGACGGCGCTTAAGGAGCGCGGCTACGGTCCTTCAGACCTCGACAAGATCTGCCGAGAGAACTGGCTTCGGGTGCTGGCATCTGCCTGGCACGAGTAAGCCAGGTCGTTTCCCTGGTCAGGCGACCCGGTTGCCGGAGCGCCAGGCCGACTTGACGAAGGGCTGCCCGTCCTGCAGGTCGACGCGGATCAGATCGGCCTTCAGCCCGGTTTCGATCGCGCCGCGATCGGGGAGGTTGCCGGCGAGCGCCGGGCTGCGCGTCACCATGGCAACGGCGCTCGGCAGGTCGTAGTCGAGGCCGGGATCAGCCGAAATCATGAAGGCGGCGTCGAGCATCGAGCGCGGCACATAATCCGAGGCTAGGATGTCGACAAGCCGCGCCGCGAGCAGGTCGCGGACCGCTACATTGCCCGACTGCGAGCCGCCGCGCACGAGGTTCGGAGCGCCAGCTACGATCATCATGCCGGCCGCGCGTGCTGCTTCGGCCGCTTCCATCGAGCAGGGGAATTCGGAGATCGACACGCCCTCGGCGATGCCTTCCTCGATATGCGCCACATCGGTGTCGTCATGGCTCATCAGCGGCATGGCGCGCGACCGGGCGAGCGCGACGACCTCTGGACGGGTGCTCGCGGCAAACTGGCTTTTCTCGGCAACGAGCACCTTGATCTTCTCGCGCACCAGTTCCGGGCTCTCGCCTGTTGATTTGCAGGCTCGGTGGACATAGGCCTCGATGTCACGGCTCTGGCGAATTCCGGGCAGGTGTTCCATCACCGAGATGACGCGCACGATCTCGCGGTCGATATGCTCGGCCGTCAGTTGCGGGGTGACCAGGTCTGTCAGTTCGCAGCGCAGGTGCACCAGGTGTTCGGCCCTGAACATGCCGGCGCTTTGCGCCTGCTCCAGCGCCTCGATCATCGGCTTCAGGATTTCGGCCCGCTCCGGATTGTCGGTGGTCGCGCCGACGCAGAGGCTGTCGAAGACGGTGGTCACGCCGCCGCCGATGATCTGGGCATCATGGGCAAGGGCGGCGCGCATGAAATCCCAGCGTACATGGGCGCGGGGATAGAGGTGCTTCTCGAAATGGTCGGTGTGGATGTCGACAAGGCCGGGCAGGAGATAGTCGCCGGCGAAGTCGAGTGCATCGGCATGGCGCGACGGTCCCTCATGGATTTCGACAATCAGGCCGTTTTCGATGACCACCGAACCATGCAGGACATGGCTTGGGGTCACAACGCGGGCATTGGAGAGGATCAGGGCCTCGCCGCGGGCCGCTTCATGGGCTTCACCCGTCGCATCCGTCTGTCGCAGCATGAGCGTCATCTCCTTCCGCTTTCAATCGAAGCGTCTCTAGGCGCGTTTCATGACGCTTTGGTGTCAGCGGCGGCGGATCGTTCTATCCGATGAGCCTGAGGCAGTCGTCGGCAATCACCTGTTCCTCGTCGGTCGCGATGACCCGGATCGTTACCCGGCTTTCCTCGCGCGAGATGACGGCCTCGTTGCGGTCGTTCGCCTCACTGTCCAGGAGCAGGCCGAGGAAGCGCAGGCGCTCGACCACCGAACGGCGGATCGTCGGTTGGTTCTCGCCGATGCCGGCGGTGAAGACCAGCGTATCCAGGCCACCGAGCGAAGCAGCGAGCCTTGCCACCTCCCCTGCGATGCGGAAGGTGAAGACGTCGAGTGCCTCGCAGGCTTCCTTCGAAGGGGTCTCCAGCAACACCCGGCTATCCGCGCTGATGCCGGAGAGACCGAGCAGGCCTGACTGCTTGTAGATCATCTCCTCGACCTGTTTGACGCTGAGCCCATGGGCGTCCATCAGATGGAAGAGCACGCCCGGATCGATCGCGCCGGAGCGGGTCGCCATGGGCACGCCGTCAATGGTGGAAAAGCCCATGGAGGTGTCGCGGCTGATCCCGTGGTCCAGCGCGCAGAGGCTGGCGCCGGAGCCGAGATGTGCAACGACGGCACGGCCGCCGACGGTCTCCGGTTCGAGCGTTTTCAGGGCGCCTGCGATAAAGGCATAGGATAGGCCGTGAAAGCCGTAGCGCTTGACGCCCTTAACGAACCATTCGCGCGGAATGGCGAAGCGCCTGACGGTGTCGGACTGCGTGCGGTGGAACGCGGTGTCGAAGGAGGCGGTCTGGGGGAGGCCGGGCTTCAGTTCAGCGATGGCGCGGATAAGACGCAGGTTCTGCGGCTGGTGGAGAGGTGCCAGTGTCACCAGACTCTCGATTGCGGTTAGGCCCTCCTCGTCGACGATTGCAGCATCTGCGAAGCGATCGCCGCCATGGACCACGCGGTGACCAACGGCCGAGACGGCGTCGAGATCGTAGTGTTCTCCGAGCCAGTCAAAGACCTCTTCCAACACGTCGTGCAGCAGGTCATCGGTCTTTGCCACGAGCGGTACGTCGAAGACTTGTGGCCCCTCGACCAGATGGAAGGTCAGCGGCTCTGCGCGGAAGTCGATCACGCCCTTGCCGATGCGTCTGGCGCCTTGGGCCTCGTGGGCGAATATGCCGATCTTCACCGTCGAAGAGCCGGCATTGAAGCTCAGCAGCAGTTTCTGCCTCATGCCTTGTCCCCGAGCGCTGCCGCTCGCTTGGCAGCGACGAGTTTTGCCAGAGCTGCCGACGCAATGCGGACTCTGAGGCTGTCCGAGCGGCTGGTCAGAATGATCGGAACGCGGGCGCCGAGCACCAGACCGGCGGCATCGGCATTGGCGAAATAGAGGAGCTGCTTGGCGAGCATGTTGCCGGCTTCGAGGTCGGGCACCAGCAGGATATCGGCGTCGCCGGCGACGGGGGAGATGATGCCCTTGGTGCGGGCGGCTTCCATGCTGATCGCATTGTCGAAGGCGAGCGGACCGTCGACCTTGGCACCCTTGATCTGGCCGCGCGCTGCCATCACGGTCAAGGCTGCGGCCTCCAGTGTCGCCGGCATCTTGTCGTTGACCGTCTCGACGGCAGCGAGCACGGCGACCTTGGGCTCCGCCACGCCCAGCATATGCATGAGATCGACTGCGTTCTGGCAGATGTCGCGCTTGTGTTCGAGGGTGGGGGCGATGTTGATCGCGGCGTCCGTGACGATCAGCAGCTTGGAATAGGCCGGCACATCCATGACATAGACATGGCTGACGCGGCGCTCGGTCCTGAGGCCCGAACCGCCACCGACGACGGCGGCCAGAAGCTCGTCGGAATGCAGGCTGCCTTTCATCACGGAGCCGACCTTGCCGGCAACGGCGAGTTCGACGGCAAGGGCCGCTGCCGCATGGCTGTGTTCGGTCGACATGATCTCGAAACCGTCGATCGAGATGCCGGCCTTTGCGGCGGCCGCGCGGATTTTCGCCTCCGGGCCGATCAGGATCGGGTCGAGCAGACCTTCGTCGCGGATTTCGACGGCACCCTCGATGGCTTCCGGCGAGCAGGGATGCACAAGGGCGGTTCGCACCATCGGCAGGCTGCGGGCCTCGGCCACGATCGCATCGAAGCGGTCGTGGCGCTGCAGCGAGACATCCGGCGGAAGGTTCTCCGACCAACTGATGCGCTCGAACGGCGCCCGCACACGGGCCTTGCCGGCCAAAACGGGCTCGCCGTTCTGGTTGACGCAGCGGGTGTCGAAGATCAGGGTCCGGCCATCGCTCTCCTTGGTCATCAGGGTCACCGTCGCGGTGATGCGGTCGCCGGTCGCGATGTCCCTCCAGAACTCCAGATCCTGGCCGAGATACACTGTTCCGGGGCCGGGAAGGCGGGTGTCGAGCACGGCGGAGATCATTCCGGCCGGGATCAGCGACTGGCCGAGTGGCACCGGGTTGTTGTCGCCGGACAGCGCTGCAAAGAGCTCGATATCATCGGGACCGATGATGCGCGTGAGGCTTGCCGCATCGCCGAGCTTCAGCTCGTCGAACATGCGGTTGGTGAGGACTGGTCTTTCCATGTCGCTTTCATCTTCCATTGTCGAACCGTCCTCCCCCGATCCGTTTATCTTGCGGATGATCTGCGTCATGCGCGTGACCAACCTTGGCGGGCAATCTCTGCGGCGAAGGGTGCACTGTCCTTGACTTGGGTCAAGGGCGGGTTCGACGAAGGTGGTGGGAGGGAGATCAGGTCACCTTGTGCTGCGCGGTACCCCTTCTGTCGGCTCTGTCGACATCTCCCCCACACGGGGGGAGAGTGGCCGCTGACCGCTCTGCCAGCCACACTGCTGTCCGCAGGGAGCCGAGATCACCCCCATTTGTCCCGCCAGGCCGGCTGCGCATCCGCGTAAGGCAGGGCGACGGCCTCGAACACGCCGCGCGCGATCGCCCGGGCCGTCACCAGCGTTGCCAGATGGCAGAGCTCCATGAGGTCGGCCTGACTGCTGCGTGCGCGTCTTCCCGTCGAGGCAGTAAACATCGTGTCGCCGTCGGAGGGCAGATGGGCCGGAAGCACGGCGCGGACGAGGCCATCATGGGCGGCGATCGACAGGCGGTGGAGCTCGGGCTTCGAGAGCGCGCAATCGGTCACGACGGCGCCGATGGTGGTTGCCGTCAGTCGCAGCCCCTTGATGCGCATCGCCCGATCTTCAACGGTCACATGAGCGGGCTGGCCAAGACCACCGAATTCTTCTCCCTCCTCAAAAGGGGCAGCCCAGAAATGCGGACTGTCACCAACCGTGACTGAACCCATGGCGTTGACGGCCACCAGCGCTGCGATTGTGTGGCCCGAGGACGAAATGGCGCTGGCAGAGCCCAGGCCACCCTTGATATTGGCCGTCGTGGCACCCGTTCCGGCGCCAATAGTGCCGAGCGCGAAGGCCCCTTTCGCCGCGTTCTCAAAGGCCTTATAGCCGAGATCGCGATAGGGAGCATGCAGGCCCCAGTCCTTAGCTCCACCATTCAGCAGATCCATCAGGATCGCCTGCGGCACGATCGGCACCCGCACGGAGCCCACGGCAAAGCCACGACCCGCCGCGCGCAGACCCGACTGCACGCCGCCCGCCGCATCCAGCCCGAAGGCCGAGCCGCCTGAGAGCACGAAGGCATCGACCTGTTGCACTGTCATGGAGGGATCGAGCAGCGTCACGTCGCGTCCACCGGGCGCGCCGCCGAGCACGATTCCAGACGCTGTTGCCGGTTCGTCGAAGACAATCACGGTGACGCCGGAGCCGAGGGTGAGGTCTGTCGCATGGCCGACGGCCAGACCGTCGATGTCGGTCAGAAGGTTGAGCGGGCCTTGGGGCATGGGGCATGTCTCCGGATGTGCGGGCGGAGAGTGGCGGGGGTGGGCGACAAGATCAAGGCGGTTTTGGTGAGTAAGCTGATCGGCTCAAAGCCTGTGCCGTGCGGCTATGGCCTCTCATCCGCCTCCTGAACCTGTCGAAGGGCGGCACCTTCTCCCCGCAGGCGGGGGAGAAGACCGAGACGGTAACCGCGCCTGCCTCCCTCTCCCCGCCTGCGGGAAGAGGGTAGGGTGAGGGGCGGTGCCAGGCCCTCGGCGCGAGCGAACCGCCGCTGTCCGGAAAGGGAAGTATGGAACAACTCCGACCCGTCCACATTTGCTCCCCGCGTCCCGATTGACGCACGCGCCTTTCAACGCGATGTAGCCTCAACATCACCGATCAGGATCTCGCCCATGCAGCAGCTCAAGCGCCATCTCACCCGCATCGTCTCGGTCGCCGAAGCCCGTGTCTGGCTGACTGCGCTGGTGGCGGCGCTTGTTGCCTATCTGCTGTTCGAACTGACGGGGGAAGTGCTGGAAGGCGAGACGCGTGCCTTCGACGAGAGCGTGCTGCTGATGTTGCGTGATACATCTGATCTCAGCATGCCGGTCGGTCCCGCCTGGCTCACCAAGGTGATGGTCGACATCACGGCGCTTGGCGGCGTGACCGTGCTGACATTGCTCGTGACCCTGGTCGTCACATATCTGGCTCTGCGTCGCAAATTCCGCACGGCCGCCTTCGTCACCGTTTCGATCCTCGGCGGGTGGGCCTTGAGCAGCGCGATGAAGCTTGGAATTGCCCGGCCGAGGCCTGAAGTCGTGCAGCATCTGGTCGAGGTGTCGGACATGAGCTTTCCGAGCGGCCACGCCATGCTGTCTGCGATCACTTATCTCACCCTCGGCGCCATGCTGTCGCGCATCGAAGAGCAGCCTTCGCTGCGTTACTTCTTCCCGCTCGTTGCGGTGTTCCTCACCCTGATCATCGGCCTCAGCCGCATCTATCTCGGGGTGCATTACCCCACTGACGTGCTCGGTGGCTGGGCGGCGGGAACGGTCTGGGCATGTGCCAGCTGGTTTGCTGCGAGAAGGGTGTTGGGAAGGCCAAGTGGGCGCTAATGCGCCCACTTGGGGTTACCCTCAATGCTTCAATGCCTTCGGATCCAGCGCATCTCTAATCGCGTCGCCGATATAGTTGACACTCAGTACCGTGAGCGAGATCGCGAGGCCCGGCCACAAGACGCGGGACGGGTTGATCTGCAGGAAGTTGGCGCCGTCGAACAGTAGACGGCCCCAGGTGGGGAAGTCCGGCGGGAAGCCGAGCCCCAGGAATGAGAGCGCGGACTCGGTGATGATGGCGGTGGCGATGCCGAGCGTCGCCGAGACCATGATCGAAGACATCACATTGGGCAGGATGTGCTTGATGATGATGCGGTGCTCGCGCATGCCGCTCGATTTCGCCGCCAGGATGAATTCCTGGCTCTTGATCGCCAATACGTCGCCGCGCACGATGCGGGCCGTGTGCATCCAGCTGGTGATGCCGATGACGAAGACGATCAGGATGAAGATGCCGGTTTCCGGGCCGAAGGCGGTGCGCAACGTGTCGCGGAACAACATGATGATCACCAGCAGCAGCGGCAGGAGCGGCAGCGCCAGGAAGAGGTCGGTCAGACGCATCAGAGGGCCGTCGAGCTTGCGGGAGTAGCCTGACAAGACCCCGACCAGCGTGCCGACGACCAGGGCCAGCAACATTGCCGCCATGCCGACGGCGAGCGAGATCTGGCCACCGGCGAGAACCTGGGCCAGCATGTCGCGGCCAAGGTTGTCTGTGCCGAAGGGATGCTCCCAGGACGGCCCCTGGTTCTTGGCACGGATGTCGAGTTTCGCCGGATCGATCGTGTGGATGTGAGGGCCGATGAAGACGGCGGCGACGATGAAGACGAAGACGATCAGGCCGGCAACGCCACCCTTGTGGGCGCGGAACTGGCGCCAGAGCATGGGCCAGAAGCTGCCGCTCTGAGGTCTTGTCTGTGGAGCCGGTGCACCGGTCGTCGCGATTGCGGCATCACTCATAGCGGATCCTCGGATCGAGTATGCCGTAGAGAACGTCGGCAATCAGGTTGAAGAGCACGATCAGGATCGCGAAGATGAAGGTCAGGGTCTGCACGAGCGGGATGTCGGCGCCCTGGATCGCAGTGATCAGCAACTGCCCCAGACCATTCACGCGGAAGACCTGCTCGGTGATGATGGCCCCGGAGAAGATCGTGGGAACGCCGAGCGCGATCACAGTCACGACCGGGATCAGGCTGTTGCGCAGGACATGCACGAGCAGCACGATCTTTTCCTTGACGCCCTTGGCACGGGCGGTGCGGACATAATCCATGTTCAGGTTGTCGAGCATGGAGGCGCGCACGAAGCGGCTGATCTGCGAGACGTTGAACAGCGTCAGCACCAGGACGGGCAAGAACATCTGCTTCACCTGGAGCACGAAGCTGTCCCAGCTGTTGACCACCAGTGTGGTATCATAGATCGACGGGAACCACTGGAGCCAGGAGGAGAAGACGACGATCAGCAGGACGCCGGTGAAGAAGGTCGGCACGGAGTAGCCGACCATCGAGACGAAGGTGCCGATCTGGTCGAACCAGGAATACTGGCGATAGGCGGAGATGACGCCGATCGGGATCGCGATCAAAACGCCGAAGAGGTAGGAGAGACCGACGACCCAGAGCGTCTGTGGCAGACGCTGGACGATCAGGTCAACCACGGGGCTGCGGGTCGCCCAGGAAAGCACGCGCATGCGCTCGCCGGAGCCGACGGTGATGCCGGTGATCTGTTCGAAGATGTTCAACGGTTCATTGATGAAGAACTGCTGCAGCCATTTGAAATAGCGAATGATGAAGGGCTGATCGAGGCCCATGGCCAGCCGGATCTGCTCGCGCACTTCGGGCGGAATGGTGAGCGGCAGGTCGCCCAACGGGTCGCTCGGTGCAAGGTCGAGCAGGGCAAAAATTATGAAACTGATGGCCAGTAGCGTCGGGACTGCGAACAGCAGTCGCCGTACGGTGAAGGTAAACATCGGCTGGGCTCCAGACTGTCGGCAAAAATGCGAACGCCGGGCCCGCCCGTGAAGGCAGGCCCGGCGCGAAGGGCATTACTTAGCGCGCGACCAGTCGGCGACGTTCCAGAGTTCCGAATCCCAGGCGTTCATCTTCACGCCAAGCAGCGTGTTGTTGACAGCCGACGGCTGACCGCGATGGATAAGCGGGATCTGGGCGACATCGTTGGAGAGCATGTCGTTCAGCTTTTTGGCGATTTCGGCACGCTTTTCGAGCTCGCCGGTCTGGCCGAGTTCCTTCACAAGCGCATCGTATTCCGGGTTGCAGTAGCGGACGATGTTTTCACCCTGCCAGCCATTGGCCGGGTTCGGGATCTTGTCGCACATCCAGCCCGCCATGTACTTCTCCGGATCCGTGCCGTCGAAGTTGTTGGTGTACATCTGGATGTCGGCCATGAACTTCTGGAAGGTGTCCGGAGAGGCCGGGTCACCGCCGAAGAAGACGGAAGCCGAGATGTTGCGCAGTTCGACGGAAACGCCGATCTGGCTCCACATGTCCTTGACCAATGCCTGGGTGCCCTGACGGACGGAGTTGGTCGAGGTCTGGTAGAGGAAGGATAGCTTGACGCCGTCCTTCTCGCGGACGCCATCCGAGCCCATGACCCAGCCGGCATCGTCGAGCAGCTTGTTTGCGCCTTCGATGTCCTGCTTCAGGCACCAGTCAACCGCGGTGGAGACATAGATATCCGGCGCCGGCAGGATGTTGCAGGTGGGCTGGCCGTTCGGGCCGTAGCCGGCTTCGTCGATGATTTCGCGGTCAATCGCGATCGAGAGCGCGCGGCGAACGGCCGGGTCGGAAAGGGCCGGGTGCGGGCCGGCTTCCTTGGTCGAGCGCTTGTCGCCGAGCGAGGGATCGACGCCGTAAGGGTTGATGTCGATGCGTTCAACCTGCGTGCCGAAGGCGACTTCGATCTTGCCCTTGCCGGCAGTCATCATCTGGTCGAGGATTTCGGGTTCGACCTGCATGTTCCAAGCATAGTCGAATTCGCCGGTCTCGAGAACCGAGCGCGCTGCGGAAGCGGCGTCACCGCCACCCTTCAGCGTGACCGAGGCGAAAGCCGGCTTGGCGGCGTCGCGGTAGTTCGGGTTGGCGGTGAATGTCACGACGTCATTCGGCTTGAATTCGTTGACGACGAAGGGGCCGGTTCCAACAGGGCCAAAGTTGGCGGCCGTGCATTCCGGCGCCTTGGCGCCAAGGCAATCCTTGAACTGGGCTGCCTGGATGAGCGGAGCCTGTGCGCCGACAAAGGCGCTGTAGGGATAGGGCTTGGCATCGGCGAAGGAGACCTTGATGGTGGAGGCGTCAACGGCTTCCACATTGGTCACGCCTTCGAAATAGGCGCCCTGGGCGCAGCCGCCGTCCGGTGCCGTGCAGTATTTCCAGGTGAAGATTGCGTCTTCGGCCGTGACGGCCGAGCCGTCGGACCATTTCAGGTCAGGCTTCAGCTTCCAGGTGATGCTCTTGAAATCGGCTGCTACGCCGCCGTTTTCAACAGTCGGGATCTCCGTGGCCAGCATCGGCACCAGTGCGCCGGTCTCGTCGTAGCGGGCGAGCGGCTCGATGACCATCGAGGCTGCGTAAACTTCCTTGGTTCCCCCCGACAGATACGGGTTCATCGTCGAGACGGCCTGCCAGAAGATGATCTTCAGGTCGCCGTCCGTGCCGCGTTCGGCCATTGCCGGCGCTGCCGTCAGCGCGAAAGCGGCAGCCGACGCCGCCAGCATCATTTTGCGAGTGTTCATGTGCTCATTCCCCATTATTTTTGTTTGCAGGCATGATGGAAGACCGATCTGCCGGCCAGCGATGTGGCCAGCCCATTCGCCAAATGTCAACCACCTATCTTCTTGGTATTGCAGGAAAGTTTTCCAATCTGAGGCGCTCCGCAGAGTCGCGCAATGCGTTCCCGAACAGCCCAGTATCTGTCGGGTTGGCTAAAATTTAGGCCATGTAATCACAAGCCTATTTTCCATGCAAGACGGAATTTTGCGGCTTGCCAAAGCTGCGCATCGCGGCACAGTATGCGCGAAATCCTGCGGGGAACAACGACAAAAAGAGGTTACTTCATGCCAGTGCTCAACCGCGCCAGCGAACTCCAGCCCGAAGTCGCTGAGTGGCGCCGCCATCTGCACCAGAATCCCGAACTCCTGTTCGACGTGCATGGCACAGCGGCCTTCGTGGCCGAGAAGCTCGAGGAATTCGGCTGCGACGTAGTCGAAACGGGGATCGGTCGGACCGGCGTGGTCGCGATCATCAAGGGCAATCGCGGCGATGGGCCGGTCGTCGGCTTCCGTGCCGACATGGATGCACTGCCGATCCACGAAATGTCCGGCAAGGCCTGGGCCTCCAAGACGCCCGGCAAGATGCATGCCTGTGGCCATGACGGCCACACGGCCATGCTGCTCGGTGCGGCCAAATATCTCGCCGAGACCCGCAATTTCCGCGGATCGATCGCCGTGATCTTCCAGCCGGCCGAAGAGGGCGGCGGTGGCGCGCGCGAGATGGTCGCCGATGGCATGATGGAGAAATTCGGCATCCGCCAGGTCTATGGCATGCATAACCATCCCGGCATGGCGGTCGGCACATTTGCCACCAAGAAGGGACCGGTCATGGCCGCTGCCGACCAGTTTGACATCGTGGTGGAAGGCCGAAGCGGTCATGCCGCCCAGCCGCACAAGAGCATTGATCCGGTGTTGGCAGCTTCACAGGTGGTTGTGGCACTGCAGTCGATTGCCGCCCGCGAGACAGATCCGCTTGGCTCAGTGGTTGTCACAGTGACGAAGATCCACGGGGGCGATGCCTATAACGTCATTCCCGATGCCGTAACCTTGTCCGGTACCGTTCGCACGCTGATGCCGGACATGCGCGACATGGCCGAGGCCCGAATCGGCGAGATTGCGTCCGGCGTCGCGATGGCCATGGGGGGCAAGGCGACGCTGCGCTATCACCGCGGTTATCCGGTCACCGTCAACCATGAACCGGAGACCGAGTTCGCGCTCGATATCATGCGCAAGGTGGCCGGGGACCATGCCGTCAGCGATGCCTTCCCGCCGGCGATGGGTGCTGAGGATTTTTCCTACATGCTCGAAGCGCGGCCCGGCTCGTTCGTCTTTATCGGCAATGGCAATACGGCCAACCTGCACAACTCCGCCTATGACTTTAACGACGAGGTGATTCCCTATGGTATCAGCTACTGGGTGACGCTTGCCGAAACGGCACTCGCCGCCTGATTACACGACCACATCTCGACACAGATAAAAACAGGGGAACGGGATATGGCTGTGGTGGAACAGGCAACAGAAGCAAGCAGGGCGCCGGTGCTGTCGGTGCGGGGTCTGACGACCTCGTTCAGGGTCGGCACCGAGTGGCGGTCTGTGGTGCGAAACATGGATCTCGACGTCGCCTCGGGAGAGACCGTGGCGATCGTCGGCGAATCAGGGTCGGGCAAGAGCGTGACCTCGCTGTCGATCATGCGGCTTCTGCCGGAATTGACGAGCCGCATCGCGGGGAGCGTCAAACTGGAGGGGCGCGAGCTTCTGACGCTCGATGCCGAGCAAATGCGCCAGGTGCGCGGCAACCAGATCTCGATGATCTTCCAGGAGCCGATGACCTCGCTCAATCCAATCTTTCCGATCGGCAAGCAGATTGCCGAGGCCATCACGTGCCATCGCGACATCTCCAATGCAGAGGCAAAGACCGAGGTGTTGCGGCTGCTCGACCGCGTCCGTATCCCGAACGCCAAGAACCGCTTCGATGAATATCCGCACCAGTTCTCAGGCGGCATGCGTCAGCGCGTGATGATCGCCATGGCGCTCGCATCCCGGCCGAAGCTGCTGATCGCCGACGAGCCGACCACCGCGCTTGACGTCACCATCCAGGGCCAGATCCTCGACCTGATCAAGACGCTTCAGGACGAGGAGGGCATGGCGGTGCTCTTCATCACCCATGACATGGGTGTGGTGGCCGAAGTGTCGGACCGGACCATCGTCATGTTCCGCGGCGAGGCCGTGGAAACGGGGACGACGGACGACATCTTCAATCGTGGCCAACATCCCTATACGCGCGCATTGCTGTCCGCCGTTCCGAAGCTCGGATCCATGGGCGGGCGGGAGCGGCCGATGCGTTTCCCGGTCATCGATATCAAGACCGGGGCCACGCTGGTGCCGGAGGCGGAAGCCGGAGTTCCGGAAAAAGCGAGCCAACCACTGCTGGAGGTGAAAAACCTCACCACCCGCTTCGACATCCGGTCCGGCCTGTTCGGGCGCAAGAGCGGCGCGGTGCATGCGGTCGAAAACGTCTCCTTCACCCTCAAGCCGGGCGAAACCTTGTCCCTGGTCGGCGAATCGGGTTGCGGCAAGTCCACAACGGGCCGCTCGATCACCCGGCTGGTTGAACCGACTTCGGGTCAGATCACGGTCGACGGTTACAATGTTGGCAGCCTCGACGAGGCTTCGCTCCGGCGCATGCGTCGCAGCATCCAGATGGTCTTCCAGGATCCCTTCGCCAGTCTCGATCCGCGCATGAGCGTAGGGCAGGCGGTGATGGAGCCTTTCGTCGAGCACAAGCTCGGTTCGAAAGCCGAAGCGCGCGACAAGGCCGCAGACCTCCTGGAGCGGGTGGGGCTCTCGGCCGACATGATGCCGCGTTATCCACATGAGTTCTCGGGCGGTCAGCGCCAGCGCATCGCGATTGCCCGCTCGCTGATGCTCGATCCGAAGATCATCGTCGCCGACGAAGCGGTCTCGGCGCTGGACGTGTCGATCAAGGCGCAGGTCTGCAATTTGCTGCTCGATCTGCAGCAGAGCTTCAACCTCGCCTATCTCTTCATCAGCCACGACATGGCAGTCGTGGAGCGGGTCAGCCACCGGGTCGCCGTGATGTATCTCGGCGAGATCGTCGAGATCGGTCCGCGTCAGGCCGTCTTCGACAATCCGCAGCATCCCTACACGAAGAAGCTGATGGCGGCGGTGCCGGTGCCGGATCCGGCGCGACGCAAGCTCAAGCGCAATCTGTCGACCGACGAGATCAAGAGCCCCATTCGGCCCGCGGGCTACCAACCGCCTGCGCGCCAGTACCGGGAGGTGAGCGAGGGGCATCTCGTTCAGGTGTGAGAGACTGTTCCTGCCGGCCTTTTTCCCGTGTTCTTAGGTGGATGCTTATGGGGAGGGCGCGTCGCCGAAGCCGACAAGGGTCACGTGTGCCGTCCAGTCATATTTCGTCGCATCGACGATCTGTGGACGCGGATGGGCAAAGCCGTGGTAGAGCAGGGGGAAACACCGCGTGATGCTTTCGCCCGGCGCCAGAAACTGATTATGACGGAGAGTACCGCGATAGGCGGTGCCGGCTCTTTCCGCCTGTTCTCCGATCAGGTCAAAGGCAATGCGGTTGACCATGTCGCCGGAAGAATTGGTGAGTGTTGCAGCCAGCGGCAGGGCCGGATCAAGGCAAGTCTCGCCGTCGGCTCCGACATCCACTGTGACGGCCGAGACAGCGCCTCTCTGGCTTCTCGACTGATTATCGCTGAAGATCCAGATCACGGTGCCGACGACAGCGATCACGCCGGTCAGCGCGATCGCCCAGGGGCGGCGCCTGAGATAAAGCTCTATCAGCAGCAACGCTACGGCGGCCGTAACGACAAAAGCCATCAGGACAAGCCTGCTTCGATCACATGTTCCATTTCCTAAAGATAAGGTCCGAGACAAGAAAGGCAACCTGGCGCGGCTTGCCTTGGAGTTGCCGCTTGCCTCCGCTAGGCATGCAGCACTAACGTTCCAACCCAGACTCTGACGCAGACAGGTGCATCATGCTGATTTCGCTCTATCAAATGCAGCCGCTTTCCGGCGATGTTCCGGGCAATATCGGCAAGATTGCCCAAGCTGCCATGGCGGCGGCAGAAATGGGCGCGGAGCTTCTTGTCACGCCCGAACTCGGAACCAGTGGATATGCACTCGGTTCGCAGTTCAAGGAAGTGGCGGAAGGGCGCGATGGTTCGATCATCGGCGCTTTGACGGAAATTTCGGCCGATTGCGGGCTTTCGATCTGCGCAGGTTTTCCCGAGCGCGACGGCAATCATGTCTTCAATTCCTCTGTGCTTGTCCGGCCGGACGGCAGCACGGAATTCTACCGCAAGAGCCATCTCTATGGCGAGGGTGAGCGCGCGGCTTTTGTGCCAGGCTCGGAGGCTCCGCACGTCTTCGATCTCAACGGTATCAAGACCGGCATGCTGATCTGCTATGACGTCGAGTTCCCGGAGAATGTCCGCACGCTGGCGCTCGCCGGTGCCGAACTGATCCTGGTGCCGACCGCCCTGCCGGAAGGGATCATTAGCCGACGGGTGGCCGATACGGTGGTGCCGACACGTGCCTTCGAAAACGGCGTCTTCGTCATCTATGCCGATCTCTGCGGCGAGGAGAATGGGCTCACCTATGGCGGTCGGTCGGTCATCCTCGGGCCGGATGGCGACGAGCTGGCGCGAGCCGGCATGCGGGAAACGCTGCTGGTCGCCGAGATCGATCCCGCCGCCTATGACGATGCCAGGGCGCAAAACCCCTATCTCACCGATCGTCGGCCGGGCCTTTATCGCCTCGGCTGAGATTGCGCATTGCAGCGGCAGCTTCGGCCTCCTACATCACGGCTGTTGATGAAGGAGGCCTCCGATGATCTTTGACGCTGCCGTGCTGTCGCTGCGCAATCTTTTTGCCCCGGAGACCCGCACGGTCTTCTGGAAGACACTCGGCCTGACGATCCTCGTTTTGATCGGCCTGTGGTTCGGTCTGCGCGAGACTTTCATCGCCTTCATCATGCCTCTGGTCCAGGGCGTCGTCCCGGAACTGCCGGACTGGGCGGGCTGGCTCACCTTCATCTTCGGCATTCTGGCCAGCATCGGGCTGGCGCTCGGATTGGCACTCTTGCTGTCACCGGTCACGGCGATCATTGCCGGTCTGTTTCTCGATGATGTCGCCGAAGTCGTGGAGAAGCGGGATTATCCCAGCGACCCGCCGGGCAAGGCCATGCCGATGGGACAGGCGATCGTCGCCTCGATCAAGTTCTTCGGCGTGGTCGTCGTCGGCAACCTGATCGCGCTGATGCTGCTCTTCATCCCCGGCATCAACATTCTCGCCTTCTTCCTGGTGAACGGCTATCTGCTCGGCCGGGAATTCTTCGAGTTCGCGGCCATGCGGTTCCGCAGTGTCGAAGAGGCGAAACTTCTGCGTTCCCGCCATTCGGGCACCGTATTCATGGCGGGCCTGGTGATTGCGCTTTTCCTCGCGGTGCCGATCGTCAACCTGCTGACGCCGCTCTTTGCCGCGGGCCTGATGGTGCATCTGCACAAGGCGCTCGCCGCGCGGGACGTGGCTCTCGCCCGTTGAGCCTTATTCGACGGCGCTGATTTCCTGCGGCGGCAGTTCGACCAGCGGGGCCGGTACAACGCAGGTCTTTTCCGGCGATTTGCAGATGTCGGCGATGACGCATTTCTCGCATTCGGGGCGCCTTGCCTTGCAGCAGTAGCGCCCGTGCAGGATCAGCCAGTGATGGGCGTGGAAGAGATATTCTTCGGGGATGATCCGCATCAGGATCTCCTCGATCTCATCAGGCGTCTTGCCGGGTGCGAGCTTGATGCGGTTGCCAATTCTCAGGATATGCGTGTCGACGGCCATTGTGGGTATGCCGAAGGCCATGGACATCACGACGTTTGCGGTCTTGCGGCCCACACCCGGCAGCGTCACCAGTTCCTCGCGGGTGCGCGGCACGACGCTTCCGAAATCGTCGACCAGCTTTTGGCTGAGCGCGATGACGTTCTTCGCCTTGTTGCGGTAAAGCCCGATGGTCTTGATGTAATCGCGGACCTTTTCCTCGCCGAGATCAAGCATCTTTTCCGGTGTGTCGGCCACCTTGAACAGCGCCCGCGTCGCCTTATTTACGCCAGCGTCCGTTGCCTGGGCGGAGAGCGCCACGGCAACGACAAGCGTGAACGGGTTGACGTGTTCCAGCTCGCCCTTGGGCTCCGGCCTCTGGATCGAGAAGCGGCGGAAGATCTCTTCCAATTCGGCCTTTGAATAAGCCGTGCGACGGCGTGTCGCCGGCTTGCGTCGGGTCGCAGGATTTGACTTTTTCAAAGTTTGGGTGCTGGATTTCGGCTTCGCTTCAGTCATGGAAAACCTATAGTCGGGCGTGGTGATGGAAGGCAATCTCGAGCAGGCGGCGGACCAGCCGATTTTCGCAGCGGAACTGACACCCTACCGGTCGCTCGGTCGCAAGGGGTATCGTATCCTCTTTGCCATCACCGGTACCGTGTGTCTCGTCCATGCGATCTTCTTCATGGCGACCGGTGCCTGGCCGATCGGTATCTTCTTCGGCATAGATTTTCTCCTGCTCTACGGTGCCTTCTGGCTGAATTATCGGGCTGCCCGTGCGCGAGAAGAGGTGACGGTGTCTCGGACCAACCTCTCTATCCGAAAATTCACACCCGCCGGACGAATGACCGAACACAGCTTCAAGACGCTTTGGGCGCGGTTTTTCGTGCACCGCCATGATGAGTTTGGCATCACATCGATGGTGGTCAGCGGCGAGGGCCGCGGCACCGATGTCGGCTCCTTCCTCAATCCCGATGATCGCGAGAGTTTCGCCAAGGCCCTCACGGGGGCACTCGCGACGGCCAAGCAGCGGATCTGAGTGCCAGACATTACTGCAAGAAACGGGTGGCGTCGAAGGATTGCTCGTGGTGAAGTCCTGTTCAGATTGAGGATTTCGCCATGACGCTTGCGCAACAAATCAACCTTTCCGGCTCCACCGACATCACGCCGTCAGGTTCGGACTATGAGACCGTGCGGCAGGTAATCGAGATGCTGACGCTCGACTACCAGAGCCAACCATCGCTGGAGGTGATCGCCGAGCGGCTGGGCCAGTCGCCGACGCAGTTGCAGAAGACGTTCACCCGCTGGGCGGGCCTTAGTCCGAAGGCCTTCCTGCAGGCCGTCACTCTCGATCATGCCAAGCGGCTGCTGGGTCGCGAGGAACTGCCACTGCTCGAGACATCTTTCGAGCTCGGCCTCTCCGGCCCGGGACGCCTGCATGATCTCTTCGTCACGCATGAGGCGATGAGCCCCGGGGAATGGAAGGCGCGCGGCGCCGGCCTCACTATTCGCTATGGCTACCACCCTTCGCCGTTCGGGCTGGCGCTTGTCATGATCACCGAGCGCGGGCTGGCGGGGCTCGCCTTTGCCGATGCGGGCGGCGAGGTTGCCTGTTTCGACGACATGGCGCAGCGCTGGCCGAATGCGCGTTATGTCGAGGACGTGGATGCGACCGCACCCTATGCGGCGCGCGTCTTTCACCCTGAGCGGTGGTCGTCGGAGGAACCCTTGCGCGTCGTGCTGATCGGCTCGGACTTCCAGATCCGCGTCTGGGAGAGCCTTCTCCAGATCCCGCTTGGCAAGGCCGTCACCTATTCCGACATTGCCCAAAAGATCGGTCAGCCGACCGCGAGCCGTGCCGTGGGGGCTGCCGTCGGACGCAACCCGATCTCGTTTGTCGTGCCCTGCCACCGGGCACTCGGCAAGAGCGGCGCGCTGACCGGCTATCACTGGGGGCTGACGCGCAAGCGGGCGATGCTCGGCTGGGAGGCGGGGAAGGGGTGAAGCGCGATGCTTTTCTGATGGCTGCTTCTGTGAGAGACTGAGCCATGCGCAACACGGTTCAAATCCCTGAAGACATTAGCCGACGGATCGACAGTCTCGTCGAGCGGAGCAATCTGTCCCGCGATCAGATCGTCGAGGATGCGCTTTCTCAGGGGCGCTCGCTTGCCTGGCAGGAGCAGTGGCTGTCTGGTGTGACGGAAGGGCTGGCGGAAGCCGAGCGCGGCGAATTCGCCAGCGAGGCGGAGATCGAGGCGGTCTTGAACAAGTTCGGCTCTCCGTGAAACCATGCGTATCGTCTGGACGCGGCGGTATCTTCGAGAGCTCGCGGCCATCGGCGACTACCTCGGCGAGCGCAACCCTGCTGCCGCCGCGCGCATTGTGCGGTCAATTCACGGGCGGACGCTGGGCCTTTTGACGCAAAATGCTTTCCTGGGACGGCGCGGCGAGATTGAAGGAACCCGCGAACTGGTACTCGCCGATCTTGGATACATCGTCGCCTACCGGGTGAGGGACGAACAGGTCGAAAGCCTTTTCGTTCAGCATGGCGCCCGAGCTTGGCCGGAGCAGCTCTAGCCCGCCAGCCCCAGCAACTCCCGCGCCGCCGCCTCGTCGGTAATCAGCGTATTACACCCGATCCGCCGGATCGTCGCCCTGATGGCCTTGGCGCGATGCGCGCCGCCCGAAGACAGCACGATGTGCTTGGCCTTTTTCAGCGTGTCCAAATCGACCGACATCACCCGCTCGTTGATCGGATGGGCGACCGAGTTCCCGTCGGCATCCAGAAAGTTGAACATGGTGTCGCAGACGCAGCCCGCGTCGACCAGCTCTATCAGGGTCTGCTGGCTGATGAAGCCCTCGGAGAGCGAGGTGGAATGCGGGCCGATGTCGCCGCAGGAGACGATGGCGAGGTCGAGGTTCTCGGCAAGGTCGTAGATCGCCTTCAACCCGCATTCCTCGATCAGCGCCCGTTTGGTCGTAACCGAATCAACCAGCAGTGGTGCAAGGAACATGTAGCATTCGGCGCCGAGCTGGCTTGCCAGCCGCCAAGTATAGTCGATCGGGTTGGTCTGGCGTACTGCGACGATGCCGCCGAGCAGCGAGACCACCTTGCAGTTCTCCCGGCCGGGCGACCGGAAACCGGCGAGCGAAGCCGTCATTGTGCGGCCCCAGCCGACGCCGATCGTCATGTCGTTGGTGATGGCTTCGGTCAGGAACTGGCCGAGGGCGAGACCGACGGCTTTGGCGATCGAGGTGGCATCCTGGCTGTCCGGCGAGGGCACGACCACGGCCTCGTCGAGGCCGTAGGCCTTCTCCAGCCGCACGGCGAGATCAACGCAGTCGGCGACGCCATCGCTGATCCAGATCTGGACCTCTGCTCGCTTTCGGGCTTCCTCCAGCATGCGGATGACCGTCGAACGACTGATGCCGAGACGGTCGGCCACATCCTTCTGAGTCAGGCCCTCGTTATAATAGAGCCAGGCGGCACGGATGCGCAGCGCGGCTGCGTCCGAAAGGGTGGTGTGGGTCTCGCGTCGGAGCTTGGCCAAGATCTCTCTCGAATGGGGAACTTCCAGCGGGCACTATCCGTTCTCATGGTACTTATGTCAAATTCAAAGGACATATGTCTTGACTTTACCGTCTGCGGATGGCGATAGTCCGGGCAACGAGACCGGCGTGCAAATGCCGGTCCCCAACTCTTTTCGCGCAGCCGAAGGATAACCCGATGACCTCGAAACTCGAACAGCTTCGTTCCATGACGACCGTCGTCGCCGATACCGGTGACATCGAGGCCGTCCGCCGTCTGAAGCCTGTCGATTGCACAACCAATCCGTCGATAGTTCTGAAGGCGCTCGGCACCGACGCGTTCCAGGATGCGTTTCAGGAAGCCATCACCTGGGGCAAGGCCAAGGGTGGCCAGGATCATGCCGTTATCGGCGCGATTGCCGACCGCATGGCAATTTCCGTCGGTGCTGCCTTGGCCGAACTGGTTCCGGGCCGCGTATCGACCGAAGTCGACGCCGACCTCTCCTTCGACACCAAGGCATCGATCGACAAGGCCCACCAGATCATCGCCGGCTATAAGGAGCGCGGCATCGAGAAGGATCGCATCCTGATCAAGCTCGCCTCGACCTGGGAAGGCATTCGCGCTGCCGAAGTGTTGCAGAAGGAAGGCATCGACTGCAATCTGACGCTGCTCTTCTCCAAGGCCCAGGCGATTGCCTGCGCCGAAGCCAAGGTCTTCCTCATCTCGCCCTTCGTCGGCCGTATCCTCGACTGGTACAAAAAGTCGACCGGTGAGGACTACACGTCCGAAACCGATCCGGGCGTCGTCTCGGTGCGCTCGATCTACAACTACTACAAGGCGAACGGCATCGGCACGATCGTCATGGGCGCCTCGTTCCGCAATGCCGGCGAAATCGAAGCGCTTGCCGGTTGCGACCGCCTGACCATCAGCCCGCAGCTGCTCGACGAGCTGAACGCGGACCAGGGCGCGCTCGCCCGTGCGCTGTCGCCGGATACGGTCAAGGCCGAGCCGCATGTCTCGCTCGACGAGAAGGCCTTCCGCTGGGCGATGAACCAGGATGCGATGGCGACTGATAAGCTCGCCGAAGGCATTCGCGGGTTTGCCAAGGATATGGATACGCTGCGTGGCCAGATCGCCGAGGCACTGGCTGCCTGATCAGGGAGCCGATCCGATACTCCGGAGTTGGGAAATGGCCGTGGCGCAAGCTGCGGCCATTTTTCATGTGTTCCAGACTGCTGGTACGCATCCAGGGAGGAAGACCATGGCGATCATGACCGGCGGTTGCACCTGCGGCAAAGTGCGGTTCGAAGCGCAGGGCGAGCCGGGTCGCGTCGACATCTGCCACTGTCTCGACTGCCGCAAATACCATGGAGCCCCGTTCCACGCTTCAGCTATCTATCGCGATCATCAGGTGACGATCACCCGTGAGGCGCAGCTGTATGACGGCCGCTATTTCTCCGACCTGCGGCTCGCGGGTCTTCAATCAGAGCGGCGAGGAGGTGGACGTGAAACTCGGATCGTTCGACGACATCAATGAGTTTCAGCCGAGCTGCGAGCTTTGGACGATCCGGCATGAGGACTGGCGGCCGGCATTTCCGGTGGCGCACCAATACGAGCGGGGCCGGCCGGAAGAGGGGCGCGGGGAAGAGTGAAGCACGGGTCTCTTCGCGATCAAGATGAGGGAAAGTTGTGCGGTTCGCCTGCTGCGGCAGCATCGCATCAATCGCGGGTAAAGCATGTTTGATCCGACTCTGGGCTGCAGAAAATTCTGCCTTAATGATTGACGAAGGGTTAATTTCTGCGCCATATCACACGAATGACACGCCTCAGAATCTGCATCGGATTCGCCGGGGCGAGGGGCGGGATTTTCCGGCTGGGGTCATTTTGATGGCGAGGGAAGCAGAGATCAACTCTGCTGCATGATGCCCAATCCAACGCCAGGCTCTGCAGAGCCATGTTTTCACTGAGATTGCGTCCGCAACAGTACTGCCAGATGTCGCCCGTTCTTCTACGCGCGCCTCGCAGGAACCGCGGGGCCATCGAGTCACCCTAAGGGGAGGCACGAGCCCTTTGTTTGGCCGCATTGCGTTTTTTTTGAACAACAAGTCATTAGGGCGGGCGTTGATGGCTACGATTATTCCTTCGGTGAGTATCAGTCAGATCAGGACGCTGGCGACCTCGGCCATAGCGGCATTTACCAGCGAAGACGTCAATGCGCTCAGCTCCGCGCAGATCGCCGCATTGTCGTCGAAGCAGATTTCTGCCTTCCAGACAGACGATTTTGATGGGCTTTCATCCAGTCAGCTGCGTGCGGTCTCGGTCGCTGCGGTGCGCGGCTTGACCATCGATCAGCTCGCTGTCATCGACAGTGCCAAGATCATCGGGCTCCAGAGCCGTCAGCTGGGTGCGCTTTCTTCCGCCCAGATTAGAGCGCTTTCGCCCGAACAGTTCGATGCCCTGTCGACGTCCCAGCTGGCAGCGCTGACCAGCGTGGCGCTTGCCAGTCTCGAAACGGAGGATATCGCGACCCTTACCTCCACAGAGCTTTCCGCTCTGTCCACGCGCGCTCTATCCGGTCTGTCCTCAGCCAATTTCGCCGTGCTCACAAGCAGTCAGCTCTCCGGGCTGACCACAGCTCAGATCGCGTCTCTGTCCACCACTGTGATTGCTGGCCTGACCAGTGGCCAGATCGACGGTCTCTCCGCGCTGCAGGTCTCGGGTCTAACCTCGCGCCAGATTCCGGTGCTGACCACGCATGTAATCGCCTCCTTCGATACTGACCAGATTGCCGCCCTGAAGAGCAGTGCGGTGGCGGCTCTGTCGTCGGGACAGGTGGCAGCACTTTCGACGCAGCAGGTCGAGGTGTTGACGACCGGCCAGCTTGCCGCGCTCACTTCCGCCGGGATCAAAGGCCTCGGTTCTGATGATATGGATGTGCTGTCTGCGGATGATGTCGCCGCTATCGCGACGCGAAGCCTGGCTGGCCTTTCGGTCGACGTCTTTGCGTCACTCGGTTCCGAACAACTTACAAGCCTGGCCTCAGGCAAAATCGCTGCCTTGACCACGGCGCAGATCGCATCCCTGACTTCGGACCAGGTCAATGGTCTGACCCCCGCCCAGCTTTCCGGTCTGTCGAGCGCTCAAGTGAACGCGCTCAACTCTGGTACACTGCTTTCGTTCAGCACACTGCAGATTAGCGGCCTGTCCACTCGCGTGATCGCCATGCTGGGGTCAGCCAAGATCGCTGCGCTCGACAGCGCGCAGGTCGCTGCTCTCTCGACCTTGCAGATTGCCGCCCTGTCCTCGGCGGGCGTGGCCGGGCTCGGTATCGATGATCTCGCGACCTTTTCCTCGACCGAATTTGCAGCCCTGAATTCTCGTGCGCTGCAGGGGCTGTCCGCAGTCCAGATCGCAAGCCTGCTAACGGCTCAGCTGAGTGCTCTTTCCACCGGTCAGATCGCGAGCCTGAAGACCGCTCAAGTGGCTGCGCTCGACAGCAATCAGATCGGCGCTTTGAGTACCGGCCAGATCGCGGCGCTTAACTCCGCTCAGGTTGTTGCACTCGGCAGCGTCAATATCACCACGCTTTCGACAGAGCAGGTGGCAGCACTGAACAGCCGCGCCGTCGGTGCGCTTACCAGCGCACAACTCGATGCGATGACGAGCGACCAGATCGAGGCGCTGACGTCCGCACAGATTGCAGCCCTGTCGTCGAGTGACGTCGCGGCTCTGTCGTCCGGCGACCTGGAAACGTTCTCCACCATCGAGTTTGCCGCACTCAGTTCCACCGCCATCACTGGCATCTCCACGGCTGTCATTGGTAACCTCTCGACCACGCTGATTGCCGCGATGAACACGCGCGCCGTTGCAGCACTCAGTTCAGCGCAGATTGCCGCCATGACCTCGGCGCAGATCGCCGTCCTGTCGAGCGCCCAGATTGCAGCACTGTCTTCGACTTCGGTCGCCGCGCTCGGGGCCGATGACCTCTCGACCTTCGAGTCTGTCGACATTGCCGCCCTGCAGCCCCGTTCGCTCGCGGCACTGACGACCAGCGCGTTCGCCGCATTGACCTCAAGCCAGCTCATTGCACTTACCTCGGCCCAGATTGCAGCCCTTTCGGCCGCCATTGTCGGGTCGCTGAGCACCAGTCAGCTGGATTCCTTCACCACGGACCAGATCGCGATCATGTCTTCTGGCCAGATCGCGGCGCTTTCGAATGATGCCCTTGCGTCGCTCGACACGGCGCAGATCAGGTCGATTAGTACCCGTGGCATCGCAGCTCTGACGTCACAACAGGTGGCTGCCCTGAGCACGGCGACGTTCGATGCCCTGACATCCGCGCAATTGGGTGCGCTGAGTTCCTCGGCTATCCGCGCCCTGACGGTCGGCGCTGTCGGGACCCTGACGTCTTCCGAGATCGCCGACCTGCCCTCCCGTGTTATCGGGGCGCTTTCGACCAGCGGCATAGCGGCTCTCACATCTGACCAGATTTCCAGCCTGACCGGCGTCCAGGTTGCTGCCCTGACAACGGCGCAAATCGATGTCCTGACCAGCGATCAGATCGACGCCCTTTCCACGGAAGCCGTCGCCGGCCTCACCAGCACCCAGCTTCGGTCGCTGACGCCCGAGCAGTTCGGTTCTCTGTCCACCGACCAGATGCAATCCTTAAGCACGCGTGCACTCGCTGACCTTGGCAGCACTCTCTGGGCTGCGGTCGCCACTGCGGAATTTGCGGCCCTTTCGACCTCGCAGCTGGCAGCGCTCGGCAGCGCGGCGCTCGGTAGTGCCCAGCTCGATACGCTAACCTCTTCGGAACTCGCTGTACTGAGCACCCGGACCATTGCCTCCATCACACCAACATCTTTCACGACACTTGATACCGCCCAGCTCGCGGGGCTCACATCCGCGCAGGCCGCAGCGCTGACCACGGCGCAGATCGCCGGCCTGACCAGCGCGCATTTTGAAGGTATGACGGCTGCCGCAATCGGTGCTCTGACCAGTACGCAACTGCGGGCACTCACGACGGATACATTCGGCTCGCTCTCCACAAGCCAGGTGGCCGCGATCAACACCCGTGCCTTTGCTGGCCTCGAGTCCGCGCAGATAACGGCGTTGTCCTCCGAGCAGATCGGTTCTCTGACCACAGCCCTGTTGGCATCGCTCTCCAGTGGGGCTATCGCCGGCCTCACGACAGAAGACCTTGATGTGCTCGAATCGACCGACATCGCCGCCATCAGTTCGCGAGCGATTGCGGGACTGTCGACTGCGAATATCGCAGCCCTCGACAGCGCTCAGCTTGGCGGATTGACCACGGCGCAGGTGAGTTCGCTGACGACAGCTCAGGTCCGGGCCCTCACGTCGGACCAAATCGTCAGCTTCTCGAGCGGCCAGTTTTCAGCTCTGACGTCTGCGCAAATCCGCAACCTGTCGACTAACAGCATCGTCGCATTGGGCACTGATCAAGTCGCCGCGTTGAACTCGCGGATTATCGGTGCGCTGTCCACCGAGCAACTTGTTGCCATGACCACGGCACAGATCGAGGCTCTGACCCCTGCTCAGGTTGGCGCCCTCGGTTCGGCCGCGATCCGTGCCCTCGAAGGTGCAGACCTGCAGCTCTTCTCCACGGAAGACATAGCCGCCATTGGCACGTCGGCAATTTCCGGCCTGTCGACCGATGATATCGATGATCTCAGCACCGCCCAACTCCTTGCTTTGACGGCTCCGCAGGTTCAGGCAATGAACGACGCCCAGCTGGCGGCGGTGATCGCTGCTTATCAGGAGATCTGAGCCAGTAGATCAGGAATTGCCGCTCAGGGCCTTCTCGGCCTCGGGAAGGGATCGATGATGATCTCCGGTTCGAAGGACGGATTTCGCACGTCGTCCGGCGGCGCGAAGCCGCTTTCCTCGAGCAAAAACCGTCCATCGACCCAGCCTGAAATGCGGGGACGGTAGACGGTGGCTATGCGGCACCAGTAGCCGCCACGACTGTCCTTGCAAGAGAGGCGTTCGATCGGCTGGCCCTCGTCGAGCGCGTGGATGACCCGGAAATTCGGTCCGGCGCCGGAATAGACGGCAAGGCGCTGGCCAGGGGGCAGGCCGCGGACATGCCAGAGATAGGTGTCCATCAGCGCTCCGCCGCCATCGAGGTTTGGAGCGGGGATGACTAGCGGTTCCTGAGCATGCGCGACCAAGTTGGCACCTGCCATCCAGGCGAATGCAGTCAGGATCATCATCGTGGCGCGGTGGTGCATGCGGGGCTCCCTGAAGTGCTCAGCACCATACCGGCGGCGGCGTGATGCCGCTACCGCTTTGCTGTGTCAGGGTAAATGCCAACAGCCAAAAGGGAAGGGGCCACCGAGATGCCCCCTTCCCCTCATCGCCTGCAGGCCCCTGCTAAGCTCAATGCGCAATCATCACATGGCGGACGGTCGTGTAGTCTTCCAGCGCATAGACCGACATGTCCTTGCCATAACCCGACTGCTTCATGCCGCCATGGGGCATTTCGTTGCAGAGCATGAAGTGGGTGTTGATCCAGGTGCAGCCGTAACGCAGCTTGGCGGCAGTCTGCATGGCGCGAGAGATGTCCTTGGTCCAGACGGATGAGGCAAGGCCGTAGTCGCTGTCATTTGCCCAGGCGACGGCCTGTTCGGCTTCGGTGAAGCGGGTGACGGAGACGACGGGGCCGAAGACTTCGCGGCGGACGATCTCGTCGTCTTGCGTTGCGCCGGCAATGACTGTTGGCGTGTAGAAGAAGCCCTTGTCGGAGCCAAGCTTGCCGCCGGTCACGACTTCCATGTGCTTGTGTTCGGCGGCCCGGGTGACGAAGCTTTCAACGCGGTCGCGCTGGCGCTTTGAGATCAGCGGGCCAATCTCGTTTTCAGCATCGTCGGCCTGGTTGAACTTGATCGTGGAGACGGCGCTCGCGAGATCGGCAACGAAGCGGTCGTAGATCTTGTCGGCGGCGTAAATGCGGCAGGCGGCGGTGCAGTCCTGGCCGGCATTGTAATAGCCGAAGGTGCGGATGGCTGAGACGACGGCGTCGATATCGGCATCGTCATGGACGATGACCGGGGCCTTGCCGCCGAGTTCCAGGTGCGTGCGCTTCACCGTCTTGGCGGCTGCCGTCATGATCTTCTTGCCGGTGGCGATATCGCCGGTGATCGACAGCATCTGGATTTTTGGATTGTTGATCAGAGCGTTGCCGACGCTCTCGCCGCGGCCGAGAATGACATTGACCACGCCTTCGGGCAGGATGTCGGCCATGACCTTAGCGAGCTTGAGCGCCGTCAGCGGCGTCTGCTCGGAGGGCTTGAAGACGATGGTGTTGCCGCCGGCCAGCGCCGGTGCGAGCTTCCAGGCCATCATCATCAGCGGGTAATTCCAGGGCGCAATCGAGCCGATGACGCCCACGGCATCGCGGCGGATCATCGAGGTGAAGCCTGGCAGGTATTCGCCGGAGACCGGGGCCTGCAGCGTGCGGATTGCACCGGCAAAGAAGCGGTAGCAATCGACGATCGCCGGGATTTCATCGTTCAGAACGGCGTTGATCGGCTTGCCGCAGTTGAGGCTTTCCAACGCTGCGAAGGCGGCTGCGTCTTTTTCGATCGCGTCGGCGATCGCCAGCAGGTAGCCGGCGCGCTGGCCGGGCGTCGTCTGCGACCAGGAAACGAAGGCGCCTTCGGCAGCGTCAACGGCCGCCTCGACCTGAGCGAGCGAGGCTTCGGGGAGATCGACGATCAATTCGCCGGTCTTGGGGTTCAGGATCTTCTCGTCCGTCTCTGTGCCGGCTTCGAACTTGGCGCCGATCAGCATCTGGGTGTCCATGTCGTTCTCCCTTGTATCAGACTTCATTTGCGAGACCGCGCGGCCGTTGCTGCACGGGTTCGATGGTTCATTTGCCGCTGCCTGCGATCTGGTCGGTATCGCGGGTCAGATAATAGGCTGCCAGGATCGGCAGGAAAGTGACGATCACGACGATCATCGCGACCACATTGGTGACCGGACGCTGGCGTGGGCGGATCAGTTCTTCCAGCATCCAGATCGGCAGGGTCGACTGCTGGCCGGCGGTAAACGTGGTGACGATGACCTCGTCGAAGGAGAGCGCAAAGGCAAGCATGCCACCGGCCAGAAGCGCCGTTGCGATGTTCGGCAGGATCACATGGCGGAAGGTTTGGAAACCATCGGCGCCAAGATCCATCGAGGCCTCGATCAGCGAGCCGGAGGTGCGGCGGAAGCGGGCGACGGCGTTGTTGTAGACAACGACGACGCAGAAGGTGGCGTGGCCGAGAATGATCGTCCAGAAGGTGAAAGGGATGTCCGCCAGCGAGAAGGCCGAGCGGAGCGCAATGCCGGTGATGATGCCGGGTAGTGCGATCGGCAGGATGACGAGCAGCGAGATCACTTCTCGACCGAAGAATTTCGTCCGCGCGACGGCTGCGGCGGCGAGCGTGCCGAGTACCATGGCAATGACGGTTGCGATGCTCGCGACCTTGACCGAGAGCGTAAGCGCTTCCCAGATATCCGGGCGGTTCCAGGCGACGGCAAACCATTTCGTGGTGAAGCCCGGCGGTGGCCACTGGAAGCTCTTTTCCTCCGTCGTGAAGGCATAGACGAAGATCAAGAGGATCGGCAGGTGCAGGAAGGCGAGGCCGGCCCCGGCGGCGATCTTGAGCGACAGGCCTGCTGATTGGGAGCGGTCAGAGCGCATCGAAGGCCCCCATGCGTTTTGCGATGGTCAAGTAAATGCCCATGATGACGATCGGCACCACCGAGAAGGCGGCGGCAAGCGGGATATTGCCGGCGGTACCCTGCTGGGCATAGACGGCCTGGCCGATGAAGAGCCGCGAGGTGCCGACGATCTGCGGGATGATGTAATCGCCCATGGTCAGCGAGAAGGTGAAGATCGAGCCGGCGACAATGCCGGGCAGCGCCAGCGGAAAGAGCACATGGCGGAAGGTCTGGCGGCTATCGGCGCCGAGATCGCCCGAGGCTTCGATCAGGTTGCCGGGCACTCGTTCAAGGGCCGCCTGGGTCGGCAGGATCATGAAGGGCAGCCAGACATAGACGAAGACGATGAAGGTACCGAGATAGCTGATGGAGAGCGAATTGCCGCCGATGACGGGGATGGCGAGCAGTCCATCGAGTAGCCAGGTCAGATGCAGCTTGGCGAAGATCCAGGTGAGGATGCCTTCCTTGGCGAGGATCAGCTTCCAGGCATAGACCTTGACGAGATAGCTCGACCAGAGCGGCAACATGATGCCGAGATAGAAGACGGCCTTCCAGCGGCCTTTGGCATAACGCGCGGCGTAATAGGCGATCGGGAAGGCGATGACGGCGGAGGCCAGCGTGACGGCAGCCGACATCAGCAGCGTGCGCAGGATGATGTCGAAATTGGCCGGGCGCAGCAGCTCGCCATAGGTCGCCAGCGTGAATTCGTAGTTGATCAGGCCGGAGAATTCATCGATCGAGAAGAAGCTCTGCAGGAGCAGTGCGAAGAGCGAGCCGACATAGATGATGCCGAGCCAGAGCAGGGGCGGCACCAGCATCAGAACCAGCAGCAGGTTGGGCCTCCGCCAGAACAGATCCGAGAGCCGCCCCATCAGGCCCTGACGGCCAGGGGTGATGGCAGATGTGGAGATCGCCGTCATGCGCCGGCCTCCATGTAATGTGGGTCGGCAGGCGACCAGACGATGCGAATGCTTTCGCCTGTTTGAGGCGCGGCTTGGCCGGCGGGTAGCGAGATGGTGAGTGCGGCCACTGCCGTTTCGACGAAGAGCTTGGTCGAGGCGCCGAGGAAGCTGGTCGAGCGCACGGTCGCCTCGATGCCACCTTCCGAGACGATGCGGATGGCTTCGGGGCGTAGGCTTGTCCAGCGGGCCTCGCCGCCCAGCGCCTTCATCGCTTCGGGCGCAATCACATTCGAAGAGCCGACGAAATCGGCAACGAAGCGGGTGCGGGGGCGGTTGTAGATCTCGTACGGGGTGCCGGCCTGGACGATCTTGCCGTCATTGAAGACGGCGACGCGGTCGGCCATCGAGAGTGCTTCGCCTTGGTCATGGGTGACGAAGACGAAGGTGATGCCGAGCGAGCGCTGCAGGCTTTTCAGCTCCTCCTGCATCTGTTCGCGCAGCTTCAGGTCCAGCGCGCCGAGTGGCTCATCGAGCAGCAGAACCTTGGGCTTGTTGACGAGAGCGCGGGCCAGCGCCACGCGCTGCCGCTGGCCGCCGGAAAGCTGGCCGGGCTTGCGGGCGCCGTAGCCGGGGAGCTTTACCATCTCCAAGGCTTTCTCTGCCTCGCGGTGGCGCTCGGCTTTGGCGACGCCCTTGACCATCAGGCCATAGGCGACGTTGTCGAGAATGTTGAGATGCGGGAAGAGGGCATAGTCCTGGAAGACCGTATTGACGTTGCGCCGATAGGGCGGCACGCCCTCGGCGGTTTCGCCGAAGATCTCGATATGGCCCGCAGTCGGCTGTTCGAAGCCAGCGATCAGGCGCAGGCAGGTCGTCTTGCCGGAGCCTGAAGGCCCGAGCATGGCGAAGAATTCGCCTGGCTCGACGGTCAGGTCGACGGCATCGACGGCTTTCACGCTGCCGAAATGGCGCGAGACCTTCGAGAAGGAGACGGCTGCGGACATGGGGACTCCAGAGGTATGTGAGGTGTGCCGCCGACAGGCGGCCTCTTCTCCCCAGCGGGGAGAAGTGCCGAGCATAGCGAGGCGATGAGGGGGCCGAAGGCCAGGAGGCCCCACGAGAGGCTAGAGGCTTCGCCTCCCCTTCATCCGGTCCTGCGGACCACCTTCTCCCCGCTGGGGAGAAGGGGAAGTGATCAACGTCCGCCGATGACACCGATGTAGTCGGAAACCCAGCGGTGGTAGGGCACGCATTCGCCCTGGCTTTCGCACTTGGAGACCGGGGTTTTCCAGAACTTGATCTTCTCGAAGTTCTCGAAGCCATTGTTCTTGCAGCCTTCGTCGGTCAGGAGCGCATTGCCCTTGCAGGCTGCGGGAACGGAGGGAACCGTGCCGAACCAGGCGGAGACGTCACCCTGGACCTTGGGCGAGAGCGAATGCTCCATCCACATATAGGCGCAGTTCGGGTGCTCGCTCTCGGCATGCAACATGGTCGTGTCGGCCCAGCCGGTGACGCCTTCCTTCGGGAAGACCGAGGCGATTGGCTGGTCGGCCTTCAGGAGGTTGACCTGGAAGGGCCAGGATCCGGAGGCAACCACGCCTTCGTTCTTGAAATCGTCGATTTGGATGAAGGCGTCGTGCCAGTAGCGGCTGACCAGCGTGCGCTGGACGCGCAGGAGGTCAAGGGCTGCCTTGTACTGGTCTTCGTTCAGCTCGAAGGGGTCCTTGATGCCAAGTTCCGGCTTGTGGAACATCAGGTAGTTGGCAGCATCAGCGACATGGATCGGGCCGTCATAGGCCTGGACGCGGCCCTTGTTGGACTTGCCGTCAGCAAGCGTCATCTCTTCGAAGACGACGTTCCAGCTGTCGGGGGCTTTGTCGCCAAAGGCCTGGGTGTTGTACATCAAGACGTTCGGGCCCCAGACGTAAGGCGTGCCGTAATGGACGCCATCCTTGGTGTGCCAGGGGGCGTTCTGAAGGCGCTCGTCGATGGTGCTCCAGGAGGGGATGAGCGCGGTGTTGATCGGCTGGACGCGCTTGCCGGCAACGAGGCGAAGCGACGCGTCGCCCGAGGCGGTGACGAGGTCGAAGCCGCCTTCGTTCATCAGGGCGACCATTTCATCCGAGGTGGCGGCGGTCTTTACCGAGACCATGCAGCCGGTCTTCTTTTCGAATTCGGTGACCCAGTCGAAATTCTTGTCGGTTTCGCCGCGCTCGATATAGCCGGCCCAGGCGACGATGGAGAGTGCGCCTTCGCCGGCTCCGAGTGCCTGCAAAGGCTCCTGGGCGACAGCAGCGGTGGTCATACTCAAGATGGAGGCGAGGACAGTGCAAGACTTCAAAAGAGATTTCATCGCGAGGTCTCCCGGTTGTGAGGGCCGCGTTTTGCGGCTTTATGTTCCCGAAAAGAAAGTTGCCGCGAATTAACCGCATTCGCAAATTCATTCGTCAGAATGTCGGTATCGGTTTTTCCGATGGCGGCGGATTTTCTCCTGGTTCGTGGGGATGCCCCTCATCCCCCTGCCGGGACCTTCTCCCCGCAGGCGGGAAGAAGGGAGCACGACGCTGCCGCATCGGCCTTCTCCCCGTTCACGGGGAGAAGGTGGCGGCAGCCGGATGAGGGGCAATCACTACAGGTTACCTGACCCGCCCACTCCGGCTTGCCTCGGCAATGCCGACGAAATCCCTTGCCGACTGGGGCAGGCTCGAGCCCTTCCGCCAGACCATGCCGACCTGCACCACGGGCAGCGCGCCGGAGACGTCGCGGCTTTCGATGCGGTCGCCTTCCAGCGACCAGGGGCGGTAGACGAGGTCGGGGAGGAGCGCCACGCCGGCGCCGGTGGCGACGAGACTGCGGACGGCTTCAACCGATCGGGTGCGGAAGGCAACATGCGGGCGGGCGCCGAGCGCCGAGAGGAGCTTGCCGGTGTTCTCCTCGATTTCGTCCACTGTCAGCATGATCAGCGGTTCTCGTGTGATGTCGGCAATCGAGATGATGTCGGCGGAGACGAGCGGGTGGCCAATGGGCAGCCACAGACGGTAGGGCGAGGTTTCCAGGATCTCGGCCTGCAGCGCCATGCGGTCGCGCAGGTTGGAGATCACCATGACGGCGACATCGAGTTCGCCGCCGATCAGCAGGTGTTCGAGATAGGAGCCGTTGTCCTCGATCGCGGAGACTTCGACGCCCGGGCAGGCGCGGCGGTAGCGGGCCAGCAGATCTGACAGCACGTAGCCGGCGACGAGCGAGGTGACGCCGATGTTGAGCGTGCCGCCGGTGCTGTTCTGGGTCTCGGTGAAAACGTTGCGGGCATCGGAGACATCGGCCAGAATCTTCGTTGCGTGGCGCAGAAACTGGTGGCCGTTATAGGTGATCGTCAGGCCGCGTGGGTGGCGCTCGAAGAGTTCGACGCCGAGATCGCCCTCGAGTTCCTTGATCGCCTCGGTGACGGAAGACTGGGAGATCAACAGGTTCTGGGCAGCGCGCGTCACCGACCCCTGTTCGGCAACGGCGACGAAATACTGCAACTGACGGAGGGTGAAGGCCATGAGCTTATGAAGCACGGCGCCCGTCTGGAGGCAAGCTGATCGAAAGGCGCCAGGCGAAGGGTTGTCAGGTTACACGGCAGCTTTGCAAAACTGCACTAGGCAACACGCGGCCAAGGTGTAGGATTGCATGGCCCGCGCCGTTGGTTCGCCCACGGATCCTTCCTCGTGCAAAGCATTTTCGTCCCATGAAATCGACGCCGCTCGGCTATCTCTTCACCTTTCTCGCATTTTCCGTCTTTGCCATTCAGGACGGCCTTTCCAAGCATCTCGGCGAGACCCACTCGCCGGTTCAGGTGGCCATGGTGCGCTACTGGGCCTTTGTCGCCTTCGCGCTGTTCCTGGCGATGCGGTCGTCCGGTGGCCTGAGCGTCGCGGTCAACACGAAGCGGCCGTTTCTGCAGGTCCTCAGGGGCCTCATTCTTTTCTTGCAGATCCTGATCTCGATCGTCGCCTTTACCCAGGTGGGGCTGGCGCAGAGCCAGGCGATCTTCGCGGCCGGGCCGATTTTCGTGGCACTCCTCTCCATGCCCATCCTCGGCGAAAAGGTCGGCTGGCGGCGCTGGACCGCGATCCTCTTCGGCCTCGTCGGCGTCGTCATCATGCTTGCGCCCAGCGGCGACGGCTTCAATAGCTATATCTGGCTGCCGTTGATCTGCGCCGTGTTCGGCGCGATCTACGGGATTGCCACACGTCTCGTCAGTCGCGACGACCAGCCGTCGACGAGTTTCTTCTATCTGGCGATCGTCGGGTTCATCGGCTCGAACCTGCTCGGTCCTTTCTTCTGGACGCCGTTCACGCCGGTGGGATGGGGCCTGATGTTAGCGCTGTGTTGCACCGGTATCATCGGGCATCTTTCGCTGATCAAAGCCTATGAAAACCTCGATGCCGTGATCGTCCAGCCGATCTCCTATTGGCAGCTGGTGCTCGGGGCGATGATTGCGGTCACCGTGTTTGGCGAAGTGCTGCGCTGGAACACGGTGGTCGGCGCCGTGATCGTTGTCGGCGCCGGCCTCTTCACGGTCTGGCGGGAATGGGTGGTGTCGCGTCGGGCCAAGCGCGCCGAGGAAGAGGCGCGGGTGTAAGGCGCTGCGGAGGTCTTATTCTTCCTCAGCGATCTCTATCAGTTCTTCCAGCCCGACCGGTGCGACCGGGCGGAAGTCCAGGCCATAGACACGGCTTGCGCAATCGTGCTTCACCCTTTCGATCTGCGCCTTCTCGCCCCGGATGCGGGCGCGCAGGAGCGGGTCGCGGGTGCCTGTGATTGCCATCGACTTGTTGACCACCCAGCCATAGGGCGCGATGCCTGCGCGACGCAGGTCGTCCTGCAGGGCTGATGCTTCCGAGACCGGTGTCGTCTCCGGCAGCGTGACGAGCAGGACGCGCGTAAAGGCGGGGTCCTGCAGGCGCATCAGCGGGGTCACCATGCGCCCGGGAGCATTGTCGTCCATTTGGCGTGTCATCTGGCGGTGATAGGCGCCTGTTGCATCGAGCAGCAGCAGCGTGTGGCCTGTCGGGGCCGTGTCGATGACCACGAAGTTAGAGCGCGCTTCGCCGACGACGCGGGAGAAGGCGTGGAAGACGGCGACTTCCTCGGTGCAGGGAGAGGCGAGATCCTCGCGCAGCAGGGCCTGGCCGGCGTCATCGAGATCCCGGCCCTTGGTCGACATGATCTTGTCGATGTAACGGGCCGTCTCTGCCTCTGGGTCGATGCGATCGACCGTCAGGCCTGGCATGGCGGCGGCACCGACGACGAAGGACAGGTGTGCTGCCGGGTCTGTCGTGGTGAGATGGACCGTATGGCCGCGGGCGGCGAGCCCGACGGCGACGGCTGCGGCAACGGTGGTCTTGCCCACACCGCCCTTGCCCATGACCATCACGAGGCCCTTGCTGCTTGCCGCGATTTCGTCGACCAGCGTCGAGAGACGCGGGAGGTCTGGACTTTCGAAGGTGTCGTCTGCGGTATCGACAGGAGGCGTGAGAGCCGTTTCGGACAGCAATCCGCGCAGGGCGTCGAGCCCCACCATGTCGAAGGATTTCAGCCCCACTTCGTCGCGGGGGAGCGATGCCAGTGCGGGCGGCATTTCGGCCAGTGCCTTTGTCTGTTCTGCCGCGAAGGCTGTGGCCACAGGGTCTTTCGGATCTGATGGTGTGAAGCGGCCGTTGACAGCAAGCATCTGGTTGGAGAGGCCGAGTTCGGAGAGTTCTCCGGCGGTCCGGGCGGCTTCGCGGATGGCACCGCGATCGGCGCGTGTCACCAGCACGATCGTGGTGCGGGCGGGATCGCCGAGGCATTCCAGTGCCGTGCGGAAGCGGTCCTGCTGCATTTTTAAGCCTGAATGGAGCCCAAGGCAGGAGGCGCCGCGTTCGTTGGCCTCCAGGAAACCGGTCCAGGCCTTCGGCAGGCTGAGGAGCCGCAGCGTGTGGCCGGTTGGGGCCGTGTCAAAGATAATGTGGTCGAAGCGCGGGTTGTTATCGGCGAGCAGGCCGACGAATTCGTCGAAGGCGGCAATCTCGGTGGTGCAGGCGCCGGAGAGCTGTTCGCGCACGGTGGCGCGATCCTTGTCGGTGGCTTCAGGTCCCATCTGGCTGAGTACGCGCAAACGGTAGTCTTCGGCCGCGGCTTCAGGATCAATGTTCATCGCGGACAGGCCTGACACTCCCGGCACCGGTGTCGGATCGCTGCCAAGGGTCACGCCCAGCATCTCGTCGAGATTGGAGGCGGGGTCGGTGCTCACAAGCAGGATCTTCAGTCCCTGATCGGCGAGCGCAATGGCGGTCGCGCAACTGAGCGAGGTCTTGCCGACGCCGCCCTTGCCGGTGAAGAACAGGTGGCGGCTGGGTTTGTGAAGCAGTTTCATCGTCGACATGGCGTCCATCCTCGCGTTGATGGTGTGACCCTAGCCCGCCCTTGCCCTTGCGGACTTGATCCATGCCAAGTGGGAGGGCGATCAGATGTCTTCTGCTGGTGCGATACGGTTGACGCTGCGGGCCTGCCAGAGCGTGCGGAAGAAGGCGAGGATGAAGATGCCGCTCATGATCAAGACGATCGTCGGGGCGGGTGCGCTGTCTATGAAGAAGCTCAGATAGATGCCTGCGAGCGAGGAAGAGATCGCGACGATCACGGCCGTCACCAGCATCGTTGCGTAGCGCTTGGTGAGCAGGAAGGCTATGGCCCCGGGGGCAACGAGCATGGCGACCGAGAGTATGATGCCAACCGCTTTCAGGGCGCCGACGACCACCAGTGAGAGCACCGCAAGTTGGCCGTAGTGCAGGAGACGGACCGAGAGGCCGATGGCGCGTGCGTGCTGCGGATCGAAGGCATGAGCCAGCAGATCCTTGCGCAAGACGATGAGGAACGCCGTGGCGAAGAGGGCGATCAGGCCGGTCTCGATGAGATCCGACGGCAGCAGGCCCAGCATGTCGCCGAAGAGGATGTGGTCGAGGTGCACAGAGCTCTGGACCTTGACATAGAGGACGAGGCCGAGGCCGAACATGCCTGAAAAGACGATGCCGAGGACCGTGTCTTCCTTGATGCGGCTGTTCTCCTTGATGAAGCCGGTGAGAAGCGCGCAGACGAGACCGGCGACAAAGGCGCCGATCGCCAGCGGAATACCGGCGATATAGGCGATGACAACACCCGGCAGCACGGCATGGGAGACGGCGTCGCCCATCAGTGACCAGCCCTTGAGCACCAGCAGGCAGGAGAGAAGCGCCATCGGAATGGCAATCATCAGCGTGACCAGGAAAGCCGTCTGCATGAAGGGCAGCTGGAAAGGGAGGATGGCGAGTTCGAGGGTTTCGCTCATGCGGTCCGCTCCTCGGCTAAGCGGTGAGGCTCTGCCGTCGATGCGGGAGGCATGGGCTCCAGCGCTTCGCGCGCGCGGCTGCGGGCAGCGAGCAAGCCGTGCTTTGGGGCAAAGAGGAAGGCTGCCAGGAAGATGATGGTCTGCAGGACGACGATGATGCCGCCGGTCGCGCCATCGAGAAAATAGCTCGCATAGGCGCCAATAAAGCTCGTGCCGGCACCGATGCCGAGCGCCATGAGTATCAGCCGCTGGAAGCGGTCTGTGAGCAGATAGGCGGTCGCACCTGGCGTGACGACCATGGCGATGACGAGGAAGGCGCCGACGGTTTGCATGGCGGCAACGGTGGAGGCGGCCAGCAAAGTGAAGAAGATCACCTTGAGGCGTTCGGGCTTCAGGCCGATGGAGCGGGCGTGGTTCTCGTCGAAGAAGGTGACCATCAGGTCCTTCCACTTCAGCGTCAGCACGATGAGGCTGATGCCGCCGATCAGCACGAGCTGCAGCGTGTCGGCCGGTGTGATCGCGAGGATATTGCCGAGCACGATGGTCTTGATGTCGATCGAGACGGGTGAGATCGAGACCATGAACAGGCCAAGGCCGAAGAAGGATGTGAAGATCAGGCCGATGATCGCGTCTTCCTTCAGCTTGGTGCGCTGGTTGAGGAAGAGGATGGCCATCGCCGCCAGTCCGCCCGACATGAAAGCTCCGAACGCAAAAGGCAGACCCAGCATATAGGCGCCGGCAACGCCCGGCACGATGGCATGGGAGAGCGCGTCGCCGATCAGCGACCAGCCTTTGAGCATCAGATAGGCGGACAGAAATCCGCAGACGCCGCCCACAAGCGCAGACACCAGAATGGCGTTGCGCATGTAGTCGTAGGTGAAGGGCTCAACCAGGGTCGCGAGCATCGGCGGCTCCCGGTTTCGGCGTGCCATAAATAACGAAAGGACGTTCGTCGTCGGTGATGACGGTGACCTCGCGGCCGTCATCATCGTCATGCAGATCGCGGCCGGCCAATACGAAGTGGCGCAGCGCGCCGCCAAAGGCGGTCTTGAGGTTCTCTTCAGTGAAAGTGTCTTCGGTCTTGCCCGACGCGATGACGGTGCCCTTGACGAAAATCGTGCGGTCGCAAAAGTCGGGCACGCTGCCGAGATTGTGGGTCGACACCAGCATCACCCGGCCTTCGTCGCGCAGGTCCTTCATCAGGCCGATGATCTGTTCTTCGGTGGTGACGTCGACGCCGGTGAAGGGTTCGTCGAGCAGGATCACCTGGCCTTCCTGGGCGAGCGCACGGGCAAGGAAGACGCGTTTGCGCTGGCCGCCGGAGAGCTCGCCGATCTGGCGCTTGCGGTAATCGCCCATGCCGACGCGGGCGAGCGCCTCGTCGACCAGTTGGTGATCGCGTTTCGAGGGGATGCGCAGGAAGTTCATGTGGCCGTAGCGGCCCATCATCACGACGTCTTCGACGAGGACGGGGAAGTTCCAGTCGACTTCTTCCGCCTGGGGGACGTAGGCGACGAGATTTTGTTTGAGCGCCTGTTTGACGCTCATGCCGAGCACGCGGATTTCGCCTGAGGCAACCGGCACAAAGCCCATGATCGCCTTGAACAGGGTGGACTTGCCGGCGCCGTTGACGCCGACAAGGGCAGTGATGGTTCCGGGCGGGATGGCGAAGCTCGCATGACGCAAGGCTGTGTGGCCGTTGCGATAGGTCACCGTCACATCATCTGCGGCGATGCCTTCGCGGCTGCGTCTTGCGCCCGATCCCATGATCATCCGGCAAATCCCTTCACGATGGTCGAAACCGTCACCTTCAGGAGATCCAGATAGGTCGGGACCGGGCCGTCGGGCTCACTCAGGGAATCCACATAAAGGATACCGCCATAACGTGCCCCGGTTTCGGCTGCGACTTGGCCGGCCGGCTTGTCGGAGACGGTGCTCTCGGAGAATACGACGGGGATCTTGTTTTCGATCACCTGGTCAACGACGGCCTTGACCTGTTGGGGTGTGCCCTGGCTGTCTGCATTGATCGGCCAGAGATAGAGTTCTTTCATGCCGAGGTCGCGGGCGAGGTAGGAGAAGGCGCCTTCGCTGGTGACAAGGAAGCGCTCGTTTTCCGGTATCTTGGCAATTTCCGCCTTCATCGGCTCGATTTCGGCGCGGATCTTGTCCGAATAGGTCCGGGCATTGGCCTCGTAGATCGCAGCATTGGCCGGGTCGATCTCTGTCAGGGCCTTGCGGATGTTCTCGACATAGATCAGCGCATTTTCCGGCGACATCCAGGCATGCGGGTTGGGTTTGCCGTCATAGGCGCCGCCGGCAATGCCGATCGGCTCGATGCCGTCGCTGACGGTGACCGTTGGCACATCCCCGAGATTGGCGAGGAATTTCTCGAACCAGGCTTCGAGGTTCAGGCCGTTGCGCAGCACGAGATCGGCGTCGCGGGCCTTCAGGATATCGCGCGGTGTCGGCTGATAGCCGTGAATTTCTGCGCCGGGCTTGGTGATGCTTTCCACCGTTGCCGCGTCGCCGGCAACGTTCTGGGCGATATCGGCAATGACGGTGAAGGTCGTGACGACCTTGGGATTGTCGTTGGCAAGGGCCACCCCCGGCAGCATCAGCGCGAGGGCAAAAAGACGGCAGGCAAGCTTTGAGACCATGGTCCATTCCTGTTCTTGCAAGTCATTCTCATTAAAACCTATCGCGCTTCGCGCTGATGTCAACGCTTTTGCAAATCATTTGCAAAAAGCTTTCCGTGATCTGTGCCGGAACTGGAAAGCCGGGGTTAAAGGTTCCGCAAGGAGAGGGGCGTATGCTCACATTCAGTATTGCGTAAACAGTCGGGACGGTGTCATGGCGGAGTTCCAAGCGTGAAGGTGCCCAAGATCCACCTTTCACGAAAGCTCATGCTGATTTTGGGCGGGGTTCTCGTCACCCTCGGCGGCACGGGTGCCGCTGCCGTCTATATCGGTGCCGACAAGCTGCTCGGGCCCTCCTATGCGGAGTTGAACGGCCTCGAATGCACCGAGGTGAAGACCGTCGAGATCCATAAAAAGGATCGCTTCTGGGTGCGCAAATTCATCACCACAGATGAACCCGGTGACGGGCTTGCCCGCGTCAAGACCGCGCTTCGCGTGGCGAAGACCCTGCAGGAAACGAAGAAGGCCGACCTGGTTCAGGTGGTCGTGCTCGACGCCAGCGGGCCGAAGGATCGCTCGGGCATGCGCGGTCGTGCGGTCGGGGCTGACATTATCTACGTGCCGGATCCGAGCCACGTGCCTGAGGAATTGTCAGCGCGTGTTCTGACGGCGCGTTATGCGGACGGTCTTGCCGCGCCGAATGGCGAGTTCTTCGGCGAGCGTGTCGACATGCTCGAAGCGGATATTCAGGCGCTCGTTGCCAAGCTCAACGACCAGACGGATTGCGTCAAGCCGGAAGGTCTGGTGACGGAGGCCGAGGGCCATGGCGAGAAGGCCGCCGATGGTCACGGTAAGGCGCCGGCGCATGGCGCCGAGGATGCCCATGGCGAAAAGTCGGCCGAAGGGCATGGCGAGACGGATGCCAAGGGTGAGGCCGAAGGGCATGGCGATGCGCCTGATGGTGAGCATGGCGAGGAAACGCCGGTTGCCGAACATGGCGCCGAAGAGAGCAAGGGCTGGATGGCCTCGCTGATGGGCATGGTCGGTCTCGGCGGCGATGAAGCGCCAGCCGAAGGGCATGCCGCACCGGCGGATGGCCATGCCGCGCCCGCCGACGGTCATGGTGCCGTGGCCGAAGGACACGAGGCGGTTGCCGAGGATCATGCGGAGCCGGCTGCTGTCGCGCATGGAGACGCAGGCTCTGCCGAGACGCATGGAGACGCGGCAACCGATCATGCTGCAAAGGATCCTGCTGCGCATGCTAAAGAACCGGCAGCCGAGGCAGCGCATCCGGCTGAACAGATCGCGCATACAGAAGAGAATCCCGCTGTTGTCGATGAGGCTGCGGCCCACAGCGCAGATGAAAGCAGCCACGACGGTGCAATCGAACAAGCCGCAGGCCATGACACTGCTGCCGGTGACACGTCTGTTGCCGAAGAGGCGCCCGCCGAAGGCGACGGCTGGTTCTCATCGCTGAAGAGCATGGTTGGGCTTGGCGGTTCCGAGGAGGAGGCGCCCGTCGCAGATGTCGCCGCTGAAGCCAAGCCCGCCGAGGCTTCGGATGGTGCCAACAGTGACGACCACGGGGCTGCCTGGCTCGAGAAGATGCGGGCGCAGCCGATTGCACCAGAGGGTGCGGCTGCTGCCGCGCCGGCAACGAAGCCGGAAGAGCATGGTGCTGCGACTGATGCGCATCCACCCGCGGAAGACGAAGCAATCCTGCCGCCCAAGGCCAAGGCCGAAGGTGACGAGCATGCGAAAGCCGATCACTGAGGTTTGCTGGTCGGCCTTGCGATCCTGAATTTCTGCGCTGACGGGTCGTCATAGACCTCGAATCCTGTAGTCTCGCGTCGGAAGGTCCCACGCAACACGACCGGGAATCGATGGAACGCACGACCCTTATTCAGCATGCATCCGATTATGCTTCGGGTGGCGGTCTCGCCGCTGATCTCGCAACGCTTGTCGCGCGCCCTTCGGTCAGCCAATCGGAGGGGCTGCCGGAGGATCTCATCACCTATCTTACGGAGGATGTCAGGCCGATGCTCGAAGGCATCGGATGCGACTGCCGGATTTTCGACAATCCCCTGGCCGGTGGTGCGCCCTTTCTCGTCGGGTCGCGGATCGAGGAGGTGGGCCTGCCGACCATCCTGATCTACGGTCATGGGGATGTCTGCAACGGCGAGGCGTCCCGCTGGCGCGAGGGCTTGCACCCCTTCCAGCTGACACAGGAAGGCGACCGGCTTTACGGCCGGGGCACCGCCGACAACAAGATCCAGCACCTGATCAACATCAAGGCCCTGGAGACGGTGATCAAGGCGCAGGGGCGCCTCGGCTTCAACGTCAAGCTCGTGCTGGAAATGGCCGAAGAAACAGGGTCCTACGGGTTGCGGGAGTTCTTCGAGCAGGAGCGGGCTTTGCTTCAGGCCGATGTGCTGATTGCCTCCGATGGGCCAAGGCTGCAGGTCGAGACACCGACGATGTTCATGGGGTCGCGCGGCGGCTTAAGCTTCGATCTCGTCGTGGATTTGAGGCCGGTGGATCATCATTCCGGCAATTTTGGTGGCCTGCTGGCAGATCCCGTCATTCTGCTCACGCATGCGATTGCGGCAATCGTCGACCGGCGGGGCCAGCTCCTCGTGCCGGAATGGCGGCCGACGAGCCTGACGCCGGATATTCGCGCAGCCTTGAAGGATTTGCCGCCGCGTCGGCATGATGCCGATTGGGGGGAGGCGGATTTGACGCCCTCCGAACGGGTCTTCGGCTGGAACTCGCTGGCAGTTCTCGCGATTTCGGCAGGGAACATCGCGGCCCCGCAGAATGCCATTTCCGGATCGGCGCGGGCGACCTGCCAGCTGCGGTTTGTCGTCGGCACCGACATGGACGAGATCCTGCCGGCGCTCAGGCGTCATCTCGATGCCGCAGGCTTTCCGATGGTGGAGGTCCGCCCCAAGGGGCCAGCCTTCAAGGCGACGCGCTTCCCGCCGGATCACCCCTGGGTTCGCTTCGTCGAACAGTCGATCACGGCAACGACCGGCAAGGCGCCGCATCTCCTGCCCAATCTTGCAGGTTCTCTGCCGAACGATGTCTTCACCGACGTTCTGGGTGTGCCGACGATCTGGATCCCGCATGCGCATGCCGACTGCGGCCAGCATGGACCGAACGAGCATGCGCTCTTGTCGATTGCCGAAGAGGGCATGCGGATCATGACGGGGCTTTTTCTCGACATCGCCGAAAAGGGCGCGCCGTGAGCCGTGTGAGATTTTGGCTATGGCACGGAGGTGAAGATAAGTGCATGTGCCGGGTCGATTAGGCCAGGCTGCGCACAAACGCGATGTCTGGCAGATGCGTCACCCGATATGCCGTGTCCTTCAGCGCATCGGTGGCGGAAACTCGGCAATGGCTCCGGTCAGCCATTCAACGAAGTGTTGGGTCTTGCGCCGACCCCTGCGTGTAACTTTGATGAAATAGCTATATTCGCTTTGGTGGAAGCCAAATGGTGCCAACAGTCGGCCCGCGATTACGTCCGTGGCGACAAGATGCCAGGGAGCGATGGCCGCACCAAGACCATTCAGGGCAGCCTCGATGGTCAGATGATAGTGGTCGAAAGTTCTTGACGCCCTTGCGCTGTCTGCACACTTTTCATCGATCAAACGTGCCCATTCCTGCCAGACATTTATGCGTGTCCGCGTTTCCAATCGAGGCAACTCGCTCACCCAGGCGATGGCGTCAGGTATGGGCCCGGTCGCAATCGACGGCGCGAAGATCAGACCCAGTTGTTCCTGGAATAGCAGCGCATAGTCAGATTGGACCACCGAGCCCGGTGCCATGATCAGGATCTCAACATCTACCGGATTGCGCGGTGCTCGGTCATCGGTCGCCAGCCGCACATCGTAGCCGGGATGACTGGCGGTGAAGTCATGCAGGCGTGGCACCAACCAGCGGATGGCGAAGGTGCTCAGACAGGCGACGTCCAGTATGCTGTCTTCGCCCCTGGAGATGAGGCGCAATGCATCTTCAATCTGGTCGAAGGCCGCCGTTAGCGCAAAACCGAAAACCCGGCCTTCGGGCGTCAGCCGAGGACGATTCCGGGGGCCTTCAAACAGTTGTGTTCCGATTGCCGCTTCCAGATGGCTGACATGCCGACTTATTGCGCTATGGGTCACGGATAGCTCCTCGGCAGCTTCCGTAAGGGTACCATGGCGCGAAGCTGCCTCAAAGGCACGGAGTGCTGCCACTGGCAGGTTCTTTCGGTTCTTCATGTGAGCGAAAGTCACAAACAACGGATCTAAATGTCAATATGTGCGGCATGGTCAGCGTGATAATTCGCAGTAATCTTCAATAAATCAGAGAGGTTGCATTATGCCCTTCATCAGAACCGCCTTGCCCCTTGGAACCGATGTCCTGCGCAGAAGGCACATTGTCGAGGGCATTCACGATGCGCTGGTCGGGGCTATAGGCATGCCCCAGGACGAACTGTTCAATCTCGTCAGCGAGTATCGCGACGGCGAGTTTTTCTGTGATCGCGGCTTTAACGGTATTGCTCGTTCGGATGCTGTCATCGTGGTCGAAATCACCATGCGGCGCGGCAGAAGCGACGCCATGAAGCGCGCGCTCTATGCGGCCATCGCACAGAATTTGGAAACGCGGGCCGAGATTTCTCCGAAAGACATCTTCATCTTCATGCACGAAAATGACTATTCGGACTGGAGCGTCGGCAATGGTGTGTTTGCCATGGAAATCGCCCAGCAACGCGGCACCGATATCTGACACGAGACTAAAGGTGTTTAGGCTCGCCCATGCGCGCTCGCAGTCTTCCGGCTGCGAGCGTTCTCTGTCTTAGGAAAGATCATGGAATCCCGTCTTGCCCTGATCAGTCAGCCTTGTTGCGGCGGGCCGGGAAGAGGATGACGTCACGGATCGACGGGGCGTTGGTCAGAAGCATGATCAGGCGGTCGACGCCGATGCCGAGGCCGCCGGCGGGCGGCATGCCCTGGTCGATCGCATCCAGGAACTCGTCGTCGAGCTGCTTGTCCTTTTCGCCGCGCGAATGGGCCTGTTCGAGCTGCTCGACCATGCGCTTGCGCTGCTCTTCCGGATCGTTCAACTCGGAGAAGGCGTTGCCGACTTCCCAGGCGTTGCAATAGGTTTCAAAACGCTCGACGAGGCGCGGTTCGCCCGGCACTTCCTTGGCAAAGGGCGAGATGTCCTTCGGGAAATGCGTGACGTGGCTCGGCTGGATCAGCGTGCCCTCGACCTTCTCTTCGAAGATGAAGGCGAGGCATTCGCCCCAGGTCCAGTCCTTCTCAACGGCAAAACCGGCAGCCTTGGCGGCGGTGCGGGCTTCCTCGTCGGTCTTCATCGCGAGGAAGTCGATGCCGGTCGCTTCCTTGACGGCATCAGGCATCGGCACGCGCTTGAATGGACCCTTGAAGGAAAGCTGCTTGTCACCGAAGGTGAGGTCGGTTGTGCCGTGGATGCCGATCGCAAGCGTCTCGAACATGCGCTCGACGAGGCCCATCATGTCCTCGTAATCGGCATAGGCCCAGTAGCATTCCATCATGGTGAATTCGGGATTGTGGCGGGTCGATACACCTTCGTTGCGGAAGTTGCGGTTGACCTCGAACACCTTGTCGGCAAGCCCCGAGACCAGCGTGCGCTTCAGGAACAGTTCCGGCGCAATGCGCAGATACATGTCCATCTTCAGCGTGTTGTGATGGGTCTTGAAGGGTTCGGCCGTTGCGCCGCCATAGACGGTCTGCAGCATCGGCGTCTCGACTTCGAGGAAGCCTTCGCCCTCGAGGAAGCGGCGGATGCCGGAGACGATCTTCGAGCGCTGCTGGAAGCGCAGCTTGGATTCCTCATTGGTGAGGATGTCGAGATGGCGCTTGCGGTAGCGCAGCTCGATGTCGGCAAGACCGTGATACTTCTCCGGCATGGGGAGGAGCGTCTTGGTCAGCATGGTAATTTCATGGGCGTTGATCGTCAGTTCGCCGCGCTTGGTGCGACGGACCTGGCCCTTGACGCCGATGATGTCGCCGAGGTCGATCATCGGCAGCAGCGCGCGGGCTTCTTCCGGCGTCGTGTCCTTGTGGGAGAAGATCTGGATCTTGCCCGAGGCGTCATGGATGTCCATGAACATGCCGGAATTGCGCGAGGAATAGACGCGACCGGCGACCGTGATAATGTCCTCAGAGGTTTCGTCCAGCTCCAGGCCCGCATATTTCTCGGCGAATTCCGCATTGGTCATCGTGCGGTGGAAATGCGCCGGATAGACGTCGCCGACCTGTTCGCGCAGCAGCGCGAGTTTCTGGCGGCGGACTTCCGTCGGGTCGGAGGAGAGGGCGGTTTCGGTGGTCTGTTCGGTCATCGGGTATCGCCTCGGATCGGCCTGGAGTGTGTTTCACCCCCCTCTGTCACTAGGTGACATCTCCCCCACAAGGGGGAGACTGGTCTCCGCCGGTTCGGGCTTGCCCGCTCTCCCTCTTGTGGGGGAGATGCCCGGCAGGGCAGAGGGTGGTAATGAATGCGCCCCCGGCAACGGAGGCGCGGCATTTTAGTTGGTGGCACCCGCCATCGCGGTGAGCACCTGGATCGCGACCTTCAACCGCTGGCGCACGACCGAGCGGCCGAGCAGCGCCATACTGTCAAACAGCGGCAGCGAACGCTGGCTGCCGGAGACGGCGACAAAGAGGGGCGGGGTGACGACGCGGAGCTTCTTGCCCATCCGTTCGGAGATCGCGCGCAGCTCTTCCTCGATGGTCGCGACGTTCCATTCGAGGATCTTTTCGAGATCCGCCTGAACGGTGGTGACGATTTCGAGCGTTTCGGCCGGGCTGGTCTTCAAGCCGCCGAAGGAGGCGGGCGAAAGGCCGACGTCGTTGGCGAGCAGGAAGCCGGCCAGCGGCGGGACTTCGCCGAGCTTGGTGACGCGGCTCTGGGCGAGCTTGAGGCCTTCAACCAGACGGTCATTCTCCATCGACCAGTCGAGCACGCGGGCAACAAAGTCTTCCGGTGTCAGCTTCTCGCGCAGCCAGCGGCCGTTCAGCCAGTCGAGCTTCTGGATGTCGAAGATCGCGCCGGCCTTGGAGAGGTTGTCGGGATCGAACTTTTCGATCAGCTCTTCCATCGACAGCAGTTCCTCGCCTTCGGCGATCTGGATGAAGAACAGGCCGAGGAAATTCATCAGCGCTTCCGGCAGATAGCCGAGGGCCGAGTAATAGGAAATCGAGGTCGGGTTCTTGCGCTTCGACAGCTTCGACTTGTCGTGATTGCGCATCAGCGACAGGTGCATGAAGACCGGCGGCTCAAGGCCGAGATGCTTGTAGATGAGGATGTGCTTGGGCACCGATGCCAGCCACTCTTCGCCGCGGGCAACGTGGGTGATCTTCATCATGTGGTCGTCGACGACGTTTGCCATGTGATAGGTCGGCATGCCGTCGGCCTTCAGAAGCACCTGCATGTCGACGCTTTCCCACGGGATCGACACGTCGCCGTAGACGCCGTCGTGGAAATCGCAGGAGCCTTCGCTCGGCACCTTCAGGCGCACGACATGGGGCTCGCCGGCAGCAACGCGGGTGGTGACTTCCTCGGCCTTCAGATGCAGGCAGTGGCCGTCATAGCCTGGCGGCTTTCCGGCGGCGCGTTGGGCTTCGCGCATGCTTTCCAGCCGTTCCGGTGTGCAGAAGCAATGGAAGGCGCCGCCATTGTCGAGCATCTTGTCGACGTAAGGGCGATAGAGATCCTTGCGCTCGGACTGGCGATAGGGGCCGTAGGGGCCGCCAACGTCAGGACCTTCCGACCAGGTGAGGCCTGTCCATTTCAGGGCGTCCAGAACCTTCTGTTCGAATTCGGCTGTCGAACGCGTCGCATCGGTGTCCTCGATGCGCAGGATGAACTCACCGCCGAATTTCTTGGCGAAGAGATAGTTGAACAGCGCGATATACGCGGTGCCGACATGGGGTTCGCCGGTGGGGGAGGGTGCGATGCGGACGCGGACGCCTGATGTGGTCATGAAATTCAGCTCGTGGTGCGTGCGGGGGACCTGGCGCCTTGGCGCTGGATCGAAAATTGTGAGACTGCCGATGATGGCCTGCGATGGACAGGGTGGGGCCCAGAGGACCGCCTGTTCCACCGCGAGGCCTTAAGGCCATATTCATGGCCGTGCGTCAAGAAAAACCACGGAAACAGGCGCGTCAGAGGCCATTGCCGAAATTTCGAAATTTTTCTGCAAGCCCGGAACCGGACAGCGTAAGCCGCGTTCTTATGACAGAGCGCAGGCCGTGCCAACCGGACGCGACGGGATATGGGGAACACGGGAGTTTTTCCGGTTTCTTTCCGTGGCCAACGAAATGGCAGACGAGCCCCTTAACCGTCCGGCCTGCGCTCTCCCCAAGTCCCCGCCCCCAAGGAAAACCTGCGTCCCGCCGACGCAGGTTTTTCTTTGTGTTAATTTTCCGCGCCCTGGCCGGATCAGCTGACCGGCCAGACCATCAGCAGGGTTGGCACCGAGACCAGTACGATGAGGATGGAGAGGGGTAGCCCAAGCCTCGGATAGTCCGAGAAGCGATAGCCGCCCGGACCCATGACCAGCGTGTTGCACTGGTGGCCGATCGGGGTGAGGAAATCGCAGCCGGCACCAATGGCAACTGCCATCAGGAACGCCTCCGGCTTGTAGCCGAGGCCAGTGGCAAAGCTTGCGGCAATCGGCGCCATCACGAGAACTGTCGCGGCATTGTTGAGGAAAGGCGTAACGGCCATCGCCGTCAGCAGGATCATCGCCACCGCACCCCAGACGGGCATGCCGCCGGCTGCGGCGTTCAGCCAGCCGGCGATCACGTCGCTGCCACCTGACGTGCGCAAGGTATCGGCCACGGGTATGAGCGCCGCGAGCATCACGAGTATCGGTCCGTCGACGGCGCGATAGACCTCGCTGACCGGAATGACACCGAAGGCGACCATGGCAAGGGCTGCGGCGAAGAAGGCGATCGCGACAGGGGCAAGGCCAAGCGCGGTGGCACCCATTGCGACCACCAGGATCGCGAGGGGGATGAAGATGTTACGGCTCGTTCCGAGCAGGATTTCCCGTTCGGCGAGCGGCAGGCAGCCGAGTTCGGTCAGGATGGAGGGCATCTGCTGGCGTAGGCCCTGAAGCAGTACCACGTCGCCGGAGCGTAGCGTCAGCTGGCCGAGACGTTCCCGGATGCGCTTGCCCTGGCGGCTGACCGCCAGAAGGTTGACGCCATAGGTGTGGACCAAGGACAGCTCGCTCGTCGTCTGGCCGATCAGCGGTGAGCCTCGACCGATCACGGCCTCGACCGACGAGATATCGCCACGCTTCTTGCGATCCCGCTCGGTGCTGCCGGAAAGGCTCAGATTGCCCTGGGACACGATGCGGTCGAGCGCCTCCGATGGTCCCTCGAGGAGAAGCGTGTCCTCTTCATGCAAAAGCACGTCAGGGAATGGCGAGAGGCGCGTGTGTCCGCGCAGGATCGCGCTGGCGGTCACCTCGCCATGCGCGGTCTGCAAAAGGTGATGCAGGGTCTTGCCGGCAAAGGGCGATTGCCGGGTGATCATCGCTTCCGTGGCAAAGCTCGAACTTTCCAGTGCTTCCTGCAGTGACGGGTTCTGGTTCTCACGACGGGGGACCAGCCAGTAGAAGAAGATCAGGAAGACGATGCCGGCGGCTGCAAGCGTCGCGCCGACCGGGGTGAAGTCGAACATGGTGAAAGACTGGCCGGTCAGCTCCTCGCGCAGCCGCGACACCGCGATGTTCGGCGAGGTGCCGATCTGTGTCATAAGCCCGCCAAGCAAGGCCGAAAAGGCCATCGGCATCAGAAAGACCGATGGCGGGACATTGGACCGGCGGGCGAACTGGAAGGCGACGGGCATCATGATCGCCAGTGCGCCGATGTTCTTGATGAAGGCGGACAGGACCGTTACCGTCACCAGCAGGAGCAGCATCTGGCCGTGCAGGGAGGTCAGGGCAGGAAAGAAGCGCTTGATGGCGAGGTCCACGACGCCCGACCGCGCGACGCCGGCGCTGACCACGAGAGCGCTGCCGACGATGATGACGAGATCATCCGAAAAGCCGGAGAAAGCCTCGCCTGCAGGCACCAGCCCCACGGCGACGGCGGCCACGAGGGCGCAGCAGGCGATCACGTCGTAGCGGAATTTTTCCCACAGGAAGGCCGCCATCATGATGGCGATGATGCCAAAGGCGAGGATCTGCTCGTAGGTCATGGCGCTCCGGCACGATGCTGGCGTGATCTGGAAGGCGTAGGAGCTTGCTTGAAGTCTGGCAAGGGCCGACCGGTTCCCGCGCTTAACGTTCGACAGCAAAATGGCCCATCGTCAGGACGGGCCATTTCTGTTCGAGCGTTCGGTTGCCGCTGCCAGTCAGTGCACGACGGCTTTCTGCAGGCGATCCCGCTCGCGCTTGCGTCGGGCAAACATGTTGAGCACCTCGACGAGTGCCGAGAAAGCCATGGCAGCATAGACATAACCCTTGGGCACATGGAAGCCCATGCCCTCGGCGATCAAGGTCATGCCGATCATCATCAGGAATGCCAGTGCCAGCATGACGATGGTCGGGTTCTTCTCGATGAAGTTGGCAAGCGGGGTCGCGGCAACCAGCATGACGGTCACGGCCGCAACCACGGCGACGACCATGATCGGGACATGCGGTGTCATGCCGACGGCTGTAATAATGCTGTCGATCGAGAAGACGAGGTCGAGCAGCAGGATCTGGCCAATGGCGCTCGTGAAGGTCGTGGATGCGGTGGAGGCGATGAAGTCCTCTTCCTTGTCGACGGGGTCGACGGCGTGGTGGATTTCTTTCGTCGCCTTCCAGACAAGAAAGAGGCCGCCGGCGATCAGGATCATGTCCTTCCAAGAGAAGCCTTGGCCAAAGAGCTCGAAGACGGGCGTGGTCAACTGGACGATCCAGGCGACCGTGCCGAGCAGGGCGAGACGCATGACAAGAGCAAGCCCAATGCCGATACGGCGCGCCTTTTCGCGCATCTCGGCTGGCAGCTTGTTGGTCAGGATCGAGATGAAGATGAGGTTGTCGATGCCGAGCACGATCTCCATGACGACGAGCGTCACGAGTGCGACCCAGGCGGCGGGGTCCTGGAGGAGAGCGCTGATATTGTCCATGAGTGGCTTCCGTGCTGATCAAGCGGACGAGGGAGCCCAGGACATGAGCCATATCCCGAGCAGTGGCAAGCAGCGAATTAAAGTCCGTGCGCGGAGAAAAGTTCCCCCGCAGATCAGCCCTGGGCCCCGGGGCTTTTCGGGCCGTAGAAGTTCATGAACATACGAAGGCCGGATTCCACCACGCGTGCGATCTCCTTGTCGTCGGGTCGCACGGGGATGTCGTTGAACAGGCGCTTCTTGAAATAGCCTGCCGTTGACATGTCGATGAATTGGCGTGCTGCCAGATCGCTGTCTTCGACCGAGAGTTCGCCCTTTTCGTTGGCCGCAGCAATATAGTCCTGCAGCAGCACCTTGATATTGGTGGGCGACGAAGCAAAGAAGCGCTGACAGAGCGTCGGCATCCGGTCGAGCACACCCATCAGGATACGCATCGTCGGGATCATTTCCGTGTCGAGAATGAAATGCGCGTGGGCGAGCGCGTAGCGCCGCAGGCCTTCCTCGACATGGGTGCTTTCTTCGAGGATCTGTCGGATAGCGGCATCAAAGGCGCTCTTCTCACGCTCGACCAGAGCGCCGAACAGATCCTCCTTGCTCTGGAAATAGACGTAGATGGTGCCTTTCGACACGCCTGCCTCGCGGGTGACGTCATTCATGCTTGCGGCATCGTAGCCGAGCTTCATGAAGACCCGCTTGGCCCCATCCAGGATCTGTCCCCGCTTGACCGGATCAGCGCCCGCAGCGAAGCGACCCACCCCGGCGACGGGGTAGGAGGGCGGCGTCATGGCGATTTCCTGCTCTTGTTTCGACATTTCCTGACCGACAAAAAATTAACTGCGTTGCGCGGCCTCGTCTCCAAGGCCCGTTTCTGCCTCTTGATATGGGACAAAAAAGGCTCTATGTCAATCGAACCGAACGGTTCAGTTCGAGAGAGTTCACCAATCCTCGGTCCATATCATGTCAGCGACGCCAAGATCCACCGCCCTTCGTTCCACTTCCACTCCAGTCGACCGGAATGAGGCTGCGCCCCTGACGGAGATGGATGCAGGGGACCCCCATACGCCGCAAGAGGCGGCTGCCTCCAAGCCGAAACGCCGCAGCCCTGTGCTGCCGGTCATCCTTGCTGCACTGCTCGCAGGCGGTGCCTGGTACGGCTATCAATGGTGGACCGATGGTCGCTTCATGGTGTCGACCGACGACGCGTATATCGAAGGTGACATTGCGATCATCTCGCCTAAGGTTTCCGGCTATGTCGAGAAGGTCAACGTCGCCAGCAACCAGGTCGTCCGTGCCGGCGATCCGCTTGTGACCCTCGATGGCGGCGACTACCAGATCGCCTATGATCAGGCTATTGCCGGCAAGCAGAGCTCCGAGCTTGCGATCGCCCGCATTGATGCGCAGATCGTCGGCGGTCAGGCGAGCGTCGCGCAGGCACAGGCGCAGCTTGGCTCTCTGGAGGCTGCCGTTCGGGGCGCCGAAATCACGGAAAAGCGCGCGAGCGAGCTTGCTGCCAAGAGTATCGGCACCACCGCCGATCTCGACAATGCCAAGGTGGCGCTCGACCAGGCCCGCGCCAATCTGGTGGCCGGTCAGGCCGCAGTCGCTTCGGCCGAGGCCAATCTTTCGATCCTCAAGGCGCAGCGCGATGAGGCGGTGAACGCCGTGAAGGTGCAGGATCAGGTGGTGGCGAAAGCCAGGCGTGACCTCGATTTCACCGTGCTCAAGGCGCCCTATGATGGCGTGATCGGCAACCTCTCGGTTCAATCGGGAGATCTCGTTTCGGCCGGCAAACGTCTGGCGGCTCTGGTTCCGACCAGCCAGCTCTATATCGAGGCGAACTTCAAGGAAACCCAGATCGCGCATCTGGTGCCGGGTTCCAAGGTGTCAATCCATGTCGATGCCTATGGCGACGATGCGCTCGAAGGTACGCTCACCTCGATCGCTCCTGCCTCCGGCGCCATCTTCTCCATGCTGCCGGCGGAAAACGCCACCGGCAACTTCACCAAGGTTGTCCAGCGCGTGCCTGTCCGCATTGCGCTGCCCAAGGAAGCGCTTGCCGGCGGCCATCTGCGTGCCGGCCTCAGCGTTATCGTCGACGTCGACACCCGCACGGCCCCCGAGGGCCAGGCGCTTGCCGCGAAGTAACACCACCGGCTGACGTTATCGAAAGGGCCGTGTCATGGCCGCAATCACCTCAACAGCCATCGCGCCCTCGGCACCTGCCGAGGAGCGGATGGATCCGAAACGCGTCTTCGCCTTCATGGCGATGGTGTTCGGCATGTTCATGTCGATCCTCGACATCCAGATCGTTTCTGCCTCGCTTGCGGAAATCCAGGCCGGTCTCGGCGCTGGATCCGACGAGGTTGCCTGGGTGCAGACCTCCTATCTGATCGCCGAAGTGATCATGATCCCGCTGTCCGGCGTGCTGGCCCGGATCGTTTCGACCCGTGTGCTCTTCACCTTTTGTGCGGCGGGCTTCACGCTCGCCAGTGCTCTCTGCGCCACGGCCACCAATATCGAGCAGATGATCGTCTACCGCGCGATCCAGGGCTTCATCGGCGGTGGCATGATCCCGTCCGTCTTCGCGGCTGCGTTCAGCATCTTCCCGCCGTCCAAGCGCAACATCGTCTCGCCGATGGTCGGTCTTGTCGCCACACTCGCGCCGACGATCGGCCCGACGATCGGCGGTTACATCAGCCATGCCATGTCGTGGCACTGGCTGTTCCTGATCAATGTGATCCCGGGGATCCTGGTCGCTGCTGCAGCCTGGAGCCTGATCGATTTCGACAAGCCTGATCTCAAGCTTCTGAAGAAGTTCGACTGGTGGGGACTGGCCTCGATGGCGATCTTCCTCGGCACGATGGAATTCGTGCTGGAGGAGGGCAACAACAAGGACTGGTTCAACGACCACCATATCGTGCTCGGCACCGTCGCTATGGTGATCGGCGGGGCGATCTTCTTCTGGCGCGTCTTCAAGGTCGAGTTGCCGGTCGTGGACCTGCGCGCCTTCTCCAATGCCAACTTCGCCTTCGGCTCGCTGTTTTCCTTCGTCATGGGTGTCGGCCTCTATGGTCTTACCTATCTCTACCCCCTCTATCTCGGGCGTATCAGAGGTTACGACTCGCTGATGATCGGCGAGACCATGTTCGTCTCGGGTGCCGCGATGTTCCTCACCGCGCCGGTGGCGGGCGCACTGTCGAACAAGCTCGATCCGCGCGTGATGATGATGATCGGTTTTTCCGGCTTCGCGCTTGGTACTTACATGATGACCGGGATTACGGCAGACTGGGACTTCTACGAACTCCTGGTGCCTCAGATCCTGCGTGGTTGCTCGCTGATGATCTGCATGGTGCCGATCAACAACCTGGCGCTCGGCACGCTGCCGCCGGACCGCATCAAGAACGCTTCCGGCCTCTTCAATCTGACTCGAAACCTCGGCGGTGCGGTCGGGCTTGCGATCATCAACACCATGCTGACGCAGAGATCCGACGACCATTATGCGCGGCTTTCCGAGCAGCTTTCCTGGGGCAATCAGGCGGCTCTAGACTGGCTCGCCAGTGTCGGCGCCAACTATGACAGTTATGGCCTTGATGGCACGGCGGTGGCGATCAAGAAGCTGTCGGGTGTGGTGACGCAGCAGGCCTGGCTCCTCTCCTTCATGGATGTGTTCATGGGGCTGACGGTGCTCTTTGTTGCGCTGGTCTTCATGGTGCTGCTTCTCAAGAAGCCGAAGGGTGCGGCACCCGCTGGCGCTGGCCATTGACACCACCATGCCCGGGTAAGCTTGCGGGTTCAGGCTCTCCCTTGATCTCCAAGGCTCAGACCGCCTCACATGTTGAGGCGGTCTCTTTTTTTCGAGCGAAAGAGGTACGTACGTCAAATTCTGATTTACGTACCTCATTCGTCGGTGTAGGACAGGCGCCGGAGGAGAGAATGAAGCCGACTGTCCACGACATAGCCAGCCACGCGGGCGTAAGCCTTGCCACCGTCGATCGGGTTTTGAACCGTCGGCCGGGGGTGAGCGCGCGGACCCGGGAGAAGGTGGATCAGGCTGTCAGCGAGCTCGGCTTCGTCCGCGACGTGGCGGCGGCGAACCTTGCCAAGGGGCGTGTCTATCCGCTGACATTCATCATTCCCTCGAACGACAATTCCTTCATGCGGGGCTTGAGGCTTGCACTCGAAGAGGCAAGCGCACGTGCCGGCGTCGAGCGCATCTCGATCCGGTTGGTCGATGTGCCGGCTTTCGATGCCGCAGCGCTTGCTGCCGCTCTCAGGCAGGCGGCAATGGAGGAGCCGGCGGGCATTGCCTTCGTCGCTGTCGATGCTCCAGAGGTTGCCGCGGCTGCGGCCGAGATTTCAGAGAGTGGCATTCCGCTTGTCACCCTGGTCTCGGATCTCTCGGGCGCAGAGCGAGATCATTATGCCGGGATCGACAATACGGCTGCCGGGCGGACGGCTGCGAGCCTGCTTGGACGGTTTGCCGGTGGTCGCAGTGGTACGGTCGCGGTGCTCGCGGGCTCCATGCTGGTGCGCGACCATCGTGAGCGCTGCGATGCCTTCGCCGTCGTGATGGCTGCGGACTTTCCCACGCTTGCCTTGCAGCCGGTGCTCGAAGGTCGGGACGATCCCGATGTCGTCGAGCAGTTGGTCGCCAACCTTTTTGCAAGCCGCAGCGACATCGTTGCACTCTACAGCCTGGGGGCCGGCAATCGGGGTCTCGTCCGGGCGTTGGACCGTCTGTCGCCTGAGCGCCGTCCGGTCGTGATTGCCCATGAGCTGACGGAGACGACGCGCGGGGCGCTCCAAGCGGGCCTCATCGATGCCGTGCTCAATCAGGATGCCGGGCACGAGGTGCGCAGTGCCATTCGTGTCTTGAAGGCCAAGGCCGACGGGTTGCCAGTGGTGGCCGCACAGGAGCGCATTCGTATCGACATATTCTTGAAGGACAATCTGCCCTGAAGGCAGAGGATTGGAGGACACCCATGTATCTCGGATTGGATCTCGGCACATCCAGCGTCAAGGCGATGCTGATCGACGGCGACCAGAAGGTTATCGGCGTCGGCCATGCCGGTCTCACCGTGCAGCGGCCGCATCCGGGCTGGTCGGAACAGGCGCCCGGCGACTGGCTCAAGGCGACGGAGGAGGCGGTCGCGGCGCTAAAGGCGTCGCATCCGAAGGAACTCGCCGCCGTCAAGGGCATCGGACTCTCCGGCCATATGCATGGCGCGACGCTCATCGACGCCAAGGACCAGGTGCTGCGCCCCTGCATTCTCTGGAACGACACGCGCAGCCATGCGGAAGCGGCAAGCCTTGACGCCGATCCGCGCTTCCGCGCGCTGACCGGCAATATCGTTTTCCCGGGCTTCACGGCCCCGAAGCTTGCCTGGGTGAAGAACAATGAACCCGACATCTTTGCCCGGGTGGCGAAGGTGTTGTTGCCGAAGGATTACCTGCGGCTCTGGCTAACGGGCGAGTATCTCTCCGACATGTCGGATTCGGCCGGCACGAGCTGGCTCGATACGGGCAAGCGGGCCTGGTCGAGCGAGTTGCTCGAAGCGACGGGTCTGGCCGTCGAGCAGATGCCCGGCCTCGTCGAGGGCACGGATCGCGCCGGCACACTGCGCACCGAACTCGCCGAGAAATGGGGCCTTGGCTCCGACGTCGTCGTGGCCGGCGGGGCAGGGGACAATGCCGCCTCTGCCTGCGGCATGGGCACGGTTGCCGAAGGCCAGGCCTTCGTCTCGCTCGGCACGTCGGGCGTGCTCTTCGCGGCCAACGCCTCCTATCTGCCGAAGCCGGAAAGTGCCGTGCATGCGTTTTGCCACGCGCTGCCCAGGACCTGGCACCAGATGGGTGTCATCCTGTCGGCCACCGACGCGCTCAACTGGCATTCCGGCGTGACCGGCAAGTCGGCTGGCGAGCTGACCGCCGAACTGGGCGATGCGCTGAAGGCGCCCACCGGGGTTACTTTCCTTCCCTATCTCTCGGGCGAGCGCACGCCACACAATGACGCGAAGATCCGCGGCGCCTTCATCGGTCTCGGTCATGAGAGCGATCGGGCCGTGCTGACCCAGGCGGTGCTGGAAGGCGTCACCTTTGCCATCCGTGACAGCCTGGAGGCGCTGAAGTCTGCTGGGACCTCGATCAGCCGGGTCACCGCCATCGGCGGCGGTTCGCGCTCGCGCTACTGGCTGTCATCGATCGCCACCGCGCTCGACATGCCGGTCGACATTCCCGCCGACGGCGATTTCGGGGCTGCCTTCGGTGCGGCACGGCTTGGGTTGATTGCAGCTACGGGGGCGGATCCGCTTTCGGTCTGCACGGCGCCGCAGACGGCGGAGACGATTGAGCCAGTCAAGGCGCTGACGTCGGCTTACGAGACGGCTTACGGCCGCTACCGGGCGCTTTATCCGGTCATCCGTTCCCTCGGCAGCTGACGCCCCCTCATCCGCCTGCCGGCACCTTCTCCCCGCTGGGGAGAAGAGACAAGCGGCACGCGCTGACATTCTCCTCTCCCCAGCGGGGAGAGGGCAGGGTGAGGGGGAACCCCACCCGCCGCATCACCCCACCCCGGACCTTGCGGTCCGACCCTCCCCCTCAAGGGGAGGGTGGTTACAACACACCAAGGAGGACTACCCATGAGCACAGGTTTCTTCGGCAATATCCAGAAGATCAAATATGAAGGCGAAGGCAGCACAAACCCGCTGGCCTTCCGCCACTACAATCCGGACGAAGTCGTCCTTGGCAAGCGCATGGAAGACCATCTGCGCTTTGCGGTCGCCTATTGGCACACCTTCGTCTGGCCCGGCACCGACCCGTTCGGCGGCAACACATTCGAGCGTCCCTGGTTTCAGGACACGATGGCCGCGGCGAAGATGAAGGCCGATGTTGCCTTCGAATTCTTCCAGCTGCTCGGCACGCCTTACTACTGCTTCCACGACGCCGACGTTCGCCCTGAGGGCGCGAGCTTCGTCGAGAACACCAAGAACCTGAACGAGATCGTCGACTACTTCGGTCAGAAGCAGGCCGAGACCGGCGTCAAGCTTCTCTGGGGCACGGCGAACATGTTCTCGCATCGCCGCTATATGTCGGGTGCCGCCACCAATCCGGATCCTGACGTTTTCGCCTTTGCCGCTGCGACCGTGAAGACCTGCATGGACGCGACGTTGAAGCTCGGCGGCGAGAACTACGTGCTCTGGGGTGGCCGCGAGGGATATGAGACGCTGCTGAACACAGACCTTGGCCGTGAACTCGACCAGATGGGCCGCTTCCTCAACCTCGTCGTCGAATACAAGCACAAGATCGGCTTCAAGGGCGCGATCCTGATCGAGCCGAAGCCGCAGGAGCCGTCGAAGCACCAGTATGACTACGACGTCGCGACCGTCTATGGCTTCCTGAAGCGTTACGGCCTCGAAAACGAAGTGAAGGTCAACATCGAGCAGGGCCACGCGATCCTCGCCGGCCACTCGTTCGAGCACGAACTGGCACTTGCCAATGCGCTCGGCATCTTCGGCTCGATCGACATGAACCGCAACGACTACCAGTCCGGCTGGGATACCGACCAGTTCCCGAACAATGTTCCGGAAATGGCGCTGGCGTACTACCAGGTCCTGCAGGCCGGCGGCTTCACCACGGGTGGCACGAACTTCGACGCCAAGCTGCGTCGTCAGTCGCTCGACGCCGAAGACCTGTTGATCGGTCACATCGGCGGTATGGACTGCTGCGCCCGTGGCCTGAAGGCAGCGGCGAAGATGGTCGAGGACAAGGCGCTGTCCGGCCCGCTCGGCTCGCGTTATGCCGGTTGGGACAAGGCCGAGAACCAGAAGATGCTGCGCGGCGAAGAAAGCCTCGATGCGATCGCTGCCCGCGTCGAAGCCCAGAACGTCAACCCGCAACCGGTGTCCGGCAAGCAGGAGTTGCTGGAAAACGTGGTCAATCGCTACGTTTGATCTCGGGTATTTTCAATGAGAAAGGGGCCGGGGCGCGCAAGCGTCCTGGCCCTGTTCATTGAATGAGACAGACTGTTCCAGCACCCCGCAGTCACACTGGTCGCGCCAACAAAGGAGCTTGTCATCGACAAGCCTGCGCTCAAGGATCACGCGAAAGAAAAATCCAGGAGAGCGTACAGGCCGTAGACTGGGACTGGATGTGTGCGTTCCTTGGATTGGCCTGGTGAAGTGATATGGACGGTTTGTCTGATCTCATAAGAGAATACGGGACATGGATCTACATCCTGCTTTTTGCATACTGCATGTTGAAAAGCGGTAGTCTCCCCTTGTTCGCCGGCTATGCGGCCCAAACACAAGCTTTGGATTTGCCCCTTGTTTTGGTCGTGACTTTCGCGGGAGGTTACCTGGGTGACGAAGCACGGTTCTTCATCGCCAGACGATACGGGGACGCTTGGCTGAAGAGGTGGCGCTTTGCTGAAAAGGCCCATGCGGGCGCCACAGCCTTAATTGCAAAATACGGCTGGGCTTACATCTTCATTTACAGATATCCCAAGGGCATGCGCACCATCGGTGCGCTTCCGATTGGTCTCGGCTCAATGTCCTGGGCCAGATTTACCGTTCTCAACGCAGGATCAGCGATAGTTTGGACGATCTGCCTGGTTATGGCGGGCTTCGTTTTTGGCGCACAGGTGGAGGAAGCGGTCAAAACAGGCTGGGGCTTTGCAAGTGTTGTTTTGCTTGCGGTTTTGGTCCTCCTGACGTGTTTCGCATGGTGGCGGATCAATCAGATAGCTCGCTCGACGACCGCCCTTTAAGCTATCGCGGTGATCTCCAGTTCCTGGTCGCCGACCGTCACCACATCGCCGACACTTTTTCCCATCAGCTGGCTTGCGACCGGCGACACAAAGGAGATCGAGCCCGTTTTGGGGTCCGCCTCGTCCTCACCGACGATCCGGTATGTCTGCACGCGGCCGTCATCGCGTTCGAAGGTAACCTTGCTACCAAAGGCAACGACCGTGTTGTCGTCCGGGTCCGGGATTATCTGCGCGGTATGCAGCCGTTCCGTCAGGTATTTGAGGTCACGATAGGGCACGGCCGACTGGCGTCGACGCTCGTTGATGTCCTCGATTGCTTGGGCTGCGAGATAGGCGGCGCGCGCCTCTTCCGCGTCGGTCTCCAGGAGCCGGAAGCCTGACGCCGTCACAAAGTTGGGATGGGGCGAGATCGGTCGATCCGGCAGATGGGTTTCTGCTGCGGTTTCCGAACTTTCTTCCTTGGTGAAGGCGACACTCATCTGTGACTTCCGATTGCTGGCTGGGGCGGGCTATGGAACCGCCAATGTAGGTGTATGTCGGTCAACGGCCCAGACCGAATATGGGTCCATGGGCAAAGGATGGCGGTGCGGCAAAGTTAACGCCTGACCGGTCCGGCCACAGACCCCCGTACGATCAGGTCCGGCATCAGCAGGATTTCCTGGCGCTCGGTCGGGCGATCGGCGAGTGACTTGATCAGCAGCGACATGGCCTGACGGCCGATTGCCGTTCTGGGCTGGCGGATGGTGGTCAGTGCCGGGGTCACATAGGTCGCCTGGGGCACGTCGTCGAAGCCGATGACGGAGAAGTCGTAGGGCAGGTCGTAGCCGCGGGCGGTCAGGCCGTTGATCACGCCGACGGCTGTAGCATCATTGACGCACATGAATGCGGTCGGCAGCTGATCGCGCATGAAGAGTTGTTCCACCGCAAGGCGCCCGCTTTCGATCGTGCCTTCACCCTCGAGGATGAAACGGTGTTGAGGCGGTATGCGGGCTGCATCGAGCGCAATGTCGAAGCCCTGGCGGCGGCGCTGGTGGCCAAGCCGCGTCTTGCTGTCGCCGATGAAGGCGATCGAGCGGTGCCCGGCCGAGAGCAGATGTTCGGCCGCCTTGCGCGCACCGGCTATGTCATCGACGCCGACATAGGAGATCTTCGAGCCGAAGACGGGTTCGAAGACGGCGACTGAGGGCGGCAGCCGTTGGCCGATGATCTGGTGCCCGAAGGGTTCATGGCCGGTGAAGAGCACGAGGCCAGTCGCCTGGCCGGAACTCAGGAACTTCAGATATTCGAGCCCGCGCTCGGGATCGTTCTGGGTATGGCCGATAAGAACGCCGAAGCCATGCGCACGCGCTTCGTTCTCGAGACCGATCAGGGTCGAAGAGAAGTTGGGGTCGCCGATATCGGGGGCGAGGATCAGGATCATGTTCGACCGGCCCATGCGCAGCGAGCGCGCCATGGCATTGGTCGTGTAGCCGGTGATGGCGATCGCCTGGTTCACGCGCTGGCGCGTCGATTTGGCCACCTTGTCGGGGGTGTGGATCGCACGACTGACCGTCGCGATCGACACTTCCGCGATGCGTGCCACGTCCTCGATCGTCGCTGGTGCTTGGTCCGGCACGCGGCTTTATCCCCTATCCGTCTGGAATCGTTGGAGACCTTACATTCACTGCTGCGGTTGCGAAAGCTGAGAGGGAACAAATTGTCCCTATGAGTGGATGATGTAAACCTTTACATCGACCATGTAAAGGTTTACAGAGAGGGCATAGCGGTTGAGGAGCCGCCGGGAGGATTACATGACATTGGCTGGGGACGAGGCGCGGACACCCGTGCTCGTGGCGGAGCGTATCTCCAAATCATTTGGCGACGTGCAGGTGCTGTTCAGCGTCGATTTCGACGTGTTGCCGGGCGAGGTTCACGCGCTCATGGGCGAGAATGGTGCCGGCAAATCGACGCTGGTGAAGATCCTCTCAGGCTTCGAGCAGGCGACGGCCGGTCGCATCCTTCTGGATGGTGAACCGGTCACGCTGCCGGCCAATGGCTCGGCCGAGGCGCTCGGTATCGTGCTCATCCACCAGGAATTCAATCTCGCCGACCATCTCACCGTCACCGAGAGCCTGTTTCTCGGTCGCGAAGTCACGCGTTTCGGTTTGCTCGATCGCAAGACGATGCGAGCGGAGGCGCGGCGTGTGCTCGATCAACTCGGCTCCAGGATCGATGAGGATGCGCTGATCAGTTCGCTGGCGGTCGCCGACAAGCAGATGGTCGAGATCGCCAAGGCAATCAGCCGCAAGGCGCGGATCGTTTTCATGGATGAGCCGACGGCCGTTCTCTCGCGCGACGAGACCGAAGTGTTGTTTGACCAGGTGCGTAAGCTGCGTGCGCGGGGAACGAGTTTCGTTTTCGTCTCCCACAAGCTCGACGAGGTCATGGAGCTCACCGACCGGGTCACGGTTCTGCGCGACGGCCAGTGGGTCAAGACCGCGCCGACCTCGGCGCTGGACAGCGAAGCGATCGCCCAACTGATGGTCGGGCGTGAATTGTCGAGCCTTTATCCGACCAAACATGAACCCAATGTCGACGAAGAGATCGTTCTTTCCGTTCGGGATCTGACGACTGGTTTCGTCCGGAATGCCAGCTTCGAACTGAAGCGCGGCGAAGTGCTCGGGTTTTCCGGCCTGATCGGGTCGGGGCGTACCGAGCTGATGGAGGCGGTGGCGGGCCTGCGTCCGCGCCTGTCGGGCGAGGTCAGGCTTAAGGGTGCTGTGCTGGAGGCTGGAGATTTTCGCGAAGCGAACCGGCGTGGGCTCGCCTATATGACCAAGGATCGCAAGGGCAAGGGCTTGTTGCTCGGCGAGGGTATGACGGCGAACCTGACGCTGCAGTCGATGGATAACCATGTGCGTCACGGCTATCTCGATCCCGGCAGCGAGGCGAAGGCGATGGCGCGGGCCAAGCGACGCTTCGATATCCGGGTGCGCGACGAGAAGGTCCGCGTCGGGCGCATGTCCGGTGGCAATCAGCAGAAGCTGCTGCTTGCCAAGATCATGGAGGTCGAGCCTCAGATCATCATCATCGATGAGCCGACGCGCGGCATCGATGTCGGGACCAAGCAGCAGATCTATCATTTCATCGCAGCGCTCGCCCGCGAGGGCCGCTCGATCATCGTCATCTCCTCTGAGATGCCGGAGGTGATCGGTCTGTGCACGCGGGTTGCCGTGATGCGCGAGGGCCGCATGGTCGGTTTGCTCGAGGGCGAAGACATCAACGAACAGACCATCATGCGCTACGCCGCCGGCCTGAAACGGCAGATGGCGAGCTGAGTGATTGCATCAGCCCGGCGGCAAGACCGGGCTTGAACACGAAGACTTCAGGGTGCGCGACCTCGAAACGAGGCGTGCGGGAGGAGACGGGAAGACCATGACTGCCGAGACTGAAACGACCACACCTGGCCGCTCACGCCGCACCTTTCGCGATGTGGACCTGCGTGCCGTTGCACCCTTCGCCGCGCTTCTGATCCTCCTGATCGTCGGCGCGCTGGTGAACCCGAATTTCATCGGCCTCACAAATCTTGCCAATGTCGCGACGCGCTCGGCCTTCATCGCCATCATCGCCGTTGGCGCCACTTTCGTCATCTCCTCGGGGGACCTTGATCTCTCCGTCGGATCAATGGTGGCTTTCGTTGCCAGCCTGATGATCCTGTTCATGAATTCCGGCGCGATTGCGGATCCCGGCCTGATGATCGCGGCGGCCATGGCGCTTGCCATCGTCATCGGCTCGCTCTGCGGTCTGGCCAACGGGTTGATCACCACCGTCGGCAAGATCGAACCCTTCATCGCCACGCTCGGCACGATGGGCATCTATCGCGGCCTGACCACCTGGCTCTCCCAGGGCGGGGCGATCACGCTGCGCGATCCGGCCCAGCAGGAAATCTACCGGCCGGTCTATTTTGGCTCGATCCTTGGCCTGCCGGTGCCGATCGTCATCATTCTCGTCGTCACCGCGATTGCCGCCCTCGTGCTCTATCGCACGCGTTACGGTCGTCATGTCGTTGCTGTCGGCTCGAACCGGGACGTCGCGCGCTATTCCGGCATTGCCGTCGACCGGGTGCGCACCATCGCCTTCGTCATCCAGGGGCTTTGCGTGGCCATTGCCGTGCTGCTTTACGTGCCGCGCCTCGGCTCGACGTCCGCCACCACGGGCATCCTCTGGGAACTGCAGGCGATCACCGCCGTCGTTGTCGGCGGTACGGCGCTCAAGGGCGGGGCTGGCCGTGTCTGGGGCACGATCTGCGGCGCCTTCATCCTCGAGCTTGTCGGCAACATCATGCTGCTCTCGAACTTCATCTCCGAATATCTGATCGGGGCCATACAGGGCACGATCATCATCATCGCGATGCTCGTCCAGCGGTCGCTGGCGCGCAAGGCGTAAGGAAACGGCCGGGCAGGAGGGTCGCCCGGTCCGTTCAAACTCGACCCTCGTCACTTTGGGAGGAAACCAATGCACAAGAAACTTTTGGGTATGGCTGTCGCCATGACCGCGCTGGTGTCGATCTTCGGCGCGGCGCAGGCCCAGGACACCAAGACGATCGGTGTCTCGATCCCGGCCGCAACACATGGCTGGACATCGGGTGTGATCTATCATGCCGAACGTATCGCCAAGCAGCTGATGGAGCGTCATCCCGGCCTCAACGTGGTCGTCAAGACCTCCGCTGATCCCTCCAGCCAGGCGAATGCCGTGCAGGATCTGGCAACCCAGGGCATCGATGCGCTCGTCATCCTGCCGACGGATCCGGATCCGCTTGTCAACGCCATCCGCCAGATCAAGGACAGCGGCAAGTTCGTCGCGCTCGTCGACCGTGCGCCGTCGGTCAATGACAATTCGGTCCGCGATCTCTACGTGGCCGGTAACAACCCCGCTCTCGGCGAAGTCGCCGGCAAATACATTGCCGAAAACAATCCTGATGCAGAAGTCGTCATCATCCGCGGCATGCCGATCCCGATCGACCAGCAGCGCCAGGATGGCTTCGACAAGGGCATCGAAGGCTCCAACGTCAAGGTCCTCGACCGCCAGTTCGGCAACTGGAACCGCGACGACGCCTTCAAGGTTATGCAGGACTACCTGACCAAGTATCCGAAGATCGATGTGGTCTGGTGCCAGGACGACGACATGGCAGTCGGCGTGCTGCAGGCCATCGAACAGGCCGGCCGTACCGACATCCAGTACATCATCGGCGGTGCCGGATCGAAGGACATGATCAAGAAGGTCATGGACGGCGACAAGATGGTGCCGGTCAACGTTCTCTATCCGCCGTCGATGGTCGGCACTGCGATGGAACTGACGGCTGCTGCCCTCTACGACAGCGTTCCGGTGCATGGCACCTACACGCTCGACGCGACGCTGATCACGCCTGAGAACGCGGAAGGCTACTACTTCCCGGATTCGCCGTTCTGATCTCCAGGACTGCGACGCCATTGTCTGCCCGGGTTTTTCCCGGGCAGATTTCCGCTGTAAACATCATTGCGGTTGTGTCGAAATTCCATCTCCTGTAATCGTTCACGGAAACGTTGCAGGAATACTCAGGGAGGAGAATTCATGAAGACGATCAAGGGACCGGCGATCTTTCTCGGCCAGTTTGCGGGTGATGCCGCACCTTTCAACACCTGGGATGGGATTACCAAATGGGCGGCCGAAAAGGGCTATGTCGGCGTCCAGGTTCCGACCTGGGCCGGCCAGCTGATGGACCTGAAGAAGGCCGCTGAATCCAAGGATTATTGCGACGAACTCGCCGGCGTGGCGCGCCAGAACGGCGTCGAGATCACTGAACTCTCCACCCACCTCCAGGGCCAGTTGGTCGCGGTTCATCCGGCCTATGACGAAGCTTTCGACGGCTTTGCCGCACCCGAAGTGCGCGGTAATCCGAAGGCGCGGCAGGAATGGGCCGTGAGCCAAGTGAAATACGCGCTGAAGGCCTCGCGCAATCTCGGCATCAAGGCGCATGCGACCTTCTCGGGCGCGCTGGCCTGGCCCTATATCTATCCCTGGCCGCAGCGCCCGGCCGGTCTCGTCGAGACCGCCTTTGACGAGTTGGCGCGCCGCTGGTTGCCGATCCTCGATTATGCCGAGGAGCAGGGCGTCGACGTCTGCTATGAAATCCATCCGGGCGAAGACCTGCATGACGGCGTCACCTTCGAGATGTTTCTGGAGCGGGTGAAAAACCATTCCCGCGCCAACATGCTCTACGACCCGTCGCATTATGTGCTGCAGTGCCTCGACTATCTCGACAACATCGACATCTACAAGGACCGGATCAAGATGTTCCACGTCAAGGACGCGGAGTTCAATCCGACCGGCCGGCAGGGCGTCTATGGAGGTTACCAGGGCTGGGTGAACAGGGCAGGGCGTTTTCGCTCGCTCGGCGACGGCCAGGTCGATTTCGGCGCGATCTTCTCGAAGATGGCAGCAAACGATTTCGACGGCTGGGCCGTAGTCGAATGGGAATGCGCGCTGAAGCACCCGGAAGATGGTGCCCGCGAAGGGGCAGACTTCGTCCGGGCGCATATCATCCGCGTGACCGAAAAGGCCTTCGACGACTTCGCTTCCGGCGGGACCGACGATGCGGCCAACCGCCGGATGCTGGGTCTCTGAGGCTAGACTTGGCTGAGGGCGGCGATGTCGCCGCTCTCGAGGTAGGGCAGGGCGCGTTCGATCTTGTCGAGCGGCCAGTCCCACCAGGCGAGTGCCAACAGGTCAGCGATCTCCTCGTCGGTGAAGCGCATACGGATCACGGTTGCCGGGTTGCCGCCGACGATTGCGTAAGGCGGCACGTCACGGGTGACGACGGCGCGGGCTGCAATGATGGCTCCGGAGCCGATCGTGACCCCCGGCATGATCGTTGCACCATGGCCGATCCAGACGTCGTGGCCGACAACTGTGTGCTGGAAAGGCAGATCCTGGTAGCCGTCGATGGTCTGAGGACTGAAGACGCGGAAGGGATAGGTCGTCACGCCCGACATGGCATGGTTGGCCGAGCTTGTTATGATGATTGCCTCCCGGGCGATCTGGACGAAGCGGCCGATCACCAGACGTTCCTGGCTGAAGGGGTAGAGATAGGGCGCGAGGATCGCTGCTGTTTCGTCCACTTTGCCGGAATGGGTGAAATAGCTGAAGTCGCCTATCTCCATGCGCGGATGGTCGATGACGGCAGCAAGCTGGACGGTCTCGCGATAGGGTGTGCCATCGGCAAGCGTGATGGGATAGGCTTGTCTCGGGTCGAGAAAAGGCATGGTCGAGATCCTTGCAAAGGCGGAGTTATGGCGTCGCGTCGATTGCTGACACCGGCTCGGTTGCTTTGCCTCTGAAGAGGCGGATCTCAGTTGTTCACTGTCAGGGCATCCTTCTTCTCGGGTGCCAGTCTAACGGATCTGGGGCGTGAACTCCAGACGCAGCTCATGAAGGAGGACGCATCATGGCGATCGAAGCAAGCAAGTCGGGCGAACGGACACCAAAGATCCGGTTGGGCATGGTCGGCGGTGGCGCCGGTGCCTTTATCGGCGCGGTGCACCGCATGGCGGCCCGTCTCGACGACCAGTACGACCTCGTTGCCGGTGCTCTGTCCTCGACGCCGGAGAAGTCGGTGGCCTCCGGCCGCGAACTCGGGCTCGATCCGGAGCGTTGTTATGGCTCCTATGAGGAGATGGCGGAGAAGGAAGCGGCCCGTCCTGATGGCATTGAGGCCGTCTCGATCGTGACGCCGAACCATGTGCATTTCCCGGCGGCCAAGGCTTTTCTGGAGCGCGGCATCCACGTCATCTGCGACAAGCCGCTGACCTCGAACCTCGAAGATGCCAAGGCGCTGAAGGCGGTTGCCGACAAGGCGAAGGCACTGTTCATCCTCACCCACAATTACACCGGCTATCCGATGGTGCGGCATGCGCGCGAACTGGTGCGCTCCGGCGAACTCGGCGATCTCCGCCTGGTGCAGATGGAGTATCCGCAGGATTGGCTGGCCGAGCCGATCGAGCAGACCGGCCAGAAGCAGGCCGCCTGGCGCACCGATCCGAAGCAGTCGGGGGCCGGCGGTTCGACCGGCGACATCGGCACGCATGCCTATAATCTCGGCTCGTTCATCTCCGGCCTCGAACTCGATGAGCTGGCTGCCGACGTGCATACCTTCGTCGAAGGTCGTCGTCTCGACGACAACGCGCATGTGATGCTGCGCTTCAAGGCCAAGGGTACAGAAACGCCCGCCAAGGGTCTGCTGTGGTGCAGCCAGGTGGCGACCGGCAACGAGAACGGGCTGAAGGTTCGCATCTACGGCACCAAGGCTGGCATCGAATGGACGCAGGCCGATCCGAACTATCTGTGGTTCACGCGTCTCGGCGAGCCGAAGCAGCTGATCACGCGCGGCGGGGCAGGGGCGAATGCGGCGGCGGCTCGCGTGACCCGGATTCCGTCGGGTCATCCCGAGGGGTATCTGGAAGCCTTCGCGACGATCTACACGGAAGCCGCTGCCGCCATCAATGCGGCGAAGTCGGGTGCTGCTGTCGATCCGGCGGTGGTCTATCCGACTGTCGATGACGGCGTGAAGGGTGTGGCGTTCGTTGAGGCTTGCGTTGCATCGTCGAAGCAGAATGGCGGTTGGGTGAAGGTGTAACTCCACCTCCCGCTTGAGGGGGGAGATCGCCGGGTGTCTCCCTCTTCTCCCCAGCGGGGAGAAGGTGCCCGAAGGGCGGATGAGGGGAGCGAAGCTCAGGCTGTCTGTTCAACGCTTCGCCGATCCGCCCCCTCACCCCGCCTCCGCTTCGCTCGGCGACCCTCTCCCCGAGGGGAGAGGAGGTCACGCAGGCGCTCTGGCAGCCCCGGAGTTACCCACCCCGGAGCTTTGCTCCGACCCTCCCCCTCAAGGGGAGGGTGTGAAAACTGCAACGTTGCAGTTTTTTGTTCCTGATGTCTTCACCGCGTCGCGCCTTTGTTCTAAACCGCTCATCGAAAGACCAGTGGCGCCCCCAGTTCGCCCTGATATGACGAAGGACATGTTTGATGATCGATCCCAAGGCTCTCGCCTCGCGTTTTCCCGGTGACTTCCTGTTCGGGGTCGCGACCGCCTCCTTCCAGATCGAAGGGGCGTCGAAGGCGGATGGGCGCAAGCCCTCAATCTGGGATGCGTTCTCCAACATGCCGGGCCGGGTCTTCGGGCGGCACAATGGAGACATTGCCTGCGATCACTACAACAGGTGGGAAAGCGATCTTGATCTGATCAAGGACATGGGCGTTACCGGCTATCGGTTCTCGATCGCCTGGCCGCGTGTGCTGCCCGAGGGGACCGGACCGATCAATGAGAAGGGCCTCGATTTCTACGACAACCTCGTGGACGGATTGAAGGCGCGCGGCATCAAGGCCTATGCGACGCTCTATCACTGGGATCTGCCGCTGGCCCTGATGGGCGAGGGTGGATGGACGGCGCGGTCGACGGCACAGGCCTTCCAGCGCTACACCAAGGTCGTCATGGAGCGTCTCGGCGATCGGCTGGATGCGGTCGCGACCTTTAACGAGCCCTGGTGCTCTGTCTGGCTCAGTCATCTCTACGGGGTTCATGCGCCGGGTGAGCGCAGCATGGATGCGGCCCTTCATGCGCTGCATTACACCAATCTCGCGCACGGGCTTTCCGCTCAGGCGATCCGTGAAATTAGCCCCAAGGTGCCAGTGGGGTTGGTGCTCAATGCGCATGAGACGCTGCCGGGCTCCGACAGCGCTGAAGATCTAGCTGCTGCTGAGCGCGCGCATCAGTTCCACAATGGCGTCTTCTTCGATCCAGTCTTCAAGGGCGAATATCCGGCCGAGTTCCTCTCGGCGCTTGGCCATCGCATGCCCAAGATCGAGGACGGCGATCTCGGCATCATCAACCAGAAACTCGACTGGTGGGGGCTGAACTACTACACGCCGATGCGCGTTGCCGACGATCCAACACCGGGTGCGGAATTCCCGGCGACTGTCAATGCGGCTCCGGTTTCGGATGTGAAAACCGATATCGGCTGGGAGGTCTATGCGCCGGCGCTGAAGTCGCTCGTCGAGCGTCTCTATGCCCGCTACGACCTGCCGGTCTGCTACATCACCGAGAACGGCGCCTGCTACAATATGGAGGTCGAGTCTGGCGAGGTCGAGGACCAGCCGCGGCTGGATTACTATGCCGAACATCTCGACAAGGTCGCCGACCTGATCGCTGACGGATATCCGATGCAGGGCTATTTCGCCTGGTCGCTGATGGACAATTTCGAATGGGCCGAGGGCTACCGAATGCGCTTCGGCCTCGTGCATGTCGATTACGACACCCAGGTCCGCACCATCAAGAAGAGCGGCAAGTGGTATCGTGATCTTGCCTCAGAGTTTCCGAAGGGGAACTTCAAGGCGGATTGACCGGGCAGGGGGCTCTGGCCCCCGTAATCCTGGTCAGCCGAGCTTGATCAGCTTGTTGCCGGCATCCACTTCGTTGCGCCGGTCGAAGTCGGCACGGGCCGACTGGATGCGGTCGTGATGGGTAAAGACCCAGCCACCTAGCGCCCGGATCGGCTCGCCGAAAGAACGGCCGAGATCGGTCAGAGCATATTCCACCTTGGGCGGCACGGTCGGGTGCACCGTGCGCTCCACGATGCCGTCGCGTTCCAGTGCGCGCAGTGTCAATGTCAGCATGCGCTGGGATATGCCGACGACGGAGCGCTTGAGATCGGAAAAGCGCTGCGGACCGTCGCCCAGCATCATAATCACCAGAACCGTCCATTTGTCGCCCAGTCTCGCCAGCATTTCGCTGACGGTCTGGCACTTGGTCGGGTCATAGTTTTCGCACATCGTGGTTCCAATCGTTCCATCGGTGTAACCTGGTATCAAAAATGTGCCTTCTTGCACAAATTTTTCGGTTCCATATCTAGGCCTGGTTACGAATTTATACCAGACCCGATCGGCCGTGCCAACTCCCGTGGCGCCTTGAGGGTTCAAACAGGAGCGACACGATGTCCGCATTGATTGAAAAGCTGAACTGGCGTTACGCCACCAAGAAGATGGACCCTTCCAAGCCCGTGTCCGAGGACAAGGTCGAGCGCATTGTCGAGGCCGCGCGTCTCGCACCGACCTCTAGCGGCCTGCAGCCCTTTGAAGTGATCGTCGTTACCAACAAGGACGTCCGTGCAAAGATCCAGGAAATCGCCTGGAACCAGGCGCAGGTGACCGAAGGTTCGCATCTTCTCGTCTTCGCCGCCTGGGACAACTACACGGTCGAGCGCATCAACCACATGTTCGACCTGACCAACGAGGAGCGTGGCTTCAAGAACGAAGGCTGGGAGAATTATCGCCAGATGCTGCTCGGCATGTATCCGGGTCGCGATGCCGACGTGAACTTCGAGCATGCCGCCCGCCAGGCCTATATCGGCTTTGGCATGTCCGTTGCTGCTGCCGCCTTCGAAGGCGTCGATGCCACCCCGATGGAAGGCTTCGATGCGGCCAAGCTCGACGAGATCCTGGGCTTGCGTGAAAAGGGTCTGCGCTCGGTGACGATCCTGCCGCTCGGCTATCGCGCCGCCGAAGGCGACTGGCTTGCCGGACTGAAGAAGGTGCGTCGTCCGAAGGATGAGTTCGTCTCCGTCGTCGACTGACCATCCGTCTATCTGTGTCGGTTCCTCCAGGCCGACCTGCAAAGGGCTCCGGGAAACCGGGGTCCTTTTTCGTTGCATATCAGGATATTCGGGTGGTTGGTTATTCTGCATGCTCTTCAGTGTGTTAAGTCAAATTGAACACATTTCGACGCAAGGTGTGGCTTCAGCCTTGGGTAGATCGTATGCGGCTTCACCATTTCGACAGACGGCTACGGCCACTTGCCACCCGACGGGTGGCGGTCGCAGTCTTGCTCGTCGTTTTCGCGACCATGGCGATGATGGTTGCCTCGATCGTGATGACCGCGCTCGATCGTGTCGCAAGCTATGCCAACCATCTGGACGAGGAACGCTCGCGCGAAACGCTCGTCGGCGCCGTTCAGACCTTCGAACATCAGCTGGGCGCGACACTGATCGACTACACCGCCTGGGATGATGCCGCGACTAATGCCTATGTCCACAAGGACATGGCCTGGATGATCAGCAATTTCGGCGACATGACCTTCGATAGCGACCTCTTCGACGTGGCGATCGTGCTCGATGCCGAGGGTCGTCCGATGATGGCCTATTCTGACGGGGAGCCGGTCGAGGGCGATGCCCGCGGTTATCTGACACCGGCGTTGATGGAGCTCTTCGACAAGGTGCGCTCGGGCCAGAGCGGCCTCGTTCCACAGTCGCTCGGCTTCATCCGCACGCAGAGGGGGATCGGTTCTGCCGGCGTTGCCCTGATCCGTCCGAAATCAGGAGACGTCGGCGTTCCTTCGGCAGAGCAGGTCTATCTCGCCTTCATCCGGCATCTTTCGCCGCTTACGGTGGAGCGACTGTCCGACGCCTATGTGCTGCCTGGCCTCGTCCTCACGCCGCCATCCACGAACAATGCATCCGTCACGATTTCTGCCCCTTCCGGTCAGGCCATCGCCTCCCTGGCCTGGACCCCGCGTGCCCCGGGGGACCAGAGCCGCGAACAGGTCGCGCCCCTGATCAAGGCGGCGCTGGTGATCGTCACCATCTATGCCCTCCTGCTCGTCATCATCGGTAATGCCGAGTTGCGCCGGGTGCGGGCGGATGAAGCCAATGCCGTCAAACTCGCCCAGTCCGACCGCCTCAGCGGACTTCTCAATCGAGCCGGCCTGACCCAGTTGCTTGAGGATCAGGTGCGACGCGGGCGCGACATGAACGAAGATGTCGTGCTGCTCTATCTCGATCTGGATGGCTTCAAGGAGGTCAATGACGCCTATGGTCATGCAACGGGTGACCGGCTCATCCGCGCGGTCGCGGCCGGCCTTTCTGTTCTGGTCGGGGATGCTTCGTCACTCGCCCGGATCGGTGGCGACGAATTCGGTATCGTGCTCACGGGCAAGGATGCGCAGGAACGGGCCCTTTCACTCGCAACTTCGATCATCGCCTTCTTCGATGAGCCGGTACTTCTGGGCGAACGGACCGTGGTTGTCGGATGCAGCATCGGCATCTGCGTTTCCGAGGGCGGTCTTGTCGATGGCGGCGAGCTGACGCGCCGCGCTGACATGGCCATGTATTCGTCCAAGGATGGTGGCCGGGGCCGCTGGACGGTCTACGACCCCCGCATGGATGAAGAGCGGCAAAACCGCAATCAGATGGAAATCGATCTGCGCGAGGCCATTGCACACGGTGAGATCGAGGTCGTTTACCAGCCGGTCGTCGATGCCAAGACCTTCACGCTCGTCAGTGTCGAGGCGCTGGCGCGCTGGACGCGCCGGGGCCATGGGCCGGTGTCGCCTGACGTGTTCATTCCGATCGCCGAGACCAGCGGGCTGATCGATCAGCTCGGGCTCTGCGTTCTCAGCCAGGCTCTTCGCCAGCTTGGCGATTGGCCCGAGCTGAAGCTCTCTGTCAACGTTTCTCCCGGTCAGTTCCGGGATCCGGCCTTTGTCGATCATGTCGCGGCAACCTTCGCGGAGGCGCGCATCGAGCCTGGTCGGGTCGTCATGGAGATGACCGAAACCTACTTCATCCAGAGCCCCGAACGGGCAAGGCTCGCCATGGACCGGCTGCGGTCGCTTGGCCTCAGGATCGCACTTGATGATTTCGGCGCGGGTTTTTCCAGTGTTGGCTATCTCCGGCAATTCGGCTTCGATCGGATGAAGATCGACCGGTCGCTCGTGCAATCACTCGATCGGGGTCATCGGGCCGTGGAAATGCTGCAGGCAACTGTGGCTCTCGCCCGCTCGCTCGGCATCCCCGTCACTGCCGAGGGGGTCGAGACCGAGCAGCAGGCCGTCATCCTTCGGATTGCTGGCTGCGACCAGTTGCAAGGCTATCTCTTCGGCCGTCCGCAGTCCCCAGAACAGATTGCCGCGCTGATGCTGAGACCGATGGAACTGCGGGCCAAGGCTGCCGAACTTGCCTTTGCCGCCGGCCGCGATGGTGGCGTGCCGGCCTGAGCATAGGAACGGATGATCGGGAACGATTGTCGGTCTTGCGCCTTCTCCTTTCAGAAAGGAGACATTCCATGTTCACCACAGATACCTGGCTTAAAATCGTCTGCAGCATGATGATCAGTGCCGTGATCTTCGGAGTCGGCGCCATTCTCGTGCTGTCGATCCCGGCTTTGGCTGCTCACGCCAAGGTCCTGCTGCCACTGGTCGTCATCGCCGCCTTTGCCGCTGCCCCCTTCTTCGCACTGGTGGTCGCACCGCGCATGCGTCTCAGAAACTGGGGCCGCAAAGACTGGAAGCGCGGAGATACGATCTCCGGCTGATCAGGCCAAGCATTCCATCGGCGGCTTTCAGCCGCCGATGTGCTTTTCGCCACGCTTCCGTGCGAGCGCGATCTGCAATTGGCGCTGACGATAGCGGTCACGATCGGCTTCGGTGCGATCGGGATAGCAATGGCTACAGGAGACGCCTTCCTCGTAATGCGGATGGGTCAGTTCCTCTGCCGTGATCGGGTTGCGGCAGGCATGGCAAAGCCTGTGATCGCCCTCTTTCAGGCCATGGGTCACAGAGACCCGCTCGTCAAAAACGAAGCAGGCGCCGTCCCAGAGGCTCTGTTCTTCGGGCACTTCCTCCAGATATTTCAGGATGCCACCCTTGAGGTGGTAGACCTCGTCGAAGCCTTGTTGCTTCATGAAGGCCGTCGCCTTCTCGCAGCGGATGCCGCCGGTGCAATACATGGCGATCTTCGGCTTGTTGTGCAGCCCGGGATTGTTCTTCACCCAGTCGGGAAACTCGCGAAACGTCTTGGTGTTCGGGTCAACGGCGCCGCGGAAGATGCCGATTGCCGTCTCATAGTCGTTGCGGGTGTCGATGACGATGGTCTCGGGATCCGAAATCAGATCGTTCCAGTCCTTCGGATCGACATAGGTGCCGACGATCTCGTTGGGGTCGATGTCCTCGACGCCCATGGTGACGATTTCCTTCTTCAGCCGCACCTTCATGCGCAGGAACGGCATCTTGGATGCCCGGCTTTCCTTGTGCTCCAGGTTCACGAATTCCGGCTGGCTGCGGAGGAAGGCCAGAACCTTGGCGATCGCGGCATCGGTGCCGGCGATCGTGCCGTTGATGCCTTCATGGGCAATCAGCAGCGTGCCCTTGACGCCTTCTGTTTTGCAAAGGGTCTCGAGTGGCTCCTGGAAACTTTCGAAGCGCGGGAACTTGGCAAAGTGATAGAGGGCGGCGACGCAAAAGGCGTCGGTTGTCTCAGGGCGGGGAGCTGAAGTGTGTTCGGTCATGGTCTGCGAAATACCCCCTCGGCCCCTGCTGCGCAACGGATTTCCGTTCGCCCGGGCAAGTTTGAAAATCGTCAAGTCGATCGCCGATTGTGCGTTGGTGCGTTGCAGCACTGGACAGCGCGAAAAGCTTTGAGTAGAGGGGTGTAACTTTATAACATTATAGGTGATCTAATGTTCAGGAATATCTTCGCAGCCTCACTCGCGCTTCTGCTCGCCGGTGCGGCGCCCACCATGGCGGACGACGGCGTCGTCGACATCGTCGCGCCCTTTGAAATCGGCGGTCTCGATCCGTCCAAGTCGGGCGACATTTTCCTGCGCATGGGGATCGTCGAGACCCTGGTCGAGGCGGACAAGGATGGTAATCCGGTGCCAGCATTGGCCAAGAGCTGGACAGTCAGCGACGACGGCCTGAGCTGGCGCTTCGAGCTGCAGTCGGGCGTCAGGTTCCAGGACGGCACCGCACTGACGGCGGAGGCAGTCGCCTCTGCGCTCCGGACTGCCAAGGACAAGGTCGGACTTCTGAGCAAGGCACCGATCGCCGACATCAAGGCCGAGGGGGAGGGCACGCTCGTCGTCTCGCTGACGAAGCCTTTCGTGCCACTGCTCGCCTTTCTCGCCGAGAACCGTGCGCAGATCCTGGCACCGGCCTCTTATGAAGGCGCTGACGTGAAGGCGATCATCGGAACGGGACCGTTCAAGCTAACGAAGATCGAGCCGCCGCAAAGCCTCGCCGTCGAGCGCTTTGCCGACTACTGGGGCGAGAAGCCGGAGATCGAAAAAGCGACCTATCTTTCGGTGAGCCGTGCCGAGACCCGCGCGTTGATGGCCGAGAGCGGTGACGCAGATTATGTCTTCAACCTCGATCCCGCCAGCCGCACACGGCTTTCGAAGAGCGACAAGGTCGAGCTACAGTCTGTCTCGATCCCGCGCAGCGTGCTGCTCAAGGTCAATGCCGGTCATCCTTTTCTCGCCGACGTCAAGGCGCGCGAGGCGCTTAGCCTCGCCATCGACCGGGAAGGCCTTGCCGTCGCCATCCTGCGCTATCCGGCGGCTGCCACCCAGCTTTTCCCGCCGAGCCTGAAGATCTGGCACGATGCCGATCTGGCACCGCTCGGTTATGATGTCGACAAGGCGAAGGCGCTTCTGGCCGAACTTGGCTGGCTACCTGGTGATGACGGCATTCTGGTCAAGGATGGCAAGCCGTTTGCTCTGACGCTCACCACTTATCCCGATCGTCCTGAACTGCCGCTGATTGCCGCTGTGTTGCAGGATCAGTTGAAGGAAATCGGCGTTGCGCTCACCATCAACTCGACCAATTCCTCCGAGATCCCGGCCAAGCATCAGGATGGTTCGCTCGAACTCGCGCTGATGGCGCGCAACTTCGCGCTGGTTCCTGACCCGATCGGCACCATGCTCTCCGACTACGGCCCCGGTGGTGGTGACTGGGGTGCCATGAACTGGACGAATGCCGGCTTCGAAAAGGCGCTGGATGATCTGACCCGCGTGACGGACCCCGCTGAAGGCGAGGCGCTGCGCCATCAGGCCGTCGCTGCCATTCAGGCGGAATTGCCGGTCATTCCGCTGGCCTGGTATCAGCAGACGGTAGCCTTTTCGCCGAAGCTCGAGGGGGCGGCGATCGATCCGTTCGAACTCAGCTTCGGTCTCGAAACCATGCGGTGGGCGAAATGACGAAGGCCATTCTGAACCGCCTGATCCAGGCGGCTCTGGTGGCGTTCATGGTGGGGCTCATCTCCTTCGTGATGACACGGTCGCTTCCGGGCGACCTTGCCTACCGGATCGCTGCAGGCCGCTATGGCTACGATGTCGTCGACAGTGCGGCCGCTGCCAAGGTGGCCGCCGAGCTCGATCTCGCCAAACCGGCGATCCTGGCTCTGTTCGACTGGATGGCCGACCTCATGCGCCTTGATCTCGGCACATCGCTCATCAGCGGCAAACCCGTCATCGAAGAGATCGGCATGCAGCTCGGCCACACGGTCCAACTGGCGCTGGCCGCGATCGTCTTGTCGCTGTTCATCGGTCCGCCGCTCGGCATTCTTGCGGGTCTCAGGCCCGGCGGTGTGCTCGATCGCACGCTGATGCTGGTGTCGACGGGTTTGCGAGCTCTGCCGCAATTCGTCGTCGGCCTCATCCTGATCATCGTCTTCGGGATCACCTTCAATCTGCTGCCCGTGGCAGGTCACACCCATGGTGCGCATCTTGTCCTCCCGGCACTGACGCTGGCGCTCGGTCTTGCGGCCGTCTCCAACCGGGTGGCGCGGGATGCCATGGTCGCGGTTTCGCGTTCGCCTTACTACAGCTTCGGCCGCACGAAGGGTCTAAGCGAATGGCAGGTGTTTTCGCGGCATGGATTGCGCAATGTTGCCGTCCCCATCGTCACCTATCTCGGAGTGCAGTTCGTCTACCTCGTCGAGGGGGTCGTCGTTGTCGAGACGCTGTTTGCCTGGCCGGGCATAGGCCATGCGCTGGTGCATGCGATCTTCGGCCGTGATGTGCCGATGATCCAGGGCACGGCATTGGTCATGGGACTGATGTTCGTCGCGCTCAATGCGCTTGTCGACCTCTTCTGCCATGGCATGGATCCCCGGAGACGCAGCACATGACGACGCTCGATTATGTGGCGCCGCGCCCGGCGCGTTGGCCGATGCGTCGGCTGGCTGGCGTGGCCATCCTGGGCGGGCTCCTGGCTTTCGCCTTCCTCCCGCTTGTGATCGGCGGGGCCGATCCACTCAAGCAGACGTTGCGCTATAGCCTGCAAGTGCCGAGTGCTGCCGACTGGTTCGGCTTTGACCATCTCGGTCGCTCGATGCAGGCACGGCTTGCGGCAGCGCTTCGCCTGTCGCTCGGGCTCGCGCTGCTTTCGGTGTTCACCGCGATGATCCCCGGCGTGCTGCTCGGCGTGCTTGCGGCCTGGCGCGGCGGTTTTGCCGATCGCGCCGTGGGTGCGGTGTCGGAGGCGTTCCTCGCACTTCCGGGGCTGCTTCTGGTGCTGATGCTGACGGCGATCGTGCCTGATAATCCGGCGATGCTTTATGTCGGCATCTCGCTGGTCCTGTGGGTCGAATACTTCCGCCTGACGCGGGCCATGGCGCGAACGCTCTTGCTGTCACCAGCGGTGGAGGCCTCGCGTCTGCTCGGCTTCGGTCCCGCCTATATCCTGCGCCGGCATCTCTGGCCGGAGCTTGCGCCGATGCTGCTGACGGTTGCCGCCTATGGGGCAGCCTCGGCGATCATGGCGATTGCAGCGCTTGGCTTCGTCAGCGTCGGGGTCCGCCCACCGACGCCGGAGCTCGGCGCGATGATGATCGAACTGCTTCCCTACTATCAGGAAGCGCCACATGCGCTGTTGCAGCCGATTGCCGTGATCTTCCTGATGGTGCTCGCCCTGCAGCTGATCGGCGGAAAGGACAAGCCATGACCATTCTTCTGTCGGTCGAAGCCGCGGCCGTCTCTGCCGTGACCGGCGAGATCGTTGCCCCGGTCTCATTTTCCCTCAAGGCCGGACGGCCCTTCACCATCCTCGGCGAAACCGGCTCGGGCAAGAGCCTGCTCGCCCAGGCGATCATCGGGATTTTGCCGGAGGGGCTGGTAGCCACTGGTTCTGTGACCATCGACGGGCAGGTCCTGTCGCTGGCCGAGCCGAAACGGTTCCGGCCGCTCTGGGGCCGCAAGGTCGGCGTGCTGCCGCAGGAGCCCTGGCTGGCGCTTGATCCGACCATGTTGGCGCTCGACCAGGTGGCCGAGGGGCATCGTTATCTGGGGCGTCTCGACGAAGACGAGGCCGTGTATGCGGCCCGGAACGATCTCGAAGCTCTCGGCGTGCTTGATGCCGAGGCAAAGCTCCCGGGTCAGCTCTCCGGCGGCATGGCGCAACGTGTCGTCTTTGCAGCAGCAAGGGCCGGTGGCGCGCGCATCATCATCGCCGACGAGCCGACCAAGGGGCTCGATGTTGCCCGCCGCGACGAGGTGATCGCGCTTCTGATGCAGGAAGTGCAGGCGGGGGGCACGGTGCTCACCATCACCCACGATCTGGCGCTCGCCCGGCAGATGGGCGGCGATCTCGCCGTCATGCTGGAGGGCAAGATCATCGAAGTGGGCGAGGCGGCAGACGTGCTGGCATCGCCCTCGCACTGCTATACGCAGCGGCTGATCGCCGCCGAACCGGAGAACTGGGCGCAACGTGCTTCGGCAGTTCGTGACGATACCGACCCGATCCTGATCGCTTCCGGCCTGAAGAAGGCGCGTGGCGGCAAGCTGCTGTTTGACGGACAGGAAATCGCGCTTCGTCCCGGCGAGATCGTCGGGATCACGGGGCCGAGCGGATCGGGCAAGAGCTCCCTCGGAGACGTTCTGCTTGGGCTGTTGACACCCGATGCCGGCGAGGTCACCCGCCTGCCGCAGGCATCTGCCGTTCGCTACCAGAAGCTCTATCAGGATCCGCCTTCTGCCTTTCCGCAGAAGATCACGCTCGGCGAGGCGATCGCCGATCTGGTGCGGCTGCATCGGCTCGATGGGGCGCGCGTCCAGCCTCTGATGGAACGGCTGCGCCTCTCCCAGGTGCTTCTGACGCGCCTCCCGACGGAGGTCTCCGGTGGCGAACTGCAACGCTTTGCTCTTCTGCGCGTGCTGCTGCTCGACCCTGTCTTCCTGTTTGCCGATGAGCCGACTTCGCGTCTCGATCTGATCACCCAGCAGGAGACCATCGATCTCTTGACGGAACTGGCGCGAGAGCGGAACTGCGCGGTTCTGCTTGTCAGCCACGACGCAACCCTGATCGAGAAGACCTGTGATCGTCAGGTGCGCATCGGCAGCGCCTAGGCCGTTGCCCGGAGCCAGAGGGTCTCGATGACACCGGCCTCGTCTTTGGCGGGGTCGGCGAAGACCTGACCGGCAAGTGCCACAGCTTCGCGGCGCAGGTCCTGCTGGCGGCGGATGATGATCGCCAGCAGGAAGGACTGGCCTTCACCATTACCGAAGATCTCGGGCTCATGGTCGAGCAGGGCCGTCAACACCGTCAAATCGTGTTCATGGCCAAGCAGGTCAACCAGTCTCTTGGCGTCCCGCCGTTTGGCGGCAAAGGCACTCGGCCAGAGTTCCCGCATCAGCGAGAGGTTCATCCAATAGGCCTGGGCCGCCTTGCGCAGGTCGTGATAGGCCTCGCCATGGCCTTGTCCTTCGCAAAACTCCAGTGCCTCCGCCGCACGCTGCAAACCCTTGCGCCAGCCTCTGGCCAGAAGGCGCGCCGCGTGTCCCGGTCTCGAGGGAAGTTCGAGTGCATCGAGCGCTGCATGAGCTGCGTGGCACTGATCGATCGCGTGCCGAACCTTGTCCTCGAGATCCGTCTCGGAAGAGGCAATGTCGTCGCGCCTCAGGACGAGGACGGTGCGAGCCGCATCCAGAGTCTCGGCTTCGTCATCGGTCAGGGTGTGCTCGGAAAGGTGGTCGACGGTTTCGATCAGGGCTGTCGCGTCACGCACAAGAGAGAGGCCGCGGGCGGTGTCGCTAATGCGGGTATTCTCCTGGCGCCGGAACGTCCTGTCGCCGGAGGCGACGAGACGGTAGAGGTTTCGGACCCTTTTGAACTTCTTGCGGGCCTCATGGATCGCCGCGTGCAAACCGTCGGGTCTGGTCTCCAGAGCCGCGATGGCGCGCTCCAGCTGTTCGCGGGCGATCCGCCTGACTTCTGTCTCCAGTCCGGCGTCCGGGCTGATCCTATAGGGCATGCACCAGCCCCGGGCGGCTTCGCTGGGTCGCGAGGGACTGGTTGGAATACCGCTTGTCTCCCGTCACCTCTCGGCCAAGCCATGCGGGCAGCTTGGGATCATCGGTCTCCGACTGCATCTCGACTTCGGCAATGACGAGGCCGCGGTGATTGCCGGCGAAGACGTCGACTTCCCAGGTGAAGCCGGCAAAATCGACCGTGTAGCGTGTCTTGTCGATCACATGGCCATCGGCAATGCCGATCATTTCGCGGGCGTCGTCTATGGGGATGGGGTATTCGAATTCGTCGCGGACCCGGAGGTTGCTGCCGAATTTGATCGTGACCTGGGCGGTCGCATCGTTCTTGGTGCGGATGCGGACCGAGCGGTCGCTTTCGGCGCAGATATAGGCCTGCCTGATCTGGGTCTCGGACGTTACGCCGCCCTTCCAGGCATCGTCCCGCACAAGAAACTTGCGTTCGATTTCCTTCGCCATACGCTCACGCTCCGAAAACAATTACGCCGGTGGACCATAGCGGAGGCGGCCGTGTTAGGAAACTGGAAAGATTCCGTGCTAGCTGTCGGTCTCGACAATCCGGTCGGCGCGGGTTAGTGAAAACCCGATCTAATCGTTTTAAAAAGAGGGTTCTGCCATGGGCGACAAAACCGAAAAGCTCCTCTCCACCTTGAAGCTTCAGCCGGTCGTGCCGGTTTTGATCGTTGAGGATGCCAAGACGGCGGTGCCGTTGGCGCGTGCTCTTGTCGCAGGCGGCCTGAAGGCGATCGAGATCACGCTCCGGACCGATGCTGCACTTGAAGCCGTCCGGCTCGTGGCTCAGGAAGTCGAAGGCGCCGTCGTTGGTGCCGGTACCATCCTCAACGCCGCCCATTATGCCGCAGCCGTCGATGCTGGCTCGCAGTTCATCGTCAGCCCCGGCACGACGCAGGAACTGCTCGACGTGGCACGGAGCTCCGACATTCCGCTTCTGCCGGGCGCGGCCACCGCTTCGGAAGTGATGGCGCTGCGCGAAGAGGGCTACAAGGTCCTGAAGTTCTTCCCCGCCGAGCAGGCTGGCGGTGCCGCCTATCTCAAGGCCCTGTCCTCGCCGCTCGCCGGAACGCTGTTCTGCCCGACCGGCGGGATTTCGCTGAAGAACGCCATGGACTACCTTTCGCTGCCGAACGTCGTCTGTGTCGGCGGCTCCTGGGTTGCGCCGAAGGAACTGGTTTCGGCCGGCGACTGGGCCGGCATAACCAAGCTTGCGAGCGAAGCATCGGCACTCAGGGGCTGATATCTTCGTCAGCGTGTCCAGCAGGCTCTTTGTAATGTCACGGTCGCTTCCTATCTAGGGGGCGACCGTTTTAACAAGGAGACCGCGATGTTTGACGCCAAGAAGCTGCTGGATCAATTCCTCGGATCGCAGATGCCGGGAGCATCCGGCTCGATCGGCCAGAAGGGGAACGATATCCTCGGTATGGCGAAGGCCAACCCCTGGAAGAGCGGCGCGCTTGCTGCCGTGCTGCTCGGCACGAAGACCGGTCGATCGCTCGGCGGCAACGCGCTTAAGCTCGGCGGCCTCGCCGTGATTGCCGGTCTCGGCTACCAGGCCTACAAGAATTATCAGACGGGTCAGAAACCCGAGCCGACACAGGCCTTGCCGGAACTTCTGCCGCCGCCGCAGGATTCGCCCTTCAGCACCGAGCCCCAGGCCATCTCGAATGATTTCGCCCTGTCACTGGTGCGGGCGATGATCGCTGCCGCCAAGGCCGATGGCCATATCGATGCCAGCGAGCGCTCGCGGATCATGGACAAGATCCATCTCTCCGGCCTCGGCGCAGAAGCGGAAGCCTTCATCGAGGCCGAGCTTGCCAAGCCGATCGATCTCGATGCACTCGTTGCTTCGGCCAAGACCGAGGAGCAGAGGGTGGAGATCTACACCGCTTCGCGTTTGACAATCGAGCCTGATACCCGCACGGAGCGCGGTTACCTCGACATGCTGGCTGGGCGCTTGGGTCTCCCGGATGCGCTGGTCGATCATATCGAGGCGACCGTTGCCTCCGCGAAGATCAGCCTCTGACGTTTTGCTGCGGCATCCGGTCCGGGCCTCGCGACTGCCCGGATGGTTGCCTTTGTCGGCTGTGTGCCCTAAGCCTCGGGCCATTATTTCGCCCGAGGCGTTTTCATGCGTGACCTGTCGACCTTCAAGGGATGTCCGTCACCCCAGCCTGTCAGGCTGGAGGGGCGTTTCGTCGTGGTCGAGCCCTATGATCGAGCCGCGCATCTCGAACCGCTCTGGAGCGGTCTCGGCGGGATTGCGATCAATCCACTGCTCACCTACTTCACTCAGCCCGATTTCAACGGCATCGAGGATTTCGAGGCCTGGCTGGCGGCCGTCCAGAAAAGTGGCTGGGTCACGGAGGTCTTCCGAGATAAGGCGACGGGCAAGATCGTCGGCATGGCAAACTACATGCGACCCGATCCGGCCAATGGCGTCGTGGAAATCGGTGGTGTGGCGCATGGTCCTGCCATGAGCCGTTCGCCGCTTTCGACCGAGGCGCATTATCTTCTGGCCCGGCACGTCTTCGACGATCTCGGCTATCGCCGCTACGAATGGAAGTGCCACAACGAGAACGAGCCGAGCAAGGTGACGGCGAAGCGCTACGGCTTCAGCTTCGAAGGCGTGTTCCGCCAGCACATGCTGTCGAAAGGCCGAAATCGCGACACCGCCTGGTTCTCGATGATCGACAGTGAGTGGCCATTGATCCGAGCCTCCTTCGAGGCCTGGCTTTCGCCTGAAAATTTCGACGAGGCCGGCCGCCAACGGCGTCGGCTGGAGGATCTGCGGGCCGAGCTCGCGGCCTCAGAGACCTGATAGGAAAGCAAATCGTGAAGCCGAACATCTTCAGCATCATCCTTTATGTCGGCACGGCAATAACCGTTGCCGCACTTGCCTATGCGAGCTTCCAGAGCGCGACGGTCGCCTGGTCGGTCGGCATCTGCGTGGCGATCGGGGTCGTGGTCTACGCCTTCAGCAAATTGCCGGAACCGAAGAAGGTCGCGCGGTCCGAGGAAACGTCGAGCACGACGCGCTCGCCGGCGGCGCAGGCTGCTGTCGTTGTTGCCGTGATCTTCGGCCTGATGCTGATCGTTCCGACCGTTGTGCTCTGGCTCGGGCGCTACTCGCCCGAACTCGGTGCCTTCGTGGGTGGCGTCGCCCTGATGGCGATGTTTCTGATCCTGTGGCTCCGCTCACGCTATCAGCGCAGCCGGGACGGGGACCAGAGCTGATTCTCTCAGCCGTTCAGGCTGGCTGCGAGAAGAAGGGCGCCGAGCAGGATAACGAGCAGTGCTGCGCCGACTTCGATCGAGCTTGCGACGACGCCTGCGCGGCGCGATCCAGGACCGGAGAGTTTCAGCGCAATGCCCTTGGCGCCGACCGCAAGGCTGGCGAGAATCGAAACGGTGATCGCGGTGCCGAGTGCCATGGCGAAAACCGACAGCACGCCGCCGAGCAGTAAGCCGTTCAGCAGCGAGAAGGTCATCACCAGAAGTGCGCCGGAGCAGGGACGCATGCCGACCGCGATGACGGCCGACCAGGCGTCCCGCAGGCTGAAAGCGCTGCCGCCGACGAGGCTCGGATCGGGCAGGTGGGCGATGCCGCATTCGTGGCAGACAGACCCTGGAGCCAGCGCATCGTGATCATGGGCGACCGCCAGGGCGCGGAAGCGTGAGCCGGTCGTCTCGCCAGTCGAGGTGGTCTCGGTCGGACCGGCAAACAGCGAGGCCGTGACGCTGCCGCCGGATGACGTGTCGGCACTCTCGAACAGGCTGCCCGTGGTTGCGGCCGCCCGACTTGTCTGGGCAAAGGATGCCTTCAGCTTGCGCACCAATAGCCACAGGCCGAAGGCGACGATCATCGCGTAGCTCGCAATCTCCAGCGTTCGCGTCGCATCCGTCATGCTGATCGCGGTGCCGCGCAGCACAACATAGGCAGTGCCGACGACCGCGATCGCGACGAGGCCCTGCAGGAATGCCGAGACGAAGGAGATCAATATGCCGCGGCGCAGCTCGATTTCATTGGCGAGCAGATAGGACGAGATGACCGCTTTGCCATGGCCGGGGCCGGCGGCGTGGAAAATCCCGTACAAGAAAGAGAGGCCGACCAGCGTGACGAGACTTGCGGGATCCTCGCGCATGGCCTTCAGCGCTTCGGTGAGCGATCGGTAGAAGGTCTGCTGGTGGGCGTTGATCCAGACCAGCAATTCGGCGAAGGGGCCGCCCGAGGGCTGGTAGCTGGGTTCGGCCGTGCCGATGCCAAGCGGGGAGGCGGCATGGGCGAGGCCTGCGAGAAGCACAAGCGCCAGTGTCGCGGCAATGAGACCCGAAATGCGCAAGCGGCCGGCCGTCGTCAGCATGTGACCTCCATCCGGGTGGCAAACAGCTTGCCCATGTCATTGCCGGTCGGGTCGCTGAAGAAAGCCTCGGTGAGGTTGAGCTGGTTCTGGGCGATGACCTCGTCCGGATCGGGGCGGACGACCTTGTGGGTGCAGGCCGCGAAGGCCTTGCCCTCGACCACCATGTCCTCGTCCTTGGCGAAGTCGATCGCCGTGTAGAGCGTCGGGTCGTAGACACCGAAATTCATCCGGCCGCCGATCGCCACGGGTGTCGTCGGTTTCGCGACGAAGAAGACCAGCAGCTGGTTGTCCTTGAAGTCGACGTTGAAGACCTCGGGCTTCGCAATTTCGGAGGTGGCGCCATCCTTGGTGATGAAGGTGAAATAGCTGTAATCGCCCAGCGAATCGCGGATCGTATTGGCGATTTCGTTCAACTCGCTGTGGTCGAGCTTCAGGTCGCTGTTCTTGTCGAAGTCCATGAGAACGCTTGAGGAGAAGATGTCGTCGAAGCGCCAGACATTGCGCAGTTCCTTCAGCGTGCCGTCATCGGCCGCTACGATCTCGAGCCGGGCCTCGGCGAAGATATGCGGATGGGAAAGTGCCGGTGTGGCAAAGGCTGTGACCGTTGCGGCCGCCCAGTAACCGAGCCTCTTCAGCATGCTCCCAAAACCCTTCCCGATTTCCCGCTTGAGGTCTCTCCCTGTCCGATGAATGGGACAAAAGTGGGACCCGATGTGGCGCTCACGGCTCAGGAGTAGCGCTTGAACCATGCGTGAAGGTAGTCGACGAAGGCGCGAACCTTGGCCGGCAGGTAACGGCGGTGCGGATAGACGGCGTAGATGCCGCGGTCCTTGGCGATGAAGTCGTCGAAGAGCGAGACCAGTTCGCCCGACGCCAGATAGGGGCGGGCAATGAAGTCGGGGATCATGGCGACGCCCATTCCGGCCCGTGCAGCGCGCAGGGTCGCCAGCGGGCTGTTGACCTCGATGGGGCCCGACACATTGACCGAGATCATGTCGCCATCCGCCTCCATGAAGCGCAGGCTGTTGTGGGAGCGTGAATTGGTATCGATCAGGAAGGGGATGCGGGACAACTCGCTCGGATGCACCAGCGGGCCGTTTTCCGCGATGAAGGCCGGTGTCGCGCAGGCATAGACGCGGAAGTCGGAGAGCTTGCGGGCGATCATGCCGGAATCGTCAAGCTTGGTGATTCGGATGCCGAGGTCGAAGCCCTCCTCGATCAGGTCGACGAATCGGTCTTCCGCGACGATTTCGAGCGAGAGCTGCGGGTTCTCCCTGGCGAAATCGATCAGCGACTGCCCGACATCGGCATCGATGAAGGTGCGGGGAACGGTGACCTTGAGCTTGCCCTTCAGGTCGGCATTGTTCTCGCGCACCAGGTCTGCAAGGTTGTCGATCTCCTTCAAGATGTCTGCGGCGGTGCGAAAATAGGTGTGGCCGGCTTCGGTCAACGAGAACTGCCGGGTGGTGCGATTGAGCAGGAGGGCGCCGAGTTCATCCTCCAACTCCCGGACATACTTGGACAAAAGTGCCTTTGAGCGGCCCGTCTTGCGGGCGGCAGCGGAAAAACCCTCTGCTTCCACCACGTCGATGAAGGCTCTGATGCGCGTCAGCGTGTCCATTCTCGTCCCATTCCCCTCGCAAAGTTGCCGGATTGTGAACAAAGCCCACGCTTCGTTCAATAGCTGCCGCAGAAACCGCGAAAAAACTTCCGTGCGGCCTCAAAAAATCTCTTGATTATGACGAGGACATTTCTTATCTCCTGCTCAGCCCAAAGTCGCACGTGCCCGTGTGTGTCCGCCGACCCTCGAACTGGGATTTATCCCTAAGGTGAGGTTATCGGTAAGGTACCTGGAACTAACCCCTCCAGTCGCTATTCCGGCCAACCGGAAAATGCGAGGACATACGAAGCAACGACGGTGCGGGCCTTTCTAGTCTCTTCCGGCTTTCCATCAGCTGGAGTTACTTCAGAGGCACACCATCATTGCCGGAAGTGCGGTAGGGTCTCCCTCCAATCCATGGCAGACAAAGCGGATTAATGTGCTCGTTCCAGAGTGCGTCTATCCATCGTTTCGCGCGTCGAGCGTTCGTACGGTACCGGTGTCTCCACCGACTGGTTTCGAGCGATGTCTCGCCGTCCTTTGTCCACCCGAAGCTTGGCAGCTTCGGACATCCTTGGAATTTTGGAAGGGTTAGACCGATGACCACTGCTCGCATCCTCGACTTCATCAACACCCGCCGTCCTGAAGGTCCCTGCCTCGTGGTCGACCTCGACGTCGTGCGCGACAATTTCGGTGCCTTCCGTCATGCCCTGCCGGACAGCGCCATCTACTACGCAGTCAAGGCGAACCCGGCGCCGGAGATCCTCCAGCTCCTGGCCTCGCTGGGCTCGAACTTCGACTGCGCTTCCGTTGCCGAGATCCAGATGGCGCTCGATGCCGGTGCAGATGCTTCGCGCATCTCGTTTGGCAACACCATCAAGAAGGAGCGTGACATCGCGCGTGCCTTCGCGCTCGGCGTCAACCTCTATGCCGTCGACAGCCATGAGGAAGTCGAGAAGATCGCGCGTGCCGCTCCTGGCGCCCGTGTGTTCTGCCGCGTCCTCACGGATGGCGAAGGTGCCGAATGGCCACTTTCCCGCAAGTTCGGCTGCGTGCCGCAGATGGCCGTCGACGTGCTTGTCTATGCACACCAGCTCGGCCTCGAGTCCTTTGGCGTCTCGTTCCATGTCGGTTCGCAGATGACCAAGGTCGATGCCTGGGACGGCGCCCTTGCCGATGCGAAGCGCGTGTTCAACTCGCTCGCCAAGCAGGGCATCGTCTTGAAGATGGTCAACATGGGTGGTGGTTTCCCGACCAAGTACCTGCGCGACATCCCGTCGGCAGAAGCTTATGGTCAGGCGATCAACGCGTCGCTGAAGAAGCACTTCGGCAACAACATCCCGCAGACCATCATCGAGCCGGGCCGCGGCATGGTCGGCAATGCTGGCGTGATCAAGGCGGAAGTCGTTCTGATCTCGAAGAAGTCTGACAATGACGAGCATCGCTGGGTGTTCCTCGACATCGGCAAGTTCGGCGGTCTCGCCGAAACCATGGACGAAGCGATCCGTTACCCGATCCGCACCGTCCGTGACGCCGACGACATGGCGCCATGCGTTCTCGCCGGTCCGACCTGCGATTCCGCCGATGTGCTCTATGAGAAGAACATGTATCCGCTGCCGATCTCGCTTTCGATCGGCGATGAGGTTCTGATCGAGGGTACCGGCGCCTACACCACCACCTACTCGGCGGTGGCGTTCAACGGCTTCGACCCGCTGAAGTCTTACGTCATCTGACGTCTCCCGCGCCGGCCAACCGGCGCGGACCCTCACAATTATCGTCATCGCTTGGGATGGGAGGCCAGAATGGCCGCTGTTCTGGAAAGCATGCGCGCGCTTTTTGCGCCGGCGCCTGCATTTGTCATCGATCATGAAACGCCGGCCGACGTGGTCGCGCGCGAAGCGCTGCTTGACCGCACCATGGGCCGCGACCGCCGCAAGAAGTCGTCGGAGAAGATTTGCAGTGGTCGCATTCCAGCCGAAGGGCTGGCACTCGTCGCCCGCGATCGGGCTGGCCACGTCATCGGAACCGTGCGTCTTTGGAGTATCGAGGCCGGCGTCAGCCGTGAAGGCCAGGCAATCGACGCGCTGCTGCTCGGTCCGCTTGCCGTCGACTGCGCCCATGAGGGCAAGGGGATTGGAGCGGCACTGATGCGGGCTGCGCTTCTTGAGGCCCGCAAGCGCGGCCATGGCGCCGTGCTTCTCGTGGGTGACGCGCCTTACTACGAGCGTTTCGGCTTCTTCGCCGACAAGACGCAGCATCTGGTAATGCCGGGTCCGTTTGCGCGTGACCGCTTCCTGGCGCTGGAACTCGCGCCCGGCTGGCTCGAAGGAGCTGCCGGCATGGTGGTCGCGTCCGGTCGCAAGCTGTCACAGCCGATGGTCTCGCGCCGCGCAGCCTGATTGAAGGCGCCCAGATGCTTGCTGAAGGGCCCGGCCGCGATTCGTCGCGCCGGGCCCTTTGCTTTGCGCTCTGTTCGGGCAGGGTCTCAGGTGGGTTTTTCAATCGTCAACTCTGGTTGTGTCGCACCGGTCACAGTCACTGCGGCGATGGTTGTTTTATATAATCAAGATCTAACCTATTGATCTGGCTCAAGATGCTCGTCTCTTCCGGGCTGCTAGCTGGCGTCGGCTCCACGCCACCAGTTGTTTCAAGGAGAGAATGATGACCACCGTCCGGACTGCCTCGACCCGCGCTCTTGCCACGACCGCCATACTGTTGCTGCTTGCCCCGGCAGTCTTCGCGGCGGACATAGCGCCGCTTATGGAGCCGGCACCGGAAGCGGCGACCGAGGCGTTCGCCGCGCCAAGCCCCTGGCAGGTCCGCGTGCGCGGTCTCGGAGTCATCACCAATGATTCGGGTTCGGTGAACGGCGTTGGCGGTTCGGATTTATCCTACAGTGACAGCGTGATCCCCGAACTCGACATCACCTATTATCTGACCGACAATTTTGCCGCCGAACTGATCCTCGGCACGACCTATTCGAACATCTACGCGGAGGGGAGCCTGGCTGCTGTCGGCAAGGTCGGCAAGAGCTGGCTTCTGCCGCCGACACTGACGCTGCAGTACCACTTTACCGATTTCGGCGCGTTCAAGCCCTATGTCGGCGCCGGCGTCAACTACACCATGTTCTACAGCCAGAAGGGCGACGCAGCGACCGCGCTCGACGTCAAGAACACCTTCGGCACGGCGCTGCAGGTCGGGGCCGACTACATGATCAACGAACATTGGGGCGTCAACTTCGATGTCAAGAAGCTGTTCCTGAAGGCCGACTTCGACGCGACCATCGGCGGTACCAATTACTCCGGCAAGGCCAAGCTCGATCCGTGGCTGATCGGCGCGGGTATCACTTACAGGTTCTGAACGGAAACCGCATCCGGTCCGGATGCGGTATTCTTGAAAAAGGGGCGGGCCAGAGAGCTCGCCCTCAACACCCCGAGACGATCTCGCTGGTCATTCGCAAATGTAGTCCGGTACTGGAGCCTTAGTGGCCGGGGCAGATCCGGTGGCGGCTTCTGCGACAGTCGGTGTGGCAAAACTCACGCACTCCTCACACAGTCCTGACAAGAGCCGTCCTTTTTTCCGCCACGAGCGGGAACTATCTTCTCGTTCATCGCTTCTTGCTGCGGGGTCCGGCGCGAAAAATTTCGCACGGGCGGGAACAAATACGCCGGATAGGTTTAGGTGGTTATGTTGTATAATCATCACATACATTAACCAGAGATGGCGTTATAAGCGACCTTGTAACACAGGAGTTAAAAACATGATGAAGAGCATCCTTCTCGGATCTGCCGCCGCTCTGGCGATTTCGACCTCGGCTTTCGCGGCTGACGCCATCTACGAAGCTCCGGCTGAACCGCCGGTGGCTGTCATCGAAACCGCGCCGCAGTTTTCCTGGGCAGGTGGCTATGCAGGTATCCTCACCGGCTACGGTTGGGGTGACGCGGACGTTGCCGGTGCCGGCAACGCTGACTTCGACGGCGCACGCTTCGGCGGCTTCGTTGGCTACAACTGGGATCTCGGCAACCAGCTCGTTGTCGGTCTCGAAGGCGACTTGAACTACGACTGGAACGAGGAAACTGTCGCTGGCGTCGGTGACTTCGAAACCGGCCTGAACTGGTCGACCCGCGCCCGTATCGGCTATGCCATGGATCGCGCGCTTCTGTTCGCGGCGGGTGGTTACACCGGCACCAACCTTGAAGGCCCCGGCGGCGACGACACGCTCCACGGCTGGACCGTCGGTGGTGGCGTCGACTACGCCCTGACTGACCGCATGTTCACCCGCGTTGAATATCGTTACAATGATTTCGGCGATGGCAACGTTGGCGGTCGTAACGTCGACTTCAACCAGCACACGGTCAACGTCGGTCTCGCAGTCAAGTTCTGATCTGATCGATCCATTGATAAAGCGCCCGGCCGTTCCTTGGGACGGCCGGGCGTTTTTTGTTGGGGCTAGACCTCGCCGGCTCAAGCGGCCCGATGTTCGAGTGTCCTGGCGTTTGCGTCCCTGATTTCGGTGCGGCGATTGAGCTCAAAACGATTGACGAGGGTCGTCAGCAAGACCGCGCCGTCTGCCAGCGTATGACCGATGGCAGTGGTTTCCTCGACCATGGCGGCGTTCTGCTGCGTCATCTGGTCGATGCTGTTGATGGCTTGACCGATTTCCTGAAGACCGGTTGCCTGTTCCCGGGCAGCGGTTGCGATCGCATCGACATTGCTGTCGATACGGCTGACGAAATCGCCGATCTGATCGAGTACGTGGCCGGTTTCGCCGACCAGCTGGACACCGGAAGACACTTCGACGCTCGACTTCTGGATTAGCCCCTTGATGTCGCGTGCAGCGTTTGCCGAGCGTTGCGCCAGTTCCCGTACCTCCTGGGCGACGACCGCGAAGCCCTTGCCGGCTTCGCCTGCGCGCGCCGCCTCCACACCGGCGTTCAGCGCCAAAAGGTTTGTCTGGAAGGCGATTTCGTCGATGACGCCGATGATCTGGCCGATCTCGGCAGAGGCGGTTTCGATCCGCTCCATGGCAGACACGGCGGAGCGAACAACACCTCCTGAGGCCATGGCACAGTTTTTCGCCTCTCTTACCAGTTCACGCGTATCGCTGGTGCGCTGGGCGGAGAGACGCACGGTGGCGGTTACCTGTTCAAGGGCAGTGGATGTCTCTTCGAGGGCTGCCGCTTGCTGCTCGGTCCGGTTTGCAAGGTTGGCCGAGGCCTCTCGCATTTCCTGGCTGTTCTCCAGCAGGCGGCGGGTCTCCTCCATGACCTTTTCCAAGGTCGTCTGGAAGGTTGCGATGGAGTGATTGAAGTCGTGGCGGAGTGGCTCGAAGCGCGGATCGAAGGCATCGTCCAACGTCAGGCGAATGTTGCATTCGGCAAGGCGATGAAGGCCTGCGCCCAAGGCCTCGATGACAAAGCGCAGGGCCTCGGCCTCGATCATCCGGTCCTTGTCGCGCAGAGCCCGCTCGCGGTCCACCTCGGCGCGGGCGGTTTCGGTTTCGGATTGCAGGCGCTGATTTTCGAGGCCAGCCTGACGGAAGACCTCGACGGCTGCCGCGATATGGCCGATTTCGTCCTTTCTGTGTGCATGGGGAACGGTGGCGGTGAAATCGCCGCCTGCCATATTGGTCATGAAATCGGTGATTTCTCCAAGCGGCTTCAGCGCGCGGCGGTGGATGAAGTAGACGCTGCCGAGCGCAGTCGTGATGAGCAGCAGGCCGAGCGTCAGCAGGAGAAGCTCACGGCTGGACGTTTGTGCGGCCGCATAGGATTCGCGACTGACAAGGTAATCGCTCGCCATTGTCACGAGCTGGTTTACGGAGGTCTCGTGATCGTGGAATTCGACCTTGAGTTTCGACAGGATCGGCGTGACAGCGCTGCCATCGGCGGCCGAAAGAGCGGGCTTCAGGTCATTTTGAAGCGTGCTCCAGTAGCGATCGCCCTTGGCGATGACTTCGTCGTAGAGCTTTGCGCGCAGTGCGTCTGGCAGGGTGGAGTTCTTCCAGTATTCGCGTCGCTCGTCGTAGAGCGCCTTCAGTACGTCGAAGCGGGGCACGTTGACCGCTGCAGTGTCGGGATGGATGAAGACCTCGTTGGCGAGCGCGTAGGATTCAATCAGGTATAGCGGCGGAGGAAGGATGTCGGCGATCAAGTCCTTGCCGTCGACGATCTCTTTATAGATCGGCCCGTTGACCTTGAGCGTCTGCAGCGTCTGTGCACCCACGCCAGCGACGGCGACGATGCCGGCGGCAAGGGCAAGACCCGCTGCCGTCACCACGATTTTTAGGTTGAGATACATGTTGCGTCCGTTTGCAAATCCGCCCGCCGGACAGGCGCATGCGTCTGCGCCTCGGCAGGATGCCGTGGTTGAAGAGAAATTGGGATGGGCTGCGGAGAATTGTTGCAGTCAGACGAGACGCGGCTTTGTTGTCTCTCGCTCGTCCTCCCCGAAAATAGGGAGGCAATTGCTACCGCATGGTTAAGGTAAGCGCATGGTGAACGGTATAGTGCGAATTTTCGCAAACTTTACCGCTAGGCGTGATTTTTCCCATGCGTACACGCAACTAAAGCGCTTTGAGGTGTTGCCTCGGCAATCAGCCGGTGATGTCGATGACGCCACAATCACCCGCCTCGGAAGCGAAGGCGAGGAGTTTGCCTGTGCTGCTCCAGGCAAGTGAGGTCACTGCACCCTTGCCGGGACGGCGCAACAGCGCCTCCTTGCCATCGGCGATGCGCACGGCAAGGATCATGCCGTCGATGAACCCGATCGCCAGAACCTCTTCGATTGGGTGGAAGGCGACCTGGGTAACGAGAATGTTGGCGCGGGTGCCGAGTTCGAGCGGAGCCTTGCCCATCGGGCCGTCCTTGCCGGAGAATGGCCAGACGATTGCAGCCGGTGCGCCTGACGAGGCGAGCCACTTGCCCTTCGGTGACCAGGAAAGGGATTTGACCTTGGCGGGATAGCCGGTCATTCGCATATGGCGGGTGTCGGCGGCCTTGCCGTCGAGCTTCCAGCCATGCAGCGCCGATTCCTGCATCATGGTGACGACGAAGCGGCCATCGGGCGAGAAGGTCACGCCCGTATGCGCGCCCTTCCAGTCGAGATCGACGGGCGCGCCTGCGGTCCCGACCCAGTGCAAAGTGACGCCGTTATAGCGGGCAACCGCGATACGCAGACCCTTGGGGGCGAAATCGACGGCCTCGACAGTACGCTCTTCGGTGAATTCCTTCGTCGTGCCATCGGCAAGCCGCACGAAAGTCGACTTGCCATAGGCATAGGCGACCGCGCCTTGGGGACCGGGTGCGACGACCGAAATCCACTTGCGTGGCACATGGGCGATTTCGGTAACCGTGCCGTCATGAGCGATGCGCAGCACGCGGCCGTCTTCGCCACCTGTCAGCAGGGTCTGGCTTGCCGGATCCTTGACACAGGTCAGCAGTCCGGCATTCGCCTCCGTCACCTTCTCGCCGCCATCCAGCCGGTGAATGGCACCGCTCGCAGCGGCGAAGACCGGGATGTCACCGAGAAAATGGGTCGAGACAACGTGGCCTTCGATATCGAGCGGTGCAACAGTGGGCATACGGACAGGCTTTCTTTCAGGCAGAACGGTACGGACAGGCGGCGGGGCGTGAAAGCCCCGTTCAGGCAGAGGCGGCTTCGCAGGCCTTGAAGCTGGCTTCCAGCTTTTCGCGGTCGAGTTCACGGCCGATGAAGACAAGGCGGCTCTCGCGCTTCTCGCCATCCTTCCATGGACGCTGGTGATCGCCCTCGACGATCATGTGCACGCCCTGCACGACATAACGCTCCTCGTCGCCCTTGAAGGCGATGATGCCTTTCAGGCGCAGGATGTTCGGGCCTTGCGTCTGGGTCACCTTCTGGATCCAGGGGAAGAAGCGATCCGGGTTCATCTCGCCACCGCGAAGGGAGACCGAGACCACGGTCACGTCATGGATCGGGGAGGGGGCGTGATCGTGGTGGTGATGCCCGTGGTCATGACCATGATCATGCGCATGATGATCGTGGCCATGGTCATGATGGTGGTGGTCATGCCCGTGATCATGGTGATGATGGTCATGGCCGCAATCCGGGCCGCAGACATGGTCCGGGTCGTCATGGTCGAGGAAATGCGGATCGTTTTCGAGCGCGCGCTCGAGATTGAAGGCGCCCTGATCGAGCACCTTGGCGAGATCGACGCCAGAGCGGGTGGTCGAATAGATGCGGGCGGAAGGATTGATTGCGCGCACGATGTGCTCGATCTGGTGCAACTCGTCATGGGTGACGAGATCGGACTTGTTGATGACGACGACATCGGCAAAGGCGATCTGGTCTTCGGCTTCGCGGCTGTCCTTCAGGCGCAGCGGCAGATGCTTTGCGTCGACGAGAGCCACCACGGCATCGAGCTCTGTCTTGGAGCGGACGTCATCGTCCATGAAAAAGGTCTGGGCAACCGGTACCGGATCGGCCAAGCCCGTCGTCTCGACGATGATGCCGTCGAAGCGGCCGGGACGACGCATCAGGCCTTCGACCACGCGGATCAGGTCGCCGCGCACGGTGCAGCAGACGCAGCCATTGTTCATTTCGTAGATTTCTTCGTCAGACTCGACGATCAGGTCGTTGTCGATGCCGATCTCGCCGAATTCATTGACGATGACGGCGTATTTCTTGCCGTGGTTTTCGGAGAGGATTCGATTGAGCAGCGTCGTCTTGCCGGCGCCGAGATAGCCGGTGAGCACGGTGACGGGTGTCGGTTTCGCGGATGCTTCGGTCATGAAAGCCTCTGGTGTCAGGGGGCGCCGGACGATGCGGCTGTAATGGTGTTACCCCCATATAGGCGTTCCGTCTTGCCAGTTCAAAGGCTTTCGTACGGCTCAGGCGGCGGCCAGCGCCGAGCGGACATCGGTGCGTGTGAAGTCGTCTCCGACATAGAGAAGCGGGCAGTCGAACTCCTTGGCGGTGGCATAGGAAAAGCAATCGCCGAAGTTGAGCGAGGCCGGGTGATGCCTTTGCCGAAGCGTTGGTAGGCTGCGGCAGCGAGCTCCGCGCGGGAAGCCGTCAGGTCGATGATCTCGACATTGAGGGATGCAATCAGTCGCGACAATTCATCCGTACAATTTTTTTGAAGAGCCACGATTTTCAGTTCGAGCAGCGTGCCAGCTGACAACACTAGGCGACTGTTTGGGGTTTCCAGAACTGCTGCACAGGCCTTAGCAGTCGCTTCATTCTTTATGATGGCAATCAGTGCAGATGTGTCGAGTGCGATCACGTCGGAAGACCGTTTTCATCGTACAGAAAGTCGTGACTCCTGTCAGCGAGCGGCTCACCTGGAACCGGGCGAGGGGCCTTGGCCATGATCTCTTCGAGAATGGCCCGTCGTTCCTCGAGAGTTAGCGCAGGACGTCGGCCGGTCGATTCGATCGGTTGCAAGACGACAGCATCCTGCCCGTCGCGGGTGATGATAACGGGCTCTCCGCGTTCGGCTCGCTCTACAAGTTCTTCGACCCGCGCGGCTGCCTGCTCCATGGAAACACGCATGCTTCTTACTCACGCTCTCTCTTGACCAATATGCGCCTTCCCTGTCGGCCCTGCAAGCTCACGTCAATGTTGCAGTATCGAACCTGTGCACGTCATCCAGTAGATCGAGAAGGCCTGCAACCGAATGGGCCAGCAATCGTTCCCCCCTCTCTGCCGTCGCTGCCGCCGCATTGCCGGCCACACCCTGTGAGTTGAGATCCGACATCTTCCAGCCGAAGGCATGGGGACCATAGGCGCGCAGATGGCGGAAGCGGGCGGCGAAATCGGATTGCCGGGAGGGGAAGCTCTCTGCTTTCGTCATGTCCACCCGATCCGGTGCGAGCGCCAGCATGACCGATGTCTCGATGTCTCCGCCGTGGATGTCGACCGCCTTTGCCTCGGGTGCAATCCAGCCGTCCGGCTGGCCGAAGCGTGTCCAGCTTGTTGCGACCGCCAGCATATTGAAGCGCACCCGTGCTTCGGTTGCGGCAATCGTCAGCAGCGGGGAATTGCCACCATGGGCGTTCATCAGCACCAGTTTGCGAATGCCCTGGCGGTTCAGCTCTTCAGCGATCCCGAGCCAGCGGATGATCGCCTCGTCATAGGTGAGTGTTCGGCTGCCTTCGACATGCATGTGTTCGATCGAGTAGCCGACGGGCTCCGCCGGCAGGATGGTTACTGGCAGATGCGGAGGCAGGGCATCGGCGACACGGCGCATGATGCCTTCAGCGATGATCGTGTCGGTCTCGAAGGGCAGGTGAGGGCCGTGCTGCTCGTGTGCGCCGAGCGGCAGGACGGCAATCCAGTCGCGCCGGTCATCGGCTTTCAGCCGGGGATCGTTGTCCGCGAACGACAGGGCTGGCTTCGCCATCTGGTCTAACCTCATCATCTTCGTTATGCATGGCAGCCGTCGCGGCGGATTGCAGTGAGGGCCGTAGCGTTTGTCGACCGGGGAGAGTCATGGCGAAAAAGGACAAGGCCGACAAGGACCGCGGTGAAAAGAAGAAGAGCAAGAAGAAGGAGCCGCCGGCTTCGGGTGTGCTCAGTGGTGCCATGACCCAGGTCGCACGTGCTTTGCGAACCCGGCTTTCCCATGGGCTTGCCGAAAGCGGGCTCTATCCGGGCCAGGATGGCGTGGTGCAACTTCTCGCGCAGGAGGACGGCCAGACGCCGGGTGCGCTTGCCCATCAGCTCGGTGTCAAGGCGCCCACCATGACCCGCACCATCGGGCGGATGGAGGCGCAGGGCTTCGTCATGCGCCGTACCGACGATCGAGACGGACGCCTGACCAAGGTCTATCTCACCGACGAGGGGCGCGGCAGCGTGGCTCAGATCGCGGCAGTGACGGTTGCCTGCGAGGCTCATGCCCTCCAGGGCCTGTCGGGCAAGGAAGTGAAGATCCTGGTCAAGCTGCTGGCGGCCATCGAGGGTAATCTCTCGGGTCAGAGCGGCATGCGGTCAGCTGATCATGCGGACGATGACGGTGATTGAAATCGCCAATTAAATTGTTTAATTAAATCTTTTAAGGGCGATCGAGCGCCCACCGGCCTGCTGCGAGGGAGGAAACGTGGCACAAAAGGTAAAGCTTTCGACCATTGCGGAGACGCTTGGTCTCTCCACGGCGACCATTTCGCTTGCCCTGCGTGACAGCCCGCTCGTTGCGGCCGATACCCGCGAGAAGATCAAGGAGCAGGCGCGCGCCCTCGGTTACATCTACAACCGCCGTGCTGCGAGCCTTCGCACCTCCCGCTCCGGGATCATCGGTGTCGTCGTGCATGACATCATGAACCCGTTTTACGGCGAAATCCTGAAAGCCATCGAGACCGAACTCGATCGCAGTCGACACACCTTCATTCTTTCGAACCACTACGACAGCGTCGAGAAGCAACGCATGTTCATCGAGACGCTGCTGCAGCTTGGCGGCGACGGGGTGATCATGTCGCCGGCCATCGGCACGCCGCCCGAAGACGTGTTGCTCGCCGAAAATAACAGCATGCCGGCGATCTTCATCGCCCGCTCTATGGATGGGCTCGATGTGCCGATCTATCGCGGCGACGACAGTTACGGCATTTCGCTGGCCACCAACCATCTGATTGGCCTTGGCCATCGCTCGATTGCCATGATCGGCGGCACGGACCAGACATCCACGGGGCGTGACCGCTACCAGGGCTATGTGAACGCGCTGCGCAAGGCGGGTATCGAAGTCGATCCCGGCCTGCGCATCCCGGGCCCCCGCACCAAGCAGGGCGGTTTCGAGGCGGCGGTGAACTTTCTGTCGCTTCCGCAGAAGCCGACGGCTGCCGTCTGCTGGAACGATCTCGTCGCCATCGGGTTGATGAACGGCATTGCCCGTGCCGGTCTCATCCCCGGCCAGGACATCTCGGTCACCGGCTATGACGACCTCGAGGAAGCCTCGATCGCCACGCCATCCCTGACAACCGTCTGGAACGGTCAGGCGGAGGTCGGGCGGCTTGCCGCGCGGGCGCTGCTCGACAAGCTTGCCGGCAGTCATGAGCCTGACGGCATCCACCTGATCAAGCCCGAGATGCGCATTCGCCAATCGACCGGCCCGATCCGTCGGTGATCCCCGAGGCGGCTTCAAGGCCGCTCGTCCATGATCCTCGCCCCGCAAGGAGACAGCCATGTCCGATCGCCCCCTCGTGCTCATTCCAGGCCGCATTCATCCGCGCGTCCGTGCCCGTCTTTCGGATCGGTTCGACCTTTTGGAAATCTCCGATGCCACTGCCGCCGAGGCGGACGCGGGTGAACTAGAGCGAGTGCGCGGCGCTGCGGTCTCCGGCCGATTTCCTGCTTCGCTGATCGAGCGCTTGCCGAAGCTCGAGGTGATCGGCAGCTTCGGGGTCGGATACGACGGCGTCGATGTGAAGGCGGCCTCAGCTGCCGGGGTGGTCGTCACGAATACGCCCGACGTGCTGAACGATGAGGTGGCCGATACGGCGATCGCGCTGCTTCTCAATACCATGCGTCAGTTTTATTTCGCCGAGCGTTATCTGCGTGACGGACGCTGGGAGAAAGAGGGGGCATTTCCACTCTCGCCGCTTTCGCTCAAGGGGCGCAAGATCGGCCTTCACGGTCTCGGCCGGATCGGCATGGAGATTGCCAACCGTCTCCTGCCGTTCAAGGTCGAACTTGCCTACCATACGCGGCGACCCCGCACGGGTGTCGATTTCGTCTATCACGACACCCTGACGGGCCTCGCGAAGGCGGTCGATGTGCTCATTTCGATCGTCCCGTCGACGCCGGAGACCAATGGTGCAATCAACGCCGAAGTCCTCTCCGCGCTGGGGCAGAACGGCGTGCTCATCAATGTCGGTCGCGGTTCGACGGTCGATGAGCCCGCGCTGATCGCCGCCCTTCAGGCCGGTACGATCGCTGCTGCCGGTCTCGATGTCTTTGCCGACGAACCTCGCGTGCCCCAGGCCCTGATCGACCTGCCGAATGTCTCGTTGCTGCCGCATGTCGCATCGGCCTCGGTGCCAACGCGTGACGCCATGGCCGATCTTGTCGTCGACAATATCGTCAGCTGGTTCGACACGGGACGGCCGCTCACGCCGGTTCCGGAAACGCCGTATCCAAGGAGCTGATTCGGCGGTCAGCCTTCCGCAAGCTTGCCGGTGCATCCTCTTGCCATATGGGGTCTCGAGCGGAAGGATGCTCCGATGAAGTCCTCTCTCGCCATCGTGGCGACAGTTCTCCTGTGTGCAGGTGTCTCGGTGGTCGGAGTCAGTATCTGGGCTCTGCCGCAGCGCTCCGCGCAAATGGCCACCGATCCGATCGTGCTCGGCACAATTCCACCTGCCGACCATAAGCCGTCGGTCTTTGCCGCGAAGCTGCATGCGGGATCCGTCTCGCCACCGGCCCAGTTTTCCGTGTCCAACTTCACACGAAAGACGGTCTGTCTGGTGGAGCGCGGCGCGGCTCTCACCAGTCGCAGTCGCGATTTTTTCGCTCCACCCGATTGCGAAGAGGTCTGGCCTGGTCTGGTGCGTGCAACCACCTGGACCCAGCACGAAGATGGCAGTGTGACGATCAGCGATCCTGGTGGAGCCACCTTGCTGACACTGGTTCGAGGGCGGCACTTTTCTTACGAGGTGACGGATATACCCGGTGCAGATCTGGCGCTCCTGATGTTGCCTTGAGCATTTGCGGAGCGGGTCATAAAAATTGTAGCCTTGCGCAGTAAATCGCCAAGGTTGCGCAGTTTCTTGCCTCGGTTTACATGTTCGCGCTAACATAGCAACTGCCCTCTACAGGCACGCTCAAGTGAAAGCTCTCATCCAAAAGAATAGAGTCCAAGCGCTTGAATCCCCTTAGACAAAATGGTTAGCTCGCGCATCGCTGCCGGGAGGGGCCGACGATGCCCGCCGGTGGGGCAACAAGTGGGAGGTAGTTCATGGATCGTCGTTCATTTATCAAGAAGGCTGGCGTCGCCGGTGCGGGCGCTGCTGCGTCCACCGTGCTGGCAGCACCAGCCATCGCGCAGGAAAACCCCAAGATCACCTGGCGCTGCTCGTCGGGCTTCCCCAAGGCGCTTGACACCATTTATGGTGCTGCCGAAGTGTTTGCGGCAGCCGTCAACGAAGCAACCGACGGCAATTTCCAGATCCAGGTCTTCGGGGCTGGCGAAATCGTCGGTGCGCTGGAAGGTGCAGATGCCGTTCGTGATGGCACCATCGAAATGGCGCATACCGCGTCCTACTACTTCTTTGGCAAGGATCCGAGCTGGGCATTCGGCACGGGCGTTCCGTTCGGCCTGAACCAGCGCATGACCAATGGCTGGCTCTACGAGGGCGGTGGTCTAGACCTGCTCAATGAGTTCTATGCCGCCAACAACATGATCTCGTTCCCGGCTGGTAATACCGGTGCGCAGATGGGTGGCTGGTTCCGTAAGGAAATCAACACGGTCGCCGACCTGCAGGGCCTGAAGTTCCGCATCGGCGGCTTCGGTGGTCGCATCATTTCCGAACTCGGCGTCGTTCCGCAGAACATCCCGGGTGGTGACATCTACGCTGCTCTCGAACGCGGCACGATCGATGGTGCCGAATTCGTCGGTCCTTACGACGACGCCAAGCTCGGCTTCAACAAGGTTGCTCCTTACTGCTACTATCCCGGCTGGTGGGAAGGCGGCGTGACGCTGTTGAACATGATCAATCTCGACAAGTGGAACGAGCTGCCGAGCAACTACAAGGGCATCGTCAAGAGTGCGTCTGCACTCGCCAACGGTGTGATGATGGCGCGCTACGACAGCCTCAACCCGGCTGCTCTGAAGAAGCTCGTTGCCGAGGGCACGCAGCTTCGTCCCTACAGCCGCGAGATCCTGGAAGCCTGCTTCGATGCGGCGACCAAGGTTTATGGGGAGATCAGCGCCGAGAACCCGCAGTTCAAGAAGCTGCATGACTCGTACATGGGCTATCGCGGCGACGGCTATCTGTGGTTCCAGCTGTCCGAGTACAGCTTCGACACCTTCATGATGCTGCAGCAGCGCGGCGGCAAGCTCTAAGCTTTTCGCTTCAGACTGATCTAAGAGGCCTCGGGACGTCCTGTCCCGGGGCCTTATTTGTTTGTGTCGTGATCCATTCGAATCGATCATCGGCGCTTGGCCAAAGAAAAACCCGGCGTCTCCGCCGGGTCTCATTTTTGAGAGGCCTTCGCCTTCAGTCGAACCGCGGCAGGCCGCCGGCATCGCCAGGGCCTGGCAGGCCGCCTGGGGCCGGAAGCGATGTGCCTCCTGCCGGTGGTGTGGCCGGCTGCGTTGTCGGAGCCCCGAAATTCGGCATCGCAGGCATGCCATCACCGGGTCCCGGAAGACCCAGCGAAGGTGCTCCATCGAGGCTCATGCCTGGCAGACCGAAGCCGGAACCACCTGCATCGTTGATCTGGCTGTTGATGTCCGTCTGGTTCATCTGCACGGGCGCGGCCTTGTAGTGGGTCACAAGACCGGGGAAGGCGATCAGAATGCCCAGCATGAGGATGTTGATCAGGATGAACGGCAACGTCCCTGTGTAGATCGATCGCGTGGTGATGGGTTCGATCATGCGATCGGTCGTCTTGTCGTGCCAGGCCTTGGTCGGTGCAACCGAGCGCAGATAGAAGAGGGCAAAGCCGAAGGGTGGTGTCAGGAAGCTGACCTGCAGGTTCATCCCCAACAATACGCCGAACCAGACAAGGTCGATGCCGAGCTTGTCTGCCACGGGTGCCAGCAACGGCACAAGAACGAATGCGATTTCGAAGAAATCGAGGAAGCATCCGAGGATGAAGACGATGATCGTCACGACGATCAGGAAGCCTGTCTCACCGCCCGGCAACGCCAGCATCAGTTCTTCAACCCAGATATCGCCCGAGATGCCATAAAAGGTGAGCGCGAAGACACGGGCACCAATCAGGATGAACATGACGAAGGTCGCTAGCTTCGCGGTCGAGTCCAGCGCCTGCATCAGGGTCTTAAGGTTGAGTCTGCGTTTTGCCAGCGCCATGATCAGTGCGCCGGCAGCACCCATGGCGCCGCCTTCTGTCGGCGTTGCGATGCCGAGGAAGATCGTGCCGAGGACGAGGAAGATGAGCGCAAGTGGCGGGATCAGGACAATGACAACCTGCTCGGCCATCTTCGACATATAGCCCAGGTTCCAATGACGATTGGCCAGGGCAAACACGTATGGGATGACTGTCGCTGCGAGTGCTGCCCAGACCACGCGCGTCTCGTAGCGGAACTCCGTGAACACGAAGTAATAGCTGATGAAGTAGAGACCGATCGCAGCCAGAAGGATGAAATAGAGAGACGTCCCTCCTGAACCAAGTGGGCGGGCTTCAGGAGGAAGTGCGGGTGCCCATTCCGGTTTGATCAGTGTGACCGCGAAGATGTAGAGGCAATACATGCCAACCAGCATCAATGCTGGCAGCATGGCGCCGACATACATGTCGCCCACGGAGCGACCGAGCTGGTCGGCCATGACGATCAGAACCAGCGAAGGCGGAACGATCTGCGCCAAGGTGCCGGATGCCGCGATCGTACCCGCGGCAAGGCCTGGATCGTAGTTGTAACGCATCATGATGGGCAGTGAGATCAGGCCCATGGCGATGACTGAGGCTGCCACGACGCCGGTCGTTGCAGCTAGAAGCGCGCCGACGATGACAACCGCGAATGCCAGGCCGCCGCGCACTGTGCCGAACAACTGGCCGATCGTGTCTAGAAGGTCTTCCGCCATGCGCGACCGCTCGAGGATCAGGCCCATGAAGGTGAAGAAGGGAATGGCCAGAAGCGTGTCGTTGCGCATGATGTCAAAGACACGGTTCATGTTGGCCTGGGCCAGCGGCCAGGACAATCTTATCTCCGGCGAGATATGGCTGAGCTCCACACCGAAGATGAAGAAGTAGATTCCGCCGGCCGCCAGCGTGAACGCAACCGGGTAGCCGATCAGCAGCATACCCATCACGATGATAAACATGATCGGCGCGAGGTTGTGTGCGAAAATATCAAGCATTGTTGCCCCCCTTCGTCTGGCTCGCAGCGTCGTCGGCAGGCAGATCAGGTTTGCCATGTCCGGACGCGACCGTCGTGTCCTCGAGGTCGCCACGAATGATGGCAAAGCGCTTGATGATTTCCGAGAACGCCTGGAGGTTCAATAGAACGAAGCCCACAAGGATGCTGGCCTTGGCCGGCCAAATGATCAGGCCGCCAGCGTTGGAGGACATTTCGCCCGACATAAACGAGCGCCAGAAGAATGGCCACGCAAAATACGTCATCATTAGGCAGAAGGGCAGCAGGAAAAAGATATGGCCGAATAGGTCGATCCAGTCGCGTGTGCGCTTCTTGAAAGTGCCCGCCAGCACGTCAATTCGCACATGCTCGTTGCGCTGGAGCGTGTAGGCGGCGGCCAGCATGAACACGGTGCCGAACAGATACCACTGTACTTCCAGCCAAGCGTTGGATGACATGTCGAAGGTCTTGCGGATGACGGCGTTGCCGGCGCTGATCAGGACGGCGGCCAGGAGCAGCCAGGAAACCCAGCGCCCGATGGCCCCGTTGATCGCGTCGATCAGCCGAGAAACAGCCAACAGGATTGTCATTGTGTTTTTTCTCCCCTTGTCGCTTCGTGCTTAGAGCAATGGCAAACCACGTGCAACTGGACTGCACCGATCCGCCCCCAGGGGCAACGAAAGTTGAACTGGCTGCAGCTGCAGCCGACGCTGGCGCTGGTTTCCGTCTGCGCGCATCGCTTGTGTTTGCTTGCATTTTAATAGTTTCGATAGGCCGCCCTTAAGAGGTTCTCGCTTAGTTGTTTGCGTGTCACCTAGAAGCAGTGCAGTTTAGGAGTTGCTTCGTTTTGCGTGTTGCTGTGACGTTTTAGGACATGCTTTTTGCCGCAAAGCAGGCACAAGGATTGGAAGAGACATCATTTGAAAACTGAGGTTTCGCGTCCAACCTTGCCGGGAGGGCAGATCATGAATACCGAGAGGGGGCATGAGAAAAATGTGCCCACGGATGTGTATCTGTCGTTCGTGAGCTCTCTGTTCGACAACCGCTTCACGCTGTTTACCGGCATGGTTGTCCACATCCTGACATTCGTCACGGTCTATGTGCAGACGGGAGCGTCCTTCTACCTCTTCCTGTGCGCCTGCTTCGTCGCCGTCTTCTCGTTCCGGCTGAACTCCTTCTTTGTCTTCGATCGGGAAGACAAGTCGAAGCTCACTCGCCAGCAGATCGCGGCCTGGGAACGCCGCTATGTCATCGGGGGCGCCTCGACTGCTGCAATCCTGGGTGTCGGCAGCGGTTACGCGATGCTCGCCTTCGAAGACACATTCGCGGAACTTGCCTGCATAGCCGTTACCATGGCCTCGATGGTGTCCGTCGTCGGCCGCAACTATGGTTCAAGGCTTGCTGTCGATCTGCAGACTTTGGCGTGTTGCGTGCCCATGATCATCGGCAGCCTTCTTGCACAGGATCTCTTCAAGGCATTGTTGTCGCTGATGCTCGTGCCGTTTGGTCTTACCGTGCGGTCGATGGCCAATGGTGTGCGCGACTTCCTCTATGAAAATGTTCTGGCTTCTCGCGAAATGGCAAAAATTGCCGATCGCTTCGACACGGCTCTCAGCAACATGACACATGGTCTGTTGATGCTTGATCCGAACAATCGGATCGAGGTGGTCAATCGGAAGGCCTGCGAATTGCTCAACCTGGGGGACCGTCGCCGCCTCGTCGGCTGCGATCTCGACGTCGTTCTGCGCTACGGCGTCCGGCATACGTTTCTGGACGGATCCATGTCGAGCCTTCTGCAGAAACAGCTCGCCCAGCTCGTGCAAGGGCTCTCCAGCCGCGCACTCATGCATTTTTCTGAAGATCTGGTGCTGGAGTTCTCCGCCAAGCGGCGCGACGAGGGCGGGGTCGTGTTGATCTTCGAGGATGTGACGGCTCGTGTGCATGCCGATCGCAAGATCCTGCACATGGCACGTTACGATAGTCTGACGGGGCTGCCGCATCGGGGATACTTCATCGACCTCGTCCGCGAGCGTCTGGAGCGCTCCGGCGAGTTCGGGACGACTGTCGGCCTAATGATCCTTGATGTTGCCGATTTCAAGCATGTGAACGATCTCAAGGGGCATCTGACCGGCGACAAATTGCTGGTGTCCATCGCGTCTCGCCTGACGGAGTTTGCCGCAGGCAAGGCTGTTGTCGGCCGTCAGGTGGGCGATCACTTCATCTGCTTCTTTCCGAATGTCGAGGACCAGGACGACCTCATAGACGTGATGCGTAACCTGCATCTCGCCGCCAGCGCCGATTATGATGTCGAGGGGATGCGTGTCCCTGTCGTTTTCTCCGCCGGGGCCGTGCTTGCCGAGAGTGCTGCATTCGACATGGATGACTGGCTGGTCAAGCTGGATATCGCGCTGTTCGAATCGAAGGCACGCAGCCGGGGCAGCTTTACGCTTTTCGTCAAGGAAATGGATGCGCGTTATCTGGAGCGGCAGCGACTGAAGGCGGATCTCAGAGCGGCCGTTGACCAGCAGGCCATCACCGTCGTCTACCAGCCCATGTTCACTCCGGATGGGCGCGGTCTCGTCTGTTGCGAGGCGCTTGCCCGATGGCATCACCCGGAAAAGGGACCGATTGCGCCGAACATCTTCATCCAGATCGCAGAAGAGATGGGCATTGTCACAGAGATCACGGAGCAGGTGCTGCGCCGAGCCTGTTTTGATTGCCAGACTTGGCCGGAAGCGATCGGTGTTTCGGTTAATCTTTCTGTCCACGATCTCAGGCAGGGCGATCTCGCCGCCATGATCGAACGGATACTCTCGGAGACTGGGCTGTCGGCCAAGCTGCTGCATCTTGAGGTCACGGAAAGCAGCCTGATCGAAGAACTCACTCCCGCCCGCGCCGTTCTGGACAGGCTACGCGGGCTCGGGATCACGATTTCCATCGACGATTTCGGCACCGGCTTCTCGAGCCTCAGCTACCTGGATACCCTGCCCGTCGACGTGGTGAAGATCGATCGCTCCTTCGTTCGCAACATCGGGCAGGACGCCCGCCGATTGAAGCTTCTGCGGGGGATCGTCAGCCTGACGCGCGGTCTTGACATCGGGATCGTGGTCGAAGGCGTTGAAACGCGGGAGCAGCTGTCGCTGATCAAGAAGCACAACTGCGCCGATCTCATTCAGGGCTACGTCTTCTCGATGCCGATCGCCGCTCACGCCATCGGCGCTCTCGCGGAGGAGGCAGAAGTCCACGGGATCGCTGCCCAAGCCGGCGTGGCTTGACGCACCTGTTCTGCTGCCTGTTTCCATTTCCAGTCAGATTTACCGCGTGTCGCAGAGATGGTTGCGTATGCAACTGTTAACCTTAACCTATCGCATTTTAATATCTTGTTAATTTTCAGGGGGGCGAGGTGGAACGATAGGTGATACCCCATGCCATCGGTTGCAGCCGGCGGGGTATCAGTATGGAACTGGAAGGCTTTTCGGAACGATTGATGCGCTACCTCGATTTCATCGAGTATCGCCGGATCGAGACTCAAGAAGATTTCGAAGATATCGAGCAACTGCGTTACAAGGCTTACAAGGCAGCGAACGTGCTGCCGGTCGCGGCGCCAAGCATGATTGATGATGCTGATTTCGACAGGCACGCCTATGTTTTCGGGATCTATTATTTCGAAGAGCTTGTCAGCACGATACGGCTTCACCACGTGACCCCAAGACATCCCCTATCACAGTCGGCAGGCGTCTTTCCCGACGTGATGGAGGCTTATCTGGATGCAGGACTGACCTTGATCGACCCCGCGCGTTTCGCTGTCGATCCAGATGTGGCAAGCGAGTTGCCCATTCTCCCCTACATCACTCTTCGGACGAGCATTGTCGCTGCCGCCTATTTCAGGGCGGACCGCGTGCTGCAACACGTTCGGCCGCATCATACTGCCTTCTACAAGCGCGTCTTCTATGCGGAAACTGTCGTCGAGCGGCGGATGACCGAGATCTATGGTCTTGAGCTCACACTCATGGCCACCAATACCCACACGACGGGTGCGAAACTCCTCAAACGCTATCCGTTCTTCGATTCCGGGGTGCACGAGCGCCGCCTGATGTTCGGACGTGGGGAGGGGGCGCTGTCGACCACGCCGCTGACGGTCCTGCCTTCGGCGCGACTCGTGGCGGCGGGAAAGGTCACGGGCGCTGTCGCTGGTCGGGATTATTGACCACAAACGTCGGATCCGATTGCGCTCCGCCTGCCGTTTGTGTATGCGGGAAAAAGATACATTTCTGCCCATGGTTTCGTCAGATGTGATTCCGCCGTGGTGCCGCTAGGCTTAAGATTTGGGAGATCGAACATGAGCGAACATCATTCCGGTCCGGTCGAAACCGGTGCTTCTATGGACTACAAGGAGCACGAGAAGACCTATGACGTCTTCATCGCTGGCACCAAGTATGGCACCGTCATCCTGGTTGCGCTGATGATCGCCATGGCTGCCGGCTTCTTCGGCGGTGCTGGCCTGCTCGGCGGGTTCTTCATCTGGATCGTGCTGTCGGTTGCCGGCGTCTTCATGATGCGCTGATCGGCGATAGAGCATTGATTGACGAGAGGCGGTCCGGCAACGGATCGCCTTTTTCTTTGCCCATCGTCCGCATCAATCCATGGCCATAAAAAAAACGGCGGATCACCCCGCCGTTTCGATGTCTTGCCGATGGTTCTGGCCTCAGCTTGTCGTGCCGCGCGTGCGCGCCAGGCCCTGCTTGGCGGGCTCGTATTTGGGATCGAGGCGCAGCGCATGGCTGTAAGACTTGGCTGCACGGGCCTTGTCGCCGCGACGCTCATAGATCAGCGCCTGGTTGGCCCAGCTCTCGGCGATGTTGTTGTTCAGCTCGATCGCGAGGTTGAAGTCGGCGAATGCGTTGTCGTCATCGTTCAGCGCGACATAGGATACGCCACGGCCATTGTAGGGCTCAGGCGCCCGCGGCGAAAGCGAGATCGCCTTCGAGAAGTCATCGATCGCCTTCGCATGGTCGCCGCGCACCTGGTATATCAGGCCACGATTGTGGAAGGCACGACCATCGGTCGTATCGAGCTGGATGGCGCGGTTGAAGTCGCCGAAGGCCTCGTCGATGCGGCCGGCCTGACGATAGATGTTGCCGCGGCCGATATAGGCGACGTCGTAATTCGGGTTGATCTTGAGCGCCTGGTTGTAGTCGGCGGCGGCTTCGACCGGCTTGCCCATGTTGCGGTAGACCAGCGCGCGGTTGGCATAGGCCTGGAAGAACTGCGGGTTGAGCTGCAGGGCGGTGTTGAAATCGTCTAGCGCCTGGCGGAACTGCCCTGCGCGACCATAGGCCGAGCCGCGCACGTTGTAGCCTTCCGGATCACGCGGGTTGGACTGGATGACTGATGTCAGAGAGGCGATGTTTTCCTCGGAGCCCTGGGCCCGGTCAAGACGAATAACATCCGTGGTTTCCGTCGTGGTGGCGCAGCTTGCCAGGGTCAGTGTGGCGAGCAGAGCTGCCGCAGTGGCCAGTCGCGGCAAGCGCGAAGCCTGGGAGGCGGAGAGGAGCACGGAGCTTTTCGTCATGAGGCGCATCATCCGGCGGCCGCCAGAACCCCTCGTAGGCGTCGGACAGCGCAAGTTCGTGTTTCATATCAAAAGGGCGGCGGCGATTCGTCTCGCCCCCGCCCTCATTTCATAGGAAAACGTCTAAATCTAGGCTGATCAGCGCGCGCGAGCAGGGGCCGGCAGAAGGCCTTCGCGCTGCATCTTCTTGCGGGCGAGCTTACGGACGCGGCGAACGGCCTCGGCCTTTTCGCGCGCACGCTTCTCGGACGGCTTTTCGAAGAAGTCGCGCATCTTCATTTCACGGAAAATGCCTTCGCGCTGCATTTTCTTCTTGAGAGCGCGGAGCGCCTGGTCAACGTTGTTGTCGCGGACTAGTACCTGCACGTTTATCCCGTTCCTTTGGTTTTAAGTGTTGGTCCTTCCGTCGATGGAGGTCGCATCTTCGGAAACAGCGTAATGGTTCGCGCGGCCACTGAGTCCGGCGATTGGGTTGCGAGATACCAGAAGACCCTGATGAAGTCCATATGGCGCAAGGCTTCCCGCCAATAATTTTGCGCCCTACACTGCACTTCTTCTGGGGTGTCGAAAGACGGATGACAATGCGTCGCAAAACGGACGTCATGTCGTGGATTGATCTGCGACCTGTATCATCCTACCCACATGCCTGAACCACAGGAGTTTAAGGCGAATGCGCAAATATTCGGTCTTTGCCGTTGTCCGTGAGGCCATGCGTGCCCACAAGGGATGGGAGGCTCAGTGGGTCTCTCCCGAGCCGCGGCAGTCCTATGACGTCATCATCATCGGTGCCGGCGGCCATGGCCTTGGCGCTGCCTACTACCTCGCGAAGGAGCACGGCATTACCAATGTCGCTGTCATCGAAAAGGGCTGGCTTGGCGGCGGCAATACCGGCCGAAACACGACGATCATCCGGTCCAACTATCTCTATGAAGAGAGCATGGACATCTACGAGCATTCGCTGAAGCTCTGGGAAGGTCTGTCTCAGGACCTCAACTACAATGTCATGTATTCGCCGCGCGGCGTGATGATGCTGTCGCACAATGTGCATGACCAGCAGTCCTTCAAGCGGCATGTGAATGCCAACAATCTCTATGGCATCGACAATGAGTGGCTGACGCCGGAGCAGGCCAAGGCCTTCTGCCCGCCGCTCGATATCTCGAAGACCGCGCGTTACCCGATCAATGGTGCAGCACTGCAGCGCCGCGGCGGCACGGCGCGTCACGATGCTGTTGCCTGGGGTTATGCGCGTGCAGCGTCGGATCGCGGCGTGCACATCATCCAGAATTGTGAAGTTACCGGCATCCGCCGTGGTCCGAATGGTGAAGTCACCGGCGTCGACACGACCAAGGGCTTTATCGGCGCGAAGAAGGTCGGCGTTTCCGCGGCCGGCCATTCCTCCGTCGTCATGGGCATGGCGGGCGTGCGTCTTCCGGTTCACTCGACGCCGCTACAGGCGCTCGTTTCCGAGCCGCTGAAGCCGATCTTCCCCTGCGTGGTCATGTCCAATACCGTGCATGCCTATATCTCGCAGTCGGACAAGGGCGAACTGGTAATCGGTGCCGGCACCGACCAGTACAATTCCTACAGCCAGACCGGCGGCATGCAGATCATCACGCATACGCTGGATGCCATCTGCGAGCTCTTCCCGATGTTCCGTCGTGTGAAGATGATGCGCCAGTGGGGCGGGATCACCGACAACACCGCCGACCGTTCGCCGATCCAGAGCGTCACGCCGGTTCAGAACCTCTTCGTCAATGCCGGCTGGGGCACGGGCGGTTTCAAGGCGACGCCGGGTTCGGCCAATCTCTTTGCCCATCTCATCGCCAAGGGCGAGCCGCACCGGCTGGCCCAGGGCCTGACGCTCGACCGGTTCCGCACCGGCCGCCTCATCGACGAGGCAGCCGCCGCTGCCGTGGCGCACTGATTTTAGGGATAGCCCAACATGCTGGTCATCAAATGCCCCTATTGCGAAGAAGAGCGTGCAGAGCTCGAGTTTCGCGCCGCCGGTGAAGCGCATATCGCACGCCCGGAAAACATCGCCTCGATCACGGACGAAGAGTTCGCGGATTACTTCTTCCTGCGTGACAACCCGAAGGGCCTGATCTTCGAACGCTGGCGCCATATCCATGGCTGCGGGCGCTTCTTCAATGCGGCCCGCGACACGATCTCCGACAAGATCCTGCTGACCTACAAGGCCGGTGAACCCATGCCCGATCCTGCAACACTGGTTGCCCCGTCTGCATCGAAGGGAGAAAAGGCATGAGTGCTGCCAACCGTATTCCCGGCAAGGGTCGCCTGACGCCGGCGCTGACCGCCCGCTTCACCATCGATGGCCGCACTTTGACGGCCTATGAAGGTGATACCGTGGCGTCTGCCATGATCGCCAACGGCATGCATCTCGCCGGACGCTCGTTCAAGTATCGCCGTCCGCGCGGCATCCTGACCGCAGGTCCGGAAGAGCCGAATGCGCTGCTTGACGTCTCGCGTGACGCCGCGCGCCGCCAGCCGAATGTGCGGGCGACCGTGCAGGAAGTGTTCGACGGCATGAAGATCGAGACGCAGAACCGCTGGCCGTCGCTGTCGCTCGACATCGGCGAGGTCAACAACCTGCTGTCGCCCTTCTTCGCCGCTGGTTTCTACTACAAGACCTTCATGTGGCCGAAGGCTGCCTGGCACCAGATTTACGAGCCCTTCATCCGTCGCGCCGCCGGTCTCGGTCATGCGCCGAAGGAAGCCGATCCGGACCATTACGCAAACCGCTATGCCCACTGCGACGTGCTGGTGATTGGCGGTGGTGCCGCCGGTCTCGCCTCTGCACTGGCTGCTGCCCAGTCGGGCGTGCGCGTCATGATCGTTGACGAACAGCCGGAAATGGGCGGTGCCTTCCACTTCGACACAGGCGCTACCGTCGACGGCCAGAGCGGCTGGGACTGGGCTCAAGCGACCGTTGCCAAGCTCAAGGCCATGTCCAATGTCACCGTGCTCTCCCGCACTACGGCCTTCGGCTATCACAACCACAACTACGTGGCGCTTGTTGAGCGTGTCACCGATCACGTCGCCAAGCCGGCCAAGAACCAGCCGCGCGAACGGCTCTGGCAGGTCCGTGCCAAGCGTGTGATCATCGCCAGCGGTTCGATCGAGCGTCATATGGTGTTCGCCAACAACGATCGCCCCGGCATCATGCTGGCGGCGGCGGGCCGCACCTATCTCAACCATTTCGGCGTCGCTGTCGGTGCCAAGGTCGGCGTCTATACGGCGCATGACTCGGCCTATGAAGCGGCGATCGATCTGAAGAAGGCAGGCGTCTCGGTGCCTGTCATCGTCGACGCCCGCGAAAAGCCGGGTGAGGGTGTTTTGGCCCAGGCGCGTGCGCTCGGCATCGAAGTGCTGACCGGCCATGGTGTGGTCGATACAGCAGGCCGTCTGCGCGTTCGCTCGATCACCGTGCGTCGCAATGGCGGCGGCGCCACCCGCAAGATCGAGGTCGATGCGCTCCTGATGTGCGCCGGCTGGACGCCATCGGTGCATATGTTCTCGCAGTCGCGCGGCAAGCTGAAATATGATGCCGCAAACGACCGCTTCCTGCCTGATATCTACGTGCAGGATTGCGTGTCCGTCGGCGCCTGCAATGGCACCGACGATCTGCAGGCGCTGCTCGATGAGGCAACCGCTGCCGGTCTTTCCTCCGCCAAGGCTGCGGGTGCGACCGAGACGCCAGCCGTCTCGCTGTCGGGTGCCAATGCCCATGCCTGGACCGGTGGCATGATCGGGGCTGCCGAAGGGGCTGGCCGTGACGACAACGTCAAGGCCTTTGTCGACTTCCAGCACGACGTCTGCGCCAAGGATATTCGTCTGGCCGTGCGCGAAGGCATGCATTCGATCGAGCATATCAAGCGCTTCACGACCAACGGCATGGCCTCTGACCAGGGCAAGCTCTCCAACATGCATGGTCTGGCGATTGCCGCCGAAGTGCTCGGCAAGGAGATCCCGCAGGTCGGTCTCACCACCTTCCGCGCGCCCTATACGCCCGTCACGTTCGGCACGCTGATCAACCATTCGCGTGATGCGCTGTTTGATCCCGTGCGCAAGACGCCGATGCATGCCTATGAAGTCTCACAGGGTGCCGTCTATGAAGATGTCGGCAACTGGAAGCGCGCCTGGTATTACCCGAAGGCGGGCGAAGACATGCATGCCGCCGTCAACCGCGAATGCAAGACGGTGCGTGACGCAGCCGGCGTGTTCAACGCCTCGACGCTCGGTAAGATCGAGGTTGTCGGTCCCGATGCTGCCGAGTTCCTGAACCTGATGTACACCAATGCCTGGGACACGCTGAAGCCCGGCAAGGCGCGCTACGGCATCATGACGCGCGAAGACGGCTTCATCTATGACGACGGCGTCGTCGGGCGTCTCTCCGAGGACCGCTTCCACGTGACGACCACGACGGGCGGTGCGCCGCGTGTCATGCACCACATGGAAGACTATCTGCAGACGGAATTCCCGCATCTGAAGGTCTGGCTCACCTCGACCACCGAACAATGGGCTGTCATCGCCGTCCAGGGTCCGAAGGCCCGTGACATCATCGCGCCTTTCGTCGAGGGCATCGACATCTCCAACGAGGCCTTCCCGCATATGAGCGTGGCCGAAGGCACATTCTGCGGCGTGCCGACGCGTCTCTTCCGCGTGTCGTTCACCGGCGAGCTCGGCTTCGAAGTCAACGTTCCCGCCGATTTCGGCGCTGACGTTTTCCGTCAGATCTGGGAGCGCGCCCAGTCGCTTGGCGCCTGCCTCTATGGCACCGAGACCATGCACGTTCTGCGCGCCGAGAAGGGCTATATCATCGTCGGCCAGGACACCGACGGCACGCTGACGGCTGACGATGCCGGCCTCTCCTGGGCGGTGTCGAAGAAGAAGACCGACTTTGTCGGCATTCGCGGCATGAAGCGTCCGGATCTCGTCAAGGAAGGCCGCAAGCAGCTTGTCGGTATCTTCACCAAGGATCCGAACGAGGTGCTGGAGGAGGGCGCGCAGATCGTCGCCAATCCGAACCAGCCGAAGCCGATGACTATGCTCGGTCACGTCACGTCGTCCTACTGGTCGGAAAACCTGGGGCGCTCGATCGCGATTGCCATGGTGGCCGGTGGTCGCGGCCGCATGGGCGAGACGCTTTATGTGCCGATGAAGGACAAGACCATTGCGGTGGAAGTCACCGACATGGTGTTCGTTGACAAGGAAGGAGGCCGCATCCATGGCTGATATGTCTGTTGCAGAGCGCAAAACCGTTCTTGCCGGCTTCCACGGCGGTAGCGCCAAGGTGCGCCTCACCCCGGCTCTTCTCGCGACCCGCGTCTCGCTGCGCGCTGGCGCCGATGCCGTCGCGGGCCTCTCCAAGACGCTTGGCCTGAAGCTGCCGACAAAGCCCAAGACGTCCGTCTCGGCCAAGGGCCGCACGGCCTTCTGGATCGGTCCGGACGAGTGGTTCCTGATCGACGAGAAGGGCGCAGAGCTGATGGCCGACTGCGCCGCCTCCGGCGTGGTTCACTCGGCGGCCGACATCTCCCACCGCAACACCGCGATTATCGTCTCGGGTCCGGCTGCCGCCGACACGCTTAACGCTGCCTGCCCGCTCGACCTCTCGCTCGCCGCGTTCCCTGTGGGGGCCGTGACGCGCACCGTCTTCGGCAAGATCGAGATCATCCTCTACCGCGTCGAGGAAGAGACGTTTCGCGTCGAATGCTGGCGGTCGTTTGCGGAATATGCGTTCGGCATGCTGAGTGAAGGCGCGGAGGATGCCTCGCTCTGAGGGGCGGTTGTCTGAAGGAGTTTGAGGAGGCCGGGGTGACCCGGCCTTTTTTGCGACACACGACACCTTGCCTAGTCAGGGTTGCAAAAGCCTCCTCTCACCTCCGCACTCTCAATCGCAAAGGCTCGCAATCTCTGTCGGCTCATGATAGGTTACATGTAACCCGATCAAGGTTGTGAAAACAATGATGCAAAGCAGATGGAGCCTGTCATGTCCTCTATCGCCAAACCCAAGCCATCCCGCCTGAAGGTGAGCGAACATCGCGCGCGCCTGCGGTCGCAAGGTTTGCGCCCGATCCAGATTTGGGTGCCGGATGTACGTTCTCCGACGTTCAAGGCCGAAGCGCACCGTCAGTCACTTGCCGTTGCAACGAGCGCGGATGCACTGAGCGATCAGGCATTCATCGATGCTGCCTCCGACATCGACTTCGAAGATGGTGAAGGCGCGTGAGACGCGGCGACATATGGACGGTCTCTGGCGGCAAGGATTATGCGGGAAAACCTCGCCCCGTAGTCGTGGTGCAGGACGAGGCGTTTGACGCCACGGATTCCATCACCATCTGTGCCTTCACCACAGATGAAACAGACGCACCGCTATTTCGCCTGCCGGTGACACCGAATGAACGAAACGGGTTGCATTCGCCTTGCCGCCTCATGGTGGACAAGATCACGACAGTTCCGAAGTCCAAGATCGGAACAAAGGTCGGACGGTTGGATGACGCCGATATCCTGCGGCTCAACCAGGCTGTTCTTGTCTTTCTCGGTCTCGCAGGTTCGCCAAGAGTGAGCGCCTAGCTGGCGAACGGCCCGCGTGACCGACGAGAACTGCCGGCGTTCACATTCATCTTGTACTGACGCCGAAACTACGCGGCTCTGTTCAACTCAGGCGGTTGAACCCTCCCATCCCACCCATTTCACCCAGCGCCCGTGAAAATCCGCCCGGCCAATCTCGCGGGTTTCGCCTGTTGGCCACAGCGTCAGCAGGATTGCTGCCCCTTCCGGCTTGCCGTCGGCTTCCAGTTGCAGGCGGGCCAGCGGTGCGGCATCCGTCGCGCGGCTGCCGGCGTCTGCGATCAGGGCTTCACCCTCGGCCTTCAGCGCCGGTGGCAGATACTGCCAGGCGATGGTGTGGTAGATGACATGTGCGTGGCCCGGGCGCAGCGTTGCCAGACATTTTCGCAGCCAGTCAATGGCGTCGGCCTTTTCGACCTTCAGACCGCTTTCGGTTGCCATTTCAAGGGCTGCCGCCGTGCGGTCGAGGCGGTCCTGCTGGTCGGCCCAGATATAGGAGAAGAGCCGCAGGCGTTCGTCTTGTGAGGCGGGGTCGAGCGGGTTCAGGTCGCAGCCAGCGCGTTCAGTGATCTCGATTGTGGCTTGCGGTGGCGGAGGGCCTTCCCAGCGTGGGGCGAGTTCGACGGCGGAGGCCTGGCCCCAGCGGAAGTCTCCCAGTTGGTAGCTGTAGCGATCCCATTGCAGGTTGAGGCCGGCGCTGGCGCCGACTTCCGAGAGGATCAGCGGCTTGCCGGTTAGCGCCGCAATGGTCAGGAAGCCGGGGAGCAGGGCGGAGGAGCGGCGTACCTCGTTGGTCTGCGGGGCGGATTTCAGGCGCTCCAGCATGAAGGCTTCGTCCTGGCGCAAGGCAGCTTCGACGGCGGCCCAGAGGGTGTCGTTGTCGGCGTTATGGGGTGGGTAGACGGCTGACAATGCCGGGTCCTGGTCAGATCGAACAAGCGCATGCAACGTGCCGGCGAGCCGCAGCGCCAGCGCATCGCCGGTTCCGTCGGGATTGCCGGGCCAGCCGAGGATCATGGCGCCGACCCTCGTCTCTGCCGTCAACCGTTCTGCCGCCAGCGTGCAGAGGCGGGCGGTGAAAGGTGAGCCAAGATCGTGACAGGCCTTGGCTTGCCGAAGGAAACTCTGGCGGATCGCTTGGCTGCGCTCGTCGGTCATGGCCGCATCCGCCTCTCGTTTCAGACGCCTTCCGGACGGTCCTTGGGGTCGAACTGGGAAATGGTGATCCAGTCGGCTGTCAGGGCTGCCTTGCGTTCGTCCTCGATCTCGACGGTCACCTCATAGGTGTTCATCAGCATGCCCGCGCCGCGAAAGCGGGCTTCGGCGAGCTTGAAGGAGCCGCGAATGCGCTTGCCCGTCCGGACGGGCGACATAAAGCGGACTTTCTCGAAGCCATAATTGATGCCCATGGTCTGTTCGAGGATCTTCGGCAGGCAGTTGTAGTTCATCGCTGACAAGAGCGAGAGCGTCAGGAAGCCGTGGGCTATGGTGCCGCCGAAGGGCGTTTCGGCGGCGGCGCGCACCGGGTCGGTGTGGATGAACTGGTGGTCCATGGTGGCGCCGGCAAAGGCGTCGATCATCGGCTGGTCGACGGTGATCCAGTCGGATACGCCGACCACGGTTCCAACGAGGCCCGGCACGTCCTTGAGCGAAATCTCTTGCGGCATGAAAAGAACCTGATCCTTCAATAATTCCCGCAGGCTACAGCCGCTTGATGTCATGAGGAAGAGGCTAAAGTCACTGCCGGGGAAAAACTCAGGTTTCCATCCAGAAATCGACACTGCGCGCCTTCACCGTCAGCTTGGCGGCGCTGCGCCCGGTCTCCAGGCGGCGCCATTTGCGCTTGTCGTGTGAGGGTAGCGCGAAGTCCCTCGGCTCAGGTGAGCGATTGAAGAGCACGGCAACATGGCAGTCCTTGGCCGTCTCCCGATCGATGGAGGCAAGAACCATGGCGAAGGCGCCGAGATCGGGTGTTTCCCAGTCGGCGACCGTCATGGGCAGACCGTCAGTGTTCAGCCAAGCGACGTCATCTTCGCCGGTCAGGACACTCGTATCCATGAAGCAGGAGAAACGCTGGCGCATGGCGGCGAGGCGGGCTGTCGTTTCGATCAACTCCCGGTCCACCCCAGACCAGTCGAGCCAGGTGAGCGCATTGTCCTGGCAATAGGCATTGTTGTTGCCGCGTTGGGTGCGGCCGAACTCGTCGCCTGCCGTCAGCATCACGGCGCCCCGGCTGGCAAACAGCGTCGAGAGCAGGGCTTCGACATCCTGCCGGCGCTTTTTCAGGATCGCCTTGTCTGAGGTTTCACCCTCGACGCCATTGTTCCATGAATGGTTCTCGTTGTGGCCGTCGCGGTTTTCCTCGCCATTCGCCTCGTTGTGTTTGTGCTCAAAGGAGACGAGGTCATAGAGCGAAAAGCCGTCATGGGCGGCGATGAAGTTGACGCTGCGGGTCTGGCCGTAGCCGTCATGGGCGAAGAGATCGGCGGAGCCGGCAAGCGCCGTTGCGAGATCGCCGGTCGTGCCGGCGTCGCCGCGCCAATGGCGGCGGAAGGTGTCGCGGGCGCGGTCGTTCCATTCGAGGAAGCCGGGCGGGAAACGGCCGAGCTGGTAGCCGCCCAGCCCGATATCCCAGGGTTCGGCAATCAGGATGCGATCTTCCAGCACCTCGTCCTCAAGGATGGCTCGAAGCGTGGGGGCATCCTTATGGAAGCCGTCCCAGTGGCGACCCATGATCGGCGCGAGGTCGAAGCGGAAGCCGTCGATACCGGCCGAGAGAACGAAGTGGCGGAGCGTATCGACGATCAGCTGTCGCACGAAGGGATGGTCGCAGGCCAGCGTGTTGCCGCAGCCGGTGTCGTTGACCAGCGTGCCCGGATCATCGGCCACATGGCGGAAGAGAGACCGGTTGTCGATGCCGCGCAGCGAGAGCGTCGTGCCATGCACGTCGCTTTCACCGGTGTGGTTGAAGACAAGGTCGAGGATGACGCCAATGCCCTCGGCATGCAGGGCGGCGACCGTGTCGCGGAGTTCCTTGACACCACCGGGTACGAGACGGGGATCGAGCGCCATCATGGCGACGGGGTTGTAGCCCCAGCTGTTGGTGAGGCCGAGAGGTGGCAGATGCCTTTCATCGATCCAGGCGGTGATCGGCATCAGCTCGACCATATCGACGCCGATGCGGCGCAGATGCGCGAGGACGGCGGGATGGGCGAGGGCCGATAGCGTGCCGCGTTGAGCTTCGGGTACGTCCGTATGCAGCATGGTCATTGCCTTGACGTTGACCTCGTAGATGAAGCCGGTGCGCTCGCCGAGCGGCATCATGGGCTTCAGCAGCTTGTGCGCTTTCAGGATGGCTTTCGGCATCAGGCCGGCGGTGTCGACGCCGAACTGACCGAGGTGTGCGTCGTAAACGAAGGGCCGGTCCAGCTCGGTGGCGTAGGGATCGATCAACAGCTTGGATGGATCGTACCAGTGCCCTTGCTCCGGGTCATAGGGGCCGTGGATGCGGAAGCCGTAGCGGGCGCCTTCCTTCAAACCCTCGACGAAGACATGATGCACATCGCCTTCGCCACGCACCATCGAGAGGCGGGCCAGTTCGGTCTCGCCCCTGATATCGAAGAGGCAGAGCTCCACGCGTTCGGCATGATGCGACCAGAGGCGGATATCGGCACCCGTCTTGCCGATGATGGCTCCGAGCATCGGCTTGGTCATTTGGTGCCTCGTGGTCCGGTTGATTCGCTCGCCTGATGGAACAATAGCAGGCGAGCGATCTTCGGCCAGAGCGGTTGCGCTCACATGGCCTTGAGGTTCACTGCTTTCACGGCCTCTTCCTTGCGTTCGCTGTAGCGATCGGTGAGGTAGTCCGAGATGTCACGGGTCAAAAGTGTGAACTTTATCAGTTCTTCGCAGACGTCGATGACGCGCTCGTAATAGGCCGAGGGCTTCATCCGACCATCGCCGTCGAACTCCTGATAGGCCTTCGCAACGGAAGACTGGTTGGGGATGGTGATCATCCGCATCCAGCGGCCGAGCAGGCGCATGGCGTTGACCGCATTGAACGACTGCGAGCCGCCGGAGACCTGCATGACGGCGAGCGTCTTGCCCTGGGTCGGGCGGACGGCGCCGACCGACAGCGGTATCCAGTCGATCTGCGCCTTCATGATGCCGGTCAGCGTGCCGTGACGTTCGGGGCTCACCCAGACCTGGCCTTCCGACCATTCGGAGAGGTCGCGCAGTTCCTGCACCTTTGGATGGCTGACGGGTGCGTCGTCCGGCAAAGGCAGGCCGGAGGGATCGAAAACCCTCACCTCGGCGCAGAAATGTTCGAGCAGGCGCTTGGCTTCCATCGCCAGCAGGCGGCTGAAAGACACTTGCCGCAGCGAGCCGTAGAGGATCAGGATACGCGGCTTGTGGGTCGAGAAGGGGCGGCGAAGCGCCTCCAGATCCGGCATGCGCAGATGGTCGAGATCGGCGGCCGGCAGGTCAATCTTTGCATCAGACAATGCGCTTGCCCTCCGCATCGAGCACGGCCTCGCCATCTTCCTTGACGAAGGCAGAGGTGAAGGCGTCTGATGGCAGAATGTCGAGCACGACTTCCGACGGGCGGCATAAGCGCGTGCCCATGTCGGTGACGACGAGCGGGCGGTTGATCAGGATGGGGGTCGCGATCATCGCGTCGAGAAGCTGGTCGTCCGATAGGGCAGGGTCGGCAAGGCCGAGTTCCTCATAGGGCGTGCCCTTTTCGCGGATCGCCTCGCGGACCGAAAGCCCCGAATCGGCGATCATCTTGGCAAGCTGCTCCTTGCTCGGCGGGGTCTTCAGGTATTCGATGACAGCTGGCTCGATGCCGGCATGGCGGATCAGATCCAGCGTGTTGCGCGAGGTGCCGCAGGCCGGGTTGTGATAGATGGTGACGGTCATGGACGTTCCGTTCCTTCAGGTATGATCGGGGGGATTTTGTTGCGGCTCTCGGCAAACAACCAGGCGGCGAGCATGGACGCCAGCACTGCGCCGACGACCTGTGCGATAATGAAGCCTGGCAGGTCGAGGGGACGAATGCCGGCAAAGGTATTGGTCAGGCTGCGGGCGATGGCCACCGCCGGATTGGCGAAGGACGTCGAGGCGGTGAACCAGTAGGCGGCCGTGATGTAGAGGCCGACCAGCATCGGGATGGCGTCCGTCTTGAAGCGCAGCCCGCCGAGGATGGTGAGGAGCAGGCCGAAAGTTGCCACCGCTTCTGCGCTCCATTGCGCCGATCCAGTTCGCACCGTTTCGGAGATCTGGAAGACGGGCAGGTCGAACATCACGTGGGCGATGAGCGTGCCGGCGATGCCGCCGAGGATCTGCGCGAGCATGTAGGGCAGGATGGCGGAGGCCTCCAACTCCTTGCGAAGAGCGAAGACCATTGTCACGACCGGGTTGAAATGGGCACCGGAGATCGGCCCCAGGATCGTGATCAGCACGAAGAGGATCGCGCCGGTCGGGATCGTGTTGCCGAGCAGGGAGACGGCAACGTCATCGGAAAGCCGGTCGGCCATGATGCCGGAGCCGACGACGGTTGCGACCAGCATGGCGGTGCCAAGCGCCTCGGCTGCGAGGCGGCGGGAAAGATCGGCCATGGTCTTCAGCCGGCCGTCTGTGTGCTGCTGCCGATCTCGTTCAGCCGCTTCTGCAGGGACAGCTTATCGAGGCTCGCCATCGGCAGGCTGACGAAGATCGAGATGCGGTGATTGAGCATGCGATAGGCCTCGGCGAAGGCGAAATGCTTTTCGCTGTCCGTGCCTTCGGCAGCGGCCGGATCCGGCACGCCCCAATGGGCGGTCATCGGTTGGCCGGGCCAGACGGGGCAGGCTTCGGCGGCCGCGTTGTCGCAGACGGTGAAGACGAAATCGAGTTCAGGGGCGCCGGGGACTGCGAACTCGTCCCAGTTCTTCGAACGGGCGAAGCTCGTGTCGTAGTTCATGCCCTTGAGGAGCTGCAGCGTGTAGGGGTGAACTTCACCCTTCGGCTGGGAGCCGGCGGAATAGGCCTTGAACTTGCCCTGGCCGAGCCTGTTGAGGATCGCTTCCGCGATGACCGAGCGGGCTGAATTGCCGGTGCAGAGGAAGAGCACGTTGTAGATCTTGTCGGACATGGCCGGTCTCTCAGTTGGGGCGGGTGACTTCGAGGGTGGGTGAACAGCAGGCGAGATCGTCGATCAGCGGCTGGCAGAGGCTGGCATTGCCGCCGCAGCAATCCTTGAGCAGGTAAAGGGCAACCGCGCGGAAGCGGTCGAGATCGGCGCGGTAGATGATCGATCGGCTCTGACGCTCTCCCGTGACCAGGCCGGCCTGGGACAGCGTCGACAGATGCGCAGACATGGTGTTCTGCGGCACGCCGATCAGTCGGGCGAGTTCACCTGCGGGCACGCCGTCTGGCTCATGCGCCACCAGCAGGCGAAAGGTCTGCAGGCGCGTCGGCTGTGCCAGGGCGGCAAGCGCCGCGATCGTCGATTTTTCATCCATATATCCAGAATAGTGGATATGATGAGGGAGTCAATCGCCGCTGCGGTCCATCGCAAAGAAAAACCCCGGAGCCGAAGGCGCCGGGGTGCTAATGCGTGAGCGAAGGTCTCTAGGGGATCAGGTAATGACCGTCGGCTCGTTCATGCCGGTGTAGCGCTTGATCTCGGCCACTTCCTCGGCTGCCGCGATGAGGTCGGCCAAGGCTCCTTGCGTCTCGATGCCGTGGCGGCTGGCGTCGGGCTCGTAGCGCTCGACATAGAGGCGAAGCGTCGCGCCCGAGGTGCCGGTGCCGGAAAGGCGAAAGACGATGCGGCTGCCGCCGTCAAAGAGGATGCGGATGCCCTGGTTCTTCGAGACGGAGTGGTCGATCGGGTCGTGATAGGCGAAGTCGTCGGCGGCGCTGACTGTCAGGCCGTTGATCCTGGTGCCGGGCAGGCTGTCGAGCTTGGCGCGGAGCGCTGCGACAAGGGCGTTGGCATTGTCGGTGTCGACGCCTTCATAGTCGTGGCGGGAATAGTAGTTGCGGCCGTATTCGGCCCAGTGGCTTTCCACGATCTGCTTGACGCTCTGCTTGCGGGCAGCGACGATGTTCAGCCAAAAGAGCACCGCCCAGAGGCCGTCCTTCTCGCGCACATGGTCAGAGCCGGTGCCGAAGCTTTCTTCGCCGCAGACGGTAACCTTGCCGGCATCCATCAGATTGCCGAAGAATTTCCAGCCTGTCGGGGTCTCATACATGCCGATGCCAAGTTTTTCGGCGACGCGGTCGGCGGCGGCACTTGTCGGCATGGAGCGGGCGATGCCTGCGATGCCTTGTCTGTAGCCGGGCGCGCAGGTGGCATTTGCGGCGATCATCGCGAGGCTGTCGGAGGGCGTGACGAACATGCCCTTGCCGACGACCATATTGCGGTCGCCGTCGCCGTCGGATGCCGCACCGAAGTCCGGACCATCGGCGCTCATGACATCGTCATAGAGCTCCTTCGCATGGACGAGGTTCGGGTCCGGGTGGTGGTGGCCGAAGTCGGGCAGCGGGATTTCGTTCCGCACGGAGCCTGAAGGCGCGCCGAGGCGCTTTTCTAGGATCTCGACGGCATAGGGGCCGGTGACGGCGCTCATACTGTCGATCACCACACGGAAGCCGCCAGAGATAAACGCGCGGATCGCCGGGAAGTCGAAGAGGGTTTCCATGAGGTCGGCATAGTCGGTGACCGGATCGATCACCTCGACGGTCATGCCAGCCAGATCGAAACTTCCCACCGTGTCGAGGTCGCTGTCGGCGACGTCGGCGATCTTGTAACTGTCAATGTTGCGGGTGCGGGCAAAGATCGCGTCGGTGATCTTCTCCGGTGCCGGGCCGCCATTGCCGATATTGTACTTGATGCCGAAGTCTTCGGTCGGGCCGCCGGGATTGTGGCTGGCCGAGAGCACGATGCCGCCAAAGGCATGGTATTTGCGGATGACATGCGAGGCAGCTGGCGTCGAGAGAATGCCGCCCTGGCCAACCATGACCTTGCCGAAGCCATTGGCGGCGGCCATTTTGAGCGCCACCTGGATGACTTCGCGGTTGTAATAGCGGCCGTCGCCGCCGATCACCAGCGTCTGGCCTTCGAAGCCCTCCAGGCTGTCGAAGATCGCCTGGATGAAGTTCTCCGCATAGTTCTCCTGCTGGAAGACCGGAACCTTCTTGCGCAGTCCCGATGTGCCGGGCTTCTGGTCCGCATAGGGTTTCGTGGAGACGGTCGAGATCATCGATTACTGGCCTTTCGAGACGAGGCGTTGATAAAGGTCGGCATAGGTCGTGCCGCTCCTGTTCCAGGAGACGTCGGATTTCATGCCTTGCTTCTGCATTTGCGACCAGAGACGCTGGTCACTGTAGAGGCGAAGCGTGCGGCGGATGGCGCGGCGGAGGGCATCTGATGTCACCGGCGCAAACTGCACGCCGGTTGCAACACCAGCAGCCAAGGCCGCTTCATTGGCGTCGATGATGGTATCGGCGAGGCCGCCGGTGCGGGCCACAAGCGGAACACAGCCGTAGCGCAGGGCGTAGAGCTGTGTCAGCCCGCAGGGCTCGAAGCGCGAGGGCACGAGGATGATGTCGGAACCGGCCTGCATGATATGCGACAGCGCTTCATCATATCCAAGTATCATGCTGACACGGCCGCGATGATGGGCGGCGGCGTTCTGAAGTGCGGCCTCGATGCCGCTTTCCCCGGAACCAAGGATCGCCAGCCTGCCGCCGGCATTGACGATTTCGTCGATGACGTCGGGCAGCAGGTCGAGTCCCTTCTGCCAGGTGAGGCGCGAGATGACGCAAAAGATCGGGCCATCGTCGCCATCAAATGCAAAGCGTTCGACCATGGCCGCACGGTTGCCGGCGCGCTTCTTCAGTGCTGATCCGGAATAGTGGCTGGTGAGCAGTGGATCGCTGGCCGGGTTCCAGACGTCGGCATCGATGCCGTTGACGATGCCGTAGAGGTCAGCGGCGCGGCTGGCGATGACGCCATCAAGACCCATGCCGAATTCGGGTGTCAGGATTTCCTCGGCATAGGAAGGGCTGACCGTGGACAGCGCATGGGCGGTCAGAAGACCGCTCTTCAGATAGCTGATCGTGCCGTAATATTCGAGCGCCTCGTGCCATGCATGTCCCGGCAGGCCAAGATAGGGGAAGAGTGTGGCGCCGAACTGCCCCTGGAAGGCGATGTTGTGGATGGTGATGAGGCTCGGCACTTCCGGCGCCTCGGCGTAACGCATGTAGACGGGAACCAGAGCACCCTGCCAGTCATGTACATGGACGAGGTCCGGTTTGAAGCTGGGCAGCACGCCCGCCGCGATCTCGGCGCCCACCTTGGAGAGGACGGCGAAGCGCTTCCAGTTGTCGGGGTAGTCCCGTCCCTGCGTATCGAGATAGGGACCACCCGACCGCTCGTAGAGTGGCGGGCAGTCGATGATCAAAAGATCAAGGCCCTCGTGTTTTACCTCGAGAAGTGTCGCCCGCTCGTCGAGAATATCCTCGAACTCGTGGACCTTCTTGGCCTTCTTCACCGCTTTCATAACGGCCGGATAGCCGGGGATCAGCGTCTTCGTCTCGACGCCATGGGCGGCGAGCGCGATGGGAAGTGCGCCCGCAACGTCGGCGAGGCCTCCGGTCTTGATCAGCGGATAGAGTTCGGAGGCGACCGAAAGGACCTTCATGGATGCGGCTAACCTAGTTTGTCGATCATCGACTGCGTGATGAGGCAGATCCCGTTTTCGCTGCGACGGAAGCGCTTGGCATCCATTTCCGGATCCTCACCGACGATCAGCCCCTCCGGGATCACCACGCCATGGTCTATCACGACATTTGTGAGACGCGCATGACGGCCGATCTGCACCTTGGGCAGGACGACTGCGCCTTCGAGTCGGGAATAGGAATTGGCGCGCACGCCGGTAAACAACAGGCTCTTGTAGAGCGCCGAACCGGAGATGATGCAGTCGCCTGAGACCAGCGAGGAGATCGCCGAGCCGCGACGACCCTCGTCGTCATGGACGAATTTCGCCGGCGGGGTGATCTCGGAATAGGTCCAGATCGGCCAGGTCTTGTCGTAGAGATCGAGTTCCGGAACGATGTCGGTCAGGTCGATGTTGGCCTGCCAGTAGGCGTCGATCGTACCGACGTCGCGCCAGTAGGGCGTGCGTTCGAAATCGGAGCGGACGCAGGACTGGGCAAAGCGGTGGGCCACCGCTTTGCCGCTCTTGACCACGTAGGGGATGATGTCCTTGCCGAAGTCACGGCTCGAATCCGGGTCGGCCGCATCGCGGCGCAGGAGTTCCATCAGGAACTTGGTGTGGAAGACATAGATGCCCATCGAGGCGAGGGCATGGTCTTCGTTGCCGGGAATGCCCGGCGGGTCGGCCGGCTTTTCGACGAAGTCGATGATCCTGTCGGTGGCATCGACATGCATGACGCCGAAGCCGGTTGCTTCCATGCGCGGCACTTCCAGGCAGCCGATGGTGACGTCAGCGCCCGAGGTGACGTGCTGCTGCAGCATCAGCTCGTAGTCCATCTTGTAGATATGGTCGCCGGCCAAGATGACCATGTATTCGGGGGCGTAGGATTCAATGATATCGGCGTTCTGGTAAACGGCGTCGGCGGTGCCCTCGTACCATTGCGTTTCGGAGACGCGCTGCGAGGCCGGCAGAATGTCGAAGCTCTCGTTGCGCTCGGGGCGGAAGAAGTTCCAGCCGAGCTGCAGATGGCGGATCAGTGAATGGGCCTTGTACTGGGTGGCCACGCCGATACGGCGGATACCTGAGTTCAGAGCGTTGGAGAGGGCAAAGTCAATGATGCGGGCCTTGCCGCCGAAATAGACGGCGGGCTTGGCGCGCCGATCCGTCAATTCCTTCAGGCGGCTGCCGCGCCCGCCGGCCAGTACATAGGCCATAGCATCGCGCGACAAGCTTCTTGCCGTTTTCTCGGTCATGTATTTCCTCCCCTTACTGTTCCAATTCCAGCATGATCACGGCCAGCGGCGGCAGGGTCAGCCCTGCTTTTGCCCATCCGCTTCCCGTGGCATGCGCCTCCACGCGGCCACCATTGCCCTTACCGCTACCACCATAGATTTCGGCATCGGTGTTCAGTATCTCACGCCAACGGCCGGCCGCAGGCAAGCTCAATTCGTATTGTTCGTGATAGTTCGGCGTCAGGTTGCAAATCACGGCGATCGGCTTTTCGCCGGGTGCCTTGCGCAGCCAGGCGAGCACCGAATTTTCCTGATCATCCGCATTGATCCACTCGAAGCCCTCGCCCTCGCAATCGCGGGCATGGAGTGCCGGCTTGGAGCGATAGGTGAAGTTGAGGTCGCGGACCAGCCGGCGCATGCCTTCATGCGGGGCATAATCTAGCAGGTTCCAATCGAGGGAGCGGGCCTCGGACCACTCACTCCACTGGGCGAACTCCTGGCCCATGAACAGCAGTTTCTTGCCGGGATGGCCCCACATATAGCCGTAATAGGCGCGGAGATTGGCGAACTTCTGCCAGTCGTCACCGGGCATCTTCGCGATCATCGAACCCTTGCCGTGTACCACTTCGTCGTGGCTGATCGGCAGGACGAAGTTCTCGGAAAAGGCATAGAGCAGGCCGAAGGTCAGCTCCTGATGATGGTACTTCCTGTAGATCGGATCCCGGGCGAAGTAGCTCAGGGTGTCATGCATGAAACCCATGTTCCACTTGAAGCCGAAGCCGAGGCCGCCTTCATGGACCGGCTGTGAGACCTTCGGCCAGGAGGTGCTCTCCTCGGCAATCGTCATGATGCCCGGATGGCTGCCATAGGCGTGGTGGTTCATCTGCTGGAGGAAGCGCACCGACTCCAGGTTTTCCCGCCCGCCGTATTCATTGGGGATCCACTCGCCTTCCTTGCGAGAATAGTCGAGGTAGAGCATGGACGCGACAGCATCGACGCGCAGGCCGTCGAGGTGGAATTTCTCGGCCCAGTAGAGGGCGTTGTTGATCAGGTAGGACAGAACCTCCTGACGACCGAAATTGTAGATCGCGGTGTTCCAGTCCGGGTGAAAGCCCTGGCGGGGGTCGGCATGTTCGTAGAGCGCCGTGCCATCGAAGTTGCGAAGCCCGTGGGCGTCCGTCGGGAAATGCGCAGGCACCCAGTCGAGGATGACGCTCAAGCCCACCTTGTGGCAGCCGTTGACGAAACGGGCAAAACCCTCCGGCTCGCCGAAGCGGGCGCTTGGCGCGTAAAGCCCCGTCGTCTGATAGCCCCAGGACGGGTCGTAAGGGTGCTCGGTCACCGGCATGAATTCGATATGGGTAAAGCCCATGTCCACGCAGTAGGGGATCAGCCTTGCGGCCATCTCGTCCCAGGTCAGCATGGAGCCGTCGTCGCGGCGCTGCCAGGACCCGGCATGGACCTCGTAGATCGAAATCGGCTGGCGGCGCTGGTCGATGCTTGCCCAGTGCTTGCGGTGGGCCTCGTCTTCCCAGTCCTGTTCGAGCTCAGGTGTCGTCACCGAGGCGTTCTTCGGCCGCATCTCGGCGCGGCGCGCAAATGGGTCGGCCTTCAGCGGCTGAAGATCGCCATGCGGCCCGACGATTTCGAACTTGTAGCTGGCACCGGCCCGGACATCAGGCGCGAAGATTTCCCAGATGCCGGTGTCGCGGCGCAGACGCATGACGTGGCGACGTCCGTCCCAGTCGTTGAAATCGCCGACGACGGAGACGCGGCGGGCATTGGGGGCCCAGACGGCGAAGTGAAAGCCGTCGACACCCTGATGCTTGATCGGATGGGCGCCCATCTTGTCGAAGAGGCGCAGGTGCGATCCTTCCTTGATGAAGTAATCGTCCATCGGCCCGAGGATCGGCCAGAAGCTGTAGGGGTCGGTCACCGTCCATTCGGCATCGCCGCGGGTGGCGCGGTAGCGGACCGGCAGAACACCATCGAGCTTGACCGGGCCTGAAAAGAAGCCGGCATCGTGCAGACGCGCGAGTTCGCCGACCTGGTCTCCGGCCAGATTGTAGGCAACCACCGTCTCGGCGCCCGGGATGAAGCAACGTGCGACATGGCTCGCGCCTGCCTCGTGCACGCCGAGAAAGGCGAAGGGGTCGCCATGCGTCCCGTGGATGATCGCTTCGATTTCTGCTGCCGACGGTGTGTCCGGCTTCGCTACGTCACCGCTCCTCTTCGGTGATTTTGCCATCAAGCTCTCCAGATATCCGCGTTGTATTGCCGGATGGTTCGATCCGACGAGAACCAGCCCATGCGGGCCGTGTTGCGGATGGTCTTGGAATACCAGGCCGAGGTATCGGTCCAGATGTCGTCCACCTGACGCTGGGCCTTGGCATAGGCGTCGAAATCGGCGGCAACCATGAACCAGTCATGCTGGTAAATGCCCTGCATCAGATCGGCATAGCGGTCACGGTCATCAGGCGAGAAGACGCCGGATGCGATCGACGAGAGGGCCTGCTGCAGTTCGCGCGAGGCATCGATTGCGGCGCGCGGATTGTGTCCATCCGCCCTCACGCGTCCGACCTCGTCTGCGGTCATTCCAAAAATCACGATGTTCTCCTCGCCCACATGATCGCGCATTTCGACATTGGCGCCGTCGAGCGTTCCAATGGTCAATGCACCATTCAACGCGAACTTCATGTTCCCGGTTCCAGACGCTTCCATGCCGGCGGTGGAAATCTGTTCGGAAAGGTCGGCGGCGGGCACCATGACTTCGGCGAGAGAGACGTTGTAGTTGGGAATGAAAACGACCTTCAGCAGACCGCGCACCGAGGGGTCGGTGTTGATGATGCGGGCGACGTCGTTGGCCAGTTTGATGATGAGCTTGGCGTTGTGGTAGCTGGGCGCTGCCTTGCCGGCGAAGAGCTTGACGCGCGGCACCCAGTCACGTTCCGGATGCGAGCGGATCTGGTCGAAGAGCGCGACCGTCTCGATGATGTTGAGAAGCTGGCGCTTGTATTCGTGGATGCGCTTGATCTGGATGTCGAACATGGCATGCGGATCGAGCTTGATGCCCATGCGGCTTGCCACGAGGCTCGCAAGCTTCTGCTTGTTGGCGAACTTCACCGCCGCGAACTTCTGCTGGAAGGCCGGATCGTCGGCGAAGGCGTCGAGACCTTTAAGCTTCGTTGCATCGTCGAGGAATTCCGGTCCGATCGCTTCCTTGATGAGGTCGGTCAAGTCGGGATTGCACTGCATCAGCCAGCGGCGTGGGGTGATGCCGTTGGTCTTGTTGTTGATGCGCGTCGGATAGAGCTTGTGGAGATCGGAGAAGACCGTTTCCTTCATCAGCTCCGTATGCAGCGCGGAGACGCCGTTGATCGAGTGCGAGCCCATGAAGGCGAGGTTGCCCATGCGCACGCGGCGATCACCGCTTTCGTCGATCAGCGAGATCTGGCGGATCTCATGGTCGTTGAAGCCGCGCTTCTTGCGGGCGTCGAGCAGGACCTTGGCGTTGATCGCGTAAACGAGCTGCATGTGGCGCGGCAAAAGACGCTCGAACAGCGGCACCGGCCAGCTTTCCAGCGCTTCCGGAAGCAGTGTGTGGTTTGTGTAGGAGAAGGTCTTGGACGATATTTCCCAGGCCTCGTCGAATGCCACGCCGTGCACATCGACCAGCAGGCGCATCAGTTCGGCAACGGAGACGGCCGGATGGGTGTCATTAAGCTGGATCGCCACCTTATCCGGCAGCTGGGCGAGCGTGTTGCCCTGCTGCAGGTGGCGGCGGACGATGTCCTGCAGCGAGGCCGAACAGAAGAAGAATTCCTGGCGCAGGCGCAGTTCCTGGCCGGCGGGCGTGGCGTCGGCCGGATAGAGGACGCGGGTGAGCGATTCGGCCTTGTTGCTCTCGCGGAGCGCGCCAATGTGGTCGCCGGCGTTGAAGGCGTCGAGCAGGATGGGGTCGATCGGCTGGGCCGACCAGAGGCGCAGCGTGTTGACGCGCTCGCCGCGCCAGCCGACGGCCGGGGTATCAAAGGCGGTGGCGATGACGCGCTCGCCCTGCTTCCAGACGTAACGCGGCTCGCCATCCGGACCATCGACGGTTTCGACTGTGCCACCAAAGCCGACTTCGTAGGAGCTTTCGCGCCGCTCGAATTCCCAAGGGTTGCCGTGGGCGAGCCAGCTTTCCGGCAGTTCGACCTGCCAGCCCTCGGCCATCTGCTGGCGGAAGAGGCCGTGAACGTAGCGGATGCCATAGCCATAGGCCGGAATGTTGACGGTTGCCATACTCTCCATGAAGCAGGCGGCGAGACGACCGAGACCGCCATTGCCGAGCGCTGCGTCAGGTTCGAGGCCTGCGATCACGTCGAATTCGACTGACAGAGAGGACAGCGCCTGGCGGATGTCATCGATCAGGCCGAGGTTCGACATGGCGTCGCGCAGGAGGCGGCCGATGAGGAATTCGAGCGATAGATAATAAACCCGCTTGCCGTTGTTCATGTAGGTGGTGCGGGTCGATTCCATCCACGTGTCGATAATGCGGTCACGCACCACGAGGATGGTTGCTGTCAGCCAGTCATGCGGCGTTGCCACCTTGGCATCCTTGCCGATGCTGTAGGTCAGCTTGTCCATGATCTCGGCGGCCAGGGCGTCCGGATCGGAAACTCCGCGCTTGGGAAGGGGAAGGTCGACTTTGTGGGGAGTCTTGATCATCGGTCCGCCTGGCGTTGTTCGTGTCTCCGGGCGGCGCCGATGCGATAGCGGTGCCGCTTCCGTGAATGCCAGTTTACGCATCGAAATGAGACAGTTGCAACAGGCGGGAAGCTGCGAGGAGAACTTTTGTTCGGAGCGCCGTCTTGGGCCTCAAGGCCCTGATCTGATTATATTATCTGAAAAGCGTGAAGAAGCGATAAGACCGCAGCCATGACGGCTGCGGTCGAATTGTGGGAGAAATCCAAAACGTTTTGGATCGTGTCAGTTGGTCAGGCGGGTCGAGGCCTGCACCGCCTTGTCGCCGATCTCCTTGAAAGCTGCGACCAGTTCGGCAGCATCCTGCGCGTCGTAGTAATGCGAGTTGCTCGTCGCGCAGTATTCCAGGAGCGCGCGCCCCTTGCTTGGGGCCATGAAGGCGACGGTGAAGATCTCTATACCATCCTTCTTGGCGTTTTCGCACGTCGTTTTGGTCTTGGTGTCGGCGCTCGAGTAGTTGTTGTCGCCGTCTGTCATAAAGACGATAAACTTGCTTGGGATCTGGCCATTCTTGTTCTTGTGTGCCGTGTCTTCGGACGACTTCATGATGTCGGAGTAGGCGCGGGCCATTGCACCGGAGGAGTCCGTTCCGCCGTTTGCGATCAGCTCCTGAACATAGGTCATAGTGTGTTCGGTTCCCCATTTAAATCCAATCGGGGTGTGCATTTTCGCCTCATAAGAGACTGCGGCCGTGCGGACATATTTGTTGTCGGGGTCGGCTGTATTCAACTGTGTCGTCAGATTGGCAACCGCGAGCTTGAGGGCATCGATCTTGAGAACGTAGTTAGTGGTTTGCCAAGTGCATTGCCAGTTCCCGCATTTGGTCGGCTGCGCTGCATTGACGGTCGAAGTATTCCAGGCCATCGAGCCAGATCTGTCGAGAACCAGATACATGGACAAGGCATTCTTGCTCTCGGTGGTGGCTTGTGCCGTGGCCGTGACGCCCACGGTTACTTCCTTCCAGCCGAGCAGACCGGTCATGCCATTCGTCGGCATGGTGTAGGATGTCGACAGGGTCACGTCGAAAGTCTTGCCCGCCGAACTGGAATTTCGTTCGACATTGCCGACCGCGCCTGCGAGAGGGTCCTCGTCGGAGGGAATGTCGGAGGTGTCGTCGCCTGCGCTTGGAATGACGTGATAGAACTGGGCCTTCATGAACTTGCGCGCAAGCTCGAGAGCGGCTTCGTCCGACATGTTGTTGTTCTTGGCAAGCTCATTTGCTGCCGACAGGACGGCGGAGTCGGCGGCGTCCTGCAATACGCTACGCACCTGGACCATGCGGTTCAAGTCGATTGCCACACCAGCCGTGGCGGCCGCTACGGGGAGCAGGATCGCCGTTGTCAGGCCGAAATTGCCGGCGCGGTCGCGCCAAAGACGTGCGAAGAGTGATTTGCGCGGGCTGGCAGGGGTAGTCATCATGTCCATCCAAAATCAGCGTTTGGAGGGTTATAGACTGCGTCCCATTGCGATCCGTTTAATGGGATCAATAAAATTCGATGTAAGAATGCACTATTGGCGCACCGGGATGACATCTACGGCCTGGTCCGTCTGATGCGAGCCATAGCTTTTCAACACGCCGATGACGGGTGCGACGTCGGCATAGTCCCGGCCGTAGCCGACCACGATGTGATCGGTGCCGGCCGCGATGTCGTTCGTGGGGTCGAGTTCCAGCCAGCCGGTGAGCTTGCCGCACCAGATGCGGACCCAGGCATGCATGGCGTCTGCCCCTTCCAGGCGCTCCTTGCCCGGCGGTGGAATGGTGCGCAGAAAGCCGCTGACATAGCCGGCGGGAATACCGAGGCTGCGCAGCGCCACGATCATCACATGGGAGAAGTCCTGGCAGACGCCGCGCTTCTTGTCGAAGGCTTCCGCCGGCGTCGTGTCGACGGTCGTTGCTTCGGCGTCGTATTTGAAGTCCTTGTGGATGCGGCTGCAGAGCGTCTCGGCGATCTGGCGTACGGTCATGCTGGGTTTCAGCATGCTGCGCACATAGGCCGCGATCGCCTTGTCCCGGGGGAGCCGCGGGCTTGTGCCGAGAAAATGATGCGGTGATTCCGCATCGAGCGACCAGGTTTCGCCGATCTCCTGCGGAAGACGGTCGAGCAGCGGTGAAAAGTCGGCAGCCATCGGCTGGGCCTGAACCATCACCCGGGCCTGCATGCGGATGTCGAGCTTCTCATGCGGACCACGCAGGATGGCGTGGCTCGTCGGATGGCGGAAGAAGTCGTTGAAGGTCGAGATCTCGTCCGGCTCCGGGGTGACCGTGATCGCACCGGCGACGAGTCGCTGACGGTCGGGAAGCGAGAGCGGCAGAAGCCGCAACATGTGATGGGCGCCGGTTGCCGGAACTTCGTAGCGGTAACCGATATGAAGCGAGAGGTCGTAGAGCATCGCGTCAGCTCAAATAGGTCTGGGCGAGGATATCGGAGAACTTCTCCAATTCACGCTCCAGATTGGTGTAGACATCCGCCGACATGGCTTCCGGCGTCATTACGGCAAGCCCCGAATGCAGGCGCATCGCCTCGCGGAAGAGGCTCGACATCTGGCCGTTGACCATGGCGTTCGGCAATTGCTCGACCTCGATGCGGATCTCGTTCAGTTGGAAGAGGATCGAGCGCGGATTGAGCGGATCGAGCGCCAGAAGGTCGGTCACCGTCAGCCGAGCGGTCGAGACATTGTAGCGGCGGCGATGGGTCATGACGTTGTCGCCGATCTCGAGCAGCATGTCGAGCGAGCCATCGGGGGCATCGGGGCCGGTCATGTGGCCAAGCAGGCGGGTCATGTGCAGGCCGCGTTCCAGAAGGCGGCCGATGGTCAGGAAGCGCCAGCCGGTGAAGCGGTACATATTTTCATGCACAAGACCGGCAAAGCCCGCGAGCTTGCGCAGGAGGATGGTCATGGCATGGGCGGCATCGTCGCCGGGCTTGACCTTTTCATGGAAGCGCTTGGCGGTCTTCGATAGGTCGTTCAGCGCCAGCCAGCCGTCCGGCGAAAAGCGGTCGCGGATGTTGCTCGCCGAGTAGACGGCGCTGTCGATGTTGCGCAGCAGGCTTTCCGGCACACCGGACTTGGTGTCGACGTCGATGTTCGAAAGATATTCGCTGACGAAGGCGAGCAGCGGCTGGTCCGGATTGGCGCTTTCGGCATAGCGCGCATGCCAGGCGCGCAGGATGCGCAGCACCCCTTCGGCGCGCTCGATATAGCGGCCAAGCCAGAAGAGATTGTCGGCCGCCCGGCTCGGCAGGCTGCCGGGCATGTTGCGGGTGAAGGTCTCCTCCGCCGGCAAAAGCGAGGTGCGGTCAACGGGCTTGTCGGAGACGATCCAGACATCGGCCGCACTGCCGCCGGACTGCATGGCAATCGCCGAGACATCCGAGCCGCTGCCGATGCGGGCAAAGCCGCCGGGCATGATCTGCCAGCCATTCTGGGTGCGGGCTGCGAAGACACGCAGCGACATCGGCCGCGGCGTGAGCTTGCCGTCGATCATGGCCGGGGTCGTGGACAGGGTCACGACTTCCTGGCCGACGAGGTTGCCTGCTTCTGATTCCAGCCATGCGGCCGTGGTTCTGCCCTGCGGGTCCTTGTAGCGCGAGCCCATGACCGAGCGCCCGCCATCGTCGAAGAAGGGCAGGCGCGAAAAGGCGGAGCCGATCACCATGCGATCCAGATGCGCCGCGACATGCTCGCGCTCGGCCTTCTGGCCGCACCACCAGGTGGCGATCGAGGGCAGTTTCAGCTCTTCGCCGAGCAGATGGCGCGAGAGGGTGGGCATGAAGGCGAGAAGTGCACGGGTTTCGAGAATGCCGGAGCCGAGAGCGTTGACGAAGGTAACGGCACCGTTGCGCAGCGCCTGCACCATGCCGGGCGTGCCGATATAGGAATTCTGATCGAGCTCCAGCGGGTCTGCAAAGGCCGCATCGAGGCGGCGCCAGAGGACGCTGACGGGCTTTAGGCCGGCGACAGTGCGGACCATGACCTTGTCGTTGACGATGGTCAGGTCTTCGCCTTCGAGCAACATGATTCCGAGATAGCGCGCGATATAGGCATGTTCGAAATAGGTCTCGTTGGCGGGACCTGGAGACAGAACCGCGATGCGCTCGTCCGAGCCGCGGGTGCGCGCCTGCAGCGCCTTGCGGAAGGCGCCGAAGAAGGAGGCCAGCCGGTGGACGTGGGTCTCCGCATAGACATCGGAAAAGGCGCGGGCGGTCGCAACCCGGTTTTCCAGCGCAAAGCCGGCACCCGAGGGCGCCTGGGTGCGGTCGGCCAGCACCCACCAGTTGCCGTCGGGGCCGCGGCCGATTTCGAAGGAACAGAAATGCAGGTAGTGGCCGCCGGCCGGCTTGATGCCGACAAGCGGGCGGAGGAATTCCGGATTCGAGGCGATCAGCTGCGGTGGCAGGAAACCTTCCTGGACCAGCCGGTTTTCCGAATAGATGTCCGCGACGACCGCTTCCAGGAGATTCGCGCGCTGGACCAGCCCCTCGGCCAGCACCTGCCATTCCGCATCCGAGATCATCACCGGGATGTGGGAGAAGGGCCAGGCTCGCTCGCTCGATCCGCCAGAACCATAGGCACGGTAGAAGACGCCGGCATCGCGCAGGTAGCGATCCGCACGGGCAAAGCGCTCGTGCAGATCCTCTTCCGGCATGGTGTCGATCGCCGAGACCAGGGCCTGCCAGACGGGACGGACATTGCCCTTGTTGTCGATCATCTCGTCGGCGGCGCCCGCCAGCGCACGATAGCCGGCCGTGCGGGCCTTGCTTTTCGGCGCGTCTGGCGGGGAAAGCTCCGCTGCCGTCTTCTGTGCCATCAGATCAGATACCTTGCGGTCGTCTCAGGTCCAAAGTGTGCGGGAATTCCGGCGACACGGTCTCGGGCCATAGGGGATAGGAGCCGGCTGTATGGCCCCAAGGCTCAAAACGTGCAAGCCGACGGGCTTCCGCTTCGTTCCCATTCACAGGGAAAGTGTCGTAGGTCCGGCCGCCAGGATGCGCGACGTGGTAGACGCAGCCCCCGATCGACCGGGCAGACCATGTATCATAGATGTCGAATGTTAGCGGTGTGTTGACGGGCAGGACCGGATGCAGACCGGAGGCCGGCTGCCAGGCCTTGTAACGCACGCCGCCCACAGCAACGCCATTGACGTCAGATTTGCGCAGCGGCACCTGGCGCCCGTTGCAGGCCACGACGAAGCGCTCGGGGTTGGCTGTCTCCAGCTGGACCTGCAGACGCTCGACGGATGAGTCCACATAGCGGACCGTGCCGCCAATCGCCCCTTCCTCACCCATGACATGCCACGGCTCCAGCGCCTGTCGGAGCTCCAGCTTCGAGCCCTCGTAAGTGACTTCCCCGACGAAGGGGAAGCGGAATTCCAGCTGGGCGGCGAACCACTCCGGCTTGAAGTCGAAGCCGTTTTCGCGCAGGTCCGCGAGCACTTCGAGGAAGTCCAGCCAGAGGTAATGCGGCAGCATGAAACGGTCGTGCAGGCTTGTGCCCCAGCGGACGAAGCGGCCGCCGATCGGGTTCTTCCAGAAGCGGGCAATCAGTGCGCGGACCAGCAATTGCTGGGCAAGCGACATGCGCGCGTTCGGCGGCATTTCGAAACCGCGGAACTCGACAAGGCCGAGGCGGCCTGTCGGACCATCCGGCGAAAACAGCTTGTCGATGCAGATTTCCGAGCGGTGGGTGTTGCCGGTGACATCGATCAAGAGATTGCGGAACAGGCGGTCGACGAGCCAGGGCAGGGGGGCTGCCGCACCACTGGCCGGCATCGGCACTTGGGCCATGGCGATTTCCAGCTCGTAGAGACTGTCGTGGCGAGCTTCGTCGAAGCGTGGCGCCTGGCTGGTCGGGCCGATGAACATGCCGGAGAACATGTAGGAGAGCGCCGGGTGGCGCTGCCAGTGCAGGATCAGGCTCTTCAACAGGTCGGGACGGCGCAGGAAGGGGCTGTCGCCCGGATTGGCGCCGCCGACGACGACATGGTTGCCACCACCGGTGCCGGTGTGGCGACCGTCGATCATGAACTTGTCGGCGCCGAGGCGGGTCTGGCGCGCCTCCTCGTAGATGGCGTTCGTCGTCGCGACACAGTCATCCCAACTTGAGGCGGGGTGGATGTTGACCTCGATGACGCCTGGATCCGGGGCAACGCGGATGACGTTGATGCGCTCGTCCTGAGGCGGTGCGTAGCCTTCGATATGGACCGGCAGGCCAAGCCCACGTGCGGCAGTTTCTGCGGCCGCGACCAGTTCGAGATAGTCCTCGACAGCCTCGACCGGTGGCATGAAGACGCAGAGGCGGCCATCGCGGGCCTCGACGCTCATGGCCGTGCGCACGGCGCCCCTGATGTCGCCGGCGGAGCCGGTGATGTTCTGCTCGTTGCGATCCTGCTGGGCTTCACCGCTCTTGCGGGAGGCTTCGGGCAGGGCGCGACCTTCGCGGACCTGCGGGCCAAAATCCGGCAGAGGTGCGCGGGGGACCGAGGGATCGGTGGTGTGGATGTAGGGATATTGCGACGGCGGCACATAAGGCAGTGTGCCGAGCGGCATGCGAAAGCCGATCGGGCTGTCGCCGGGGATGAGGAAGATCTTGCCGCGGCGTGTGCGCCATTTCTCGCTGACCCAGCGGCGGCCGCCGGCCTTGGCGTTCCAGGCCTGGACCGGCAGGATGTAGCCGGTCGGCGTGGTCAGGCCGCGTTCGAATACCTTGGCGATGCGGGCGCGCTCTTCTGCGCTTTCAAGCTTGGAATTCGAGGGGTCAACGTTTTCCGGCAGGCTGCCTTCCTTGATGATCCACTCGGCCGGATCCTCAAAGGCCGGGATGATCATGTCGGTTTCGATCTCAAGCTCGGCAGCGATCCCGGCCATCAACGCTTCGGCCTGTTGGTGGGTGACGCCCGTATCCTTGTGTTCGGCCGCAATCAGCGCCGGGTCATGCCAGATCGGCTTGCCGTCCTTGCGCCAGTAGAGCGAGAAGGTCCAGCGTGGCAGGCTTTCGCCCGGATACCACTTGCCCTGGCCGTAATGCAGGAAGCCGCCGGGGGCGAATTTTTGGCGCAACCGGCGAATGAGCTGATCGGCGAGGTCGCGTTTGGTCGGGCCGACGGCATCGGTATTCCATTCGGCGGACTGGAAGTCATCGATCGACACGAAGGTCGGCTCGCCGCCCATGGTGAGCCGCACGTCATGGGCTTTCAGGTCGGCATCGACTTTCTGTCCGAGCGCATTCAGGGCATCCCAGCTGTCGTCGGAGAAAGGCTTGGTAATGCGCGGGTGCTCGGCGACGCGTTTCACCTGCATATCGAACGCGAATTCGGTATTGGCCTGGCCGACATAGCCGCCTGAGATCGGAGCGGCATTCTTGTAGTGCGGCGTGGCCGCCAGAGGGATGTGGCTTTCGCCGGTCAAGAGCCCAGAGGTCGGGTCAAGGCCGATCCATCCGGCGCCGGGAATGTAAACTTCCGTCCAGGCATGCAGGTCGGTGAAGTCGACCTCGGTACCCGAGGGTCCATCGAGCGCCTTCAGGTCCGGAGCGAGCTGGATGAGATAGCCGGAGACGAAACGGGCGGCAAAACCGAGGCGGCGCAGGATCTGGACGAGCAGCCAGCTCGAATCGCGGCAGGAGCCGCGCGCGGAAGTGAGCGTCTCTTCAGGCGTCTGAACGCCCGGCTCCATGCGGATCACGTAGCCCACGTCGTGCTGCAGGCGGGCGTTCAGTCCCACCACCATGTCGATGGTGCCTTGGCCGGGCGTCGTGTCGACGGTTGCCATGAAGGCATCGAGTGCCGGGGAAGAGGGTTCCGGCGTCATGTAGATCTGGAGGTCGTCGCGCAGATCTTCCGGATAGTCGAATGGCCATTTGACCGCGACTTCCTCGGTGAAGAAGTCAAAGGGATTGTAGACCGTCATGTCGGCGACGAGGTCGACCTCGATCTTGAATTCGGTGACCGGGTCCGGGAAGACGAAGCGGGCAAGGTAGTTGCCGTAGGGGTCTTGTTGCAGATTGACGAAGTGGTTCTCGGGCGTGACCTTCAGCGAATGGGAGAGAACCTTGGTGCGGGAATGGGCGGCAGGCTTCAGCCGGATGATCTGCGGTCCGAGCTGGACCGGGTTGTCATACTTGTAGTGGGTGAGATGATGGATGCTTGCCTTGATCGCCATTCTTTACCGCTTCGCTGTTCGCCCTGCCGCTTTTTCCGGCTTGCGTCGATCTTGTGCAATGCAGCGCCATAAAGCAAGCGGCCCGGACGGTGGAAGCCGCCGGGCCGCGCAGATGCGGTGTATGGCCTGAACTCAACTCCGGCCGAATTCGTCGACCAGGCGGATGATGTCGTCCTCGCCTAGATAGGAGCCGGTCTGGACCTCGATGACCTCCAAGCGGATCTTCCCGGGATTGGCGAGGCGGTGCACGGATCCTTGCGGGATGTAGATCGACTGGTTCTCGTGCAGGACAGTGACCTTGTCGTCGATGGTGACCTCTGCCGTTCCCTTGACGCAGACCCAGTGTTCAGCACGGTGATGATGCTTCTGCAGCGAGAGTTTCTTTTCCGGATGCACGAAGAGGCGCTTCACCTGGAAGCGATCGCCATTGAGGATCGAGGTATAGCCACCCCAGGGGCGAAGGGCCGTCGGGTGGTTTTCGGTGAGATGCGCCGTCTTCTTGTCGGCGGCGAGCATCTTGACGAGATTGCCGACATCCTGGGCCCGGTCGAGGCGACCAACATAGACGGCGTCTTCGGAGGCGACGACGGCGACGCCCTCCATGCCCTGGACGGCGAGATGGGCGTTGCGCGACATGACGAGCGAATTGGTGGTGTCGGAGACGGTGGCGTTGCCACTGACGACATTGCCGTTTTGATCGCCTTCGGCGAGCTTCCAGATCGCGTCCCAGCTGCCGAGGTCTGACCAGATGATCGGGGACGGAACGACGGCGGCGTTCGGCGTCTTTTCCATGACTGCATAGTCGATCGAGATGCTCGGGCTTTGGCCAAAGCTTGTCCCATCAAGGCGGGTAAAGTCGAGATCGCCCTTGGCCTTTTCGATCGAGGTCCGGACGGCCGCGAGAACTTCAGGCGCCAGCGTCTCAAGCTCCGCGATCATCTGGCCGGCGGAGAAGACAAACATCCCTGAGTTCCAGGCATAGTTGCCGCTCGCCAGCATCTTTTCGGCGACCTCTGCCTTCGGCTTTTCGACGAAGCGCGTGACCTTGTTCACACCATTTCCGAGGTCGTCGCCGATCTCGATATAGCCGTAGCCGGTTGCGGGCTCGGTCGGCGTGATACCGAAGGTGACGATCTTGCCGTCGCGCGCCGCACGGGCCGCCTTTTGCACACAGCCGCGATAGGTATCATCGACGGTGATCTCGTGGTCGGAGGGCAGGATCTGGATCAGCGTCTCGCTGCCATGGCGCTCACCGACGATCAAAGCGGCGGCGGCGACAGCGGCCGCGGTGTTGCGCGCCTCCGGTTCCAGGATGATGCCATCAAGCGCGACACCGATCTCGCGGGCCTGTTCTGCGACGAGGAAACGGAAGTCCTCATTGGTCACGATGACAGGGGCTTCATAGATCGTCGCGTCGGAGACGCGGGCGAGCGTCTTCTGCAGCAAGGTCTCATCGCCGAGGAAGCGGATGAACTGCTTCGCAGCGGCTGCGCGCGACAGCGGCCAAAGCCTTGTTCCCTTGCCGCCGGCCATGATGACCGGCACGATCTTGTTGCTCATGTTTTTATGCCTTTCGATGTCTTGCCGGGGCGGATCCGTCCCGGCTGATGTCGGAGCGAGCACGATGCCCTACGGGCAGGTGAACGCAGCTGCGGCGGTTTTGTTACATGTTTGGCGGTATGTTCCAAGCCCGGCCGACCATTCAACCTTGCCAATCAAGCCGGATGCATTGCCGCGCTCAGGCGGGTATGCTGGTGATCCCCGCTGCCAGTCTTGGCGGGCCCGAGCCTCATCAATCCAGAGAGAATGCCCTTGTCTGTGACTCGTCCGCTCTTTTCCGTTCCGACCGCCCCGCTTGTCCCGATCGATGGCCGGCAAGAGGGCTTTCCCATTCACCGCATTTTCTGTGTCGGGCGAAACTACGCCGCCCATGCCGCCGAGCTCGGCAACACCGTCGATCGTGTCGCGCCCTTCTACTTCACCAAGCCTGCGACGGGTCTCGTCATCGAGGGGGGCGCGATCGCCTATCCACCCGGCACCGAGGATTACCACCACGAGATCGAACTCGTGATCGCAATCGGGGCGCCCGCCTTCCGGGTCTCGACCGATGACGCGGTGGAGGCGGTATTCGGCTATGCCGTCGGGCTTGATATGACCCGGCGCGATCTGCAGAACGCCATGAAGGAAAAACAGCGTCCCTGGGACATCGCGAAAGCCTTCGAGGATTCGGCTGTCATCGGCGCCATCACCGCGGCTGGCGACTTCCAGCCCAATTCGCAGCGCATCTCGCTTACCGTCAACGACGGCCTTCGCCAGGAGGGGCATCTCAACGAGATGGTCTGGTCGGTGCCTGAAATCATCAGCCATCTCTCGCGCTACTATCATCTGACGCCGGGCGATCTGATCTTTACCGGCACGCCGTCGGGCGTCGGCGCGCTGCAGCCGGGTGACCGGCTCCTGGGGGCGGTTGAGGGGCTCTCGCCGATCTCCGTCACCATCGGTCCGGCGGCCTGACATGACTTTCTCGGGGCAAGGGCAGGGCCCGGCGCTGGTGCCGGGCCGCGACTGCGGAACCTGTTCGCTCTGCTGCATCCTTCCCGACATCGCCGAATTCGACAAACCGGCCAACGAACCCTGTCGCCACTGCCTCGTTGGTGGTGGCTGCGACGCCTATGATGTCAGGCCTGCGACCTGTCGCGACTTCTTCTGTCTCTGGCGCACGGACCCGACGCTCGGGGATGAATGGGAGCCGAGCGTCAGCCGCATGATGATGTATGCGCAGGGGCCGCAGCTGACGGTGCTGGTGGAGCCCGAGGCAGGGGAAATCTGGCGGGAGGAACGGTATCTCAGCTGGCTCGAAGAGCGGGCACAAGCGCTGAAGCCGCAGGGCGGTTATGTAGTGGTCTATGCGGGGGAAGAGGTGGCGGTAGTGAAGGGGTAAGGTCGCCTGATTCGCGATCTCAAGCGGATCGCAAACCTCAAATTCAAAAGGGCTCGCCGTTTCCGGCAAGCCCTTGAAAGAATTCGAATGGTGGGCGTGACAGGGATTGAACCTGTGACCCCTACGATGTCAACGTAGTGCTCTCCCGCTGAGCTACACGCCCATCCGATGAGCGGCTTAAGACCACAAAACCTGTTCGCCCGTCAATAGGCATTTTGCAGTTTTGTGAAGAGATTTTTTCAATCTCTCGAGAAGGCCTTATGCCGCAAGGAGTTTGTTCACTTCGTCGACGAGATCGCGAAGGTGGAAAGGCTTGGACAGGACCTTTGCGTCCTTCGGCGCCTTCGAATCGGCGTTCAGCGCAACGGCGGCGAAGCCGGTGATGAACATGACCTTCAGGTCCGGATCGAGTTCGGTGGCGCGGCGCGCCAGCTCGATGCCGTCCATCTCCGGCATCACGATGTCGGTGAGCAGAAGGGAGAAGGGTTCTTCCCGCAGGCGGTCATAGGCTGAGGCGCCGTTGTCGAAGGAGGAGACCTTGTAGCCTGCCTTTTCGAGCGCCTTTACCAGGAACCGGCGCATGTCGTTGTCATCTTCGGCGAGAAGGATTTTCTGAGTCATTTAGGGACCGCTGTACTCGATTGCATGGGTAAGCTTGCAGCCGCTCACTTTAGGGTCGGCTCAGTAAAGAACCGGTGAACAACGAGAAAGTGAGCCTGCTCCGCCATTTCCGGGAGTATGGACTTTGCACCGGGCGACTGGCAACATGAGACACGCAACAAGTTTGTGACTTGGTAAAGAAGAGGCCCTGGAAAGCGGATGACCAACGAATTCGACCTGTTCGAGGTTCGAGAGCCCGCGACCCAGACCATTCCCTTTGTCTACAACTCCCCCCATAGCGGTCGTCGATACCCCTCGGCCTTCCTCGGTAAGTCGCGACTCGACGAGATTTCGATTCGCCGTTCGGAGGATCATTACGTCGATGAGCTGTTCTCGGCGGCGCCCGGCTTCGGTGCGCCGCTGCTCGTCGCGCATTTCCCGCGCGCCTATGTCGACGTCAACAGGGAGCCCTACGAGCTCGATCCGCGGATGTTTTCCGATCCGCTGCCGCCTTTTGCCAACAGCAATTCAGCGCGTGTGGCGGGCGGGCTGGGCACGATCCCGCGCATCGTTGCCGAGAACATGGAGATTTACGAAAGGCGCATGCCGCTTTCGGTCGCCATGGAGCGGATCGAGAGCTGCTACAAGCCTTATCATGCCTGCCTGCGCCGGCTGATTGCCCGGACCCATGCGATGTTCGGCTTCGGCGTCTTGATCGACTGCCATTCGATGCCCGGCAATATCCGCGTCGCGGGCAGCGGTCTGAAGCCGGATTTCATTATCGGCGACCGTTATGGGACGAGCGCGTCAACCGAGCTCAGCCAGGCGGCGTTGCAGTTCCTGGAGGACCTCGGCTTTGCGGCCGTGCGCAACAAGCCCTATGCCGGGGGCTTCATCACCGAGCATTACGGCCGACCGGCCCGCGGGCTGCACGCGCTGCAGATCGAGGTCAATCGCTCGATCTATATCGACGAGACGACGCTCGAAAAGCGTTCTGACTTCGATGTCCTAGCCGGCTCGCTCGCCGTGTTCATGGAGCAGATGGCAGATTTCGTCGCCGACTATGCCGGCGACCGGGCGCTGGCGGCCGAATAGTTTTTTCCGATTTCCAGATGTTGCGGCCCTCGGCGCTCTGTGCCGGGCAAAAAAAACCGCGCTCGTGGCGCGGTTAAGTCTAGGGAGGAAACACCCAAGGAGGGTATTTACAGTCAGAAGACTGTAAGTGAGACGTTAGATGTTGCGGTGCACCATTGTCAAGTCGAAAATTGGTGCATTTTTGAGCAAGGCCAAAATTTACGCAATTTCGCGCTCTGAGGCCGGTCGGCGGGCGTCCGGTGAGGGCGAAGAAGGCGGCCGGCGGTGGTTTTCTTTCCTTGCGACTGGCGTTAAGACGGAGCTCCCTCCAGACGACGGATCTTTCCATGCGCCCAGATCGTGATTTTTTCTTTCGCTTGGCCGATGCCGCCAAGGCCGAGACCCTTCCGCGCTTTCGCTCGGGCCTGTCTGTGGTCAACAAGGAGAAAGCCGGTTTCGACCCCGTCACCGAAGGCGACCAGGCGGCCGAAATTGCCATCCGCACGCTGATCGAAGCGGAATTTCCAACCCATGGCATTCTTGGCGAAGAGCACGAGAATATCCGGATGGACAGCGATCATCTCTGGGTCATCGATCCGATCGACGGCACGCGGGCCTTCATTTCCGGCGTTCCCGTCTGGGGCACGCTGATCGGCTTCCAGGAAAAAGGCCGCTCGGTCATGGGGCTGATGGAGCAGCCCTTCACCGGCGAGCGCTATTATGCCGATGGCGAGCGCTCCTGGTACTCAGGCCCCGATGGCGAACGGCAAAATCAGGTGCGCGATTGCGGATCGCTCGAAAACGCGATCCTCTTCACCACCTCGCCGCATCTCTTCAAGGATTGGGAAGTCGAGCGCTTCCAGGCCGTGCAGGACAAGGTCAAGCTCTTCCGCTACGGCGTGGACTGCTACGCCTATTGCCTGCTCGCAGCCGGTCATGTCGATCTGGTCATCGAGACTGTCTTGAAGCCCTATGACGTCGGCGCGCTGATCCCGATCATCGAGCAGGCGGGTGGGATCATCACCACCTGGGACGGCGGGCGACCTGAGGCTGGCGGTTCGATCATCGCGGCCGGCTCAAGGGCCGTTCATGCGCAGGCCATGGACATGCTCAAGCGCGGCTAAGCCCTTTCGCTCAGGCCTCCAGGGTGGAGACTGTCAGTTCTTCGGCGGGATCTGCATCGTCTGGCTCGCCGCCCGGCATGAAGGCAAAGATGGCGGCTAGCGCCTGTTTGCGATAGCGATCCTGCTCCTGCAGGATCTCGTGGCGTGCGCCGGGGACCGGCACCAGCTGGCCGGCGCGGAAATATTGTGCCATGGATTCCTGATAGTGATACGGCACGATCGGATCATTGCCGGGCGCTATGATCACCGTCGGCACCGTGATCGATGCGAGATGGCCCGGCTTGCGGATGGCGTCGATCGCCTTCTGGCTCTCGTAGAGCCAGCGCGCCGTGGGTGGGCCAAGTGCCAGTTCCGGATGGTCGAGCATGATCCGCTGGTTGCGGGCAAAGCGCAGGGCATCCGATGTCAGCGGATTTCCCTCGAAGGGTTTCAAGGGCTCGTCCTTCGTCAGCGAAATGCCGCCGAAACCGGTAAAGCTTGCGAGGGTCGCAATCCGGCGGATATTCTCCGGCGATGTCTTCTGGCCGCCGAGGCCGACGAAGGGGGCCGCCAGCACCATGCGCTCGATGCGGTTGGAAAGACGCGGAGCCGCCTTCAAGGCGATCAGGCCACCGGTCGAGTGGGCGAGCAGGAAAAAGGGCAGACGGGTGTCCGGCAGCACGATCTGTTCGAGGAAGATCTCGAGGTCGCGGACATAATGGTCGAAGCGGCCGACATGTCCTCGGCGCGGATCCTTCTTCAGCAGCCGTTCCGACCCGCCCTGGCCGCGAAAATCATAGGTCGCAACCCAGAAGCCGCTTTCATTGAGCTCGCGGATAGTCTCGAAATACTTTTCGATGCTTTCGTTTCGTCCATGCAAGAGGACGATCGTGCCCTTGATCTTCGGGGCACTCGACCGGAAGACCGCGTAACGCAGGCGGATACCGCGATGGCCCTCAAAGAAGCCTACCTGTGGCCTGCCGGGAATCGGGTTTCCGGGGGTGGCGTGAAGAATGGCGTCCATGCCTGCAACTGCCTGTCGGTTGAAGTCGCGTCTCGTCTCTTGGGGATAGGCTGCAGCCCGGTCGCAAGTCAAAGAAAAAAGCCGGAACCGCAGACGGAGGGCTGCGGTTCCGGCGAAGTCCGGCCGAAGTGGAAGGGACGATATCTCCGGCCCGGTCGGTCGAGACAACCGATGATCCAAACCTAGATGAGTATGCTTGAACCCGGCTTGAACCAGGCGTTCACCCGCAGTTCATCGCGGCATGAGCGGCGCTGGGACGGAAGATCTTGAATTCGATCGCGCCATTTCCCACATCGGTTCTGCGGACGCCGGAAGGGTCCGCAGACCGCCGCCAGCATCGCCCCAAGCGGGATGCCAGCGGACTCAAGAGAACGCCAACGTCGCTTCAAGGAGGACACAATGCGTCACGTCGATTTTTCCCCGCTCTATCGTTCCACCGTCGGTTTCGATCGCCTGTTCACCATGCTGGACAGCCTCGGTCAGCCCGAACAGGCGCAGAGCTATCCGCCCTATAACATCGAACGCACCGGCGAGAACCTCTACCGGATCACCATGGCCGTTGCCGGCTTCGACGAAAGCGAGCTATCGATCGAGGCGCATGCCCATGTGCTGACCGTCAAGGGTGAGAAGCTCGAGGACGAGAAGGCCGAGCAGAGCGAATTCCTCTATCGCGGCATTGCGAAGCGCGCCTTCGAGCGTCGCTTCCAGCTTGCCGATCATGTGGAAGTCACCGCCGCTTCGCTGAAGAACGGCCTGCTGCACATCGATCTGCTGCGCAACATCCCCGAAGCGATGAAACCGCGCCGGATCTCGATTGCCGCAGAGCCCCTCGGCAGCGCGCCCAAGGCGATCGAGGCGCATGTGAACTGATCGTTTTCTAGACGATCTGGCCCCCAGTCAGGCGGTCGGCGAAAGCCGGCCGCCTTTTTCATGCCCGGCCATCCGTTTGGTCCAGATCGTGCAGAGCAGCTTGTCGAGAGAAAGCATCCCTGCGCCCTTTACGACAAGGTAGGCGAGCGGGAAGATCCATAGCAGGCGCTGATCGAGGATGACGCTGTCGGGAAAACGGTCAAACAAGGCGCCAATCGTGCCGGCATCGACATTGTGGACGAGGATGTCTGTCAAGCTCTGCACGGCGATGAAGGCGATCATGCCGAGGGCGGCGATGCGGGTGAAGAGGCCCACGACGAGCAGCAACGGCAGGATTATCTCGCCATAGGAACCTAGGAAGACCATCAGCCCCCAGGGAAAGAAGGATACGGCCGATACATCGCCGCCGGCGGCATCCACGGCCGGGAGGGCGATCTGGTAATAGGCACCGTCGGAAATCGAGAAGGGACCGTCAAACTTGGTCAGCGCCGAATTCAGGTAATAGGGAACGAGCACCGCCAGAAAGACCAGCCGCGCAAAGAGCCCGAGAAACCATCGATCAAGCATGGGCTCCATCCGACGGATCGTGCGGCGGTAGAATTCGATGATTGCGATGGCAGCTGTCATGGTCTTTCGCTTTCCTGGAGAAGGTCGATCGCGGCAAATGCGCCCGAGGTGAGGGCAAGGCCGATAAGGGCGGGGATGTCAGCGGCTTCCTCTCCTACTGCGAGACATGCGTCGCCGAGTGGGTGCCCGGTGAGAAGTCGTTCAAAGAAGGGAGCTCCGCCCGAGGGCAGGATTTCGATCGAAACATCGAAGGCCGGACGGGTGACGAGCACGGCCTCCGGCAGGAGCGGGTTAACGCCTTCGAGCGACATGCCGGCCCGGTCAAGGCGGAATATGGTGCCGGCGGCGTGACGGAGGCGGCTCATGCGGGTCGCGGGCTGCGGCCGAAAGCGTATGTTTGCCAGTTCCTCGGCCGGGATTTGTGCAAGCGCTGCCGGATCGAGCGGGACTGAGTCCGCTGCATGATATGCATCGAGCCAGAGGCGCTCGACGCGGGCGACATCTGCGAGGAAGGGTAGGTCCGCCGCTGGCGGGAAGGACTCGAGAAACGCGGGAAAGCTCTCGCCGTAGGTGAAGAGCAGGGGAGAGGTGGGCGGATGGGAGGCCACATAGAGGCGGGCCATGGCGCGAAAGAAGTCTTCGCCAACAAGGTTCTGGACCGTCGGGAAGATTGAAGCGAGAGCATCGACCAGCGAGACGGTGACATTGTTGCGGTAGACCGAGAAGCGGCGTTGCGGTCGCGTCTCTTCTCGACCAGTCAGCCCTTCCGGCGAAGGCAGGTCCGGTGCGAAAAGCGCTTCGGCGAAGGCGCCGCTGGAGACCGGGTCAGGACGCATGGCGAAGCCCCAGGTCGGCAACGACATGGCGGTCGAGGATCGCGTCGGCCAGTTGCGCCTCACGTTTGAGGACGGACCAGTCAGGCACTTCATTGTCCCATTCGATCAAGGTTGGGAGGGGGCCGAGCTTGCCGATGACATGGGCATAGAGATCCCAGACGAGATCGTCCACCGGGCGGTCATGGCTGTCGATCAGCAGCGGGAGACCGGCATCGTCGATATCTTCCGCATGCCCCGCGAGGTGGATTTCCTCGACGCAGAGGAGTGGGAAATCGGCGAGATAGTCGCGGGCGCCGTAACCGTGATTGGTGGCCGACACATGAATATTGTTGATGTCGAGCAAAAGGCCACAGCCGGTACGGCGGGCGATCGCCCGGATGAAGTCCGTCTCTGACATGGTCGAGGCTTCAAAACCAAGGTAGGTCGACGGGTTCTCGAGCAGGATCCGGCGTCCTAGCGTCTCCTGTACCTGGTCGATATGGTCGCAGACCCTGATCAGCGTCGCTGCGTCATAAGGTACGGGTAGGAGATCGTTGAAGAAGTGGCTGTCGTGGGTCGACCAGGCGAGATGTTCGGAGACCTGTTCCGGCTGGTAGCGGTCAACGACTGTCTTGAGGCGAGCGAGATGTTCCGGGTCCAGGCCTGTCGGGCTGCCGATCGAGAGGCCAACGCCATGGATCGAGATCGGGAAGTCTTCGCGCATGCGGGTCAGGATGCGGTGCGGGTGGCCGCCGGCGCCCATGTAGTTCTCGGCATGGACTTCGAGAAAGCCAATCCGGAAATCGTCCGCAAGGATCTGGTCGGCATGCTGAGGCTTGAAACCTGCGCCTGCTCGGCGGGGAAGACGGGCGGCAGCGCCTTGTCGGCTTCTGTCGGCAAAAGCGATCTCTACGGCGGGATGGATAGACACGGCCGGCTCCTCAAGCATTCGTCCTGGAAAGGAAAGCGGGACGGCACCTGCGGACGAGCCGCAGGTGCCGTGCTGTCTCAAGCCTTCGGAAGGTCGCGGTCGAGGGCTTCGAGCGAACCCATGCGGCCATCCGGAAGGGCCATCGCGGTGCAGGTGCCCTTGGCGACATAGGTCCAGGCATTGCCCTGGAAGTCGACCTTCGAGGTGCCGGCGCAGGTGGTGCCGGGGCCAGCTGCGCAATCGTTCTTGCCGGCCATGGAAACGCCGAAGCACTTTTCCTTCTCCTGGGCGACGGCCGGGCCGGACAGGAGGGCGGCGCTGCCGATGGCCATGGTGACGGCAGCGGCGAGTGCGACGGTGTTGATGGTGGTCTTGGTCATGAAAAGTCTCCTCGGATCGTGATGCGTGGTGTCGTTGAAGCCCTCATCGGGGCTGGCAACTGCATCATGTCGAGGAGTGGGCCGTTTGAAAAATCAAGGTTTTTTGTGTAAAACGTGCGCGCTTTATCTGTAAGAAACCTTCGGCTCACACGACTTCTATGAATTGATCAACGTCTTCTACTGTCGTTGCAAAGCTCGTCACCAGTCTAATTAGGACCTCGTTGTCGGTCGGCAAGGGAAGCCATCCGTGCGGGGGCTGCCATTCATGGAATTTCGCCCCCTTGGCACGGGCACGTTCGGCAGAGGATTTTTCGATGACGGCAAAGACCTCGTTCGCCGTCGTGTCCCAGGCGAGGCGCGCGGTGTTCTTCACTGCCAGACCCGATCGCAGCCGGTCCGCCATGGCGTTCGAGTGGCGCGCGAGGTCGAGCCAGAGGTTGCCGTCGAGATAGGCCTCGAGCTGGGCCGAGATGAAGCGGCTCTTGGAAAAGAGCTGGGCGGAACGCTTGCGGATGAACGGCATATCGGCCGCCATGCCGGGATCGAAGAAGACGATGGCTTCGGCGCACCAGCAGCCGTTCTTGGTGCCGCCGAAGGAGAGAATGTCGACCCCGCGCTTCCAGGTCATCTCTGCCGGTGTTGCATCGAGTGCGACGAGGGCATTGGCGAATCGCGCGCCATCCATGTGCAGCGGCAGATTACGCGCCTTCGCGATCGCCGCGATCCTGTCGAGCTCGTCGAGCGTGTAGACGGTTCCGACCTCCGTCGCCTGGGTGACCGTGACGGCCATGGCGCGACCATGATGGGGAGAGGCCGGCTCGAAGCGGGCTATCGCGGCCTCCAGTGCCTGTGGGTCGATCCTGCCCTCTGCGCCCTCGACTCCAAAGAGCCGGGTACCGCCGGTCAGGAACTCCGGCGCGCCGCCTTCGTCCGCATTGACGTGTGCATCGGCGTGACAGAAGCTGACGCCTCCGGCCCTGGCAACACTTGCAAGCGCCAGCGAGTTGGCCGCCGTGCCGGTTGCCACGAAGAAGACGGCGACGTCGCGTTCGAAAATGGCGCTGAACCGGTCTTCCACCGCCTTGTCGAGGTCGCTCGTGCCATAGGCGGAGGCGAAGCCCTGGGCATGGCGGGTCAGGCTTTCGGCGATCCTGGGATGGGCGCCGGACCAGTTGTCTGAAGCGAAGTGCATGGCATTATCCTGAGGCGGGAGTGATCCCAGGGACTTTATCTCTTTCCGCATGGCTATCAATGTGGCCCGGCTATAACGCCAATAAAGAGTGTCGACTGCGCAAGAAGGTGATGCAGTTCTGGCAATTGGCGTAATAAAATTTCGCCCGTTGCCCCTGTGTCGTAATTTCGCATCCTTCGCCCGGTTAATTTTCCTGGGCAACTCTTGCATGAGCGTTTACTTTCTGTCATAGGAACAGCAGAAATTAGGTCAGACTAGTTGACCTAATTCCGGTTTCGAAGGCGATGTGTTTTCGGGCGTCATGGGGTGGTCAAGCGATCCGCGTAGGATTGGGTGACTGTCGCTGGCGCCCATCGGTGCCTGAGATGGGTCCAATCAGCCCGGCCAGTCCGGCTTCAACGGAGGTAAAGGTCATGACGAAGGTTCCGTCATCCGAAGAGATCATGCGGTCCGCCAGTGCGGAAGCAGTCGCCGAGACGGCGATCGCGCGCACCGGTCTGCCTCCCAAACAGGGTCTCTACGATCCGCGCAACGAACATGACGCCTGTGGCGTTGGCTTCATCGCCCATATGAAGGGGCAGAAGTCGCATCAGATCGTCAAGGACGGGTTGTTCATCCTCGAAAACCTCACCCATCGCGGCGCCGTCGGCGCTGATCCGCTGATGGGCGATGGCGCGGGCATTCTCGTGCAGATCCCCGACCGCTTCTTCCGTGAGGAAATGGCGGCCCAGGGCATCACCCTGCCGAAGGCGGGCGAATATGCCGTCGGTCACTTCTTCTTCCCGCAGGACGAAGAGCAGATCGCGCATTTCAAGCAGGTCATCGCCGAAGTCTGTCAGTCCGAAGGCCAGCACCTGATCGGCTATCGCGACGTGCCTGTTGACAATTCTTCGCTGTCCAAGGCGCCTGAGATTGCTGCAACCGAACCGCGCCAGATCCAGGTCTTCATCGGCGCCGGCCGTGATGCCGCAACCCAGGATGCATTCGAGCGTCGCCTGTTCCTGCTGCGCAAGGTGATCTCCAACCGCATCTACGACCAGTATGGCGGCCAGGAAACCGGCTTCTATCCCGTTTCGCTGTCGTCCTCGACGATCGTCTACAAGGGCATGTTCCTCGCCTATCAGGTCGGTGCCTATTACAAGGATCTTGCCGATCCGCGCTTCGAGTTTGCCGTTGCCCTCGTGCACCAGCGCTTCTCGACCAACACCTTCCCGTCGTGGAAGCTGGCGCATCCATACCGCATGGTCGCCCATAACGGGGAAATCAACACGCTGCGCGGCAACGTCAACTGGATGGCTGCGCGTCAGGCCTCGGTGTCTTCGCCGCTCTTCGGCGACGACATCTCCAAGCTCTGGCCGATCTCCTATGAAGGTCAGTCGGACACGGCCTGCTTCGACAACGCACTCGAGTTCCTGCAGCGCGGTGGCTATTCGCTCGCGCATGCGGTGATGATGCTGATACCGGAGGCCTGGTCGGGCAACCAGTTGATGTCGAAGGAGCGTAAGGCGTTCTACGAATATCATGCAGCCCTGATGGAACCGTGGGACGGCCCAGCTGCGGTCTGCTTTACCGATGGTCGCCAGATCGGCGCGACGCTCGACCGTAACGGCCTGCGCCCGGCCCGTTATATCGTCACTGACGACGACCGCGTGATCCTCGCATCCGAAGCCGGCACCCTGCCGGTGCCCGAAGAGCGCATCGTCAAGAAGTGGCGTTTGCAGCCGGGCAAGATGCTGCTCATCGACATGGCGGAAGGCCGCATCATTTCCGACGAGGAAGTGAAGTCGTCGCTTGCCGGCAGTCATCCCTATCGCGAGTGGCTGGATCGCACCCAGCTCATCCTCGAGGATCTGAAGCCGGTCGAGCCGCGGGCGCTACGTCGCGACGTGTCGCTCCTCGATCGCCAGCAGGCCTTCGGCTACACCACCGAAGACACCAAGCTCCTGATGTCGCCGATGGCCACCACCGGTCAGGAAGCGATCGGCTCAATGGGGACCGATACGCCGATCTCGGCGATGTCGGAAAAGTCGAAGCTGCTCTACACCTATTTCAAGCAGAACTTCGCCCAGGTCACCAACCCGCCGATCGATCCGATACGCGAAGAGCTCGTCATGAGCCTCGTGTCCTTTATCGGCCCGCGCCCTAACATCCTCGACCATGAAGGCATGGCGAATGCCAAACGCATGGAAGTCCGCCAGCCGATCCTGACCAATGGCGATCTGGAAAAGATCCGCTCGATCGGTCATGTCGAAGATCGCTTCGATACCAAGACGCTCGACTTCACCTATGACGTCAGCCGTGGCGCCGAGGGCATGCCGGAGATGCTCGATCGCCTCTGCGAGCGGGCGGAAGCGGCTGTGCGTGGCGGGTACAACATCATCGTGCTCTCCGACCGTCAGATCGGCCCTGACCGCATCGCCATCCCGGCGCTGCTCGCGACCGCTGCCGTCCATCACCATCTGATCCGCAAGGGGCTGCGTACCTCGGTCGGTCTCGTGGTCGAATCCGGCGAGCCACGCGAAGTGCATCACTTCTGCTGTCTCGCGGGCTTCGGCGCCGAGGCGATCAACCCCTATCTCGCCTTCGACACGCTGCTCGACATGCACAAGCATGGCGAGTTCCCCAAGGAAGTGTCGGAAGACGAAGTCGTCTACCGCTACATCAAGGCTGTCGGTAAGGGCATTCTGAAGGTCATGTCCAAGATGGGCATCTCGACCTACCAGTCCTATTGCGGCGCCCAGATCTTCGACGCTATTGGTCTTTCGTCCGAACTGGTCGACAAGTATTTCTTCGGCACTGCGACGACCATCGAGGGCATTGGCCTCGAGGAAATCGCCGAGGAAACCGTTGCCCGTCACCTCTCGGCTTTCGGCAAGGATCCGGTTCTCGCCAGCACGCTCGATGTCGGCGGTGAATATGCCTACCGCATGCGTGGCGAAAACCATGCCTGGAGCCCTGATTCGATCGCGTCGCTGCAGCATGCCGTGCGCGGCAACAGCCAGGACCGCTACCGCGAATTCGCCGAGATGGTGAATGACAGCAATTTGCGGATGAACACGATCCGCGGCCTGTTCAAGATCAAGAAGGCTGAAGACCTTGGTCGCAAGCCTGTTTCGATCGATGAGGTCGAGCCTGCTGTCGATATCGTCAAGCGCTTCTCGACCGGTGCCATGTCCTTTGGCTCGATCAGCCGCGAGGCGCATACCACGCTCGCGATTGCCATGAACAAGATCGGCGGAAAGTCGAACACGGGCGAAGGTGGCGAGGAAAGCGATCGTTACCTGCCGCTCGCTGACGGTTCCTCGAACCCCGAGCGTTCGGCGATCAAGCAGATTGCATCGGGCCGCTTCGGTGTGACCACCGAATATCTGGTCAATGCCGACGTGCTGCAGATCAAGGTCGCGCAGGGTGCAAAGCCCGGCGAAGGCGGCCAGCTGCCCGGCCACAAGGTCGATGCGACGGTTGCCAAGACGCGTCACTCGACCCCGGGCGTCGGCCTGATCTCGCCGCCGCCGCACCACGACATCTATTCGATCGAAGATCTGGCGCAGCTCATCTACGACCTGAAGAACGTCAATCCTGTGGCCGACATCTCGGTCAAGCTCGTCTCGGAAGTCGGCGTCGGCACGGTTGCTGCTGGCGTTGCCAAGGCACGCGCCGATCATATCACGGTCTCGGGTTTCGATGGCGGCACCGGCGCGTCGCCGCTCACCTCGTTGAAGCATGCGGGTAGCCCATGGGAAATCGGTCTTGCCGAGACCCAGCAGACGCTGGTGCTGAACGGTCTGCGTTCGCGCATCGCGCTGCAGGTTGATGGCGGGTTGAAGACCGGCCGTGACGTCATCATCGGCGCGCTGCTTGGCGCCGACGAATTCGGCTTTGCGACCGCACCGCTGATTGCGGCCGGCTGCATCATGATGCGCAAGTGCCATCTGAACACGTGTCCCGTGGGTGTTGCCACCCAGGACCCGGTCCTGCGTAAGCGCTTCAAGGGTACGCCCGAGCATGTGATCAACTACTTCTTCTTCGTTGCCGAAGAAGTGCGCGAGATCCTCGCCTCGCTCGGCGTGACCAAGCTCGACGAGATCATCGGTGCTTCGGAACTGCTGGAAAAGGACGAGATGCTCGCCCACTGGAAGGCCAAGGGGCTCGACTTCTCGAAGATCTTCCACAAGGTCGATGCGCCGAAGTCCGCTACCTACTGGACCGAACGCCAGAACCATCCGATCATCGACATTCTTGATCGCAAGCTGATCGAGAAGGCGATGCCGGCGCTCGAAGCCAAGCAGCCTGTCGTCTTCGACGTCGATATCAAGAACGTCGACCGCTCGGCCGGTGCCATGCTTTCGGGCGAAGTCGCCATGCGCTACGGCCACAAGGGCCTGAAGGATGATACTATTCATGTCACGCTGAACGGCACGGCCGGTCAGTCCTTCGGCGCTTTCCTGGCGCGTGGCATCACCTTCGATCTCGTGGGCGATGGCAATGACTATGTCGGCAAGGGCCTCTCGGGTGGTCGCATTGTCGTGCGTCCGCCGGAGAATGCCCGCATCGTTGCCGAGAACTCGATCATCGTCGGCAACACCGTTCTCTACGGTGCGATCTCCGGCGAGTGCTATTTCCGCGGCGTGGCCGGCGAACGTTTCGCTGTCCGCAACTCGGGTGCTATCGCCGTCGTCGAGGGCGTGGGTGACCACGGCTGCGAATACATGACGGGCGGCGTGGTCGTCGTGCTCGGCGAAACGGGCCGCAACTTCGCAGCCGGCATGTCGGGTGGTGTCGCTTACGTGCTTGACGAGAGCGGCGATTTCGCCAAGCGCTGCAACATGGCCATGGTCGAACTCGAGCCGGTTCCGGAAGAGGACGACATGCTCGAGAAGCTGCACCATCACGGTGGCGACCTCATGCACAAGGGCCTTGTCGACGTGTCCGGCGACATGACCCGCCACGACGAGGAGCGCCTCTACCAGCTGATCTCGAACCATCTGCACTATACGGGCTCGAACCGCGCCAAGCAGATCCTCGACAGCTGGGCGGAGTATCGCCCGAAGTTCCGCAAGGTCATGCCGGTGGAATACCGCCGTGCGCTTGAGGAAATGGAACGCATGCGCATGGGCGTTGCCGCCGAATGATTGCCACCTCGACATCCCGGATGGCCGGGATGTCGTCGCCCACGGCTCGGCCGTGCAGTTGAAGCTCAGATTAGCAGGACTTTAAAATGGGCAAGGTTACAGGTTTCATGGAAATCGACCGGCAGGTGGCGAAGTATCAGCCGGCCTCCGACCGCATCCGCCATTTCCGCGAATTCACGATCCCCATGTCGGATGCCGAGGTGACGAAGCAGGCGGCACGCTGCATGGATTGCGGCATTCCCTATTGCCATGGTCCGACCGGCTGTCCGGTGCATAACCAGATCCCTGATTGGAACGACCTCGTCTATAACAACAAGTGGGAGGAGGCGATCCGCAACCTCCACTCGACGAACAACTTCCCTGAATTCACGGGTCGCGTCTGCCCGGCGCCGTGCGAGGAAGCCTGCACGCTGAACCTTGAGGATACGCCTGTCGCGATCAAGACCGTTGAGCAGGCGATTGCCGACAAGGCCTATGAACTCGGCTTCATCGTGCCGCAGCCGGCGACCATCCATACCGGCAAGAAGGTCGCGATCATCGGCTCCGGCCCGTCGGGTCTCGCCGCTGCCCAGCAGCTCGGCCGCGCGGGGCATGAGGTGCATGTCTATGAGCGCGAGTCGAAGCCCGGCGGCTTGTTGCGCTACGGCATTCCGGACTTCAAGATGGAAAAGAACTTCATCGATCGCCGCGTCGAGCAGATGCAGGGCGAAAATGTCACCTTCCATTGCGGCGTCAACGTCGGTGTTGACGTGAGCGTTGAGAAGCTGCGCGCGGACTATGACGCAGTCCTGTATTGCGGTGGTTCTGAAACGCCGCGCGAGGCCGGCATTCCCGGCGTCGAGTTCCATGGCGTGCATGATGCCATGCCCTATCTCGTGCAGCAGAACCGCCGTGTTGGCCGCGAAAACATCGACAGCATCGGCTGGCCGGCCGATCCTATCCTCGCCGGTGGCAAGCATGTCGTCGTTGTCGGCGGCGGTGATACGGCGTCTGACTGCGTCGGCACGGCCTTCCGCCAGGGCGCCGTCAAGGTGACCCAGCTCGACATCCGCCCGCGTCCGCCGCAGACGGAAGACAAGCTTGCGATCTGGCCCTTCTGGGCGACCAAGATGCGCACCTCGTCCAGCCAGGCCGAAGGTGCCAACCGCGAATTCCAGGTGGCAACGCTCGAATTCGTCGGCGAAGACGGCGTGCTGACCGGCGTGAAGTGCTGCCAGGTCGACGAGCGCCGAAAGCCGATCCCGGGCACCGAGTTCATCATCAAGGCCGATCTCGCCTTCATCGCCATCGGCTTCTCCGGTCCGTTCACCGACAGCGTGCTGAAGGATCTCGACGGCAAGCTCGAACTCAATACCGACCGTCGCGGCTCGACCAACGTCGTTGCCAACGACAAGGATTATCGTTCGTCGGTCGACAAGGTCTGGGTCGCAGGTGACGCCCGTCGCGGCCAGTCGCTGGTCGTCTGGGCGATCCGCGAAGGACGCCAGGCCGCGCGCGCCATCGACGAGGCGCTGATGGGTGAAAGCGTGCTGCCGCGCTGATCCTCGGCAAAGTCGAGATAGTTTAAAAAAGGGGCCGCTTTCGAGCGGCCCCTTTTGCGTTGGATGACGGGATCAGGGTGTCGCAATGACCGGTGTGGGGGAGGCTGAAGCTGTCGACTCAGCTGGCCGCTTCACATAGTCCACCCGCCCGGCCGGGGGATCCGGCAGGCGACCGTTCTGGACGAGCTGGTCGCGCGGTGTCGGGAAGGTCGAGGAGGCCGGCACGGTTCCGCCCAGCAGTTCGTCGGCGCCGTCGAGCTCAGGGTCGAACAGATCGATCGGCGGGGTGGTGACGATCGCCTTGTTCTCCGATGGCGACAGGGTCACCAGCTCGGGCAGATTGCTGGCGTCGAGGCGGACGAGATCCGGGCTCGTCATGTCGCCGAGATAGCGACGTACGGATTTTTCGACATAAAAAGCGAGCTTGCGTTTGCCGGGGCCGGTAAAGCCGATGCCGTCATTGCCGCGCAGGCGGACCGGCTGGCCATTGATGTCGGAGCCGGTAACGATGAAGCGCCCTTCCTGGTCGACGAATCCTTCCCAGATATCGACGAATTCGCCGTTCACCTTCTCGATGCTCGATCGATAGATGGTGTTGAGGCGCAGGGCGTCCGCAGTCATGTTTTGCGGGCGGAAGGCCGGCAGCCCGACCCAGATGATCGGGACACGCGTTTCCGCAGCGACGCTCGCCAGGCGCGCGACCCGGTCGCCATAGGCGGTGAACCAGGGATCGGTCCGGAAGTCGAGGCGGCCGGTCGGGGTTACCAGTTGCTGGCGGTCGTTGGCGCCGATCTGGATGACCACGACGCTCGGTTTGAGATCGCCGACGAGTGCTGGCAACTGGCCCGGCCAATCGTAGAAATCATCACGCACCAAGCCGGAGGATCCATTGGCGCGGTTCTCTACAACGACGCCGGGTGAGTCCTCGAAGGCGGTCTTCAAACCGTCGCCGAGTGCGCTTGCAACGAAGTCTCCGAGGACGAGGACCGTCTTTGCATTGTCGAGCTTTGGCGGCGGCGGGGGTGCTGCGACCGCGCGGGTGGATTGCGGCCGGGTGTTGATCGTGGTCACGCTGCCACTGGTCTTCTTGCGGGTATTGGTTTCCCGCGGCCGCTGGACGTTCTGTGGCGGGACATAGGTCGGCTGGCGTTCGCCGAAGAGCAGGTCGAGGAGAGTGCGGCGGCGTTCCGGCTGCTGGGCTTCGGCAGACGTGGTGATGAATGCGGTCGCGACGACTGTCAGCGCCAGACCGAGCGTCATGAGGCGGGCGAAGGTTCCGCGCGGGCTCGTCAAGTCACACTCCATGGGCGAAGGCGGCAGGCTCAAAATGCATCCGCCGCGCTCTCTTGTTTCTGGAGCGCGGCGGATGCCAAGTCAACAGGTGCGCTTGCTGCGGACCCGTATCAGTTACGCAGCTTGTCGAGCAGGACGCGTGACGGCTGGCCGTCCACGGACATGCCGAGCCGCTGCTGGATGGCGGTGATAGCCGCCTTCGAGCCTGAGCCGAAATTGCCGTCGATCTTGCCATCGTAATAGCCAAGCGCCTGAAGACGGGTCTGGAGCTCGAACTTTTCCTTGACGTCGAGCGAACCGTCGGGGCGCGGCCAGCGCTGCTGCATGCCGCCATAGCCGGCAATCTCGTCCGCCAGCAGGCCAACGCCCAGGGCGTAGCTGTCAGCGGCATTGTAGCGCTTGATGACGAAGAAGTTCTTGGTCATCAGGAAGCCCGGGCCGTTGGCGCCACCGAGCATCTTGAGCTCTGCGCGTTCGCTGCCGTTCCTGAAACCCTTGCCGGATGGACGGGCGAAGCCCAGCGCCTGCCACTGGGCCACCGTCTTGGTCTGGCCGGCATATTTGTTGCCCCCTCTCGGGACGGCGATCTCGTAGCCCCAGGTGCGGCCGGTCTGCCAGTCATTCTTGGCAAGCAGATTGGCGGCGGTGGCGAGTGCATCGGGAATCGAATGCCAGATGTCCTTGTCGCCGTTGCCGTCGGCGTCGATGCCGTAAAGCAGGTAGCTTGTCGGAATGAACTGGGTGTGGCCCATGGCGCCGGCCCAGGAGCCCATCAGGTTCTTGTTGGTCACGTCGCCGTTCTGCAGCATCTTGAGCGCGGCAATCAGCTGTGTGCGGGCAAACTTTGCGCGCTTGCGGTCGGCATAGGCAAGCGTGGCCAGCGAACGCGGCACATTGTGCAGGCGGTCCGGACGCTCAAGAGCCGCGCCATAATTCGATTCCATCGACCAGATCGCAAGCAGCACGTGCTTGTCGACGCCGAAGTGGTTTTCCAAGGCTGTCAGCAGGCGCCCGTGCTTGGCCAGCATCTCCTGACCGACCTTGACCGTGTACGGGTTCACGCGGCTGTCGAGGTAATCCCAGATCTGGTGCTTGAACTCCGGCTGATAGGCCGCCTTTTCCAGCACGAACTGGTCTGGCTCGGTCACGCCGTTGAACGCCTGGCGATAGGTCCGCTCCGTGATGCCGGCCTTGGCGGCGACAGGATAAAAGTCGCGGATCCACTTCTGGAAACCGGCGTCCGCGAAGGCTTCCATGGGCATGAGCGCTGTCGTCAGCGTCAGGGCAATGGCGCCGAGCAGGCTGGGGCGGTGTCTTTTCATGGGCATCTCCCGTGCATTCTCGTGTTGGCAGCCGGAACAAGGCTGTTCACCACAGGTTAATGCTGTTCAGTCAACAAACCCTTTACCATGTTGTCCGCCCAAGCTTTGTCTTTGCCATTTTGAAGCAATTGTATGTTACTGGGCGTGACTGCGTTATGAAGACGTTAATCGATTTAGATCCTCGAGGAGGAATGAGTGGTTCAGACTAAAAAGCTCCGTAAAGCCGTTTTTCCCGTGGCCGGTCTCGGTACGCGTTTTCTCCCCGCCACCAAGGCGGTCCCGAAAGAAATGCTCACCGTCGTCGACAAGCCTGTCATCCAGTATGTGGTTGACGAGGCCATCGAAGCCGGGATCGAGCACTTCGTTTTCGTGACCGGCCGCGGCAAGGCGGTCATCGAGGACTATTTCGACATCCAGTTCGAACTTGAACAGACCCTCAAGGCCCGCAACAAGAACGCCGAACTTTCAATGCTCGACGAACTGCAGCCGACAGCGGGTCAGACCAGCTTCACGCGGCAACAGGAGCCACTGGGTCTCGGACATGCCGTCTGGTGTGCTCGTGACATCGTGGGGCATGAACCTTTCGCCCTTCTCCTGCCTGACATGATTATGCGCGGCGAAAAGGCCTGCCTCAAGGGCATGGTCGAACTTTATGAAAAGACCGGCGGCAACATTGTGGCGGTCGAGGAATGTGCGCCGGATCAGGCCCACAAATACGGCATCGTTGGCGTCGGTGACGCGCTCGAAGGCGGCTTCAAGATCACGCAAATGGTCGAGAAGCCTGCCAAGGGCACGGCACCTTCCAACTTCTTCATCAACGGCCGCTACATCCTGCAGCCTGAGATCTTCGAGATCCTGTCGACCCAGGAGCGTGGCGCCGGCAACGAGATCCAGTTGACCGACGGCATGCTGAAGCTCGCCAATGACCAGCCGTTTGCCGGTTACCACTTCAAGGGCCAGACCTTCGACTGCGGTTCCAAGGACGGCTTCATCCTGGCCAATGTCGCCTTTGCCATCGAGCGCGCCGACATTCGTCCAGCCATCGAGGACCAGTTGAAGGCGCTGCTCGCCGCGCTGAAGTGAATTGAAACCCTGACCGCCGGGCTCAGCGCTTGGCGGTCAGGCCTACCAATGCCGTCACCGTGCTGTTGTCGGTGCCGGTCTTGTAGTTCGTCCGCTCGTAAGCGAGATCTGCCGTCGCATCGAGATAGCGATTGACCTTCCAGGTCAGGCCGGCGCCCGCGAGATAAGCGGTCGTATCGCTCGCACTCGCATTTCCGTCGTAGTTCGTGAAGGTTGTTCCGCCCGTCAGGCGTGCGACGAGGTTCGTGCGCAGGTCGTGGGACAGCGCAGCGGTGACGCGGTGGATCGTTGCGCCGTTGACACCGGCCGTGGTCGATGGATCGATGCTGGTGTCGAGCGAGAGATCGATGCTGGTGCCGTCCTGCGGCGACCAGAAGATGTTGCCATCCACCGTCATCGCTGACAGTTCTGCCAGACGCGCGTCCTCGAAAGTCTGATGTTCGTAGCCGAGGGCGATTTCGCCGCGCAGCTTCTCTCCCAGATCGACGGCCACCCCGGCCTTGGCGCCATAGAGATCCGCCGAGCGCCGGTATCCGGACGAATCGACGGCTTCGTCATAGTCGATCCGCCCAATCGTGCCTTCGATGAAGGGGGTGAGGGCAGGCGAGATCTCGTATCCGAGGCGGCTGCTGAGCGTATAGCGATTGCGATCGCGATCGCTGCGTTCGAGGATGCTGCCATTGGACAGCTTGGCATCCGAATATTGAAAGCGGGTGAAATCGCCGGCGATCGAGCCGCGGATCACACCGAAGTCGCGTTCGACCGACAGGCCAGTCCCGAACTGGTTGACACCCGACTGGACCCGGGCGCCGGATACGGCGTTCGGGTCGTCGCTATCCTCGCGGCTGAAATTGTAAGACCCGGAAAGCGTCGCGATGGTGTCGTCGGCGAGATCGAGACGCAGGCGCGCATCGATATTGGCGCGAGGCTTGTCGTTGTCCGTGCCCGACAGCGTTTCCTGCCATGCGCCTTCGGCTCCGACATTCAGCTCATGTCTCGACCAGTCCGAGGTCAAAGTACCCTTCAGTCCGGTTTCCGAGAATGTGCGGTTGGTTTTGACGTCGCCGGACTTCTCCCGCTCGGTGCCCAGTTTCTGGCTGATCGACGGCCGAAGGATCATGCTGCCAAGGCGAATGCCGGTGCCGTCTTCGGCGTCCAGGGCGTCGCGGCGAATGCGGGCAGCGGTCGGGTCGTCTAGCCTGGTCTCGCGCAGGTTCTGGCGTCCAATGTCGTCGTCCACCGGCAGGGCATCGGGATCTGAAAGCGGGTCCACCGGGAATGTGTTCGGGGCAATCGTGGCCGTCGTGGTCGGATCGGTCGCCACGGCAGGTGCCGATGTCGACGTTTCGCCCGCGCGAGTCGCGATGCCTTCCGGGCCGATTCCCCGCGTCTGCGTGCCGCTTGTCGCAGCGCCTGTCGAGGATTGCGGCGTGGGGCGGGTCTCTTGGGCTGCGACCAATGACGGGTGCACAAGTGCCGACAGCGCGAGTGCGCCGGCAAAAGCGCGCAGTCCCAGGCGGCGTGCGCCGCGCGTGTCCCGATTTTCGACTGAAGTCATGCTTGCGCCCGGCGATCTGTAATGCTTACCCAATCGTAAAGCCTGGTGGTTAATGTTTGGTTTCGCCGGTGAATGGCGATCAGACAGGCGTTGCCGAAGACGCGGCATGCACCACGAGAATTTACAGCAGCCGACAAACGCAGTATGGGACGACATGATCAAGCGCGCAGTCAATCTCGTTGAAGCCAGTGCCACCGAATCCGCTCTTCGCGTCATCTCGACCGAGCGGGAGGGGCTTCGTGTCCTCGAAGAGGCCTTGGCCGGGCCCTTGGCCGCACCCTTTTGCAATGCGGTGAAGACGATCGGCGGGATCGGCGGTCGCGTAATTGTCACCGGGGTCGGCAAGAGCGGGCATATCGGTTCGAAGATTGCCGCCACCTTTGCCTCGACCGGCACGCCGGCCTTCTTTGTCCACCCATCGGAAGCCAATCACGGCGATCTCGGTATGATCGCGCAGGATGATGCGATCCTGGCGATCTCCTGGGGGGGCGAAACGACGGAACTTCAGGGCATTCTGAGCTTCTCGCGCCGTTTCTCGATCCCGCTGATCGCCATTACGGCGGGTGAAAATTCCACGCTCGCCCGCAATGCCGATGTCGTGCTGTTGATGCCGAAGGTTCAGGAGGCCTGCCCGCACGGGCTCGCGCCGACGACCTCGGCTGTGCTGCAGCTTGCCATCGGCGATGCGATTGCGATTGCCCTTCTTGAAGCCCGCGGGTTCTCGCCGTCGGACTTCCGTACCTTCCATCCAGGCGGCAAGCTCGGTGCGGCGCTCACCCATGTGCGCGACATCATGCATACCGGCGAGCGCCTGCCGCTGGTGGCGCTCGGTACGCCCATGCCCGAGGCGGTCAAGACCCTGTCTCACAAGCATTTTGGCTGTGTGGGCATCGTGGACGACGCCGGCAAGCTCTGCGGCATCGTGACGGAAGGCGACATGGCGCGTAATCTCGCCCGGGATCTGTCTATCCTTGACGTCGATGATGTGATGACCCGCAATCCGAAGGTCATCAAGGGCGACGCCCTCGCGACGACCGCCGCGGCGATGATCAACAAACATGGCATAGGTGCGCTGATCGTCGTCGATGACGAGAACACGCCCGTCGGCCTCATTCACTTCCACGATCTGCTCAGGATCGGTGTCGCCTAAGCGGGCCTCAAGAGAAGCTCTCAGGCCAATCTCGTGCGCCATGAATGATCGCCAGGATTTCCACGCGCGCGCCCACTCTGTAAACGACGATGTAGGGTGTGCGGGAAACCACGAGTTCCCGCGTGCCGCTCACCCTGCCTAGGCGGCCGACGTTCGAATTTTTAGCCAATAGCGCCTTCGTTTGATCGAAGATCCTTTTGGCCAGACGTGTCGCTGCCGCTGGTCGCCTGTCTGCAATGTAATCCTGGATCGCTTCCAGATCTTGGATCGCTGGAAGTGTTCAGACCACCAGCATTAGCCGGGCCGATACTTGTTCAATACCCGGTCTATTTCCGCCTCAGACGCGAAGTCACCCCGATCGGCTGCTTCGATTGCAGCCTTAACTTTGCCGATGAAGTGCTCCTGCCAGGCAATCGAGTGACCCTGCTCCAGGGCATCCTGGATGATCCTGGAACGCGATACGCCCGCGCGCGCGGCAAGCGCATCGATCCTGGCTGCGAGATCCGGCGTGATGTCGAGTTCGATTGTCATGGACCCACTATGCCATGCTTTGCCGCGCATTCAAGCGTGGCCCGACTCAAGCCTCTTCCACTGTCAGATCGCGACCATCGCTTGAGACGATCCGCACACGGGCGCCGCCGGGCAGGTCCGGGCCGGAGACCAGCCAGAAGGTGTCGTCCAGCCGGATACGGCCGCGGCCCTCGCGGATGGGCTCGGCGAGCACGGCGGTGCGGCCGACGAGGCTTGCGCCACGCTGATTGAGGAGTGGTTCGTCGCTCGACGTCTCGAGGCGGGTGAAGAGACGGCGACCGGCAAGCGTGAAGGCGACGGCGCTTGCCGCAAAGACCAGCGACTGGATTTGCCACGACCAGAAGCCCGCATCCCAAAGCAGCAGCGACAGCACACCTGTCAGGATGGCGCCGAGGCCGATCCAGACCAGGAAGACGCCGGGCATGACCAGTTCGGCCGCAAGCAGCAGCATGCCGAGGACCCACCAGCTCCAGGGGCCGAGTTCGGCGATGATCCGCGCCAGCATGGCGATCACTCGCCGTTCGGGTTGAAGGAACTGATCGGCGGCGTGGTGCGCGGCGCGGCGGTCGGGCGCGGTGGTGCAGGGCGCTTGTCGTCGCCGAAGACCTCGCGGGCAATCGCGCCGATGCCGCCGAGCGAACCGATCAGCGACGTCGCTTCCATCGGCATCAGAACCACCTTGGAATTGCTGGAGGTGCCGATCGCGGCCATTGCTTCTGTGTATTTCTGGGCGACGAAGTAATTGATGGCGTTGACGTCGCCGGCGGCGATCGCTTCCGAGACGAGGCGGGTGGCCTTGGCTTCGGCTTCCGCCAGACGCTCACGGGCCTCGGCCTCGCGGTAGGCTGCCTCACGCTCGCCTTCGGCCTGAAGGATGGCGGCCTGCTTGGCGCCTTCGGCCCTCAGGATCTGGGCATTGCGGAAGCCTTCGGCTTCCAGGACCTGGGCGCGCTTCTCGCGCTCGGCCTTCATCTGGCGGCCCATGGCGTCCACCAGGTCGGCCGGCGGCTGGATATCCTTGATCTCGACGCGCGTGACCTTGATGCCCCAGGGGCGGACGGCCTCGTCGACGACGCGCAGCAGGCGGTCGTTGATGACCTCGCGGTTGGAAAGCAGTTCATCGAGATCCATCGAGCCCATGACCGAGCGGATATTGGTCATCGTCAGGTTCAGGATGGCATTTTCGAGGTTCGAGACCTGATAGGCGGCTTCTGCAGCGTTCAGCACCTGATAGAAGGCGACAGCATCGGCAGAAACCGAGGCGTTGTCCTTGGTGATGACTTCCTGGGTCGGCACATCGAGTACCTGCTCCATGACGTTCATCTTCGCGCCGATCCGCTCGAAGAACGGGATGATCAGGTTAAGGCCCGGCTCCAGCGTGCGCGTGTAGCGGCCGAAACGCTCGATCGTGTAGCGGAAGCCCTGCGGTACGGTCTTGATGCCGGCAAAGAGGACCAGGATCACAAGCAGTACGAGTGCGATGACGACGATGTCCGGACCGGTAACGGGCATGAATTCCTCCAGCATTGGCGCAAACGGAAATTGCGCCCCTTTGGTCTAACATCGTGGCGTGACAGGGTAAATGCAAGGGATCGCGGTCACACACGGCGTGCGTTTGCGATTCGGACTAGTGGGCTACACGAAAAAGAATAGCGGCGGGATTTCTCCCGCCGCCTCGGTTTTCAGGCTGATCGACCTGAGCTTAAAACTCTTCCCAGTTGTCCTGGGCCACTGCCGCGTTGCCGTGGCTGCGTGGCGCCGGGGCGGCGCGCCGGGCAGGCTCTGCCGCACGCGGTGCAGGAGCGCGGCTGGGCGATGCCGTGGGTTGTGCCATCGTACGGGCCGTTTCGCGCAGCGCCGATGCCTGGGTTTGCTGGACGCCGTCGATGCTGAAGTGCGAGATCAGTTCGCGGAGCTTTGCGGCTTCGCTCGCAAGCGCGCCGGAGGCAGCGTTGGATTCCTCGACCATGGCGGCGTTCTGCTGGGTCGTCTGGTCCATCGAGTTGACCGCATGGTTGACTTCCGAAAGGCCGGTCGCCTGTTCCTTGGCGGAAAGGGCAATCGCATCCATGTGGGTGTTCATCTCGGTGATGAAGCCGCCGATGGTGCGCAGCGCTTCGCCGGTCTTGCGGACGAGATCCACGCCGCCAGCAACCTCGGTCGAGGAGTTCTGGATGAGAGCCTTGATCTCCTTCGCAGCATTGGCAGAACGCTGGGCGAGCTCGCGAACTTCCTGGGCGACGACTGCAAAGCCCTTGCCGGCTTCACCGGCACGCGCTGCCTCGACGCCAGCATTCAGGGCGAGCAGGTTGGTCTGGAAGGCGATTTCGTCGATGACGCCGATGATGTTCGAGATCTGCTGCGAGGAGTTTTCAATCCGACGCATGGCTTCTTCGGCGCGGGAAACGACTTCCGACGACTGGTTGGCGGAGGTGTTGGCATGGGCTGCCACGCCGCGGGCCTCTTCAGTCCGCTTGGTCGAGTTGACGACGTTGGCGGTAATCTCTTCGACTGCGGCTGCCGTCTGCTCAAGGGCGGCGGCCTGCTGCTCGGTGCGCTTCGACAGGTGATCGGTCCCCGAGGCGATCTCGCGGGTGCCGGTCTCCATGGTCGCGACGCTGTTGTTGATCGAGGCCATGGTCTGGTTCAGCTGGCGGATAGACTGGTTGAAGTCGTGGCGGAGTGCCTCAAAATCAGGGGCGAAGGCTTCGTTGATCTGGAATGCGAGATCGCCGGCGGCGAGGCGCTTCAGACCGGCAGCCAGGCCGGACGTGGCAATGCGCAGACGTTCGGCGGCTTCAGCTTCGGCACGCTGCTGTGTCGCGATGCGATCGGCCTCTGCCTGACGACGGTTACCGTCGGCCTCGGCTTCGAGCCGCTTGTTGGCGATGGCTGCCTCACGGAAGATCTGCATCGCAGCGGCCAGGCGCCCGATTTCGTCCTTGCCACCCTGATCGATCGTGACGTCGAGGTCGCCGTTTGCGAGGCGCGTCGTGTTGTCGGCGAGCTTGCCGAGCGGACGGGAAACAAGTTGGAAGTTCAGGAAGCCGAGGAGAGCAGCAGCGATGCCGACGATGATCGAAGCGGCGAGGCTGACCGTTTCCACAAGCGAGAGGGCTGCGGTCTGGTTTTCACCAGCGGTGACGGCACGCGCCGAGAGAGAAGACTTGATCTCGCGGATTCGCACCTCGAAGGCCTGGACTAGAGCCTCTCCTTCACCAGTTACTTCGATGGCGCGGGCAAGTTCAACCGTTTCCGGGGCGCGCATCAAGAGGATCTGGCGGTCCATGAAGTTTGTCTTCCACGCGTCGAAGTCGACCACCGCGTCTCTGAACTTCGTAAGTTCTTCCGGTGCCGATGCCGATAGCATTGCTTCGATGTTGGGACGGTCCGCGCTCATTTCCGCAGCAATCTCTTCTGCGCCAGCTGCGTAGTCGCGGTTGCCGGTCAACAGGAAGGTCTTCAGCTTGAGGTCCGCGACATAGAGATCGGCGGCGAATTCGTCGATCACCGCAACGGCGCGATTCATCGTCGTGGTTTCCGCGACCTGTTCACGGGCCATAATGGTGCGATTGTGCATGAAGGTCGAGGCTGCGATCGCGATGGCGGCGAGGAGTCCGAAAGCGAGAAAGCCTTTGGCGCTTACGGATAGATTCTTGAGCATAGTAAAATCCTGTCCCGGTCGGGGTCGAATTGAATCATGGTTTACAGGACGGCCGCCATCATGGGGTCGTGTCGACGGATCAGCTGCCGGCCAGCGCCCGGCGCTCAAGTTCCGTCAGGTTGAGTTCGACGGTAACGGCACCAATCTTCTTCTTGGCGCTATCGACCAGCGTCAGGCTCACCTGGTTTCGCCAGATCTTCATGTCGTCGTCCCACTCGGCTTCATCGATGAAGATCGCGTCCTCCGAGACGTCATAGGTCTTTTGGAACTTCGCCTCGTCGCCCTGCCAGAAGTCGCTGGTGATCGAGCTCTGGCCGACATTCAGGCCGTTCTTGTCCATCACGAAGATTTCCGGATAGAGGCCGAGCGATTTACCCTGAATGCGGGCGAGATAGACGGAGAGCGGGCTGGAGAGCGTCGCGGCGATCAGCGGCTTGTCGGCTGCCTCGCGCTCGGCCTTCCATTGATTGTCCAGCTCGTCGATCTTGTCCTGGGACAGGTCTGTGAGCCGAGCGTTCTGTGCCTCGACCGATACGGTGACAATCTCGGTGGACACGAATTCCTGGATCTGCTTGATGAGCTCGGGCGAGACGAGCTTGGCGATATCAGGCTGGGCCGGTTCTGCATGGGCAGTGGCGAGTGACGCTACGATGAACGTCGATGCCAATGCTGTCGTGACGAATTTCATGATGGTCTCCTTCAACTCCCCCTAATTCTAGGGATCATTACTAAACGGACCATTAATATAAGAAATTGCCTATCTAGAATTGTAATTAAATCCAATGATTTAAGTAGGCTTTTCCGTCTCGGATTTGCGCTTGTGGGCAGCTTGAGGTTGTCTTTTCGGTTGTGTTGTTTCGGAGCCCGACACGCTAAGCAAATGAAAAGATGCGTTAAAGCTGGGCATATGTACCGAAGATTGGGCTTTTTCTCATTAGCTCGCCATGCGTGTTCGCCGTCTCGGTTGTACCGCTACCGTAGCTCAAATGCCCCTCCGGAAGGCACGGTGCGACGCGAAGTGACATTGATATAAATGAAAAAAGGACCGCCTTCCGGCAGTCCCTTGGTCATGTTGCATGTAGCTTAGCCTATTGAGCTTCAGGCCCAGCCCTGGAGCTCGCGGCGGACGACGTTCTCGATCACGCGCATGCCGTCGTCGCTGTCGTTGAGGCAGGGAATGTGGGTGAACTTCTCGCCGCCATTGTGCAGGAAGTCCTCGCCGGCTTCACCGGCGATTTCCTCCAGTGTTTCCAAACAGTCGGAGACGAAGCCCGGGTTCATGATGGCGATGCGCTTGACGCCTTCCTGGGCCAGCTTTTCGACCGTCTTGTCGGTATAGGGCTGCAGCCATTCCTCGGGCCCGAAACGCGACTGGAAGGTCACCATCAGCTTTTCCTTCTCCCAGCCGAGATGCTCGCGCAAGAGACGCGTCGTCTTGTGACACTGGCAGTGATAGGGGTCGCCCTTCATGAAGTAGGACTTCGGAATGCCGTGATAGGAGGTGATCACCAGTTCAGGCTCCCAGTCGAGGGTCGCCAGATGCTGGTTGATGGAGTTGGCAAGGGCGGCAATGTAGACCGGATCATCGGCATATTGCGGCACGGTGCGCAAAGCCGGCTGCCAGCGCATCTTCAACAGCGCCTTGAAGGCTTCATCGTTGACGGTCGCCGTGGTTGCCGCCGCATAGTGTGGGTAGAGCGGATAGACGAGAATCTTCTCGCAACCCGCCTTCTGCATCTCGTTCATCTTCGCCTGGATCGCCGGCTGGCCGTAGCGCATGGCCCAATCGACATGCACGTTCGGCAGATCCTTCAAGGCAACCGCGAGCTTTTCCGCCTGGCTGCGGGTGTAGGTGCGCAGGTAGCTTTCGTCGAGATCCTTGTTCCAGATCTCTTCATAGGCCTTGCCGACCTTCTGCGGGCGTCGGTTGAGAACAATCCCGTACAGAATGGGGTACCAGAACCACCGTGACCACTCGATGACGCGCTTATCCGTCAGGAATTCCTCGAGATAGCGGCGCATGGACTTGTAGTCCGTGCCATCGGGCGTTCCAAGGTTGACGAGGAGGACGCCGACCTTGCCGAAATTGACGGGCGGATGGTCGGAGGGCCAATGGGCAGGCATTACATTCATCTTGATATCCTGGTGATGAGATCTCGACCGATACGTGGCGAAGGCCAGTTGAGATCATCTGATAAAAGCAAAAGCCGGCCCGGGGAAGCCCGGACCGGCTTTTGTCATGCGTCAAACGGTCTTACTTCGGCGGAAGCTGCAATTCCCGGCCGATCGAGAGCACGTTCGGATTGCGCAGCGTGTTCGCCTCGGCGATCTTGCTCCACATCATGCCGTCACCATAGGTGGCCTCGGCGATCTTCCAGAGGCTGTCGCCGGCAACCACCTTGTAGACGGTTTCGGCAGTCGCCATGGCCGCATCCGCGGCGGTTGCCGCCGGAGCTTCTGCGGCAGCCGGAGCCTCGGTTGCTGCCGGAGCCTGAGCGGGCGCTTCGGTTGCCGGCGTGGTCGTGTCGCCTGCCGGCGGTGCCGTCGCGGAGATCACGGTGATGCGACCGTCGGTGTAAGGCCTGTAGGGGCTGTTCTTGGCGATGTAGTCGGCCACGACAGTTTCGAGGCCCGGGCCGAAATCGTAGGCGTTCTGTCCGCCGCTCTCGAACACGCCATAGCCATCACCACCGGTGCGCATATAGTTGTTGGTGGCCACGCCGTAGACCTTCTCGGGGTCAATGGCGACGAAGGCGTCACCTTCCTTGACCTCGACGGAGGAGATGCGGCTGCCGGCCGGCTTGGTCAGGTCGGCGGTGTATTTCAGACCGGATACCTGCGGGAAACGGCCGGCCGCTTCCTCGACCTGGCTCACGCCGTTCTCGAGGGCGGCCACGATGTCGGAGCCCTTGAGCTGGAAGGAGGCAAGCGTGTTCTGGAAGGGAAGCACCGTCAGGACCTCGCCCATGGTGACGGTGCCGGCGTCGATCGACGCGCGCAGACCGCCGCCATTCTGGATGGCGATGGTGATGCCCTGATCGCTGAGGCGATCGACCATGGCGTCCGCCACCAGATTGCCCATGGTGCATTCAACTGCACGGCAGGTTTCACGCGAGCCGTCGATGGCTTCGGCGCTCTCGCCGATCTCCTTCAGTTTCAACTCCTCGATCGGGCCACCGAGTTCGGCCACCTTGGCGACGAAGCCTTCATCCGGGGTCACGGAGGCGTCTAGCAGCTTCGGTTCGCCAGTCGCGGTCTTGACGACGCCTGCGTCATCAAAAACGACCGTCAGGTCGCCGAGATACTTGGAATAGGCATAGGCCTGGACGATCGGCACATCCGCGCCGGACGGGTTCTTCACCAGGGTCGGGTAGGGGCCCGCTGCCTTCTCGTCGGTATTGGACAAAAGCGTATGGCTGTGGCCGCCGACGATCACGTCGATGCCGTCAACGGCTGCCGCGATTTCCTGATCCTTGACGTAGCCGACATGCGAGAGCAGCACGATCTTGTCGATGCCCTGGCCTTCGATTTCGGCCACGGCTTCCTTCAGGTAGCCGATCTCGTCGGCAAACAGGATGGTGTCGCCAGGCGAGGAGGTCTCGTCCGTGTCGGTTGCGAGGACCGAGACAATCGCGACCTTCTCCGCGCCGAATTCCTTGACGATGTAGGGCTTGAACTTGTCGGCGACCGGAGAGTTGAGGCCAGCCAGCGTGTTGCCGGAGATCATCGGGAATTTCAGCGCGTCGATGAACTTCGCCAGTTCTTCCGGGCCGTCATCGAATTCGTGGTTGCCGATGGCCATGGCGTCGAAGCCGATGCCGTTCATGAAGTCGGCAATCGGCGCGCTCTTGTAGGTGGTGTAGAAGAGCGAGCCCTGGAACTGGTCGCCAGCGTCGAGCGTCAGCACGTTCTTGCCCGTGAGTTCTGCGCGGCGCGCATCGATGGCGGCCTTCACGCGGGCGATCCCGCCGAAGCATTCGTTGGCGGCCGCATCTTTTGCCGAGCAGGTCGAATCGGATTTGCTGATGGCCTCGATGCGGGAATGCAGGTCATTGATGTGCAGGATATTGAGTTCGAAATCGGCCAGAGCTGTTCCGGCGGTCAGGGCCAGCACCGAGGCGCTGAAAAGGCCAATCTTCAAATGTCTGAACATCTTATCTCTCCTGTTGCAATCGATCACCGGAAGTCTGGCACGGATTGATGACAGTCACGCGCCAGAATTCGGATGGCGGATGTTTTCATCAAGACCGGAACAGGGCAAGCAAAATTCACTTGATGTCCGCATGTTAGCGGGGCCAGAAACGAAAGAAGCGGCCACTTGGGCCGCTCCTCGATAAGTCTGTCCTGGCGCCGGCTCAGCCGCGTCGGGCGAGCGAGAACTGGGCGCCGCTGTCGGAGGTGCAGTTCAGCTGTGTCGGCGTGACGAGTGCGCAATTCACCTTCTGCTGCGTGTTGCGAACCAGAGACGTCATGTTGATCTCGACCAGGCGGTCATTGACCAGCGTGTAGGTGCCGGATGCGAGGATCTGGTTGGAATCGGTCGTCCGCGTGGTGAAGGTGCCGCCCTGGAAGGTCGAGGCGATGCCATTCGGATCAACCCAGGCGCCTTCGATCGACGGACCCTGCTGAACGGCCGGCAACTGGCGGGGAGGGCTGGAATAGCAGGACGAAAGGGCAAGGCTCATCGCCGTTACAGCCACCAGGGATCTGATTTTCATTCTTGTCTCCCACCATCTCGGCGGTTCGGTCCGGCCGCCCACCGTTTGCGTTGTCATCGAGAACATGCCGCGAAGCCTCGGCCAAAGCAAGGCGAAAGCCTTGTATTGCCGGGGTTATCCCGTCCTTGCTTGCAACGAGAAAGGCCCGCCGCGAGCGACGGGCCCCAAGCTCTGGCCTGAAACCGTTTATCGGACCAGGATGTTCCGGAACTGCCACGGATCCTTTTCATCGAGGTCTTCCGGGAAGAGGCCCGGGCGACCATCAAGAGGCGTCCAGTCGGTGTAGTGGCCTTCGACCGGGCCGAGATAGGGCGACTGCACTTCCAGGCAGCGCTTGTAGTCCATCTCGTCGGCTTCGACGATGCCGGCCTTCGGGTTCTCGAGCGCCCAGACCATGCCGGCGAGCACGGCCGAGGTCACCTGCAGACCGGTTGCGTTCTGATAGGGCGCGATGCGGCGGGTTTCTTCGAGCGACAGGCGCGAACCGAACCAGTAGGCGTTCTTTTCGTGGCCGTAGAGCAGCACACCGAGCTCGTCGACGCCATCAACCAGTTCGTCTTCGTTCAGCACGTGCAGAACAGGCTGCTGCGTGCCGCCATTGCCGAACATCTCGTGCAGCGAAAGCACGGCGTCGTTGGCCGGGTGGTAGGCATAGTGGCAGGTCGGACGATAGACGACTTCGCCGTCTTTCTCGACGGTGAAGTAATCGGCGATCGAGATCGACTCGTTGTGGGTTACGAGGAAGCCGTATTGCGGGCCGGGCGTCGGGCACCAGGTGCGGACACGGGTGTTGGCGCCCGGCTGCTCCAGATAGATCGCGGCCTTGCAGCCCTTCTTGTGCTTCTTGGCGTTCTTCGGCATCCAGTTTTCATGGGTGCCCCAGCCGAGTTCGGAGGGCTGCAGACCTTCCGAGATGAAGCCTTCGGCCGACCATGTGTTCCAGAAGACGTTGAGCGGCTTCGGGTTCTTGGTGCGCTGGGTATCGCGTTCGGCGATGTGCACGCCCTTGACGCCGACCTTCTTCATCAACTTGGCCCAGCCGTCACGATCGTTCTGGTCGGGCTCTTCGAATTTCAGGCCGATTTCATGGGCGAGGTTGACGAGGCCCTGCTTGACGAACCAGGACACCATGCCCGGGTTTGCGCCGCAGGTGGACACGGCCGTCGTGCCGCCCGGGTTCTTCGCCTTTTCCTGGCGCACGGTTTCGCGCAGCGCATAGTTGGTGCGCTCGGAATTCTTCATGTTCTTGTCGAAGTAGAAGCCGAGCCAGGGCTCGACAACCGTATCGATGTAGAGCACGTCGAGCTTGCGGCAGAGCTTCATCAGATCGAGCGAGCCGGTGTCGACCGACAGGTTGACGCAGAAGCCCTGGCCTTCGCCTTCGGTCAGAAGCGGCTTCAGGAGCTTCTTGTAGTTGTCCTTGGTGACATGCGCCTGGATGTGCTTGATGCCATGCTTGGCAAGCAGGTCGGCTTCATCATTTCGGGGATCGATGACGACCATCCGGCTCTTGTCGAACTTGAAGTGGCGTTCGATCAGCGGCAGGGTGCCGCGGCCGATCGAGCCGAAACCGATCATCACGATCGGGCCGGTGATCTCGCCATAAACCGGGTAGGTCATTTCGCTCATTTCCGTCTCCTTGGAGGCCCGGTCGTTGTGCCTGGGCCATGTTTCCGGCCTGTCTTGTGCGGCCGGAGCGATACTGGCGGTTCTAGATCACAAAAATCTGACACAATAAAGGGTAGGGGCATGGGGGTGAGGGGCCTCACCGCTGATTTTCGAGTGCTGTATCTTGCCGCAGGTGGGCGACGAGCCGGTCACGCTGGGTGTCGAGGCCCTTGTATCGGAGCTGATCGCCGGCGAGGCCCTCCAACTGCTCGGCCAGGGCGGCGCCGAGCCTTCTGCCGTCAGGATGGTTCCTGAACGCTGTGACCGGATCCAGATAGATGCGGATCGTGAAGACGATAGCGCCTGTCACAGGCAGTTTCGTCAGCGTTTGGCGCTCGACGCGTACCACGGCCTCATGCGGTTGGGCGTCGTCGTTGCGGCCGGTTTCCGGGTGAAAGAGCTTTTCCTTCCAGTTGACCGACCAGTTGAAACGCTCGGCGGGCAGGTCGGGCGCCAGATTGTCGAAGATGCGGTTGATCATGGCCGCGTTGCGCGTGCCGCCCTGGAACCCCGGCACATGCTCGTGGACCTCCTCCATTGGCCGATCGAACTTTTCCGCAAGCGACCAGGAGGATGGGAAGGAGAGATGAGCAGCCGCGATGGACCAGCCGGCGTCGCGCTTCATCATGATGACCAGGTCGTCCTGTACGAGCATTCCGGCGCGGAGCAGCGGGGAGAGGGTTTCGTCGGTCAGGGAGGGCGCATGCATGTGTTGCGGATGATGGGCCTTGAGATGGGCGACGAGGGCTGCCAGACATTCCTCCTGGGCGGGGAGACTGTCTTCGGTCGCCCGGAAGACGTCCTCGTGCCGTGCCGCTGCCAGCGCGCGCTTTTCGTTCAGGTAGCGATCGCAGTCGGCATCCGGTTCGATCCAGCGGGTCGGGGCGAGGGCGGACAGGCCGATGGTGAAGGGGCGCGTCGGGCCGGCGTATGGTGTGTGGGTGAGTTTCGGTCGCGCCTTGATCACGCCGAGCGCTCGATCTCTTTGCGAGCGCAGCTTGCCAGGAAGGCCGACCGGGTGAGGCCTCGCTGCTTGGCTGCCTGGTCGATTGCGGCCAGCGTTCCTGCTTCCATCGTGATGTTCGCCCGGACAGTCCGTGTATCTTCTTCGATCAGGGGCACGCGGATGAGGAATGCGCCGGCAGCCAATTCGTCACGAACATCGGAACGCTCGACGATATCCTGATGAGAGGAGGGGACCGGAAGCTCTTCATCCTCTGCCCAAAGCCTCAAGGCTTCGATTGCGTTGATGACAAGGTCTTCATCGCGATCCGCTGCCGAGAATACGGTTGGCAAATCGGGGAAGCTGATGCCGTAGGCACTCTCCAGGTCCTTATGGACCAAAGCCACGTAGTATCGCATATGCCGATTTCTCTTGCTCTTCAGATCCAGCCCGCCTGTTTCGCAATCGCCCGGGCGGTGCCAAGCGGGAGATCCTTCTTCGGATGGGGCACGATGATCGTCTTGCCACCTTTCCGAAGCTTGTGATGGGAGCCAGACACCGAAACAAGTTCATATCCCTCGGCCTTCAGGCGCTGGATGATCTTGCGCGAGTCCTTCTCCATTACCTTTCTCCATGCGCAAATATATGCGCATCAATTCTTTTCTTCAAGGGATTAACCTAGCCCTTCAACCCTTCCAGCCCCGCCGCCGTCCGGGTGACCACAACCTCCGTCACTTCATACATCGCCACACCCTCGACCTTGAAGGGATCGGCCGCGACATAAGCCTCGATCTCGGCCTGGTCTCCTCTGGCCAAAATCACGCCGCCGGTGCGCGGGTTCTTGCGCCCCGACGCCAGAAACAGGCCGTTGTCATAGCCGGCGTTCACCCAATCCATATGCGGGGCCATGAAACGATCGGCCTCTTCGGTGGGCTTTACATAGGTGAGGGAGAGAATGAACATGTGTGGCCCTAATCAATGAGTTCTGCGCGGATCAGGCCGCGCAGGGAATTGCCGACGAAAAGCTTGCGCTGGTGAAGGTCGTTGAGTTTCAGCACCTCGCCACGCGCCTTGCGCTCCCGGATGAGTTCGGCCCGCAACACGCCGGGCAGGAGGCCGCTGGCAAGCGGCGGGGTGAGCAGCATGCCGTCGGCGGCTTCGGCGAAAATGTTGGTGATCGTGCCTTCACAGACCTCGCCACGCTCGTTGAGCAGGATCACTTCGTCGACCTCATCCCTGGAAAACTCGGCGCGCGCGGCCTCGTAAGGCTCGCGGCGGGATGTCTTGTGGCGGAAGAGGCTGTCTTCGGACTGCAGACGGGTCTTGGCGACCTTCAGGCGCCAGACCGTTTCCTCCGGGATCGGCTCGAAGGGTGTCGCCGTCACCTCCATCTTGCCGCGATAGGTCATGACGAGGCGCACACGCAGTGATGTATCGCCGGAGACTGCCTTCTCCAGCTTGCCCTTCGCGTCCTGCGGCTGCCGAAAACCCAATGCATCGGCAGACCGGGACAGACGACGCAGATGCTGGTCGAGCCGCAGAAAGCCTGCGTCCGGCTGCCACCGCATCGTCTCGATCAGCGAGAAATCCATTGGTCTCCCAGGGCAAAACGCGCCTTCAGCAGGCATTCCTCGTATTCCGCCTCGGCCTTCGAATCGAAGACGATGCCGCCGCCGACATTGAAGACGGCGCGTCCGCCGTTGAAAAGGGAGATGGTGCGGATTGCCACTGAAAATCGCATGGGGCCTGCCGGGTCGCACCAACCGATCGCGCCGCAATAGACGTCACGCGGACCGGCTTCGAGTTCATGCAGGATGCGCATCGCCCACATTTTCGGCGCGCCGGTCACCGAGCCGCAGGGGAAGAGGGCGGCCATGATCTCGGGCAGGCCGATTTCGGGCATGAGCTTGGCGCGCACATAGCTCACCATCTGGTGGACCGTCGGATAGGTCTCGATCGCGAAGAGTTTGGGGACCGAGAGGGTGCCGACCTCTGTGATGACGGAGACATCGTTGCGCAGAAGGTCAACGATCATCCGGTTCTCGGCCTGGGTCTTTTCGTCGGCGAGCATCGCTTCGATGATTGCCTCGTCCTCCTCGGGGCTTGCGCCGCGCGGTGCCGTACCCTTCATCGGGCGGGTTTCGATCCAGCCATCCTCGTCGACCGAGAAGAAGAGTTCGGGCGAGCGGGACAGTATGACAGGGCCGGTGCCGTAGTCGATCAGTGCGCCATAATACACGGGCTGGCGACCGACGAGCGACCAGAAGGCGGCACGGGGATCCCCCTCCCAGCGGGCTTCCACCGGCATGGTCAGGTTTGCCTGATAGCAGTCACCCTTGCGCAAGTGATGATGCAGGCGATCGAAGCGGGCGCTGTAGGCTTCGAAATCCCAGCCGGCCCGGGGATCAGTCAGGAGAGGCGCATTCGGGATGTTCGAGGGCGCCTCAGCCAGCGGGTGTTCGGCCGGTGCTGGGGCGGCGAAGACCCCCATGGCGATGAGCGGGGTTTCCCGTCCGTCTTCCACCAGAGGACGCAGCTTCGGTTCGAAAACGAAGCCCGCCTCATAGGATATGTACCCCGCCAGCCACTTGCCGGCCTTCCGGGCTGCCTCCAGTCGGGCAAGCGCCGGTTCGACCTCGTCCGCCGTCCGGGCGACGACGAGCGTCTCCGGTTCGGCAAAGACGAGGCTTGTCCCCGCGCGGTCGTCGCGGAAGAGCGCATAGGGCGCGTGGTCATGCATGGATGTCGGCTGCTCCGGTTCAGGCGGCCTTATCTAGCGCTTCCAGCTCGTCGATCAGCCCCTCGATCATCGACAGTCCCTTGGCCCAGAACGACGGATCGGTGGCGTCGAGGCCGAAGGGGGCGAGAAACTCGGAGTGATGCTTGGTGCCGCCGGCCTTCAGAAGCTCGAAATACTTGTCCTGGAATCCCTGGTCGGCGTTCTGGTAGACGGCATAGAGCGAGTTCACCAGGCAGTCCCCGAAGGCATAGGCATAGACGTAGAAGGGCGAGTGGATGAAGTGGGGGATGTAGGCCCACCAGTTCTCATAGCCTTCCGAGATCTTGATCGCCGGCCCAAGGCTTTCCTGCTGCACGGAGAGCCACAATTCGCCGATTTTTTCGGCCGTCAACTCACCTTCCTTGCGAGCCGTGTGGATCTTGCGCTCGAACTGGTAGAAGGCGATCTGGCGGACGACCGTATTGATCATGTCCTCGACCTTCTGGGCGAGCATGGCCTTCCTCTCGCGCTTGTCCGTCGTCTTGTCGAGGAGGGCGCGGAAGGTCAACATCTCGCCGAAAACGGACGCGGTTTCAGCCAATGTCAGCGGGGTCTGGCACATCAGGGCACCCTGACCGCCGGCCAGAACCTGATGCACGCCGTGGCCAAGCTCATGGGCAAGCGTCATGACATCGCGCGGCTTGCCGAGGTAGTTGACGAGAACATAGGGGTGAGCCGAAGGCACCGTCGGATGGGCAAATGCACCCGGAGCCTTGCCGGGGCGGGCGGGGGCATCGATCCAGCCGCCGTCGAAAAAGCGCCCGGCGATGTCAGCCATTTCGGGCGCAAAGCCGCCATAGGCCGAGAGCACCATGTCCTTGGCCTCGTCCCAGGAGATCAGGCGGTCCGGTGTTTCGGCAAGCGGCGCATTACGGTCCCAGAAGTTCATCTGGTCCATGCCGAGCCACTTTGCCTTCATCTTGTAATAGCGATGCGAAAGGCGCGGATAGGCTTCGCGCACGGCTTCAGCGAGCGCATCGACCACTTCGCGTTCCACGCGGTTGGCGAGATGGCGGCTGTCAGCGATGTCGTCGAAACCGCGCCAGCGGTCGGAGATGTCCTTGTCCTTGGCGAGCGTGTTGGTCACCAGGGTGAAGATGCGGATATTGTCCTTGAAGGTCTTCGACAGGGCTTCGGCGGCGAGCTTGCGCTTGGCCGGGTCGGCATCCTGCAGAAGCGTCAGCGTCGGCTCCAGCGGCATCTCGTCTTCGCCCACCTTGAAGCGCAGCGAAGCCAGCGTCTCGTCGAACAGGCGGTTGAAGGCGGCGGCACCCGTCTGCGACTTCTCAAGGAAGAGCTGCTCGATCCGGTCATCGAGCTGGAAGGGCTTGTCCTTGCGCAGGTCGACGATCCAGGGGCGGAAGTGGGCGAGAGCGGGATCACGGTCCATGGCGGCGTCGACGGCGTCGTCGGGCAGGCGGTTGAGTTCCAGCGGGAAGAAAAGCAGGCGTGACGACATGTCCGTCAGCGTGGCCTGGATATCACCGAAGAACTTGCCGTTCGCCGGATTGGTCATGTCGGAGTAATAAGTGAGGCCCGCATAGGAGGCGATCCGGCCGAGCAGGTCTTCCAGTGCCTCCATCTCGCGCAGCGTTTCGGCCAGAGAGCCGTCACCAACGGTTTCGAGAGACGCTGCGAGTTTGCCCTTCCACTTCGTCTCAAAGGCAAGCGCATCGGCGCCGGCCTTTTCCACGGCGCCGAGAAATTCCGGCGAGGTCTGGCCGGGATAGAGGTCGCCGAGTTTCCAGACGGGAAGGTCGCCGAGGTTTTGATCCCTGCTCGCGGAGGCCTGGGTAACGGGGCTTAAGGCGGGGCGGCGGTCGATCATCATGGTGACGTCCTTTCTCTCGTTCTTTGCGGAGATGTAGTCAGTCGCCCGCCGATGGGCAAGCAGCCGGGTGTGTCGGAGTGGTGCGACCTGAGCGAGCCGATTGCCGCAGCGCCTCTGTGGATTGTGCCAGAAACGGTTAAGGACCGTTAAAATGCTAGGTTTTCTCCCAAGAACATCTTCAGGCCTTTCTGCCAGTCTCCCTCGCGATAACCCAGGAGCGCGAACGCGCCGAAACAGCCTCGGGGAGCGCAAGTTGACCGCACAAATTCTACTCATCGATGAAGATGCCGCCGAGCGCCGCAGCATGAAGGCTGCGATAGAAGCGCACGGCCATGCCGTTCATATCGCCGACACCGCGCCTGCGGGCCTCGAACTCTTCCGCCGCCAATCCGAGCAAATCGGTGTTGTGGTGCTCGACGTAACATCCGCAGACGGCCCAAACCCCAGCGTCATTCCCATGCTCGCCGAGATCAATCCGAGCGTACCGGTCATCGTCTGTACCACGGAAGGCGCGACCGAAACCGCGCTCAACGCCGTGCGTGCGGGCGCCTTTGACTTCCTCGTCAAGCCGATCGCCCAGGAACGGCTGATCGGCGCCATCGAGTCGGCACTGAAGATCCATCGTACCAGCCTGCAGGGCCGCGCGCCGCGCCGGGCTCGGAGCGGTTCGGTCAGCTTCTCTGACGTCGTTGCCGCGAGTGCGGCCATGTCGCGCGTCGTGGAACTCGGTCGTCGGGCAGCGCAGTCGATGATCCCCGTGATGCTCGAAGGGGAAGCCGGCGTCGGCAAGGAACTCGTGGCGCGCGCCATCCATGCCGCCAGCGATCGGTCGTCCCGTCCGTTTGTTTCGGTCAACTGCAATGCCATCACGCCTGGACAGATCGAAGATGTGCTGTTCGGCAGCGAAGCCCAGATGGGCAAGGTTGCCGAGGCTGAAGGTGGCACGCTTTTCATCGAAGAAATCAGCGAGTTGCCGCCCGTTGGCCAGATGCGCTTGCTTGAGATCGTGCAGTCCGGCGAAGTTCATCGCAGCGGACATGCCAAGCCTTTGAAGGCCAATGTGCGGCTGGTTCTGGCGACCAACAAGGATCTGATCGAGGAAGTGAAGGCCGGACGTTTCCGCGAGGATCTCTACTACCGGGTCAACGTCTTTCCGATCACCATTGCCGCGCTCCGCCGCCGCAAGGAGGACATTCCGCATCTCATCAGGGCCTTCGTCGAGCGCTTTTCGCTCGAGCAGCGCCTGCCGCGGACCCTGCCGGTCGAATCTTCCGCACTCGCCTTGCTGACCTCCTTCGACTGGCCCGGCAACACGCGCCAGCTTGAGAACGCGATCTTCCGCGCCGTTGTTCTGGCCGAGGGCGCCAGTCTCAAGGAAAGTGACTTTCCGCAGATCGCAGCGCAGGTCACCAGTCATCGAAGCGCGACTGTCGGTAGCGAGGCGCAGGCCGTCGTTTATGAGCCGAGCCCGATCGCCAAGGTTCAGGCCGCTCTTGCCGAGCGTGCAGCGAGCTTCAGCGGCGGCCAGTCGGCTCCATCCACAGGTTTTCAGGGATCGGCCTCCGGCAATGTCATCGTCAGCACCGACGAGGCCGGCAATGTGCGCAAGCTGGCGGAGATCGAGGAGGAACTGATCCGCTTCGCGCTGAAGTTCTATCGCGGCCAGATGAGTCAGGTCGCCCGGAAGCTCGGCATCGGCCGGTCCACGCTCTACCGCAAGCTCAAGGATTACGGAATCGATCCCGACGATCCGCAGAAGGATGCCGCTTGATTTACCTCAACCGTTCGATGTTAACTCTGGGGTAAGCTTAATCGCTTACCCAAGGGCTAAGCATTTGTTAGGCAAGCGTTCACCATAAAGGGATAGCTTGTGCGGATGTGGCAAATTTGCCATGGTATGACCGCATTTGACGTTCAATTCGGTTGGCGTGGGACGTAGTCTTTCGGACGGGGATTGCATTGCAGGCATCGCAGGACATCAGCGCGCTCTCTAGACGAAACGAGCGCAAAATCCGGCTTGCGTCTGCACAGTCGGTAAACCGGCTGTTGTCTCCGCTGTTTGCCGCCGTTCTGATGAGTTTCTGCTTCTTGCTTGGCAATGCCGCCACAGCGCGCGCCGAGAGCCGCACCCTCAACATCGAGTTCGTGCATACCGGCGAACGCGCTTCGATTACCTTCAAGCGCAACGGGCGCTATGACCCCAAGGGGCTGAAACAGCTCAATTATATTCTTCGTGACTGGCGCCGCAACGAGCCGACGAAGATGGACCCGCGCCTCTTCGATCTCGTCTGGGAAGTTTATCGCCAGTCGCGTGCCAAGGGTTACATCAAGGTCGTCTCGGCCTATCGTTCGCCTGCTACAAACAACATGCTGCGTTCGCGCTCCAAGGGTGTCGCGAAGGAAAGCCAGCACATGCGCGGCACCGCGATGGACTTCTACATTCCCGGTGTGCCGCTGAAGACGCTGCGCGAAATCGGCGTGAAGATGCAGGCCGGTGGTGTTGGCTATTATCCGAATTCCGGCTCGCCTTTCGTCCACATGGACGTGGCCGGTGTGCGTGCCTGGCCGCGCATGAACCGCCAGGATCTCGTCCGTCTCTTCCCCGACGGCAAGACCGTCCACATTCCTTCCGACGGCAAGCCGCTGCCCGGCTACCAGCAGGCGCTCGCCGAATACAAGCGCCGTGTCGCATCCGGCAACACAGTGATGATCGCCGAGGAAAAGTCCTCCGCGCGTCCGCGCAACTTCCTCGCCATGCTGTTTGGCGGTGGCGATGAGGATGAGGTCGAGGATGTGCCGGAACCTGCCGCTCGCCCGGCAACGGCCCAGCCGCAGCCGGTACCCGCTGCGCCGCGCCAGCAGCCGGTCGGCGCGGCACAAGACCCGGTCATGGTCGCCAATGCGCTCCCGGGCGTCGATGCGGCCGATGCGCCTGTCCCGCAGGCCCGCCCTTCGCTTCGCCCGGCTGACAACAGTCTTGCCGTTGCGCTCTATCAGCCGCCGCGCAATGCCGCCGAGGACGCGCTGCAGCAGGTCGCAAGTGGCGTGCCCACGCCGGCCAGCGCGCCGTCTGATGAATTTCCTGATCTCGCCTCGGTGAACGTGCCTGTACCGACGCTTTTGAATACGCGTCCTGGTGCTGGTCCCGAGGAAGGGGTGATGACGGCATCGATCGATCCGAGCTCGGAAGCCATGCTTCTGGCCGAGGGAATGGCCGTGCCGGTTCCGGCAGCCCGTCCGCAGGTCGCCGAAGCACTGCTCGCCTCCGCCCAGGCGGAAGCCGAAGCGGAAGTCGACGAAGTCGAGCAGGCGATCCTGTCGCCTGAGGCCGCTGCCGCCCTTGAAGATAGCACCATGCCGGAAATGGCCGCACCGATCCCGGCGAGCCCGCCTGCCCAGGCTGAACTTCGTGCCGCACCGGCACCGGCTGCAAAGCCTGTCGAGGTGGCCGCAATCCCGCCACAGCCGGAAACCGTGGTGGAGTCGACCACGCAATTTGGCGACATGTTCGATGCGCCGTCCGAACCCGTGGCGGATGCCGATGCGGCGCTGCCGAAGAAGGGCGGTCGTCCGGGACAGGAAGATGCGGAGCGCGCGCACATGGCCATGTATGGCGGCACCCAGCTGACCAAGAACATGATCGAGCAGTGGGCGCTGAACCAGGGCAAGTTTGAATCCGTCGCCAAGCCGGTGAAGGCCCCGCGCGTCGTGTCCCGTTCGCTCGTGGCTCCTGCGACTGCCGTTCCGGATGGGTTCCGCCTCGATGCGACCACGGTCGATCCGAGCCGCTTTGGCGCTCCCTGATCTCAGGCTTTTTCCGCAGCGCAGACAAAAAGAAACCCGCCGGATCGGCGGGTTTTTTGTTGGTCGCAGCGAGGGTGCCTCAGCCTTCCGGCGGGCTCTCGATCATGCCGAGCGCGTGCAGGTAGGTGTCGAGGATCAGATCCTCTTCCATGCGCTCCTGGTCGTCCTTCTTGCGAAGCGCGATGACCTTCTTGAGGATCTTCGTGTCGAAGCCCATGGACTTGGCTTCGCCGTAGACATCCTTGATGTCGTCGGCGATGGTCTTCTTTTCTTCTTCCAGGCGCTCGATGCGTTCGACAAAGGCACGGAGCTGGTCGCGGGCGACGCCGTGAGCGGCATCAGACATGGGCAATCTCCTTCATTGCGGGGATGGCATTCTCGGGATGGTTTTCGTGGCGTCCACGTGCCGCGAAGCAGCGTCCGCGTCAAGTCCCAAAGCTTGAGGGACGCGTCATTCCTTCGGGCGGTTCTCTTCGAAGGCTTGCTGTTTCTCGGCGCTTGCCTCGCGCTGATTGAGCGACTTCCACGCGTCATAGGGCATGCCGTAAACGATCTCGCGGCTTTCGTCCTTGGTGAGGTCGATACCGCTTTCCTTGGCGGCGTCGAGATACCAGTTCGACAGACAGTTTCTGCAGAAGCCGGCGAGGTTCATCAGGTCGATGTTCTGGACGTCAGGCCGATTGCGCAGATGGGAAACGAGCCGGCGAAAGGCGGCCGCTTCGAGTTCGGTCTGCTGGTCCTTGGTCGGGAGCGTCATGCTGTCCTCCTTCAGGGCGCGATGGGTTGAGCGGGGTAGGGGCCGGTGCGCGAGGCATGGATTTCATATTCGTGCAGCTTCGGGTCGGCATTGAGGCGTTCGAAGATCGGCGCGAGGCGATCGGCCCAGGCGGTGACGCCGGCCTCGTCGGCGATCAGATCCTGACGCACTTCGAGAAGCGCATGCGGAATGCCCGTGATCATGCAATGACGATACATGGTGTCGCCCTTCAAGGCGCCGTCATAGGGCTCGTTGTCGCCGACGAGGATGTCACCCGATGCCTGCAGACCCTCGATCAGCGGGCGGACGGCGCGGGCGTCGGTGTCCCAGAGAACGGCGGCGTGCCAGGGGCGGGGCACGCCCTTCCAGGCGGGTGTATAGGAGTGCAGGGAGAGAACGAGCGGCGCCTTGCCCGAGGCGTCCGCGACCTTGGCGATCACATCGGAGACCGCACGGTGGTAGGGCCGATGATAGGTCTCGATGCGGTGCTGCCATTCGTCTGCGGTGATCGGATGATTGCCAGGCACAATGGCGCCGTCGGAGATGCGCATGATGATGGTCGGATCATCCTCGCCGCGATTCGGATCGATCAGCAGGCGGGAGAAGCGCGACATGACGGCGGGGACGCCAAGACGGGCGGCCAGCTGCCGGGTCAGCGGCTCGATCCCGATGTCATAGGCAATGTGACGGCCGAAGGCGCTGTCGGGCAGGCCAAGCTTTTCGTAGGGCTCGGGCACGATATTCGTCGCGTGGTCGGCGAGAAGCACCAGGCCGGCGTCAAAACGGCCATCCAGAATCTCAAAAGCGGGGGAAACATTCATCAGTTTGAAGCCATCGTCTGGTACAAGTGCTTGATCGCATGGGGAATGGGGGAGCGCAAGCTTTCATGGCTGTCACGTTTGTGCCAAGATCGAACATATAGGTTCTGAGCTTGGCCAAAGGCAGAAAATATAATCGATTAGAGTTGCGTTGACATTCTCTGGTCAGCATCGCAAGAAGGCATCCCATGCGCATTTTTGGAGTTCCGGCGGCAATCGTGCATCAACCGATCAGACAGACTTTCGACCGTGCTGCGGCACGTTTTCTGAAGCCCCTCCTGATCGCGGGTGCGCTGTTTTCGCCCATGCTGGCAGCCTCTGCCGCCCATGCCGAGTTTCGTGTCTGCAACGGCACGCAGAACCTGGTCGGGGTCGCGGTCGGCTACCGGGCTGAAGAGGGCTGGATCACGGAAGGTTGGTGGCAGGTCCCTGCCGGCACCTGTGCCACGCTCATCGAGGGCGAGCTCCAGTCGCGCTATTATTATCTCTACGCTGAGGATGCCGCTCGCGGTGGTCGCTGGACTGGTGACATCAACATGTGTGTCGCCGAAAACGAGTTCAAGATCGTTGGTGTGAAGGACTGCTTCGCACGCGGCTATCAGCAGATGGGATTCAAGGAATACGACACCGGCAGGCAGGGGAGCTGGATGGTCCAGCTGTCCGATACGTCGGGCACCCAGGAAAGCCAGAACTGATGAAGCGAAACCGCAAAGTAAAGATCCTCGCCACGCTTGGTCCCGCCTCTTCCGATGAAGCGATGATCCGGAAGCTGCACGAAGCAGGGGCCGATCTTTTCCGCATCAACATGAGCCATTCAAGCCATGAGATGCTGCGGACGCTCATTCAGCGCATTCGTAGCGTCGAGGCTGCCTGTGGTCGCCCGATCGGTATCCTCGCCGACCTGCAGGGTCCGAAACTGCGGGTGGGCAAGTTTGCCGAAACGACCGTCGAGCTGAAGCCCGGCCAGACCTTCACGCTGGACAGCAACGAAGCGCCCGGTGATGCAAGCCGCGTCTACCTGCCGCATCCGGAAATTCTCGAATCGGTCAAAGTTGGTGACCGTCTGCTCATCGATGACGGCAAGCTGCACCTGAAGGCTGTCAAATGCGACGGCAAGACGATCGTCACGGAAGTCGTTTCGGGCACGAAGATCTCTGACCGCAAGGGTGTCAGCCTGCCCGACACCATTCTCGCCACCGGTGTGCTCACCGACAAGGACCGCGCCGACCTGGATGCCGTGCTCGCCACCAATGATGTCGACTGGGTGGCACTTTCCTTCATTCAGCGCCCGGAAGATCTGGCGGAAGTCCGCAAGATCGCCAAGGGGCGTGTTGGCCTGATGTCGAAGATCGAAAAGCCGCAGGCCATCGAGCGGATCGACGAGATCATTGCGCTCTCCGACGCTCTGATGGTCGCCCGTGGTGACCTTGGCGTTGAAATGCCGCTCGAGCGCGTACCCGGCATCCAGAAGCAGCTGATCCGCGCCTGCCGTCGCGAAGGCAAGCCGGTCGTCGTGGCCACCCAGATGCTGGAATCGATGATCACGGCACCGGTTCCAACCCGCGCTGAAGTCTCTGACGTCGCGACCGCCGTCTTCGAAGGCGCCGACGCCATCATGCTTTCGGCCGAGTCGGCTTCCGGCCAGTATCCGGTCGAGGCCGTCGCCACCATGGCTTCCATCGCCCACACGGTCGAGCGCGAGCCTCACTATCCGGGCATCATCTATGCCCAGCGCGCCCAGCCGGAAGCGACCGGCGCCGATGCCATCTCGCTGGCTGCCCGCCAGATCGCCGAGACGCTGCGTCTGCAGGCGATCGTCTGCTACACCTCATCGGGCAATACCGGTCTGCGCGCCTCGCGCGAGCGTCCCGAAGTGCCAATCATCGCGCTTTCGCCGGTGATCCAGACCGCGCGTCGCCTGTCGGTCGTCTGGGGCCTGCACTGCGTTGTCTCTTCCGAGCCGACGGATCTCGACGACATGGTCAACCGCGCCTGCCGCATCGTCGTGGAAGAAGGTTTCGGCAAGCCGGGTGACCGCATCATCATGTCGGCCGGCGTGCCGCTTGGCACACCTGGTTCGACCAACATGCTGCGCATCGCCTATATCGGTTCGGACGGTCAGTCGGGCGTCTGAACTCGACCGCATCCTTGATCTGGAAAAGCCGCCTTCGGGCGGCTTTTTTCATGGCGGCTACTGGCCAGCCTGAAGGGAAGGGGCGGCTCCCGTCGGTACCACGCGTGTCGCGGCGAGCCTCGGCTCCGCTGCGCGCGCCATGGCTTGCAGATCGCGTGTTTCGCCTGCGATCTTTTCCAGGGCAGCGATCGCGATATCGGTCACGATGTAATCCGGCTTGTGGCCGAGGCCTTCGATCCAGACCAGTTCAGAGCCCGAGATGTCGCGAGCGAGGCCCTTCGAATGGATCTCCTCCAGTACGATTTCGTCAGCGTCGCCGGTGATCACTACCGTCGGCTTGGCGATCTCGCGGTAGCGCGGGGCGAAGGTGCTCACATAGGCATGGAGGCCGGCGACATCCTTTGCGTTGGATTGGAAGGTTGAGGGGCGCAAGACGAGGGCCGGGCCGGTATCTTCGAGATAGGTGTCAGGGCGTGGATTGGGTGCGAAGACATGATCCGTCGCCGGCTCGATACGCATCATGCCCGCATGCAAAGCCAGCGTGTGGCAGAAGATCGGTCCGATCACGGGCGCAGAGGCGAGGTGGTAATACCAATCGACGCCGCCCGGCCAGGGATGCGTGGCCGCTGCCAGGAAGACAAGGCCTTCGACCTTGTCGGGATGCAGAACGCCGAAACTCGCGGTGATCGCGCCGCCGAAGGAGTGGCCGACGATGATCGCCCGCTCGATGCCCTTTTTCTCCATCAGTCGCGCGATGGCGTTGGCCTGTCCGTCCGGCGTGTCGTTCTCCGGCCCGCCGCGCTCCGAATAACCGTGTCCCGGGCGATCGACGAATAAAAGCTCGGCGCGACCGCGCAAGGGCTCCAGGAAGGCGCCCGCTTGATCCCTGAGGTTGCCGGAGGCGCCATGGATGAACACGATCGGCGGCAGGTCGGCATCGGCGTCTGCGGTGATATGCAGAGCGTTCAAACGAAAACCGCCGACATCGGTGAGCTCGCCGATATTCGGCGTCTTCGCCTCAATGGCGCGGGCACGAAGTTGCGTGGCGATGGCGAGCGCCGCCAGCACGGCGATGAGGATGAGGACGATGACGAGCAAGACGAAACCGATACGGGGGAGGAGCAAGAGCGAAGCTTCCGAGCTGGACGATATGGCAACAAGATCGTGCGGCGGTGCGGTTCGTCAAGGGAGGTTGATGCTACCTCACGTCCGCTGGCCGGCCAGTTCCTCTGACAGCTTGGCGACGATCTCCTGAGCCTCGCGGTCGGCGGGGAAGACTTCGAGGTAGCGTTCCCACGCCTTCAGTGCGGCATCCTTGCTGCCGCGTTCGGTGAGGATGCCTGCAAGACCGGCAATGGCGCCGAAGTGGCGGGGCTCCAGTTCCAGCACCTTTTCGATGTCGGAGACGGATTTCTTGTAGTTGCCCATGGTGAAATGCAGCGTGGCGCGCTGATTCCACGCGCCGAAGAAATCCGGTTTCAGGATGATCGCCTGGTCAATGAAGTCGAGGGCGGCCGCGTTGCGCTTCTCGGCGGCGGCCTTGGCAGACCACTGCATCAGGAGGTTGACCGTCGGGCTAGACGAGTTGCTCCAGGTCGCCATCGTGGAATTGGCGATCTGGCGGGCCGCCTGCGGATTGCGCTCTCGTTTCAGTTCGGCGAGCAGATCATCGACAGTCTTCGGCTTGGCTGGCGGCCTCAGTGGGATCTGTTCGACAGGCATCTCAGTCGCCTGCGTGCCACCTTGCTCTTCCGGCGCCTGTGAGGCGACGGTCCCCGCGAAGAGCAGGGCGGGCAGAAGCGGGAGGGTGAGGGCGAGTCGCAAAGAAAAACGGCGCATGAAGGGAAGGTAGTCCCTCAGCGCCGTCTTTCAAACTCAAATTTCCGATATCAACACGCCGCAGATGCAGCGGGCAGTCCGTCCGGCTCATGGGATCCTAAGATCCCGGGGCATCAGCCCTGGCGAGCCTTGAAGCGCGGGTTCTGCTTGTTGATGATGTAGATGCGGCCCTTGCGGCGAACCAGACGGTTGTCGCGATGACGGGCCTTAAGCGCTTTCAGCGAGTTCTTGATCTTCATTTTTCTGGTCCACAACGATTGTCGGGGAATGTGTCATTCACCCACTGTGTTCAAACAATCAAAAGCGCGCCGCTGGGCGCGCCCCTGAAGAGTTGGCGGCAATTAGCCCGAGGGAGGCCTTGATGTCAACATGCCCGGCGGAAAATGCGGGACACATCAGGCTAAAAAACCGGGAAAATCAGTCGCGAAACGGCAGGATTTCGGTGACATGGCCCATCTTGCGACCGGGGCGAGCTTCCGTCTTGCCGTAGAGATGGACGAGCACGTTCGGCTTTGCGAGCCAGGCGGGGACAGAATCGATGTCGTCGCCGATCAGATTCGTCATAACGCAATCGGAGTGGCGAACGGTGTCACCGAGCGGCAGAGAGGCAACCGCGCGGATGTGCTGCTCGAACTGTGAGACGATGCAGGCAGCCTCCGTCCAGTGGCCGGAATTGTGCACGCGCGGGGCGATCTCGTTGGCGATCAGGCTGCCATCTTCGAGCACGAAGAACTCCATGCCGACGACGCCGACATAGCCCAGGGCGTCCAGCAGCTTGGTCGCGGCCTCGCGGGCGGCGGTTGCTGTTTGTGGGGTAATGGCCGCGGGCTGCGTCGAGGTGTGCAGGATGCCGTTGCGGTGAACGTTCTCGGTCGGGTCGTAGCAGCGGACTTCGCCATCAGTGCCGCGGGCGGCTATGATCGAGATCTCGCGGACGAAGGGCACGAAGCTTTCGAGAATCAGCGGGACCGAGCCGAGTGCCTGATAACCACCGTCTGAGCTGTCACCCTTGCGATAGACCTTCTGTCCCTTGCCGTCGTATCCGAGGCGGCGGGTCTTCAACACGCCTTCACCGCCGAAATCGGCGAGGGCTGCTTCGAGGTCGGCCTGGCTGTCCACGGCGTGGAAGCGGGCGGTCTCGATGCCAGATTCGTTGAGGAAACGTTTTTCCGTCACGCGATCCTGGGCAACTTCGAGAGCCTTTGGCGGCGGATAGACGGGCACGCTGGCAGCCAACGTTTCGGCGGCCGAAACGGGCACGTTTTCAAATTCGTAGGTAACGACGTCGCAGAGGCGGGCGAGTTCGGCGAGTGCTGCCGGATCGTCATAGGCGGCCGTGATCTGCTGGTTGGCCACCTGCTCAGCGGGGCTGTCGGCCTGCGGCTCGAGAATCACTGTGCGGAAATTCAGTCGGGCGGCGGACATGGCCAGCATGCGGCCAAGCTGGCCGCCACCGATGATGCCGATGGTGCGGATGGTCATGGGGCCTCGTCCACGGGGTATTCAGCGACCGATGCCGTTTGGCGTTCGACCCATTCGTCGAGGCGGTCGGCCAGTTCTTCGTCGAAAGCGGCCAGCACGCGGGCGGCGAGCAGGGCTGCGTTGACGGCTCCAGCGCGGCCAATGGCAAGCGTGCCGACGGGAATGCCGGCGGGCATCTGGACGATGGAATAGAGGCTGTCGAGGCCGGACATCGTTTTCGACTGAACGGGCACGCCGAAGACGGGCAGGTTGGTCATCGAGGCGACCATGCCCGGCAGGTGGGCAGCGCCACCGGCGCCGGCGACAATCACCTTGAAGCCCTCGTCGCGGGCGCCCTTGGCAAAGGCCACCATGCGGTCGGGCGTGCGGTGTGCCGAAACGATGCGGGCTTCATAGGAGACGCCGAGTGCGTCGAGCGTGTCTGCGGCATTCTTCATGGTTTCCCAGTCGGACTGGCTTCCCATGATGATGGCGACGGGCGGGCACTCAGCTGTCATCTCGTATCCTTATGCCTTCAGGCGATGATGTCGGGGATGATCTGGTCTTCCAGCGCGGTGATCTTGTCCTTGATGGACAATTTCTTCTTCTTCATCCGCTGGATCCGCAGGGCATCACAGCCAGTCGTGATCATCGCGTTGATCGCCGCATCATAGTCTTCATGTTCCTGGCGAAGCCGTGCCAACGAGAGCCTGACGTCGGCCTGTTCCTGATCGGCCATGCTTGTTCCCCATTATCGCCGTGTGGCCCATCCTTTAAGGATGCCCGGAAGATTCGCGCAAGCTCCTATCACCAAATACCGGTAACGGGAAGTTATCCTTGTCTCCGATTTTCGAGGTCGTTTTTGGCCAATTCGCCTTCGACAAACCGCATTTCTCGTGTCACATTATCTTCGCAAAGCCTGAAACTCCAGCGGATGAGGGCTGGAGGTAGGCGATAAGGAAGGACGCATCAAATGACCATACAGGCTCATCTTGAATCGCTGCAGAAGAAGCATGGAGCCCTCGAGGAAAAACTCCATGACGCGCTTGCATCCCCCTCCATCGATGACCGGCACATTGCCGAACTGAAGCGCCTGAAACTGCGTCTCAAGGATGAAATGGAACGCCTGAGGGCCTCCACACGCCACTGATCCCACCCTTCCGGCTGCGCCGGGATCTGGCGGACCCAAAGACCGATCCCGATGTATTCATGAAGCAGCCAAGACACTACCTTCAGCCCCGGAGTTCACATGACTTCGGGGCTTTTGTTTTGCCTTGACGAGTGTTTTCTGGGTTTCAGGACCAGAACTGGTCGAGCCACATGTTCATGCGGTCGAAGCCTGGTCGATTGATCACATAGATCCGCCGCGTGCCTTCGGAGCGGACATCGACAAGGCCGCTGTCGAGCAATGCCTTGAGGTGTTGCGAGACCGCAGGGCGGCTGATCGGCAGCTGCGCGGCCAGTTCGTTCACGGTTTTTTCCCCCCGACGCAGATCCTCGAGGATATGCCGCCGGTTCGGGTCTGCGATCGCCATGAACGGGTCTGCGTTCGTCATGTCGGAAAGGTTATGTCAAAGGCCCTTCCGCGGCAAGCGCCGATGTGCGCTGCAGCAAGCTGCGGCCGAACACGAAATCGCGCGTCAGATGCCGAAAAGCCCCCGGGTGCCGTCCCAGGTCAGCTTGCTGCCGGCGATCAGGACCATGCCGTACATCAAGGGATAAAAAATCGCCGGTTTCAGGTAATGCACGAGGCGTGCGCCTGCGAGCGTCGACACCAGCGCGATGGGCAACAGGGCCGCCGACAGGCTGAGATTGGTCGCATCCAGCTCTCCGAGCGCAAAATAGGGGATGACCTTGATCGCATTGAGGATGGCGAAGAAGCGCGTCGAGGTTCCGGTATAGGTCAGCGGATCGAGCTTCAGCGGCAGGACATAGATCTGGAAGGGCGGGCCGCCGGCATGGGCAACGAAGCTCGCATAACCCGACAGGGAGCCCCAGAAGCTGCCGGCGATCGGGCGTTGTCCGACGGGTACCGTTTCCTGGCCTTTGTAGGCCGCCCAGCTTTCGAGGAAATATTTGAGCGAAAAGACGATCGAGATGCCGCCGAGAACCAGGCGCATGGCGTCTGCCGAGACATAGGTCGACGTCGCCCAGCCGAGCCCGATGCCGATGACGGCGCCCGGCAGCATGGCCACGAGCGTTGCCTTGTTGTTATGATGGCGCCAGGCCCAGAGTGCGACGGCATCCATGACGAGAAGGATCGGTAGGAAGATCGCGGCGGCCTGCATCGGCGGTACGGCAAAGGCGAGGAGGGGCACGCCGATCAGCGCGAAAGCGCCACCGAGACCACCTTTCGACAGGCCGACAAGAGCAACAGCGGGAATGGCGACGGCATAGAAGTTCGGGTCTGTCAGCATTGCGCGGTTGATCCTTTCGGAAGAGCGGTCTATCGGATTTGTCTAGAGAAAACGAGGACGAAATCCTGAGAAACGGACCTGTCCCGCACACGGAAACACCGCGCATGATCGAAAATCGCTGCCGCCTGGTCCTCATCGTTCCCGATATGGCGGATCCCGCCGAACGCGCCGAGGTGCTCCGCAATGCGCTGCGCGGCGGCGACGTCGCATCGGTCGTCATCCCGCAGTACGGGCTCGACGACACCGTCTTCCAGAAGCATGCCGAAATGCTCGTTCCGGTCATCCAGGAGGCGGGTGCCGCTGCGCTCGTCGTCGACAACAGCCGCGTCGCCGGTCGGGTGAAGGCCGATGGATTGCATGTCACCGGCAATGCCGAAGCACTGGCAGAGGCCGTCGAGAAGCATGCGCCGAAGCTGATCGTCGGTGGTGGCAATGCGATGGACCGGCACCATGCGCTGGAGATGGGTGAGGTTCAGCCCGACTACATCTTCTTCGGCAAGATCGACGGGGACATCAAGCCGGAGGCGCATTCGAAAAATGTCGCGCTCGGCGAATGGTGGTCGTCGATGATCGAGATCCCGGCCATCGTCATGGGCGGCTCGGATCCAGCCTCGGCGGTCGTCGTTGCCGAGAGCGGCGTCGAATTCGTGGCGCTCGGCAAGGCCGTCTTCGCCGACCCTGCACAAGCTGCCGCGATTGTGACCCGTGTGAATGCCGAGCTTGACGAAAAAGCGCCACGGTTTGAGGATTGAACCGCCTCATGCGTTCAATCTCGTTCCATCATCGCCTGATTCTCGCCGCGCTCGCCGGGGCATGCCTTGCCTTTGCCAGTCCGGTGATGGGACAGGAGAGCGAGGATGGTCTCGAGATCGGCGACGCACCGGCTATCCTGCCGGCCGATCCCGGTAACGCAGGCGAGATCGAACGCGGGGCACGGCCCAGCAGCAGCACGGGTGATGCCAACACGCTCGACCGCGGCGACAGGGATTCCCTGCCTCCGGTAACCAAGGGCGCGAAGCCGACGGCCGACGACAAGTCGGAGGAACTGCAGGGCATCAACATCTACCTGCGCATGGGCGCGCCACTGCCGGAAGTGCCGCCGGAAAAACCCTATGATGGAAAGCCCGACGAGGCCTATGGCGCATTCCAGCGCGGGCTGTTCCTGACGGCCGTCGACAAGGCGCTGCCGCGCGCCCAGCTCGGCGATCCGGCTGCCCAGACACTGCTCGCGGAAATCATGTCGCGCGGGCTCGGCGTCAAGCGCGATCTGAAAGGGGCTGCCTTCTGGTATGGCCAGGCTGCCCAGGGCGGCGATCCTTCCGCCATGTTCAAGTATGCGCTTCTCCTGATGGAGGGCCGGGAGGTCCCGCAGGATCGAGCCAAGGCCGACGAGTTCATGCGGCGCGCGGCCGATGCCGGCAATGCCTCGGCGCAGTTCAACTGGGCGCAGATCCTGGTCTCGGGGACGCCCGGCGTGCGCGGCCTGACCGCCGCCATGCCCTATTACGAAAAGGCCGCCGAACAGGGAATTGCCGACGCGCAATATGCGCTGGCGCAGGTCTATTCCGCATTGAAGGACGTGCCGCCGGAAAAGAAGGCGCGCGCTCGTGAATGGATGATGCGGGCGGCTCGTGCCGGTTTCGACACGGCTCAGCTCGACATGGGGCTCTGGCTGGTCAACGGCTACAACGGCCCCCGCGACTACGAGGCCGGTTATCGCTGGCTGAGCATTGCGGCTGCACGTGGCAATGTGGTTGCCCAGAACCGGATCGCCCATCTCTATATCAATGCGCTCGGCACCGGCCCCAATCCGGTCGAAGCCGCCAAGTGGTATGTGCTGTCGCGTCGTGCGGGTCTCAAGGATCCGGCGCTTGAGGACTTCTATCTGGGGCTCAACGAGGAACAGCAGAAGCAGGCGATCGATCTCGCCAACCGCTTCCGTCGGATCTGACGCAACCGCGTTCTGCGGCTGTATACCAAGTCTCGATGATGGGAACCCACAGGGTCTGGAAGCCGACTGAAGGTGGCTTATCGAGATTTGGTATCAAGGGGAGGGCGGCGGCATGGATCTGATCGATGTCTTTCAACGTCTCGGGCTTGCGATCGCCATCGGCGCCGCTGTCGGCGTCGAGCGGCATTGGCGGGAGCGTGACGAACCCGAGGGTGCACGTATCGCCGGCATCCGGACCTTCACGCTGATCGGAATGACCGGTGGGATCAGCGGCCTCCTGGATCAAGGCATGGCGCCGTCCGGACTGTCCGGGCTGATCATTGCGAGCTTTCTGATCGTCATCTCCGTGGTTCTCCTGCGCTTTGGCCTGATGGAGGCGCGGGCCGAAGGCTCGTTCAGCGCGACGACTGTCATTGCTGGCATCACCACGTTTGGCCTCGGTGCGCTTGCTGTTGCGGGAGATATGTCGGTTGCCTCTGCGGCGGGCGCTGCCACGGTCACGATCCTTGCCAGCCGCGAATTCCTGCATGCCGCGATCCGGCGGCTGACCTGGATCGAACTGCGCTCGGCGGTCGTGCTGCTCGCCATGGGCTTGGTGCTCTTGCCGCTTATTCCGGCCGATCCCTATGGTCCGTTCGGCGGGGTGTCGCCTCGCAGCCTTGTCATCCTGGTGATCACGCTCGCCTCCATTTCCTATGTCGGCTATGTCGCGGTCCGGCTGATCGGTGGCGGGCGCGGTGATCTTGTCGCCGGTGCCGTGGGTGGGCTCGTCTCTTCGACGGCAACGACGCTCGCCATGGCGCGCCAGAGCCAGAACACGACGGCAGCCGCCGGTCCTGCGGCCGGTGCGATCGCGGCAGGGAGCATCTCGCTTTTCCGCACGGCGCTTCTCCTCCTCGCACTGGCTCCGGCGCTCGGCTGGCGCCTGTTGCCCGGCCTGCTCGTTGCCGGTGGCGTAATGCTTGCGGGTGCCATGACGGCGATCGCTCGCGGCGACACGGCGTCAGAGGCAGACCTGCCCGGTAATCCGTTCGAGCTGTCGCAGGTCATCAAGATGGCTGTTCTGATCACCGTCATCGCCTTCATCGCGCGTGCGGCAAGCCAGATCTTCGGTGACGGCGGCCTTTACGTGGTCTCGGCTCTGACGGCTCTTGCCGATGTCGATGCGGCAACGGTCACCGTTGCGGCGATGCTGCCTGCGCTTCCCATCGACGTGGCGCTCATTGCTGTCGGGATCGCCGTGAACGCCAACATGGCGGCTAAAGTGGTCTATGGGGCGGTCGCGGGTAGCCGTGGTTTTTCGCTGCGGCTTGCAGCCGCCTCGGTGGTTGCTGTCGCCGGCGGCCTGATCGTCACCTTCGCTGCAGGGCACATCTGAGCCGCATGCATGGGCCGAAAGGGCCAAGCCCCTTGAATTCCGGCGGCATTTGTGGTCTTGAACCGGCCAAACACCGCCGCCGACGCGCGCTCGCCCGTCGCCGCCTCCCGGCGTCTCCCAGTTTCAAGGAATTCGATCTATGGCCCGCTCCGCCCTTCTCAATGTCATGGTCCAGTCTGCCCTCAAGGCCGGCAAGTCGCTGTCGCGCGATTTCGGCGAAGTGCAGAACCTGCAGGTCTCGGTGAAGGGCCCCGGCGACTTCGTCTCGCAGGCCGATTTCCGCGCCGAGAAGATCGTGCGTGAAGAGCTGCTCAAGTCCCGCCCGACCTATGGCTTCCTCGGCGAGGAAGGCGAAGAGATCAAGGGCACCGACGGCGCGCATCGCTGGATCGTCGACCCGCTCGACGGCACCACCAACTTCCTGCACGGCATTCCGCAGTTCGCCGTGTCGATCGCGCTTGAGCGCAATGGCGAGATCGTCGCGGGCGTCATTTTCAATCCGGCGACCGATGAACTCTACACGACGGAAAAGGGTGGCGGCGCCTTCCTTAACGACCGTCGCATCCGTGTCGGCGCACGCAAGGTGTTGTCCGATTGCGTCGTCGGCTGCGGCGTGCCGCATCTCGGTCGCGGCCAGCACGGCAAGTTCCTCGTCGAACTGCGCCATGTCATGGGCGAAGTCTCCGGCGTTCGCCGCATGGGTGCTGCTGCCCTCGACCTCGCCTATGTCGCGGCCGGTCGTCTCGACGGCTTCTGGGAAGCGCAGCTCAATGCCTGGGACATCGCAGCCGGCATTCTCTTGATCAAGGAGGCCGGTGGCTTCGTCTCCGACATGAAGGGCGGCCAGGACATGTTCGAGAACGGCACGGTGCTTGCCGGCAACGAATATATCCGCAAGGCTCTCGAAGAGGTCGTGAACCGTCCGGTGCCGCAGGCCTGATTTCGGCCTTAGGGAAAATTTTCCCAAAGTCCGCGGCTTCAATTCGTCTCAATTTTGCACTAGCCTCCGGGTCCAAGATTCCCCGGAGGTTGAGCGTACCATGGCGAAAGTGAAGTTGGAGGATCTCGAGGTGGGCGAGACCCGTCCGGGAGCATACGGCCAGAAGCTCTCCAGCCCGATGCCCTTCTTCACGACGATGGTGATCTTCCTGATCATCGTGTGTTTCATCGCGGCAATCCTCTACCGACAGGCGCATGCTGCCTTCATCACCAATCCCGGCCTGAACGGCCTGATCCTCGGCGTTCTCGTCGTCGGCATCATCCTCGTCTTTGCCCAGGTGCTGGCGCTTCGACCTGAAGTCCGCTGGTTCAATTCCTTCCGCGCTGCCGGCGACAATGCGATGCTGGTGGGCCGCGATCCGAAACTGCTCGCCCCCATGCGGGCGCTGATCGGTGGCCGCCGCTCGATGGCGATTTCGACGGCCGCCCTGCGCTCCATTCTCGATTCGATCGGCACGCGACTCGACGAGTCGCGCGACACCACTCGCTATCTGATCGGTCTGCTCGTCTTTCTCGGACTTCTGGGAACGTTCTGGGGACTGCTCGGCACGATCGGCTCGATCAACGAGGTCATCGGTTCGCTCGATCCTGCGTCGGGAGACAGCAATGACATTCTGCAATCGCTGAAGACGGGCCTGACGGCGCCGCTTTCCGGCATGGGCACGGCCTTTTCCTCGTCGCTGCTCGGTCTTTCAGGCTCTCTGATCCTCGGCTTCCTCGATCTGCAGGCCGGCCGTGCGCAGAACCGCTTCTACATCGAACTCGAAAACTGGCTTTCCTCCGTCACCGATCTCGACTCGGAGCGCCCCGTGGCTTCGGAATCCAACGGCGGTGTTGCGAGTGACGATATCCGCCTGCTGGTCGAGGAGATCCAGAAACTCGCCAGTCGCGAGGGCAATGATCGCTCGGTTGCCGCGATTGCCGGCCTCGCCGAAGGCATCCAGGGGCTGGTCAAGAACATGCGCAACGAGCAGCAGATGCTGCGCGACTGGATCGAGGCCCAGCAGGAAGATGCGCGCGCCATGCGCAAGACGCTGGACCGGTTGAACGACAAGATCGGCGGGGCGAAGTAAATGGCGCTCGGGCGCAACCGCCGCCGCGAGCGCGGGGTCGATTATTGGCCGGGCTTTGTCGATGCCCTGTCGACGCTCTTGCTCGCCATCATGTTCCTGCTCACCGTCTTTGTCGTCGCGCAGTTCATCCTGGGACGCGAGATCTCGGGAAAGGACGAAGTGCTGAACCGGTTGAACAGCCAGATCGCCGAACTCACCCAGTTGCTGGCACTGGAAAAGAGCGGCAATCAGGATCTCCAGGATACACTGGCTTCACTGCAATCCTCTCTCTCCTCGTCCGAAAGCGAGCGCAGCCGGCTGCAGCAGTTGCTCGATAGCGGTGCGGGCTCGGCAGACGTCGCCAACCAGAAGGTTGGCCGGCTGACCGATGAACTCGATGCCGAAAGGCAGGTGAGCGCGCGGGCAATGAGCCAGATCGAGCTCTTGAACCAGCAGATCGGCGCGCTTCGTGCACAGATCGCCGCCATCGAAGGGGCGCTCCAGGCCTCCGAAGCCAAGGACCAGGCCTCCCAGGCCCGCATTGCTGATCTCGGCCGCCGCCTCAATGTGGCGCTTGCCCAGCGTGTTCAGGAACTCAACCGGTATCGCTCGGACTTCTTCGGACGGCTGCGCGAAATTCTCTCCGATCGCGATAACATCCGGATCGTCGGCGACCGCTTCGTCTTCCAGTCGGAAGTGCTCTTCCCCGTCGGCGGCGCCGATCTCGATGCGGCCGGGCAGGGGGAAATGGACAAGCTCGCTGCGGCCATTCTCGAACTTGCCCAGGAGATTCCCGAGGAAATCAACTGGGTGCTCCGGGTCGACGGGCATACCGACGCATCGCCGCTCACGGGCACCGGCCGGTATCGCGACAACTGGGAGCTCTCGTCCGCGCGCGCGACATCGGTGGTGAAATACCTGATCTCCAGAGGCGTTCCAGCCAACCGCCTGGTCGCTGCCGGCTTCGGCGAGTTCCAGCCGATCGCGGAAGGCGACACGCCGGACACCCTGGCACAGAACCGTCGCATCGAACTCAAGCTGACCGAGCGCTGATTTCGTTCGCAATTGTTTGTGTGCCAGACAACTTGCGGCCTTGCTTACGTGCGCGTAAAGGTAAGAAAAGGCTTGTCGGGAGGAAGGCATGCGAGAATTCGATGTACTCGTCATCGGGGGAGGGTTGGCCGGTCTCGTTGCTGCAACCGAGGCTGTCGATCGCGGTCTGAAGGTCGCGCTGATCGATCAGGAAGGGGAGCAGAACCTCGGAGGGCAGGCTTTCTGGTCCTTGGGCGGCCTGTTCTTCGTCGACAGTCCCGAACAGCGGCGGATGCGCATTCGCGACAGTCTGGAACTCGCACGGCAGGACTGGCTCGGATCCGCCGCCTTCGACCGCACGGAAGATTTCTGGCCTCGCCAGTGGGCTGAGGCCTATCTGCAATTTGCCGCCGGCGAAAAGCGCAGCTGGCTGAAGAGCCAGGGTGTCAGCTGGTTCCCGGTGGTGGGCTGGGCCGAGCGCGGTGGCGGTCATGCCGACGGGCATGGCAACTCCGTGCCGCGTTTCCACGTCACCTGGGGCACGGGCCCCGGCGTGCTCGCGCCCTTCGTGCGCCGTGCCAAGGCGGCATCGGACGAGGGCAAACTTACCTTCCTGTTCCGGCATCAGGTCGACCGTCTGACCGTCACCAACGGAGCGGTGACCGGTGCCACCGGCGTTCTTCTGGCCGGTGACGCGACGCCGCGCGGCGGATCGAGTTCCCGCAACGTCGTCGGCGATTTCGAAGTCAAGGTCGGGGCCGTCATCGTGGCCTCGGGCGGCATCGGCGGCAATCACGATCTCGTCCGCAAGAGCTGGCCGGTCGAGCGCCTGGGGCCGCCGCCGAAACACATGGTCGCGGGCGTGCCTGTCCATGTCGACGGGCGCATGCTGTCTATCACTCAGGCCGTCGGTGGCGAGATCATCAATGGCGACCGGATGTGGCACTATACGGAAGGCCTGAAGAACTGGGATCCGATCTGGCCGAACCACGGTATCCGCATCCTTCCGGGGCCGTCCTCCTTCTGGTGCGATGTCGACGGCAATCGCTTCCCGGCGCCGGCCATGCCCGGCTTCGATACGCTCGGTACTCTCAAGGCAATCCGAGCGCGCGGGCACGAGTATTCCTGGTTCATCCTGACCAAGGCGGTCATCAAGAAGGAATTCGCACTGTCCGGTTCGGAGCAGAACCCCGACCTGACGGACAAGAACTTGCCGCTGCTGTTGAAGCGTCTCGGCAAGAACCCGCCGGGCCCGGTTCAGGCTTTCATGGACAAGGGCGAGGATTTTGTCGTGCGCGACAATCTCGAAGATCTCGTCGCCGGGATGAACGAGCTTTCCGGCGAATACCGGCTCGGCGTCCACCATCTGCGCGCGCAGATCGAAGCGCGCGACCGGGAGATGGAAAACAGCTTTTCCAAGGACGCGCAGGTGACTGCGATCCGTGGCGCCCGCAATTATCTCGGCGACAAGCTGATGCGGACGGCCAAGCCTCATCGCCTGCTCGATCCGGCCGCCGGGCCGCTGATCGGCGTCAGGCTGCATATCCTGACCCGCAAGACGCTGGGCGGCTTGCATACGGATCTTGAGGGGCGCGTCCTGAACCGTGAGAACAAGCCGGTGCCGGGGCTCTACGCCGCCGGCGAAGTGTCCGGTTTCGGCGGAGGCGGCATGCACGGCTACAATGCGCTCGAGGGGACGTTCCTCGGCGGCTGCCTGTTCTCCGGCCGCGTGGCAGGGAGAAGCGTCGGGCGGTAAAGCCGGCCGGCCTTACTGCGCGGCTGCGGTGAAGTCGCGGCCGCCCGTCTCGAACTGCAGACGCGCGAGCTTGGCGTAGAGGCCGCCCTGCTGGATGAGGCTCTGGTGGGTACCTTCCTCGACGATGCGTCCATCGTCGAGCACGAGAATTCGGTCGGCCTTCAGGACCGTTGCGAGCCGGTGAGCGATGACGATGGTGGTGCGGTCGCGCATCAGGCCGTCGAGTGCCTTCTGCACGAGCGTCTCGCTTTCGGCATCAAGGGCCGACGTCGCTTCATCGAGCAGCAGGAGAGGGGCGTCGCGCAGCAGGGCACGGGCAATCGCGATGCGCTGGCGCTGACCGCCCGACAAGGTCACGCCCCGTTCGCCGACGATCGTATCGAAGCCGTTCTCGAGGCGACCGATGAACTCACTCGCCTGAGCCGCTTCGGCCGCAACTTCGACCATGCCGCGACAGGCGTTGGGCGTGCCGAAGGCGATGTTATCGTGGATCGACGATGCGAAGATCGTGGTGTCCTGCGGGACGATGGCGATCCGGGCGCGTACGGCCTCTGGATCGGCTTCGCGGATGTCGATGCCGTCCAGCCGGATGGTACCGGATACCGGATCGTAGAAGCGCAGAATGAGAGAGAAGATCGTGCTCTTGCCGGCGCCGGAGGGGCCGACGATCGCGACCGTCTCGCCGTGGCTGACGGAGAAGGAGAGACCATTCAGCGCAGACTTGGTTCTTGCCGAGGGGTAGCTGAAGTGCACGTCCTCGAAGCTGACACTGCCCTGGGCGGGTTCCGGGAGCGCCTTCGGCACGGCAGGTGCTGCAATCGCCGGGTGTTCTGCAAGCAGTTCATGCAGACGTTCGGCGGCACCGGCGGCTTGAGAAAGCTCACCCCAGACTTCCGAAAGCGTGCCGAGCGAGCCTGCTGCAATCAGCGAATAGAGGAGGAACTGGCCGAGCGTGCCGCCGCTCATGGTCCCCGCGAGCACGCTTTGCGCGCCGTACCAGAGGACGCCGACGACACTGCCGAAGACGAGGGCGATCGCAACGCCGGTCAGGAGAGAACGGGAGCGGATCGCGGAGCGTGCGGCTTCATAGGCGCTTTCGACGGAGGACGAGTATCGCGTGCGTGCGGCTTCCTCGGCATTGAAGGCCTGGAGGGTGCGGGCGGCGCTGATGACTTCGCCGGCATAGGACGAGGCTTCGGCGAGCGTGTCCTGGGCGGCGCGCGAGCGCTGACGGACGGAGCGCCCGAAACCAACCAGCGGGAAGACGATGACGGGAATCGCCGCAAGCACCATGATCGAGAGCTTCGGGCTGGTCGCGATCATCATGACGACGGCGCCGAGACAGAGAATGGTGTTGCGGAGCGCCAGCGAGGCAGTGGCCCCGACGGCCGACTTCAACTGAGTCGTGTCGGCGGTGAGGCGCGAGACGATCTCGCCGGACTGGTTGATGTCGAAGAAAGAGGGCGACAGCTTCGTGACATGAGCGAAGACGTCGCGGCGCAGATCCGCTACCACGCGCTCGCCGATGGTGATGACGTAGTAATAACGAAGGGCGCTGGCGACGGCGAGGACGAGCGCCATGACGATCATCATGGCGAAGTATGCGTTGATGAATTCGCTGTCAGCGGCCTGGAAACCGTGGTCCAGCATGCGCCGGATGGCGATCGGCAGCGCCAGCGTCGTCGCGGCTGCGAGGCAAAGAAAGATCAGCGCGCCGGCAACCAGACCCCGGTAGCGCTTGAGATAGGGAAAGAGGCTGGTCAGAGGCTTCAGAGAGCGTCGTTTCTTGTCTGTTGTGTCGGCTTCCAAGGTCACTCTGTCATGCTCCTTCAGTACCAATGTGCTTTCGTGCCATGGCACTTGTTATCCCTGCGTCCTTCATGTATAGGCACGGCATCGAATTGGGAAGCCGTAGACCAGACGGACTGTGGCTTCATCTATTGAATAGGTCCTGCCGAGGCAATTGCGGCATATGGACCCCACGGCACAGCAGGAATAGAGCGATGAAGGCTGACATCCATCCCGACTACCACGTCATCAAGGTCGTCATGACCGACGGCACCGAATACGAGACCCGTTCGACCTGGGGTTCGGAAGGCGCCGTCATGAACCTCGAAATCGATCCGAGCTCGCACCCGGCCTGGACCGGTGGCAACCAGCAGCTGCTGGACCGCGGTGGTCGCGTTTCCAAGTTCAACAAGCGCTTCGGCGGCCTCGGCCTCTGATCGTTTAGAACGATATCATACAGAAAGCCCGGCCGTCGTGCCGGGCTTTTTGTATTTGTGCTGAGTGCTGCCGCTTGCTCAATCAGATGGCTGCGAGTCGGTCGGCGATCTCTTCGAGTGCAAGATCGTGTTTTTCAGCGAGCGTCAGGCCGACGCGCTCCAGCTTCGAGATGTTCTCAGGCGTCGCATCGTCGAGCGCGTCATTCACCCCGACGAGCGGCGCATCCAGCCGGAAATAATTGAGCGTCTTCCGGTTGGCCGTCGTGACCACCGTCGCACCATCGGAGAAACGGGGCGGGTCGGCGTTCAACAACTTGTTCAGCTGATAGGATGTCGTGCTCGACTGTCCCTGCATCAGCACGGAAATCAGCGGCGTGCCATTGGCCGGACTGATCCAGCCACCCGCACCCCAGCTCTTGGCTTGCTGGTAGGGGATCTTGCGGTTGGCCGAGCCCGTTCCCAGCGAAAGGATGACGAGGTCGTTGTCGCGCCAGCCGAGCTTGCAGCCTTCGACATAGGCGGCCATGGCCGGATCGTTGGCAAAGACGCCGCCATCGATCAGCGGGATGGCCGGGATTTGTCCATGGCTTTGGCCGGCAAGGTCCTCAACCATTGCCGGCTCGAAATAGGTCGGTGCAGCGGAGGAGCCGCGCACCGCCTGCCAGAAGAGGAAGCGTTCGTGATCCTTGTCGGCATTGGTCATGAAGACCGCACGCCGCGCATGGATGTCATAGGCGGTGATAAGCACCTTGCCGAGCGCGTCCTTGATTTCACTCCGTTCCCCAAGCATCTGACGCAGGATCTTTTCGAGTGGTGCGGCGTCGTAGCGTTCCTCGAACAGACCGCCGAGATTGGCGATCTTGCGGAAGAGGCCGATGTTGAAGATTTCGGCGCCCTTGCGCTTGTAGAGATCGAGCAGTGTCCTGGGGTCGGCGGCCGGCTCTGCGGGTTTTCCTGGCTTCGGGCAGGTCAGACCCGCCGCTATGATCGCACCCGTCGACGTCCCGGCAATCAGATGAAAATAGCGATGCAGTGGCAGGCGCTTGTCCCGCTTCTCGAGCTTGTCCTTCAGAACGGTCAGAATAGCGGCTGGGATCGTACCTCTGATGCCGCCACCATCGATCGAAAGAATGAACCTTGCCATGTGCGACACTCCCCCTGTTCAGGAGAGTGTCGCACAATATTTAAAGTTGTAAATCCTGATTTATGCAATCCATCGGCTCTCAACATGAAAAAACCCGGCGCAGCTTTCGCTGGCCGGGTCGAAGTCGTGCTTGAGGCGTGATCAACCTGCGTTGAATGCGGTGCGCAGCAGGTTCAGCTGTGCCTGAACGCTATTTTCGTTGTCCGGCTGGAATTCTTCTTCGCTGGCCGGACGGTAGATTTCGCGGTCGAGCAGGGCGATGCGGTTCTGGAGTCGCAGCGAACGCTCGACGAGATCGCGGAAGGCTTCCGGCAGGTCATTCCAGCCGGGTGCAGCGCGATCGACGTTGAAGCCGTCGAGACGAACCTTGCTCTTTTCGGAGAGAACCTGATCGCGGCTCATCTCGCCATTGTTGACGGCGCGCTGCAGCAGCAGCCAGGAGGCCATCTGCATGAGGCGCGTGGTCAGGCGCATCGACTCCGCCGCGTAGAGTACGGAAGCCTGGCGCGGCAGTACCTTTGCGGCTGCGCGACCTGGGCCGTCGAGATAGGCGGCGGTTTCCTCAACAAGGCCCATGCCTTCGGCATAGGTCGCCTTGAACTGGCTGGACGCTGCCACACGACCGGCAAAGCTAACCGTATTCATACCGAGCTCAGACATGGATGTTTCCCTGTAAACGCATCACTTAGGCATGTAACGACAGCGCTACAAACTTGTTCCTGCCGCATTTTGTGAGGCTACGATGCTACCAATAGCCCAAATCCGCAAGGCGAAACTTAAGGAAGGGTTAATTCCCACACTTTCGTGAAACCTTTGGCGATTTGGGCAAAAAAAGAGCCGCAAATGCGGCTCTCAAGGTAAAACAGGGAGAAATCAGAAGGAGTTTCCATGAAACGAACCAGCTGAGCCCGAAGATCGGGGTGACTGTAGTTTCCCTGAAATGGCTTAATAAACGGTAAACGCCAAGATGAGATTCAGATCGTTTCAAGACATCACGAGCGTCTCACCGAATATTGACGGCTAAGACCTCGGTCCAAACAGGCTGTCAGCGGCTTTCCTGCCAGCTTCCTTGCGGTCGATCTCCGCCCTGATTCGGTCGATCTCGGCTTCCAGAAGCGAAATGCGGTTGCGCAGTTCGTCAGCCGAGATTGCCGAGAGCTCGCAGCCAAGCTCGTGGCCGGTGCTGCGCTTACGTGCTTCTTCATCGATGATCATGTGCGTGCCTCCATTGGCGGAGTGTCGTCCAATTCATCCTGCTCCGGCAAGGGGGCGGCACGCGGATCGAGGCTCAAGCCTTCCGGCGTGCTGCTCATCGGCGATGCCGAGATCGGCAGGTTCGGCACGTTCTCACGATCCTCGGCCGGGATCGCGGCGCGTGTCCGGCTGCGATAGATCGCATAGGCCGAAATCAGCAGGTGCGCGACTGCGGTCACCGCAAAGAGCGCATAGGGGCCGGCAGCCGTCATGACCGGGCCGCCGAGCGTCGGTCCGATGATCGTGCCGATGCCGAAAAGCAGCAGCAGGCCGCCGGAGACCTTCACGAACTCGTCGGGTTTGGCGAAGTCGTTGGCGTGGGCAACGGCGATCGGATAGAGCGCATTGGCGGCGGCGCCGTATATGCCGACGAAGATGAAGATCCAGAGTGGATCGGAAGGCGTGATGGTGACCATGGCGAGCGCCGCGAAGGCGGCGAGCGCGGAGAGTGCCGCCAACACGTAGCGGCGATCGATGCGATCGGAGAGCTTGCCGGCCGGAAACTGCATGATGGCGCCGAGGAAGATCGTGACCGACAGGAGTAGTGCGATGGTTGACGGGTCGAGACCGACACGTGATCCAAAGACCGCCCCGAGCGTTCCATAGGCGCCATTGGCGATGCCGATCATGAGGATGCCGACGAAGGAAACGGGTGAGTTGCGGTAGAGCAGTGGCAAGTCGAGCTTGATGGACCGGAGTGGCTGCGGCGTGGCTGCAGTCGACATCAAGGTTGGCATGATCGCGAAGCCGTAGACGATGCCGCAGATCATGAAGAGAATGGTCGTTGCCGGGTCAAAGGCGCCTACCAGCATCTGTCCCGCCACCACACCGATCAGCGTGATCGAGATGTAGAACGAGAAAATCATGCCGCGGCTCTCATTGGTCGCGCGCTCGTTCAGCCAGCTCTCGATAATCATCGACGTGCCTGCGGTGCAGAACCCGGTGATGACGCGCAGCGCGACCCACCAGGTGGCATCGACAACGATGCCGGTGAGGAGCGCGTTCACCAGGATCAGGGCAACGAAGGTCGAGAAGGCCCGGACATGGCCGACCCGAACGACCAGCTTCGGTGCCACGAAGCAGCCGAGCACGAAGCCGGCAGCCCAGGTGGTGCCGAGCAGGCCGAGGATTTCGTTGGAATAGCCTTCGGCTGCCCCGCGCACTGGCAGGAGCAGGCCGTGCAGGCCGTTTCCGAGGAAAAGAAAGAGCGTGCCCAGAAGCAGGGCCATTACCGGCAGAAGATTACGTCTCATGGCATTCTTGTCGATTGGTGTGGAGGGCGCCCGAATCGGAGGAGCACGGCACGATCACAATAGAAGGATCTTCCTACCGTTGTCTGAATGCGACCTTGGTGCTTGCAGGATCAAGTTCTGGCGGGCAAAAGTGACAGTGGTGTGGCTGCCCCGCCGCAGCAAGAGCGGCAGATATGACATTTCGTGCTGCCTCCACAGGGAAATTCAATGACCAAGGCCATATCCGCCTTCCTGATCCTCGCCATGATCGTGCAGATCATCAAGCCGCTCGGTCTTCCGGGTCTGAGGCGACGCAGCGATTTCTGGAAGCTCGCCATCGTCGCCTTCGTCACCTGGTCGGTCACGCTTCTGTTTCGACCGTGAGATCTCGCTTCACCGAGGCGCTGCGGCCTTCTCCGTTTTCCACTCGGGCAGCGGGAAGACGCGGTCGTAGGCCCAATTGAAGATGAAGGCATAGACCAGATAGAAGAGGGCAAAGGCGACGTCCATGACGAAGGCCTGCCAGAGGCTGATCTGCAGATACCAGGCGATGAACGGCATCAGGATCATCAGCAGGCCGGCCTCGAAGAGGACGGCGTGAAGGACACGCACAGGCACCGTCTTCAGCGTCGTGCCGGTAAGGCGGCGCAGAAGGTGGTCGAATCCAAGATTGTAGAGATAGTTCCAGAAGGTCGCGAGGGTCGCGCCGACGACACCGACGACACCGATGTCTTTCGCTGGCATTGCGAATGCCAGGGTGCCGAGCGGGATGACCAGGCCCAGTCCGATGAGTTCAAAGCTTATTGCGTGACGAATACGATCTGCGGTCTTCCGCATGTTCTTCCCTCCGGGAAAACAGGCGGGTCGTCCCGCAGTCAATCAGGCCCATTGTGGGGAGGTCGTCCTCGGGTTTTGATATAGTCGTGTGGCGCTAAGGCGGCAAGGTACGCTCGTCGAAGTTTTCGGCGGGTATTATTGTCCGGGAAACTAGAGTGCCAGTTGACCCCGCATGACAAGGACGGAGCTTCCGGTGATCTCGACATGGTCGAAGGCGCCGTTGCTTGTCCCTACGGCAAGCCTGATCAGGCTGCGGCGTCCCATCTCCACGCCCTGTTCCACGAGAATGTGTCGCTCTTCCGCTGCAGGTGCGAGCGTCGTCAGGAAGGCGCCGAGGGCTGCGGATGCGCTGCCGGTCGCCGGGTCTTCGATCACATTGTCGAACGGTGCAAACATGCGCGCACGCAGATGGTCCGGCCCGACCCAGGTGTAGAGGAAGGTGGCGCAGTCGCAATCTTCGTCGGCATGCATCTGCCTCAGGGCGGTCAGCGGCTCCAGGCGAGACGCAGCCCTTGCCAGCGCGTCGAGGTTTGCCACCTCGATCAGAATGAATTTCAGGCCGACGCTTGCGAATATGGGCTGGTGCCGGCTGGTGACAATGTCATCCGGCGCAAGGGCGATGCACGGCGCCATGATCTCAGGTGCAATCGATGCGCCTGTTGTCAGGGGCCCGGGTGCCCGGATGGTGGTTCCCGTCACGATGCCGTCTGCGCCACGGTTCACGCTCACCTCGACGAGCCCTGCCTTCTCCTCGAAGCCGATGCGATCTCCGACAGGCTTGCCGAAGATGTTGCCCTCGATGGCCAGCGCGTGAGCTGTGCCGACATTGGGATGTCCGGCAAAGGGCACTTCCGTGACCGGTGTGAAGATGCGGACTTCTGCTGTGTTGTCTGGATCTCGAGGCGGCAGCACGAAGGTGGTCTCGGAATAGCCGAACTCGGCCGCAATTTCCTGCATTTCCTTATCGCTCAAGCCCCGGGCGTCGGTGATCACGGCAAGCGGATTGCCGCAGAAGCGGGTGTCGGTGAAAACGTCGAGGGTGACGAAGGGAATGCTGCGGGAAGGGGACGGCATGATGGCTCCAGAGGATTCTAGCGCATCCTGATAACGCAAGAAGCCCGGCACATGGCCAGGCTTTCGTGTCCTGATGACAAGATTTCGCGTGCGGCCTCGGATCAACCGAGGGCCGGGGTCGATGCTTATTCGGCGGCGATCGCACCGACCTTGTTGACGCTTGCGGCATAGATCTGGTCGATGGTTGCGGCGATGCTCGCATTAAATTCGGCATCGCTCATCGAGACGCGAAGTTTCTCTGCCAGAGCACGCGAGAAGCTTGCGATCATGCCGTGGTTCTGGCTCAGCTTCTCACAGGCATCCGCAGTGCTGTAACCGCCGGAAAGTGCGACGACGCGCACGACGGCAGCGTGGGACATCAGCGGGGCGTAGAAATCGGCGACCGTCGGAATGGTCAGCTTCAGCATGACCTTGTCGCCGGATGGCAACTTGTCCAGCTCGGCCGCGATCGCATCGCGAAGGATTGCCTCGGCCTCGGCCTTGGTCGGGCTCTTGATCGAGACTTCCGGCTCAACGATCGGCACAAGACCCTGGCCGATGATCTGGCGGGCGACTTCGAATTGCTGCTTGACGACGGCGGCGATGCCGGCCTTGTCGGCATGGGCGATGACCGAGCGCATCTTGGTGCCGAAGATGCCCTTGTCGCGGCCGCGGATCAGGAGCGCGTCGAGGTCGGGCATCGGCTTCATCAACTGGACGCCGTTCTCTTCGTCGAGCAGGCCCTTGTCGATCTTGAGGAAGGGCACGACGCCGCGCTTCTCCCAAAGGAAGGTCGGGACGGGCTCGCCGTCGACATCGCCGTCCATCGTGCGTTCAAAGAGGATCGCGCCGATGACCTTGTCGCCGGAGAAGGCCGGTGCCTTCATGATGCGCACGCGCATGGCGTGGATCAGGCGGTACATCTCGTCGTCGCCGTTATAGTCGGTTTCGGCGACGCCGTAGAGGCGCAGGGCGCCGGGTGTCGAACCCCCACTCTGGTCCAGCGCAGCGATGAAGCCGGGCGCCGAGGTGATCTTGTTCAACATTTTCGCGTCCACCATAACTCACTCCTATCCCGATCATGGCGCGCAAGGCGCCGGACTGTTGTCTTGCTCTTAGGACGGACATTCTGGCCGTCCGGTCACTCCCTGACCCTGTTCGGTCCCTCAGGACCGTGGTGACTTCGGCGATAACAGAACTTCCCCAAGGGGAAAATGGGCTGCTAAGCTATTGAAACGATTGAAATCATTTCAATCGTTTGAAAATTCAAAGATTTTTAAACCCGTTTCAATTGACGTGAGTTGCGCGGTCCATCCAACGCCTTCTTCGCGATCCGCCTCTTCACGATACAAACCCATTGCGTGTGACCGAGGTTCCCTTGGGCGGATGGTAACACGTCTCTGTCGACGGCCCAACGACGCACGAAAAAACCGCGCGCCCGGAAGGCACGCGGTTCATTCGAAATATCGGGCTGTTGAGCCGCTGTCGTTCAGCCCTTGGTGAGGACAGCCACGCCCGGCAGTTCCTTGCCTTCCATCCATTCCAGGAAGGCGCCGCCGGCGGTCGACACATAAGAAAAGTCGTCGGCGACTTCGGCATGGTTCAGGGCGGATACCGTGTCGCCACCACCTGCGACCGAAACCAGCTTGCCAGCTCTGGTCTGTTCAGCGGCATGCAGGGCTGCAGAAACCGTCGCCTTGTCGAAAGGGGCGATCTCGAAGGCGCCGAGCGGGCCGTTCCAGACCAGGGTTGCGGCCTTCTCGATCCAGCCATTGATCAGCTCGACCGACTTCGGGCCGACATCGAGCATCATCGCGTCGGCGGGGATCGCATTGATGTCGACGGTTTCGTTGGCGGCATTTGCCTTGAATTCCCGAGCGACAACGCCGTCTACCGGAAGCACGATCGCGCAGCCTGCGGTCTTCGCCGTTTCCATGATCGAGCGGGCGGTATCTGCAAGGTCGTGCTCGCAAAGCGACTTGCCGACATCGATGCCCTGGGCGGCGATGAAGGTATTGGCCATGCCGCCGCCGATGACGAGCGCATCGACCTTGGTGACGAGGTTGGACAGGAGATCGATCTTGGTCGAGACCTTGGCGCCGCCGACAATGGCCACGACCGGGCGGGTCGGCTGTCCAAGACCCTTTTCGAGTGCTTCAAGCTCGGCCTGCATGGTGCGGCCGGCATAGGCGGGCAGGTGATGGGCGAGGCCTTCCGTCGAGGCATGGGCGCGGTGGGCGGCGGAGAAGGCGTCGTTGATATAGATGTCGCCGTTCTTCGCCAGTTCGGCGGTGAATTCGGGTGTGTTCTTCTCTTCGCCCTTGTGGAAGCGGGTATTTTCCAGAAGCAGGATGTCGCCATTTTCCATTTTGGCGATGGCATCTGCTGCCGGGGCGCCGATGCAGTCGGAGGCGAAGGCGACGCGCTGGTCGAGCACTTCCTCAACGGAGGGTGCAATCAGCGACAGCGACTGGTCGGCAACCGGTTCACCCTTTGGGCGACCGAAATGCGCGAGCAGGATGACCTTGGCGCCCTTTTCAGAAAGTTCGAGGATCGTCGGCGCCACACGCTCGATGCGCGTCGTGTCGGAAACCTTGCCGTCGGTGACGGGAACGTTGAGGTCGACGCGGACAAGCACGCGCTTGCCTGCGATGTCGGTGAGATCGTCGAGTGTCTTGAAAGCCGGCATGGAATTACCCGTCTTGAATGCTGTTGAATGGGGCTGACGGGCCGGACCTTACACCGCTTGCGTGACGGCGCAAGGCGAGCGCCGTCATTTTTCGCCGCCGACTTCGCCTCTTGCTGCAGCCTGCTTGCGGCGCAGGTAATCGCGGGTCGCGAGGGCAAGTTCACGCAGGTTGAGAAAGATCGGCCAGGTGGTCGCCGGCTCCACCGGCTCCATGGAAACGCCGACCGTGGCAATATGGCCATGTTCGTCTATATCGCGAACAATGAGCACGATGGTGCCGAGACGGACACGATCGGCATAATCGGCGCGACCGCCGAGACGCTGGGTGATCATCTCGGCAACCGTCTTGCCGCGTTCACTGTCTGTGATCGAAAGAGGCCCATAGGCTTCGTCGAGGTCGCGGACATGGGTCGAGGGCGAAATGGCAAAGGTGCCGAAGAACTCTCCATCGTCCTCTTCGACGGGTGCCTCGGTTGCAAACAGGCGGTCGAGCAGTTTCGAATAGCTGGGGGCGATGAAGAGATAGACCTGATCATTCTCGCGCAGGCGTCCAGCGTATTGATAGCGCATCGACTTGCCATCACGAATGACCAGCGAAGGCATCGCCCAGCGGGGAATGCGCTCGCCCCGCAACACGGGGCTGCCAGCGACCACACGATAGGCCAGCAGCTCATGATTGGCCGTCCCCGGCAGGTCGAGTTCGACCTTGTCGATCGCGCCGATGCGCGGCGGGATGATCAGTCCGAGGCGTTTGGCGAGCGGCTTGATCGTCCAGCCCTGCAGGACGAGCGAGATCATGACGACGATGAAGGCCGTGTTGAAGAAGGTCTGGCCGTTTTCCATCGCTCCGACGACGGGCACGATGCCGAGCAGGATCGAGACCGCGCCGCGCAGGCCCACCCAGGCGATGAAGCCGGTTTCACGCTGGGTGAAGTCGAAGGGCAAGAGACACAGCCAGACAGCGATCGGTCGGGCGATGAAGACCAGGAAAAGAGCGAGCAGAACTGCCGGCAGCAGGATTTCCGGGAACTGCGATGGGGTCGCCAGCAGTCCGAGGACAAGGAACATGATGATCTGGGCAAGCCAGGTCATGCCGTCCTGGAAGCGCTTGATCGAGACCGTTGAAGGCAATTTCCGAGAGCCTGCGTAGATGCCGGCCACGTAGACGGCGAGGAAGCCGCTGCCGCCGATCAGCCCGGTGAAGGCGAAGATCATCAGCGCCATCGCCAGCATGAAAATCGGGGCCAGTCCCTGGTCGATCTGCAGCTTGCGCAAGATGAAGGCGATCGAGGCGCCACCGAGGAGGCCAAGGATCAGGCCGATGCCCATCTGTTCGATGAAGAGCCTGAGCAGTTCGAGCGACAGTCCTTCGGAGCCGCTGCCGCTTCTAATCAGTTCGACGAGCGCGATGGTGAGAAAGATCGCCATCGGGTCGTTGGTGCCGGATTCGACTTCCAGGGAGGAACGAACCCTGTCGCGGATGTTGATGCCACCGATACGGAGAAGGAAGAACACGGCTGCGGCGTCGGTTGAGCCAAGGATTGCGCCGAGCAACATGCCTTCGAGATAGCTGAGGCCGAACAGAAAATGCGCGGCGACCCCGACGAGAAGGGTGGTCAGCAGCACTCCCAGTGTCGCCAGAGTGAGGGCAGGGCCTGCCGAAAGTCGGAAGGACTGGAGCGAGGTGCCGAAACCGGAATCGAAAAGAACAACCGCCAGGGCAAGCGAGCCGATCACGTAGGCAAGCGGGAAGTTCGAAAACTCGATGCCGAGACCATCGACGCCGGCACCAAGGCCGATGGTCAGGAACAGAAGGAGAAGGGGAGCACCGAAGCGGAAGGCTATGAGGCTCGAAAAAGCGGCCAGGAAAACCAGGGCTGTCGCAACCAGCGTGACCGCATAGAACTCACTCAATCCTCTTCCCCTCTCACCCTATTCCCAATCCCCGAGGTCCTGCTCGTTCTACGACAGGCATGGCGACTGTCAGACCGATTGCGTCTGCGCGAGCGACATGCCTACAGGCTGACAATTTCATGAAACTCAGATTTGCCGGATGGCACGAAGAAAATGGAATGGGATCATGATGATATTAGGGCGGATTTAATTTTTTAAATCCGCCCCAACCGAGTTTTATCGTGGTTCCGACAGGAGCCCCTTGATCAAGGCATAGCTCGCGCCAAGCAGGACGATCGCGAAGGGCAGGCCGGTGGAGACCGCCATGGCCTGGAGCGCCACGAGCCCCCCACCGAGAAGCAGGGCAACGGCCACCAGGCCTTCGAAAGTCGCCCAGAAGACACGCTGGGGAACCGGTGCGTTGACCTTGCCGCCAGCCGAGATCGTGTCGATGACCAGCGAACCGGAGTCCGACGAGGTCACGAAGAAGACAATCACGAGCACGATACCGACAAACGAGGTTACCGCCGTGATCGGGAGATGCGCCAGCATTTCGAAGAGCTGCAGTTCAAGGGCGGCATCCTGAACGCTGGTCAGGCCGTCGTTGACGAGCTGGCTGATCGCCGTGCCACCAAGCGCAGTCATCCAGAGGACGGAGACGAGCGAGGGGATGAGCAGGACTGCGGTCAGAAGGCCGCGAACCGTGCGACCACGGCTGACGCGTGCGATGAACATGCCGACAAACGGCGACCAGCTGATCCACCAGGCCCAGTAGAAGGCCGTCCAGCCCTGCGAGAAGTTGGTATCTTCTCGACCGAACGGATTGGCCAGAGCCGGCAGATAGGTCGCATAGGCCTTGAGGTTCAGGAAGAAGCCCTGGATGATCTGCATGGTCGGGCCAACGGCGATGACGAAGACCAGCAGCAGCGCTGCCAGACCAAGGTTGACCTCCGACAGAAGTTTCACGCCCTTGTCCATGCCGGCAACCACCGATGCGATGGCAATGCAGGTGATGGCGAGCACAAGCAGGATCATCGTGGTTTCCGTCGAGGGAATGCCGAAGAGGAATTCCAGGCCGGCACTTGCCTGCTGCGCTCCGATGCCCAGCGAAGTCGACAGGCCGAAGATGGTGGCAAAGACCGCGAGAATGTCGATCACATGGCCCGGCCAGCCCCAGACGCGCTCGCCAAAGATCGGGTAGAAGACCGAACGCAAGGTGAGCGGCAAGCCCTTGTTGAAGGAGAACAGGGCCAGCGCCAGCGCGACGACAGCATAGATCGCCCAGGGATGCAGGCCCCAATGGAAGATCGTGGCGGCCATGGCGAGGCGGCGCGCTGCTTCCGGATCGCCAGCAGCGCCATTCAGTGGTGCCCAGTCCGTGCGAACACCGTCTTCGAAGACCGGTCCACCCAGCGCTGCCGTGAAATGCCCCATGGGTTCGGAGACCCCGTAGAACATCAGGCCAATGCCCATGCCGGCGGCAAAGAGCATCGAGAACCATGCGAGATTGCCGTAGTCCGGTGTTGCTTCCGGTCCGCCAAGACGGATTCGCCCGAGCGGCGAGAGGATGAGGCCGATGCAGACGAGCACGAAGACATTGCCGGTCAGCAGGAAGAACCAGTCGAGATTGCTCGTCAGGAAGTTCCTGAGACCCGTGAAGGCTGGTTCAAGCGTGGTCTGGAAGGCCAGCGTCAGGAAGGTAAAGAGTACGATTGACAGAGCCGAGACGCTGAAGACGACATTATGGATGTCGAGCTCGAAGACGAAACGGCGGCGAAAGTTGATGTTGTCTTGACCGATCTCATAATCAGTGTCGATGATTTCGGTCCGCCCTTCGGGCGCCGGTATCGCATCTTCGGCGACGGCTGTATGGGGATCGGTCGTTGTGAGAGCCAATGGTCTGGTATCCTTTCGATGTCATCAGGGGCAAAACAATCCCCGGGAGAAGGCGCAGGTTCTGCGCCAGAATGTGGTGAAGCGACCACAAGGGTGGCCGCATTTGCGCCACAATTCGTAGGGGCAACTGACGAGGCGGCTTATTGTTCCCGTGCGGAACAATTTTTCCTGCCTGTTTTGGGGAGCTGCCCGGAATAAAAAAAGGCGGGCCATTGCTGGCCCGCCTTCATGCGAGATCAGTTGGTCTAGCTCAGATGAGCTTGGCCAGTGCCACTGCCGTATCCGACATGCGGTTCGAGAAGCCCCACTCGTTGTCGTACCAGGTCAGGATGCGCACGAAGTTGCCTTCGAGAACCTTGGTCTGATCGAGGGCGAAGATCGACGAGTGGCTGTCGTGGTTGAAGTCGCGCGAAACCAGCGGCTCGTCGGTGTAGCCGAGGATGCCCTTCAGCGCGCCATCCGAGGCGGCGATGATGGCGTCGTTGATTTCCTGAGCCGTGGTGTTCCGCTTGGCGACGAACTTGAAGTCGACGACCGAGACGTTCGGGGTCGGCACGCGGATCGAGGTGCCGTCGAGACGGCCCTTGAGGTGCGGCAGGACCAGGCCGACGGCCTTGGCGGCACCCGTCGAGGTCGGGATCATGGAGAGCGCTGCCGCGCGGGCGCGGTAGAGATCCTTGTGCATGGTGTCGAGCGTCGGCTGGTCACCCGTGTAGGAGTGGATCGTGGTCATGAAGCCATGGTCGATGCCGACGGCGTCGTCGAGCGTCTTGACGACCGGAACCAGGCAGTTCGTCGTGCAGGATGCGTTGGAGATGACCAGGTGGTCCTTGGTCAGCTGGTCGTGGTTGACGCCGAAGACGACGGTGAGGTCAGCGCCATCGGCGGGAGCCGAAACGATGACGCGCTTGGCGCCAGCCTGGAGATGCAGGGCGGCCTTGTCACGCGAGGTGAAGATGCCGGTGCATTCCATGGCGATGTCGACGCCGAGTTCCTTGTGCGGAAGCGTTGCCGGATCCTTGATCGCGGTGACCTTGATCGGCTTGCCGCCGTCGATGATGATCGTGTCGCCATCGACCTTGACCGTGGCCGGGAACTTGCCGTGGATCGAGTCGTAACGCAGCAGATGCGCGTTGGTCTCGACCGGGCCGAGATCATTGATGGCGACGACTTCGATGTCGGTGCGGCCGGATTCGACGATGGCGCGGAGAACGTTACGTCCGATACGGCCGAAGCCGTTGATGGCAACTTTCACAGTCATTGGTGCACTCCCGATTGAATATTGAGCTCTTGGGCAATGTCAGGGCGCCCCGGGGGGACGCCCTGGCGGGATGGTGTCAGGCAAGCTTGGCTTCGGCGGCTGCCACGACTGCGTCCGCCGTGATGCCGAAGTGCTTGTAGAGTTCCTTGGCCGGGCCGGAGGCGCCGAAGGACTTCATGCCGATGAAGGTGCCGGTGGAACCGATGATGGCGTCCCAGCCCTGGCGGATGCCGGCTTCGATCCCGATATTGACCGCAGCATGACCGATGATCGCTTCCTGGTAGTCGGCGTCCTGTTCGAAGAAGAGTTCGAAGCACGGAACGGAGACGACGCGGGCCGGAATGCCCTTGGCTTCCAGCTGCTGCTGGGCCTTGATCGCGATCTCGACTTCCGAACCGGATGCGAAGATCGAGACCTTGGCGTCGCTGGCCGAGATCAGCTCATAGGCGCCCTGGGCGCAGAGATTGCGCTCCTCATACTCGGTGCGGGCCGGGATCAGGTTCTGACGCGTCAGGGCGAGGCCGGACGGACGCTCCTTGTTCTCCAGTGCCACCTGCCAGCACTCGACCGTTTCGGTCGCGTCTGCCGGGCGGAACATCAGGAGGTTCGGGATGGCGCGGAGCGCTGCCATATGCTCGACCGGCTGATGCGTCGGACCGTCTTCGCCAAGACCGATGGAATCATGGGTCAGGACGTGGATGACGCGGATGCCCATGAGGGCGGCCAGACGGATCGACGGACGGCAATAGTCCGAGAAGATCAGGAAGCCGCCGGAATAGGGGATCAGACCGCCATGCAGCGCAATCCCGTTCATCGCAGCCGCCATGCCGTGTTCGCGGATGCCGTAGTGGATGTAACGGCCGGAGAAGTCGGTCGGGGTGATCGACTTAGTCTGGCTGGTCTTGGTGTTGTTCGAGCCGGTCAGGTCGGCCGAGCCGCCGAGCGTTTCGGTGACGACACCGTTGATGACTTCAAGTGCATCTTCCGAAGCCTTGCGGGTTGCGACCGTCGGCTTGGTTTCAGCGAGCTTCTTCTTGTAGGCGTCGACGGCACCGGCGAGCGTGCCCGGCAGTTCGCCAGCGAAGCGGCGGTTGAACTCGGCGCGCTTCTCAGCATCGGCAGCCGCCAGACGCGCTTCCCAATCCTTGCGGGTCTTGGTCGAGCGCAGGCCGGACAGGCGCCAGGCGTCGAGCACGTCGGCGGGGATCGAGAAGGCTTCTTCTTCCCAGCCGAGCGCCTTGCGGGTGGCGGCGATTTCGTCGGCGCCGAGCGGTGAGCCGTGAACCTTGTGGGTGCCGGCCTTGTTCGGGGCGCCGAAGCCGATGACGGTCTTGGCGGCGATCATGGTCGGCTTGTCGGAGGCCTTGGCGGTTTCGATGGCAGCGGCGATCGCTTCCGGATCATGGCCGTCAATCGCGATCGTGTTCCAGCCGGCGGAGCGGAAGCGGGCGTGCTGGTCGGTCGAGTCGGCAAGCGAGATCGCGCCGTCGATCGAGATGCCGTTGTCGTCCCAGAAGACGATCAGCTTGTTCAGCTTCAGGTGGCCTGCCAGCGTGATCGCTTCCTGGCTGATGCCTTCCATGAGGCAGCCGTCGCCTGCGAGCACATAGGTATAGTGATCCTGCAGCTCCGAGCCGAACTCGTCTGCGAGCTTCTTCTCGGCGAGCGCCATGCCGACGGCCGTGGCAATGCCCTGACCGAGCGGACCGGTCGTGGTCTCTATGCCCGAGGCGTGGCCGTATTCCGGGTGGCCGGCAGTCTTTGCGCCAAGCTGACGGAAGGACTTGATGTCCTCGATCGTCATGTCCTCATAGCCGGTCAGATAGAGGAGCGAGTAGATCAGCATCGAGCCGTGACCGGCCGAAAGCACGAAACGGTCGCGGTCTGGCCAGAGCGGGTTCTTCGGATCGAAGCTCAGGTAGCGGGTGAAAAGAACGGTCGCGACATCGGCGCAGCCCATGGGCATGCCGGGGTGGCCGGAATTGGCCTTTTCCACTGCATCCATGGCGAGGAAACGGATCGCATTCGCCATCCGCTGATGTTTTTCGGGAGAAATCATGGCTTATCCGCTTGTTCCGGGGCTTCGAGACACGGCCTGCCGGGACGGGCCGTCTGAACGGGGGTGATCCTTAGCAGGTGCATCGCGCAAGTCAACAAATGGGCCGGGTTGCGGCGTTTCCGGGATGAAGAAAACATCTCTTTGCCTCTTTCCTGTGCGACGGCGCCGGATGACTTACGGAGCGGCAAGAACGAGACAGTCTTCCACAGAATTGGCTACTTCCGGAGGCGTGCGCTTTATTGACGCGTGCCAAGGGCGGGGCTTACTGTCCCGGCTCACATGATCGGGGCGGCCGTGACAATTCGTGTAGCGAACAGACTTCACTGAGGCAGGGGCAAGAGAATGCCGGCGGAAAATTCGGTGGATGCCGCGCTCGCGGCGCTGCGGCAGGCTGTCGCCGGGCTCGAGAACGCCGTCGACATGCGTTTCGAAGCGGAGCGCGAGAGTATGGAGATCGATGGCGAGGTGCGGCGCGTGCATGCCGATCGCGCCCGCCTTGCTCAGGAACTTGACCAGTCGGAATTCCGGGCCAACCGGCTCGAAGAGGTCAACCGCGAGGTCTCGCGTCGACTGGTGACGGCGATGGAAACGATCCGCGCGGTGCTCGATCGGTAAAATTCGGGCCGCGGGGCGCTTGTTTGCATAAGGTGCGGGAGCACCACGCGTAGAAGAGAGTTGGAACGCCGATGGCGCAGGTCACAGTCACGATCGACGGAAAAGCCTATCGCATGGCGTGCGAGGAGGGGCAGGAAGCCCATCTGACGGAGCTCGCGAGCGAGTTCGATCGTTATGTCGGCCATCTCAAGGGACAGTTCGGTGAGATCGGCGATCTGAGGATTACCGTCATGGCCGGGATCATGGTCATGGACGAGATGGCCGAGATCAATCGTCGGCTTGCCGCAGCCGAGGCGGAGCTCGCCGGTTTCCGCGAGGGGCGCGATACAGTCCTGTCAGGCGTGCATCATCGCGAGGAGGCGGTGGCGCATGCGATATCAGACCTTGCAGATCGCTTGAACGGCATCACCCGCAAACTGACCCAGCGGCCCGCTCCCCAGCCTCAGGCTTAAGGACTATTTTTCGAGCCCACTGGCGCAGTGCCCGCGAAGCGCCTATATCTGAGTTGCGATCTGCGCCTCACGACAGGAACCACAATCCCTGGGGCCATACTCGATCCAAAGGGAGCTGTCCCTGGCCGGGCCCGTGGGCTCGGACATATGGCGCCCACCTACGTTTGTAGGCACCCAGGATCGTAAATCTCCATCGGTTGCCGTGGATCGCACTTTCCTCTTCTGATCAGACATGATGCAAAAAGCCGCCGCGATCACTCGCGACGGCTTTTCTTTTTGATCGGTTCCTGGGATCAGAATTCTTCCCAGTTGTCCTGCGAGGTGGCGGCCGCCGTGCTGCCGCCACCGAAGGCCTTGGCGAGGTTGCCGACCATGCGGCGAGCCGGGGAGGCTACTGGGCGCGTCGCGGCCTGAGCCGCGGCCGGGCGTGCTGCAGGACGGGCCGTCGGTGTTGGTGCAGTGTAGCTCGGCGCGGGAGCGCGGTTCGAGGAGGCTGCGCCGCCTGCGACACGGAACTGCGCGACGAAACTCGCCAGATTGCGGGCGCTGTCGGCCAGACGGTGGGTCACGGCGGTCGCCTCTTCCACCATGGCGGCGTTCTTCTGGGTGAACTGGTCCATGTGGTTGACCGAGCCATTGATCTCGTTCAGCGCGGTGGACTGCTCACGGGCAGCCGAGGCGATCGAGGTGATGTGGTCGTTGATGACGGCCACCTGGTTGGAGATCTCGGAGAGTGCCGAGCCGGTCTGCTGGACCAGCGACACGCCGCCGGCGACGGCTTCACCCGACTTGTTGATTAGCGCCTTGATGTCCTTGGCCGCATTGGCCGAACGCTGGGCGAGTTCACGGACTTCCTGGGCGACGACGGCAAAGCCCTTGCCGGCTTCACCGGCGCGCGCTGCCTCGACGCCGGCATTAAGCGCCAAGAGGTTGGTCTGGAAGGCGATTTCGTCGATGACGTTGATGATCTTCGAAATCTCGCTCGACGCCTGCTCGATGCGGCTCATGGCCTCGATTGCGTTGGACACGACCTTGCTGGAGTTCTCCGTGCTCTGGCGCGCCTTGGTCGCCATGGTTGCAGCTTCGTCTGCCTTGGCCGACGAGCCACGCACGGTCGATGTGATCTCCTCAAGGGCGGCGGATGTCTCTTCCAGAGAGGCAGCCTGCTGTTCGGTGCGCTTCGACAGGTCGTCGGTCGCGGAGCGCATCTCGGCCGAGCTCGCTTCGATGCCCGAGGTTTCGTCGCGGATTTCGGCAAGCGTGCTGCTAAGCTTCTCGACAGAGGCGTTGAAGTCGACGCGCAGACGGTCGAGGTTTCCAGTGAAGGCGCGATCGATGCGAACAGTCAGGTCGCCGTCGCTCAGGCGGTTCAGTCCGTCGGCGAGGGCATCAACGGCTTCCTGAACGAGACGCGCGTCTTCGGCCTTGGCGCGCTCACTCTCGGCACGTTCCTGATCTCCTTGGGCTGCTGCTTCAGCCGCGCGGCGCTCGACCTCAATTTTCTGGATGGCGCTTTCACGGAAGACGTTGATTGCACGCGCAAGTGCGCCGACCTCATTCTTCAGGTCCTGATCCGGCACCTCGGTTTCGAGCTGGCCGGAGGCGAGACGGTCTGCAACGGCCGTCAGGCGCGGCAGGGAGCCAATGATGCGACGGACGAGAAGGGTGATCAGCGTTGCGGCGATCAGAAGCACGATCAGCGCAGTTGTGCCGATCGCATAGGTCATCTCGGTTGCGATACTGTTGATGTCGGCCTTGCGCACGCCGGCATAGAGAATGCCAAGCACATCTCCGGCCGGCGAGAAGATTGGCTGATAGATCGTGTAGTATGGCGTCTCAAGGATGACGGCTTCGCCGCGATAGATCTCGCCCTTAACGGAATAGGGATAGACAGCCCCGGTCTGGCCGAGTGCGGTGCCGACGGCGCGGTTGCCATCCGGCTTGATGATGTTGGTGGTGCGGCGCCAGAAGTCCTTGCTTTCTGCATCCCATGCAAAGATCGTGGCCGTCTGGCCGGTCATGCGGCCGATGACGTCGATCATGCCGTGCTCGGTGAATTCAGCCGGAATGGCTTCCATGACGATGCGCTGGACATTGCCGTCTGCGGCCCATGTCACGGTCGTGCCGGGCAGATCCCGTTCGATGATCGTGGCCGCCGTGCGAAGACTTGCATCCTGGCCGGAAATCGCCTGCTGCTGGATGCGGGTTTCGATGCTGCCGGAGATGACCCATGCGACGGCTCCGAGTGCCGCGATCAGGATCAGGACCGTCGTGGCGGTGATTGTTTTCGTGATGCCGAAGCGCGAAAAGATCTGCATTGGGAATGGCCTTTGGTCGTTGACTTGGACGTAAGTCTAAGCGCTTTGAGTTAATCCTTGGTTTTTTAGGGGTTTTCGAAACAGGCTTGACCAAGCGCAAAAACACGATTTTCTGTTGGACTGCCTCCCCAAATCTGGTGTGGCTGGAAGAAAAGAGCCTTGTGATGGTAGAAAAGCGGGAGTTGAAGGCCGAGATCCGGAAGGCGCGGCTGGCGGTCCGGGACGCGATCCCGGCGGAGATGAGACTGGAGCACAGTCTTGCCATGGCGGAACTTGCGGGAGACGATCTTTCGCTGGAGCCTGGGCTCGTCGTCTCCGGTTTCTTCCCGATCCGTTCCGAGGCGGATATTCGCCCGCTGATGGCACGGCTGAAGGCCCGGGGTGCGCGGCTCTGCCTGCCTGTCGTTCTCGACAAGGAGACGATTGTCTTCCGCGAACTCGCAGCCGGCGCGGAACTCGTCGATACCGGTTTTGGCACCCGTGGGCCAGGCCCGGAAGCTGCGGTGCTCGATCCCGATCTGCTTCTGGTACCTCTGTCGGCATTCGATGCCGGGGGCAACCGGATCGGCTATGGTGCGGGTCATTATGACAGGGCGATCGCCCGTCTCAGGGAAAAAGGCCGGCATCCGCGGCTGATCGGCATTGCATTCGACTGTCAGGAGGTGGCAGAAGTGCCCTATGAGGCCCATGACGTCCGGCTGGAAGCCGTGCTGACCGAGAGCGGCCTTAGAAGATTCATGGAGTGATTGGACGAAAATGCGACTTCTGTTCCTCGGAGACATGGTGGGCAAGACCGGACGTACGGCTGTATGGGAGCGGTTGCCGGGCCTGATCTCCGACCTGAAGCTCGATTTCGTTATCGTCAACGGCGAGAACGCCGCTGGTGGCTTCGGCATCACCGAGGACATCTATCTCGAGACGATCAATGCCGGTGCCGATGTGGTGACGACCGGCAACCATGTGTGGGACCAGAAGGAGGCCGTGTCGTTCTGCACCCGGCACGACCAGTTCCTGCGCCCGGCCAACTATCCGTCCGGCACGCCCGGTAAGGGGTCCGGCCTTTTCTACGCGCGCAACGGTGCGCGCGTGCTCGTCGCCAACATAATGGGTCGGGTGTTCATGCATCCCGAGCTCGACGATCCCTTCAAGTCCGCCGAGACGATCCTGGCTGCCTGCCCGCTGAAGGAGCAGGCAGACGTCATCGTCTTCGATTTCCATGCCGAAGCGACCAGCGAGAAGCAGTGCTTCGGACATTTCGTTGATGGCCGTGCGAGCTTTGTCGTCGGCACCCACACCCATGTGCCGACCGCCGACCACCAGATCCTGAACGGTGGTACGGCCTATATGTCGGATGCCGGCATGTGCGGTGATTATGACTCCTCGCTCGGCATGGAGAAGGAAGAGCCGCTCAATCGCTTCATCTCGAAGATGCCCAAGGGCCGCTTCGAGGCGGCAAGCGGCCCCGCTACGATCTGTGGTGTGGGTGTCGAGATCTCCGACAGCACGGGGCTTGCCGAAAAGATTGCGCCACTCCGGCTCGGGCCGCGGCTCGCCGAGACGATCCCGCCCTTCTGGGCCTGACGGCGGGATCGAGTGTCATGATGGCGACGGGGTCATCAATGGCGCGACGTCTTGCGCTCCAACCTTCCCAGCTTCTGCAAGACTTCGCTGGATGCGACCTCGACGCATTGCAGCTGCTTTAGCGCCGAACCGATGTCACCAGCGTTGTAGCAGCGGACTGCTTCCAGTCCGTGCTCGTGCACCCGGCAATGTGGTTCGTCCAGCGAAAGGAAGTCGCTGTCCTGGCCAAGGTGCGTCGTGCGTGCGCCGAGATACCATTTGCCGAGGCGGCAGTTCTTGTGGTCGGCCAGTTCCCGAGGATCGAGCCTGTCGCGGCCCACCATCATGTTGGCCAGGCGCCGTTTCCAGATCACATGGTCCGATTGCGCCAGCAGAACGACCTTGCCGGGGATGTCTTCCTCGGCCAGAATCTTCAGCCGCCTGTCGAGGCCGGCCTGGGCACTGGCGACCGCATCCATGACCCGGCCGAGTTGGCGGGTCGCGTCGCCGGCGCTGGTGGCGATATGGGTAATCCCGTTTGCAACGCTCGAAGAGGCGGCCTTCTGCTCGACGAGACCGCTTGCGATCTGGGCTGCGCTGTCGGCGCTCTCGTTGACCTGGCGCAGGGCATCCGCGAGCCGGGTTGAAAGCTTGTCGAGGGCAGTCGTGCCGGCACTTGCAGAGCTTCGGCTGACGGACATCGCCTCGTTCATCGAGGTCAGGCCCTGCTCAAGATCCATAACGATCTTGGAAATCTCCGTTGTCGCATTGGCCGTGCGGTCGGAAAGCGCCTTCACTTCCGAAGCGACGACGGCAAAACCGCGCCCAGCCTCGCCGGCGCGTGCCGCTTCGACGGCCGCATTGATCGCGAGCATATTGGTCTGGGACGCGATCTTCTTGATGTTGGCAGCGATCTCTGAAATGCGCGAACCCAGGGTATGGATCGAGGCGATCCGGTCGGAGGCATCGCCGAGAGCCCGGTTGATGCCCTCCATGGTCGTGCGTGTGTCCATGGCCGACTGCCGAGCCTCGTCACAGGCGGCGCCCGCGCGTCGCGTGCCGCCAGAAATCTCTTCGCCGTGACGGGCGATCTCATCCACGGTTGCCGCCATTTCTTCGGCCGCTGCGGCAATGTCATGCGTGCGGTGGTCGACCTGCTTCAGATCGTAAAGCAGATTGGCCGACATGGTGGCCGTTTCGTTGACGTTGACCGAGATCTCGACAACGTCCTTAAGCTGAGCCCCCGACCGTTCCTGGCAGCGCGCAATCAGGCGGGCGACGGCGCGATCCAGTGGGTCCGAGCCGGACGGCAGTTTGCTGAAATCCTCGTTGAGAGCTGCTTCTATACAATCCAGTAGGGCATAGCCGGTGGTCTGGGTGTCGTGGTCGAATAAGGCTTGCGCCGCCGGCATGGGATGTCCTCTCCAGATGTCTGTCGCAGGATGCAGGCCCCGCGTGGGTGCGAAGATTGACCAGCAGCGCTTAAGGTTCGATTAAGTCTCCCGCCTCGGAACAGGGTATCTTCTGCGCCTGCGATAACGGCAAATTGACAAGCGCTGCTCGGTCTTGTGCCTTTACCCAAGGGATAAGCTGCCTCATGCTCCCATTTCTGATCTGGATGGGATGCAGGGAGCGGCATGATGCTGAGACTGGTGTTGTCCACGATGGTGCTCTCGGCTTTGGCCGGTGGTGCCTTGGCGCAAGAGGCACAGCGACCGCAGGTCAGCCAGTGCCAATTGATCGCCGAGAAAATTCCCAAGGTTCAGTACGCCAACTTCACGCCTTCATCCTCCGGTGCTCCCGCATTGACGCTGGCGCAGGTGCAGGAAGACGTGGTCATCACCTTCGTCGGCCATTCGACTTTCCAGATCGACACGCCAGCCGGCATCTCGATTGCCACCGATTTCAACGGCTGGCTTCGCACGTCGCGCACACCTGACGTGGTAACGATGAACAAGGCGCATTCGAGCCACTATACCCTCAACCCGGATCCGGCGATCGGGGCTGTCCTGCAAGGCTGGAACGAAGCCCAGCCGGGCGAACCCATCGAGCATCGCCTGGTCGTTGGCGATGCCTATGTCCGAAACGTGCCGACGGACATCAGAAGCTGGGGCGGCACCATGGAGTTGAACGGCAACTCGATCTTCATCATTGAGGTCGCCGGCCTCTGCATTGGCCATCTCGGGCATCTGCATCACGAATTGACCGACACCCATTACGGCGAGATCGGCCGACTTGATATCGTCATGGTGCCGGTGGATGGGGGGCTGACGCTCGGGGCCGACAGCATGAGCCGGATCGTGCAGCGTCTGCGCTCCGCAGTGATCCTGCCCATGCATCGTCGTGGTCCGCCGATCGAGACTTTCCTGTCTATGTTCGACGATGGTTTCGATACGCAGATCTCAGAGAATCGCGGCTTCACGGTGTCCATGCGGACATTGCCGAAGAAGCCGCTGATTTTGGTCTTGCAGGGGGTTTAGGACCCCCTATGGGCCTCAGGCGAAGCGCACCTCGCGGTGCACGCCGACGTCAGGCAGTTTATCGTCACTCATGTTCGCCTTGGCGATCTCCCAGCCGAACTTCAGCGAGCTGTTGGTGGACGCCCAGATCTCGCCGTCGTCCAGCTTGAGTTCCAGAAGCGTCAGTGTCGGATCGGACTTTCCACCCTCGTACCAGGCAGCAACGACCGAGTTCCAGTATTCGTCGATCTTCGCCGGATCCTTGTTCTCGACCAACGTGCCTGCGAGGCAGGCGTGATAGTCATGATCCTTGCCAACGACGCAGAAGTGAGCGCGGCTGCCGGGACGCATGGCCTGCACAAGATGGCTATCGGTCTTGGTGAAGAACCAGATGGCGTTACGCTTGCGGTCCGCATTCGGGGCCATCGGCTGCATGTGCATGTTGCCACCCATCAGGCCAAGCATGCCGGCATGGACATTGTCGATTTCATCCCAAAGCTGTTCGACGGGATTTTCGCGGGCTTCGCTGAAACTTGCCATGTTCTATCTCCTTGTCGTGTGTGCTCACAGCAACGAGTTGGGCAGGCACTTGTTCCGGCTTTTTGAACCGCTGTAGCGGCCTTGAAACAGCTGGCTTTCGCCCTTATAAGGCGGCCATTCCCACAAACAGACCTGATCAGGGGTGCCATGGCTGGCCATTCACAGTTCAAAAACATCATGCACCGCAAGGGCAAGCAGGACGGTATCCGTTCGAAGATGTTCTCCAAGCTTGCGCGCGAAATCACCGTTGCCGCAAAGACCGGTCTGCCCGACCCTGCGATGAATGCCGCACTTCGCCTCGCCGTGCAGAACGCCAAGGCGCAGTCGATGCCGAAGGACAACATCGAGCGCGCCATCAAGAAGGCGTCCGGTGCCGATGCCGAGACCTATGACGCGATCCGCTATGAAGGCTATGGCCCTGGCGGCGTTGCCGTCATCGTCGAGACTCTGACCGACAACCGCAACCGCACGGCCTCCGTCGTTCGCTCGACCTTCTCCAAGGCCGGCGGTGCACTCGGCGAAACCGGTTCGGTGTCCTTCTCCTTCGACCATGTCGGCGAAATCACCTACAAAGCCTCCGTCGGCGACGCCGACAAGGTGATGGAAGCGGCGATCGAAGCCGGTGCCGAAGACGTGGTGTCGGATGAAGACGGGCATACGATCTACTGCGCCTTCGAAGACATGAACGAAGTGTCCAAGGCGCTCGAAGCCGTGCTCGGTGGCGCGGAAACCGTCAAGGCAATCTGGAAGCCGCAGAACACGATCGAAGTCGATGAAGAAAAGGCAACCTCGCTGATGAAGCTCATCGACACACTCGAAGACGATGACGATGTGCAGAACGTCTATTCGAACTTCGAAGTCTCCGACGAAGTCATGGCGAAACTCTCGGCCTGATCGTCTGGACCTATCGAGACAAACAAAAGCCCGGCTGCATCGCAGCCGGGCTTTTTGCTATTCAGCGTCCCTGCGTCGGCTCAGGCAGCGGCGCTGCGGACGCTTGCGATGACGTCGACGAGTTCGTTGACGATGCGCTCGACCTGAGCGCGGTCGTCGCCTTCAGCCATGACGCGGATCAACGGCTCGGTGCCCGAGGGGCGGATGACCAGACGACCGGATTTGGCAAGCTCTGCCTCCGCGTCAGCGATGGCCTGCTTGACGACGGCGTCTTCCAAGGGCTTGCCGCCGGAGAAGCGGACATTGCGCAGGAGCTGCGGTACAGGCTCGAATCGGTGGCAGAGCTCGCTGACCGTCTTGCCGGTGCGCTTGACCGCCGCCAGGATCTGCAGGGCAGCCACAAGACCGTCGCCGGTCGTGCCGTGGTCGGCCAGCACGATATGGCCGGACTGTTCGCCGCCAACGTTGAAGTCGTGGTTGCGCATGTGCTCGACGACATAGCGGTCGCCGACCTTGGTGCGGGCAAGCGTCAGGCCCTTGTCGCCGAGGAAGCGTTCCAGGCCGAGGTTCGACATCACGGTCGCGACGATGCCGCCGCCACGCAGCAGCCCATCCTGCGCCCAGGTTTCGGCAACGACCGCCATCAGCTGATCGCCGTCAATGACGGTGCCGTTTTCGTCGACGATGATGACGCGGTCGGCGTCGCCATCGAGTGCGATACCGATGTCGGCGCGGGTTTCATGGACCTTCTTCTGCAGGGCGTCCGGATGGGTCGAGCCGCATTCCAGGTTGATATTCGTGCCATTCGGCTCGTCGCCGATGGTGACAACGTCAGCACCGAGCTCCCAGAGGGCTGCGGGCGCTACCTTGTAGGCGGCGCCGTTGGCACAGTCGATGGCAACGCGCAGACCGTGCAGCGTCACGTCGCGGGGCAGGGTGCGCTTGGCGAATTCAACGTAGCGGTCATGCACGCCGTCGATGCGCTTCGCACGGCCGATGTCGTTGGGGGCTGCGAGCTGGCCATAGAGGTCCTTCTCGAGCAGTTCCTCGATCTGCTGCTCAAGCTCGTCCGACAGTTTGTAGCCGTCGGGGCCGAAGAGCTTGATGCCATTGTCGGCGAAGGGATTGTGCGAGGCGGAGATCATCACGCCGAGGTCGCAGCGCAGCGAGCGCGTCAGCATGGCGACGGCGGGCGTCGGGATCGGGCCGAGAACGAAGGCATCGAGGCCGGCTGCCGTGAAACCCGCGACCATGGCGTTTTCCAGCATGTAGCCGGAGAGGCGCGTATCCTTGCCGATCACCACCCGGTGGCGGTGTCCGCCGCGGCGGAAGATCGTGCCGGCGGCAATGCCGACACGCATGGCGAGGTCGGGTGTCATGGGGAAGCGGTTGGAGAGGCCGCGAATACCGTCCGTGCCGAAGTAACGACGTGTCATCAAGTGTTCCTTCAAGTCCATTTCGCTGGCGGTCGCTGCACGTGATCAGCACAGGCGATCGTGCAGGGGCCCGCGGTTGGCTGCTCATGCCATAGAACGCGACGAAGAACACGTAAAATAGCGCTAAAGCTCATTACATGCCGTTACTGCCGGAAGGGTCATCCACCGGATTTTGCGGCCAAGGTCCGTTGCATACAAAAAAGGCCACTCCGTGAGGAGTGGCCTTTCGCTTGATCTCTATCGCGTCCGATCAGTGCGGCTGGGGTTCCAGCCCGCCTTCCGGTTCGCCACCCTTCGGTGCGTCCTTGCGGCCGGTCGAGGGCACGGCGGAGCCACGGCTCGGTGTGCTGTCGTCACCGCTGTCGCGGGACGGCTTCTCGCCGCGGATGAGGGCCTTGATCTCTTCGCCCGAGAGCGTCTCGTATTCGAGCAGACCTTCGGCGATCGCTACGAATGCATCGTGGTGGTCGGTCAGGATGCGGCGGGCCTCGGTATAGGCTTCGTCGATCAGGCGACGCACTTCCATGTCGATCTTCTGAGCGGTCGATTCCGAGACGTTCTTCGACTGCGAGACCGAATGACCAAGGAAGACTTCCTGCTGGTTCTCACCATAGGCGACCTGGCCGAGGACATCCGAGAAGCCCCACTGGGTGACCATGGCGCGGGCCAGCTTGGTTGCCTGCTCGATGTCGGAGGAGGCGCCCGAAGTGATGTTCTCCTTGCCGAAGGTCAGTTCTTCAGCGACGCGGCCACCCATCATGATGACGAGGCGCGAGACCATCCACTTGTAGCTCATCGAGTAGCGGTCGCCCTCGGGGAGCTGCATGACCATGCCGAGAGCACGGCCGCGCGGGATGATGGTCGCCTTGTGAAGTGGGTCGGCTGCCGGTACCTGCAGAGCGGTAATGGCGTGGCCGGCTTCATGATAGGCAGTCAGCTTCTTTTCGGCTTCGGTCATGGCGGAGGAGCGACGTTCCGCGCCCATCATGATCTTGTCCTTGGCGTCTTCGAATTCCGACATGGTGACGACACGCTTGTTGCGGCGGGCGGCCATCAGGGCGGCTTCGTTGACGAGGTTCATCAGATCCGCACCGGAGAAGCCGGGCGTACCACGTGCAAGAACCTTGAGGTCGACATTCGGGGCCAGCGGCACGTTGCGTGCGTGCACCTTGAGGATGCGCTCGCGGCCGATGATGTCAGGGTTCGGCACGACAACCTGACGGTCGAAACGGCCCGGACGCAGAAGAGCAGGGTCGAGAACGTCGGGACGGTTGGTCGCGGCGATCAGGATGATGCCTTCGTTGGCTTCAAAGCCGTCCATCTCGACCAGCAGCTGGTTCAGCGTCTGCTCGCGTTCGTCGTTGCCGCCGCCGAGACCGGCGCCACGATGGCGACCGACGGCGTCGATTTCGTCGATGAAGATGATGCAGGGCGCATTCTTCTTGGCCTGTTCGAACATGTCGCGGACGCGGCTTGCGCCGACGCCTACGAACATTTCGACGAAGTCAGAACCGGAAATGGTGAAGAAGGGGACGTTGGCTTCGCCGGCAACCGAGCGGGCGAGCAGCGTCTTACCCGTGCCCGGAGGGCCTACGAGCAGCACGCCGCGCGGGATCTTGCCGCCGAGACGCTGGAACTTCTGCGGGTCACGCAGGAATTCTACGATTTCTTCCAGGTCCTGCTTGGCTTCGTCAACGCCAGCCACGTCATCAAAGGTGACGCGGCCATGCGCTTCGGTGAGCAGCTTCGCCTTGGACTTGCCGAAGCCCATGGCACCGCGGGAGCCACCCTGCATCTGACGCATGAAGAAGAGCCAGACGCCGAGAATCAGCAGCATGGGGAGAAGCGTGCCGATATAGCTCAGGAAACCGGAGGAGCCGTCCGTTTCGGGGCGGGCGACGATCATGACGTTCTTGGCTTCCAGCTTGGTCAACAGGTTGTCGTCGACCACGGGTGCGTAGGTCTGGAACGCCGTTCCAGACTCGACATACTTGCCCAGAACGCGGTTGCCAGTGACCGTCACTTCACGCACGCGCCCCGCATCCACCTCGCGGAGGAACTGCGAGTAGGGAACCTCGCTGGAGGCCGTCTGCGACGGCGAGGTCTGGAACATGCTGAAGAGCGCGATCAGCAACAGTGCGATAATCGCCCAGAGCGCGAAATTGCGAAAATTTGGGTTCATTGAACTCCCCGAACCTGTGGTGCGGGACGAAGCCCCGCAGAATTACTCTCTAACATAGGATCGCGCCGCATCCTTGCCAAGGCAAACGGGGCGTCGCAGATCGTTTTCCGTCAATAAGTCTTAAATCGGACATGCGGGGCTCGGATCCACGCCTATCAACGTGGCAATCATGTCGGCCAATGGCTGGTCAAAACAGGGCATGAAGTCGGCATAGAGCGAGAGCCGCGGGGTTATCGTCACGGCGGCGCCCCCAGTATCTCGAACCTCTTTGTTTTCAATGATTTGTGGTGCATTTTCCTGCAGTGCAGAGCGGATCGAGCCGGGTAAGGTGCGATCGATTGTGGGTGCCGGACCGCCCGTAACCGTGATCTCGCTGCCGCTCGAATTCACGATTGTGTAGCGGCCGTCCCAGATGCCGGTCGCACCGGGCGCAAGCGACAGCGGCAAAAGACCGCGCCTTTCGCGCACGAGATGGAGCCGGTCGCGCAGTCGAATGACCAGGGTACCCGACAGGGTCAGGCGAAAATCCGAGCCTTCGTCCAGTTTGAGGCTGAGCCGCGCGAGGCTGTCGGCACCAGGACGATGCAGCTTGCCGCCGAGCACGGCTACGAGTGCGCCGAGGGCATGATCGCGGATCCCTTTCTCCAAATGTCTGGAGGCATCCAGCGACACGCTCACCAGCATTGCGGGGCCAGCAGTCGCATGGCGCTTCAGCCAGTCTGCCGCTTTTGCCGAAAGCGATGTTCTTTGTCCGACGGCAGCGTCGATCGTTGCTGCATCGAGTGTCTGAGCCGCGCGCCGGGTCCGGACCCGCTCGTAGCGGGGGTCGTCATTGCTCGGGTCATCGATCCAGCTCCGGCCATCGGCCTCAAGACAGCTGCGGATCGCTGTGCGACGTGTGCGCAGAAACGGGCGGAGGATCCAGAGGTGGCCGGCACAAAGCGTAGCCGGCGCCATGCCGGAAAGACCGAGGACTGCGTCTGCAGAGCGATCCGCGCGCATGGCCACGGTCTCGATCTGATCGTCCAGCGTGTGGCCGGTGACGATCGCATCGGCCTTGAGGTTGCCTGCTGCATGCGCGAGTAACCGGTAACGCGCTGCGCGAGCGGCAGCGGGCAGGCCGCTCCCCGGTTTGTTGCCCGTCCAGCGTTCGATCCGATGCTCGATGCCGAGTTCTCGGCAGAGCTCCGCGACCTCGCCGGCCTCGTCGGCAGCTTCCGGCCTCAGGCCATGATCGATGGTTGCGGCGGAGAGTGTGTGGCGGTGGGGATAGGTCTGCCCGTCGATCGCGCGCTTCAGGAACAAGAGAAGTCCGAGCGAATCGCTGCCACCGGATACGGCAACGAGAAGGCGCATGGGACGGCTGAGCGAGACGAGAAATTTTTGGATCGCGGCTTCGGGCGTAAGTTCGGGCAGTAAAGAGCCTGCCGCGAGGGGGGCGCTCATCAGCAGCCGAGGCGTTTCTGCTCGCTCGCAACCTTGGAGACGACGGCGCGGGAAGCCTTGGGGTAACGCTTGGAGACTTCACGCAGCGTTGCGCAGGCCGTCTCGTTATTGTCGAGGGCGGCGAGCGACATGCCGAGCTTCAGCAGCATCTCGGGCGCCTTCGGCGAGGTGTTGTAGGTCTGATGGGCGTTGAGGAAGGTCTTGGCCGCTTCGTTGTAATTGCCCTGAGAATAGAGCGCTTCACCGAGCCAGAAATTGGCATCAGCGATTCTCGCGCTGCTCGGATAGGCCGCGATGAAATCGCGGAACTCGCTTTCGGCCAGCGAATAGTCGCCTGACAGCACATGGGCATAGGCAATCTGGTAGACGTCGCTCTCGGAATTGAGCGAGGCGGTCTGCTGCGGCGCGGACTGCGGCGTCGCCGAGGGTGCCGTGACGCCGGTATCGACGCCGGGCAGGGCGGTCGAGCTGTTGTTCAATGCATCCTGATTGAGCGTGGCCGTTACGGGCATTCCGTTTTCGTCGAGCGCAATGGAGCCCAGCGTCTGTTCGCCGGGTGCCGTGCCTGGCGACTGGCCGAGACCGGAAGCGTCGGCGGTTACGCCGACGTCCGGGGTTTCGGTGATGATTTCAGCAACCGAATCCTGCTGTCCGTCGCCGTTCGCAGGACGGGTCAGCGAGCCGCTCTTCTTTTCGAGATCCTGGAAGCGGAATTCGTTGTCTTCCTGCTGCTTGCGGATGGCTTCCTGCATTTGCAGAAGCTGGAAGGTCATTTCCTCGATCCGCCCGTTCAGGGCGCGGATTTCTTCCTCAAGCTGCTGGACACGCAAAGTCGGATCCGTCGCCTGAGCGAACTGGACTTCGGCCTTCGGCGTATGCCCGGGCGCAGCTTTCTGGCCGAGCTGGACATTCGGAAACAGCTGAAATGCGTTTGCAGTTCCGCTCAGTCCCGTCAGCGAGGCCGTCGCAAGCAGAGCGGCCATCACAAGTTTGTTCATGTTCCTTCTTCCTGTTTTCGCGACGAATTGCGCCGAACCAGCGCCGACAGGAGTTTTCCCAATTGCCTGCAAAAAGCAACCAAGTTCGGCCAAAGTATGGAGAAATGTAAAAGGCGGCCCAAGGGCCGCCTTCAAGCTCTGGTGATGCCGGTGTGAACCGGATCACATGCCGGCGCCACCCAGAACGGTGACGGCGCGGCGGTTCTGCGACCAGCAGGAAATGTCGTCGCAAACCGCGACCGGACGTTCCTTACCGTAGGAAATGGTCTTCAGGCGCTGAGCCGGAACGCCACGCTGTGCGAGGTAGTCGCGGGTTGCCGCTGCACGGCGGGCACCGAGTGCGAGGTTGTATTCGCGCGTGCCGCGCTCGTCGGCGTGACCTTCGATCGTGATTGCGTAGTTCGGATAACGCTGCAGCCACTGTGCCTGACGATCGAGCGTCTGGGCGGCATCGGCGCGGATGGCGGTCGAGTCGGTGTCGAAGAAGATGCGGTCGCCGACGTTGACGGTGAAGTCCTGGGCAGAGCCCGGGGTGGCGGCGCCAGCGCCACCGGCGCCGAGGCCAAGTTCGCCGGCGCTGTTCGGCAGGTTCTTCTTGTTGGCGCAGCCGGCAAGAGCGAGGGCCACGGCAAATGCGACCATGGCCGGATTGGTTGCCATCTTCTGCAGGCGGCTCTTGGCCGGGGAATGAATGCGGCTCATCGCCGGTCTCCTTGAATTCTCTGTTAGGGTTGCCGGAGCATAACCAATCGCGGTTAACCGGCTTCCAACAATTATGGTGAACGAAGCGTTAATTCTCGTCGGAAACAGTGCAATTGCAGGGCCTTTGAGGCGAGAAAGAGGCGCAAATGCGCCTCTTTCCAGTCACTATTCCATCAGCGGCGACCAGGCCGGGTCAGAGGCGAAGGATGGCGTCTTCACCAATTGCTCGTTGTAGCCGGTGAGGTCGATCGAGTAGAGTTGCGGGCCACCAGCGCCAGCGTTCTGGCGGAAGAACATCAGCACGCGGCCGTTCGGTGCCCAGGTCGGGCCTTCGTTGTGGAAGCCCGTGGTCAGGATGCGCTCGCCAGAACCGTCGGTCTTCATGACGCCGATCGAGAACTTGCCGCCGGACTGCTTGGTGAAGGCGATCAGATCGCCGCGGGGCGACCATACCGGTGTCGAGTAGGAACCGTCACCGAAGGAGATACGACGCTGCCCGGAGCCGTCGGCACCCATGACATAGAGCTGCTGGCGGCCGCCACGGTCGCTTTCGAAGACGATCTGGCTTCCGTCAGGCGAGTAGGACGGCGATGTGTCAATCGCGGCCGTATTCGTCAGGCGTGTCGTGGTGCGCGAGCGCAGGTCCATCGTGTAGATGTTGGCGTTGCCGTCCTGCTGCAGGCTCATGATGACCCGCTGGCCATCGGGAGAGAAGCGTGGCGCAAAGGTCATGCCGGGGAAATTGCCGACGACTTCACGGGCGCCGGTTTCCAGCTGCAGGAGATAGACGCGCGGCTGCTGGCCTTCGAACGACATGTAGGTGATTTCCTGGCGGCTCGGCGAGAAGCGCGGCGTCAGGACGATGTCGTTGCTGTTGGTCAGCATGCGGATGTTCTCGCCGTCCTGGTCCATGATGGCCAGCTGGCGCTTGCGGTCGGTCTTCGGGCCGCTCTCCGAGACGAAGACGACACGGGTGTCGAAATAGCCCTTTTCGCCGGTGATGCGCTCATAGATCGCGTCGGCGATCATGTGGGCGACGCGGCGCCAGTTCTTCGGATCGGTGAAGAACTGCTGGCCGGTCATCTGCTGGCCACCGAAGGTATCCCAGAGGCGGAATTCGGCGCGCAGGCGGCCATCGGGTTCACGCACGATGCGGCCGACCACCAGGGCCTCGGCCTTCAGGGCTGTCCAGTCGGGAAAGCGCGGTGCCTGGTCAGGGTTCTGGATCCGCTCGATGAAAGCGGCACGGTTGACCGGGGCGAAGAGGCCCGAGCGCTTCAAGTCGGCTTCCACGACCGCAGAGATCTGCGCGCCGATGCCGTCTGCCGAGATGAAGTCGGTGATGGCGATCGGCAGCGGCTGGACGTTGCCGCGGTTGATGTTGATTTCAACGGCTGCGTTTGCAGGCGCCACGAAGGCAGATGCCATGCCGGCACAGACCAGCAGAATTCGGAGGAGGAGAGTTTTCATGCTTATCAAGCCTTTCAGCTCTTACATCAGTTCGCTGGGGTCGAAATTGACGACAACTTCAGACCAAGCGTCGTATTTGTCCGGGGGCAGATTGGTGAAGGGGGCGGACTTGCGCACGGCGCGCACGGCGCCGCTCATGAGGACCTGTTGGGCCGAGGGCGAACCGCCAGTGGCAGTCGCCTCTGGTTCGCCGATCAGGGCGCCATTCTGGTCGAGGCGGAAGGTGACGCGGACACGCACGTCGGCGGCATCCGCCATACCCGGCGTGATCAGCCAGTTGTCCTGGATGACGCCACGCAGCGCGTCCAGTTCGCTCTGGCTCAGTTTCGAGCCGCCTGTATCGCTGCGGCCGCCGAGTGCTTCCTGATCGGTGGAGCGTTTCGCACCACCGCCGGCAGCATCCGTCTTGTTGAGAAGGGCTGCCACTTCGTCGGCGTTGAAGTCGCTTTCCATCTGCGGTTTGGATTTCGCCGTTTCCTGCGCTTTGGTGTCCTGCTTGGCATCAGGCTTGGGCGCCGGCTTCTTTTCCGCCGGCTTGGCGATCTCGGGCTTCGGACGCGCAGCCGGGATCGGCGCCTGCTCGGGCAGGGGGATCTCTTCGGCTACAGCTTCTTCCGCGGGTTGGGGCTCAGTGGGCTGGGGTTCCGGCTCTGGCGGCGGGGCCGTGTCTTCCTTAACCACTTCCTTCACCTCGTTCGCCTTTGGATCAGGCGTCGGCGCCGGTGTCTCGACCTTCTTCGGCGCGGCCGCGACTTCCTGTTCGACCGGACGCTTGGAGGGAGTGGGTGGTGATTTCAGATCGACGTCGTTGTCGCCGATATTCTCGGCCGGCTCGGCAATCGCCGGCTTCTGGGTCGGCACGGGTGCGGATTTCTCCGCCAGCGGCGCGTCTGTCGAACCCTTCTGGATCTGGGTGAACTCCTCGATCGGAACGATATCGACCGGGAGCGTTTCCATGGGGGCAAATTCGAGTTTTGCGGGCGAGCCGAGGCTCACCAGCGCCGCCGAGAGCGCCAGAGTGTGCAGAAGCGAGGATGTGAAGAGGCTGCCCTTCATGTCCGTCCGATCAGTTCTGCTGTTCCTGCAGGGTCACAAGACCAATATTGGTGAAACCTGCGGCCGAAATCCGCGCCATGACCTGCATGACGATGCCGTAGGTGGCGGCGGTATCGGCGCGCACGAAGATGCGTTCACTGTAGCCGGTGGTGGCTATCGCCTGCAGTTTCGGGACGACTTCCTCAATCGGGATCGCCGTTTCCTGCAGATAGATCTCGCCGGCGGGATTGACCGAGACGGTGATCGGCTGATTTTCGCTGCTCATCGCCTGGGCCTGGGTCTGCGGCAGGTCGATCGGCACGCCAACGGTCATCATCGGGGCTGCGACCATGAAGATGATCAGCAGAACGAGGACGACGTCGACGAAGGGCGTGACGTTGATTTCGCTCACGAGCGCGCGCTTGCCGCCCCGCCGTCCGCGGCGTCCGCCACCCTTGCTCCCTGATCCAACCGACATACCCATGATGCGTCTCCTGCCTTCCGGGCCTTACTGTGCTGCCTGGCGCGGCTGCAGCTTCTCGTCGATCTGGCGCGACAGGATGGCCGAGAATTCGTCTGCAAAGCCTTCCATGCGGGATGCGAGCTTGCCGGCCTCACCGGAGAACTTGTTGTAGGCGATGACGGCCGGGATAGCGGCGATCAGGCCGATGGCGGTTGCGAGCAGTGCTTCGGCGATACCGGGGGCGACGACTGCAAGGCTTGCATTGTTCGAGCCGGCAATTGCCTGGAAGGAGGTCATGATACCGATTACGGTACCGAAAAGGCCGATGAAGGGGCCGGCCGAACCGATGGTGGCCAGAGACGACAGGCGCAATTCGAGCGCTTCGGATTCGCGTGCCATGGTCACATCCATGGCGCGGTCGATGCGCATCTGCAGGCCGATCGGTGAACGGGCGCCGCGCTCGAAGCTCTTCTTCCATTCGCGCATTGCCGCGACGAAGATGGCGGCAAGGCCGGTGTTGCTGCGCTCGGCAAGCGTGCGATACAGCTCTTCCAGCGACTGGCCGGACCAGAAGACCTGTTCGAACTGGTCGAACTGGCGTCGCGCGCGGGCATAGCTCACATACTTGTCGATGACGATTGCCCAGGTCCAGACGGAGGCGGCCACCAAGCCGATCATGACCAGCTTGACGATCAGGCCTGCCTGCATGAAGAGGCCCCAAAGGCTCACATCATGCGCTGCTGCAGCCATTCCAACTTGTTCCATCGCCTTCAATTCCCCGAAATCCAAACGCCCGGTGGGTTGGACCGGGCGGTGACATGAGCTCTACTGGTGGAAAATGTTTGCGGTCGCAGCCGCCGAAACCCTTTTCCCGCCTTAGCTCCCAGAGTGCTTCTGGTATGAAAATTTGGTCAAAGGAAGGCGTGCGATGCACAAACTTCCAGCCTCCGAGTAAGACCCGATTAAGGTTAAAAAGGGGTTACCGCAGAGCTCGCTCAGGGCTTTGTGAAGTCAGGTGAGGAACTGCCTGGCGAGATCGTCCGGCAGGCGTCTGGGGCGGCCGTTGCGATTGACGACAGCGATCACGACCTTTGCCGCGATCAGCAACTGATCCGTGCGGCGGACCTCCTGTTGCAGGATCATCTTGGCGCCCCCGGCCTTCTCCGTTCGCGTTACGACAGTGATGATGTCATCCATGCGGGCAGGGGCCTTGAAGTCGATTTCCATCCGATGAACCATGAAGGCGAGGCCCTCGTCGGATGTCTCGAAAAGGGTCGATTGCTCGACGCCGAGGCAGCGCAGATAGTCGGTCCGGGCGCGCTCCATGAAATGGAGGTAACGGGCATGATAGACGGCACCGGAGAAGTCAGTGTCTTCATAGTAGACGCGCTGGGTCAGGTGATGGCCGTCTGCTGTCAGTCTGCCGGAGAGCGATATTTCCATCGAAGACATTGCCGTCCCTGGTCCTGCATGGGCGTGCACTGCTTGGTGCCTGCCCCGGTGATTTTATCTTAAGGCGCATAGCAGAAAGTGGCGGCGCTTCGCAAACCAGGATCGCGTCTGCCTGGGCTGTCCGCTTGGGCCAGATAGAAAGGCCGGCCCTTGAGCGCCGGCCTTCCGTTTCAGTCTTGATCAGGCAAGCCCCATGACGGGTTCCGACCGATCGCGCAGGCTGGATGGGTGTTCGGATCGCTGGTCGTCACCGAGCGCCAGAAGCATGAGCTGCGTCGCCAGCAAGGCCAGCGTGAGCAGCAGTGCATAGGCAAGCAGGATCGTCGTCATCGGGACGACGAAATTGAGCTGCGGCATCGCCCCGAGAAGCAGGGGCACGTACCAGGAGGTGGCCGACAGGGCGCCTGAGGCAAAGAACAGGCTGCGCTGTCCGGTCGACATTCCGTCGAGCAGCGAGCGCCCGATCTGCGCTTTTACCTTGGGGAGTACGGCCATGTGCAGGAAGACCCCGTTGATCGTCAGGATGAGGACGATCGTCATTTTGGCCCAGACCTTTTCATTCTCGAGCCGGATCGGATCGAAGGCGCTGTAATAGGCGAGAAAGCCAAGGCCTGTAATCCACAGGAGGATCAAGCCGGCATTGACGATGCGGGAACCGAAATGGAAGACGTTCCACTGGTCGCTCGTCACCTTGCCCTTTAGGAAAAACTTCAGGATCATCAGGTCGAGAACGGTTGCCGCTCCCAGGCCCAAGGCAAGGCCTATGAAGTGGACAATGCGCAACCCCGTCTTGATGGATGCGACGGGATCGAGGCGTAAAGTATCGATAAGGTACATGAGGCCCATAACGGGAATCCTTCAGGTTCTGCGAGGCCCCCACTTCCTCCTTCTGTCCAGTTTTACAGACGTGCGGAACCATTTCCGCAAACGCCGGGCGTATGCTGACTGTGAATTCAGGAATTACGCATTGCGTCGACTTAAGGGGCCGCACTTAACCTTAGGTCCGCCGCCTCATTACTGGCGTATATGGACGGAAAAGGGGCTGGCATGTGGCGTCATTATGATATGCAGATTGTCTGATGCACGCGCCCCGCAGATCCGTTGCGACCGCGTTGTCAGACTTCGCCCGGGTTCATGACCTGCGCTTCTGTTATCCCGAGACGCTGAAGAACATCCGAACGACTTGCCGCGTCATCGGCGACGATGAACTCATCGATCTGTGGTGGCTTGATGCTTGTGCCAGCCAGCATGGCATGCGCCTGGCCGCGATGATGGGTCTGGTGCTGGAAGAGGTGGGAGAGCACGTCGTCGCAGCGCTCCACCTGGATGCGCCCTCCGCGGTGAATACTCACAGGGCGGTCGAGGTTTTCATGATTCAGGGCCAAACAAAAGGCGAGCAGCCGCCGGTCGGATGCCAATTGCGCTGCGCGGAGTTCGGTCCGGTCCGGAAACGGGATCTGATCGGCCCATGCCTTCGGGCCAAGATCACCGCCTTCAAGCGCGTCGACATAGAACCAGTCGATGATCAGGATATGATTGAGTGTCGCGACGAGCGAGGGAAAGAAGCTCGTGCGGGGTGCCTCGAATTCTCCGGCCTCCAGCTGCGAAACTGCCTCATGCAGGCGATCATTGGCGAGCATGTTGGCATAGGCGAGCTTGCGGACGAAGCGAAGGGCGCTCATGACCGGTCGAGATCCCCGTCGTGCCAGACGATGTGTTTTGGAGATGTCGGCAGGTTCTCGATCTCGTCGGCGATAAAGTAGGGCGGTATGTCGAGTGCGATCAGCGCATCCCGCGTGGCCGGCACCCACTTGAACTCAAGGCTATTCTTGCCGTCCTCGTTTCGATGGATGATGTCGGTCGCATGAAAGGGGAAGACCTCGGGGACCTCCATCCGATAGTAGAGCCCGAGTTCGTGCCAGGCCTTCTGTTCGTAGTCGAAGAAGTTTTCGACGATCCAGAGCAGCTCGCGGACCTCTGCGGTCACACCCAGCTCCTCCTGCATTTCACGCACCAGCGTCTCAGACGAGGTCTCACCGATCTCTGCCCGACCGCCCGGAAAGGTCCAGAAGGTCTCATGCGTTGCGCGGTGGACCAGCACATGGCCGTCGCGGAAGGCAAGGCCCGCTATGCGATGATTGAAGCGCCGCTTGCCGTCCTTGATGGTGACCAGGGTGCGTTTCGACACGGGTTCAGTCATCCTCAAGCGTCAGCCGGAATTGCGCGGCCTCGAGATCCTTGGGCGGGGTCATGCCGAGGTGCTTCCAGGCGGTGGCCGTCAACACGCGACCACGTGGTGTGCGCTGGATGAAGCCCTGCTGGATCATGTAGGGCTCGATAATGTCCTCGATCGCGTCGCGCGGTTCAGACAGGCCAGCGGCGATGGTCTCGATGCCGACGGGGCCGCCGCCGAAATTGACGGCGATCATCGAGAGGTAGCGCATGTCGAGCTGGTCGAGGCCCATATTGTCGACATTGAGCCGCGTCAGGGCTTCGTCGGCGATCTGGCGAGTGACGGCCTCGGCGCGGGCGACTTCGGCGAAGTCGCGGACGCGGCGGAGCAGGCGACCGGCGATGCGTGGCGTGCCGCGCGCGCGGCGGGCGACTTCACGGGCGCCGTCCTCGGTCATCGGCAGGTTAAGGAGCCGGGCGCCGCGACGGACAATCGATTCCAGTTCCTCGACGGTGTAGAAATTCAGCCTGACAGGGATGCCGAAACGGTCGCGCAGCGGGGTCGTCAAAAGGCCGAGGCGCGTGGTTGCGGCCACCAGCGTGAACTTCGACAGGTCAATCTTCACCGACCGGGCTGCCGGGCCTTCGCCGATGATCAGGTCGAGCTGGAAATCCTCCATGGCCGGATAGAGGATTTCCTCGACGGCGGGGCTCAAGCGATGGATTTCGTCGATGAAGAGCACGTCGCGCTCTTCGAGATTGGTCAGAAGGGCCGCGAGGTCGCCGGCCTTGGCTATGACGGGCCCGGAGGTCGAGCGGAAGTTGACGCCGAGCTCCTTGGCCATGATCTGGGCGAGCGTCGTCTTGCCAAGACCGGGAGGGCCAACGAAGAGCACATGGTCCAGTGCCTCGCCCCGGTTCTTCGCCGCCTCGATGAAGATCTTCAGATTGGCGCGCGCCTCGGCCTGACCGGTAAAGTCGTCGAGCGTCTGCGGGCGCAGCGCCGCGTCCAGGTCTTCGCCACGCTTTTCCGGCGTCAGGATCGGGTTGTTTGTGTTCATGCGAGAAGTTCCATGCCGGGCACGCGGGAGGCGGCGCGTTTGTCGAAGGTCTTTATGGAGGCGCAGCCTTCTTGAAGAGATCGGGCCGCAATCAAGGCATCGGCAAAGTCGGCGTTTTTCTGTTCGACGTGTCGCAGCGCCTTGACGACCAGATCGTGACTTTCAACCGTCAGTCCCCGAACCTGCAGGAGCTTGGCGATGGCCGCTGATGCGTACCGTCTCGAATAGCCGAGTTGCGAGCGCAGTGCCCAGTCCAGTTCCAATACGCAGATCAGTGGGAGAAAGGCGAGATAGTCCTTCCCGAGCCCTTCGGCAAAACGCAAGGCAAGTCGTCGTTGGTCAGGATCGTCATTTGTCAAAAGCCGGATAACGATGTTGGTATCGAGGCCGACCAGGGTCATGCCGCGATGTCCGAGGGATCGTCGCCTCCGGTGAGCAGCGCGTTTGCGCCCGCCGTCCGGATGACCGCTTCGTCAATCTCTTCCAATGTCGCGCGCCCGTTGGGCGGGGTCCCCAGAAAACCCGCCAGATCCTTCATGTCGATGTTCTTCGGCGTGATGACGATTTCTCCGCCGACAACGCTATAGACCATCTGATCTCCTGGGTTCAGCTTCAAAAGCTCACGCATCTCCTTGGGAATAGTGATCTGGCCCTTGGCCGACATGGTAGCTTCCCAGACCTTCATCGAGCACTCCGACATTTTTCGATTTTTCCGACTATACTCGAAATTTCCGCAGGCATCAATTTTGTCGGAGTGATCACCGCGACAGCTCCTTCAGCCCCAGCCGGATCAACTTGGCGCTGTCAGCCCCTTCGCCGCCGTTCTTCAAGGCTGCTGCGATCGCGTTTGCAGCCTGATCGCGGGAATAGCCGAGATTGGTGAGCGCCGAGACAGCATCGGCGACGGGGGCGGAGGCTACGCCTTCGCCAAGTTCCTGCTTGAGGCCGATATTGGCGGCGGCCTCGCCGGCAAAGGCGGGTGCCTTGTTCTTCAGTTCTGTGACGAGGCGCAGCGCGACTTTCGGGCCGACGCCGGGTGCGCGGGAGATTGCAGCCTTGTCCTGTAGCGCGATCGCATTCGCCAGTTCCGACGGGGTGAGCGTCGAGAGGACGGCGAGCGCCACCTTGGCGCCGACACCTTGCACGCTTTGCAAGAGGTTGAACCACTCGCGCTCTAGCGCGCTCATGAAGCCGAAGAGTTTCAGCTGGTCTTCGCGCACATAGGTCTCGATGAACAGGACGACGGCTTCACCGGCAGAGCCGATGCGCGACAGGGTGCGGGCCGAGCAATGCGCGACGTAGCAGACGCCGTGGACATCGACGAGGACGTAATCGTCGCCGATTTCGTCGATGGTGCCTTTGAGTTTGCCGATCATGGATGCGTCCGTCGCGTTACAGGGGATGGGTTTCGGGGGAGATGAGGGGCACGTCGGGAAAGTAGGTGCGATAGCCCTTGGGGTCTCTTGTCAGGATCTTGTGATTGCGGATCGCGGCGTGGGCGCCGATGAGGAAGTCGGGGAGAACCCGATCACGTCCTACGCCGGCGCGGCGATAGATGCGAAAGGCCACGCCGGCTGCGAAAGCGGCTGCCCAGGGCAGGTTTTCCCGGTGGAAATCTGACGGCGGAAGCAATTCCTCGACTTCATCGCGATCGGAATATCGTACCGAAAACTCCGAATAGATGATCGGGTTGATGACAAGCGGCTCGTCTTTTGCCAGCCGCATCAACTGGCCACGCGACCAGGCGAGCCATATTGGATCGCGCACCGCGACGTCCACCAGCACGTTGGTGTCGACCATAACAGCCATCGTTCAGCGATCCCTGGTCATCTGCATCAGCGTGTCTGCATTGATTTCCGGATCGCCGGTCCCTTCCAGTCGCGCCAATGCTTCCATCAGGCCTGCCAACCGCGTCTTTTCTTGCTGGGCCTCGGCTCCATTTTTCGGCGTCAGCATCAAGCGGCCGTCCTCGACGGTAAACACGACTTCGGAATTCGGCTCGATGCCGATGAGTTCACGCAGATCGCGGGGAATGGTTACCTGACCTTTTGATGTCACACGCATGGCTCGCCTCCGATCAGGTAAGAATAAATCTTACAGTCGGAACAAGTCAAGAACAAATCAGGTGGAGGCCAGCACCTTTCGCATGCGATCACCGCCGCGATTATGGGCATGACAGATGGCGATGGCGAGGGCATCGGCCGCGTCATTGCCCTTGAATTCGGCCTTCGGCATCAGGATCTTCAGCATCATGTGGATCTGTGCCTTTTCGCCATGGCCGACGCCGATGACGGCTTTTTTCACGGCATTCGGGGCATATTCGGCAACCGGCAAACCGGCGCGGGCAGGGACCAGCATGGCGATCCCACGTGCTTGACCGAGCTTCAGGGTGGCCACCGCGTCCTTGTTGACGAAGGTCTGTTCGACGGCCGCTTCGTCGGGTTTGTAGGCATGGACCACTTCGGCCAATCCGTCATGCAACTGGCAAAGGCGCGATGCGAGGTCCATGTCTCCGTCGGAGGTGACCGTACCCGAAGCGACGAACCGCAGCGAGTTGCCGAGTGTCTCGATCACGCCCCAGCCGCAGCGGCGCAGGCCCGGATCGATGCCGATGATGCGAATCGTTGAAGTCATGGCCAAATCCTAGTGCAGGTCAGGGGAGGAGTGCCACTGAAATGTGAACAAAACAAAAACAAACGAAGTGATTATAATTTATCATCGTCACCTCTTGGGCGCCTGTTCGGCTCTCCCTACATGATAGGTCTAACAGACCAAAGGCTGCCAACATGATACCGTTTTCCATTCTCGACCTCTCCCCCATTGCCGAGGGGCATAGTGTGCGCGAAGCGCTGGATGCGTCGCGGCGGCTTGCCCAGGTGGCCGAGAAAAACGGATATCGTCGCTTCTGGCTGGCTGAACACCATGGCATGCCCGGTATCGCCAGCGCTGCAACCGCGCTCGTCATTTCGCATGTCGCTGCCGGCACGAAGACGATCCGCGTCGGTTCGGGCGGCATCATGCTGCCCAATCACTCGCCGCTGGTGATTGCGGAACAGTTCGGAACGCTGGAGGCGCTTTATCCCGGGCGCATCGAGCTCGGTCTCGGTCGAGCTCCGGGCACTGACATGCGCACGGCACGCGCACTTCGCCGCAACATGGAGGCGGGGGCTGAGAGCTTCCCCCATGACATCATCGAATTGCAGCGGCTGCTCGGGACTCCGGATGAAGAAGCCGGTTTGATCGCCGTGCCCGGCATGAACAGTCATGTGCCGATTTGGCTCCTCGGTTCCAGTCTCTACAGCGCGCATCTCGCCGCGGCGCTGGGGCTGCCTTATGCCTTCGCCTCGCATTTTGCGCCCGATCAGCTCCTCGAAGCCGTCGAGATCTATCGCGAACGCTTCCAGCCCTCGGCGGGCCTGCAGAAGCCGTATGTCATGGTCGGCGTCATGGCCGCCGTCGCCGAGACGGATGCGCAAGCGTCGCATCTCTTCACATCTGCACAACAGCAGTTCGTCAATCTGCGACGCAACATCCGGCGACCTTTTCCGCGGCCTGTCGATACCATGGAGGGCTTCTGGACCGATATCGAGCGCATCGGGGTCGAGCACACCTTGCGTTATGCGATCGTCGGGTCTCGGGAGACGGCATCGGACAAACTGGAGCGCTTCCTCGCGGCGGTCCGTCCCGACGAGGTGATCGTCTCGACGCCGGTGCATGACCTTGACGCCCGTCTACGGTCTGTCGAACTGTTTGCAGGTCTCAGACAGGGCGTCGAACAGACGGCCTGACCCCCTGGATTACAGGGTTTAGCCTGAGATCTTTACCCCCGATTAAGCGCCAAGGGTGATTGTTCCCGCATAAGGGGAGCCTGCCGACTCGAATTGGCAGGCCATGAACTATGGGCGCAGGTCTTCTGGCCGGGCTGCTCAGGGGAACAACAATCATGACAGCTCGCATCCACTCGCTTTCGTTCAAAGTCATTGCGGTCTTTCTCGTTCTGACTTTCATCACCGTCGCGCTCCTCAACGTCTTTGCCTATCGCAGCTCCAGTGCGCTGTTCGGCGAGCAGACCGAGAAGGCGATGACCAGCATGTTGACCTTCCGCGGCGACATGCTGACGGAGAAGCTCCAGGCCCTGGAAAACCAGGCGGCCTCCATCGCCAAGATCGAGACGCTGCAGCAGTCGATGACCGGACTGAAGAGCGGTTGGAACACGATCAGCAAAAGCACGGGCGACGCGAAAGCCGAACTGCAGCGGGTCTTCGTCACGGAAAATCCCAATCCGCCCGGCGAGCGCGAGAAGCTGCTGAAGCCTGAGGGTCCGAGTGGCTTCTATTATTCGACGCACGAGACCACGCAGGCCCAGATTGGAGCCTATCTCGAAGGCACGAGCTTCAGCGACATGCTAATCGCCGACCAGAACGGCAACGTCATCTACTCCTTCAGGAAGGGGGCTGCTTTCGGGGAAAATATCGCGGAGGGAAGTTATGCCGCGACGAACCTCGGGCGCGTGTTCCAGCAGTCGGCGCAGGCGGCGGCAGCAGCGGTCGACGATGTCGTCGGCGTCAACTTCTCCGGCCTGTCGGTGGGTGCAGATCCGGCTGCCCCGGACATTTATTTCGCCGTACCCTTCGTCAAGCTCGGTGGTTACAAGGGCAGCCTGATGTTCCAGGTGAAGGCCGATGTCTTCGAGAACCTTCTGTCCAAGGGCATTGTCGCCGGAAGCAGCCAGAAGGCCGCCATCCTTTCAGGCGAGGGGACCGGGATCGCGCTTGATGCCTCCGGCAAACTCACCGACATCAAGGCTGATTTCACCATGTCGGGTGATGGCGTTTCCGTGCAGTCCGGCGAACGTCCCGAAGGTGCCGCCATGGTCTATGGCCGGCGCATCGGCTTCGGTGACCAGAGCTTCGTGGTGACGGAAAGCCTGACAACGGCGGAGCTCGAAGCCGGCTCGATCCGCATTGCGACGATCCTGTTCGTGACCGGCCTGATCGCGCTCGGCGTGCTTGCCGCCGCGACCTGGGTCTTTACGCGCCGATTGTTCGCGCCGCTTGAGCGCCTTGTCGCTTTTACTGGTGCTGTGGCCGATGGGGAAATCGAGCATCCCGTTGCGAACCAGGAGCGGCGCGACGAGATCGGCAGCATGGCGCGGGCGCTCGAACGCTTCCGACTGGCGCTGATCGAGCAGCAGCGGCAATCTGCCGAGCGCCGGGAAGAACGGGCGCGCGCCGAAGAGGAACGCCGCCAGCGTATGGAAGAGCGCGACAGCGAAGCTCGAACCCTGCAGGACGTGGTCGAAACCCTCGATCAGGGGCTGGACAGGCTGGCCGCGGGCGATCTCGCCTTCCGCATCGAATCCCGTTTTCCGGCCGATCTCGAGGCGCTGCGATCCAACTTCAACAAGGCGATCGAGACACTGAGCGCCACGCTTGGCGGTATCGGCGGTAATTCGGTCGCCGTCCGTGAAGGCTCCGAGGAGATGCGGGCGGGTGCCGACCAGCTCGCCGAACGGACCGAGCGGCAGGCGGCTGCGATCTCGGAGGCTGCCACGGCAATCCAGGAGATCACCGGTGCGGTCAAGGTACAGATCGCGCGGGCCGAGGAAGCCGAGCGGATCGCCCGGGCCGCGCGCGACGATACCGCGATGTCCGGTCACATCATGCGCGATACAATCGCTGCCATGGAGGCGATCCAGGGATCATCGATGGAGATCAATAAGATCGTTTCGGTGATCGACGAGATCGCTTTCCAGACCAATCTGCTTGCGCTCAATGCCGGCGTCGAGGCGGCGCGTGCGGGCGAGAGCGGCAAGGGCTTCGCCGTTGTCGCGCAGGAGGTTCGCGAGCTCGCCCAGCGGTCGTCGAATGCGGCGAAGGAGATCGCCGGTCTGCTCTCCAAGTCACGCGGCGAGGTCGATCACGGCGTGAAGCTGGTCGAAAAGGCCGGCAATGCGCTTGATGGTATCGGCTCGCATGTGCTGTCGATCAACAGCCATATCGCCGAGATCATGGAGTCCACCCGTGAAGAGGCGCAAACGCTGGTCGACATCAACACCTCGGTGAACCAGCTCGATGCGATGACACAGCAGAATGCCGCCATGGTCGAGGAGACGACTGCCGCCATCCATCGTCTCGCGAGCGAGGCCGCGGAAATGGACCAGCGGCTCGGGCTGTTTACCCTGGGGGCCGAGCGCTCCGGCTCGGTGCGCCACGCCGCCTGAGCATTCCGCGGACACACCGGCGAGATACTGAAATGCGGCCCTGCGGGGCCGCATTTTGTTTTCGCCCTGACGTCTCGCGGCAAGTATCAAGGTAAGCAAATAGATAATGTCTAAAGTTAAGATCTGTAGTTAATCCGAACTTAACCTTTCCACTCCATTATCTGTCCCAATTCAGGATGTTGGGTCTGCGACAGCCTGACGCGACAACGCTGGGATTTGGAGTATCCTGTTATGACGAAAACCATTCTTGCCGTGGCAACGGCCGCACTGCTTGCCAGCTCGGCCGCCTACGCCGCCGATGTCTATCAGCCTGAACCGCAGCCCGTTTATGTCGATGCTCCCGAGGTTGCCGTTGCGGAAGCCTCAGGCTGGTATCTGCGCGGCGATCTTGGCTACAGCTTCAACAAGCTGCGCGGCGCCAACTATTTTCAGGGCAGCAACAATAACCAGGTCGATTTCGCCACGTCCTCTATCAAGGACAGCTTCTGGGTCGGCGGCGGTGTCGGTTACCAGATCAACAGCTATCTGCGCACGGACTTGACGTTTGATTACCTGACCAAGGCCGACTTCAACGGTTCGACCCGCGGCTCCTGCGGCGTTTCGACCGCATGCACCTCGCGCGACATCACGTCGATGCGCGCCTACACGCTGATGGCCAACGCCTATGTCGACCTCGGCACTTATGCGTATTTCACGCCCTATATTGGCGGTGGTATCGGCGGTTCCTACGTAAAGTGGGACAAGCTTCGCAACACTTCGTGTGCGGACAACAACTCGTCCAACTGTGACGCAACCGTCGAGCATCACGGCGCAGGCAGCTGGCGCTTCGCCTATCAGCTGATGGCCGGCGCCTCGATCGATGTAACCTGCAACGTCAAGGCCGATGTCGGTTATCGCTTCCGTCACACAGCCGGCGGCGACATGTTCGGCTACGCTCTGAACGGCGGCCCCGGCTACGACAAGGGCTTCAACAGCCACAGCGTCCATGCTGGCGCGCGTTATGTCTTCGGTGGTTGCGAAACGCCTGTGGCCTACCAGCCGCCGGCAGAGCTGCCTGTCTACAAGTAAGATCCATTCCGCGATCATGCACAGGGCTGCCTTAGGGCAGCCCTTTTGCGTTTCAGCCCGTCGCTGTGGCGGCGCAGACGGAACAAAAATTTCTCCTCATGCGACAAAGACCCGCTTGACTGACATGGGCGACAGGAGTAGTTCCGACGGCGGGACACCTCTCCCCAACGAGAGGCTAATTACCTGGAAGGGTATCTATATGGCTGATATCGTCGCCCCCGCCGCGCGTCCGGCAAACTCTCATTTTTCGTCTGGCCCCTGCTCGAAGCGTCCCGGTTGGTCGCTCGATGCGCTTTCCGATGCCCCGCTCGGTCGCTCGCACCGCGCCAAGGTCGGCAAGGAAAAGCTGAAGCTGGCCATCGACCTTACCCGCGAAATTCTCAACGTTCCCGCTGACTACCGCATCGGCATCGTTCCGGCCTCCGACACGGGCGCCGTTGAAATGGCCATGTGGTCGCTGCTCGGCGAGCGCGGCGTGGATATGCTTTCCTGGGAAAGCTTCGGCGCCGGCTGGGTCACCGATGTGGTGAAGCAGCTGAAGCTTGCCGATGTCCGCAAGTTCAATGCCGATTACGGCCTGCTTCCGAACCTTGCCGAAGTCGATTTCGACCGCGATGTCGTCTTTACCTGGAACGGCACGACATCGGGTGTGCGCGTTGCGAATGCCGACTTCATCCCTGCGGATCGCAAGGGCCTGACGATCTGCGACGCCACCTCGGCGGCTTTCGCGCAGGACCTCGACTTCTCCAAGCTCGATGTCACCACCTTCTCCTGGCAGAAGGTTCTGGGCGGTGAAGGCGGTCACGGCGTGATCATTCTCTCTCCGCGTGCTGTCGAGCGCCTGACGACCTATGTTCCGGCCTGGCCGCTGCCGAAGATCTTCCGCATGACCTCGGGCGGGAAGCTGATCGAGGGCATCTTCGTCGGCGAAACCATCAACACGCCGTCTATGCTCTGCGTTGAGGACTATGTCGATGCGCTGAAGTGGGCAAAGTCGATCGGCGGCCTCGAAGCCCTGATCGCTCGCGCCGACGCCAATGCCAAGGTCATCTTCGACTTCATCGAGGAAAACGACTGGATTGCCAATCTGGCCGTTGATGACGCGACGCGCTCCAACACCTCGGTCTGCGTCAAGATCGTTGACCCTGCGATTACGGCACTCGATGCCGATGCCCAGGCTGCCTTTGCCAAGGGTATTGCCAGCATCCTCGAAAAGCAGGGTGTTGCCTATGACATCGGTGCTTACCGCGATGCGCCGGCCGGCCTTCGCATCTGGGCGGGTGCCACGATCGAGACCGCTGACATGGCAGCACTGATGCCGTGGCTCACCTTTGCCTACGAGACGCAGAAGGCATCTCTGGCCAAGGCTGCCGCCTGATCCTGGACGATTTCGGCTCCGCCTGACCGGCGGAGCCCCGCAATTCTCATCATTTTCTTCAAACGAACTCTCTGAAGGAGGCCTCGTCATGGCACCTCGCGTTCTCGTATCCGACGAATTGTCTGAAACCGCCGTCCAGATCTTCCGTGATCGCGGCGTCGAAGTGGACTTCCAGCCGAAGCTCGGCAAGGACAAGGAAAAACTCGCCGAAATCATCGGCAATTATGATGGCCTCGCCATCCGCTCCGCCACCAAGGCGACGGAAAAGCTGATCGCTGCTGCGACCAACCTCAAGGTCATCGGCCGCGCCGGCATCGGCGTCGACAATGTCGATATCCCGGCTGCCTCCAAGCGCGGCATCATCGTGATGAACACGCCCTTCGGCAATTCGATCACGACCGCCGAACACGCCATCGCCCTGATGTTTGCCGTTGCCCGTCAGCTACCGCAGGCCGATGCCTCGACCCAGGCCGGCAAGTGGGAAAAGTCGAAGTTCATGGGTGTCGAAATCACCGGCAAGACGCTTGGCGTCATCGGCGCTGGCAATATCGGCGGCATCGTCTGCAAGAAGGCCATCGGCCTGGGCATGCATGTGCTGGCCTATGACCCCTTCCTATCGACCGAGCGCGCCCAGGAAATGGGTGTGACCAAGGTCGAGCTCGACGAACTGCTGGAAAAGGCCGACTTCATCACCCTGCATGTGCCGATGACCGACAAGACGCGCGGCATCCTGTCCAGGGACGCGCTCGCCAAGACCAAGAAGGGTGTCCGCATCATCAACTGCGCCCGTGGCGGTTTGGTCGATGAGGCAGCCCTTGCCGACGCCATCAAGTCCGGCCATGTCGCCGGTGCTGGCTTCGACGTCTTCGAAGTCGAACCTGCAACCGAAAGCCCGCTGTTCGGCCTGCCGAACGTCGTCTGCACGCCGCATCTCGGCGCCTCGACCACGGAAGCCCAGGAAAACGTCGCTCTGCAGGTTGCCGAGCAGATGTCGGACTATCTGATGAAGGGTGCCGTCTCGAACGCCATCAACATGCCGTCGATCACGGCTGAGGAAGCGCCGATCCTGAAGCCGTTCATCCGTCTCGCCGACGTGCTCGGCTCGTTTGCCGGCCAGATGACCGAAAACCCGATCAAGGAAATCGAGATCCTCTATGACGGCGTGACCTCCGGCATGAACACCAAGGCGCTGACGTCCGCGCTGCTCGCCGGTCTCATCCGTCCGCAGGTGGCGGACGTCAACATGGTTTCGGCTCCGATCATGATCAAGGAAAAGGGCATCATCGTTTCGGAAGTGAAGCGCGACAAGACCGGCGTCTATGACGGTTACATCAAGCTGACTGTCACGACCGAGAAGCAGACCCGTTCTGTCGCTGGCACGGTCTTCTCCGACGGCAAGCCGCGCTTCATCCAGATCAAGGGCATCAACATGGATGCCGATGTCGGTCCGAACATGATCTACATCTCGAACACCGACGTTCCCGGCATGATCGGCTTCATGGGCACCACGCTCGGCAATGCCAAGGTCAATATCGCGAACTTCCAGCTCGGCCGCGACAAGGAAGGTGGCGACGCGATCGCACTTCTTTACGTCGATGGTCCGGTGGAGCAGGCCGTTCTCGACCAGCTCACCGCCAATCCGGCGGTCAAGCAGGCCAAGCCGCTGGTGTTCAACGTCGACTGATCGACGTTCTCGATATCATCGACAAAGACGGCGCGGGATCAAACCCGCGCCGTCTTTGTTTTTCAGCTGCTTTCGGCCAAACGCAAAGTTACATATGGAAAAGCATATGCGTTGAACTGACGCATGGCGGGTTGTCGCATTGTTTCTGCGATGCGAGGGTATAGTTGATGTTTATCACCTCCGGGAGGAGAGAAGGAAGGGACATCCCATGTTCGAGCACTTCGACGCACAACTCCTGGCACGCATACAGTTTGCCTTTACCGTATCGTTCCACATCATATTTCCCGCCTTTTCCATAGGGCTTGCGAGCTATCTCGCGGTGCTCGAAGGCCTCTATCTCTGGAAGAAGGACAAGGTCTATCTGGAGCTCTTCGACTTCTGGAAGACCATCTTTGCGGTCGCTTTCGGCATGGGCGTCGTGTCGGGCATCGTCATGTCCTACCAGTTCGGCACCAACTGGTCGGTGTTCTCCGACAAGGCCGGGCCGGTCATCGGTCCCTTGATGGGCTATGAGGTCCTGACCGCCTTCTTCCTCGAGGCCGGCTTCCTCGGCGTCATGCTGTTCGGCCGCAACCGGGTCGGGCCGGGGCTGCATTTCTTCGCGACCCTGATGGTCGCCTTCGGAACCCTGATCTCGGCCACCTGGATCCTCTCGGTCAATTCCTGGATGCAGACGCCTGACGGTTTTGCCATGAACGATGTCGGCCAGTTTGTGCCGGTTGACTGGTGGAAGATCGTTTTCAATCCGTCCTTCCCCTATCGCCTTGTTCATATGGTCATCGCCGCCTATCTGACCACCGCCTTCGTCGTCGGCGCCGTCGGAGCCTGGCACCTTGTCAAGCGCACGGCACCGCGCCGCGCAGGCAAGATGTTCTCCATGGCCATGTGGATGGCGGCGATCGTTGCGCCGATCCAGATCTTTGCCGGCGACATGCACGGCCTCAACACGCTGGAGTATCAGCCGGTCAAGGTGATGGCCATGGAGGGCCATTTCGAAAGCCATCCGGAGGGCGCGCCGCTGATCCTGTTCGGGATCCCGAACCAGGACGAGCAGCGGATCGACTATGCAGTGCAGATCCCCAAACTCTCCAGCCTGATCCTCAAGCACGATCTGAACGCGCCACTGGACGGTCTTGATACGGTGCCGCGCGAGCTGCAGCCGCCGGTCGCCATCGTCTTCTGGTCTTTCCGGGTGATGATCGCCATCGGGTTCGCGATGCTGGGGGTCGGCCTCTTCTCACTCTGGTGTCGCTGGAAGGGCACGCTTTATTCCAATGGATGGCTGCACCGCGCGGCCCTCGTCATGGGACCCTCGGGTTTCGTCGCCGTGCTTGCCGGTTGGATCACCACCGAGGTCGGGCGTCAGCCCTATACGGTCTATGGCCATCTGCTGACGGCTGATTCGATCTCGCCGATCGCGGCGCCCGCGGTCGCGGCCTCGCTGATCGCCTTCATCGTGGTCTATTTCATCGTCTTCGGTGCCGGTACCTTCTACATCCTGCGCCTGATGGGCCGCCTGCCGCGCGATCCGATGCCGGATCTCGACGATGGCCCGATCCGCACCTCCGGCATCACGCCGGCCGCCCAGCCTGGACACCATGGAGGCAGACATGCCCATTGATCTTCCCTTCATCTGGGCCGGCATCATCGCCTTTGCCGTGCTTGCCTATGTCATACTCGACGGTTTCGATCTCGGCGTGGGTATCCTCTTTCCCTTCTTCCCGGAGAAGCATGAGAAGGATCTGATGATGAACTCGGTGGCGCCCGTCTGGGACGGCAACGAGACCTGGCTCGTGCTCGGGGGCGGCGGGCTGCTCGCGGTCTTCCCGCTCGCCTATGCGACGATCCTGCCTGCGCTTTATGCGCCACTGATTATCATGCTGCTTGGCCTGATCTTCCGTGGCGTTGCCTTCGAATATCGCTGGCGCACGAAGCGGGCGGAGCATCTCTGGAACTGGGCCTTTGCCGGCGGCTCCTTTGTCGCGGCCTTCTTCCAGGGCGTGGCGCTCGGGGCACTCGTGCAGGGCATTCCGGTTGCAAACCGCGCCTATTCCGGCGGCTGGTGGGACTGGCTGACGCCGTTTTCGCTTGCGACCGGTGCCGCTCTCGTCATCGGTTATGCGCTTCTCGGCGCGACCTGGCTCGTGATGAAGACGGAAGGGGAGATCTCGGATCGGGCGCGGTCCTTCGCGCTGCCTCTGTCGTTTGCCACAGTCGGGGCGATGGGCGTCTTCAGCCTCTGGACCCCCTGGCTCGAACCACTCTATTTCGAGCGCTGGTTCAAGTTCCCGACCCTGATCTTCTCGATCATCGTTCCGGTTCTGGTGCTCGGCTGCCTCTACGTGATCGTCAACGGGTTGCGCAAAGGCCATGACGCGCGGCCCTTCCTGGCGGCACTTGGCCTCTTCGTACTCGGCTATGCCGGGATCGGGATCAGCTTCTATCCCTATATCGTGCCGACATCGCTCACCATCTGGGAGGCGGCAGCACCCGACGAGAGCCTTGCCTTCCTGCTCTACGGTGCCGTCATCCTCGTGCCGATGATCCTCGGATACACGGCCTATGCCTATTGGGTCTTCCGTGGAAAGCTCAATCCCGACGAGGGCTATCACTGATGGACAAACGCCTCTTCGCCAGCCGTTTGCTATGGTTCGTCGGCCTTTGGGCCGGCGGCGTGATGGCGATCACGATTGTCGGACTGATCATCAAGTTCTGGCTTGGGGCCTGACTTCGATCACCTGAAATTCAATGGATATTCGCTCGCTCTCTCTTCAAAAGAGAGCGAGCTCTCTCCATATGAGAGACAAGCCTGAAAAAGGCATTCAAGACTGCTTCGAGGAGGACAGGAAACACGATGCGGCAATACGCAAAAACATTCGCGACGCTTGCGCTTGGCATGATGGTCACGTTGGTGGCCGTCGATTTCGCCGAGGCGCGTCGCGCCAGCGGCGGCTTCGGCAGCCGCGGCACGCGTACTTTCGACGCCCCTGCTGCAACACGCACGGCGCCGGCACCGGCCGCGCCGATCGAGCGGACAATGACGCCGCGCACCAACGCGAACCAGCCTGCAACCAATCCGTCCACCGCCGCCAATCAGGCTGCGCGTCCGGGTGGCCTGTTCGGTGGTCTTGCCGGCGGTCTGATGGGTGGCCTGCTGCTCGGCGGCTTGTTCGGCATGCTGATGGGCACAGGCTTCGGCGGCGGCTTCGGCATCCTCGGCCTGCTCCTGCAGGGCCTCTTGATCTTCTTCCTGATCCGCTTTGCGATGCGCATGTTTGCCAATCGTCAGGCGACGGCGTCCGGTCCGGGCAATGCCCCGGGTTTCGGCGGCTTTGGGGGCATGGCGCGTGACAACCAGAGCGGTGATCAGGCTCGTCCGAGCTTCCAGATCCCGAAACTCGGTGGCGGCGGCGTATCGTCGGCGGCTTCCGCTCGCCGATCCGGCCAGCCCGACGAACTCGGCATCACGCCGAAGGATCTCGAGCGCTTCGAGGAACTGCTGCAGGAGATGCAGCGCGCCTATGCGGCCGAGGACTATGGTTCACTGCGCCGCATCACGACGCCGGAAGCCATGTCCTATCTCGCCGAGGAACTGAGCGAGAATGCCACCAAGGGCGTCAAGAACGAGGTGCGCGACGTGCATCTGGTGCAGGGCGACGTGGCTGAGAGCTGGGCCGAAGACAAGATGGAATATGCGACCGTCGCGATGCGCTACGAAGCGATCGACTATGTCGTCGACCGCCAGAGCGGTGACGTGGTCGAAGGCGATCCGAACACGCCCACCGAATTGGTTGAGCTCTGGACCTTCGCGCGGCGTCCCGCCACAAAGTGGCAGATCTCGGCGATCCAGGGTGTCGAACAAGCCTGAGTGCGTCGGCACTCTCCAACCCAAAACATGTTGGGGCCCGGCTTTTCGGCCGGGCCCCTTTTTGCGTCAGCGCACGAGCTTGATCAACTCGAAGGGAAAGCCGCTGTCATCGTTCGGACGACGGCCTGTCTCCATGAACCCAAGCCGGTCGTAGAAGCGGCGGGCGCGTTCGTTGAGCGTATAGACCTCCAGCTCCAAACATGAGCGGAGTTGCGAGGCATGTTCCACGAGTTGCAGGCCGATGCCCGTTCCATGGTGGTTCGGATCGACAAACAGGCCACCGATGGTTTGATCCAGCAGGCTGATGAAGCCGACGATCTCGCCGTTCCGCAGCGCCACATGGGTCTCCGCCAGCGGCAAGTAATGGTCGGCCACGAGGGTCGCCTGGATGTCCAGTTGCTCGCGGACGAGGAAGGGGTGTCCTTTCTCAGATGCCGAACGCCAGATAGCGACGAGGCGAGTGGTATCCTCGGGCAGAAAAGCCCGGATTTGCAGGTCGTATTTCATGATTGTTCCGTCAGTCGTGTTGTTGATGCGCATGCGACAGCGTTCGGCTGTCGAGCCGTTCCCATAGGGTTCAAAGGCTGTCGTTACTGCGCATCAAGCTCCTTCTTGCTGACGATCCTGAAGCTTTAGACCTTGAGGCGTTTCGCCTCAAGTGTTGAATGGCCTGACCGCCCGGCCAGCTCTCCCTCAGCCCGGGCACTGCTGCAACTGCTTGGCATAGGTATAGGTGATGTCGGTGAAGCGCTTGGCACCTCTCAGCGCCTCCGGGCGCTTGTTGTAGGCGCCGCGCAGATAGCCGGTATGGCCGGAGTGATATGCCAGATAGAGCTTGTAGGGGTCGTTCAAGGGGATGTTGACCTTCGTCGCGCTCTCCCGGTGATACCAGCCGATGAAGCGGATGGCGTCGGCGAAGTCGGTGCGGCGGGCGCCCCAGCGGCCGGTTTCGCGCTGATAGCGTTCCCAGGTGCCGTCGAGGGCCTGGGAATAGCCATAGGCGGTCGACTGGCGCTTGCCGGGGATGAAGCCGAATATCATCTTGCGCGGCGGCTTGGCGTTATGGCGGAAGCTCGATTCCGTATAGATCGTCGCCATCAGGATAGGGACGGGAACGCCATATTCACGCTCGGCGGCGATCGCTGCGCGGCGCCAGTTGTTGAACAGCCCGTCGCGCTGCTCGAAAATCGCGCAGGCATTGCGGGTCTGGGATGGCGGCTTGGCACAGGCCGACAGCATCAGCATGACGCCGAGGGCAGAGTAAAGAGCGGTACGCATGACAAAACCTCGCTACAGGCCCGCCATTCTATTCATTAAAATTTAACGAAAGGTTTTCTTAACCGCCCCCGGATCTTGCATCCCCTGATCAGGGGTGGGGAACACTCCGCCTTGCATGCTGTTACGCCCTAAGTAGCAATCGCAGACAGGAGGCAAGACCCATGTCCATTCGCGCCATGATCGAAACCCATCCGCAGATAGAAGGGGGCGCCAATGACGCGCTGATCGCCTGCATTCAGGCCTGCTTCGACTGCGCGCAGACCTGCATTTCCTGTGCCGATGCCTGCCTTGCCGAAGACATGGTGGACGAGTTGCGCCAGTGTATCCGGCTGAACGAGGACTGCGCTGATATCTGCCTTGCCACCGGGCGTGCGGCGATACGGCGCACGGGGCGGAATGCCCAGGTGCTGCAGGGGCTCGTCGAGGCCTGCACCCGTGCCTGCGCCGCCTGCGGCGAGGAATGCGGCCGCCATGCCGAGATGCATGACCATTGCCGCATCTGTGCGGAGGCCTGCCGGGCTTGCGAACAAGCCTGCCGACAAGCGACCACCCGGATACAATGAGGCGTTGACGGCAGTCGTATTTGCACCCAGTCTGCCGGGCGGTCGTTAGGCAGCGAGGAGGAACGGTTGCGTTCTTGCCCGGCGATCGCAGGTGGACGTTCGTCCGGGAGCGAGGATCTTCAAGGCATGCAGCAGGTCGGCATCGGCATCATCGGATGCGGCAATATTTCAGGCGCTTATCTCAAGGCGCTCCAGCATTTTCCCATTCTGAAGGTCAGCGGTATCGCCGATCTGAACAGTGATCTCGCCGCAAGTCGGGCTGCAGAATTTGGCGTTCCTGCGCGCACCATCGACGAACTGCATGCCGACCCGGAGGTGCAGATCATCGTCAACCTGACGATCCCCAAGGCGCATGTCGAAGTGGGACTGAAGGCGCTTGCCGCCGGCAAACATGTCTATTCGGAAAAGCCGCTCGGTGTGACCTTCGCCGAGGGCAAGCGGCTCGTCGAGACAGCGGAGTCGCTCAATCTCAGGGTCGGCTCAGCCCCCGATACCTTTCTCGGTGGCGCGCATCAGACGGCGCGTGGGCTGATCGATCAGGGCGTCATCGGCCAGCCGATTGGCGGTACCGCCTTTTTCATGTGCCCCGGCCATGAGCGATGGCATCCCAATCCGGACTTCTACTATGAGGCCGGTGGCGGGCCGATGCTCGACATGGGGCCCTATTACATCACCGATCTCGTCAATCTCTTCGGTCCGGTGGAGAAGGTGGCGGGCTTTGCCACCAGGGTGCGCGACACCAGAGAGATCGGCAGCGAGCCGCGCCGGGGCGAGACGATCCCCGTGCATGTGCCGACGCATGTCGCAGGGTTGATGTCCTTCGCCAATGGCGCGGTGGTGCAGATCTCCATGAGCTTCGATGTCGCCGCCCACTGGCACAAGCCGCTCGAGGTCTATGGCACCGAGGGCACGCTGATCGTGCCCGACCCCAATCATTTCGGCGGCGACGTCTTCGTCCTGCCGCTGACCGGCGAGGCGCAAGGACGGCCGGTGACGCTGCCCTATGCGGAGGGGAACTGGCGCTCGCTCGGCGTGGCCGACATGGCGCATGCCATTCTCTCCAACCGGCCGCATCGGGCAAACGGCGATCTCGCGCTGCATGTGCTCGAAGTTATGGAAGCCTTCCAGACGGCTTCCGACCGGGGCGAGACGGTCAAGATCACCACCAGCGTCGAGCGGCCGGCGCCGCTCGAACAATCGCTCGTCGATGGCCTGATCGGCCGCTGAAGACAAGAACAGGGAAGTTTACATGCGTCAGGTTCTGATTTGCTGGGGCGGCTGGGATGGGCACCAGCCCGACCAATGTGCGGCCATCGTTTCCGACATGCTCAAGGCCGAAGGGTTTGCCGTTCGCGTCGAAGCGGGCACGGCGGCCTTTGCCGATCCCGCGATCCGCGACTACAGCCTCATCGTGCCGATGCTGACGATGACCAAGATCGAAAAGCCTGAAATCGAGAACCTGGAACTCGCCGTGCGCGGCGGCGTCGGCCTCGGCGGCTTCCACGGCCAGGCGGGCGACAGCTTTCGCGATTGCGTGCAGTATCAATACATGATCGGCGGCCAGTGGGTCGCCCATCCCGGCAATATCTATGATTACACGGTCAATATCATGAAGCCCGAAGACCCGCTCGTCTCCGGCATCGGCGATTTCCCCTATCGCTCCGAGCAGTATTACATGCATGTCGACCCCAACAACGAAGTGCTGGCGACGACCACCTTTACCGGCGAGCACGATGCCTGGATCGACGGGCATAAGATGCCGGTCGTCTGGAAGCGCCGCCACGGAAAGGGCAGGGTGTTCTACTCCTCGCTCGGCCACCAGGCGGCGGAGTTCGAGGTGCCGCAGATGCGGGAGATTGTAAGGCGGGGGCTGGTTTGGGCGGCGCGGTGAAGGCGGATTAGCCGACGAACCAGGAGCGCACGGCCGTCCAGTTGTTGAGAATGACGATGACGGCGGTCGCGATCGACAGCATGGCGGCGGCCTTGCCCATGGTCGGTAGGCTGTTGACGCGGCCCTTGAGTTCGCCGAACTCGATCGCGGACGGTGCTGCCCTCAGCATGCCCTTGATCTCGGCGGTGTCCTGCAGGACCCGCTTCATATCGTCTTCGAGAGCTTTGACGCGCTGTTCCATGGCTTCAAATGTGCCACCGCCATCGCTGTCTTTCAAGGCGGCTGCCATCGGAACGCGGCGTTTCGGCGTATTGCTGGCCATGTCATGTCATCCAATCGCGTATCCACAATGACTGGTGCAATCTTTGCGGGAAATTCGTTGGGCGTCAAGAATGGCAAACAATCAGCGGCCAAACGTGGAGGCGCCGATCCAGCAGGTCGTCCTAACAATCTTCTAAATAGGAGATTTTTGGTAGCGGGGGGCGGACTTGAACCGCCGACCTTGGGGTTATGAATCCCACGCTCTAACCACCTGAGCTACCCCGCCACACATCGAACATTCGGGCCCTGAGGCCGTCGCCGTCCGAAGCGATGGGCGGCTTATAAGGCGAGGGTCTGATCAAAGTCAAGCGCGGTCTGGGCAAAAACAGCGTGGCTTTCCACCGGTTTGACGCGAGACCTTGCACGCGGCCCGAAAGCCTTGGCCTCAGGCCGCCACGGGGCTGGCGAGAAGCGCCTTCAGGGAGGCTTCTGCGGTGCCTGAGCGTTCCGACCGCTCGATGAAGCCGCCGCCATAGACGCGGGCGTCGGCACCGGTTGCCGAATAGAGCACGCAGGCCTGGCCAGGTGCGACACCGGCTTCGCCGATTTCGAGATCGACATAGACGCCGCGCTCGTCGGCATGCAGTACCGCCGGCGTCGGCGGGCGGGTGGAGCGGACCTTGGCGAAGCAGGGCATGCCGTCTGCGGCATCTTCGGCGAGCGTGCGGTCGCCGAGCCAGTTGATGTCGCGCAGATAGACGCGGTGGGTTTCCAGCGCTTCCTTCGGGCCAACGATGACGCGGCGCGATCGCGCGTCGAGATAGATGACGTAGAGCGGCTCGCCGGTGGCGACGCCCAAACCCTTCCGCTGGCCGATGGTGTAATGCAGGATGCCTTCGTGATTGCCCAAAACGCGACCATCGAGATGGACGATCTCGCCGGCCAGTGCTGCATTCGGCTTCAGCTTGTTGATGACGTCGGCATATTTGCCCTGCGGCACGAAACAGATGTCCTGGCTGTCGGCTTTCTGGGCGACGACGAGGCCCATCTCTTCGGCGAGCACGCGGACTTCCGCCTTCGACATGGCACCAAGCGGGAAGCGCAGATAGTCGATCTGCTCCTGCGTCGTCGCAAAGAGGAAATAGCTCTGGTCGCGCTCGCTATCGATCGGGCGGAAGAGGGCGCGGTGGCCGGGGTCATTGGCGAGCGGCACCGACTTCGAGCGGATGTAATGGCCGGTCGCCAGCGCGTCGGCGCCGAGCTCCTTCGCGGTCGCCAGGAGATCGGCGAACTTGACCGTCTGGTTGCAGGCGACGCAGGGGATCGGCGTTTCGCCGGCGACATAGCTTTCCATGAACGGGTTGATCACGGTGTCGCGGAAACGCTGTTCATAATCGAGCACGTAGTGGGGGATGCCGAGGGTTTCGCAGACGCGTCGGGCATCGTCGATGTCCTGGCCGGCGCAGCAGGAGCCGGCGCGGTGGACGGCGGCGCCATGGTCGTAGAGTTGCAGCGTGATGCCGAGGACGTCATAACCCTCGCGCTTCAGGATGCCGGCGACGACGGACGAATCCACGCCGCCCGACATGGCGACGACAACGCGCGTATCTTCCGGTCTCTTGTCAAAATCCAGCGTGTTCACGGGCTTCGTCTCTGTGCTTCATGCGACCGTTCATCCCGCCCATTGCGGGGATCTGAGGCAGGCTTTGCAGGGTTTTTGGCCCGCTGCCGGTACCGGTCCTTTAGTTGACGGATATAGAAAGGATTGCATCTTCGTGCAAGAGCAGCGATTCGCGGGGATTGCCCGCGGTAGGAGATTCCCCATGCCCGTCCAGATGACCGTCACGCCGGAGAGCTTTCCGATCGCTGGCAGCTTCACCATTTCGCGCGGGTCGAAGACCGAGGCGAAGGTGGTCACGGTGCGGCTGACGGATGGGGTGCATGTGGGGCAGGGCGAATGCGTGCCCTATGCGCGTTACGGCGAGACGGTGGAGAGCGTCGTCGAGGTACTCTCGGCGCTGGTGCCGGAAGTCGCTGCAGGTCTGGATCGCAAGGGGTTACAGAGCCGGCTGCAGCCGGGGGCGGCGCGCAATGCGCTGGACTGCGCGTTCTGGGATCTCGAAGCCAAGCGGGCGGGTGTGCCTGTCTGGCAACTTCTCAAGTTACATGGGCCGAAGCCGCTGTCGGTGACCTATACGCTGTCGCTCGGCAGCCCAGAGAGCATGCGGGCGGCGGCGGAGAAGGAGGCCGCGCGGCCGCTGCTGAAGGTCAAGCTCGGCGGCGATGGGGATGTAGAGCGGATCCGGGCCGTTAGGGCTGGCGCGCCGAATGCTGCAATCATCGTCGATGCCAATGAGGGATGGAGCCTGGAGCAATACAAGGCGTTGGCGCCTGTGTTTCTCGATCTTGGTGTGAAACTCGTCGAACAGCCGTTTCGGGCGGGTTCTGATGATGCGCTGCTTGGGTTGGACCGCGTTCTGCCCGTCTGTGCTGACGAGAGCTGCCATGACACAGCATCGCTCGCTTCGCTGAGGGGCAAGTATGATGCCGTCAACATCAAGCTCGACAAGACGGGTGGGCTGACCGAGGCGCTTCTGATGCGCGATGCGGCTGTTGAAGCCGGTTTCGAAATCATGGTCGGCTGCATGGTCGGCACTTCGCTTGCCATGGCTCCGGCATTTCTGATCGGGCAGGGGGCGGCGTTTGTCGATCTCGACGGGCCGCTGCTTCTGGCGCGCGATCGCGAGCCGGGCATTGCCTATGACGGCGCGGTGATGCCGCTGCCGCCGCTTGGGCTGTGGGGCTAGGCCAGAAGAGAGTCCCCTCCCAAACTCTCCCCACGAGGGGGAGGGCTTAACCCGGCCGCGCCGTCTGCGCCTCAAATCGCCCTCTTTGCCATCGGCTGAAGGTTCTTTGCGCTCAAGCTGGCAGAAGGGCATCCGGGGGTCCTCTCCCCCCTTGTGGGGGAGATGGCCGGCAGGCCAGAGGGGGTCTGTTGGCGTGTCGGCTCAGCTCTTCGGAGCCAACGGTCCGTTCTTCGCCATCCAAATCACATGCTTCTTGCCGCGACCGGTTCTCCCCGCGCGGACGGGAATCTCCTCCACGCCATAGCCGCAATCCTTCAAGCGGCGCGTGAAGTGCTGATCTGGCCCCTGCGACCAGACGCCGAGCACACCGCCTCGGGTGAGGGCCGACTTGGATTTGCGTAAGCCATCATGGGAATAGAGGCCGTCGTTCGCCTCGCGTGTGAGGCCATCTGGTCCGTTGTCGACGTCGAGCAGGATGGCGTCGAAGATACCCCTGGATTTGGCGATCAGTGCGCCGACATCGCCAACGTGAATTGCCACACGCGGGTCGTCGAGGCTGCCGGCGTAAATTTCCGCCATGGGGCCGCGTGCCCAGTCGACGACGGCGGGAACGAGTTCGGCGACGGTCACCTTGGCATCCTCGGGCAGCACGGCGAGGGCGGCGCGCAGGGTAAAGCCCATGCCAAGGCCGCCGATCAGGATATGCGGACGCTTGTGGTCAGCGATGCGCTCGAAGGCGAGCGTGGCCAGCGCTTCCTCGGAGCCGCTGAGGCGGCTGTTCATCAGCTCGTTGGTGCCGAGCATGATGGAGAATTCTGATCCTCGGCTCTTCAGCCGCAATTCGCCGCCGCCGGGTATCTTGGCCGTGTCGAGCTGGATCCAGGGGAGCATGGGTCAATTCCTGCGCGTTGGGGTCTCGGCTGCCCGTATCACGCCGGGACGGCCGGCTTCAACTGTGGCTGCCAATCGCCGTCCGTACCAAAGCCGTCTGATTGGCCCTTGCGGTTTGCGTCCGCCAGAGCGCATCTTGCGCCTCGAAGACGCCGTGTCGACACGTCCTGCAGCTGGAGAATGCCCATGCCCGCCCCCAAGAATGCCTTCAAGGCCGCCCTCTACGAAACCAACGAACTGCTTGTCGGCTTCTGGGTTGCGCTGGCGAGCCCGCATGTCGCGGAAGTCTGTGCCGGGGCCGGCTTCGACTGGATACTCATCGATGGCGAGCATGGACCGAACGATATTCCGCTGATGGCGGCGCAACTCGCCGCCGTCGCGCGGCATCCGGCCCATCCGGTCGTACGGCTGCCGGTCGGCGAAAGCTGGCTGATCAAGCAGGCGCTCGATATCGGCGCGCAGACTTTGATGATCCCGATGGTCGAGACGAGGCAAGAGGCAGACCGCCTGGCCAAGGCCCTGCGTTATCCGCCGGAGGGCATCCGCGGCATGGGCGCGAGCCTGGGCCGCGCCTCCGATTTCGGCCGTATTGCCGATTATGCGGAGACGGCGAATGCCGAGGTCTGCCTGATCGCGCAGATCGAAAGCCGTCTCGGTGTCGAGAACGCCGATGCCATCATTGCGACGCCGGGTGTGGATGCGATCCTCATCGGACCGGCCGACCTTGCGGCCGACATGGGCCATCGCGGCAATCCCACGCATCCAGAGGTCATGCAGGCCGTCGAAACCGTGATCGGCAAGGGTGTTGCTGCCGGCAAGCCGGTCGGCATCATGTCCGGCGATCCGGCCATGCTCGCGATGGCGCGCAAGGCCGGCATCCGGTTCTTTGCCTGCTCCACGGATGTCAGCCTGCTTTCCGCTGCCGCCACCAACCTCGCAGCGTCGATGCGCGGCTGATCCTGTTTCCCGCGACATGCACATGGACATCCGATGAAGCTCAAACTTGTAGAAGCCGAGGCGCTTGTGGTCGACGCCCTTGGCCGTTCTGGCGTGGATGAAGCCAATGCGCGATCCGTGGCCCGCGCGCTTGTGGCCGCCGAAGCTGCCGGACAAGGCGGTCACGGCTTGCGCCGGGTCGAGGCCTATAGTTCCCAGGCGCGGGCCGGCAAGGTGGATGGCTTAGCCAAGCCGCAGGCGTCGCGACCAAGGCCGGGCGTGCTGACCATCGATGCGATGAACGGCTACGCCTATCCGGCGCTCGATCTTGCCGTCGAGATGTTGCCCGGCATCGCGCGCGAGCAGGGTATTGCGATCGCCACCATTCACCGCTCGCACCATGCCGGGGTCATGGGGCTGACGGTCGCGCGTTTTGCAGAGCGCGGGCTGGCGGCGCTGATGTTTGCCAATGCCCCGGCCTCCATGGCGCCCTGGGGCGGCAACAAGGCGCTTTACGGCACCAACCCCATCGCCTTTGCCGTGCCGATCGAGAATGGAGATCCCATTGTCGTCGATCTGGCGCTGTCCAAGGTGGCGCGCGGCAAGATCATGGCGGCGCGGCAGAAGGGGGAGGCCATCCCCGACGATTGGGCCTTTGATGCCGATGGCCAGCCGACGACGGACGCCAACCGTGCGATGGACGGCTTCATGGCGCCACTCGGCGGAGCCAAGGGAGCAGCCCTTGCGATGATGGTCGAGATCCTCTCGGCGGGCCTGATTGGCGCAAACTATGCCTTCGAGGCCTCGTCCCTGTTCGACGACAAGGGGCCGCCCGTGGCGCTCGGCCAGACGATCATCGCCATCGATCCAACGGCGACAGGTGGGCCCGGCGTCTTCTCTCGCCTGGCGCTGCTGGCGGATGAAATCGGGGCGCAGGAAGGCGCGCGCATTCCAGGACGGCGAGGCCAGGATCTGGCTCGTGCCGCCGAGATCGACGGCATCGTGATCGAGGATGAGGTCGTCGCGGCCATCCGGGCGATTGCCTGACGGGAAATGACGATCTCCAGCTATTCGTAATCGGCGCGGTTGATGCCGTGGCGTTGGAGCTTGTCATAAAAGGTCTTGCGGGGAATGCCGAGCGTCTCGAGCGTCGAACGCACGTCGCCCTTGTTTGCGATCAGTGCCTCGCGGATCAGCTCGGCCTCGTGGCGTTCCATTTGCTCGGGCAGGGTGAGGCCCGGTGTGGCTGACCCTGACGCCTGTTTCGGCGGCGGCGTAATCCCGAGCACGACCCGCTCGGCAAAATGCGAGAGCTCGCGGACATTGCCCGGCCAGTCGTGCCTCTCCAGATGTCGGCGCACCTCGGTCGTCATGACCGGTATGTCGCGGCGGAAGCGTCCGGCGGCGCGGGTGGCGAAGTGGGCAAAGAGCAGCGGGATATCGGCGCGGCGTTCGCGCAGTGGCGGGATGGAGATCGTCACGACGTTCAGGCGATAATAGAGGTCCTCGCGGAACTCGCCGCGCTCGGCCGGATTGCCGAGATCGAGTTTGGCGGCGGCGACGACGCGCAGGTCGACGGGCCTCACCTCGTTGGTGCCGAGCGGGCTTACCTCGCGCATTTCCAGAACCCGCAGCATCTTCACCTGGGTGGAAAGCGGCATGCTCTCGATCTCGTCGAGAAACAGCGTGCCGCCGCTTGCATGTTCGATGCGGCCGACGCGCTTCTTCTGCGCGCCGGTAAAGGCGCCGGCCTCGTGGCCGAAGAGCTCGCTTTCGATCACCGTCTCGGGCAGCGCGCCGCAATTCAGCGCAACGAAGTTACCTTTTGTGCGGCGGCTCCAGCGATGCAAGAGTGTTGCCACCACTTCCTTGCCGCTGCCGGTTTCGCCGGCGATCAGCACGTCGACATCGGTATCGGCGATCTGGCGGAGCGTCTGGCGCAGATGCTCCATGGCCGGTGTCTGGCCGATGAGGGGCAGATCGTCGGGCATGGTCGTGGCTGCCTCACGCAGGCGGCGGTTTTCGAGCACCAGCCGGCGTTTTTCGGCGGCGCGGGCGACGCTCTGGACAAGGCGGTCGGCGGGGAAGGGTTTGGCAATGAAGTCATAGGCGCCGTCATGCAGCGCCCTGACCGCCATGTCGACATCGCCATGGCCGGTGATCAGCAGGACCGGCAGATCCGGGTCGAGGCTGCGGATGCGGGCGAAGAGTTCCAGCCCGTCCATGCCGGCCATGCGGATATCGGTGACGACGATGGCCTCGCTTTTCTGCGAAACTTGGGCGAGCGCCTGGGCTGCCGCACCGAAGTCGTGCACGGCATAACCGGCAAGCTCCAGGGTCTGGCGGGTGGCGCGGCGTAAAGCCTGGTCGTCGTCGACGAGGATGATCTCGATGCCGCTGCTCATGCCCGTGCCCTCGTGAGAGTGATGGTGAAGGTGGTGCCTGACGCGCTCGTCTCGACCGAAAGCCGGCCGCCGTATTCAGTGACGATGTCACGGGCGATCACGAGGCCCAGGCCGAGCCCTGCCTCCTTGGAGGTGGTGAAAGGTATGAACAGGTTGTCCCTAACGTGAGCCGGCAGGCCGGGGCCAGTATCGCTGATCGCAAGATCGACCTCGTCGTCGGAGAGGCGCGCAATCCCGACGCGGATATCGCCATCCGCTTTGCCTTCAATGGCTTCAAGCGCATTCTGCAGGAGATTGATCAGCACCTGTTCTAGGCGGATGCGCTGGCCAAGCACTTTGAGATCGGCAGGGATGTCACTGATGGTGAGGCGATCGAAGCTGCCAGCGAAGCGGCTCTTCAACAGGAAGAGGGCCCCGTCGACCGCGGCCTTGAGTTCGACAGGTTCGCCGGCCTGGCGGCCCTTGCGAGCAAGACCCTTCAGCTCGCCGGTGATTGCGCCGATGCGGTCAGTGAGCTCGGCGATCAGGCCAAGGTTCTCCCGTGCCTGATCGCCGTTGCCGCGAGCGAGGAAGGTTTTCGCATTGTCTGCATAGGCGCGGATGGTGGCGACCGGCTGGTTGATCTCATGCGCCACGCCGGCTGCGACCTGGCCGAGGATCGCCAGACGGTTGGCCTGGACGAGATCCTGCTGCACGCCCTGGAGGCGGGTGTCGGTTGCCCTGTGTTCGGCGATCTCGGCCTCAAGGCGGTCGCGGGCTTCGGTGAGTTCTACCGTGCGCAGGGTTACCTGGCGTTCAAGTTCCGCCTGCGCGGCCTTCGCCTCTGCTGTGCGGCGGGCAGCGCGACCGCTGCGATACAGGAAAAAGCCAGCCGCGGCGAGCAAGGGCAGGCCAAGCGCGACCGCAGTGGTGCGCCCCTGCAAGGTGCCTGCATCCATCGCTGCTGCGGCGGGTGCCAGCAGATGCAAGGTCCAAGGCGTTCCGGGCACCGGCAGGGTCTCGGCGACATGCGGCTGGCGCGGACGCGCGCCGGAGGTGTCGGTCGCCACCATCGTGTGTCCGTCAAGGTCGAAGAGCGACCAGATCGGGACTGGCAAAAGCGGGGCTTCGCCAAATTGCAGGCTGTCGCGGATTGCCAGTCGATCTTGCTGGGGGATGTCGGTGATGGTGAAAAAACGCCAGTCCGGACGGCTGGTGATCAGCACGATGCCTCTGGTATCGGTGACATAGGTCGGGCGCCCGGACCGCTGCCAGTCCTGCTCCAGCGCGTTGAACTCGACCTTGACGACGACGACGCCCAGCGGCTTACCGGCAGCGTCATCGACGCGGCGGGAGAGGTAGAGCCCCGGCCTGCGGCTGACATTGCCCAGCGCATATTGTTCGGCTGTGCCGTTCGCCATCGCCTCGGTGAAGTATTCGCGGAAGGCATAGTTGCTGCCGACGAAGCTGTCGGGCTGACGGAAGTTGCTGGCGGCGATCGTCAATCCCTCGGTGTTGACGACATAGATCACGGATGCGCCGGTTCCCGAGGTGAGGGCCTCCAGCTTTTCGTTCAGGCGGTTGACGCTGTCGGGGCCGGGTGCCTGCAATGTGTCGGCCAGTTCGGTGTCCGTGCCCAGCACGAAGGGCAGGGTGCGTGAGCGGTCGAGCACGGCAATCAGCAATGCGCGCTTCAGCTCGGCATCGGTCTGCGCGTCCTCTGCGACGGCGTCCAGCGCCAGGATCTTGCCCTTCTCGCCGGCGTAGAACAATGCGAGGCCTGACAGCAGAACTGCCACAACGGCACAGATGAGCCAGAGTGTGTGACTTGAGCTTCGAAAGGGCGGCATCACGTATGTTGGTCCTGATAGGGCGTGTGGTAGATCGCACTCTAGCACATCACACTTGTGTGGAAAACCGCACGCTCTTATGTGGTGAATCAAGTCTGAGTGCGTATAAAATTCAATCCTATCAGCGTTTTAGATCCGTTTCCTCGGTCTGGCACGCGCCTTGCTAACCTTTCTTCCAAGCGGCCGCGCCGCTCCCAGTCAGTTAAGCCACCGCCCGGGAGGCCGGAACTCGTTCCGTCAGGGCGACCATGGAGGAAAACATGCATATCGATACCGCAGAGCACGCGCCCGTGGGCCGGCAGCCCTTCTATAAGCTTCTCTATGTCCAGGTTCTCGCCGCGATCGTCGCTGGCATCCTGCTCGGCCATTTCTATCCCGAGATCGGCGCACAGTTGAAGCCGCTGGGTGACGCCTTCATCAAGCTGGTCAAGATGATCATTGCGCCGGTCATCTTCCTGACTGTCGCCACCGGCATTGCCGGCATGAGCGACATGAAGAAGGTCGGTCGCGTTGCCGGGAAGGCGATGCTCTACTTCTTCACCTTCTCGACGCTTGCGCTTGTCGTCGGCCTCGTCGTTGCCAATGTCGTGCAGCCGGGTGCGGGCATGCATATCGATCCGGCCACGCTCGATGCGGCGGCTGTGGCGACCTATACGGAGAAGGCGCATGACTCGTCGATCACAGGCTTCCTGATGAACATCATCCCGACGACGATCGTTGGGGCCTTTGCCGATGGCGACATCCTGCAGGTGCTGTTCTTCTCGATCCTGTTCGGCATTTCGCTGGCGCTTGTCGGCGAGCGCGGCAAGCCGGTCACCGACTTCCTGCAGGCGGTCATCGCGCCAGTCTTCAAGCTTGTCGCCATCCTGATGAAGGCCGCACCAATCGGTGCCTTCGGCGCCATGGCGTTCACCATCGGCAAATATGGCATCGGCTCGGTCACCAATCTCGCCATGCTGATCGGCACGTTCTACCTCACGTCCTTCCTGTTCGTGGCGGTGATCCTCGGGGCTGTCTGCCGTTACAACGGCTTCTCGATCCTGGCGCTCATCCGCTACATCAAGGAAGAGCTGCTGCTCGTTCTCGGGACGTCGTCCTCGGAAGCAGCCCTTCCGGGCCTGATGAACAAGATGGAAAAGGCTGGCTGCAAGCGCTCGGTCGTCGGCCTCGTCATCCCGACCGGCTATTCCTTCAACCTCGACGGCACGAATATCTATATGACGCTGGCGGCGCTCTTCATTGCCCAGGCGACGGATATCCATCTGCCGCTCGGCGACCAGATCCTGCTGCTGGCCGTTGCCATGCTGAGCTCGAAGGGCGCGGCCGGCATCACCGGTGCTGGCTTCATTACCCTCGCGGCCACTCTGTCCGTCGTTCCCGCCGTTCCGGTCGCGGGCATGGCGTTGATCCTCGGCATCGACCGCTTCATGTCGGAATGCCGGGCGCTCACCAACTTCATCGGCAATGCGGTCGCAACCGTCGTCGTCGCGCGCTGGGAAGGTGAACTCGACCAGACGCTCTTCCATGCAGCCCTCGGTGGCAAGGTTCTCGAAGAGGACGACATCCAGCCGGCACTTCAGCCGGCTGAATAATACTTCCGCGCCGACCCAAGACGGCGATCGGAACTGAAGCGCGGCCCGGCTATCTGTCGGGCCGCGCTTTTTGTTTGCCTCTACTCGGCGGCGATGATGTGGAATTCGGGCGGCTGTGCCGGGTTCTGCGCCTTGCTCATCAGGTAGATCAGACAGCTCGTCCGAAGCAGGGATGCAAAGTTCGACACCGAGCCGTTGATCTGCAGCGCTTCGTCGTAAAGCGTCGACAGGAAGCGGGATGTCGAGAAATTCTGGCTGGCGGCGATCTCGTCGATCAGCACCCAGAAGGCGGCTTCAAGCTGGATGCTGGTGGAATGACCACCAATGCGGACGGAGCGGTTGACCGCGCGATAGCGGCCCGGGTCCTGTCCTGCGAAGACTTCACACATGGCATGCTCCTCCCTGATATCAGTTTTTTCGTTCTTCAGTGTTTTGAGCATTATGTTGCGCGCCGGCGCTTCGGTCAATTTCCGTCTTTTCTAAACTGCCACGCCCGGGTGCGAAGAATGAACACATCTTTCGGCGAAAATAATCGGCTGCGGTAATGGGCTGCTACCAGCCTTCCGGCAAATCGCGACATTCTGCAAACATGACATTTGTCAGCATGCGAGGAGCAGCCCATTGGCGAAAATGATCCATTCGATGATCCGTGTCCTTGAAGAGGTCCGATCCGTTTCCTTCTACGTCCAGGCATTCGGTCTGGAAGTCGCAGAACGTCTCGATTTCGAGACCTTCACCCTGATCTATCTCAGCAATCCTGAGAGCGAGTTCGAGCTTGAACTCACGGTCAACAAGGGTCGCGAGGAGGCCTATGAGCTCGGGACCGGCTACGGCCATCTTGCCGTCAGCGTCTCGGACCTCGACGCCGAACACAAGCGGTTGACGGATCTCAGCCTTAACCCGGGCAAGATCGTCGAGTTCAACCGCGACGGGGCGCTGCTTGCCCGCTTCTTCTTCATCACCGATCCCGATGGCTACAAGATCGAAGTCCTGCAGCGGCACGGACGGTACAAATGATCGTATGGCCGGGGGAAGAGGAGCCCTCGGTCGTATGTTTTCGCAGCCGGCGGGCGCGGCAGCGCGCCTTCCAAGGGTGACGGTAAAACGCCGTTGCGCATCATCTCATGGGAGGAGAATGACGTGGTTACGATACTCGACAAGACCGGGGGCATGTCCCGTCGCCAGCTTCTGAAGACCGGTGCGGCGAGTGCCGTGCTGATGGTCACCGGGACTGCGGTGATCTGTCCCGACCAGGCCTGGGGCCTGGAGGCGACTGCCCTGAAGCCGGACACGCTCGCGACGCTCATCAAGATGGCGCGCGACATCTACCCGCATGACCAGCTCGCCGAGCGCTTCTATGCGGCCGCCGTCAAGGGTCAGGACACGATGGCTGCTAAGGACGAGAAGCACAAGGCGCTGATCGAAGACGGCATCGCCGATCTCGACAAGCGCGCGGGTGCCGGTGGCTATCGCGGCCTCGGTTGGGAAGATGACCGCGTGGCGATCCTGCGCGACATCGAGACGACGCCGTTCTTCCAGGCTGTGCGTGGCGACCTTGTGGTCAGCCTCTATAACCAGAAGGAGATCTGGCCGATCTTCGGCTACGAGGGCGAGTCCTATTCCAAGGGCGGCTATATCGAGCGCGGGTTCGACGACATCACCTGGCTCTGAGCTTAACCCTAGGACAAGCATTCATCGTCGCCGGAAGGAGGCCCATCGCGGATGGGAACGGCGGCGCTTACCCAAATTGACCGATTTCCCGGGAGGAAAACATGGCAGCGCCCTATGATCTCAACGACGACAGCGTGGTCGTCATCATCGGTTCCGGTGCAGGCGGCGGCACGCTTGCCAACGAGCTTGCCCAGAAGGGCATCGACGTGGTCGTGCTCGAAGCCGGCGCCCGTATCGAATACGAGGATTTCATCAATGACGAATGGGAGAGCTTTTCTCAGCTCGCCTGGCTCGACAACCGCACCACCGGTGGCGGCTGGCGGGTGTCGAAGGACTTCCCCAACCTGCCGGCCTGGATCGTCAAGGCGGTCGGCGGCACCACCACCCACTGGGCGGGTGCCTCGCTGCGCATCCAGGAGCACGAGTTCAAGACGCTGACCCATTACGGCAAGGTCGAGGGCGCCAACCTCCTCGACTGGCCGATCACACTCGCCGATCTCGAGCCTTACTATGCCAAGGCCGAAGACAAGATGGGCGTCACCCGTACCAATGGGATCGAGGGCCTGCCCGGCAACAACAACTTCAAGATCCTGAAGGCCGGTGCCGACAAGCTCGGCTACAAGAACTGTCACACCGGCAACATGGCGATCAACTCGGCCGATCGCGATGACCGCATGAGCTGTCAGCAGACCGGCTTCTGCTTCCAGGGCTGTAAATGGGGCGCGAAGTGGTCGACGCTCTACACGGAAATCCCGAAGGGCGAGGCGACCGGCAAGCTCGAAGTCCGGCCGAACTCGCATGTCGTCAAAATCGAGCATGATGACACGGGCAAGGTGACCGCCGTTGTCTATGCCGACAAGGATGGCAATCTGCAAAGCCAGAAGGCGCGCATCATCTGCGTTGCCGGCAATTCGATCGAAAGCCCGCGCCTGCTGCTCAACTCCGCCTCGTCGAAGTTCCCGGATGGTCTCGCCAACTCCTCCGGCCAGGTCGGCAAGAACTACATGCGCCATACGACCGGCTCGGTCTATGCCGTCTTCGACAAGCCGGTGCATTTCTATCGCGGCACGACCATGGCAGGGATCATCCAGGACGAGGCACGTCACGATCCGTCACGCGGCTTCGTCGGTGGCTATGAGCTCGAGACGCTGGCGCTCGGCGTGCCCTTCATGGCGGCCTTCCTCGATCCGGGTGGCTGGGGTCGCTCGTTTGCCTCGGCCATGGACCAGTATGCCAATATGGCGGGTCTCTGGATCGTCGGCGAGGACATGCCGCAGGAGCAGAATGCCGTGAAGCTGCATGGCGAGCTGAAGGACAAATACGGCATGCCGATCCCGGACGTCTGGTTCACCGACCATCCGAACGACGAGGCGATGCGCAATCACGCCTACAAGCAGGGCGTGGCCCTCTATGAGGCAGTTGGGGCAACCCGTGCCTTCCCGACGCCGCCCTATCCGTCGACCCACAATCTCGGCACCAACCGCATGAGCGAGAAGGCCCAGGATGGTGTCGTCAACAAGTGGGGCCAGACACACGACATCAGCAACCTTTTCGTCTCCGATGGCAGCCAGTTCACCACCGGAGCGGCCGAAAATCCGACCCTGACGATCGTCTCTCTTGCGATCCGCCAGGCGGATTACATCGCCGAACAGATGGGCCAAGGCACGATCTGAGAGGCGGAACTACCTCCCTCTTGCGGGCAGCGATCGCGACGAGCGGTCCTGCCCGCTTTTTCGTGGGGAGAAGAGCCTTAGTGGCTTCGGGCCGCAACCAGAGCGCGGGCTTTCTCGCGTGCCTTGTTGCGGGTGCGGACAACGGCCTCGCGGATGCGTGCGCTGCGGCTGTTGTCGTTGTCGGCGACAGTCATCGCATTGCCGCGCCATTCGAAACCGCTGCCGAACCAGGCGGCGACAAAGAGAGCCGGCAAAAGCAGATCACGGGCGAGCATCGCGGGCAGGATGCGCCAGCTGCTTGGCCAGCCATAGCCTCGAGCGAGCAGCACTTCTGCGCCATACCAGGCGGCAAGATAGGCGAGCGGGGCGAGAAGCGGCAGTGTACCTGTCGCCGCGAGCGCAATCATGGCTGCCGTCGGCAGGGCTGCGCCTGTCAGGATTTCCGGCAGGAAATAGAGCGGGAAAGAGGCTCGGCGCAGGCGCGCCCACCGCAGCTGTCGCTTCCAGACGGCGGCGATGTCCCGCTTGCCGAGCGGCTGCGGGAAGGGCTCGTGAACGATGCGGACCTTGAGGTCCGCAGTGCGGATCAGCAGTGTTGCGGCGGCATCCTCGGCGACTTCGTCGCCCAGTCGCTCGAAACCGCCGAGCTGCGTCATCACGTGACGGTTGAACAGCATCGATTTGCCCTGGGCAAAGCCAAAGCCACAGGCGTCGGCGAAGAGCTGCCAGCGGGCCTGGAAACTGTTGAGCCAGGCGCTTTCGAGAAGGGCGCCAGCGTTCTCCGGCTCGGTTCCCACCGGTGGCGAGCAGACGAGGCCGGTCCCGCTGTCCCAGCGGGCGATCATGCGCTCGATGGTGTCTGCTGGCATCAGCACGTTGCTGTCGGTCATGACGATCCAGTCATGGCGGGCGGAGCGCCAGCCCTTGACCACGTTGTTCAGCTTGGGATTGGCGCTGAAGGGATCTTCGCCAACGAGAAGCGTCGATGGGACGTCGGGATGCTCCGCCATCAGGCGACGGGCGAGGGCGGCAGCCGGATCGTCGGCTCTTGCGACACAAAAGAGGATTTCATAGGTCGGCCAATCGAGCCGGAAGGAGGATGCGAGGCAGCGCTCGAGATTGTTTTCCAGTCCGCAGATCGGGCGGATGAGGGTGACCGGCGGGCGCGGCGTCGGCGCAGCCTCTCGGCTTCGGTGGCGCAGCTTGACGGAGAGGACGATGGCGATGCTTGCAAGCTGGGCGAGAAGCGCGATCGCGGCAAACCAGATCAGAAAAGTCATGGCGAGTCTCCGGATTTTGGTATCCGGATAGCACCGCTGTGTGACAGTTCGGCGAAGCCTCACCGGGTTCGCTATGTGGCTTCAGTCCTTGCTGCGCAGAGCGCGAAGCAGTTTGAAACCCAGGAATGCGGCAACGGCACCGGCCGCCAGGAAGCCGCTGATGCTGCCGCTGATTTCGGCGATCTCCGTGACGCTCTCGCTGAAGGCCGCTCCGAGACCGGTATAGAGACCGACCCAGACCATCTCTCCAAGGATGCCTGCCAGCGTGAAGCGGGCCCAGGAAAAGCCTGAGGCTCCGGCCAAAAGGTTCAGATAGGGGCCGAGCGGGGAAAGCAGCCAGCGGGTGAGAAAGACGGCGACAGTCCCGCGTGCATCCATCTCGTGCTGCGCCCGTTCTATCGCTTTGCGGCGTGCCGGCTCGCGGCTGACGATCGGGACGAGGCGCTGTCCGGCGAGGCGGCCAAGCATGTAGCCGATCTGGTCTCCCGCCACGGCCGAGGTGAGTGCCACGGCAATGACATAGGCCAGCGTGAAGTCTCCGGCGGCCGCCAATGCGCCCATCAGCATCATGACGATCGAGGCGGGCAGGGGCGCGCCGAGGCAACTGATGCCGACGACCAGCGCAAGCAGCAACAGGCCATAGGACGGCAGCGATGCGAGCAGCGTCTCGGTCAGGGTCATCTCGGAGGCACCTGCCGGCGCAGTTCGGCAAGGGAGGCCTCTATCTCGGCCTTGAACTCTTCGAAGTCCTGGCCACGCTCTTCTGCCAATCGCTCCAGCGAGGGGCGCGGGCCATCCTTTGGCGGCGGTGGCAGATCAAGGTCGCGGGCGAGCTTCTCGACCGGCACATGCCAGGAATGGGCGACATAGCCGATCGTCATCCAGGGTTCAGGCGGAAGGTCCTGGCGGGCGGGGTCGTTCCAGTAGGTCACGAAGAAAATCGTTCGCCCGGCGAAGAAGATTGCGAGCGCCATCGCCAGCAGGAATGCCGATGTCAGAATGCGCTGGCGGCGCCAGAGTTTCAGGAATGACTTCACGGTTCTCTTGTGTGCTCAGGTCGGGTTGAGGTTGACAGGTCCGGTTGCCGGCTCTCTATCGTCACGAAGCATGTAAGCGAGAACGAGGAGCGGCGGCAATGGCGGAGGTGGGTGTCCGGCTCGAAGACAGCTGGAAAGCGGTGCTGGGAGACGAGTTCGCGCAGCCCTACATGCGCAATCTCAAGGATTTCCTGAGGGCAGAAAAGGCGGCTGGCAAGCAGATCTTCCCCAAGGGTGCGGAGTATTTCCGGGCGCTTGATCTGACCCCACTCGACGAAGTCCGGGTGGTGATCCTCGGCCAAGATCCCTATCACGGGGCGGGGCAGGCGCATGGGTTGTGCTTCAGCGTCAAACCCGGCGTGCGCATCCCGCCCTCGCTCGTCAACATCTACAAGGAGCTGCAGAGCGACCTCGGCATTGCGCCGGCACGGCACGGCTTCCTGGAGCACTGGGCGCAACAGGGTGTGCTGCTTCTCAACAGCGTGCTGACGGTCGAGGAGGCGCGGGCGGCCTCGCATCAGGGGCAAGGCTGGGAGCGGTTTACCGATGCGGTGATCCGCGCTGTTAACGAGGATTGCGAGCATGTCGTCTTCATGCTGTGGGGCTCCTACGCGCAGAAGAAGGCTGCCTTTGTCGATGGGTCCCGCCATCTGATCTTGAAGGCGCCGCATCCCTCGCCGCTTTCAGCACATAACGGTTTCTTCGGCTGCCGGCATTTTTCGCAAGCCAATGATTATCTTCTCTCCAAGGGCAGAAACGCGATTGATTGGCAGTTGCCCAGCGAAGCATGAGGCGGGATCCTGGATGCCCTTATCGAAACCTGCTTAAGTAAGTAAATCGTCATTCTACCGAGCGAACAAAATACAGCCTGACGTTTATTGTGTGCTTTATTGGGGCGGGGCAGATTGCTCGACGATTTTTCCAGTCGTTTTCAGGTCTCACCTTTATGCAGTCCGCAATTCCGGTTTCGTCCGTTTGGCGACGGCCCGTTTCGCCGCTTCTTTGTCGCTGTGAAGAGGGCGATCTCGACCTTGTTGTCATTGGTGCCGGGTATCAGGGTCTTTCGACAGCGCTGCATGCGGCCCGCGCCGGGCTTTCGGTACAGGTCATCGAAGCCGGCGGGATCGGTGACGGTGCATCCGGGGTGAATGGCGGCCAGGTGATCCCGGGACTGAAGCAGGATCCGGAAACGCTGCTTGCGCTTTTCGGTGAAGAGACCGGCCGAAGGCTGATCGAGTTTTCGGCGGGGACGGCAGATCTTGTCTTCGATCTCATCGCCCGCGAGGGGCTCGATGTCGAGCATACGCGCTCCGGCTGGATCCAGGCGGCGCATACCGAGACCGCCATGCAGGCGGCCGCTCAGCGCAATCGGCAATGGCGGGCTCAAGGGGCGGATGTGGCGCTTCTCAATTCTGCAGAGATTGCGCTTCTGACCGGTGCCGAAGGCTATCGCGGCGGTTTTCTCGACCGTCGCGCCGGTGTCGTCAATCCGCTGGCGCTCGTGCATGAACTGGCGCGTGTCGCGACGGAAGCCGGCGCGGCGCTTGTTCTGAATGATGCCGCCATGTCGCTGCAGAGGGACGGAGCGTTCTGGCAAATCACAACGCAATCCGGCCGCTCGTTCCGGGCGCCGAAAGTCCTTGTCGCGACCAACGCCTATTCCGAGGGGCTGGTGCCGAACCTTGCCCAGAGCCTCATCTGGCTGCATTCCTTCCAGATTGCCACGCAGCCGCTACCGCCGGATTTCGATTTCGTCCTGCCAAGCGGACAGGCGGTGTCAGACAGCCGGCGTATCCTCGTCTACTATCGCCGCAGCGCAGACGGTCGTCTGGTTCTCGGTGGACGGGGGCCGATGCGCGTATCGCAATCGACAGACGATTGGCTGCATCTGGAGCGGGCCATGCTTCGGCTCTTTCCCATGCTTGGCTCCGTGCGGATCGAGCAGCGCTGGTTCGGTCGTGTCGCGATGACGCCCGACCATCTGCCGCATCTCCACGAGCCTCACCCTGGGCTTCTGATGGCGGTCGGCTGCCAGGGGCGCGGCATTGGGCTGATGGTGGCGCTCGGTCGGGCTCTCGCGCGGTATCTGGCCGAGGGCAGCCGGGAGGCCCTGCCACTGCCGATCACGCCCGTGGTACCCATTCCGCTGCATCGCTTCCGACGTCTCGGTGTCGCTGCCCATCTTGCCTGGTATAGATTGCTCGATGGACTGGAACGCTGATCCCCGCATTGAGGTTGGGGAAAGCCTGATCACGCCGTTTTGGATGCTTGCCGTGATCCGGCATGTGACCAATAGTGCAACATACCTTACTTTCACTCCGCTGGAGCGCGCATGTCCAACCATCTGAAGTTCTTCATAGACGGTGCGTGGGTGGATCCGCTGGAGCCTGCGGTGCTGGACGTGATCGATCCGTCCACCGAGGAGGCCTTTACGACGATCTCCATCGGCGGACGCGGCGATGTCGAACGCGCCGTGGCAGCCGCACGAAAAGCCTTTGCCACTTTCTCGCTGACCGACCGGTCGGAGCGACTGGCGCTTCTTGAGCGCATCCTTACTGTTTACAACGAGCGCTTCGACGACATCGCCCAGGCCATCAGTCGTGAAATGGGTGCGCCGCTCACTTTCGCACGAGACTCTCAAGCCGGGGCAGGGCGAGCGCATCTGGAGGCAACGATTGCCGCCTTCAAGAGCTTCGAATTCATGGAACAGCGTGGCTCGACCCGCATCGTCAAGGAGCCAATCGGCGTCTGTGCGCTTATCACGCCCTGGAACTGGCCGCTCAACCAGATCGTCTGCAAGGTTGCTCCGGCAATTGCCGCCGGCTGCACCGTCGTGCTCAAGCCCTCGGAGATCGCGCCGGTCTCGGGGCTGATCTTTGCCGAGGTGATGCAGGCGGCTGGGACGCCTGACGGGGTGTTCAACCTGGTCAACGGCCGCGGCCCCGAAGTTGGTCAGGTGATGGCGGGCCATCCCGATGTCGACATGGTGTCGTTCACCGGCTCGACGCGTGCCGGCATCATCGTCGCCAAGACGGCGGCCGACACGGTCAAGCGTGTGGCGCAGGAGCTGGGCGGCAAGTCGGCGAACATCATCCTTCCGGATGCCGATTTAGAGACTGCCGTGCGCAAGGGCGTGGAGGGCTGCTTCGGCAATTCGGGCCAGTCCTGCGATGCGCCGACCCGGATGCTGGTCCCGGCCGATCGCCATGACGAGGCGCTTCATATTGCGCGCGAGGCTGCGGACGCTCACAAGGTCGGTGATCCCAGAGCCGAAGATACCGTCCTCGGTCCTGTGGTGAGCGACATTCAATACAACAAGATCCAGCGGCTGATCGAAATGGGGATCGAAGAAGGCGCGCTGCTGGTCACCGGCGGTCCCGGGCGGCCCGAGGGCCTGAACCGCGGCTACTATATCCGCCCTACGGTTTTCGGCCATGTGACGCCGGATATGACGATCGCCCGTGAAGAGATTTTCGGCCCCGTGCTGTCGATCATGCCCTACGAGACCGAAGAGGAGGCGATCGCAATCGCCAACGACACCGTCTATGGCCTCGCTGCCTATGTTCAGTCGCAGGATATCGACCATGCGCGGCGGGTTGCAGGGCAGATGCGCGCAGGCTCCGTCTATCTGAACTATCCGGACTGGGACACGTCCGCGCCGTTCGGCGGCTACAAACAATCCGGCAACGGGCGCGAATATGCCGACTGGGGGATCAACGACTTTCTCGAGATCAAGGGCATCGTTGGCTGGGGCGCCTGAGCGGCTTTCAGAACACTCATCACGCCGTCCGTCCCGCCGCAAACGCGCCGTGGGCTTTTCAGCTTTGGCATCGGCTCGCCCTTGAGCGACTGCAGTTCTACTGCCACCTCAAGTAATATCTGCCACAGATGTTACGCTTCTGCCTAAATTCTGCCAATTTTTCCAAAGGCTTGCAGTAGAGTCTTAGGACAGGTGCGCGGAACAATTTCGCGTGAAGTCCGTTCTTTCCGTCAATGGCAGTCAACGGAAAGGATCAAGCCATGAATACGAAGATTATCGCTCTTAGCGCAGTCGTACTTGGTGCCGTCGCTTCTCCTGTCCTGGCGCAGGAAGGTACGGTCACCGGTGCTGCCGGTGGTGCCGTGACCGGTGCTATTGTCGGCGGTCCCGTTGGCGCAGCCGTAGGTGGCGTCGTCGGCGCCATTGCCGGTACCGCAGTCGCCCCGCCGCCGGACCGGGTTGTCACCTATGTCCAGCAGCAGCCGGTCCCGGCTCAGCCGGTCGTGATCGAGCGGCAGGTGGTCGTCGGTGAACCTCTTCCGCAGGAAGTTGTCCTGACCACGATCCCCGAGGATCCGACCTATGCCTATGCCGTGGTCAACAACCAGCGCGTCATCGTTGACCCGCAGACCTATGTCGTCGTCGGCGTCGTCCAGTAAGCGCCGATTGCCAGCCTTGTGAATAAGCAAGCTAACGGCCGACCGCGCAGCGGTCGGTCACCCAAACCAGGAGGAAATACCATGGACCAACGTCCTGATCCCCGCCTCGATCAGCGTCCGCACGTCACCCAGCAGACCACTGCGGGCAGCGGCGCTACCTGGGGCATCGCAGTCCTGCTGATCGTGGTGATCGCAGCCGGCGCATACTTCGTCTTCGGTGGCAATGACACCGCCGAGACCCCGGTTGCTCCGGCCACGGAAAGCAGCACGCCTGCGGCACCGCCGGCCGATGCTCCGGCTCCGCCGCCGGCTGACACGACGACGCCGCCGGCAGGTACGGCAACGCCCCCGGCTGCCGATCCGGTCACCCCGCCGCCGGCAAGCGATCCGGCACCGGCGGCACCTGCGACACCGGCTCCGACCGGTGGTGCCACCGATACGCCGCCACCTACCACGACGCCTTAATCGGTGTCTTGAAGCACTGCGAGGCCGGCCCCTTTGGGGCTGGCCTTTTTAGTGCCGATACGCTTTTCTCTCACTGCGTGCAGCGCAGCGACAGGACAGGAGAACGTCCAATGGGTGATGAGGGGCTCATGAGCACTGACACAGGTCGCCCACCACGTCTCGTCATCGATCCCTCCGACTATGCCGCTGTCTACGCAATCGGTGACGTGCATGGCTGTCTCGACGCGCTTCTGGAGCTGGAAGACATGATCCGCGAGGACGCGCAGTCGATAGAGGGGCGCAAGCTGATCGTGATGCTCGGCGACTATGTCGACCGAGGCCCGAAATCCGCTGCCGTCCTCTATCATCTCACGGCATCGCCGCCTTCAGGATTCGAGCGGGTTTGCCTGCGGGGCAATCACGACGACGCCTTCCTCGCATTTCTCGACGGTGATCCGGCCGGTGACTGGGTCCTCGACCACGGTGCGGAGACGACCTTGGCGTCCTACGGGGTCGAGATCGACGGTTTCACTCTGCCTGCTGGCTGATTTGCTTTGCGCGAGGCCATTAGGAATGCAGTTCCGAGCGGCCATGTGGCGTTTCTCAGATCGCTGCCGGTGCTGCTCACCATGGGTACGGATGTCTTCGCCCATGCCGGTCTAAAGCCGGGGCGACCGCTTTCCGAGCAGACCGATGACGACCTCATGTGGATCAGGCGATCCTTCCTCGATCTCGGTCCGGGTCTGCCTGTCCGTGTCTTTCATGGGCATACGCCGATGCGGGAAGCCCATGTCGGTCCGGATCGGGTCAGTCTCGACACGCATTGCTATCGCAGCGGGCGGCTGACAGCGGCGCGTGTTTTGGCGGGAGACGTGACAATCCTCTCTGTCGGCTAACCTTTCTTGAGGTTGTCAGCGCGGAGCCTTGTCAGGTGCGGGCTTGCCCCATTCGGCGATGGCGATGCCACCGAGAACCAGCACCAATGCCACCACATGGAAAACTTCCAGCTTTTCGCCGAGAATGGTGACCGATAGCAGCGTGCCGAAGACCGGAACGAGATTGATGAAGAGGCCGGCCCGGTTGGCGCCGATGCCTTCGACGCCCTTGATGTAGAGGATCTGCGAGATCAGCGAGGGGAACAGCCCGGCATAGAGAATGATCAGCCAGCCGCGCGTATCGGGGAGGATCAGCTCGCCTCGGCCCGCTTCCCACCAGAGAAGCGGCAGACAGGTGACGGCGGCGGCGAGTGCCGGCACCGCCATCAGGCTCTTCCAGTGGACAGGCGGTTTCCAGCGCAATGACACGGTATAGATCGCGTAAGCGATGCCGGCAAACAGCATCAGCAGATCGCCATAATTCAGCGTCAGGGTGAGCAAGGTCTGGAGATCGCCATGGGAGGCGGTGACGGCAGCCCCGATGAAGCTGATCATGAAGCCCAGGATCTGGACCGCGGAGACGGCAATGCGAAACAGCAGGAAGTTGATGACGAAGATCAGGACCGGGATCGCACCCTGTTCGATCGCGCCGTTGACCGCGCTGGTATACTTGAGCGCCGTATAGAGAAAGCCGTTGAAGGCGGCATAGCCCACCGCGCCGTAGAAGATCAGCAGCTTCCAGTTGGCTTTGAGGACATCCCAGTCCTTGCGGATCTGCGGGATTGCAATTGACGCGATCACGAGGGTCGCCAGCGCCCAGCGGCCGAAGCTCAGGACCATCGGGCTCACATGGCCAAGCGCCAGCTTGCCAGCAATCGTATTGCCGCCCCAGAGCAAGGTCGTGATGACGAGAAAGGTATAGGCGCGGATGGGCAAAGACGTCATTCCCTGCATGCGGACGCCGCTTGCCGAAACCGTGTGCCCCCCGGTCCGTCACGGCGCAATTGCCTCCGAAATAGGCCAGGGGGGACGCTTTGTCACGTAAAAAGCCAAATCGCCCGTCAAGACGGGTCGATTTCCCAAAAACAACACAGTATAGATGCGCGGGTTTGGGTAGGCGCAGGCACTGCGCAATATACAGGATTATGTGATGACGAATGTCGTGGTGATTGGTTCGCAATGGGGTGACGAGGGCAAGGGCAAGATTGTCGATTGGCTCTCTGAACGTGCGGACATCGTGGTCCGCTTCCAGGGCGGACACAATGCCGGCCACACGCTCGTCATCGACGGCGTTTCCTACAAGCTGTCCCTGCTTCCCTCGGGCGTCGTGCGTCCCGGCAAGAAGGCCGTCATCGGCAATGGCGTGGTCGTTGATCCGCATGCGCTGATCGCCGAAATCGGCCGTCTGAAGGATCAGGGCGTCGAAGTGACCCCGGACAATCTGCGGATCGCCGAAAACGCCACGCTGATTCTCTCGCTGCACCGCGAACTCGACGGCATGCGCGAAGATGCGGCCTCGAACAGCGGCACCAAGATCGGGACCACGCGTCGCGGCATCGGCCCGGCCTATGAAGACAAGGTCGGTCGTCGCGCGATCCGCGTGATGGATCTTGCCGATCTCGATGCGCTGGAAGGCAAGGTTGAACGTATTCTGACCCACCACAACGCGCTGCGTCGCGGCTTCGGCGTTGCCGAAATCGAGCACAAGACGATCATGGAAGAGCTGACTTCTATCGCCGATCGCGTGCTGCCGTTCATGGATTCGGTCTGGGTGCTGCTCGACAAGGAGCGCCGCAAGGGCTCGCGCATCCTGTTCGAAGGCGCTCAGGGCTCCCTGCTCGACATCGACCACGGCACCTATCCCTTCGTCACCTCGTCGAACACAGTTGCCGGTCAGGCCGCTGCCGGTTCCGGCATGGGCCCGGGCTCGCTCGGCTATATCCTCGGGATCACCAAGGCCTACACGACGCGTGTCGGTGAAGGTCCGTTCCCGACCGAGCTGCACGACGAGATCGGTCAGTTCCTCGGTGAGAAGGGCCATGAGTTCGGCACCGTCACGGGCCGCAAGCGCCGTTGTGGCTGGTTCGATGCGGCGCTGGTGCGCCAGTCGGTTGCCACCAATGGAATCACCGGCATTGCATTGACCAAACTCGACGTTCTCGACGGCCTTGAAGAGCTAAAGATCTGCGTCGGCTATAAGCTCGACGGCCAGGAAATCGATTATCTGCCGGCCGCCCAGGCCGCCCAGGCGCGAGTCGAGCCTGTTTACATCACGCTCGAAGGCTGGAAAGAATCGACTGTCGGCGCCCGCAAATGGGCGGATTTGCCGGCTCAGGCGATCAAGTATGTCCGCCAGGTGGAAGAACTGATCGGTGCGCCGGTCGCCCTCCTGTCGACAAGTCCCGAACGCGACGACACAATACTTGTGACGGACCCCTTCGAGGACTAATCTTAAAATTTAATAAAGCTTTGCCGGCCCTCAGCGGGCCGGCACCTTAGAGAAAGTGCTGATGGCTGACTTTATCGCAGTGATTCGACGGGCCGTTGACGGGCTCTCGAACAATACCCCGGAGATGCGTGCGCGGGTCTATGAAAAGGCTCGCGCCGCTGTCGTTCGGCAGCTCGAGAACATGTCACCGCGCCCGCCCGAGCACATGCTTCAGCGCCAGCTGGACAAGCTCGATCAGGCTATCCTGGAGGTCGAGGCAGAGCATGCGGAAGCCTTGGCGCCGCTTGAAGAGACGCCGGATTCTTCCATGCCTGCAGCCGCGGCTGCCGGTGTGGCAGCGGCAACGGCTGTTTCTGCGCCTGCCTGGGGCGAGCCGCAGCCGGAATACGCGCCTTCTTCGAACGAGGATGTGGCGGCGCCGGAACCGGCAGAAGACGCTGCTCCGGCCGAACAGCCGGTCGAGCCTCAGCCGGCGGTAAGCGGTGATGACTGGGCGGACGCCCACATGGCCGAGCCTGCGACACCTGCAGCGGTGGAGGAACCAGCCTATGTCGCCGAAGAACCAGCCTACGTCGCCGAAGAAACCATCACGCCCGTAGAAGAGTTTGTTCCGGAACAGGCCGTCGAACCGATGCCGTCGGCGGAAACCGCCTGGCAGGACCAACCCTTTGCGGTTCAGGAGCCGGAGAACGACTATTCGCGGCTCTACGAGAGCCGTGAAGACGATGCTCCTGCCGTCGAGCCGGAGCCGCCATACGAACCGGCGCCGGAGGCGAGGGACGAAGTCGAAACGGTCGCAGCCGCTGCACCCTACGGCGAAGGCCTGACCGCCGAAGAGACCTGGCCTCGGGGTGACGAGCCGGAAACGGCTGCACCCGCCTGGGATGCTGTGCCTGTTGTCGAGGTCGAACCTGTGGCCGAAGAGCCCCTTGGCTCTGACGCGGCAGTCGAGGTCGAGCCTTATCTCCCGCCGCAGGCGCCGGAGGTTGGCATTCGGGTGGATTCGGTTGAGGACTGGCTGCAGAGCCGCGCACTCGATCCGGCCCCGGTCATCCCCTCGGCAAGCTGGGAGCTGCCGGCTGCGACCGAAACGGCCGCCAATCGCGTGCCCGAACTGCCGGAAATCGACACCGCGCCGCCGGCCGTTTCCTATACGCCGACCGACGAGTTCCCCGCCTATGAGGAACCTGTACAGGTCGAGGCCAGCAACGACTATGTCGCGCCGGAGGGCTTGAGCCTTCCCGATGCCGATCCGGTCGTGCTCGGCAAGATCGCGTCCACCTCCACGGCACCGGCAATCGACGCCGATGACTTCAGCCAGTGGTTCCAGGAGCATGTCGATCAGGGCGAGACCCAGAAAGGCAATGGTGCTCCGGCTTCTGCTTCGGCCGCCCCTGCGGCCAGCGAATGGGACGAGCATATCGACAGCTTTGCACCCAGCGCCAAGGGTGCGCAGGTAGACGTCGCGGGCCAGGCCGATGGCATGGAAGCGCTGGTCGGCGGTTATGGCCAGCAGCCTGCCTATCGCCTCGAGCCGAAGAAGCGTCGCAATCCGGCCCCGATCATCGTTGCCGCGCTGGTGCTGGTTGTGCTCGGCGCTGGCGGTTATCTCGCCTGGAGCATGCGGGATCAGATCGGCAGCATGGTCGCCAACCTGACGGGCGAGGTTGTGCCGACGCAAGAGGCCGCCGAAGCGCCCGCGGCGACACCTGCAGAGCAGCCGGAGGCACCGGCCGACACGGCGGCTGCACCGGAAGTGGCGGCACCTGCAGTCGACGACGGCAGCCAGAAATTCACGCAGCGACTGCAGGCCGACGGAACGGAAATCGATGCAGGGGCCGGATCGGCGCCCATCGAGGGCGCGCCCGCCGAAGGTCGCTCCGTTTCGGCCCAGACCGTGGCGTCCACGGTCGAGCCCACCGATGCGCCGGCTGCTGCCAATGGCGCGGCTGCCACGCAGACGCCGGGAACCGCCGCCAATACGGCAGTCGTGGCCGGCGGGGAAAAGCTCTTCCTCTACGAAGAGCGTATCGGTCAGGCGACGCCGGTCGCAGTGCCTGGTTCGATCACATGGACGGCTGTGCGTGAAAACGGGGCGGACGGCCGACCTGATCCGCAGATCCAGGGCCGTATCAACGTGCCGGAGCGCGGCATCTCGGCGCTCCTGACCTTCAAGCGCAACACCGACAATTCGCTGCCGGCGAGCCACATCATCGAAGTGGTGTTCTCCGTGCCTGCGGATTTCGAGGGTGGTGCGGTGGAGAATCTGCAGCGGATTGCCATGAAGCGTACCGAGCAGGACCGCGGCGACCCGCTGGTTGCCGTGACGGCCAAGGTGACCGACGACACCTATCTCGTGGCGCTCAACGACTTCGAGGACGTGGTAAAGCGCAACATGGACCTTCTGTCCACGCGCGGCTGGATCGATATTCCCGTCACCTACCGCAATGGCAGACGCGCGCTGATCACGCTCGACAAGGGAACGACCGGTGGCAATGTCTTCGATCAGGTCATCCGCGAGTGGGCGGCATTGACGCCCGCCGCGCCAGCGAACTGAGGCTCGTCCCTATCGCTTTTCTACGGATCCGTCGGGCATGTCCCGGCGGATTTTTGTTTTCGATTTCAGGGGTAGGGCAGCGGAAGTTCTCTCCGCCAGCGACCAATGCAGGGACGACGTGATGTCAGTACAGGCGCAGCGAGTGTCGACGATTCCCTTTGCCGATCCGGGCGGTGATCCGGCGATTGCCTTCCTGTCCGTCAGCAAGGGTTTCGGGCGTGGAAGCGGGGCCATCAAGGCGCTCGATGATTTGAGCCTTTCCATCCCCCGAGGTGTCGTCTATGGCCTGCTCGGTCCGAACGGCGCGGGCAAGAGCACGCTCCTGCGCATTCTCGCCGGATTGGTCAGGCCCGATCGCGGCGAGATCCGGATCTTCGGCGAGCCGGCTTGCCCCGCCCAGCGCAGCCGTCTCGGCATGTTGATCGAATCGCCGAGCTTTTACCCCTTCCTGACGGCCCGAGAGCATTTGCAGATGTTGGCGGGCGCCACGGGTACCGCAACGCTTGTGGAGCCGATCTTGCGGCGCATTGGCCTTGAAAAGGCGGCTGACAAGGCCGTCTCCGGCTTCTCGCTTGGCATGAAACAGCGGCTCGGCATCGGCTGTGCGTTGATCGGGCAGCCCGAGGCGCTCGTCCTTGACGAGCCGACCAACGGGCTCGATCCCGATGGCATTCTGGAGATGCGGGCCCTTGTCCACGAACTGGCGCATCGCGATGGCCTGACTGTGCTTCTTTCCAGTCATCTGCTGGACGAGGTGGAGCGGGTTTGCGACCGGGTGGCGATCCTCCGGCGGGGGGCGCTGGTCGCCGAAGGTGCGGTTGCCGACCTCCTTGATCGTGACGGTCGCTTCTGGCTGAAAGTGGACGCGCCGGATGCGGTGCTTGCCCGTCTCGGCGAAGAGGCCGAGGAAGCGGACGGCGGCGTTTACGTACGGATCGAACGGACGGAGGTACCCAACCTCATCCTGTCGCTCGCCAATGCCGGCGTTCGCATTCACGAGGCCAAGTGGATCAAGCCGGATCTGGAAACCGTCTTCCTGTCAGAGACGCGGGAGGTGCGCTCATGAACCCGCTTCTCTCTGCCGAAATGCTCAAGCTTGTCCGTCAGCCGGGCATACTCTTCTGGGGCTTCCTGGCCGTGCCGCTCGCGGCACTTCTGGTCAAGCTGGTCATTGCAGGCTTCATCTATCTGCGTATGGGGCGGCAGTCCGGCGATGTCGATGTGTTCCTGTCGGCGGCGAAGAGCCTCAGTCTCTCTGGGAATTCGCTGGGTCACCTGCTCTTCGCGCTCGGCATCGCCACGGTCTTCTTTCTCGAGTATCGCTATTCCACCTGGCGGCTGCTGGTGCCCAGGCATTCGCGCGTGCAGTTCTTCGCAGCCAAGCTGCTCGTTTGCCTCGCGTGGCTCGCATTCGCTCTGTTGCTGGCTGCTGTCGGCGATATTGTGCTGACCATGCTGTTTGGTGTCTTGCAAGGGCAAGGTCTCGACATCTCGGCGTCCTCGCTCATTGCGCTGGTGGCGGCATTCGGGATCGCATTTCTTGAACTTGCGGTTCTGGCGTCGCTCGCTGCCCTGCTCGTGGTTGCCTTTCGGTCGATGATTGCAGCCGTTATCCCAGCCTTTCTCTTGGCGATCGGTTCGACACTGCTCCAACTCTATCTGGGAGCTGATGCCGATCGGTTGCCATTGCCGGGCTACGCGGCTCAGGACTTGCGGGACTGGTTGCTGGCGGGAGGGACGCCCGTTGCGGCAATGATCGGCGCCGCGGTGCTTTTCGGCTGGTTCTGCGTCCTGACGGGGCTTGGACTTGCAGTCTTCTCGCGGCAGCAACTGGCATCGGAGTAACAAGCGGCCACCCACAAAAGAAAAGCCGCCCGGTTGCCCGGACGGCTTGAACAGCTGTCGCCGCTGTCGACGGTCCTTTAAGCCTCGACCACCCGCAAGGCCTTGGCGCGCTCCAGGGCGTCCTTCTGGACGGCTTCCTGGACCTTTTCGAAGGCGCGGACTTCGATCTGGCGGACGCGTTCGCGGCTGATGTCGAACTCGGTGGAGAGTTCTTCCAGCGTGACCGGATCATCTGCGAGGCGGCGAGCTTCGAAGATGCGACGTTCGCGATCGTTCAACACGCTCATTGCCCGCTTCAGCATGCTGCGGCGGGTTTCGAGCTCGTCCTGTTCGATCAGGACGGCTTCCTGGCTTTCGTGGTCGTCGACGAGCCAATCCTGCCACTGACCGCTTTCGCCTTCGGCGGCGCGCAAGGGTGCATTCAGCGATGCGTCGCCGGAGAGGCGGCGGTTCATCGAAATGACCTCCTCCTCGGACACCTTCAGCTTGGTCGCGATCTCGGTGACCTGGTCGGGCTTCAGATCGCCTTCCTCGATCGCCTGGATCTTGCCCTTGAGGCGGCGCAGGTTGAAGAACAGGCGTTTCTGGTTGGCGGTGGTGCCCATCTTCACCAGCGACCAGGAGCGCAGGATGTATTCCTGGATCGAGGCCTTGATCCACCACATGGCATAGGTCGCCAGGCGGAAGCCACGCTCGGGGTCGAACTTCTTGACGGCCTGCATCAGGCCGACATTGCCTTCCGATACGACTTCGCCGATCGGCAGGCCGTAGCCGCGATAGCCCATGGCGATCTTCGCAACCAGGCGCAGGTGGCTTGTGACCATCCGGTGCGCCGCGTCACGGTCGCCGTGTTCGGCATAACGCTTGGCAAGCATGTATTCTTCCTGGGGTTCCAGCATCGGGAACTTGCGGATCTCGTCCAGGTAACGGTTAAGGCCGGCTTCTCCGGCTGTGATCGATGGCAAACTACTGCGGGCCATATAGCACCCCTCTTTCTTCGCGGGCTCCCAATTCCGGCGAGCCCCATCTCCGTGGATCTCTCTATCCCACAGAAATCCGTATGACAGATAAGTATGGCAAAACGGCGATACAAGATTTGTGTTCCGTCACGAGGCCGTGACGGAGTGTCAATCGATAGAGAACGGGCAGGATCAGAGCGTCAGGGTGTCACATCGCCATCAGCGCATCGATCACCTTCTGCAGGTCCGCCGGGATCGGGGCTTCGAAGCGCATGGTTTTGCCTGTGGTCGGATGCTCGAAGGCAAGCAGGTAAGCATGCAGAGCCTGGCGGTGGAACTTGTTGACGGCGCGCTTGGCGTCCTCGGGCAGGAGGTTCGCCTTGGTCTTGAAGGCGGCGCCATATTCCTGGTCGCCAACCAGCGGATTGCCGATATGGGCCATGTGCACGCGGATCTGATGGGTGCGGCCCGTTTCCAGGCGGCACTCGACCAGTGAGGCAAGGCAGGTGGCGTCCGGCTTTTCACCATAGCGTTCGAGCACGGTATAGTGGGTGATCGCCTCGCGGGCGTCGTCGGTGTCCTCGCGCTTCACCGTGCGCTTGGTGCGGTCGGCGCCGGAGCGGCCCAGCGCCGCATCGATCGTGCCGGCAAGCGTACGAGGGCGACCCCAGACCACGGCGCGGTAGGCGCGCTCCAGCGGACCGGTGCGGCCATGGTCGGCAAACTGGTCGGCAAGGTGGCGGTGGGCGATATCGTTCTTGGCGACGACCATCACGCCCGACGTGTCCTTGTCGAGGCGGTGGACGATGCCGGGCCGCTTGACGCCGCCGATGCCCGAGAGCGTGTCGCCGCAGTGATAGATCAGCGCATTGACCAGCGTGCCATGCCAGTTGCCGGCGCCCGGATGGACCACGAGACCCGGCGGCTTGGCGATCACGATCAGGTCCTTATCCTCGTAGAGGACCTCGAGCGGGATGTTCTCGCCCTTCGGCTGCGGATCCTCCGGCTCGGGCAGGTCGATGACGACGCTGTCGCCCGGCTTGATCTTGCGGTTCGGACTGTCGAGCAGATTGCCGTTGAGCTGGACTGCGCCCTGTTCGATCAGCGCCTTCACCCGGTTGCGCGAAAACTCGGCCCCGAGCGCCGCAGTCAGCCAGGCATCGATACGGCCGGAGGCGTCGTCCTCGGCAATCAGCTCTTTCCTTGATGCGGCGGCTTCGTTAAAGGGGTCGGTCATCATGTCATCCCGTCTTACGGCGGCCAGGGTCTCGGCCTTTGTCGCTGCCATTTGGCACAGACCGGGGGCTTCGACAATCGACAGCCGGTAGACCCGGCAATTTTCTCCGGCTCGTTCGCATCGGGGAAGGCATGCAAATCAGCGCGAACCTGGATTGGAAACGATTGCTGCCATGGCTCATATCGACGACGAGAACCCGGAAGACAAGCCGCTTGATCCCGTCATGGAAGGTGTGCGTCGCAAGATGGTCAAGCTGCAGCTGATCTCGGGCGGCATCATGGCGGTGCTCTTCCTCGCCGTGCTCGTATCGATCGTCTACAAGCTGACGCGTGACGAAGGCGGGGCGGAGCCCGTGGCCACGACGTCGCAGCCTTTCGCGGTCCCATCCGATCAGCCGCTCAGCCTGACCGCCACCCTGCCGGCCGGCTTCCGCGTCGTGCAGACCTCGCTGTCCGGCAGCCAGATGCTGATCTACGGCGAAACGGCTGATGGCGCGCGCAAGGCCTTCGTCTTCGATCTGCCGCTCGGCCGCATCATTGCCGACGTCACACTTGGCAGCAACTGAGGCAGGCGTGGAGCCGGGGCGCCTCATCGAGATCACCGATCCCGGCGATGTGAGGATCGCCGAGTTCACCTCGATCCGCGAACGCGACCTGACTGGACGTCACGGTCAATTCGTTGCCGAGGGCACGGTGGTGCTCTCGATGCTGGCCAAGGCGCATGCCGGTTTCGGATCGGTGCGGGCGGAAAAGCTACTGCTCCTGAAGAACAGGGTCGCTGGCCTTTCCGATCTGATCGAGCGTTTCCCCAAGGATATCCCGGTATACGTGGCCGAGGCTGCGGTTCTCGATGCGATCGCCGGTTTCCACCTGCATCGCGGGGTTCTCGCGGTTGGCAGCCGTTCTGCACCACCCGAACTGAACGATCTGGTCGCCGGTCTGCCGGAAAGCTCTCTGGCGCTGGTCGGGTGCGGCATCTCCAACCACGACAATATCGGTGCCCTGTTCCGCAATGCGGCGGGTTTCACTGCGGATGCCGTCCTCCTCGACGAAACCTGCTGCGATCCACTCTATCGCAAGGCATTACGTGTTTCTGTCGGCTCGGTTCTGACGGTTCCCTATGCCCGGCAGGGGAGCGCCGAAGAGGTGCTCGGGGCACTTGCCACGGCTGGATTCGAAATCTGGGCTCTGTCGCCTGCCGGTGAGGTCGAAATCGGCGCGGTTGCGCCGGGCCGGCGCGTGGCGCTGGTGATGGGAACGGAGGGGGAGGGGCTTCCGGCTGCAATCCTCAATCGTTTCCGGTCGGCCCGCATCGCCCAGGCCCCGGGTCTCGACAGCCTGAATGTCGGCACGGCCAGCGGCATTGCCCTCTACGCCATCGCGCGTGCCATGGGACGCCTCGGCTAATCCCGTGTTCCGGACTGCGGTTTCGGATCGCCGAGCCAGTCGGCCTATTCGGCTGGCGTCGCCATGCCTGCGCCACGACCGATCGACGGGTCCATGGCGAGTACCCGGTCGACCAGGCTCTTCGGCTTGTCCCCGCTCTTTGATTGCGGCGAGACGAAGTCTGTGATGACGCTCTGCTCGCCTTCACGGGCGGCCGTGAGAACGATCATCTTGGCGGCGATATCACCGAGTTCTTCACGCATTGCATCGTCTTCGGTCGAGGCCTTCACCTTCAGCAGGCGCTCGGTCAGGGCCGTCTGGCTCCGCCGAATATCGTACTCCAGCGCGGTCGTATCGGTCGCGAGGTTGGAATTGGCGATCTCGTCTTCGGGCATCGGCGTATCCTTGGCGTCGGGTATCGCGATGCCGGCTTCCCGAAGGGCGCGCTGGGCTTCGCGTAGCTGGGCATTGGCCGTCTTCAGCTTGGCGCGGAGATCGCGAAGCTCGCGTGTGCGGCGCTCGACCAGCGAACTTGCGTCGGCTCTTTCCGCAGCATCGCGTGCCAGGACGTCTTCAAGGCGCAGAACCTTGTGTTCTTCCTGAGCCAGGCGGACTTCCGCATCCTTGGCGCGCTTGCCGAGCAGCTTGTTTTCCCGCCGCAAGTCTTCCCGTTCGTCGCGCATCCCTTGAATGCGTGTCTTCAGCGTGTCGATCTCGGTGTCGCGGCTCATGGCTTCGATGCGCATGGTGTCGATGTCACTGATCAGGCGGGCAATGCGATGGGCACGGTCCTCGAGCTCGATATCCTTGGCGGCTGCGGCGATTTCCACCCGCTTCAAGGTTTCGCGCATCGTCGACATTTCCACGTCGCCCCGACGCAGACGCGAGCGCAGGTCGGCAGCTTCCGTGCTCATGTCTTCTATCTGGACCTTGAGCTCCTTCGTCTCAGCGACGAGGTGTGCTGCGTCGCCGCTGAGTGTCTCGTTCTTCAGCGTCAGGCCAATGGTCTTTTCACGCTCGCGGGTCAGATCATGCTGGGTTTTGGCGTTTTCTGCGGCATAGAGTGCGCGCACCATGTCCTTCTGGGCGCGGATCTCCTGCGGGCTGAGCGGCATGGTGGCCTTCAGACGGTTCTCCGTATAGCGCACCACGCGCTGATGCACGGCCGGGGCAACCAGCATCACCAGCAGCGCTGCCGCCATAAATCCCATTGCGAATATCAGGGTATATTCAATCACGACGGCGCCACAGCACTAGGGAAGCATTAGCAGATAGTTAAGCATGCAGAGTGTCGCCCGGCAAGCAGAACAGCCTGACGAGCCATGTCCTTACACCAATATGGCTAACGACAGAACAGATCGAGCTTGCTTCAGCCTTAAGGATTAAGGCGAGACGGTTCAGAAAGGGTTCCAGGTGGGTGTGCGGGTCAGCTTCAGATAGCCGACATTGATGCCGAGGCGTGCGCCGATGCCAGTGCGAATCGGCACCAGGACCACGTCACGGCTCTTCAATACCGTCATGCCGACGCCGGCGACGATATAGGCCGAGCCGCTCACGCCGCCATAGCGGGCATAGAGCGTGTCGACATCCGGCAGGTCATAGACCAGCATCATGGTGCGGGTGCCGTTGCCGCCGTAGTCGAGGCCGAGGGAGGGGCCTTGCCAGAAGACGTCGTGCTGACCGACATTCTTGGTGTAGAGCGTGCCTTCGCCATAGGTCAGGCCGGCAATGAGGGCGCCTGAGCCTTCCTGGCCCAGAATATAGCCGTTCGGAAGGCCATTCTGCTCGAAGGCCTGCTCGATCACCTTGGCTAGCGCGCCACTGGTCTCACCAAAGAAGCCATGACCCGCGTCGACCACTTCCTGGATCGAGTATTCACCTGCGGCATGGGCGGGGCGCAGGACCGAAACGAGGCTGATCGTTGCCAAAACGGCGACGGCGAGCGACCGCAGCAGCGGCAGGGAGCGAATGGGCAGGTGACGCATGGTGCCTCCTAAATGCGAAGCCGACGGATTCGGCGTCTTCCTTGGGGGTAATTAAACCTAGCGAGCATCGTCTTAATAATCGGTTTACCAAATATGGTGTCATTATGGCCGAACGGTATCCGACCAAGTCGTAGCCAGCGGACGTGTGTCCGACTGTTGCTTCGAGGGTCCACATCTTCTGGAGAAGACCATGGCGAAGAATCCTAATCTCACGCTTGCAGGCCCCGATCTTGCTGCGCTGCTCTGCAGCCGTGTCTGCCATGACGTGATCTCGCCTGTTGGAGCGATCAACAACGGCCTGGAACTGCTTGACGAAGGCGGCGCCGATGCCGATGCGATGGATCTGATCCGGACCAGCGCGCTCAACGCCTCGGTACGGCTGAAATTCGCCCGACTTGCCTTCGGTGCTTCGGGCTCGGTCGGTGCTTCGATCGATACCGGCGAGGCGGAAAAGGCAGCAAAGGATTTTGCCCAGGCCGAGAAGAAGACCGAGGTGAGCTGGAGCGGACCGCGCGCGATCATCCCCAAGAACCGGGTGAAGCTGCTGCTCAACCTCTTCCTGGTCGCCTATGGTGCCATTCCGCGTGGCGGCTCGCTGGATATTTCTCTCGAAAACCCGGAAACGGACGCCAAGTTCAAGATCGTCGCCAAGGGACGCATGCTGCGGGTGCCGCCGAAGTATCAGGAAATCCTGTCCGGTCATCTCGAAGAAGCCGTCGATGCCCATACCATCCAGCCCTATTACACGGTGCTGCTCGCGGATGAATGCAGCATGGAGCTGAAATGCGTGCCGAGTGAAGGCGAGATCGCGTTCACCGCCGAGGTCGTGAGCTGAACCGTCCCGCTTCGGGACGCGCAAGTGCTGCAACCGGTAACCTTTCCTTAGGCGCGGCCCGTTAAGGTATCCATTACATTTCAGATCCCCCGTATCTGGGGAGGGGAGTCCACCATGAAGCGCCTGATGATCGCAGATGGGTCCGACATCGTTCGCAAGGTCGGCAAGAAGATCCTGTCGGAACTCGGCTACCAGGTGACGGAAGCGGCGTCCGGTCGCGAGGCGCTGTCGCGCTGCGAGCGCGAGCTTCCCGATGTGATGATCGTCGATGCCGGCATGAGTGATGCCCTCGATCTGATCTCCAATGTCCGTGCGCTGCCGGAAGGCAAGGCGGTCAAGATCTACTACTGTGTGGTGGAAGCCGAGCTGAAGGTGATGATGGCCGGGAAGCGGGCGGGTGCCAGCGACTTCCTCCTGAAGCCCTTCGATCGCGAGATCCTCACGAAGACCTTCGGCGACAAGGCAATCGCTGCCTGATTTCCCCTGCCGGGGCTAAACGACGACATCTGTGACAAAGGCGGTGCCCAGGGGCGCCGCCTTTTGCGTTTCGGCCGTGCGTCGTCGGGGCAGCCCTCGTTTCGCGGCTCCAAAATGCAAGAAGCCCGCGTCATCGACGCGGGCCTCTTTGAAGAAGTGGAAATAGGCTTACGCCGTTTCCATGTATTCCGCACCATCCGGCTCGCGCAGTACATAGCCACGACCCCAGACGGTTTCGATGTAGTTGGCGCCACCGGCAGCGTTTGCGAGCTTCTTGCGCAGCTTGCAGATGAAGACGTCGATGATCTTCAGTTCCGGCTCGTCCATGCCACCATAGAGGTGGTTGAGGAACATTTCCTTGGTGAGCGTGGTACCCTTGCGGAGCGAAAGAAGCTCCAGCATCTGGTATTCCTTGCCCGTCAGGTGAACGCGCTGACCGCCGACTTCGACAGTCTTGGCGTCCAGGTTCACGATAAGCTCGCCGGTGATGATGATCGACTGGGCATGGCCCTTCGAGCGGCGGACGATCGCATGAATGCGGGCAACCAGCTCGTCCTTGTGGAACGGCTTGGTCATGTAGTCGTCGGCGCCGAAGCCCAGACCACGTACCTTGTCTTCAATGCCCGCCATACCGGAAAGGATCAGGATCGGCGTCTTCACCTTGGACAGGCGAAGGGTACGCAGCACCTCATAACCGGACATGTCAGGCAGGTTCAGGTCGAGCAGAATGATGTCGTAATCGTAGAGCTTGCCGAGGTCGACACCTTCTTCGCCGAGATCGGTGGTGTAGACGTTGAAGCTCTCCGACTTGAGCATCAGTTCGATGCTCTGCGCCGTTGCGCTATCGTCTTCAATGAGTAGAACCCGCATATTTATCCCCTTTACCGCCGCCGAAAGGTCAAGATGGCCCCCTACGCGATACGGATCCAGTCGTTGCCTGATTTGAAGGCTGCCACCAATTGGTTAACAAATTCTGATTCCCTCTGGCAAGGTGTATCGAATTTATTAAGCAAAGATATCAGCCTCCTGATTCTTCATGTGTTTCCGGTCATCGCCACACCTGAATCGGCGCCTCAGGAAAACCCTGTAACCGATTCATTTAACTCATCATTGTCACGAGCTCTTTTCGGGCTCTGGCATTTACTGACCCTTAAGTGATCGGGCTTATCATTAACGATGCCCGTAAACGAAAGGTTACCAAAGGTAGCTTTTTGTTAACGCCGCGGACTTTTTTTGGACGAATCGGTGGCGGGCGTGTTGAGTAGCAAGTGTGGCGGGGGGTCTCGCATCACGGGAGTATTGCGTATGAAGTCGCGTGAGAGCCTGGTACGCCTGAAGGGATTTCAGGTTACCGAAAAGCGTCGGCAATTGCAGCAGCTGCAGTCAATGATGTCGGAATTCGAACGGATGGCGAAGGAGCTAGAAGCTCAGATCGGCATCGAGGAAAAGAAATCGGGCATCACCGATCCCAATCATTTCGCCTATCCCACCTTCGCCAAGGCGGCACGCCAGCGCGCGGACAATCTCCAGGTCTCGATCCGGGAACTGAAGGTCCAGCAGGAAGCGGCAGAACTGGCGTTGGAAGAGGCTGAAGCGGAATACCAGAAGGCAGCGGCTCTCGAAGAGCGCGATGGCCAGATGCGTGTCCGGGCCTGAATAACGCTATTCAGTCTGGTTGAGATTTCAAACAAGAAGGCGGGCGCGGGTTATCCGGCGTCCGCCTTCGTTCGTCTTGGGCACCGGCTGACCGGTGCTCACTTGCGCACGTCGTTCCAATCCGGGTGCCGGTCCATCTGCGCCTTCATGAACGGGCAGAGCGGGATGATCTTCCAGCCGCCTTCACGCGCGGCAGCGACGGCATGTTCGGCGAGCGCCTGACCGGCGCCCTGTCCGCGCATGGTGTCCGGGACTTCCGTATGGTCGATGATGATCAGGCTGGCGGAGGCACGGGAATACGTCATCACGGCCGGCTTGCTGATGCCCTCGATGCGGCCGACATAGCGTCCACCCGATCCTGCCTCTTCACTGGTGATCTGCATTGACGCCTCCTGTTGCCGCGTTTCGATGGTTCTGTTTAACATCGGGTAGAGCCGACCGGGAAGCCAACTGCCGGATACGCTGTGTTCGATGTCAGGAAGGGAGCCATTGTGGTCGTCTGGTTGAAGGCGCTTCTTCTCGTCGGAGCCTCAATCTCGTTTGCGCTCGGCGTGAGCCTGCCGCTGATGCGGTTCGAAAGTTTTTATGTCTTTTCCACCGATGCGTCGCTGATCGAGGTGATCGTTTCGCTCTATGCCGACGGAGACGGCTTGCTTGCGCTTCTGGTCGGGCTCGTTTCCATCGGTTTTCCGCTGATCAAGCTGCTGCTTCTCGCGGCCGAGAATATCGCTGGCGAGGTGCAGCCGGGGCAGGGGTTGCTGACGCGGTTGGTCCCGGTGCTGTCGAAATGGTCGATGATGGACGTGTTGCTGGTCGCCATCGTCATCTTCGCGACGAAAACCAGCGGGCTCGCTCAGGCCTTCACGCAGCCGGGCCTGTGGTTTTATGCGGGATCCAGCCTGGCGGTTGCGGCGTTGAGTGGCTTGAACGCGGGAAGCGTTGCCCGAAAAACATGAAACCGGCAGGCTGGGCCTTGCCGGTTTCAGGTATGGGTCTGATGCAATTAGAAGTGTACCGGGCGAGCCGGCACGAAAATGGACTAATGGCGATACTGTTGAATTCGGGTGGTGCGCAGGCCCGGCAGGCCGTGATCGTTGATCGATGACTGCCAGGAGAGGAATTCCTCGACCGTCAGGGTGTAGCGTTCGCAGGCTTCTTCCAGGCTCAACAGGCCACCACGCACAGCCGCGACAACCTCAGCCTTGCGGCGGATCACCCAGCGGCGCGTATTGGCCGGCGGAAGATCGGCAATCGTAAGGGGGCTGCCATCGGGGCCGATGACATATTTCACTCGTGGGCGGATCATTTCGGTCATTGGACTCTCTATACAAACTCAAGACCACACACCCTCATACTAGGACCGATGCTTTAAAATTTGCCTAAGCCCATTGTAAGCATTTGATAATAATTTTCGCGACCGGGCTGGGGCGAGAGTCGTGGCGTTTCGGACAAGTTGATTAAACTTGCGGCAAATGCATAGGAGTTATGCGAGGACTGCGACTGGTGCCCATTAGCGATCTGTGGCATTGGGCTCCCCAGCAATACTGATGTCTCGATCGATGCGTCGATCGGAAGGGCAGATGTCGAGCATCGCGGTTTCCGTAGGGGGCCGCAAGACCGGCGACAGGCCCAGCTGATACTCGTTCCCCATGGAGCAATTCAATGTCCACAAACATTCGAAATCCCGATCGGACGAACGTCCGGTCGAAAGGAGTTTTATGTTCAGGCCAACTGATGTGACGGGCAGTCACGGTCTTGGTGACGGTGATGCCGTTTTTCAGAGCGAAGCGCTCTCCACCGGCCCATGGGGGCGCGAGTTCTCTGCGCTCGGTCGCAGCCATGGCTTTCGAAACACGCTGCTTGCGCGCGTTCCAAAGGCGGATAGTCCGGAGTTTTCGGCCAATCTGATCCTCTGTACCTGGCCTGACGAATTGCGCCTCGGCTATGAAGCGGCAGAAGTCTATGCCGGCAGCCTGCTGATCGCGCGGATCAAGCAGTCTATCCTTCCGCTCTTCACGCATGACAATCTGTTTCTCGGCACGCCGGGATCGGAGGCGCGCCAGCCGCTTGCCCCGCTTTTCCAGCAGTTTGAGATGGGCGGTTCTCTGGTCTTCAACTTGAACGACCGCAACCAGACCCAGTATGTGCTCGTCTTTTCGGGGCGTGACCATGCGCCCGAGCGTCCGGAAATCGCTGCCCTGCAGCTGAGTGCGATGGAGCTGCTGGATTCGGGCGTCGAGGCCCTGGTGCCGCGGCTTGGGCCGAAGGAAAAGCTGTCGGCACGCGAGATCGAATGTCTTCGCTGGTCGGCTGCCGGCAAGAGCAGCGATGAAATCGCCATAATCCTCGACATTTCCAGCCATACGGTCGTCAGCTATCTCAAGAGTGCAATGCGCAAGCTTGAGGCGGTGAACCGCATGCAGGCCGTGGCGCGCGCCTGTCGCTATCGGCTTCTGTAGCTTCCTGTGCTGCAGGCACGGCGTCATTTCAGGTTGCTTGTTGCGAGAGTGTTGGGAACAGCCTTAACAAAAGCTTTACAATCTTGAGGGGGAAACGTACGGTTGTGCTCGCCAAAGGGGAGGGCGCTGCCATGGCAAGTCTCAAGGAAGTAGCAGAGCACTTATCGACACTCGAAAACTTGCAAGACGATAACATTTTTCCCTGGACCGATGTCGAGCGAGAGGCCCTTGCTGAATATGCGAGGCCTGCAATGGCAGGGGGCAGAGCTCTTAATGCCTATATTTCCTATCAGGGATCATGTGGTTTCGCGAATGCGGGCCAGCAAGCCTATGTTGTGAACAAGCTGAGTAATGCCGTCGTCAATGCAACCGTCAGAGTTCGCTGGTCGCAGGGTGTGAGCAACGGTCAATACGATACTGTAGTCGCCATACCGGCTGGAAGTCGCGCGCTGATAGGGTGTACGCGCGGAAACGGCGTGACAGGATCATACTACGAATACTCCGTCGTTGGCAGTGTTCCGTGAGTAATGGCTGCCCTTGACCAAGCCAGGTGATCTTGCACCTGAGGGTTCGGTCCAGCCGGCGTCTCGCTGGATGATCGGCATTCGAGACGACCGGCTTATTGATCGAAGTGGGGCGGTTCACACCATCATCAGATTGAGCTCCGTGCCGGCATAGCCGAGATAGTAACCTGTCGGCCCGCTGTGCTGCAAAGTCAGTTCATCCCCTAGTTCGAGATAGACCAGAGCCATGGAGGTCGAGGTGCCATACTGACCGGCATGGCGCAGGAGATCCACTGTGCCATTGCGCTTCAGCGTTACAGTGGCGAAGCCGGTTCCATCGGGCGTCACCGTCAGTGCCATCTGATAGACGCCGGCAACGGGAACAACGAGGGGCTTGCCGTAACCGGAGGGGAGGGTAGCCCCGAGCGCTACGCCCCCCTGACCGAGATGCAACTGGTCGAAGCCGGTAACAGTCCCGTTGGCAAGCGTTGCCAGCTGGGGTGCAAGCGCTGCCCGGGCGATCGGTCTTGCCGGCCCCCTTATCATCCCGTCGGGCCGGATCTCAAGGGCCTGAACCCAGGTATTGCCGTCGGCGCTCACCCTGATCGACAGATGATCATCGCCGGTGAGGCCAATTTCGGCGCGTCCCGACCAGTTCGTCTGCAGCATCAGGCTTGCCGTTTCTGTCGCTGCTGCCTTGTTGATCTTGAGGCTATGGCCTGCGCCCTGATGGGTAAAGAGGCTGCCGTGGCTGGCGATCGCCAGGCGGGTGTTGTTGGTCGGTGTTGCTCCCAGCCCAAGGGTTTCCGCCTCGATGGAAGCGGGGAGGGGCAGATGTTTCCATTCTTGCCCGTCAAAGACCTTCATGCGCTCTTCGGTCTGAACGTAGGCGCGCCAGCCCGGCTTCGGAACGAGATAGAGCCAGGCGTCATCCCGCCAGACGGCCAGTCTGCCAGCGCGGTCGCTCCATGCGCCAGAGGCCTCGGACAGGATCACAAAGGCCTCTCCCTCCTGCGCTCCAATGGGAGGCTCGGCCAACTGATCCGTGATCGTCAACTGCACCAGCGCGTCGAGCCTCTGGAGCGCTTCATTGTGCGTCACGTGCTTCTGTGCCTGCGCCGGCAGGATGAAGGGCAGGGCGAGATTGGGGGTCGTGTCTGGCATGGTCTCTCCTTCGCATTCGGCTGCCGGAGGCAGCGGGGGTTGAAGCGGAGAGTGTGTGGCAGGCTGAGAGGAGGGGGATGAAAAGCACATGCCCCCATTGAAAAATCTCGAAAATTTCCGAAACTCATCCCCGCTCGGAGGGGCGTCCGGTGGCGAGAAACGGTGGGTTTTCGAAGGTGCGCAGCCCGGGCAGGCGTTTGCCATAGGTGAGCGGCGCGCCGTCTTCGGTCGCAACCATGCCGCCGGCTGCCCGAAGCACGGCATCGCCGGCGGCCGTGTCCCATTCCATGGTTGGGCTGAAGCGCGGGTAAAGGTCGGCGACGCCCTCGGCCACCAGGCAGAACTTGAGCGAGGAGCCGACGGTCTTGCGCTCCAAAACCTCTGCCTTGCGGATATAGGCGTCGGTCGCAGCGCAATTGTGAGAGCGCGAAACCAGGACTGACGGGGAAGCCCCCTTCAAACGCGCCGCAATCGGCATGCGGGCTACGACCCTGTCGTGTTCATCAAGCTTCAGCTTCTCGGCCTTGCCGGCGCCGCCGAGATAAAGCGTGTTGAGTGCTGGCGCATGGACGACGCCGAGGACCGGTATGCCGGCTTCGATCAGCGCGATGTTGACGGTAAAGTCGTCATGGCCGCCGATGAACTCGCGGGTGCCGTCGAGCGGATCAACCAGGATGAAACGGCCGCCACTGACATCGGGAATCCGCCCTGCGGCGACCTCTTCCTCGGCAACCACAGGCACGTCTGGCAAGGCGCGGGCAAGTGCATCGAGAATCAGGCGTTCGGCGGCTTCGTCCGCCTCGGTCACCGGAGACTTGTCGCCTTTCAGGCGCACCCCCGCACCCGCCTTGTAGATGTCGAGAATGACACGGCCAGCGGCAATCGCGCTCGTCTCGAAAAGCTTCAGAATGTCCTGCCTGTCACGCACCTGAACCGGGCTCCCGATCACATCCTCTCCGGTTTATCCCCGTCTCCCACGCTTTGGAAGTGCGCCTTGCCGCAGGACGGGAAACTTGCCTGATGTTTCTGTGCTGCACTGCGAGCAAACCTGTGTTCCATGTCTCAAACAGCATAGATTTTGTCCTGATCGCGCTTGCTCTTTGTGACGCCTATGCGAATGTGACGCGACATTTGCAGAGGTTGTTCGATGCGTTATTCCGCCCTTTCGATCTTCCGCCAGGCGCTTTCCGGCAACCGGAACTGGGCGCCGATGTGGCGTGAGCCGCAGCCGAAACCGCATTACGACGTTGTTATCGTCGGAGGCGGCGGACATGGTCTTTCCACCGCCTATTACCTCGCCAAGGAATTCGGCATCACCAATGTCGCTGTTATCGAGAAGGGCTATCTCGGCGGCGGCAATGTCGGGCGAAACACCACGATCATCCGCTCGAACTACATGCTGGAGGGCAATGAGCCCTTCTACGAGCTGTCGATGAAACTGTGGGAAGGCCTCGAGCAGGACTTCAACTACAATGCCATGGTTTCGCAGCGTGGCATCGTCAATCTCTTCCATACCGATGGCCAGCGCGACGCTTATGCGCGGCGCGGCAATGCGATGATGATGCATGGGGTTGCTGCCGAACTGCTCGACCGCGAGCAGGTGCGCCAGATGATGCCCTATCTCAACTTCGACCATGCGCGCTTCCCGATCCTGGGTGGTCTGTTGCAGAAGCGCGGTGGTACGGCTCGCCATGACGCGGTTGCCTGGGGTTATGGGCGCGGCGCCGACGAGCGCGGCGTCGATCTCATCCAGCATTGCGAAGTCACCGGCATCCGCCGCGACGAGCTCGGCCAAGTGACCGGCGTCGAGACGACCAAGGGTTTCATCGGCTGCAACAAGCTGGCGCTCGCCACGGCCGGCCACACCTCGGTCACCGGCAAGATGGCGGGGCTGGACCTTCCGATCGAGACGCATGTGCTGCAGGCTTTCGTTTCCGAAGGCATCAAGCCCGTGATCGACAACGTCATCACCTATGGTGCGGGACACTTCTATATCTCGCAGTCCGACAAGGGCGGCTTGGTCTTCGGCGCTGACATCGACTACTATTCTTCCTATGCCCAGCGCGGCAATCTCGCGACGGTCGAGCATACAATCGAGGAGGGCGTATCGCTGATCCCCGGTCTGTCGCGGGTTCGGGTGCTGCGGTCCTGGGGTGGTGCCATGGACATGTCGATGGATGGCTCACCGATCATCGACCGCACGCCGATCGACAATCTCTACCTGAATTGCGGCTGGTGTTACGGCGGCTTCAAGGCGACACCGGCGTCCGGCTTCTGCTTTGCCCATTTGATCGCGAAGAACGAAGCCCATCCCGTGGCCCGCCTCTTGCGCCTTGATCGCTTCGAACGCGGCTTTGCCGTTGACGAAGGCGGCAAGGGTCCCCAACCGAACCTGCATTGAGACATCGCCATGGCAAGCCTGATCACCTGTCCGCATTGCGGCGTTCGTCCCAAGGAAGAGTTCAGCATTCGCGGTGATGCCAGCCCGGTTCGCCCGGCCGCCGGTGCGCCCGACGATGCCTGGTATCGTTACGTCTTCGTCCGCGACAACCCGAAGGGCCGGATCATCGAGCACTGGCACCATTCGGCCGGCTGCCGCCGCTGGCTGGTGGTCGAGCGCGACAATGCTGCGAGCCACGAGGTCTATAGCGTGACCGATGCGAGCACTCACGCGAAGGAGGCCGCACGATGAGTGGTTACCGGCTTTCCTCCGGCGGGCTCGTCAACCGCGCCCGCACGCTCTCCTTCTCGTTCGATGGCCAGACCTATACTGGCTATGAGGGTGATACTCTGGCCTCGGCACTGATCGCCAATGATCAGCTGCTGGTCGGGCGCTCCTTTAAGTATCACCGCCCGCGCGGCATCGTGACGGCGGGTTCTGCCGAGCCGAATGCGCTAGTGACGATTGGAGCCGAAGGGCGCACCGAGCCGAATACACGGGCGACCGTCGCCGAGCTCTACCAGGGGCTCGAAGCCAATAGCCAGAACCGCTGGCCCTCGCTCAAATACGATATCGGTGCGGTCAACAGCCTGTTGTCGCCAGTCCTCTCGGCTGGCTTCTACTACAAGACCTTCATGTGGCCGAAGGCCTTCTGGGAAAAGCTCTATGAGCCGATCATCCGGAAAGCCGCCGGCCTCGGCAAGACGCCGTTCCTGCCCGATCCCGATCGCTATGAGAAGGCCTGGGGGCATTGCGACCTCCTGGTGATCGGCGCCGGTCCGGCCGGTCTGATGGCGGCGCGTGCTGCGGCGCGCGCCGGGCTTCGCGTCATCCTGGCGGATGAAGGGTTCCGGCTGGGCGGTTCGCTGCTGTCCGAGCGCGTCACCGTCGGCGGCGTGCCGGCGGCCGACTATGCTGCCTCCGTCGTCGAGGAGTTGAAGAGCCTTTCCAATGTCACGCTGATGCCGCGCACCACCGTGTTCGGCTGGTATGACGACAATGTCTTCGGTGCTGTGGAAAAGGTTCAGAAGCATGTCGCCCAGCCTTCGGGCGATCTGCCGGTCGAGCGGGTCTGGCGCATCGTTGCCAAGCGGGCGATCCTGGCATCGGGTGCGGAGGAGCGGCCGCTGGTCTTCGGCGGCAACGACAAGCCGGGCGTGATGACCTCAGGCGCTGTCAGGACCTATCTCAATCGCTATGGCGTGGCCGCCGGCCAGAACGTCGCCATCTTTACCAATGGCGGTGCGGGCTATCGTACGGCGGCCGATCTGGTCGCTGCCGGTGTTGGCGTTGCTGCTATCATCGATGGCCGGACACAGTCTACTGATGTTGCGCCCTCCGGCGTGCGGGTTATCAGGGGCGGCTCCGTCATCGACACGAAGGGCACCTACCGCATCAAGGGTCTGATCGCCGAACGCGTCGGCCATCAGGAGGAGATCACCTGCGATGCGCTGGCGATGAGCGGCGGCTATAGCCCGATCGTGCATCTCGCCTGCCAGCGCGGCGCCAAACCATACTGGTCGGACGAGCATCAGGCCTTCCTGGCGCCCGATGTGGGGCAGGGGCTTCGCATTGCTGGCTCTGCTGCCGGTCATGCCTCGCTTGCCGCCGTGTTGCGGGATGGTGCGGACAAGGCGCATGAGGCGATCGGGGATCTCGGTCGGCTCGTCGGCACGGTCGACGTGCCCGAGGTCGAGGGTGAATTCGACGCGAGCTTTGCGCCGCTCTGGTATGTGCCGGGCGCCAAGGCAAAAGCCTTTGTCGACTTCCAGAACGACGTGCATGTGAAGGACCTGAGCCTTGCCCAGCGCGAGGCCATGGGGCATGTCGAGCACACCAAGCGCTACACGACCGGCGGCATGGCGACCGACCAGGGCAAGCTCGGCAATATAGCTACCATCGGCATCATGGCCGGCATGCGTGGCGTGTCGCCTGCCGAGATCGGAACCACGACCTTCCGGCCCTTCTATACGCCCGTCTCCTTCGGCGCGATGGCGGGCACCTCGCGCGGTGAACATTCTCGGCCCGTGCGCACCTCGCCGTTGCATGGCTGGGCGAAGAGACAAGGCGCGGTCTTCGTCGAATCCGGCCTCTGGTATCGCTCCTCCTGGTTCCCGCGTGATGGCGAGAAGACCTGGCGCGAGGCCGTCGACCGTGAAGTCTTGAACGTCAGGGCCAATGCCGGGATCTGCGATGTCTCGACGCTCGGCAAGATCGAGATTTTTGGCAAGGATGCCGCGGAGTTCCTCAATCGCGTCTATTCCAACGCCTTCCTCAAGCTGCCGGTCGGCAAGGCGCGCTATGGCCTGATGCTGCGCGAAGACGGGATGATCTATGACGACGGCACCGCGAGCCGGCTGTCGGACGAGCATTTCTTCATGACCACGACGACGGCCTATGCTGGCGAGGTGATGACGCATCTGGAATTCTGCTCCCAGGTTCTCTGGCCGGACCTCGATGTGCGCTTCGTCTCCTCCAGCGATCAGTGGGCGCAGATGTCGGTCGCGGGTCCCAAGGCGCGGATCATCCTCGAACAGATCATCGAAGACGATATCTCCGACGAGGCCTTCCCCTTCCTTTCGGCACGGGAAGTGCTGCTCAAGGGAGGCTTGAAGGCGCGGCTCTTCCGCATCTCCTTCTCCGGCGAACTCGCCTTCGAAGTCGCGGTGCCCGCGAATTATGGCGAGGCGGTTGCCGATGCGATTGTGGCGGCGGGCAAGCCGCATGGCATCTGCGCATACGGTGTCGAGGCGCTCAACGTGCTGCGCATCGAGAAGGGCTTCATTACCCATAGTGAAATCGACGGTCGCACGACGCCCGACGATGTGGGTCTCGGCAAGATGTTCTCGACGCAGAAGGCCGATTTCATCGGCAAGCGGCTGTCCAGCCGTTTCGGCCTGACCGCCGCCGACCGTCCGCAGCTGGTGGGGCTCAAGCCCGTCGAACATGACAAGAGTTTCGCTGCCGGCGCGCATCTCCTGAAGGAAAACGTCAAGCCGTCGACGCTGAATGACCAGGGCTGGGTCTCCTCCGTCTGCCATTCGCCGACGCTCGGCCACACGATCGGCCTCGCCTTCCTGAAATCCGGCCGCGAGCGGCTGGGCGAGAAGATCGTCGTCTGGGACGGCTTGCGCGGTTCGGAAGTGCTGGCCGAGGTCGTCAGCCCCGTCTTCTACGACCCCGACAACAAGAAACTGAACCTGTGAGGATCCTGCCATGCCGGTGACCTATGCCATCAGTCACGTGCTCGAGGACCACATTTCCGGTTTCGAAGCGACGCCGAACCCGCATCATCTCGCCATCCTGCGGGCAGTGTCCGTCTTCTCTGTGCTTGCCCATCCGGGCCATGAGGCGGACATTGACGAGGCGCTGACCAATCTCGAAGATGTGCATGTGCGGGTCTGTGGACCGGGCGAGTGGCTTGTTCTCAGCGAGACCGTCGCTGCCGACACCATTGCGCGCCAGCTTGCCGAGCTCGGGGCAAGCCGGGCCTCCTTCGTCGACCAGAGCGACGGGCGCGTGGTGCTCCGGATTCACGGGCCGAAGGTGCGGTCGATCCTGGCCAAATGCACGGCGCTTGACCTGCATGCCGATCTCTTCGAAATCGGCCAGTCGAGCAATTGCCAGATTTGCCATGTCGCCGCCAACCTCGCCCGCACGGGCCAGGATGCGTTCGAGATCATCGTGATGCGCAGCTTTGCGGGATTTGTATTCGACGAGATGCGCGAGATGGGCCGGGAGTTTGCGTTGACGGCGGGGTTTGCGTGAAGGCCTGACCATACCTATCTCTCGGTGAACTGCCGGGGCTATGTCGGCGTTATCGAAGCACAGGATTCCGCCCCCGCATGTTTCACCTGATGTTCTCCCTGCCATGGCTGATCGTCGCCTCTCGCTTCATCGCCCCCTTGCCGTGGCCATGGTGGGTGCAGCTTTCGCTCGCCGTCTTCCTGCTGCTGGGCTCGCAATACCACCTGTTCAGCCGCTTTACGTCCGGATCGGTCTTCGCGCCGGAGTTTCCACGACCGCTGGTGATCGCCTTCAACCTGTTTTTCGGGGCGATCGTGCTCCTGGCGGCCATGCAGATGATCCTCGATCTGGTCTGCATCCTGATCTTTGCCGTCACCTGGTCGTTTCCTGTTGTGCCGCCGGAGGTGCGCTACACGATGGGGATCGCCGCGCTGTTGCTTGCAAGCTTTGGTATCAGCCAGGCGATCCGCGTGCCGAAGGTGAAGCGCATCGAGGTTGAGATTCCCGGTCTTGCGCCTGATCTCGACGGTTACCGGATGGTACAACTGACCGACATGCATATCAGCCGGCTGTTCACGGTCTCCTGGGCACGGGCCGTGGTGGAAAAGACCAATGCGCTCGACGCCGATCTGATCGTGATCACCGGCGATCTGATCGACGGCAGTATCGATATCCGCCGCGAGGACATTGCGCCGCTTTCCGGTCTCAGAGCCCGTCACGGAGTGCTGACGGTGCCCGGCAATCACGAGTATTTCTTCGATATCGACCGCTGGCTTGAGCATTTCCCGGAACTCAACATGCGCATCCTGGCGAATGCGCATCACGTCATCGAACGGGGTGAGGGCAGGCTGGTGATCGCCGGCGTGACGGATCTTTCGGCGCGGTTTACCGGCGCTGTCGAGCCGGATCTGGGGCGGGCGCTGCATGGCGCGCCTGCCGATGCCCCTGTCATCCTTCTCGACCACCAGCCGCGCATGGCAGAGCTGGCCGCAAAGCATGGCGTTGCGCTGCAGCTCTCCGGCCATACCCATGGCGGCATGGTACTCGGCCTCGACCGGATCGTCGCCCGGGCGAACAATGGTTATGTCTCCGGCTTCTACCGGGTCGGGGAAATGCAGCTCTATGTCAACAACGGCACGGGTCTGTGGCCTGGTTTTGCGCTCAGGATCGGCGTGCCGGCGGAATTGACGGAATTCACGCTGCGGTCGGTGGCTAGATGATGGGCGGGCGATGAGGCTGGTTGGTTCTCGCGTAGACCGGCATCATTTCTGGAAGAGATCCGCGTGAGTGCCCGTCCTTGCGAGTTGCAGTTCGTCGCCTTGGATGCGGTAGATCAGCAGCCAATCGGGCTCGATATGGGCATCTCGAAAACCATACCAGTCACCCTTGAGTGGGTGATCTCTGAATTTCGAGGGTAGGTCAGACCGCTGCATGAGCAGGATCAGGACTTCCTTGCGCTTGCCCAGATCCTTGCCGCGCTTTTCAACCCGTTTCACATCACGCCGGAACTGCGCGGAGCGAACGGGTGTCAGCATGTCACATGCCTAGATCATCGAAGAGTTCGTCTGCACTGGCAAGGCGCTTGCCCTTGCCTTGCTCCAGTTCTGCAATCGCCTTGCGGCTGCGGGCGTTGGGCACTTTCACGTCGAAAGGCAGCGTCTCATCAGCAGCCACCCGGATCAGCATCAACCTGATGGCATCGGACACGGACAGCCCCATGGAGGCCAAGGCGTCTGCCGCCTTTTTCTTGGTCTCTGAATCTATTCTTGCGCGCACGACTGTGTCGGTGGCCATGTCATTCTCCTTGTGGGCTACAATGTAGCTACGCGCGGTGTTGCTTGCAAGGTCGGGGCTAGTGCCGCACCCCAAGTTGGTTGTCGTCCTGAGCTGTGGTAGGCTGCTCGCGAAAGGGTAAGCTCCATGTCGAAATCCGCCTCTCTGACCATCACCTTGCCCAGCGACATGGCCGACCTCGTTCGTGCCAAGGTCGCGTCGGGTGCATTCGCAAGTGAGGTCGACGTCGTGGAGGAGGGCTTGCGGACGCTTGCCGAGAGGGATTTGGAAACCGAACGCTGGCTTCGAGACGATGTTGCGCCAGTCTATGATGCCTACAAGGCAGATCCAGCCGTCGCCCGTTCGCTCGACCATGCTTTCGATGACCTCGACGCGTTCATGGCTAAGACCGAAGGTCTGGCTCGGTGAAACGCTATGCCGTTCGGCTGATGCCTGCGGCTGAAAACGATCTTCGCGCCATCTATCGATATGTCCTGATAGCAAGCAGTTCCCCGCCTGTCGCTCGCGCATATGTGGCCCGTATCCGTCGGTTCCTGGAAGGTTTTCAGTCCTTTCCCATGCGTGGTAGCTTGCGAAACGAAGTCCGCGATGGCCTGCGTATCGTTGGTTTCGAGCGCAGCGTCAGTATCGCCTTTCTCGTCGAAACGGACGAAGTGGTCATCTTGCGGATTGCCTTGCACGGCCAGCAGCTTGAACTCTGAGGCGCTTCCCCGCGCCGCCCACAGAACACCCGCTATCACCCATGCGACATCTTTCGTCGCAGCATGGTCTTCTGGCTTTCACGCGCGCAAACTAGCTTTGTCGCATCAATCATTGCCGCCAAGGGGAGCGTTTTTCCATGAAGAGCCATGCGCGTGTCGTCGTCATCGGCGGGGGTGTCGTCGGGTGTTCGGTGCTTTATCACCTGACCAAGTTCGGCTGGACCGATGTCGTCCTGCTCGAGCGCTCCGAGCTGACCTCCGGCTCCACCTGGCATGCGGCGGGCGGCATGCACACGATCAATGGCGATCCGAACGTTGCCAAGCTGCAGAAATACACGGTCGAGCTCTACAAGGAGATCGAGGAATATTCCGGTCAGGACATCGGCTTGCACATGACCTCGGGCCTGATGCTGGCAGCCACCAAGGAGCGCTTCGACTGGATGAAGTCGCTGCTGGCCAAGGGCAAATATGCCGGCGGTGAGGCGACGCTGATTTCGGCACAGGAAGCCTATGAGATGATGCCGCTGCTTGATCCCAAGCAGTTCGTTGGCGCGGTCTTTGATCCGCATGAAGGCCATCTCGACCCTTACGGCACCACCCATGCCTATGCCAAGTCGGCCAAGAAGAACGGTGCCGAGATCTATCTGCACACCAAGGTCGAGGATCTGGTGCAGCTGGAAGACGGTACCTGGCGGGTGATCACCGACAAGGGTGAAATCCGGGCCGAGCACGTCGTCAATGCCGCAGGTCTCTGGGCACGTGAAGTCGGCCGCATGGTCGGGCTGGAGCTGCCCGTGCTCGCGATGGAGCACATGTATCTGATCACCGAGGACATGCCCGAGGTCATCGAATTCAACAAGACGACCGGCAAGGAGCTGATGCACTGCGTCGATTTCGACGGCGAGATCTATATCCGCCAGGAGCGCAACGGCATGCTCATGGGCACCTATGAAAAGGACTGCCGGCCGTGGTCGCCGATCGAGACGCCCTGGACCTTCGGCCATGAACTTCTGGCGGAAGATCTGGAGCGCATCACCAACGAACTCGAAATCGGTTTCCGGCATTTCCCGGCCTTCAACAATGCCGGTATCAAAAAGATCATCAACGGCCCCTTCACCTTCTCGCCGGATGGCAATCCGCTTGTCGGTCCGGTGCGCGGCATGACGAATTACTGGTCGGCCTGCGCGGTTATGGCCGGCTTCAGCCAGGGTGGCGGCGTGGGCTTGGCGCTTGCTAACTGGATCATCGAGGGCGATCCCGGCTTCGACGTCTTTGCCATGGATGTCTGCCGCTACGGCGACTATGCGACACTTGCCTATACCAATGCCAAGGTGCGCGAAAACTACTCGCGCCGATTCTCGATCCGCTATCCGAACGAAGAACTGCCGGGGGCACGCCCGCTGCTGACGACGCCTGTTTACGACAAGCTGAAGGCGGCCGGTGCTGTCTTCGGTGCCTCCTATGGTCTGGAAACGCCGCTCTGGTTTGCGCCTGAAGGTGTCGAGGATGCCTTCTCATGGCGCCGTTCAACAGACTTCGAGGCGGTCGGCCGCGAGGCCAAAGCCGTGCGCGAAAGCGTCGGCCTGATGGAAACCTCGGGCTTTGCCAAGTATATGGTGAGCGGGGAGGGCTCACGCGCCTGGCTCGATCACATGCTCGCCTGCAAGCTGCCGGAAGTCGGTCGCATGGCGCTCGCGCCGATGCTGAATGAGGCCGGCAAGCTGATCGGCGACTTCACGGTTGCCAATCTCGACGACGAGGATTTCCTGATCATCGGCTCCGGCATTGCCGAGGATTATCATATGCGCTGGTTCGAGAGCCATCTGCCGGAGGATGGTTCCGTCGATATCGAGGCCCTCAACCTCAGCCTCGTGGGCTTGTCGATCGCAGGACCGAAGTCGCGCGACGTGCTCGCCAAGCTGACCCATCTCGATGTGTCCGATGCAGCGCTGCCCTTCATGGCGATCCGCGAAATGGATCTCGGCATGGCGCCGGTCATGCTCGGCCGCGTCAGCTATACCGGCGATCTCGGCTACGAGATCTGGATGCGGCCGGAATACCAGCGCTACGTCTTCGATACGCTGATGGAGGCGGGGGCGGAGTTCGGCATCACGCTCTTCGGCCTTCGTGCCCTCAATGCTCTTCGTCTCGAGAAGAGCTTCGGCAGCTGGTCGCGCGAGTATCGCCCGCTCTACGGGCCGCTCGAGGCCGGGCTGTCGCGCTTCGTCGCGCTCAAGAAAGAGGCGAGCTTCATCGGTAAGCAGGCGGCGATGGAGGAGAAACTGTCCGGCGGTACGCTTCGGCTGCGGACCTTCATCATCGATGCGAAGGATGCCGACGTCATCGGTGACGAGCCGATCTCCTACAAGGGGGAGGTGCGCGGCTGGGTGACGTCGGGCGGCTTTGCCCATCCGAGCGGGGTATCGGTGGCAATCGGGTACGTTCCGAAGGAGATCGCAGACGAAATCGACGGCTGGGAAGTGGAGATTCTTGGGGAAATCTTGCCGGCCAGACTTCAGCCTCAGTCGCTTTTTGACGCCAACGGGTCGCGAATGAGAAACTGAACCGTTTTCGACATAAATGGGCTTGCTTTAGTTCCATCCGATAGACGGCAGGTCGCTCTCGTGACCTGCTGATTTCGTAAGCTTTTTCTGCTGCTTTTTTGTGTGACCTGTCATTTCCCGTGTCAAAGCACCTGTTAACAGTAACATTTTGCCTGATGCCTGCCTTTTTGGCTTCACATTTTCGGACAAAGCGATATGGAATCCCCCGACGCCTATGCCCGCAAGGGATAACAAAATGAGACGCAACAGCAAGGCGCGTCCGGGGGATAATATATGGAGTACTTTGCCCAGCAGCTCATCAACGGGCTGACTCTTGGTTCCATCTATGGCCTTATCGCTATCGGCTATACGATGGTCTACGGCATCATCGGCATGATCAACTTTGCCCATGGTGATATCTTCATGCTTGGCGGCTTTGCCGCTCTCATCGCATTCTTGGTCCTGACATCCTTCTTTGCTGGCGTTCCCGTGGCGGTCGCCCTGTTTGTGATGTTGGTTGTTGCGATGCTGATGACCAGCCTGTGGAACTGGGTCATCGAGCGGGTCGCCTATCGGCCGCTGCGCGGTTCATTTCGCCTCGCGCCGTTGATCACGGCGATCGGCATGTCGATCGTTCTGTCGAATTTCATCCAGATCTCGCAGGGTCCGCGCAACAAGCCGATCCCGCCGCTGGTCAGCGATGTTCTGCATTTCGGCAATATCACCATCGCGCTTAAGCAGGTGATCATCGTCGTGGTGACTGTCGTCCTGCTCGCCGCATTCTGGTACATCGTCAACAAGACACCGCTCGGCCGCGCTCAGCGCGCCACGGAGCAGGACCGCAAGATGGCGGCGCTGCTCGGCGTCGACGTCGACAAGACGATCTCCATCACCTTCGTGATGGGTGCGGCACTCGCCGCTGTCGCTGGTACGATGTACCTTATGTATTACGGTGTCGCATCGTTCCACGACGGCTTCATTCCGGGGGTCAAGGCCTTCACCGCGGCCGTTCTTGGCGGCATCGGCTCCCTGCCGGGCGCCGTGCTTGGTGGTCTGCTCATCGGTCTGATCGAGTCGCTCTGGTCCGCCTATTTCAGCATCGCGTACAAGGATGTCGCAACTTTCGGCATCCTGGCATTCGTGCTGATCTTCAAGCCCACCGGCATCCTCGGACGTCCGGAAGTCGAGAAGGTTTGATCCCATGACTACTTCTGAAAACGTAAATGGTGCCGCGTCGTCCGGCACACTGGCGCGCGCCATCAAGGAAGGCCTGTTCGCCGGTATCATCGCACTTGGTCTGTTCAGCCTCTATATCGGCATCAAGACCGATCAGAATATGGCGAACGAGCTGATCTGGTACACGCGTCCCGGCCTTCTCGCAGTGTTCGTGCTGATCGCCGCAGTCGGCCGCTTCGCCATGGTGGCGTTCATCGCGCCATGGTTCGCGGCCCGCCGGGAAAAGAAGTCCGCTTCCGTTCCCGTGCATGAGATCGACGCCCAGCCGTCATTCTTCAAGACGCATTTCCTGAAGATAGCGCTGCTTGCGCTGATCCTCTACCCGCCGGTCATCGTTGCGCTGACCGGGGTTCAGGGTTCTCTTAAGTATGTCGATAACTTCGGCATCCAGATCCTGATCTACGTCATGCTCGCCTGGGGGCTCAACATCGTCGTCGGTCTCGCCGGCCTGCTCGACCTGGGTTACGTCGCCTTCTATGCAGTCGGTGCCTATTCCTACGCACTGCTTGCCCAGAATTTCGGCTTGTCCTTCTGGCTGCTTCTGCCGCTCGCCGGTATCCTGGCCGCCTTCTGGGGTATCATCCTGGGCTTCCCGGTGCTGCGTCTCCGAGGCGACTATCTAGCCATCGTGACGCTCGCCTTCGGGGAAATCATCCGACTGGTGCTGATCAACTGGCAGGACGTTACCAAGGGTACATTCGGTATCTCCAGCATTCCGAAGGCGACGCTGTTCGGCATGCCTTTCGATGCCTCGGCCGGCGGTTTCGCCAAGACTTTCGACCTGCCGATGTCATCAGCCTATTACAAGATCTACTTGTTTTACGTGATCCTGGCGCTCTGCTGCCTGACGGCTTACGTCACGATCAAGCTTCGCCGCATGCCGATCGGCCGTGCGTGGGAAGCGCTGCGTGAAGACGAGATCGCCTGCCGCTCGCTCGGCATCAACACCGTCACGACCAAGCTTACGGCTTTCGCGATCGGTGCGATGTTCGGCGGCTTTGCTGGCTCCTTCTTCGCTGCACGTCAGGGCTTCGTTTCGCCGGAAAGCTTCGTCTTCCTCGAATCCGCCGTCATCCTTGCCATCGTCGTGCTCGGCGGCATGGGGTCGCTGACGGGGATCGCGGTTGCGGCGATCGTCATGATCGGCGGCACCGAAGCTCTGCGTGAGATGGAGTTTCTCAAGGTCATCTTCGGCCCCGAATTCACTCCGGAACTGTACCGCATGATCCTCTTTGGCCTCGCCATGGTCATCGTCATGCTGTTCAAGCCGCGCGGTTTCGTCGGCAGCAGAGAGCCGACGGCCTTCCTCAAGGAACGCAAGGCCGTCTCGGGCAGCTTTACCAAGGAGGGTCACGGCTGATGGCCTCCGGGAACACGACAATGAGCAATGATACGATCCTGAAAGTCGAGCATCTGTCGATGCGCTTTGGTGGCCTCATGGCCATCAACGACCTGTCCTTCGAAGCCAAGCGCGGCGAAATCACCGCGCTGATCGGGCCAAACGGTGCCGGCAAGACCACGGTCTTCAACTGCATCACCGGCTTCTATCGGCCGACCATGGGCATGATCACCCTGATCCAGAAATCCGGAGACCGCCATCTCCTCGAGCGGCTGCCAGACTTCGAAATCCCCAAGAAGGCAAAGGTGGCGCGGACGTTCCAGAACATCCGTTTGTTCTCCGGTCTGACGGTTCTCGAAAACCTTCTGGTGGCGCAGCACAATGCGCTGATGAAGGCATCCGGTTACACCGTGCTCGGCCTGCTCGGCCTGCCGGCCTACAAGAAGGCCGAGTCCGAATTGATCGAAAAGGCTCGCTACTGGCTCGAGAAAGCGGACCTTATCGCGCGTGCCGATGATCCGGCCGGAGATCTTCCCTACGGCGCCCAGCGTCGTCTGGAGATCTGCCGTGCCATGTGCACGGGTCCGGAGCTTCTGTGCCTGGACGAGCCGGCTGCCGGTCTCAACCCGAAGGAATCTCTGGCGCTTAACACGCTGTTGCGCGCTATCCGCGATGAAGGCACCTCGCTGCTCCTGATCGAGCACGACATGTCAGTCGTCATGGAGATTTCCGATCACGTCGTCGTCCTGGAATACGGCCAGAAGATCTCCGACGGCACACCTGATCACGTCAAGAACGACCCGAAGGTCATCGCGGCCTACCTGGGTGTCGAGGATGAAGAATTGGAAGAAGCGATCCACGAAGTCGAAGCCGTGGCGGGAGGAGAGCACTGATGTCCTCTGAACCGCTACTCAAAGTTTCCGGCGTCGAAACCTATTACGGCAACATCCGCGCGCTCGCGGGCGTCGATGTCGAAGTGCACAAGGGTGAGATCGTGTCGCTGATCGGTGCCAATGGTGCCGGCAAGTCGACGCTGATGATGACCATCTGCGGCAGCCCCCAGGCACGTACCGGTCGGGTGGTCTTCGATGGCGAAGACATCACCGAAATGCCGACGCACCTGATTGCCCGTCGTCGCATTGCCCAGTCGCCGGAAGGCCGTCGTATCTTTCCGCGCATGACCGTGCTCGAGAACCTGCAGATGGGCGCAGGCCTCGACAACCTGAAATACTTCAAGGAGGACGTGGAGAAGGTGTTCACCATGTTCCCTCGTCTGAAGGAACGTCAGAGCCAGCGCGGCGGCACGCTCTCGGGTGGCGAGCAGCAGATGCTGTCGATCGGTCGCGCGCTGATGTCGCGTCCGAAGCTGCTTCTCCTCGACGAGCCGTCGCTCGGTCTCGCACCGCTGATCGTCAAGGGCATCTTCGAGCAGATCAAGCGGCTCAACAAGGAAGAAGGCCTGACCGTCTTCCTCGTTGAGCAGAACGCTTTCGCCGCACTGAAGCTTTCCGACCGTGCCTATGTCATGGTCAATGGCAAGGTGACGATGAGTGGTACGGGTAAGGAACTGCTGGCCGATCCGTCGGTTCGCGCGGCCTATCTCGAAGGCGGCCATCACTGAGCGCGGGGAGTATTTGACATGCAAGGTTTGTTTTTCGAAAGCGACACGACGGTCCGTCTCGTGCTGCGTTTCCTCGTTCTGCTCCTCGGCTTCTGGACCGCCTGGCGCACGGGCAAGGCCGCAGCGGAAGGCTGGGACGGCTACGGCACGGTTCTCGTCTATGTGCTCGGGCTGGGTTTTGCCATGCGTTTCCTGCACTACTCGCTGTTTGCCGGACCGTTCCTCAGCCCCTTCTATTACATCGTCGACGTCGTAATCCTGATGGCGTTTGCGGTAGCTGGTTTCCAGGCACGCCGCACCACGCAGATGGTCGACAACTACTACTGGCTCTATGAGAGAACTTCGTATTTCTCGTGGAAGAACAAAGATTGACAAGCCGTTGTTTTCTGTCGCAGATTGGCGACAGAAGGCTACGGCCTGGCATATAACAAGGCCTCGGCCAGATACAAAAGAGTGGAACAGTTTTCCGGCGCAGTCACAGCGGGTATTGCGCAGGGTTTTTATCCTAAACCCGCACAAAAAACTTGGGAGTAACAATATGAAGAAGTCTCTTCTTTCGGCAGTTGCGCTGACGGCCATGGTTGCCTTCAGCGGCAACGCCTATGCCGAAATCCTGGTCGGCGTTGCCGGCCCGCTGACCGGCCCGAACGCTGCATTCGGTGCACAGCTGCAGAAGGGTGCCGAGCAGGCTGCTGCCGACATCAATGCCGCCGGTGGCATCAACGGCGAAATGATCAAGGTGGTTCTCGGCGACGACGTCTCGGACGCCAAGCAGGGCGTTTCGGTTGCCAACAAGTTCGTTGCTGACGGCGTGAAGTTCGTCGTCGGTCACTTCAACTCGGGCGTTTCGATCCCGGCTTCTGAAGTCTATGCAGAAAACGGCATCCTGCAGATCACGCCGGCTTCCACCAACCCGAACTTCACCGAGCGCGGCCTGTGGAACACCTTCCGTACCTGCGGCCGTGACGACCAGCAGGGCGCTGTTGCCGGCAAGTACATCGCCGACAACTTCAAGGACGGCAAGGTTGCCGTCGTTCACGACAAGACGCCTTACGGCCAGGGTCTCGCCGACGAAACCAAGAAGGCGATGAACGAGCTCGGCGTTACCGAAGTGATCTACGAAGGCATCACTGCCGGCGAAAAGGATTACTCGGCGCTCATCGCCAAGATGAAGGAAGCCGGCGTCACCGTCGTCTACTTCGGCGGTCTGCACACGGAAGCTGGCCTGATCATGCGTCAGATGGACAGCCAGGGCCTGAACGCGACCCTGATGTCTGGCGACGGCATCACCTCGAACGAACTTGCTTCGATCGCCGGTGACGCAGTCGACGGCACGCTCATGACCTTCCCGCCGGATCCGCGCATGAACCCGAATGCAGCTGACGCCGTGAAGAAGTTCCGCGACGCTGGCTTTGAGCCGGAAGCTTACACGCTGTATTCCTACGCTGCCCTGCAGGTTATCGCAGAAGCTGCCAAGGCTGCCGCTTCCAACGATCCGGAAACCGTTGCGACGGCTCTGAAGGAAAAGGGCCCGTACACGACCGTCATCGGCGAACTCGGCTTCGACGCCAAGGGTGACATCACCCGCCCTGACTACGTCATGTATACCTGGAAGAAGGGCGAGGACGGCAAGTACTCGTACTTCCAGAACTAATCGATCCTTCATCGGACCGACGGAAAGCCCGGCCTCGCGCCGGGCTTTCTGCTTTTGCAGTTCGTGATGTTAGTTGCCTGAGAGTTTGGCCAGAAGGAAGTCAGCGCGGTCTTCGACCGGGGCCTTCGGGAGAAGAACCAATGAATAGCCGAGCGCAGGATAGATCGTTGCCAATCGCTCGAACTCGGTGACAGCCGCTTCGAAATCATGCCGTCGTTCGGCGTCCTCGCGGTATATCTCGGGCCAAGGCGGTGTCAGGAATACGGTGGGATGGTATCTGTCCCGGCGGAGTAGGCTCTCCGTTACGCTGATGTCTCTGGTCGCATCTGCGAGGGCGGCATAGGCGTCTACCAGGCTTCTGTCGAAGAAGATCCAGCGGGATTTCAATGTGTGGGCCTGTTCGCGGTCACGGCGGCCCGGTTCGGACACGACTGCAAAGCCACGCCTGGAGAGTTCGGCAATCAGCGTCGACTTGCCGCCACCCGAACAGCCTGAGATCACGACGGCGTTTTCCATCCGGTTCCTCTCAAGGGAAAAGAGGGGGGGACGCGATTGCCTGGTCATCCCTCGCGTAAAACGTTGGCCGCCTTCACGGCGGCAGATGCACGGTTCTCCACCCCGAGCTTCGAATAGATCTGCTCAAGGTGCTTGTTCACCGTGCGCGAGGACAGGCCGAGGATTTCGCCGATGTCGCGGTTGGCCTTGCCCTTGGCGATCCAGAGCAGAACCTCGCTTTCGCGGTGGGTCAGGCCGAAGCTTTCGCGCAGCATTTCGTCTTCGCTCTGGCGGTTCGCCGAGGTCAGGCGGAAGAGATATTCGTCGGCGCCGATCGTGCCGAGCAATGACAGCGTCAGCGGCAGGCCGGTCGCGCCGGGAAAGGCAAAACTCGTTTCGGCCCTCTGTGGCGTTCCGGTGCGCCGATGGCTCAGCCATTCGGCAGCGGCCTTCGCCACATCGCCGATGCCCTCGGCATGACCGATCGCCGTCTCGATCAGACGGTTGGCCTGCGGCGTGGTCCAGTGGACCTGACCGTCACCCCTGATGGCGAGCAGATGGCGCCCGGCAGCGTCGAGCGCGACGCGGGCGCTCTGGGCCGAGCGGGCGTTCGAGAGGTGTACCCGGATGCGGGCTCGCAGCTCGTCGATGTTGATCGGCTTGGTGAGGTAGTCCACGCCACCCGATTCGAGTGCTTTCACCACATGTTCGGTCTCTGTGAGCCCGGTCATGAAGATGACCGGGACCTGGGCGACCACCGGATCGGCCTTCAAGGTGCGGCAGGTCTCGAAGCCGTCCATTCCGGGCATGACCGCGTCCAGCAAAATGAGGTCGGGGCTGATGCGGGCAACGATCGAGAGCGCGCCATGGCCCGAAGTGGCGATCAGGACGGAATAGCCCGATGCTTCCAGCGCTTCGGTGAGGAAGCCGAGCGCATCGGGACTGTCGTCCACCAGAAGCACGATATCGCGGCGGTTCGCCTCAGCCATGGATCGGCTCCCTGCCGGTTTCGAATGAGGTCAGGAAACTGCGCAGGCCGGCGAGGTCGAAGGCCTGCAGATAGGCGCGGGCCGCGTCGACGAAGGCCGTGGTGTTCCCCAGCCCGCCGAGTTCGGCAAGCTTTGCCTCGATGCCGCGGACATAGCCGATATCGCAGAGGCTGATCAACTCCTCGATATGCATCGCACCCGGCGAGACCGGGCGCTCCGCCGGCACTCCCGGCTGAAGCAGACGCGGGTCGTCTGCATAGATCCAGTCGAGGCCGAGAAAGCGAGCGAGCTTGTCACGCAGACGGGTGATGTCGACGGGCTTCGTGATCGCGTCGTCATGGCCATCACCGCCGGGGGCCGGCGCATCGCCGACATTGGCCGAGAGCATCAGGATCGGTGCCTTCTGGCCTACGTCACGCAGCTTTTCAACGAGTTGCCAGCCATTCATGCCCGGCATCGAAATGTCGACAAGGAAAAGGTCGGCCTTCACGCCTTCGATGAGGGTCAGGCATTCGGGCCCGCCACCTGCCGTCAGGACGACGAAGTCGAGCGGGGCGAGCACCTCACGCATCAGTTCGCGGTGGTCCTCGTTGTCGTCGACGACGACGATCGTGCGGCGCGGGCCGGTATAGGAGACGATCTTGCGCTCCGGCGCAGGTGCCGTATTCGGACGGTCGATGGCCGACAGCATCAGGCGCACCTTGAAGGTCGAGCCCTTGTCGCGCTCGCTGGTGACCGAGATCTCGCCGCCAAGCGTGTTGGTCAGGAGCTTGGTGATGGTAAGGCCAAGGCCCAGGCCCGGTTGCGGACGGATGTTGTCGGCCTCGCCGCGCTGGAAGGGTTCGTAGATGCGGTTGAGGTCCTTTTCCGAGATGCCACGACCGGTGTCACTGACGGTAAACGTCGCCACCTGGCTGCGATAATCGACGCTAAAGCGGATCGTGCCTTCCTCGGTGAACTTGATGGCGTTCGACAGCAGATTGACGAGGATCTGGCGCAGGCGCCGCTCGTCGGTGCGCACATAGAGCGGCAGGGCGCGCGAGCGCTGATGCTCGAAGAGAATGCCTTTCGCGGCAGCCTGCGGCGCAAACATGTCGATGAGCTGGTCGAGGAAATCCTGAATATTGACCTCGTTGGAGAAGACCTGCAGGCGGCCAGCCTCGATCTTCGAGATATCGAGGAGGCCGTCGATCAGGCCGGACAGATGGTCGGCGGAGCGACGGATGACCTTGATCGCCGACTGGCGCGGCACGGGGATCGTCTCGTCGCGCTCGAGGATCTGGGCATAGCCGAGCACCGCATTGAGGGGCGTCCGAAGCTCGTGGGAAAGGCCGACGACATAACGGCTCTTCGCGCGGTTCGCCGCTTCCGCGGTCTCTTTGGCATTCTGCAGCGCGGCGTCCGTCTTCCGATGCGCGGCGATTTCCTTGAGCAGCAGCGTGTTTTGGCGGGAGGATTCCTCTTCCGCCACGACACGGCTGTCATGGGCAAGCACATAGAACCAGGAGACGATACCGGCGATGATGGCGAAGATGAAGAAGACGACGGTGACCGCGCGGTTGACCACGTCGGTCATGGCGGGGGTCGCGGCATTCACCTGATGGGCGATGACCGCAAGGATGATGCCGATGACGGAAATCGAGATCATGGCGGTCAGCGCGTAGCGGCCAAGACGGGTCGAGAAGGTCTCGATTACCGCGTCTGGCAAAAGGGCGCGGGCAACTGTCGCTGCCTGCGCATTGATCTTTGCATGCGGCTTGCACATGTCGTGGCAGCGGCTGTCGAGCGTGCAGCAGAGCGAGCAGATCGGGGCTGCATAGGCGGGGCACCAGGCCATGTCCTCCGGCTCGAACGGATGCTCACAGATCGAACAGGTGATGCCGGTCTGGTTCTTCCAGCTGTAGCGCGGCTTGCGGGCCAGGTAGAACTTGCCGTCGGTTGCCCAGGCGATCAGCGGGGAGATCACAAAGGCGACCAGCGTCACATAGGTCGACAGCGAAGCCATGGTCGAGCCGAAGGCGCCGAAATGGGCGGCGAGCGCCAATCCGGCAGAGAGCGCCATGGTGCCGCAGCCGACGGGATTGATGTCGTAGAGGTGGGCGCGCTTGAACTCGATGCCGGGCGGGGACAAGCCGAGCTTCTTGTTGACGAAGAGATCGGCTGAAATGGCGCAGAGCCAGCTCATGGCGATGATCGAGAAGATGCCGAGCGTTTCTTCGAGCAGGCCGTAGATGCCGAGCTCCATCAACAGAAGCGCGATCGCGACGTTGAAGACCAGCCAGACGACGCGCCCCGGATGGCTGTGGGTCAGGCGCGAGAAGAAGTTCGACCAGGCGAGCGAGCCTGCATAGGCGTTCATCACGTTTATCTTGAGCTGAGAGATGACGACGAAACCCGCCATCAGCAGCATGGCTGCCGTCTCGTTCGGGATCATGTAGCCGAAGGCCGCGACATACATATGGGCGGGATCGGCGGCCTCGCTGATCGGCACGCCGGTCGAGAGGGTCAGGACGGCGAGGAAGGAGCCTGCCAGCAGCTTGGGCACACCGAGCACGACCCAGCCGGAGCCGGCGAGAAAGATGCCGATGCGATGGTGCAGCTTGCGGGCGCCCTCGGGCGGCAGGAAGCGGAGGAAGTCCACCTGTTCGCCGATCTGCGGCATTAGTGCCAGAATGACGGCGGAGGCGGCGCCGAACTCCAGGAGATTGAAGGGGGCCGTGTCGCCCAGATGGGCATTGGAGTGGCCGACACCGGCGAAGGCCAGCCAGAGGTCGATCTTTTCCCAGTCGAGAAAGGCGATGAAGACGAAGGGCAGGATGTTGAGCACGATCCAGAAGGGCTGGGTGATCAGCTGGAACTTCGAGATCATCCGGATGCCGTAGGTCACCAGCGGTAGCACTGCGACAGCGGAGATGATGTAGCCGAGCCAGAGCGGAATGCCGAAGGCGAGTTCTAGCGCCTTGGTCATGATCGAAGCCTCAATGGCAAAGAGCATGAAGGTGAAGGCTGCATAGATCAGCGAGGTGATGGTCGATCCGATATAGCCGAAGCCGGCACCGCGGGTCAGAAGATCGATGTCGACCCCGTGGCGGATTGCGTAGCGACTGATCGGTATGCCGACGAGCAGCATCAGGATCGCGGCGACGATGATGGCGAAGAAGGCGTTGGTGGTTCCATAGGCGATCGTGATCGTGCCGCCGATCGCCTCCAGTGCGAGAAAACTGATCGCGCCGATTGCCGTTTGTGAAATACGGCTGGAGGAGAATTTGCGGGCGCTCTTTGCCGTAAAGCGCAGCGCATAGTCCTCGAGCGTCTGGTTCGCAACCCAGCGATTGTATTCGCGGCGAACGGGGATGATGCGTTGGCGTGCGGCCATGCCTAAATTCTAGCGCCTTGTTCTGAGTGGCTTTCCTTTAGGCATTTTCACGCGATTGTCCAGAATAGCAAGGCCCGTTAGGGCTTGATCAGGCCGCCCTGATAGTCGAGTTGATAGACCACGCGCTCACCCATCCGGATACGTTCGACACCGAGGAAGCTGCGGTAGTCTCCGACCGACTGGTCGAGATATTCTCCGAGCGGGTGCAGATAGGTGAAGCCGCCGAGAAAGCGCTTTTCCTGATAAAGGGCTGTCAGAGCCAACTTGATGACGGTGCCCGCCCGCCCGCCGTCGAAATGCTCGGCATCGAGGATGCGACCGTAATAGTTCATTGCCCAGACCGGAATCTCGCCCTGCCAGACCACTTCCTGGCCGAGAAAATCCGTTCCGCCAAAATGGCTGTCGAGATAACGAAAGCGTCCGCGCTCATAGGAAATATCCTTTGCGCCAGTCCGGCTTGCCGAGGGGGCAGGGACCTTGCCGCTGACATAGGTCACGGCCTTGGCTTCAATGATGAAACTTTCCAGAGCCTCCACGGTCGCCTCCTTTATGTCGGAACATAATGAGAACGTATTGGCTTCGGGCCGGCCCGGCAACCCTAGCAACGCATGGGTTGCGACAGTTTCAGCGGATCATTCTGCCAGAACCTGGGCGGCCAGCCGATCGGAGAGTGCTCTCACGAGTGCGTCGGCATCATAGGGCTTACGCACGACCGGTACGGACAGCAATTCCTCTGGAACCGAGGAGCGATCATCGTAACCCGTGGCGAAGACAAAGGGGATGCCCCGACGTATCAGCTCCTGGGCGACGGGCACCGATGTGTCGCTGCCGAGATTGATGTCGAGGATTGCGATCGCCGGGGCGAAACTTTTGAGGCGGTTCAAGGCATCGCTGCTTGAGCTCGCGGTCACGACATTATCGATGCCGGCATCGGCGAGCATCATTTCCGCATCCATGGCGATCAGAACCTGATCCTCAACCAGCAGAACCGGTATTCCGGCGATGCTGGTCGGATGATTGACCACTTCGGCCTCGACATGCGGATTGGGTTCTTCGCTCACGGTTTCAACCTCCCAGCTCATAAATCGGCCTGGCAGCCGGAACTCTGCATCCAGTCCCTCGGGGCGATAATCGACCCGGCTTGTTCCGCCGAGGTCGTAGGGAATGCTACGCTCGATGAGGGCTGAGCCAAAGCCTTTGCGACCGATGGGGCCAATGGTCGGTCCGCCGCTTTCGCGCCAGTGCAGTCGGCAGTCGCCGTCCGCGGTTCCCTCCCAGGAAATGGCGAGCGAGCCACCGTCGCGCGAAAGGGCGCCGTATTTTGCAGCGTTCGTGCACATCTCGTGGATCACCAGTGCTGCCACGGCATGGGCCCGGGCGTCGAGCGTGACGGAGGGGCCGTTCACCTCGATCACGCTGCGACCAGCGCGATAGGGCAGAAGCTCTGCCTGCAGCAGGTCTTTGAGCGTGCCGCCACCACCACCCCGCGTCAGCTGGTCATGGGCGTGGGACAGCGCATGGATCCGACCGCGCAGCGAGCCGATATAGTCCTGGATCGGCAGTTCATCCCGCGAGGGCGCTGCCACCAGCGACTTGATTACGGCCAGGATGTTCTTGACCCGGTGGTTCAGCTCCTCGTTCAGCATGCGCTGGCGCACGTCGGACTTGCTGCGTTCCTCTTGCATCAGCTCGTTGTGACGCAGGACGATCTCGACGGTCGCCGAACGGATCGCTTCCGCAATCTCGAAATCGCTGTCGCGCCAGGGCGCCGCCTGACGCTGAACCGTTTCCTTCCACAGGGCAAAGCTCTTGCGTGGGGTCAGGCGATCGCCGAGCGGGCCAGCCTCATAGGACTTGTCCGGATTGCCCGCCCAGTTCAGCGTCTGCAGGCGTTCCTTGCGGAAGAAGAAGATGTAGTCGCGCGGCAAATGCGAGAGGGGAACGGCCATGACGCCGGAAACGTCTTCGAAGAAGGCTTCGGCCGGCGGATAGTCCTCAGAAAGCGCCTTTGTCGACCAGATCCGGCCATCTGCCACCTCGGCGATGAAGCGGGTGAAGTCTTCCTCAGCGCCCGGCGGCAGCGTGCTACCGATGGCCGTCCAGCGGCCATTCATCAGAAGTCCGACGCCGTCACAGGCGAACAGCGTCTGGAACTCGGGCAGGGCGGCGGTCAGGATGTCATCGAGATCGGAACGATGCGAGGCGGCCTGGAGAAACCGATCAAGCGAGCGCCGCGCCTCGTTGGATATATCCAGCTTGCGCTTCTGCTTCAGCGCCAGGAGATGCAGCGAGAAGAATTCGCCGAACATTTCTGCCGCGATGCGCTCGGACATGGTCAGGGTCTTGGGCGCATAGTGATGGCAGGCGATCAGGCCCCAGAGCTTGCCGTCGACGATGATCGAGATCGACATGGAGGCCGAAACGCCCATGTTGCGCAGATATTCACAATGGATCGGCGAGACGCTGCGCAGGTGGGCGAAGGAAAGATCGAGCGGCGCGGCCCGTTCTGCGGCCTGCGGCAGCAGATCGACGCGCAGACCTCGCGCATCCGAAATGACGCGGATCGGGTTCTGCATATAGAGGATGCGCGCCTGACGCGGGATATCGGTCGCCGGAAAATACTGGCCGAGAAAACTCTCCAGATCGTGGCGCTTGGCCTCGCTCGCGACCTTGCCCGATCCATCTTCCTCAAAGCGGTAGATCATGACGCGGTCGTAGCCGAGCACTGTGCGAACCAGCTTGGCAGACGCGGAAATCAGCAGATCGATATCGTTGATATCCTTCACCCGACCGATCATTTCACGGGCGAGCTGCAGCGGCTGGGTGCGTCGGAATGAGGGCTCGAATTCGAGGATCGCGCCCTGCTCCTGGCGATGGACGGCGACATCGAAGTGCTGTCCCGTCGGAAGCTGGAGATGGGCGATCACGGCCGGGCGGCTCGCTTCGGGGGCGGCGGCGACGGCGTTGCGGATGTCATGAATCACGTCCTCGCCGAGCAGATCGGCGATCCAGAGCCCGTCCATCGGGCCCTTGGCGCCCAGCATCTCCGGGGCATTCGCCGAATAAAGTCGGATGGAACTTATGCCTGGATCGCAGGCCAGAAGACATCCATGCGGCTGGATCGAGCCGGGGATGTGGATGGGTTCGCGATCACAATTGGTGAGATCCACGGATGGAACGTTCTGCATTCAGGGCGCTTTCGAAGGCACTACGGGCATAGTCGAAGGCGGTGTTTGCCCACCTAGCAGCGGCTCGGTTGTCGTATACACGCACGTTCTCCATATGCTCGGTCAACGCACGCCAGCTGGAAAAGTTCCGTGCCTGGGAAAAAAGATGTCGTGCGCCGAAATCGGCCGACAGGCCGAGTGCTTCCGCGCGCTTGGCGAGGAGGCGGGCACCGAGCGCCGATCCTTCCAGGACATAAAGCAGTCCGACGATGCCGTCGCCTTCTGGCGGCGTAAACGTCGGCTGGTCAGTCGGCGGGCGAGTGTTCAGGTCGGAAAGATCGGCCTCCAGCTCCGCATGGACACGGTGGGGCTTGTAGCCCTTGAGGTCCAAAGGCAGTTCGGCTTCGGAGAGCCAGGCTTCAACCGGCATCCGGAAGGCTGCGATGCCGGCCAGATAACACTTGTAGTCATCCAGCGTCCTGAAACTGCCGACGAGGTTATCGAGCGCCGCATGAGCGTCGGCAGTCGCCTCTTTCAGAGCAGTTCGACGGGGCGGGAAATCCATTGCAATCCTTTCGCGGCACGCCCTTCTATATCGGTGGTCTTTTGATCTGTACAACCCTGAACTTGTAAGGCTGCGATCGGTCCGCCATACGTGTTCCCTCTTTTACCCCCAGACCTACGTCAAACGACGTATACGGTTTTGCACTGCGGCATCGGATAGTCCCCTTCAGCAACGGTTAACACTCATTAACCGACCGGTTGCGACCAAGAAGAGGGGATCACAACAATGTCCATGAAGATGAAACTGACAGGCGCGCTTCTCGGCGCCATGCTGTCGACGACGGCCTTCCACGGCGCATTCGCCCAGGAAGACACGATCAAGATCGGCGTTCTGCACTCGCTGTCCGGCACGATGGCGATCTCGGAAACGACGCTGAAAGACGCCATGCTGATGCTCGTCGAAGAGCAGAACAAGAAGGGTGGCATTCTCGGCAAGAAGATCGAAGCCGTTGTCGTCGACCCGGCGTCTGACTGGCCGCTGTTTGCCGAAAAGGCGCGCGAGCTGATTGAAAAGGACAAGGTTGCGGCCGTCTTCGGTTGCTGGACCTCGTCGTCGCGCAAGTCCGTTCTCCCTGTTTTCGAAGAGCTGAACTCGATCCTCTTCTACCCGGTCCAGTACGAGGGTGAAGAATCCTCGCGCAACATCTTCTACACAGGCGCTGCTCCGAACCAGCAGGCGATCCCGGCCGTTGACTACCTGGCCGAGAACGAAGGCGTCGAGCGTTGGGTTCTCGCCGGCACCGACTACGTCTATCCGCAGACGACCAACAAGATCCTCAAAGCCTATCTGATGTCCAAGGGCGTTGCCGAAGAAGACATCATGATCAACTACACGCCGTTCGGTCATTCCGACTGGCAAACCATCGTCTCCGACATCAAGAAGTTCGGTTCGGCCGGCAAGAAGACCGCCGTCGTTTCGACCATCAACGGTGACGCCAACGTGCCGTTCTACAAGGAACTGGGCAACCAGGGCATCAAGGCCGAAGACATCCCGGTCGTCGCCTTCTCGGTCGGTGAAGAAGAACTCGCCGGTCTCGATACCGCACCGCTCGTCGGTCACCTTGCCGCCTGGAACTACTTCCAGTCCGTCGACACCCCGGCCAATGCCGAGTTCATCAAGACCTGGCATGCCTTTACCGGCAACGAAAAGCGCGTGACCAACGACCCGATGGAAGCTGCCTATATCGGCTTCAACGCCTGGGTTAAGGCCGTCGAAGCCGCCGGCACGACCGAAACCGATGCCGTTCTCAACTCGATCATCGGCGTTGCCGTTCCGAACCTGACCGGCGGCTACTCGACCGTCATGCCGAACCACCACATCACCAAGCCGGTGCTGATCGGCGAAATCCAGGCCGACGGCCAGTTTGAAGTCGTCCAGGAAACGCCTGCCGTCGTCGGTGACGAGTGGTCCGATTATCTGCCTGATTCCAAGGACCTGATCGCCGATTGGCGCAAGCCGATGGAATGCGGCAACTTCAACGTTGCCACCGGCAAGTGCGGCGGCAAGGGCAGCTGATCGCTTGACCTTAGGTCTAAGCCACTCACCCTAACCCTTTCCCCGCAAGCGGGGAGAGGGGATTTGCCCGGTGGTCTGCCGGTCACTGGTGGCGAGGGTGCGGCAATCCTCCTTCTCCCCGTTCACGGGGAGAAGGTGCCGGCAGGCGGATGAGGGGCCTTTTCAGGCTCGACCGCCCGCCATTCCGGGGACAACAGAATGCTCATTCGTTTTATCACACTCCTCTTCACCTTCCTCGCGCTCGCCGCGCCTTCCTTTGCGCAGAGCGATCCACGAGATCTCATCAACGCGCTCGGAAAAGCCAATTTCAAGCAAGCGGAAGAGCTGCTCGGAGAGATCGCTGCCACTGGCGATCCGCGCGTCGTTCCAGCACTCGAAGCCTTTGCGGAAGGCGAACTCTTCGTTCGCAAGTCGGATGGTGCTGTCTTCATCACCAAGGCTGCCGGCAGCAATCTGGCGGCCATCGATCCGTTGACGGGCGAGACTGTCGGCGAGGAGCCCAAGGGCGCCTTCACCAAGGTGAGGGTCAACAACAATCTCCGTCGCGCCATCCGTTCCGCGCTGGGCGGACTGACGCTGCTCAGCCCGGACAGGAATGTCCGTCTTTCTGCCGCCCAGGCGGTGCTGCAGTCTCCGAGTGCCGAAAACCTGGAGCTCGTCGAGACAGCGCTTGCCAAGGAAACCGATGCCGAGGTCAAGGCGCGCATGGAGCAGGCCCGTGCCGTGTCCATTCTGGCGTCTGACCGCTCGATCGAGGAGAAGCGAGGCGCGATCGAGGCTGTCGCATCGATCGGCGGCAGACCGGCCAAGAGCATCCTGCTCTCCGTATCCGGCACCATTGATGAGAGCTTGCGGCCGGATCTCGACGCCGCCGTCTCGAAGATCGAAGGCGAGTTGATCCTGTGGGATACCGCCGAGAGTGTCTGGTACGGCATCTCGCTCGGATCGGTGCTGCTGCTCGCGGCGATCGGCCTTGCCATCACCTTTGGCGTCATGGGCATCATCAACATGGCGCATGGCGAGATGGTGATGATCGGCGCCTATTCCACCTTCGTGGTGCAGCAGGTGATCCGAACCAGCTATCCCGGTCTCTTCGACTGGTCTCTCGCCATTGCGCTGCCCGTCGCCTTCTTGATGACGGCGCTGATCGGGCTCGTCATCGAGCGCGGTGTCATCCGGTTCCTCTATGGCCGGCCGCTCGAAACGCTGCTTGCCACCTGGGGCATTTCGCTGATCCTCCAGCAGACCGTGCGCACGATCTTTGGCCCGACCAACCAGGAAGTGGGCAACCCGTCCTGGATGTCCGGCTCATTTGCGCTGGGGGGCATGACAATCACCTGGAACCGTCTCTGGATCGTGCTGTTTTCGCTCACCATCTTTTTCGCGCTGCTCGCGCTGATGAAGAAGTCCGCCTTCGGCCTGCAGATGCGCGCCGTGACGCAGAACCGCCGCATGGCGTCTTCCATGGGCATTCGGACACCCTGGGTCGATGCCTTCACCTTCGCGCTCGGATCGGGCATTGCCGGTATCGCCGGCGTGGCGCTTTCCCAGATCGATAACGTCTCTCCGAATCTCGGCCAGGCCTATATCATCGACAGTTTCATGGTCGTGGTCTTTGGCGGGGTCGGTAATCTCTGGGGTACGCTGGTCGGCGCCTTGTCGCTCGGCATCCTCAACAAGTTCCTCGAACCCTCGGTCGGCGCCGTGCTCGGCAAGATCCTCGTGCTCGTGCTGATCATCCTCTTCATTCAGAAACGACCGCGCGGCCTCTTTGCGCTCAAGGGAAGGGCGGTGGAAGCATGATTACCGGCTTCATCTTACGCGCACTCGAAGGCAAGATCCTCATTGCCGCCGGCATCCTCATCGCCTTTGCCTTGCTCGTCCCGGCGCTCAACCTGCTGACGCCGCCCGACAGCCCCTTCCATGTGCCGACCTATGTCATGTCGCTGATGGGCAAGTATCTCTGCTACGCGCTGCTGGCGCTGGCGCTCGATCTCGTCTGGGGCTATTGCGGCATTCTTTCGCTTGGCCACGGCGCCTTCTTCGCGCTCGGTGGCTATGCCATGGGCATGTATCTGATGCGCCAGATCGGCTCCCGTGGCGTATACGGTGATCCCATCCTGCCCGACTTCATGGTCTTCCTGAACTGGAAGGAACTGCCCTGGTTCTGGCATGGCATGGACATGTTCCCGGTTGCCATGGCGATGGTGCTGATCGTGCCCGGCCTGCTTGCCTTCGTCTTCGGCTGGTTCGCATTTCGCTCGAGGGTCAACGGTGTCTATCTCTCGATCATCACCCAGGCGATGACCTATGCGCTGATGCTCGCCTTCTTCCGCAACGACATGGGCTTCGGCGGCAATAACGGCCTCACCGACTACAAGGAGATCCTCGGCTTCTCCGTTCAGGCGGATGGCACGCGCGCGGTGCTCTTTGCGCTCTCGGCGATCTTCCTGGCGCTCTGCCTCGTCATTGCCTCCGGCATCACCCGCTCGAAATTCGGCAAGGTGCTGGTCGGCGTGCGCGATGCGGAAAGCCGCGTGCGCTTCCTCGGCTACCGGGTCGAGAACATCAAGCTCTTCACCTTCGTCGTCTCGGCGATGATGGCGGGCATTGCCGGTGCGCTTTTCGTGCCGCAGGTCGGCATCATCAATCCCGGTGAATTCGATCCGGCCAACTCGATCGAAGTCGTGGTCTGGGCGGCTGTCGGCGGGCGCGGCACGCTGATCGGGCCGATCATCGGCGCGATCCTGGTCAATGTCGGCAAGAGCTACTTCACCGGAGCCTTCCCCGATCTCTGGCTGTTTGCGCTCGGCGGTCTCTTCATCTTCGTCACGCTCTTCCTGCCTAAGGGTATCGTCGGCACGGTGCAGCAGTATCTCGCACGCCGGAAGGAATATCGCGATGCAGCCGACAAGGATGCGGCTGATACCGGCGTGAAACCTCAACCGGCCCCCGTGGCTGCGGAGTGATGTGATGAGCGACAAGACCACGTCCAGCCTGCTCTATCTCAACGGTGTCTCCGTCTCCTTCGACGGCTTCAAGGCGCTGAATTCGCTCTCCTTCATCGTCGAACCCGGTGAACTTCGCGCCATCATCGGCCCGAACGGCGCCGGCAAGACGACGATGATGGACATCATCACCGGCAAGACCCGGCCTGACAGTGGCGAAGTCTTTTTCGATGGCGGGAAGATCGACCTCACCAAGAAGGATGAGGCCGAGATTGCCCAGCTCGGGATCGGCCGCAAGTTCCAGAAACCGACGGTGTTCGAAAGCCATACCGTCTGGGACAATCTGGAGCTGGCGCTGAACCGCAAGCGGGGTGTCTTTGCCACGCTGTTCTACAGCTTGTCGACCGAAGACAAGGCGCGCATCGAGGAGATCCTCGAGACGGTTCGTCTGACCCATCGCAAGGACGAGCTCGCTGCCAATCTCTCCCACGGCCAGAAGCAGTGGCTGGAGATCGGCATGTTGCTGGCGCAGGAGCCGAAGCTGCTGCTCGTCGACGAGCCGGTCGCCGGCATGACGGATGCCGAGACGGCTGAGACGGCCATCCTGCTCAAGGAAATCGCCAAGACCCGCTCCGTCGTCGTCGTCGAACACGACATGGGCTTCATCCGCGACCTCGGCGTCAAGGTGACCTGTCTGGCGGAAGGCTCGGTCCTGGCCGAGGGCTCGATCGATTTCGTCTCGAACGACCAGAAGGTCATCGAAAACTATCTGGGGCGGTGATGATGAGCGCTCTGGCGTTTGCCCCTCACCCCGGGAGCAACGTGTTGCTCCGACCTCTCCCCGCAGGCGGGGAGAGGGGACTTGCCCGTCGGAACCTCGGCGGTGGTCGCAAGGGCAGCGGCACGGGGTCTTCTCCCCGCTTGCGGGGAGAAGGTGGCGGCAGCCGGATGAGGGGCGACCTAAATATGAAAAGAGAATTGCGATGCTGACAGTCGAAAACGTCAATCTCCACTACGGTGCCGCACAGGCTCTCCGAGGCGTCTCCATCAATGCCGAGATGGGCAAGATCACCTGCGTGCTCGGTCGCAACGGGGTCGGCAAGTCGTCGCTTCTGCGCGCCATCACCGGCCAGCATGCGGTGTCGGCGGGAACGATCACCTTCAACGGCCAGAAGCTCAACGGCATGGCGCCGTTCAACCGGGCGCGGACGGGCGTGGGTTATGTGCCGCAGGGCCGCGAGATCTTTCCACTTTTGACCGTGAAAGAAAACCTCGAGACCGGTTATGCGCCGCTGGAGCGCAAGGACCGCTTCATTCCGGATGATATCTTCGCGCTGTTTCCGGTCCTCGACACCATGCTGTCGCGGCGCGGGGGTGACCTCTCCGGTGGCCAGCAGCAGCAGCTCGCGATCGGTCGGGCCATGGTAACGCGGCCAAAAATCCTGGTGCTGGATGAGCCGACCGAAGGCATCCAACCGTCGATCATCAAGGATATCGGTCGGGCGATCCGTTACCTGCGCGATACGACCGGCATGGCGATCCTGCTGGTCGAGCAGTATCTCGACTTCTGCCGGGAGCTTGCCGATCACGTTTACATCATGGATCGCGGCGAAATCGTCCATCAGGGCGCGGCGGAGACGCTTGATACGCCGGAAGCGCGGCGTCATCTGACCGTCTGATTTTGCAAGACAGGGTTGATGATTTATTAGCGAAGTCGGGTTGATGCTGGGGACACGCGTGATATTGAACGCGCATCTTCGAACAGAAGGCACATCCATGACAACCAGCACGGTTTTCCCACTCGTGCGGGCACGCGGTATTTCGCGCGTGGTCGCGGGGCTCTTTCTCTTTGGTCTTTCCAGCGCCGCTGCCCTGGCGGCGGGGTGTGGCGAACCCGTCCAGCCCGGCCACTACAGCCTCAGCTTTCAGTCCGGTGGTGTGGAGCGCGAGGCAATCTATGTCATTCCGTCGAGCTATACAGGCAAGAAGAAGGTCCCGCTGGTTCTCGATTTCCACGGCTCCAACAGCAATCCGAAGGTCCAGCTCGGCCGCAGCCACTGGAACGAGGTTGCCGAGCGCGAGGGCTTCGTGGTCATGGCGCTGGCCGGCAGCCTGAAGGGTGGATTGCCGAACACCTATGCCTGGAACGTGCCCGGTGTCACGGCAGGTGAGGGCGCGGATGAGTCCGCCGCCATTCGTGAGGCGCTGAAGATCGTAGAAGAAAAGCTCTGCATTGATGCCACCAAGGTTTACGCCTCGGGTTATTCCGGCGGCGGGCGCATGCTGTCGCAATATATCTGCAACGGCTTCGGCGACTTTGCCGCGGCCGGCTTCGTCATGGGCCTGCGCGCCGGTACACCCGTCGAGGAAAACGGTGTCTGGCAGCCGCGGCGCGAAAGCTGCCAGCCGAACCGGTCGGTGTCGATCATCGCGTTTTCCGGCAAGAAGGATCACGTCAACCCGTTCGAAGGCGGTGGACGGGCCTATTGGCGGTATGGCGGCGAAGTGGCGCTCAACCGCTGGGCCGAACTCAACGGCTGCGATGCGCGGGCCTCTCTCGAGGCCGGTGAGAATGCCGACGTGGCGAGCTATGCCGGCTGTCGTGCAGGCACCAGCGTTGTCTCCTATGTGATTGCCAGTGCCGACCACGCCTGGCCGGCCCGCACGGTGCGCTTCCGTCTCGCTTCTAACGGCGACAAGGCGATCCGCGAGGTTGATGCGACCGACAGAATGTGGGAGTTCTTCAAGGCCTCGGGCGGCGAGATGATTGCGACAGTCGCAGTCGACGCTGCCTGCAGCGACAAACAGAAAACCGCCGCGATCAGCGATGGCGGGCAGGGGGCACGGTGCACGCGAACAAGCAAACCAGACAGCAACGCGCCGTCGGTGTCGGACGACTTGTGACAAAGTCGCTCGGCGGGCGTACGCGCATCGCCGAGCTTTATCAGGAAGGGGCGGCCAAGATCCGCCTTCCTGAGAGTTTCACCGACGAGCTCGAAGCGGTGACGATCAACACTGCGGGCGGTATTACTGGTGGCGACCAGTTCGACTGGAGCTTTCGCGCCGGTCCGGGATGTTTCCTCACCGCGACCACGCAGGCCTGTGAGAAGATCTACAAGGCCTCTGCCGGTACCGGCCAGATCACCACGCGGATCGAGGTGGGCGAGGGCGCCAAAATGCATTGGCTGCCACAGGAAAGCATTCTCTTCGACAACGCCTCGCTGACGCGCCGGCTGGAGGTCGACCTCGCCGAGGATGCCGAATTCTTGGCCGTCGAGGCGATCCTGCTCGGGCGCAAGGCCATGGGGGAGGCGATGAATGCGGGTCTGGTTCGCGACCGCTGGCGGATCCGCCGCGGAGGTCAGCTTTTGCATGCCGAAGAGCTGAAGCTCGAGGGGGATGTCGCTAACCTTGTGGCGTCCCCGGCGGTACTTGCCGGACGCGTGGCCTTTGCGACTCTCATCTTCGTCAGCCCGCGTGCCGAAGCGCTGGTCCGCCCAATTCGTGAGCAGATCGGTGAAGAAATGGGCGGCGTAAGTCATTGGCAAGGCAAGCTTGTTGCCCGTGTGGCTGCCTCCGACGGTTTTGCCTTGAGAAAAATCCTGTTGCCCGTCATTTCGGCCTTGCGCGGGGGCGCGTCTGTGCCAAAAGTCTGGAATCTCTGACGATCACGCCATTGGAGCACGCATGAATCTGACGCCGCGGGAAAAGGACAAACTGCTGATCGCGATGGCCGCCATGGTGGCCCGTCGTCGGCTGGAACGGGGCGTGAAGCTCAACTATCCGGAAGCAATCGCGCTGATCACTGACTTCGTCGTCGAAGGTGCGCGTGACGGCCGCATGGTGGCCGATCTGATGGAGGCGGGCGCCCATGTCATCACCCGCGACCAGGTGATGGAAGGTATTGCCGAGATGATCCACGACGTGCAGATCGAAGCGACCTTCCCCGATGGCACGAAGCTTGTCACCGTGCACGAACCCATTCGTTAAGGAGAAGCCTGATGATCCCCGGTGAAATCATTGCAGCACCTGGCGAAATCGAACTGAATGCCGGCCATCCGACGGTCACGATCGAAGTGTCCAACAGCGGCGATCGCCCGGTGCAGGTCGGCAGTCACTACCATTTCTTCGAGACAAATGCCGGGCTGATCTTCGAGCGCGAACAGGCGCGTGGCATGCGGCTCGACATTCCGGCTGGAACGGCCGTGCGCTTCGAGCCGGGACAGACGCGTCAGGTGACGCTGATCCCGCTATCGGGCAAGCGCGAGGTCTACGGTTTCCGCCAGCAGGTCATGGGCAGCCTCTGATATGGGCGAGGCGGGGGCATGGGGCGAGCGATGAACTGGAGCGTGATCCTGATGCTGTGCGGTTGCGTATTGCTGCAAGACGCGCCGGCCTCGGGTGAGGACGTGCGTGACGTCGATTGCAACAATGCCCAGACCCAGGCCGACATGAACCAGTGTGCGGCCGAGGACTATCGAAAAGCCGATGCCGCAATGAATGCCCAATGGGCCGAGACGCGCGCCGCCATGCTTGCATGGGACAAGGCGACGCCACCCTCGGACGACAATGGAGCAGCCAAGCGGCTTCTGGCTTCGCAGCGTGCCTGGCTCGCCTATCGCGACACGGCCTGCGATGTCGAAGGTTACTCGGTCGAAGGTGGTTCGATGCAGCCATTGGTGATTTCATCCTGCCTTGCGGAGCTGACCAGGCGCCGCACCGAGGCGCTGAAATCGCTGGTCGGGCTCTATTGAGGGTGTGACGCGATGGCTCAGGCGAGACAGATCATGATCGTCGGCAATGGACCTGTTGATGCGGGGGCAGCGCCTCTGATCGACAGGGCCGATCTGGTGATCCGCTTCAATGGCAGCCGGAATTTTGGTTCAGCCGGACAAAAGACCGACATCATCGCCGTCTGCAACACCGGGCGACCGGGAGCTGTCATGCTCGCCGATCCGGAGTGGCGCGATAGCGAGGCCGTCCGCCGTACCGCCGCGATCTGGTCTGTGCGTGATCCCGACAAATTCGCCGAACTCAAGCCGCAGCTGGCGATCAGCCATCCCGAACTCGACGATTTCTGCGACGATTACACTGACGGCTTCGCGACCTTTGCCACGGCCAATGGCAAACAGCACAGGATCATCCATGGCGACGTGCACACGGCCCTCGATGCAGCGCTTCTGGCGCTTGATGCCGAACCCTATGTCGTGCCGTCGAGTGGCATGGTGGTGATCCAGGCGCTGCTCACGGACCCCCGGCATGCCGAGGATACGATCATTCTCGCCGGCTTCGGCCATAGCGGCTGGGACGGTCATCCCTTCGAGGCCGAGCGCCGCCTCGTGGACCGTTACATTGCCAGCGGCCGCGTGATGCGGCTGCAACCTCTCTTTGCTTCTTCCCTCTCCCAAGGAACCTGACGCCCATGTCCTACAAGATGTCCCGCGCCGCCTATGCTTCGATGTTCGGTCCGACCACGGGCGACAAGGTGCGTCTTGCAGATACGGAACTGTTCATCGAGGTGGAGAAGGACTTCACCACCTATGGCGAAGAGGTGAAGTTCGGCGGCGGCAAGGTCATCCGTGACGGCATGGGGCAGAGCCAGGTGACGCGGGCGGACGGCGCCGTCGACACCGTCATCACCAATGCCCTGATCCTCGACCACTGGGGCATCGTGAAGGCGGATATCGGCCTCAAGGACGGCCGCATCGTCGCGATCGGCAAGGCCGGCAATCCGGATACGCAGCCGGGCGTCAACATAATCGTCGGTCCGGGCACCGAAGCGATCGCGGGCGAAGGCAAGATCATCACCGCCGGTGGCATGGATGCGCATATCCACTTCATCTGCCCGCAGCAGATCGAGGAGGCTCTGATGTCCGGCCTCACCTGCATGCTGGGCGGCGGCACGGGGCCGGCACATGGCACGCTTGCCACCACCTGCACGCCCGGCCCCTGGCATATCGCGCGGATGATCGAGGCCGCCGATGCCTTCCCGATGAACCTCGCCTTTGCAGGCAAGGGCAATGCGTCGCTGCCGGGTGCGCTTGAGGAGATGGTACTCGGAGGTGCTACCTCGCTGAAGCTGCACGAAGACTGGGGCACGACGCCTGGCGCCATCGATTGCTGCCTCTCGGTTGCCGACCAGTACGATGTCCAGGTGATGATCCATACGGACACGCTGAACGAGAGCGGCTTTGTCGAGGATACTGTCAACGCCATCCGTGGCCGCACGATCCACGCCTTCCACACGGAAGGGGCAGGCGGCGGGCATGCGCCCGATATCATCAAGATCTGCGGCCAGATGAACGTCATCCCGTCGTCGACCAATCCGACGCGCCCCTACACGGTAAATACGATCGCCGAGCATCTGGACATGCTGATGGTCTGCCATCACCTGTCGTCGTCGATCCCCGAAGACATCGCCTTTGCTGAAAGCCGGATCCGCAAGGAAACGATCGCGGCCGAAGACATCTTGCACGACATCGGTGCCTTCTCGATCATCTCGTCCGACAGCCAGGCCATGGGCCGCGTCGGCGAAGTCATCATCCGCACCTGGCAGACGGCCGACAAGATGAAGCGCCAGCGCGGCGCGCTACCGTCCGAAACCGGCGACAACGACAACATGCGCGCCAAGCGCTATGTTGCGAAATACACGATCAACCCGGCGATCGCCCATGGCGTGTCCCACGAGATCGGGTCCGTAGAAGTCGGCAAGCGAGCCGATCTCGTCATCTGGAACCCGGCCTTCTTCGGCGTGAAGCCCGACATGATCCTGATGGGGGGCATGATTGCGGCTGCGCCGATGGGCGATCCGAATGCCTCGATCCCGACGCCGCAGCCGGTGCATTACCGACCGATGTTCGGCGCCTATGGCAAGGCGCGCACCAACACCTCCGTCACCTTCGTCAGCCAGGCCGCCATCGATGCCGGACTCGGCAACCGTCTCGGCGTCGCCAAACAGCTCGTGGCAGTCAAGAACACCCGTGGCGGAATTTCGAAGAAGTCGATGATCCACAACGACTTGACGCCGCATGTGGAAGTGGATCCGGAAACCTATGAAGTGCGCGCTGACGGTGAGTTGCTGACTTGCGAGCCGGCAACGAAGCTGCCGATGGCGCAGCGGTATTTCCTGTTCTAATGCGCTTTGCCATTAAGGTGACGAAATGGATGGGCGGCCTGATGGTCGCCCTTCTTGTTGCGCTTTCAATGGGCGTGTTCGTGCCCCGTCCGCTGGCCTCGCCTGCGGAGGCATCCGTCGGCGACGGAACGCAAATTCTGCTGCTCGCCAATCCCATCCACACGGACATCGCGCTGCCAATCGATGACGAGGTGCGGGCGGCCTTTGCCGATCTCGCTCCCTCCGGCCTGCCGGTCGACATGCCCGGTGTCGAGTATCTGATCATCGGCTGGGGTGGGCGGTCCTTCTACATCGAAACGCCGACCTGGGGCGATATCCGGCCGCTGCCGGTCCTGAAGGCGCTGACCATCGATCGCTCCGTGCTGCATGTCTCGGTTGCCGGTCCGATCGATCCTGCCCATCCCACGGTGCGCCCGCTCGTGGTGACGCAAGAGGGGCGCAAACGGATGATCGCAGCGATCCGTGACAGCTTCATTCGCGATGGCGGTTTGCCGGTTGCAATTCCGGGTGCGGCCTATGGTTTCGACGACGCCTTCTTCGAGGCAAAGGGCGCGTTTAACGCCTTTCTCGGATGCAACACCTGGACGGCTGCGGTGTTGCGGGCAGGTGGGGTGCGTACGGGCTGGTGGACGCCCTTGCCGCAATTGCTCGATCTTTCCATCGATCTTCACTACGATGCCTGAGACCCCGACATCGATCTTGCCATCACCGCCTGACCGCGCGTCATAGGATGACATTGTCGTCCATTTTAGGTGCTTCCGAGGTCAATGCGGCGATCGATCGCATTTTAGCGATTCGATTAGGGATTGAGGAAGCGACACTGCCTAATCCAGTACGCATCTTCATGAAGGAGCGGGCGGTTGAGTCGCGGCAGCAAATGGCTTTGGCGGCAGGTCGATGTGGGGGCGCTGGACAGCGCCGGCGCGGTCCAGCGCTTTGCCCTGTCGGTTGGTTTCCGAGCGGTGATCGTGACCAGTCTGGCAGGCCTCGTCTTGCTGCCGCTCCTTTATGTCCTCAACGTCGTCGCCACTCCGATCGACCAGACAATGCGGTTGATGGTGGCCTTTTCCTGGCTGTTCGGCGGCGTGCTTTCGGCTGCCTGTGCTTTCGTCGCCGGCCATGTGCTGCGCGAACTTCTGCTGTCACGGCGAAAGTTCGAGCGCCTCAGCCGTACCGACACACTGTCCGGTCTCGCCAACCGCCGTGCCTTCAACGAGGTGTCACTCGCCATTGATCGGGATGCTTCCCTGGCCATCATCGATATCGACCGGTTCAAGACGATCAATGATCGCTACGGCCATCAGACGGGGGATCGCGTCATCCAGTCCATCTCCTCGCTGTTGAAGGAGGTCTTTGGCGAAGCGCATCTCGTCGCCCGCCTCGGCGGGGAGGAATTCGGCGTCATCATCAGGGGCGGCAGCGTTGCCGAAAGGCTCGCCCTTGTCGAGCAGGCGAGATGCCGTGTCGCGGATGAAACGATCCTGTTCCAGGGCACGGAGCTTCACGTCACAGTCTCCGCCGGCGTTGCCGAATTTACGCCCGGCAAGCGGCCCGAAAGCGTCTATGCCTGGGCAGACAAGGCGTTATACCTTGCCAAGGAAAGCGGACGGGATTGCGTTTTCCACGAAAATTCGCTCGCCCTTGTGCAGGCTTTTTCCGCCGATCATGCCCCTGATGATGCTCAGCTTTTTGCGGCCATCGGACGCCGGGTCTGAAGAACGATCTTGCTGTCTGCCTTATTCCTGTGCATGGTTCAAAAAACAGCCATGCCGGAGTTTTCATGCAGCGTGCAACGTCTTTCAAATCCGCCGGTTTTATCACCGATGCGCCTGATGGGGTCGTTGTGCTTCCCCATGACGGGCGCCATCTGCGGCGCAAGCTCTTGCATCTCGACAATGGCGAGATGGTCATGCTCGACCTTAAGGAACCTGTGCTGTTCCATCATGGAGACCGGCTCGTGCTCGACGATGGCACGACCATCGAGATCCAGGCGGCGGAGGAACGGCTGTTCGAGATCCGCGCGCGCGATACTCTGCATCTGATCGAACTTGCCTGGCATCTCGGCAACCGGCATCTGGCGGCCCAGATCGAGGCCGACCGTATTCTGATCCAACGCGATCACGTCATCCGCGATATGCTGGCCGGGCTCGGGGCCGAGGTCAGTGAGGTGGTCGAGCCGTTCCAGCCGGTGCGCGGGGCTTATCATGCGCATGGTAGCCACGGTTCCCACGGGGGGCACCACGATGCCGGCCACGGCTGAGTTGGGCGCCGGTGGCCTTGGTGGTCGCCAGGCGCTTCTGCGTCTGATGGCCTGGCTGTCACCGGCCTTTCCGGTTGGCGGGTTCTCCTATTCTGCGGGCCTTGAGAGCGCTGTGGTGGAGAGGCATGTCGTTGATGGTGACGCGGTCGAGGCCTGGCTTCAGATGCTGATGAGCGACGGCGGGCTGCGCAATGATGCAATCCTGCTCTCCGAGGCGCATCGCTGCCAGAGCGAGGGCCGGGCGCTTAACGATCTGATTGCGCTCGCGACGGCGTTGGCGGGGTCCGCAGAGCGCCATGCTGAAATCACCCGGCTTGGCGAGGCATTCGTCAAGGCCGCTGCCGCCTGGCCGCATCCCGTGATCGACGCACTGGCGGGGCCTGTGCCCTACAGCGTCGCCGTTGGTGCGGTCGCGTCAGCCCATGGGGTCGGACGATCCGACGCGCTTGCCGCCTTCCTGCACGCGCAGGTGTCGCAATATGTTTCGGTCGCGATCCGCCTCGGCGTGATCGGACAGACGCGCGGGGTGGCGATCCTCGCTGCATCGGAAAGCCGCATTCTCGATGCCGCCTCCCGATATTCCGAGCTCGGCCTCGACGATCTCGGATCGGCGACCGTCATCGCCGATACGCTCAGTATGCGCCACGAGACGCAATACTCACGGCTTTTCCAATCCTAGGCGAAAGCGCTTACACAGGACGAAGATGATGAAATCGAAGAATGGTCCTCTCCGCGTCGGTATCGGCGGGCCTGTCGGATCCGGCAAGACGGCGCTCACCGAAAAACTCTGCAAGGCCATGCGCGACGACTATTCGGTCGCGGTCGTGACCAACGATATCTATACGCGCGAGGATGCCGATGCGTTGATCCGCATGCAGGCCCTGAGCTCGGATCGCGTCGTCGGCGTCGAAACGGGCGGATGTCCGCATACGGCAATCCGCGAGGATGCCTCGATCAACCTGAAAGCAATCGCCGACCTCAATGCACGCATTCCGGATCTCGATGTGGTCTTCATCGAATCAGGCGGCGACAATCTGGCGGCAACCTTCTCGCCCGACCTCGCCGATATCACCCTCTACGTGATCTCGGTCTGCCAGGGGGAGGAGATCCCGCGCAAGGGCGGGCCGGGCATCACGCGGTCGGATCTGCTTGTGATCAACAAGACGGATCTCGCGCCGCATGTCGGTGTCGATCTCGAGGTGATGGAGCGGGATGCTGGAAAGATGCGCTCTGAGCGCCCCTTCGTCTTCACCGATCTGAAGCGGGGTGCCGGTGTCGAACAGATCGTCAGCTTCCTGCGGCAGAGTGGGGGGCTCTGAGCAGAAGCCAAGGGGCCAGAGTGCCGATGCCCTCAGATCTGTCTGAGGGCGTTGACGTCGCTGATATGGATCGTGCGTCCGCGCACCACGACGCCGACGCGCTTGAGCGTCGAGAAGGCTCGTGACAGTGCTTCGGGTGCCAGACCGAGCTTGCCCGCGAGCAGGCTCTTCTGGAAGGGCAGGCGAATAGAGGCTGGGCCGCCCTCGGCTTCACAATGGGTCAGGAGATAATGCGCGACGCGCTGCGGGGCGGTCTGCAGGCGGTCATTGGCAATGCAGTCCATTGTCGTGCGCAGATGGTCGGAGAGGCAGCGGATGACCGCCTTTGCGACATCCTTCTCCTGTTCGGAGAGGGCCCGGACGCGCTGCAGGTCGAAGCGTGCGAGCGTCACCGTTTCAGCCGCCTGGGCGTTGTAGAGATACTTGTCGCCGATCGCCAGCAGGCATTCGGCAAAGGTATCTCCGGGACCGCAGATTCGGATATCGGCTTCGCGACCGTCCTTGTTCAGGCGGTAAAGGCGCACATAGCCGCTCAGCACGCTGTAGAAGCTGTCGGCGGGCTCTCCTTCGCGGAACAGGACTTCGCGCGCCTCGTAGGTGGAGATGTTGGCGATTTCCATCATCGAGGCCATCGCCGTGGGGCCCAATTGTGACAAGAACGACGTCCGCAATAGCGTGTTCTTGTCGCGCGGGTTCAGTCTCAGGATCTTGTTCACGGTCTTCACGGCTCCCCATCCATCGCGGTATCAGGGCATGCACCGCTGCCGTCGTCGTGCTCAAGTCCGCCTCGTCGGATGTGCACGCCGCCTGCAGGTCCGGGTGGTCGTGCCCTTTCCATTGGTAGTCACAATATAGCGAGCGGGGGCAGATCCGATTGATTTCGATCAATCGCGCAACGGCAAATCAGGTTTGTCTAATCTGATCCGGCGGCTTGCAAAAACGCGAAAGGCCGGGCACAGGGTCCGGCCTTTCGTGATCACCCAGCGTCGGTCCTACTCTGCTGCGAGCGGCGGCAGGTTGATGACGTTGCCGTTGCCATCGCCCTTGCGCGTAACCGGCTGGCTGCGTTCGACAGCCGCGACACGGCGATCTATGGCTTCCAGCGCCTGAACGTTCTGACGCGCCAGGAAGGAAAGGACTTCCGGTGTCAACGGCTCTTCCTCTTCTTCCTTCTTGCCGACGAAACGGCTGAAGATCCAGCCCAAGAGGCGGGAGACGTCGTCGAGGATCAGGAAGAAGGCCGGCACAACCACAAGGCTCAATACCGTCGAAACGATGATGCCGCCGATGACGGCGATCGCCATCGGCGCGCGGAACGAGCCGCCTTCGCCGACACCGAGCGCCGAGGGCAACATGCCCGCCGACATGGCGATCGAGGTCATGATGATCGGCCGGGCGCGCTTGCGGCCCGCTTCGACCATGGCCTCGAGCCGGTGCATGCCCTGACGGCGCATTTCGATGGCGAAGTCCACGAGCAGGATGGCGTTCTTCGTCACGATGCCCATCAGCATCAGGATGCCGATGAGGACCGGCATGGAGAGCGCGTTGTTGGTGATGATCAGCGCGACCGCCACGCCGCCGATCGCGAGCGGCAGCGAGAACAGGATGGTGAAGGGCTGGATCACGTCCTTGAAGAGCAGGATCAGCACTGTCAGCACCAGGAGCAGGCCGAGGATCATGGCGTTGACGAAGCTCTGCTGCATCTCTGCCTGGATCTTGGCGTCGCCGCTTTCGGCGAGGCGAACGCTTTCCGGGATCTCGGCATTCTCCACCGTCGTGCGGAAGGCGGCCGTTGCGGTGTCGAGGGCGACACCCTGAGGCAGGCCGGCACCAATCGATACGACACGGTTGCGGTCGTTGCGCTTGATCGACGAGACGCCTTCGGCGTAGTCGATGTCGGCGACGCTGGAGAGCGGTACGGTCGCGCCGCTTGCCGTGCGCACCTTCAGCGACCGGATGGCGGCCAGATCCGTGCGCAGGTCCAGCGAAGCCTGGACGCGGATCGGGATCTGGCGGTTGTCGAGCGAGATCTTCGGCAGGGCTGCATCGACGTCGCCTATGGTGGCGACACGAACCGTCTGTGCGATCTGCTGCGCGGTGATGCCGAGGCGGGCTGCCTCATCGGCGCGAGGGCGGATCTGCAGCTCCGGACGGGGCAGGGCGCCGTCGGCGCTGACATTGGCGAGTTCCGGCACCTGGCGAAGCTTGGCTTCGAGGATGCCGACAGCCTGGTTCAACTCCTCCTCGTTCTTGGAGAGGAAGTTGAAGGTGATGTCGCGCTCACCCCGGTCATTGAGCTTGGTGACCCGGATATCCGGAATGCCGGCAAGCTTGGCGAAGACCTCTTCCTCGACATCCCATTGCGGACGGATACGGCCGTTTTCGGGAAGCTTCGGCATATATTGGCCGATCAGCGGAATGTTGCCGAGACCGCCATTGACGAGGGTCTTGGCAAGCGAATGCTCGATCCGGTCGAGGTTCATCGTCACGCTGGCACGGCGCAGCTCCAGATCGCCGCGCGGCGAGGAGCCGCCCAGGATGAAGATGCTGGCGACATCGGGCACGTCCTGGATGGCCGCGTAGATCTCGTCCGTCTTGCGTTCTGTTTCGTCGAGCGTCGCATTTGGCGGAAGCTCGACGGAAAGCACGATACGGCCTGCATCTTCCGGCGGAATGAAGCTGCCGGGGACGCCTGCGAGAAGCATGATCGATCCGATCAGAAAGGCGATGGCAGCAGCCAGCGTGCCAAGGCGCGAATACCAGCGGCGCGTCGTGAAACGCACGAGCTTGGTATACATCTTGAGGGGCAGACTGTCGTTATCGTGATGGTCGTCCATCGCGTCTTCCGGCCGCATGAGATAGGCGGCCATCATCGGCGTGATGAGACGCGCCACAAGCAGCGAGAAGAAGACGGAGAAGGCCACCGTCAGGCCGAACTGGATGAAGTACTGGCCCGGGATGCCCGGCATGAAGGACACCGGCACGAAGACCGCGATGATCGTAAACGTCGTCGCGATGACCGCGAGGCCGATTTCGTCCGCCGCCTCGATGGCCGCGCGATAGGGCGTCTTGCCCATCTTGATGTGGCGGGCGATGTTTTCCACCTCGACGATCGCGTCGTCGACGAGAATACCGGTGGCCAGCGTCAGCGCCAGGAACGACACGAGGTTCAGCGAGAAGCCCATCATGTCCATGACCCAGAAGGTCGGGATGGCCGAGAGGGGCAGTGCTACGGCAGAGATCAGTGTTGCACGCCAGTTGCGCAGGAAGAGCAGAACGACGATGACGGCGAGGATTGCACCCTCGACGAGGGTATGCATCGCGGCTTCATAGTTGCCGTAGGTGAAGTAGACCGAGTCGTCGATCATCTCGATCTGGACGTCGGGGTTCTCGGCGCGAACCGTGGCGAGGCTCTCGGCCACGGTTTCTGCCACCGTCACTTCACTCGCTCCCTTGGCGCGGAAGACGGCGAAGGACACGACCGGCTTGCCGTCGTGACGGGCGAAGGATCTCTGTTCCTCGTACGTGTCGTAGACACGACCGAGGTCGGAAAGCTTGACGAAACGGCCGCCGGGGAGCGCGATGGTGGTGTTGGCAAGGCTCTCGACGTCGCGGTTGTCACCGAGCGTGCGGATCGACTGCTCGGCGCCGGCCACCTGGCCACGGCCCGAGCCCAGATCGACGTTCGTGCCCTTCAACTGGCCCGAGATGTCGGAGGCGGTGACGCCCAAGGCATCAAGGCGGTTGGGATCGAGTTCGACGCGCACCTCGCGATCGGCGCCGCCATAGCGGTCGACGCGACCGATGCCGGGCTGGCCCTGCAGGGCGCGCTTGACGCTGTCATCGACGAACCAGGAAAGTTCGGCAAGGTTCATGTTCGGCGAGGAGACGGCGAAGCTCTGGATTGCCTGACCCTCGACGTCGATCTTGGTGACGATCGGCTCCTCGACGGAGGCCGGAAGATCGCCACGGATCTGATCGATTGCGTCCTTGACGTCCTGCACCGCCTGTTCGGTGGGCACTTCCATGCGGAACATGACGACCGTCTGGGACATCCCGTCGGTGACGGTCGAATTGATTTCGTCGACGCCGGTGATCGAGGCCACCGCGTCTTCGACTTCCTTCGTCACCTGGCTTTCGAGTTCAGCCGGGGAGGCACCACTCTGGCCCACGGTGATTGCCACAAGCGGCACGTCGATGTTCGGGAAGCGGGTGATCGGCAGCGCATAAAACGACTGGATGCCGACGACCATCAGCAGGAAGAAGCCCAGGATCGGCGCAATCGGATTGCGGATGGACCATGCGGAGAAGTTCATGGCGTCGTCGCCTCTCAGTTGGAAACGCTGCTGGTTTCTTCCACGGGATTGATGCGGTCGCCGTCACGGACGAAGACGCCCGCCTTGGCAACCACCTTGTCCCCTTCGCTCAGGCCTTCGGTCACCTCGACATAAGCGCCGTCCTGAATGCCGGTGCGGATCTCCACCATCTGGACGGTGCCATCGGAAACCTTGCGCACCGTCGTTTTGCCGCCTTCGGTGGTGATCGCGGACAGCGGAAGGGCGATCCCCTTCGCTTCGCTGACAATGATCGCCGCACTGCCATACATGCCCGACCGGGCGGCCAGATCGTCGTCGAGTGCGATATGAACCGCGCCCAAACGGGTGACGGGATCAACGACCGGAGAGATCAGGCGCACGGAACCCGTCAGGGGTTCGGTGCTGCCGGCAATCGCAACGGCCGCCTTCTGGCCCGGCTTGAGGCGCAGGATATCACTTTCCGTGACATCCGCCACCAGTTCGATCTGCCCATCGCGGATGACCGTGAACAGCGGCTGACCGGCGCCGGATGCGATGGCGCCGATCCGGGCATTGCGAACGGAGATCGTGCCTGTGACGGGCGACTTGATCTCTGTGCGGGCAAGCCGAAGGTCGGTGTCTGCAATCTGGGTGTCGACAACCTTGATGTCGGCTTCCGCCACGGTGATTGCCTGGCGGGCAGTCTCGACCCGGGCCGTGGCGCTGGCGAGCGCTGTTTCCGCCTGCTCTTTTTGCGAAGTGGAGACGGAACCTGATGAGACCAGGCGCGTTGCCCGTTCAAATTGGCGCTGGGCGTCGTTCAGGCTCGCTTCGGCTTCCACCAGCTGGGCCTGATACTGGGCAAGGGCGGCTTCTGCCTTCGCACGGTTGGCGAGAGACTGGCTGCGCTGAAGCAGGAGAATGTCTTCGCTCAGCTTCGCGACGACCGCGTCAGCCTGGACCGTGTCGCCCACATCGACGTTCAGGGACTGGATCTGCAGACCCTCGACCTGAGGCTGGATCTGCACCTCTTCCTCGGCGCGGAGCGTGCCGGTTGAGACGACCCTGTCGACGAGGTCACGGCTCTCAGCCGTCGTGACGATGATGGCAGGAAGGTTCTGCGCTGGTGCTGCTGGCTGTTCCTGGCCAATGGCAACAGAGGCCGCCAATGACAGAGTGGCAGCCATCAGCACGGACTTCGCGCTCGCGTTTCGAAACATGAGACCCTTCCCAGAGGATGATAAAAGCAACTATCAGAGCATTACGTTTTGTCAGCCGGATCGGCTCACAGCGTCGATGCTACCGACATTCATACGCTGTTTTCAACTTTTCGGCATCTGAACCCAGATGAAGAGGTGGGGGATCGCAAAACCCCTTGCAAGAGCCTTAAAGGCCATTTGCGATATGGGCGTGAAAATAGTTCAATATAGAACGATGGTGTTGCCGATTTGCCAGTTTCGGCCGCAGAAATTGATCAGTAAAACCTACAAATAGACACGGGGATTGCTCCCCGTGTCCTTTATTCGCTGTGGTCCGCCAAGACTATTTAAGGGCCGCGTCGGTGATCTCGGTCGTGAAGGCGCCGGTCGGCTCCTTGGAGATCACGGGATCCGAACCGCCGCCGAGCAGGGTCTTGACCGTGCGGTCATAGTCGGCCTTGTCGAGCGCGCCGTTGGAGCCAGCGGTCAGCTTTGCGACTTCGCTCATCATGCGCTTTTGGTGGGCTTCGGTCTGAGCGCCGGAGGCGTCGTTTTCGAGCACGATTTCAGCAGCTTCGTCCGAATTGGCTTCTGCATACTTCCAGCCCTTCATCGAAGCGCGGACGAACTTGACCATCTTTTCCTTGAAGGCCGGATCAGCGAGCTTGTCTTCGAGGACATAAAGACCGTCTTCGAGGGTGGCCACGCCTTCGTCTTCATACTTGAAGGTCACTAGCTCCTCCGGCTTGATGCCGGCGTCGATGACCTGCCAGTATTCGTTGTAGGTCATGGTGGAGATGCAGGCGGCCTGCTTCTGGAGCAGCGGGTCGACGTTGAAGCCCTGCTTCAGAACGGTGACGCCACCTTCCGAACCGTCGGTCTTGATGCCGAGCGTGCTCATCCAGGACAGGAACGGGTATTCGTTGCCGAAGAACCAGACGCCGAGCGTCTTGCCCTTGAAATCCTCAGGCTTGGTGATGCCGGTTTCCTTGAGGCAGGTGAGCATCATGCCCGAGGACTTGAAGGGCTGGGCGATGTTGACGAGCGGAACGCCCTTTTCGCGGGTTGCGAGCGCCGACGGCATCCAGTCGACGATCACGTCTGCGCCGCCGCCAGCCAGTACCTGCGGAGGAGCAATATCCGGGCCGCCCGGCTTGATTTCGACGTCGAGGCCTTCTTCTTCGTAGAATCCCTTGTCTTTGGCGACGTAATAGCCGGCGAACTGGGCCTGGGTTACCCATTTCAGCTGGAGGGTCACCTTGTCGGCAGCGGCGGCCTGCATGGCGGTCAGCGAGACCGCAGCAGCCAGCAGCATGGATGCGAGTTTGACAGTCATTTCAGTTCCCTCTTTTTTTGTTGGTTCAGTTCACGACCGCCCACCACGGACGGACGGATGCCAGAAGGTGACCCGGCGTTCTGCCAGTGCCACCAATCCGTAGAAGACCGAGCCGGCGAGTGCGGCAACCGCAATCTCGGCCCAGACCATGTCGACATTCGAGCGTCCGACCTCTGTCGAGATACGGAAGCCCATGCCGACAATCGGGGTGCCGAAGAATTCTGCCACGATCGCACCGATCAGCGCGAGGGTGGAATTGATCTTCAGCGCATTGAAGATGAAAGGCCAGGCGGCGGGAAGCCTAAGCCGCACCAGCGTCTGCCACCAGGAGGCGGCATAGGTGTGCATCAGGTCGCGCTCCATATGGCTGGCGGCGGCCAGTCCCTGCACGGTGTTCACCAGCATCGGGAAGAAGGTCATGATGACGACGACCGCGACCTTGGACTGCCAGTCGAAGCCGAACCACATGACCATGATCGGGGCGATGCCGACAACCGGGAGTGCGGACACGAAATTGCCGATCGGTAGCAGCCCCTTCTGCAGGAAGGGCGAGCGGTCGATCAGGATCGCGACGAGGAAGCCGAGGCCGCAGCCGGCGACATAACCTGTTATCACCGATTTCAGGAAGGTCTGCTGGAAATCCGCCCAGAGGATATGGGTGGAGGTGAGGATACGGGCCCAGATCATCGAGGGGGCTGGGAGCAGGATCGAGGGGATCTCGAAGCCGCGCACCATGCATTCCCAGATGACCAGCAGGGTCACGCCGAAGATCAGGGGTACGGCGAGACCGATCGCGCGTTTCGTCGTCTGGTCCTTTGGACGGCGGCGGACAAGCCACTCGTTGAGACCCCAGGCACAGAGCCAGAAGAGGATAGCGAAGACGAGATAACCGTTCATGGCTTGACCCCCATGCGTGCCAGCACCCGTGCGTGGGCCATGCCGACGATCGAGACGAGCAGGGCCGCGAGCCCCGCCGCCATGAAGAGCGCTGCCCAGATCTGGATGGTCTGGCCGTAATAGGAACCAGACAGCAGTCGGGCACCGAGACCGGCGACGGCACCTGTCGGCAGCTCACCGACGATGGCTCCGACCAGCGAAATGGCGATTGCCACCTTCAGCGAGGTGAAGAGGTAGGGCATCGACGCCGGCCAGCGGAGCTTCCAGAAGGTCTGAGACTGGCTGGCACTATAGGTGTGCATCAGGTCGAGGAGCAGGATGTCCGGACTGCGCAGGCCCTTCACCATGCCGACGACGATCGGGAAGAAGGAAAGATAGGTGGAAATCAGCGCCTTGGGCATGAGGCCTGAGATGCCGATGGAATTCAGAACGACGATAATCATCGGCGCAATGGCGAGGATCGGGATCGTCTGGGAGGCGATGACCCAGGGCATCAGCGACTTGTCCATAGCCCTGTTATGAACGATGGCGATGGCAAGTACGATTCCAAGCACGGTGCCCATGGCAAAGCCGGCAAGCGTCGCCGAAAGCGTGATCCAGGCGTGGTAAACGAGGCTGCGCTTGGAGGTGACGGCCTTGTTGAACACCGTATCCCAGAGTTCGGCGACGATCTGGTGCGGAGCCGGCAGGACCGGGCGCTCCTGGGCGAAGGTTCGCTCGACGATCTGGGAGAAGGTTATCGTCTCGCCGGCACGTGCCGCCTGGTCGCGCACGAAGGGCGCGTTCAGATAGACGACGAAGACATGCCAGATCACGAGGATCGCCAGGAGGACCGTCAGGACCGGCAGGATTCGATCTCGGAAGGCGGAAGGAGCCGAGGTCATCAGGCGCCTCCTTTTGCAGGAAAGAGCATCAGGGCCATGGAGACGACACCGAGCGCAACTCCCGCCATCTGAACTGCGCTCAGCCGTTCACCGAAGACGAGAAAGGCGATGACATTGATGAGTACCAGCTGGGCCACGGCGGACGCGGAGATGGCAAGGCCAAGGCCACCCTCACGCATTAGTTTCACCATCATCAGATTGCCGACGCTGTAGAGGGCGAGAGAGGCCACGAGTACCCAGAGCTTGCCGTTGTCGACATAGGCGCGGCTGACGGTGGCGGCACCCAGGAAGGTCGCCATAGCAGCACCGAGCCAGAGGAGGAGGGTGGGGTTCATGGGGTGTTCCCCTTAATCACGGAACTATTCCTCATAGCTGTGCCCCGCCTTCAGGCCCTCGCGCACCCGGTGCGCGATCTCGAGAAACTCCGGGGTCTCGCGGATGTCGAGCGGCCGTTCCTTGGGCAACGTCGACTCGATGATATCGGTAACCCGGCCAGGCCGCGGGCTCATGACGACGATCTTGGTCGAGAGGTAGACGGCCTCGGGGATCGAATGGGTGACGAAGCATATCGTCTTGTTGGTGCGGTCCCAGAGCTTCAGGAGCTCGGAGTTCAGGTGGTCGCGGACGATTTCGTCGAGCGCGCCAAAGGGTTCGTCCATCAGCAGAAGGTCGGCGTCGAAGGCGAGCGCGCGGGCGATCGAGGCACGCTGCTGCATCCCGCCTGACAGCTGCCAGGGATATTTCTTGGCAAAGCCCGAGAGGTTGACCAGTTCCAGCGTCTGTTCGATGCGCTTCTTCTTTTCTGCCGCACTGTAGCCCATGATTTCGAGCGGGAGCGCGATGTTGTTTTCGATCGTGCGCCAGGGATAGAGGGCCGCTGCCTGGAAGACATAGCCGTAGGAGCGCGCCTTGCGTGCTTCTTCCGGTGTCATGCCATTGACCGTGATCTCGCCGGCGGTGTGCTTTTCGAGATCGGCGATGACGCGCAGGAAGGTGGTCTTGCCGCAGCCGGAGGGGCCGATGAAGGAGACGAAATCGCCCTTCTTCACCTCGAGATCGACATTCGACAGGGCGTGGACGGGGCCGTCATTGGTCTCGAAGGTGAGGCTCAGGTTCCTGGCCGAGACAACGGAGTAGGGTGCATTCATGCGCTAGGACCAATCGGGTTTGTTGCAAAGGCAGCCTGCCTCTTGCATTCTTTTGACATGCGGCCGCTCGGGAGCAGCGGAGAAGGAGGGGCGGCCTCGCCGCAGAAGGGATTAGGATCAGACCATGGACACATCAGCAAAGCCCACCTGCCGGATCGTGAAGCCCGGCCATACCTATGAGGGCAAGCAGGGACTGAGTTATTTCGAGGGCATTGCCGCCGAGACGGTCGGCGCCAAGGGCATCTGCATGCATGTGCTGACCATGCCGCCCGGCGCGCGCGCCAAGGCGCATCTGCACGAGAGCCACGAGACGGCGATCTATATGCTGTCCGGTCAGGCGCATACCTGGTATGGCGACCGGCTGGAGAACCATGTCGTGGTTCACGCAGGCGAGCTGTTTTACATTCCGGCCGGCGTGCCGCATCTGCCGGCGAACCTGTCGAACGCGCCCTGCACGGCGATCATTGCGCGCACCGACCCGAACGAGCAGGAAAGCGTCGTGCTGCTGCCGGAGCTGGATGGCTTGGTCGAGGTGTAGCGTAGGGTTCATCTGGCCAGACCTTCTGCCTGGGGCCGGGCGATCCACCTGTAGATGATCGCGCAGATCATGCCTGTCGGAGCGAGCGACATCGCCATTGATGCCTCGTTCTGATTGAAGAAGCGGCCCCAGGTTGCCAGTTGCAAAAGGGCGATGCCGGAGAGGGGGCAGGCGGCACCCGCGATGGCGAAATGCCACCAGCGGTTCCAACGCATTCGCAGCAGCACCCAGGTCGCCAGCAAGGTGAAGGGGGCAGCCAGCAACAAGGCAACCGGCAGGATCTCCAGGGTCAGCCTAAGGACCGGCAGTATCGAACCCGGAAAGAGCATGAAGCGCGGCAGGCGGCCGTAAGTGAACGCATCTGTCACTTCAAATGTTGCCCAGATGCCCATGACGCCGAGAAACACGGCGGCTGCATAGCCTGCGCCGAAGCGGGCAGTCTTAAGCAACCATGTCCTGTTTGCTGGCCTCACCCTCACCCTCACACCCCCGTCGCCGGAATGCCCGTGCGTTCCACCTTGCGCGGCGCCACGAGTTCCTTCCAGGTCGACAGTGCCTTGGATACGGCGGGGAAGGGCTCGCGCTTGACGAACTTTCCGTGGCCCTCGCGGGTCTTCACTGCATTTTCCTCGATCGCGACATAACCGCGGGTCAGCGTGTAGCGCGGCAGGCCAGTGACGGTCTTGCCCTCGAAGACATTGTAATCGATCGAGGACTGCTGGGTCTTGGCGGAGATGGTTTTGGAGCGCTTGGGATCCCAGACCACGAGGTCGGCATCGGCGCCGACAAGGACGGCGCCCTTCTTCGGGTAGATGTTGAGGATCTTGGCAATGTTGGTCGAGGTGACTGCGACGAATTCGTTCATCGTCAGGCGACCGGTCGCAACACCATAGGTCCAGAGCATCGGCATGCGGTCTTCGAGACCCCCGGTGCCGTTCGGGATCTTGGCGAAGTTGCCGACGCCGAAGCGCTTCTGTTCGCTGGTAAAGGCGCAGTGGTCGGTGGCGACAACCGAGAGCGAACCGGACTGCAGGCCTGCCCAGAGGGAATCCTGATGCTGCTTGTTACGGAAGGGGGGCGACATGACGCGGCGGGCGGCGTGGTCCCAGTCCTTGTTGAAGTATTCGCTTTCGTCGAGCGTCAGGTGCTGGATCAGCGGCTCGCCATAGACGCGCATGCCCTTTTGCCGGGCGCGGCGGATGGCCTCATGCGCCTGTTCGCATGACGTGTGCACGACATAAAGGGGAACACCGGCCATGTCGGCCAGCATAATCGCGCGGTTGGTGGCCTCGCCCTCGACCTCAGGCGGACGAGAATAGGCATGGGCCTCAGGACCGTTATTGCCTTCGGCCAGCAACTTTGCGGTCATCGAGGCGACGACGTCGCCGTTTTCGGCATGCACCATCGGCAGGGCGCCAAGCTCGGCGCAGCGCTGGAAGGAGGCGAACATCTCGTCGTCATTCACCATCAGTGCGCCCTTGTAGGCCATGAAGTGCTTGAAGGTGTTGATGCCGCGATCCTGGACGACCGTTTTCATCTCGTCGAAGATACGTTCGTTCCAGCCGGTGATCGCCATGTGGAAAGAATAGTCAGCCGTGGCGCGCGAGGTCTTGTTGTCCCACATCTGGAGCGCTTCGAGCAGCGACTGATCCGGGCCCGGCAGACAGAAATCGACGACCATGGTCGTGCCGCCGGAGAGGCCGGCGCGCGTGCCGCTTTCGAAATCATCCGCCGAGTAGGTGCCCATGAAGGGCATTTCCAGATGCACGTGCGGGTCGATGCCGCCGGGCATCACATAACAGCCGGCCGCATCCAGCACGGTGTCCCCGGAGAGGTTTGGCCCGATCTCGACGATCACGCCCCCCTCGATCTTGACGTCGGCCTTATAGGTCAGATCGGCGGTGACGATCGTGCCGCCCTTGATGACTGTGGTGGTCATTTGCTCTCTCCCCGTGTCGTGTTCTTGATGGTTGCGCGGTTGGTTCGCGTTTGTCCTCTCAGCATGTCGGGCTTGTCGCTTGCCGATAGTTCCCGCGTTTGTGCCTTCGCCTGCGGCGCCCCCTCATCCGGCGCTACGCGCCACCTTCTCCCCTCTGGGGAGAAGAGGTTACGCTGACGTCGTGCGCCCCGATCTTCTGTTCGGACGCTGCGGCGACGTGAGCGAATACTGGGGTCCGACGAGGCCACCGCGCGCTCCCTCTTCTCCCCAGCGGGGAGAAGGTGGTCCGAAGGACCGGATGAGGGGGCGCGAAGCGAAGGCTGAAATAGCATGACGGTCACCGGTCTGCCCTTATCGCTGGCGAAAAACGGATCGCGTCGCAGCGCTCGACGATCTGGCCCTGCAGAACTGCGAGAATTGTATCGAGGACGGCGTTGCGCTCCTGCAGGACCTCGGCGTTCCAAAACCGGAGGACAGAGTAACCCTGTCCGTTCAGCCATTCGGTTCGCCGTTCGTCGCGTTCGTTCTCCGCATGCTGGCTGCCGTCGAGCTCGACCACAAGCCGTCGCTCGCGGCAGACAAAATCGACGATGTAGGGTCCAAGCGGGATCTGTCGGCTGAACTTGTAACCATTCAGCTGACGATTGCGGATGTCTCCCCAGAGACGGTATTCGGCTTCGGTATCGTTGGCTCTCAGTTCGCGTGCTTTGCTGGTCCTGTCGGGCAGCCGTTTTGTCGGATCTTGCGGGTGTGTCATGGCCGTTCGGCCCCCCTCATCCGGCGCTAAGCGCCACCTTCTCCCCGCTGGGGAGAAGAGGTGACGCTGGCGTCGTGCGCTCCATCCATTCCATGATGCGATCCAGCGGGGCTTAAGGTCAATGGTCACCTCAGACATCACAACGCGCTCCCTCTTCTCCCCAGCGGGGAGGCGGTGGCACGAAGGGCCGGATGAGGGGGCGCGGAGCGAGGGCATCATCACCCGACAATCTCCGCCGTCTCCAGAACCGCCCTGAGCAGCACGTCGCAGCCAGCACTTGCCCATTCCTTGGAAATCTCCTCCGCCTCATTGTGGCTCAAGCCGCCGACGCAAGGGCACATGATCATGGTCGAGGGCGCGACCTTGGCGGCCCAGCAGGCGTCGTGGCCGGCGCCGGAGATGATGTTCATGTGGCTATAGCCCAAGTCTTCCGCCGCCTTACGGACGGAGGCGACGAGTTTCGGATCGAAGGTCACCGGATCGAAATGGCCGACGGCCTCGACCGCGCAGCCGACGCCCAGCGCCGCGCAGATCTCGGCGGCCTTGGCCTCGATCGTCGCGCGCATGCGGTCGAGCTTCTCCTGGCTGGGCGTGCGAATGTCTACGGTGAAGACGACGGTGCCGGGCAGGACGTTGCGGGAATTGGGCGAGAACTTCACCTGGCCGACACCGCCGACGGCACCGGGCTGTTCACTCATCGCGACGTTCTGGACCATCTCCATGATCCGGGCCATGGCAAGGCCGGCATTGACGCGCAGGTTCATCGGTGTGGAGCCGGTATGGGCTTCGCGGCCGGTCAGGGTAAATTCCAGCCACCACAGGCCCTGACAGTGGGTGACGACGCCGATCTGCTTGTCCTCTGCTTCGAGGATGGGACCCTGTTCGATATGGTATTCGAAATAGGCGTGCATCTTTCTGGCGCCGACCACTTCGTCGCCCAGCCAGCCGATGCGCTTCAGCTCGTCGCCGAAGGTCTTGCCGTCCATGTCCTTGCGGGCATAGGCGTAATCCTGGGTGAGAACGCCGGCGAAGACGCCGGAGGCGAGCATGGCTGGCGCAAAGCGGGCGCCTTCCTCGTTCGTCCAGTTGGTAACGACGATGGGGTGCTTCGTCTTGATGTTGAGGTCGTTAATCGACCTGATCACTTCCAGACCGGCGAGGACGCCGAGCACGCCGTCATACTTGCCGCCGGTCGGCTGGGTGTCGAGATGGCTGCCGATATAAACGGGCAGGGCGTCGGCGTCGGTGCCGGGGCGGGTCATGAACATGTTGCCCATGGTATCGACGCCCATGGTGAGGCCAGCGTCCTCGCACCAGCGCTGAAAGAGGCGGCGGCCTTCCGCGTCCTCGTCCGTCAGGGTCTGGCGATTGTTGCCGCCGGCAATGCCGGGGCCGATCTTCGCCATCTCCATGAGCATGTCCCACATACGATCGCCGTTCACGCGAAGGTTGTTGCCGGGTTGCGCCGTCATTGCAGATCCTCACCTGTTTGTCAGAACCGGATCTTCCGCCCGATTCCCATGTTCCCCGGGTCAGCAGCAGCGGCTTGTGTTGTTTTTTCCGCTGTCGTATCGGCAGTTGCCTTTATTTGACATCTGTCCAATAATTTGACCGACTGGTAAAACATTACAACTTCCATCACGGCACTCAAGACGAAATCGGCAAAATTCTGCGACAAAAATTCAAGCAGATGCCCAGATTTTGGGCTTCAATATTGCTGAGTGAGTTCAGTATCTTAGGCGGGGAACAACTCTAAGATGGCAATACCGAGAGCGGCGCAAACCCAGAGGCGGACGCGGATCCAGGAGGAGAAGGAGGAGCTCATCCTGGAGGCGGCGCTGGAGGTGTTCTCGCAGCGGGGATTCCATGGCTCGACGATCGACCAGATCGCCGAGGTCGCGGGCATGTCGAAGCCCAATCTGCTCTACTATTTCCGCACCAAGGAAGCCATGCACCGGGCCTTGATCGACCGAGTGCTGGAGAACTGGCTGGAGCCACTGCAGGCCTTCGACGCGGACGGCGATCCCGAACACGAGATCAGGTCCTACATACGCCGCAAGCTGGAGATGGCGCGGGAGTTTCCGCGCGAAAGCCGGCTGTTTGCCAACGAGATCCTGCAGGGTGCGCCGCATATCGCCGGCGTGCTCGAAGGACCGCTAAAGGAGCTTGTGGACGAGAAGGCCGAGGTCATCAGGGCCTGGATCGCTGCGGCCAAGATCCGGGAATGCGACCCGCATCACATGATCTTCTCGATCTGGTCGACCACACAGCACTATGCCGACTTCGACGTCCAGGTCCGTTCCGTGCTGGGGGCGAGCCGAGAAGGCGAGGATCGCTTCGAGGCGGCCGCGTCCTTCCTCGAAGGTCTTTTCGTGCATGGCCTGATTGTGAAGCCGGTCGTCAGTCCCTGAGCAGACCCATCACCAGAAGACCGGCGGCCGTGACGAGCGCACCGAGAAAAACGGCCGGGCTTGCCCAGCCGTGGCCGAGCATGCCTTCCAGGAGGATGATGAAGGTCGGCGTCAGATAGCCGTAGCCCAGCACCTTGGGTGCTGGCAGGCGCATCGAGGCGTATTGCAGCAACATGAAGGTGAGTGCTGTCGTCACGATCGAGAGATAGGCGATCGTCGCCCAGACCATGGGTGGTAGGCTCGCAAAATCCGTGATCGCGAGCGGGACAGCGCCGGTCGGCAGGAGCCAGGGGATGGTGAAGACCACAACCCAGAAACCGAAGGCGACCGGGTTGTCTCCCTGATTGAACTTGCGGATCAGCGGCACGTAGGCGCCGTGGCAGATGACGCCAATGAAATAGATCAGTTCCCCACGCCCAACGTCGAAGGAGAGGATCGCCTGGATGTCGGCGCGGAAGATGACCCAAATTGCGCCAAGGGCTGCAATCACGAGTGCAATGAACACATCCGGGCGGGTTTTCTGCCCGATGAAGACGAGCGCAAAGCCGGCGCTGATCAATGGCATCAGGGTGAAGACGGCGCCCGTCTGCACAGGGCTGGTGAATTCCAACGCCACGAACATGGTCAGCATGTAGACGGCGATCAGCCCGCCGAGCAGGGCAAAGCGCCAGATCCGCTGGGGAGCCCGGAAAGGAACGCGCAGGATGCCGAAGGTCAGGACACCCATCACGACCACGGTCATCAGGTAGCGCCACAGTGTCAGTGGGCCGGCATCCATGTGCTGTGCCGCCATGCCGCCAAAGGAGAAGGAGCCGGCGATCAGGGCAGCAAAGAGCAGCATTGCCGCATGCGCCTTCAGCTTTTCACGACCCTTGGCATGCACCGTATGCTGATTGACGGGCCTGTCTGCTGTTGACGCTTGCTCTGTCATGGCATGTCTTTCGACCGGAACTGGTCTCTCCGTTCGCGTCACTTGACCCGACCGGCTTTCTCATTCATCTGCGATCCGGGACGCGCGTCACTGCGTCGTCCGAGGACATTCTTCCGGCAGTTAATCGAAAGCGGACCTGATGACAACGACGATCGGCTTCAGTGATACCGACAAGAGCACAAGTGCGGTGCTGCAGGATGTGATCGACTCGATGGATGAGGATCACGTAACGCTGCGACAGATCCTTCAGAAGATGGGTGAAAGCGGGCTACTGCTGCTTTGCGGCCTGTTGTCTCTACCCTTCCTGGTGCCGGTTTCGATTCCGGGTGTCTCTACCGTCTTCGGTGCCGGCATCGTGCTGATCGGGATTGCGATCACCTTCAACCGCTTTCCGTGGTTGCCGGAGAAGGTGGCCGACCGCAAGCTCGAACGGGCGCGCCTTGTCCCGGTTCTGGAACGAGGTCTCAAGATCCTGAGAAAGGTCGACCGTTATGTCCGTCCCCGCTTGCTGGGCCTGACGCACGGGGCGCTGGTCAACCGTATCAACGGTGTCGTTCTGACGGCCGCCGGCGTGCTCTTGATGATGCCGCTTGGCTTCATTCCGTTCTCGAACACGCTGCCCGGTGTGGCGATCCTGCTTCTGTCGACCGGTATTTCCCAAAGGGACGGCATGGTCGTTGCGATGGGACACCTGATGGTGCTGCTGACGCTCGTCTATTTCTCGGCGCTGGCCTATGCCGGGTTCGCCGCTGGCCAGAGCCTGCTCAGCTGATCCATCTCCGAAGCGCGGTTCAGGCGCTCCGCCGCAGCAGGTCTTCGCGCTGCAAGGCATGTTTCCTTGCAAAATCGATGAAATTGTCCGGGCTCATCGGCCGCGCCAGCGCGTAGCCCTGCAGCGTCTGGCAACCGAGATCGCGCAGGATCGCCGCATGCTCCATGGTTTCCACGCCCTCTGCGACGATGCCGATCCCGTAGGAGCGGCCGATATCGACGATCGAGCTGATCAGCTTGCGCTGAGCAGGGCTTGTGACGATCGGGGCCACCAGTTGCCGATCGATCTTCAAGCGGCTCGGCGAGAGCTTGATCAGCGAGAGGATCGAGGCGTAACCGGTGCCGAAATCGTCGATTTCGATGGCAATGCCCTGAGTGCGGATGCGCTCGAGGCTTTCCGCTACGGCATCAGCCTTGTCGTCGAAGGAAATCGATTCCAGCAACTCGAATGAAAGGCTGCCCGGCTTGAAGTCGAGCTTGGCCAGGTGGTCGAGCAGCTTGTCCTCGAACAACCTCTGGGCAGAAATGTTGACTGAGACATGCTCGATGCCGAGACCCTCGGTCTTCCAGCGAGCCAGTTGCTCGAGTGCCTGATCGAGAATGCTCGCGTCGATCTGGGACACGACATTCAGGTTTTCGGCCGTTTCGAGGAATGCGTTGGGTGCGAGGATGCCCTTTTGCGGATGGTGCCAGCGCGCGAGCGCCTCCACACCGTTGATCGCAAGCGTTCGGGCATCGAATTGCGGCTGATACCAGGCGATGAAATCGTCGTCGCCCAAAGATCGAAGAATGGCGTCGGCGGTGCGCTTGATGTTGATCGTGCGAGCGCGCAGCTGGTCGTTGAAACGCTCGACGCGGTTTCGGCCACGGCGTTTTGCCTCGTAGAGGGCGATGTCCGCATTGACGAGGAGCTGTTCGGCGGTCAGTTCGGGCTCGATTCTGTCGGCGATACCGATCGATGCGCCGACACGGCATTCGTGTCCGTTGTAGACGATGGGCCGGTTGACGGCCGAGATCAGGTTCGAGCCCATGGCCTCGTAGCCTTCGGAGATATCGCAGCCCTGGCAGACGATGACGAATTCATCGCCGCCGATCCGGGCGACGAAATCGCATTCACCGACCATGCTCTGCAGTTCCTGCGCGACATGGCGAAGAATGGCGTCGCCGGCACCATGGCCAAGCGTGTCGTTGATTTCCTTGAAGCGGTCCAGATCCATGTGGAGTACGGTCAGCCTTGCCTCGGGCCGATCGGGGGCTGCAGCCAGTGCCTCGAGGCGCTGGTCCAGATAGCGGCGATTGGGCAGGCCGGTCAGCGCATCGTGCAGCGAATTGTACTCCATGCGCTGCCGTGCGGTTTCCAGCTCCTCGTTGCGCTGTGCCGTCTCGCGCTGTGCTTGGCTGAGTTCTTCCTGCAGAAGCACGTCAGCGCTGACATCCCAGTTGACGCCGAGCAAGAGCATCTTGTTTTTCTGGTCGCCGAAGGCAGTGCCGACCGTGCGGAAATGCACGATTTTCCCATCCGGGCGGATCACCCGGAAGCGGCCCGTATAGGAGGATTGGTTTTCGATGGCTTGCCGCATGCCCTCCTCGATGGCATCGACATCTTCGGGATCGACCATTGACCGCCAGGTTTCGCCGGTAATCGGTGTGTCAGGTGTCAGTCCGTAGAGATTATAGAGTCGTTCGTCCCAGATGAGGTGATCGCTGCCGACATCCATCTCCCAGACGCCAATGCGGGAGGATTCGAGTGCGACGCCAAGACGATACGACATGGCGCGAAGCTCTTCCTCGCGTTGCCGGAGAGCCGCATAGTTACGCTGCCGCTCCCGCATCAGCCCGGCGACCCAGATGACGCTTCCGGCGATCAGCGCGGACATGGCGGCGATCATGCTGCGGATCAGGACGTCGGGGCGGCTCATCGCGTGCCAGCCACCCTTGGGCACCGCCGAAATGGACCATTTCTCGTTGCCGAGATCCACAATCATGGTGACCGGGTCGTCGGTCAGGACGTGACTGTCGCCGTAGATCACGGCCTGGTTTCCCGTCTGTTGACTGTCGTCGGTAATGGTGATGGCGAGCGGCGAATCCGGGGCTCGCAGGCCGCTGTCGTCATAGAGCCTCGTGACATCGACGACCCCCGCCAAGCCACCCCAAAAGACCCGCTTGCCGTCGTCATTGGTCATCTCCACGGGCAGCGTGATGATCAGGCCCATGGCGCCATTCTTGAGCGGCAACGGGCCGCTGATGATTGTCTTGCCCTCTTCGCGCAACTGGCGCACCGCTTCCTCGCCATTCGGTGGCGGGAGTATCCAGTTCCCGATGAAGGACTTGTTGTCCTCGTAGGGGTGGACGAAACTCGTGATGAGATTGGGTGCTGCAACGATGTTGCCGATCTGGGAGGGCGTCGACAGGAGGCTTGATGCCAACGCCTCGAAACGCTTCTGCGTGACATAGGGCTCGGTCCCGATCACCGCGACCATGCCCTGCAAAAGCTTGATATTGGCGTTGATGTTGGCTTCGAGCTTGGTGCGGATCAGGCCAAGGTTTTCCCCGACCGCATTGCGGGCCGCCTCGCGGCTCAATCGTTGCTGCTGAAGGTCGGCATATAAGGCGGAGACGGCAACACCTGCCAGAACGATGGCGCTCGGAATGAGGATCTGCAGGCGCGATCGCAGGCTCGATCCACCATCCGTATTCTGCTCTTTATCGCCATGGTCTCCTTGCCCGGCTGGCCCGGCCTGACGAAAATGCTGTCAGTCCCGATGGCTGGATGGTGGAGTATAGCGCTGAATAATTTCTGAAGGTGTGGGCGAAAATTCGAGTGTTTTCTTTTGTCGAAAGGTATCCGGCCCGCAAGCGGGCCGGACTTGCTTGACCGAGACTATTCTGCCGCCTGCACAGCCATCGGATTGTTCGGATGGGTCGTCCAGTTCGCGTAGTTTGGATCGACCGGGCGACCCGTGCGCTGGTCGAGGGCGCCGGTCGGCAGTTCGACCATGGTGATGCAGTTTTCGACGGGACAGACGTTGACGCAGAGATTGCAGCCGACGCATTCGTCTTCCATCACCTCGAACTTCCTGACGCCATCGACCATGCTGGTGATCGCCTGGTGGGACGTATCCTCGCAGGCGATGTGGCAGCGGCCGCATTTGATGCAAGCATCCTGATCGATATGGGCCTTGGCGATGTAGTTGAGGTTGAGATACTGCCAGTCGGTAACGTTGGGCACCGCGCGACCGCAGATGTCGTCAAGGCTCTGGTGACCCTTGGCATCCATCCAGTCGTTGAGCCCTGAGATCATCTCCTGGACGATCTTGAAGCCATAGGTCATGGCAGCGGTGCAGACCTGCACATTGCCGGCCCCGAGTGCCAGGAATTCAGCCGCATCGCGCCAGGTGGTGACACCGCCGATACCGGAGATCGGCAGACCATAGGTTTCCGGATCACGGGCGATCTCGGCGACCATGTTGAGCGCGATCGGCTTGACCGCCGGGCCGCAATAGCCGCCATGGGTGCCCTTGCCGCCGACGGTGGGCGAGGGGGCAAAGCTGTCGAGATCGACCGAAACGATCGAGTTGATCGTGTTGATCAGCGAGACAGCGTCCGTGCCGCCGGCTTTGGCGGCGCGGGCCGGCTTGCGGATGTCGGCGATATTCGGTGTCAGCTTGGTGATGACGGGCATGCGGGTATATTGCTTGCACCAGCGCACGACCATTTCAATGTATTCCGGCACCTGCCCGACGGCTGCCCCCATGCCGCGCTCCGACATGCCGTGCGGACAGCCGAAGTTAAGCTCGATGCCATCAGCCCCGGTCTCTTCGACCAGCGGCAGGATCGCCTTCCACTCTTCCTCGACGCAAGGGACCATGATCGAGGCGACGAGCGCTCGGTCCGGCCAGTTCATCTTGACCTGTTTCATCTCCTGCAGGTTCACCTGCAGAGGACGGTCGGTGATCAGTTCGATGTTGTTGAGGCCCAGAAGCCTGCGGTCGGCGCCCCAGATTGCGCCATAGCGCGGGCCGTTGACGTTGACGACCGGTGGTCCTTCCGAGCCGAGCGTCTTCCACACGACGCCGCCCCAGCCCGCCTTGAAGGCGCGCTCGACATTGTAGGCCTTGTCGGTCGGCGGCGCCGAGGCCAGCCAGAAGGGGTTGGGCGATTTGATGCCGACGAAGTTATTGCGAAGATCAGCCATGTTTCAAATCCTCTCGAGAGCGGTGCGTCATGCGACTGCGGTTGCGCCCGCCGTCATGACGGCGAGAGAGCGGTTGATGCTTTCGGCCGCGTCGCGGCCCATGGCGACGGCGGAGACCGTCAGGTCCTGGCCACCGAAGGCACAGTCGCCGCCGGCCCAGACACCCGGGATCGATGTCCGGCCCTCGGCGTCGATGGCGATCTTGCCGCCTTCGAGCTTCAGTCCGTCCAGACCCTGGCCATCGAGTTTCTGGCCGATTGCGACGAGGATCTGGTCGGCCCTGATTTCGGTCGTGTGGCCGGTGCCCTTCATCATGCCGTTTTCGAGGTGGGTGTATTCGAAGGTGATCGACGAGCAGTGACCCGCATGGTGGGCGACTTCCTTCGGCTGGAGCCAGTGGCGGATGTGGACGCCCTTGGAGGTCGCGAGATCCTGCTCGAACACCGAGGCGTTCATGTGCTCCTTGCCGCGGCGGTAGCAGATCGTGACGTTTTCCGCCCCGAGAAGCTTGGCCTGGACGGCAGCATCGATTGCGGTCATGCCGCCACCGATGACGACGATGTCACGGCCGACGGGCACGTCGGCCTTCTTGTCGGCCTGGCGCAGGTTGGCGATGAACTCGACGGCGTCGAGCACACCATTGATCCCGGCGCCGGGTATGTTCAGCCCGTTGACGTTGCCAAGGCCGGCACCGAGGAAGACGGCGTCATGTTTCGCCTGGAGGTCGGCGACGGTGAAGTCGCGGCCCATCATCTGGCCGTCCAGCACATCGATATTGCCGAGCGACAGGATGTAATCGACTTCCTTCTGGGCGAAGTCGTTGGGGGTCTTGTAGGCCGCGATGCCGTATTCGTTCAGACCGCCGGCCTTTTCCTTCGCTTCGTAGATGGTGACCTGGTGGCCGTGCATGGCAAGGCGATGAGCAGCGGCGAGGCCTGCGGGGCCGGCGCCAACGATGCCCACCGTGTGGCCGGAGGACGCTGCCGGGGAATAGAACTGGCGGCCTTCTTCGATCGCGATGTCGGTGGCGTAACGTTGCAGGCGGCCGATTTCGACCGGGCGCTCCTCGGCCGTGTTGCGCACACAGGCTTCCTCGCAGAGCGTTTCGGTGGGACAGACGCGGGCGCACATGCCGCCGAGAATGTTCTGGTCGAAAATGGTCTTGGCGGCGCCAAGCGGATTGCCAGTCGATATCTGCCGGATGAACATCGGGATATCGATGGCGGTGGGACAGGCCGTCATGCACGGCGCGTCGTGACAGAAGTAGCATCTGTCGGAGGCGACGAGTGCCTCATGGCCGCCGAGGCGGGGATGCAGGTCAGAGAAATTCTTTGCATAATCGGCAGCGTCAAGCCGCCCGGCCTTGAGGCCTGGTTCCAGTCTTCGCATCGCAGTTCCCTCTTTTATATTCGAAGCGATGCAGAGAAACGTAACTCAGGATCAAAGTTTTATCAAACGGTAAAAAATTGCTCTTGGCGCCGCGGAACCCCTGAAAATCAAGGGAAGTTGATCCCTGTCAATCCCGGACGCCATGCCCTGATCAGGTCGGATCTGTCTCTGCGAAAACATGACTGAAAATTTCAACTATATACTTTACTCTTTTTGTCATGTTTTGTATGCCTGTCGTCATGAGGCTCGCAACCGCTGCCTCTGATCGGATTCGAGGAGACAGGACGTCATGGCGAAGAAGAAAAAGCAGGCTGCAAAGAAGCCGGGTGCGGAGGTTTCCGGCACGGCGACCACCGCCAAGACGCAAGCGGAGGTCCGCAGCTTTCTTTACGTCGGCGGGCGTGATTGCCAGGTCGCCCATCTTCGTCAGATCGCCAGCAATTTTGGTGCGGAACTAATTCACCATGATGGGGGTTTACGGGAGGCGGTATCGCGCATCGACACGGTGCTACCCTCCGTCGACTGCGTCTTCTGCCCTATCGACTGTATCAGTCACGATGCGTGTCTGCGCGTGAAGAGCGGTTGCAAGAAGTTCGGCAAGACTTTCATTCCGCTGCGAAATGGCTCGAAATCCAGTCTCGAGCGCGCGTTGCAGACACTGAATGAAAGGAACACCGAAGCATGAGCAGGGACGGATCCGAAAAGGGTGGCATGAGCTCGTTCCACGAGCTTGCACGTCAGCGCGGCGAGGGGCTTTTACCGGAGCTCGCCGATGCAATGTTGCAACGCTCTCGGGAAAGTGAAGTGACGAATTGCGAAATCGTCACTTTGCCGGGCTTGCATGAACGCAAACCTGCTACCATGTACGCAACCTTGAACCGGGCCCCCGCCCTCATTATCGATTTTCCCGCGCCGAGATGGCAGCGAAACGCCAACGCCAGATCGTAGCCGTTTCGTCGTCAGTCTCATGTGGGAAGCAGAGGAACTTTCCGCATGAACGCTGAGCAACCTGTTGCGAAGACGATCCTCAACGCAGTGCCTATCCTTCCCTCTCTGAACTTCTCTGAAACACGCAATTTCTATGTCGATACGCTCGGTTTCGAGGATGTCGGCTTTGACGGTCTCGATTATCTCGTGGTCCGTCGTGGTGGCATGGAATTGCATTTCTGGCTGAGCGACGATCCGCTCCAGTGCCAGAACAGTTCTGTGTTCTTCAGGTCCGAGGCACCGACCGAGATGTATCGCGACTTTTGCGATCGCGGCATCGAGGCGATCCGTCCATCGGACACCTCGGGAGAGTGCGGTGAAAGCCTACGGTTTCACATCCGCGACCCGCACGGCAACCTGCTGATGTTCGGCGGTACCGTTTCGGCCTGCATGGCCCATTGAACTTGCCATCAGAGTGATGTCGAGGCGTCGGTGTCGGGGCCGCGTCCTGCAGAGGTTGATCGGCGTCAGTCGCGTCCCGGAAGCAGGGCTCCTGCGCTCAGCAGCAGCCATGACACAATGAGCGTCATCCCGCCCGTCGGGGCCGCCATCGGAAACAGTCCGCTTCCAATGAAGTGCCGGGCAACCAGATCGCCAGCAAACAGCACTGTGCCGAGCATCATGCCGAGCGCTGCCAGTGCCGACAGTCTGATCCGGTCGCCAGCTATGGACAGTGCTGCGAGTGCCGGAGCATGGGCGAGACAAATCGTCGATGCCGGGCGCAGGAGCGCTTCGCCGCCAGCATGGCTGGCGGCCGCGGCAAGCCCGACACCGGCGGCTCCGATCAGTCCCGCCGCGACGGTCGCCCAGCGGTAACTCTGCACGCTTGCCATCCCCGTTATTCCTTGTTCTGCATGTGGAAGGCGAGCTTCTCGATGGGCGGCCAGATGATCTCGCGCAGCTTCGGATGCTCGACTGTTTCATCCAGCGCTCGGCGGAAGCACAGGAGCCATTCGTCCCGTTCCAACGGGCCGATCTCGGCGACGAAATGACGACGCCGCAGCATCGGATGGCCGCGCTTTCGCATGTAGATGGGCGGACCGCCAAGGTAGCCCGTCATATAGTCGTAAAACTTCTCTTCGCTGCCGCTCAAGTCCGGCGGGTGTACCGCCCGGCAATGGGCGGCCTCCGGCAGCGTGTCCATCAACTCATAAAAGCGCCGGGTCAGCGCCTTTACGGTCTGATCACCGCCGATCGCTTCGTAGAGGGTAATTGTGTCTTCGCTCATGGTGTCGTCCTTGCGTGACGTCTTTTCGCCCGTCTGCAGCCGCATGGCAACCGGCGAGCCCGGTCCGTGGCAATCCGGCGCAGCCGCGATGCCGCCCCGCAACAAAAGCAGGGGACAGGGGGGCTTCGACATGCCATAAGGGCGCCGATTTCCAGCAGGCGCCCTTGTCCATGATCCGTATCGAAAACATCTCCAAGCAGCTCAGCCACCGTATCCTCTTTATCGAGGCCTCCGCCGCGCTCAATCGCGGGGAGAAGATCGGTCTCGTGGGACCAAACGGGGCGGGCAAGACCTCGCTCTTCCGTATGATCATCGGGCATGAACAGCCCGACGAAGGCCAGGTCTCCGTCGATAAGGGTGTCTCAATCGGCTATTTCAGCCAGGATGTTGGCGAGATGTCCGGCCGCTCGGCTGTCGCTGAGGTCATGGACGGGGCAGGACCGGTCAGCGAAGTTGCGGCCGAACTGCGCGAACTCGAGGCAGCCATGGTCGATCCTGACCGGATGGACGAGATGGACGCGATCATTGAGCGCTACGGCGAAGTGCAGGCGCGCTACGAAGAGCTCGACGGCTATGCGTTGGATGGCCGTGCCCGCGAGGTGCTGGCCGGTCTCTCCTTCTCGGAAAGCATGATGGACGGCGATGTCGGCGCTCTCTCGGGCGGCTGGAAGATGCGCGTGGCGCTCGCCCGCATTCTGCTGATGCGCCCCGACGTGATGCTGCTCGACGAACCGTCGAACCATCTCGACCTCGAGAGCCTGATCTGGCTCGAGCAGTTCCTTAAAGGTTACGAAGGCGCACTGCTGATGACCTCGCATGACCGCGAGTTCATGAACCGCATCGTCAACAAGATCATCGAGATCGATGCCGGCCAGCTGAACAGCTATTCCGGCGACTATGTCTTCTACGAGGGGCAGCGTGCCTTGAACGAGAAGCATCAGCAGTCGCAGTTCGAGCGCCAGCAGGCGATGCTCGCCAAGGAAATCAAGTTCATCGAGCGCTTCAAGGCGCGGGCGTCTCACGCTTCGCAGGTGCAGAGCCGGGTGAAGAAGCTCGAAAAGATCGACCGTGTCGAGCCGCCGAAGCGCCGCCAGGTCGTCGCCTTCGAATTCCAGCCGGCGCCGCGTTCGGGTGAAGACGTGGTCAGCGTCAAGAACGTCTCCAAGCGCTACGGCGACAAGGTCATCTATGACGGCTTCGACTTCATGGTCCGCCGCCGCGAGCGCTGGTGCATCATGGGCATCAACGGTGCCGGCAAGTCGACACTTCTCAAGCTCGTTGCCGGTGATTCCAAGCCGGATGAGGGCACGGTATCGATCGGTGCCAGCGTCAAGATGGGCTATTTCGCCCAGCATGCGATGGATGTGCTCGACGGTGACATGACGATCTTCGAAATGCTGGAAACGAGTTTCCCGCGCGCTGGTCAGGCACCGCTCAGGGCGCTTGCCGGCTGCTTCGGTTTCTCAGGCGACGATATCGACAAGCGCGTGCGGGTGCTCTCTGGCGGTGAAAAGGCGCGGCTCGTCATGGCGATGATGCTGTTCGATCCGCCGAACCTGCTCGTCCTCGACGAGCCGACCAACCACCTCGACCTGGACACCAAGGAAATGCTGATCAAGGCATTGTCGCAGTTCGAAGGCACCATGCTCTTCGTCAGCCACGACCGCCACTTCCTGGCGGCGCTGTCGAACCGCGTGCTGGAGATCACGCCCGAAGGCGTGTTCCAGTATGGGGGCGGTTATACTGAGTATGTCGAGCGCACGGGCCACGAGGCGCCGGGCCTCAGAAGCTGAAGCCCGGCAACCAATAGCGACTTCGATTTATGCGCCAGCAGCCGTTTTCTCGGCCCGCAGAGCAGCGATCTCGGATCGCAGCGCCTGCATTTCGCGCAGCAAGTCGCCATTGTCGACATGCAGGGTTTTCAAGTCTGCGTCAGTGTCGGCCATGCTCTGCTCCTGCATCGCGGAGACGATGACACCGATGAAGAGGTTCAGGACCGAATAGGTGCTGAGCAGGATGAAGGGCACGAAGAACAGCCAGGCATAGGGATGGACTTCCATCACTGGCCGGACGATGCCCATGGACCAGCTTTCGAGCGTCATGATCTGGAAGAGCGAATAGGTCGACGCACCAAGATTGCCGAACCAATCGGGGAAGGTCCCGCCATAGAGCTTGGTCGCCATGACGGCCGAGACGTAGAACAGCATGAACAAGAGAACGATGATCGAGCCCATGCCGGGAAGGGCGGCAATGAGCCCGCCGATCACCCGCCGCAGCGAGGGCACGACAGAGATCAGTCGCAGGATACGCAGCACGCGCAGGGCGCGCAGCACCTGGAAGGGGCCGGTTGCCGGGATCAGTGCAATGACGACGATGGCGAAGTCGAAAATGCTCCAGGGATCGCGGAAGAACGCAAGCCGGAACGCGTAGAGACGGGCCACGATCTCAACGACGAAAATCGCGAGAATGATGCGGTCGAGTGCATGCAGAAGCGGTCCGATGACCTGCATGACAGTGGGTGACGTCTCGAGACCCAGGGTGACCGAATTGATGAGAATGACGGCTATGATAAACCGCTCCCACGCGCTCGAGGAGAGGATTGTTTTTAGTCTGTCGGCCATGGTTTTGGTTCCTGCAAAATCTGCAGGACGAAAAGCGGAAGGAACAAAGCGCGTCAAGGGGTTCCAAGCTGCAACACTGGCCTTAGACGCGCCTTTTTTAGGGAGAATTTGATCCCGAGGCAGCCGTACTCAATCGGAATGGCCGTTGAAGGTCGAGTGCCACGTCCAGGCCGAGCGGATGATGTCGTCAATGCCGTGCTTCGGATCCCAGCCGAGCACCTCGCGGGCAAGCGTGTTGCTCGCGACAAGGCCCGGGGGATCGCCAGGGCGGCGTTCCGTGCGCTTGATGGGCATCGGGCGGCCGGAGACCTTCTCGATCGATGCGATCAGTTCCTTGACGGTCGTGCCATTGCCGGTGCCGAGGTTGATGGCGATCGTCTCGCCTCCGTTCAGCAGATAATCGACCGCGCGGACATGGGCATCGGCAAGATCGTTGACGTGGATGTAGTCACGGATGCAGGTGCCGTCGCGGGTGTCGTAGTCTTCGCCGAAGATCGAGAAGAATTCGCGGCGTCCGAGCGCCGTTTCTATTGCGAGCGGGATGGCGTGGGTTTCAGGCGAATGCCATTCGCCGATGCGGCCTTCGAAGTCGGCGCCGGCGGCGTTGAAATAGCGCAGCATGACCGAGCGAATGCGTCCGCAGAGGTTGAGGTCACCCAGCGCTTGCTCGACGATATGCTTGGTGCGGCCGTAGGGGTTGATCGGCTTCTGGCCATGTTTCTCGTCCAGAGGCAGATATTCCGGTGCTCCATAGGTGGCGCAGGTCGAGGAGAAGACGAAGTTGCGGATGTCGGCTTCGCTCAAGCATTGCAGAAGGCTGAGCGTGCCCGAGACGTTGACGTCGTAGAAGTGTTCCGGCTCCTTGAAGGACTGGCCGACCTCGATCAGGCCGGCGAAATGCATGGCGGCCTTCGGCTGGTACTTTGCCAGTACCTCCTTCAGCCGCGCCTTGTCTCGGATGTCGCCCTGTTCGGCAGGACCCCATTTGACAAATTCTGGATGGCCTGAGGTGAAGTTGTCATAGACGACAGGCAGATAGCCGCGCTCGGAGAGCGCAAGGCATGTGTGCGAGCCGATATAGCCGGCACCGCCGACGACGAGGATGGGTGTGGCAGTCATGGTCATTCTCTGATCAGAGTGGGGAATGCACAAAGGCCGGCATCGCTGCCTCATCCTTCGTCTTGGCCAGGAAGAGACGCGCAGTGTCGAGCGCTTCGCGGATCGTCACGTCCATGTCGAGATAGCGATAGGTCGCGAGGCGGCCGACGAAGGTCACGGCCTTCTCTTCATTGGCGCGAGCGACGTAGTCCGCGAGCTGCGCCTTCTCCTCGACGAGACGGATCGGATAATAGGGGATGTCGTCTTCGCCGCAGGCGCGCGAGAATTCGCGGTAGCAGACCGATCCCTCGTGGCTTTCCCAGGGCGAGAAATGCTTGTGCTCGGTGATGCGGGTATAGGGCACGGAGGCATCGCCGTAGTTCATGACGGCGCAGCCCTGATAGTCGCCCTGATATGTAAAGCGCTCGAAGTCGAGCGTGCGATAGCCCAGACGCCCGAACTCATAGGCGAAGTAGCCGTCGAGCGGACCGGAATAGAAGAGGTGCGCGTAGTCATGGCGCGCGCGGGGATCGAAGTGCTGGCCCAGCGTCACCTTGATCTTCGGATGATCGAAGATCTTTTCGATCATGTCGGTATAGCCGTTTTCCGGCATGCCCTGGAATTTGTGGAAGAAGTAGTTGTCGTCGTAGTTGAAGCGCACGGGCAGGCGCTTCAGGATCGAGGCCGGCAGGTCGCTCGGCGAGCAACCCCACTGCTTTTCGGTATAGCCCTTGAAGAAGGCTTCATAGAGGTCGCGACCGACGAAGCGGAGCGCCTGCTCCTCGAAGGTCTGCGGGTCGGTGATGGTCTTGTCGGCCTGTTCCTCGATGAAGTCGCGCGCCTCTTGCGGGCGGAAGGTCTTGCCGAAGAACTGGTTGATTGTGTGCAGGTTGACCGGCAGGGAATAGACTTGGCCCTGGCTCGTGGTCTTCACCCGGTTCTTGTAGGGCAGGAAGGTCTGGTAGCTGTTCACGTAGTCCCAGACTTCCGCGTCATCGGTGTGGAAGATGTGCGGGCCGTAGATGTGGACCATGACACCGGTGTCGGCATCACGCTCTGTGTGGCAGTTGCCGCCGATATGCGGGCGCGTGTCGAAGACCTCGACCTCGAAGCCGGCCTCTGCCAGTTCGCGTGCGATGACGGCGCCGGACAGACCCGCGCCGACGATACCGATTTTCTGACCCTGTGCCATCCGGTGGGTGTTCCTCGATTTTCAGGGGCGGTGCGGTTCCAGCCGCAAGGCCTGCCGCATCTCGCCCAATTGCAAAGAGACCGGCGGTTGCCCGCCGGTCGAATCATGAAGTGGTCAGGCTGAGAGTTTTTCGCGCATGAGCGTGTCGTAAGCGGCGATCAGCCTGTTGACGTCGACGCCGTTCTCCTGCGGTCCGAAGCTCAGATGGCTGACAGTGAAGTCGGAATAGATGCATGTCGGGCGATCCAGGAAGGCTGGCAGGTCGACGGTCAGCATCTTTTCATCGTCGCCCTTGGCGAGCGCCATGTGCTGCAGATCGCGGCCGAGCCAGGCGATGAAGTTGATCGACTGGCGTTCCTGCCAGTCGACCACCTTGGTGGGAAGCGGCAACTCTTTCTTGGGCGATGCCAAGAAGAAGTCATGCAGCTTGTTCGCCTTGTCCGGATCGGTCCAGAGGGTGCCGCCAAAGCCGCCCGGCGGACGCTCGAAATGGCCTAGCGAGGCGGGGAGCGCGCCGGAAACCTGCTGGAAGTAGGCGCAGACCCCGTTATTGACGACATTCGCCGAGGTCACGAAGTAATGCGGGTTCTTGCGGCGGTGGTCGATGAAGCCTGCGAGGCCGTCGAGATCCAGGTAGACGATGTCGTCGTCGCATTTCAGGAAGAGTGCGTCAGCGAAATCGGCCAGACGGCGGGCGTAATACTGATATGCCTGGAAATAAGGCATCTGTTCGCCGGGGTTCCCGACGTATCGTCGTACCGGCGCGTCGACATGGCAGAGTTCGAGCGTGGCGCCCCAGCCGCCGCGGGCCATCACGTCGGCCCCAGCAGGCAGTGCGATGTCCGGCCAGCGGCCGAGCACGACGCCATTGACCATCAGTTCGGGTGTGCCGGATTGGTCGATCGAGACGACGACCTCGTTGGCGCGGCCTGGCGATAGCACGCTCGGGGTCAGCTTCGCCCAGACAGTCGGGGCGTCGCTTCGGTCTGCATCATTGAGCCGCGCGCGGGGTGCCTTGCGGATGACGGACTGCTGATTGTTCCAGCCGCCGATAACGACCTCGTAGAAATTGTCCGGGTCATGCTTTGGCAAAATCGCCAGATGCAGGTCGTTGTTGATCCTGGCATCGAGCCGCAGCGGAGACCGGGCGGATGCTGTCCCGCATGCCTGGTAGCCCACTGCGTCGCCCATGAAGCGAAGCGGGCCGAACTCACGCGTGACCCATTCGTGATCGGCAGCCGCCCGGGTGAAGTCCCAGATATGCCATTCGTCGATCAGACCGTCGGCCATGGCCTTGCGGACATAGCTGTTGAGGATCTGCATCCGGTGTTCCCGGCCGGCAAAGGTTACTAGTATTACAGGCGCCACAGTTATCTCCCAGCCCAGTTCGGTCTTTGCCCGCAGTCTTTCGTCACTGCCGTCACGTCCACAGACGTGTGTCGGTCGGGACGGGGTGGAAATCGTGCCAGGCGGAGATCCGATCGCGATAGCGCTTGCGATAGGCTGCCTCGTCCTCGAACTCGACTTCGGTCATCATCACTTCCGAGCCGATTTCGTAATACATCTCCATGTTGGAGAGATCCGGAACAGGTGTGTCGCCGCGCTCGCGCTCGCCCTGCATCTGCCAGTAAAGTTCTTCCAGCCGGCGCACGAGGCGCGGGATGTCGCGAAGTGCGCAGGTGTCACGCTGGGCCTGCAGGGAGGTACGGATCCTTGCCAGTTCGGTCTTGTCGTTCGCCAGCGCCACCGCCTTGCGGACGTAGTCCTCAGGGCTTGCGCAGATCAGTTCCGGAATGCCGGCCGATTTGACGATGCTGCTGCAGAAGCGCGAGGCGAAGCCCTTGCCCGGAAGCGTCAGCACGGGCAGGCCCATCGTCAGCGCATCCGACGCCGTCGAGTGGGCGCCATAGGGGAAGGTGTCGAGGAAGAGATCGGCGATCGCAATGCGGGCCAGATGGTTCGGATTGGCCACCTTGGAGGCGAAGTAGATGCGGGCCGGGTCAACGCCTGCCGACTTTGCGAGGTCGCGCAGTCGCTGGTTGACGATATCCGAGCCACCGAGCAGCCAGAGAATGCTGCCGGGGGTGGCTGTCAGGATTGCCATCCAGCGGGCGAAGACGGGTGCGGTGATCTTCTGCATGCCGTTGAAGCAGGCGAAGACGAAGGCGTTTTCCGGCAAGCCGGCTTCGGTCCGCGTCGGGCGGGTGCCGATTACGCGCTTGCGGTCGACCGGCTGGTTGCAGGGAATGTGGAGCACCTTTTCGGTGTAGTAGAGTTCGTTGCCGGGCGGGATGATCTGCTCGTCGGCAATGATGTACTGATGGACCGGGCTCGCCATGGTGCCGGGATAGCCGCAGAAGTTCACGATGACGGGGGCAGGGCGGTAGGAGAAGATCTTCGTGCGGGCGAGCTTGGTGTAGCCGTTGACGTCGATGAGGATGTCGATCTCGTCGGCCATGATCTGCTTGGCGGCATCGAGGTCCGAAAGCGCGGTGATGTCGCGCCAGACGTCGATGACGGCCTTCATCCGGTTTTGAGTCGCATCATTGGTGCGCGGCTCGCCGATGTAATAGGCATAGACTTCGACGGACGCCTTGTCGTGCAGTTCGAGAACCTCACTCAGGGCGAAGCCGACGGCATGGTCGCGCAGATCCGAGGAGACGTAGCCGATGCGCAGGCGCTGGCCGGTGCCGACCTTCTTGCGCGGGACGGGCTTGTTGAGATGTGCTGCGTCCGGGCGGCCTGCCAGCATCTTGAAGTAACGAAAGGCCTTGGCCATCTGGTAGAGCGGATCGTCCGCATAACAGGCGAGCGGGAGCGGCGAGATCGAGTCCAGCATCTGCCGCTTCGTCACATATTCCGATCCCTGGACGACCGGCCACTTGCACTGGTGCTGGCGGACCGAGATCCAGTGCTGGCCTGCTTCCGGCTTGTCGGGGCGCAGTTCGATTGCCTGCCAGAGAGCGTTCTCGGCATCCTCCAGAAGGCCGGCGCCTTCCATGACACGGCCAATATGCTGCAGGGCCATCAGACGATGAACCGATTTGTCGGGAGTGATTTCGGCGGTCGAGTCCACGTAGCTCCGCCACTGCTGGATCGCCTGAGCGCCCAGACCGCTATCCTCATAGGTTCTACCCAGATTGATGTGCGCCTGGCCCATCATGGGTTGAGCCTTCAGCGCCGCCTTCAACGCGTTGACCGCGCCTGCGGTGTCGCCGAGTTGCTTGAGCGTCACAGAATAGTTGAAGAAGGCGAGGTGAAGCAGCGGACTTTGATCGTTGAATGCCGTCCAGGTCTTGTAGAGTTCGGCGGAAAGCGCGAACTGACCCGCTGCCGACCACCGCTCCGCCAGCTGCAGGGCGTCGAGCAGCGAAAGCTGCTGGCGTCTCGATCTCTCCAGAGCTGTTGCGAGCTGGGCGTTCTGCTCCGGGGCGAATGCGGTATGTATCACCATCGACATGACATCTCTCATCGGCCAGGGGCCGGGTTACGTTCCCGCGGAGCGGCGTGTACAAAACTCCTAATCAGCCTAGCTTGCTTTGGGCTTGCGTGGGGGCAGGCCGCCTTATCTTAGGACTTGCCAAATCACTCGCTATTGACGATAGCATCCGAGGTTAAGAGGCGCCGGCTTAGCTTTCTGCCAAGAATAGACAGGTAAGTTCCGGGAACGTCCGTTAATAGAAAATTATCGGGTGCGCCCTAATCATCTGGGCAAGACTCGTCTCATCGTATTTCTGTGTTTGCAGAATGATGAGCCAAGGTCGTCTCCCGGGTACGGGGGTAGACGTTCAAAAAGGTGTGGGAAGCAGAGATTAGCTCTGCTGCATGATGCCCTCTCCAACGCCAGGCTCGCTCGAGCCATGTTTCACCAAAAGACTTTTGTCCGCAAGGACACCGCACGCCAAGCGCGATCGATCTGCGTTTGCGTTCGGATTGTGGCCATTCGGGGTGCAGGATGCTCCCCGGGTCGCGCGGTGAGGCACCCGACGTGCTCCCCCGACCGGTGGCAAAGGAATGCAACGGCCAATCGCTAACGTTGAAGGCGCGCGTCAAATGACCTCGATTATCTCTTCTCTGAGCATCACCCAGATCAAGTCGCTGTCTACGGCGACCATCGCTTCCTTCACGAGCGACGACGTTGCTGCGCTGAGCTCCGCTCAGGTCGCCGCGCTCTCGTCCAGGCAGATTTCAGCCTTCCAGACCGATGACATCGATCAGTTCGACTCCGCTCAGCTCAGTGCGATCTCGAGCGTCGCCATCCGCGGTCTAACCGTGGATCAGCTTTCCGTCATCGACAGTGCCAAGATGACGGCGCTGAGCAGCCGGCAGCTGGGTGCGCTGAACTCTACCCAGATGACGGCCCTGACGTCGGAGCAGTTCGCGGCGCTGACCCCCACGCAGCTCGCTTCGCTGAGCAGCGTCGCCCTTTCCGGCATCCAGACCGACGACGTAGCGACACTGACCTCGGCAGAACTCGCCGTCATCAGCACACGCGCTCTCGGCGGCCTCTCTACCGCCAACTTTGCGACCCTCAGCTCCACCCAGCTTTCCGGCCTGACCACCGGCCAGATCGCCGCGCTGTCGACCGCTGCCATCGCAACGCTGACTTCGGATCAGATCGACGGCCTGGACGCAACGCAGATCTCGGCGCTCAGCTCGCGCCAGGTCACCGCACTCACGACCGATGCGCTCGCTTCGTTCTCGACCGACCAGATTGTTGCCCTGAACAGCCGGGCAGTGGCGGTACTGAAATCGACACAGGTTGCTGCACTTTCGACCGACCAGATCGATGTCCTGACCACCGGCCAGCTCGCGTCATTGACCTCCGTGGCTGTTGCCGGTCTCGGTACCGACGACGTCGCTGTGCTCTCCTCGGACGGCGTGGCCGCTCTCAGCTCCCGAACCCTGGCCGCCCTTTCTACGGCGAACTTCGCGGCTCTGGGCTCCGGCCAGCTGACCGGCCTGACCTCGGCGAAAATCGCTGGTCTGACGGCAGCACAGATCGGTGTATTGAGCTCGGATCAGGTTGATGGTCTCACTCCCACCCAGATTGCCGGCCTGACCAGCGCCCAGATGAAGTCGTTGACCACGGATACGCTGGCGTCGTTCACGACCGATCAGGTCGGCGCGCTCAGCAGCCGTACAATCGGTGTGCTCGACTCTGCCAAGGTGGCTGCCCTGAGCAGCGACCAGGTGGCGGCTCTCTCGACACAACAGCTCGCTTCGCTCAGCTCGGCCGCCGTAAAGGGTCTGGAGACGGAAGATCTGGCGACATTCACGTCGACGGAACTTGCCGCCCTAAATTCGCGTACGCTTGCAGCCCTCTCCACCGAAAACATCGCGAGCCTCACCTCCGCCCAGCTGACGGCTCTTTCGAGCGGCCAGATCGCCTCGCTGACGACGGCGCAGGTGGCTGCGCTCGACAGCGATCAGATTGACGGCCTCAGCGCCTCCCAGGTCGGAGCCCTGAGCTCTGCACAGGTCATCGCGCTCGGTACGGATAATGTGGTCTCCCTCTCCACCGACCAGGTCGCTGCACTCAGCAGCCGCGCGGTCGGTGCGCTGACGGCAGCCCAGCTCACGGCGATGACGAGTGATCAGATCCAAGCCCTCGGCTCGGCGCAGATTGCCGCCCTTTCGTCGGCCGACCTGCAGGCGCTCTCCTCTGAAGACATCAACACCTTCAGCACGGATGAATTCGCGATCATCAGCTCGGCAGCCATCCGCGGCATATCTACCGACGTGATCGGTGAACTGTCGACAGACCTGATCGGTGTCATGAACACCCGCGCCGTGGCCGCACTCTCGTCCGCCCAGGTCGCCGCCATGACCTCGGATCAGATCGCCGCCCTGTCGACCGGGCAGCTCGCATCGCTGACCTCGGTCGCCGTCGCAGCTCTTGAAGCCGAGGACGTGGCCACCTTTACCTCCACCGAAATCGCTGCCCTGCAGTCGCGTTCGTTGGCTGCCCTGTCGAGCGCCAACTTCGCCACCCTCGGATCGGATCAGATCGTCGGTCTGACGAGCGCACAGATCGCTGCCCTGTCGACCGTGCTCGTTGGTTCGCTGACCAGCGACCAGATCGACGGTCTGACAACGGCGCAGGTTGCCACATTCTCCTCCTCGCAGCTCGCCTCCATCAGCACGGCCGGCATCGCGTCGATGACCACCGACCAGATCGGTGCCCTCAGCACCCGCGCCCTCGCTTCGCTCAAGTCGGAACAGCTGAACGTGCTGACCTCCGACCAGTTCGCGGCACTTGGAACCGGACAGTTGGCGGTCCTGTCGTCTGCGGCCATCCGCGGCCTCAACTCCGATGCCATCGGCACCCTGACTTCGGCTGAACTCGCGGTTCTGAACTCCCGTGCGATTTCCGCGCTGTCGACCGACAATCTGGCCCTGATCAGCTCTGACCAGATTGCTGGCCTGACCACCGGACAGATGGCGTCGCTGACCAGCACGCAGGTCGGCAGCCTCTCGACCGGTCAGATCGACGGTCTGACTGCCGGACAGATCGCGACACTGAGCAGTGTACAAATCCGCGCCCTCGATACGGATGCGATTGCTTCCCTCTCCACGGATCAGGTCGGCGCTATCAGCTCACGCGCCATCGCCAGCCTGTCGTCCAGCCAGCTTGGGGCGCTCGACTCCGACCAGTTCGCCGCGCTTGGGACCGGTCAGCTTGCGGCCCTGACGTCTTCGGCCATCGTCGGTCTCGATAGCTCTGCCATCGATACGCTGACATCTGTCGAACTCGCGGCGCTCAACTCCCGAGCTCTGGCGGCGCTGACCACCGACAACTTCGCACTGCTCGACTCGGCTCAGTTGGCTGGCCTCACGACAGGTCAGGTGACGGCTCTTACCACCGCTCAGATCGAGACCCTCGTCAGCGATCAGCTGGATGGTCTGACGAGCGCCCTCATCGGGATGCTCTCCAGCTCGCAGGTCAGGGCGCTGACCACCGATGCCCTCGCCTCGCTTGACACGGACCAGGTGGCTTCGATCAGCAGCCGCGCCATCGGCGCCCTTGGCTCTGGCGCAATCGCTGCCCTGTCCACCGATCAGATCGGTGTGCTGACGACCAACCAGCTTGCGGCCCTGACATCCGCAGCTGTTGCCGGGCTTGCGACCGATGACGTGGCAGTCTTCGAATTGACCGATCTGGCGGCGCTTAACTCTCGCGCTCTGGCAGCACTGTCGACGGACAACATCGCCGCCCTCAACTCGCTCCAGCTGAGCGGTCTGACGACCGGCCAGATCGTCGCCCTGACCACCGGCCAGCTTGGTGTCCTCGACTCGGATCAGATCGATGGTCTCTCGGCGAACCAGGCCGCGGCACTGACATCCGCCCAGATCGTCGCTCTGTCGACCGACAACATCGCATCGTTGTCGACCGATCAGGTTGCTGCGCTGAATTCCAGAGCCATCGGTGCCCTGACATCGGCACAGCTCGCCGCGATGAGCACCGACCAGATCGAAGCACTGACCTCGGCCCAGATCACCGCGCTGAGCTCGGCCGACCTCGCTGCCCTGTCGTCTGACGATATCGCCACCTTCTCGGCAGCCGAGATCGGGGTGATCAGCTCGGCCGCAATCTCCGGCCTGTCGACTGATGCGATCGGAGGTCTTGATACGGCCCAGGTCGCTGCGATCAACAGCCGCTCGGTCGGCGCCCTCAGCTCGGCCCAGATCGGAGCACTCGATACGGACCAGTTTGCGGCCCTCTCGACGGCACAGTTGGCCCAGATCAGCTCCGCTGCAGTCGCCGGTCTCGGAACCGATGACGTCGCAACCCTCGACTCTGCCGAGCTTGCCGTCCTGCAGAGCCGCACCATTGCAGCTCTCAGCACCGACAACTTCGTCGCTCTCACCTCGACCCAGCTGTCGGGTCTGACAAGCGGCCAGCTGGCGTCCTTGACCACCAACCAGGTTTCGCTGCTCAACAGCGATACGATCGCCGGTCTCTCCTCGACCCAGATCGCTTCCCTGAACTCCAGGCAGGTGGCGGCTCTGTCGAGCACTGCGCTCGCTGCGCTGACGTCTGACCAGCTTCCGGGTCTGTCGACCTCGGGTGTTGCCAGCCTGAACTCAGCCCAGATCGCAGCAATGACGTCTGACCAGTTCGACTACCTGTCGACGGCCCAGATCGGGGCGATCAGCTCCGTCGGTGTCGCCGGCCTGACGACCGACGATATCGCGACCTTCGCACCGACGGATCTCGCGGCAATGAACACCCGGGCGCTGGCTGCCCTGTCTACGGACAACTTCGCAGCTCTAGACGCAATGCAGATCTCCGGGATGACCACCGCCCAGGTGGCCGCCCTGACGACCGCGCAGATCAATGTCTTGACCACGGATGATATTCTCGGTCTTGGCCCCTCGCTGATGAGTGCCTTGACGACGGCGCAGGTCAGTGTGATGTCTACCGACATTCTGGCTGCGTTCTTTCCGTATCAGATTGCCGCGCTTGATACCCGGGTCTTCGCCAGCCTGAGCTCGAGTCAGGTGACAGCCCTCAGCACAAACCAGATCGACGCATTGTCGAGTGGTCAGCTCGGGGCGCTCAGCACGGCAGGCATCTCCGGGCTCGAAGCCGAAGACATGGCGACCTTCTCGTCGGATGAACTCGGTGCGCTGAGCACGCGGACCATTGCGGCCCTGTCGACCGACAACTTTGCCGAACTGACCTCGGCCCAGCTGACCGGCCTGAGCGCCGCTCAGGTGGCGGCGATCACCACCAGCCAGGTGGCCGCCCTGGCGTCTGACCAGATCGACGGTCTCTCCACAGGCCAGATCGCAGCACTGACCTCGAGCCAGATCCGCTCGCTGTCGACCGATAACCTGGCCTCGTTCTCCACCGACCAGGTGATGGCATTGAGCAGCCGCGCCATTGCGGCTCTCTCTACCGATCAGCTGGTGGCGATGACGACGGATCAGATCGAAGCTCTGACGTCGACGCAGGTTGCGGCTCTGAACTCGGCGGGTATCAGTGCCCTGGCGAGCGAAGACCTGGCCGAATTCTCGACCGACGACATTGCTGCGATCAGCACCTCGGCGCTGGCCGGTCTGTCCACACAGGACATCGACGATCTGAGCAGCGATCAGTTGCAATCGTTCACCACGGCGCAGATCAACGCGCTGAACAACGAGCAGGTTGTTGCGATCATCGCAGCCTACCAGTCGCTCTGATCGGGGGAGGCGCTCGGCGCCTCTTCTCACAGATAACTTTAGAAAGCCCCACCCATTGCGGTGGGGCTTTTCGTTTGGGCTGCTCTCTCAGATTTGGTCGAGGTGGTCCTCGGGGGCGCGACCATATCGCCGTGCCTGTGAAGACAGGTGTATTCGCGCGGCACGGAAAAGCCCGCCAACTCGGAAAGCTGGCGGGCGTCACTCTGGATGCTATCTATGGGAAAGTAGTATCCCAGTCGGCGGTATCTCCAGCGGCCCTCATGCCATCAGACGCGAACCTTTGCGGCATCGCGGGCCAAAGCCTCGGCTGTTGCGCTTCGTCGATACCACATGGTGATGAACGACGAGGTGATGACGATGAACAGGCTGTAGAGGATCGGGATGAACAGAACCTCCTGCTGCTGAATACCAGTGAAGGAGAGTGTCACGATCAGTGCTGCGAGCGGTCCGTTCTGGATCCCGGTTTCAAGGCTGATGGTGCGGGCACGGTTGCTGTCCTGGCGGAGCGCCCTGGCCAGCCAGTAGCCGAGCAACATGCCCGTCAGGCCGATCCCGACTGCCGCGATATAGACGGGGAAGGGGGTGTCGAGCAGCATCTGGTAATTGCGCGGCACCCAGGAGCCGATCAGGAAGAGGATGACGACAACGCCGAGCAGCGAGCCGATCATCTCGATCGTGGCGCCGACATTGGCGTTCATCTTGCGCAGGAACATGCCAAGCACGGTTGGCACAAGCAGCACCACGAGTACCTGAGCGACATTGCCGGCCGGGATCACATAGTCGCCGCCGAGGCCGGCGAGGCCGCTATAGAAGCTGAGCAGGAAGGGGACAGTGACCACGGCAACCAGCGTCGAGACCGTCGTCATCATGATCGAGAGCGCCAGAACGCCCTTGGAGAAATAGGCAAAGATGTTGCTTGTGGTGCCGCCCGGCATGCAGGCGATAAGGATCAGGCCCGCCGCCATGCCGGCCGGCAGGCCGAGGGCGAGTGCCAGGGCATAACCCAGGAAGGGCATGATCAGGTATTGGCTGAGCAGCCCGACCAGAATGCCCTTGGGCTTGCGAAAGGCGATGAAGAAGTCGCGCCAGGTCATGGAGGCGCCCATGCCGAGCATGATCACCATCATCATGATGCCGAGAAGGGTGGTTTCAAGTTCCGTCAACATGCTGTCTGCCCCTCACTTCTTGAATTCGCTCTGCACTTCGGCCTTCAGATCCTTGCGCAGGATCTTGCCGATCGGCGTCTTTGGCAGCGTGTCCCGGAAGACGATGGATTTCGGCACCTTGTAATCGCTGAGCAGGGTCTTGCAGTGGCTGCGGATCGCCTCCTCTGTGAGCTCGCCGTCGTGATCCGGGTTCTTGACGACATAGGCCCGGACGGCTTCGCCGGTCTTGGCGTCGGGAATGGCGACGACGGCGGCCTCGAGGACCGCATCCATCTTGGCGAGCGCGTCCTCCACCTCGTTGGGGTAGACGTTGAAGCCGGAGACGAGAACCAGATCCTTCTTGCGATCAACGATCTTCAGGAAGCCCTCGTCGTCCATGACGGCGATGTCGCCAGTCGCGAACCAGCCATTCTGCAGGGCCGTCGCCGTCTCATCGGGACGTTGCCAGTAGCCGAGCATGACCTGACGGCCGCGAACAAGAAGCTCACCCGGCTCGCCTGATGAAACGAGCTTGCCGTCGCCATCCACCAGAATGACGTCACATCCTGGTACAGGAATGCCGATGCTGCCGGATTTGGCACGATCATCGAGGGGATTGAAGCTGACCAGCGGCGAGGTTTCGCTGAGCCCGTAGCCTTCGGCGATGGGGGTCCCCGTCATCACCCGCCAGCGGGTTGCGACTGCCTCATGCAGCGCCGTGCCACCGGCGATGGCTGCGCGCAACTTTCTGGGCGGGTAGGCTGCGAACCATTCTTCGTTCATCAGGCCGTTGAACAGCGTGTTGACGCCGGTGATCCAAGTGATCGGATAGTTTTCGATCGCCCGCTGCAGGTTCTGTACCGGGCGGGGCGAGGGGATCAGAATGTTGCGTGCGCCAAGTTCGAAGAAGGTCATCAGGTTCGCGGTGAAGGCGAAGATGTGATAGAGCGGAAGCGCCGTCAGCACCTGATCTTCGCGGGCCATCACACCGCCCGATACCGCGCGCACCTGGTCGAGATTGGTCAGAATATTGCCATGGGTGAGCATGGCGCCCTTGGCGACGCCGGTGGTGCCTCCCGTATATTGCAGCAGGGCGAGGTCGTCGGGGCCCGACGCGGCCCACATGGCTTTCACGTCTGCGCCGTGAAACCGGCCCTTGGCGAGCGCTTCCTTGATCCGCAAAACGGGAACGCCGATGTTCGGGATAGGCGGGAGAACCTTGTTCCAGACCTTCTGGACACCTCGAATGATGATCTCGGGTAGCTTGGGGAAGAATTCCGGCACGCCGGCGAGAACCACGGTCTTGATACCCGTCTTCGGCACGACTTCTGACAGCTTGTCGGCGAACATGTCGACGATCACCAGCGCCTTGGCCCCGGAATCGTTGAACTGATGGATCATTTCGCTCGGCGTGTAGAGCGGGTTGGTGTTGACCAGAATGCAGCCAGCCTTGAACACACCGAAGGCGACCACGGGATAGGGCAGGCCGTTCGGCAGTTGCACTGCGACCCGGTCGCCGGCGCGCAAGCCGCAATCGTGGTGCAGGAAGGCAGCGAAGGCATCCGACATCTCGCCGACCTGGTCATAGGTCAGGCTGCCATTCATGCCGTTCGGTACCACGCAGGTGAAAGCCTTGCGCGGGCCGTTCTCGGCGCAGGACCGATCCACCAGTTCGGCGATGCTGCGGTAGCGCAAATCGCCCAGTTCCTGCGGGATGCCTGTGCCGTAAGCCGCCAGCCACGGTCGTGGTGGCGTGAAAATGTGTTCCATATCGTCTCCCCCCGGAGCGCTCTTCGGCGCTTCACTGTTCGGGGCCGGGTGCATATGCGATTCCGGCTCCCTTTAACGGGTCGAGGATGGATTTCTCCTTGGTCAAAGTCCAGCGTTTTCGGGGGCTTGGCAAAGTAATGGGGCCGGGGAGTGCCGCATGGAACAGGGATTTCCCATCACGTCCGCGTTATTCAGCTGCATGCCGCTGATGAAGCCATGCTTGAAACTGGCTATGCTGACACACTGCTTGCGGCTTGTGGAAAATGGCGCACCCGACAGGATTCGAACCTGTGACCTTTGGAATCGGAATCCAACACTCTATCCAGCTGAGCTACGGGTGCATCCGAAGGCGATGTGACTCGCCGTTCCAGAAGCGGTCATAGCGCAGTCGCTCGCGCGCATCAATCCGAAAAAACAGCCGGCGGCTCAGGGTAAATCAAGACGCGCCGGCTTGAAGGCGGGCGAAATGGGCGAATGCCGGTCAAATGCTCGCCCGAGCATTTGTGACCGAGACCAAACCTGGGGGGAATGAACGTTAGACGTTCAAAAACTGCTCGTCTCTCAGTTCCGGAGCCGATTGTGCCCTTGTGGCAACGGCTTAAACGGTTAGTATCGTTACAGGAAGGTCGTTGTCGGGGGCAGCGGTCGCCCGAGGGGCAATAATGATAATGGCGGGGAAATGCCTGAAATTACTATGGATGAATTGTTACCCAACACGTCTGGTCTAGACTTTTCAGTCATGGACGATGCTGTTGGGTATCGACTGCGGCGGGCGCAGCTTGCCGTCTTTCAGCATTTCAACGAAGCCTTTTCTTCGAAAGGTCTTCGGCCGACCGATTTTGCAACCCTGCTTCTTCTGACCGACAACCAAGGCGCCAAGCAGAGCGAAGTGGCTGAGGCGCTTGGCATCCAGCGGGCGAACTTCGTCGCGATTGTCGATGGTCTGGAGAACAAGGGCTATATCGAGCGCCGCAAGTCGGAAACCGACCGTCGGGTGCAGTCGCTCTACATGACGCCGGCCGGCGAGGCCTATCTCGAAGAGCTGATGCCGATCTGGATCGATCACGAGCGCTGGGTACTCGAGCAACTAGGCGGCGTCGCCGAGCGCGATACGGTGAACCGTCTCCTCAGGCGCCTCTACGACTGATAGTCAGCGTCCAAATCCCAAATCATATCGCTTGATCGCCTCGTCGATCAGGCGATTGGCGATTTTCATCCGGATTGTTGCCTGTTCGCGGAAATCTGCGGGCAGACGGTCCGGATGATTGTCGCGGGCGAATGCCCGCCTGCGCTCCTGAAGTCGCTCGCGATCGTCCGATGGCTCGAGGCCGAGATCTTCGACGACCTCCTCGGGAGAAAGCCGATCGAGCCAGACCGGTGGTGGCGGAGGGAGGGTCTCAAGGGGTTCGGCAGGCGGTTCAGGCTCTGCCGGCGGGATCTCATCAGACATCAGGGACAGATAGGCATCGAGCCTGGGATCTGCGCCCGATTCCGACAGAGAAGGGCCCGGGCCCTGCTCAGGCGTTTCGGGCAGAAAGCTCGTCGACAGGCCGTTGATCCGGAAGGTGGGTTCGTCTGCCGGCGGCTGCTCCTCGGCTTCCGCGTCGAGCCGGTCAACGACCGACTGGAAGAGCGACTTTCCAAACAGCATGCGTGCCAAGACCTCCGCTGCGGTCACCTCGCCGCGCTTTCTCGGTACAAGAGCAGCCCGACGTGGTGTGGGGCTTGCGTTGCACGTCAGCAGGAACCCGTCAGAGGAAGGATCAGCTTTGAGACTGGCTCTGGCTCTGCGTCGCCTCGACCATCAGCTTGACTGTGAGGTCCTCGCCGGCGAGCCCGATGCGCATGCCGGAGACTGGAGCTGCATCTGCATAAGACAGGCCTGTTGCGATCCGGACGTATCGGGTGTCGGGGCAGTGGTTGTTGGCGGCGTCGAAACCTACCCAGCCGAGGCCCTGTAGATAGACTTCCGCCCAGGCATGGGTTGCGGTCTGCTCCAGCCGGTCGTCCATCAGGAGATAGCCTGAGACATAGCGGGCCGGCAGGCTCAAGGCCCGTGCCGCGCCTATGAAGGCATGGGCATGGTCCTGGCAGACGCCGTGGCCGGCTTCCAGCGCCTGTTCGGCGGTGGTTTCCGTGCCGGTCGATCCGGTTTCATAGGCGATCTGTGCGTTGAGCTTGCCCATCAGGTCATGCATCTTCGCCAGTTCATCGCCGCCCGACAGGCTGCGCGCAAGCTCGCGGATGAGCTTGCCTGGCTTGGTGAGGGGCGTATCACGCAGATAGAGCCAGAGCGGCACATAGCCCTGATGCGGGCCGAAGACGCCGGCCCGGTCTTCGGTCTCGACTTCACCCGAAGCGACGATATGAACGCTGTGGCTATCGCCTTCGGTGGAGACGAGGTGCGTGTGGTTGCCGAACTGATCGTTGAAGCCCGCTTCGACCTTCGCGCCATCGACGACGATGTTCCACGACAGCACTTTCTGGCCCGGGCTATCCTGGGGGCTCAGTCGCAGGCGCTGCAGCGAATACTGAACGGGATCGTCGTAGCGATACTCGGTGGTATGGGTAATCCGGAGACGCATGCGCTCAATCCTGCTCAACTGTAGAACCTGTAGCCCTCGGTGATCTCGCTGCCCAGCTTGTTGTTGAGGGCAATGAAATTGTCGAGGAACTCGTGCAGCCCCTGATCCATGATCTGATCGATGCTGGTCGCCCGAAGAGTTGCAAAGACCGTATCGGCGGTTTCGTGTGCGGCGAGGCGCTCGCCGTAGTCCTTGCCGATGTAGCCGAGATTGGAAACGATCTTCTCGTAGCAATAGGCAAGCGAGCGCGGCATCTGACCGCTCAGGATCAGGAAGTCGGCGATGTTCGTCGCCTTGTATTCCCCGTCATAGACCCACCGATAGGAGCGATGGGCGGAGACCGAGCGCAGGATCGATTCCCACTGCATGTTGTCGAGCGAGGAGCCGACATGGGTGATCGCCGGCAGGAGCACGTAGTATTTCACATCGAGGATGCGGCTGGTGTTGTCGGCCCGCTCGATGAAGGTGCCGATGCGAGCGAAGTTGTAGAGCTCGTTTCTCAGCATCGAGCCATGGAAGGCGCCACGGATCAGACCGGCGCGGCGCTTCACGGTGTCGATGACCTCGGGCAGGTCTGCCGACTTCAGCTTGCGGGCGAGCATCTGCTTCAATTCGATCCAGCATTCGTTGGTGGCTTCCCAGGTCTCACGGGTGAGTGCGGTTCGCACCATGCGGGCATTGTTGCGGCCGGCGTCGATGCAGGACATGACGCTCGACGGGTTGGCTGGATCGCGCAGCATGAAGTCGATGGCATCAGAGGCCGTCACCTTGCCGTGGCGTTCGGCAAACAGCGGGCGGACGTCGGCGCTTTTCAGGACGGCGTCCCAGTCCTCGTCCGAGGCGCCGGATCGGGTGAGCGACATGCGAAGGCCCGCATCAACCAGACGGGCGATGTTTTCGGCTCTCTCGATGTAGCGGAACATCCAAAAGAGGCCGTTGGCAGTTCTTCCGAGCATGACCATGTCAGTCCTCCAGTACCCAGGTGTCCTTGGTGCCGCCGCCCTGGCTGGAATTGACCACCAGCGAACCCTGCTTGAGGGCCACGCGGGTCAGGCCGCCGGGAATGATCTGCACCTTGTCGGAGACGAGGACATAGGGACGAAGGTCGACGTGGCGGGGCGCGATCCCCTTGTTGACGAGAATCGGCACCGTCGAGAGCGACAGCGTCGGCTGGGCGATGTAGTTGGAGGGCCGCGCCTTGAGTTTTTCGGCGAAGTCAGCGCGCTCCTTCTTCGTGGCCGTCGGGCCGACCAGCATACCATAGCCGCCGGAGCCGTGGACTTCCTTGACCACGAGCTCTTCCAGGTGCTCGAGCACGTATTTCAGGCTGTCGGCTTCCGAGCAGCGCCAGGTCGGCACGTTCTCGAGCAGTGCCTTGCGGCCGGTGTAGAATTCGACGATCTCCGGCATGTACGAGTAGATCGCCTTGTCGTCGGAAATGCCGGTGCCCGGTGCATTGGCGATGGTGATGTTGCCGGCGCGGTAGACGTCCATGATGCCAGGGATGCCGAGCGCCGAATCGGGGCGGAAGGTGAGCGGATCGAGGAAGTCGTCGTCGACGCGACGGTAGAGCACGTCGATCGCCTCGTAGCCGCGGGTGGTGCGCATCTTCACCTTGCCATCGATGACACGCAGGTCCGAGCCTTCGACCAGCTCGACGCCCATCATGTCGGCGAGGAAGGAGTGTTCGTAATAGGCCGAGTTATAGATGCCGGGCGTCAGTACCGCGACGCGCGGCTTGCCCTTGCATCCGGGAGGGGCGAGCGAGGCCAGCGACTGGCGCAGCAGATAGGGATAGTCCTCGACGCGTTGCACCTTGTTGAGCTGGAAGAGCTCCGGGAACATCTGCATCATGGTTTCCCGGTTCTCCAGCATGTAGGAGACGCCGGAGGGGGTGCGGGCATTGTCTTCGAGAACGTAGAACTGGTCCTCGCCAGTGCGGACGATGTCGGTGCCAACGATGTGGGTGTAGACGCCGCCCGGCGGGCGAAAGCCGATCATCTCGGGCAGAAAGGCGACGTTTTTCTCGATCAGCTCGCGGGGAATGCGGCCGGCCTTGATGATTTCCTGCTTGTGATAGATGTCGTCGAGAAAGGCATTGAGAGCCAGCACGCGCTGTTCGATGCCCTGGGCGAGCTTGCGCCACTCACGGCCGGAAATGATCCGCGGAATGATGTCGAAGGGTATCAGCTTTTCGGCGCTGTCGGCATGCCCATAGACGGCGAAGGTGATGCCGGTCTTGCGGAAGATGTTCTCAGCATCTCGCGATTTCGCCAAAAGCCTTGCCGGATCCTGGCTGGAATACCAATCGAAGTAGTTCTGGTACGGTGCACGCGGATCGTTGTCCGCAGTGATCATTTCATCAAATGCCAATGGCGCCATCCCCTTTTTTGTTCATTTGAATACAACCAATTGGGCAATGCAAGCTGGATCACTGGCTTCGGTCGCAGAATTGCAGTCTGCCGAATGTGATTGAAATCAGAGCATTCGCGCAAACTCTGTGCAGAATGATAGGTGTTTTGCAGTTCCAGACGGCTCTACTCCCGCGTGATTTGGCATCTTCTGAAATTCGGCAAGCGTAACTTGGTCGCGATTGCTGAAAAAATGAGCAGATGAGCCTGCGAGATTTTTTGCGGCATGCTTGAATGGAGTTGACGGCAGCCTGCATGAAAACTCTTTTGACCGCCGCCCGGTGCCGCAGTATCGAAGCTTGCTGCCGGCTGCTGCGATCCGGTCCATGAAAGACAGTTCTCCATGACCCTTGCCCGGCTTGCGCCCGTCCTCTTCGTTCTCCTGTGGTCGACCGGCTGGATCTCGGCCAAATACGCGACGTTCTTCGCGGATCCGCTGACCTTCCTCGTGGTGCGCTACGGGACGGCCGTCGTCCTCTTCTATGTCGTCTGTCGGCTGGGCGGCGTTTCCTGGCCGAAGCAGAGATCGGGGTGGCTGCATGCCATTATATCCGGCATGTTTTTGCACGGGCTTTATCTCGGCATGGTCTGGTGGGCGATCGGGCAGGGAGTGCCGGCCGCCTTGTCCGGAATCATCGCAGGGCTGCAGCCGTTGATGACCGGGATCGCCGCGGCCTATCTGATCGGGGAAAATCTCAATAGCGGACAGCGGGTTGGTCTCGTCATTGGCTTCCTTGGTGTGGCAATCGCCGTGCTGCCGAAGGTGTTGATCATCGATGCCACGAGCATTCCGGCTTATGCGGTTGCGGTGAACGTGCTGGCTATGGCCTGCGTGACCGCCGGCACGCTCTACCAGAAACGTTTCGTCCGCGAGGGCGATCTGAGGGCTGTTGCGACGCTGCAATATGTCGGTGCGCTGATCGTCACCATTCCGGCGGCCATCGCTCTGGAAAACCTACGAGTCGACTGGAGCCTCGGTTTCTTCGCTACGCTCGCCTGGTCGGTGGTCGGCATCTCGATGGGGGCGGTAGCGCTGCTGCTCTACCTCATCCGCCGCGGGGACGTGTCGAAGGCGGCGTCGCTCATCTATCTCGTGCCGCCGCTCGCAGCGCTCGAAGCGGCGATCGCCTTTGGCGAAGAACTCACCGTGCCGATGATGGTTGGCACCTGCGTCGTCATGGTCGGGGTCTATCTGATCAACCGCAAGAGTGCGGTCGAGCCGATCATCGTCAAAGACTGACGCTATGAAAAATGGCGCGGTGAGTACCGCGCCATTTCAAATTCAATCAGACTCGAGCCGTGGCTCAGGCTTCGCGACGGCGTCCGCCGGCAGTGCCCGAGCGGGCTGGACGGCCCTGGCCGCTGCCATTGCCCGGACGACCCTGGCCGCCATTGGCGCTGCGGTTCTGACCGCCGCCATTGCCACCCTTGCGGTGACCGGACTTGGCGGGGCGACCGTCGGCCTTGGCGCCGCCTTCGGACTTGCCGCGACCCTGGCCCGGGGCCTGGTGGTTGCGGTTGTTGCCGCCGCCACCGCCGCCAGCGCGACGCTGCGGACGGGCCGGGCGTGCGAGGTTTGCCGGCGGTTCGCCAGAAGCGACCGGAATGTCGATGCTCATCAGCTTTTCGATGTCGCGCAGCAGGCGACCTTCATCGGGACCGCAGAATGCGATCGCAATGCCGTCACGGCCGGCACGGGCCGTACGGCCGATGCGGTGGACATAGGCGTCGGGAACTTCCGGCAGGTCGTAGTTGAAGACGTGGGAGACGGCCGGGATGTCGATGCCGCGGGCGGCAACGTCGGTGGCGATCAGCGTCTTGATCTCGCCGTCACGGAAACCCTTGAGTGCCCGCTCGCGCTGGCCCTGGCTCTTGTTGCCGTGGATCGAGGCGACCGAGTAGCCGGTGGCGTCGAGGTGCTTCATCAACTTTTCCGCGCCATGCTTGGTGCGCAGGAAGACGATGGAGCGGCCATCCGGATTGTCGTTGAGGATCTTCTTGAGCATTTCCGTCTTGGCGTTCTGGCCGGCGACGAAATGCACGTGCTGTTCGACCTTGTCGGCAGCCTTGCCCGGAGGGGAGACGGCAACCTTGAGCGGGTCGGTCAGGAAGCTGGATGCGAGATCGGCGATTGCCGATGGCATGGTGGCCGAGAACAGAAGCGTCTGACGCTTCGGCGGGACCATCTTCGAGATCTTGCGCAGGTCATGGATAAAGCCGAGGTCCAGCATCTGGTCGGCTTCGTCGAGAACCAGGTAACGCACGGCGCGCAGCGAGATCGCGTTGCGGGCGATCAGGTCAAGCAGGCGGCCAGGCGTCGCGACGAGGATGTCGGTGCCCTTTTCGAGCTGCAGCTGCTGCTTGCCGATGGACGCGCCACCGACGACCTGGTTGATCTTCAGCGGCAGGCGGCGCAGATAAGAGCGCAGGTTGTCGCCGATCTGGTTCACCAGTTCGCGGGTCGGGGCGAGAATGAGGGCACGGGTGGTGCGGTTGTCAGGGCGCTTCTCATCCTTGAGAAGCATCTCGATCATCGGCAGGCCGAAAGCGGCCGTCTTGCCGGTGCCGGTCTGGGCGAGGCCGATCAGGTCGCGGCCGCCGAGAACGACGGGGATGCCCTTTTCCTGGATGGGAGTGGGGGTCGTGAAGCCGAGCGTCGTCAGCGTCGCGACGATATTCTTGGAGAGGCCAAGATCATCGAAAGTTGTCAAAGTCATACCTTTCGGGGCGCCAAATGCACGAACCCCGGAACGCGTTCTTCGCGAGCCGGTTGGCATTGGCGTCAAGAACCCCGCGTGATTTGGGAACTTGTAAGTTGGAAAAAAGCTTTCCAAGCGCATCGGCGGCATGTCCGCCCGGATGTCATGCGCCTTATCCTTCGTCGCGTCTCAGTTGTCGCTGGGCACGCTCACGCGGCGGCCGGAAGGTAAAAGCTGACCTGCAAATGGGCTTATTTGTTCCGAAAGTCAAGGCTTTGTTTGCGGTGCAGTGTGGAAGCTACTCGTAGCAGCAGGAGCACCTGCCGCTCGAAATCTGGCGGGCGGCAGGTGGTGATCCGTTCGAGTGTGAGTCGTTTGGACGATCAGTCGGCGTAGTAGGGAGAGTTCATGCCCCGGCTGGCTTCCGCCACCACATCGCCGTCGAAGAGCTTGACGGTGAGGCTTGCGTTCGACCCCTTGGCGAAATCGGAGAGCATGCCTTCGGCATAGGCACGGGCATTCTCGACGGAATCGAAGTGATAGAAGCCGCCAACCGAATGGGTGTGAATGCCGCTGAGCCAGGTCTTGCTGATCAGGCCCTTGACGGTGTGCATGGCCGGGTTTGCTTCGCCCCAGACGGCTTCGGTGAAGGGAGCAGATACCTGGAATTCGGCATAGAGGTAGACGCGGGAAGGATTGGACATTTTTTCTCTCCTTGTGGTGGTGGGGCTTGGATACGGCTCTTATATGCGCTATTATCACCAATAGAAAAGTACGCACCTTCTGGTAATAATTGAAAATGTTCAATCCCGCCGACCCCTACAATATGGACTGCCCCTCCCGCGATGTGCTCGATCTGATCGGCGGCAAGTGGGCGATCCTGATCCTTTGCTGTCTCCAGCAGGGCCCTGTTCGCACCGGCGCGCTTATGCGTTCGATCAATGGCATCTCGCAGAAAATGCTGACCCAGACCCTGCGCGACATGGAACGGGACGGCCTGATCGAGCGCATCAGTTATCCCGAGGTGCCGCCCCGTGTGGAGTATCGCCTCACCACGCTCGGGGCGTCTTTGTCAGAACTTGCCCGGGCCATGGAGCAATGGGTGGTGACACATTACCCGACGATCATGGAGAACCGTGAACGCTCCGGTGTCGAGATCCCTGCATATTTGAAGCGGGCCTAACATCGACCGCCAATGGCGCCGAACCTGACGCCCCCTTGGTCGCGTGGCCACCTGCGCTCACGGCGCCTTAACCTGTGGCATGGCAAGATCGAAATCGGCACTGGCAGCGCCCGCGCCGTTCAGCATTATTTCCAGCCGGTGCAGGCCCGGATGATAGACCCGCGTGGTGATCGCACGCAGTGCATGCCGCTTTGCAATCGTCACGCTTTCTCCCGGTCGCAGCAGCAGGCTTTTGCCCTTGAAGACCTTGGGCGACAGAGAGCCATCCTTCTTCTGGTGGTAGATGGCGTAATCGAGCAATACGGTCGCTGCTTCCTTTCCGGTGTTGGAAAGGCGGAGTTGAAAGGCAAGCGCTCCGGGAAAGTTGATGCAAGTGCTCTCCAGAACGAGCCTTGCCGTGACATCGGTCAGGGCAGTGAAACCGAAATTGGCGAGCGCCTTGCCGTGGCCCTTCTTGATCAGCGTGCGCGAGGCGTGCTTGAGCAGCCAGAGCCGGTCTTTCGAAGCGCCCGCGGAATGCCTCTCCACGAAATCAGCGACCAGATCCGGGTGATCCTTGGCAATGTCGTTGAGGCTGTTGGCGACCGAGCGTCGGACGTAGTCCTCGGGGTCGTCGATGAGGGCTTCCAGAATCGGCAGGATCGGTGTCGGGTTCTTCACCAGGGCGGGCAGGCGCATGGCCCAGGGCAGGCGGGGGCGGGTGCCTTCCGAGGCGAGGCGACGGACATGGTGGTTCGGGTCGAGGGCCCAGGATGAGATGATGGCAAGTGCTGCATCCTGCTCCTCGGCGATGAACGGGCGTATGCCGAATTCTGCGGTGAAATGCGGGGTGAGAGCCTTCAGGAGGTGGAGAGCTGTTTCCAGATGGCCGCGGCCACGGGCGGCAACATACTGGTTGAAAGAGAGGAGTGCCCAACCGTTGAGGCCCGCCCGATCCGGTGCCGGCAGGCAGGCGTGCAGGATCGGAGCCGTGTTCTCGAAATCGTCCGGCAGATGGCGGTGCAGCGCATCCGCGATGCATTGGCCGCGCTGCATCAGTTCCAGCCCGTCGATGACGGGCAGGATGTCCGCGACAAAGGCGGCGTGATCGAAGGTTCCCCAGGCTCGCGCCACGGCATCAGCCGTATCGCGGGCGGTGTGTGGGCCGATCAGGTGTTTCAGTGGCTCGGCCATGATCGCTCAGATCGTTCCGTTGGTTTCGAAATGCTGCATCAGGGTAACACCCGTGATCGCTGCCATGTAAGGTGCGAAGGCGGGGTCGGCCTGAACTTTCGCGGCTGCTGCGTCGGCGCTTTCCTTGTCTGCCCATTCGACGAGATCGGCGATCATGTCGCCCTGTTCGATGGCGGTCAGCGCCCGCCAGCTGACGAAGCCCGGATAGGTGTTTACCGCCGCCATGGCGGCACGTCTTGCCTGTTCTGCTGCGGGCCTGTCGGTGACGGTGCAGACGGCGAGTTCGAGGACGGTGGTGGTGGTCATGAGGGTCTCCCTTTGCTGTTGACGGCTTGACCTAACACGACCCAACTGACAACCTTGTGGCCATAGCTATTGCCGGAGGTATCGCATGCGCCCCGCAGACCGCCTTTTCCGGATCATCCAGTTGATGCGCTCGACGGGCCGCGCCATGACGGCCGCCGAGATTGCCGAGAAGATGGAGGTTGCGCCGCGGACCATCTACCGTGACATGGATCACCTGATTGCCTCAGGGGCCCCGATCGAAGGAGAGCGCGGCGTCGGCTACATGCTGCGCGAGGCCTTCGATGCCCCGCCGCTCACTTTCACCTTCGAGCAGCTGGAGGCGCTCGCCTTCGGGCTTCGCGCCGTCGAGATGCTGGGGGATCCAAGGCTCGGCCAGGCGGCGCGCGAGGCGAAGGACAAGATGCTGGCGATGCTGCCGAAGGATCATGCCGAGCGGCTGATCTCCGCGCCGATCCACGCTTTCCGCTCATCGGCCCAACCGGTCGTGCCGGATTGTTTGGGCGACGTGCGTTCTGCGTTGTCGGCCAAGCGCAAGGTCTGGATCGCCTATCATTCGCTGCCCGGCGAGCGCAGCCAGCGTGTCGTCTGGCCGCTGGGGCTCGCCGCCTTCGGGGCGATCTGGGTGATGACCGCCTGGTGCGAGATGCGCGCCGGCTTCCGCGACTTCCGCCTCGACCGGGTCGAGGACTGGAAAGTCATGCCGGACCGTTTCGAGCCGGAGCCCCATCAGACCTATCAGGCGTATTTGAAGCAGCTCAGCTGAGTTTTGCTGTGGAGCGGAATTTTTTTTATGCCGTTCTCCTAAATTCCATAAATATTAAGGGGTCGAGCGGATAGGTAGAGGTACGAAAGCAACTTCTGAAAGACGCCTATGAAACACCTGAGAGTCTCCCGCAAGCTGACTTTGGCATTCGCCTCTGTCCTGTTCGTTGTCATCGCCTTCTGCTCCGTGGCATTTGTGTCGATGCAGCGGATCCATGACGCGACGCTGGCCAATCAGCAGACGCAGTCGGTCCTGAAGTTATCAGGTCAGATACTTGCGACGCTGGTCGAGCACCAGAATGCCATGCGAGGCTTTGTCGCCAGTCTGAATGAGGAATTCATCGAGCGCATGGCAAAGTATGGCGATGCCGTGCCGCCGCTCATGAGTGAACTTGAGCAGAAGCTTAGCAAAGCGGAAGCCGAAACCTATCTCCCCCCGGCACGCCAGGCGATACAGACGTTCTACGCTCAGCTCGATGCGACGGTCGCCAACGCACGCGATCCGGCAAAGATTGAAGAGACCCGCAGCAATATTGCGACGACCGCGCGCTTGAGCGATATCCGCAAGGCGCTCACGGCTCTCGACGAAGCGAGCCAGAAAGTTGCCGACGAGCGAACAGCTATGCAGAACGCGGCGTTCGAGACGGGTACCAAGACCCTGATTGCCGGGGGGCTGACCGCTGCCCTCATCGCCGTTGCCATGGGCATCCTCCTGACACGCAGCCTCGCAGCCCCGCTTCGCGGCATGACGGTCGCCATGCGCAAGCTGGCTGAAGGTGACACCGCCATCGACACTCCTGCGATGGGGCGTCGTGATGAGCTTGGCTCCATGGCCGCCGCAGTGGAAGTCTTCCGGGCCAACGCAATCGCTGCCCGGAAACTCGAGGCCGATTCGAAGCAGCAGCAATCCTTGACCGAGGCCGAACGCGCCGAGCGGGCAAGACTGGATCAGGCTCGCTCCGAGACGATGACCCAGGCAACCGCAACCTTGGCAGGCGGTCTGGCGGAACTCGCAAAGGGCAATCTCACGGTCCGCCTGGAGCAGCCTTTCGCCGAGGAATTCGAGACATTGCGCAAGGACTTCAATGAAGCTGTCTCGCAGCTTGCCGAGACACTTTCCGCCGTCGCTCACACTACCAACTCGATCGACACTGGTAGCCGCGAGATCAGTGGCAGCACGAATGATCTGTCACGACGCACCGAGCAGCAGGCTGCATCGCTCGAAGAGACAGCTGCAGCGCTCGACGAAATTACGGTCAATGTCCGTCATGCTTCAAACCGCGTGGAGGAGGCGCGCGCCGCTGCATCGGATGCCGCACACAGTGCCGAGACTTCCGGCACCGTCGTTGCCAGCGCCGTTGAAGCCATGGGACGTATTGAGCAGTCGTCTCAGTCGATTTCCAACATCATCGGTGTGATTGACGAGATCGCCTTCCAGACCAACCTACTGGCCCTCAATGCGGGCGTTGAAGCGGCCCGTGCCGGCGACGCCGGCAAGGGATTTGCGGTTGTCGCCCAGGAAGTCCGCGAACTTGCGCAGCGGTCAGCGCAAGCTGCTCGTGAAATCAAGGACCTGATACGGGTTTCGACGGAGGAAGTGTCCAAAGGCGTGAAGCTGGTCAGCGACACCGGTGCCGCGTTGAAGACGATCGAGAGCTTCATCACGACCGTCAACGTCCAGATGAACGCCATTGCCACATCTGCAAAGGAACAGGCGACCGGACTGGCCGAAGTCAACACGGCCGTCAATCAAATGGACCAGTTCACTCAGCAGAACGCGGCCATGGTCGAAGAGACGAGTGCTGCGAGTGCAGGCCTTGCCACTGAAAGTACGCGCCTGCGCCAACTGGTTCAGCGTTTCGAGATCAGTGCCGTCAACAGCAATGCCCAAGTCGACAGAGGCTATGCATCCGGGATGCGTCGCTCGGCATAGCAGGCCGGCGACCTACGTCAGGAGGAAGCCCGTTTTCGAACTTCAAAACCATGCAGCCTCGACCTTAACGGGTCGGGGCTTTTGTCTGTCGGGATCTCCGCGTTTCCTGGTCGGATTCCATTCCTCAGAAATCCGTCGCAACCCCGCCCTCGGCCTTGCGTTTCGCCACGAAGGCGTCCAGTTCTTCCTCGACGGCCGGGTCAATCGGCGGGCGCTCGTAGGAGCCAAGCTTTTCCTTGAAGACGCGATTGGCGTGGTCATAAGTTGTCGGGCGGCCGGCTTCCGTCCAGGTCTCGAAATTGCGCCAGTCGGAGAGGATCGGCGAATAGAAGGCGCTCTCATAGCGGGCGAGCGTATGAGCCGTGCCGAAGAAGTGGCCGCCAGGGCCGACTTCGCGCACGGCATCCAGCGCCAGCGCATCCTGGCTGACGTCGAGGGGCGTCAGGAACTCGGCGACCATCTGCAGCATGTCGACGTCGAGAATGAATTTTTCAAAGGAGGCAGTCAGCCCACCCTCTGACCAGCCGGCCGAATGCATGATGAAATTGCCGCCCCCTTGCGTCAGCGCCCAGAGCGAGAAGGCGCTCTCATAGGCTGCCTGGGCGTCCAGTGTGTTGGCGGCATTGGTGTTCGAGGTACGGTAAGGGATGCCGTAGCGGCGGGCGAGCTGGCCACCGACAATGACGGCTTTCATATATTCGGGCGTGCCGAAGGCAGGCGCACCGGTCTTCATGTCGACATTCGAGGTGAAGCCGCCATAGACGACTGGGGCGCCGCGCTTGACCATCTGGGTAAAGGCGATGCCACACAGCGCTTCGGCATTCTGCTGCACGACCGCACCGGCGATGGTGACGGGCGCCATGGCGCCGGCCAGCGTGAACGGCGTCATGACGACGACCTGGCCGCGCGACGACATTTCGATGATGCCCTGAAGCATCGGCCCATCGAGGCGGAGCGGCGAAGACGAGTTGATGATGGTGAAGAGCGAGGGCTCGCTTTCCATCTGCTCCATGGAGACACCACGGCCGATGCGGGCGATCTCAATGGCGTCGAGATTGCGCTGCTTGCCGAGCGAGTAGCAGTGGAAGACCTTGTCGGTCAGCTTCACCATGTCGGAGAGGCAGTCGAGATGGCGCACCGAGGCGTGGATGTCGATCGGCTCGACCGGATAGCCGCCGGTCGTGTGGATCACGTCGTAGCACTGAGCAAGCTTGACCAGCTTGCGGAAGTCTTCCTGGTTGCCGGCACGGCGGCCGCCATCGCGGTCTGCGACGAAGGGGGCAGAGGCGATCTGGGCAAATACCAGGTTGTTGCCGCCCATCTTGACGTTCCGCTCGGGATTGCGGGCGAACATCTGGAATTCGCGCGGGGCCGACGCGATCATGTCCATGATCAGGCCGCGGTCGAAGCGGACGCGGTCGGATCCCTCCGTCACCTCTGCGCCATGCGCCTTCATGATGGCGCGCGCCTCGGGCAGCATGATGTCCATGCCGATCTCTTCGAGAATAGTGAGCGATGCCTCATGCATGTCGTCGAGGGCCGACGGGTCGAGAAGCTCGGTCTTGGTCAGGCGATTGACGAGATTGCGGTACTTGCCGGCCGCACCCGTGCGAACACGTTCGGCTCCCCGACCACCCGTGCGCCTGCGGCGTTCACCGCCTGCAGAGAGGGTTTCAGTCTCGGACAAGGCGGAGGTCGTAATGTCGCTCATGGTCGATCCATTGTGTCAATCTCGACATCAAGTCTCGCAGGTTCGGAAGCCAAAAGGCATTGCCGTTTGCGACGAAAAACCGGCTCATCTGGAACAGTGGTGCGGCTGGAGTGATCCGTCAGGGATACGCGTTCATTCTGCTTCGCTTTTAAAGCTTTGGATGGTGCTTCGCTTACCCGCTGTTTACCATTCCGCGTCATTGATCGGAGGAGGGAGAAACTGATTTGATCCGGGGAAGCGACTTGCTGGACTTGGTCTGCGACAAGATCGCGGTGCTCGATCTGCCTTCCTACGTGAAGGACAGCGAGCTTCGTTACGTCGCCGTCAATGCGGCCTTCGCCGACCTGCACAACCTGTCGGCCGAAAGCTTCGTCGGTCGCAGCGATCGCGAAATCCTTGGAAGCGATCTGGACGCCTTGCGCGACGATCGCGAGCGGCGGGTCCTGGTGTTCGGGGAAGAGGAAGCGCTGCAGCTGCGGGCTGAACCCGGCGGACCGACGCGGGTCCTGCATATCGAACGTTTCTTCGACGACGACGACCGGCTCTATCTCTTCGGTTTCATGGAGGAGCAAAGAACGGTAACACCGTCCGACCCATCGGTCTTGGCGACTCTGCCCTCTGTTGCCCTCTTCCAGGCCGTGCTCGAGCAATATCCCATTGCGACCTATGTGCGCAGCTCTGACCACCGGCTGCTCTTTGCCAACAGCGTCTATTCGCAGATGGTAGGACGGCCCATCCAGGATCTCCTGGGGCGGACCGAGCAGGAGAATTTCCCCGAGCTCGGCCAGGAGTATTTCGAGGGCAACCAGCGCGTCCTCGAATGCGGCGTGACAGAGGAATTTCAGGACAATTTCATGCGGGCCGATGGCACGCGAATCCCCGTCCTCAGCCGCACCGGGGCCGTCACCGGGCCGGATGGCGAACGCTACATCGTCGGCTCGATCACCGATCTCTCTCCTCTCAGACACGAGCAGGAGAAGCTGGAATCCGTCCGACAGGAATCGGAAGCGCTGCAATCGCAGCTTCACAGCCTGATGGCCTCGCTGCCGGTCGGCATCATCGTTCTCGATCCCGATTTGCAGATCTCTTTTGCCAATGCGGCGGCCATCGAGATGACGGAATTTGATGCCTCGCAGAAGCTGGAGGGCATGTCCTACCGGGACTTTCTGACGCTGGCGATGGTCCGCAGAATGCCCAATCTCTCTGCACAAGAAATCGACGAGCGCGTCGCCTATCGCATCGAACAGGTGCTCAGCCTCGCAGAGGGGCCGCTGATCGACGTGAAGACGCCGTCGGGGCGGGCACTTGCCGGCGCAAGCCGCCGCCTTGAGGGCGGGCGCATTCTTTTGACCTATACCGACGTCTCCGACATTTATCAGCGCGAAGAAGAGACGCTGCTTTATCGCGCAGCGCTCGAGCAGATGCCGGTGCCTGTCTTCATCCGCGATCCGGATCGCCGGATGATCTATGTGAACAAGGCTTATGAGGACCTTCACGGCCAGCGTCGGGAAGACATCTACGGGCTGACCGAAGAAGAACTCTGGCCGGAGAACGGTCAGATCATGAAGGAGGAGAACCTCCGGATCTTCGCGACCGGCGAAATGATCGAGAAGAACCGGGAAGTCGTCGTCCGCGGCGGCGAGGAAATCTCGGTGATCACGCGCCTGAGCCGGATCACCACGGCGCAGAACAAGCATTACCTCGTCGGCTCGGTCAACGACATCTCGATGCTCAAGAAGGGCCAGGAGGCTCTGGTCGCGGCCCAGGCACGCGCCGAGTCGCTCTATGCCGACATCGTCTCGATGTTGCAGGTCATGCCAGTCGGCGTGGTGATTATGAATTCCGACTACATGGTCGAATTCGCCAACGAGAAGTGCCGGGAAATCTGGCGCTGGCCGGCTGACATGCAGCTGAACGGGCTGCCCTTCCGGTCCTATTGCGAGATGAACCACAAGCTCGGCTATGCCTGGCCTGGTATCGAGTTCGAGGAAGGCTATCGCGCCCGTCTTGCGCAGTTCGATGCGCTGGAAGGCTCGCATGTCACCGAACTTGCCTATGACGATGGCAAGTTCGTTCTGGCCACGATCACGCGGTTGCATGACCGCAAGATCCTGCTCACCTATTCCGATCTCACCGAGATGCGGGCGCGCGAACGCGAGATCGACGAGGCGCAGCAAAAGCTGGAGCGGCTCGGACGCTTCGTCCAGGAATCCATGCGGATGATGACGCAGGGCCTGATGATGATCGAGCAGGGACGGATCGCGGAGGTCAATCCTTCCTTCAGCCGCATCCTGAACCTGCCCGAAAACCTGGTGGCGTCGGGCGAAAGCTGGCGGCCGATATTCGAATATTGCGCGGCGCGTGGCGATTTCGGCGAGGAAGCGCACGACATTCTGCAGCAATGGCAATCGGCCGTGCAGACAGCAAACGCAGTCTCGACCAATTTCCTCGTCGACGGCAAGACCTGGGTCAAGCTGGAAGCGACCTTCGGTGGCGACCGCAGTTGTGTTGTCGTGCTCACCGATTTCACCGAGCTGAAGGAGCGCGAAGCCGAACTGGAAGTGCTCTTGGCGCGCAGCGAGGCGGCCGACAAGGCGAAGTCCGACTTCCTCGCCAATATGAGCCACGAGATCCGCACGCCGATGAATGGCGTTCTCGGCATGGCGGAGCTGCTCTCCAAGTCCGAACTCGACAGCCGCCAGAAGACCTTCGTCGACATCATGGTGAAGTCCGGCAATGCGCTGCTCACCATCATCAACGACATTCTCGACTTCTCGAAGATCGATGCCGGACAGTTGAAGCTGCGCAAGTCGCCCTTCGATCCGGTGGAAGCCATCGAAGATGTGGCGACGCTGCTGTCTGCCGCCGCTGCCGAGAAGGATATCGAACTCGTGGTCTCCGGCGAGCAGAAGGTGCGCCACACCTTCATGGGTGATCCGGGGCGTTTTAGGCAGATCGTCACGAACCTGCTCGGCAATGCGATCAAGTTCACCGAAAAGGGCCACGTGCATGTCGAGGTGTCCGCGGACGCCGTGGCGGAGGGGCAGGCGATCCTGAAGCTGCGGATCGAGGATACCGGCATCGGCATTCCCCAGGACATGCAGGCGAAGATCTTCGAGAAATTCTCCCAGGTTGACACATCTTCGACCCGTCGCCACGAGGGTACGGGTCTCGGACTCGCGATCACCGGCGGTCTCGTGCGCCTCTTCGGGGGCAAGCTGGATGTGGAATCAGAAGTTGGCCGGGGTTCGGCGTTTACGGTCGAGCTGCCGCTTGCGATCGTCGCCGAGCGGCGGGGCCAAAAAGAGCTGCCAGCGACGGTCAAAGATGCGCGGGTGCTCGTCATCGACGACAATGCCGTCAATCGTCGGATCATCACCGAACAGTTGAGTATGTGGGGCTTCGACGGGCTCGCGGTTCCCGACGGGCCGACAGGGCTTGAAATTCTGAAAGCGGCCCATGCCGAAGGATTGTCGATCGACGTCGTCGTCATCGACTACCAGATGCCGGACATCAACGGCATTGATGTGGCGAAGGCGATCCGCAGCGATCGTCGGTTCGACGATATTGCGCTGGTCTTCCTGACCTCGATGGATATGGTCGGCGATGACAGGCTGTTTGAAAGCCTGAAGATCCAGGCGCATCTGATGAAGCCGGCGCGGGCCAATGTGTTGCGTGGAGCGATCATCGATGTGGTGCGAACGGCGCGCGTTCATGGCGTGAATTCGCCTCGCTTGCGTCCGCTTTCGCCACCTGCACCACTGGCTCCGCGCGCGCCTGTAACTTTGGAGCGCAAGCCGGCTGCTGTTGCCGTTCGCGATGACAGTGCCCTTCGGGTGCTGATCGCCGAGGATAATGCGGTGAACCAGATCGTCTTCCGGCAGATCCTCACCGGAAGCGGCATCGCTTACCGCATTGTTGGCAATGGCGAGGAGGCCGTCGAGGCCTGGCGCAGCGAGCCGCCGGATCTCATTCTGATGGACGTCTCGATGCCGGTCATGAACGGCCACCAGGCGACCGGCGCGATCCGGGCGGAAGAGGCGATGCGCGGCGGAGGACGGATCCCGATCATCGGCGTGACAGCCCATGCGCTCGACAGCGACCGTGAGGCTTGCCTTGCCGCCGGGATGGACGACTATCTTTCCAAGCCGATCTCGCCGGAACTTCTGATGCGCAAGATCGAGCAATGGAGCGGCAGGTCCGTTACCGGGATCGCCGCCGAAGGCTGATCAGGCCGAGCGCCTGACGCCGCACAGCATTTCCCGCTTGCCCGCGAAACCTGGTCGGCGCTCGACGTCAAAACCGGCAGCGCCGAGATTGCGTCTGACGAAACCGGCCGCGGCATAGGTCGCAAAGCTGCCGCCCACCCGTGTCGTGTCGTGGACCCGCTGCATCAATTCCGCCGACCACATGGCGCTGTTGCGCGATGGCGCGAAGCCATCGAGGAACCAGGCATCGAAGGTCAGCATGCTTGCCGTCAGGTTCTCCAGTGCATCGCCGCAGACGACGGACAGACGCGTCTGATCATCAAGATCGATTTCAACGACGCCTGAAGGAGCTGTCGGCCAGAGCGAGACCAGCGCCTGCCGCTCGGCATTGATCTCCGGCCAGCGGGCGAGCGCGCGGTCGATCTCTTCCGCCTGCATGGGGAAGAGCTCGAAGGACACGAAGTGGAGGTGAGCGCCGGGATCACGATGCTCCTTCCACTGCCGCCAGGTTTCGCAGGCATTCAGCCCGGTGCCGAAGCCGAGTTCGCCGATGGTGAAATCGTCTGCATTGCGCCAGCGATCCGGAAGTCCATTGCCGGCCAGGAAGACGTGGCCGCATTCGAGCCGGCCATCGGTCTGGCAATAAAAATGATCGCCAAAGGCGGTGGAAAAGGGCATATCGCCGTCGTGCCAGGCCAACGGTGCCATGGTGTCGCCGGTGCCTGGCGGATAATTTGAATGGGTCATGGTGATGTCCGATAAAACGGCTGCGATGTCAGGTCAATTGCGCGCCGATCTCGTGATCGTCGGTGGCGGCATCATGGGCCTCTGGGCGGCTCTGAAGGCAGAGCGCCGTGGCATCGATACGATCCTGATCGACGGTGACGGTATTGCGAGCGGTGCGAGCGGCGGCCTGCTCGGCGCTTTGATGGCGCATATGCCCGATCGTTGGAACGAGAAGAAGCAGTTGCAATTCGAGGGGCTGCTGTCGCTCGAGGCAGAGATCGCTCTGCTCGAGGACGAAACCGGGCTCTCGGCTGGCTATCAGCGCTGCGGTCGTCTCATCCCCTTGCCAAAGCCGCATCTGAGACCGATTGCCCAACGCCATTCGGCAGAGGCGGCAACGAACTGGAACCAAGAGGGCAGGGCCTTCGACTGGACCGTCCTTGACGAGAATCCCTTTGCCGACTGGCCCTCGCCGAAGTTTTCGGAGGCTGGCGTCGTGTTCGATCGCCTCGCGGGCCGCGTCTCGCCGCGTGCTTTGACGGCCACGATCCGGGCGCGTCTCGAACGATCGGGGCGTGTGCGGTTGCTGGTCGGGGCCGCCGTGCAATCGATCGATGCGCAGGCAAGCCAGGTGAAGCTCGCCGACGGGACCGTCATCGGTTACGGGGATCTGCTGGTCGCAGCCGGTGTCGGGTCCTTCCCGCTGCTCGAAGCCATCGGACCGGCGCTTCGCAAGCCGCTCGGAAGGGGCGTTAAGGGGCAGGCGGCGCTGCTCAGACTGGACCTGCCGACGGATCTGCCGCTCCTCTATCTCGACGGCCTCTACGTGGTGCCGCATGAAGGCGAGCTGGTCGCCATCGGCAGCACCAGCGAAAACACGTTCGAACATCCATTTTCCACCGATGGGCAACTCGATGACCTGATTGCCGCCGCACGCGAGCTTGCGCCTATGCTGGGCGGGGCGGAGATTGTCGAGCGTTGGGCGGGTCTCAGACCCAAGGCGGTGGATCGGGATCCGATGGTCGGCCCTCATCCCGATCATCCTCGTGTGCATGCGCTGGCCGGCGGCTTCAAGGTGAGCTTCGGCATTGCGCACCGGCTGGCGGATGCAGTTCTCGATTCTATTGCCGGTGGAGCCCTGCAGTTGCCTCACGGTTTTGCCTTCGCCCATCACGTTTCGGTGGCTGCGCGTCGCGCAGGTGATGAGTAATTTACAGAATTACCCTGAAATCACAGGGATTAGCTCGGGGAGCTGCCGCGAAATTGCCTCGCGCGCTTCGTGATACTGTCATGCAAATCACCTATCCACCGGGTTGTAACGGCAACTGCTAAAGTGCCGTCGCGAGCCAGTGTGAGGTGCTCGACATGCGCTATGCCATCTGCTTTACGCCGCCTGCCCGTGATCCGCTTGCCGATGCAGCGGCGCGCTGGCTTGGCCGCAACGTGTTCTCCGGCGAGGCGGAGGAGCATCCGGGGCTGAAGGGCCTCGGCGTGCACGAGATTGCCTTTCACACGGCCCTTCCGCGACGCTTCGGCTTTCATGCGACATTCAAGGCGCCGTTCCGCTTGAGCGAAGGTTCAAACGAGGCCTCTCTCCTGCGCGACCTGATGCATTTCGCCGGCCAGATGGAGCCAATCGCATTGCGCGGGCTTTCGGTTGGCCGGATCGGCGACGTCTTCGGGCTCATCTTGCAGCGGCCTTGCCCGGAGGTCGATCATCTCGCGGCCTCGGTTGTGCAGGCCTTCGATGGTTTTCGTGCGCCGCTTTCCGAAGTCGAGATCGAACGGCGCAATCCCGACCGCTTGTCTGCGCCGCAGTTCAGCAATCTCAGCCGCTGGGGCCATCCTTATGTGATGGACGAATACCGTTTCCACATGACACTGACGGGGCCGCTTCTGGCGCGAGATTTCCCGCGAATTGAGCAGGGCTTGAAGGCGCATTTCGACCCGGTTCTCGCCGAGCCTGTCGTGGTGACCAATCTCGCGCTGTTTGTCGAGACTGAACGTGGTGCGCCGTTTACCGTACATTCGCTGCATCCGCTGGGCCGGGTTTCGAGCCGCAAGATCGCCTGACACCTGTGCGCTGCAGCAAGATGCGTGTTTTCCATCTCGACAGGCGCCGCCCTCGCCAATAGCCTCGCGTCAAAACACGAGAGGTGAACCGATGACGACTGCTCCTTATCCCCGCGACCTGATAGGCTATGGCCGCGACATTCCCGATCCGAAATGGCCCGGCGATGCGCGGATCGCGGTGCAGTTCGTGGTGAATTACGAGGAGGGGGGCGAAAGCTGCATTCTCGACGGCGATCCGGCCTCGGAAAACCTGCTGTCAGAAATCGTCGGCGCCCAGCCTTGGCCCGGCCAGCGCAATCTCAACATGGAGTCGATCTACGAATACGGCTCGCGCGCCGGCTTCTGGCGGCTTTGGCGGATGTTCACCGAGCGGAAAGTGCCCGTCACCGTCTATGGCGTCACGCTCGCCATGGCGCGCAACCCGGAAGCGGTTGCCGCGATGAAGGAAGCCGACTGGGAGATCGCCAGCCACGGCTATCGCTGGCTCGAATACAAGGATTTCCCAGAAGACGTCGAGCGCGAGCATATCCGCGAGGCGGTTCGCCTGCACAAGGAACTGACCGGCTCGCATCCGCTCGGCATGTATCAGGGCAAGCCTTCTGACAACACGCTGCGCCTCGTGATGGAGGAAGGCGGCTTCATGTACTCCTCCGACAATTATTCCGACGACCTGCCATTCTGGGTGCCGGATCTCGAAGGCAAACCCTTCCTGATCATCCCCTATACGCTTGAAACCAACGACATGCGTTTCGCCACGCCGCAGGGCTTCAACACCGGCGACCAGTTCTTCACCTATCTGAAAGACGCCTTCGACGTGCTCTACGAGGAGGGCAAGAACGGCAGCCCGAAGATGATGTCCGTCGGTTTGCACTGCCGCCTCGTCGGACGTCCCGGGCGGGCGGCGGCCTTGGCGCGGTTTATCGATTATGTGACTGGCCACGAGAAGGTCTGGGTGCCCCGGCGCATCGAGATTGCCGAGCATTGGCACAAGCATCACAAGCCTGGATGGTGAGGGCCTGATGACGACACTCGGCGACCTCAAGTCCAAGCTCATGGAATCCCCGGCATTCCGTGCCGAGTATGAGAAGGCCTGCGTCGAGTATCAGGCGATCGAAGCCGAACTCGCGGCTTCCGCCAGCAGCCAGTCCCGCAAGATCGCGGCCGGCCCGGACAGGTCCGTGCCTGATCGCAGCCAATAGGCCTTGTCCTCGTCGGCGGCTTCATCGAACAGCACGCTCAGCGTGCCCGCTGCCAGATGGTCTGATATCAGGGCTGTGGGGCAGAGGCCGATGCCGAGGCCCGAGAGGACAGAACTGACCAGCAGGTTGAAATCGGCATAGAGCGGTCCTGCGAGTGTCGGGCCCTCGATCCCGCGTGCCGCCAGCCAGGATTGCCAGGCGGCCTCGGTCGCGTCGTGCAGCAGGTCCTGTTTCAGGAGGTCAGCGGGTGTTGAGATCGGCCCGTGCCGCTCCAGATAGGCGGGCGCACATGTGGGCCGCGTGGCGGCGTCCAGGATGCGGTCCGCCCGACCCGGCGGGCGGGTCCCGTGGCAGATCAGCAGGTCGGCGCCGGCTTCATCCGGGGTCAATGACCCCAACGGATAGACGATCGAGACCTGGATCTGAGGATGTTGGGCGCGGAAGCGGGGCAGGCGGGGGCCGAGCCAGTGGGTGACCACCGACGGCATGCAGGCGAGGCTGGTGCGGGCCATGGACTTGCGGGCGGTCAGTCTTTCTGCGGCGCGGGCGATGTGGCCGAGGCCTTCCGAGCAGGCAGCGCCGAGTTCGCGGCCGTCGGCGGTGAGGCGCACGCCGCGCGGGCGGCGTTCGAAGAGGGCGAGACCCAGCCAATCCTCCAGCGCCTTCACATGCTGGCTGACGGCAGCTGCCGTCATGCCGAGTTCGGTTGCGGCCTGCAGGAAGCTTTCGCGGCGGGCGGCGGCCTCGAAGGCGCGGAGTGTTGGGAGCGGCGGCAGTTTCATGACCTCATGACTAAGCCAGACTTGGCCATGGGGCAAGAAGAGAGGCGGTTGTCTTGAGGGGACAGGTGGGGCACCTTGCGGCAAACCTTTTTTATGTGCCGATCCCCGGAGCCGCCCATGCCATCTTTCAACGCCAACATTCCCGTTCCCGCCGATGCGGCTGCCCGCCGCGCCGTGAAGCCTGTCGTCTGCTATCCGGTCGAGTCACTTGTCGCACCCGACATGAGCATTCTGGATCGGGCGCGGGCGACGATGGAAAAGGTCAGCGAGGTGATCGTGCCGCCGCGCGAAGGCAACACGTTTGAGGTGCCGAAAGGGCACTTCTTCCGCATCGTCAGCGTCGAGGGGCCGCAGGTCGGCGACCTAAACCTCTGGAATGCCAACGACCTTTCCGAGCGCTTCTTCTCCGGCAAGACGCGGGCGCTGCATGCGACGCATGTGACGACCGGCAACCGTCTCTGGAGCAATCTGCCGTCGCTGCGGCCCATGGCGACGATCAGCCATGATACGCTCGGCTGGTACGGATTCGACGAATTCGGTGGCGGCGTGCATGACGTGATCGGCACGCGCTGCGATCCCTATACCAACCGGCTGCTCTCAGGCGGCGACTACCATCATTGCTGCCATTCCAACCTCTGCCGGGCGCTGGCGCATCACACGGGTGCTGACATCAAGGTGGTCGAGCCGCATGTGCATGATGTGTTGAACGTCTTCATGTGCACCGGTTTCACCCGCGATACGCAGCAGTATTTCATGAAGGCGAGCCCGGTGCGGCCTGGCGATTTCCTTGAGATGTTTGCAGAAATCGACCTGCTGGGCGCTCTTTCCGCGTGTCCGGGTGGAGATTGCAGCGCCAGCCATTCGAGTGATGTTTCCAAGTGCTACCCGCTGAAGGTGGAGCTCTTCAAGCCGGATATGGCGCTGCTGGCGGATTGGCCGTTTCCGGAGCGGAATGGGTATCAGCTGCAGGTGTGATACCGCCAAGGGCCTGGCAAGACGGGCTTGAGCTGTGAGGTCGTCATGCTCGGGCTTGTCCCGAGCATGACGATGTTTCAATTGCATTCGACCGCAGTAGATCCTCGGCACAAGGCCGAGGATGACGTCTCGTTTGAGGACAGGCCTCTCCACGAAAAGAGGGCCCAGCGCAGACCGGGCCCTTCTCATTCCGTCTTCGCAGCTCAGTCCTTGGCGAGGGTCGCCATGTCGATGACGAAGCGGTAGCGGACATCGCTCTTGATGACGCGCTCATAGGCTTCATTCACCTGGGCGATGTCGATGATCTCGATCTCCGGGGTGATGTCGTGCTTGCCGCAGAAGTCCAGCATTTCCTGGGTCTCCTTGATCGAACCGATCATCGAGCCGGCGAGCGAGCGACGGCCGGCGATCAGGGCGAAGGCATGCACGGGAACCGGGTTTTCCGGCACGCCGAGCAGGACCATGGTGCCGTCGACCTTCAGAAGGTTCAGGTAGGCGTTCCAGTCGATCTCGGCGCTGACGGTGCAGAGGATCAGGTCGAAGGCGCCGGCGAGCGTCTTGAAGGTCTCCGGATCCGAGGTGGCATAGTATTCCTTGGCGCCGAAGGCGAGGCCGTCTTCCTTCTTCGACAGGCTCTGGCTGAGCACGGTGACGTCTGCACCCATGGCGGCGCCGATCTTGACGCCCATGTGGCCGAGACCGCCCATGCCGATGACGGCGACCTTCTTGCCGGGGCCAGCCTTCCAGTGGCTGAGCGGCGAATAGAGCGTGATGCCGGCGCAGAGCAGCGGTGCTGCCTTGTCGAGCGGGATGTTGTCCGGAATGCTCAGCACATAGTCTTCCTGGACGACGATGGAATCGGCATAGCCGCCCTGCGTCGGGGTCACGCCGTCGACTTCCGTGGAGTTATAGGTGCCGACGAGGCCGGGCATATACTGTTCGCGGTAAAGGTCGCGTTCGCAATGCAGGCAGGAATTGACGAAGCAGCCGACGCCGACGCGGTCGCCGACCTTGTATTTCGAAACGCTCGAGCCGACTGATGTCACGATGCCGGCGATCTCGTGGCCGGGGACCATGGGGAAGGTCGAGTTGCCCCATTCGTTGCGGGCCTGGTGGATGTCGGAATGGCAGATGCCGGAGAACTTGATCTCGATCACCACGTCGTCCGCGTTCGGTTCGCGACGCTCGAAGGTGAAGGGAACCAATGGCTTGGAGGCATCCGTTGCGGCATAGCCTTTGGCAATCGGCATGGGGTATCCTTTCAAATGTGATGGGGGGAGCGAGTTGTAGATAGGTCGATCCGGGTCTGCTGCAAGCTAAGGACCCTGGGGTTTGCGTTGAAAGTGCCTGTCGCCTTCGGAAACTCGACAAGACCAGGGGGCTCGGCTAATCCTTGTCATCAACTGCTTCGCGGGATGCGCGGGCAGGCCCTCCTTGCCGCTGCTGTTACAGCTGCGGCCTCACATGATACTGGATTGACGGCATGGACAGAGCGGACTTCGTTCAGCGTTTCGGCGGGGTGTTCGAACATTCGCCCTTCATTGCGGAGCGTGCCTTCGATGCAGGCATGATCGAGGCGCCGCTGACGGCGCTCGACGTGCATGATGCTATGGCTGCGATGTTTCGCACGGCAAGCCAGGATGAGCGGCTGGGCGTATTGCGTGCGCATCCTGATCTTGCAGGCAAGCTTGCGATTGCGGGCGAGCTGACGGAAGACAGCAAGCGCGAACAGGCCGGTGCCGGCCTCGATCGCCTGAGTGCGGAAGAACATGCCCGCTTCACCGAACTCAACACGGGCTATGTCGAAAAATTCGGCTTTCCCTTCATCATCGCGGTCAAGGGATTGACGAAGGACGATATTCTCGCAGCCTTCGAGACGCGCATCGCCAACTCCCAAGACCAGGAATTCGACACCGCCTGCCAGCAGGTGGAAAAAATTGCGAGGCTCCGCCTCGAAAGTCTGCTTCCGGAAAGGGACTGACACGCCCTGCAGCTGCACCGTGCGAAATCGCGGCAAGTGCTGTCCAGGCGAGGCTGGTAGCGACGTCCCGTTCGGCGCCTCAGCGTTTCAGAGTATGTGAAACGAAAAGAGCGGGCAATGGCCCGCTCGTCGCATGCTTCGAGCCGTCCGCAATGCGGGCGGCTTTCTTGTTGGACTTTCGCCCTTACTGCTTCGGCGCCCGTTCGGCTTCGCGGATCGCTTCCTCGTGATACCAGCTTGCCGAACCGCTCTCATAGATCACGGGTTTCGGCGTCTGGCGCTCACGCATGGCGTTGAGGCGGGCCAGGTCACGCACCGGGAATTCGTAGATCTTCGCCGATTCCCGAACCATGTTCGTTGTCATGCTACTACCTCTCGTTTCACCGAGTGTTGTCTCGATGGTTCATGCTTACCACGTCTGAAACTGAAATGCACATGAAAAGTGCAAAGTGCCTATTTTGTGGGCAATATGAAAGCAGAAAAAGTGATGAATTTAAAATCATCACAGCGCTTTCGTGATCTTAGGTGGCCTGACAACACCGGACACGCGCCTCTGGTTCCATGAGTATGCGCTCAATCTGTTAAAGAAAGGCCTGCAATGTCGGCGATTTGGCGGGTCGCCTGCGACAAAATGGCCGCATTTCGCAGTCCGTCTGCAAACTGGCACGCTTCCTGCTTTTTATCTTTCGACTCCCGGGCACCCGGAGAATCACCCCTCTGTTGCGCCGATGAGTGGCGCGAGACTGAAGAGAGAGCACCATGACCAAGTTTAAGCTCGAGTATATCTGGCTCGATGGCTACAAGCCGGTAGCGAACCTGCGTGGCAAGACGCAGATCAAGGAATTCGACAGCTTCCCGACCCTGGAACAGCTGCCGCTCTGGGGCTTTGACGGCTCCTCGACGATGCAGGCCGAAGGCCACTCGTCGGATTGCGTGCTGAAGCCGGTCGCCATCTATCCCGACCCGGCTCGCACCAACGGCGCTCTCGTCATGTGCGAAGTCATGATGCCCGATGGCGTCACCCCGCATCCGTCGAACAGCCGCGCCACGATCCTGGATGACGAAGGCGCCTGGTTCGGCTTCGAACAGGAATACTTCTTCTACGAAAACGGCCGTCCGCTCGGCTTCCCGGAGCAGGGCTATCCGGCTCCGCAGGGCCCTTACTACACCGGCGTCGGATACAAGAATGTCGGCTCGATCGCCCGTGAAATCGTCGAAGAGCATCTCGACCTCTGCCTCGAAGCCGGCATCAACCACGAAGGCATCAATGCCGAAGTGGCCAAGGGCCAGTGGGAATTCCAGGTATTCGGCAAGGGCTCCAAGAAGGCTGCCGACCAGATCTGGATCGCCCGCTACCTGCTGCTGCGTCTCTGCGAAACCTACGGCATCGACGTCGAATTCCATTGCAAGCCGCTCGGCGACACCGACTGGAACGGCTCGGGCATGCACTGCAACTTCTCGACCACCTTCATGCGCGAGATTGGCGGCAAGGAATACTTCGAAGCCCTCATGGCGGCCTTTGCCAAGAACTGGCAGGAGCACATCGACGTCTACGGTCCGGACAACCATCTGCGCCTGACCGGCAAGCATGAGACGGCGCCGTGGAACAAGTTCTCCTACGGCGTTGCCGACCGTGGTGCCTCGATCCGCGTTCCGCACTCCTTCGTCAACAACGGCTACAAGGGTTACCTGGAAGATCGCCGCCCGAACTCCCAGGGCTGCCCCTACCAGATCGCTTCCGTCGTGCTGAAGACGATCGCCGAAGTGCCGACGGCGGATTACGCCAAGAACGCCGCCTGATTTCAGGCTAAGGTTCAACGATTGCAGCGCCGGTGGAAACATCGGCGCTGTTTTCGTTTGTCGCGCTGGTTCGAGTCCATCCTTGGGGCAGGGGCTTGCGAAACGGATCCTCTCTATATAGTTAGTTAGTCTAACTATATAGAGCGTGCGAAATGGATCTGGAAGGAAGTCTACGCTGCCTGCAGTGGCACATGTGGTTCCGATGGCGGGAAGAGTCGCAGAAAAGCGGCTCCATGGACCTGACCGCGACGGAACTCGACTATCTCTATCTGGTGATCGCAGCCGAGAAGCAGCTGCGGCTTGCGGATCTGGCCGATCAGATGCGGGTGAGCAGGGCTTCCGCATCGGTGATGGTGCGCAAGCTGCATCTCGGCGGCTATCTCGACAAGCTCTCTGACAGTGCCGATGGACGTTCTGTGCTTCTTGCACCGACGGCCAAATGCAGCGCGCTCATTGCAGAAGAAAAATCGATCTATGCCGAAACAGCAGAGCGTATTTCCCGCGCGCTGACCCCCGACGAACTTGAAGACCTTGACCGTCTGCTGAAGAAGGCACGCGGCAGTCTTGAATGTTCCTGAACGTGACGATACAATTCCCATGACTCCCAGCTTTCTGACTGAACTCAAGGATATCGCGCGTCTGGCCGTGCCCATCGTGGTGGGCCTGAGCACCGGTGCCGTGATTACCGTGACGGATTCCCTGATGATTGCGCCGCTTGGGCATGTGCCCCTGGCCGCCGTGGGCCTTGCGGGTGCGGTTGCGACCGTCATGCTGGCGGCGATCTACGGCTTTCTGTCGGTGATCTCTGTCCGCATCGGGATGGCCTTCGGGGCGCGACAGGGTCGTCGGGTGGCGGCCTTCCTGCGGGCCGGTTTGGTGCTGGGGGCCGTGACTGGCGCTGGCGCGGCTTTGTTGATGAGTGCCTCGCTCCTTCTGATGCCCTATTTCGGACAGCCTGCCGATGTGCTCTCGCAGGTCACTGCCTACTGGCATCTGATCGCCGCCTTTCTCATTCCCTATGCGGTCCTCACGATCTTCAAATCGGCCTTCGAGGCCATTGATCGCCCCTGGATGGGGGTGAGTTTCGGAGCGCTCGCCTGTGCTTTGAACATTCCGCTCAACTATTGCCTGATCTACGGCGTTGGACCTCTGCCGGCCTTCGGCCTTGTCGGGGCCGGTATTGCGTCACTGGTCGCCGAGAGCATTGCGCTGCTTGCGGCCTTTGCCTACTGGCGATGGTCGATGTCGACTGTCCGGTTGCGGACGAGAAGCGATCGCACCTCTGTCGATACGGTGTCCCTCGTGCGGGAGGGGGCTCCGCTTGGACTGATGTATGTCGCGGAAACGGCTGCGATGGCGGTTGCGACCATGCTCATCGGTCTCTTTGGATCGGTTGCGCTCGCTGCCAATCAGGTTGCGCTCTCCGTCGGAACTCTGCTCTACATGGTGCCACTCGGGATTGCCGGAGCCGTGGCCATTCGTGTAGCCCAGGCGGCGGGCGCAAAGCGCGTTGATCGGGTGCGCCGCGTCACCTTTGCGGCGCTCGGGATGGGGACGGTCTGGCTGACCGGAGCGACCTTGGTGCTCGGTCTCTACGGGGCCGAGGTCGCGGCCCTGATCTCGTCAGATCCCGCCGTCATCGAACTGGCTGCCGCACTCTTCTTTGTATTCGCGCTCAGCCAGGTCGTCGACGGTCTTCAGTCGACGCTTGTGGGCGCCCTTCGCGGCATGTCCGATACCGCAATCCCGTCGGTGATCTCCATCCTCGCCTACTGGCCTGTGGCTATCCCGCTTGGCTGGGCTCTTGCCTTTCCGCTCGGCCTCGGGCCGCAAGGTGTCTGGCTCGGCTTCGTATCCGCACTTGCGCTTGCCGCATCGGCTCTGGTCTGGCGATTCCACAGCCTGACGCGCATTGTCGGTTGACGAAGGAGCGGCGAGTCTTGATTCTCCCAAGGTGCGCGATGGCTGGAAAACAGCTCTTGCCGCCGACATGCTGCCACCCGCATCTCCAGGGAGAATGACCCCTTTGCCCATCGAGCTCTCCATCCGTCCCTTGACGGCTCAAAGTTTCGCGCCTTTCGGCGATGTCATCGAAGCCGATCCCTCGACCATGCGGCTGATCAATGGCGGCACGACCGAGCGGTTTCACGGCCTGTTTTCGCCAGAGACTGCGGGCGAGGGGGCGCGGGTGATCGTCAACATCTTCCGTGGACAGCCGCGGGCCTTTCCCTATGAGATCGGCATGATGGAGCGCCATCCCTTCGGCAGCCAGAGCTTTTCACCGTTGTCCGGTCGACAGTTCCTTGTCGCGGTATCGCCTGACGAGAACGGCAAGCCCGGTGCGCCGCAGGTATTTCTCGCCGCGCCGCATCAGGGGGTGAACTATCGCCGCAACACCTGGCACCATCCCTTGATGGCGATCGGCGAGGTCAGCGATTTCCTGGTTGTGGATCGCGACGGACCCGGCAACAATCTCGAGGAAGTTTTCTTCGAGACCCCCTTCGTGATTCGGGAGCCCCAGATATGACCGGCCTCACCACCCATGTCCTCGACACGGCCCTCGGCAAGCCCGCCCAGGGGCTGCGCATCCAGCTGATGCGGATGAATGGCGAGGAGGCAGAGCTGATCAAGACGGTCTTCACCAATGACGACGGGCGCGTCGATGGCGGGCCGATGCTGATCGGCGAGGAATTCCAGATCGGGCAATACGAGCTGCTCTTTCATGCCGGCGATTATCTGAAGGGGACGGGAGCCACGCTCACGGATCCGCCCTTTCTCGACGTGATCCCGATCCGTTTTGGCATCTCCGACACCACGGCGCATTATCACGTGCCACTTCTGCTCTCGCCGTATGGCTATTCCACCTATCGCGGAAGCTGAGTATGCGGTTTGCGGCGATCGCCGACATTCACGGCAATCATCTGGCGCTCGAAGCGGTGCTGGCGGATATAAAGGCTCAAGGGATCGATACGGTCGTCAACCTGGGCGATTGTTTCTCGGGGCCGCTCGAGGCAGGGCTCACCGCCGATCTGCTGATGCCTCTCAACGCACTGACTGTGCGCGGCAATCATGATCGAGCGCTCATCGATCGGCCCTTCGAGGCGATGGGGGACTGGGAGAGGCCGAGCTATCCGCAATTGTCGCCGGCGCATCTCGACTGGATCAGGAGCCTGCCGGAAACGGCGCGCCTCGGCGATGATGTCTTTCTCTGTCACGCCACGCCTGGGAACGACAACACCTATTGGACCGAGACGCTGTCGGCCGACGGCATCTTCCACCTGAAGCCGCTGGCCGAGATCGAAGCCTTGGCGGACGGTATCGATGCGACGCTTATGCTCTGTGGGCACAGCCACATTCCGCGTGCCGTGCAACTCAGCGACCGCAGGCTGATCGTCAATCCCGGCAGTGTCGGCTGCCCCGGCTTCGACTACGATGTGCCTGTCTATCACAAGGCTCAGGCGGGTACGCCCTTTGCCAGCTATGCAATCCTGGAGAATGCGCCGCGTGGCTGGCAGCCGAGCTTTCGGCTGGTGCGCTACGACAATCTCGCCATGGCAGAGCTTGCGCGCCGCCATGGCATGATGGATTGGGTCAGTGCGCTCTCCAGCGGCTGGATCGTCTGAGGCCGCTCAGAACGGGCTTTCTGCGATGATCGACCTGTCGACATCGGCAAGCTGTCGTTTGCCGCAGAGCGCCATGGTCACATCCATCTCCTTGGCAATGATCTCCAGCGCCTTGGTCACACCGTCCTTGCCCATGGCGCCAAGGCCATAGAGGAAGGGGCGGCCGATATAGGTACCCCGTGCTCCAAGCGCTACCGCCTTCAAGACGTCCTGGCCGGAGCGGATGCCGCCATCCATATGCACTTCGATCTTGTGGCCGACGGCGTCGACGATCTTCGGCAGCATTGATATCGAGGAATGCGCCCCGTCAAGCTGGCGCCCGCCATGGTTGGAGACGACGATCGCGTCAGCGCCTGTCTTTGCTGCCATCTTGGCGTCCTCGACGTCGAGAATGCCCTTGATGATCAGCTTGCCACCCCACTGTTTCTTGATCCATTCGACATCCTTCCAGGACAGCTTGGGATCGAACTGCTCGTTGGTCCAGGCGCCGAGCGATGCAAGATCGGAGACATTCTTGGCATGGCCCTGGATGTTGCGGAAGGTGCGGCGTTGGGTTTGCAGCATGTTCCAGCACCAGCGCGGGCGCATGGCCATCTGGAAGAGGTGTTTCGGCGTCAGTCGCGGCGGGGCGGAAAGGCTGTTCCTGATATCCTTGTGACGCTGGCCGAGCAGCTGCAGGTCGGCGGTGAGAACCAGGGCCGAGCATTTGGCCGCCTTGGCCCGCTCGATCAGGTTCATCACGAAGTCCCGGTCACGCATGACATAGAGCTGGAACCAGAAGGGGCGGGTGGTGACGGAGGCGACGTCCTCGATCGAGCAGATGCTCATGGTCGAGAGCGTGAAGGGCACGCCGAATTCTTCTGCCGCCTTCGCTGCCAGCATCTCGCCATCGGCATGCTGCATGCCGGTGAGGCCGGTCGGGGCAAGCGCCACCGGCATTTTCACCTTCTCGCCGACCATGGTCGTTTCGAGCGTCCGGCCGCTCATGTCGACCAGCACGCGCTGGCGCAGCTTGATCCTGGCAAAGTCGCTCTCGTTGGCGCGATAGGTGCTCTCGGTATAGGAGCCGCTGTCGGCATAGTCGAAGAAGAGCTTGGGCACGCGTTTGCGCGCGAGTTCCTTCAGGTCGGATATTTCGAGAATGGGGGCCATGATTTCATGCCTTTCGGGATTGACGACAGTGGGCCATTAGAAGTGCTCGCCGGATTTGAAGGGACCGACGCGCATGCCGGCTGCGATAAGATAGGCGGTCGACCAGCCGATCAGCAGGAAGCCGTTGACACCTTCGAGAGCTGCCAGCATGCGCCATTCCGGATGCGGGACCACGTCGCCGAAGCCGACGGTGGAAAAGGTCGTGGTCGAGAAGTAGAGGGCGGTCTCGAAATCGTCGACGACGCCGAGCAGGCTATAGGCGGCGGCCCAGAGCCAGACCTCCGCCGTCAAAACGGCAAACACGCCGATCACCACCGTGTTCATGGCCAGCATGCGGCTTCTGTGGCCATGCAGGCGAATGCGGTCGGTGACCCAGGCCATGACATGCGTAACACCCATCAGGCCGAAGGTGTGGATGACCACCGTCAGCGAAATGATCAGCGTGCCGAGCGCGAGGTTGGTCAACAGCATGGATCCGCACCCTCCCTCGGGGCTACTTCAAAGGCCGGATTGGGGCTTCGAGGCCTTGCCTGCCACATAGGTCTCGACAACGGAACGATCATCGCCCAGCGTTTGCAGCAGGAAGAGTTCTTCCGAAAGTGATGTCACGGTTTCCATCCGCAGTCGCATGGCCGGGGTCGCCGCGGCATTGAGCACGACGATATCTGCGTCTGTGCCTTCGTCCAGCGTGCCGATTCTGTCTGCCAGATCGAGCGCCACGGCATTGCCGAGCGTCATATGGTAGAAGCTTTCCAGCGGGTTCATGCGTTCGCCGAGCAACTGCTGGATCTTGTAGGCCTCGTCCATGGTCTTCAGCATGGAATAGCTGGAGCCGCCGCCGATATCGGTGGCGACCGCGACGGTCACAGGCTTCTCACGCCGTTTGATCGCCTTCAGCGGGAAAAGGCCGGAGCCGAGAAAGAGGTTTGATGTCGGGCAGTGGACGGCGACAGCACCGCTTTCCGCCATGGCATCCGCTTCGCGCTCCGACAGGTGGATCGCATGGCCGAAGAGGGCCTTTTTCCGCAGCAGGCCGTAGCGGGCATAAATGTCCGTATAGTCCTTGGCGTCCGGATAGAGCTCGCAGGTGTAGCGGATCTCGTCGTGGTTCTCGGACAGATGCGTCTGGATATGCAGGTCGGGGAATTCTTCCGCGAGCTTCTGCGTCATCGCCATCTGTTCAGGCGTCGAGGTGATGGCAAAGCGAGGGGTGATGGCGACATGGTTGCGTCCCTTGGCATGCCATTGTTCGATCACGGCGCGGGTCTCGTCATAACCGAGCTGCGGTGTGTCGAGCAGACCCTGCGGGGCGTTGCGGTCCATCATCACCTTGCCGCCGATCATCAGCGTGCCGCGACGCAGGCTTTCCGCAAAGAAGGCATCGGCGGACGCCTTGTGCACCGAGCAATAGGCCACCGCCGTGGTCGTGCCCTGGCGCAGGAATTCGTCGAAAAACTGGATGGCAATCCGCTCGGCATGGGCGCTTTCCACGAAGCGGCATTCCTCGGGGAAGGTATAGGTATCAAGCCATTCCAGCAGATTGGCGGCATAGGAGGCGATCACCTGCATCTGCGGGAAATGCACATGGCAATCGATCAGGCCGGGCAGGATCAGGTGCGGGCGGTGGTCGATTTCGGTCGCATCAGCGCCGGCCTTGGGCTTCACATCGGCATAGGCGCCGGCGCTAGCAATCTTGCCATTTCGGACCAGTAGCGCGCCGTCTTCCTCGTAGAGATAGCTCTCGCTGTCGCCGGCATGCTCAGGTGCACGGCTGAAAGAGAGGATGCGGCCGCGGATCAGGGTCTCAGTTGTCATCATTTGCCTTCAACCGTCGTCTCGTACCAGGCGACGAGCAGCTTGCGCTCATCGGGCGAGAGATCGGTGATGTTTCCGGGCGGCATGGCATGGCTGCGGCCGGCCTGGAGATAGATTTCACGGGCATGGGCGGCGATCTCGCCGTCCGTCTCGAGCTTCACATTCTTCGGTGCCCGCGCAATGCCTTCCCAGACGGGCTCGGCTGCGTGACACATCGAACAGCGGCCCTGTACGACATCACGTACCGCTTCGAAATGGCCGTTTGCAACAAAGGTCTGTTCACGCGTGGAAAGGCGCGCCTGTTCCTCCTCGCCCGTCAGCACCTTTGGCACCGTCGAGAGCCACATGATGACGATGAAGATCAGCACCGTGACCAACCAGGTCCAGGTCGGCTTGCCCTTGCGGGCATGCGTGGTGTTGAACCAGTGGCGGATGGTGACGCCCATCAGGAACACCAGTGCTGCGATGATCCAGTTGAACTCGGTGGCAAAGGCCAGCGGATAGTGGTTCGACAGCATGAAGAAGATGACGGGCAGCGTCAGGTAATTGTTGTGCAGCGAGCGCTGCTTGGCGATCACGCCGTATTTCGGATCTGGTGTGCGGCCGGCGATCAGGTCGGCGACGACGATCTTCTGGTTCGGGATGATGATGAAGAAGACATTGGCCGACATGATCGTGGCGGTAAACGCGCCCAGATGCAGGAAGGCGGCGCGACCGGTGAACACTTGCGTATAGCCCCAGGCCATGGCGATCAGCACGACATAAAGGATGGCCATCAGGCCCCAGGTGTTGCGGCCGAGCGGCGACTTGCAAAGGAGGTCATACAGGATCCAGCCGACGGCGAGCGACGCCAGCGACAGGCCAATCGCCTGCCAGGGCTCGATGTCGAGCACCGTGCGGTCGATCAGGAACAGATCGGCGCCGCCGTAATAGACCACGGCGAGCAGCGCGAAGCCCGATAGCCAGGTGGCGTAGCTTTCCCATTTGAACCAGGTCAGGTGCTCCGGCATCGAGGCGGGCGCGACCAGATATTTCTGGATATGGTAGAAGCCGCCGCCATGCACCTGCCATTCCTCGCCATAGGCGCCGACGGGCAGGCCCGGGCGCTTCACCAGGCCGAGATCGAGCGCAATGAAATAGAAGGACGAGCCGATCCAGGCGATGGCCGTGATCACATGCAGCCAGCGGACAGCAAAGTTCAGCCATTCCCAGGCGATCGCGTATTCATACATCAGAGAATTCCCCTTTCGTCCTCCCGGCCGGACAGTGTGGAAAATATTGCGCTGCAAGGGAAGCCCTCGCGAACACGGGGAGGGCCTTGAAGGGCGATTTATGCAGAGATTCTTTTCTTGCCGAGAAGTCTGTGAAATCAGGGCGCTTTTTCGGCTTCGAGCGCGGCCGTGAGCCATGTCTCGAAGGCCTTGATTTTGGGCTGGTTGCCGCGTGTCTGTGGGTAGACGAGCCAATAAGTGTTGTCGTCGGTCCAGCTGATGTCGAAAGGGCGAATCAGACGGCCCGACAACAGATCATCCTGCACATAGAACGGGCTCAGCATTGCCACACCGTGGCCGGCAAGGGCGGCACCTGCTTCGAGATCAAGCACTCCGAGGGCATCGAGCCTGCGCGCGGATTTTGGCGGTGCCTCAAGGCCTGCAAGCTGAAACCAGTAGCGCCAACGCAGATCATCATGACTGATCCATGGCAGTTTTAGAAGGTCTGCAGGCTCGTTGACCCCGCCTATTGTGTCTGCAAGCTTCGGACTGAGTATGGGCGTGTAGGCAAGCCTGATCAATTCGCGACAGGTGAGGCCAGGCCAAGGGCCCCGTCCAACTCTTATGGCGACATCGGCCGCCTGACGGTTGAAGTCCGTGAGGGTTGATCCGCGCAAGAGGCGCACGGCAATGTTGGGATGCTGCAACTGAAAGCCGCCGAGGGTGCGGGCCAGCCATTGTGACGCGAATGTGGGCGAGGAGTGGATTTCAAGGATCTCGTCGTCGCCGCGTGCTGCGCCTGACATCGCTTCCTGGAGCAAGGTGAAGGCCTCGGACACCTTTGGCAGGAGACGTTCGCCGGTGGCGGTCATTTCTATCCGGCGTGGCAAACGTAGAAAAAGCCTTTCTCCCAAATGCTCCTCCAGGAGCTTGATCTGGTAGCTGACCGCCGTCTGGGTCATGCCGAGCTCGTCGCCGGCTTTTGTGAAGCTCGACAGGCGCGCCACGGCCTCAAAGACACGAAGGGCGTTTAGCGGCAGTTGGCGCGACAGCTTCATGGATCAACTCTCTTTATCCATCACCAGCGTAATTGAATTGGATCCGGCGGGCAATCGGCGGCACTATCTGCGCATCAGATAGAAACGAATTGATGCGCGTGGAGGCAGAGATGGTGTCCGCGATAGGACGGTTCATGCCCGGATCAGAGGGTATCAAACAATGGCTGCGGGAAACCCTCTCGCGGCGGAAACGGCGTCGGCGGTTCTCCGTAGACGCGTTGCCGGATGACCTCAGACGTGACGTGGGGTTGGAGGCCAAGGGTGACATGCAGCGTCGGCTGGAAGAGTCACATAGGCTGCTGCTCGATCGCATGCGGTCCGGGGCCCTGTGAATGGAAAGTCAATGGATAGAGCAGGTTGGCACGCAATTCTGCAGATGTGATTCCGCTTGTTCGGATATCGCTTCAGGGGAGCAACACAGCAAGCAATTCGGCCGCCACCATCGCTGCAATCACCGCCGGACGCTTGTCTTTCACCGTGCTGCCACCAATTGGCAGGACAAGCCGGCCGATTGCCGCCCGGCCAGTTCCCTCTCGCTCCAGGAAGGAGGCAAAGGTGGCGCGCTTGGTCTTTGAGCCGATCATGCCGACATATGCGAGGTCGGTAAGACCGAGCGCTTCCTTTGCGATCAGGAAATCCAATGCATGGTCGTGGGTGAGGATGACGGCGGCACCGCCCGATTTCAGCTTTGCCACCTCGGCCTCGGGCATCGCGACGCGGCGGAAGGCGATGCCGTAGGGTACCTCTCCGTCGATCTGCGGTCGTGAGTCAATCAGTATGACGTTCAATGGAAGAGGGGCGAGTGCCTGGGCCAGCGCGAGGCCGACATGGCCAGCGCCGAAGACCATGACCTCGGGGAAATGCGCCCGCTCTCCGGCGAGGCGTAGCAACAGTGCCTCCCGGACGGCCGGATCGATCCTGCGGAGGGACAGGCGTACCCGTCCGCCACAGCACTGGCCGATTTCAGGGCCGAGCGGCACATCCAGTTCGGTTTGCGCCGTTTCACCCGCCATTACCCTGCGGGCGCAGTCGATGGCCATGAACTCCAGATAGCCGCCTCCGATCGTGCCCCAGAGTGCTGTTTCGGCCACCAGCATCAACGTGCCGGCCTCGCGCGGCGTCGAGCCTTTGGCCTCGACGACTTCGACGAGAATGGCGTCAGGATGGGAAACGAGGAAGGCGGGGAGGGTGGCGACAGTCATCATGGGCTGATCCTAGCACCAGGCAGTGGGAACTGGACAGCGGGGCTTCGGGTTTAATCCACCAAGGTTTCACCGCGCCTGTAACATGTCTGCCGTGTTATGGTCCGGCATTGCAAGCTCAGGAGCGGGAATGACCAGAACCAAAGGCTTGATCGTATGGCTGCTTGTGGCGGCTTTCGCCGGGGCGCTATTCCTCGTCAATCCGCTGGCGGATGTCGCCGCTCGGTTCAGCCGCGACGTCACGCTCGGTAGCGGCGCGCTCTACACGACCTTGCGGGTTGCGAACTCGGTGATGAGCGTGGCCCGCGATGCCGATGTTACCGGCGGGGTGGGCGTCGCCTCCGTTACCGCGAGCCCCGGCCAGTTGCTGCAGCCCGTGATCAACACAATCGAGCGGATGGTCGACCTGCTGTTCGGGCTTGCCATCGTCTCCGGCATCCTGTCGTTGGTGCTGGTGCCCGTTGCGAAGGTTGCCTCCATCGGCCTTGCGGCCTGCGCGCTGTTTTGTGCTGGCATGACGCTGACCGCCCGGCGGGTACCGCCGATGCTGGAGCGCCTGACGCGGTCGGTCATGGTGCTGGGTGTCCTCGGCGCCGTTCTGTTGCCGGCATCCTATACAATCGCCTTCTATGCCGGCGATGCGATCACGGATCGGGCCTGGACCCATGCGACCGAGGTTTTCGATCAGATGCGCGGTCAGCATGCAGCGGCGGGCCTTGATGACGAGGCCGCAGGAATGGCTGGCGCCCTTACACCCACCGATCGGATCCAGCCGGCAGAGGACGGCATGTTTGACCGTCTCGGCACGGCATTCACGGGCACCCTGCAGGCCGCTTCCGACATGGCGGCCACGGCGGCGGCGAATGCGCAGATCATCCGCGATGGCGTCGCGATCTCGACGGATCTGTTTGCCGCCTCGATCGGCATTGCAACGGCCTATCTGGTCAAGCTGCTCGTGCTGCCGATCCTGATCCTGGCAGCCATGCTGTACCTGATGCGATCCGCCCTGCGCTGAGCTTTCAGGCTCGCTTCAACCTCTCCACCGCCATCAGCACTCGCTCCGGGGTGGCCGGCGCATCCAGTCTCGGGCAAACACGGTAATCCGCAACCGAGGCCACCGCCATCGACAGCGCCTCCAGGACCGAGATCGCCAGCATGAACGGTGGCTCGCCGACGGCCTTGGAGCGTCCGATGGTGGGCTCGGCGTTCTCAGACCAAGGCACCAGCCGCGTGTTGAAGATCTTCGGCCGATCCGAGGCGAGCGGGATCTTGTAGGTCGAGGGGGCATGGGTCCTCAAGCGTCCCTTGCCGTCCCACCACAACTCTTCCGTCGTCAGCCAACCCATGCCCTGCACGAAGCCACCTTCGATCTGGCCGATGTCGATGACCGGGTTCAGCGACTTGCCGACATCGTGGAGGATGTCGGTACGCTCCATCAGATATTCGCCGGTCAGCGTGTCGATCGAGACTTCCGTGCAGGCGGCACCATAGGCGTAGTAGTAGAAGGGCGTGCCACGGCCGGCGGCGCGGTCCCAGTGGATTTTAGGTGTCTTGTAGAAGCCGGCCGCAGACAGCTGGACGCGACCGAAATAGGCCTGCTTGACGAAATCGCCGAAGGTGAAAATCTGGTCGCCAACGCGCACGCGGTTGGGAAGGAACTCGACCTCGGAGGCTGGCACGCCGTATTTCTCAGCGGCGAATGCGACCAGGCGTTCCTTGATCTGGCGGGCGGCGTCCAAGGCTGCCATGCCGTTCAGGTCGGAACCGGACGATGCGGCGGTGGCCGAGGTGTTGGGTACCTTGGCGGTCGTCGTTGCGGTGATCTTCACCGTGTCGACATCGACCTGGAAACAGTCGGCAACGACCTGGGCGACCTTGGTGTAGAGGCCCTGGCCCATTTCGGTGCCGCCATGGTTCAGATGGATCGAGCCGTCCTGGTAGATATGGACGAGCGCGCCCGCCTGGTTGAAGGCGGTCATGGTGAAGGAGATGCCGAACTTCACCGGGGTGAGGGCAATGCCCTTCTTGATGACCGGGCTCGTCTTGTTGAAGTCGATGATCGCCTGGCGGCGCGCCTGGTAGTCGCAGGAGGTTTCGAGCTCCTCGACGACCTTCATGATAATGTTGTCTTCCACCTGCTGGTGGTAGGGGGTCACGTCTCGGCCGGATCCCTTCTCGCCATAGAAATTGGCCTTGCGGACCTCGAGCGGGTCCTTGCCCAGCGCATAGGCGATCTCCTCGATCACCCGTTCGGCCCCCAGCATGCCCTGCGGTCCGCCGAAGCCGCGATAGGCGGTGTTGGAGACGGTATGGGTCTTCAAGGGCTGCGAGGTCAGCTTCACATGCGGATAGAAATAGCTGGAATCGGCATGGAAGAGGGCGCGGTCGGTGACCGGCCCGGAGAGGTCCGAGGAGTAGCCGCAGCGGGCGGCGAAATTGGCCTCGATCGCGTGGATCTTTCCATCATCGTCGAAGGCGACGTCGAAATCCATCTTGAAGTCGTGGCGCTTGCCGGTGACGCCCATGTCCTCGTCGCGGTCGGGGCGGAATTTGACGGCCCGCTTCAGCTTCTTGGCGGCGAGTGCGGCGAGTGCCGCGAACTGGTTACCCTGCGTCTCCTTGCCGCCGAAGCCGCCGCCCATGCGCCGCGTGTTGACGGTGATCGCATTGGAGGGGATGTCGAGCACATGGCCGACGATGTGCTGGATTTCCGAGGGGTGCTGGGTGGACGACCACACGGTCACGTCGTCGTCCTCGCCCGGGATGGCGAGCGCAATATGGCTTTCGAGGTAGAAATGCTCCTGACCACCGATACGCATCGAGCTCTGGATGCGGTGGGTCGCCTTGTCGAGTTCGGTCTCCGGCGTGCCGCGCTTCAGTGTCATGCCCGGGGTAACGAGCGGGCTGCCATTGTCCAGCGCACCGTCGATATCGGTCCAGAACGGTAGGTCGCGATATTCCACCTTGGCGAGGCGGGCTGCCTTGCGGGCTGCGTCGCGGGTCTCGGCGATGACAGCGAAGATGGTTTGGCCGTGGAATTCGATTTTGTCGGTTGCAATCAGCGGCTCGTCGTGGCGGCCTCCAGAGGAGACATCGTTGACGCCGGTGATGTCGTCGGCCGTCAGCACGCAGACGACGCCGGGATGGGATTTCACCGCCGAAAGATCGATCGACAGGATCTCCGCATGGGCGCGATCCGCCATGCCGAGTGCGCCGTGCAGGAGGCCTGATGGTTCGGGAATATCGTCGATATATTCGGCACTTCCGGCGACATGTTTGTGCGCTGAATCATGCCTCAGCGACTGGTGCATCGGCCCCTTGATGTATTTCGTCGTCTCGTAGGTCGCCTTATCCATGATCACGCCTCCTCCGTCGCGAAGCGCTGCAGTTCCTGCGGGGTGCCCGAGACTTCCAGGAAGAAGCGGGTGAGCAGGTTCTTCGCCGTCAGCTGGCGATATTCGGCTGTTGCGCGCCAGTCGGTGAGCGGCTTGTAGTCGACATCGAAGGCATCGCGTGCGGCTTCCACGGTCGCTTGCGTAAAGGGCTTGCCGTAAAGGGCTGCCTCGACGGCGCGGGCGCGCTTCGGCGTTGCCGCCATGCCGCCGAAGGCGATGCGGATATGGGTCACGGTGCCGGCCGTATCCGTTTCGACATGGAAGGCGCCGCAGAGGGCCGAGATGTCCTCGTCGCGGCGCTTGGAGATCTTGTAGACGGCGACATGACCGTCTGGCTTCGGGCGCGGGACAAACAGGCTTTCGACGAATTCGCCCGACTGGCGGTCCTGCTTGCCGTAGTCGATGAAATAGTCCTCGAGAGGCATGGTGCGGGTGCCGGAGGCCGAGCGTAGCGTGACGGTGGCGGAAAGCGCGATGAGGGCTGGCGGACTATCGCCGATCGGCGAGCCATTGGCGACATTGCCGCCGATCGTGCCCATGTTGCGCACCTGCTGGCCGCCGATGCGTTCAATCAGGCGACCGATTGCGGGGATCTCTTTTCTCAAGACGTCCAGAGCGCTGGAGTAGCTGACGCCGGCGCCCATCTTGATGCCTTCAGGCGTGACGGTGATCTTCTGCAGGTCTTGCAGGTGGTTGATGAAAACGACCGGGTCGAGCACCCGCATCTGCTTGGTCACCCAGAGACCGACATCGGTCGCACCGGCAACCACGGTTGCCTTGGGATGGGCGGCGAGCGTTTCGGCCAGACCTTCGACGCTGCCGGGCACGACGAGGCGCCGGCCATCGGGGCCTGTGATCGCGATCGTCTCGCGGGTCGCAAGTTCTTCCAGCCTCGCGATGATGTTGGCGCGCTCGCGTTCCAGCGGGTCGAAGAGGGCGGACGGGCGGATCTGGCCGACCTGTTCGGCCGCCTTGACGATCGGCTCATAACCCGTGCAGCGACAGAGATTGCCCTGCAGTGCACGTTCGATCTCGGCACGGCTGGGGTTCTCCGAGGTCAGCCAAAGCCCGTAGAGCGACATGACGAAGCCCGGCGTGCAGAAGCCGCATTGCGAGCCATGACAGTCGACCATGGCCTGCTGAACCGGGTGCAGCGTGCCGTCCTTTGCCGCCAAGTGTTCGACCGTCACCACATGGGTTGCGTTCAGCGAGCCGACGAAGCGGATGCAGGCATTGACCGTCTCATAACTCAACTTGCCGCCGACCAGCCGGCCGACCAGCACCGTGCAGGCGCCACAGTCGCCCTCGGCGCAGCCCTCCTTGGAGCCCGTCAGCCTGCGCTTCAGGCGCAGGAAATCGAGCAGTGTCTCGGTCGGGTCGAGGCTTGCAAGAGCGATGTCTTCGCCGTTCAGGATGAAACGAATGCGGTCTGCCATGTATGTCTTTTGTCCCCCTCGAGACGTCCATTCTGTGGACGTCGGCGCTGCGCCGACCATGTTGCCAATGGTGGGCGGCGCAGCGTTATCTTTCAAGTCTATTGTGCGGTCCAGCCACCGTCGATGGAGATCGAGGTGCCGGTGATCTGGCGGGCAGCGTCGCTGGCCAGGAAGATCGCGGTCTGAGCGACCTCGTCGATCGAAACGAATTCCTTGGTTGCCTGCAGGCGCAGCATGACCTCGGTCTTCACCTGTTCTTCGGAGATGCCGCGAGCCTTGGCCGTGTCGGGGATCTGCTTTTCCACAAGCGGTGTCAGCACGTAACCCGGGCAGATCGCATTGATGGTGATGCCGAACTCGGCGACTTCGAGCGCGACCGACTTCGTCAGCCCAAGAATGCCGTGCTTTGCTGCCACATAAGCGGACTTGTAGGGCGAGGCGACGAGGCCGTGGGCCGAGGCGATGTTGATGATGCGGCCTTTTTTCTTCGCCTTCATGCCGGGGACGACCGCGCGCACCGTGTGGAAGGAACTGGTCAGGTTGATCGCGATGATCTGGTCCCATTTTTCGATCGGGAATTCCTCGACCGGGGAGACATGCTGAATGCCGGCATTGTTGACGAGCACATCGACGCCGCCAAAAGTCTTCTCGGCGGTGGCGATCAGGTCGGCGATCTCGGCCGGCTTGGTCATATCGCCGCCATGGTAGAGCGCATTGCCGCCATGCGCTTCCAGAGACTTGCGGGCCTGCTCGATTTCGGCGGCGTCGCCGAAGCCGTTGATGACGACATTGGCCCCCTCAGCGGCAAAGGCACGGGCGATTCCAAGGCCGATTCCACTGGTGGAGCCGGTAATGACAACAGTTCTTTTCATGTGAATGCTTCCTTCTCGACGGATGCCGATGGATCACGGGCGTGATGTTGCGCCCGCGAAGGGAAAGGTTAGTCCTAAAGGAAGTTCCGGCGCAACGACCTTTTGACGCAGCCGACGCCGTTCATCGCTGCAGAGCAATTGCGGGGAGACACACTGTTCGATGGCGGGCCCTTTTGTGTGCAGCCGCAAATCTCTATGTCTGAGCCAACACACGCAATCAGGAGTTTTCCCGTGGAACTCGGACTTTACACCTTTGCCGATGTCGACCCGAATGCCGCCAACAAGGGGGCAGATGCCAAGCGCCGTGTCGACGAACTCCTGGCGGAAATCCGGCTGGCGGACGAGGTCGGTCTCGATGTCTTTGGCTTGGGCGAACATCACCGCCCTGACTATATGGCGTCTTCGCCGGCGACCATTCTTGCCGCTGCGGCCGTGCAGACCAAAAACATCCGGCTGACCAGCGCCGTCTCGGTTCTCTCCTCGGACGATCCGGTGCGTGTCTTCCAGCAATATGCGACGGTCGATCTGCTCTCCAACGGTCGCACCGAGATGATGGTCGGTCGCGGGTCCTTCATCGAGAGCTTTCCGCTCTTCGGCTATGACCTCGAAGACTACGACCTGCTGTTTGCCGAAAAGCTTCAGTTGCTCATGGAGATCCGCGAGAACGAAGTGGTCAACTGGGAAGGCCAGACCCGCAAGCCGCTTCAAGCGCGGGGCGTCTATCCCCGTCCGCTGCAGGATCTGCTTCCGCTGTGGATCGCGATCGGCGGCACGCCCCAGTCGGCAGCGCGCGCCGGTTATCTCGGCCTGCCGCTCGGCCTCGCCATCATCGGCGGCGAGCCGCATCGCTTTGCGCCGTTCTTCGATCTCTATCGTCAGAGTGCCGCCAAGGCCGGTGTCGATCCGAAGCAGTTGAAGACCAGCATCAACGTGCATGGTTTCATCCACGACACGACCGAATCTGCGGCCGACATTTTCTACGCGCCGCAGGCGGTGGTGATGGACCGGATCGGCCGCGAGCGTGGCTGGGGACCGACCAACCGGGCGCAGTTCGATGCCTCGCGCGGTCCGCGCGGTGCGCTCTTCGTCGGCGATCCGGAAGCCGTTGCCGAAAAGATCGTCGCCATGCACGGCATCTTCAAGAATGACCGGTTCCTGATGCAGATGGCGATCGGGCCGATGCCGCATAAGGAACTGATGCGCGGGATCGAACTCTTCGGAACAAAAGTCGCACCGCTGGTTCGGAAAGCGTTGACGGAGACAGCGTCTGCCGCCTAAGGCAGCGCTTATCCCCGTCGAAGAGCCGTTGAAGGAACGCCATGATCGTTGAAACCGAAGAGGACCTGTCGCGTCTCAAAGACATCGGATGGATCTGTGCAACGGCAGTCAAGACGATGGCTGCAGCGCTTGAGCCGGGTATCACGACGCGCGAACTCGATCTGATCGGGCGCAAGGTGCTCGAGGACAATGGCGCCCAGTCTGCGCCTGAGCTTTGCTACCAGTTTCCCGGTGCGACCTGCATCTCGGTCAATGAAGAGATCGCCCATGGCATTCCGGGCGACCGGGTGATCAAGGCCGGCGATCTCGTCAACATCGATGTGTCGGGCGAAAAGCTCGGCTATTTCGGGGATACCGGCTCGTCCTTCATCGTGCCGCCAGGCACGGCCAAGCAGGAACGGTTGCTGCGCGACGGAAAGCGGGCGCTCTGGGTGGGCTTGAACCAGGTAAAGACCGGCCGGCCGCTCGCCGATATCGGCAATTCGATCGGCGCCTTTGCCAAGAAAAACCGCTATACGCTGATTACCAATCTTGCGAGCCACGGCGTCGGCCGCTCCCTGCATGAGGAGCCGACCGAGCTTTCGACCTGGCCGGATCCGGATGAGACGCGGATCATGGAGGAGGGGCTGGTTTTTACCGTCGAGCCGTTTCTCTCGCTCGGCGGACAATGGGCCGAGGACGGCGACAAGGACAACTGGACGCTCTACAGCGAGCCACGCGCGCCGACCGTGCAGTTCGAGCACACGATCGTGGTGACCAAGAATGGTCCACTGGTTTTGACGCTCGCCGACTAGGGCGAGCGTTCGATCTTGTGGCCTGCAGGCTTATTCCGACTTCGAAAAGCCGACCGCAACGCCTTTCTTCTTGAAATAGGACTGCATGATCTTGCGGCCCTGACGGTTCGACTGGGCGAGCTTGGACGGCTCGAACACCGCTTCCTTGACGCCTTCTTTCGCCATCGCAGCCTTGAGCGCCGCAATGTGAAGATCGATCTCTTCGTTGTCGTTGTTGATCGAGGTGTAGATGTTGTCGATGGCCTGCTGCAGGCTGAGATCGCTCATTGGGCACTCCTGAAAAAGCTTTGCGACTTCCCTAGCGATTTTTGGGCAGGAGGCAAGAAAAGCTTGAGACCAAATGACTTCCGCCCAACCTTACAGACCCTTAATTTTGGCGGGGGTAATTCTGCCACAATTTGGCGATGCCATTGCTGGGCGGAACCTTCTGCCCTAGGTTCCGCCAGGCTCTACAGGACTTCTCCCACACGAAGGTTTTCCGCGTGTTTCACTCCTTCTTTCCGCAGCCCAAGCTGTTCTTCACCTCAGCCGCTGTCTGGACGCTCGTCTGCATCATCGTCTGGTATACCGTCGGCCCGCAGATCGGCGCCGCGATCGGCTTGCCGCCGCTGGCAGAAGGGCAGCAGCCGCCCGTCGGGCTCGCCTTCTTCTTTACGCCCGACAACCTCTGGTTCTACCTGTACTTCACTATTTTCGTGGTGATGTTCGGTGGTGTCTGGCAGGTCCTCGCCAAGGATCATCCCTGGACGAAATGGTCGATCTGGGGATCGGCCTTCATCATCTTCATTGCCTATTTCAGCGTGCAGATCTCGGTGGCGGTCAACAACTGGCGGGGCCCCTTCTTCGATCTCTTCCAGAAGGCGCTCAACGGCGACGGTACGGTCACTGCCGGCCAGCTCTACGAGTTGCAGCTGCGATTCCTCGAAATCGGCATGGTCGGCGTCACGCTTTCCGTCTTTACCGCCTTCTTCACCAACCATTACGTCTTCCGCTGGCGCAATGCGATGAACGACTATTACCTGTCGAAGTGGGACCAGTTGCGTCACATCGAAGGCGCCTCGCAGCGTGTGCAGGAAGACACGATGCGTTTTGCCAATATCCTGGAAGGCCTCGGTGTTGCGCTGATCAACTCGGTCATGACGCTGGTCGTCTTTCTGCCGATTCTCTTCCGCATGTCGGAGAATGTCACAGAACTGCCGATTATCGGGGCCGTGCCGCATGCGCTGTTCTGGCTGGCGATCTTCTGGTCGCTGTTCGGCACGGTGCTGCTGATGGTGGCCGGCATCAAGCTGCCGGGCCTGCAGTTCCGCAACCAGCGCGTTGAAGCCGCCTTCCGCAAGGAGCTGGTCTATGGCGAAGACAATGCCGAGCGTGCGCAACCTGTCACCGTGCGCGAGCTCTTCACGAACGTGCGGCGCAACTACTTCCGCATGTATTGGCACTACACCTATTTCAACGTCGCACGCTTCACCTATGGCCAGCTCGACGCGATCTTCCTGACCTTCATCCTGATCCCGACCATCGTCGCCGGCAAGATCACCATGGGTGTCTGGCAGCAGATCGCCACCGCCTTTGGTCAGGTCACGGACAGCTTCCAGTATCTGGTCAGCTATTGGTCGACGATCATCGAACTGCTCTCGATCCACAAGCGTCTCGCCGCCTTCGAGGCCGCCATCGATGGTGCTCCGCTGCCGGCGATCGACCAGCGCTACCTTGAGCGCGAGGCAGAAGAGGGCGAGATTGCCGCAGATCGGCCCTACTGAGACCGAGCCAACGCGACCAAGTTGCAAAGGCCGTGCCGGGAAACCGGTGCGGCCTTTGTGTTTGCGATGAAGGAGGTCGTTAGCCGAAGTTCGGCGACACGGAAACCGGCGAGGTGAAGCCCGCAGGCACGGCGGAATAGGCTTCCGGTTGGGTGAACAGCGAAAGACCAATGGCTACAGCGCCGATGGTGGCGGCTATCACGCAGGCGCAGGCAAGGAGGAACAGGATCTTCATGGATTTCCCCGAGATGTTTGCCCCGGCATATCGGGTCTGCCAGCCGCGAAGTAAATGCGTCACGCGATCACATGCCGATCACATGACGATCACGGGGGGTATCACATGGCGCCGGGTGCCGCCGCCGGATTGGTCCGGCCCTCCAGCATGTCGAGCGCTTCGGCATAGGTAACGCAGGCGACATCGGGCAGGGGACAGACCTCCGTTACCAGTCGTTCCATCGCGATCCAGTAGGCGCCACCGTTCATCTCGACGAAATGCAGGCCGATCTGCAGGGGAATGCGCTCGCCGTCATACTGCCGGTCGAAGGCGCCACGGAAGGCCTGGTAGCTGCGCTCGGCGAATTCGTCTGCCTTTGACGGGTGGTCGATCCCGGCGGAATGGCGGATGAAGAGATTGTAGTCCATGGCGATGATGCGTCGCTCCCTCGGACCCTCCGGAATCAACGGCAGGCCGAAACGGGCCAGTCCGCCTTTTTCGACCGGCAGTGTCGGGTCGTGGGTGACGATGCTTGCATCATAACGGAAGCCGTGTTCGCGCAAGGCCTGAAACAGGCTCTCGGGTGCCGAGAGATAGGGTGCGCGGAAACCTGTGATGTCATTGTCAACGAAGTCTGCCCAGCCAGCCGGTTCGCGATCGGCAAAGCCGTTATCCTTCCATGCATTCGCCAGAACCCGGTCGAAGGCGTCGAACTCCGTCAGCCATTCCGCCTTGCTCCAGTCCTTGCCGTCGAAATGGCCGCAGGTATGGCTGGCGATCTCATGGCCTTCGCCGCGCGCTTTCCAGATGTGGTCGAGCCGGTTGCCGACTTCCTCCGCGCTCATGGCAAAGCCGATATTCGAGCGCCCCGCCTTGATGCCTGGCGCTTTGTAGTCGCTGGCACGGGCGCGCGGGATCAGGGTGGTGCAAGAGAGGAAATAGGTGAATTTCGCATTGGCACGCTTTGCGATATCGCGGCTGCGCGCCCAGAGCCTGTTGTCATGCGCACCGTCGAAGGAGACGAGCAGCAGTTGTTTCGGCCTCTGTTCATCCGCGCCTTTTTCCGCAGGGGCGGGCGCTTCGGCGAGCGCAGTGGTCGCCATTGCGGCGAGGGAAATGGCAATCAGGCTACGAAACATCAACAACTATCCGGCAATCAACAGGGTGCGTTGCCTCCCATTCAAATGCGGCGAAGCTTTGAACGCTCTGGAAATTCGATCGCCGGACCAGTAAGGCTTTGGGCAACTCGACCTGAAAGGTTCTGACCCATGACGCTTCTCATTCTCGGCATCATCCTGTTTCTGGCTACCCATCTGATCCGCGTCGTCGCGCCCGGTTTCCGGCTGTCGATGATCGACCGCTTCGGCGAGACGGGCTGGCGGGTGATCAATTCGGTGATGAGCCTCGTGTCACTCGTCGTCTTGATCTGGGGCTATGCCACGGCCCCTGTCGTCAATTTGTGGTTCCCGCCGATGGGCATGAACCACCTGACGACTACGCTGATGCTGTTTGCGATGATCTGTCTGGTGGCCGGTTTTCTGCCGGCCGGACATATCGCCACCAAGACCAAGCACCCGATCGTGCTGTCCATCAAGATCTGGGCGGCCGCTCACCTGCTCGCCAATGGCGATCTCGCATCCGTGCTGTTGTTCGTCGCGCTTCTGGCCTGGGGCGTGGTCCTGCGCATCAGCTACAAGCGCCGTGTGCGGGCGGGTGAACTGGTGCTCAAGCCCTTCGTCTCGGCGCGCTTCGATGCGATTGCCGTGGTCGGTGGCATCGTCGCTTGGGCCGTCATCACCATGTGGCTGCACAAACTGTTGATCGGTGTTGCGCCGCTCACCATGTGACGGCTTAAGGCTGTTGGCGGTTTTCCCCTTACAAGCGGGCAAAAATCGGCTAGAAGGCCGCTCACGCATGATAGACTGCATCGAAAGGCCGGCGACGTCCGGGAGTATGAATGGTTGACCAGAACGACAGCTTTATCCGCGAAGTGAACGAGGAGCTTCGCTCCGACCAGGTGCGCAATGCCTGGAAGCGCTACAGCCGCTGGATCATCGGTGTCGCCGTCGTCATCGTGCTTGGCACGGCCGGTCATCGCCTCTGGACGCATTGGGACAGTACCCAGGCCTCGGATGCCGGCGACAAGTTCCTGGCGGCGCTCAATCTGGCTGACCAGGGCAAGCGCGACGAGGCGGAAGCGGCACTCCAGGCGCTGGAGCAGGAGGGCTACGGCGCCTATGGCGTGCTCGCCCGTTTCCGTGGCGCCTCTGTTCTTGCCGAAAAGGGCGACCCGGCCGGCGCCATTGCCTCCTTCAAGACGATTGGCGACGATGCCTCGATCCCGGAGGCCGTGCGCAACACGGCGAAGGTTCGCGCCGCATGGTTGCTAGTGGATACGGGCTCTTACGAGGATGTCTCGGCGGTCGTCGAGGCGATGGCAACGCCGACCAATGCCATGCGCCACGCTGCCCGGGAAGCGCTGGGCCTCTCCGCCTACAAGACCGGTGACATGGTCCGTGCCCGCGAATGGTTCGAACAGATCAGTGAAGATGCGGAAACCCCGCGCAATGTCGCCAACCGCGCCCAGATGCTGCTCGACAACATCAAGGCCTCCGGCAAGGCGCCGTAACAACGACAAGGCCTCTTAAGGCCGGAAAGCTAGCGTTCCCATGAGTTTCACAGTCGCCATCGTCGGGCGCCCGAATGTCGGCAAGTCCACGCTCTTCAACCGCCTCGTCGGTAAGAAGCTTGCGCTGGTCGACGACACCCCGGGTGTGACCCGCGACCGCCGTCCGGGCGATGCCAAGCTCGTGGATCTGCGCTTCACCATCATCGATACTGCCGGTCTCGAAGAGGCCGGCGCCGACACGCTCGAAGGCCGCATGCGCGCCCAGACGGAAATGGCAATCGACGAGGCGGATCTGTCACTCTTCGTGGTCGACGCCAAGTTCGGCCTGACGCCCGTCGACCAGACGCTCGCCGAAATGCTGCGCCGTCGTGGCAAGCCGGTGGTGCTCGTTGCCAACAAGTCGGAAGCACGCGGATCCGATTCAGGCTTCTATGACGCCTATACGCTCGGCCTCGGCGAACCCGTGCCGATCTCGGCCGAACATGGCCAGGGCATGATCGACCTGCGCGACGCCATCGTCGAAGCGATTGGAGAAGAGCGCGCTTTCCCCGAGCCCGACGACGAGGCGGAAACCGATGTGGTTCTGACCGAAGGTGAGGGCGAAGAAGACGAGGAGTTCGAGCCGGAATACGACGACACCAAGCCGTTGCGCGTGGCGATCGTCGGCCGCCCGAATGCCGGCAAGTCGACGCTGATCAACCGATTCCTCGGCGAAGACCGTCTGCTGACCGGGCCTGAGGCCGGTATCACCCGCGATTCGATCTCGGTCGAGTGGGACTGGCGCGGCCGCACGATCAAGATGTTCGACACCGCCGGCATGCGCAAGAAGGCGCGCGTGCAGGAAAAGCTCGAGAAGCTCTCGGTCGCCGACACGCTGCGCGCCGTCCGTTTCGCCGAGACCGTCGTGATCGTCTTCGATGCGACCATTCCCTTCGAAAAGCAGGACATCCAGATCGTCGATTTCGTGCTCCGCGAAGGTCGTGCCGCCGTGCTTGCCTTCAACAAGTGGGATCTCGTCGAAGATACGCAGGCGGTCCTGGCCGACTTGCGTGAAAAGACCGAGCGGCTTCTGCCGCAGGCCCGCGGCATCCGCGCCGTGCCGATGTCCGGCCAGACCGGCTACGGCCTCGACAAGCTGATGCAGAACATCGTCGACACCGACAAGGTGTGGAACAAGCGCATCTCGACGGCCAAGCTCAATCGCTGGCTGGATAGTGTCACGACCCAGCATCCGCCACCGGCCGTTTCCGGCCGCCGCCTGAAGCTAAAATACATGACGCAGGTCAAGGCTCGTCCGCCGGCCTTCATGATTTCCTGCACGCGTCCCGATGCGCTGCCGGAAAGCTATGTGCGCTATCTGACCAATGGTCTGCGCGCCGATTTCGATATGCCGGGCGTGCCGATCCGCATCCACTTCAAGGCGGGCGAGAACCCGTTCGAGGGCCGTAAGCGGCGCCGCTGATCGGCAGTCTCACTCGGTTGCGGGTGCCTGATAGCTGTCCGCGTCTTGCGGGCGGATCCCGAAGCGCTGCCTGAGACCACGCCTGCGGCGCCGCTCTTTCGCTTCCACGACATTGTCGAAAAACTGCTGAGTGGCCGCTTCCCAGGAATAGGTCTCGGCCAGCCGTCGTGCGGCCTGGGGCGAGGCCTGAAGGGCCGCGATACAGGCGATTTGCAGGTCGCGATCCATGGCGCCGGCATTGGAGCCGGACGGTATGATGTCGACGGGGCCGGTCACGGGATAACCGGCGACGGGGACGCCGGAGGCCAGCGCTTCGAGGATGGTGTTGCCAAAGGTGTCGGTCTTCGAGGGGAAGACGAAGACATCGGCCTCTGCATAGGCCCGGGCGAGATCCTCGCCGTGTTTCATGCCGGTGAAATGCACGTCGGGATAGCGCGCCTGAAGGTCGGCACGGGCAGGGCCGTCACCTACCACCACCTTGGATCCCGGCAGGTCGAGATCGAGAAAGGCCGGCAGGTTTTTTTCCACCGCGACGCGACCGACCGTCATGAAGATCGGACGGGGCAGGCCGAAGGGCTTTTCCGATTTTTCGCGGGGGTAAAACAGGCTCGTATCGATGCCACGGCTCCAGAGGCAAAGATTGTTGAGACCCTGTGCTGCCAGTTCCCGTCTGAGGCTTTCGGTCGCCACCATGCAGGCGCCGCCGCGATTGTGAAACCAGCGGACATAGGCATAGAGCCAGGAAAGCGGCACCGGCAGACGAGCCGCCACATATTCGGGAAAGCGTGTGTGATAGGTCGTCGAGAAGGCACGCTTGTGCTTGAGGCACCAGCGCCGGGCCATCAGGCCGAGCGGGCCCTCTGTGGCGATGTGAATGTAGTCGGGCTGCTGCTCTTCCAGCATCCGGCCGATGCGGCGCGGTGTGACGAGCGACAGGCGGATCTCAGGATAGGTTGGCATTGGGGCGCTGCGGAAGGGTGCCGGCGTGATCATCGAGACCTCGACGCCCATCTTCTGCAGTTCGCGATTGGTGGTCTCGATCGAGCGGACAACGCCATTGACCTGAGGGTGCCAGGCATCGGTCACGATGGTCAGTCTCGGCATGGCGTGTCCGCCCTCATCCGAACGGCCGCCTGAGCGGCGATTCACCCTCTGAAGCTCTGACCGCCTTATGCGGGTCCAATATTACAGTCTGATGTCAGTCGAAAAAGGGGTGTTTGACATCGGTCTCCGAACCCGATTCCCTAGGCGCGACCTGACGATTCCCGCTCAAAGGATCCGCCCATGACGAAGTCACCCGCTCAATCCCCTCGATCCAATGCGGCCGACTGGTGGCGGGGCGCCGTCATCTACCAGGTCTACCCGCGCTCCTTCCAGGATACGGATGGCGACGGGATCGGTGACATCAAGGGCATCATCGAGCGACTGCCCTACATCGCCTCGCTCGGCGTCGATGCCATCTGGCTGTCGCCTTTCTTCACGTCGCCCCAGGCCGATATGGGCTACGATGTCTCCGACTATTGCGACGTCGACCCGATGTTCGGCACGCTTGGCGATTTCGACGCTATGATGAAGGAGGCGAAGCGGCTTGGCCTCAAGGTGATCATCGACCAGGTGATCTCGCACACGTCCGATCAGCACCCCTGGTTCAAGGAAAGCCGCGCGAGCCGGGATAATCCGAAGGCCGACTGGTATGTCTGGGCGGCCGCCAAACCCGATGGTACCGCGCCGAATAACTGGCTCTCGGTCTTCGGTGGCCCCGCCTGGGAGTGGGACGGGGTGCGCAAGCAATATTACATGCACAACTTCCTCGCCTCGCAGCCTGATCTCAACTTCCACAACAAGGCGGTCCAGGATGCCGTGCTCGACGCGGTAAGGTTCTGGCTCGATCGTGGGGTCGACGGCTTCCGGCTCGACACGGTCAATTATTACTTCCACGACAAGGAACTGCGCGACAACCCTCCGCATGTGCCCGACAGCGAGGATGCCGGGCTCGATGCGCCCGACGTCAATCCTTATGGCATGCAGAGCCATCTCTATGACAAGACGCAGCCTGAGAATATCGAGTTCCTCAAGCGCTTCCGGGCATTGCTCGACCAGTATCCGGACCGCACGACGGTGGGCGAAGTTGGCGATGGCGCCCGTTCCCTGAAGACTGTCGCCGCCTACACCTCCGGCGGCGACAAGCTGCACATGTGCTACACCTTCGACCTACTGGGGCCAGACTTCACGCCGAGCCATATCCGCCACTGCGTCGAGAGTTTCCAGAAACAGGTGAAGGACGGCTGGGTCTGCTGGGCCTTTTCCAACCACGACGTTACGCGGCATGTGAGCCGTTTCGTCCAGCAGCCGCAGGAACGGGAGGCTGTGGCGCGGCTCGCCATATCAGTGCTTTCGGCTCTCCGCGGCTCCATCTGCCTCTATCAGGGCGAGGAGCTTGGCCTGCCCGAGGCAGAGCTTGCCTTCGAGGATCTGCGCGATCCCTATGGCATCCGCTTCTGGCCCGCCTTCAAGGGGCGTGACGGGTGCCGCACGCCGATGGTCTGGGAAGAAGGCAAGTCGCAGGCCGGCTTTTCCACGGGCAAGCCATGGCTTCCGGTGCCGGCGGAGCATCAGGCGCTTTCGGTCGATGTGCAGGAGAGGAACGGCGGCTCGGTGCTCCCCCACTACCGGGCGACGCTTGCCTTCCGCAAAAGCCATCCGGCGCTGATCGATGGGGACATGGAGTTTCTGGCGACCAATGAGGATGTGCTGGCCTTCATTCGCTCTAAGGGCGACGACCGGCTGCTCTTCGTCTTCAATCTCCGCCGGGGGCCGCAGGAGATCGGCTTGCCGAAGGGGCATGGCGTGCGCGAGGTGTTTCCCATGCCCGGTCTGACCGGCTCGGTAGTCGACGGAGAGATCCGCCTCGGGCCGCTGGATGGCATTTGCGCGCGATTGTCATGACCGGGTTTCGGGTTCGGCGAGCGACAGAAGAGGATCTCGACGCCTGGGCATCCCTTCGCCATCAGCTCTGGCCGCACCTGTCGCTTGAGGGACACCGGACGGAAATCGTCGATGCGCTGGCACAGCCGGAGAAGCTTGTAGCCTTCCTTTGTGTGAGTGCCACCGGCAACGCAATCGGGCTTGCCGAGGCGAGTGTGCGGTCGGACTATGTCAATGGCTGCGAGACTTCGCCGGTGGCCTTCCTGGAGGGCATTGTGGTGGACCCGTCTTTCCGTCGGCAAGGCGTGGCGGCGAGCCTCGTCGCGGCCGTTACAGATTGGGCGAAGGATGAAGGCCTGAGCGAACTCGCTTCCGATGCCGAGATCCACAATACCGTCTCCCATGCCATGCATGCGGCACTGGGCTTCGAAGAGACCCAGCGGGTCGTCTATTTCCGCAAGTCGCTTTGACGATCAGACGGCGCCGTCATCGGGAATGTTGAGCACATGGCCGCAGGCCTTGCAGTGCACGGCGTCCACGTCGTGTCGCTGAAGCCCGCATTGCGGGCAGGGGAAGGTCACCTTGTTGGGGCGGACGATCGCCTGGGCGAGCCGCACAAAGAGCGAGATACCGATGATCATGGTGACGATCGACGTCAACTTGCCGAAGGTGCCGGGCAGCGTGATGTCGCCGAAACCCGTCGTCGTCACGGTCGCCACGGTGAAATACATCGCATCAATGAAGCCGGTGCCGGGATCTTCGCGATAGAAAAAGAAGGTGTAGACGAAGCCGGTTACCAGAAAGAGGAAGACGAAGAGATTGATGAAGGCGGTGACGACATCCGTCTGCTCCTTCAGCCCAAGCCGGTTCAGCATCAGTTTGAAGACCGGTCGCTGGGCGACGGCCCAGATGCGCGCCACGCGCAGGAAGGCGAAGTTGAACAGCCATTGCGGGAAGAGCAGCGTGCCCAGCACGAAAAGATCGATCCAGGTCATCGGCCGCATCAGGAAGCGGCGCGTCGACCAGGACGCCGACCATTGGGCAATCAGCTCCACCGCGATCCAGGCGGCAATCATGTAGTCGAGGATCAGGTAACTCGGACGATCACGCAGATAGGGTCCGGCGAGGAAGAAGCCGATGATCGCGATGTCGATCACCATCAGCGTGAACTGGAAGCGGATCGCGGCGGTATCGCGGCCGTAGTAGAGGCGAACGAGGCGCTGGCGGAACGGCTTGATTCGATTGCCTTCAGTCTCGGATACCATGGGCCCTCGTCAGTAATGGTAGCGGCATTGCAGGATGACCAGCGTCTGGTCTTCTCCCATGCCGACAACGGCGTAGACGACCCTGTGTTCCTGGGTCATGCGGCGGGACCACATGCCTCCAGCACACAGCGATCATCGAGTGATCAGTTTATCGTAATCCGCATGAGAGCCGATCCAGAACCAGATCCAGTCCTCGCTCGACCGGACGGCAAGCGCCCGATGTCCAATGCCGACCAGACTTTGCCGATCTGCTTGAAGTGCAGAGATGGATGCTGGGGATCGGCCTTCAGGCGATCGAAGTTATGGTCGGCGAGTTTGCGAACCGCTTCTGGAAGTGCGTTGTCACATGCCCAGAACTCCGGTGTCGTGTGGTGATTCACAGCGGCCGCGTTCGCGCACCCGCGTGAGATGCCAACGCGCCCTCGATGAGTTTGTCCAGTCGTCCTGCTGCCGAATCGTGTTCGATCTCTCGATCCCAGCGCTCGGCGCGCAGTTCTTCCACCGAGGCCGCAAAGGTGTCGAACTCCTCAGGCGACAGTTCGCGGACCATTTCTAAAAGACGTTCGAGACGGGTCATGGCTTCATCCTCGCCTCAGACATAAGACTTCTATGGTCCGCTGCCAATCCTCACCCGATCAGGCAGAACTTGTCGACATCGACCATGCCCTTGTCGGAAATCTTCAGATGCGGGATCACCGGCAGTGGCAGGAAGGCGACCTGGAGGAAGGGTTCTTCGAGTTGCGTTCCAAGGGCATAGGCGGCTTGTCTCAAGTGATGCAGTGTGTCGCGCACGCTCTCATAGGGCTCGAGGCTCATCAGGCCGGCGACGGGCAGCGGGATCTCGCCGGTGACCTTGCCGTCCTCGACCACCACGAAGCCGCCCTTGATTTCGCCCAGACGATTGGCGGCCAGCGCCATATCTTCCTCTGAGACGCCGACGACGCAGATATTGTGGCTGTCATGGCCGACGGTCGAGGCGATGGCGCCCTTCTTCAGGCCGAACCCCTGAACGAATCCATTGGCGTGGTTGCCGTTCTTGCCGTGACGCTCGATGACGGCGACCTTGATCACGTCATTTTCGAGATCGACGGATGTCTGGTTGCCCGAGGTCGGCAGGCGGTAGCGGCGGTGTTCGGTGATGATCTTGCCGGGTATGACGCCGATCACGGGTGTTTCGCCCTCTGCGACCGGCACGCCGAAGTCCGCAGCCTTCACTTCCCGTGCCTTGACGCTGTCGAGCCCGACTGGGGCGACCGGCTTGCGGGTGGCAAAGAGATCGTCGGTCACCCGCCGGCCGCCGGCAAAAACCATATCGGCCTTGCAGTTTTCGAGGCTGTCGATGACCACGAGATCGGCCCGCCAGCCCGGTGCCACGAGGCCTCTATCGCGAAGTCCGAAAGCGCGGGCGGCCGAAATCGAGGCGGCGCGGTAGACGGCGATGGGATCCACGCCGTGTCTGATTGCCTCGCGGATGAGATAGTCGAGATGGCCCTGCTCGGCGATATCGAGCGGGTTGCGGTCGTCGGTGCAGAGCGCCAGGAAGGGCGACAGCCGCTCGGTGAGGATCGGCATCAGCGCGTGCAGGTCTTTCGAGACCGAGCCCTCGCGCACAAGGATATGCATGCCCTTGCGGATCTTCTCCATGGCTTCCGCAGCACTCGTGCATTCGTGGTCGGTGCGGATGCGGGCAGAGAGATAGCCGTTCAGGTCGCGGCCCGACAAGAGCGGCGAATGACCGTCGATATGGCCGTCCTGGAAGGCTTCGAGCTTCGCCATGCAGATCGGATCCTTGTGGATCACGCCCGGAAAATTCATGAATTCCGCAAGCCCGATCACCTTCGGATGATCGCGGAAGGGCAGGAGCCTTTCGATCGGCAGGTCGGCACCCGACGTTTCCAGATGTGTCGCCGGTACGCAGGACGAAAGCTGGACGCGGATGTCCATGATCGTCTGCTCTGCGGAATCCAGGAAGAACTGGATGCCCTCGGTGCCCAGCACATTGGCGATTTCGTGCGGGTCGCAGATCACGGTCGTCACGCCATAGGGCAGTACGCAACGGTCGAATTCATGCGGTGTGACCAGCGAGCTTTCGATATGCAGATGGGTATCGATGAAACCGGGCACGACGATCTTGCCGGTGATGTCTATGACCTCGCGGCCTTCATAAACCTCGACGGTTCCGACAATTGTCTCGCCTGATATCGCGATGTCGGAGGCAACCAGTTCGCCGGTGACCAGATCGAAGAAGCGCCCACCCTTCAACACGAGATCCGCCGGCTGGCGGCCGGTCCCCTGATCGATGCGGCGTTCGAGGTCGGTCATGCAGCGTCTCCGATTCTGTTGTTCCCGGCACTGTAGCGACTGGGACGGGTAGAGGGAAAGGGCCGCGATCTCGATCTGCGACGCTGATCCTCAATCACCCTTGCTGGCGGGATGAGCCTCAAACCGCTCATCCACCGGCACGCCGAGCGCCACTGCCAGAGCATTGGTGCGGCTTGCCATGGCAACTACCTGCAGGAGTTCGGCATGCATCTCGGGCGTCATGCCCTTGGACTTGGCGGAGGCGGTGTGGCTATGAACGCAATAGGCGCAGCCATTGGTCGCCGACACCGCTATGTAGATCAGTTCCTTGACCAGCGGGTCGAGGGCGCCGGGTGCCATCACTGTCTGCAGCCGGTCCCAGACGGATTTGAGTTCGTCCGGATCATGGGCGAGCGCCCGCCAGAAGTTGTTGACGTAATCGGTGCCGCGTTTTGTTCTGATATCGTTGAAGACGGCGAGCGCTTCCGCGCTCGCCTGCTCGTCGCTGAGGAGAGGGAGGACAGCCATGTTGTCGTCCTCAAATCAGCGCGAGGACGCGGGCCGGCCCACCGGTGCCGCGCTTGTGCTTCGGCGCGCCGACCATGATCGTCGCTCCGGTGACCGGAAGCTCCTCCAGATTGTTCAGGCATTCAATGCCGTAGCGCCCGCCCGGCAGCCAGCTGTTATGCACGGCGAAGTCGGCCGAATTGCCCGGATCGAGCGAGAGCGTATCCACGCCGATTGCGGCCACGTCGAGGGTCGCCAACAGGTCGGTCGCCGACTTGCCGAAACCGGGGAAAGCGAACTTGCCTTCACCGTCATTGCGGAAGGCGGGTTCACTCACCTTCTTCGCCCAGCCGGAGCGAAGTGCCACGATCGCGCCCTGAGGGATCTCGCCATTGGCGCTGATCCAGGCCTCGACGTCTGCCGCCTCGACAGTCGCATTGGCGTCTTCTTTGGCGCGGTCTGTGATGTCGATGATCGCGAGTGGGGCCACAAGTTGTTGTGGTTCGATCTGGTCGACGCTCTTGCCGTCGGCGCTGAAATGGAAGGGGGCGTCGATATGGGTGCCCGTGTGCTCGAAGATCGTCAGCTTGTGAAGCTGGTAGCCGTTACCCTCAAATTCGACCGCCCATTCATATTCGATGCCCGGGTTGCCGTCGAAGGTCGGGAAGGTCTCGTCATAGGCGTGGGTCAGGTCCACCACCTTGCTCGGGCTCTGCTGCGCCAGAACCGGCCTGGAAACTCCGCCGGCGGCGACGGCCGCGCCCGCAAAGGCCATGCCCTTGAACAGCGAGCGCCGCGACAGCATGTTCTGCTTCACATTCTCGATCACGCAATGATTGCACATTGGGGTTGCCCTCTCCACGGTTGGTAACCCGTGGAGAGTAGCCGAAGGATGGCAGCGAGCAAGAGGTGTCTCGGGCGCTGGTCTCGAAGCGCAGTCAAGGGAATTTCCCGGAGAGGACCGCCGCGAGGGATGAAAAGGCGCGCTTTTGATCCGGGTCGCATGGGACCTTTTTCCTTACCCCCTGATCTCCACCGAAAAACCGAAGCGCATGACATCCCCTGCCGGCAGCGCCACCGTATAGGGCCGCTCGACCAGTTCTGCGGTCCCACCCGCATGGGCGGCCATGCCGTGCCAGGGTTCGACGCAGAGGAAGGGGGCGCCGGGCTTCTGCCAAAGGGCGATATTGGGCAGGTTCTCGAAGGTGAAATGCATCGAGGGCCCATTTTCTGCGGCATAGGTCAACCCGGTGCCCGCATCTTCGGGGAAGACCAGTGCATCATTGGCAAAGAGCGCATGGTTCAGATCGAGCCTCCCGGCCGTGAAGGGAGAGGGCAGGCGCTTGCCGATCAGGCCGGCTTCGAGCTGCACGACCGCAGGTTCGGCGCCATTGTCGAGCTGAACATGATGCGGCTTGTCCTCGGCTCCCGGCAAAGGCCAGAGAAAGGCCGGATGAAAACCGAGGCCGAAGGGCAATAGCCCGTCGCCGGTGTTCTCGACCGTCGCCGTCACCGATAGGCTGCGTCCGTCGAGGCGGTGCTCCAGCGTCAGGCGAAAATCGAAGGGATAGATCTTGCGCGTTTCTTCACTCGAGACGAGTTCATGGCGACAGGCTGTCGCCGTCTGCTCGACGATTGCAAATTCCCGCCGGCGGGCGATGCCGTGCTGCGCCATGCGATAGGTCTTGCCGTTGATCGCCAGCCGGTCGTCCGGCGCCTTGCCGACGATCGGGAAGAGGATCGGGGACCGCCCCGTCCACCAGGTGGCATCGCCGTCCCATAGGAAATCTCGGCCATCCGCTGTCTTCAGCGACTGCATTTCTGCGCCGAGCGTCGAGACCTCGACGGCAAGTTCCTGGTTGGCGATGCGAATTGTAAGGGGCATGAAGGGTCCTCGTCTGTTTGGCCGCACCCTAAAGGGATTGGCGGCAAAGTGCGACGCGGATGTGTCGAGCGTCCCTCCCGAGCTCTGCAGGGCTTCTCTTCGCTGGGGCTTCCTTTGAAGAGATGCTCCTGCTCAGACGATCGCGACACGCTCGCCGAACGGGGTGTTTTCATCGAAATTCTGGGTGCCGATGCGCTCGCTCTCGCCGGAGAAGCGCTTCTCCTCAACATCGCCGCCGTCTTCCACCGGTGAATCTTGACCGATCTTCTCTTCTGCATCTTGCTGATGCCGTTCTTCGAGGTCGTGATTGATCTTCGACTGGCGGGCCGCAACCCAGGCGTTTTGCGCGTCGGAACCGAGGCTCAGGGTTTGGCCGGATTCCGTCTGGCTGGAGGCTTCGCTGCTGGAGATGCGGCTGATGCGTTCGACCATGATCGTCTCCTCACGAGACTGGACCCTCACAACACCTGCCATGACCTCCTGTCACGGACAAGGCGAACGCGGGTCGTTGCGGAGCATCGACCCAGCCTCGTCGCCGTCATGCGCGAGGGTTGCGATCGTGCGGCTTTCACGCTTCAAGATAGAGCAATTGCCCTCGGTATTCAACGTACGGCCGGTCGCTGGTCGCCCGTCAGCCCTTCGTCTTCGCCATGACCGTCTCGACCGGCAGGCCCCGATCGCGCCAGGCGGAAAAGCCGCCTTCGAGATGGCAGACGTTTTCCAGTCCCATCTCAAGTGCCGTCCTCGTCGCCAGCGCCGAGCGCCAGCCGCTGGCGCAGAAGAAAAGGAAGAGTTTGCCCTCGGCAAAGACGGGTTTGTGGTAGGGGCTCTCCGGGTCGATCCAGAATTCCAGCATGCCGCGCGGGCAGGAGAAGGCCTCCGGGATCGTGCCTTCCCGTTCGCGCTCGCGCGGGTCGCGCAGATCGACGAAGACGACGTTGCTCGCCGAATGCAGACGCGCTGCCTCCGACGCATCCACCGCCTCCACCAGTGCCTCCGCCTCCGCCAGCAAGTCCTTGTAGCCCTTCTTCATGTCGATCCTCCCGACCTCTTCCCGCCTGTTGCCAGACGCCATCCTAACGCTGTCGCAGCGTCTGTCACGATCTGCGTTGCCGAGAATGACGGCTTGCCGCATTGTCGTTGCCCTGAGACGCGCCTAGATTGCCTCCCATGGACACCATACCCGCACCGGCCCAATCATCCTCTTCGATGCCGAATGCATCCTGTGTTCGGCGAATGCGCAATTCGTGCTTTCGCAAGATGGCAAGAAGCGGTTTCGTTTGGCCTCGATGCAGGGCGAGGTGGGCTCGGCGCTCTACCGCCGCTTCGGCATCGATCCTGGCAATCCGGACAGCATCATCGTGGTCGACGGCGAGCACATGCTGCGCGACAGCGATGCCGTGTTGTCGATTTATGCCGGCCTCGGCTGGCCCTGGAAGGTCCTGTCGGTCTTTCGGTTCGTCCCCCGGTTCATCCGCGACCCGCTCTACCTTCTGCTCGCGAGAAACCGCTACAGGCTCTTCGGCAAGCGCGAAAGCTGCTGGCTGCCGGCACCAGAGTATCGCGACCGGCTACTTTAACGCTGGCTGAACTCTAAGCGAAACTTTCCCCGTCAGTCGCCGTTGAGGCTTCATGAAACATGCAATCGTCACAGGCGGCGCCGGCCTTATCGGCGCAGAAGTTTGCACCGCTCTCCAGACCGCCGGTTATGAGGTGGCCTCCTTCGATCTGAAGGCGGGGCCGGCCGGCATCCGGTCGGTTCTCTGTGATGTCTCCGATGAGGCGGCAGTTTCGGCCGCTTTCGCCGAACTCGGTTGGACAAGCCTCGATCTGCTGGTCAACAATTCCGGGATTGCCAGTCCGGAACGGGGACCGATAGCCAGCCTCTCGCTCGACGATTGGCGCAAGGTCACGGACAGCCACCTGACGGCGGCCTTTCTGATGACACGTGCTGTCGTGCCCTTGATGGGTGAGGGGGCCTCCATCATCAACATGCTGTCGACGCGTGCCTTCATGTCGGAGAGGAATACGGAAGCCTATGCTGCCTCGAAAGGTGGTCTCTTCGGGTTGACCCACGCCCTTGCAGTCAGTCTCGGCCCGAAGATCAGGGTCAACGGCATTGCGCCCGGCTGGATCTCGGGAGACCACGACTTGCGGCCCGAAGACCATGCCCAACATCCCGCCGGCCGCGTCGGTCGACCGGAGGATGTCGCGAAAGCCGTGCTCTATTTCGCCGACGCCGGCTTCGTGACCGGATCGGTGCTGACGCTTGATGGTGGCATGACGCGGAAAATGATCTACGCCGAGTGAGGGGTACGCACTGTACCAACCTAAGGCGCTCGCTTCAAACAGGCTTCGAAGTTTACTGGTCCGGAGCTTACCAGCCGCCCTCGTCATTAGAGGGTTTCTTCGCGCCCGCCGCAGGATGCCGGCTGATCGTCTAATCCGGCTCTTCAATTAAAAAAGGCGACCCTCGTGGGCCGCCTTTTCAAGGTCAGATAGCGTGTCAGCTTACTCGGCAGCGACCGTCTTGCCAGCTTCCCACTTGTAGACCGCGAAGCTTTGAGAGGTCAGGTCGCCGGTCTCGCCGTAGGTCAGCTTGCCGATGGCGGTCGGGATTTCCGAGCCGTCCTTCAGTGCTGCGGCCACAGCTTCCGCGTCGTCGGTGCTTCCGGCCTTGGCGATGCCGGCGGCGATGACTTCGACGGCGGCATAGGTGTTCAGCGTGAAGGCTTCTGCGGGGATGTTCTTGGCGGCAAGCGCGTCGACGGCGGCCTTGCTGTCATCGTTCTTCAGCGCGTCGGCCGCATTGGTGAAGATCGTGCCTTCGGCAGCGTCGCCGCCGATGGTGACGAATTCGTTGTTCGACAGGCCATCACCGGCGATCAGCTGGGCAGAAAGACCGGCATCCTTCATCTGGCGGACCATCAGGCCGGCTTCCGGGTGGTAGCCGCCGAAGTAGATGACCTCGACGCCTTCGGCCTTCAGGCGGGTAATGAGCGCGCCGAAATCCTTTTCGCCTGCTGTCAGCGAATCCTTGAAGACTTCGGTGACGCCGCCGGCGTTCAGGGCTGCCTGGAAGGCATCGGCGAGACCTTTGCCGTACTGGCCCTTGTCATCGAGGATGGCAATCTTCTTGTCCTTGTAGGCGCCGAGAACGAGCTTGGCGGCGACGTCCGCCTGCTGGTCGTCACGGCCGCAGGTGCGAAGCACCGTGGTCAGGCCGCGGGCGGTCAGGTCAGGGGCGGTCGCGGTCGGGGTGACCATGAGCACACCGTTTTCGGCGAGAACGCTGGACGCGGGGACGGCGACACCCGAGGTGACCGGGCCGACGACGAAACGCACGCCTTCACCGACGAGCTGGTTTGCGGCGGAGACGCCCTGCTTCGGCTCACCTGCGTCGTCGGCGATTTTCAGGGTCACCTGTTCGCCGTTGATACCGCCCTTCTTGTTGATTTCCTCAACGGCGGTTTCGGCGCCATTCTTGATCTGCGCGCCGACGGCTGCCAGCGGGCCGGTCAGCGGCGCCATCAGGCCGAGCACGATTTCGGCACGGGCAGCGGGGGCGCTAGCGATCAGCGCGGCCAAGGCTGCGCCTGCGAAGAGTTGAAATTTCATGTCCTGCTCCTTGGGTCGGCGCGACCGATCTATGTCGGTTTCAGCGCCATTCGGGTTCTTTTGTTGCTCCCCGTGATCGCTTTAGACAAAAACGACGAGCAGCAAAAGACCCGATGCCGTGGTGTGCGATCACGCCACAGCTTTGTCGGGGCAGCCTATGGCCTGACGGTAAGGCCCGTCTTCAGACGGTCAGAATACGGCCGCCAACGCCGTCTTCGGCTTCGAAGCCGGCGTTGGCGGCGGCTGCGTCCTGTTCCTTGCGCAAGGCAAGTTCCGCCATGGCGATTTGCTGAAGTTCGAAGAGATCATTGCTGATCTGTGCTCGGCGAGCGGCAAGGCGGGCTTCGTCGGCGCGCGCTGCGGAGATCGCCTCGGGTTCCGGGGCTGCCCTTGCGGGTGAGTTTGCGAGGGAAACGTCTTTGCCGAACATACGCTTGAAGAGGTCAACCACGGATTTCCTCCAGGGACCAGATCCGCTTGCGCCCTTTGCGACGTGATGTCGGTGATGACGATTGCGGATGTGCTGAAGTCGTCGCCCGAGCCTTTCGCGATCATCTGCGCCAGGATCGAACGTGCGATTCTCGACAAGATACGGGATGGTGCGACAAGCGACAAGCGCGAGTGAAATCGATGGTCAGCTTCGCGCAAGCTACAAAAAAGCGGCCACGCGGGCCGCTTCCTTGCATCTGGTTCCGAGTGCAGGCCTCAGATGTTGTTCATCAGCACCTTGCGCAGCTTGTCGAACAGCTCGTCGATCTGCTCGTGGGTAATGATCAGCGGCGGCGACAGCGCGATGATGTCGCCGGTGGTGCGGATCAGGAGGCCGTCGTTATAGGCGTTGAGGAAGGCGTTGAAGGCGCGCTTCGTCGGCTCGCCATCGATCGGCTTCAGCTCGATCGCACCGATCAGGCCGAGATTGCGGATGTCGATGACGTTCGGGCAATCCCTCAGAGAGTGCAGCTTCTCTTCCCAATACGGGGCGATTTCCGAGGCGCGGGTCAGCAGACCCTCTTCCTTGTAGGTGTCGAGTGTGCCGAGCGCGGCTGCAGAGGCGATCGGGTTGCCGGAATAGGTATAGCCATGGAAGAACTCGATCATGTGCTCGGGTCCCTGCATGAAGGCGTCATGGATCTCGGCGGTGACGAAGACCGCGCCCATCGGGATGACGCCGTTGGTCAGGCCCTTGGCGGTGACCATGATATCGGGCTTCACGTCGAAATACTGGGCAGCAAACGGCGCGCCGAGGCGGCCGAAGCCGGTGATGACTTCATCGAAGATCAACAGGATGCCGTGCTTGGTGCAGATCTCGCGAAGGCGCTGCAGATAGCCCTTCGGCGGGATCAGAACGCCGGTCGAACCGGAGACCGGCTCGACGATGACGGCGGCGATGGTCGAGGCGTCATGCAGGGTGACGATGCGCTCCAGCTCGTCGGCGAGATCGCCGCCATGCTCCGGAATGCCCTTGGTGAAAGCGTTCTTGGCCGGCTGGTGGGTGTGCGGCAGGTGGTCAACGCCCGTCAGGAGCGTGCCAAACATCTTGCGGTTGGAGACTATGCCGCCGACCGAAATGCCACCGAAATTGACGCCGTGATAGCCGCGCTCGCGACCGATCAGACGGGTGCGCGATCCCTGTCCTTTCACGCGCTGGTAAGCGAGGGCCACCTTGAGTGCCGTCTCCACAGATTCCGAGCCGGAATTGGTGTAGAGCACATGCGCCATGTTGTCGGGGGCGAGATCGATCAGGCGGTTGGCCAGTTCGAAAGCCTTGGGATGGCCGAGCTGGAAGGCCGGCGCATAGTCGAGTTCGCCGGCCTGCTCGCGGATTGCTTCGGTAATCAGCGGGCGGCAGTGGCCGGCATTCACACACCAGAGGCCCGCGGTGCCGTCGAGCACCTGACGTCCGTCATGGGTGGTGTAGTGCATGTCCTTGGCGCCGACGAAGAGGCGCGGCTCCTTCTTGTACTGGCGGTTCGCGGTGAACGGCATCCAGAAGGCGCGCAGGTCGTTCGGCGTGGAATTGAGGCGGTTAGACATCGTGTTCTCCATGGCCCTTTGGTCGCGGGCGGCCATTCTCCCTGATGTCGGCTGCAAGGGCCGAACTCCGTTGATTGCGCCGTCACGTTATCAGGGCGCATGGCATGGTCAAGCCACCGGCAGGGGCGCATCAACAAAGGTCATGGATCGCTGAATTCGGGTGATGGAAGCGCGATGCATCGACGACCCGTTGCTGAAAAGGCGCGTGCCGTCGGCGCCAAGCAAAAAGCCCCGACGGCGATGCCGTCCGGGGCTTTGAAATATCGAATGCCAGAGGCTTCATCCGCGCGAGCGGATGTTCACCTGATCGCCTCCCACCCTCAATCAGTGCGCTTCTGGCAGCGCTGTCATCAAGCGGCGGTCTTGCTCGCTGCCGGGGCGCAATAGATGCTTTCCAGCGTTGCAAGGATCTTGATCACCGATTCCGAGGTCGAGGAGTAGTAGATCGTCTGTGCGTCGCGACGCGTCTTCACCAGCTTCTGTGCGCGAAGCTTGGAGAGGTGCTGGGACAGAGCCGACTGGCTCAGGCCGACCTGGGTCGCCAGAACACCGACGGGAACCTCACCTTCGACGAGGCTGCAGAGGATCATCAGTCGCTTCGGGTTTGCCATGGCGGACAGCAAGCCTGCAGCAACGGTCGATTGTTCGGACAAAGCTTTCGTTTTCATCTCAGTTCAACTTTCTTTGGTCGAGCGCCCTTGGGGGGAGTGGCAGTCGTTGAAAATCCATCACTTAATTGGAGGCTAAACTCTACCAGCATCATCCAATTTGTATATGCCTAAATTTAATGTACTGCGTATACTGATTTAGGTAACTCTAATAGCAGATATTGGGCATTTGTGATCGGCGTCACAAACTCGTGGCGGATCAGCAAGTCTTTGAAAACGATGTCTAATCCGTGCGAATCGATGGCGGCAATGCGCCAGTCGCCCTCAGGGGCGCCGTGAATTTTTGTCGCGATGCGCGTTGCGAGCTCCGGATGCCGCCCCCCTAATTCTCGCAGTAAGGCCGCCTCACACTCAAACAAATCATCATTGATTTGCGGGATCGAGAAATCCGCGCTGCTCAAATGATAGGCACGGCCGAATCCGCCATTCAGGCTCGCCCGTTCGGGCCTCAGCCGGAAGAATCGAAAGTCGGGGAAGTCGATGTAAAGCTGCGATTTCGCATGGCGGGCGAGGAAGCGGCTGCGCAGCCTCTGGTGCGTATCGCTGTCGCGCTCGACGGTTTCGGCCGTGCATTGCAGCGTCAGGCGCGGATGGGCAAGCGGGTCGCCCTTGCCTGGTTCGCCTGTCAGAAGAGAGGCACGCGGATCCGCGAGCAGGGCCGTCGTGTGGGCGGACAGGCCGGAGACGAGAATGACCGCGGCGCCGTCGCTGTCCATGCCGAGCAGCACGCGGCTGACGAAAGGAAAGCCGGTCTCCGGATCGATCACGCCGATCGCCGCGAATCGCGCGCCCCGCAGCAAAATGCGCGCCTGGCGGCGCGCATCGTCGTCGGTATCTCGGATTACCTGGGGCTTGTCGTTCATGTCCGTCTCCCGCATGCGCCTGTCATCGATGCGGGGCAGGGCACGTCACGCCTTGCGGCGATGTTTGGTCAACCCGCTCACCACATCCTGAGCGTCGATCGTGCCGATGACGACGCCGTTGTCAACGACCCCGATCGTGCCAGGTTGACGCGACAGCGCATCCAGGATGTCGACGAGCGGTGTTGCCGGCGCCGTGGTGCCGGTAACCTGGCGCTGTTCGCCGGTCACGCCGGAGCGCATCACGTCCAAGGCGACCAGCATGTTGATCGGGTTCATGTTCTGCACGAAATCAGCGACATACTGGTTGGTGGGGTTCTGGACGATTTCCTGTGGAGTGCCACACTGGATGATGTGGCCGCCTTCCATGATGGCGATGCGGTTGCCGATGCGGAAGGCCTCGTCGAGGTCGTGACTGACGAAGAGGATGGTCTTCTTCAGCCGCGCCTGGAATTCGAGAAGCTCGTCCTGGAGACGGGTGCGGATCAATGGGTCGAGCGCCGAGAAAGGCTCGTCCATGAGAAGGATCGGGGCACCTGTCGCGAAGGCGCGGGCAAGGCCGACGCGCTGCTGCATGCCGCCGGAGAGTTCGTTCACCTTACGGTCGGCCCAGGTCGAGAGGTTGACGAGCTCGAGCTGCGTCGCGACGCGTTCCTTGCGCTCCGCTTCGGCTACGCCGGCCAGTTCGAGACCGAAGCCGACATTCTCTGCCACTGTGCGCCAGGGCAGGAGTCCGAACTGCTGAAAGACCATGGAGACGGTGTGCATGCGCAGATCGCGCAGTACTTGGGCTGATGCCTTATAGGGGTCGACATAGCCGTTTTCCGTGCGCACGCTGACATTTCCGCGTACCACTGGGGCGAGTGCATTGACGGCGCGCAGCAGTGTCGACTTGCCCGAGCCGGAAAGGCCCATGAGCACGAGGATCTCGCCTTCCTTGACGGTGAGCGAGGCGCCGGCCACGCCGAGCACGAGGCCGGTCTCAGCGCCGATTTCGTCGCGGCTCTTGCCCTGATCGAGCATTTCGAGCGCACGCTGGGGATTATCGCCAAAGACGATGTCGACATTGTCGAAGATTACGGCGTCGGTCATGTCTCTTCTCCGGGAATGCGGAACATCCGGTCGAGGATGATGGCGAGGATCACGATGCAGAGACCGGCCTCGAAGCCACGCGCGATGTTGACGGTGTTGAGAGCCCGAACGACCGGCACGCCGAGGCCGCTTGCGCCGACGAGCGCGGCGATGACCACCATCGACAGCGACAGCATGATCGTCTGGGTCAGTCCCGCCATGATCTGCGGCATGGCGAAGGGCAGTTCGACCTTGCGGAGCACCTGGGTCGGGGTCGCGCCGAAGGCCACGGCCGCTTCCACCAGAGAGGGCGGGGTGGAGATGATGCCGAGGCGTGTCAGGCGGATCGGGGCGGCGATCGCGAAGATCACGGTCGCGATCAGGCCGGGCACCATGCCGAGGCCGAACAGGATCAGCGCCGGGATGAGATAGACAAAGGTGGGGATCGTCTGCATCAGGTCGAGAATGGGGCGGACCACTGCATAGAGCCAGGGGCGTCTGGCGCAGGCGATGCCGATCGGTACGCCGATGACCATGCACACGCCGGTTGCCGCCAGCACGAGTGCCAGTGTCTCCATGGTCTCCTTCCAGTAGCCCTGATTGAAGATTAGGAGCAGGCCGAAAAAGGTGAAGGCTGTGACACCGAGCGAGCGGCGCATGAACCAGGCGAGCAGCGAAAACAGCGCGATCATGAACAGCGGATAGAAGGCTTCCAGCGCTGTTCCCTTGAGAAAGGGTGCCTGAAGCACGAAGAGCATCGCGTTGATCGACGCGCTGAGAATTGTTGCGATAAAATCAAATACAAAATCGACGTTATCGGTCAGCCAGTCGACGAAGCTCTTCGACCAGGGCCCGATGGGCAGTTTGTTGTCTGTCAGAAAATCCATGTTCGTCCCCGATTGGCCACAGGTTCAATGCCTGGGAGGCCGCGCGGCCGGATCCCCCTTCCGGTCGCGCGGTTCCACGATCGATGGACAGGGCTTAGAGGCCCAGTGCCGTCTTCACGGCCGCGAGGCCATCGCCGCCATCCTTGGTAGTGACGCCAGCGAGCCAGGGCTCGACAGCCGCCGGATTGGCCTTCAGCCAATCGGACGCAGCGGCTTCTGCATCCTGGCCGTCATTCAGGATCTTGCCCATGATCTCGTTCTCCATCTGGAGCGAGAACTTGAGGTTGGTGACGAACTTGCCGACATTCGGGCATTCGGCCGTGTAGCCGGCGCGGGTGTTGGTGAAGATGGTCGCGCCGCCGAAGTCCGGCCCGAAGACGTCATCGCCGCCGGACAGATAGGTCAGCTTGAAGTTGGCGTTCATCGGGTGCGGTTCCCAGCCGAGGAAGACGACCGGCTGGCCATCCTTTTCGGCGCGGGCGACCTGGGCCAGCATGCCCTGTTCGGAGGATTCGACGACTTCGAAGTCACCGAGTTCGAACTTGTTGGCGTCGATCATGTCGAGGATCAGGCGGTTGCCGTCATTGCCCGGCTCGATGCCGTAGATCTTGCCTTCCAGCGCGTCGGCATGCTTGGCGATGTCGGCAAAATCCTTGATGCCGAGTTCGGCGCCCTTGGCATTGGTGGCGAGCGTGTATTTCGCGCCTTCGAGGTTCGGGCCGAAGACCTCGACCGACTTGTCTTCACGGTAGGGCGCAATGTCGGCTTCCATCGTCGGCATCCAGTTGCCGAGGAAGACGTCGATATCCTTGTTCTTCAGCGAGGAATAGGTGACCGGCACGGAGAGGACCGTTGTCGTCGGCTCATAGCCGAGCGCCTGCAGCAGAACGGAGGCGGTGGCTGTGGTGGCGGTGATGTCGGTCCAGCCGACATCCGAGAAGCGGACGGTCGAGCAGCTTTCGGCTTCCTGGGCGGAGACCGGCATGGCGCTGATGGCGATCAGCGATACAGCGGCCGCAAGGGTGCGGCGACAAATGAGAAGTGACGTCATTGAAAGGCTCCCGGTTTTCTTATTGATGTTCCCAAGTCAACATTCAATACCGGAGAATTGCAAGGATGCCCGCGCGTTTGCGTCGCACCACCGTCCCTGTTTGCGACCTCTAGCCCCTACAGGGCAGGGAACTCGGGCGGCGGAAAAAAGTTCGAGTGCTTGATGGGCGTCAAAGCAAGTGCTTGCCTGTTGTGCGATGAGGTGATGCCATGGCGGCGGCGCGCACTTGCGCCAATTGGATGCATACAGGAGTTTCGATGAAGACGTCTTCAATGATCATGCTGCTCGCGCTTGCGGCCTCTCCGTTTCCGGCTCTCGCCGATGGCGATCCGGTTGCCGGTGCCAAGGCGTTCAAGGCCTGCCAGGCCTGTCATGTCGCGACCGAGGCCAAGAACAAGGTCGGCCCGCATTTGCAGGGTATCGTCGGCCGCCCGGTCGCTTCGATCGCCGACTACAAGTATTCGCCCGCAATGACCGCATTCGGTGCGGGCAAGGTCTGGGACGAGGCTCTGCTTTCCGAATATCTGAAGGCGCCAAAGGCCGTCGTTAAAGGCACCAAGATGGCCTATGCAGGGGTGAAGAAGGACGATGACCTCGCCAACATCCTCGCCTATCTCAAGGATCCTGCCGCCGGCGGTCAGTAAGATCCTCGCAACTCCTTGATGCGGCGGCCGTTTCGCGGCTGTCGCATTTCTCTGATAGCGCCTCTTGTGTGGGCGTTCGGACCCTCCATATCGGGGGAGGGCGACCGGTGCTGTGCGCTGCGATACTTTCCCGCGTCGGGAAACGCGCTATGGTGGCAAGAGACGAGACCGGCGAGCCGCCGGCATGAGGGACAGGGAGACAACATGGCGACTTTGCAAGGCTTCGACACTGAGATCGAAAAGACGCGTAAGATCGTCTCGGAGATGCGTGGAAAGATCGACCAGTCGAGCGTGGTGCTGGATACGCTGGCCAAAAGCGATTCGAAGCTGGTTGGCCAGGATTTCGACATCGAGAACGCCCGGATCTCGGATGTCCTCAACCAGCAGAAAGTTATGGAGGCGAATATCGCCGACCTGATCATCGGGCTGGAGGACGCGACCAATGTCTTCGGCGCCGAGTTCGAGAGCATGAAGAGCTTTTCCGGCATGGAAAAGTTCATCGGCATCTTCTCCAAGCAGAGAGCGCAGCGCATGCGCACCGAGCGCGTCCGCAACATGTCGCTTGCCGGCAACCTGCAGGAACTGCTCGCCAAGTCCGACAGCATCGTCGGCATCCTGAAGGAGCAGAAGACGGTTCTCGAAGAGCGCTACAAGACCTCGGAGGCGAGCCTCGTTCAGGTGATCGAGCGGCGCAAGCAGACGATCGCCAATCTCGAAGAGACGCAGACGAAGATCGAAACGCTCAATCCGGCGCTGCTCGACATCGAAAACAAGATCGCCGCTTCCACAGACACCTCGGAGCGCACTGAACTCGAAGCCCAGCGCTCGAAGCTTGCGACAGATTACAATCAGGCGCAGGCCCGCGAGCAGGAGCTGCTTGCCGAAAGCCAGACACTCGAACGCTATACCTCGATGTTCCAGACCTTCGTCGACAGTCTGAACAACCAGATTGCGGCGCAGAATACGCTGATCAACAAGCTGAGCATCGATACCGAGCAGCGCATCGTGCTCTACAAGGCGCTCGAGGATTCGCTGAAGACCGCTGCCCAGCAGGAGGTCGCACACCGGATCAACACCTTGGGCTCTCAGGTCGATACGGCGGCCGAAGAAACGATGGCCGGCATCGGTGCAGCCGCCCAGCGGCATATCGGCGATCTCCTGGAGCTGCACGAGAAGAACATGCTCTCGACGCAGGACATCCAGCGCCGCAAGAAGCTCGCCGACGAGGCCTTCGCCCGGCGTTTCCAGGCGGTTCTCGACAAGCACAATTCGGCCGACTACGTGAAGCCTTGAGCATGTCGTTGATGTGGACGCGGCCATCTGGCCGCGTGCCGCCTTCGCGGTGCGCGGTCCTGTCGATGGGGGGAGGGGCATGAACGCCGTCGATCGCAACAGTGCCGTCACGCACTATTTCACCACCATGGCCTCCGCATTTGCGGGGCTCGAGCAGTTCTTCGGCCAGTCCGATCGCCGCTTCGGCGAGAAAGGGCCGCCGACGCTTCACCTGCTGCCCTATCTTGATCGCCTCCGGAACTCCTTCACTTCCTGGCAGAACCGAATCGGCTTTACCGGCCAATTCAAGATCGCCCAGGCCGAGAGCGGCTTTCCGATCTTCCAGAACGTGCTGGAGCTGGAAAACGATCGCGCGGGCGCCGCCACACGGCTTTCGACCATTCCCGCCGTATCCAAGCTGCGCGAGGAAATGGTCGACTTCATCCTGCGGCAGAAGGAGTTTCCGGCGGCATTGCAGCAGCAGATTGCCGAGCGGCTCTATCTGGAGCAGGTGAGTGCCGGCGAGATCTTCTCGCCCTTCGTCCTGCCGACCACCGTTGCCGTCAGCGTCAATCCGCAGTCGCGCCGGCCCTCCTATCTTGTCAGCTGGGCCGCCTTCGATGGCGTGAGCACGCTGCCGATGATCTATCTGGCGACGGTCGAGGATTCCTCCGAGAATGTCGCAAAGATCCTTGTGACGGCCGAGGGTAAGCTCAATGAAGAGGTCGAGATCCCGCTTCCGGTGGGCGGATTGCTCAATCCCGAGCTCGCCCGCACATTCGACGATTTCTGTGCCAGGAATTCCGCCTATTCCCTGACGCCCGCGACCATCGCCACCAACATGGACCGCGATTTCCCGACACTGCATCCGAAGTCGGTCCGCCGCATTGTGCTCGGCCCGCTCTATTCGACGGGGCTCACTCAGAATTCCGGGCGGGTCACCGAGATCCTCGATCGAGTGCGCAAGCCTGAGAACGCCTGGGTGATGACCTGGACGGTGCAGGAGGTGTTTTCCAAGCGCGAGCAGCCGGCGGTGAAAGGCTTCTTTTCGTCCACACCGGCTTCCCAGGAATTCCATATCGAGACCCATGATCTGGAAGCCGCGCGCATGGGTGTCTCCACCTATGAGAAACACGCGCTGGTGCCGCATGACGCCTATCAGGCGCTCTATGCCGCCGGCGAGATCAAACCGATCTTCGGCAATTTCAAGGTTCACGTGATTTCCGGCAACCAGGTCGTGAGCGAGGTCTGAGCATGAGTGAACTGACGGCAGGCCTTACGACGCTGCGGGAAGAAGATGTTGCCAAGCATCTGGCCGTCGCTCAGGGGCTGGTGACACGCATCGTGGTGCTCGATCAGGGCGAAGGTGTTTCGGGTGCCCCGATTGCCGGTACAGGGCGGCGTTTCGTCTCGACTGTTTCAACGGGCTCCGTGCGACGCACCCGCGAAATCGAACTTTCCAAGACCATTCAGGCGACCGGCGCTGCCGATCCGCTGTTGACGCCTGCCCAGCATACCGTGCTCTACCGCGTCAGGCGCGGCGCGCAGGTGGCGCTTGCGATATCGGGTGTCTTTGCCCGGCAGAGCGAGCTGGAGCCTTTGCAGGCGCGGAACATCAGCGCGCCGTTGCAAAGTGAGGAAGCCGCCCGCTTCAAGGCGTTGCTCGCGTCCCAGGCCTATGTCGCGGCCTTTGCCTTTGCCGCTTATCTGAAATCCACCGTCGCGCGCGAAGGCGAGCAGCTCGACGGCATCCGCGCGCCCGATTTCCTCTTCGATACAGCGCAGGATGCTTTGAAGAGCATGATTGCCGGCATCGACACAGCCGTGCAGGGCGCGGGCGACGATGCGACGTTGATCGGTCGGGTGCGCGGCGTCGCCGATCTCGCGCTCGACGGGCTTCTGACCCGCAAGGCACGCTTCGAACATCTCGGCGTCTTCGAAAACGCCCATATCCGCGTCGATCAGGACGATTTTACTCTTGACGGTTTCGATGCCGCGCCGGGCGCAAAGTCGAAGCCGCTATCGATGAGCTTCAAGAAGCCGGAAGAGATCATCGGCAACCACATCGCCAAGTATCAGGCGCTGAAGCTTGCAAAGATGCTGATGGCCTATGATTTCGACCGGCAGATGAACCCTTTCGTCGATCTCGGCGGTTTTCTCTTTACCTTCATCGGCGACGGCATGCCGGGCACCGGCAAGACGATCCTGATCCAGATGCTGGCGGGTCTCCTAAACGACTACTGCCGGATGGCGGGTTATGCCTTCCATTACGAGAATTTCGGCGTCGACCAGATTTCGTCCTATCAGGGCAAGTCAGGCCAGAATGCCAAGAGTTTCGTCAACAACGTGCTCAATCCGCGCGTCATCGGCTTCGGCACGATCGACGATGTCGACCAGGTGACGGCCAAGCGCTCCGACGACCGGGCTTCGGCCGGGCAGCACGAGGTGACGGCCGTTCTGATGGAAAGCTTCGCCGGCGCCTCGACCGTCGTGCGAGGCAACGCCACCTTCGGCATGTTCTCCAACTACCCTGAGAATGTCGACGATGCGCTTCGCCAGCGCGCCGGGGCCCGCTGGCTGGTCGACGGGCCGCAGAGCCGCGAGGACTATATCGACATCTTCTCGCTGCTCGTTGGCAAGAACCATCAGATCCCGCTTGGCGAACACCAGTTGTTCGCGGGTCAGCAGATCCAGCAGGCGGTCAGCCGCTCCTATGGCGAGCATGACCGCCCGAAGGAAGACGGGCTTGTTGCGGTCTGGGAACGCTACGAGAAGACCGAAGGCAGAATAGAGACGCTCGCCGATGTCGGCGGCTATCTGCATGCGATCAAGCTCGCCGAACCGCGCTTTACCGGTCGGGCGATCAAGAACATCACCGATGCGATCAAGATGCGGGCGATGGATGTCGAGCTGCCCGACGCCTGGTTCGAAAAGCCTGACGCCTTCGTCCACAAGAGCTTCGACGAGAAGAAGGCGATGATCTCCGAACTGCGCGGCCCGGTGACTATGGAGATGATCTGCCAAGAGATCAACCGCTACGCCAACTCGGAATTCCGCTACGCCGACAAGTCGGATGATGCTGCGGTTAAGGAGATCATCCGCCGCGAGCGCCAGCGGGAACGGGCGATCGGCGAGATAGAGAAGATGAAGGGCGAGGGGATGTGGTAATAGAGCGCTGCGCTTGCCCCTCATCCGCCCTTCGGGCACCTTCTCCCCGCAAGCGGGGAGAAGGCCTCGCCGCTTGCGTCGCGCTCCTCCCTCTCCCCGCTTGCGGGGAGAGGGTAGGGTGAGGGGCATTTGCAGAGCGCCTGAGGATTGGGCGAGGGGCGAGGCATGCGAGGGGCGAACAAACCAAAGACTGTGCGAGCCAGAAGCCTCCGGAAGGTCGAGAATGATGCCGAAGCCGCATTGTGGAGCGAATTGCGGGCACGGCGTCTGGCGGGGCACAAATTCGTGCGCCAGCTTCCGATCGGACCATACTTCGCTGACTTTGCCTGCCGCGAGGCTCTCTTGGTCGTGGAAGTCGATGGCAGTCAGCATGCTGACAGTGAATATGATGCGAAACGGAACGCCTTCATGAATGCGAATGGTTGGTCAGTTGTCAGGTTCTGGAACGCGGATGTGCTGCAGGAGCGCGACGCCGTGCTCGACACCCTGATTGCGATCCTTGATGGTCGCGTCACCGAAACCGTTCTCAGTCGCGACCTGACCTATCTCCCAGCGGAGCGGCCCGCATGAACCGCCTCCTCGAAGCCGAACTCATCTATGGCCGCCTGCTTGCGATCCGCGAGCCGCATCTGGTCGCGCGCTACAACAAGGCACTTGCCGCCTTCGACCTGCCCGAGACCACGCTCGCCGAATTCGACATCGACATCACCGGTTTCTCGCCACAGGTGGCGGCAGAACTGGGCGATCCCGATTATCTGGATCCGTTGAAGGTCAACCGGCGCTTCATCATCCTGACCCCGGAGCAGGACAGTCTGCCGGTGGTGCATACGAGCTTTTCCAACACCGCCGGCCTGATGCACGAGTTCTTTTCGGCCAATGCCCGCGCGATCCATGCGATCACGCTCAAGGATACGCTTTATGGCGAGATCGAGGACAGTGTTTCCGAGGTGAAGACGCTCGACGACCTGCTGTCGATCAACGAGGTAAAGTTCAAGGTACTGTCCGCCGAGGACCTGCTCGGCAAGGCGGGGCAACTGCGGCAACTCTGCGACGCGCTGGTAACGAGCCCGGATGGCTGGCGCGACGACGCGATGCTGGAGCGCATGGTGTCGCTGGCGAAAGAGACCGGCGATATCCGGCAGAACACGCTGGTGCCGGATAAACTCGTCTTCCGCCATGATGCCTTCTGGGCCGATCATTTCGGCGGTGTCTTCGTCTTTGTCGACGAGAAGATCACCACCGTCATCTGCGATCCCGAAGCCCCGGGTTTCCGGCGGTCGCGGCCCTGGCAGGTGAGCTACATCTCGATCGATGACACCGCTCAGGTCGCCGACTTCCTGGCGCGCACCGGCCGGCTCGAACTGCCGCGGGCCAGTTGGGTGGAAAGCTCGGGTCTCTTTGCCCATCGTCTGGAGATGGCGCTTCTGTCGGTTGCCGCCACCCTCGATCCGGTGCCGGATTTGACCCGCATCGATGCCGTCTGGATGCAGACCTTCCTGCATCGCCATGCCAAGGCGATCAATGAGCGCGGCATCTATCCGCTGCTGCAGGAGGCGCTTCGCACACTTTCGCGCACCGGAAACCTGCGCATGGCGGATATCGATCCTAAGCTGCGTCTGTGGCTCGTCCGTGCCGAGCCCGACCATCCCGATCAGTGGCTGACAAACCGGCTGATCGCGCATCTGACGGCAGACGATTTCGTCTCGCGCTTCGTCTTCGACAAGCAGGGCTTCTACCGCGCTTACGAGCGCTATCCGGAAGCCTATCGCGATTATGTTGTATCCCGCCTGTCCGACACTTATCTGAAGGACAAGGCCGCCTTCCGCAAACGCCTTTATGGACTAGGAGATGACCATGCTTGATCCCATCATCGCGTTTTTCCAGCGCGTCTTCGCCGCCATAGGGCGCGGCATCGGCATGGTGGTCGCTTGGCTGCTCTGGCCGTTCCTCGCCGCCCATGGCTGGTATCGCGACCGCAGCTGGATCATCAAGGGACCGATCCTTGCCGTCCTCGTGCTGCTGGTGATCGTCTATGGACAGTTCATCTATCGCACCCAGGTGTGGCACGCCTTCGACCCGGCCTTCGTCCAGGCCTACAAGTTTGAGGAGCGCACGGTTCCGGCCGGCTCGCCGCTGCCGGGGGAGGCTAATCGTTGCCAGGACTTGGCCGTGGTGATGATGAGTGCCGCGCTGACCGACCAGAACGTCAATCAGAACAGCTGGGTCTCCTCGACGCTTCTCTACAAGCTCGGCCTGTTCGGGCTCGACTGGGATACGACGCCGTTCATGGACAACAAGGCTTCGTTCCAGCGCGGCGTGAACCAGGTGGTGCGCCGGACCGCCATTCAGCTCGCCGACAATCTGGGCCGCGTGCGCGGCACCTCCGGCATCAACAACGATTTGCAGGATGCGCGCGGCAATATCCAGTTCGACGAGGGAACCTGGTATTTCGGTACCGATCCCTTCGGCTTCAAGACGCCGACCCCGAGCTACTACAGGGCTGCTGTCGAGAGCTGGAACCGCTTTAACACCTCGCTTGCCAATTGCGAATCCGTCTTCGATACCCGCTCCGACAACCTGCTGCAGCTGCTCGACGGCATGGCCAGCGACCTCGGCAATACCTCCGACATTCTTCGCCGCCGTTCGGAAGAGTTCAACGCCGGCTGGTTCGATACCCGTGCCGACGACCGCTTCTGGTTCGCCTATGGTCAGCTCTATGCCCAGTATGCAATCCTGCGGGCGACCCGCGCCGATTTCGGCGACGTTATCCGTGAGCGCAATCTGACTGCCATCTGGACCGAGCTCGAGCTTCAGCTGCAAGCCTCGCTGCGCATCCGGCCGGCAATCATCTCGAATGGCAGCGAAGACGGCTGGATCATGCCGACGCATCTCGCGACCATGGGCTTCTATATCCTGCGCGTCCGCTCCAACATGGTCGAGATTCGCGCCATCCTTGATCGTTGAGACGGCGGGGCCTTCTCTCCATGCCGCATGCAAAAAGGGCCCGGTCGCGAGACCGGGCCCTTTTGTTTTCAGTCGCTTGGCGCAATCAGTTGATGATCTTCATGCGTATCGCTTTGGCGACCAATTGCGTGCGGTTGACGCAATCGAGCTTGCGGATCGCATTGGTCATGTAGGCGTTCACGGTATGGTCGGAGAGCGAGAGGATCTGGCCGATTTCGAGCGAGGTCTTGCCCTGCGATGTCCAGCGAACGACCTCGAGTTCGCGTGCCGACAAGACGTTCGAATTGCCTGTGGTGCGGCGCAGACGGTCGAAGACATCGAAGGCCTGGATGCTCAACATCGACAGCTCGTTGATTTCGGGCATCGCAAGCGGACTGCGGTCGCCGTCATAGCGGACGACGAAGCGGCTGCCATCGACGGAATTCATCGAAAAGAGAATGCCGGTGATCAGCCGGTATTTCAGCATCAGGGCGGAGAATTCCGGCGGGCAATCAAATGTCGCCGCCTTCCCATCCGGTCCGATCGTCCAGTCATTGTGCATGATCGACCGGCTGATATGCGTGACCGTCGGGCAATGCTTCAGGAATTCGAGACGATCGAATTCCCGGCAATAATCGGCGGGAAGCGTCGTCTCCCGCACGAGCGGGCCGAACAGCTTGTCCTGAGCCGTGGGCGCTGCTGCCAAGCTTACATAGTCGAGGCCGTATTCACGCGCTGCCCGGGACCAACTGTCCATCAGCTCGGCGCGGCTCTGACAGCTCCCGATGTGCTCGCTCAAGAGTGCCTGTCTTTCTGGAAACATTTTATCAATTTCGAAAGTTGACATCAATTCGGAAGTTTAAGACCAATATATCAGTCCAAACGAAAAGCTAGCAGTTTTTCAGGGTCTGTCACGATTAATATGACTAATGTCTGACTGCTGCCGATCAAAATGGCAACTGCCTGTTATGCTGATATTTAAACGGGCAGAGCCGATCCTGCCTTGACCTCTTCCATCACTGCATAGGTGTGGGTTTCGCGCACCCCGGGAAGCGGCAAAATGACCTCGGAGAGGAACTGCCGGTAAGCCTCCATGCCGGCGACCCGTGCCTTGACAAGATAGTCGAAGCCACCTGCCACCATATGGCATTCCATCACGTCGTCCGATCGCTTCACGGCCGCCGCGAAGGTGTCGAAGACATCGGCGGTGGTGCGGTCGAGCTTCACCTCGATGAAGACCAACAGGTTGCGCCCAAGCTTCTGCGGCGAGAGCATCGCCATGTAACCGGTGATGTAGCCTTCCCGGGTCAGGCGGCGGACCCGCTCCGCGGTCGCGGTGGGCGACAGATTCACCCGTTCGGCAAGCTCGATATTGCTCAGGCGACCCTCGGCTTGAAGCGCGCGCAGGATCTTTCGGTCGAGGCGATCCAGTTCTTTGCTCATTCTCTGCCAAACTCCATTTTCCTAGTGAATATGCCAGAGAAGTGACCAAAGAATAGTGGGAAACTCGGTAAATGCGAAGATATGTTGCCGATACCACGGAGGTGACAATGATCAAGCCAGCCACGACCGATTTCCCGCGCTTCGAAGCCCCCTATGCCGGCGACGACGACCAGCTCATCCGCCATTTTGCTTCGCGCCTGTCGCTCTCCGAGAGCCAGAACGGCGCCATCGACCGGCGCGCCACGACCTATATCGATGCCATCAGAAACAATTCCGGCTCGGTCGGCGGCGTAGAGGACTTCTTGCGCGAATACGGTTTGTCGACCCGTGAAGGTCTGGCGCTCATGGTGCTTGCCGAAGCGCTCTTGCGCGTGCCTGACGCGCTCACCCAGGACCGTCTGATCGAGGACAAGCTGAAGGAGGGCGGCTGGAGCGAACACGAGGCACACGGCGACAGCTGGTTCGTCTCGGCCTCTGCCTGGGCGCTCGGCCTCTCCGCCCGCGTCATCCGTCCGGGCGAGACGCCTGAAGGCGTGATGCGCGGTCTCGTCAAGCGCCTGGGTCTTCCCACGGTCCGCTCGGCCACCAAGCAGGCCATGCGCTTCCTTGGCCATCACTTCGTTCTCGGCGAAACGATCAAGGACGCGCTGTCGCGTGCGGCCAAGAGCGAGGAGCGCGGTTATCGCCACTCCTTCGACATGCTGGGCGAGGGCGCGCGCACCGCCGAAGACGCCAAGCGCTACTTCCAGTCCTATGCCATGGCGATCGAGGCGATCGGCGCGCATATGGCGAAACACGGCAAGAGCCAGCTTCTGCCGAACCGGATGGGCATCTCTGTGAAGCTCTCGGCGCTGCATCCGCGCTATCTGGCCACCCATCGCGACCGTGTCATGCGCGAGCTGGTGCCTGATCTCCTGAAGCTTGCGCAGATGGCCAAGGCGCATCAGCTCAATTTCACCGTCGATGCCGAAGAGGCCGACCGTCTCGAACTCTCTCTCGACGTGGTCGCCGCCGTCTTTGCCGATCCGTCGCTGTCAGGCTGGGACGGTTTCGGTCTCGCCATCCAGGCCTATCAGAAGCGCGCGCCGCAGGTGATCGATTACATCGACGGCCTCTGCCAGCAGTATGGTCGCCGGATGATGGTGCGTCTGGTCAAGGGCGCCTATTGGGATACGGAAGTGAAGCGCGCCCAGGAGCGCGGCCTCGACGACTACCCTGTCTGGACCCGCAAGCAGGCGACGGATCTCTCCTATTTGCATTGTGCGGCCAAGCTGATGGAAAAGCGGGCGCGCATCTTCCCGCAGTTTGCCACCCACAATGCGCTTACCGTCTCGACGATCATCGAGCTTGCCGGTGCCGACCGCTCCGGCTTCGAATTCCAGCGCCTGCATGGCATGGGCGAGGCACTCTACGACACGCTGCTCTCGGGCAATGATCGCATTGCCTGCCGCATCTACGCGCCTGTCGGCGGCTACCGCGACCTACTCGCCTATCTCGTCCGCCGCCTGCTTGAAAACGGTGCGAATTCGTCCTTCGTCGCCGTTGCCGGTGACAAGAACATTCCGGTTTCGGCACTTCTGGAGCGGCCCACGGAAAAGCTGGGTCTCGGCAATGGCCAGAGCGCCCGCCACAGCCAGATCCCCATGCCGCTCGGTCTCTACGGTGACCGCAAGAACAGCGCCGGCTTCGAATTCGGCCATCGCGACAATCTGGAACGGCTAATGGCCCGCATCGGTCAGCCGCTCTCCGAGATCGCGGCCCGTCCGCTGGTTCCAGGGGCAACCGGCGCGACCAGTGACGAGGCCGTGCTGTCGCCGGCCGATCGCGCCCACAAGGTCGGCACGGTGCGCAATGCGACGCCGGCCGATGTCGACCGCGCCTTCGCTGCCGGACGCCAGGGCTTTGCCCTGTGGTCACGGACCCCGGTGGAAGAGCGCGCGGCAACGCTGGACAAGTTGGCCGACCTGCTTGAAGCCGATCGGGATCGCCTTCTGGCCCTCCTTGCACTCGAAGCCGGCAAGACGCTGGATGACGGTGTTGCCGAAATCCGCGAGGCTGTCGATTTTTGCCGCTACTATGCAGCCCAAGCCCGTAAGCAGTTCGGCGAGGTCGAAGTCATGCCGGGCCCGACCGGTGAACTCAACCGTCTCTCCTGGCGCGGTCGTGGCGTCTTCGCCTGCATTTCGCCGTGGAACTTCCCGCTGGCCATCTTCCTTGGCCAGGTTTCGGCCGCCCTGGTCGCCGGCAATGCCGTCATCGCCAAGCCCGCGCCGCAGACGCCGCTGATTGCCTTCGAAGCGGTCAAGCTCTTCCACAAGGCCGGCGTTCCGGAAGACGTGCTGATGCTGCTGCCCGGTGCTGGCGATGTCGGGGCCGCGATCGCTGCCCATCCAAAGCTCGCCGGCATCGCTTTTACCGGCTCGACGGGAACCGCCCAGGCGATCAACCGGACGCTTGCCGCCAAGGACGGCCCGATCGTGCCGCTGATTGCCGAAACCGGTGGTCTGAACGCGATGATCGTCGATGCGACCGCGCTTGCCGAACAGGTGGCCGACGATGTCGTGCTCTCGGCCTTCCGCTCGGCCGGCCAGCGCTGCTCGGCGCTGCGCATACTCTACCTGCAGGAGGATATCGCCGACGGCATGCTGGAGATGATCGAGGGTGCCGCCCGCGAGCTTAATCTCGGCAATCCGCTGGAGATCACCACGGATATCGGCCCTGTTATCGACGAGAAGCAGAAGGCGATGCTGGAGAGCCATATCGCCGAGATGAAGCGTAGCCAGAAGGTGCGTTACGCCGGGAAGGTGCCCGCGACCGGCAACTTCTTCGCGCCACATATTGTCGAGCTGGATCGGCCAGAGGCGCTGACCAGGGAAATCTTCGGCCCCGTGCTTCACGTCGTGCGCTGGAAGGCCAAGGCCCTCGACCAGGTCATCGCCTCGATCGACGCCACCGGCTACGGGCTGACGCTTGGTGTGCACAGCCGCATTGAGGCGACGATCCGCAAGGTCACCGAAGCGCTCGACACCGGCAACATCTATGTCAACCGCAACATGATCGGCGCTGTTGTCGGCACCCAGCCCTTCGGCGGCTCCGGCATGTCCGGCACCGGCTTCAAGGCGGGTGGACCGGCTTACTTGAGCCGCTTTGCGGTCGAGCAGGTTATCTCGGTGAATACGGCGGCTGCCGGCGGGAACGCGAGCCTGATCGCGATTGGCGAGGGGTGAGGTTTGCGACGGCTGTCGCAATCGCTGCGGTCTGAGGGCACCCCCCGCATTGTCACTGCGTGACATCTCCCACACACGGGGGGAGAGTGGGTGCCTGCCGCCGGCTCGGTGTAACGTCACAGCTCGATTTCGGAAAGCTGCGAGGTCAGCCGCATTCCGAAATCGCCCCATGTATGGGAGATGCCCGGCAGGGCAGAGGGGCCTTGCCGCTAAGCGGGAGCGCGAGGTCCCATGTCGCATTCAGCCCCATACTCTTCGCTGTGAAAAAAGTCCTCTGCCCTGCTTGCCAGCCGGGCTGCGCCGTCCGATCTTCTCGGCACACATAAGGGGCAGGGACACATGACCGTACCATCCGACATCGAGATTGCGCGCGCAGCCAAGAAAAAGCCGATCCAGGAGATTGGCTGCAAGCTAGGCATTCCCTCCGAAAACCTGATCCCTTACGGCCACGACAAGGCAAAGATCTCCGCCAGCTTCATCAAGGGGCTTTCCGACCGGCCGGACGGCAAGCTGATCCTGGTGACGGCCATCAACCCGACACCGGCAGGTGAGGGCAAGACAACCACGACCGTCGGCCTCGGTGATGGCCTCAACCGGATCGGCAAAAAGGCCGTGATCTGCATCCGCGAACCCTCGCTCGGTCCCTGTTTCGGGGTGAAGGGTGGGGCCGCCGGTGGCGGTTATGCGCAGGTCGTTCCAATGGAGGACATCAATCTCCATTTCACCGGCGATTTCCACGCGATCACCTCGGCCCATAATCTGCTCTCGGCGCTGATCGACAATCACATCTATTGGGGCAACGAGCTCAACATCGACACGCGTCGCATCACCTGGCGCAGGGTCATGGATATGAACGACCGGGCGCTGCGCCAGATCGTGACGTCGCTCGGTGGCGCCTCGAACGGTTTCCCGCGCGAGGCGGGCTTCGACATCACAGTTGCTTCGGAAGTCATGGCGATCCTCTGCCTTGCGACCGACCTAGAAGACCTGGAGCGGCGCCTCGGCGCCATCATCATCGGTTATCGGCGCGACAAGAGCCCTGTCTTTGCCCGCGATCTGAAGGCCGACGGCGCCATGGCCGTGTTGCTCAAGGAGGCCCTGCAGCCGAACCTCGTGCAGACGCTCGAAAACAATCCGGCGCTGGTGCATGGCGGCCCCTTCGCCAATATCGCCCATGGCTGCAATTCGGTGGTGGCGACGAAGACAGCGCTCAAGCTCGGCGACTATGTGGTGACAGAGGCCGGCTTCGGCGCCGATCTCGGCGCAGAGAAATTCTTCGACATCAAGTGCCGCAAGGCCGGGCTCACGCCCTCGGCCGTCGTCCTCGTGGCGACGGTCCGGGCGCTCAAGATGAATGGCGGCGTGGCGAAGGAGGATCTTGGCCGCGAGGATGTCGCGGCTGTCGAACGGGGCGCCGTCAATCTCGCGCGCCATCTGGAAAACCTCGCCAAGTTCGGCGTGCCGGCGGTGGTGGCGATCAACCATTTCACCAGTGATACCCATGCCGAGATTGCCGCGGTCAAGGCGGTCGCTGAAGGCCTCGGAGCAGAAGCCGTGCTCTGCCGGCACTGGGCTGACGGCTCGGCGGGGATCACCGAGCTTGCCGAAACGGTGGTCCGGATTGCCGAGACACCGTCCGCCTTTCATCCGCTCTATCCCGATGCCATGCCACTCTTTTCCAAGATCGAGCGCATTGCGGCCGAGATCTACCGGGCGGGTGAGGTGACGGCTGACAAGGCGGTGCGCGACCAGCTCGCCGACTGGGAGCAGCAGGGCTATGGCGAGCTGCCGGTCTGCATGGCGAAGACGCAGTATTCCTTCTCCACCGATCCGACGCTACGCGGCGCGCCGGAGGGGCATGAAGTGCATGTTCGCGAGGTGCGGCTCTCGGCCGGCGCCGGTTTCATCGTTGCGATCACAGGCGAGATCATGACCATGCCAGGCCTGCCGCGCGTGCCGTCTTCGGAAAAGATCCGGCTCAATTCGGACGGCGCTATCGAGGGGCTGTTTTAGCCGGCCCTGAAAATCACCACTGAAATCTTGTGGTATTTCTGTCACGTTCGAGCGCGTGATAATTCATGATAAAAAGAATCATGTTTTATATCTTGACGATTGTAATCATGTTTTATACGGCATGATTACGGCGGGAACAACGTCTCCGCCACGTTTTTGACGCAATCACATCCGGCCGACCCGCTTCTGCCATCGGAAGCGGGAACCCTTTCTTGCGGCCATCGAAAGGACGACACTCATGCGCTCCCGGTCCCTCCGCCCCATCCTGCTGGCCTGCACGGCGCTCGCAGCGATCACTTCGCTTGCGCCTGCCCAGGCGCAGACTGCTGCAACGACCACGACGAATGCTGACGAGACGCAGCTTCAGACGATCGTGGTCAAGGGGAAACGTGTGCCGGCCGGGTCGGTTGCGGATACGCCGCTGGCGACGGAGACGACGGCCGATGACATCCGGCAGAAGGAAATCAAGGATCTGAGCGACCTCGGCAATACGACCGAAGCCGGGATTGATTTCATCAAGTCGAAGCCCGGCAGGACCGGTGGCCTGTTCATCCGCGGCCTGACCGGTCCGCGCGTCGCCGTTCTGGTGGACGAGATTCCGGTTCCTTTCCTGCAGACCATTGCCCGTAACGGCGCGGGCTCACCGACAACAGGAATCAACGGTCAGCCAGACAGTTTCGACGTGGATTCGCTCGGCGGGCTCGACGTCCTGCGCGGTGCCGATTCCAGCAAGGTCGGCTCTGGTGCGCTTGGTGGCGCACTCGTTGCCCGCACGCTGGAGCCGGAAGATCTGATCGCCGAGGGTCGCGATTGGGGCGGCGTCGCAAAGACCGGCTATGACAGCGAAGACAAGAGCTTCAGCAACTCCCTGGCTGTGGCCAAGCAGGTGGAAAACACCTCGGTGCTCTTCCAGGGCTCCTACACGCGCGGTCAGGAGAGCGACAACCAGGGCACGGCGGATATCTATGGTAGCTCGCGCACCGAGCCCAACCCTATGGACTTCGTCCGCAACAACCTGCTCTTCAAGTTCCGCCACAAGCTGGAGGGCGGTCACACGGTCGGCCTGACTGCGGAGCGTTACGACTACACGAGCGACAGCAATCTCAAGACGCTGCAGTCCTCCACCTTCACCCCCACCACGGCCGCTTCCACTTTCCGCCCGGACGCCTATTTCGGCTGGGATGACGTCCGGCGCGAGCGTGTGTCCCTCGACTATTTCTACGAGGCACCTTCCACCGATGCGCTTGTCCAGGCCGCCAGCCTGCGTCTTTACTGGCAGCAGCTCAGCAAGGACGCCGGGTCCTTCGGCTTGCGCAACAGCGGCGCGCAATATCTTCGCGCCAACTCGGCAGAGGAACAGGATTTCGGGGTGATCGGCTCGCTGGTATCCGAATTCGACACCGGCGCGCTTAGCCATCAACTGCGGTTGCGCGGCAATGCCACGACCTTCGAAACGCACCAGTTCATCTCGGCCTTTCCGGCTTCGGCGACGGTCGTCTCGCAGTCCGATGCGCCCGATGTCGACGGCGTCACGCTCGGCTTCTCGATCGAGGATCAGATCACCTTCGGCGACAGCGGCTTCTCGCTCACGCCAGGCATCCGCTTCGACTTCCACGACTATGAGCCGCAGGACTCGGCTGCCTATCGTGGCAACACCGGCTACAACGCCTTCGGGCTTCCGAAATCCTTCAGCGACAGCAATTTTTCGCCCAAGCTTCTGGCCGAGTATCAGTTGAACGAAAGCGTGGGTGTCTTTGCCCAGTGGGCGATGGCCTATCGTGCGCCGACAGTGGACGAGCTCTATGGCAACTTCACGAACACGCTGGGCGGCTATGCCAGCATAGGCAATCCCAATCTCGAAGCAGAGACCGGGCATGGCTTCGAAGTGGGTGCCAAGTGGAACACGGGTGATTTCAACGGCAGCGTGACGCTGTTCCACAATATGTACGACAACTTCATCAACAACGTGACGCGCGTTGGCGTGTCGCCACAGCCGGCAAGTCTCTTCACCTACGAAAACGTCCGTGACGTCCGCATTTCCGGTGCCGAGATCAAGACGCGCAAGGACTTTGCCAACGGCTTCTTCGCGGAAGGCTCTCTGGCGGTTGCCTATGGCGAGTACGGTGACACCAATGCCCGCCTGCGTAGCGTGGCGCCGCTCAAGGCGATCCTTGGCCTCGGCTATCAGCAGGAAACCTGGGGAACGCAGCTGACCGGTATCTTCTCCGCTGCCATGCCCGATGACAACGTCGCCAACACATTCGATGCCCCCGGCTACGGCGTCTTCAACGTGTCCGGCTGGTGGGAACCCGAGGCCGTGAAGGGCCTGCGCATCCAGGCCGGCGTCTACAACATCTTCGACAAGACCTATTGGAACGCCGTCGGCGTGGAATTGGTCAACCCGAATGCGGCGAGCTCGGCCAACCAGCCGACGGCCTTCTACTCGGAAGCCGGAACGACCTTCAAAATCTCGCTCACCCAGAAGTTCTGAGCAGAGCAAGATCGACCTCCCGGGCGGCGCAGCGATGCGCCGCCTTTTGCCTTGCGTCACCGGCAATACCGGAAGCCGCTCTTCCGCTTGACGACATCCAGATGCATGTGATCCTGATGTGTCGCGTCGCTGCCGGGGGATAGCACTGTCGTGAAATAGAGGCAGGCGATGGCATTGAAGGCGCGCTGGAAGGCGGCTTCGGCCGTACCGTTATCTTGGCTTGCAATCATCACCGCCATGTCGTCGTTGCCGAAACGCAAGCCGGCAATGTCGATGGCGTTGCCATAGGCGTGCTCCGACACCTTGCCGGTCTCTACGCTGTTTCGGTTGCGGCAGACATAACCCGAGGCGTGGCGGATGGCGGCAAGCTTCGGCTTGTCGGGGAAGGCGGCTTCTGCTGCCGGCTTCAGCATGTCGCGTGTCATGCGCGCCAGTTGCAATGCCGTCTCGCAGCGAAGCGTCGCCTCCGGCTCCAAGGCGACGTCCGGGAGCGGCCTTGTCAGCGTGATCGGGGCCGCGATGCCGCAGCCATCGGCATCATCGATGGCTTTGTCGGTCTCGAAGCGCGCACCGATCGCCTTGAGATCGGCGAGGCAGGCGGCAAGAGCCTTCGGGTCTTCGACCGGCGGTGGCGGATCAAGGGAAGCGGCTTTCTGCTCATCCTCATCCTCATCCTCATCAGTCTCGGCCTCGTCACTCTTCGTGTCCTTTGCTGCCTCCGTTTCTGCAGGGCTCGACGGTTTCGCACCTTCCTCTGCATCGGCCGCCGTCTCGGGCTTGCTTTGCGGTGTGGGAGCCTCGAGGGGAGCGGATGTTTGGATGCCGTCGGGCGCTTTCGCCTCTGCGTCCGGTGCCGGCGTTGCCACCTGTGGTCTCATTTGCGGCAGGGGGCCGCGCGAGGGCAGGGTAAGGCCGGTCACGATCGGCAAGGCAAGCAGGAGACCGACCAGTGTCGGCGTTCTCGTCTTCGTCATCTCGTCTCCCTGTTCCCCAGTCCCCGGGTCAAAAGGCGCGAGCCGTCGAAAAGTTCATCAACTGAGCCCAGCAAAACGCCCTTGCTAAGGCAGCGGCTCCACGGTATTCGTTGGCCCATGAAGATCGTTTCGAAGACCTTTGCTTGGTGGTGGGCACGCTAACGCGGCCTTGACCAGTCATGTCTTCAGACGATTGACCCCAAAGCCGCCCGGAAACTTTCCTGAGGCGGCTTTTTCGTGTTCAAGGCCTCAGGAGACGGGCCTCGAAGAGTGGAGAAGGACGGATATGTCGACGATTTTGCAGGAAGACGGCTCGGAAGCCTATCAGACGCGCGGCGGCGTGACCGTCACGCGCAGGCGCCGGCCGACGCCCTATGGCGATGCCATCTCCACCTATGTCGACAAGCTCGACGAACGCCGTGGTGCCGTGTTCTCGTCCAACTACGAATATCCGGGTCGTTATACGCGCTGGGACACGGCCATCGTCGATCCGCCGCTGGGCATTTCCTCCTTCGGTCGCAAGGTCTGGATCGAAGCCTATAACGGTCGCGGCGAAGCGCTGCTGGCGATGATCGCCGCGGCTCTGGCCTCCGTTGACGATCTGGCGCTGGGTGCCCGCACCGCGACCCGCCTTGATCTCGACGTCAAGCTGCCGTCGCGCGTGTTCACGGAAGAAGAGCGCTCGAAGATGCCGACGGTCTTCACCGTGCTACGCGCCATCACGGCGCTGTTTTATTCGGAAGAAGACGCGGCCATCGGCCTGTTCGGCGCCTTCGGCTATGATCTCGCCTTCCAGTTCGACGCCATCGACCTGAAACTCACCCGTCCCGACGACCAGCGCGACATGGTGCTCTTCCTGCCGGACGAGATCCTCGTCGTCGACCATTATTCCGCCAAGGCCTGGATCGACCGCTACGACTTCACCAAGGGTAACGTCACCACCATCGGCCAGTCGGAGGATATCGCGCCGGAGCCCTTTGTGCACACCGACACGATCCCGCCGCGCGGCGATCATCGTCCCGGCGAATATGCCGAGCTGGTCACCAAGGCGAAGGAAAGCTTCCGCAAGGGCGACCTGTTCGAGGTCGTTCCCGGCCAGAAGTTCATGGAACGCTGCGACTCGAAGCCGTCGCAGATCTCCAAGCGGCTGAAGGAAATCAATCCGTCACCCTATTCCTTCTTCATCAATCTTGGCCATCAGGAATATCTGGTCGGCGCATCGCCGGAGATGTTCGTCCGCGTCAATGGCCGCCGCATCGAGACCTGCCCGATCTCAGGCACGATCCGCCGCGGTGCCGATCCGATCGAGGATTCGGCGCAGATCCTGAAGCTCCTCAACTCCAAGAAGGACGAGAGCGAGCTCACCATGTGCTCGGACGTCGACCGCAACGACAAGTCCCGCGTGTGTGAGCCGGGCTCGGTCAAGGTCATCGGTCGCCGCCAGATCGAGATGTATTCGCGCCTCATCCACACAGTAGACCACATTGAAGGGCGGCTTCGCGACGGCATGGACGCCTTTGACGGCTTCTTGTCGCACGCCTGGGCCGTTACCGTGACCGGTGCGCCGAAGCTCTGGGCCATGCGTTTCATCGAAAAGCACGAGAAGAGCCCGCGCGCCTGGTATGGTGGTGCGATCGGTATGGTCGGCTTCAATGGCGATATGAACACGGGGCTTACGCTGCGCACCGTGCGCATCAAGGACGGCATTGCCGAAGTGCGCGCCGGTGCGACGCTGTTGAACGACAGCGACCCGCAGGAAGAAGAAGCCGAAACCGAACTGAAGGCCTCCGCCATGATTGCAGCGATCCGTGACGCCAAGAGCGGCAATGATGCCTCCTCCAAGCGTGGCGTCGCCCGCGTGGGTGAGGGGGTCAACATCCTGCTCGTCGACCATGAGGATTCGTTCGTCCATACGCTGGCCAACTACTTCCGCCAGACGGGTGCCACCGTGAACACCGTGCGCACGCCGGTGCCGGAGGAGATCTTCGACAGCCTGAAGCCCGATCTCGTCGTGCTGTCGCCCGGTCCCGGCTCGCCTGCCGATTTCGATTGCAAGGCGACAATCAAGAAGGCGCGCGCTCGGCAATTGCCGATCTTTGGCGTCTGCCTTGGTCTGCAGGCGCTGGCCGAAGCCTATGGTGGGGAATTGCGCCAGCTCGCGGTTCCCATGCATGGCAAGCCGTCGCGCATCCGCGTGCTTGAGCCCGGCCTCGTCTTCTCAGGGCTCGGCAAGGAAGTGACCGTCGGTCGCTACCACTCCATCTTCGCCGATCCGGCAACGCTGCCGCGCGATTTCATGATCACGGCAGAAAGCGAAGACGGCACGATCATGGGTATAGAGCACACCAAGGAACCGGTCGCCGCCGTCCAGTTCCACCCGGAATCGATCATGACGCTCGGCGGCGATGCCGGCATGCGAATGATCGAGAATGTGGTGGCGCATCTGGCGAAACGGGCGAAGGTGCAAGCGGCTTGAGGGAATAAGCGGGGCGCTTCGGCGCCCCGAATTGTTTCGGCGATAGACGCAGATCCGTGTCCGGGGGGGCTAACGGCTCTTCCGACGGAGCTGCCGTTAGGTTGCTGTTTGACAGCATGTACACTCCGTAACACTATTCCTTGAAGCCAAGCCGCAAGGAGCAGTGATCTGATGACCAAGGTCGTTTTGACCACTGAAATCGACGCCGGTCTCAATCAGGCGCTTGAAGAGATCGCGCGTTTCGACAAACGCTCAGCTTCCGACCTAGCAGATCAGGCTATCCGCAATCTTGTGGAGGAGCGCGTCGCGACGCGTGAACTGGTACGTCATGGACTTCGTCTCGTTGACGCAGGTGACGTCAAGGCCGTGGACAGTGCAGAGGTGCACCGCTGGCTGATGTCTGACGAGGACGATTTTCCGGCGGCGCGCTGAAGTCCATGCATCTCCGCTACCTTCCGACTGCCGAGCCTGGCCTTCGATGGATGCGCGACTACTACAAGCGTCATCCGCAACTGGACATCGTGGCGGCGTCGGCAGCCTTGGCCACAGCGGAGCGGACGATCGTCAATCATCCCGAGAGCGCTCCACGCTTCGAGGATTTCGAGCGTGTTCGAGAATACCACATCCGCGGGACGCACTTTGCATTGCTGTATGTGGTGACTGCTGGCCAGATATTGATCATCTATGTTCGCGACACCGTGGACAGAGAAGCGTGGATAGGCTTCGCAAGTTCCTTGCTGATCAAGCCACGCTGTTTTCCGAGAAGTGACTGTCTGGTTTTCGTTATCTTCGCGAACGCGCGGGCAACCTGAGTACCGGCGTCTTCACCCGTCCTTCTCGAATAATGATAAAAACTCTCAAGATTTTTTCCTCCCCCTGAAAAATCCTGCTGACCCGATCGTTTTTCCGTTGGCAGCCTGCGTCTGAGCCGGTGGTCTCAACGCTCATGGTCCCGTCGTTTGACGGCTTCGGTGAGCGTTGAACCCGGTGAAGCGGCCGCATGCGCGCGCAGCCTCGGTTCGAGGGACTGCGCTTTGCGGCAAGGCTTAGACGCTGCTGATCGTGTATTGGTAACAGGGGACTTTTTATGCACATGTCGAGGGGAACTCATACGCGAAGCCTGAAGGCGAGCAGGCGGAGCATTGTTGCAGGCGTTTCGCTTCTGGCGATCTCGGTCGTTTCGGCGCATGGCCAGGATGCGACCAGCGAAGACGGCGCTAACGAGAACGGTGATACGAGGCTTGCGCCGATCGTGGTGACGACGACGGCCGAAGGCCAGCCGCCAGCCACGGGAACGGTCGGCCAGCCGCCGGAAGCCTATGCCGGTAACCACGTGGCCAAGGGGGCGCGCCTCGGTTCGCTCGGCAATCGTTCAATCATGGAAACGCCGTTCAGCATCACGGCCTATACGGCAAAGCTGATCCGCGACCAGCAGGCGCGCACGGTCGCCGACATCACGCTCAACGACCCCTCCGTGCGCTCGGATGCGCCTGCGTTCAGCGAACGCGATTCCTTCTTCATTCGCGGTTTCTCGGTGGTCAATCTGGACGTGCTCTATGACGGGCTGCCCTATATCGCCAATCCGCGTCGCAGCTACCTTGAAGGCATCGAGCGGGTCGAGGTTCTCAAGGGGCCGACTGCCTTCGTCAACGGCGGCATCGGCCGTGTCGGCGGTACCGTCAATCTCATCCCCAAGCGCGCCGGCGACGAGCCGCTGACCCGCCTGACAACCACCTATATCAGCGATGGTCAGTTCTGGAACCATCTCGACGTCGGTCGCCGCTACGGCGCGGCCGGCGAATGGGGTATTCGCGCCAATGGCTCTTATCGCTTCGGCGATACCGCCATGGACAGCAACGAGATCAAGGTCGGCGTTGCCTCGCTCGGTCTCGACTACGAGGGTGAAGACGTGCGCGCCTCGCTCGATCTCAGTCATTCCGACCAGCAGATCGATGCACCGACATCGCTTTTCAATGCGGCAGCCTCCGGCATTGCGATCCCGGATGCTCCCGATGGCCGCATCAACACGGCAAGCCCGTTTGAGTATCACGACAGCACCCACAGCATGGCGGCTGCCCGTGTCGAATATGATCTGCTCGACAACACGACGCTTTATGCTGCCGTGGGCGCCAGCCGCTATCGCGAGGACTTCCTGACGTCGTCCTATACGATCAACAATGCGAACGGCAATGCGACCTCTGAGCTTGCGATCCAGCCGCAGCAGATCGACGGCTATTCCGGGGAAATCGGCATCCGTTCAGAGTTCGAGACAGGCCCGGTCAACCACAAGGTCAATCTCTCGGTGCAGAAGAGCCTCAACGAGAACTACCGTGGCGGCTTTGCACCCGGTGCACTCGGGCTGCCCGGGTCCTATTCGATGAACATCTACAATCCGAGTTATCTGCCCGCTAGCGCCGTGAGCAATCTCAATCTGCCGACATCGGACAACCTGCCGCTGTTTGCCGACCTCTTGTCCACCAGTGTCGCGTTTTCGGACACCCTGGGCTTCTTCGACGAACGTCTCGAGGTCACGCTCGGCGGCCGCTACCAGGAAATGCGCCAGAGGGGCTTCAACACCCGGCCCGATCGCGGGACGGTTGGCGTGCAGAACTACTACTATGACGAAGCGCGGTTCAGCCCGGCCGTCGCCGCCAATCTGCGCCTGATGGACGGCCTCTCGCTCTATGCCAACTATGTCGAGGCGCTGACAGAAGGGGCGATTGCCCCGGCCGCCGCTGCCAATGCCAACGAGGTGTTCCAGCCCTTCGTCAACGAGCAGAAGGAAATCGGCTTCAAATACGATCTTGGCAGTGTTGCGTTTACCGCCGCCCTGTTTGAGATCCCTTAGGCCAGCGGCTATACCACGGCAGCCACGAACATCTATTCGGTTGACGGTCTGCAGGTAAACCGTGGTGTCGAACTGTCAGCCTTCGGCGAGCCGATCGACGGCTTGCGGCTTCTGGGTGGTGTCACCTTCCTCGATACTGAGCTGGCAAGAACCCGGAATGGCGCCTTCGACGGCAAGGATGCGCCGGGGGTACCGAAGACGATGGTCAGCCTTTACGGCGAGTATGACCTGCCATCGATCGAGAACCTGACGCTCACCGGTCGGCTCGTCTATAGTGGCAGTACCTTCTACGACCAGGCGAACACCCAGAAGGTCGATGGCTGGACCCGCGTTGATCTCGGTGCGCGCTACAAGTTCGAACGCGAGAACGGCAAGCCGATCGAAATCCGGGCGAATGTCGAGAACGTCTTCAACGAGAACTACTGGGCATCGTCCGCGCGTGGTTTCCTCGCGGCCGGCGCGCCCCGGACATTCATGCTCTCCGCCTCCTTTGATTTCTAAGCGTTGATAACATCCTGACGAAGGAATTGGCCGGGCCATTCACGGTGCGGCCTTCCGGTTCTGTGCAGAGAGCATCTCCTGCCTTGACCTTTCCTCAACCCTTCGGCATTACGCTCACACTTCAACGAACCGCCCGCTTTGCCGGGCGGTTTTGTCGTTTCTGGAATTGCGTCTGCAATTCACTCGCATCTGCAGGGAAAAGGCCATGGTGGCTGACAACAACGCTTTCGTTCGGCGGCTCGCGCTCTTCGGCATTCCGCTCGCCTTCGGGGTCATGGGGCTGAAGCTTTGCGCCTGGTGGGTGACGGGTTCGGTCGCGCTGCTGTCCGATGCGCTGGAATCGACCGTCAACGTGATTGCCGCCTTCCTTGCCTATTTCGTCATCCGCTATGCGCAGAAGCCGGCGGATGACGATCATCCCTATGGCCACCATAAGGCGGAATATCTCTCGGCCGTTCTCGAGGGTGTGCTGATCGTGGTGGCGGCACTGCTCATCATCCGCGAAGCGATCCCGGCCCTTCAGAACCCGACCTTGCCCGACGCACCCTTCCTCGGGCTCGCGATCAACGGCCTTGCCGCCGTCATCAATGCCGCATGGGCAACGCTCCTGATCCGCGTTGGCAGAAGCCACCGCTCGCCGGCGCTGTCGGCCGATGGCCAGCACATCATGTCGGACGTTGTCACCTCCGTCGGGGTGATCATCGGTCTCCTGCTGGTGCTGGCGACCGGCTATGCAATCCTTGATCCGGTGCTTGCGATCCTTGTTGCGCTCAACATCATCTGGCAGGGCTGGAAGGTGATCGCGCAATCCGTCGCCGGGCTGATGGATGTCGCCGTCTCTCCCGAGGAAGCCGAGGCGATCCGGCAGGCGATCAAGGAGAATTCGGAAGGGTCGCTGGGCGTCCATTACCTGCGCTCGCGCCGGGCAGGGGCTGCAACCTTCGTCGCCTTCGATCTGGTCGTGCCCTCGAAGATGAGCGTGCGCGACGCCCATGTGATCTGTGACCGGCTGGAAATGGCCGTGCATAAGGCCGTGCCCGGCACGCGCGTCACCATTCACGTTGAACCCGAAAACGAGATGGCGCATGGCGCCGGCATCGAACTCGGGCGCTAAAATTCAAAGGATCCTATCATGAGCAAGACCGATACTTCAGGGCTGACCCAGCTCGGCCAGAGCGTCGATGCACCAGCGAGCCCCGAGACGGCCGTTCTCGAGCGCGTGCCGAACGGCAATGCCGGCACTGACTATGTCGTGCGCTTCACTGCACCCGAATTCACCTCGCTCTGCCCGATGACCGGCCAGCCGGATTTTGCCCATATCGTCATCGACTACATTCCCGGCGACTGGCTGGTGGAATCGAAGTCGCTGAAGCTGTTCCTCTTCGCCTTCCGCAATCACGGTGCCTTCCACGAGGATTGCTCGGTTTATATCGCCAAGCGCATCGTCGAACTTCTGGATCCCAAGTGGCTCCGCATCGGTGCCTACTGGTATCCGCGCGGCGGCATCCCGATCGATGTCTTCTGGCAGACCGGCGAGCCGCCAAAAGGCGTCTGGCTCCCCGAACAGGGCGTCGCCACCTATCGCGGACGCGGTTGATCTCAAGCGCTTCGGATGACTTCCCGCGCCCGAAGCGCTAGCCTCCGGCCCGTTGCATCCGGATCGGAGGCCGTTAATGCCAAAGTTTCTTGCCGTCTATACGATGAAGCACGAGGACTTCGCGCGTTTTCGCAACCTGCCCAAGGCCGAGCAGGATGCGATCGATGCCGAGGGCATTCCGAAGTGGATGGCCTGGGAGGAGCGCAACGCTGCCGCCATCGTCAATCGAGGCGGCATGGTTGGCAAAACCATGCGCGTCACCAAAGAGGGCATTGCCCCGGCGACAAATGGGATCTGCGGCTATCTGATCGTCGAGGTGGAAACGGCAGAGGCGGCAGCCAGGCTTTTTGAAGATCATCCGCATCTCACCGTTTTTCCCGGTGATGGCGTCGATATCATGCCCTTCGTCACCGATCCGCCGGAATGAGGCCGCGCATCGTCAGGGCCAAGTCCTATTCGAAGCAGGCCGTCGGGCGCGAAGTCTTCGCCTCCGTCTTCCGCTTCTTCTCCGACGAATTGTTCGACATCAAGATCGGCACGAAGTCACAGGAAGGCCTGCAGGCCGCGGTTCGCTGGACACTCGCCGATGCAACCTATTATCTCGTCAAGGAATTGACCGGGCACAAGGGCGCCTGCGACGTCTATCTGCCCAAGGCGTCCCAGGACGATCGGGCCGAGACGACAGTGGTCGCCTCGGCCAATTGAGCCCTTTCCGACTGCATCAGGAGTGGCGCCGCTGCGGCGCCGTTCGCCATGACACGACAGTCAGGCCTTTCAGTTGTTTGTGTTCAATAATTCCACTCGATCCTTTGAAGACGCACGCGCGTCTTCACTTCTCCACGCCCAGCACTTCCGCGCAACGCGACAGGCTGAAGCCGTCGCCATCGGTGTCGTTGCTGGCACGGATACTGGTGATTGCGCCCGAGGCGTCACTGTTGATCTGCAACTCACAGAAGAGCTGCTGATACTGCGGCGGCGTGATCATCTCGGGTTCCCAGAAGGGATCACGGGTCATCACGCGTGTCTGGGTCACGACCGTCTGGCCGGATCCGTCGCTGCGGGTTTCCGTGCGCACGATGGTGCGGTCCGGTTCCGGGCTTGAATACGTCGGCGGGATGTAGCGTGTCTTGTCGCCGCCACGCCAAGTATAGATCTTGCCGGATGACAGCGGATATTCGCTCTCCGGCGGACCATAGGCTGCAAAGAAGCGCTCGACAGGCTGGCCGATCCAGCGCGACTGCAGGGCGCGATTGGCATCCTCCGTCGTCGTGCAGCCGGCAAGCAGCGTAAGCGGCAGAAGAAAAGCGGCGATCAGGTTTCGGGCGGGGCGCATTTGGTTCTCGCAAGACGGGTGCGTGGTGAGGTCTTCAGTCGTACTGCGTCGGGGGCATGGCCCGCAAGATGGAGTGGTGGCCTGTCGGGCAGAAGCTCTGGTCCAATCCTGGTCGTGTTGACTGATGGGGCTGGACCGCCTGCGTTTTCCCCGACAGCTGCCTCTTCTATGCCGATTTTCGCATGGCGAGTGTTCTGCCCTTCAATCACGTCGCGGGGACGTTGCGGGGCTGCAGTCCATCGACTATCCGGCCGTTTTCGCTTGGTCCCGGCGGTTGGCGGCTTGCCGGCCTGGGCCGAGCCCTTTCTCGGCCTGAACGCGCCGCTCCTTCCCACCGGCACCGCTCTCCGCGGAAAGACCGGCAGCGCCCCGGTCAGAACCCGCGGGCTGAGCCGCGGTTCGGCTTGTCTCGTGACAGGGTAGTCCCATATCAGAGGAAAGCCAACCACATGTCCGCTCCTTCGCGGACAAGGAGTGCCATCTTGTTTTCCTTCGACAACAGTTATGCCCGCCTGCCGCAGACCTTCCACCGGCCGGCCAGACCCGCTGCCGCGTCCGCTCCGAAGCTGATCCGCTTCAACAAGGACTTGGCCGATGAGCTCGGCCTCGATGTCGCTGACGCCGACGAGGGGCGGCTTGCGCAGGTCTTTGGCGGGCAGATCATTCCGGTTGGCGCCGAGCCGCTCGCCCAGGCCTATGCCGGTCATCAGTTCGGCCATTTCAATCCACAGCTCGGTGATGGCCGTGCCCTGCTGCTCGGCGAAGTGATCGACCGTGCGGGCAGGCGGCGAGACATCCAGCTCAAGGGTTCGGGGCCGACTGCCTTCTCGCGCAATGGCGATGGCATGGCGGCTCTTGGCCCGGTCTTACGCGAATACATCGTCTCGGAAGCTTTCGCCGCGCTCGGCGTGCCGGCCACCCGGGCACTCGCCGCGGTTTCGACGGGTGAACAGGTCGTCCGCGAGACCATGATGCCCGGTGCGGTTTTCACCCGCGTCGCGGCAAGCCATGTCCGGGTCGGAACCTTCCAGTTCTTTGCAGCGCAAGGCGACGAGGCGGCGGTCCAGACTCTCGCAGATCACGTGATCGACCGCCACTATCCCGAGGCGCGCGACGCTGAAAATCCCTACCTTGCCATGCTGACACTGGTCGCCGAACGGCAGGCGCGGTTGATCGCCCGTTGGCTGTCGATCGGCTTCATCCACGGAGTGATGAACACCGACAACATGGCGATCTCGGGCGAGACCATCGATTTCGGCCCTTGCGCCTTCCTCGATGAATACGATCCGCGCAAGGTGTTCTCCTCGATCGACCAGCGCGGCCGCTATGCCTATGCCAACCAGCCCGGGATCGGTCAGTGGAACATAGCCCGGCTTGCCGAATGCCTGTTGCCGCTGCTCGATGCGGATGAGGAGAAGGCGATCGAGGCGGCGAACGGTGTTCTCAAGGCCTTCGGCGACGTCTTCCAGGATGCGTGGCTCGCGCTCTTCAAGTCCAAGCTCGGTCTGGCGGGCGAGGGGCCGGACGATCGGCTGCTGATCACCGACTTCCTCGAACTGATGCATCAGGGCGAGGCCGATTTCACGCTGACCTTCCGCACCCTTTCGAAGGTCGCTGGCGGGGCGGCCGTCGAGACGTTCACCGATGTCTTCATCGTGCCACAGTCGGGCCTGTCCGACTGGCTCACCCGCTGGCGGGCCCGCATCGATGATGATCGCACCGCCGCCGAGCGGCAGGCTGCGATGGAAGCGGTCAATCCGGCGCTGATCGCCCGCAACCACCGGATCGAAGAGGCCATCGCCGCTGCCGTCTACGGCGACTTCTCCTTCTTCCACCGGCTGGTCGAGGCGCTTGCCACGCCTTATGTCGAGGATCCCGATGCGGCAGATCTGCGTGTCCCGCCGACGCCAGAGGAGCGGGTCACGCGAACCTTCTGCGGGACCTGAGTTGGTCCTCACGGCGGCGACTGACGCGCAGCACGAAAAAAAAGGCGCCCCATGCGAGGCGCCTTTTCAATTCTGTGACGGATGCGGCCGATCAGATTGCCGACGGCTGCAGCGTCATCGAGGTGCCGGTTGCTGCGATGTTCAGGCCGATCTGGCCGGAAATGCTGACGGGCTGCAGGTGGATCGAGCCGGAGGTGCCGCCGAACAGCACATTGGCACCGATGCCGGCGCCGACGGTCGCTTCTGCGGTCGCGCCGCCATAAAGGCCGCCGAGCGAGCCCTTGTGGTAACCGGCGGTCGGGGCGAAGACGGCCCAGATCACGCGGCTCTGGGTGGTGAAGCCGAGGTCGACGCCGAACTTCTTGATCGAGCCGGAATAGGTGTCGAGCGGCTCGCCGTCGATCACGGAGGTAAAGGCACAATCGGCTGTTTTGGCAGAGCCGAGGACATAGCCGAAGCCGCCGCCGATCTGGCAATCCAGGTAGCCGATACGGACACCGCCGACACGGTCGCTTTCGATGGCGATGGGGGCAGGGGCCGCGCCGGTCATGTCTGCGGCGGCGGTAATGCCGGCCGAGGTGAATACGGGGAGGGCGGCGAGGGTGAGCGTAACGAATTTCTTCATGGGATTTCTCCTTCCATGTTCTGCTGCCGGCGGGGAGGTTGGCCGTTTTCGGCTTCTCGGGCAGCGTGGAACAACGCCTATCGGCAAAGATTGATCCAACTGAGGCTGAAGATAGGCGGCAAGGTGGCGATCCACCGGCTTATCGGCCCAAGGGGAAACGACGTCGCGCCGGGCTTCCCTTGCCGGAACATTCGCCCCGTTCGGCGCTTGTCCCGGACACCCAAGCCGGAGGCCTCCCATGACACTCACCCTTCCCGACCTCGCCAAGAAGATGCAGAAGATCGACTTCTGCATGATGATCACCAAGTCCGAATTCGGCGCCATCGCCAGTCGGCCGATGAGCAATAACGGCGATGTCGACTATGACGGCGACAGCTACTTCTTCTCCTATACCGACACCCGCAAGATCCGTGAACTGACCGCCGATCCGACCGTGTCGCTCACCTTCACTGCGCCGCCCAGCCTGCTCGGCAAGCCTGGCATCTTCGTCGCCGTCTCCGGGCGCGGCAGCCTGATTGCCGACAAGGCCGTCTTCGAGGCCCACTGGACCAAGGATCTCGATCGCTGGTTCCCTGAAGGTATCGACACGCCCGGCCTGGTGATGATCAAGGTGCATGCAGAGACCATCCAGTATTGGGATGGCGAGGACGATGGCGTCATCCGCGTCTGATCTCCAGGTCCGTCAGCTGCGAGATGGGGCGTCGACTGTAGTCGGCACTCCTTCTCGTTCCCGACGCGACATCCTCTCTGCCCATCCCGCCGCGATCAGACGGATTTTGCAGTGCAAACGGGTCGTGCGTCTCTTGCAGAATGTCGCAGACAGGCTGCAATTGTCTTTGCCCGCCTCTTAAGATCGGCACTACATCATCCACTCCCAGACATCAGGGTTCACAAGGCTATGGCAGAGTTTCCGACCAAGGCGAAAGTCGTCATCATCGGTCTAGGCGGCATCGTCGGCGCGTCGATCGCGCATCATCTCATCGAGCGCGGCTGGGACGATATCGTCGGCATCGACAAGTCGGGCATTCCGACCGATATCGGCTCGACCGCGCATGCCTCGGACTTCTGCTACACCACCTCCCACGACTATCTCTCGGTCTGGACCACCCAGTATTCGATCGATTTCTTCGAGAAGATGGGCCACTACGCCCGCATCGGCGGTCTGGAAGTCGCCCGCACCGGCGATGACATCTGGATGGAAGAGATCAAGCGCAAGCTCTCCTCCGCCAAGGCCTTCGGCACCCGCGCCCATTACGTGTCGCCCGCGGAAATCAAGAAGCTCTTCCCGCTGATCGAGGAAGACCAGGTGATGGGCGGCATGTTCGATCCCGATGCCGGCCTCGTCATTCCGCGCAGCCAGACGGTTGCCGGCAAGCTCGTCGATGCGGCTGAAAAGTCCGGCAAGCTTCAGATGTTCGGCAATACGCCGGCCCAGTCGCTGATCGTCGAGGGCGGCCGCATCAAGGGCGTCGTCACCCATCGCGGTACGATCATGGCCGATCACGTCGTGGTCTGCGCCGGCCTCTGGGGCCGCCTGATTGCCGAAATGGTCGGCGAAGACCTGCCCGTCATGCCGGTCGACCATCCGCTCACCTTCTTCGGTCCCTATAACGAGTTCGAAGGCACCGGCAAGGATATCGGCTATCCGCTGCTGCGCGACCAGGGCAATTCCGCCTATATGCGCGACACCGGCGACCCGAAGACGTCTGAAGGCGGCCAAATCGAATGGGGTTATTACGAGCAGCACAATCCGCGCATGTGCCATCCGCGCGAGCTCCTCGAAAAGCACGAGGCGCGCCTCTCGCCCTCGCAGCGCGACCTCGACATGGAGCAGATCATCGAGCCGCTCGAGCGCGCCATGGAGCTCACCCCGATCCTCGGCGAACTCGGCTATAACGAGAGCCATTCGTTCAACGGCCTCCTGCAGGTCTCCGCTGCCGGCGGCCCGTCCTGCGGCGAAAGCCAGAAGGTGCGCGGCCTCTGGTACTGCGTCGCCATCTGGGTCAAGGACGGCCCGGGTTACGGCAAGTTGATCGCCGACTGGATGACGGATGGTCGTACGGAAATCGACCACAACTCGATCGATTACGCCCGTTTCTATCCGCACCAGCTGACTGAAGACTTCATCGCCGGCCGCTGCTACGAGGCCGCCCAGAAGATCTATTTCCCCGCGGTTCACACCCGCGAACCCTATGCATCCGGTCGCGGCGCCAAGCGCTCGCCGATGTATGAGCGCGAAGTCGAGCTCGGCGGCTATTTCATGGAGCTTGGCGGCTGGGAGCGTGCACACGGCTATGCCGCCAACGAGCACCTGCTGGAGAAATATGGCGACCGCGTGCCGGTTCGTGAAAACGAATGGGATAACAGACACTTCTGGCGCGTTTCGAATGCCGAACATCTGGCGATGAGCGAGGATTGCGGCATCGTCAACCTCTCCCACTTCCACATGGTCGACATCGAAGGCCCTGACCATGTCGAGCTCTTGGAATGGCTCTGCGCCGCCAAGATCGGCGGCGACGCCAATATCGGCAAGGGCATCTACACCCACTTCCTCGACGACGAGGGCATGGTGCGCGCCGACTTCACCGTCTTCCGTCTCGCCGACCGCTGCCGCCTGGTCAACGGGGCCGATGCCGGCCCGCGCGACTTCCACTACATGAAGCGCGTGGCGCAAGATCGCGGCCTCGATGTTACCATCACCGACACCTCGGAAAAATACATCACCATCGGCATCTGGGGTCCGAATGCCCGCGTGACGCTGAAAAAGGCCGTCGCCGATCCTGCCGGTCTCGACCCCGAAAACTTCCCCTTCGCCGCGATCAAGCAGATCGAGATTGCCGGCAAGCCGGTCACCGCCTTCCGCATCTCCTATGTCGGCGAGCAGGGCTGGGAACTGCACATGAAATACGAAGACGGCCTTGCCGTCTGGGATGCGCTGCGCGCAACCGGCGTCATGGCCTTCGGCGTGGAGACCTATGCAAACTCCCGCCGCATGGAAAAGAGCCTGCGCCTGCAGAACGCCGACCTGCTGACTCAATACAACCTGATCGAAGCGGATCTTGCCCGCCCGAAGGTCAAGGAAGCCGATTTCCGCGGCAAGGCCAAACATCTCGAATACAAGGCCCGCGACAAGCAGCCCGCCATGCTCTGCACGCTCGTGATGACCGACAATGTCGACAAGTCAGGCACCGCCCGCTACCCCGTCGGCTCCATGCCGGTGATGGACCCCGCGACCGGCGAAGTGCTGATCGACGCGCTTGGCCGCCGCTCCTACACGACGTCGGTGGCCTTTGGCCCGACCATCGGCAAGAACATCGCACTCGCCTATCTGCCGGCGGAGTATTGCGAAGTCGGGCGCAAGCTGAACGTGGAGTATTTCGCCGAGAGCTTCCCGGTCGAGGTTGCGGCAGTGGGGTATAAGCCGCTGTATGATCCGGAGAACTTGAAGCCGCGGAGTTGATACGGCGGTCCGCTCAGTGGGGAATGGACCCGTCGGTTGGGAGACCGGCGGGTTTTTTCGTCCCTCTCCCCCCATGTGGGAGAGCAGGACTCAAAAATCATTTGTTCTCCCTTGAACAAATGGGCGTAGGCTGCCCATCTTGAGAGAGAAGAAGAACGAGAGGAAACCGCCATGGACGGACAGGTATCGCCGAAAGCAGAGATCGCGGATCCCGCCGCGCGTATCGCGTCCCTGCTTGCCGTCCAGAAGGCGGCCTGGGCGACGGATGTTACGCCCAGCCTTGCCACCCGCGACGATCGGCTAGTGCGGCTCGACCGGATGATCGAGGCCTGGCAGGAGCGTTTTGCCGCGGCGATTTCTGAGGATTTCGGCAATCGGCCCGCCGTCGTTACCACGCTCACCGACATCGTGCCGGTGCGGGCCGCGATCCGCCATGGGCGCAAACATCTGAAACGCTGGATGCGGCCGCGTCGCGTTTCGCTTGCCTGGACCGGTAAGCCGGCATCGGCGGTGATCCTGCGCCAGCCGCTTGGCGTGGTCGGGATCGTCGCCCCCTGGAACTATCCGCTCAATCTGATGCTGTCGCCCTTGGTCGGCGCCCTTGCGGCCGGCAATCGGGCGATCCTGAAGCCGTCCGAGTTGACGCCTGCCTTTTCCGAGGTGCTGGCAAAAGCCATCTCCGAGACGTTCTCCGAGGACGAGGTGGCTGTCGTGACAGGCGGGCCGGATGTAGCGACCGCCTTTACCGCTGCACCCTTCGACCATCTGATCTTTACCGGCTCGACCGCCGTCGGTCGCAAGGTGGCGGAAGCAGCGGCGAAGAACCTGACGCCTGTTACCCTCGAGCTCGGCGGCAAGTCGCCCGCCATCCTCGATCTCTCCGTGCAGTTCGACAAGGCCGTGCCGCGTCTCGTCTGGGGCAAGCTTCTGAATTCCGGCCAGACCTGTGTGGCGCCCGATTATGCGCTGGTGCCGCGCGAGCGGGTCCAGGATTTCCTCACCGCCGTGAAGGCGGAGGTTAACAGGCAATATCCCGGCCTGCCCGGCAATGCCGATTACACCTCGATCATCAGCCCAAGGCATTTTGCGCGGCTCTCCCGGCTCGTCGAGGAAGCGCGGGAGAAGGGCGCCGAGGTGGTCGAGCTTGCCGGTCCGCATGATCCTGACGCCCGCGTGTTTTCGCCGGTCGCGGTAATCGGTGCGCCGGACGAGACCGCCGTGATGCAGGAAGAGATCTTCGGGCCGATCCTGCCGATCGTTGCCTATGACACGCTGGACGAGGCGATCGCCTATATCAACCACCGCGACCGGCCGCTGGCACTCTACTGGTTCGGCGAGGACAAGGCGGCGCAGGAGCGGGTCTTGGCCGGCACGATTGCCGGTGGCGTCACTGTCAACGACACGATCCTGCATCTCGCCCAGGACGATTTGCCCTTCGGCGGCGTGGGCGCTTCCGGCTACGGCGCCTATCACGGCGAAGCGGGGTTCCTGGCGCTCAGCAAGGAGAAGCCGGTGCTGAAGCAGTCGGCGATCTCTGGCGTGAAGTTCCTCTATCCGCCTTATGGGCGGATGGCGCAATGGATGCTGAAACTGCTCGGGCGCTTCGGCTGACTGATCAGGCTTGTCGGTCAGCCGGCAGCAAGGCGGGGGGACGACCGTTCGGGGGCAAGCGCCGGCTTCGGCTTCGGCTTCGGGGCCCGCACCGCGAGCTCGAAATCGGCGAGCGGCATAGGCCGCCCGAAGAGATAGCCCTGGAAGAACCGGCAGCCGGTCGTCTCGAGAAAGGCGAGCTGGGCCGGGGTTTCCACCCCTTCGGCCACGGTTTCGAGGCCGAGATCGGTGGCGATCGCCCTGATCGAGCGGACGAGGGCGGCATCGCGGTCGTTTTCGGCGACGGCTGCGACAAAGCTGCGGTCGATCTTGAGCTCGCTCACTGGCAGGCGGCGCAGATAGGCCAGCGAGGAAAAGCCGGTGCCGAAATCGTCGAGCGAGAAAGTGAGCCCGAGACTCTTCAGGGACACCATTTTCTCCGCGACGGGTTCGAGCCCGGCGATCAAGACGCTTTCGGTGAGTTCAAGCCTCAGACGTGTGGGATCGATGCGGTGGCGGGCGAGCAAGTCCCGCAGCGTGGTTTCGAAATCGCCCTCGTTGAACTGGCTGGCGCTGACATTGACCGAAAGGGTGAGGCGCCCGAGCCTCGGATCGGCCTGCCAGCGACCAAGTGTCGCCAAGGCCTCTTCGAGCACGAAATTGCCGACGAGCGGCATCAGTCCGACTTCTTCGGCGGCTGGGATGAAGGTGGACGGCGGTATCGGGCCCTTGGCTGGGTGGTGCCAGCGCAGCAGGGCTTCAGCACCCATGATCTCGCCCTTCGCATCGACCTGCGGTTGGTAGGCGAGGCTGAGCTCGCCATGCCGGAGGGCTGCCACCAGATCTCGGGCGATGCCGCCTGGCGCCGAGAGCCGTTGCTGCACGGCGTAAATGGCAGTGCAGAAGATGAGGGCGGCCATGGTCGGATTGAGCCAGACGCCGATGCGGTGCAGATCCGGGGGAACCGGCTGGGCAAAGGGGAGCCTCAGATCGGCCGCATGCAGGACGACGAAGGAGACGAGGCTTGCGGCGATCACCGAAAGCTGGAGACGGGATGGTCGGCGCAGATAATTGATGTAGGCGAGCATGCCGAGCACAGGCAGGAAAAGATGCGTCACGCGCGGCGCGCCATTCTGCGGTACGTCGAACATCAGGCAAAAGCCGATGACAAAAATGAGAAAGCTGATCTGCGCGACAAGGAGGAAGAGATCGAGCCGGCGGCGGGTGACGAGCGCGAAGCAGACAAGGGCGGCGATCACCGGAAAGAACTCGGCCAGCGCCAGCAAGGTGTAGCCCTTGACCAGAAATATCAGCGACCAGAACAGCGCGACGCCACCCACGGCAAGCGTCACGGTCTGATAGACCCGGATGACACGATCCGCCTTGTCCTCCTGATTGGCCTTGCCGAACATCATTCGCCAAATCGTCCCTTCGGGGCCCCGGTTAGGCCTCTCTGGCACGGTGATCCAAGTGCGTCCGGAGGCTGAAATTCAGAATACCCTAACTTAGCCCACTAAAGAAACCATGTATCTCGATCATCAAGTCTTTCTGTTCGTTGCGAAGCCTGTCGGGCCGTAGAAGGTGCGGGGCGGCCCATCTGCCGATGAACCGCCCCTTTGGACCTTAACGGTCCAACCTCCCCCCGGAGACTATTCAGCAGGATTGTTCAGCCCGCCTTGGCGACCTTCATGACCTCTGGATCGTAGACGCGGCCAAAACGGTTGGCGAGGAAGGCGGGAAGGTCGATCTCTTCCTGGCGGACGAAGCCTGCCTGGGGCAGGGTGCCGTCGGCGAGCAGGTCAAGCACGGTGCAGATGCCCGCAGCCGTGGTGATCTGGATGGCGCTCATCTTCTTGGCAGCCACCACGCCGGCATAGACCTTGTTGGCATAGGTTTCCTGCAGGTAACGGCCATCCTTCCAGCCGCAGACCGTGACGAAGACGACAACCACGTCCTGCATGGTGGCCGGCAGGGCGTTTTCGAAGAGGTCCTTCAGCACGTCGCGGCGGTTCTTCAGGTTGAAGTCGTTGAGCAGTGCCTTGATGATCGCCTGGTGGCCGGGATACCGGATCGTGCGGTAGTTCATCGTGCGCACCCGGCCTTCGAGCGTCTTGGCCAGCGTGCCGAGACCGCCGGAGGTGTTGAAGGCCTCGTAGGTGACGCCGTCGAGCGAGAATTCCTCGCGCTCTTCCATGGCCGGCACGACAGTCAGCTTGCCTTCGACGATCGCCTCGCAGGGCTCGATGTATTCGTTGATCAGCCCGTCGGTCGACCAGGTGAGATTGTAGTTCAGCGCGTTGGACGGATATTGCGGCAGGGCGCCGACGCGCATGCGGACCGTATCCAGCGTGTCGAAATGCTTGGTCAGGTCGTTGGCGACGATCGAGATGAAACCGGGGGCAAGGCCGCATTGCGGAATGAAGGCGGAGCGTGCGCCGCGGGCGAGCTCTTCCACCTTGCGGGTCGTCGCCACGTCTTCCGTTAGGTCGAGGTAATGCGTCGCGGTGCGTGCGGCACTTTCGGCGATTGCGCCGGTCAGGTGGAAGGGAGCGGCGGAGAGGACGGCGAACTGGCCGGAAAGGGCCGCGTCGAGTGCGTTCGCGTCTGATATGTCGAGTTCGAGCGTCTTCACGGTCGTATGTGCATCGAGCTTTGTCAGCTGTTCGGCGCTGCGGTCCGCGACTGTGACCGCGTAGTCGCCGGTTTCAGCGAGCATCCGGGCAATTGCGCCGCCGATCTTGCCCGCGCCGATGATGGTAATGTTCTTCATGGTTGCCCCTCGCATGCCTGATGTCCGCAATTCGGACGAGATGTCATTTGTCAAAGCAGTGTGCGGGCGGAGGCTGTCGATTCCAAGTGACGATCTGATCAGATTGCGGTATCAATACGAACGTATCGACGAGCAAAGTGGACGAAATGCAGATCACGGACAAGGATCGGGAGTTGCTCTCGCTGCTCTCGGAGAATGCGCGGATGCCGGTGGCGGAACTCGCGCGGCGGCTCAATCTGTCACGCACCACGGTTCAGGCCCGGCTGGAGCGGCTGGAAGCGCAAGGGGTGATTGCCGGCTACCAGGTGCGGCTCGCCGATGCCTATCAAAGCGGGCTGATCCGGGCGCATGTGATGATCACCATCGCGCCGAAGGCGCTGACCGCGGTGACCGGAGAGTTGAACGCGATCCGCGAGGTGACCGCACTCTATTCGGTGAACGGTCCCTACGACCTGATCGCCATTGTCGCCGCCCCGTCGATTTCCGAGCTCGACCGATTGATCGACCGGATCGGCGAATTGTCCGGCGTCGAGCGGACACTGTCGTCGATCATTCTGTCGACGCGGATTTCGCGATGAAGACCGCAACCACTCTTTCATCTGTAAACCCTTAATAAACCATATTTCGTTATCTTGTCTTAATCGTTCTGGGGGTTGGGATGAGTATTGTTACACTTCTGCTTGCATCGGTTCTCTGGCAGACCGGCCTGCCTGCAGCGCGAGCCGCCGAGGAGGGCGCGCCCCTCGAGATTGCAGGGGGCACCTCGACATGGATCAGCCGACACGGTTCAGTATTGGTCCTCGATCGCGAGCGTGACGGGGTGTTGCAAGGCTATCTCATCAACAATTCACCGGGTAAGGGTTGTCGCGGCCTTCCTTACGCGCTTCACGGGCGCATCATCGAGCGGACGATCACCTTTCAAGTTACCTGGCGAAACGGCGTTGAGGATTGTCCGAGACAGACGGAATGGCGTGCCGAGATCCGGTCGCTGGAGAATGGTAGCTTTGAGCTCCGTGCGGAGTGGGAGCAGTTTTCGACAGTCATCGCGATCGGGCTTAATCATGATGAGGCACGAAGAGGTAAAGACCTCTTCACCTTGCAGGTGAGCAACGAGCCGCCGCAGAGCAATGGGCCAGAGGTTTCGGTAATTCCCTAACTGGGTTTTGGCTACGCCGCCTTCAGCTCCGCCCTTGCCAGTGCCCGTTCGAGTGCTGCGATGCAGGTTTCGTCGTGGTGGCGGCCGGCCCCTTCCCAGAGGATGGCGAGTGCCTTTTCGACCGGCATGGCGGCGCGATAGGGCCGGTCGGCGGTCAGTGCATCGAAGACGTCGGCGGTGGCGACGATGCGTGTCTCGAAAGATATCTCGTCGCCCTTCAGGCCGCGCGGATAGCCGGAGCCATCGAGTTTTTCGTGATGGGTGCCGCCAATCAAGGCGAGATCGGCGAAAGCGGCGATGCGCGAGAGGATGGTCTCTGAGAATTCCGCGTGGCGCTTCATTTGCTCCCATTCCTCGCCTTCAAGGCGGCCGGGTTTGTCGAGCACGCTGTTGGAGACGCCCAGCTTGCCGATGTCATGCAGCAGGGCTGCACGCTTTAGGCGGCGTCGTTCCGGCAATGCCATGCCCATTTCCTCGGCGATCAGGTCGGTGAAGAGGGCGACGCGATCGCTGTGGCCTGACGTGTAGGGGCTCTTCGCATCGATGACGCGGGCAAAGCCTGCGGCGATATCATCGAGATAGCACTCGTCGGCCATCACCGCCTGGCGGCCCGGTTCGAGCGCCAACACATAGGCTTCGAGATTCTCGGAGCCGAGTTCGGCAAAGAACACCGGGGTGGCCAATGCTTCGAAGATGGTCACGAGTTCCGGATCGAACCAGCCACCGGCGCGCTTCTTTACCTCGATAAGAGCTGCTTCCGGGCCCTGATGGACGAAGAAGACGTCGATCACCTGCGCCATGAGAGCGATGCGAGCAAAAAGGTGGATTTCTTCGCCCTTCAAACCTTGAGGCAGGCCGCCGCCATCGACATGTTCGTCGAGATCCAGAATGCCGCGTGCTACCTCTTCGGAAAAGCGCATCTGGCGGGCGATTTCCGCGCCGCGCTGGCAGCGGGTCTGGATGAGGCTGGTCGAGATCTCGCCGCCATTCTTGAAGATGTTGAGAATGCCGCGGAAGCGTTCGGCAAGCCCCGCTTCCATGCCGGTGTGGGAGAGCACGAATTTCAGAATCTGCGGGAAGGAGCCGTCGACCAGTTTGAAGTCGTGTTTGAACTTCAGGTCATCGGCCAGATAGAGCTCGCAGATGCGGGCGGCATTGGACGAGCAGCCGAGATCCTTCAGGAGCAGGGTGTAATAGAGATCGCGCAGCGCCTCTTCGCCAAGACCGAGCGCCTGGCCGATGCGCGTGCCGATGAAGCAGCAGCGCACGCAATGGCCGGCGGGCTGACCTTCCGTCATGTCGAGCGCGTGACTGAGTGCCTCGATCAGTTCCGCAAGCCTGATGGTCTGGGTCATGGCGCCTTCTCCTCCCGTTAGACCAATTCCGGCGAAAACGGAGTAGCATCCATGCCCTATCCTCTTGTTTTCTTGCAATTCCGGAGGCAAAGCGCGCTTCGCGCTTTTGCTTTGACTGCTCCAGTCTGAAGGAATGGGATTAAGAACGGGTATCGCTGCGGCGGTCGCGCGATCACGCAGCCGCGAGGGCGTTGTCCCGGGCGACTGCGCGTTCGAGGGCGTCGACGCAGAGCGGGTCGTGATGCACCCCTGCGGTCTTGCGGATGACGGCGAGTGCTTCTGCCGGGGTGATCGGAGCCCGGTAGGGTCTTTCGGCCGTCAGGGCATCGAAGACATCGGCGGTGGCAACGATGCGGGTTGCGAGCGAGAGCTGGTCGCCAGTGAGCCCACGCGGATACCCCCTGCCGTCGAGCCGCTCGTGATGGGCGCCGCCGACCTCCGCCAGTTCCGCGAAGGCGGGTATTTGCGAGAGGATGCGCTCGGAATGCGCTGCATGGGCCTGCATTTCCGTCCATTCCTCGGGATCGAGACCGGAGGGCTTGTTCAACACCCGGGCCGAGACGCCGAGCTTGCCGATGTCGTGCAGCAGTGCTGCCCGACGCAGGCTCCGGCATTCGGACGCAGAATGGCCGAGTTCTTCGGCGATCTTCACGGTGATTTCCGCCACCCGGTCGCTATGGCCGGCGGTGTATGGGCTTTTTGCGTCGATGACGCGGGCGAAGCCCTCCACGATATCGTCGAGATAGTCGTCGTCTGCCAGGATGACTGTCTGACCCGGCTCTGCTGCCAGCACCTTCAGCTGGAGATCCGGCGCCTTCAAATCGTCCCAGACGCCAGGTTGTGCCAGCACGGCGAGGCAGGCATCGACGACTGCGGGATCGAGCCAGGTGCCCCGGCGGGCGCTGAGCTGACGCAATGCCTGTTCCGGGCTGCCATGGCTGGAATGAACATCGACCACCTGGGCGGCCAGTGCGATGCGGGCGAAGATATGGATCTCTTCGCCCTTCAGGCCGTCTGGTCGGCCGGTGCCGTCATAATGCTCGTCGAGCTCGCGGATGCCGGCTGCGACATCCTCGGAGAATCGCATCTGCCGGGCGATTTCAGCGCCCCTGCGACAGCGGATATCCACCAGTTGCGCGGCATGTTTGCCGGCACGCAGCGCCTTGAGGATGGCCTTCAGCTTACCTGCCACGCCGCGACGGGCGCCGGCATGGCGGAAGACCTGTCGCAGCAAGCTGGGCAGCGTGCCATCGACGCGGCGGAAGTCGCCCTTGAAGCTGGTATCGTCCGTATCGAAGATCTCACACATGCGCACCGCATTGGCCGAGCAGCCGAGATCCTTCAGCATCAGGGTGTAATAGAGATCGTGCAACTGCTCTTCCGGCAGGCCCAGGCGGCGGCCTATGGCCGTACCGATATGGGCGGTGCGAATGCAGTGTCCGGCAATCTGTCCGCCGGTCAGGTCGAGTGCGTGGCTGAGGGCACCAATCAGTTCAGCGAGGCGTATCTGTGCGAGCATGTGTATCTCCGTCGCTGCCAGATTTAACCCTTAAGAGTTAAGGGGTCGTAGATAATTCGGATATCCTCACATACGAAACGCCTGTGATGGCAACCTCCTGTTCACTCCTTCCATGCTTGTCTTTTTCCCGCATTGTCTTAAGCCATGAGACGCACTATGTGCGGATAAGCCAAACCAACGAGGACTGTCCCCTGTGATGAACGAAGACGAAGACGACAAGAGCAAGGAACTGCCGATCGGCAAGGAAACGGAAGCGAACCTCTTCAAGTCGCGTTCGATCTTCATCTATGGCGGCATCACCATGGAGCTGGCGCAGAAGGTCTGCACGCAGCTCGTCGCGCTTGCTGCCGCCTCGGATGAAGACATCCGTGTGTTCGTCTGCTCGCCGGGCGGCCATGTCGAAGCCGGTGATGCGATCCACGACATGATTCGCTTCATCAAGCCGAAGGTCTTCATAATCGCGACCGGCTGGGCCGCCTCTGCCGGCTCGCTGATTTTCGTCGCGGTTCCGAAGGAGCGCCGTCTGGCCCTGCCGAACACCCGCTTCCTGATGCACCAGCCGTCTGGCGGCACCCGTGGCATGGCCTCCGACATCGAGATCCAGGCCCGCGAAATCATCAAGATGAATGAACGCCTGATCAAGATCTATGCGAAGGCCACCGGCCAGAGCCAGGAGAAGATCGCCAAGGATATCGACCGCGACTACTGGCTCTCGGCCGAAGACGCTGTCACCTATGGCCTGGTCGGCCGGATCATCGAGAGCCACGCCGACATCGGCTGAGGCGCTTGCCTGAGATTGACGTGAAAAAGCCGCCGGAGCGATCCGGCGGCTTTTTCGTTTTAGGCTTTTCGATCAGATCAGCGGGCAACCGCGGCGATTGGCAAAACGCAGCTGTTCAGGCCCGCGACGGGTAAAGCCACGCACCGTGATGCTGCGATCGGTGACGCGGACCACTTCGGCGCGGCGCAGACCCTCTTCGGCCGCCGCACGCTGGGCTTCACGCGGGCTGCAGCCGCGATTGCGGTCGCGGCGGTCACGCTCGGGTTCGCGCTCGCGAATGATCGGGCGCACACCATCCGGGCCGATGCGCAGTTCAATCCCTTGCGCGGAAGCCGGGGCGGCAAAGGGGGCGGCGAGCGGAAGGCCGGCGAGGGCGAGCGTGGTGACGAGCGCTGCGCGCAGGAACTTGGCGGACATGATGGGGGCTCCTTTGATGTCGTGGCGGAGAAAGTCGCACGGAGCCCGAAAGTTCCTTCGTCTCAGGCGGATGAGCCGGCTTTCAGCGCCACTCGTGCAGCCTGTCAGCCATCAGCGGCCTGGATGTCACCAGCGGCAGGGTGCCCTCTGCGCGCTCGGCATAGCTAAGCGCATCCGCCTCGTCGTTGAAGCCGATGAAGATCATCGACAGCGATTTCGCCTTCGGCGCGCCCTTCTTGCGATAGGAGAATTTCACCGCGCAATGCGGAAAAGCTTCGTCCAGCACCGCACCCTCGGGCAGCGCATCCGACAGCGCCAGATGGGCGCCGAGGCCGAGGAAACGATCGATGGCGGCAAAGGCGGTCGCGTCCGGCAGCTGCTTGTTCTCGGTCGAGCCAGGCGCCCGGCCCCAGAACAGGCTGTCGACCAGCCCCTTCGCCCGCTTCGACTTCACCACCACCAGACCACCGGCCGCGACAAGCTCCAGATGGGCGTCCCAGGTCTGGAAGAGGTCTGGGCTGTGGTGGAGTTCGGTGAGGAGAGGGCGGAGGGCGGCGGTGAGGTCGGTGTGGAGGGCTGGGGGCATCGCGGTCTCGGGGTCAAGTGGGTGGCGTGTGGCGGCCTCGTAGCATGGCGGGGGCGGGGTGGATATGCTCAGTTCGGCTCTGGTGTCAGATCGACACGGCTTTCCTTCCCATCCGGCGTCTTGAGCACGAGTTCGACGCCGCCGCCGATCGAGCGCATGTAGCGGACGACGGAGGAGAGGAGCACGTCGTCGGCGCGTTCGATCTTCGAGACGGTGTTCTGGGTCATGCCGGCGCGGGCTGCGACATCCTGCTGGGTGACCTGCATGGCCTTGCGGACCTCGGCCAGCGCCTTGCCCAGCCGCCGTTCGTTGCGCTTGGCGTCGAGGCGTGCGCGGACGTCGTCCGGCAGTTCGGCGCGCAGTGTTTTCCAGTCAGTGTCCATTGCGTTTCTCCTTCAGCCAGGTTGAAAACCGAGTATCGGCCTTGCGGATCAGGGTCTTGTAAAACAGTACCTGGCTCATACCCTGCTTGTCGCCGCCGCAGAGGATGATGGCGCTCTGGGCTGGATCAAAAGCGAAGGCGAAACGCCAGACCTGTTTGCCGAACCGCACCCGTATTTCCTTCATGTTGGCATGGGTGGAGCCTGCCAGCGTGTCCACTTCGGGCCGACCGAGGAAGGGGCCGTCTTCTTCGAGATGGTCGAGGACCTCGCCGACCAGTTCCTTCAGGCCCATCTCCAGCGCTTTCCATTCGGGGACAAATTCGGGATGAAATTGCACCTTGTATGGCATTGGTTGGTTCCAGAATATATCTTTGAAGATATGGCGTCAATTGCGGCAACACTTGAAACTGCTGCCGTAAAATCCTGACGTTTGGGACACGACCGCTAATTTAGGTTTATGGTTGCGGCTTTTTAGTTTTAGTGCAATAACACAACCTATTCGTGCTTTTTCGGATCATCAAGCCGTTTTTTTTAAAGAACGGGGGCTGTACTGTTCGTACCAAAAAGTCGAGGCGGCAGAGGTCGTTGCGATTACACACGACCGAAGACCTGTTGAGATTATTTGGCTTAGATCACGCTTCAGGAGGAGTTCTAGCGCCCGATCTGGTCAAATAGCTCGGGAATTCTCTGGGGCGGGTGTTCATTCTTGCTGGAAGGTTTCCCGAAAGCTGGATCAATAAGGGAAGGTGTAATGGACCTAATTGAAAGTGCTCGGCAATGGGTGCTCCAAAACCTGCCCTACGATAGCTCCGATGCGGAACTAACGGCGCATCTGAATCAGCTGGATGCTCATGGTTTGTTGGTAGCATTTCATAATTGGAACAGCCGCCTGATCCGACAAACTCCCCGGAAAATTCACCGGTCGTCCACTTTTGAGGCGTCGCCTGTTGATTTCCATTGAGAGCTGACCCGGCGCAGCCAGATATTTCCATTGAGAATTGACCCATGTTTCAACCGTCCCTCGCATGTTTTCAGCGGGGGCTCTGGAGTGATCGACATGGCGTTACTGAGCGTGATCCGGCGCTGGCATTTTCGAGAGCATCTATCGATCCGGGAGATTTGCCGCAGGACCGGCTTGTCCCGGAATACCATCCGCAAATATCTGCGCGCCGACGGCGTGGAGCCAAAGTTCAACGTGCCGGAGAGGCCGAGCAAGCTTGATCCGTTTGCAGATCGGTTATCGGCCTGGCTGAAGACGGAGTCGAAGAAAGGCCGCAAGCAGAAGCGGACGATGAAGCAGCTACACGTTGATCTTGTCAGCCTCGGCTACAAGGGGTCCTACAATCGTGTGGCGGCATTTGCGCGGGAATGGCGCAATGATCGTCAGAGGGAATTGCAGACGACGGGCCGCGGTACATTTGTGCCCCTGACGTTCGAACCAGGCGAGGCCTTCCAGTTCGACTGGTCAGAAGATTGGGCGATCATCGGCAATGAGCGCACCAAGCTGCAGATCGCCCACACGAAGCTGAGCTACTCCAGGGCCTTCATCGTCCGGGCATACCTCCTGCAGACGCATGAGATGCTGTTCGATGCCCATAACCATGCCTTCCGTGTCTTCGGTGGCATTCCTGGTCGCGGCATCTACGACAACATGCGCACGGCGATCGACAAGGTCGGTCGTGGCAAGGAGCGCGACGTCAACGTCCGCTTCATGGCGATGGCCAGCCATTATGTGTTCGAGCCCGAGTTCTGCAATCCGGCTTCCGGCTGGGAGAAGGGACAGGTCGAGAAGAACGTGCAGGATGCGCGTCATCGCTTCTTTCAACCGATCCCGCGCTTTCCATCACTGGGGGCCCTGAACGATTGGCTCGAGGAGCGTTGCAAGGAGTTCTGGGCCAACACACCCCACGGTCAGATGCGTGGCACCATTGCCGACATCTGGGCCGAGGAAGTCCCAGCTCTCATGGCGCTCTCCAGGCCGTTCGACGGGTTCGTCGAATATACGAAGCGGGTCACGCCAACCTGCCTCGTGCATCTGGAGCGCAATCGCTACAGCGTTCCGTCATCCTTCGCCAATCGACCGGTGAGCCTCCGGGTCTATCCGGATCGTGTCGTGGTCGCCGCAGAAGGCCAGATCGTCTGCGAGCACCGCCGCGTCATAGATCGGTCCCATGATCGGCCGGGTCAGACCATCTACGACTGGCGTCACTATCTGGCGGTGGTGCAGCGTAAGCCTGGTGCTCTTCGTAACGGCGCACCGTTCATTGAGCTTCCCGATGCATTCCGGACCTTGCAGCAATACCTGCTCAAGAAGCCGGGGGGCGATCGGGAGATGGTCGATATCCTGGCGCTGGTCCTTCAGCACGACGAGCAGGCAGTCCTGTCTGCCGTCGACATGGCGCTGAAGTCTGGCGTTCCGACCAAGACGCATGTGCTGAACCTGCTGCATCGGCTCGTTGACGGCAAATCCTTCACGCCGCCAACCCTCGATACCCCTCAGGCACTGACGCTCACCAATGAACCCAAGGCTAATGTTGAACGATACGACACCTTGAGAAAGACGGAGGCTCGCCATGCGTCATAATCCAGCAAGCGGCGCGATCGTCATCATGCTGCGGCAGTTGAAGATGCATGGCATGGCCCAGGCCGTCGGGGAACTTACTGAGCAGGGATCACCCGCGTTCGAGGCTGCCCTTCCGATCCTGTCGCAGCTTCTCAAGGCAGAGATGGCGGAGCGCGAGGTTCGATCAACGGCCTATCAGCTCAAGACAGCACGCTTTCCAGCCTACCGTGACCTGAATGGCTTCGACTTTACCAGCAGCGAGATTAACGAGGCGCTCGTGCAACAGCTTCATCGCTGTGACTTCCTCGATGACTCCAACAATATCGTTCTGGTCGGCGGACCTGGCACGGGAAAGACGCACATTGCCACCGCGCTCGGCGTTCAGGCAATTGAACACCACCACAAGCGGGTAAGGTTCTTCTCGACGGTCGAACTGGTCAACGCGCTCGAGCAAGAGAAGGCACAAGGCAAGTCAGGACAGATCGCCAATCGGCTCGTCCACTCTGATCTCGTCATTCTCGACGAGCTGGGATACCTGCCATTCAGTACTTCAGGCGGGGCGCTGCTCTTCCACCTGCTCAGCAGACTTTATGAGCGCACCAGCGTCATCATCACCACCAACCTCAGCTTCAGTGAATGGGCAAGCGTCTTTGGCGACGCAAAGATGACCACCGCGCTGCTCGACAGGCTCACCCACCACTGCCACATCCTCGAAACCGGAAACGACAGCTTCCGCTTCAAGAACAGCTCGGCGCATCAGCCCAAAACATCAAAGGAGAAACGCAGGAACTTGACCCAGACCAACAACACGAACGATACCTAAAGGCGGGTCAATTCTCGGTGGAAACGCCGGGTCAGCTCTCAGTGGAAATCAACAGCGTCGCCGTCTACTTCCAAGTATCCGGGAGCTGTCTCTCGGATCATTGCCGACATCGAGATAGGCAACAATCTGACGAAATACCTGAGTCGTGGGGTCACCCATTCCGCTCAGGTGCCGCAGCAAGGTGGCAAGTTCAGCAAGCGGCGAGACTTGGACCTGTTGCTGACCTGCTGGAATATTCACCACCTGCATCTCGGTGCTGAGATCGAATGCGACGGTTTCGTTAGCCGAACTGATGACCTGCTATTTGCGGTTTTCCGAGATCATGACGCATATCTGGTAGACATCGTTGGACATGGAGGCTGGTACGAGGAGAATTTGCTGCGCGTCCTGATGAACGAACTTCCTGGTTCCAATGTAGTTCAAGAACTCAACAATGTTGCAGGGCAAGCCTACGAACCGGATCAGCTGGATATCAAGAAGTTCCGAAATGCCGGTGTCAACATCGCTCATACAATCGACGGAAAAGTCGTGATTCCTTTGGGTGGCATGACTTTGGCTGGCACCAGTTTATTTGCAACACGGGATGCGGACATGCTGCTAGCGCAACTCGAAGCTTTCGAACTGGAATGGCAGGAAGACCCCGACAAGATCAGGACGCAGTTCGCCAAAAATGGTGTCAAGCTTCCGCCCACGCCTACGTTCGAATTCAGGATATCAGAGTTGGGCCCCGGTGTTGTTGAGTTGGCTACAAATTCGTTTTGTCGCATCAAAGTGTCGTAGTTGTATTGGTGCCTGCCCATAGCCGGATGGATGCGCTATACTCCGGCTTAGCGCTTTCCGCATCATTGGGCCGAAAGACCTCAGCTAAGTCGCTCGCACCATCTCCACCACATCCTCCACCCCCACAACCCGCCCGATCTTCCCGTCCAGATAGCGCAGCGTTACCCGTGCGTGGTCGTCATCATAAGAGCCGATGCACTCCCTCGGCAGCAGAACGCGGTAGTCTCGCTGATAGGCATCGATGGCGGCGGTTCGGATGCAGGCGTGGGTGTTGATACCGCAGAGGACGAGATGATCGACCTTCTGCTCCTGCAGGTGCTGATCGAGCGTGGTGCCGAAGAAGGCGCTGTAGCGCTTCTTGATGATGGTCACGTCGTTTTCAGAGACTTCGAGGTCCGGATGGAGCTGCGCGCCCTCTGTTCCCTCGATCACGCCGGCAATGTTTTTGTCGCGCATTTCCAGAAAGGCATCGCTGAGGTCGGCGCGGAATTCCTGCCGTATCCAGACGATGGGCAGTGTCTCTGCGCGGAAGGTGCGGACGAGGTGGTTTGTGCTGCCGATCAGGGAGGTGACGACGCTGGCATCCAGCGGCGCGAGGAAGTCGTTCTGCAGGTCGATGATCAGAAGGCAGGGTTTCATGTCGCTGATCGTTATGGGCTTGGCACGACAGACATGTGACGGAATGGGTTGCCAAGAGGGAGGTCGTCATGCTCGGCATTGTGCCGAGCATCTGCCGTGGCATCCGCACTCTCGACCGTGCCGTCTGCCGCTGGCGGCAGTAGATCCTCGGGACTTCGCCCTGACATGACGGCGGTGGGCCTTGTGGGCATAAAAAACCCCGCCAGATCGCTCCGGCGGGGTCCGCATTCCCTCAATCCTCAAGCGCTTCCCTGCGCTCTCAGAATTCCACAGCCCGATCGCCGTTCTCGTCCTGAATGCGGGTCGGCAGGCCGATCTTGTTCAGGAGGTTGATGAAGGGCTTCGGCGGCAGTTCTTCGACGTTGGCCATCTTCTTCACGTCCCATTCGCCTGTCGCGACCAGCATCGCGGCTGCGACCGGGGGGACGCCGGCGGTGTAGGAGATGCCCTGGCTGCCCACTTCGTTATAGGCTTCCTTGTGGTCGGCGACGTTGTAGAGGAAGACGGTCTTTTCCTTGCCGTCCTTGAAGCCCTTCACATAGTCGCCGATGCAGGTCTTGCCTTCGTATTCCGGGGCAAGCGAGGAGGGGTCGGGCAGGCAGGCCTTGACGACCTTGAGCGGCACGACTTCGGAACCGTCGGCCAGCTTGACCGGCTGTTCGGAGAGGAGGCCGATCGACTTCAGTACGGTGAAGACGTTGATGTAGTGATCGCCGAAGCCCATCCAGAAGCGCACGTCGGCGCCGTCCATATTCTTGGCCAGCGAATGCACTTCATCATGGCCGCAGAGATAGGCGCGGCGGGTGCCGACGACCGGCAGGTCGTAGTCCTTGCCGATCTCGAACATCTTGTTGACCTTCCATTCGCCACCCTGCCAGGAATAGACGACGCCGGTGAATTCGCGAAAATTGATTTCCGGGTCGAAGTTGGTGGCGAAGTATTTGCCGTGGCTGCCGGCATTGATGTCGACGATGTCGACGTCGGTCACCTTGTCGAGATACTCGTCCTTGGCGAGACGCGCATAGGCGTTGACGACGCCCGGATCGAAGCCGGCGCCGAGGATGGCGGTGATGCCCTTTTCAGCGCATTCTTCCGCACGCTTCCACTCGTAGTTTCCGTACCACGGCGGGGTCTCGCAGATCTTGTTCGGCTCTTCATGGATCGCGGTGTCGATATAGGCCACACCGGTGTCCATGCAGGCGCGCAGCACCGACATGTTGAGGAAGGCGGTGCCGACATTGATGACGATTTGCGCGCCCAGCTTCTTGATCAGGGCCTTGGTGGCTTCGATGTCGAGGGCGTCGAGCGCATGGGCTTCGAGGACGCCCTCCTGCTTCATCGCCTTCTTTTCATGAACCGAAGCGATGATCGCGTCGCACTTCGCCTTGGTGCGCGAAGCGATGTGTATGTCGCCGAGCACGTCGTTGTTTTGCGCACATTTGTGGGCAACCACCTGCGCGACGCCGCCGGCGCCGATGATGAGCACGTTCTTCTTCATAATGGGACCAACTCCTATGTCCAATCGTCAGAACCTGGGCTTGAAGGATTTCAAGACAGGCTTTGTTCGTAGTCCGTGTAGTCGAACTCACGGACCGTCCTGAGGCTGCCATCCAGTTCGCGGATGGCGATTGCCGGCATTTGCACGCCGTTAAACCAGTTTTTCTTGACCATCGTGTAGCCGGCGGTGTCCTGCAGCGAGATGCGGTCGCCGATGTTCAATTCCTGTTCGAAATTGAACTCGCCGAAGATATCGCCAGCAAGGCAGGACTTGCCGCAGACCTGGTACCGGTGCGGTCCCTGGTTAGGGTGGACCTTTGCGCTTTCCCGGTAGATCAGAAGATCGAGGAGATGCGCTTCGATGGATGAATCCACCACGACAAGGTCCTTGCCGTTATAGAGCTTGTCGAGCACGGTGACTTCGAGCGTGGTCGACTTGGTGATCGAGGCTTCGCCGGGCTCCAGATAGACCTGAACCCCGAATTCGCCGGAGAAGCGCTTGAGGCGCTCGGCGAACTTCTCCAGCGGATAGTTCTCGCCGGTGAAATGGATGCCGCCGCCGAGCGAGACCCATTCGGCCTTCTTCAGGAGGGGACCGAACTTCTGTTCGATATCGCCGAGCATCTGATCGAAAAGGTCGAAATCGCCGTTTTCGCAGTTGTTGTGGATCATGAAGCCGGAGATCAGGTCCATGACCGGCTCGACCTTCTTCAAATCCCATTCGCCCAGCCGCGAGAAGGGGCGGGCAGGGTCTGCGAGGTCGAAGGTCGAGGAGGAGACGCCGGGGTTCAGCCGCAGGCCGCGGATGATGCCGGAGGACTGGCTCTCGAAGCGTGTCAGCTGGCCGATCGAGTTGAAGATGATCTTGTCGGCATGGCTGACGACTTCGTCGATCTCGTAATCGGCGTAAGCGACCGAATAGGCGTGGGTTTCCTTGCCGAAGCGCTCATGGCCGAGGCGGACTTCGTTGAGCGACGAGGAGGTCGTGCCGTCCATGTAATCGCGCATGAAATCGAAGACCGACCAGGTGGCGAAGCATTTCAGCGCCAGAAGCGCCTTGGCGCCGGAAAGTTCGCGCAAGGTCGCGATCTTTTCCATGTTCTGGAGCAGCTTGGACTTGTCGATCAGGTAATAAGGAGTCTGGATCAAGGCTCTATCCTTCGTGAACCCAGCCATATCTGGCGGAAGTGAACGGGACGCCCCGAATGCGTCGGAGGGGTCCCATAGGCAAAAGGGGGTCAAAAGGCAAGCATATGCTCAAGGGAATCTCCCCCGTTCCTCCTGTTTGCCTTGACATGGTGAAACGGCGATGACGATCAACCCGGCCGTTTCACAAGGCCGTCTTGCGTGGACGGGAATGCAGCCATGCGTGAGGCGGCGGGCTTCGTTCAGCAATCGGCAAGCTTTGCGTTGCTAAGCCAGGTTGTATCGGTTCTGCCTGGACGCCTCATGCAACTCGACCTCGCCACCATCCTGATCCTGCATCCGCTGTCGCTGACGGTCGGCGCGCTGTGTTTCCTCTATCTGCGCTTTGGCTCGCGGCGCGGCCATGGGCTCGGCAAGATGGCCGTCGCGTCCCTCGTGCTTGCTGTCGCCTCGGTACTGGCGGGCGCCTCCGAGCAGGGCTTCGTCGCTTACGAGACTTGGACCTATCTCACGACGATCGTCACCCCCGTTGCCTATGTTCTGATGCTTGTGGGGCTGAGCGACGTGATCACGGAAGACCGTGCGGGCAGGCTCTGGTGGGCGCTGCTCGTGCCTGCTGGCATCGCGGTCGCTGCCCTCGTGACCGCGTTTCCGCTGGAAAGGTTCTACCGCGGCGCAGTTTTCCTCACCTGCATGGGCGGCTTTTCGGCCGCCTCCGCTGCACTGGTGATGTGGGATCCGAAAAGGCAGAGGCTGACGAGCCGTTTCGGGCTTGCGGCAGCCTTCGGCGCCAAGGCCGTCACCGCTGCCGTAACCTTCGTGGCGCTCGTCGTGCCTGATAGCGTCCAGATGACGCCGGCGGCGGCATTTCTCGTGCTGATCCTCGCCCAGTTTGCCATCGCCATGTTTGTGCTGATTCTGGTGCAGGAGCGGGCAGAACAGAGACTGATCGCCCTCACCGAAACCGACAGCCTGACGGGCATCCGCAATCGCCACTGGATGATGGACCGTCTGCCGCGCGAGGCGCCGGTCGCCAGTGCCTATGTGATCATCGACATTGACCACTTCAAGCAGGTGAATGATCGTCTTGGTCATCTGGCGGGTGACGAGGTGCTGACATCGGTGGCGCAGGCGATGACACGACAGCTGGGGCGCAATGCCATCCTGGCGCGTATGGGGGGCGAGGAGTTCGGCCTCTATCTGCCGGCTGCCAACGAGGCTGATGCCATGCAGACGGCGCAGCAGTTGTGCGCCTCGATCGCCGCGCTGACCATTTTCCACGAGGGGACGAAGATTGCGGTGACCATGAGTGCCGGCGTGGCTGTGGCGCCAACGGCAATGTCGATCATGCAGCTCATCGGCCGCGCCGACGAGGCGCTTTACGCCGCCAAACGCGGCGGCCGCAATCGGGTCATTCTGGCGCGATTCGAGACCGCGGCACATGATATGCGCCTCCCGGAGGTCGATGTACCACTGGTGGCAAAACCCGTCTGAACCGCGGGAGGGCGAACGCTTTTGCCGTAGCGGCGGCTTGTCACAGCGACTGTAATTTGATTGGCCTTGGATCCATCCAGGTTCGTTTTTTGGCGAGTCCATCATGCTCAAAGACTTTTCTCCCCAGGCGGCCTTCATGGGCGTGCTCGTCGCCTTTGTCGGTTTTGCCAGTTCGTTTGCCGTCGTGCTCCAGGGGCTGAAAGGCGTCGGCGCGACGGATTACGAAGCGGCCTCCGGGCTGATGGCGCTGTCGGTCGCCATGGGGCTCTGCGGGATCGTCTTGAGTGTGTGGACGAAGCTGCCGGTCTCTGTCGCCTGGTCGACGCCGGGTGCTGCGCTGATGGTGACGGCGGGGATTCCGGTCGGCGGGTTTCCTGCGGCGGTCGGGGCGTTTCTGGTCTGTGCGGCGCTGATCGTGCTCGCCGGCCTCATCCGGCCCTTCGGGCGGGCGGTTGCCGCCATTCCGGCGCCGATTGCCAATGCCATGCTGGCGGGTGTCATTCTGAATTTGTGCTTCGCGCCGTTCAAGGCGGTCGCCTTCGATCCTTTGCTCGGTCTGCCGATCCTCGTGGTCTGGGCGGTGGTCGCGGCCTTCAAGCGGCTTTACGCGGTGCCGGCTGCGCTTTTGACCTTTGTTGTTGTCATCGTCTTCGGCGTAGACTTGCCGGAGGGGGCAATGGCCAGCTGGGCGGCATCGCTTGCGCCGCCGGTGGAGTTCGTGTCGCCGGTCTTCACGCTGCCGGCGCTGGTGTCGATCGCACTGCCGCTGTTCATCGTCACCATGGCCTCGCAGAACATTCCTGGTATCGCGATCCTCAAGGTCAACAAATATGACCCGCAACCGGGGCCGATGTTTGCCGTGACCGGTCTTTTTTCGGCACTCGCGGCACCTCTCGGCGGCCATGCAGTGAACCTTGCGGCAATTACAGCGGCAATGTGTGCAGGCGAGGACGCGCACCAGGACCCGAAGCGGCGCTACTGGGCGGCGATCATTGCTGGGATCGGCTATGTGCTGCTCGGGCTGGCAGCCGGTGCCGTCACCGGCTTCGTGTCGCTGGCGCCCCCGATCCTCATCCAGTCGGTTGCGGGACTGGCGCTGATCGGGGCCTTTTCGGGGTCATCGGTTGCGGCGTTCCAGGTGCCGGAGACGCGGGAGGCGGCAGCGGTGACGTTTCTTGTCACGGCATCGGGGATTTCCATCCTCGGGATTTCGGGGGCGTTTTGGGGGCTGATCGCCGGGGTGGCGATGCTGGGGCTGGTCAAGCTGGCGAGAAACCGCACGTGAGACGGCTGCGCATCAAAGCCATCATCTTTGTGCTCTTTGCCGGTTTCTTCGGCTATGTCTTCTACACGCGCTACTGGATCTGGCGGGACTGCATCGCGGCTTCGCAATCGAGTTGTGTCACGCCCGATGGCAGCAATGTTACCGATGGCGGGATGGTCTGGGGCGTGATCGCGCTCGCCTTCCTGGCTGCGGCCGTCATTGCCCAATTCGGGCGGCGGTGATCTGGGTGTGCCGGATCTGGTGCAGTCGTAAGGGTTGCGCTAGGTTTTGCGCATGGAGTTCGAATTCGATCCGGTCAAAAGCGAGGCGAACAAGGCGAAGCACGGAATCGATTTCGTGGCGGCGCAGGAGTTGCGGTATGATCCTTAGATTTGAATGCTGGGTATGCTGCCGAACCAAGGCGGATCCGAATAGGCCTGATCTTTGGTCTCTTGTGGGCAGGTATCTACGTTCTGCGTGACGAGCGCGTTCGGATCATTTCCGTTCGCCGGGCAAGAATTCAGGAAAGGCGTTTCTATGAAGACAATCAGCGCTGAAGAGCTGGATCGCCTGTTCGATGAGGGCGAAGAAGATGTGCTGCAGTACTTCAACCTGACCACGGCCAGACGTCCCAATCTCGAACCGGTTGAGCTGACCGTGACGGTCATGTTGGGAACGAAGCTTAGGCTGGAGCGTCAAGCAAAGGAACTCGGCGTATCCGTTGACTCCTTGCTTGAAGACTGGCTGCGCGAAAAGCTGGACGAGGCAAGTCCATCCGCCGCCGAATAACACCCTTGCGCGATTCAATTCATCGCGTTATTCCTGACCCCATGAAGATCAACGGCACGACCATTGCTGCGACTGAAATGACGGCCCGCACTGCGGCCCGCTTCGTCGCGTCGGTGCCAAACTCGCTTCTTCTTCTCGGCCTTATCCGCGGTTGCCGGGTCCATTGAGGAGCGCCCGGCGGCCGGGTCAGCCGTTTGGCGATTGCTCCTCGAAATCCCCTTTTGTAATGCAATCCATCCCTTGAATAGGGCCTGTTCGGACGTGCCAAAGCTCCGCTGATTTGTTATCAGCCATGGCAGCCGCCAGGGACGAGAAGAGACCAAGACGATGATTTTGAAGACCCATACCGTGAAGCAGGGCATGCCGGACGCTTCGCAGAAGTACCGCGCCTATCCGCAAATCGCCATTCCGGACCGCACCTGGCCGTCGAAGGTGATCGACAAGGCGCCGATCTGGTGCTCGGTTGATCTGCGCGATGGCAACCAGTCGCTGGTCAACCCGATGGGCCATGACCGCAAGGCGCGCATGTTCCAGCTGTTGCTCGACATGGGTTTCAAGGAAATCGAGATCGGCTTTCCCTCGGCCTCCCAGACGGACTTCGACTTCGCCCGCTGGTGCGTGGAAGAGGGCGGCGTGCCCGCCGATGTGTCGCTGCAGGTGCTGGTGCAGTGCCGGCCGGAGTTGATCACGCGGACGTTTGAGGCGCTGGAAGGTGCCAAGAACCCGATCATCCACTTCTACAACTCCACCTCCGAGCTGCAGCGCCGCGTGGTGTTCGGCAAGGATGTCGCTGGCATCAAGCAGATCGCGGTTGATGCGGCGAAGATGATCATGGACATGGCGGCGAAGGCTGGTGGCGGCTATCGCTTCGAATATTCGCCTGAGAGTTTCACCGGCACCGAGCTGGAAGTGGCTTTGGAGATCTGCAACGCCGTTATCGCCGAAGTGAAGCCGACTGATGACAACAAGCTGATCCTGAACCTGCCGTCGACCGTCGAGATGGCGACGCCGAACATTTATGCCGACCAGATCGAATGGATGTGCCGCAACATCGACAACCGCGAAAACGTGCTGATCTCCTTGCATCCGCATAATGACCGCGGCACGGGCATCGCTGCGACCGAGCTGGGCCTGATGGCCGGTGCCGACCGCGTCGAAGGCACGCTGTTCGGCAATGGCGAGCGGACCGGCAATGTCGATATCGTGACGCTGGCGCTCAACATGTTTACGCAAGGCGTCGACCCGCAGCTGGATTGTTCCGACATCGAGCGGATCAAGGCCGTCTACGAATATTCCAACGAGATGGTCATTCCCGAGCGCCATCCTTATGTCGGCGAACTGGTCTATACGGCCTTTTCCGGCTCGCACCAGGATGCGATCAACAAGGGCATGAAGTCGATCAAGACGGCGAATTCGCCGGTCTGGGAAGTGCCTTATCTGCCGATCGATCCGCAGGATGTCGGCCGCACCTATGAGGCGATCATCCGCATCAACTCGCAGTCGGGCAAGGGCGGTATCGCGTACATCCTGCAGGAGGATTACGGCATCAACCTGCCGCGCAACCTGCAGATCGAGTTCCGCGAGGACATTCAGCGGATCACCGACGAAGAAGGCAAGGAACTGCCGTCGAAGAAGATCTACGACCGCTTCATCGAACGGTACGTCGATCAGACCGGCGCGCGCATCAAGTTCGTCGATCACCACACCTATCCGGCCGGGACTGACCAGAAGGGTATTCGGGTGGTTGCCGCCGAGATTACCGACAATGGCGAGACAAAGCGGATCGAAGGCAAGGGAACGGGCCCGATCGACGGCTTCGTCAACGCGCTCTCGACCTATCTCGGCGTCGACCTCTCGGTGCAGGATTATTCCGAGCACTCTTTGCAGCATGGCTCGAATGCAGCTGCCATCGCCTATGTCGAAATGACCCATGCTGGCGGCAAGTTGTTTGGGGCTGGCATCAACACCAACATCGTGACGGCCTCGCTGGAGGCGATCGTCTCGGCCGCCAACCGTGTGTTGGACGAGCAGAAGAAAGCCTGATGAGATGACGCTCTTCGCCGAGGTTCGACATCCGTCCTCGGCGAAGGCCCCACTTGCGTTGCTGCATGGTTTTGGCGGGATCGGCGCCTCCTGGGCGCCGGTCATCGAGCGGCTCGAGCCACACCAGCCGCTTGTCGTCTATGACCTGCCGGGGCATGGGCGCTCGCTTGATGCCGAGGGTGTCGGGCATGGCGGCGTGATGGCCAAGGCAATACTTGCTGATCTCGACCGGCGCGGCATTTCGAGCTTTCATCTTGGCGGTCATTCCATGGGTGGTGCGATTGCCAGCCTGATTGCACTCAGGGCGCGGGATCGGGTGGCATCCCTGACACTTGTGGCGCCAGGTGGCTTTGGTCCCGAGATCGATCATCAGGCCTTGCGGCGTTATGGTTTGGCCGTCGAACCGGACGAGTTGGCTGTCGGGTTGGCCGCAATGGCTGCCCAGGGTGTTGCGTTTGAGGCAGCGGCTCTCGATCGGCTCGCGGCTGCTCGACGGATTGCCGGGGCGACGGATCGACTGATGGAGATCCTCCAATCCTTCCTCGTGGAAACCGACGAACGGATCGGGCAGGGGACGTTGCCGCTCTCCTCATTCTCCGATCTCGGCATTCCAACGCGATTGCTCTGGGGGACGGCCGACCCGATCCTGCCGGTCGCGCAGGCAAAAAACATCTGGGAGGGCGCGTCGGTCACGCTGATCGAGACTGCAGGCCACATGCTGATCGACGAGGCGCCGGATAGGGTGGTGGTGGCGATCCGGGCGGCGATGGCTGAAGGATAGAACATTCCGGCGGAATTAGAATCGCCTGAAATGCTCTATCTCTTTGCTTTGACGCAATTCCGAACGCAAAACCGGTTCCCACTTTTGCTGGAATTGCTCTAGCGGCTCAACCGAGCAGCCGTTCGCTGTGATCGAGCTTGAGCGGGGCATCTTCGCTTTCGATCTTGTAGCGCTGCCAGTCGAGTTGCCAGTTTCCGGCTTCGCCATCGATCGAGAAGAGATTGTAGCCGGCAGCGGGTTTCTTGGCGCCTGGTCCCTGGCTTGCTGAGGCGATGCCGACGACGGGGACGTTCTTTTCGCGGTCCGTCAGCCAGTAGAGCGTGTTGAGATGGGTGTGGCCGTGCAGCACGAGTTCGGCGCCGCCGGTGCGGATCGCTGCGGCGAAACGGCGGATGCCGATCATCCGCTTGTGCTGGGGAGCCGCTCCCCGGATTGGCGGGTGGTGGATCATCACCACGCGGAAAAGACCTTCCTCGCCGGCGGCCTTTAGAAGTGCTGCGGTCTCGCGGGCCTGGCGACCGCTGAAATAGCCCTGGGCGGAGAAGGGTGGGGTGGCGATGGAGGTCGAGCAGCCGATCAGCGCGACCGGGCCACGGCGGCGGATATAGGGGAAGAGCTTGTGATCGTCCTGGAAGATCAGGGGGTCGTCGTCGCCGCGCATGTAGTCGTACCAGGCCTGCACGACGCGCTCGTGGGCGCCAGGCACATAGGCGTCGTGATTTCCCGGCACAACGGATGTATCGAGCGGTGCACCGGCTTCCTTCAGCCATTCGGAAACGAGCTTGACCTCAAGCTTTGAGGCGAGGTTCACGAGGTCGCCCGTTATGGCAAGGTGATCCGGGTTTTCGGTACGAAGCGACTCCAGGACCATTTCCAGCGCATTGGGGAAAAGGTGCTTGCGGCGGTTGCGATGCCAGTTCACATAGCCCGTAATCCGCTTAGAGGCCAGTTCCCGGATCGTCAGGTTCGGCAGCGGGCCGAGATGCACGTCGGAGATGTGGGCGAGCTTGAACATGGCGCTTCTCTTAACGACGCTGAAACCGAGGGGCAAGGAAAATGACGCCAGCGGGTGGTACCGGGACGGGTGCCGATAGCGAAAGGCTCGGATGGCCGAAGAGGTTCCTCATTCGCCTTCTGCATGTCTATTTTGCCATCAATCGTGGCATGACGCTTGGTGTTCGTGCCGCCTGTTTCGACGACGCGGGGCGGATCTTCCTGGTCCGCCACACCTATGTGCCCGGTTGGCATATGCCGGGCGGCGGGGTGGAGCGCGGCGAGACGGCGATCGAAGCGCTTTTGAAGGAAATGCGGGAGGAGGGTAATCTTGAACCCGTCGATGCTCCCGCACTCTTCCATGTCTACTTCAATGCCCGGATCAGCCGGCGTGACCATGTCTTGCTTTACCGTGTCAACGTGCGGCAGACGATGGTCCGCCCCGCAGACCGGGAGATTGCCGAGGCTGGCTTCTTCCACTTCGACGCTCTGCCGGAGGGCGTGACCCAGGCGACACGGCGTCGGATCGCGGAACTGCGCGGGGAAATCTCCCCGGCGCATCACTGGTGAGTGTCAGGCGCCGAGCTTTTCTCGACCGTGCGGCGCCATCAGGTCCTCATCAGGGCCAACCGGCACGACCCCGGTCGGATTGATCATGGTGTGGCTGCGGTAATAGTGATGCTTGATGTGGCGCATCTCGACCGTCTCGGCCACGCCCGGCGTCTGGTAGAGGTCGCGCAGATAGGCCGACAGGGCAGGATAATCGGCGATGCGTCGGATGTTGCACTTGAAGTGGCCGACATAGACGGGGTCGAAGCGCACCAGCGTGGTGAACAGACGCCAGTCGGCTTCCGTCATGCCGCTACCGAAGAGGTAGCGCTGATCGGTCAGTCGCTTCTCCAGCCAGTCGAGTGTCTCGAAGAGCGGATAGACGGCGCTTTCATAGGCTTCCTGGGTTGTGGCGAAACCGGCCTTGTAGACGCCGTTATTGACCGTGTCGTAAATGCGGGCGTTCACCTCGTCGATCTCGGAATGGAGATCTTCGGGGTGCATGTCGAGGCCCGAGCCGGTCAGGCCGTCGAAGGCCGAATTCAACATGCGGATGATCTCGGAGCTCTCGTTCGAGACGATAGTGTTCTGATGCTTGTCCCAGAGGACCGGTACGGTCACGCGGCCCGAGAAGGTCGGGTCGGCTTTGACATAAACCTGCCAGAGGAAATTCGAGCCGAAGAGATGATCCGGCGTGGCGCCGTCGCGGTCGTGGAATTCCCAGCCGTTCGACAGCATCAGCGGATCGACCACGGAAACCGAGATCAGGTCTTCGAGGCCCTTCAGGGCGCGGAAGATCAGGGTGCGATGCGCCCAGGGGCAGGCATAGGAGACGTAGAGGTGGTAGCGACCTGCCTCTGCCTTGAAACCGCCCTTGCCGGAAGGGCCAGCGGAGCCGTCTGCGGTCACCCAGTTGCGGAAGCTCGAGTCAGCCCTCTTGAAGTGCCCCGAGGTCGATTTCGTGTCGTACCAGACGTCCTGCCAGACGCCATCCACCAGTCTACCCATGGTCGCTTCCTTCTCGTTTGAACTTGACCCGGAAGATACGGCTGTCGGCTGCAATTGCGAGGGGCGATGGGTTGAACAGTGCGTTTTCCGTTGGACGGACAGAAATTTTGCTGCTATCGGAACAACACTCAAGATTTGAAGGCCCCGATGACCCTCGCACGGAACCCACGACGACGCTGAAGCTCTCGAACGCACGATATTCGTGCGCGTGAACCCTATTGCTGTCTGTCTATTGGTTTCGGTCATCCATGTTTCACTCCGGCCTTGTCTACCTCACCGAGGATGCGTCGCACGACGCTGTCATCGAACTCATCAACGAAGAAGCTTTCGGTCCCGGCCGGCACACCCGTGCGGCAGCGCGAATCCGCGAGCAGGGCCCACATGACCGGTCACTTTCCTTCATCTGCACCGACAATGGTGAGACGATTGCATCAGTACGCATGACGCCAGTGCTGGCCGGGGATGTGAAGGGGCATCTGCTCGGACCGCTTGCCGTGCGCCCTTCCCACAAGAACCGGGGCATAGGCCGCGAGCTGGTGCGGATCGCGATCGAGGCGGCGCGGCGCAAGGGTTCGGAAGGCGTGATTCTGATCGGCGACCCGCCCTATTACATGCCGCTCGGCTTCGAGAAGGTCGCCTACCAGGCGCTCGACTTTCCCGGTCCAGTCGATCCGAACCGCGTGCTCATCGTGCCTTTGGTGGGCGACGTGCATGACCGTTTGAAGGGTGTGATCGCCTGGCGGGACGCAAGTCCCGTCGAGGCCGCGGATGCGGCCGACGGTTCGAAACGCTACGCCTCCGCCTGACGCGGCGACTGCTCCCAGGGAAGGCACGGCCGTTCGCGCATCGGGTGGACGCTTTCAACCTCACGTTCGAGACAGGCACGAATGTAGACCCGGTTCACCAGTTGCATCAGCAAGGCAGTGAGCGGTGTTGCCATGGCGAGCCCAATCAGGCCGAAGAGCGTTCCGAAGACAAGTTGCGACGAGATCACCAGGACGGGAGGAAGAGACACTTTCTGCTTCTGCACGATCGGCGTGACGACGTAACTCTCCAGTGTCTGGACGAACATATAGACGGCAAGCACCATCAGCACCGCATTTGTCCCATCGGGTACGGCGAGCAGCAAGCCTGGGATCGCGGCGAGGATGGGGCCGACATTCGGGATGAAGGCGAGCAAGCCGGCGATGAGGCCAAGCGCCAAGGCGAGCGGTATGCCGATCAGCCAGAGACCGAGACCGGTCAGAATGCCGACGACGGACATCGATATCAACTGTGCCGACAACCAGCTCTGCAGCGTCGCGATGCTCTCGTCGATCACGTTGCCGGCCTCAGGACGGAGCGACGGCGCAAACAGGCGCAGAAAGCCTCTTCTGTAGGTGCCGGGATCGAACGCGCCATAGAGCGCGATAAAGAGCAGCAGGACACTGTTGCCGAGATAGCCGAATGCGGAACCAAGCGCCTGCGTGGCGGCGCCGCCGAACGCGCCGGACCAGAGATCGGTCTGCTCAATGCGATCGAGGAGTTCGCGGCCCCAGGCATATTGCTCGATGCGCTCGGCAAGGCTCTGTGCCGCTTCGGGGAGCTGTCGCCACAGCTCGTCGATCTGCGTCGATACGGCGGGCGCTGCGACCGTGCCGCCAATTGCAAAGCCGCCGACGATCAGCAGGAGGAAGATCGCCACACCCCATGCCGGGCGCAGCGACAGATGCCGGGCAACCCAGAGCCCTCCAGCCCGAAAGAATACGGCGAGCAGGAGCCCGGCAAAGATCATCAGCAGCGTTGCGGGCAAAAGAACCAGGAAAAGGATGAGCGCCGCTGCGAGGACGCTGAGTGACAGGACGCGCATCGAGACGCCTCTATCCCGCGCTTGATTGCGGCCTGATGCTCTGTCCGTTCGGTTCATGTGAATTGCCCCTTGTTCGCCAAAAGTCGCTGGGGCCATGCCGGCACCCTAGACCGGGAACAGTGGGGAGCGCTCGATGTTCCGATCCATTCTTGGCCCGCATGTGCTGGCGGTGATCCGAACAATGGGCGATCGGGCGAAGCAGAAGCTCAGAAGCGCTTGATCAGCCAGCAGATATCATAGCCCTTGGCAAAATCCTCGATGCGGCCGAAGACGTGGTAGCCGGCACGTTCATAGGCACGGCAGGCAGCCGGGTTGATCGTGTCGATATAAGCGCCGATGCAACCGCGCGCCTTCGCCTCTTCTTCGGCGAGTGTCAACAATCTGCCGGCCATGCCCTGACCGCGCAGGCGCTCAGGGACCGAGAGCAATTCCACATAAAGCCAACCGCGACCGGTATAGCCGACGAGGCCACCGTCGACGGAGCCGTCGTCTGCCTGAATCGGAATGAAGAGATCGCGCCTATCGGATGGGCCGAGCAGGGTCTCGTTGTGGGCCTTGATGCTGGCGAGGATCGCGTCGCGGGCGGTTTCGGGGACGGTGTCGGCGGGAGGGAGTGATGGAGGCATGGGCGAAGGTTAGGCTGCGTTGGCTTCATTGTCCACGTGCTGGTCGGCTGGCCCACATCGGTCATGGGGGGATTCCGAGTGACCACAGCCGCAAAGTGCCTGTTTCCTCAGGGGGCTTGGTCGACGATGCATCGTTGGTCCGCCGTCGAATATGCTAGATCTGGTCCGCCCAGCTACCGATTTTGCAGTGAGAATTCCGATGCATCCGATACCGACATTCACAACAGGTCGCCTCGTTCTACGCGCCATGCGCAAGGAGGACTGGCCTTCGTACAAGCAGCTGATGGCGTCGGAACGGGCGCAATTCATGGGTGGCCCTTTCCTGGATGCTGCAGCCTGGGGCATGTTCTGCAGCGACCATGCGCAATGGGATCTGTTTGGTTGCGGGGCGCTGATGATCGATGAAACAACGACCGGTGCCTGTGTGGGACAGGTGGGGATCAATGCGGGGCCGCTGTTCCCGGAGTTCGAGTTGGGATGGTTCGTTTATCCTCAATTTGAAGGCAGGGGCTATGCCCATGAGGCGGCTGAAGCGCTGCTCCATTGGGCGAGAGAAGTGCGACGGCTTCCGAGCCTTGTTAGCTATGTCGATCCTGAGAATGTCAGGTCAGGGAGCCTTGCCATGCGGCTCGGCGCCGTGCTGGACCGGACAGCGGCTCGGCCCGCGCCAGAGGATCTGGTGTATCGGCACTATCCAAAGAGAGAGGGTTAGGCGGCGTCAGCAAGTAGCAGAGGGCGGGTGGTGCTACCGCCCAGAGGGCGGGTGGTGCTACCGCCCCTCGCGCCACCACATGGCCGAGACTGCCAACAGCAAGATCCCCAAGCCAGCAAAACCGGCAAACAGGGGCATTGTGTTGACGCCCTTGAGCACCGTTTCGTCCGTCAGCTTGATCAGCATGCGGCGGTCGTCGGCGACGCGGACTTCGCCGCGCACCGGCAGGATGTCGGGGATGCGAATGGTCTCGTCGCCGTCGTCGAGGCGGGCGGTCAGGCCGCGGGTTTCCTCGCTGATCGGCGACAGCGTGTCCGTGCTGGAGATCATTGCGCGGAATTCGGGGGCGTCAACGGCGCCGACATGGACGAGGCTCGAGAAGTCGCCATTGGTGATGGTGAACAGGCCGGTCTCGGTCATGCGGCGTTCGCCGCGATAGAGGCCGGGCTGGATCTCGTTTAGGTTCAACGCAATCGTTTCGCCTGAGGGCGTGGTGATCGTCGCGGGGCCGGGGGCGTCGCCGATGGTCTGGCGGGTCACTTCCAGCGTGCGGCCGGTGGCGCGCGCCTTCAGTGCCTCTTCCTCGAGCTCCGGCTCCTTCATCAGCCAGTGGGCGATGCGGCGATAGAGCGACACATGCGGGCCGCCGCCTTCAAAGCCGCGGGCCCAGAGCCAGCCCTGATCGGAGAGCAGCATGGCGACGCGGCCCTCATTGGCGCGGTTGAGCACGAGCAGGGGACGGTCGCCGTCGCCCGTCATGACGGTTTCGCCATCGGTACGGCCGACATCGACGCTGCGGAACCAGCGGCCCCATTGTGGCGGCTCCACGGCGGAGCCATCGAGGCCACGGGTGACGGGGTGGCGTTTGCCCTGCTCCGAGATGCGGGGATAGAAGCCGGCCTGATGAACATCGCCGGTCGGGGTGGCCGGAAGCACGGACTCGAGCGGTGTGAGGGCGATCGAGTCCTGTCCGGCATGTTCCGGGCCGGCGGCGATCAGCAGCGCGCCGCCATTCCTGACATATTCGGCGATGTAATCGTAATAGAGGATCGGCAGCACGCCGCGATGCTGGTAGCGGTCGAAGATGATCAGGTCGAAATCATTGATCTTTTCGACGAAGAGTTCGCGGGTCGGGAAGGCGATCAGCGACAATTCGTTGATCGGCGTGCCGTCCTGCTTTTCCGGCGGGCGCAGGATGGTGAAATGGACGAGGTCGACCGAGGCGTCTGATTTCAACAGGTTGCGCCAGGCGCGCTCGCCGGCATGCGGTTCGCCGGACACGAGCAGCACGCGCAGGTTCTGGCGGATGCCCTCGATCAGGTGGATGGCGCGGTTGTTGACATCGGTGACTTCGCCCGGTGTGGCGGCGACGGAGAATTCGAGGACATTGTTGCCGCCGCGCGGCACGCGGAAGGCAAAGGAGGTCTCGGCGCCGGGAACGGCCGGGACGATCCCCAAATCTTCGCCGTTCATCTTGACCGAAACATCCGCGGGCTGGTTCGAGGCTTCGCCGTCGTCGAAGACGCGGAAGGTCAGCTCCTGTTCCTCGTCGACGATTCCGAAGCGCGGAGCGCGGAGGACTTCGATACGGCGATCGAACTCGTCGGCCTTGCCGGTGATCAGCGAATGCACCGGAGCATCGAACGGGAGCGCCTGGTTTTCGGCGGGGATGTCATGCACCTGGCCGTCGGTGACGAAGATTGCGCCGCCGACACGGGCCGGCGGAACGTCCGTCGTTGCCGCAGCCAGCGCTTCGAAGAGCTTGGTGGACGGGGCGTCGCTGTCGCCGGGATCGGTGACCTCGATGATGCGCGGCTCGATATTGGGGAAGCGGCCGAGGCGGTCGCGGATGGCCTGCAGCGCCTGATCCGTTTGTTCGGCGCGGCCGGCGATCTGCTGGCTCTGGCTGCGGTCGACGATGACGGGCACGACGGTGGTCAGCGGGTCGCGCTCTTCCTGCAGGAGGAGCGGGTTGGCAAGGGCTGCAAGTACGGCGATCGAAGCGGCCAGGCGGATGGCGGTGCCGCGTACGCCGCGCAGGAAACCGAGGACGGACAGCACCACGGCCAGCACGGCAAGGGTGGCGATGGCGATCCAGGGGATGAAGGGGGCGAATTCGAGCGTCATGGTCTCACTGCCCCAGTCGTTCGAGCAGCGCAGGCACGTGGACCTGGTCTGCCTTGTAGTTGCCGGTCAGCATATACATCATGATGTTGACGCCGGAGCGGAAGGACATTTCGCGCTGCATCTCATCGGCGGGGACGACAGGGAGCACGCTTGCGCCATTGGCATCGATTGCCCAGGCGCCCATGAGATCGTTGCCGGTGATCATGATCGGGCTCACGCCATCGCCGGAGGAGGCGACGCCGCTGTTGCTGGAGAGCGCTTCCTGGCGGGCCTCGACCCAGAGCGGGCTGCCGCTGTAGCGGCCGGGAAAGCCCTGCAGCAGATAGAAGGCGCGCGTCAGCACGTGGTCTGATGGAACCGGCTCCAGCGGCGGGATGTCGATATTGGCAAGGATCGCCTGCAGGCGTTCGCCGTTTGGAGAGGCGCCGACCTCGTTGCCGAGTGTCGAGCCCTGGTCACGCGTGTCGAAGAGCACGGTGCCGCCGGCGCGCATATAGGCGTCGATGCGGCTGATGGCAGCGGCAGAGGGCATAGGGGCGGAGGCCGAGATCGGCCAGAAGATGATCGGGTAGAAGGAAAGCTCGTCCTTCGAAATGTCGACACCTATGGGCGGAGCGGGCTCTAGCGTCGTGCGGTAGGTGAGGAAGTCGGTGAGGCCGGCGAGACCCTGCTCGGAAAGGCGATCAACCTCGGCTTCGCCGGTGATGACATAGGCGAGGTGGGTGTTGTCGAGCCGCTCAAGGATCTGTTCGTCGCCGGGCTTGGCATCAGTCGACTGGGCAAGCGCCTGACCGGGCATTGTTGCCGCAGCGAGCGCGACGGCAAGCGCCAGGATTGAGGCGGCAGCAGCCGGCGCGCGTTTCGGCAGGCGGGAGTAGGCTCCGCCCATGAAGAGGACGATCAGGCTGTCGATGACGAGAAGCAGGAAGGCGAGCGTCAGCAGGGAGGGCTTCAGCGGGGTGGCGGCCGTGCCGGCCATCGGGTCGCGGGCGACGGTGAGGCCTGCCGGCGAGGGGAGCGGGCGCAGTGTGGCATCCGATGGCAGGAGGTTGAGTGCCGTGAAGCCGTCTTCCGTGCCGTAGAGGCCCGGCGGATTGTCGAAGGTCGCGGCTTCTGGACGGTCCGGGCCGAGCGACAGGGGCTTTGCGGTGCCCGCCTCGGCGGTGAGCGCGCCGCGTTCGGTCAGAAGACGGAAGGGCGGAAGCGACGGGGCGGTCGCCTGGCCGGCCTGAGCCTCAGCTGCGCCGACACGAGTGAGCTGGACGATACGGCGGAGCATGTCGACAAAGGTGCCGGAAATCGGCAGATCCGACCAGGTGGCCTCGGCGCTGACATGGAAGAGCACGATGCGACCGGCGCGGTTGTCCTCGACAGTGACGAGCGGTGTGCCGTCGGCAAGGCTTGCCCAGGTGCGGGCGGCGAGATCCGGCGTCGGTTCCGCCAGAACCTGGCGCTTGACGAGGATGCCTTCGGGCCGCGGCATGCCGGCAAAGGGGCCGAAATCCGGGAAATCGGCGAGCGGCTGCGGCTCGGCCCAGGAGAGCGCGCCGCCGAGCGCGCGTTCGCCCTGGCGCAGGATGACCGGCACGAGCGGGTCGTCTGCGGGGGCGGCGGCAAGGCGCGGACCGGCAAAGCGGATCAGCGTGCCACCACGGTTGATCCAGGCCTGCAGCGGATCATAGACATCGGCCGGCAGACGGCCGACATCGGCCAGCACGAGGGCAGACGGGTTCTGGTTGAGGATTTCAGGTATGGCGACTGCGAGGTCGGTCTGGCCGGGCTTGACCACGTCGGCATAGGGGCCAAGCGCGCGTTCGATGTAATAGAGCGGCGAGAGGAGTGGCTGGAAGCCGTCACCGCTGTCGCCGGAAACAAGCGCGACCTTGCGGCGGCGGAAGCCGTCGTCGAGCAGGTGGGTGGCGCCGGCCGAGGCGACGCCTGCGATCGAGAGGCGGGCGAAATCATTGCGCAGTTCGAAGGGCGCTGCGATCTCGCCGGACGCTTCCGTCGTGCCGGGGGCGAAATCGACTTGACCGGAGGCGATGACGCGACCCTGGCGGTCCTGAGCATCGATGATGAGGCTGCGAGGTTCCGAGGCGTTGAGGCGCGAGAGCGTGACGGTGAGCGCATCCGAGCCGTTGTTTGCGCCGGTGATGGCGACGCTTGCTGCACCATCGCCCTCGACGATGCGGAATTCGGCGGGCGAGAGGCTGGCGAGATCCGACAGGAACGGATCTTCCGCGTCGCGGGCGATGCCGTCGGAGACATAGGCGAGCGTGCCGGGGCGTTCCGACGAGAAGGTGGTGCGGAGCGCTTCGATGGTCCTTGCCCGATCGGGGCGCTGCGGATGGGGTGTGGCGGCGGCAAGTTTTTCGAGCGCCACGGCGGCGGTGCCGGGTATCGCGTCATGGTTTGCCTCTGCCGTGAAGACGATCGAGACGGGCAGGCTGCGGTCAGCGGCATCGCCGATCAGGGCGGTCGCGGTCTCGACGCGGCGATCCCAGTCGCCGACGGTTGCCCAGCCGTTGTCGACAACGAGCAGCAGAGGACCGTCGCCGGAGAGGGTGGCGTTGCGCGGATTGAGCACGGGGTCGGCCAGCGCAAAGATGACGATGGCGGCCATCAGCATGCGCAGAAGGGTCAGCCACCAGGGGCTTTTCGAGGGCGTTTCCTCGCGCTTCAAGACGCCAGCCAGGATCTTCAGCGGCGGGAAGACTTCCGTCTTCGGGCGCGGCGGGGTGAGCTTCAGGAGCCACCAGATCAGGGGCAGTGCAAGCAAAGCACCAAGAATGGCGGGAGCGCCGAAGGCGAGTGGCATACCGAACATCAGCCCGCACTCCTGTTGACGGCGGGCGGCATGCCCGACAGGTGCATGTGGACAGCGACGAGGGCCTCCGAGGCGAGGCGATCGGTGCGGTTGTGGGTGAAGCTCCAGCCCATGCGGCGGAGCTGATCCGACATCGATCCTCGGCGAGCGAGATAGGCCTGCTGGTAGTCTTCGCGCAGGGTCTCGGCGCGGCCGGAGGTGAGCTTTTCGCCGGTTTCGGGATCGGTGAACTCGGTGCGGCCGGTATAGGGGAAGGTCTCTTCCGCCGGATCGGCGACCTCGAGCACGTGGCCGCGAAGACCGCGGCGGGCGAGCGGCGTGATACGCTCCATCACCCGGTCGGCATCGTCGAGAAAGTCGCCGATCAGCACGATGTCGCTTGCGCCGCGGATCATTCGGGTGTCGGGCAGGCCTTCGGTCAGCGGCGCATGCATGATGGCGGTCGCAAGACGCTCGGCGGCGTTGCGGGCGGAGATCGGCTCCATGATGCCAGGGCAACCGATGCGTTCGCCGGAGCGCGCGAGGATTTCGGCGAGTGCCAGCATCAGCACAAGCGCGCGGCTTTCCTTGGAAACAGAGGCAAGCGTCGACTTGTACATCATTGAGGGCGACATGTCGGCCCAGAGCCAGACCGTGTGGGCCGCTTCCCATTCGCGGTCACGGATATACATGTGGTCGTCGCGGGCAGAGCGGCGCCAATCGATGCGCGAGAAGCTCTCGCCATCTGCATAGGGGCGGAATTGCCAGAAGTTTTCGCCGATGCCGCGCTTGCGGCGGCCATGCCAGCCGGCAATCACGGTATTGGCGATGCGCTTTGCCTCGACCATGCAGTCAGGCACGAGCACGGCGCGCTGGCGGGCGCGCTTCAGCACTTCGCTGCCGTCTGTCTGCTCGACGATCTGGCCGATCGATGCCACGCGGTTAAGGCCTCCCTTACTTGCGCAGGTCGGAAACGAGACCCGCGATGACGTCGCGGACGGTCATGCCTTCGGCACGCGCCGCAAAGGTCAGTGCCATGCGGTGTTCGAGCACGGGTTCGGCGAGCGCGTATACGTCGTCGATGGAGGGGGCGAGGCGGCCTTCATAGAGGGCGCGGGCACGAGCGCAGAGCATCAGGGCCTGTCCGGCGCGGGGACCCGGACCCCAGGCGATGTTCTTGTCGGTCGTGTCGTTGCCGTGGCCCGGACGTGCCGAGCGGACGAGCGTCAGAATGGCGTCGACCACGGTGTCGGAGACCGGCATCTGGCGGATCAGCTTCTGGATCTCCAGCAGGCGGGCGCTGTTGATCACTGCACTGGCGCGGCGGTCACCGACGCCTGTCGTCTCCAGCAGGATCTGCCGTTCGGCGGCAAGTTCCGGATAGAGAACGTCGACCTGCAGCAGAAAGCGGTCGAGCTGCGCTTCAGGAAGCGGATAGGTGCCTTCCTGCTCCAGCGGGTTCTGGGTCGCGAGCACATGGAAGGGAGCGGGCAGCTGATAGGGCTGGCCGGCGATGGTGACGTGGTACTCCTGCATCGACTGCAAGAGAGCAGACTGGGTGCGCGGGCTTGCGCGGTTGATCTCGTCGGCCATCAGCAGCTGGGCAAAGACCGGACCCTTGACGAAGCGGAAGGAGCGACGCCCCGTCTCGTCCTGGTCCATGACTTCCGTGCCGATGATGTCGGAGGGCATCAGGTCGGGCGTAAACTGGATGCGGTTGGCATCGAGGCCAAGGGCCGAGCCGAGCGTCGTCACCAGCTTGGTCTTGGCGAGACCGGGAACGCCGACCAGAAGAGCATGGCCACCTGAGAGAATGGCGAGGAGGGTGTTTTCGACGACCTTTTCCTGGCCGAAGATCACCTTGGCCACTTCCTGGCGGATCGCCGCGATATCTGCGAGCGCCTTCTCGGCCTCGGCGACGATCGCTTTCTCGTCCATTGCAACATCGGGATTTGGCATCATGCCCATGGTCTGCTCCAATTGGTTTTGGCCGAGTCCGGCGAATCGAACGGACGCGTAAGGTGCATGTTACTGAAACTAACTTATTGGCGAGAGGACGGCTGACAAGGACGTTTCGAATGACTATCTCGTGACTGTTATAAGCTAAAGACAAAACCGGGACGCAAAGATGGCAGGCGATACGCTGAAGGCGACTACAGATGCGGCGGGGCTCGCCGCGCTGATTTCGCGCGCGTCAGCGCAAACATCGGGCGGAAAGGCATCACTACCGCCGGTGGAACGCTGGGAACCGCCGTTCTGCGGGGATCTCGACATGGAAATCAGGGCTGACGGTACCTGGTTCTACATGGGCACGCCGATCGGTAGGGCGCCACTCGTCAGGCTGTTTTCGACGGTTCTGCGCAAGGATGAGGACGGCAAGACCTATCTCGTCACGCCTGTGGAAAAGGTCGGTATTCGTGTTCAGGACGCCCATTTCGTCGCGGTCGAGATGAGCGTGACGGAAGAGGCGGGTGAGTCGGTGCTGACATTCCGCACCAATGTCGGCGATGTGGTCGAGGCGGGGCCTGAGCATCCGCTGCGCTTCGAGATCGTTGGCGACAATCACGAGCTCAAGCCTTACCTGTCCATCCGTGGTCGTCTGGAGGCGCTTGTCTCGCGAGCGGTCATGTATGATCTCGTCGAGCGGGGAGAGGTGGTGGAGATCGAGGGCAAGGCAATGTTTGCCGTGCGCTCTCGCGGCGCGGTATTTCCGATCATGCCCGCCGAAGAACTCGATCGCCTGTCCCGATGACATCAATGACGTTTACCGCAGAGGACTTCCGTCGCCGGGCGCTGGAACAGGTGGGTGCACCGCTTGAGCATGCTTGGCGCGACCATGGCGACCATGCGCTGAACCCGGACACCATCCTGCAATACGAGCAGCTGAAGCTGAAGGACGCGGCGGTGCTGATCGGTGTGATCGACGATCCGGACGAGGCGCGCATCATCCTGACGCAGCGGACCAGCAAGCTCCGGCAACATGCCGGGCAGATCGCCTTTCCGGGCGGCGGTATCGATGCGACGGACAGGTCGCCGGAAGAAGCGGCGCTGCGCGAGGCGGAGGAAGAGATCGGCCTCGACCGTCGTTTCGTCGAGACGGTCGGGCGGCTGCCGCAATATCTCTCGGGAACCGGTTTCCGCATCCAGCCGGTGCTTTCCGTCGTGCAACCCGGCTTCGAATTGACGCTCAATCCCGACGAGGTGGACAGCGTCTTCGAGGTGCCGCTTTCCTTCCTGATGAACCCATCCAATCACCGGCAGGACAGCCGGATGTGGCAGGGCTCCGTCAGACATTTCTACGTGATGCCCTATCGGGAGCGGCATATCTGGGGCATTACGGCCGGCATCATCCGGACGCTTTATGAAAGGCTCTATGCATGACCAATCTGTCCGATCGCGACTGGTTCCAGGAGCCTGCCCTCAAGAAACTGATGACGCTGCTCAACAGCGGTGGCGCGGTGACACGGGTGGTCGGCGGCGCGGTGCGCAACAGCCTGATGGGACTTGATGTCGGGGATATCGACCTCGCCACGACGTTGATGCCGGAAGAGGTGAGCGGCCGGGCGGCGGCGAAAGGCATCAAGGCGGTACCGACCGGGATCGAGCACGGCACTGTGACGCTGGTCGTTGACGGCAAGGGTTATGAGGTGACGACGCTCCGGCGTGACGTCGAGACCAATGGTCGCCATGCCCAGGTCGCCTTTGGCGCAAGCTGGCAGGAGGATGCCGACCGGCGCGATCTCACGATCAACGCGCTTTATGTCGGTCTCGATGGTGAGGTGATCGATCTCGTCGGCGGCCTGAAGGACATCGAAACGAAGACAGTGCGCTTCATCGGCGATGCCGAGCAGCGGATTGCCGAAGACTACCTGCGCGTCCTGCGCTTCTTCCGCTTCTTCGCCCATTACGGCAGCGGCCGTCCCGATGCGGACGGGTTGAAGGCCTGTGCAAGGGCGCGGAGCCAGCTGAAATCGCTCTCCGCCGAGCGCGTCTGGAGCGAGATCAAGAAGCTCTTGTCCGCGCGGGATCCGGGGCGGGCACTCCTCTGGATGCGCCAATCGGGCGTGCTGACCGAAATCCTGCCTGAAACGGAGAAATGGGGCATCGATGCGATCCCCGGTCTGATCGCAGCCGAACAGGCATTGGGCTGGGATCCGGATCCGTTGCTTCGTCTCTGCTCTATCGTGCCGAAGGATGCGGCGCGGCTGGTGACGCTGTCCGAGCGATTGCGGCTGTCGAATGCCGAGGCGCTGGCGCTCGACCGGTTCGCACGGGCGCCGAAGCCGCAGGAGACGGTGACCGACGTCGCCTTCGACCGCGATCTCTACCGCTTCGGCAAGGACGGCATGATCTCGATGCTGAAGCTCGAGCTTGCCTCCGCCCGTGCGCGTGCAGAGGGTGACCAGAAGGCGATGGCGCGGAGTGCGCGGCTGTTTTCGCTGTTGAAGCGTGCCGAGGGCTTTGTGCGGCCGGTGCTGCCGATCAAGGGCTCCGACGTGCTTGCCGCCGGTATCCCTGCCGGGCCGCAGGTCGGGGAAATTCTCGGCAAGCTCGAGGAAGGCTGGATCGCATCGCAGTTCAATCTCAGCCGCGAAGATCTGCTGGCCCGGCTGGAGACACTGGCGAAAGCTTGAGAGTTCGGCGCATCGAGGTAGGACGATACGCCCGAGAGCGGGTTCGGTTCATCAGGCCCCGCTCAACAAAGAGTGTCCATTTGTCCGCGATCCAGCGGCGATCCCTGGAGCGTATCTCTCCCGGCTTCAGATGATCGACATGATGTCGGTCTGGCCTTTCAGAGGAGGGATTTCCATGACACGCTTCGCAGTCGCATTTCTTGCCGCAGGCATGACCTTTGCCGCTTCTTCGGCGAATTCCGCCAACATTGTCGAGACCGCCCAGCAGGCGGGCAGCTTCAAAACTCTTTTGGCCGCCGCTCAGGCTGCCGGTCTCGTTGACGCGCTTTCGGGCGGCGGTCCGCTCACGGTCTTTGCGCCGACGGACGAGGCTTTCGCAGCGCTTCCGGCCGGTACGGTCGAAAACCTGCTCAAGCCGGAAAACAAGGATCAGCTGGCCGCGATCCTGAGCTACCACGTCGTCGGTCGTGAACTGACCTCGACGATGCTGCCGGGCCGCACCATCCATGTCCGCACGATCAAGAGCGGCGGTGACCGGACGCTCGCCGTGTCGAAGTCTGGCGCAGGCGTGACCGTCGATGGCGCAAACGTCGTATCCGCCGACATACGCACCGATAACGGCGTCATTCACGTGATCGACAAGGTCATGCTGCCGAGCAGCTAAGACACGCAGGTTCGTCCTGGACACGGAGCCCGCCTGTCGGGCTCCGTTGCCGTTCATGCCGTGTCGCCTGAGGTTTCAGGCCGTCTGGGACTGGTCGTTGCGGATCCGTTCCTTGATGTGGTCCACCATGGACGGACGGATGATCTCCTCGCCATGGGTGACCTTCAGGTGTTCCACGGCCCGTCTTACGACTTCTGCCTCCTCGTCGGCCCGCGTGTGCCAATCGCAGCCGGGGACAAGAGTTCCGCATTCGAAGCGTTTCATGATCGTCTCCTCCTTCGTCGTCTCAACTCTCCCGTAACCGCAGAATGCCATGATTGTTCGGCGGATGGCAAAAAAATGGCCCGCACGAGGCGGGCCAAGGGTATCGACGCGGTGGATTCGGACTGATCAATCGGGCATGGCCCAGGCATGGAATACGGAGCGCGCGGGTTGGCGCTTGCCCCGATGGCTGCCAGTCTCGATGTCGTTTGCGGCAAGCCGGTCGGCGAGATCCTTGCCGGCCAGACCGAGGCGCACCTGCTCAACGAAATAAGAATGGGGCAAGTCGACATCACTCGACTGACGCATTTGCTCCGCCAGCCGATCGATCAATTCGGGTGCCTTGAGCGCACGATCGGTGGGGTCACTGACGCGGGATACGGATACTGAGCTGGATGGGGTCATCGCAATCTCCTCCTCGATACTGCGTGAGGCCGCAGAATGCCTCCCGTCCGGCGCGAGCGCAATGCAAACTGTCAAGTTCGCGACACACTTTGTCGTAAGCGGCGGGAATCACCGCTCATTCTTTTTCGTGAGTTGACGTGTGGATAACCGTGACAGCGGTAACCCGTGCGATCAGGGATATCGCACGAGCGGCGGGAGCGAGGAGAGGATTGATTCGACGTTACCGCCGGTCTTCAGGCCGAAGATCGTGCCGCGGTCGTAGAGCAGATTGAACTCCACATAGCGGCCGCGACGGACAAGCTGTTCCTCGCGGTCCCCGTCCGTCCAGGGATTGTTGAAATTGCCCCGGACGATCTTCGGATAGACGAGATTGAAGGCGCGGCCGACATCCTGGACGAAAGCAAAGTTGGCGGCCCAGCCGCCCTTGTCCTCGTCTGCCGTCAGCCAGTCGAAGAAGATGCCGCCGATGCCGCGCGCCTCGTTGCGGTGGGGCAGGAAGAAGTATTCATCGCACCACTTCTTGTAGGCGGGATAGTCGGCGACGGCGGGATGGCGTTCGCAGGTGACTTCCATCGCGCGGTGAAACAAACGAGTGTCCGGATCGTCCTGGCTGCGACGGCGGTCGAGGACGGGCGTCAGGTCGGCGCCGCCGCCGAACCACTGGCTCGATGTGACCACCATGCGGGTGTTCATGTGCACCGTCGGCACATGCGGGTTCACGGGATGGGCGATCAGCGAAATGCCGGAAGCCCAGAAGCGCGGGTCTTCCTCGGCGCCGGGCATCTGCTTGCGGAACTCGGGTGAGAACTCGCCATGTACGGTCGAAGTGTGCACGCCGACCTTCTCGAAGACGCGGCCATACATCATCGACATGCGGCCGCCGCCGCCCTTGCCCTCTTCGCGCTGCCAGTCCTTGGCCTGGAAACGACCCGGCTCGCGATCGGCCATCGGGCCGGTGAGCTCGTTTTCCAGCGTCTCGAAAGAAGCGCAGATCGTGTCGCGCAGGCTTTCGAACCAGGCGCGGGCGGCGTCCTTCTTCTCCTCGATATCCTCTGGCAGGCCTTTCGGCAGAACCGGTCGCTCCATGTCGTCCCCCTCAACTTCTTCAGGCAAACGAATATCAGGTGAAATCGCGGGCGGCCATATGGGGGCGGGGGTGTCCCCGTAAAATCGACTCGCCTTCCGGTTTTGCGTGGATTAATCTCTCGCCCATGCGAGGGATTTCATGACGAAGATACCTGGCCCGCCGCCATTTACAGGTCTCAGGAAGCGTATTGCCGATCACCGCGCCGGAACGGCCGGGCGTCTGGGCGGGCAGTTCGTGCGCGAGACCTATTGTCTGACCCGCGAAGAGGCCCGAGCCAAGGCGCGCGAGTGGTTCGACGCCTTTCCGAAGGCGGCCTACTGGACCGAGGTAGAAAGCTGGCGGCAGCTCGACGAAGACCAGATCGAGTTCACCATGCGCCGGCTGCCTTCGGCCGACTGACTGCGCCCTGCTCAGGTGCGATCCGAAGGCGAAACCTCAATTCGCTAAAATTCTAACAATCTTCGAAAGCCAATCACAAAGCCTCGTCGCTAGGGTGATCCCTATACAGCCGGAATGATGCCGGCTTCGGATCGACATGACATGCGACACAAGGTTTTCCCATGACTGCAGCCTCGTTCAACCCATCCATTGCCAGTCAGGCTTCGATGGCGAGCGCTGCCGCGTCCGCCCTTGACCGGGTAGCACCGCGCGCGGTGGCAGCGCCTGTCGCCGAGGTAGATGCGGCTGCATCGAGCTATTGGTCGATTTCCACCACCATGCGGCCCGGCAGCCTGTCGGCTGGCAGCGTGCAGGAAGCGAACGAGATTGCGGCCGCGGTCTCCGATACGGCTGCACTCGGCCTGGAGCAGGCGACGGATATCGTCGCACGCATCCAGCAGAAGCTCGTGCTTGCCAAGGCTATCGGTGCCGATCGTAATGCGATCAATGCCGATATCTCGCAGATGAAGGTCGATCTCGGTGCCGTCGTTGAGGACAGCACGTTCAACGGCGACAACTGGCTGATGGTTGAGGCCGGCGGGCGGCCCAAGGTCGCCTCGCTCCTCGCCTCGGTCACCACCGGCGATGACGGTGGCCTGTCCATCAATATGGTCGATTTCGACACTGCCAAGTCGACGCTCGTCTCGCGCCAGGAGGCGCGCGACGGGGTGCTGACGCGGGCCTATGCCGGCACCAACCTCGGCGGCGTGCCTTACAATTACCACCTGATGGATGCGCAATCGCGCGAACCGGCAGAGGCCGGGGCCCGCGAGATCAGGCTCGATAGCGGCACGACCAGCGACGAGATCGACGGGATGATCGCGACCCTCAATCGGGTCTTGATCGATATGGTGAGCGCCAGTGCCGAGGTGAGCAAGACGCGCAGCCAGGTGACGGGCGGCGGCGTGGTTCTCCAAGGCTTGCAGGGGATGTCCGAACTCGGTGTCAGCCGACTGGTCGATACGGAACTCAACGAGCAGCGGGTTCGGCTGACAGCAGAGAAGGTGCAGGACCAATTGCAGTCCTCCGCGCTCAACATGGCGAATGTTTCGATGACGTCGTGGTTGAAGCTCTGAGCTCAAGCTGCTGTTTGTGAATTGAAAAGGCCCGCTTTGAGCGGGCCTTTTGCTGTTTTCGGCAGCTGACCTGCTCTCGTTCAGCTCTTGGCGCGGGGACGCCTTGCCTTGCCGCGCGGCAGCGGGACCATGATGGGGCTCGCGGCTTTTCCGGCCTTCTTCGGCAAGTCCGTGTCCTTTTCCGGGGCGGCCGCTGTCGCAACAGGATCGACGGTCGGATCTGCCGCCTCCGGTGATGCCGAAGCCTCCGGCAAGGGCTCGTCTGGTGCTGGTGGTTCAAGGTCGATCACGGCTGGAAGCGGCGCCTCCCCGGCAAGCACGGGAAGGGCTTGCGGCTCGACCGGTTCTGTTTGGATGGTGACCGGTTCTGCGACGGTGTCTTCGACGAGGTTGGCTGCGACCGTCTCGGGTGTTGCGGTTGTCGCCTCAACGGGTGCTTCTGCAGCGGGCGCTTCACCGCGCAGGATGTCGTTGATGATTTTGGTGACCTTCAAGGCTGTCGGCAGGTCGGTGTTGGTCGAATGGCCGCAGAAGGAGACCTTGATGTCGGTCGCAATCTTCGGACGCGAATTCAGTTCGCCGAACCAGTCGAGTTCGCCGACGACGTCGATGACCTCGGTGAAGGCTTCCGGCATCTTGATCCGGCCACCGAAGGTGACGATCCGCGCGGTGTTGGCCAGCGTCTCTACCCGACCCGGGTCACTGGCCTTCAAGGCGTAGAGGGCGTCGGCAATGACGCGGTTGCCGCGGGAATGGCCAGCGATCAGGGTGAAGGACAGCGTGGGATCGGCAAGCAAGGTCGATACCGTATCGGCATCGAGGCCGGTGCGGCGATTGGTGTCGGTATCCTCGCTGCGCTTGCCATAGGCACCGAGCTTCGGCCGACCGACGACGTCGTCGATCACCTCGAGATTGCTTCTGATATGGCCGAGCCAGCCGAAGAGGAAGGCGCCGCCGATCGCCTCGTTGACGATGTCGCCAAGACCGTAGCCCGACACCACGGCTGCCACAGGGGCGTCGATCGCGTCGGCCACGTTGCGCGCGAAGGCGGCGGCACCGATCGCCGAGCCGCCGATGCCGGCGACTGCCATGGCGCGCACCTCGCGCCCACCGCGCAGGCGGAATTCCTCGACGCTGTCGCAGAGCGTCAGCATCCCGGCGCCTGTGGGCGGAACGATCATGATCAGGCCTTCAGAGGCCAAGCTGTCACTGATGTAGAAGGTCTCGTCGGCTGTGAGGGCCTTCACGTCATAATAGAGCGCGTCCATGCCGGTATTGCGGAGACGCCAGGGCTCCAGGGCGGCGTTGCGGACCGGGCGCTGGCTCAAGCGCTCGGGGAAGCTCAAGGATCGGGCGAACTGGGTGAGACCCAGGGCGAATGCTGTCTCGAACATGACTCCATCTCCCTATTTTGCTGCAATGCAGCATAGCGCGATACGGTTGAATTAGCAATTGCCGTTGAAGCGGCGCATCGCTAACGTCTCGCTATCCTAGGCGAGGGCGACTGTGGGCGCCTTGATCTATGTCTGGTTCCTGCCGATCTGGAGTCAGAAGCCGGTCTGGCGCAGCGCTTCCCCGGTGATCATCGCCGCCGACATCGCGACATTGATCGAACGCTGGCCCTCGATCATGGGGATAATGATCCGGTGATCGGCCCGGTCATGCACCTGATCCGGGACACCGGCACTTTCGCGCCCGAAGAGAAGGATGTCATTTCCGGCGTAATCGAATTGGGTGTAGGGCAGGGCGGCTTTGGTCGAGGCGAGCACGAGGCGGCGGCCTTCCGAAAACCTCCAGGCGTCGAAGCGCTCCCAGTTGACGTGGCGGGTCATGGCGACGCTTGCGAGATAATCCATGCCTGCGCGCTTCAGGTTCTTGTCGGAGAGCACGAAGCCGGCCGGCTCGATGATATCGACCTTCATGCCGAGACAGGCGGCGAGCCGGAGGATGGTGCCGGTGTTGCCGGGAATGTCTGGCTGGTAAAGGGCGATGCGCAAGTCGGTCATGGGCCGGTCTTATGCGATCGGGGCACGTCGCTCAAGGCGGTCGCTGTCTTGCTGACTGCCGGCTGTGATCGGTGTGCAACAGTTGCGGGCGAATGTCTCGATCGCCGCGAAAGCCGGCTGGAAAATTCCCCTGTCCGCCGATAGAAGGAAGCTCTACTTCAACACTAAAGCGGGAGGGCCATCGATGGATCTATTCGGTATTTCGCGCCATCCCCGATTTATGGCTGTTGCCGCCTGAGGGCGTCACCTCCGCCTCTTTTCCCAAACTGATTCATCCTGCGGCCATAAGTGGCCCCAATCATTGAATATTCGCGTCCTTGCGCCACCTTCGTCCGGTGTCGCGCGCGCCATTTCTGGAGACGTTTCATGTTCTCGTGGTTCGAAAGCCGCCTGAATCCGTACCCGGCCGATGACCCGGTCCTGCCGCCCAAGGGCCTTGTCGCCTTCTGCTGGCACTACACCAAGCCCGCCGGCTGGTGGCTGGCGTTGCTCGGCCTGTGCTCCGGCCTGATCGCGGTTGCCGAAGTGTTCCTGTACCAGTTCCTCGGCAATATCGTTGACTGGCTGTCGACGGCCGAACGTTCGACCTTCCTGCAGACGGAAGGCGGCACGCTTGCCTGGATGGCGGGCCTTCTGCTGATCGGCCTGCCGGTGCTCGGTGTGATGCACACGATCACCATGCATCAGGTGCTGGCCGGCAATTTCCCGATGATCGCGCGCTGGCAGATGCACCGCTTTCTGCTCCGGCACTCGATGACCTTCTTCGCCAACGAGTTCGCCGGTCGCGTCTCGACCAAGGTGATGCAGACGGCGCTGTCTGTCCGCGAAAGCGTGATGAAGATCATCGACGTCTTCATCTATGCGACGACCTTCTTCGTCTCGATGCTGGCGCTGGTTGCGTCCGTCGACTGGCGCCTCGGTGTGCCGCTCGTCCTTTGGCTGGCGATCTACGCGCTGATCCTGCGCAACTTCATTCCGAAGCTGCGCAAGCTCTCCAGCGAACAGGCCGATGCCCGCTCGATGATGACGGGCCGTATCGTCGACAGCTATACCAATATCGCGACGGTGAAGCTGTTCTCGCATGCCGGCCGGGAAGAGACCTACGCCAAGGAGGGCATGGATGCCTTTCTCGGCACGGTACATCGGCAGATGCGGCAGATTTCGCTGCTCAACATCTGCGTCGATATCAACAATGCCATCGTCCAGTTCTTCGTGGCGGCACTCGGCATCTGGTTCTGGCTGAACGGCACGGTGACCGTCGGTGCGATTGCGGTTGCCATCGGGCTTTCCATGCGCATCAACGGTATGTCGCAGTGGATCATGTGGGAGGTCGCAGCCCTCTTCGAAAACATCGGCACCGTCTATGACGGCATGGGCATGATGACCAAGGCCCACGACATCGTCGACAAGCCGGCTGCCAAGGCGCTTACCGCACCGAAGGGCGAGATCGTCTATGACGGCGTGCGCTTCCACTATGGCAAGCAGAAGGGCGTGATCGAGGACTTCTCGCTGACCATCAAGGCGGGCGAGAAGGTTGGCCTCGTCGGGCGCTCCGGTGCTGGCAAGACGACGCTGATGAACCTGCTTCTGCGTTTCTACGACCTGGAGAAGGGCAGGATCCTTGTCGATGGCCAGGATATCTCTGGTGTCAGCCAGGACAGTCTGCGGGCACTCGTCGGCGTTGTGACCCAGGATACGTCGCTTCTGCACCGCTCGATCCGCGACAACATCGCCTATGGTCGTCCCGACGCCACCGATGCCGAAGTCATCGAAGCGGCGAAACGGGCCAATGCCTGGGAGTTCATCCAGGGGCTCTCCGACATGCAGGAGCGGACGGGGCTCGACGCGCATGTCGGTGAGCGCGGTGTCAAACTCTCGGGCGGCCAGCGGCAGCGCATCGCGATCGCCCGCGTGTTCCTCAAGGATGCGCCGATTTTGGTGCTCGACGAGGCGACCTCGGCGCTCGATTCAGAAGTGGAGGCGGCGATCCAGGAAAGCCTGTTCAAACTTATCGAGGACAAGACGGTGATCGCGATTGCGCACCGGCTGTCGACGCTGACGCAGATGGACCGGCTGATCGTGCTCGACAAGGGCCGGATCGTCGAAGAGGGAACGCATCAGCAACTGGTGGCGAATGGCGGCATCTATGCCGATCTCTGGAACCGCCAGTCTGGTGGTTTCCTCGCCGATCAGGCCGACGGGCCGAACGAGGTCCGGGAAACGGCAGCCGAGTAACACGCCGCAGGCGCGGTCAAGACGATTGCTGGAAGACTGGCGGCGGCGGAGCAATCTGCCGCCGACCTTTTTTGGGCTGCAGCCATTCGGAAATACCCCATTTTTAGCGCTATCAAAGGTTGTCTGCAATCTAAGTAAAATATTCAGTGTTTACATTCTAGAACGATTTCATCCCGACCTATCCGGACGATGTCTTGTCCTTACACCTGGCGACCTCCCACGCCCGGTTGGGAATGTATTTTTCCTCCCGCCGGAGACATTCATGTCCAATCTCAAGATCAAAGTCGTGTTGCCGTTGCTGTTTGCCGTGGTGCTGACCTTTGGCATCGGCCAGGGCATTCTGGCCATCAATTTCATCGGAAACGTCAAGGAGCAGGTCGATGTCATCGGCCGTGAGCGCCTGCCGCGCACGCTGGCCGTCGCGCGCATGAACGCCACCTTCGCCGAGGTCCGCCGCGGCTACGCCATGCTGTTGAATGCCGAACCGGCAGAGCTGGATTCGATCGTGTCTGCCACCCAGACCGCTGTGGCGGAACGCGATGCGGCATTCGCCGCCTATGAGCCGATGATCACCATGCCTGCAACCCGGGCACGTTTCGACAGCATGAAGGCAGCGCTCGCACAATATGATCGCCTTGCCTTGCAGATGGTCGAATTGAAGCGCACGGGCAGTGAGGCTGCGGCCAAGGCCGTGTTCAACGGTGCCATGGCAACGAATGCGCGCTCGCTTGTTCAGCTCATGGACGAGACGATCAAGGCGAATATCCAACTCAGCGACGCGGCGATCGCGACTGCCGACGATGTCTCCACGACCGCCATCAACACGACGATCACCGCCGTTCTGATCAGCGCGCTGATTGCCGCCGGTGCCGCCTTCTTCAGCTTTGCTCGGATCGTTCGTCCGATCTCGGCCATTACCGGTTCGATGCGCGCGCTTGCTTCCGGCGACACACAGTCCGAGATCCCGTTTGCCGGTCGTCAGGATGAAATCGGCGAGATGGCGGCTGCTGTCAGCGTGTTCCGCGACAATGCCATCGAGCGTGCCGCGCTCGAGCGTCAGGCGGAAGAAAACCGTTCGCTCAGCGAAACCGAACGACAGGCCCGCGAAGCCCAGAAGGCTCGCGAAGCGGCCGAAGTGCAGTTTGCCGTCGACCAGCTTGCCTCCGGTCTGAAGCGTCTGTCGGATGGTGATCTCGTCGCGCAGATCAACGAGCGCTTTGCCGATCATCTCGATCCGCTGCGTTTGAATTTCAACCAGTCCGTCTCCCGCCTGAAGGACGCAATGCGCGCCGTCAGCGAAAATGCCCGGACGATCGATGCCGGCGCCAACGAGATGCTGGCTGCCGCCGACGATCTGTCGAAGCGGACCGAGCAGCAGGCAGCCTCCGTCGAAGAGACGGCAGCAGCACTCGAGCAGGTGACGACTGCCGTCAAGGACAGCGCTGTGCGTGCCGATGAGGCCGGTCAGCTGGTCAGCCGCACGCGGGAAGGGGCCGAGCATTCGGGCGAGGTCGTGCGCCGTGCGGTTGCTGCGATGCAGGCGATCGAGAAATCCTCTTCGGAAATCTCGAACATCATCGGCGTGATCGACGACATCGCGTTCCAGACCAACCTTCTGGCGCTGAATGCCGGCGTCGAAGCGGCTCGCGCCGGTGAAGCCGGCAAGGGCTTTGCGGTCGTTGCCCAGGAAGTGCGTGAGCTTGCGCAGCGTTCGGCCAATGCGGCGAAGGAGATCAAGGCCCTGATCACCACGTCTGGCGAACAGGTCCGCAATGGTGTCAGCCTCGTGGATGAAACCGGCAGGGCGCTGGAGACCATCGTGCGCGAGGTGCAGGAGATCAACCAGAATGTTCTGGCGATCGTCACCTCCACCCGCGAGCAGTCGACCGGCCTCCAGGAAATCAACATGGCCGTCAACCAGATGGACCAGGGCACGCAGAAGAACGCGGCTATGGTGGAGCAGTCCACGGCTGCAAGCCATGGTCTGGCTCAGCAGGCCGGTCAGTTGATACAGCTGATGGCGCAGTTCAAGACGGGCGAGAGCGGCTATCAGGCATCGCCGCGGGTCGCCCCGGCAACGCCGGCCGCCCAGCCGCAGCCTTCGCCCGCACGGGCACTGGGCCGCAAGATCGCCAATGCCTTCAAGGGCAACACGGCGGTGGCGGCAGAGTGGTCCGAGTTCTAAGCACTGCATTCCAGAGGATGCGAAGAAGAGGGGCAGACATGCCCCTCTTTTTTTGTCGGTGCTTGCGCACTGGATTGTGGATGAGGCGAGAACTGCCCTTCGGCGCGTAAGGCTTTGTTAGAATTCGGATTGGCATGGAAGTCTGCCGGCATTTTTTCCCGGTCGTCTCATTCCGTTTCAATCCAGGATTTCAGTCGTGAAAAATCTCAAGATCAAACTTCTGCTGCCGCTTCTCTTCGGTCTGATGGTGATCGTGTCGCTCGGGCAGGGTGCAATTGCCGTCCGCTCCGTGACCGACATGAGTGGTCAGATGGAAGCGCTGGGCGGGCGCCTCGATCGGTCCATGATGATTGCCGAGATCGATTCCGTCCTCGGCGACGTTCGCCGTCTCAACCTGATGATCCTGACGGCTGCCACCTCGGCCGACAAGAAGACGCTGGTCGAGGATCTCGCAGCCGCGCGCACGCGGCTGGATGCCGCGATCGCCGAGTTTGACGCCGCGATCGTTCTCCCCGATGCCCGGCAACGTTTTGACAGTTTCAAGGCGACCGTCGTCGAGTTCAATGGCCTGGGCCAGAGCTTCGTCGAACAGGCCATGGCCTCGAAGCTCTATCAGGCGAAGGACACGCTGGCCCAGATGGTGCCGCTCGGCAGCGCCGCGGAACAGAGCCTGGGGGAAATCAAGGACATCAACCGGGCTGCCGGCGTGCAGGTTCGTCAGGATGCCGATGCGTCTGCGACGCTTGCCATGCGCCTGTCGCTGGCGGCCTTCGTGCTGGCAGCGCTGATGGCGCTCGGTGCAGCGGTCGTGTCGATCCTGCGGGTTGCGCGCCCCATCTCCGCGATTACCGGTTCGATGCGGACGCTTGCCGGCGGCGACACCGAAACGGAGGTTCCTTTCGCGAACCGTCGGGACGAGATCGGCGAAATGGCGGCGGCCGTTTCCGTCTTCCGCAACAATGCGATCGAGCGGGCGGCGCTGGAGCGCCAGGCCGAGGAGAACCGGTCGCTGAGCGAGACGGAGCGTCAGGCGCGCGAAGCACAGAAGGCGCGTGAAGAAGCCGAGGTGCAGTTTGCCGTCGACCGTCTGGCCGGCGGATTGCAGAAGCTTTCCGATGGTGATCTTGCCGTCGAAATCGGGGAACGCTTCGCCGAGCACCTCGACCCACTGCGCGTCAACTTCAACCACTCGGTCGAACGGCTGCGCGATGCCATGCGCGCCGTCGGTGAGAATGCGCGCGCCATCGACGCCGGTGCGAGTGAAATGCTGGCAGCTGCCGACGACCTGTCCAAGCGCACCGAGCAGCAGGCAGCCTCCGTTGAAGAAACGGCAGCAGCGCTCGAGCAAGTGACGACTGCAGTCAAGGACAGTGCCGTGCGGGCCGAGGAGGCCGGGGCGCTCGTATCGCGGACACGGGTCGGCGCCGAGCGTTCGGGCGAAGTCGTGCGTCGCGCGGTCGATGCAATGCATGCGATCGAAAAGTCGTCGAGCGAAATCTCCAACATCATCGGCGTGATCGACGAGATCGCGTTCCAGACCAATCTTCTGGCGCTGAACGCGGGTGTCGAGGCGGCGCGTGCCGGAGACGCCGGCAAGGGCTTTGCCGTCGTTGCCCAGGAAGTGCGTGAACTCGCCCAGCGTTCGGCCCATGCAGCGAAGGAAATCAAGGGACTGATCACCGCGTCCGGCGAGCAGGTCCGGAGCGGGGTCACGCTGGTCGGTGAGACCGGTCAGGCGCTCGAAGCCATCGTCCGGGAAGTGCAGGAGATCAACCAGAACGTCGCTGCTATCGTCACGTCTGCACGCGAGCAGTCGACCGGTCTGGCCGAGATCAACGCGGCCGTAAACCAGATGGACCAGGGTACGCAGAAGAATGCGTCCATGGTTGAGCAGTCGACCGCTGCCTGCCATGGCCTGGCGCAACAGGCGACGTCCCTGACGCAGTTGCTCGGTCAGTTCCGTCTTGGCGAAGAGGCTCCGGGCATGACCGCCCCGCGGCTTGGCCCCACGCCCGGCGCAAGCCAGCCGCAGGCCTCACCGGCGCGCGCCCTCGGCCGCAAGCTCGCCAGTGCCTTCAAGGGCAATGCCGCTGTTGCCGCGGAGTGGTCGGAGTTCTGAGATCCCTGAATATCGGATCCGGAGACCAAGAAATGGGGCAGGGATGCCCCGTTTCGCGTTTATCGCGGGCGGTCGCCCCCAGGCATTCATGCGGCTGATCGGTTCATTTGCCGAATTGGCTTGTCGGCGGGATGGCGAGGGGGCTATGCGGTGCCTTCGAACAGACGGTGCCGACATCTTCACGCGGGCCCTCTCGTTCCGTTCAGGAGTGACATGCTGAAACATATCGACTGGATCTGGGCGGTCCTTGCCGGGGCGCTGCTCGCCGTCATGGTGACCATCAACAGCGGCCTTGCGGCTTTGACGACGCCGTTTACCGCATCCTGGGTGGTGCACGGTGTCGGCGGCGTGGTCGCCTTTGTCCTGCTGGTGGCCAATGGTGCCGTCGCGCGTCGGGCGGGCCGCATTCCGGCCACTGGCAAAGCGCCCCTCTGGTCCTATCTCGGCGGTGCGCCCGGCGCCTTTGCGGTGGCGTTGAGTTCGATCGCGGTCAATTCGGAGCTGGCGCTGGCCGGTGGCCTTTCGCTATTGCTTGTCGGGCAAATCCTGTTCGGGCTCCTTTCCGATCAGTTCGGGCTGTTCGGCACGCCGAAGCGCAGGCTCAACCGGTTTGATTTCCTGGCCACAGCATGCGTTATCGGCGGCAGCGCGCTGCTCATCTTCTCGAAGGGGGCGTGAATGCTGGGCGCTGTTCTCATTGCACTCGCCGGCGGTGCTGCCGTCGGCATGAGTCGGTCGATCAACGGGCGGCTGACCATGGACCGCGGCGCGTTTACGGCCTCGGCCTGGAACCACTGGATCGGCTTCCTGCTGTTGACGGTCTATGTGCTGCTTTTCCACCGCATCGGCCTGCCGCTGATCGCTGATGTCCCGGTCTTCTATCTGACAGGCGGCGTGATCGGAGCCTGTTTCGTGGTCATCAGCTCCTATGTCTTTCCGCGCATCGGTGCGGCCCGTTCGGGCCTCTTGATCATCGGCGGGCAGATGATCACAGGCCTGATCATCGATCTGGCGCGCGGCACGGCTGAGTTCCATATCGGCCAGCCGGCCGGTGTGGCATTGATCCTTCTCGGCATCTATCTCACCCGCTACACGCGCTGACGGCGAGCCCCTTTCCCGCAGCATGAGCGGGCAGGCGGCGGCGCGATCGGGTCTGACCAAATTGTAATGGTCGAGATGCTGTTTGAGGCTTTGCCCTCCCGGGCAATCGGCCTATATCGCTTTTCATGTTTCAAGCTGTCGCCCGCCTCTTCGAAAACTGGCTCGATCCCTTCGCCCGATCGGACAATCTGCGTCCACCGGAAAAGATCTGGGCCTTCGTCTGGTTCTATGTCAGTCAGGCGAAGATGGCCTTCTTCCTGATGGCGATCTTCGGCGGTGCCGTGGCCATGCTCGAAGCCGGCCTGTTCTGGTTCGTTGGACGGCTTGTCGACCTGCTCGATACCGTGCCCAAGGATGCCGGGTGGGACGGGCTGATCGCAGCGCATGGCGGCGAGTTGTTAGCGATGGCGCTGATCGTCCTCATCGGTCGCTTTATCGTCGTGACGATCGGTGCCCTCGTCGAGGAACAGGTGATCGTCCTCAACTTCTTCAACCTGGTGCGCTGGCAGGCGCATGCGCATGTGGCGCGTCAGTCGCTCTCCTTCTTCCAGAACGATTTTGCCGGGCGCATCGTCACCAAGGTCTGGTCGGCGGGGCAATCGACCGGGGATCTGCTGACGTCGCTGCTGCAGGTCGTCTGGTTCATGGTGATCTATACCATTTCGACCATGGCGCTGGTTGCACAACTCGACTGGCGGCTGGCGGCGATCATCGGCGCCTGGGTGGCGATCTTCCTGGTGCTGGCCCGGTATTTCGTGCCGAAGATCCGCCACCACGCAAGAGAGACGGCGGAGGCATCGTCGATGCTGAACGGCCGTCTGGTCGACAGCTATTCGAACATCCAGACCCTGAAGCTTTTTGCCCGCGAGCGGCAGAACGACCATTATATCCGCGCCGGGTTCGACCGGTTCCAGGATACGCTGCGGCCCTTCGCGCGGTTGCTCACCGGCGTGCGGGCTTCGCTTTCCATCCTTTCCGGCTTCATGATCCTGATGGTGGCGCTTCTTTCCGTCGATCTCTGGTTTGCCGGGGCGGTGACCGCAGGTGGCGTCGCGTTCACGCTCGGCCTCGTTCTGCGCCTCAACATGCTGCTCGGCCGGATGATGACGCAGCTCAACGGCATCATGCGCAACATCGGCACGATCCAGAATTCGGCCGAACTGGTTGCAAAACCCATCGGGCTCACCGACAAGCCGGATGCGGCGAAGCTACAGGTGAAGTCGCCGGAGATCCGCTTCGAAGACGTGACGTTTCATTATGGCCGCAAGACCGGTGCGATCGACAATCTGACGCTGACCATTGAGCCCGGCGAGAAGGTCGGCATCGTCGGACGCTCAGGCGCGGGCAAGTCGACGCTGGTCAATCTGCTCCTGCGTTTCTACGACCTGGAAGGTGGCCGTATCCTGATCGACGGACAGGATATCTCGACCGTCACGCAGGAAAGCCTGCGCTCGCAGATCGGCATGGTAACCCAGGATACGGCGCTTCTGCACCGCTCGATCCGCGACAACATTCTCTTCGGTCGCGAGGATGCGAGTGACGAGATGCTGTTGAAGGCCGCCGAGCGCGCCGAAGCACTCGACTTCATCCAGCGGCTGGAAGATCAGCGCGGGCGGAAGGGTTTTGACGCCCATGTCGGCGAGCGGGGTGTCAAGCTCTCCGGCGGCCAGCGGCAGCGCATCGCGATCGCCCGCGTGATGCTCAAGGACGCGCCGATCCTCGTGCTCGATGAGGCGACATCGGCACTGGACTCGGAAGTGGAGGCGGCGATCCAGTCCAATCTCGACCGGCTGATGCAGGGCAAGACGGTGCTGGCGATCGCCCACCGTTTGTCGACCATTGCCGCCCTCGACCGACTTGTTGTGATGGACAAGGGGCGGATCATCGAGCAGGGCACCCACCAGGAACTGGTGGCGCAAGGCGGGCTCTATTCCGAGCTCTGGGCACGGCAATCGGGCGGCTTCCTCGATACGCGGGACCAGCTGGTAACGGCTTGATACCTGCGGCCGTGTTTTCCTGGACGTCCAACGCGCTGCATTGCTTGATAAACTGTCGCTCACACTTGCGTTAAATCAAGCTTTTGGGGATGGTATCCCGGAAATCCGCGACAACGTGGCTCCTTGTCCGACGAAGACTGGACAGAATAGAATATCGGGCTTAGAACGCGCCAATCTGGCGGGGAATCTGTGGCTGCACAGTGGCCGGATTGTGATTCCCGCTGCGGGGGCAAATGCGGTGTGTCGCAGGATTGCGAGAGGAAAAAGTGACCGTGAGCGAACACGAGACAACGACAGAACATGCGGGCGAGCCTACGCGCCGCGACTTTCTCTACATGGTGACCGGTATTGCCGGCGCGGTTGGTGCGGCTTCGTTCGCCTGGCCTTTCATCGACCAGATGCGTCCGGATGCATCGACGCTCGCGCTCGCTTCGATCGAAGTGGACGTGTCTGCGATTGAGCCGGGCATGTCGCTGACCGTCAAGTGGCGCGGTAAGCCGGTCTTCATCCGCAACCGTACGGAACAGGAAGTCGCGGAAGCCAACGCCGTTGCGCTTGCTGACCTCAAGGATCCGGTTGCCCGCAACGACAATGTCGATGCGACAGCCGAAGCGACCGACCTCGCGCGATCGGCCGGCGAAGGCAAGGAAAACTGGATCGTCATGATCGGCTCCTGCACCCATCTGGGCTGCGTGCCGCTTGGCCAAGCCGGTGATTTCGGTGGCTGGTTCTGTCCCTGCCACGGCTCGCACTACGATACCGCGGGCCGTATTCGCAAGGGTCCTGCGCCGACGAACCTTCCGGTGCCGACCTTCGCATTCACATCCGACACTGTCATCACGATCGGCTGAGGGGATAAGACACAATGAGTGGCCATTCGAGTTACCAGCCGTCCACCGGCGTCGAGAAGTGGATCGATGCGCGCCTGCCGCTGCCGCGTCTGATGTATGACAGCTTTGTTTCCTACCCGGTTCCGCGCAATCTGAACTATGCCTACACCTTCGGTGGCATGCTCACCGTCATGCTGCTCGTGCAGATCCTGACCGGTGTCGTGCTTGCCATGCACTATGCTGCTGAGACGACCGTCGCCTTCAACTCGGTCGAGAAGATCATGCGCGACGTCAACAACGGCTGGCTGTTGCGCTACATGCATGCCAACGGCGCATCGTTCTTCTTCATCGCCGTCTACCTGCACATTGCCCGTGGTCTCTACTACGGCTCCTACAAGGCGCCGCGCGAAATCCTATGGATCCTCGGCGTGGTGATCTTCCTCCTGATGATGGCAACCGCCTTCATGGGTTACGTTCTTCCCTGGGGCCAGATGTCTTTCTGGGGTGCGACCGTCATCACCGGCTTCTTCACCGCCTTCCCGTTTGTCGGTGAAACCATCCAGCAGTTCCTGCTCGGCGGCTTTGCGGTCGACAATCCGACGCTGAACCGCTTCTTCGCCCTGCACTACCTGCTGCCGTTCATGATCGCCGGCGTGGTCATCCTGCACGTCTGGGCGCTGCACGTCACCGGTCAGACCAATCCGACCGGCGTTGAAGTCAAGTCGAAGACCGATACCGTTCCCTTCACGCCCTATGCGACGCTGAAGGATGCACTCGGCCTCTCGGTCTTCCTGCTCGTGTTTGCCTATTTCGTCTTCTACATGCCGAACTATCTCGGCCATCCGGACAACTACATCCCGGCTGACTCGCTGAAGACCCCGGCCCACATCGTTCCGGAATGGTACTTCCTGCCTTTCTACGCGATGCTGCGCGCGATCACCTTCGACATCCTCTTCATCGACTCGAAGCTCGGCGGCGTCCTCGTGATGTTCGGTGCGATCATCGTGCTGTTCTTCCTGCCGTGGCTCGACACGTCGAAGGTGCGTTCTGCCGTCTACCGTCCGTGGTACAAGCTGTTCTTCTGGATCTTCGTTGCCAACTCCATCCTGTTGGGCTGGCTCGGTGCCATGCCGGCGGAAGGCATCTACGTCATCCTGTCGCAGGCCGGTACCGCCTACTACTTCGGCTTCTTCCTCGTGATCATGCCGCTGCTCGGACTGTTCGAGACGCCAAGGCGCATCCCGAACTCGATCACCGAAGCGGTTCTCGAAAAAAGCGGCAAGTCCGCGGCCGCACAAGCCTGAGCACGTGAGAGGACGATAACAATGAAAAAGCTTGTCACGAGCATCGCTCTGATCGCAGCCATGGCCGGTTTTTCCGGCCAGGCCATCGCGGCAGAAGGCGGCGATCTGGCCGAAATGACGCATCATGCTGCGCAGACCGGTCACTATCCGATCCTGAAGCCCGAGCAGATGGACTGGTCCTTTGCCGGCCCCTTCGGCAAGTATGACAAGGGCCAGCTTCAGCGCGGTCTCAAGGTCTTCACCGAAGTCTGCGCTGCCTGTCACTCGATGGACCTCGTCGCCTTCCGCACGCTGGAAGACCTCGGCTATTCGGAAGCGCAGGTAAAGGCGTTTGCCGCAAACTACGAAGTTGAAGACGGCCCGAATGCTGACGGCGAAATGTTCATGCGCCCGGCCGTTGCCTCCGATCACTTCCCGTCGCCCTTCCCGAACAAGGAAGCGGCAGCGGCGGCAAACGGTGGTGCGGCTCCGCCGGACTTCTCGCTGATCGCAAAGGCGCGCGGCGTGACCCGCGGCTTCCCGACCTTCGTCTTCGACATCTTCACCCAGTATCAGCAGGGTGGCGCGGATTACATCCACGCGCTGCTGACCGGCTACCAGGATCCGCCGGAGGGTGTTGAAGTTGCCGAAGGCACCTACTTCAACCCTTACTTCATCGCCGGCCAGTCGCTGGCGATGGCGCAGCCGATCTCCGACGGCCAGGTGACCTATGACGACGGTGCGCCGGAAACGATGGAGCAGTATTCGCTCGACGTCTCCGCCTTCCTGATGTGGGCCGCCGAGCCGCATCTCGAAGACCGCAAGCGCATGGGCTTCATGGTCATGGTGTTCCTCGCGATCTTCACCGCGTTGATCTACCTGACGAAGAAGTCGGTCTACTCGACCAAGGAACACTGATCCTTCTAGGATGACGTTTCACGGAAAAGGCGGTCTTCGGGCCGCCTTTTTTGTTGGGGGGCCATGCCAATCTTGGTAAGGTCCCGCGCAACTCCTCCTGTCACAATCCGGATGCCCCATGACCAAGATCGCCCACGAACTCGCCGCAGCCATCCGCTCCATTCCCGACTATCCCAAGCCCGGGATCATATTTCGTGACATCACCACGCTGCTCGGCGACGCGCGGGCGTTTCGTCGCGCCGTCGATGAGCTGGTGCAGCCCTATGTGGGGTTGAAGGTCGACAAGATTGCCGGCATGGAGGCACGTGGCTTCATTCTCGGGGGCGCGGTCGCGCACCAGCTCTCGGCCGGCTTCGTGCCGATCCGCAAGAAGGGCAAGCTGCCGCACGAGACCGTGCGGATCGCCTACAGCCTGGAATACGGCGTCGACGAGATGGAAATCCATATGGATGCGGTGAAGCCGGGCGAGAAGGTGATCCTTGTCGACGATCTCATCGCCACCGGCGGCACGGCCGTGGGCGCCGTACAGCTGCTGCGCCAGATCGGCGCTGACGTCGTGTCTGCCTGCTTCGTCATCGACCTGCCGGAGCTTGGTGGCCGCAAGAAGCTTGAGGCGCTCGGTGTCGAGGTTCGCACGCTCGTAGAATTCGAGGGGCACTGAGCCTTTTTACAACGACCGGGCGCTGCCGCCCGGTCGACCCCTCACTGGTCCCTTAACGCTCAGCCAGCGCCAATCTCCCCGCCATTGCCAAGAAGCCGCATGAGAGCAACCGGTTGATGATCCGCATCCTGTGCGGACGCTCCACGATGCCATTCCGCATCGCGGCTGCGGCAAGGCCGTAGAGTGCGAAGACCACGAAGGTCACGGCCATGAAGACGAGGCTGAGACCGGTCATGGTGGCCAGGGGTGCAGGATCGGCCGTATCGACGAATTGCGGCAGGAAGGCCAGGAAGAAGAGCGAGAGCTTCGGATTGAGCAGGTTGATCAGCACCGCTTTGCGGATGATCCGCCAGGCCTCACCGCTCGGTTCGGCCGTCTGCTCCTGGACGAGGCCGCTTTTCCAGAGACCGATCGCCATCCAGATCAGATAGGCGATGCCGGCATAGCGGATCGCCTCGAAGAGACGCAATTCGGCGGCGACGAGGGCGGCGAGCCCCAGCGCTGCCGCCAGCATATGCGGGACGATGCCTAGCGTGCAGCCGAATGCGGCGATCAGGGCGTCGCGGCGTCCGCCACCGAGGGCTGCTGCCAGCGTAAAGAGCGCGCCCGTGCCGGGCGTTGCGACAATGATCAGGGTCGTCAAAAGGAAATCGAGGGTCATGCTTATCTCCTGCGTTGCTGGAGCAAGCATGCCGGTGTCAGGTGCTCTCGTCTTGTACAGGATTGCAGCCGAGCCAGGCGCTGCGATAGGCGCCGGGGGTAAGGCCGAAGCGGCGACGGAATTCGCGGTGCATATGGCTCTGGTCGACGTAACCGCAGGCCGCAGCGACCTCAGCGGGGACGAGACCTTGCATCAGCAGGCGGCGGCCCAGGTTGGCGCGGCTCTGCATGCGGTAGGCATGGGGCGTGAGGCCGGTGTGGCGCAGAAAGGCGCGGATCAGCTGAAAGCGGCTGAGGCAGGCTTCGCGGGCAAGGCCCGAGAGATCGGCAAGGGTTGTCGGATCCTCGTCCAGGCGTTGGCGAACACGGGCGAGACTGGCGGGCAGGGGAGGTGGTGCCTCGCGGCGGCGAAGCAGCGCCTTTCCAAGGATGAGGACGAGCACTTCATTTAGGGCGTCCGCTGGATGGTCTTGCGGTCCATGGTCAAACCGGTGATGCAGGGCCGCGAGGTGATTGCGTATATCGGTGTCAGCGAAGACCGGACATTCGAATTCCAGGTCCGAGGTCGAGGAGACCAGATCGGATATGCTGTCCGTGACGAGGGCCGGCGTCAGGTAAAGCATGCGCCAACTGCGCGGCGTCCGGCCGATCGGGGCGCCGTCATGCACTTCGCCCGGATTGACCGTGATCAGCTGGCCGGCATCGGCTTCCACCTGACCGCGCCCCGAGGACGAGATCTGACCACCGGCGGAAAGGAAGCCGATGCCATAGGTGTCGTGGCTGTGTTTGGGAAAGACATGGGCGCTTGTTGCCGAGACCGCTTCCAGGCCGATGATAGATGTCGGATGGAAGCGGAAGCCGGCCATGGCGGATCAGTGGGCGAGCGCTTTGGCGATGTCGTCGGCAAGCTCCGATGGGGCCGTGCGCGGCGAATAGCGGGCAATCGGTTGGCCATCGCGGCCGACGAGGAACTTTGCGAAGTTCCAGCCGATTTCCTGTCCCTGCTCTGCGCCCGGGGTTTCTGCCTTCAGAAAGGCGTAGAGCGGGTGGGTGCCTGCGCCGTTCACCTCGATTTTCGCGAACATCGGGAAGGTCACGGCGAAGCGGGTTTCGCAGAAGAGCGCGATTTCCCTTTCCGTGCCGGGCTCCTGGGCGCCGAACTGGTTGCAGGGGAAGCCGGCACCACGAGATCAAGATTGGCCTTGTGGAGGGCCTCCAAGCCTTCGTATTGGGGTGTCAGACCGCAGGCGCTCGCGGTGTTGACGATCAATAGTACCTTGCCGGCATAGTCCTTCAGGCTGCGCTCGGTGCCGTCGATGGCGGTCATGGTGAAATCGTGAACGGTCATTGGGCTTGCTCCTCGTCGGGGAAGAATTCGATCAGATTGCTCTTGAAGCGCAAGACTGTTTCACCGTGCTGGTTGACGCCCTCTGAAAGGGCCGAATTCAGGATGTAGCGGTTTCGGCCCTGAACGGTGCGGCTTTCGAGCGGGGTCATGAAGTAGGTGATGGTATCGCCGACATAGACGGGTTTCAGCCATTGCAGCTCGGCAAAGCCGGGGGAGGGGCCGATCCTCGGCGGTTCCATACCTTCGGCATCCAGGCGTTCGATCTCCCGTCCGATGAAGCCGATGAAGCTCTTCATCCAGTTGGCGCAGGTATGCCAGCCGGACGCACAGAGCGCACCGAAGACGTAAGCCTTTGCGGCCTCAGCATCGACATGGAAGGGCTGCGGATCGAATTTCTCGGCGAAGCGGATGATGTCTTCGGCGGTGAAGGTGACCGAGCCGAGCTCAAGGCGGGTGCCGGCCGGATAGAGGTCGAGCATCTTCATGCCGGCACCTCCGAGGACTCGCGGCGGCGGATCATCACTGCGTTGCGGGCCTTCATGACCGTTTCGCCGCGCTGGTTTTGCAGTTCATGGCCGAAGGTGACGATGCCGAGGTGGGGGCGGGAGCGCATGAGGCGGACCTCTTCGACGATGGATTGGCCGGACAGCGTGTCGCCAGCCAGCACGGGTTTGCGCCACTGCATGAATTCAATGCCGGGAGCGCCTTCGGACGCGGCTTTGAGAACGTAAGCGTCGATCATCAGGCGCATGAACAGGCTGGACGTGTGCCAGCCGGAGGCGGAGAGGCCTCCGAGGATGGTTGCCTTGCCGGCTTCTTCCGAGAGATGCATGGGCTGCGGATCGAATTCGCGGGCGAATTCGATGATCTCTTCGGCTGTCACGAGACGCGGCCCGAGCGCAAAGCTTCGACCCTCCGTGAAGTCCTCGTAGTGAAGCCTGTCATCCTGCATGCGTCGTCTTCTCCCTTCCCTGTTCGGTGCTATCTATGGTTCATAAGCGGGAATCGGGAGGTGGTCCATGGCGGGCTGGGCGGAACAGGCGAGCTTTCTGGCGGAGATCGATCCGGATGCCCGGCGGGCGCTGGAGACGCTGAAGCCGATGCATGTGCCTGCGCGCACGACGCTGTTCCGGCCGGGGGATGCCGCGCAGAGCTTTGTCATTCTCCTGTCCGGCCGTATCGGTGTCTATCTCACGGGCCGCAACGGGCGGGAGTTGCTGCTCTATTCCGTGACGCCGGGGGAGACCTGTGTGCAAACCACGCTCGGTGTGCTGGGCGGCGCGGTTTATTCGGGCGAGGCGGTGGCCGAGAGCGACCTTGTGGCGGTCATGGTGCCGCCTGCTATCTTCGAGACCCTGATGGCGGATTCGGTGGCGTTTCGCCATTTCGTCTTCAGAGCCTTTGCCGACCGGCTGGGCGATCTGATGTTCGTGCTGGAACAGGTGGCCTTCGTGAAGGTGGAGCAGCGACTGGCCCATGCGCTGATCGAACGGGCAGACGAGGAGGGGCATGTCGCTCTCACACATCAGGAGCTCGCCGTCATCATCGGTACGGCACGAGAGGTGGTATCGCGGCGGCTGGAGGCGCTGGTCTCCAAGGGCGTGGTTGCCAATGAGCGGGGGCAGATCCGCATCATCAATCGCGGCGAGCTTGCCCGCATGGCGCGGGCTCCAGAAGGTTAAGACTTTGCAAAGCCCGTGACTAAGTCACCGACGGGGCGGCAAGGGCGCGCTAGTCTCATCCCATCGTCAAACAAACGGAGGGAAAATCATGTTTGCCAAGAATGTCGGTGGTCTCGACCGCATCCTCAGGATCGTTGCAGGCCTCGTACTGCTGTCGCTCTTCTTCCTCTATCCGGATGCGTCGTGGCGTTATTTCACCCTGATCGGGATCGTGCCGCTTGCGACCGGTCTGATGTCGAGCTGCCCGCTCTATTCGATCATGGGCCTTTCGACCTGCCCGGTGAAACGCGCCTGAGTTCCCCAATCTCCCTGATCCAACAAAAAAGGCCGCGAGTGATCGCGGCCTTTCGTCGTTCTGATTGTTCCGCTTATGTGTTGAAGCGGAAGTGGATGACGTCGCCGTCCTGGACGACATATTCCTTGCCTTCGTCGCGGCCCTTGCCGGCTTCCTTGGCGCCGACTTCGCCCTTGAAGGCGATGTAGTCGTCATAGGCGATCGTGAAGGCGCGGATGAAGCCGCGTTCGAAATCGGTGTGGATGACGCCGGCAGCTGCAGGTGCCTTGGTGCCTCGGACGATGGTCCAGGCGCGGGTCTCCTTTGGGCCGACCGTGAAATAGGTGATCAGGTCGAGCAGGTGATAACCGGCGCGGATCAGGCGGTCGAGGCCGGCTTCGTCGAGGCCAAGTGCGGAGAGGAATTCGACCGATTCCTCTTCCGGCAGCTGGGCCACTTCGGCTTCGATGGCAGCCGAGATCACGACGCATTCGGCGCCCTGTTCAGCGGCCATCTTGGCAACGGCTTCGGTGTGCTTGTTGCCGGTCGCGGCGTCACCTTCGGCGACGTTGCAGACATAGAGGACCGGATGCGAGGTCAGTAGGTTGAGGGTCTTGAGGATCTCGATCTCGTCGGGTGCAAGCGTCTTCAGGAGGAGACGGGCGGGCTTGCCTTCGTTGAGCAGCTTCACCACCTGCTCCATGATCGGCAGCTGGGCAGTCGATTCCTTGTCCTTGGAGGCGGCGCGCTTGCGGGTCTGTTCTACGCGGCGTTCCAGGCTTTCGAGGTCGGCGAGCATCAGCTCGGTCTCGATCGTGTCGGCGTCGCCAACCGGGTCGATCTTGCCTTCGACATGGGTGATGTCGTCGTCTTCGAAGCAGCGCAGCACGTGGACGACAGCATCGACTTCGCGGATATTGGCGAGGAACTTGTTGCCGAGGCCTTCGCCCTTCGATGCGCCGCGCACGAGGCCGGCGATATCGACGAAGGAGATGCGGGTCGGGATGATTTCCTTGGAGCCGGCGATGTCGGCCAGCTTCTTCATGCGCGGATCGGGAACGGCCACTTCACCGGTGTTCGGCTCGATCGTGCAGAAGGGATAATTGGCTGCCTGGGCGGCCGCCGTCTTGGTCAGCGCGTTGAAAAGAGTGGACTTGCCGACATTCGGCAGCCCGACGATACCGCATTTGAAGCCCATGGCTCTATATACCTGCTCGGGATGGATTTTCGTTGCCCACGCCTATGGGGTATAGGAAGGGCATGGTCAAGTGTTGCGGCCCTGATGCGGCCTCTAGATCCGGAAGGAACCTATGGCGAAGGATACGGTACTGACGCCGAAGACGGTTACGAAGCCCAAGGTGGAGAAGCCGCGGCTCTACAAGGTGCTCCTGCACAATGACGACTATACGCCACGCGAATTCGTGACGATCGTCTTGAAGGTCGTGTTCCGGATGAGCGAGGAGACCGGCTACCGCGTCATGATGACAGCGCACAAGTTTGGCTCGGCGGTGGTTGTCGTCTGCACGCGGGAGATCGCCGAGACGAAGGTGACGGAAGCCATGGACCTCGCCAAGGAAGCGGGCATGCCGCTGTTGTTCACGGCCGAACCGGAGGAGTGAGGCAGATGGCGAATGCACCTGCGCAGACCGATTGGGTCCTTGTCAGACGTATGATGCAGGCTGCCATCGACTTCTGCGAACAGGTCGAGACAGCGGGGTATCGCGAGACCGATCGTGATGCGATAGCGGTCGTCAATGGCCAGGCCGTCAGTGTGCAGGATGTGTTGACGAGCGCATGGACCTATCCGGAGACCATGCGCTACGCCATCATTCGTCGGCGTCATCAAACCGATGACGATCTCGCCTATGTGCCGGAGACCGCCCGGATCCTGACGGCGATGGCTGCTGCTTGCGCCGAACTCTGTGGCGCGAAGCCAGGTATCGGAGAAGCTGCCGGCACCGCCGACATGCTGCGGTGGTTCGAGATGCATGCCGGCGAGATGCTTAAAGCCGCGTTGGCAACGCGGCCCTGAGGGGCGATACCTCAGATTGCCGGCGTCCCGGGAATCCGCGCGATCACCTTGATCTCGAAATCGAAGCCGGCCAGCCAGTTGACGCCGACCGCCGTCCAATTCGGATAAGGTGGGGCGGGGAAGACTTCCGCCTTTACCTTCATGATAGTTGCGAATTGGGTCTCCGGGTCGGTGTGGAATGTGGTGACGTCGACGAGGTCGGCAAGTGAGCAGCCGGCGGCGGCGAGTGTCGCTTCGAGGTTGGCGAAGGCGCGGCGGACCTGGGCCTCGAAGTCCGGTTCTGGCGTGCCGTCCTCGCGGCTTCCGACCTGGCCGGAGACGAAGAGCAGGTCGCCGGTGCGGATCGCGGCGGAATAGCCATGCTGTTCGTAAAGGGCGTGTCTGTTTGCGGGGAAGACGGGTTCAGGCTTGGTCATGGGTATCTTTTCGGGCATGCGGCATCGTTCCGCCCAAGGGTGGGTCGGTGAAATGCCGCTTGGCTGCAGGCTGAGAATTTCATATACGTCGCGTATGTAGAGCTACTCGCATGCGGGTCGTATGTCAAATTCATATACGCAATGTATGTGAAGTCAGGAGAATAGTGTGAAGCGCACACGGTCTGAAAGCATGGCGGAAAATCGCAGCAAGCTGATCGCTGCTGCGCGCAAGGCCTTTGCGGACAAGGGCGTTGCGGATGCCTCTATGGATGCGCTCACCGCAGAGGCTGGGCTGACGCGGGGGGCGCTCTACCACAATTTCGGCGACAAGCGCGGGCTGTTTGCCGCCGTCGTCAACCAGATCGACAGCGAGATGGCCGAGCGCGCCAAGGCGCGAGGTGCGGCGGCAGGAAAGGGGTGGAATGCACTCCTAGCCGAGGGGGCAGCCTATATCGAGATGGCGCTAGACCCCGAGGTGCAGCGCATCGTGCTGCTCGACGGGCCTGCGGTGCTCGGTGATCCCTCGTTATGGCCGAGCCAGAATTCCTGCCTTCAGGTGACCCGTCAGGCCGTCGAGGACCTGATGTCGGAAGGCATCCTGAAGCCGGTCGATCCGGAGGCGGCCGCGCGGCTGATCAGCGGTGCCGCGCTCAATGCCGCGATGTGGATCGCGGCGAGTGCGGAGCCCGAGAGTGTCTTGCCGAAAGCGCAGGAGGCGTTCCGGGTGCTTGTTGAGGGGCTTCTAGCGAAGCCGGTGCAGGCCGGCCAAACCTGAGGCCTGAAACCAATTTATTACGTCTGCCGACTAGACTTCCACCATGACGCCCGACCCGCAGACACTCGCCGAAGCGGCCACCTGGCACTATGCCGTGGCGCTGGCTGTGCTCGCCCTGATGGGTGCACTGGGGCATGTTTCGCGTGCCGTTTTCAACATCTTGCCGGACCGCCTGTCGGACCGGCCGATGATGGATCTCGTGATCAGCGACGGCTACAGCTGGACCGACATGGTCTTCAAGACCGAGTATGACGAGGCAGGCTACTACCGCCTCGACAGCCTGCACAATCTGCGGCTTGCGGTGTGCTGGGCCATGCTGAGCGGGTTAATCGTGCTGCTGCTCGTCCCCGATGCCTCGAAGGTCACGGCCTACTGGATCGACTGGGGCCTCGCAGCACTCGTCGATCTCTTCTGGTATCGGGTCAAAACCTTCGAGTGGTGATAGCCTCGCCTCACTTGCCCTTGCTTGCCTTCACGCCCAGTGCTTCCGCGCTGATCCAGAACACCGCGTCTTCCTCTTCCGTCGTCTCGACCCAGAGGAAATCGAGGTCGGGGAATTCGGCTTCGAGGATGTCGCGGCCGCGGCCGATTTCGCAGAGCATGCCGCCACCCGGGTTCAGGTGCTTGGGGGCCTCAGTGAGCAGCGTGCGGACGAGGTCGAGGCCGTCTTCACCGCCGTCATGGGCCATGGCGGGCTCGGCGCGGTATTCGGCCGGGAACGCGTCCATAGCCTCGTGATCGACATAGGGCGGGTTGGTGATGATCAGGTCGAACTTGCGGCCGGCAAGTGGCGTGAAGAGATCGCCCTGGTACAGCGTCAGCTGGTCTTCGAGGCCATAGGCCTGGCGGTTCTTTTCGGCCACTTCCAGCGCATCGGCGGAGAGATCGACGGCATCGACTGCAGCGAGTGGGAAGAAGCGTGTGGCGAGGATCGCGAGGCAGCCTGAGCCGGTGCAGATGTCGACGACGCTTTCGACCGCAAATGGATCGGGCAGGAAGGTTGAGCCGAATTCGCCGCCATATTCGTTGAAGAGAATTTCGCCGATATGCGAGCGCGGCACGATTACGCGTTCGTCGACGAAGAAGCGCAGACCCTGGATGTAGGATCGGCCAGTCAGATAGGCAGAGGGCTTGCGGGTCGCGACACGCGTCTCGATGCGGTCGGCGAGCAGGCGGCGTTCTGCGGGGAGAAGCTTCGCGTCGAGGAAGGGATCGAGCGTGTCGATCGGCAGGTCGAGGCTGTCGAGGATGAGGAACGCGGCATCGTCGATGGCGGTGTGTGTGCCGTGGCCGTAGCTCAGTTCTGCGGCGTTAAAGCGGGAGATGGCATAACGCCAATAGTCGCGCAGGGTGACGAGGTCGGTGGTGATGTCGTGGCTCATGGCGGTCTTCCGGTCGTTTGCGCGGCAATCGGTTAAGGGCGGGGCAGGGCGTGCTCGTGAGGGTGTGGTCAATCGCCCTTGGGGCCGAACATCTTCTTCAGCATCTCGGCCATTGGGCCGCTCTCGGGAAGCTTCTTCGGCTGGTTGAAATTGCGGGCCTGATGGATATGGGACTGGGCGGGTTTCGGCGCCTTTGCTGGCTTTTCGTCCTCAGCCTTGCTGCCGGTTGCGAGCGCGAGCTTATTCATCAGCTGCGAGTCTTCACCGCGCACCAGCATCTCGGCATTGTCGGCCAGTGCCTCGATCAGCGGATCCAGCCATTCGGCGTCCAGCTTGGCGAAGTCGCCGAGCACGTGGTTGTGCACTTTGGACTTGTCGCCGGGATGGCCGATGCCGAGGCGCAGGCGCCTGTAGTTCAGGCCGCAATGGGCATCGATAGACTTGATGCCGTTGTGGCCGCCATGGCCGCCGCCGGTCTTGATGCGGGCCTTGCCGGGCAGGAGGTCGAGTTCGTCATAGATCGCGACGATGTCTTCGGGGCCGAGCTTGTAGAAGCGCATGGCTTCGCCGACGCTTTCGCCAGACAGGTTCATGAAGGTCTGCGGCTTGATCAGCATGACCTTCTCGCCGGCCAGCGTGCCTTCGGAGATCTCGGCCTTGAATTTCTTAGCCCATGGCGAGAAGGCGTGGCGGCGCTGGATCGCGTCGACCGCCATGAAGCCGATATTGTGCCGGTTCTTCTGATACTGCGCACCGGGATTGCCGAGGCCGGCCAGGATGATCATTGCCCGAGATCCGTCTTGAGGTTCATGGCCTTTCCCGACAGCGAAACGGTTCGAAAGTCAAGACTGATGTCGGGGCCGTCAGGGTTTGGCGGCGACCTGACCGATATTCGAATAGCGCAGATTGTAGGTGTCGAAGATCTCGGCCTGGGTGCCGTCGGCAATCAGCTTGTCCAGCGCGCCCTGCATCCGGGCCAGCAGATCCTCAGGGAAATTGACGTTGCAGGCGATGGCGAACTTTTGCTCGGAGAACACGAACTGGGCTTCGAGGTCGACGCCCTTCTCCTGCAGCTCGATGTAATGCTGCTCCGAGATCGGCATCAGGTCGATACGCTTGCTCTCGAGCTTCTTCAGCGTGAGCTTCAGGTCGGTGGCGAGGTCGATCTTCGGAAAGCCCTCGTTCTCCAGCAGGGTCTGGGTGTAGTCGTTGCGCTGGGTGCCGACGATGTGGCGCTTGGCCTCTTCGATATTGGCGACCTTGATGCCGGAATTCTTGTGCGATACCATGAAGTTGCGGCCAACCGCAATCGGCTCCACCCATTTGAAGCGCGTGTCCCGCTCGGGGATGTGGGCTGTGGTGAAGACGCAGTGCATCGGTTCGCTCTCGGCAAGCGCGATTGCGCGGGCCCAGGGCATCATTTCAATGGTGTAGCGGACGTTGATGTCCTTCATCATCAGAAGAACCTGGTCGTAACCGGCTCCGCGGATTTCGCTTCCCACCCTGAAATTGTAGGGCGGGTAATCTTCCGTGGTGAAATGGACGATGTCTGCGGCGGCGACCGGGGCCGCCGCAAGTGAAAGCATGATGGTAAAGACTTTCATTGCGGTTCCCTCTTTCTGATGATGTCAGCCTGCGGACACCTTTGGCAGGTTTGTCGGGGCGGACAGGGCGAGTTCGATCAGCTTCGGCAGCGGCTGCGGACGGGCGAAGTGGTAGCCCTGGCCATAGTCGACACCGAATTCTTCCAGAATGCGGCGCTGTTCATCCGTCTCGATGCCTTCGGCGACGACAGTGCATTCCATCTTGTGGGAGATGGCGGTTATGCCTTCGACGAGCATGCGGCTCTTGTGGCGGAGTTCGGGTTCGTCCTCGGTCAGCGATCGGATGAAGGACTGGTCGATCTTCACGATGTCGACGGGGAAGCGGTTGAGATAACTCAACGAAGAATAGCCCGTGCCGAAGTCGTCGAGCGCGAGACGATAACCATAGCGGTTGAATTCATCGAGGATGGTGCGGATCTGCGGATTGTCGTGCAGCAGCGTCGCTTCGGTGATCTCGATGACAATCCGGCGCGGTTCAATGCCGAAATGGGCGGTGAGGGCTGCCAGCCTTACCGGCAGTGATGCATCGAACTGCAACGGCGAGAAGTTGACGGCGAGATAGGCCTCGTGGTTGCCGGTGGCCGCACTCAGGCGGGCAAGGTTGGAAAGAGCCTTCTCAAGCACATGGCCGCCGAGGCGGCTGATCGCGCCGGTTTCCTCGGCGACGCCGATGATTTCTGCCGGTGGCACAACCCCGCGCTGCGGGTGGACGAGGCGCATCAAGGCTTCATAGCCGACCGTCCGGCCACTCTCGATCTCGACGATCGGCTGGAAAAAGGCATCGAACCAGTCCTCCTTCAGACCTTCCTCGATGTCATGTTCGATTTCGGCACGGCGGCGGGTGTGATCCTGGATCTGCGGGTCGTAGAGCTGCGCGCCATTCTTGCCGTCGCGCTTCTTGCTGTACATCGCCATGTCGGATTTCTGCAGCAATTCGGTGGCATTGGCGGCATGGCGCGGATAAAGGGCGATGCCGATGCTGGCGCTCAAGCGCACGGTCGAGCCCTCGATCGACATGGGGTCGACGAAAATGTTGCAGAGTGCACGGCTGATCGCGGTCGCCGCGTCCTCGATCGCGACACCACGCAACAGGATGGCAAATTCGTCACCGCCCAGCCTTGCGGCGATCGCGCCCTTCGGAAGCTGTTCCTGCATGCGCTCCACGAAGCGGCACAGCACGAGGTCGCCGGCCTGGTGGCCGAGATTGTCGTTGATCCACTTGAAGCGGTCGAGATCGACGAAAATGCAGGCAAGTTCTTCGCCCGCGGCGTCCGTGGCGACGATCTCGCTGTCGAGGGCTGTTTCAAAGCCCTTGCGATTGCGTAGGCCGGTCAGATGGTCGGTGATCGCCTGGCGATGGTTGCGCTCCTCGGACTGCTTCAGCGCCGTTACATCGGTCATGACCGACAGGGAGAGGTCTTCCTCGGCGCCCTCGATCTTGCGGCTTGCTTCGGCGATGAGGACGTCCATCACGATGCCATCGGCGCAGACGAACTGGGTCGTTGCTTCCAGAACGTCGGCGATGGAGCGCGTCTTCTTACGCTCCAGATAGGCGGCGCGCGCTTCTGGCGGCACCAGTTCGATGAAGCGACGGCCGACGATCTGCTGGCGATGGTAGCCGGTGGCGAGCAGCCAGTAGTCGCTGACGCCAGTGATGCGATCTTCTTCATCGAGCGAAAAGAGCATGGCCGGCGTGGTATTGTAGATGTCGGTCGCGCGGCGATGGGCGAGCCGCAACTCGTCCTCCTCCTGCTCGAGCTTGATCTGCATGGCGTTGAAGCTGCGGGCGAGCCGACCGATCTCGTCGTTGGACTGCCAGTCCACATGGTGACGGGAGCCCAGGCGGCGGGTCGCCTCGATCGCAGCGGTGAGCTTGAGCAGCGGCTTCATGACCATCAGGCGGTTGCCGATGATGGCCGCGCCGACGACACAGAGGACTGCCAGCATGAAGATGCCGATCAGCATGACCTCTGCCTGGCGCAGCGAGGAGAAGATGTCGATCCGGCTGTAATAGATTGTGATGGTGCCGACCAGCTTGGGGCCTTCGACCGCCTGGTAGAAAATCTCGCGGGTGATCGATTCCAGGCCGTTTTTCGGCCATTTCGGCAGTGCGGGCATGGAGACGGCAATGCCGCCCGAGACGTCCTTGACGTTGACGCGGCTGACAGGGCCGTTCGAGACGATGGTGGCGGTGATCTGTTCGACGCTTTCCTGGTCGAAGTCCCAGAGCGGCTTGGCGAGCGCCTGCGCATTCGCGGCGAGCAGGATGTCGAGGTTCTGCTGCAATTCGTCGGAGGCGCGTTCCGTCGCCAGCCACAGGAACAACGCGAAGAGCGGCACGACGAGGATAAAAATCGTCGTTCCCACGATCGCCAGGAAGCGGCTCTCCACCGAACGGGTCATCAACGGTCCGCCTCAAGCGGCGCGGGATGATGCGGCATGCTGCTCAGTGCTCCCTCACGCAATGATTGAGAGGCGGAGCGTTTCACGAAATACTTTAAACTTGCCTAAAGAGAAATAGTTGGATTCGAGTCTCTTCTACAGCCGCGCGTAAGCAACAAAAAAGCCCACCCCGCAAAGGGTGGGCTCAATCCGTCAAATGGATCAGATCGATCAGGCTTCAGCCGAACCTTCTTCTTCCATGCCGCCAGCCGGAGCAACGATCGTAGCGATCGTGAAGTCGCGGTCGGCGATTACAGGCGTCACGCCCTTCGGCAGCTTGACGGCCGAGATGTGGATCGCATCGCCGACCTTGAGGCCAGCGAGGTCAACAGTGATCGCTTCCGGGATGTCCGAAGCCGGGCAGTGCAGTTCAACTTCGTGGCGAACGATGTTGAGAACGGCGCCGGTCTTGATGGCGGACTTCTCTTCGTTGATGAAGTGAACCGGGACCTGAACCGAAACCTGGCTGTTTGCCGATACGCGCAGGAAGTCGACATGCATCGTGAAATCACGAACGACGTCGAGCTGGTAGTCCTTCGGCAGAACGCGGATCTTTTCGCCATTGACTTCAATGACGGCGACGGTGGTCATGAAACCGCCGGCGTGGATGCGCTTGGTGATCTCGTTCGTGTTGATCGAGATCGCAATCGGGGCCTGCTTGTCACCGTAGATGACAGCCGGGATGAGACCGTTGCGGCGAAGTTCGCGGGAGGACCCCTTACCTACCCGTTCGCGTGCTACGGCCTTGAGCTCGTAAGAAGCGTGGCTCATGGCTTTACCTTTCAAGTTACTGGAGAGCCCTGGCGACGCATCTTGGTCATGCCAGAACCGGAGACCGTTGCCGGTCCCATCCACATTGCCTCCAAGGGTGTCTGTGCGGATCGGGCGCCTATAGACCAGATGCGGTGGAATAGCAAGGTTATGCGGGAGAAACCGCCGCATAACGCGCTTGTGACCCGGCTGCTCGCCAACGGGGCGTGAAACACAACTTGGTAACCATGCGCGGTGAGCATTTTGAAATTGACCACTGCTAGGTTTGGCCGTCAATTCAAACTGGTTCTTGCCCATGCTCGCCGTTCTAACCTGCATTGCTGTCGATCACGACCCGGTTTCACTGATCGCCGCTGTTCTTATCTGCGTGTTGGGGTCGCTTCTCACAATGCGCCTCTTCAGCCGCGTCCGCAGTACGCGGGGTCCGGTGCGTGCGAGCTGGATTGCACTGACGTCCATTATTGGCGGTTCATCCATCTGGACCACACATTTCGTCGCCATGATGGGTTATGAGGCCGATGCCCTTGCCGGCTATGAACCGACCGCGACGCTGCTTTCGCTGATGCTCGCCATCGTGATCACGGGCATGGGTCTCTTCATTGCCGCCGTGACTACGCGCAGCTTCCTCATCGAAGCCGGTGGAGCGCTCGTCGGTGCGGGCATTGCATCGATGCATTATGTCGGCATGTCTGGCTATCAGGTTCAGGCGGATCTGCATTGGAACATGAACTACGTCTGGGCGTCTCTCGTGGCGGCAGGACTGTTCGGCGCCCTCGCCACCAATCGCGTGGCTCGGCCCGTCACGCAATTCTGCCGTTATGGCGGTGGCGCCGCACTCGTGCTGGCCATTGCGTCGACGCACTTCATCGGCATGACAGCGTTGACCGTCGAGCCGAATTTTGGTGCTTCGTTGCCGGTGAACATGCTGCCCGAAAACGTGATGACGGTGGTGCTTATCTTCGTCACGCTGTTGATCCTGGTGATCGGCGCGATGACCTATGTCATCGACCGGCAATCGAACCGCTCGGCGGTCGAGCGCTATCGCCAGCTGTCGCTGCATGATGCGCTCACCGGCTTGCCGAACCGCATGGCATTCATGGAGCGTCTCGGACATCTCATGGATCGCCCGGCTGCGCGCAACGATCGCATCTACATCTTCTCCTTCGATCTCGACCGTTTCAAGGAGATCAATGACGTGCACGGTCACGCGGCAGGTGACCACGTGCTGCGCGTGGTTGCCGAGCGCATGTCGGAGAGCCTGAAACCGGGTGAATTCGTGGCCCGCATCGGAGGGGATGAATTCATCGCGGTCAGTCCCCGGTTGTTCACCGCAGGTGCTGCCGAGGCCTTTGCACGGGGCATCATTTCCGAACTGGTGTCGCCGATCCAATGGAAGGGGCTGACACTGTCCGTCGGGACAAGCATCGGGATTACCACCTTCCCGGACGGCGCCGATGACATCGACGACCTCATGGCGCAGGCTGATATTGCCATGTATCGCGCAAAGTCGGCCGGCTCGAACAATGTCTGCTTCTACGACAAGTCCATGGACCAGGCCGCTCGCGAGCGGAGCGCGCTCGCGATGGACATGCGGGCCGGCTTCCTGCGCAACGAGTTTCAGCTGTATTTCCAGAAGCAGAACGACACGCAGACCGGCGAGGTGGTCGGTTTCGAGGTTCTGTTGCGCTGGTCTCATCCCACACGGGGCATGGTTCCGCCGTCCGAATTCATTCCGATCGCGGAGCGGACAGGATTCATCGGCGAGCTCGGTGACTGGGTGCTGCGTCAGGCCTGCCTGGAAGCCGTGCAGTGGCGCAATCCGCTCAAGATCGCCGTGAATGTTGCGCCCAAGCAGCTGGCCAATTCAGCGCTGCCCGAGCGGGTGCGCGAAATTCTCGATGAGTCGGGTCTCGATCCGGCGCGCCTCGAACTGGAGATCACCGAGTCCGGGATCATTGATGATCAGCAGCATGCACTGCATATCATCCGCCAGCTGAAGGCGATTGGTGTCAACATTGCCATGGATGACTACGGCACTGGGTATTCTTCGCTTTCGACGCTGCAGCTTTTCCCCTTCGACAAGATCAAGATCGACCGGGGCTTCATCGACAGCGTCGTGGAGAACCGCCAGTCGGCCGCCATCGTCCGCTCGACGCTCATTCTGGCCCAGAGCCTCGACATTCCCGTGCTGGCAGAAGGCGTCGAGAATGCGGAGCATCTGCGCTTCCTCCAGCAGGAGGGGTGTCAGCAGGTTCAGGGCTTCCTGTATGGCAAACCGCAGCCGCTCTCGGAACTGCAGGATATCGTCAATCCCGCGCTGTCCTCGGTGCCGAGCGGGGAGCCTCTCAAGTCTGGCGGCGCTGCCGATATGGCGGCCTGAGCGCCCGAAATAGACGCATTTTGAAAGTGTCGCAGATTTGCGCCATTCCGGGCGACGAAATGTTGGCTGATCATTTGCCGCTTATATGAGCGATTGCCTCTGGAGCCGGAAGGCGCATACTGCAGCCCGTGCTTTGGGAGGAGCAGATGCGTCAGGATCTCAGACATTCCGAACTCGTGTATTCGACGGCGCAGAAGGCATCAGCCGCTGTGACCTCGCCGGTCGCTGCCTCGTGGAGCCGTTGCCTCAATCTTTACCACCTGCAACCCGAAGAGGCGCGCAAGCCGGTTCTGGTCGAAGAGGCGATGTATCGCGAAGCGCGCGAGCGCATGGAGCGGCTGATCGGCAGCTCCGCCGACGAGGTGGACCGGCTCTATCAGTTGGTCGGAAAATCCGGCTGTTGCATCATTCTCGCCGATCAGAACGGCATCGTGGTCGACCGGCGTGGTGCGCCCGGTGACGATGTCGAGTTCCGGGCGCTGGGGCTCTGGCAGCAGACGCTGTGGAGCGAGGCGAGTGTCGGGACAAACGGGATCGGTACGGCGCTGGCCGACGAGCGTGCCGTCGTCATCCACCGCGACCAGCATTTCATGAGCGCCAATATCGGTCTGTCCTGCGCGACCGCGCCAATTCGCGACCATCTCGGCCGGCTAACGGCAGCACTCGATGTTTCCACCTGCCGCAACGATGTCTCGGATATGACGCTCGCAGTGCTTTCGCAGGCCGTGCGGGATGCCGCAGCCCGGGTCGAAAGCAATCTCTTCCGCCAGGCGTTTGCCGGCGCGCGGATCGTCATGGTGCCCCAGGCGAACTCCCTGTCCGCATTGATTGCGGTCGATGGGGACGACCTGATCCTCGGCGCGACCAAGGCGGCGCGTCTTGCCCTGAAGCTCGATGACGGGCTGATCGCGCAGGGACTTCCGGCTGCCGATGCGCTGCGCGAGACGCGCGGCGAAGCGACCAGCGACCTCGAGGATGCCGAGCGGGCGGCTCTGCGCCGCGTGCTTTCACGTGCCAATGGCAACGTCTCACAAGCAGCCCAGATGCTCGGCATAAGCCGCGCGACACTGCATCGGAAGATGAAGCGCTTCCAGCTGCACTGACGGGCCGATAGGTGTCGCATTCCTGAAACACTGTGCGCTGCAGCACTGTTTCGCGCCACTATCTCCTGCGCCGGAACGCAGCAATCATCCTGCCATCAGGACCCGAGGAGGGGTCCTTTCACAGGGAGGATGACAGATGAACATTCAGGTCCAGACGATTGCGGCTTCGCCGTTCAAGCTGAAATACGGCAACTTCATCGGCGGTGAATTCCGCGAGCCGGTCAATGGCCGCTACTTCGAGAACACGACGCCGGTGACCGGCGGCAAGCTCTGCGACATCGCCCGGTCCGATGAGCACGACATCAATCTGGCGCTCGATGCGGCCCATGCCGCCAAGGACAAATGGGGCCGGACGTCGTCGACGGAACGCTCCAACATCCTGATGAAGATCGCGCAGCGGATGGAGGATAACCTCGAACTTCTCGCCCGCGCCGAGACCTGGGACAATGGCAAGCCGCTGCGCGAGACCATGGCGGCCGATATTCCGCTCGCCATCGACCACTTCCGCTATTTCGCCTCCTGCATTCGCGCCCAGGAAGGCACGATCGGCGAGGTCGACCACGACACGATCGCCTACCACTTCCATGAGCCGCTCGGTGTCGTCGGTCAGATCATTCCGTGGAACTTCCCGATCCTGATGGCGGCTTGGAAGATGGCACCGGCGCTGGCTGCCGGAAACTGCGTCGTGCTGAAGCCTGCCGAGCAGACACCGGCTTCTATCCTCGTCTGGATCGAACTGGTTGGTGACCTTCTGCCGCCTGGTGTGCTCAATATCGTCAACGGCTTTGGCCTCGAAGCTGGCAAGCCGCTCGCGACCAGCCCCCGCATTGCCAAGATCGCCTTTACCGGCGAGACCTCGACCGGCCGTCTGATCATGCAATATGCCAGCCAGAACCTCATTCCGGTGACGCTGGAACTCGGCGGCAAATCGCCGAACATTTTCTTCGAGGATGTCATGCGCGAGGACGATGACTATCTCGACAAGGCGCTCGAAGGTTTCGCGATGTTCGCGCTTAACCAGGGCGAGGTCTGCACATGCCCGAGCCGCGCGCTGGTACACGAGAAGATCTATGACCGCTTCATGGAGAAGGCACTGAAGCGCGTTGCCGCGATCAAACAAGGTGACCCGCTCGACATGTCGACGATGATCGGTGCGCAGGCATCGTCCGAGCAGCTGGAAAAGATCCTGTCCTATATGGATATCGGTCGCCAGGAGGGCGCCGAAGTGCTGATCGGCGGCGAGCGCAACAATCTCGCAGGCGAACTGGCCGGCGGCTATTACGTCAAGCCGACCGTGTTCAAGGGCCATAACAAGATGCGCGTCTTCCAGGAGGAGATCTTCGGGCCTGTTGTCTCCGTCACCACCTTCAAGGACGAGGCGGAAGCGCTCGAAATCGCCAATGACACGCTTTATGGCCTCGGTGCCGGCGTGTGGAGCCGCGATGCGAATACCTGCTACAACTTCGGCCGCAACATCCAGGCCGGTCGTGTGTGGACCAATTGCTATCATGCCTATCCGGCCCATGCGGCCTTCGGCGGCTACAAGCAGTCGGGCATCGGTCGCGAGACACACAAGATGATGCTCGACCATTACCAGCAGACCAAGAACATGCTGGTGTCCTACAGCCCGAAGGCACTCGGGTTTTTCTGAGGCCCGCCACCTCCCCCTTGAGGGGGGAGGTCGCAGCGAAGCTGCGGGTGGGGGTGATGGTTCAATTGCCCGATCGGTCACCCCACCCCGGCACTGCGTGCCGACCCTCCCCCTCAAGGGGAGGGTGGGTCCCGTCGCAACGCACTTGGAAGGAACCGCCGTGACCGACAATTCCAATCCAGGTGAACCCCGCGTCATCGCGACCGAAGCCGCACTCGCGTTTCTCGCCGAGATCAAACAGGACCATCCAGACATTCTGTTCCACCAGTCCGGTGGATGCTGCGACGGGTCATCGCCTATGTGTTATCCGGCGAGCGACTACCGGGTCGGCGAAACGGATGTGAAGCTCGGCGAGATCGGCGGCGTGCCGTTCTACATCAGCGGCAGCCAGTATGCCGTCTGGGCGCATACCCAGCTGATCATCGACGTGGTGCCGGGGCGAGGGGGCATGTTCTCGCTCGACAATGGCCGTGAGCGGCGCTTTCTCACACGCTCGCGGCTGTTTTCCGGGGGCGATGCCTGCAGTCTTCCGACCTGAAGTCTCTGCAGACTAAAAACCCGCCGCTTGAGATCGGCGGGTCAGGTTGGATTGCGGATGCAGGCGATCAGGCGGCGCGGCGGGCGGAGCCCTCGCGCTGGCCGATGGTGAAGCGTGAGACCTGTTCGGTCAGGCCGTCCGCTTCCTGGGCGAGTGCGAAGGCGGCAGCCGTCGTTTCCTCGACCATGGCTGCGTTCTGCTGGGTCATCTGGTCGAGATCGTTGACCGAGGCGTTGATTTCGGAAAGTCGGGCGGACTGTTCCCTTGATGCGTCGACGATTGCGCCGATCTGATCGTTGATTGCGGCGATGTTGTCCTCGATGGTGTGCAGGCGTTCTCCCGTCTGCAGAACCAGGGCCACGCCATCGGAGACATTGCTTGTCGAGGCGTTGATCAGTCCGTTGATGTCGCGGGCTGCGGTAGAGGACCGCTGAGCGAGTTCACGCACCTCCTGGGCAACGACCGCGAAGCCCTTGCCGGCTTCGCCGGCACGGGCCGCCTCGACACCCGCGTTCAGCGCGAGAAGGTTGGTCTGGAAGGCAATCTGGTCGATGACATCGATGATCTGGCGGATCTTGGAGGAGGACTCCTCGATCCGCTGCATCGCGACAATGGCTTCGTTGACCACTTCAGAGGAGGCCTTTGCCCCCTTCAGGGCACCAGCCGAGACCTGTACGGCTGTTTCGCAGCGACGCAAGGCGTCGTTGACGCTGCCGGTCATCTCGCCCAGCGCGGCGGCTGCTTCCTCAAGCGATGCGGCCTGCCGTTCGGTGCGATGGGCAAGGTTGGCTGATGCGCCCTTGAGGTCGTTCGAACCACCACGAATGGTGTCAGCGCTGGCCATGATTGCGCGAATGGTCTCCTCAAGCTTGTCGAGGGAGCCATTGAAGTCGATGCGCAAATGGTCAAGCTCCGGCACAAACGGTGTGTGGATGCGCAGGTGCAGTTTGTCGTCCGAAAGGTTCTTCAAGCCCGCGGCTAGAGCAGTCACGGCTTCCTGAAGTTCCTGGGCGCTACGCTGCTTTTCAGCCTCGCGCTCGCGCCGTTCGGCGTTCATCTCGAGATCGCGGCTCTCGGCCTCTTTCTCGATGCGCTCCTTTTCCAGTGCGCTGCGGCGGAAGCTGTCGAGGGCCCGCGCCATAAGGCCGATCTCGTCGCGTCGTCCGGTTCCGTCGATTTCGATCTCGGTGTCGCCGTTGTTCAGACGGTTCATCAGGCCTGCCAACTGGGTGAGGGGGCGCGTGAGGCTGGAGGAAACGGCGATACCGATGCCACCCATCACAACGAGGACGGCCACGGTTGCTACCAGGGCCCATTTGGCCAGCTCATTGGAAGACGCCAGGATGCCGCGTTCGTCCTGGCCGATCGCAAGAAGGTTCTTCTGGCCGAATAGGGTGACGGGCGTGAAGGAATAAAACAGGGTGCGATCACCGGAGGCTGCGAAGTCGGAACCCTTGGCTCCGCCGCGTGCTGCTGTCACGAGTGCTTGTGGCACGGCGGCATTGGCGCCGCCGGAAAAGGTTCCTGCCCGCAGGCTGCCGTCCTCGGCCAGCAGAACGCTGTCATCAATGCTCTGGCCCATGCCGTCGGGCGTGATCGATGCCGTCAAGCGAGTTGTGCCCACACGCATCACGATGACCCCCTTGCGGACGACCTCTCCCCAGACCGAAATCGCCAGGGGCTGGGCGACCAGCGCCGAGCGCGCGTCGTCTTCAGCCTGCATGTCAGTGAAGCCAATGGCGTGGACCTGGGAGACGTCGCCAGCTTGCGCCGCATCGAAGGCCGCCTTCAACGCGGCATTGGCGGGATCGGAGACGCTGGTCAGGAATGCGTCGCCCTTGGTGACCGAATAGATGATCTGCCCAGCGTTATCGATGACGTAGATATCGCTGACATTGGTGTTCTGACGCGTGCTGGCAATGGCGCCGTGAATGGAGGCGTGGCGGACACCGTAAAGCAGCTTGAGGCCTGATCCGTCGATTGACGCGCGTTCCTCAGAGTTCTTGCCGGGATCCTGGAAGACCTCGCGGATCTTTGCTTCCTCGATCTTGATGACCGTCGCAACAGAGTCGGCGGCTTCACCGATCGCGGTGTTCTGTGCGAGTTCGCCAAGCGCCTGCTGAATGCGGGTTTCATAGGCGGTGAGCACCTTGGCCTGTGTTGCGGCAACGCTTTCGAGGCGCAGCTTGCTGGCATCGATCAGTCCGCTCTTGCCGACCTGGTAGCTCAACAGGCCGACAGCCATACAGGACACTAGCGTCGCTCCAACCACCAGCCCCGCGAATTTTGCCTTCACCGACGACAGCACGTTTGTACGCGCATTCGTTCCGTTCGAACCCGTCACACCCATTCCTCCAGAAAACATCCCGAATGGAGGCTAAGCTGATTTGCTTACCGGCAGATTAAGGTTACCGGGGCTGCAGCCGCTCGTCAGCGCAGGCCGATCGTCTCGCAAGCGGCATCGATGAAGGCCAGCTTGACGGCCTGCGTGGCGAGGTATTCCTGGAGAAAGTCACGGGAAATCCACATCGTCGAGCGACCGCGATTGCCTTCCCAGCCGACACTGCCGATGGCTTCTGCTTCGCGCAGCTTGCGCGTCAGATGGGTGCGGGAGAGCCGGAAGTTCTCGGCAAGTTCCGGCACCGAGCGCACCTGTGTTGGCAAGCGTTCGATCGCCGGATCGACCGGGTCTACCCCGACCATCAGCCAATCCATGACGATGCCACCATTGTTCAGCCAGGTGAACAGCGACCAGGTCTGAGGCGGTGTGCGGATTTCCGGCGAGACCATGGCAAGGCGGGTGATCTCCGGATGCAGCCGGGCGAGGATCGTTTCGTCCGCCTCGAAGGCATCCAGCCTGTTGCCGCCGTCCAGCCGATCGAGGCTGATGAGATGGATGAAGACCCAGCGGCGGGTCGCTGCGATCGTGATCGGTGCCGGCACGAAGGGGCGGTTGCGGCGGTCTGGCGTCTGGCCGTGCTGGGCGATGCCGTAGACCAGCATTTCCTTGATGAAGGCGTCTGCGGTGTTGACCGAGGATATGCCCAGCGTCTTCACCTGCTCCAGATAGCGGGCCATCAGAATGACGGGCTCCGGATTGCCGCGGGCGACCTCCTGGAAATAGTGGCTCATCGCCAGATGACCCAGCAGCCAACGTTGTTGGGTGCCGAACACGGCGGCAAGCCGTGGGCTTTCCTCATTGACGCGCAGCAGAGCCCTGGACTGGTCCCGGACCGTTTCATGCAGATCTGTATTGGCCAGAAGTCGTTCAACCGAGAGTGACATCAACTCACGCGCAAAAGCCGGGGGCGGGTCCAAAAAGGGGTATTGCGCGCGAAGCTGTATGCAAAGCAAAGAGGCTCTGCAAGTGGCTGTGACACCGCTCACATTTCTTTGTCTCTCTTAATCTTAACTGTTAAGGATCGGTCTCAGTCGAACAGACTGGAGACCGACTCTTCCTGGCTCGTGCGGTTGATGGCTTCGCCTAGCAGCGTTGCCGTCGAGAGCACGCGGATATTGTGCGCCGACTGGACGGCCGTTGTCGGCTGGATCGAGTCGGTGATCACGAGTTCGCGCAGCTTGGAGGAGGCAACACGGGTCACTGCACCGCCAGAGAGCACGCCATGGGTGATATAGGCGGTCACGCTGGTTGCACCGTTCTTCAGCAGCGCTTCGGCCGCGTTGCAGAGCGTGCCGCCGGAATTGACGATGTCGTCGATCAGGATGCAGTCCTTGCCGGTGACCTCACCGATGACGTTCATGACTTCGGATTCACCCGGACGATCACGGCGCTTGTCGACGATCGCCAGCAGACAGTCGAGGCGCTTGGCAAGCGAACGGGCACGCACCACGCCGCCAACGTCAGGCGATACGACCATGACATTGTTGGTGTCATACTTGTCCTTGATGTCGCGCGCCAGGAGCGGCACCGCATAAAGGTTATCCGTCGGAATGTCGAAGAAACCCTGGATCTGGCCTGCATGCAGGTCGAGCGTCAGAACGCGGTCGGCCCCGGCTTCGGTGATCAGGTTGGCGACCAGCTTCGCCGAGATCGGCGTGCGGGGTCCGGGTTTGCGGTCCTGACGGGCATAGCCGAAATAGGGAAGGACCGCCGTGATGCGGCGTGCTGAAGATCGACGGAAGGCGTCGATCATGATCAGCAGTTCCATCAAGTGGTCGTTCGTCGGGAAGGACGTCGATTGAACGACGAACACGTCTTCGCCGCGCACGTTTTCCTGGATCTCTACGAAGATTTCCTGGTCTGCGAAACGGCGGACGCTGGCCTTGCCGAGTGGTACGTTGAGATAGGAGCAGATCGTTTCGGCCAATTGCCGGTTCGAATTACCTGCGAAAACCTTCATCTTGGCCCGCCTGTTACCATGCTGAGATGCGGGCTTTTTAGCGCCGTTCCCCCTGAATGCAAGAGGTTTGGACGGCTAGGCCCATATTTTCGGTTGATGCGCCAAATGGGGCGCATGTTTTGCGGTTTTACAGGGCGGAAGTCGCTCGGGTGTCAACCTGCACGACTGTTCCGCCATGATACATATTCGGCCATGCTCTTGGTTGCGATCTGCTGCATTACGGAGGCAGGGACCCCGGCCCAGGGGTCCTGCGCGCCCGAGGGCACCACCTCCTGGCCCTGGATGCGGTGCAGCCGTCCGCCGCTGCCATCCAGGATGTCCCAGACATAGGTGATCGTGACATTCCCGCTGTCGGAGAAGGCGGAGAAGTAGCCCTTGAGGATGTGTTCGCTCGAAGCGTCGCTGGCACTCTTGATGGTGAGGCCACGGGCACGCGCCTCGGCGCCGAGCTGGCGGGAGAGTGGCGTGACCGCCTGAACCGGTGCGCCGATGATTGGCAGAAAGCGGATGCTGCCCGTCGATTGTGCGGCCGGGGGCAGGGCTGCCTGCTGGGACTGAACCGCCTGCGGGGCGGGCTGTGCGGGTTGTGTCGCCTGCAGGGTGGCGGCCTGCTGCTGTGGTGCGCTGGGGAAAGCCTGCTCAGGCGCGCCGTCAAGTGGTGCTGAGGCTGCTGGATTGCGGCTACCCTGTGCGAGGGCCGCGGCTTGAGCCTCCAGTGAATTCTGCGGGCCGCGGACCGGCTCTGTATAGACGCCGGTCTGACCGAGCGGTGCGGTTTCAACCGGCTGGGTTCCGCCAGCCGGGGCCGCAAGCTCCTGTGAATAGGTCGCCGGCAGGCTGCCATTGCCGACATCGGCCGGGGGCGTCAGCACATCCGTGCTGTTGCAGCCCGAGATCAGTGCCAGCAGGCCGATGATACCGGCCAGTTTCGTGGTCATCCTGCGAGAACGTCTCACCACGGCGGGTCCTTCCGCTTTGATCCTGTCACAATTAATGTGACTAGCATGATCAGCCTGTCAATTCCCTGAACAGACTGGCAAAACCGCGCCATGCTCCTCAAATGGTGCCAGATCGCGCCCGTCAGACGCTGATCAGGTCGAGCGGATGGCGCGAAAGGGCGCGCGGGCCGGTTTCCGTCGTCAGGTAGGTCTGGCCGATGGTCATCGCCGCTTCCTTGTCGCTGTCCATGATGATCATGTGCACGAAGACGGACATGTCGGCTGCGATCTCCAGCGGGTTACCCGCATGGAACATCTGGTGCTCCATCCAGGATGGCGCGAAACGCGCACCGACCGAATAGCCGCAGGCATTGAAGCGATGGCGGGTCAGGCCACGGTCGTCCATGACCTTGGCATGGGCGTCGAAGACCTCGCCAAAGGTGTGGCCGGGGCGCAGCACCTGCTCGATTGCCCGCATGCCCTCGATCGCCGCCGTGAAGAGTTCGCGGTGACGGGAGGAGACGTCGCCGATCAGGACGGTGCGCAGCATGGGGGCGTGATAATGGGAGGCGACGCCGGCCCATTCGAGCGTCACCTGGTCGTTGGCCGACAGCTTTCGGCGACCCGACTTGTAGCGGCAGAGAAGAGCGTCCGCGGCCGATCCGATGACGAAGGGATTGGCGGGATAGTCGCCGCCGCCAGCCAGCACTGCCGACTGCATCGCAGCGAGGATCTCCGCTTCGTCGGCATCGGGTCCGATCAGGGGCAGGGCAGCGTCGAAGGCGCGGTCGGCCAGTTCGGCAGCCTCGGTCACCTTGGCTATCTCGGCCGGTGACTTCACCAGGCGCAGATTGCTGACAAGGTAAGAGGCATCCACAGCTTCGCAAAAATTGGTGAGCTGGTTGTCGACGAGACGCGCGACGCGGCCGGTCATGCCGTGGGTATCGTATTCGACGCCGACGCGCATGCCGAGAAGATCGAGATCGCTCAGGAGGTTGCGCAAATCGACGGCCGGGTCGGCATTCATCCGGTCGACCCAGACGACGATGTTTTCGATCGTCGAGGTCTGCTTGGCCTGACGCAGGTCGGGGGTCCGGGTCAGCAGGGTCAGGCTGCCGTCGGCCTTGACGACGAGGGTCTGGAAGAAGCAATAGCCGAAGGTGTCGTAGCCGGTCAGCCAATACATGCTCTCCTGCGCGAAGAGCAACAGGGCGTCGAGCTTTTCCTCGGCCATGCGGGCCATCAGGCGGGTGCGACGGGCGGAAAATTCGCTTTCGGTAAAGTGCAGGGCCATCTTAGTCCTCCATGATAGCGATCGCGGATATCTGTCGCCCATAGTCGGGTTCGCCCGCATGGGTTGTCCGGCGATAGGAGAAGAACGTTTCAGGGGCCGCATAGGTGCAATGGCCGGTGCTGTCGGCGATGACGCCCGCTTGCGTCAGGCGCATGATCGTGAGGCCGGGCAGGTCGAACATCGCATGGCCAGGTTTCGACGAGGGGGTGAAGAAGGCCTCGAATTCCGGATTGGCGGCGAGGAAGCGGTCGACGAATTCCGGACCGACCTCGTAATTTCTCTGGGAGATCGAGGGGCCGAGGGTTGCCCTTATGGCCTCGCGCCGAGCGCCAAGCGCGATCATGGCGTCAACGGTGTTTTCGAGAACGCCACCCAGTGCGCCCTTCCAGCCGGCATGGGCCGCACCGATGACCCGATTTTCAGGGTCGGCGAAGAGGATCGGGCCGCAATCGGCGGTCAATACGCCAAGCACCACGCCCGGGCTCGCCGTGACCTGTGCATCGGCCTGGGGCCGACTGCCGTCATAATCGGCGCCGACCACCACGACGTCGGGCGAATGAATTTGATGGGCGGTGGCGAGCCGTTCGTGCGGCAGGCCAAACCAGGCGCTGACCCTGCGGCGGTTCTCGCGCACCTTGTCAGGCTCATCGTTCGAACCGATACCGACATTGAGGCCGCGATAGATGCCTTCCGAGACGCCGCCGTCGCGGGTGAAAAAGCCGTGGCGGATGCCGGCTGCAGTCGTGGCGTCGAGGCTCTCTGCTAGGATGGGGCGTGGCTGGTCGGCTGTGCTCATGATTTGTCTCCTGAGCCTTGGCAAATCACGCGTATGCAATGCGGATACTGCGAAACGATTGGATTCAATCGGCTTTCTTCAAGTTCGAGCCGTCTGGAACGGGCGCGATCGTGCAGATCGCATCCCCTCCTGTCAATGCTTGGACTTGAATGGCAACAAGTGGACGACGGGCATGGAGACCGCCATGACCTTGAACAGCTCGCCCATGTAGCCATTGCCGGCGCCGGCGAGGCGATGCACGGCCTCGACGATTTCGGCTTGCATCTTCTCGTCCTTGTCGCGGCCGAGCGAAGCGGCGCGCTGCTCGATGCCGAGCCCGACGAGGAAGTCGCCCTGATGCATGCAGCCGTTGAGATGCACGCCTGCGGCAAGGGCGGTGCGGGCGAGGTTTTCGAAGTCGACGTGGCTGGTAAGGTCGGCGAGCCCCGGATTGGCGAGCGGCGGATCATACTCGTGGGCACGCACCGCCTGAAGGGTGTCACCGAAATTGGTGACCATGTGGCCATAATCGATGATCAGAGCGGTGCCGTGGCTTTGCTTCAGACGTTCGCAGATCGTCAGCATGACCGACTGGCGGGCGGGGGCCACTTCGAAGATTTCGCCGTCGGCAGGCGCATCGATGCCCTGTGGCAGCATCGCCGGGTCGAGCGTTGCGACGCCGAGCGTGAAGCACAGCTCGCCGTTGTCGTCGATGCCAACCATGCGCTCGCGAAAGCCGTCTGACGTCCTGACGAACTGGCGGATCGGGATCGCATCAAAGAGTTCGTTGGCCGCGAGCAGGGTAAATCCCTCAGGCACGCCGTCGAAGCTTTCGTGCCACGAGACTTTGTCACCGTGGCCGGAGAGCGTTTCCATCTGGGTGAGCTTCAGGAGGGCGCTGGTCTCGACGAGGTGGATTGTCGCCGTTTCGTAAAGCTCCGGTGCCGCACGGGATATCACCCTGAGCATGTCGGCCATCATGGTGCCGCGGCCAGGGCCGATCTCGACAAGGCGCACGTCACGCGGTTCACCATGGCGCTGCCAGGTGTTGATCATGAAGATGCCGAGCATCTCGCCGAACAGCTGGCTGATCTCGGGCGCCGTGACGAAATCGCCTGCACGGCCGAACGGATGGCGGGTGCGATAGTAGCCGTGTTCGGGGTCGGCGAGGCAGAGGGCGAAATAGTCCGTGATGCTGATCGGGCCATTGGCTGAGATCAGTGACTTGATCTTTTCGGCGAGCGGTGTGGCCATCTTGGCTCCTCAGCCTTGGGTCGCGGGGGCCTGACGCCCCGACCGCACGAAAATCCAGATCCCGATCAGGACCATCGGTAGCGACAGCACCATGCCCATGGTCATCCAGCCACCATAGAGATAGCCGAGCTGCACGTCGGGCTCGCGGAAGAATTCGACGAAGATGCGGGCCGAGGCATAGCCGGCCACGAAGATGCCGGTGATGCGACCGGGGGCGCGGAGGGCGCCGAATGCGCGGGCGAGGATCTGCAGCACGATAAGCAGGACGAGACCCTCGAGTGCTGCTTCATAAAGCTGGCTCGGATGGCGGGGGAAGGGGCCGCCAGTGGGGAAGGCCATTGCCCAGGGTACATCGGCCGGCCGGCCCCAGAGTTCGCCATTGATGAAGTTTGCGATGCGGCCGAACAGCAGCCCGAGGGGCACGACGCTGGCGACCAGGTCGAAGAGGCTCCAGAGGCGGATCTGATGTTTCCGGGCGAAATAGACCATGGCGAGCGTTGCGCCAATAAAGCCGCCATGGAAGGACATCCCGCCGTTCCAGACCTCGATCGCGCGCATCGGATTGGCCGCCACCGAGGCGAAGTCGTAGAAGAAGATGTAGCCGAGACGGCCGCCTGCAACGACGCCGATCGCGACCCACAGAATGAAGTCGTCGATCTGTTGCAGGGTGGCGGGCGCCTGGCCGTTCGGCCACAGATGCGGGCGCTTCAGAAGATCGCGGGCTATCAGCCAGCCGAGGAGGATGCCGGCAACATAGGCGAGGCCATACCAATGGACCGACAGCGGGCCGATCGAGAAAGCGACCGGGTCGATCGCGGGAAAGGATACGGCGGCGAAAAGGTCCAGGACTGACAACAATGGAGTACTTTCGTTAATGCTGCTGGAAAATGGCGTTGCGAACTGGCACGGTCAAGATGGAATTGCGGCGGCTGCGACACCGTCAACCACCTTTATCTGTCCTTCGCGTCTTGCGTGCCGGGCTGTCTGGTCCTACCTCATCTTAAGGTACCGATTTTCCAGTCCGCAGTCTGCTTCAGAGGAGTTTTCCATGTCGACCGGCCCCAACCGTATTCTCGATGATTTCGCCAAGTTGATGACGGACGCCGCGGGCGCAGCCCAAGGCGTTCGAAAAGAGGTGGAAACAGCCTTTCATGCTCAGGCGGAGCGCTGGCTGAACAGCATGGATCTGGTCAAGCGCGAAGAGTTCGACGTGGTTCGCGAGATGGCGCTGAAGGCGCGTGAAGAGAACGATGCGCTGCTGATGCGCATCGAGGCTCTCGAGGCTCAGCTCTCCCCCCAGCCGAAGTAATCGCTGCTCCGTTTCGAAACAGCTTCGCGAGACGCCGCAAGGCTTAGCAAGACCCATTGCCTGTGGCTTTGGGTCTTTTTGTATTTTCAGCACCTTGACGGGTGTCGCTCAGGCCGGAACCCACGAAAAAATTGCAGCTTGTGGACAGCTGCGAAAAAGCCAATCGGCAGAGTTGCTTATGGGGTGATGCAAAGGCGATTCTGAAAGCGCCATCCACAGGTCACACAGTCAAATGTGGCGAGGGGGGCTGGTGCTGGCCCCTGACGATTATACACTGATTTTCAACGATGATTCTGAGCGGGGGCCGCGTAAGTTTCGGGCAGGGTGCGTGTTCTACCCTGGGGTCCTTCGGAATCGTTTTCAGTAGTTTCCGGTTCAGGTGTCCGAGTGACCCGGCGGTTCGCCGGGCGCCCGTATTCATTCCGGTCAAGAAGGTGATGCATGAGCCTCATGGAAATCGAAGTCGAACGCCAATCCAACCCGGTCGATATGATCGAGTTTGTAGCGGCGACCAATGACTGGTCGTTCGAGCGTTCGGGCGAAGACGAAATCGCAATGACCGTCGAGGGGCGCTGGGCCGACTACCATGTCTCCTTCTCCTGGATGGAGGAGTTCGAGGCGCTGCATCTGGCTTCCGCCTTCGATCTGAAGATCCCTGAAAACCGCCTGAACGAAGTCATCAAGCTTCTGTCTTACGTCAACGGGCAGGTGCTGATGGGCCACTTCGACCTGTGGCGGAACGAAGACGTCGTGATCTTCCGTCAGTCTCTGCTGCTCGCCGGTGGCGCAGAGCCGACCAATCGTCAGGTCGAGGTGCTTCTCTCCTCCGCTGTCGATGCATGTGAAGCCTATTACCAGGCCTTCCAGTTCGTCGTCTGGTCCGGCATGGACGCCAAGAGCGCCATGGATGCCGTCCTGTTCGAGACGGTCGGAGAAGCCTGAGCATGACGAATGCCGCATTCGGACAGATCGTCCTCGTCGGTGCTGGCAATATGGGCGGCGCGATGCTGGCCGGCTGGCTGAAGAGCGGTGTGCCGGGGAGCGCCGTCACGGTGCTCGACCCGGGTCCATCCGACAAGATGATGGCAGCGATCAGTGACGCCGGTGCCCGGCACTTGGTCACGCCGCCGGAAGGTCTGACGGCTGATATTCTTTTTCTCGCCCTGAAGCCGCAGGTCATGGACGCGGTCCTGCCGGGCCTCAAGTCTCTCGTCGGGCCGCAGACGACGGTGGTTTCCGTTGCCGCCGGCAAGACCATCGCCTCGATGGAAGGCCATCTCGGCAAGGCAGCCATGGTGCGCGCCATGCCAAATACGCCGGCCATGGTTGGCCGTGGCGTCACTGGCGCCTTTGCCAATGCTGCCGTCTCCGAGGAGCAGCGCGACGTCGTGCATCGTCTTCTTCAGGTGTCCGGCCCGGTCGAATGGGTCTCGAGCGAAGCCGACATCAATGCCGTGACCGCCCTTTCTGGTAGCGGACCGGCCTATGTCTTTTACCTCGTCGAATGCATGGCAGAGGCAGGCCGGAAAGCGGGCCTGCCGGCGGACCTCGCCATGCGCCTCGCACGAGAAACGGTCGCGGGGGCTGGTGAATTGTTGCACCAGTCCCCCGACCCTGCCTCGCAATTGCGCAAGAACGTGACATCGCCTGGTGGGACGACGGCTGCTGCGCTCTCTGTGCTGATGGCTGATGATGCGATGCAGCCGCTGTTCGATCAGGCGATCGAGGCGGCGCGCAAGCGGGCCGAGGAGCTCGCCCAGTGAGCGGGACCGAAATCACCTTTGCCGACTTCGAGAAGGTCGACATTCGCGTCGGCACGATCGTCGAGGTCGAGACCTTTCCGGAGGCGCGCAAGCCGGCCTACAAGCTGAAGATCGATTTCGGCCCGGAGATCGGCATCAAGAAATCCTCGGCGCAGATCACCGTGCATTACACGCCGGAGACGCTGATGGGACGCCAGGTGCTTGGGGTCGTCAACTTTCCGCCTCGCCAGATCGGACCGTTTCGCTCGGAGGTTCTTACGCTCGGATTCGAGGACGAGAACGGCGCCATCGTGCTTGCGGCTGTCGAGCAGCCGGTGCCGAGCGGCAAGAAGTTGATGTGACGAGGGGCCCAAGGGCCCCTTTTTCTTGGTCTGAACAATCTCAGACGGGAACCCGGATGATGGCGCGCAGACCGCCGAGCGGGCTGTCTTCGAGCGTGACATTTCCGCCGTGGCTGCGGGCGATGTCGCGGGCGATCGCAAGGCCGAGCCCCGTACCGGAGGCGTCGAGGTTGCGGGCTTCATCGAGGCGATAGAAGGGCTTGAAAACATCGTCGCGCGCTTCCTTCGGAATGCCCGGGCCGTCGTCGTCGAAGACAATCACCAGCCACTTGGCCGTGTGCCGGGCGTCGATGTCGAGCCTGTGTGCGTAACGTCGCGCGTTGGAGGCGAGGTTGGTCACCAGACGCGTGAAGGCGTTGGGACGCACATGGACCAGCGCCTCGCCTTCCAGTGTCCAGGAGAAGGCGCGGTTGTGCAGGCTGAAGTCAGCGGCGACGCGTTCGAAGAGGTCGCGAAGATCGAGTGTACCGACGTCTTCCTCGACCTCTCCCTTGGCAAAGTCGAGATAGCCTTCGAGCATGCTCTGCATGTCGTCGATGTCCTGGTTGAGGCTGTCGATTTCCGGCCCGTCACCGGCGAGCGCGAGCTGCAGGCGAAAACGCGTCAGGATGGTGCGCAGGTCGTGGCTGACGCCCGCCAGCATGGCGGTACGCTGTTCCATCTGACGTTCGATGCGCTCACGCATCAGGATGAAGGCAAGGCCGGCGCGGCGCACTTCGTCTGCTCCGCGCGGCGAGAAGTCTTCCGGCGGGCGCTGTCCCTTGCCGAAGCTTTCGGCGGCGTTGGCCAAGGCCATAATCGGGCGGATCTGGCCGCGCAGGAAGAGAATGGAAATGGCGATCAGCACCAGCGCCGTCGAGACCATCCAGACGATAAAGATGTGGGTATTCGAGGCGTAGGCGGAATTGCGCGGCGCAAAGATGCGCAGGGTTTGGTCGTCAAGGACGACGCGGATCTCGACGAGGCGAGATGTCCCCACCGTGTCGATCCAGAAGGGACGGCGGATCTGCGCGGCGATTTCGTCCGAGAGGATCTGGTCGAGAATGGAGAAGAAGGGGCGCGGCCGGGGCGACGGCAATTCCGTGCCAGGCTCCAGGGAGACCATAAGGTTCAGGCGACTGGCCGCGACGTTGACGATCTTGTCAAAATCCTCGCGGTCCGGATAGAGCTCGATGAGCTCAATGACGGCCGCGATATCGCGGGTAACCGCTGCGGACAATCGTTCCGTCACCAGCTGCCAGTGGCGCTCCATGAAGACGAAGGCAACGACCGTCTGCAGGATCAGCATCGGCAGGATGATGATCAACAGCGAGCGGGCATAGATGCCGGTCGGCAGCCGATGACGCAGCCAGCGGAGAGAGCCCTTCAGGCCGGTCGCCGGGCTGCGGTCGTGATCTCGCCGGATCTGATCGAACAGCGTCATATGCTACACTTCCTCGGCGCATCGCGCGCCGTTGCCGCAGCCTCAGTCCATGCTGAGGCGATAACCGATGCCGCGCACCGTCTGCAGCCAGACGGGGTTGGCGGGATCATCCTCGATCTTGCGCCGCAAGCGATTGATCTGGACGTCGATCGTGCGCTCACCGACTTCCGCGTCATTGCCGACCAGTTCGTGGCGCGGGATCGTATCGCCGGCCCGCGTCGCGAAGAGATACATGATGTCCTGTTCGCGGTCTGTCAGGCGGATGACCTCCGCACCTTTGCGCAGTTCCTTGCGCAGGACCGAGAAGGTGTAGGGACCGAACATGACCTGCTCGATCTTTGGTGCATCGGGGTTCATGTTGCGCTTGAGAATATTGTTGATCCTGAGCACCAGTTCCCGCGGATCGAAGGGTTTGGCGAGGTAGTCGTCAGCACCGGCTTCGAGGCCCGCAATGCGGCTGTCGGCCTCCGAGCGGGCGGTCAGCAGAATGACCGGCGCGCGCTTGTCGTCGGAGAGGCTCTGGGTGAGCGAAAGGCCGGATTCGCCCGGCATCATCACGTCGAGGACGAGGAGGTCGAAGATCAGGCCTTCAAGCTTGCGGCGCGCCTCGGCGGCATCGGCAGCGACGGAAACGCGGAAGCCTTTTTCCGTCAAGAACCGATGCAAGAGGTCGCGAATGCGCGTGTCGTCGTCGACTACAAGGAGATGCGGGGCGTCGTCGGTCAGCTCGATCTTCTTCGACACGTCAGTCTGCTCCATCCGTTTCGAGAGGCTGGGTCACGGTCTGTTTCTGCATGCCGTCGAGGAAACGGCGCACGGTCGCGCGCTCATCCGATGTCATGCCCTCCATCGCATGCGCAATGCGACGGGATTGGGGATCGGAGAGCGCCAGCGACAGTTCGCGCCCGGCAAGCGTCGGGTAAAGACGGCGCTGGCGGCGGTCGGCGGGACCCGCCATCTGCCTGATATAGCCGCTGTCGATCAGTTCCTTCAAAACCCGGGCCAGGCTCTGCTTGGTGATCTGCAGGATGCCGAGCAAGTCGGCAACGGTCATGCCTGGACGGCGGCTGACGAAATGCACGACGCGGTGGTGGGCGCGTCCGTAACCGAGCTTGGCAAGGATGGCATCCGGATCGGACACGAAATCACGATAGGCAAAAAACAGGCTTTCGATGGTTTCGAAGTCGATCGACTTGTCATCGACCACCGGCAGGTCCGGCAGGATCTTCTTGGCAGTCTTCGTCGCAGACTGTCGGGCCACGCTCGTCATTCCTTTCCTCCGGCGCAGACGCTAGCGCCATCGCCGGTTACTACCCTCATCGCCCAGGGGCGATGCTTTCCCGAAGGCTAAGCCGCATGGAGCGACTAACCGTTCTTCCTCGTCTCCCTGACGGGGATTGCCGGCAAAACTATGCGCAAGTGTAGCAAATTTCCAACAAATTTACGCTGACCGCACAGGTTAGGCGACGGTCGGGAAACCTATGGCCGCCACGCTCGTTACCACTGCACTGATCAATCACAAGTTCCGGACAAGCAGCTTCGGCCAGGCTTTGCCGAAGGAGAGAGGATTCGCGCCATGATGAACCGTGACCGTACCGCCCAGATTACTGCAAGCCCCAGCCTTCGTCCCGTTGCGATCTTCGTGTTCACCGCCAAGCTGATGGTGGCGAGCTTTCTCGTTGCCCAGGCTTCCCTGCTTCCGGCGTCCCCTGTCTCTCAGGTCTACGGCCTGTCCCGTTAAGCCTAAACCCTGTGAGTTCGTCGCGGTTTCTCTCTTCGGTCTGGCATGATAAGGCGCATGTCGATCACGATCAGAAGGATAGCGAGCCCATGGGACAGATACAGGCGGGCATCATCCCGGTTACCCCTTTCCAGCAGAATTGCACGATCCTGTTCGATGATGAAACGCGCGAGGGCGTGATCGTCGATCCGGGTGGGGATGTGGATGTCATCCTGCAGGTGATTGCGGAGAATGGACTGACCCTCAAGGCGATCTGGCTGACGCACGGGCATCTGGATCATGCGGGAGGTGCTGCCGAGCTCAAGGAAAAGACGGGGCTGACCATCATCGGGCCGCACAAGGACGACCTGCCGCTTCTGCAGCGCATCGAGACGCAGGCGGCGAGCTACGGCATTTCGGGATTGCGTAGCGTGCTTCCCGACCGATGGCTCGAAGACGGCGATACGGTCAGCTTCGGCGATCATACCTTCGAGGTCTATCACTGCCCGGGTCACGCCCCAGGGCATGTCATCTACTTCAACCGCGACCAGAAGTTTGCCCATCTCGGCGACGTCTTGTTCAGCGGCTCGGTCGGGCGAACCGATCTGCCGGGTGGCGACCACCAGACCCTGATGAACTCGATCCGCGACAAGGTCCTGCCGCTCGGGGACGACGTCGGCTTCATCTGCGGCCACGGACCCGGGAGCCGCATCGGCGACGAACGCCGATCCAATCCCTTCATCCAGGGGCTCTGAACGAGAAAAAGCGCCGGGTGACCGGCGCTTTTGTCATTCTGCGGTGCGGTTACGGTCCTCAACGGGCCGTGCAGAAATGGGTTCTGCCGTCATAGCCGACGAAGGTGCCGGTCCGCGGGTTGAAGCTGCGATAGCGCTGCGAGCAGTAGTCATACCAGGCGCCGGTCCAGGGCTCGACGCCATAGGACTGAACCACCGGGCGCGGCTGCTGGTAAACTGGGCGCGGGCGATAGGTATGGCGCGGCGGCGGCGGATAATCATCGACGTAGTAGCCGGGCTCGTCATAGACCGAGACGGGGCGATCGATATAGACGCGGCGCTGCGGCGGCGGGCTTGCGAGTGCGGAGCCGACGATCATTCCGGTTGCGAGACCGATGACGCCCAGTGCCAGGGCATCGTCGCTGCGGTGGCGATAATGGCGGTCGCCGGCTTCGGCCTGGCTTGCCGCGGCGATCGGCGTCAGGGTGACTGCAGCCGCGAGAAGTGCGTGTTGCGCGAATTTCATCATGACGTCGTTCCTCGACCTTGCGAAATTACCTGAGCCGGTGTGGCTGTTCGGGCCGTCGGCGATGATCGCAATCTAGGAGGCTTTGCCTGAACGCAGGCTGAACGAAAAAACCCGGCATGAATGCCGGGCCGCAATTCGTAGAAAACCGGGTAAAATCAGCCGGAGATCTGCAGGTTTACGGCCTTAGGGCCCTTGCCACGGCGATCGGGTTCGGTGTCGAAGCTGACCTTCTGGTTTTCGGTCAGGCCCGACAGGCCCGATGCCTGAACGGCGGAGATATGGACGAAGATGTCCGCGCCGCCATTGTCGGGCTTGATGAAGCCAAAGCCCTTGTCGGTATTAAAAAACTTTACAGTGCCAGTCTCGGCCATGCGTCAGGTCCTTTTCTCTCTGCCCATATTCGGCGGGGCAGCATTGCAATGTACCCGCAAGCGGGTGAGCGACAGGCATTTGTCGAAATTAGAGGAAAGGGGCCCTGTTACCGCAGTCTAACTCCCGACGATGTTTCCATCCTGTCAAGTTAGCCTGCCCGGGGTTGTTATAGCGTCCCCGGCGCGCACTCATTTATAGGTCTTCCCATGCTCGCAAAATTGCCCGAACGCCCGAAGATTGCTTGGTTTGTCGGAAATTGGCAAGCGAAAGTTTTAACCCTGTCCGGGGCGAGACTCCTTTGTTTTCAGTGTGAATGGAGTGATTCGTTACCGTCGCAAGGCCTCGTCACGCCATTTCGAAGAAAATTTGCATCGCTTGCGATGGAGATTGAGGTAAAACCCCTCTCGAACACGGAAATTTGCGGGTGAAAATTTTCCGTGTTCGACGGTCTCGCATCCTGCGGGGGCCAAGCTTGTCAGGCAAATTGGCCCCAAACATGGGGCAAATGCCCGGCGGATAACAGGTTCGCGGCGTTCCTCAACTCTGGCCAGCACGGGTAAGGCGTAGAAGCTGTCCATCCTCTTCGTCGGTCACCAACAGGATGGAGCCGTCTGGCGCGACCTTCACGTCGCGAATGCGGCCGTAGTCGCCTTGCAGAATGCGTTCTTCTTTGCCGATCGAGCCGTCATCGTTGCGCTCGATGCGGGCAATCAGCTGATATTTCAATGCGGCGACCAGGAAGTCGCCTTCCCATTCCGGGAACATGGCGCCGCGGTAGATTGCTAGCGCTCCCGGCGCGATCGACGGGTCCCAGTAGTGAAGCGGCTGCTCGTAGCCATCGGCAGTCTGACCGATGCCGATTTCGGCGCCGGAATAGTGCTTGCCATAGGAGATGACCGGCCAGCCATAGTTGTTGCCTGCTTCGGGTGCATTGATCTCGTCACCGCCGCGCGCGCCATGTTCGACGGTATAAAGCCTGTTATCGGCGGGATCGATGACGATGCCTTGGGGATTTCGGTGACCGCTGGACCAGACTTCGGGAAGAAGTTGCCCGCTGGGGTTGGCGGAAGAAGGGGTGCCGTCGGCATTGATGCGGATGATCTTGCCGGCGTGATCGGCCTGATCCTGGGCGCGGTCCGGTTCTCCACGATCGCCGATGCCGAAAAACAGGCTGCCATCAGCGGCGACAGCGATACGGGATCCAAAATGCTGGCCGGCGCCAGTCAGCTTGTTCATGAGAAAGATCCGACGGACATCCTCGAGGCGTCGTTCGTTTGCGCTCAGGCGCGCGGAGAAGACAGCCGTGCCCTGTCCACCCGGACCGGGGGCGGCTGCGGTAAAGAAGAGGCGGCGGCTTTCGGCGAAGTCGGGAGAGAGGGCGAGGTCGAGCAGTCCACCCTGGCCAACGGCTGCGATCCTCGGCAAGCCGCCCAGCGGACGACCGACTTCACCATCACGAATGATGCGCATGCGGCCGGGACGCTCGGTGACGATGAACGCCCCATCCGGCATCACTTCAACAGACCAGGGGTTTTCGAGGCCCTTGGCTATGCTGGCGACCTCGATGGTGACGTCTCCGGCCCGGATCTCCCGGGGCTCTTCTGCCAATGCGGACGTCGCAACCGATATGGCAAGGACGGGCACGCACAGCCGTGCGATTCTGTCGAAGGGGTTCAGCATCATCATCTCCTCACAGCCATCGATTGCTCGTCGAGAAGATGGGGACTGAAATGCAGCTGGCAAGGCGTTTCACAGCCGGCGCCCGCCTCATGACGTAGTTTTGAAGGCGAAGTGTGCAGCTGGCGTCGGCATTCCAGATCCAGATGTTCGACCTGCCGCTTACCGCTGATCGCTGTTTTCGCCTTGGACGATTTCCTGCCATCCGCGCTTCCAAAGGGCGAAGCCGCCGGCTGCCATGACCGTGAAGCAGGCGAAGAGGAGAATTATCAGCACATGGCGCTCCTTCTGCGGGAGGGGCAGGTGCTCAACTGCTGAGGTCGGGACATCGACCAGTCGGACAGGGGCCGCTGGGACGATGCTTCCGGTGGTCAGGCGATCTGCCGAGACGGTGGAAGCCGACGGGGCCACGATGACCTTGTCCTGGCTGGGCGGCGAGGCGGCACCGGGGCTTCCGAACATGAAGAGAGCCAAAGCCAAGCCGCTGGCAGCGGCGAGCCAGGCCAGTGAACGGCTTCGCCTTGAGGGTGGCGTGCATGCTTCCAATTCATAATCCATGACAGGCACCTTCATTCTTGTCCTGACCGCATGAAACCGTGTGATCGCGTCGTCATGGCGACGAAATTGTGGCGTTTCCCAACTCGAATTGTGATTTCGGCGGTGCTTGGGAAATCGTGCCCACAGACGCATTGGAATGGTGACGCAAATCTCTTGCGCCATCCGTGCTTTTGGCTTGAAAGGCCGGGGCTCTTTCGCCATAGAGCTTGGACCTGAGGCCCCGGAGAGCGGGGTCGATGTTCAATCAGCTCAGGACCTGCACAATGGCTTTCCTTGCCGACGCCCTTTCCCGCATCAAGCCTTCCGCGACCATCGCCGTCACGCAGATGGCCCGGGAACTCAAAGCGCAGGGGAAAGACGTCATTTCGCTCTCCGTCGGCGAGCCCGACTTCGATACGCCGCAGAATATCAAGGACGCGGCCGTTGCCGCCATTGCTCGTGGCGAGACGAAGTACACCCCAGTCGCCGGCATTCCGGAGCTGCGCAAGGCGATCGCCGACAAGTTCAAGCGCGAGAACGGTCTCGACTACAAGCCGGAGCAGGTGATCGTCGGCACCGGCGGAAAGCAGATTCTTTTCAACGCCTTCATGGCGACGATCAATCCGGGAGATGAAGTGATCATACCCGCGCCATTCTGGGTCTCCTATCCGGAAATGATCGCGCTGTGCGGCGGCACGCCGGTCGCTGTCGAGACGACGATCGAGAACAATTTCAAGATGACCGCCGAGCAGCTGGACAAGGCGATCACGCCGAAGACCAAGTGGTTCATGTTCAACTCGCCGTCCAACCCGTCGGGTGCTGCCTACAGCCGCGAAGAGCTGAAGGCGCTGACCGACGTGCTGATGAAGCACCCGCATGTCTGGGTTCTGACCGATGACATGTACGAACACCTCGTGTTCGGCGATTTCGTCTACTACACCCCGGCCCAGGTTGAGCCTGAACTCTACGAGCGGACGCTGACCATGAACGGCGTGTCCAAGGCCTATGCGATGACCGGCTGGCGTATCGGCTATGCAGCCGGCCCGCTGCCGCTGATCAAGGCGATGGACATGATCCAGGGCCAGCAGACGTCTGGCGCCTGCTCGGTTGCCCAATGGGCGGCCGTCGAAGCGCTGAATGGTCCGCAGGACTTCATCACGGAATCCAAGAAGGCTTTCGAAGAGCGCCGTGACCTCGTCGTCTCGATGCTCAACCAGGCGTCCGGCATCGTTTGCCCGAAGCCGGAAGGCGCCTTCTATGTCTATCCGTCGTGTGCTGCGCTGATCGGCAAGACCGCCCCGTCGGGCAAGGTCATCGAGACGGACGAGGACTTCGTCATGGAACTGCTGGCGACCGAAGGTGTCGCGACCGTTCACGGCTCGTCCTTCGGCCTTGGCCCGAACTTCCGCGTTTCCTACGCGACCTCGAATGCCAAGCTGGAAGAGGCCTGCAGCCGCATCCAGCGCTTCTGCGCTTCGCTGAAGTAAGCAATTTTCTGGTTCAAACCAGAAGAAAAGGGCCCGCGTTGCGGGCCCTTTTACTTTGACAATAATGATCAACCCTTGGTCAGCTTGATGATCGTCGAGTTGCCGCCGCCACGCTGTTCGGTGACGGCGTAGACTGCGCCATCGCGACCAACCTTCACGTCGCGGATACGCGCATCGAGATCAACGCGCTCCTCGAACTTCACCCGGTCGTTCTCCATGTGCAGCACGACCACGCCCTGGCTGACGAGACCGCCGACGAGGAAAGCGCCCTTCCATTCGGGGATAGCGTCGGCATCGTAATAGGCCATGCCGGAGGGCGCGATGACGGGGTCCCAATAATAAACTGGCTGTTCGGTGTCGGCCATCTGGGTGATGCCGTCGCCCACTGCGGCGCCACTGTACTCGACGCCGTAGGTGACTTCCGGCCAGCCATAGTTTTTGCCCGCCTCCGGAAGGTTCAGCTCGTCGCCGCCCTTGGGGCCATGCTCTACCGTCCACAGTTGGCCCTCACCGTCAATCGTGGCTGACTGGAGGTTACGGTGACCAAGCGACCAGATTTCCGGCTGGGCGCCGTCCTCGCCGATGAAGGGGTTGCCTTCCAGGGCTTCACCCGTCTGGCTGATGCGGAAGATCTTGCCAAGGCCGCTCTGCAGGTTCTGGGCCTGAACGCGAGGCTCGGCATCGGAGCGCTCTCCGACCGTCACATAGAGCTCACCTTCCGGACCGAAGGCGAGACGGGAGCCGAAATGCTTGTTGCCGTCATAGCCCGGGGTCTGGCGGAAGATCACGGTGACGTCTTCGAGGGCGCCGCCGCCCTGGTCGTCGGCAACGAGGCGTGCAGAGGCAACCGATGTGCCGTTGCCGTCGTCATCCCGAGGTTCGGCGAAGGAGAAGAAAATCCTGCCCGAGCTTTCAAAGTCGGGCGCGAGAGCCACATCGAGTAGCCCGCCCTGGCCATCGGCCAGGACTTCCGGAACGTTTGCAATCTCGGGGCCGGCCGTGCCATCAGTGCCGATGATATGCATGGCACCCTGCTTGGCGGTCACAAGCATGCGGCCATCGGGCAGGAATTCCATCGCCCAGAGATGCGGCAGGCCCTCGGCAACGACTTCGGTCTTGATGTTGACGACTTCCGGTGGCTGCGGGGCTCTTGTCTGACCGGAAAAGGCCGGTTCCTGGTTCGGGGCGTTCGGTGCCTGGGTCTCGACTGGCGTTCCGGGCTGTTGGGCAAAGGCCGGAAGGGAGACGAGGCTGACGCTCAGCATGGTTCCGGCAAGAATGTGGGGTATACGCTTCATCAATTCCTCCTGGTCGAATGATTGGACCCGTTCAACGCCTGAAGTGGTCCGAAAGCTCCGCCTCGGTAGAGCGTGCCAGATCAAGTTCTCTTTATCGGATGGTGAGGAGAGGTCTCATCCGCAACGAGAGAGCGGGCCTGGTGGCCCGCTCTGACGGTTTTTGCTCATGCCGGAGTTTTGATCCAGCTGCCGACATAGGGTGCGTTGGCGAAAACTTTCTCGCGGTCCCGCCACAAGGCCGGCAAGGCGAGGATGGCGAGCGCGCCGATGGTGACGGCCGTCTTGGTCAGCTGTGACAGTTCCGGTGTCCGGGCGTCGATGTAGTAGACCGCATAGACGATCAGCACGTGCCAGACATAGATCTGCAGCGAATGCCGGCCGAGCAGCTGAAGGAAGTTCAAGGTGAACAGGCTCGTGAGCGTCGAAGCGATCTTGCGGATGACCGCATTCTCATGGCGCGGGCCGGCGATCAGGATCCAGGCCATGCCATAGGCCACGGCTGCGAAGTTGATCAGATAGACCGGTCCGAAATCGGCGCGGACTTCCATCAGGCCGAATTTTTCGAGCACGAAGCCGGGCATGAAGCCGTGCGCGGTTGCGATGCGGAGTGGCAGGAAGAAGAGTGTGACCGCAAGCGCCGTCCAGGCAAGCGTCGTGCGCTTGGGGTCGAAGACCTTCTGCCACTCGATCTTCTTCATCGAGGTCAACGTACCGGCGATGATGCCGGCGAAGAAGACGATCTGCCAACCTAGCAGGTTGAAGGACACGCGCAGGCCCTCCTTGTCCGGCGCACCAGCTAGCCAGGCATCGAGCGGATAGGTGACGATGCGGTGCAGGCCGAGCTGGGCGGCCAGCCAGACCAGGAGCGAGCCGATGGCGACGCCGAGCCAATGGCCGCGCAGGCAAAGCCAGATCACGACGGGGGCGAAGACCATGTAGGCGATGTATTGCGGCAGGATGTCCATGAAGGTGGGCTGGACGAGGAATGTGGCGACCGGCGCGAGCGAGCTCGGATCGAGCAGGCTTGCGTCACCCAACCAGTTCTTCCAGGCTGTGACCGCACCCGGCAGGACCAGCTGCAGGGCGAGCACGATCAGGACGATCGCCATGGCGTAGCGGTAGAGTTCCAACGCGCGGGACCAGATCTTGTCGCGGCCGACCGTATAGCCGTCCTTCATCATCTTGCGGCTGTAGACCATGCCGGTCAGCAGGCCCGACAGGAAGACGAAGCCTTGGGCATCTTCGACGAAGGCGAGGTTGCGGTGGTTGATTTCGACGAGCCAGAGGCCCCCGGTGAATACCAAATGGTTGATGAGCATGAAGACGAGGAAGTATCCCCGCATGCCATCGATCACGTCCAATCTCTTCACGTTCGACTCCCGAGTTGGCCCCCTGGTCACCCGCGGCGGCGATCATCGTCCGCATCATGTTGACAATGCGGCGGGAGGCCCAGTCGGGGCCGATCCGTGCGGAGGGAACGGCGGTTTTTGACAAAAGTTCCGAGCCTGATTGCTCATGGAGCCGTGGTCGGATGCCGCAGTCAGAGCTGATCATGCGTGTTCAGGGACCGCGGAAGGCGAGCATGATGAAGGTGGCGAAGAGGACCAAATGGGTCATGCCTTCGATCGCGTTCGTCTCGCCATTGTTGAGATTGATCGCGGCTGCGATCAGGGGCATGGCGACCATGGTGGTCTGGACCTGCGTCGTCGTCCTTCCCCGTCCGATCGCTCGTCCGTTTGCGCCGGGGCCGTTTTGATGGAATACTCCTTCTCAGCCTAGGAGGAGAAGGCCATGGTGAAGATCATCTACGAGATCGTTCCTCATGATGGCGGTTGGGCCTATCGGCTCGGTGGCGCCTATTCGGAAGCGTTCCCGACCCATGACCAGGCCCTTGAAGCCGCACGCATCGTCATGCTGGAGCAGCAGGTCGGCGACGAGCCGGTGACCATCAGTTATCAGGATGAGACAGGACGCTGGCGCGAGGAATACAGCGATGGCGGCGATCGTCCGGAAGTCGAGATCGTCGATACCTTTGTCGACGAACAGAGACCTCCTGCCTGATGGCCCGTATAAGAACGTGATTCTTTTCAACCGTTTAAGGTCGTTCATTCACGTCGTGAGTCCACTTGTCTTGGTGGCGGCCGGAGCGTCGCGAGACAGCCTCTTCCAGTCGTTGAGGCCGGAAACCAAAGCATCGAAGGTGGCGCGATAGCGCGGCACGGCCTTCAGATTTTCGTGCATCACAACGAAGGTTTCGAGCGATATATCGAGTGTTCCTGGCAGGACTTCCACGAGGTCTGGTTCGCGGGCTGCGATGGCGTGCTGGCACATGCCGATGCCGAGCCCGGCACGGATGGCGGCGAGCTGGACCAGGTTGCTGTCGGCGCGGAAGTCGAAGCCGATGCCAGCCAGATCCTGCCGCTCCTTGAGGATGTCCCTGATATAGGCGAGCTGCCTGTCGAAGCCGATCAGGCGGTGTCTTGCAAAATCGCTCAAGGCGGTCGGCAAGCCGTGGCGGTCCAGATAGCGTCGGTGGGCGTGAAAGCCGAGCGATAGCTTGCCGATCCGCTGGCTGAGCAAGGCGGCCTGTCTGGGCTGGACCATGCGAATGGCAATGTCTGCCTCCTGCTGAAGCAGATCCTCAACCGCATCGGAGGCCGAAAGCTCGATTTCCAGCCCCGGATGCTTCTCCTGTAGCTGGGCGAGGATGGGGGGCAGAGTTTCGACTGCTATCACCTCGCTGGCGCTAATGCGCACGGTGCCGCGTACCGCCTCCATGTCGCCTGACGCAATGCGCGCGAGAGCCGACGACATCGCGGCCATGCCAAGCGCATGTCCCTGCATGGCGCGCGCCTTTTCCGTGGGCAGCAGACCCTGTGGGCTGCGCAGGAAAAGCGGCGCGCCAAAGGCCTGTTCCAAAGCCTCGATATGTCGGCCGGCCGTGGGCTGGGTCAAACCCAGTCTGCGAGCGGCGGCCGACAGCGACCCGGTCTCGAGGACGGCGAGAAAGGTTCGGTAGTGATCCCAGCTGATTTGATCGATGGTCATTCATATCTGTATATCGACTGAACGTTCTTTGGCAATTCTGCATATCGTTAGTCGCTGTCACACTCAGTCCAGTTTCAATCACAGGAGATGAGCATGACAGAGATAGGGACAATGACATCGCTGGAGCGACCGCTTGCACTGGTGCTCGGGGCAACGGGCGGCATCGGGGGAGCGCTGGCAACAGCTCTTCTGCAGCGCGGCTACCGCGTTCGTGCCATGCACCGCGCACCGGAGCGCCAAACATCTGCTCGTCCGGCTTACGAGTGGGTGAGGGGTGACGCAATGCGGGCCGAGGATGTCTTGCGGGCGGCGGAAGGCGCAAGCATCATCGTGCACGGCGTCAATCCACCGGGCTATCGGAATTGGGGCGAGCTCGTCCTGCCTATGATCGACAACACGATTGCTGCCGCCCGGGTGGTCGGGGCGCGCATCCTGATGCCGGGGACGATCTATAACTTCGGCCGCGATACCTTCCCGCTCGTGGCCGAAGACAGTCGGCAGGAACCGGAAACGGTGAAGGGCCGCATCCGGGTGGAGCTCGAGCGGCGGCTGGAACAGGCGGCGGCGGAGGGCGTGCCCGTGCTGATCGTTCGCGCCGGGGACTTCTTCGGGCCTGATGCCGGCAACAACTGGTTCGCACAGGGTCTTGTGCAGGCGGATAAGCCGGTGCGCTTCGTCGTCAATCCCGGACGCAAGGGTGTGGGGCATGCCTGGGCCTATCTGCCGGATGTTGCCGAGACCTTCATGCGGCTGCTCGATCGTGCGGACGCATTGCCGAGTTTCGCCCGCTTTCACATGGACGGATTCTACGATCAGGATGGCATGCAGATGGTCGCGGCAATCGGCCGAGCCGTGGGGCGGGAGCGCACGCTCACCATCGGGTTTCCCTGGCGTCTGGCGGGACTTGCCCGGCCTTTCATGCCCCTGATGCGGGAACTGTACGAGATGCGCTATCTCTGGCGCGAAACAATCAGGCTCGACAATTCTCGTCTCGTCGAATTCCTTGGGGAAGAGCCCCATACGCCGATCGATGGCGCGGTCAAGGCGACATTGCGGAGCCTCGGCTGCCTGACACAGGCCGAAACTGCGGCTAGGGGTGAGCCGGTGCTGCGTCTTGCGGGAGGTGAGCAATGAGCTGGGCTGTGGTTGCTGCTCCGATTGCGGTGCTTGTCTTCAGGGGGCTCGCGGTCACCGTGCTCGCAGGGGTCGTCGTCCAGTTCTTCCTTGCGGGCATGACGGTCTTCGGCGCCGCGATGGGCTGGGATGCGCATGCGGCGACGGGCGGGGCCTTGGGTGTGCCCTTGATCGGGCTCTTCCTGATATCCCTGTCTCAAGGACTGCGCGCATACCGCGGTATCGCCGGCATGCTGTTCGCCCTCTATCTCGCCCAAGTGATGCTTGCCGCACTTGGTGGCGCACTGCCGCTTCTCGGGGCGCTGCATCCGGTCAACGGTCTGGTGATGGCGCTGTTCGCTCTTCAGCTTGTCAGACGCTTGAAGCCTCACAATCGAGGTTCCTTCTAGTCCAGGGGAAGGGCGCCCGGTGTCGCGGGCGCCCCTTTTAGTGTCAGGCAAGCGCCGGATAGGTCGTGTAGCCTTCCGCGCCGCCGCCGTAGAGCGTGGCCTGATCCAGCGGGTTGAGGCTCGCATCTTCCTTCAGGCGGCGGACGAGATCCGGATTGGCGATGAAGGGGCGGCCGAAGGCGACGAGGTCGGCATAGCCGCTCTCGACTGCTTCGATCGCAGAGGCGCGGTCATAACCGTTGTTGGCGATCCAGGCACCCTTGCCGCCGGCAGCGCGGTAGGCGGCCTTCAGCGCCTTCCAATCGAAGGGCAGCACGTCACGCGGGCCACCGGTCGCACCTTCGATGACATGCACGAAGGCGAGGTCGAACTTGGCCAGCGCCTCGACGAGTGCCGTATAGACGGCCTTCGGATCGGGGTCGGAGACATCGTTCGCCGGGGTGGTCGGGGAAATGCGGATGCCGGTCTTCTCTGCGCCGATTTCCTTGGTCACGGCTTCGACGACTTCCAGCGTCAGGCGGATGCGGTTTTCGATCGAGCCGCCGTATTGATCCGTGCGCTGGTTGCTGTTCGAACGCATGAACTGCTCAAGCAGGTAGCCGTTGGCAGCGTGGATCTCCACCCCATCGAAGCCGCCTTCAATGGCAGCGCGTGCCGCCCTGCGGTAGTCTTCGATGATGCCGGCCAGTTCTGCCGTTTCCAGAGCACGCGGCTCGGAGGTCTCGACGAATGCGCCGGAACCATCGGGATTGAGGATATAGGTCTTGGACTGTGCCGCGATGGCGGAGGGAGCGACCGGGGCGCCGCCCTCGGGCTGCAGGCTCGTATGCGAGATGCGGCCGACATGCCAGAGCTGGGTGACGATCTTGCCGCCTGCTGCATGCACGGCGTCGGTGACCTTCTTCCAACCGTCGATGGCTTCGGACTTGTAGAGACCGGGAACGTCGGCATAGCCCTGCGCCTGATGGGTGATCGCCGTGCCTTCGCTGATGATCAAGCCCGCAGTCGCACGCTGGCGGTAGTACTCGACGTTGAGATCGTTCGGAACCGCGCCCGGTGACCGGTTGCGGGTCAGCGGCGCCATGGCGATGCGGTTCGAAACGGGGATGGTGCCGACGGATGTCGGTTCAAAAAGCTTGGACATGAAACCTCTCGGGAGTTTCCAATGATGGGAAGGTTCATCGGGGATCCCGATGTGGGGCCTTAGAGTGTTCCATTCAAGGTCTTGACGAACTCCGCGATGGCATCTTCATTGCGGCGATAGAGAACCCGCTGGCCGACACGCTTGGAACTGATGAGGCCCGCGCGCTGAAGGGTCGCGAGATGGGCGGAAACCGCGGATTGTGACAGGCCGGATCGCTCGAACTGACCGGCGCTAATGCCGTCGGTTGCGTCTTCTTTGGGCACCCCGAAGTACTCTTTGGGATCCTTGAGCCAAATCAGCATTTCCATGCGCGCCGGGTGAGCCAGCGCCTTCATCACGTCCTCTAGGAACATGTCCCCTCCAAATCGTCTGCATTTTCAGTCTGCTGCGGAGAGATCTCTGCCGTCGGGGCCGAGAGGCCCGGCGTCAGTTCCGCCAGACGCTGTAACGGCTCGAAGGATCTATTGTTCCAACGAAATAACAAAAAAAGAGGGCCACCGGAATAACCAGGGCCCTTTGAATTGTGAAGGTCAAAAACCTCCAGAGGGGAACAGCTGCTGCGGTGGAACTGGGAGGAAAAAGCCACCATGTGCATCAGCTGTGTGCGATATGGTGGTTTTTTGTGCAGTGAACAATGCATTTTTATGCATGTCAGGCATGCATGATGCGCAAGTCTGTGTGCGCAACCTACTAAAAGGGCAGCCGTCAGGCTGCCTTAGAAGTTCCAGTTGCGGGCCTTGGCGACGATGAAGTCCCTGAATGCCTTCAGCTTTGCGGCGTTCTTGATCTCGTCGGGATAGCAGAAATAGGTGTCGAAGGAAGGCACGTCGGCACTGGTGACCAACTGCAGCAGACCCGGATCGCGGCCGACGATGTAATCCGGCAGCATGGCGATGCCGATACCGAGCAGGCAGGCACGCTTGATCGAGGTCAGACTGTTGATCTGCAGATGCGGCATGCGCGGATTGTCGGAGGAGCGGCCGGCGACTTCCAGCCAGTTGACGTCCAACAGGTAATTCGGTGCCGGTTCGCCGAAGGTGATAATCCGGTGGTTGTCGAGATCCTCGATGGACTGCGGTTCGCCGTAGCGGTTGATGTAGGACGGTGCCGCATAGACGTGCATATGCACCGTGAACAGCTTGCGCTGGATGAGGTCCGATTGCTGCGGCTGGCGGAGCCGTATTGCGCAGTCGGCATGGCGCATGTTGACGTCCAGTTCCTCGTTGTCGAGGAGCAGCTGGATCGACATGTCTGGGTAGAGCTGCAGAAATTCCTGCACCTTGTCGGTCAGCCAGCCCTGGCCGAGGCCGACGGTGGTCGTGACCCGCAGCTTGCCGGACGGCTTTTCAGTCGTCTCGGTCAACTGCATCTTTACCGTCTGCAGCTTCAGGAGAACGTCATGGGCGGTGCGATAGAGCAGTTCACCCTGTTCGGTGAGGATCAGGCCGCGCGCATGGCGGTGGAAAAGCTTGACGCCGATGTCCTGCTCCAGGGAGGAGACCTGGCGGCTGATCGCCGACTGGGACAGATGCAGCTTGTCGGCCGCGTGGGTGAAGGACCCAGCTTCGGCGGCCGCATGAAAAATGCGCAGTTTGTCCCAGTCCAGCGGCATGCCGCCCCCTCTCATGGCGGCTATTCCGCGGCTTGTTGTGTCTCGACGGGCAGGGCCGAGAGGAAACGTTCGGCCTCGAGCGCTGCCATGCAGCCCATGCCGGCGGCGGTGATCGCCTGGCGGTAGACGTCGTCGGTCACGTCACCGGCGGCAAAGATGCCGGCCACGTCTGTTGCGGTCGAATCCGGCGCGGTCCAGAGATAGCCGTTGGACTTGAGCTTCAGCTTGTCCTTGAACAGTTCGACGGCCGGCGCATGGCCAATGGCGACGAAGACGCCGTCGATCGGCATGTCGGTGACGGCACCGGTCAGCGCATCCTTGAGCCTGACGCCGGAGACGGACGGCGGCATCGGCGGCTTGGCCGGGGCGCCGGTGATTTCCTCGACTGTCGTGTTCCAGAGGACGCGGATGTTCTCCTTGGCGAAGAGGCGTTCCTGCAGGATCTTCTCCGAACGGAAACTGTCGCGGCGATGCACGACGGTGACCGACTTGCAGATATGCGAGAGGTAGAGCGCTTCCTCGACAGCCGAGTTGCCGCCGCCGACGACGATGACGTCCTTGTTGCGATAGAAGAAGCCGTCGCAGGTGGCGCAGGCGGAAACGCCGAAGCCCTGGAAATGCTGCTCGCTCTCGATGCCGAGCCACTTGGCCTTGGCGCCGGTGCAGATGATCAGCGTGTCAGCGGTCCAGACCTGGCCGCTGTCGGTCTTCACGGTGAACGGACGGTGGCTGGTGTCCACTTCGGTGACGAGATCGCTGACGATTTCCGTGCCGACATGGACCGCCTGATTGAGCATCTGCTCCATCAGCCAGGGGCCCTGGATCGGATCGGCAAAGCCCGGGTAATTTTCCACATCCGTGGTGATCATCAGCTGACCACCCTGTTCCATGCCGGCGATCAGAACCGGCTTCAGCATGGCGCGGGCGGCGTAGATTGCAGCGGTGTAGCCGGCAGGGCCGGAGCCGATGATCAGCACCTTGGTGTGGCGGGCAGTCATGTCGCTTCCTTTCAATGCGCGGTCTTCGTCTTCGATCGGGGGTATCAAGCGCAGGCAAGCCCGACCGTTGCGCAACTGTCGCCCATTTAGGATCGAAGCGACAAGCAATTCAAGGCATGGCCCGGCATTAGCAACAGAGCTTTGCGCGTCCACGCAATAATTGTGCGTGAACGCGGAGGATTCTTGCCAATTACGTCTGAAAGAGTAGATATCGCACACATCTTCAAAAGGATCGACCGTGCTCAAGGTAGAACTCGACGCCATCGACCTGCGCATTCTGAAAGAATTGCAGCGGGACGGGCGCATGACCAATGTGGAACTCTCCGAACGTGTCGGCATTTCGGCGCCGCCCTGCCTGCGCCGGGTGCGCAAGCTCGAGGAGGCCGGCGTGATCGAAAGCTATCACGCCGTTCTAAATGGCAGCCGGCTGGGCTACGATCTCGTTGCCTTCTGCATGGTGGGATTGAAGCACCAGTCGGAAGCGAATCTGAAGGCCTTCGCGGCGGCGACCGACAGCTGGCCGATCGTCCGTCAGGCCTGGATGGTCAACGGTGACAGCGATTTCCTGCTGCATTGCGTGGCGGAAAATCTGACCCGTTTCCAGGACTTCGTCATCGAGGTGCTGACGGCCAATGAACATGTCGACACAGTCAGGACGATGTTGACGATCCGGCAGGTGAAGAAGGTCGGTCTGGTGGAGATCTGAGCGGCCCGCTCAGAAAGGTTTCAGCGCTTCTGCCAATCTCGTGCGGAAGCCTGTGTCGATCTCGACGAAACGTTGGCGCGCAGCACTGCCCAGCGCCTGTTTTTCTGCGACGTCCATTGTCAGCAGGTTCTCGATGATCTTTTCCATCGCCTCGAGATCAACGAGATAATTGGTGCCGAGATGTCTGGGCTCCGTGCGTCCATAGGGAATGAGAATGCCGCAATCGGCGGTCACGTGCTCGTTCATCGGCGGGCCGTCGGTGGTGACGGTGACCGCCCCGACGGAGAGCGCTTCGACCAGATGATGGCCCCAGCCTTCGGAGCGAGACGGGCAGAGGTGGATCCCGCAACTATTTTGCCATTGCCTGAGTTCGGCATCGGTGATGTAGCCGCTGACCACACGGATATTGGTGATCCCGGCGGCCTTCGGATGCGGATCGCGCTGGACCAGAACCAGTTCCGGCCATTCCGGATGACGGGACCACAATTCGATCACGTCTTCCGTGCCCTTCAGCGTGCTGCCGCCGGCCAGATGAAAGAAGCTGTTCCAGTTTCTGGCAACGCTCTCGTCGAGCCGGTCTTCCGAGGTGAAGCCGACATAGGCAGTGGGAGCGCCGAGGCAGCGGAAAATCTCTTCGGCATGTCGGCTCTTGGCCAGAACCAGGTCAATGCCCTTCAACCGGCCAATGTGGCGGCGCGGGAAGCGCTCCTGGTTCGGGCAGAGCAAGTTGAACCTGCCGGCGCTGAACCAGTGCGGAAAGGCGCGTTCGATATGGATGATGGTTTTGGCCTGCTTGCGGCCGAGGATCCGGTCGAAAAACTTTCTTGCCCGAATGCCTTTTGTTGCCACACCCTCGGAGCGGCCGATGGAGGCCAGTGCTTCGATCAGCAGCGACGTGTCGCGTGTCAGCCCGAAACTGTTGTCCTTGTTGACAATGAGGATGTCGAGCAGATCGCGGTCGGCCATCAGTCAAACTGTTCCGGATGTTGCGGGCTTGGGGCGGGCACTTGCCTGGGGCAGGGTAGTCCCGAGCAGGCTTGCATAAACGTCGGCCAGCTGATCCGCTTCGCGTTCCAGCCCGAAAGCCGCCTCGACATGTTCGCGCCCGCGTCGACCGGCCAGTATCGCCTTTTGTGGTTCGAGAAAGGTCGAGATTGCGTCGCGCAGGCGATCAAAGTCGCCGGCCGGCACGACGGAGCCGGTCTCGCCTTCGATGATCATCTCGGCATAGGCGCCGGCGTCACTTGCAACCACGGCGGTGCCTGAAGCCATGGCCTCGAGCGGCGTCAGGCCGAAGCCTTCGTTGCGCGAGGGAGCGACGTAGAGCGTCAGACGGCGATACCACGGCTTGATGTCATCGACTTCGCCGAGGAAACGGATGCGGTCTGTCAGGCCGGCGGCTGCGATGTCGGCCTTCAGCTTGTCTGCAAAGGCCGTGTGTTCGGCGGTGATCCGGCCAGATATCACGGCCGTCCATTCCGGATTGCCCGGAAGGAGTTCGATCATGGCCCGGACGAAAAGATCCGTGCCCTTCTGGTGGCGCACCCGGCCGAAACATCCGACCAGATGCCGGCCCTTCAGATCTTCGGGAAGGCTCGTGTCGAGCTCGTCCGACGGATGGAACAGCTGAAGGTCCACGCCGTGGCGAATGACGCGATGCGGGACCTTGAGAAAAGAACCGGACTTTCCATTCGTCGCTACCACGCCGTCCATCTTCGAGATGAGCCAGCGGGTGTAGCGGCTGTGATGCCTTTGGGCCGCAGACGTGAAGAGCAGCTTCAGCGGCATGCGGAAGATGTTGCGGAGGATCAGGCCCACCAGCATCTCGTTGTTGCGACGGGCATGCCAGACGCGGGCAGGGGTAGCGTTCGGCCGCTTCCAGAGGCCGGGTAGCTCGGCCCAGCGCATTTTCGGCAGGTGACCGGGCAGGCCGGGACCAAGCGTCAGGATGCCTAGACCCTGGCGCCTTTGTTCCGGCACGAGCTGGATCACGGTCGATGTCACGCCGGAGAGGCGCCGCTTGAAATGCGGCGCAATCACCGTGATGTCGTCGAGGGATTGCGCCACAGAGGAGCCCTTCCGGCCTAGATCAACCCCACTTGACCGCGAGGATCTCGTAGGCCTTGGAGCCGCCGGGGGCGACGACTTCGATGCTGTCGCCAGCTTCCTTGCCGATCAGCGCGCGGGCGATCGGCGAGGAGATCGAGATGCGGCCGGCCTTCACGTCGGCTTCCTGGTCGCCGACGATCTGGTAGGTCTTCTCTTCTTCGGTGTCTTCGTCCATCAGCTTGACTGTCGCGCCAAACTTGATCTTCGAGCCAGACATCTTCGAGAGGTCAATGACCTCTGCGCGGGCTATCAGGTCTTCCAGTTCGCCGACGCGGCCCTCATTGTGGCTCTGTGCTTCCTTGGCGGCGTGATATTCCGCATTTTCGGAAAGGTCGCCATGAGCGCGCGCCTCGGCAATTGCCTCGATGATGCGCGGACGCTCTTCCTGCTGACGCCAGCGCAGCTCTTCGCTGAGCTTTTCGAAACCGTTCTGCGTCATCGGTACTTTGTCTACCATTTCCTCTTCCTTCGTCTTCATGGCCGCGAGCGCGGGCACAAAAGAAAACAGGTTCCGAAGCAAAGCTGCGGAACCAGTCACAAATCACGTTACGGCAGACTATAGCAGAATGCTTTGCGCAATTTCCAGAGTTTTCGTCGGGCGCCTCCGAAAGCCGACCTGACGGCGAGAAAAATCAGCGAAATCAATGACCATGGTGCCCGGTGGACGCAATGTCGCAAGGCGGAAACTTGACCATTGTCACGGGAACGTATAGGGAACATTCCCATGAAGAAGTCGCTCAAAGAACGTCTCGCCATTCTCTCCGATGCCGCCAAATATGATGCGTCCTGCGCGTCCAGCGGGACGACCAAACGTGACTCGTCCGCCTCTGGCGGTCTCGGCTCGACAGAGGGGTCGGGCATCTGCCATGCCTACGCGCCTGACGGCCGCTGTATCTCGCTTCTGAAGATCCTGCTCACCAATTTCTGCATCTATGACTGTGCCTATTGCATCAATCGCTCTTCGAGCAATGTCGAACGGGCGCGGTTCACGCCGGACGAGGTCGTCTGGCTGACGATCGAATTCTACCGTCGCAATTACATCGAGGGTCTGTTTCTCTCCTCCGGGATCATCAAGTCCTCGGATGATACGATGGCCGAAATGGTGAAGATCGCCAGGGACCTGCGCACCAAGCACGAGTTTCGCGGCTATATCCATCTGAAGACCATCCCCGAGGCATCCGCGCATCTGGTCGAGGAGGCGGGGCTTTATGCCGATCGCCTGTCGATCAATATCGAGCTGCCGACCGATCACGGGCTGGAGCGCTATGCGCCGGAGAAGCGTCCGGTCAACATCCGCCGCTCGATGGCGGATCTGAGGCTGAAGATCGACGAGGCGCGCGAGCCGACGCTCACCGGACGGCGCAAGAAGTTCGTGCCCGGCGGCCAGAGTACCCAGATGATCGTCGGGGCTGACGGCGCCAATGATGCGACGATCCTGGGCTCCAGCGCGCGGCTCTACAGCAGTTACGGGTTGAAGCGTGTCTACTACTCCGCCTTCAGCCCGATCCCCGACAGCTCGAAAAACCTGCCGCTGATCAAGCCACCCCTGATGCGCGAGCATCGGCTCTATCAGGCGGACTGGCTTTATCGTTTCTACGGTTTCTCGGTCGAGGAGATTTCGTCGATCGGGCAGGGCGGCATGCTCGACCTTGAACTCGATCCGAAGCTTGCCTGGGCGCTGGCGAACCGCGATCGTTTTCCGGTTGATGTCAACAAGGCGGATAGGGAGACGCTACTGCGTGTCCCGGGTTTCGGGACGAAGACTGTGAACGGCTTGCTCTCGGCCCGCCGTCATCGGCGCGTGCGGCTCGAGGACCTGACGCGTCTCGGTGTGTCGCTCAAGAAGGTACGGTCCTTCATCGTCGCCGAGGGATGGTCGCCGAATCGCAGCCTCGATCGGACCGATTTGCGAGCGGTGTTTGCGCCGCCGGCCGAGCAGCTGTCGCTATTCTGATGCGAACCGTCACGCTCGAAGGGCGAGGGGCGTTCGACGAGTGGCGCGATGCTGCACGTTCGCTCCTGGCTGATCGGGTGACACCCGATCAGGTTCGCTGGCAGCTTTCTGGCGAGGGGGGCGATCTCTTCGGCGCGATGCCGCCAGAGACCGGGCCTGTCGATGTGCCTTCCGGGATCGTCGTGCCGAAGGGCTTCATGGAGGCGGCGGAGGCGGCGATCTGCCATACGGATCCGGCTCGATTTTCACTTCTCTATCGCATTCTCTGGCGGCTGCAGGCGGAACGCAGCCTTCTGCAGGTTAGCTCCGATCCTGACGTCTCGGACCTCATCCGCTTGATCAAGAATATCAGGCGCGACAGCCACAAGATGAAGGCCTTCGTGCGGTTCCGCGAAGTCGAGGGTGTGCAGGCTGGACGGCGGCGTTTCGTTGCCTGGTTCGAGCCGGAGCATTTCATAGTGTCGCGCACTGCCGGCTTCTTCCAGCGGCGCTTCACCGACATGGACTGGCTGATCGCGACGCCGAAGGGCTCGGCCGCGTGGAACGGGCAGGAGCTCAAGACGTCGCGCGAGCCGGCCGCCCGGCCGGAAGCGGAGGATGAGACCGACGAGCTCTGGCGCACCTATTTCGCCAATATCTTCAATCCGGCGCGGTTGAAGATCAAGGCAATGCAGTCGGAAATGCCGAAGAAATACTGGAAGAACATGCCGGAGGCCTCGCTCATTCCGGACTTGATTGCGGGTGCGGAGCGGCGGGTCGCCGAGATGGCAGAGCGGCAGGCGAGCCAGCCGCCGGCCTTTCACGAGCGGCTACAGGCGCAGTGGCGTGAACGAGAAGACGAGGAGGCGTCGGTCAATCTGCCGCCGCTCGAACGGCTGCGGGAGGAAGCGGCTGGCTGCACGCGCTGTCCGCTGCATTGCCATGCGACACAGACGGTGTTCGGCGAGGGGCCAGAGGATTCGGAGATCATGTTCGTCGGGGAGCAGCCCGGCGATACCGAGGATCTGGCGGGAAAGCCGTTCATCGGTCCGGCTGGCCAGGTCTTCGATGAGGCCGTGGCGGCGGCAGGGATCGACCGAACTCAGGTCTACGTCACCAATGCCGTCAAGCATTTCAAATACGAGCGGCGCGGCAAGCGGCGGATCCACATGCGTCCGGAAGCCGGTGAGGTGGCGCATTGCCGCTGGTGGGTCTCAAAGGAGATAGAGATCATCAGGCCGCGCATCGTCGTGGCGCTCGGCGCGACCGCCTATCTGTCGCTGACAGGTGAGAGCCGGCCGATCGCCGAGGTGCGGGGCATGCCGATCCCGATGCAGGACAACCGAATGCTGCTTGTCACGACGCATCCAGCGGCGATCCTCAGGATGCTCGACGAGGATCTGAAAGCGCGCAGCCTAGATGCCTTTCGGTCGGATCTTCAAGGCGTGCGGCGGCTTTTCGACACGCTGCCAGCCCTTTGACGAGGTGCTTCTGTGGCCGTCGATGTGGCTTTCTTCGACTGCCGTTCGCACATACACATCGGTCGCAATGGCGGCGAGCAGGAGGAGCGTCGCCGTCGCCAGCGCGCAACAGAGTGCGAACCCGCCGGCAAAGCTGTCGCGCGCCATGCCGATCCAAGGGGCGGCTTCTTTTCCCGTCTTGCGGCGAACTCTCAGCGCTGATCGACCGGGCTCCCGCGACTGCCGGAGTGGCCGCCGCTCGCAATCTCTCCCTTTAATCTTCCGTTCATGTTCGGCTCATGCAGCTTTCAGCTTCGCGACCCATCTTCATGCCAACGCACTGGGATGGTCCCAGCGTCGCCAATGAGGTTAAGAAATGTTCAGATTTGCCGTTTCGACATTTGCTGCTGTGATGATTGCCTTCTCCGCCCAGGCGGAGATGCCGGTCAAGGCAACGATCATCGACAGCACCATCACCCAGGCCCAGGTCGAGGCCGCCCAGGTTGCCTGGGGCGACGCGCTCGTGAAGATCGCCACGGATTACAAGGACGGCGGCATCGACAAGGCCAAGGCAACGGCCAAGGCGGTGATTGACGGAGCCTATGGCTATAACCTCGGCCCGGTGCTGTTCAAGCCGACTCTGACCGTCGAGCCGCAGACCTTCCGGCCGACGGCCGAAGGGGCGCTCGCCTATTTCGTCGGCCATGACCCGAACTACCCTGCCGATACCGGCTTTGCGCTGAAGGGCTGGACCTCGGTCAAGATCGAGAATTCGGCAATCTTCATCAGCGGCAAGACTGCGCAGACCATTGGCAAGGTCCATATCTCCGATGCCGAAGGCAAGGTCACCACAGTCGACAAGACCTGGGGCTATCAGCTTGACGATGCCGGCAATCTGCGGATCGTCCTGCATCACTCCTCGCTGCCCTATACCGTCAACTAACACTTCCGATCAGCAAACCTCAGCCTGTCTGGTTGTGTTGCGCGCCCCTGAGCACTCCTCAGGGGCGCGTCGCCGTCAGGCGATAGCCTAGGCCCCGGATGGCAGTGATTTTCACATCGGGGTCCAGACTGGCAAGCTTACGCCGAAGCCGGCTGACATAGACGTCGACGACATTGGTCAGCGGATCACGATCGGCCGCCCAGACCCGCGCCAGAATGCGTTCTCGGCTGACCGTTGCCCCGGCCTGTGCGGCCAGCAGTTCGATCATTGCCATTTCCAATCCACTGAGCAGGACCTCGCCAGTTGCGCTGCGCAGACCCGGCAGTTGCCGATCCAGGGTAATCTGACCAATCTGCAAAAGCTTGGGCGCAGTGGTGGCCTTTGTCCGACGCATCAGCGCTTCAATTCGGGCCAGCAATTCATCGAAATCAAAGGGTTTGGCCAGATAGTCATCGGCCCCGCGTCGCAAGCCATCAGCGCGCTCCTGGCTTTCTCCCATGGCGCTCAACATCAGCACCGGGACCTGGTGGTTGCGCTGGCGTAGCATCTGGCAGAGGCTCAATCCATCGAGTTCCGGCAACATGACATCAAGAATGACAACACCTGCCAGGTTCTCCGTCGCGCAGGTGCGGGCAAAAGTCTCGGCGGCGGCCAGGCCCTCGCGGCCGTTTCGGATCCAGGTGACGGTATAGCCTTCGGCCTGCAGGCCGCGCTGCAGAAAATCGGCAACCCGGACATCGTCCTCAATCAGCAGAATGTTCATTGAGGCTCCTCATCCGTCAATGGCGGCGACAGCGGCAGGGTCAGGCGTGCAAGCGTGCCGGTACCCTGTGGCGATTCCAAGATCGTCAGGCTGCCGCCCTGGGCCTCGGTTAACTGCCATGCGATGGCCAGACCAAGTCCGAGACCATCGGGTCTGTGCGTGCGGGCCTTGCTTGAACGCCAGCCGCGATCAAAAACATGGGGCAGGTCTTCGGCGCTGATGCCGATGCCCTGGTCGATGATGTCGATCTCAATACGCTCAGCCGCGGCTTTCGTGACGCTTACCTGGACCTCGCCACCGGGATGCGAATAGCGGATGGCATTGTCGATGAGGCAGACCAGAACCTGGCGGAGCCGGTTGGGATCAGCCTCGACCACATCCTTTGGCAGAGGGTCCGGCCCTTTGAGCTGAACGGCCCGTTCGGCCGCCATGGCGCCGGCAGCCTCCAGGGCCGCATGAAGTACCTCACCAAGTACCAGCTCTGAACTCTCGATCACCGGCCGGGCCTTCGGATCGCGCACCAGCACCAACAGATCCTCGATCAGGTGGCCCATCTGGCGCGAGACCGTGACGATCCGTTCCAAGGCGGAACGATAGGCGCTGCTGTCAGGATTTTTCTGTCTAAGGGCCACTTGGGCTTCACCGCGGATCACGGTGACCGGGGTGCGCAGTTCATGGCCGATATCGGCAAGCAATTGGGCACGTGCCCCTTCCGATGCCGCAAGTTCATCCACTGTGCGGCTGAGTTCGGCGGTGCGGGTGGCTACCTGCTGTTCAAGCTCAATCCGGTCTTCGGTGGCGCGGTTGCGAGACTGTTCAACCTCACCCGCCATGCTGTTCAGCTGGTCGCCGAGGTGGCGGAATTCGAGATCGCGAAAGCGTTGAAAACGATAGGAGAAATTGCCCTTTTGATAGGCGCTCAAACCCTGTTCCAGCTGTTCCAGCGGTTGACGGAAGCGGCTGACCAGAAAGGTGGCGAGGACAAAGGTGGCAAACAGTCCAAATCCGCCGGCGAACAGAAAGAGCTGGCGTGCGGTGGCCAACCCGGCATTGGCCCGCGTCCGCTCCGCCTCCAGCGCCATTTCCTCGGCGACAAGCGCCTTTTTCAGGGCCTGGGCCGGCGAAATCCCCTGTACCTGGCCGAACTGGATATCGACCTCGGCCATACGCGAGACCGTGGGCGAGGGGGATGTCAGCAGGGACGCTGTCTCCAGCTTGAGGCTGGCGACGACCTCCTTCAGAAAGGCAAGAAGCTTTGTTCTTTCTTCATGCTCCACGAGGTTCTTGTGGCGAGCGCGATCCATGTCCCGCGCCAAACCGGCCTTCTCCGCCACCCGTGCTATCAGGCCATCCATGCGCTCGAAGATTGCGCTGCGCTGGGCGGGGTCTCCGGGTTCATTCAGCAATCTGCGGAAGCTCCAGTTACGAAGTGCCGCCTTTTCCAGATCGAAACTGAGGAGTGCTGAATAAATGTCGTGGGCAATCCGCCCGCGCTCTACGCGGTACTGGGATTCGTTCAGCACATACCAGCCGGCGAAAGCAAGGATGACAGTTGGGATGGCCAGACCCAGAAAGGCCAGCCGCAGCTGGGTCACATAACGCAGGGATAGGTCAAGTCGTGTGCGTTTCATCGTGCGCCGCTGTCATGATTTGAGACGAGGTCATTCTTCTCTAACCGGGCCGCGCGCCGCCGGCATCCTTTTTTCTGCTGGTGAGAGCGGTTGGAAGGTGGCTTTGAGTGCCGCACGGCAGTGGGAAATGTCGCCGCAAGAAGCCACCGCTCAGCAAGCACCTTGCGCCGACCGAAGCGGCCGCCCAACGGGTGTCGAGAAAGCCGGCGACCATCAAGCTGGAGATGTCGTCGATCCGTAAAGGCTCGGTGGGCGAAGGATCGAGGTCGGGTCGCGATCGCTGGCATGCCGAGAAACAGGACCAAGAGGTCCATTGATAGATCAAGGAAGGCAATCGACAGGATTAAGAGGCCGATCAAATGTTGACGGGTTGCGAACTTGGCCTCTTTAGAGACCGAGGTCAGCCTCTAGTCGGTCGAAGTTCTGATGGTTGGCGGCGGCGATAAAGCGCTCGATTTCGCGGTTTTCCGGCGTGTCGTCAAACTGCATAAGCCAGGTCATGCGTGTTCCCTCGGCCTCAGTGGCGAACGTCACTTCGAGCGTGAAGACATGCATCGGCTCATGGTGGAGCGCCAGGATCCTTGACGGCGGTTCTATCACCTGAAAGGTCCAGTGATTGGCAAAGCCGGTGCCGTCGGAATTGGTCATGGTGACCAGCCAGTCACCGCCGGGCGAAAAGTCGAAATGGGTGATTTCGTTGGTGAAGCCGTGCGGTCCCCACCAGCGGGCAAGGGTTGCCGGATCGGAAAAGGCGGCGAAGAGGGTTTCGGCCGGAACGTCGAAGATGCGTTCGGTGACAATGTGCAGCTTTTCCATCAAAAACCTCCAGACGATCACAGCTTGCCAATGTGGGAGGCTTCGCGTTTAACACGTGGCAGACCCGGCCGGATAGTCTCGCGACATGGCAGGGTTCAGGAGGGGTATTTCAGTTGCATTCGACATTCGTACTGACCGCCATCGCCATGCTGGCCTTCGCCGCCAATTCGCTCCTGGCGCGAGAAGCGCTGGGGACAGTGTCGATCGAGGCCGCGGGCTATACCGCTGTCCGGATCGTCTCCGGCGCGCTTGTGCTTTACGGCCTGATGCGACGCGGGCCGCTTCAGTCTGCATCGGTCGACAGACGCCTGCCGGGGGACTGGTGGGCGGCTGCGGCTCTTTTCGTTTATGCCATCGCATTCTCCGCGGCCTATCTTTCGCTTGGTGCTGCGACCGGGGCGCTGATCCTCTTTTCTTCCGTCCAGGCGAGCATGCTGGCCTTCGGACTTTTCAAGGGCGATCGGCCAAGCCTGCGGGAGGTGATCGGGTTTGCGATCGCTTTCGGCGCCTTCGTCTATCTCATCCTGCCCGGCGTGGGACGACCGGATCTCGTTGGCAGCCTGTTGATGATCGCCTCGGGCATGGCCTGGGCTGTCTATACGCTGCGCGGTCGAGGCTCACGCGATCCGATCGGCGAGACCGCCGGCAATTTTGTACGAGCTTCCGTCTTCTGCCTGCCGCTGGCGGGTTTTGCGCTGCTTTACGAGACGGCGACGCTCGCGGGCATCCTTCTTGCACTCGGCTCTGGCATCGTTGCCTCCGGCCTAGGCTATTCCATCTGGTACAGGGCGTTGCGCGGGCTCACCACCTTCCAGGCGGCGCTCATTCAGCTGTCCGTCCCGGTGATTGCGGCGCTCGGTGCCATCCTTTTCCTCAACGAGAGGCTGACGCTGCATTTTGTAGTGGCGGCAGCTTTCGTCATTGGCGGCATCGCCTTCGCCATCCTCGCCAAGCAGAAGCGGCAAGCCTGAACGCGTCGAGATTCGGCTTGGTCAGTTGAAGAATGCGAGCAATCCCGAAATGACCGTTGCCCCACCGATGGGCGCGATGAACAGCAGGATGATGTTTAACCCGACTATCCAGGCCAGCGCCTTCTGCTGGCGCGGTGTCAGTGGCTGCGGCCCCCGGCTCGGTGGTGGCTCTGGCGGCGGCGTATAATTCTTGAGATCGAGAAACATGACGGGAAGCCTGCCTCCAGTGCCGGACCACTATCATCAACCGGATAATAGATAGGCAGCAGTCACGCTTTTCCAGCGTTGACTTCGTCCTTAAAGCAAAGATTATCCTGATATCTTCAAGGGCTCAAGCAGCATCTTCGAGTGCAGCGGCCGGCAGATTGGCGCGTGCATTGAGCACTTCGAGACCGACGATACGACCATCGCGGTCGTAATCAAGCATGATGCCTTCGGAGACCTCTTCGCTCTCCAGGACCGGTTCCGTGGAAAAACGAATATAGGCAGCGTCGGCAGCTGCATCATATTCCAGTCTGGGCTTCATCTCGGCATCCGTGCGTTGCGATCGAGAAACGCCGTTATGATACGGATTTCTGTTTCGCTTTCCAAGCAGATTACCCGCAAGATGCGGTCTTCGCGTTCAGGAATACGGCCAAATCGTCGTTCCGTCGGTAGGCCTGATGGATCGCTTTCAGACCAATCTGGATTGCGAACCGTTCGCTCTATCCAGTCGAATTCGAGCTGCCGCTCCAATATCACCGTTTTTGCGTGCGCGGTGAAGTGGAGCGGCTTGCTCATTTGGTGCGCCTCAGAAGTAGCTCTGAAGCGGGCGAACCTCGAGCTGGCCGCTCTTCAGCGCCCGGATGGCTTCGGCGGCCGCCAGGGCTCCTGCCATGGTCGTGTAGTAGGGTACCTTCTGCATCAGGGCGGCGCGGCGAAGCGACTTCGAGTCCGAGATCGCCTTGTTGCCGTCGGTCGTGTTGATGACCAGCTGGACCTGACGGTTGCGGATGGCGTCCTCGATATGTGGACGTCCCTCAAGCACCTTGTTGATCTTGATCGCGTCGATGCCGTTTTCGGCGAGGAAGCGCTGCGTGCCGCCCGTTGCCATGACCTTGAAGCCGATCTGGGTGAGGATCTGGATCGCGGGCAGGACGCGGGCCTTGTCCTCGTCGCGGACCGAGACGAAGACCGTGCCATCTCGCGGCAGTTCGACGGATGCTCCGAGCTGGCTCTTGGCAAAGGCGAGCGCAAAGTCCGTGTCGAGGCCGATGACTTCGCCGGTCGAGCGCATTTCCGGGCCAAGCAGCGTGTCGACGCCGGGGAAACGCGCGAACGGGAAGACGGCTTCCTTGACTGCGATGTGCTTCAGGTTGCGCGGATCGGGCTTTTCGCCATAAGCGGCGATCGCGTCGTCGAGCTTTTCGCCGGTCATGATGCGGGCGGCGATCTTCGCGATCGGGGCGCCGATGGTCTTGGCTACGAAGGGCACCGTGCGCGAGGCGCGCGGGTTCACTTCGAGAACGTAGATCACGTCGTCCTTTATGGCGTACTGGACGTTCATCAGGCCGCCGACATTGAGCGCCTTGGCCATGGCGGCCGTCTGGCGTTCCAGCTCGTCGAGCGTTGCCTTGGAGAGCGAACGCGAGGGCAGCGAGCAGGCGCTATCGCCCGAATGGATGCCGGCTTCTTCGATATGCTCCATGATGCCGGAGACGAAGACATTCTCGCCGTCGCAGAGTGCGTCGACGTCGACTTCGATGGCGTTGGTCAGGTAGCTGTCGAAAAGCAGCGGGTTCTTGCCAAGCAGGGTGTTGATCTGGCCGGTCTTGTCGTTCGGGTAGCGCTGCTTGATATCCTCAGGCACGAGACCCGGAACCGTGTCGAGCAGGTAGGACTGCAGCATCGATTCCGAATGGATGATCTGCATGGCGCGGCCGCCGAGCACGTAAGACGGGCGCACGACCAGCGGGAAGCCAATTTCGGAGGCGACGAGGCGTGCCTGCTCGACCGAGTAGGCGATGCCGTTGTTCGGCTGGTTGAGGTCGAGCTTCATCAGGAGCTTCTGGAAGCGGTCGCGGTCTTCGGCGAGGTCGATCATGTCGGGCGCGGTGCCGAGGATCGGGATACCATTCTTTTCCAGCGCTTCGGCAAGCTTCAGCGGGGTCTGGCCACCGAACTGGACGATGACGCCAACGACTTCACCCTTTTCCTGCTCTGCGCGCAGGATCTCGATCACGTCTTCGGCCGTCAGCGGCTCGAAATAGAGGCGATCGGATGTGTCGTAGTCGGTCGACACGGTTTCCGGGTTGCAGTTTATCATGATTGCTTCAAAGCCGGCATCCTTCAGCGCGAAGGCGGCATGGCAGCAGCAATAGTCGAACTCGATGCCCTGGCCGATACGGTTCGGGCCGCCGCCGAGGATGACGACCTTCTTGCGGTCGGAAACCTCTGCTTCCGAGCGAAGGGCGCCGACGAAGGGCGTCTCGTAGGTCGAATACATATAGGCGGTCGGCGAGGCGAATTCGGCCGCACAGGTGTCGATGCGCTTGAAGACCGGGCGCACGCCGAGACCGTTGCGGAGTTCCGCGACTTCTTTCGGACGCTTCCCGGAGAGCGAGGCGAGGCGGGCATCGGAGAAACCCATGGCCTTCAGCATGCGCAGGTTTTCGGCATCTTCCGGCAGGCCATGCTCGCGCAAGCGGGCTTCCATGTCGGTGATTGCCTTGAACTGGGCGATGAACCAGGGATCGATCTTGCAGCCTTCGTGGACTTCTGCCTCGGTCATGCCGAGGCGGAGCGCCTGGGCGACCATCCGCAGGCGGTCGGGCGTCGGCGTGCCGATGGCGGCGCGGATGGCGTTCTTGTCGTCGGCGCTGCTGCCATTGGCGCCAAGGCCGGGGATCTCGATTTCGTCAAGGCCGGTGAGGCCCGTTTCGAGACCGCGCAGCGCCTTCTGCAGGGATTCCGCAAAGGTACGGCCGATCGCCATGACTTCGCCGACGGATTTCATCGCGGTGGTCAGGACAGGTGAGGCGCCGGGGAATTTCTCGAAGGCAAAGCGCGGGATCTTGGTGACGACGTAGTCGATCGAGGGCTCAAACGAGGCGGGCGTTGCGCCGCCGGTGATGTCGTTTTCGAGTTCGTCGAGCGTATAACCAATAGCCAGCTTGGCGGCGACCTTGGCGATCGGGAAGCCGGTCGCCTTCGAAGCGAGAGCGGACGAACGCGAGACGCGCGGGTTCATTTCGATGACGACCAGGCGGCCATCGGCCGGGTTGACGGCGAACTGGACGTTCGAGCCGCCGGTTTCAACGCCGATCTCGCGCAGAACCGCGAGCGAGGCGTTGCGCATGATCTGGTATTCCTTGTCCGTCAGCGTCAGCGCCGGGGCAACCGTGATGCTATCACCAGTGTGGACGCCCATCGGATCGATGTTCTCGATCGAGCAGACGATGATGCAGTTGTCCGCCTTGTCGCGGACGACCTCCATTTCATACTCCTTCCAGCCGAGGACCGATTCTTCGATCAGCACTTCGGTGGTGGGAGAGGCGTCGAGGCCGGAATTGATGATCTCGTAGAATTCCGAGCGGTTATAGGCGATGCCGCCGCCGGTGCCGCCCATGGTGAAGGACGGGCGGATGATGGCGGGCAGGCCGACATGGTCGAGCGCCTGGGCGGCAATCGCCATGGCATGACCCATGTAGCGCTGCTTGCGGTCGGTCTCGCCAAGGTTCCACTGGTTCTCGAGCTCGTCGAGGGCCTTGTCGAGCTCGGCGCCCGACAGCTTTGCCTTCAGCTCGTTGCGGGCGGCTTCATGCGTCTTGCGGTCGGCATCCTTGATCTCGGTCGCGTTGGCGAGCATCGACTTCGGGGTTTCGAGCCCGATGCGGGTCATGGCTTCGCGGAAGAGGGCGCGGTCTTCTGCCATGTCGATGGCAGCGGGCTTGGCGCCGATCATCTCGACATTGTACCGGTCGAGAACGCCCATGCGCTTCAAGGAGAGCGCGGTGTTCAGCGCCGTCTGGCCGCCCATGGTGGGCAGCAGCGCATCGGGGCGCTCCTTGGCGATGATCTTGGCGACGACTTCAGGCGTGATCGGCTCGACGTAAGTGGCGTCGGCGAGACCCGGATCGGTCATGATCGTGGCCGGGTTGGAATTCACCAGGATGACCCGGTATCCTTCTTCCTTCAGCGCCTTGACGGCCTGGGTGCCGGAATAGTCGAACTCGCATGCCTGGCCGATGACAATCGGCCCCGCGCCGATGATGAGGATGGACTTGATGTCTTGGCGCTTGGGCATGGGCTCTATCCGTTCTTTGACCTGCGCGAAAAACCGGCCTGGGTGAGGGAGGTCACCGGCCGGGCGCAGAGAGATGGTCTTTTCAGGCTAGAAGCGGCTTATAGGGAAATGTTGGCCGGGAAGGAACCCTATATTTGCACCGTCCGACAGGAAAGTTGGGGAGGGATCGAGAGACGGTGTCAGCCGCACTGTCAACGCCCTCGTCCCTCGATATCTATGTGACCTGATCCGCCGGTTGGGCCTCGGTCTGCTGTCGAATGATCGGCGCGCTTACTTCAGCCAGTCTTCTCACGAACCAGAGTGCCGCAACTGCAAGGATCGCTCCGGCGATCACATCGACAAGATAATGACCGCCATGAGTTAGAGTTGAAACCACCATGCCTGTGTTCAGGACCAATATTGGGTATCGCAACCAGGGTATGGTCCACAGGCTGACGGCGCAGATGACGGCAGTTGCTGTGTGCACAGATGGAAAAGTCAGAATGCCCTGGGCCTTGTCCAGTGAGAATACGAAGTGCATTTCGTCTCGAACTGCGTGGAACTGCTCAAGAAATGCAAAACCAAACTGGGGGTTGATTGCCTGCAACATCGTTCCATCGATCCCGTAGGTTACATTTGCGGCAACCGCCGGGAACCAGATCGATATCAAGCATGCAGCAAAACAGACCAGAGCGTAGCTGAGTACGAGGCCGAAACCGCGTGCTGCCTGCCCGCACATGACGAGGATCAGGGGCAACAAGATCAGCTGGAATGCAAAGGAGGCATAAGCCTGCATAAGCAGCCACGCCATCCAAGGGTGAGTGTCGATCCATAGGATAAATGCTGCCCCGTCAAAACCCAAAGCTTGATCTGCAGAGGCCAGGAGTTCATCGGCGAGCGGCAAGCTAAGCGATGTAGCTAGGTAAGAGGCAATAAGTCCGAGGATCGAAAGGGCCACGCCGATGGACAGGATTTCCATGACCAAAGACCATCGTGTGAAACCCCGCTTTGCACATATGATCGCGGTCACGATCAGGATGCCGAGACTTATTGCTGTTGGCCGGAATGAGCTGTAATCCAACACTATCTTGGACTGAGATAAGAGCGCCGCAACTGCAAGGCTGCTCGCCAGCATGACGAGCAACAGCCATCCACGAAGGTTCGCTGTCTCGCGCGTGAACATAGCCTGCCTCCGTGGCTCCAAAGGCGTACAGTGTGTGCGGAGAAAATCTTAAGATTGCGTTGGCGACATAGCGTCGGCCCGGGAAACGGTGCTGTCGTCACATCAAGTTCATGACCCATTGGTATCTGACGGCGCTTTCAACCGAGGTTATTCAACTTGCGCGCCGATCTCTCCTCTTTCCCCGCATATCTTCATTTCGCATCGCTCAGCCATAGTCCCGACCCTACCCCCCATCTCGGGCAACGCTACGACACCGCCGGCACCTTCCTTCGCGAACGCGGCAACACCGTCGTGTGCCACCTCGTCGAGGGGTCCGAAGCGGCGGCTGCGATCACCGATGCACGTTCGCGGTTCACGCAGATGCCCGGCGCCGACAAGCTCGCCTTCACGGCCGCCTCCAGCCTGCACATGACCCTCTTTCAGGGGATCATCGAGACGCGGCGGGCGCTGCCCTACTGGCCGTCAGACGTGCCGGTGGAAACGCCAGTCGACGACATGACGGGGCTCTTCATCGATCGCCTGGCGCGCTTCGAGCCAGGTGACACCTTCGCCGTGGAGGTGACGCATGCCACCCCGAATGGCCTGACGCTTGATGGTGTGACGGAACGCGACCGGGCAATCCTGAAAGACTGGCGGAACCGCCTGGCGGATCTGCTCGGCTACCGGCATCCGGATCACGAGACCTATGTCTTCCACATCACCTTCGCCTACATGATCGAGCGCTTCGACGATCAGACCATGGCGGCCTGGGTGACGTTTCTCGACGAAGTCACAACGGAGATCCGTCGGCGTGCGCCGGTGATCGAGCTTCGGGCACCGGCATTCTGTGCCTTCGACGACATGAACCACTTCGAAGAGCTTCTCGTCTTCGAGCCGAAGTGAACCGCAAAGCGGAAACGAAAATGGCGGGCCGGAGCCCGCCATCCCTTGCATCAGGACGAGCCTGCGCGATCAAAATTCTTCCCACTCGGCGCCACTCGGGGCGGGCTTCGCGCCCATGGCCGAGGCGATCTTTCCGGCCAGCGCACGCGCCGGGGATGTTACCGGACGGGCGGCTTCGCTGACAGGCGACGGACGGGCAGGAGGCGCTGAGCGGGTGTGGATCGAAGCCGGCGCGCTGTGGGGCCGTAGCGCATGAGTTGCTGCCGATGCGTGCGGGGTGGAGCCGAGATTGAACTGGGCGAGGCGGGCCGAAAGGGCCTGCACTTCCGACACGAGGGTGTGGGACGCGGCATTGGTTTCCTCGACCATGGCGGCGTTTTTCTGGGTGCCCTGGTCCATGATGTTGACGGCCGAGTTGATCTCGTGAAGGCCGGTCGACTGTTCGCGTGCGGCCTCGACGATCGCATGGACGTTGGTGTTGATCTGCTGCACTTCGGCGACGATGGCCGAGAGGGCTTCGCCGGTCTGGTCGACAAGCGAGACGCCGTGCTTGACCTGTTCGCCGGAGGCCGTGATCAGGGTCTTGATTTCCTTTGCGGCATTGGCGGAGCGTTGCGCAAGCTCGCGGACTTCCTGGGCAACGACGGCAAAACCCTTGCCGGCTTCGCCTGCGCGAGCTGCCTCGACGCCTGCATTGAGCGCCAGCAGGTTGGTCTGGAAGGCGATCTCGTCGATCACGCCGATAATGTTGGAGATCGACTGTGACGACTGTTCGATGGCGCTCATCGCATCGACCGCGGAGCGCACGACCTCACCGGAGCGTTCGGCGCTTTCCTTGGTGCGGCTGACCTGCTGGCCGGCTTCTTCGGCGCGCTGGGTCGATTCCTTGACGGAGCGGGTGATCTGCGAAAGGGCCGCGGACGTCTCCTCGACGGAAGCCGCCTGCTGTTCGGTGCGGCGCGCCAGATCGTCGGCTGCCGAGCGGATTTCGTTCGAGCCGTTCTCGATGGTGGTCGCGTTGTCGCGGAACGAGATCATCGCGGCGCGCAGCTTCTCGATCGAATCGTTGAAGTTGCCCCTGATTTCGTCGAGCGCCGGCGAGAAGGCCTTGTCGAGCCGAACCGTCATGTCGCCATCCGACAGGCGAGCGAGCCCGGCGCGCAGTTCGTCGACGACGAAGCGGATTTCCTCTTCGCGGGCCTTGTGCCCCTTGGAGCGTTCGACGCGTTCGACTTCTTCGAGCTCGTAGCGGGCTTCCGCCTCCTTCTCGAGCGCGACCTTCTTGCGATTGCTCTCCAGGAGGACGGCGAGCGAGCGGGAGAGATCCCCCAACTCGTCCTGACGGTCCTTGTCGGTCAGTTCGACGTCGAGGCGGCCGGCAGCAATGTCGGTGGTCTGGCCGATGACGCGATTGATGCGACCGATGAAGCGGCGGGCGAGCAGCCAGCCGACAACAATGAGGATGGTGGTTGCGCCGGCTATGATGAGAGCGGAGGTCCAGAGGGTCTCCGTCAGGACACCGAGCACGGTTGCGCTCGGGACGGCGACCACGACGTTCCAGATGGCGCCGGGGAAGGGTTCAATCGGGACTGCAATGGCCATGCGCTCGATGCCGTCCTTGTCGATCATGGTGCCGACCGAACCCGGTGACTTCAGCAGGCTCTCCCATGCGGTTGCGTTCAGACCGCTGTCCTTCAGCGCCTTGCCCATGGCCGCCTTGTCCGGATGGCTTACAAAGGCGTTGGCGGACGACAAGAGGGCGATGTAGCCGTCGCCAAGAGGGCGCTTTGCCCCGAGATCGGCAGCCGTCTTGTCGAGGTCGATATCGGCGCCGACATAGCCGAGTGCCTTGCCGTTCTCCATCACCGGGATCGAGATCGTGGTCATCAGGACGTCCTTGCCGTCGACCGGGTAGACGTAGGGTTCGAGCAGAACCGTTTTTCCTGTCGTAACGGGCAGGATGTAGTAGTCGCCGGCGCCTGGCTTGTCATAATCGACGAGCACGTCGCTCTTGATCGTTCCACCCGACCTGTAGATGTAGGGCATGAAGCGGCCGGTCTGATCGTGGGCCGCTTTGCCGACGAAGTCTGCATCCTTCCCGTCGAAGGCGTTCGGTTCCCAGCCGCTCGAAACGCCGATGGCGCCGGGGAAGCCTTCCAAGGTGGTCGTCATGACGGCCATGGCTGTGTCGCGGTCGGCCAGTCCCTTGGCACGCAGGGCGGCAATCGAGGCTTCCATGCCAACGACCATCTGGTGTGCGACGCTGAGCGTCTTGTTCACCTCTGCTGCGGCCTCTGACGCAGCTGTCTGCATCTTGTCGATACCGGCGCCACGGATCGTACCATAGCTGACGCCCACCACTGTCGCGGCAACGCCGATGGTCGTCACGACGCCGAGTGCCACCGTCGAGAAGATGTTCCTGCTGGTTGCAGATTTGAATAACATGGGCCGTTCCCTCATGAGCCTATGACTTCGTTGCGGCAAACAGCGTCCACCGCGCCGGTGTTGTTCCGGCCTTTCAGGGTGAGATTACCCCTGCATGGTTAAGTAGGTGTTTATATTCGGGTGGGCCGCTAGATCCGATCTTGCTTGATCGGCGTGTGGTTTGACCGGAAGGTGAGGGCCATCAAACGAGTCGGCAGTGGGGGAGTGAAAGTGTTCAGGGAGTATGCTGACTTCGACGGATTGGCGCTGGCCGACCTGATCAAGCGCAAAGAGGTTTCGGCTGGCGAGGTGCTTGAGGCGGCGGTAACGCGGATCGAGACGGTCAATCCGGAGCTGAATGCGGTTGTCCGACCGCTTTTCGATCGGGCGCGGCAGCGGGTCGCGAAGGGATTGCCGGACGGCCCGTTTTCCGGTGTTCCGTTTCTGGTGAAGGACCTCCTGGCGCAGATTGACGGTGTGCCGACGGGCAATGGCAATCGGCTCTGGGCAACGCGGGTCGCAGAGGGCAATAGCGAATTGGTGAGCCGATGGGAGACGGCCGGCCTCGTCATCGCCGGGCGCACCAACACGCCTGAGTTTGGCCTGACACCCTATACCGAACCAGGCGCCAATGGCCCGACACGCAATCCCTGGGATCTCACGCGCACCCCAGGCGGCTCATCGGGCGGATCGGGTGCGGCGGTAGCCTCCGGCATGGTGCCGATTGCGTCGGGTGGCGACGGGGGCGGGTCTATCCGCATCCCGGCGTCTGCCTGTGGCGTCTTCGGCATGAAGCCGACGCGCGGACGAACACCGGCCGGACCCTTCATCGGCGAGGCCTGGTCCGGTTTTGCCATCGAGCATGTGCTGACGCGCTCGGTGCGCGACAGCGCCGCTGTCCTTGACGCGACGCATGGAGCGGATCGCGGTTCGCCTCATCCGCTGCCGCCGCAGGAAGGCACATTCCTTGACGCCTGCCAGCGCGCGCCCGGAAAGCTGAAGATCGCGGTGTCGCGCCAGTCGATGCTCGGCAAGGCCGTGGCGCCGGAGGTGGTGGCTGCCTTCAATGATACGGTGAAGCTTCTGGCTGATCTCGGTCACGAGGTGATCGAGGCGGCGCCTCCTGTGGAGCGCGACGCCTTTTCCATGGCCTTCCTGACGGCTCTTGCCGGGGAGCTGCGCGCCGACATCGAGTTCACGGCGAAGACCTTCGGGGTAAAGATCCGTCCCGGCGACTACGATGCATCCTCCTTTGGCACGGGGCTCCTGGGCGAGGGTTTCACCGCGTCCGACCTGATCACCGCGCATCGCTATCTCACGCTGTCGGCCCGCTCCATCCTCGGTTTCTTCGAGGATTTCGATGTGCTGATGACGCCGGTGCTTTCGACCTTGCCGGTCAAGATCGGCGCCCTGCAGCCGAGCGCCATCGAGAAGAAGCTCTTGACGGTACTCGGATATGTCGGCGGCGGCAGGCTGTTGAAGAAGCTCGGGATTGCCGAGCAGCTGGCTGCCCAGACCTTCGAGTTTATTCCCTGGACACCTGTCTTCAACGTCACCGGCCAGCCGGCCATGTCGGTTCCAACAGGCTGGTCGCCCGAGGGCTTGCCGATCGGGATGCAGTTCGTCGGTCGTTTCGCCGACGAAGGCACGCTGTTTGCGCTTGCCGGCCAGCTCGAGCAGGCGGCACCCTGGAAGGACAGACGCCCGCCGCTCTGACCGCCCCGCTTACAGGCCGGGCACGACGAGCACCTTGACCTCGCCCGGTTGCGGCGGATTGCTGACCACATCGGGCGCATCGTCGAGCGAGACCTTGCGCGAGATCAGCTTCTCGACCTCGATTTTGCCCGAGGCGATCAGGTCGGCTGCGCGGCGGTGGGTGAAGGGGTTCAAGAAGGAGGTGACCAGCTTGACCTCGCGGAAGAGCAGGTCGAAGGGCTCGATCGCCACTTTTTCCCCTTGCGCCATCACACCGAGGATGACGGCGGTGCCCCCCGGACGGACGAGCTTCGTCGCCTGAATGACCGTTTCGCCGACGCCTGCGCATTCGAGGACAACGTCCACGCCGCCGGGAACGAGACCGGTCTCGCCGGAGATCTGCATGACGACATCGCCTGCGGCAGGGTCGACGCTGGCGGTTGCGCCGAGCTCTTCGGCGAGCTTGCGGCGGGCGGCCTGACGGGTCACGAGGATGACCGTGGCTGCGCCTGCCAAGCGGGCGAGCTGTACCGTGAGGAGGCCGATGACGCCACCGCCGAGCACGACAACAGAAGAGCCGGCCTTGATCTCGGCGAGATCGATGCCGTGCAGGCAGCATGCAAGCGGTTCACAAAAGGCGCCGTGCATCGGGTCGAGGTCTGGCGGCAGGAGAAAGGCCTGACGGTGTGGAACGACCACATAGTCGGCGAAACCGCCGTCGCGGTGAATGCCGATGGCTCTGAGGTTCCGGCAGAGATTTACCCGGCCGTTGACGCAGTGGCTGCAGCGACCGCAGGCGATGTTCGGGTCCCCCGTGATGCGATCACCGAGTTTGAAGCCGGTGACGGCGCTGCCGATCTCTTCGACAATGCCGCTGAATTCGTGGCCGAGGGTGACCGGTGGCGTGCAGGGGAATTCACCGTGGTAGAGATGCCGGTCGGTGCCGCAGACGCCGCAGGCTTCGACGCGCACCAAGATATCGTCCGGTCCGGCCTTTGGCTTTTCCACCTCCCGTGTGAAAAGCTGGCCCGTCGCCTCCAGTCGCATCGCCTTCATCAGTCACTCCTCCCAAAGCATTGTCTGCCTTTGCAGATTTGCATGCAGGATCAGGGCTGCCAAGCCGTCAGCGCGTGCGATCTGTCTTCCCATCACCGACAAAGTTGAGCTGTCAGCCTCGACGGCGGTCGGGCTGGTCGCTAGACAGTTCAAGCAACGACAATCAAAGGGCCGTCTCTGATGATCACCGTCCACTATCTCGACAACTCGCGCGCCCACCGCATTCTCTGGCTGCTCGAGGAGCTTGGCCTCGACTATCAGGTCAAGGTCTATCATCGGACGAAGGAATACCTCGCGCCGAAGGAGCTGAAGGCGGTGCATCCGCTCGGCAAGTCGCCGGTCATCGAGGATGGGGGGCGCGTTGTCGCGGAAAGCGGTGCGATCATGGAATATCTGATCGAGACCTATGGCGGGGAGGGGTTGCGGCCTGCCGCCGGCACCGAGGAGCGGCTGCGCTATCGATACTGGATGCATTATGCCGAAGGATCGGCCATGCCGCTTCTGGTGATGAAGCTGATCTTTGCGCGCATTCCGGGGCAGGTGCCCTTCTTCATCCGGCCTGTGGCCAAAATGATCAGCCAGGGCGTGTCGCGCAAACTGCTCGACCCGCAGCTCTCCGACCATCTAGACCTCTGGATCAACGAAGTCGGCAAGGACGGCTGGTTCGCGGGTCGGGAATTTTCGGCCGCTGATATCGCCATGAGCTTTCCGGTCGAGGCCGGTCTGACCCGAATCGCCGGGGGCAAGGATGTGAGCGTGCTGAAAGGCTGGATCGAGCGGATCCGCGCGCGACCTGCCTATCAACGCGCGCTGTCGCGGGGTGGGGACTACGGTTACGCCAAGAGCTGAAACGGCTCAGGTTCCGCCGAAACGCTTGCGTACCCTTTCGGCGAAGCTGCGGCTGACAGGCACCGTGGCGCCAGAGGTCAACCGCAGGAAAAGACGGCTGCCGTCTCTTTTCAGGCCGATGACATGGTTCGCCGCGACCCAATGGGATCGATGGGTTTGAACGCCATCGGTCGTGCCGATTTCGCGCAAGGCATCGGAAAAGCGCAAGAGAAGAAGCTGCCGGCCACGGGTTGTCGTGACGACGGTGTAGTGATCCTCCACGGTCAAATGCAGAAGCGGACCGCGCATTTCCGGCTTGAGGCGAGCAGTCAGCGGCGCTGGCTCGGCCGCGTCATTCGGCGGTTTGAGCGCAGCCGTTGCGTCGCTACCTGATTTTGGTTCGGGAGTGGTGGCCGACAGCGTCAGATGCGTGAGGAGACTGAAGAGCACCGAGAGTGGAAGGCAGACGACGAGCTGGTGGCCATAGGCTGGAAGGCTTGGCGCAGAGCCTAGCCATGACCAACGGATCAGCTCCACCGCAGCAGCGACGAAGGGTGCGGCGATCAGGGCATTGATGGCGAGCAGCTGGGGGGTGCTGTGCAGTCGTCCGGCAAACGAAATCTCCGCCAGCGTGATGACCACAATCGCGATCGTCCATGCGGCTCCATGCAACAGCGTCCAGAAGGCGGCGCGTTCGAGGACGCCCATGTCCTCCATCGTGCCCGATGGGCCGATCGCCACGAAGACCGAAACCACGATGGCGAATGTTGCCCAGAGGCGCGGCGCGCTGATGAGCATGGTCCATTCACGAAGCGCAGACTGCAGGGTGGTGCTGTTCACGAATTTCTCTCGACATCGACGGCAAAGCATTTGTCTCGCGGCGCCTTGCGAACGAACAGCGGGACACGAACCATTGAAACCGCGATCTTCTCCAAGGCAAGCCCCATGTCGATTTCTCTGCTGACGCAGTCTTCCCTCGCTATCCCGATCCATGTCGCCTCAGCCGTCTTTGCCCTTCTCCTGGGCGCTACCCTGCTGGTCGGCCGCAAGGGAACTGGCCCGCACCGGCTTCTCGGCCGGATCTGGATCGGGATGATGGTGATCACTGCACTCTCCAGCTTCTTCATTCAGTCACTGCGGCTCTATTTTGGCTTCAGTCCCATCCACATCTTGTCTGTCTTCACACTGATCGGCAGCTGGCAGGCGGTGGCGGCAGCACGTGCGGGGCGCATCGCCGAACACCGCCGGCATGTGGGCAACCTCTACAGTTTTGCACTGCTGACAGCCGGGGCCTTCACTCTGCTTCCCGGACGGCTGATGCACAAGTTGTTGTTCGGCGAAGGACAAGGGCAGGGGCATCTGTTTGCGATCGGTTTGCTACTCTTCCTCGTGGCGGCGCTTCAGTGGTGGTTGCGCAAGTCCCCCCGGCATTTCAGGCCGGGAACCTGAAACACGCGACTTGCCGCTGGTGTCGTGGAACAGTTCGGCTATCTTCTCATTGTCAGGGGCAGATGCGTGGAGGGACAACATCATGGAATGGCGAGGCCGGCGACAGTCGAACAATGTCGAGGACCGGCGTGGGCAGTCCTCCGGTGGCCTTGGCCGCAACCCGTTCGGGCGCTCCGGCATTCAACTCCCGATGGGCGGGCGGCGCGGCGGTGGCTTGAGCTTCGGCACCATCATTTTCCTTGTTGTCATCTACTTCGTGTTGAAGGCCATGGGCATCGACATGCTGCAGGTTCTTGGTGAGGGCAATGTCGGGGGCGCCGGATCGGGTTACGAGCAATCGATCGGCCAGGGTCCTCAGGGGCAGTCCAGTGATGACACCACGGCCTTCGTGCGGACGGTTCTGGCGGAGACCGAGACCACCTGGAATGCAATCTTTACGGCCTCCGGCGAACGCTATCGGGAGCCGACCCTTGTGCTCTTTGCTGGCTCGACGTCATCACCCTGCGGCCAGGCGTCCTCAGCCACCGGTCCGTTTTATTGCCCTGCCGATAGCAAGGTCTATCTCGACACGGAGTTCTTCGACCAGCTTGAGCAGCAGTTCGATGCGGCCGGCGACTTCGCCCAGGCTTATGTGATCGCGCATGAGGTCGGGCATCATGTGCAGAACCTCACCGGTGTTCTGCCGGAGTTCAACCGCCAGCGCCGCTCGATGGGGCAGCGCGAGGCAAACCAGATGTCGGTGCGGGTCGAGCTGCAGGCCGATTGCTATGCCGGGATCTGGGCCAAATCCGCCGACAAGGAGGGCATCCTTTCGGACGGCGATCTCGAGGAGGCGCTGAATGCCGCACAGCAGATCGGCGACGATACACTGCAGAAGCGCAGCCAGGGCTATGTCGTGCCCGACGCCTTCAATCACGGCACGTCTGCGCAGCGGATGAAGTGGTTCAAGCGTGGCTATGACAGCGGCAATGTCGGTGCCTGCGACACCTTCTCCGGCGCGATCTGACGCGCCGGTTCTTTCAGCGGATCAGCAGTGCGGTCAGCCACAGGCCGAGACCGAAGGCGGTATGGGCCAAGAGATTGAGGGCGCGGACCTTGTTCGGGTTCGGCGTCTTCGAGGCGGCCCAGCCGAGCCCAAGGCCCGGCTGCAGCAGGAACCAGCCGGCCGCAACAGTGGCAATCGCCCAGATCCAGGCCGGCAGCAGGGTTGGTCCGGCAAGCCAGCTTGAGCCGAGCGCGAGGACGAGGATGATCCCGTAGGCAATGCCGACGGCATAATGCGCGATCCAGCCAAGTGCCTGTTCGTGGCGGTAGGGTGCAGCATCTGCGATCGTTTGATGAAACACCGTGCCGAATTTAAGGTGATAGAACCAACGTCCGACGGGAGCCCAGTTGGCCTTCGGCTGGCGGAAGGCGAGCGTCAGAAACATGGCCCAGAGGTCCATGGCAAGTGTTGCGCCGATCCCGATGATGGAGCCGCGCCAGATCAGTTCCCACATGCTTCATCCGTCCTGGTGATCGAGAAATAGAGAGTTGACCCTATGGGCGGTTTGCGGCCGTAAGAAAGGCCGTTTTGCGCGGCAACAGGCAGGTTCCCCTGTTTTTCGAGAGGATTTCGGTTCGGATCTGATGTTTAAGCCCTGATTTTCATCAATCTTGCTGATGTATCGCGCAATAATTTTGCAGGTTGTCGATTTCACCTTGCTGGATTGCAGGTTGCCGCTTATCCCGATGTGACATGCCGCTCACCAGTACGCTCTGGAAGCGGCTTTTTTCGTTGGAATAAAGCCATGCACACCGATGCTGTCACGATCGAAACCTCAAGCCATGCGCCTGTCGGCGCCGGCTCCTGGATGTCGCATATCCGGGCGACACTGTCGCTCGGTATTCCCCTGATCGGCGCGCAGCTGGCGCAACTTGGCATTCACACCACGGATGTGGTCATCGTCGGTCAGCTTGGAGCGGTACCGCTTGCAGCCATGGTGCTGGCCGGGCAGTTCTTCTTCACGATCTTCATCTTCGGATCCGGTTTCTCCATGGCTGTCATGCCCATGGTCGCTCAGGCCTATGGACGCGGTGACGTCGTCTCTGTCCGTCGCTCGATCCGCATGGGCATGTGGGTCTCTATCCTCTACGTGATCCTGACGATGCCGCTGTTCTTCAATGCGGAGGCGATCCTGCTCGCTTTGGGGCAAAAGCCCGAGGTGGCAAGCCTTGCTGCAAACTATGTCTTCATCATCCAGCTCGGCCTGCTTCCGGCCCTGCTCTTTGCCGTCTTGCGTGCGCTGGTCAGTGCGACGGGCCGGGCCCGGATCGTGCTGTGGGTGACGCTCGGCATCCTGGTCCTCAATGCGATCCTCGCCTATGCGCTGGTGCTCGGGCACTTCGGGCTGCCGGCGCTCGGCATGACCGGGGCGGCGATCGTTGCGGTCATCGTGCAGTGGGTGAGCTTCGTCGCCATGGTGATCTACATCCAGACCCGGGACGAGACGCGGCGTTACGAGCTCTTCGTGCGCTTCTGGCGGCCGGACTGGCAGGCGTTTCGCGAAGTGCTGCATCTCGGGATGCCGATCAGCGTCACAGTGCTTGCGGAAGTCAGCCTGTTCAGCGCTGCCTCGCTTTTGATGGGGCGGATCGGCACGATCGAACTGGCCGCCCATGGCATCGCACTGCAGCTCGCCTCGATCGCCTTCATGCTGCCGCTTGGATTGGCGCAAGCCGCAACCGTTCGGATCGGCCTTGCGCATGGACGGGGCAATTATCCGGAGCTGGTGCGGGCATCGATCACGGTGCTTGGCATTGCCGGTCTGATGTCCCTTTCGGGCGCAATCCTGTTCCTGCTCGTGCCAAATCAACTGTCTGCCGCGTTTATCAACGAGAATGCCCCGGCCGCCGCCGAGGTGCTGGCCTATGCGGGGCCGCTCGTCATGGTCGCGGGGCTTTTCCAGCTGGTCGACGGGTTGCAGGCAATTGCGGCTGGGCTCTTGCGCGGGCTGAAAGATGCGCGCGTACCGATGATCCTGGCGCTCGTTTCCTACTGGCCGATCGGCTTCTTCCTCGCCTGGCTCATGGCCTTCCCGCTCGGGATTGGTGGTATCGGCATCTGGTACGGCTTCTGCCTTGGGCTTGCGAGCGCTGCCGTCATGCTGAGCCTTCGTTTCTACCTGAAGGTCCGGCATGAAATGCAAACGGCCCGGGCATGAACCCGGGCCGCCAATATCCAGTCTGATTGAAGCGTCTCAGCGTTCGGCGAGTGCCGGTTCGCCCTTCGTTTCGCGCACCATGTTGATGAAGCGGCGGAAAAGGTAGTGGCTGTCCTGCGGGCCGGGTGAGGCTTCCGGGTGGTGCTGCACGGAGAAGACCGGCTTGCCCTTGAGGCGCAGGCCGCAATTGGTGCCGTCAAACAGCGAAACGTGAGTTTCTTCAACGCTTTCCGGCAGCGACTTCGAGTCGACCGCGAAGCCGTGGTTCATCGAGACGATTTCGACCTTGCCGGTGGTGAAGTCCTTCACCGGATGGTTTGCGCCGTGATGGCCCTGGTGCATCTTCTCGGTCTGGCCGCCGAGTGCCAGACCCAGCATCTGGTGGCCGAGGCAGATGCCGAAGACCGGCTTGTCGGTCTTGATGAGTTTCTGGATGACAGGCACGGCATATTCGCCGGTTGCTGCCGGATCTCCCGGACCATTCGACAGGAAGACGCCATCCGGGTTCAGCGCCATGATGTCTTCGGCCGAGGTGGTGGCGGGCACGACCGTGACCTTGCAGTCGAGGCCGGCGAAGAGACGCAGGATGTTGCGCTTCACGCCGAAGTCGACGCAGACGATGTGGTACTTGGCGTCGTCCGCATCGAGAGTTGTGTGGCCTTCGGTCCAGGACCAGACTTTCTCGTTCCAGACGGAGGACTGGCCGGAGGTCGCAACCTTGGCGAGATCGAGGCCTTCGAGACCGCTCCAGGCCTTGGCTTCGGCCTTCAGCGCCTCGATGTCGAAGACGCCGTTCGGGTCATGGGCGATGACGGCATTCGGGGCGCCATTCTCACGGATCCAGGCGGTGAGGGCGCGGGTGTCGATGCCCGAGAGGCCGATGATGCCGCGGGCCTTCAGCCAGGCGTCGAGATGGCTTGCGGCACGATAATTTGAAGGCTCCGTGATATCGGCCTTGAAGATCGTGCCGACCGCGCCGTGGCGGGCTGCCGGCGTCAGGTCTTCGATGTCTTCGTCATTGGTGCCGACATTGCCGATATGCGGGAAGGTAAAGGTGACGATCTGGCCGAGATAGGAGGGATCGGTGAGGATTTCCTCGTATCCGGTGAGTGCCGTGTTGAAGCAGACCTCGGCCTGGACCTTGCCGGTCGCGCCGATTCCGTGGCCTTCGATGACGGTGCCGTCGGCGAGAACGAGGAGGGCGGTCGGCTTGCGGGTCGTCCAGGGGGCTGTCGCGGTCATGGTTGTTCCTTGTTCGCCCGCGTACCGGCCCCTTGTCGGAGCGGTTTCGCAGGACCATTTATGTTGTAGATCGAGGGCGCGCGAAGTCGCGCGTTTTCGGCCCTGATGACAATTTGCGTGCAGGTGCCGAGCAATAGACGCATCGCAGGGAGAGGTCAATTCCGGAGTTGTTTCCGGGACGGATTTCTCCCAAGCCGTTTCAAGGGTTTGCTCAATTCGTTTGCGCCGCAGCAAATGTCTGGCTATGAGAACCACTCAACAAACACGGAAAAGCCACAATCACTGCGGGTGAGGCGGCCTTTCCCCGGAGAAGAAAATGATACGCGACACGCTCGCCAACTCGCTGAAAGAAGCCCTGAAGGCCAAGGATGTCCGTCGGACGTCGACCGTGCGTCTGATCCAGACCGCGATCAAGGACCGGGACATTGCGCATCGCGGTGCCGGCAAGGATCCGGTCAGCGACGACGAGATCATGCAGATCCTGATGAAGATGATCAAGCAGCGTGACGAATCCGCCAAGATCTATGCCGACAACGACCGCCCGGAACTCGCTGCCCAGGAGCGCGAGGAAATCGTCATCATCAAGTCCTTCATGCCCGAGCAGCTCTCGGAAGAGAAAGTGCGTGAACTCTGCGCTGCGGTGATCAACGAAACCGGGGCGCAAGGCCTGCGCGACATGGGCAAGTGCATCAATGCGCTTAAGGAACGTTATGCCGGCCAGATGGATTTCGGCAAGGCCTCGGGCGTGGTCAAGGACCTCCTGAAGTAACTGCCTGGCCTCATTCACGGATGTTCGACGCCGCCTCCGGGCGGCGTCTTGCATTTCAGGGTTTCGAGCGCTTCTGCTCGTCGACGAAGTGGCGCAGGACCGCGTTGATGCGGGTCTGGTAGCCCTTTCCGGTCGCCTGGAAGAAATCGATGATGTCGGGATCGAGGCGGATCGAGATCGGCTTCTTCTTGTCCGGGATCACCATCCTGGCCTTGGACCAGTCGATGTCCATGTGATCCTTCCAGTCCGGATCATCGCGCATGGCGCGCTCGATATCCTCATCGGTCATGGCATCGACGCGGGCCCAGTCGGTCTGGCTTTTTTCACCCCGCGCCCGTTTTTCCAGAATCTCAGAGATGGTAGTGCGCGTGATATTCTCTTCGCTCATTTCTTCTCGCAACGCGGGCGGATATGATCCGACAGACGTTTCCTCTCATGGTGTAGACGGCGGTAATCAATCGGCCGCTTTCCGGGCAAGTCGCAAGAATCCGCAATTCACCGTTGGTCAGGGTCTGTGTTTCAAGGCGAGGTTCGGCCAGTGCCAAGACAACGTCATCGAAGTCGATTCCATGCTTGTGGCGATTGCTGATCCGTTTAACCTCGTCCCACTCGAAGGCCCATTCTTCCTGCGGAATGTCGTCCAGGCTTCGCATGGCAGCGGCTCTCGTATCCGTCGGCTACAAGTGTATATACAAACGTCATGATGTTCAACCTCTGTGAATAACGGGCACTCCGCGCGAAAGCCTTGGCGCTCTGGCCAGTGGGTGCCTATATGGAGGATCAGCTTCCCAAGGACACCGATGCGTTTTTCCAGCGACTTCCTCGACGAGATCCGTGACCGCGTGCCGATTTCGGCCGTGGTGGGCCGCCGCGTGACCTGGGATCGCAAGAAGACCAATGTGTCGCGGCAGGACTACTGGGCGTGCTGCCCCTTCCATGGCGAGAAGAGCCCAAGCTTTCACTGCGAAGATCGCAAGGGCCGCTATCATTGCTTCGGCTGCGGCGTGTCCGGCGATCACTTCCGTTTCCTGACAGATCTTGAAGGACTGAGCTTCGTTGAGGCGGTGCAGCAGGTGGCCGATATGGCCGGGATTGCGATGCCGCAGCCAGATCCGCAAGCGGAGCGGCGAGAGCGGGAACGCACGACGCTGCAGGACGTCATGGAGATGGCGACGCAGTTCTTCCAGGACCAGTTGCAGACGGCGAGTGGCGCGCGAGCGAGGGCTTACTTACGAGAGCGTGGTCTCTCGGGGCGGACCATCGAGACGTTCAGGCTCGGCTACGCGCCGGAAAGCCGCAATGCGCTGAAGGAGTATCTGGCCGCCAAGGGGGTGCCGAAGGAGCAGATCGAAGCCTGCGGGCTCGTCGTGCATGGCCCTGATATCCCGGTCTCCTATGATCGCTTCCGCGATCGTATCATGTTCCCGATCCTGTCGTCGCGTGACAAGGTCATCGCCTTTGGCGGTCGCGCCATGGCGGCGGATGCTATGGCGAAATATCTCAATTCCAATGAGACCGAGCTCTTTCACAAGGGCAATGTTCTCTACAATTTCTCCCGCGCTCGGCGGGCGATGCAGGGAGCGGATGGCGCCGATACCCTGATTGCTGTCGAAGGCTACATGGACGTGATCGCCCTGTATCAGGCCGGGATCGAAAATGCTGTCGCGCCGCTCGGCACGGCGCTGACCGAAAACCAGTTGCAGCTGATGTGGAAGACGACCCCGGTGCCGGTCCTCTGCTTCGATGGTGACGGCGCGGGCCAGCGGGCAGCGTTTCGCGCCGTCGATCTGGCTTTGCCACACATCAAGCCGGGCCAGTCGCTCCGGTTTGCAATGCTTCCCGACGGCAAGGATCCGGATGATCTCGTCAAGCGCGACGGGCGCCAGCCGTTCGACCGTGTGCTGACGGAGGCGCGGCCGCTCGCCGAAATGGTCTGGATACGCGAAACGCAGGCCGGTGGCTTCGATACACCGGAAAAGCGCGCCGAACTTGAAGCGAAGCTCAAGCAGATCGTCAACGTCATTGCCGACGAAAACGTCCGTCGCCACTATCAGCAGGATGTGCGTGACCGCCTCTACGGCTTCTTCCAGGGCAGTCAGCCCGGCCGCGGAGAGCGTGGCAATTTCCAGGGCGGCAGCCGCGGGCAGGGGCAGGGTGCCCGAAATGGCGGCGGGCGTCCTCCCGGTCCCGTTGCCTCAAGCCGTGGCACGATTTCGGACCGTTTGGCGCGATCCGGCCTCGTGCGCGGTGCGCTGGATCAGCCGACGCTCAGGGAAAGCGTGCTGGCGCTGACCATCGTCAATCATCCCCAGCTTCTCGAGGGCGAGTATGATGAGGTCGCCGCGATCGATTACGAGCATGCGGGATTGCAGAAACTGTGGTCGTCGCTGCTGACGGCCGTCGCGGAAGCCGGTCCGTTGCTCAGCCGCGAAATCCTGATCCAGAAGCTTGAGGCCCATGGTCACGGCACGCTGCTGCGTAGTCTCGACCAGCAGATCCGCAATGCGCGGCTCTGGATCGCCACGGAAATTGCTGCGTCCGAGGATGCCCGTGAGGGCTATCGCCAGGCGCTCGCGCTTTACAAGCGGGCAAGGGCCTTGAAACGTCAGCGCATGGAGTTGGAGCGGGAGATTGCGGAAGCGACCGAAACTGACGATGGCGCGCGCATCGAGCAGGTGATCAGCGCCTTGCATGAGGTGCAGCTCGAGGTGACGCGCATGGAAAACCAGGAAGCGATCATCGATGGCTTTGGCGTGATGTCTGGACGCGTCAAGGGGCCGGCGACCGGACACGGCTGATGTAATCGTTTGCATAAACCTGTTGCACGGCGGCGGCAAATGGGGGATTCAGGTCCTGTTCCATTGTTACCGGAAACAAGAGTGGCGCAGCACGAGTTCGATTTCATAGCCCGCAACGGGCGCAAGCTCCGCTCGTTCTGGCGCCTGCCGAATGCCGTCTGGTGGGTGGCAAGGATCGGAACCGCCGGTTATCCGCCGCGTATTCGTCGCAGGCTCGCCGTCACCAACATCATCGCAGCGATGGTCAGCTTGATGACCATTCCCTACGTGCTGCTCTACGTGGCCTATGACTGGTATGGCCTTCTGCCGGCGATCATCGCCTTTTCTCCGCAGGTGATCTTCTACGCGCTGACCCCCTATTTTCACCGCTACGGACCGATTTCTGGGGCGCTTTACCTGTGCACGATCTGGCTGATCTTCGGGATCGGCTACTGCATGTTCTTCGGCCGGGACTCGGGGCTGCATTTCTATTTTCTGCCCGGCGCGGCGGCTTCCATGCTCGTTTTCGGGGCAGAGCGGCTATTGCTTTCCGCCTTTGTCACCATTGTCGGACTGGCTGCCTTCCTTGCGACCGAAATCCTCTTCGTAGCGCCGCTCGACTTCATCCGGGTCGAGCCGATTTTTCTGAATACGCTCTACTACCTGACGGTCCCCTTTGCCTTCCTGCTGATCTTTACCACCTCCTTCTTTGCCTTCAAGGAAGCCGCCCAGGCGGAGATGGCGCTGGAATCAGAACACGAATTCTCGGAGAGGCTGCTGCAGAATATTCTGCCGCAGGCAGTGGCAAGTCGGCTTCGCGATCATCGGACGCAGGTTGTGGCCGACCAGATCCCGTCCGCCACCATCCTGTTTGCCGATATCGTCGACTTCACACCACGGGCGGCACGCTGGCAGCCGCAACAGGTCATTGCCTTCCTCGGGCGTGTCTTCTCGCAATTCGATGCGATTGCCAACGCGCATGGCCTGGAGAAAATCAAGACGATTGGCGATGCCTACATGGTGGCCGGCGGTCTTCCCGAACCGAAGCCGGATCACGAGACAGCCGTCGCCCTGATGGCGCTCGATATCATCGCCTGCTGCCGCAAGATTTCGGAGCAGGTGGGAGAGGTGGTGGAGGTTCGCATCGGCCTTGATGCGGGGCCGGTGGTGGCCGGCGTGATCGGGACTAACAAGCTTCTCTACGATGTCTGGGGCGATACGGTGAATACGGCGGCGCATATGGAATCCCATGGCGTTGCCGGTCGTATCCAGGTTGCCGACTGCCTGAAGCAGCGCCTGGAGAGCCGTTTCGATTTCGAGCTGCGTGGTGAGGTCGATGTCAAGGGCAAGGGGTTGATGCGGGTCTGGTTCTTGACGGGTGTCAAGAGTGAGTCTCTCACCGCGACATGACTCGGCTCTTGCGGGTTTTGCCTCTTGTTTCTCGGGCGTGACGTCCTACATCTGCGAAGATCGGTGATAAAGACGCCGTTGAACGGCTTGTTTTGTTGATTTTCCCTGTCGAGCCGCCGGAAAGGCTTGACGTCAGGAAAAATTGTGGGAATCACCAATCCAAGCACACAAGGGTGAAGTGGGTTCGGACGGATCTCTGGTATGGTGACCGGTCATGCAGACAAACGAGTTTTCGGCGCTGCGACCGCAATGCCCATAGTTAAGCAGGAATTAAGCAACACTCCGTTAGGTCAGTGACAGCTATCCGCCCGGGTGAGTGGTTCGTCTCCCATTCCTCCGGCGGCAAGCCGCATGATCAGACGTCAGGGAAAGCGACAAGATAAATGGCATCGAAAGTCAAAGAAAACGAAGAAGCCGACAGCGAACGCGACGGCGCGCCGGACGGTCCGCTTCTCGATCTTTCCGATGACGCGGTCAAAAAGATGATCAAGGCCGCGAAAAAACGCGGCTATGTGACCATGGACGAGTTGAACTCGGTTCTGCCGTCGGAGGAAGTGACCTCCGAGCAGATCGAGGACACCATGGCCATGCTTTCCGACATGGGCATCAACGTCATCGAAGACGAAGACGTCGATGAAGCCCAGAGTGGGGAAGACGACGCCGAGGAAGAAGGCGAGAGCGAAGGCGGCGAACTGGCCCCGACGGCTGGCACTGCTGTGGCGACCGCCAAGAAGAAAGAGCCGACCGACCGTACCGACGATCCGGTGCGCATGTATCTGCGCGAAATGGGCTCCGTCGAGCTTCTGTCGCGCGAAGGCGAAATCGCGATCGCCAAGCGCATCGAGGCTGGCCGCGAGACGATGATCTCCGGCCTCTGTGAGAGCCCGCTGACCTTCCAGGCGCTGATCATCTGGCGCGACGAACTCAACGAAGGCACGACGCTTCTGCGCGAGATCATCGATCTCGAAACCACCTATTCCGGTCCGGAAGCCAAGGCGGCCCCGCAGTTCCAGAGCCCGGAAAAGATCGAGGCCGACCGCAAGGCCGCCGAAGAGAAGGAAAAGGAACGCGCCAAGCGCCGTCCGCAGGCCGCCTCCGGTGACGACGACGACATCACGGCCATCGGTGGCGAAGGCATGCCGCCGGAAGAAGAGGAAGAGGACGAGGACGAATTGAACCTGTCGCTTGCCGCGATGGAATCGGAACTGCGTCCGCAGGTCATGGAGACCCTCGACCTGATCGCCGACACCTACAAGAAGCTGCGCAAGCTGCAGGACCAGCAGGTGGAGGCGCGTCTTGCCTGTGCCGGCACGCTGTCATCAGGCCAGGAGCGCCGCTACAAGGAGCTGAAGGATCAGCTGGTCACGGCCGTCAAGTCGCTGTCGCTCAACCAGAACCGCATCGACAGCCTCGTTGAGCAGCTCTACGACATCTCCAAGCGCCTGATGCAGAACGAGGGCCGCCTGCTGCGTCTCGCTGAAAGCTACGGCGTCAAGCGTGATTCGTTCCTCGAACAGTATCAGGGTGCTGAACTCGACCCGAACTGGATGAAGTCGATCGCCAATCTTTCGGCGCGTGGCTGGAAGGATTTCGCGCGCGAGGAAAACCAGACGATCCGCGATATCCGTGGCGAAATCCAGAACCTCGCCACCGAAACCGGTATCTCGATCGCCGAGTTCCGTCGCATCGTGTCCATGGTGCAGAAGGGCGAGCGTGAAGCGCGTATCGCCAAGAAGGAAATGGTCGAGGCGAACCTGCGTCTCGTCATTTCGATCGCCAAGAAGTACACGAACCGCGGCCTGCAGTTCCTCGACCTCATTCAGGAAGGCAATATCGGCCTGATGAAGGCGGTCGACAAGTTCGAGTATCGCCGCGGCTACAAGTTCTCGACCTATGCGACCTGGTGGATTCGTCAGGCGATCACCCGCTCGATCGCCGACCAGGCCCGCACGATCCGTATTCCGGTGCATATGATCGAAACGATCAACAAGATCGTTCGCACATCGCGCCAGATGCTGCACGAAATCGGTCGCGAGCCGACGCCGGAAGAACTGGCCGAAAAGCTCGCAATGCCGCTCGAAAAGGTCCGCAAGGTTCTGAAGATTGCCAAGGAGCCGATCTCGCTCGAAACCCCCGTGGGTGACGAGGAGGATTTACACCTTGGCGACTTCATCGAAGACAAGAACGCGCTTCTGCCGATCGACGCCGCCATCCAGGCGAACCTGCGCGAAACAACAACCCGCGTTCTCGCCTCGCTGACGCCGCGTGAAGAACGCGTCCTGCGCATGCGCTTCGGCATCGGCATGAACACCGACCATACGCTCGAAGAAGTCGGCCAGCAGTTCTCGGTCACCCGCGAACGTATCCGTCAGATCGAAGCCAAGGCGCTCAGAAAGCTGAAGCATCCGAGCCGCTCGCGGAAGCTCCGGAGCTTCCTGGACAGCTAAGCTGCACATGGATGTTTGACATCAGGACCCGTCGGAGCGATCCGGCGGGTTTTTTGTTTGTGTCAGATCGCAATGACCGGATGGGCAATCGTGCTGCAGGCCGTGGCCATGACCTTGTCGAGCGTGGCCACCGTGAGACCATTGCTGACAGCGATGGCAATGTGGAGACTGTCGCCGGCCCTCAGGCCCAATTCGGTCCGATCGCAGAGCCGGGCGGCGGCATGATAGTCGGACGAGGAGACTGGCAAGATGATCAGCGAACGGGTGACGAGTTGATTGAAGGCGGCGAGAGCTTGTGCCTTCTGCATCATGTCGATTTGCCCTGTGCGCAGTTTAAGAGACAGGGCTTACGAGAATTAAGTCATGGCTCAACCGCTTATATGGCGTGACCCCGATTCCTGATCCCGTAGCCACGCATATACACGGTCCGCTGCTGGCTCGTTCGTTAGAAGCGCGACTAAAACAGAAGTGTCGACATAGGCAATCAATAGCGGTCTTCGTCGCGCAGACGGCGGATGCCGCTATCGTCTGTCTGCGGCATCTGCCTGATCACACTGTCTAGCCAGACGAAATCGATCGCTTCGCGAGTCGGATCGGCAGGCACGAGTTGGGCAACCGCCTTCCCATGACGCTCGATCTCGATCGTCTCGCCCTGTTCGGCTTTTGCGATGAGATCGCTCAGACACTCTTTAGCGGTCGCAATGCTTACGGTTGTCATGCGGGCCGCTCCCAAACACGGATTACTGGAACTATCTTCATCATCATCCTATCTGCAGCCGGAGAAAAGAACTCGTGTCGCTAAGTTCTGCACGGGGATTGGATTAAACCTCTCTTTTTGCCGCAATCGTCGCTATGGATCGGATCATGACGGATACCAAGACGACAGGTTGGCGGCGCTTCGGGGGAGGGCTGACCCTTTCTCTGCTGCTGCACGGGCTTGCAGTGGCCGTTTTCCTGTTGAGTTTCGATAGTCCTGTCGAGCTTTCGCCTGAAGAACAGGCGGTCGAGGTGACGCTGGTTGCGCCGCCGACTGAACCGGAGCCGGAGCCTGCACCGGAGCCGGAGCCAGAGCCCGAGCCCGAGGCGACGGAGCCTCCGCCCGAGGAGACGGCTGAGGCCGAGCCGCTGCCGCCCGAGCCGGAGCCGCCGGCACCGGAGCCGGAAGCGGAAGCCGAACCTGAGGTGCAGCCAGAACCCATAGAGCAGCCACCGGTGCCCGAGCCGGAACCGGACTTGCCCGACGCAGCATCTGCCCCCATTCCCGTGCTGCGGCCGGTGGTGCGCTTTGGCGAGACAGACAGCGGACCGGAACTCTCTCGCGGGACTGAAGCCGAGGCAGAGCCTGCCGAGGAGGCTCAGACGCAGGAAGAGGCGGATGAAGTTGCCGATGCCGCGCTGACGCTGGCACAGCCCGAGCTCACGCTGCCGGAAGCTCCGCCACTCGATGGGGCCCTGCCGGAGGCCGCGGCGGAGACGGTTACAGGGGAAGGCGAGGCCGAGGCCAGCACCCAGGACGAAGCGACCGACCCTGCAGTGGTTGCGGCAATCTCCGAGGCGCAGCTTGAGCCGCGGGATGTAACCGAACTTTTTTCCTCGGCGATTTCAGGGGATCGGGCGGCGATGACGGCCATGGCCGGGCTGACGCGTCAGGAGCGCGGGGATCAGCTGTGCGGGACCGAACTCAGCCAGCAGCTTCGCAACGGCACACCGGCCTATGTGCCCTATTTCCTGCCGATCCTGCGCCTGCGGGAGGGCAATGTGGTCGACGTGCCGCTCGCGGCCTTCCGCGATGTCAACGGGTCCTGGATCAACATTGCCGTGCGCTGCGAGGTTGACGACGATGCGACCGAGGTCGTGCGCTTCTCGCTGTCGGTGGGCAAGGCTGTTCCGCGCGCGGAATGGGCGGAGCGCGGCTTTCCGGACAGCTGAGGCCGGAGCGTTTAGCCGAGCGCCTTGCGGATGACCGCCATGAACACGCGCGCGCCGATGGCGGTCAGGTCATCCGGATAGTCATAGTCGGGATTGTGCAGGGCAGGGTGGTTCTCGCCGGCGCCGAGGAAGAACATGGCCGAGGGGCAGACGGCGCGCAGACGGCCGAAATCTTCTGACGCCCGCATCGGCAGGTTGCCTTCATCGAAGCGGATCCCCTCCGCCTGCAGTGCCGCTTCCAGATGCGCTACGGCTTCCGGAGCATTCTCGCAGTGGAAGAAGATGTCGTGATAGCTGATGCCGTGCTGGAGCCCGGCGGTCTGTGAAGCCTCGGCGACCAGATGTTCGGCCTTGGCGCAGAGATTCGCCATTCGTTCGTCGACCAGGGTTCTCAGTGTGACCCAGATCTCGGCATCGCCCGGCGCAATCCCGAAGGCCTGTTCGCCAAGTGATGCGTGGGTGACTGTTGCCAGCGTGAAGTCCGTCGATGGCGGTGCTCCATGCGAGAGTGCTGTGAGCTCCGGCATCAGACGGGACATGGCCGCCATCGGCGAGATGCCGGTTTCCGGCTGGGAGGCGTGAGCGGTCTTGCCGGATAGCTTGATCTTCATGCCGCGTGAGGCGCAGTTCACCGGACCGCTCTTCAGCGCCACGGTGCCGAAGGCAAGGCCCGGCATGTTGTGAAGCGAATAGGCGAAATCAGGCCGGATTTCCTCAAAACGCGGATCTGCGAGCACGGCAGCGGCCCCGCATCCGTCTTCTTCTGCCGGCTGCCAGAGCAGTACCACGCGTCCCTTGCCGACGGCCTGCCGGGACAGGCCCCGCGCCAGCGCCAGAAGGATGGTCGAGTGACCGTCGTGGCCGCAGAGATGGCCTTTGCCGGCAATCGTCGAACGGTGGGAGGCTTGCGACTTCTCCTCGATCGGCAAGGCATCGAGCTCGGCGCGGACGAGAAGCGTGGGGCCGGTCAGCCCGCTGTCGAAGACGGCCGCAACGCCATGGCCGCCGAGATCCGTGACGATCCGGCAGGGTGCGAGTGGCTGCAAGGCTTCAACCACGCGGCGGGCGGTCTCCCGTTCTTCGCCTGACACTTCCGGATGGCGGTGCAGCTCGTGCCGAAAAGCCTGAAGCTCGATCACATCGCGGTTGGTCAGAAACATCGGTCCCTCCTCATGACACTGCGCGTCCGGTCTATACCATCGCGGGCCGTCGCCCAAGTCGAAGCGGGCACAAGGTTACAGGATCAGCTTGAGCGCGATGGCTGCCATGACAAAGGCGATCAAACCGTCGAGAACACGCCAGGCGACGGGCCTGGCGAACAAGGGGGCAAGCAGGCGCGCGCCATAACCCAGGCTGAAGAAGAAGGTGAAGGACGCGGTCATCGCGCCGAGCGCAAAGGCGGTCTCCTGTCCGGCGTAGCGGGTCGAGATCGAGCCCAGCAGCACGACCGTATCGAGATAGACATGCGGATTGAGCCAGGTGAAGGCGAGGCAGGTGAGAAAGGCTGCCTTCATGCTCATCGCAGGTGTTTCTCCCGCCCTGAGGCTCGCACCCCCGGCCCAGGCGGAATGGGCGCTGCGCAGCGCATAGACGATCAGGAAGGCGGCCCCGCCATAGCGCATTACCGGTTCCAGCCAGTCGAGGCGCGACAGAACCGTTGCAAAACCCGCGACACCCAGCGCGATCAGGATCGCATCGGAGATTGCGCAGGTGAGGACGAGCGGCAGCACATGCTCCCGCCGCAGACCCTGACGCAAGATGAATGCGTTCTGCGCGCCGATCGCGACAATGAGGCTGAGACCGAGCAGGAACCCGGCGGTGGCGGCAGTGAACATGGTGAACTCCCGTTGGCGATGCTGCTTTGACTAGTCGCCTCCGGCAAATTAGAACAGCTAATAAGTCTAATGCAGGATAAGCGTTTCTGATGTTTGATCCGTCCCAGCTTGCCGCTCTGTCTGCCGTTCTTCGGGCGGGCAGTTTCGAGCGTGCCGCCCAGATGCTGCATGTGACCCAATCGGCAATTTCCCAGCGTCTGCGGCAGCTCGAGGAGCAGGTCGGCACGTCGCTCGTCATTCGCTCGCAGCCATGCCGGGCGACAGAGGCCGGCGAACGCCTGTTTCGCCATGCCGAAGAGGTGCGTCTCCTGGAACATGGAGTGGGCCGCGATCTCGGGCTTTCTACTCGCACAGGCGGCGACGCCGCCGGCTTCCCAACGCTGCGGCTTGCCGTCAATGCCGATAGCCTTGCGACCTGGTTCGTGGCAGCCATGCAGGATATCGAGGGCGTCTTGTTCGATCTCGTCATCGACGATCAGGATCACAGTGCCGACTGGTTGAAGCGCGGCGAGGTGCGGGCTGCGATCAGCGGCTCGGCCAAACCGGTCCAGGGATGCGATTGCCGACCGCTCGGAACGCTGCGCTATCTGGCGACCGCAAGCCCTCGGTTCATGGCGCAATGGTTCGAGGGTGACAGCGTGACCTCGGCCAGCCTCGGCCGGGCTCCCGTCATCACCTTCAACTCCAAGGACCGGCTCCAGGTCCGCTGGGCGGAGGAGGCGCTGGGTGTCGCAACAACTGGTCCCTCGCATTGGCTGCCCTCCAGCCACGCGTTTGTCGATGCGGCCATTGCCGGCCTCGGCTGGGGCATGAACCCCGAACTGCTTGCCGGCGCCGCTCTTGCCGACGGACGTTTACGTGAAGTTGTGCCGGGAAAGCCGCTTGACGTGCCGCTCTACTGGCACGTCAGCCGCTCCGTGGCCGGGGCGATGACACCGGTCACCGAAGCCGTGATCCGCGCGTCCGCCCGTGTCTTGCGCCCAATCCGGTGACGCCGGGCCGCCCGGGGCGGCATCTTGCTTCCCGCGCTGACAGGCCTATCTTGTTTGAGAAGAAGGAGAGGCCCATGTCCCTGAAAGAACAGACACTTGCCGTCATCGATGCCCTCAATCGGCATGACTTCGATCGGCTTCTCTCGATGTTCGAGGAGGAGGCGGTGCTCGATCTGCCGGATGGCATCCGGGTGATCGGCCACGCATCCTTTCGGGACACGCTGGCGGCCTATGTTCTGCGCCACGGCATCACGCTGTCGGATCATGTGGTGATGGCGGATGCCGCGGGCTTTCGCGTTGCGGTGGAATGTACGCTGAACGGCTCGGACCGCCGCGACGCCGACGGCGGGGTGGACGGCGACGAGGGCCCCTATGCCCTGCCAGCCGTCCTCGTGCTTGAGCGCGAGAGCGATCTGTTCCTGCGGCTCAGCCTCTATGCGGGAACGCGCCCTTAAGCGAGGCTCTCTTCAGCCGGTGCCGAGATAGGCTTCCAAGACCGTCACGATCATCGCATGGTCCTCTTCCGACTTCAGACCGGAAACGGTGATTGCGGCGACGACGCCGGTGCCTTCCACCCGGACCGGAAAGCTGCCGCCGTGATCGGCATAGTCCATGGGATCCAGGCCGATCTCCGCCGATACAATGCGGCCACGGGCGCGATTGAGCTCGCCGACCCGAAGCGATGCCTTGTGCATGCGCAGCGTCACATTGCTCTTGCGACGTGCCCAATGATCATTGTCCGGCGAGGCGCCAGGCAGGGCGGCGTGAAACAGCGTGCGGTCGGGCGTTCGGATGTCGATGACCACCGGCGCCTTCTGCGACAGGGCCAAGTCTACGATGCGCTGGCCGACATCGAGCGACACCCTTTCATCGAAGCTCTTGAAAACGAGCAGGCTTTCCTGTCTCTCGATGGTTTCGATCAGGCTCATCTCGGTGCTCCTCCGTTTGTCGGCGCGAGACTATAGAGGGTGGTCCGGATAGGCTAGGGGCCGACGTCGGTTCTCCCCGCCGAAGCACGAAAGGATGGGCATGACCATACAGAGACTGATGATCGCCACGCGCGGGCAGGGCCTTTACGAGTTCACCGAGGCGGTGCATTCGTTCCTTGCTGACAGCGGCCTGGAAGAGGGCGTCATGACCGTCTTCGTGCGTCACACCTCCTGTTCGCTGCTGATCCAGGAGAATGCCGATCCCTCGGTGCAGGTGGACCTCAAGGCCTTTTTCCGCCGCCTCGTGCCACCAACGACGCATCCGTCGATGGACTACATCACTCATCGCGACGAAGGGCCGGATGATATGCCGGCGCACATCAAGGCTGCGCTTCTGCCGGTGTCGCTCTCCATCCCGTATTGCGACGGGCGCCTGCTGCTCGGGACATGGCAGGGTATCTATCTCTTCGAACACCGCGACAACCCGCATCGGCGTGAGGTCGTCTTGCATGTCTGAGACGTCGGAGTGGCTCTGCCCCGCAAGGTGAACAGTCGCTGAATGACGGATTAGGACTGCATTCAGCCAGCCGAATCTATTCTCTCCTCAATCGCTCGAAACGGCGGGATGGAAACCAAGGCGCCTGGATGCGCCAGTCCTAGGAGAGAGAAAATGATCGGCATGCTTCGGAAAATCGGTCTCGCAGCCATCGTCTCGGTCATGGCGACCACTGGCCTTGCCAGCACGGCTTCGGCCGACAGCTTCGGCTGGGGCGTCTATATCGAAGGTCCACGCCATGGCGGCCCCGGCTGGGATCGCCCGGGGCACCGCCCGGATTGGGATCGTCCCGGTTGGGATCGGCCCCGTCGCGGTGAATGCCGTCCGCATCAGGCCGTGGAAAAGGCGCGCTGGAACGGTCTGCGCCGGGCCTTCATCGCCGATGTCACGCCGCGGCGCGTGGTGGTCGCCGGTGTCCGTCACGGTGGTCGCGACCGGATGGTCTTCGCCAATGTCCGCGGCTGCCCGGTCATTCGCCACTGACGCCATGGCTGCGGAGCCGATCGGCTTTCGCCCGAACGCTTGAGCCTTGATCGCCCGCTGCCCGGGCCATGCAACAAGGGGCCAGACAAGACCCCGGCTGCATGGCCCGACTTTTTCATGTCGGTTGATCCCGATGCCTTGAAGACGCCCGAATCGATTGCCATATCAGCATCAACCCGCTGGTCCGGGCCCCTCTGGCAAGAGCCTCCGGCGCTCTTGCGATGTCGGACCTTTTTCGACACCGCTGCCGGTCCAAGGACCAATCCATGAGACACCACCACTCCATCCTGATTTCACCGGGTCGTTTCCCGGCACATGACGCCGCTCATCCGCGCCCGGGCATGCCGAAGCCGCGCATTGCTCTGCCGAGCCCTCTTGCTCAGTCGTCGGCAAGGTCGGAGACCGCCCGATGATCGGCGAATGGATTGCAGCGCTTTTTGCCGCCTTCGTCATCGATCCTGTCGAGGCAGATATTCGCCAGAGGCTCGAGGAGATGCAGGCGCCCGTGCAGGTCGTCGCCCAGGTGGGTGACTGTCTTCGCACCACCGGTCCCATGCTTGTCGACCGCGCGAGCGGGGACCTGTGGTGGGCTGCCACGACGGCGATATCGGTGACAACCGGCCTTACAAGCCCGGCGGAATTGCTCGATGCCGACAACCCGGCTTGCGCGCCCATTGCCGGCTATCTCATCTCCGCGGACGCGGAAGCCTGATTCATGACCGAGGAGGAAAATCGATCCATGCCGCTCACCATTGTTAAAGCCGCCGCCCAGTCCGCTCACCCGCATGAAGAGGACGGGCTTGGCAGCATCCGTGCCCGGCGCAATCTGCTCGCCGGGTACTGGGCGGGCTCGCTGATCGGTTTTACCGGCGACGACCTCGGGCGCTACGCCCGGGATCTGCACGCCGTCGATCATGTCGTGGCAGGTGACAGCGACGTGATCGCGCGGCTGTCGCGGGATCTGGCGACCGCCGGACACCAGACCAGCAAGGCCGATATCGAGGCGGCGCTGCGCCGCTTTCATGCCCAGGCACTGAAGGACACCGGCTGCACCGAATAGCAGCCGGCACTCTTCTTACACTGATCCTCCGATCTTGCGTTGTGTCCGGCGCAAGACGCGCTACACTCCCCTTGTCACCATAGACGGGCTTTGGGAGGAGCAAATCAATGAGACGCATGTGGCCGGAGGAGTTCAGTTCGTTGCTCGACGGTGCGGAGGAGGTCACGCTGACCAGTCCCGCCCGAACCCGTGAGGACGGCTCGCACAGCGAAGCGATCCGTCGTCAGGCCCTCAAGGTGCGCCTGGCGCAGGCCGACTTCGAGCGCATCTGGCCACTTGCGGAAGCGCGCTATCGCCTGCAGGGCCAATATGCAGGCAAGGCGATCACACTCATCGTCAACAATCCCCACTACAGCCAGTGGCATCCCGCAGACGGCGGTGAAGTCGATAGCGTCTCCGACAGTGGTCGCAGCTATTCGACGCGTCATTTCATCGTGCATTTCCTGCTCGACGATGTGCGGGAGACGGCAGACGCCTGAGGACGTCCCTGGCTGATGGGAGATTTGGTGGGCCCGGAGGGCCTGCCAAATCTTGATGATTTCAACCTGTTATGTGTGCATGGGCAAATTCCGGGTGTGAGGAAAATCAGTGGCTTAATCGAATATGGCGGCTGATATGAAGCCCATCCGATCAGAAGTGGACTACGACGCAGCTCTTGCCGAGGTCGAAACCTTGTGGGGAGCAAAAGCTGGCACTGCAGAAGGAGCCGGTTGGATATTCTGGCGACCCTCATCGACGCCTACGAAGCAAAGATTTATCCCATGGATCCCCCCGATCCGGTGGAAGCAATCCGTTTTCTGATGGAGCAGCAAGGTTTGACCCGCAAGGATCTCGAACCGATCATTGGACCGCGTAACCGTGTAGCAGATGTCCTGAACCGCAAGCGAAGCCTGTCCATCGACATGATCCGCAAACTTCACGCTCGATTGGGTATATCTGCAGAAGTCCTGATCAAGCCGAGTAGGTGGCAAGGTCGCCTGAGCGGGTTCCGTTTCGCCAACGGTTTCTTCTCGGCGTGAACGAACACATAAGTCCCACTGATTGACGTGTAGGAAGCCGGGAAGGGCCCATGTGATAATGGGGGTCGCCCTTGCCGTTCAGGACAGTTGCACGAAATGCCCCTCGCTGACTTCGCGGTACTCGCGGCGGGGCGGTGTGTAGCCGGTTGGCCGAACCGGGCTTTTCAATTCATCGATGGCCGCGCTGCGTCTCAGGCCACGGCGCTCGGGATCGGGAACCGGCACGGCTGCCAACAGCTTTTTTGTGTAGTCATGCTGCGGGTTGTCGAAGATCGCGGCGCGGGGGCCGATCTCGACGATTTCGCCTAAATACATGACGGAAACCCGGTGGCTGATCCGCTCGACCACAGCCATGTCATGGCTAATGAACAGGAAGGCGAGATTGAATTCTTCCTGCAGGTCCATCAGCAAGTTGCACACCTGCGCCTTGATCGAGACATCAAGCGCTGACACGCTTTCGTCGGCCACGATGACTTTCGGATTAAGCGATAGAGCGCGGGCGATCGCGATGCGCTGGCGCGTGCCGCATCCGACCTCGGCTATGGCGTGACTGTCGTCCATGATGCCATCGCAACCCGTGATCTGGAGCTTGGCGGCGGGACGGTCTCCGCAGCCGACGTCCATGCGTCTTTCATGGCGGCGCTTGCATTTGCCTATACGAATGTCGTGAGCGCGGATGAGTATCTCAACAGCTGAAACATGAACAAGGCCGGGGAGTTCCCCGGCCTTGTGGTATTCTGCGATCCGTTGCGGATGACGACATTTGGTATGAGATGGCCTGCGGGCTCTCAATAGCCCAGAGCAATCCCATCCTTGCGGGGTTCAGATGCGCCCAACAGGGTGCCATTCTCCCAATCGATCCGCACGACCTGCGCGCCGCCGATCGGATCTTCAGCCGGCACGATCTCGAAGCCACGGCGGGTCAGCTCGGCCTTGGTCTCCGAGGGAACGGTGTGCTCGGCCTCGACGCGCGGGACCTTGCCGCCAACCGGGATCAGGCGCGGCAGGTCGATCGCATCCTGCATGTCCATGTCGTAGTCGACCACCTTCGAAATCAGATGGGCATGGCCCATGGCCTGGTAGTAGCCGCCCATGACGCCGAAGGACATTTCCGTGCGGCCGTCGCGTGTCACCATGCCGGGAATGATGGTGTGCAGCGGACGCTTTTCCGGCGCGATCATGTTGGGATGGCCGCGCTTGAGCGAGAAGCTTTGACCGCGGTTGTGGAGGATGACGCCCGAGCCCGGCGCGACGAGGCCGGTGCCGAAGCTGTCGAAGATCGAGTTGATGAAACTGACCGCATTGCGGTCTTCGTCGACGATCGAAATATAGACGGTGTCGCGATGCAGCGGCATCTCGAAATCCGGCAGTTCGGTCAGTGCCCGGGTCAGGTCTATCTTTTCGGCCAGTCCCCGCGCGAAGTCGGCCGAAAGGAGTTCATCGATTGGCACATTTGCCTTGGCCGGATCGGCGATCCAGGCGTCGCGCGCGGCATAGGCGAGGCGGGTAGCCTCGATTTCCAGATGCAGCCGGTCGGGTGACTGGGGGGCGAGCGAATTGTCGAAGCAGGAAAGGATATTGAGGATCAGCAGCGCGATGATGCCCTGGCCGTTCGGCGGGCATTCGTGCACGGTGTAGCCGCGGAAGTCGGTCGTCACAGGGTTCACGTATTCGCCCTGGGCTGCCGCAAAATCCTCTAGGGTGTGGAGGCCGCCATGGGCGTTGAGATGCGCCACCATGTCTTCGGCGACGGATCCCTTGTAGAAGCCGTCGCGGCCTTCGGCAGCAATCTTGCGGAGCGTTGCGGCAAGCTTCGGCTGGCGGTGCGTTTCTGCGATGCGCGGTGCGCTGCCGCCGGGCAAGAAGATCTCGGCTGCTGCCTTGTCTGCGGCGAGAAGCTTCTCTTCTTTCTTCCAGTCGCGATGGACGCGCGGCGAAATGGCATAGCCCTCTTCGGCATAGCGAATGGCGGGTGCAAGAACCTCGGCGAAGGATAAGCGCCCGTGGTCGGCATGCAGTCGGGTCCAGGCGTCAATGGCGCCGGGGATGGTGACGGCGGATGGGGACTGGCGCGTGACTTCGGTCAAGCCGCGCTCTTCGAACCAGTCGATCGTCAGCGCTTTCGGCGTGCGGCCGGAGCCGTTGTAGGCGATGACCTCTGCGCCGCCTTTCGGAGCGTACAACGCAAAACAATCGCCACCGATGCCGGTGGAGCCCGGTTCGACCACGCATTGCACGGCGCAGGCGGCAATCGCTGCATCCATGGCATTGCCACCGGCCTGCAGAATGTTGATGGCCGTTAATGTGGCATAGGGGTGGGAGGTCGCGGCCATGGCCTTGGCCGAGACGGCCACCGATCGCGTCGGTTTCTCGAAATTGCGCATCCTTGTCAGTCTCCTCGTATTTTCTCGTGCCACGACTTCAGCCGCGGGATCTGTATGGTGTCATGCGGATCTCCAGGAAGGCTAGTGCCCGGACGATCAGGAAGTTGATGAAAAGATAGATGGCGCCAGCCGCAATGAACACTTCGATTGCACGGTAGCTCTGTGAAATGAGCCCCTGGGCAATGCCGGTCACCTCCATCAACGTGATGATCGAGGCAAGCGAAGTGCCCTTCACCATCAGGATGATTTCATTGCCATAGGCAGGGATCGCCTGACGCAGCGCGATCGGCAGGATCACGAGACGAAGGGTCAGAAGGCGCGACATTCCGAGCGCCTGGGCGGCTTCGCCGAGGCCACGCGGGACGTTCTTGATGGCGCCGCGCAGGATCTCGCTGCCATAGGCGGCCGTGTTCAGCGTGAGCGCAAGGATTGCGCACCAGTAGGGTTCACGAAACAACCCCCACAGCCCGATCGCCTGCAGCGAGGGGCGGAACTGACCGAGCCCGTAATAGATCAGGAAGATCTGTACGAGCAGCGGCGTGCCGCGAAAGACGGCGACGAAGGTTCTGATGGGCCAGACGACGAGCCGGTGTTCACCCTGCTGGGCAAGCGCCAGCAACAGCGCCAGCGCGAAGCCGAGCAGGATCGCGGTGCCGGCAAGCTGCAGGGTCAGGGGTACGCCTGAGAGAAGCTTCGGGATGATCTCAAGGAAAAAGCCGATATCGAGCATCAGTGCATGATCCCCCGGGAGGCGCGGGTCTCGGCGGCGCGGAAGACTTGACCGGTAAGGCCGGCGATGACGAAGTAGAGGCCGGCGGCGGCGAGATAGAACAGGAAGGGTTCACGCGTCGAGCCGGCACCGATTTGTGCCTGACGCATCAGTTCGACGAGACCGATGACGGAGATCAGGGCGGAATCCTTGAGGACAAGCTGCCAGACATTGCTGAGGCCCGGGATCGCGTGGCGCAAGAGTTGTGGGATGATGACGAGGCGCAGCATCTGCAGGCGCGACAGGGCCAAGGCTTTCGCGGCGTCGAACTGTCCGCGTTCGACAGCCTGATAGGCGCCGCGATAGACCTCGGCCTGGTAGGCGCCGGAGATGATGCCGATCGCGATGACACCTGTTGCAAGCGAGGGCAGACCGACGAAGCCTTCGGAACCGAAGCTCTTGGCGATCGCGGTGAGGGCAACGCTGCCGCCATAGTAGAAGAGGTAGATCGTCAGCAGATCCGGAATGCCACGAAAGACGGTGCCATAGGCTGCGGCAAGGGATCTCGGGATACGTTTCGCCGATAGAGCGCCGCTGGCGCCAAGCGCGCCAAAGACGGCTCCAAGCATAAAGCCCAGCACCGACAGCAGCAGGGTCATGGCGGCTGCGCCGAGAAGTGCCGCACCCCAGCCACCTTCGGCGAAACCGAGCAGATGCATTTTTTCAAGCATGCGGGCGAACCCCTTTATGTCACTCCTGCGGCCGGAATTGCGAGAACTCCGGCTGCAGTCGGTCCGCCTTGGTTACTTGACCGGGGTGACGTCGGTGCCGACCCATTTCTCTGAGATACGCTTGATCGTCCCATCCGCGATGGCGGAGTCGATCGCCGCATTCAGCATGTCCTTCAACTTGGTGTCTTCCTTGCGCAAACCAGCGCCGGTGCCGAGGCCGAAAACGCCGCCGACGAAGCCCGGGCCAGCGATCGTGTAGTCGCCAAATTCCGGCTTGGCGAGCGTGGCGGCCAGTGCCGTCTGCTGGGCAAAGAGCGCGTCGATGCGGCCCGCAGCAAGGTCAAGATCGTGCTGTTCGGTGGTCTTGTATTCGCGGATCTCGACGATGTCGCCGAAGTACTTCTTGACGAAGTCGAGGTTGGTGGTGGCAGCCTGCACACCGACGATTTTGCCCTTGAGCAGCGGCTTCAGCTTGTCGATGGCCGCGATCGCTGCGGCTTCATCCTCCAGCTTGAACTTTTCGGTGGAGACGCCGAGCTTGCCGAGGTCGCTGTCCCTGGCGACCGCAAAGCCTGAGGGATCGACGGCGTAAGGCTGGGTGAAGTCGATGGTTTCCAGGCGCTTCGGCGTGATGAACATGCTCGCCATGATGACATCGAACTTGCCAACGGTGAGCGAGGGAATGAGGCCGTCCCAATCCTGCGCGACGATCTCGCAGGTGATCTTCATGCGGGCGCAAAGATCGTTTGCCAACTCGACTTCGAGGCCGTCGAGCTTACCGTCCGCCGTTGTGAAGTTCCACGGCGCGTAGGCGCCTTCGGTCGCGATCTTGATGGATTTCGGCGCATCCTGTGCCAGAGCCGCCTGGCCGAATGCAAGTGTGGTGAAGACAGCCGTAAGCGCTGCCATGCGATGGATCGTCATGACTTTTCCTCTTCGTTGTTGTGCCGTGGATAACGGCGGTTCCCCATCCGTGCCGGATGTTCCCCCGGCTACGGACATATCTTCAGGCTGGGCTCAGGGCCGCCCGGGACTGGCGTAATCGGCAAGCATGGATGCCGTTTCTATGATGTGGTCCTGCATGACCGCCTCGGCATGGCGGGCATCACCAGACCGCAGCGCGTCAATCAGCCTCTGGTGCTCCTCACGGGCCGAGAGCGGCTTGTCGACATAGTCGAACCAGATGCGCATGTAGGGCTCGATCGCCACATGCAGCGCGGTAATCTGTCGGATCAACTTCGGGCGACCACTCAGATTATAGATGAGCGCGTGGAATTCCTGATGGCGGAGGACCCAGTCGCTGCTGCCCGACTGTCCGGCGCGTTCCATGCGCTCCAGCAGCCGATCCAGTTCCTCGAATGTCTCCGAATTCATGCGCGGTGTCGCGAGACGAACGGCAAGGCCTTCAAGCACGGAGCGAATTTCGAAGGTTTCATGGATTTCGTCGAGCGTCAGGCCAGCGACGACACAGCCGCGATTGGGGCGCAGCGTCACCAAACCATCGGCCGCGAGCCGCCGAAAGGCTTCGCGAACCGGCATGCGGCTCATGCCGATCTCGGTTGCGATCTCTTCCGGGATCAACCGCTCGCCCGGCTTGTAGCGACCGATCCGCAAGGCGCGCTGCAGGTGGAGATAGGCCTCCTGCTCGGCCGTCGAGGCAAGATGCGCCGTGGCGGTGGTCGATATCGGCATGTTTGGCTCACTGGATTTTTGTATCCACTTATCCAAACATCGCGACCGAGAGCCGTCAAGCGCTTTTTGATCAAAAGCTGACGAGGGGCTTAGCGGGCGGGATGGAGGCCGTTTGCCACTCTTTCCCGGACGAGCCGGGTGAAGGCTGCGATCGTGTTTCGGTCTGCGCCGGGAGACGCCACAAGGATGAATTCGACATCCTCGATCGTTGGCAGGGCGGACGGCGGAAGTTCCCGCAGTCCCGATGGAGCAAGGTTGCGCGGCTGGACAAGGACGCCCATTCCGGCTCGCGCTGCAGCGGTCAGGCCGCTCAGGCTCTGACAGGAACAGACGATCCGCCAGGGTTGTCCTGCGCGTTCCAGCGCCTCCATCAGGAGCGTTCTTGTCAGGCTTGGTGGTGGAAAGACGATCAGCGGCAGGATGGGTTTTGCAAGAACCGCTTCCGGATCTGCGGCGAGCCAGACGAGCGGTTCGCGCAGGATCGGTTCACCCCGTCGATCGCCTAATCGCCGTTTTGCGAAGACCAGATCAAGTTCGCCGTTGTCCTGCATGTCTGCGAGATCCTTGGAAAGCGCGACCGTCAGATGGAGTTCGACGGCGGGATAATCGGCAATGAAGTCCTGCAGGAGTGCCGGAAGCTGGCCGGAGACCAGATCTTCGGAGATGCCGAGCCGCAACCGACCGCGAGGCTGGGCAGCCTCGAAGAGGGACGCCGTCTGCCGTTCCAGCGATAGCAGCTGGCGGGCATGCGGGAGAAGGGCTTCGCCGTCAGCCGTCAGGCGCACGCCGTGGGTGTCGCGGTCGAGCAGCCGACGGCCGAGTACCTGTTCCAGTCGCTGAAGGTGCTGGCTGACGGTCGACTGTCGCAGGCCCAGTTTCTGGCTGGCAAGGGTGAAGCTGCCAAGCTGGGCAATCGACACGAAGCTGCGCAGATGAACGAGATCTAGCATATCACATTTTCCGATGACTGTTATTGCTTGCATCGAATTTAATGATAACTAGTCTCAAGACTCTGTCCAGCTGGATCCCTCAGATGAAACGCTTTCTTCCCGATACCTTTACCCTGCTGCTCATAGCCATGGTCGTGCTTGCGACGTTATTGCCGATTTCCGGCAAGCCTGCGGAATGGTTTGGGCTAGCGACCAGTTTGGCGATTGCGCTGCTTTTCTTCCTGCATGGTGCACGCCTTTCGACCGATGTGGTCGTGGCGGGCTTCCTGCACTGGCGGCTCCAGAGCTTCATTCTTGCGGTCACCTTCGTGGTCTTTCCACTGCTCGGTCTCTTGATGGGGTTCCTATCGCCGTGGTTGATCCCGCCGGCGCTCTATCTTGGCCTTCTCTATGTCTGCGTTTTGCCATCGACAGTGCAATCCTCCATCGCCTTCACATCGATCGCCGGAGGCAATGTGCCTGCCGCGATCTGTGCTGCTTCTGCGTCGAACATTCTAGGCATGTTCCTGACGCCGGCGCTTGTTGCGGTACTCTTTTCAGCGGGAGGTCTTGTCGGGGTGTCGCTGGACATGATCTGGAAGATCATGCTGCAACTGTTTCTACCCTTCGTCCTTGGCCAGTTGTTGCAGCCCTTCATCGGCAACTGGATCCGGGCGCGCAAGTCCCTGCTTGCGCCCGTCGATCGCGGTTCGATCCTGATGGTCGTCTATCTCGCCTTCTCCAATGCCGTAATCGAGGGCATCTGGACTGAATTCTCCACCGCGGACCTGGCCTTGGTGATCGGTCTCGATGTCGCCCTGCTTGTCGCCGTGCTGTTGATTACGGCGTTCGGATCGAAGCTGTTCGGCTTCAGCCGGGAGGACCGGATCACCGCGATCTTCTGTGGATCGAAGAAGAGCCTGGCAAGTGGTGTGCCGATGGCCGGCGTCATTTTCGCTGGCCAGTCGGTTGGCGCAATCGTGCTGCCGCTGATGCTCTTTCACCAGATCCAGTTGATGCTCTGTGCGTGGCTGGCGCGGCGGTTCATCCTTGCCGCGCCGGAGCCGGTGCTCACGTCCTCTCAGCAGACGCCTGGAAAATAGGTTCAGCAGCCGGTCCGGTCAGGCTTCCTTCGGCAAAGAGCCAGATGAAACCCGGCGATCAGGTGTAGGTTGCTGCAAGACCGCCATCGATCGGCAGGTTCACCCCATTCACCCACCGGGCATCTTCCGAGCAGAGGAAGAGGACGGGCCCTGCGATTTCATCGGCCAGCGCCGGGCGTTTCATTCGGTGGGCGTCTGCCTGGACACGTTCCTGGCCAAGCATGGTCACGAAGTCGCCGAGGATCGGGGTGAACACGGGACCGGGGGCCACCGAATTCATCCTGATGTCGTGCTCCATGAACAGGGCCTGGCTGCGCTTCATCGTCCAGACGATCAGGGCCTCCTTGAAATACTGGTAGCAGGTTTCCTGAGCGACCGGGTTCGCTGCAAGCCAAGCTTGGCCTTCGGCGAAGCTCTTGGTGTCGGCGAGCACCTTATGCTGCTCGACGCGCTTGGGCCATTCTGCACCGAGGATCGAGGCGAAGTTGACGATGGAGGAACCTTTTGGCATGCGCTCGATCAAGGCTTCGGTCAGATGCCGAAGACCGAGATAGTTGACACGGGCGACGAGGTCTTTGTCGGCGGTGCCGGGAACGCCCGCAGCATTGACGAGCGCGTCGATGCGGGCGGGGAACTGGGCAAGCACTGCGTCGATGGCGGCCGGATCTGCGAGATCGATCTTGATGAAGCCGTCGAGTGTCAGCATGGCGTCGTTGCGATCGACACCGATGACGGTTGCGCCGCGAAAGCGGGCGAGGCGGGCGACTTCACCGCCGATGCCCGACGAGACGCCAGTGATGACAATTGTTTTTCCTGCAAGGGTCATGGTCTTTTTCCCTGGGTTTTGTGTGAATGAAATCCGTCCGCCATCAAGGCGGACGGTGATCCGATGCTCGGTTGGGGAGCGAGGTGATCAGAACGGATAGGGTGTCGCGGTTTTCTTCACCGAGACCCACTGCCACTGGGTGAACTCTTCGATGTCTGCCGGGCCGCCGACACGGGTGCCGTTGCCGGACTTTCCACGACCGCCGAAGGGCGCATAGGGACCGCCATTGACCGTCTGGTCGTTGATGTGGAGCTGTCCGACATTCAACTCGTCTCCGACGGCCATGGCGCGTCCGAGATTGTTCGAGATGACGCCAGCCGCCAGCCCATAGTCCGACCGATTGGCGAGCTCTACCGCTTCCTCATCCGTCTTGAACGAGACGATGCAGGCGACTGGTCCGAAGATCTCTTCCTCAAAGGCCAGCATGCCCGGCTTGACGCCCGAGAGCACGGTTGCGGCATAGAAGCGACCGTCATGGGTGCCACCGGCGAGCAGCTTCGCCCCCTTAGCCACGGCATCGTCAACGATCTTCTGGATCGCTTCGACCTGGCTGTCGGAGATGATCGGGCCGAGCGCCACCTGCTTGGTCGAGGGATCGCCGGCTGGCAGGTGTTGTGCCTTGCTGACAAGCCGCTCGGTGATAGCAGTCTCGATCTTTTCATCAACCAGGATCAGCCCGGTTGCCATGCAGATCTGGCCCTGGTGCAGGAAGGTGCCCCAGGCGGCATTGGAGGCTGCCACATCAAGATCGGCGTCATCGAGAATGACGAGTGCATTCTTGCCGCCGAGTTCGAGCTGGACGCGCTTGAGGTGACGGCCGCAGATCTCACCCACTTTGGAGCCACCACGTGCCGAGCCGGTGAAGGAGACCATGGCAATGTTCGGATCGCTGCAGAGGGCTTCACCGGCATCCGCGCCGCCGGGCACGACATGCAGGACGCCCTTGGGAAGGCCAGCCTCTTCGAAGATGCGGGCGATGATGATGCCGCCGGAGATCGGCGTTCGCGGATCCGGCTTGTGCACCACAGTATTTCCAAGCGCGATTGCGGCCGCGATCGAGCGTACGGACAGAACGAGCGGGAAATTGAACGGAGAGATGACGCCGACCACGCCATGCGGCACGCGCCGGGCGTAGTTAGTCCGATCATCCATGCCAGGCAAAAACATGCCGGACGGCTGGGTTGCCAGCGATGCGGCATGGCGGATGAAGAGTGCTCCGTGTTCGATCTCGATCATCGCTTTCGGATGGATGGAGCCGGATTCCTGCATGATCCAGGCCGCCAGTTCCTGACCGTTTTGCTCCAAAAGGTCAGCGGCACGATTGAGGATCGCCGCACGCTCAGCCGGCAAGGTCTTGGCCCATGCCTTCTGTGCGGCTTTGGCCTGTTTTGCCGCGCGGGCGACATCGGCCGGGCCGCAGAGGCCGACGGCTGCCAGGACATTGCCATTGGCGGGATCGGTCACATTGAGCGTTCCTGCCATGGTCTCCTGCCACTCGGAGATATAGGCCAGCCCGCCCCAGCGAGCGGTGTCCAGAAAATTGGGCGCATGCATGTTCATTGCTTCAGGGCCTCCAGTTCCCTTGGTTGGGGAGGTCCGCGCACAGCTTCGCCGTCATGAGGTCGGCCCGTGTTGAGCCGCTCATCCCATCTCAGCTGATCGATGCGTCCTCCGTGCCACCTCCTCAAGTGGCTCGAACAAATCATCGCAAGGGATGTGCCAGTTGCTGCCTTGGCAGTTGCATGTCACTTCTGGGCTTCGAAAAATCTCGAAACTACAATGGAATAGCTGGCATTCATTCGAAACTGCTTCCAGCGTCGACTTGGATTGCAGATTTCATCAAATGGTGAAATCATGGGAAAAACCTGAAAACGCATGAAGTCGATATGACCCCTACCAAACCGCCTAAGCTCGTTTCTCTGGCCGATGTGTCGAAGTCGACGGGCAAGATGTTGTCCAAGGGGGCGTTCAGCGAGCTCGATACAGGTGCCTCGCCGACACTGTCGGAACTGACCGAGGCACTGCATTTTGCCCTGGGCGATGGCCGGATCTGGCTCAACGACCAGCGCATGGTACTGATGCAGAGCCAGGTTCTCGGTCGATTGCGTCAGGAGATCATCGAGGCCTTCGGCATGGAGGCGGCAAAGGGCATCTTCATGCGTGTTGGCTACATGCAGGGCGTCCGGGATGCCGAGCTGATCCTGAAACGCTTTCCGCATCAGGATCTCACTCATGCTCTCGCCGCAGGACCGCGCGTCCATACGTTGGAGGGTTTCGTCAAGGTCGAGACCAAGCAGTTCGAATTCGACAGCGATAAGGGACGCTATTTCGGCGAGTTCTATTGGTACGATTCCTCCGAAGCGGGCGAACACATCGTTCATCATGGCCTGGCAAGCGAGCCCGTCTGCTGGATGCAGACCGGCTATCCCAGCGGCTACACCAGCACGCTCTTCGGCCGGCCTGTGATTTTTCGCGAGATGGAGTGCTCGGGCATGGGGGCGTCACGCTGTTATGTCGTTGGCCAGAACGCCGAAGAATGGGGAGAGGACGCACCCGAACGAGCGTATCTCGGCCTCGAATGGCCACGATCGCGGCGCACTTCGCGCAGCCGCTCGGAGAAAACGCAACGAAGCGGTGATCCCGCCTCGGCGAACCCGACGGCGAGCACCGGTGGCGACCCGGTCGTGGGCGTTTCCGCCAGTTTCCTGCGTGCGCGGCTGATGGTGGAGAAGGTGGCCGACACGGAGGCTACAGTTCTGCTGGTCGGGGAATCCGGTGTCGGCAAAGAACTGTTTTCCCAGCAGTTGCATCGGCTCAGCCAGCGCTCGACCAAGCCCTTTGTCGCACTCAACTGCGCGGCCATTCCCGACACATTGGTAGAATCGGAACTCTTTGGCGTCGAGAGGGGCGCTTTCACCGGCGCTGTAGCGTCCCGACCGGGCTATTTCGAGCGCGCGGCGGGCGGAACGCTCTTCCTCGACGAGATCGCATCACTGGCGTATGCCGCGCAGGGCAAGTTGCTTCGTGCCATCCAGGAGCGGGTCATCGAGCGTGTCGGCGGTTTGAAAACGGTTGCGGCGGATGTCAGGATTATCGCCGCCTCGAACGTCGATCTAGCCGACGAGGTGCGGACGGGGCGCTTCCGCCAGGACCTCTATTTCCGTCTTTGCGTCTTCCCGATTTCCATTCCGCCGCTTCGGGAGCGGCGGGACGACATTCCCCTGCTCGTCGACCATTTCCTGCGTCTGTTCCGCGAGCGGCACCGCCGCCAAGTGGTAGGCCTGACCCGCCGCGCCATGGATGCGCTGCTCGCCTATGATTTTCCGGGCAATATCCGCGAACTGCAAAATCTGATCGAGCGCGGCGTGATCTTTGCCGATCCGGGCGGGTTTATCGATCTGCAGCACATATTCACAGCCAATGAACCACTGGCCCCGTCCCATCCGTCGCTGACGCGTGAAGGACGCTTGACCTATGGCCAGGTCACCCTGTCACCTGCAGCAGTTACTCCGGATTTTCTGCAATCTTCTTCACACATCAAAGCGGCCGAGCTCGATCTCTACCGTCAGGCCCTCACCACGCATCGTGGCAATGTCTCTGCCGCCGCCCGCAGCCTTGGAATCTCCCGTGCGAAGCTCGAGTACCGACTCCGAAAGAACGGCCTCCACTAACGCGCCGGCCTGGCTAGCAGCAGCCATTATAGGCTTGGTTCCACTCAGCTAGCGCCGTCTCGATGAGGGGCCAGTCCCGACGCAATGTCTCAAATCGTCGGACAGATTGTCGGTAGCTGCTGCGCAATTCGTTTTCCAGGGCATCGAGGTCCATGCCGGGTAAACGTCCCTGCGCGACGATGGTCTTTCCCGCCACGATCACCTGCAGCACATGTCGTGCATTTGCGCGTGCAAAGAACAGGTCGACAGGCTCAAGCTCCATGATCCTGTCCCGATCGAGGCGGTCATAGTCGAGCTCAAGAAAATCGGCCGGTTCTCCGACTGCAATCTTGCCGGTCCCGGACATGCCGATCGCTTGCCGTCCATGAGCGATGCTTTGCAACAGGAAGTCCTGCCGCGACCAGCTCTGCGTAAAGCCCATCCCGCCGTGCAGGGCATTGGCGAGACGGATCTCGCGGATCATGTCGTCGTCCTCGTCGAAGGCCTGACCATCCACACCGATCGCGACATGACAGCCTCGCTGCCAAGCGCTGGCGACGGGTCCGAGCCCTGAACGGAGATGCAGATTGGATCCGGGGTTCGTGACGATGCGGCAACCTGCCTCCGCAATCATGTCCAGTTCGTGCGGGCGGGCGTGGACGCAATGCACAAGGGTCAGTCGCGGCGAGAGCAAGCCGATTTCCTTCAGATAGGTGACGATCCCTTGCTGAAACGTGAGATCCGACCACCGCCTCTGATAGGGTGTCTCGAGGAGATGCATATGAACTCTGCGGCCGGTTTCGGCAGACCGTCGCGCGATCGCCTGGAGCAGTTCATCGCTACACCATTGCACGCCAGCCGGTCCAAACTGCACGTCGACCATCGGTCCCTGGATGGCTTCGGCGATCTGTTCCGTCGTTTCGATCAGGCGCTCGGGAGATTGGGGTGGCCGGCAAAAGGTCTCCCGCAGCAGAGCCGCGGTGCTGGCCGGAAGCTTGTCGAGCAGGGCCGTTTCGTCACCATAGACGAGCGGATTTTTGTCTCTCAGCGCCGGGGCAAAGGCAATCCTGACACCGACGTCCCGTGCGGCCCTTGCAACTTCGCAGGCTTCCTCGATTGGATCGAGCTTGCCGCTTGGCCGCGTATAGTGGACCATGACCGCGCCGCAGCCAGACAGTGCTGCGCGCGCGAGCGGTGCCACGGCGGCCTTGTAGGCATCCGACGGCGTGGCAAGGATCGTGCGCGGCAGCCACGCCTCCAGGGGCAGGAAGGCGGTCCCGAAGGATGACATTGGCAGTGGCCGCGCATGATCATGGGCATTGGCCAGTGCCGGGATTACCAGCGTGCGCTGGTCCCCCGCCGTTGCAGGGCTGGCGTCTTCCACAGCCGTAATGACCCCGTCTTTCCAGCGGATGCGACGATTTTGTTGCGGGCCCCGAGGCTCGCCGATCGTGTGGGTCGCGTATAGCTCTCCTGAATGGGTCATCGGTTCTGATCCGGAGGCAAGGCAACACTCGCCGCTGAGCCGTTGCCGCGTGGATCATGGGCACCTTCCACACTGCCATTTTCAGACAGCCGGATCACGCCTGCCTGTCCGAAAATCGGGGATAGGGCGGGGAGCTTTGCAACTTCATGGCCGAGGGCCGAAAGTGCTTCGGCCTCTTCAGGGAGCAGCGATCCCTCGATCTTCAGGCTGTCACGGCTGTCGGAGAAGGTTCGTCCCAGGAGGAAGCGTGGCTGGGCCAGCGCCTGCTCGGGTGTCATGTCGTCGTCGAGCAGGCTGGTCAGCAGCACGGACAGCGTCTGCGGCTGACCATCGGCGCCCTGCGTGCCGTAGAGCAGATAGGGTTCGCCGTCCCGGATCGCGATCCCCGGGTTGAGGGTGTAGAAGGGCCGCTTGCCGGGCGCCAGGCAATTCGGGTGGCCGGGTTCAGTCGAAAAGGCTGCGCCGCGATTTTGCCAGAGGATGCCGGTCCCGGGAACGGTGACGCCACTGCCCCAATCGAAATAGGTGCTCTGAAGCAGGCTGGCGCAACGTCCCTGAGGGTCCGTGACGGCAAAGAAGACGGTATCTGCGCTGTTGATCGGATGAGGCCACGCCATGGCGGATGCTGGATCGATCCTGCGAGCGGCGGCGTCCAGCGTGCATGCTTCGAGCATGGCTGCGGCCGGGTCATGCTTTCCAGTATCGAAATCCGGATCGGCGATCGATGAACGCTTCAGGAAAGCCTGTTTGGTCGCCTCGACAAGCAGATGCATCCGGGCAGCAGTTCGTGGGGTCGTCTCTACGAGATCAAACCGGGAGAGAACGCCCATGATGGCAAGCGTCGAGCAGCCCTGCGTTGGGGGCGGCGGCGCCAGCAGCAGCGTTCCGCGATAATCCAGCGCCAGCGGATCGACCTCACGCGTGCGGGTGGCTGCCAGATCCGCTGTGTTGAGCGGCGAGCCTACTTTCGCCAGGCCGTCGGCGATCGCTTCCGATAGTGAGCCCTCATAGAAGCTCCGGTATCCTTCGATCGCAAGGGACCGCAGGCTTGCAGCCAGCTGAGGCTGGCGCAACAGTCCTGCGTCGCTGCGATGGTCGAAGATTGCTGCAAATCCGGGCCATACGGGGTGCTCTTGCCCGCGAAAATCGAGCCAAAAATCCTGGGAGGCGCTTGGTATATAGCCGCCATCGGCCAGTCCGATCGCGGGAGACATCAGGTCCGTGAAGCATTCCCGACCGGCCCAGTTCGCAGCGCTGAAGGTGAGGGCATGGCCCCAGCTGTCGACAGCGCAGGCGGAGGTCAGCATGGAGGATGGGCCGCGCGTTGGAATAGCGTCTTTCGGAACGGTGACCCCGGCAGCAGCCTGGCCTATTCCGAGGAAGCAGCGGCGGCGCCCCTCCCGGTCGCAGACCAACCAGACGGCATCGCCGCCCAGGCCGCAAAAATGGGGCATGACCACCGCGAGCACCGCGGCAACTGCGACTGCCGCTTCGATCGCGTTGCCTCCGCGTGCCAGCACGGCCCTGCCGGCTTCCGTTGCGAGCGGGTGAGGGCTCACAACCATCCCTGATTCCAGTCGGTGGGCACGTGTTGGCTGCATGTATCTTGCTCGCGCGGGATTTGTGGCCGGCGGCAGGATGCCGCCGGCCGGGCCATTGGATCAGTTGATCGTGTAGGTGAGCTTGCGCTCTTCGAGCGGCGGCAGGAACTGGCGGTCAAAGACCTGCTCGGCCGTCGGCTTGGACGGCAGCTGATAGCCTTCGGCCACGATGTCGATGGAGCGAGAAAGGCGGCTGTCATCGAGATCGCCCAGTCCGAGCTTTTCGACTTCCGGGGAGACGATCAGGTTCTCGTAGGAGAATTTGAGGCGGTCGTGCTCCAGGTCACGCTTGACGAGGTTGTCGTAAGCGACGACGGAATCCATGCCCTTTTCGGTGTCGAGCCCGATTTCGATTGCAGCCTTGTTGACCGCGCGGACCAGACCGGCAACCGCCTGCGGGTTCTCGGCGATCAGCTTCTGCGACACCATGAGGCCGTTCGAGTAGAGGTCGAGGCCGTGATCACCGAACAGCAGCCAGTTATAGTCCTTTGCCGGATCCTGGCGGTTGTTGATGAGGTTGAACCAGCTGGTGATGTTGAACACCAGTGCGCCGTCGATATCGCCCTTGATCAGCATGGGTTCCTGCAGGTTCGGACCCATGTTGTCGATCTTGACCTGAGCCAGATCGACTTTGTTGAGCGTGGCGAGGACCGTCACCAGGCGCGTGGTCGGTGTTCCCTGTGCGCCGCCGAGCGTCTTGCCGACGAGGTCTGCCGGCGTAGTGATATTGGTCTCCTTCTTGCTGACGATCGCGAAGGGCGGCTTGTTCCAGAGCTGGTAGACCATGACCGGGGCTTCATCGGGGCGGGTCGCGGCATTCTGGATGATGGCGTTGATGTCGCCGAAGCCGGCATCATAGGTACCCGACATGATGCGCGTGACGGTGGCCGCCGAGCCCTCGCCTTGGTCAATGGTCACGTCGAGACCTTCCGCTTCAAAGTAGCCTGCTTCCTTGGCGAGCAGAAAGGCAGCGTCCGATCCTTGCGTCTTCCAACCCAGCGTAAACTTGATGGCGGTGTCGGCAAGCGCCGCGCTGTTGAGGCAAAGGCCAAGAGCGACGGTGGAGAGAAATGTCTTCAGCATGTTGAGCTCCGATTGTTCGAGGGGTCAGGCGGTGGTGGTGAGATCGTTGCGGCGGTTCGCCCAGCCGGCGACACGCATTTCGACGAGAGAGAAGGCGGCGTAGAGAAGCACGCCGAGCACTGCGAGAATGAACAGTCCCGCAAAGACCAGCGGCACGTCGAAATTCGAGGATGCCGTCATCATCACATTGCCGATGCCGCGATTGGAGGCGACAGTCTCGGACAGGACGGAGCCGACGAAGGCAAAGGTCGCGGCGATTTTCAGAGAGGCAAAGAAGAAGGGCATGGTGCGCGGCAGGCCGACGTTCCACAGGATGTCCAGCTTGCTGGCGCCCATCGACTTCAGTACGTCCTCAAGTTCCGGCTCGGTCGTGGCCAGTCCCGTCGCGATGTTGACGACGATCGGGAAGAAGCACATGGCCAGCGCCGTCAGGATCGCCGGCACGGAACCGGATCCGAACCAGAGAACGAAGATCGGAACGACGGCCACCTTGGGGATCGAGGAAAAGCCGATCAGCAGGGGATAGGCCGTATCATAGGCAATCCTGGAGGTGCCGATACAAGCCCCGATCAGCAGGCCGACCGTGACGCCGAGGAGGAAGCCCACCATCGTCGTCCACAGTGTCTGCAGGATATGCGGCCAGAGGACATCGAAACGGTCCACCAGCGTCGTCATGACCTGCGAGGGGCGTGGCAGGACGAGGTCGGAAACCTGCAGCGCGATGCAGAGGATTTCCCAGAGGCCGAAGAAGGCAAGGATCAGGAAGGCTGCCCAGAAGCGGCGGCGAATGGTGTAGGACATCTCAGGCCTCCTCAGCGACGTCGGTGCGGGCATCGATGATCAGCTCGCGCAGGCGCTGGTTAAGCGCCGTGAATTCCGGCTCGAAGGTCATCGGGACCGTGCGGGGGCGGGCGAAGTCGACGGTGCTGTCGTCGATGATCCTGCCGGGGCGGGCGCTCATCACGCAGATGCGCGATGCCAGAAAGCCGGCTTCCTTGAGGTCATGCGTCACCAGCAGAACCGTCGGTTTGCGCTTCATCCAGAGCGACTGCATCGTCGCCCAGAGCTCCTCGCGGGTGAACTGGTCGAGCGCTCCGAAGGGTTCGTCGAGCAGGAGAAGGCTCGGTTCATGGACTAGGGCACGACAAAGATTGGCGCGCTGCAACATGCCCCCGGACAGCTGCCAGGGGTAGTGGTTTGCGAAGCGCTGTAGCCCGACGTCTGCCAGAAGGGTGTGGACGCGATCGCGGTACTCCGTATTCTTCTTGGAACGGTACTGCGAGCGGAACGGGCGCACGATCTTCAAAGGCAGCATGACGTTGCGTTCGATGGTCAGCCAGGGAAGGAGCGTTGGGTTCTGGAAGGCCATGCCGATGCGCAGAGCCTTGGCGCTGACTTCCTTGCCGCCGACGATCACCGCACCGCTGCTCGGCTGCAAAAGGCCGGAGGCCAGTTTCAGGATTGTAGACTTGCCGCAGCCGGACGGGCCGACGAGTGCGAGAAACTCGCCCTCGGCAATCTTGAGGCTCGTTTCCTGCAGGGCCGCGACTGCTCTTTCTCCTCGGCCAAAGGATACGGCCGCCTGCGACAGCTCCACCGCCACGGGATGCCTATCTCTCGTGTCTGAAAAATCGATCATGCACCTCACCTTCAGTTGTTGCGAAACTGTATGCAACAGGCGTGCCAAATCGGCTCACTGAAGGCGAAGTCCGGAAATCATAGCAGTTTCATTTTCGTAAAATGTCCATGCGAAAAGTGCATGCAATTAAATTGTGCAATTTGCTTGCTATGGCAGCATCAGGGCGAGTTGAAAAAGCGGATTGGGTGGATTATCCAGAGCAGCATGAAGGGAGCCCGTCATGGCATCTGAAAAGCGTCAGCCGCGGAGCGAAATCGATCGCGTGCAGGGCATTTGTCATGCTCTGCGCACGGCGATTATCGAGCGCGCGCTCTTGCCGGGCGACCGGCTGCCCGAAGATGCACTTGGTGAACGTTTTGGCGTCAGCCGCACGATCGCCAGGCACGCGCTTGGTCAGCTGGCAGCCGAAGGTCTGGTGGATCTGAGGCGCAATCGGATCGCCGTCGTGGCGACGCCTTCCTTCGAGGATGCCAGAGATATTTTCGACATCCGGGTCGACCTTGAGCGTCAGGTGGTGCGTCATCTCGCGGGTAAGCTGACGGACACCCAAGTCAAGCAGTTGAAGGCCATTGTCGAGGCAGAGCACGAAGCGCGCCATGGCGCAGAAGGCACGTCAATTCGGCTGGCGACGGAATTCCATGTCCGGCTTGCGGAGATGACTGGCAAGCCCATACTCATTCGCTACGTGACAGAGATCTGCTACCGCGCCGGCCTGTCCCTGTCCGCCTTTGCGCGTCCTCATTCCTCCGACTGCGCCGTCAGCGAGCATTTGGAGTTGATCGACGCCATCCAGCAGGGACCCGCCGAGCGGGCCTGCATGTTGATGGATGAGCATCTGGAGGCTGTCGCATCTCGGGCGCTGTTGCAAAGCTCAGGCGCCAGAAGCAGGGATCTGATGAATATCCTTGCTCCCTACGCCGATTGAAACTGTCCACACCTGCATCTCATTGCCGTGCACAGGAGGGGTCGAGGATCCATTCGGCACTGTCGTTCCATACGTCGGTCTCGACGATGAGCCCGTTGCGCACGACGAAGCGGTCGACATAGCGATTGTTGTCGAAGCGTTGGCCATCCGGCCATTCGCCGTATAGGTAGCCGAGGCTGTAGACGATCGTCTCGCCGTCGCCTGGCACGACGTCATAGCGCTCGATGCGCTTCTTGACCCATTTGTAGCGAGTGGCGTTGAAGCCAGTGGGACCGCTTGGGCTATCGAACACCCGGTTGCCTGTGAACCTGCAGACGAAGCTTGCATCCACATATCGGGCTGCCCGTACGGGGTCCGGCGCCATGGAGGCCTCCAGGTAATCTTTGACTGCCTGAAGGTCGCGCTGCGCAAGGTCGTTCATTTTTTATCCCCGTCTGTTGCCATGATCGACATTAAACTGCATACAGTTTCTCTATTCAATTCCTATTTTGGCTTCAAGTATGAGTTCCATTCCCGCCTTCGATACCCTTATCCGGAACGCCGCCCTGCAGGGGAGCGTGGCCCTGACGGACATCGGCATCCGTGATGGGCGCATTGCCGCGATCATTCCTGTTGCGCAGCGCGGGGAAGATAAAGCTCATGTCGTAGAGGACGTCGGTGGCCGTCTCGTTTTGCCGGGTTTCGTCGATACTCATGTCCATCTGGACAAATCCTGTCTTCTTGCATGCTGCAGGGGTGTTGGGGGAGGGTTGAAAGGCGCAGTTGCTGCAGTGTCGCGGCTGAAGCAGGAATTCACGGAAGAAGATGTCTATCGCCGTGGTGCCCGAACCATCGAAATGGCTATCCTGCAAGGCACCATGCACATGCGCACGCATGTGGAGGTCGATCCGCGTGTCGGTCTGCGAAGCCTTGCTGCTATCCAGCGGCTGAAACGCGACTATGCCTTCGCCATCGACCTCTCTATCTGCGTCTTTCCCCAGGAGGGCCTGTTTAACGATCCCGGCACCGAGGCGTTGCTGGAGCAGGCGCTAGACAGTGGCGCGGATCTTCTCGGCGGCTGCCCCTATACCGACAGCGATCCTAGAGCGCATATGGAGCGTCTGTTTGACATGGCAGAGCGCCATGATGTCGATCTCGACTTCCACCTTGATTTCGATCTTGATCCAAGCTGGACCCATATGGATGACATCTGTCGCTTGACGGAAGCCAAGGGCTGGCAGGGGCGGGTGGCGATCGGACACGTCACCAAGCTGGCTGCAATGGAGGAGGCGCTCTTCGAGCGGCATGTCACCCAGCTATTGGCCGCCGGCGTTGCGGTGACCGCCCTGCCTTCGACCGATCTCTATCTGAACGGGCGCGACAAGGGGTTTCGTGCCGTACGCGGCGTTGCACCTGTGCACCTATTGGCGGACCGAGGCATCACGACGTCGATTGCGACGAACAACGTGATGAATCCGTTCACGCCTTACGGGGATTGTTCTTTGCTTCGCATGGCCAATCTCTACGCAAACCTCATGCACATAGGACCCGAAGGTTTCTCCCAATGCCTCGATATGATCACGGGGGATGCCGCGCGCCTGATGCGTATCGACGCCTACGGCATCGCGCCGGGCCTTTTCGCAGATCTGATCGTTCTTGATGCCACTTTGGAAGATGAGGCTTTCGGCAGCATCGCGCCCGCCTTGATGGGTCTAAAGAAAGGCAGGAAAACATTCGAGCGACGGGCCGAAATTTTTCATAGTCGACGAACGCCGATCGCACAGGCTGAGATGATTGCCGAGGGGCCGTAAGCCTTCCTCGAAACAAGACTGCAGACAGATCTATCGCTCTACCAGTGCAAGGGCTGGAGCCTTCTCCACGTCAGGACGCGCTGATCCAGTTGCCGTCGGATGCCCGCGTCTCCCGCGTTTTGTGATGGTTCAGTATTGGATAGTTTGTCGATAACCGATGGGCAAAAGGACCTTTTGGTGTCATGTGTCGGCCGACTTGGACGTCGCAACCGCCTCTAATGCCTCGGCGAAAAGGCTTGTACCCATCAGAGCTCTGCAACGGGCGAAGCGCCTATCGGCATAACTGCGGAAGTCGTCTGCAGGATTGTCGTTTGCGAGCTGTATTAGGCCCCAGAGTGTCCATAGAAGGTCGCACATTGCCTTATATATGACGATGCGCCCACGCTCGGCGGCAGTGGGCTCACCGCCGAAATAAGCAAGGATCATTTCTTCCTCCTGCTCCGGCCCGAAACCGCCTTCGACGCAGAGATCGCCGAGATCCCACATGGGGTCGTTCATGCCGGAATATTCCCAGTCGACGATCCACATGCGCTCACCACTGTCGAGGAAGTTTTCGCAAAGCGGATCGCAGTGGCAGGCGACATTCGGCAGCGGATGGGCCGATAGCGCTGCCCGCACCGCCTCCGCCTCGCTTAGGACGTCATGATATCCTTCCGGCAGGTCGACATCCTTCGTGGCGAGGATGCCGAGGTAGCTGTCGATCATCGCGAAGAGTTCGAAGCGTGCAGGGAAGATGGCGCCACTGTCATGCAGTTTGCGAAAGGCCTTGCCTGCCCTGGCAGGGGCGCCGGCTCGCGACCGAAACTGCTCCGGTGTCATGGTCGCTGCCCCATCCAGGAAACGGGAGACGAAGATGCCGCTTGTCGCGTCCGCAAAGAGAATGTCCGGGCCGACACCGGCAAAGGCGACTGCCTCTGTCGCCATCATCTCGTTGGCGCGATCAATGTATTCCTCTGTGCCCTTGCCAGGGATGCGCAGGCAGTGGTCCCCGACGCGGAATACCAGATTGGTGAGGCCGCCCAGGCGTTCGATCGGGCCGTCATGACCGGCCAGCAGGGGGATCGTCTTCACTGTTTCCCGGGCGAGCGCGATCTCGGTCTCTTCGTTCATGCCTTCAGCCTCTCCATCTTCGCATCATAGAGGGTGCGGGCGCCCCGGCGGGCTTCATAGGTCCTGCCGAAGGCCTCGATCTGGAAGTGCTCGCCTGTGGCAATCTCAGTTGGCAGGTAACCGAAGGCAATGGTCTTGCCGAGCGTATATCCGTAACCGGTGCTGGCCGTGGAGCCCACGACCTTGCCATCGAGTAGAACCGCCTCGCCGCCGTGGAAGGGGGCGAAGCCGTCGACGGTGTAGGAAACGAGCCTGCGCTTCACGCCGTCCGCCTTGATCGTCGCCAGGGCCTCCCGGCCGATGAAGTCGCCTTTGTCGAGCGCGACGCAGAAGCCGAGACCAGCCTCATACGGATTGTAGTCGGGCGTGATGTCGCCGGACCAGTAGAGATAGCCCTTTTCCATGCGGGCCGCATCGATGGCCCGGTATCCGGCATCGGCGATGCCTGAGGCTTGTCCGGCCGTTTTCAGGGTATCGTAGACATGGGAGGCGTATTCCTGGTCGATATAAAGTTCATAGCCGAGTTCGCCAACATAACCGATGCGGACCGCAAGCGCCGAGGCTGAGCCTATGTCGATGCGTCTTGCGGCGAGGAAGGGCAGCGCATCATTGCAGAGGTCGTCGTCGGAGATGCTTTGCAGGACGTCACGCGCCCGCGGTCCGCAGATGTTGAGGGTGGCGAAGCGATTTGTGACGTCGCGCAGGCAGACGCCTGCCGGCAGGTGGCGGGAAACCCAGTTGCCGTCTCGGACGCCGAAGCCGGATCCGGTGATCAGGTAGAGGAGGTCGTCGGCGAGATGGACGATCGTCACATCAGCCTCGATGCCGCCGCGCTCGTTGCAGAGCTGGGTGTACACGGCCTTGCCCGGCGGGCCGGACAGATCATTGGCCGCGATCCGCTGCATGGCAGCCCATGCGCCGGGCCCGCTGATCTCGAACTTGGAGAAGGAGGACTGATCGATGAGCGCCACGCGTTCGCGGATCGCCTTCACCTCGCCGCCGACGGTGTCGAACCAGTTCGGCTTGCCCTCGAAAGAGGGGATGTCCCTGGCTTCCGGCCCCGCTTGCGAAAACCAGTTGGGCCGTTCCCAACCAAATTTCGAGCCGAAGACGGCGCCATTTCTCGCCAGGACATCGTGCAGCGGCGATCGGCGCAGACCTCGGACGGCCTGCGCTTCCTCGCCTGGCCAATGGACCTTGTAGTAGGCGCCGTAAGCCTCGATGGCGCGTTCTTCCAGATAACGTCCCTGGGCATGGACAGCGCCGAAGCGACGGACGTCGAAAGGCCAGAGATCCATGCCGGCATCGCCGTGCAGGATGAGGTTGGAAAGCGCAACGCCGGCTCCGCCTGAAGCGGCGATGCCGGCGGTGAAGCCGCAGGCGACGTAGAAATTGTCGAGGCCCGGGGCAAGCCCCATGATCGGCTCGCCGTCGAAGGAGACGGGGATCGGGCCGTTGATCACCGTCTGGATGCCGATCTCGTTGAGGGCGGGAATGCGGGTCGCGGTCGGCAGGGCAAAGAGCTCCAACCGGTCCCAGTTCGGCTCGAACAGTTCGCGACCGAAATCGAGCGGCGCCTTGCCACGCCAGCAACCCTTCGTGCCATCCTCCCAGCCGCCGATGGCGAAGGAGCCGGTGTCCGGCTTCAGATAGAAATTGTTGTCGGGATCGCGCAGGGTGGTGAGATCCGGGGGTGGAGTGAGCTTTTTTTCGGTGAGGAAATACTGGTGCTCCACGACGCCTGCCGCGAGCGGGACGCCGGCCATCTCACCGACGCGTTTCGCCCAGAGGCCGGCACAATTGACGAGAATATCGCAGGAGATCGTCCCGCCATTCGTCACCACGCCGACGGCCCGGCGGTTCTCGATGACAATCTCCTCGACCGTCACCCCTTCCTCGATCTTCACGCCGTTCATCCGCGCGCCCTTGGCATAGGCCATGGTCAGGGAATAGGGATCGATATAGCCGTCGCCGGGTATGAAGGCGGCACCCTCGATGCCCTCCTTGACGATGTAAGGGAAACGGTTCGCTGCCTCTTCAGCGGAGAGGGAGTAGCATTCGACGCCGAAGCTTTTTGCCTGGGTCATCGAACGGCGAATTTCGCTCCAGCGCTCAGGACTTCCGGCAAGCCTGAGCGAGCCCACCTTCTTCCAGGCAATGTGCTGGCCCGTTTCCTGTTCCAGGCGATCGAAGACCGCGACGGAATTTTGCATCAGCCGGGTCAGATTGCGCTTGCCGCGAAGCTGGCCGACGAGGCCTGCCGCATGCCAGGTGCAGCCATGGGTGAGCATGGCCTTTTCGACCAGCAGGACATCCTTCGCCCCGTCGCGGGCGAGGTGATAGGCGACGGAGGTGCCGATTGCGCCGCCGCCGATGATGAGAATGTGGACATGACGATCAGCGCGGAATGGCATTGGGAAACCTTAGGCCTTGATCTTGTCCATGGCCGGGTCGACCATCGGCCCGAAGTGAAGGGTGGCCGGCGTCTTTTCCGCCGCGACCACGAGCTCGTAAGTTCCGCTCTTCAGATAGTCGTCGCTAACGCCCTCAGTGTTGCGAACATAGCCGTAGCCAATGTTTCGGCCGAGCGTGTAGCCATAGCCGCCGCTGGTCAGGTAGCCGACGGCCTCGCCGTTCCTGAGGATCGTCTCGCGTCCCGCGATCACGATCGATGGGTCGTCGACGGTGAAGCCCATGAACCGTTTCTTGAGCGGCTGACCGGCAAGGCCTTCCAGCGCTCGGCGACCAAGGAAATCGGTGTTCTTGCGGAGTTTCACCGCCCAGCCTAGTCCAGCCTCGAAGGGCGTGTCGTTCGGCGTGATGTCGGAGCTCCAGGCACGGTAAGCTTTTTCGAGGCGCAGGGATTCCAGTGCGCGATAACCGATGGGGCGGATGTCATGGGTTTTGCCCGCTGCCATCAGGACATCATAAACTTCTCCGAGTGCGGCGATCGGTATGTGCAGTTCCCAGCCGAGTTCGCCGACATAGGTGACCCGGAGCGCCCGAACGGTGGCGCCGGCAATCCCGATTTCTCGCACATGGCCGAAGGGGAATGCCGCATTCGACACATCTGCGGCGGTGACGCCGGCGAGTACTTCGCGGGCCCTTGGTCCCATCAGCGACAGCGTGCCCCAGTCTTCGGTAATGTCGGAGAGCGTGCAGTCCAGACCGGCAGGAATATGGTCTGATATCCAACCGAAGTCGTGGGTGCGGAAGCCGGTGCCGGTGACGATGTAGAATTTGTCTTCGGCGAAGCGCGCGACGGTCAAGTCCGCCTCGATGCCCCCCCGAGTGTTCAGAAGCTGTGTGTAGGTCAGGCGACCGACGGGCTTGTTCACATCGTTGGCGCATATCCAGTCGAGTGCTTTGAGGGCATCGGGACCTGAAAGCTCGTATTTCGCAAAGGACGACTGGTCGAAGACCCCGACCGCCTCGCGCACGTGGCGATGCTCTTCGCCAACAGGCCCGAACCAGTTCTGCCGGCCCATGGAGTAAACGTCCTTCGGTACCACGCCTGATGGTGCGAACCAGTTGGGGCGCTCCCAGCCGAGCTTTGAGCCGAAGACGGCGCCTGATGCCTTCAAGCGGTCGTAGAGCGGAGAGACAAGACGCGGGCGGCCGCTTTCATATTCCTCGTGCGGGAAGGCAATTGTGTAATGTTTGCCATAGGCTTCCAGCGTGCGGTCGCAGACCCATTGGCGGTCGCGATGCATGCCGGCGAAACGCCTGATGTCGACGACCCAGAGATCGAGCGGCGCTTCGCCGTCGACAACCCATTGCGCCAGCACCCAGCCGGCGCCTCCGCCGGACGCGATGCCGAAGGCGTTGAACCCGGCGCCGACGAACATGTTCTTGCATTCGGGGGCTGCGCCGAGGATGAAGTTGCCGTCGGGCGTGAAGCTCTCCGGACCATTGATCATCTGCTTGACGCCCACCGTCTCCAGAGCTGGTACGCGCTCGACGGCCTGGATCATGTGCTGTTCGAAATGGTCGTAATCGTCGTCGAAGAGGCGGAAAGCCCAGTCATTCGGCAAGTCGCCTGTGAGCCAGGGTTGCGGATTGGGCTCATAGCCGCCCATCACCAGGCCGCCAACCTCTTCCTTGTAGTAGGTCCGCCTGTCAGGGTCGCGGATGGTCGGGGCATCGGTCGAAAGACCGTCGATCTTCTCGGTGATGATATACTGGTGCTTGACCGCCTGTAGAGGCACGTTGATGCCGGCCATGTCGCCGATCTGGCGCGCCCATTGGCCTGCGCAGTTCACCACCTTTTCGCAGGCGACGTCGCCCAGCGTGGTTTTCACAGCGGTGATCCGGCCGTCCTTCAACTCGAAGCCGATGACCCGAACGTTTTCGACGATCTTCGCGCCATGCATGCGGGCGCCTTTTGCCAGCGACTGGGTGATGTCAGAAGGGCTCGCCTGACCGTCCGTCGGCAGCCAGCTCGCACCGACGAGATCATCGACATTCATCAGCGGCCACATCCGCTTCACCTCTTGGGGAGAAACGAGATGCATCTCCATACCGAAGCTCCCGGCCGTCGTGGCGAGGCGCTTGAATTCGGTCCAGCGATCCTGATTGGTGGCCAGCCGCAGGCAGCCCGTCATCTTCCAGCCCGTTGCGAGCCCGGTTTCGGCTTCCAGCCCTTTGTAGAGCTCAACCGAATATTTCAGCACGCGGGTGATCGAGGCGGACGAACGCAGCTGGCCGACGAGACCGGCCGCATGCCAGGTCGAACCCGATGTGAGGGCGCCCTGTTCGAGGAGCAGAACGTCTGCCTTGTGATCCTTGGCGAGATGATAGGCGGTGGAGCAGCCGATGATGCCACCGCCAATGACGACAATCTGGGCGTGGGAGGGCAGGGTCATGACGCATGGTTCCCGTAGACTGAGTTGTAGTGGTCCAGCGCTTCTTGGAGGCGCGTGAGGTTTTCGGCCGTGTAGCCGACATAGTCGGCCCCCGGCGCATCGAGGTAGAGTTCGGAGGTCATGCTCCACATCGCCTCGCGCAACAGGGAGGCGCATTGCATGGCGGCGAGCGAGTGGCGGATCTCGGTCGAGGGCACACCACCGAAATAGGCGGTGAGGAACTCTTCCGACTGGTCGGGTGTCAGGCCGGCATTGGAGGTCGCACCGGCGAGGTCGAACATGGGCGTCGAGAAACCGGCATATTCGAAATCGATCAGCCAGAGCCTTTTGCCATCGTCGAGAATGTTGGAGGGCAGGAGGTCGTTATGGGCAAAAACGATGGGAAGCGGCGCCTGCACGGATTCCAGCTCCTGCGCCAGCACGAGAAATTGGGCCAGCTCCGGGATCATCCGGCTGTTGCCTGCCTCGAGCGTGCGGGCATAGTCGCGCACCACGTGGAAGGGCCAGAACATGAAGCCCGCACCGGTTACGTGGCGTGGCATTTCCTTGTGAAACCGGTGGAGAAGGAGCGCCACGCGCTCGCGTTCGGCCGCGACGTCGTTTGCCGAAAACGTCTTCGCGTCGAGGAAGGCAGAAACCATAACGCCCGATTCTGCATACTCCACCTTCGGAGCGAAGCCGGCCGCGTGGGCAGCGCGGGCCGTCATGAGTTCGCGGGTCCTGGAAACGTGATGGAAGGGATAATCTGTCCCGAAGCGCACGACGTGGCGGCCAGAGGCATCGGCCACCAGGAAGCTCTCATTGCTGAGGCCGCCCTTGAGCACGGAGATCTCCAGCGCTCCATTCCAGCAGGGCAGGGACGCGATGCGATCTTCGAGTACTGGGTTCGGGGCGATGTCGGTCATGCCATCCGCTCCCTCAGACGAGCAGCGCCGGCAGAGATCAACCGGTCGGCGATGATGGCGATGAAGGCAACGGCGAGGCCTGCGACAATGCCGCGGCCGGTATCGGCCTTGGTCAAAGCGATATAGACCTCCTGGCCGAGATCGCGGGTGCCGACCAAGGCCGTAATCACGAGCATTGAGAGGGCGAACATGATCGTCTGGTTCAGGCCGAGCATGAGTTCGGGAAGTGCGAGCTTCAACTTGATCTTGGTGAGGATCTGAAAGGGCGTGCACCCCATGGCGCGTCCGGCTTCGACGACCTTCGGATCGACGCGCTGGACCCCGAGTGCCGTGTAGCGGATCGCTGGTGCCACGGCGTAGGCAACGATGGCGATCAGAGCTGTGAAGTCGCCGACCCGGAAGAGCATTACGGCCGGCATCAGATAAACGAAGGAAGGTAGCGTCTGCAGCGTGTCGATCACCACCTGCAGCCAGCGCCAGAGCCGCTCACGCTCTGCTGCGAGAATGCCGATTGGAATACCGATCAGGCAGGCGATGATCACCGCGATGCCACAGAGATAGACCGTCACCATCGCCTTTTCCCATTGGCCAGTCGCGGCGATCAGGAAGGAGAGCGTGGCGGCCAGGACAGCGAGCCGCAGCCCGCCGAGGCGGTAGCCGGCGATGGCCAACACGGCGACGACACCCAGCCAGGGCAACTCGGCCAGGAAGCGCTTGATCGGTACCAGAAGGTGGATGAGGAGGGTGGTGCGGATCGCCTCGAGCGCGTCGAAGAAGTTGATGTTGATCCATTTCACCACCTCGTTCCAGAAGGTGCCGGTCGACAGGATGAGGCTGTCGGGCAGGGTGGCGAAAGCAGGCGAGATCAGGCTTGCGACGAAGCTGAAGACGATCACGGCAAGGCCTGCGGTCAGATACGGGTGGCGCTGCATCAGGTTGTGGTCGCTGGTCGCTATGACGGACGGGACGCCGGCCTTTCGCGCGAAGGCCTGGCTCAAGCGGTCGAGGGCGACGGCGAGTGCGACGATTGCGAAACCCGCCTCGAAGCCGGCGCCGATGTCGAGACGACGGAGCGCTGCCAGCACATCGAAGCCCAGGCCGCCAGCGCCGATCATCGATGCGATGATCACCATGTTGAGAGAGAGCATGATGACCTGGTTGACGCCGACCATCAGCGCGTCGGCGGCCGAGGGCACCATGACCTTCCAGGTCATCTGTCTGCGCGAGCAGCCGACCATTTGGCCAAGATCGCGGATTTCCGACGGAACGGCTCTCAGGCCCAGTAGGGTGATGCGCACCATGGGCGGCATGGCGTAGACAATGGTCCCGACGATGGCTGCCGTCGGCCCGAAACCGAAGAGGAAAAGGATCGGCACGAGATAGGCGAAGATCGGGATGGTCTGCATCAGGTCGAGAAGTGGCGAGATCGCCCGTTCTATCCACGGAAAGCGGTAGCCGGCGAGCCCGAGTAAAAGGCCGAGAATGACACCGATCGGAACAGCGACCAGGATGGAGGAGAGCGTCACCATGGCGCTCGACCATTGGCCGAATGCGGCGAGGAATCCGAAGCAGGTGACGACCAGTGCCGCCAACTTGGCGCCGCCAGCATAAAATCCCATCAGACCGACGAGCACGATGACACCCAGGTAGGATATCGGCGGCACGATCTGGACTGCGGCGGATCCCTGGCCCGAGAGGAAGCCGGTCGAGAGCAGGCTGAGCGCAAACGTGTAGGGAATGTCGATTAGGTCTGCGATGAAGCGCGTGAGATCAGTGAAGGAGAAGAGGCCGAAGCTCGCTTCGTTGACCAGCCATTTCATCCAGCCGCTGATGTGTCGAGCCGCGGGGATTTGCCAGGCGCGTGGATAGTCGAAGGCCCATTTTCCGATCGACGGGCCGAGCCACCAGGCCATGAGCATGGCAAAGGCGGCAAGCGCCAGGGCGATATCCACGAAGCGTTTGCCAGACGGCGCGCTTCCGGTCTCGTCGGCGTGGAATGGCGGGGCGGATAGCGCGCTCATCGGCTCAGCCCTGCATCATGACGTCGACGACATCGCTGCGTCGCAGGAGACCAACCGGCCGGCCGTCTGCATCGACGATGCCGAGCGTGTCACCGGCTGTGGAGAACAGGGGGGCGGCTTCCGAGATGGAAGCCGATGGCGAGGTGGTGACCGCGGGCAGGGGCCCGGTTGCGGCCTTCATCAGCGAGGCGACCTTGACGACCTTGGAACGGGCGACGTTGCGGGTGAATTCGGCGACGTAATCGGTGGCGGGCGCCAGAACGAGTTCTTCGGGGGTGCCGGCCTGCACGATCTCGCCATCCTTCATGATCGCGATGCGGTCGGCGAGCCGGATCGCTTCGTCGAAGTCGTGGGTGATGAAGACAATGGTCTTCTTCAGCACCGATTGCAGGCGCAGGAATTCGTCCTGCATTTCGCGTCGGATCAGCGGATCGAGCGCCGAGAAAGGTTCGTCCAGGAACCAGAGTTCGGGTTCGACCGCGAGCGAGCGGGCAATGCCGACGCGTTGCTGCTGGCCACCGGAGAGTTGGCGCGGGAAGGAGGTCTCCTTGCCGGCGAGACCGACCAGTTCGACCATGCGTCTGGCGCGACCCTCCCGCGTCGGCCGGTCTATGCCCTGGACTTCCAGGGGGAAGGCGACATTGTCGAGCACCGTCAGATGCGGCAGTAGCGCAAAATGCTGGAAGACCATGCCCATCTGATGGCGCCTGATCTCGATCATCCGCGCTTCGCTGGCTGAGAGCAGGTTTTCCCCGTTGAAAAGTATTTCGCCAGATGTCGGCTCGATCAGCCGTGACAGGCAGCGCACCAGTGTTGATTTGCCAGAGCCTGAGAGCCCCATGATCACGAAGATTTCGCCGGCTCTCACCGCAAGATTGACGTCCCTGACTGCGCCGACCAGGCCGGAATTTAACAGCGTCTCGGCGTCAGGCTTGCCATCGTTGGAGGACATGGCATCGCGGGCGCCCGCACCGAATATCTTCCAGACATTGCGGCAGACGAGTTTGGCTTCAGTCGACATGGCAGTTCCGCTGGATCGCAGGACGGATAGCCCGCAGGGGCCGCTCGAAAGAACGGTCACCCGCGCCGAGGGAGTGCGCGGGCGACCTAAGCCAGTCCGGCTATTTCTTGATCCATTCCGACCATTTGGCCTCGTTGGCGCCGACCCATTCGGCCACGACTTCCTCGACCTTCTTGCCTTCGAGATCGACCTTGGTGATCATCGCGCCCATTTCGTCGTTGCCGACGTTGAAGGCCTTGATAGCCTCATGGGCGCCGGGCCACTTGTCCTTCAAACCGGACCAGGCGACCTTCCAGATCGGACCGAAGGGCTTGCCACAATCATAGGCCATGTCCGGGTTAGAGCCCGAGGCGGCGTCGGTGTAGCATTCCTTGGTGTATTGCGGGAATTCGACCCATTCGCCCTTGTATTTGGCTGGGGCCCAATGCGGCGCGTAGATCCAGAGGAGGATCGGTGCCTGACGCTGATAGGCGCTTTCAAGCTCTGCGAAGAGTGCCGCATCGGTTCCGGCATGCACGACCTCGAAGGGCAGGTCGAGCGCTTCGACACGTTCGTCATCAAATCCGCCCCAGGTGACCGGACCGCCGAGATAGCGGCCTTTCGGCGCTGTTTCCGCCGTCGAGAAGGCTTCGGCACAGGCTTCAGTCTTCAGAGCTTCCCAGTTCGGCAGGCCGGGGCATTTCTCCTTCATGTATTCGGGAAACCACCATTCTTCCTTGGCTTGCATGCCGGTTTCGCCGAGGTTTTCGACCTTGCCCGTTGCCGTGGCTGCGTCCATCGCCTCGCGGCCGGTCGTTTCCCAGATTTCCATGGCAACATGGAGGTCTCCGGATTCGAGACCGGCAAACTGGGCCAGATAGTCGGCCTGAACAAACTCGACGGAATAGCCCCCCTTCTTCAACACCTCGCCCATGATCTGGGTGGTGATCAACTGGCCTGTCCAGTCATGTAATGTCAGTTTGATCGGATCGGTGGATTCCTGCGCTGATGTCGGTGTGACGAAGAATGCGGCAGTCATCAGCAATGCGGCTGCGATAGTTCTCGGCATGCGGTCATGGTGAAGCATTCGAGTTCTCCCAGTAGAGCCCGTTGAGATTGCTTAAATCTGGCAAGGCACCCGGTCGCCGTTCCCCGTACTTTTCGTATCTGATGACGACCGCGTGTATGTCCGCAGTCTCGGGTCAAGCGAGAGAGCTTGTCAATCCGAATCTGTGGCATTTTGTGATTTTCTGACCGATTATGTGGTGCCTACTTGAAGCGGGTGTTGCCGCGAGCTAACGATGCGGTGACGAGCAGGATGGAGATGGTCATGCCCCCTTCAACACGGCAGCGAGAGATCTTGCGTGTTCTGGATCGCGAGGGAACTGTGGCCCTTTCGGCCCTTGCGCGCAAACTCGGTGTATCGCTGGAGACCATCCGGCGGGACCTTAAGCCGTTGGCAAACGGTGGCAGTCTGATCAGGATGCATGGCGCAGTGAGCCTGACTTCCATGGTCGGCGAGGCGCCGTTCGAACGCCGGATGCGTGAAAACAGCGAGGCCAAGCGGGCCATCGCGGCCTCTGTTGCAGCGACCATACGTGACGGGGACTCGATCATGATGGACACAGGCACGACAACGAGCTTCCTTGCGCGGGAACTCCTGGGTCACCGGCGTCTGACCGTCGTGACAAACTCTTCCGACATCGCGCGCACGCTTGCTACGCTGAATGACAACAAAGTTTACATGGCAGGCGGGGAGTTGCGCAGCGACAACGGGGCGGCGTTCGGGAGTACGGCTATCGATTTCATCAGTCGATTTTCCGTAACCCACGCGATCATCTCGACGGGTGCCGTGAATTCAGAGGGGATGATGGATTACGATCTGGATGAGGCGGAATTTGCCCGCACGGTTATCACGCGCGGACGACGCACGCTGGTTGTGACGGACCGGAGTAAATTCGGTCGCGAGGGTCTGGTCCGTGTCTGTGGCTTCGAGGCGATCGCTGAGCTTGCGACCGATGTCCAGCCTCCACCGGACATTGCCGAGGCTATGGCTGCAGCCGGTACCAGTGTGTTGCTTGCCTGAACTCTGAGGCTATGTGTTCTTCGGCCGGTAGCCGAACTTCCCGATCGGGACGCACGTTTTGCGCGCCTAGAAGACCACGTTTGTTGGAAACGTTGAGGCCATGATCGATCGTCACGTCGCTTTGACAGTCAGGGTCCCGCGATGTCTCGGTTGGTCTGCGCGTTCGAGCCTGAAGTCCCGGTCCGAAGACAGTTTTAAATTGGCGCGTCAGAGACGGTGCGGATGCACGGCATCCACCGCACCCGTCCTTGGTTCAGTGCATCACTCAGCTGCCTTGCCCTGAGAGCCGCCATGGCGTCGCGCCAGGAACTCGAAGAGACGCGCGACAGCCTCTGCACCTGGATCGATGTGTCCTTCGAGCTGCTGAGCATTGATATAGGCGGCCCGCCCGGCTCGGGCCTTGACGTAGGTTGCGGTGAGGTTGGCACCTGCGCGTGCAGCACTTGCTGCTGCCGCGAAACCCTTGTCATAGGCATCAAGCGCAGGCGAAAGTGCGTCGATCATGGTTCGGTCGCCGAGCGCAGCGCCGCCGATTTCCTGCATGCGGGCAAGCCCGGCCTTCAACGCGTCGCGCATGCCGAGCCCACTTGAGGCTCCATCGCCTGCCGCAGCAAAGAAGATGGCGAGCAGCACTCCGGACGAACCGCCCATGGTCTGGCTAAGCTCCTGACCCATGGCGCGCAGTAACTGGGTATGGTCAGCAAGCGGCAGGCGGTCCAGAGCCTCGATCAGGGCCCGTGCGGCGCTTGCAAGGGTCGAGCCGGTATCGCCGTCACCGGATTTTGCATCAAGTGCATTGAGGTCCTTTTCAGCCTCGATCAGAAGCTTGCAGCACTCGGTGAGAAATTGACGGGTCGGCAAATGCTGCGAGGCAAGTGGCGCGATCGGGGTCAATCCGTCGGGCAGGGCGATGAGGTTGACCGGCCGGATAGCCGTTACGCCTGGCCATGCTGCAAGATCGACTGGCTTGGCAAGCAGGTCGAGGTCGGCTTTTTCCGCCGGCATGACCGAGATCGAAAAGCCCTGCATGTCGAGCGAGGTCATCAATGGGGCAGGACCAACGATATGCGAAATCCGTTCGCCGATCGCTGACTGGACAAGTTCGTTGAGGACCACGGCCATTTCGAGCACGGAGGTGCCGCCAAGATTATTGATCAGTACGACATGCGGCTTGTCTTCCATGCCCACGGCAAGGCGGTCCACCATCGCTGCCACCGCGCCACGCACGCCGTCATACTCGATCTGCTCCACGCCCGCCTCACCATGGATGCCAAGGCCGAGTTCAGCGCGGCCTTCGGGAATTCGCGCCTCCTTGGGCGAGCCCGGTACGGTGCAGGTGTCTAGCGAAATCCCGATCGAGCGAATATTGGCGATCACGCGGCGTGCAGTGTCGATGACGGCATCGAGGCTTGCGCCGTTTTCGGCCATCGCACCGGCGATCTTGTGCACGAAGAGCGTGCCCGCGACTCCGCGGGACTGCGGCAGGTCGGGAAGCGCAATGTCATCATCTACGATCACCATCCCGACATTGAGCCCGAAGGCGCGCGCGCGCTCGGCCGCCAAGCCGAAGTTCAGCCGGTCGCCAGTATAATTCTTGACGATCAGCAGGCAACCGAGCGGGCCGGTCACAGCAAGGATTGCAGCCAGAATGGCGTCGACGCTCGGGGAGGCGAAGACATCACCACATACAGCGGCCGTCAGCATGCCGCGTCCGACAAAGCCTGCATGGGCCGGCTCATGGCCGGATCCGCCGCCCGACACGATCGCCACCTTCGACTTGTCCCAGTCGGACCGCACCACGACGCGAATATGCGGAAAGCCATCCAGGCGGCTCAAGGCTCCGGCTGAGGCCATGAGTACGCCGTCGATTGCTTCGGTGACGGCATTTTCCCTGCTGTTGAGGAATTGTGGCATGAGACCCTCCCTTAGACGAGACGCATTCCGGCCGCATCGAAATAAAGCGGCTTGTGCGGCTGGATTTTGATGATGTCGCCGCCCTTGAGAGCGGTATGGGCATCGGTGACGGTGATGATCGGGTGTTCCCCGAGCATGAGATGAAGGCGCGTCTGATCGCCGAGATGTTCGACCCGGGTGACCTGAGCTTCCTGGCCTTCTCCCGCAAGAATATGCTCGGGCCTCAGCCCAATGGAATGGGCCCTGACAGGTGCGCCGGGGAAGAGGCTTGCGGGGAGCACGTTGATGCGCGGCTGACCAAGCCGGGTTGCTGCATAGATGCTGACCGGCGTTTCATAGATCTCGCGCGGCGATCCGAACTGCGCGAGTTGACCCTCCTTGAGTACACCGACATGGGTCGCCATGGTCATCGCCTCGATCTGGTCATGCGTCACATAGAGGAACGTGGCGCCCGACTGAGCCTGGATGTTCTTCAGTTCAACGCGGAGATCCGCGCGGAGTTTCGCGTCGAGCGAGCTGAGTGGCTCGTCCATCAGATAAATCTGCGGATTGCGGACCAGCGCGCGACCGATCGATACGCGCTGCATCTCTCCCCCCGAAAGGGCTGTCGCCTTGTTGTCGAGCTTGTGGGAGATCTGCAGGACCTCGGCAATTGCCTTGACCTTCTGGTCGATCTCCGCCTGCGGCGTGCGCAGCAGCGGCGACTTCAGCGGAAATTCGAGGTTCTGCCGCACCGTCATGTGCGGGTAGAGGGAATACTGCTGAAAGACCATCGCGACATTGCGCTGTGCTGGTGTCAGTCCTGCCATGGAGCGTCCGCCAATCCTGACGTCGCCTTTGTCTTGTGTGTCGAGGCCGGACACCGTGCGCAGAAGGGTGGTTTTTCCGGCTCCGGTGGGCCCCAGGAGTACCACGAACGAGCCATGCGGAACGGTCATCGTCACGTCATCGAGCGCACGGGTGGCGCCGAACGACTTGCTGATGCTGGAAAGGACGACGTCAGCCACGAGCAAGTACTCCTTCATTCGCTTCGGACACCAGTGCCCTCCCGCTTTTCGCATCAAAAAGGGTGAGCGAGCGGCGATCCAATTCAAGCCCAACGGAAGCCCCCGTTCGGATCACATCGCTTGATGCTGTCCGCGCCTTGATCTCTCCGTGGTTGGTCTCGATCGTGAGGATCTGTGTGGTGCCGAGATATTCAACGGCGGCCACCCGTCCGCGAAGGTCGGCCGCGTCCGACAGGCGGACATGTTCCGGCCTCACCCCGAGTGTCAGCGCACCCCTGCAGCCTTCCCTGGATGTGGGAAGCTCGATGCGCGATCCACCGATCTCCACTGCATTGCCGCCTTCTTCAATCGCGCCTTCGAACTCAAGGAAGGACATAGGCGGCGAGCCGATAAACTTTGCCACGAACTTGGTTGCCGGCCAGTCGTAGATCTGTTGGGGTTTGCCGAATTGCTCGATCACGCCATGGTTCATGACGACGATCTTGTCGCCCATCTGCATGGCTTCCAGCTGATCGTGGGTGACATATACGGTGGTCGCCCCCATGCGGTCATGAAGGGCACGCAGCTCCTCGGCCATATGTTCGCGGAATTCCGCATCGAGTGCGCCGAGGGGCTCGTCCATGAAGAAGGCTTTCGGCTGGCGTACGATCGCACGGCCAAGCGCCACGCGCTGCCGGTCGCCGCCCGAAAGCCCGCCGACGGGTTTGTCGAGGATCGATGAGATCTGCAGGATGCGGGCGACTTCGGCGACACGGCGATCGACTTCTGCGCGCGCCACGCCCTGGCTCACCAGGGGATAGGAGATGTTCTTGCGCACATTCATATGCGGATAAAGCGCAAACATCTGAAAGACGAAGGCGATGTCGCGCTCGCTCGCGCGCTTCATGCCGACCTCGTCGCCGCCGATATAGATCTCGCCACTGGTCGGCAGTTCAAGGCCAGCCATCATCCGCAGCGTCGTCGTCTTGCCGCAACCTGACGGGCCGAGCAGCATGAAGAACTCACCGTCCTCGACGGTGAAGGTCGACGACTTCACCGCATTGAAGGCTCCGAAGTCTTTACGCAGGTTTTGAACGCGGATCTGAGCCATCACTTACTCCGGGAAATGACTGACGACGATGAACATGACGGTTCCGATCAGCGTCACCGGAAAGGAGAAGGTAAAGAGCGTCAGCGAAAGCGGCTGCATGAGCATGACCACGCCGAGCGCAATCAAGGCCGAGGCGATCATTTCCCATTCGGACCGGCGAAACCGGCTGAGGCGGGTAAGGAAGTTCATCATTTGCGCACGGCTCCGAATGTGATGCCGCGCAGCAGATGCTTGCGCAACAAAACGGTGAAGACGACCACGGGTAGCAAGAACAGCGTCGCAGCCGCTGCAACGGCTGGCCAGTCGATTCCGCCGCCGACTGAGAGGATGGTTGGAATGAAGGGAGGTGCCGTCTGGGCATTGCCGCTCGTCAGCAGGACCGCGAAGGCATATTCATTCCAGGCGAAGATCAGGCAGAAGATCGCGGTCGAGGCGATGCCAGTTGCGGCCTGCGGTAGCACGACCTTGTAGAAGGCCTGGAAGCGGGTATAGCCATCGATCAGTGCCGCTTCCTCGTATTCGCGCGGGATTTCATCGATGAAGCCCTTGAGCAGCCAGACCGACAGCGACAGGTTGACCGCCGTATAGAGCAGGATCATGCCGAGGTGGGTGTCGGAAAGGCCGAGCTGGCGGAACATCAGATAGATCGGGATCGCGACCGCAATCGGCGGCATCATGCGGGTCGACAGGATGAAGAACAGGAGGTCATCCTTGAGCGGCACCTTGAAGCGGCTGAAGGCATAAGCGGCAAGCGTTCCGAGGAAGATTGAAAGGAATGTCGAGCCGAAGCCGATGATGACCGAATTCAGGAACCTCTGACCGAAGCGCGACGGACCCGAGATGATCATGCCTCTGTCTCGGGTGATCTTGTCATACCAGGTGGTGGGCGGTGGCAGTTTGGCAAGGTCCTGTGCCGATGGGCGTGACTGTGTTGTAAAGAGGTTCACATAGCCTTCAAGCGTCGGCTGGAAGACCACTTTCGGCGGATAGCTGATCGAGTCCGGGCCGGACTTGAAGCTCGTCGAAATGATCCACAGCAACGGGATCAGCGTGATTACCGCGTAAAGTCCGACAAGGATGCCTGCAATCCACTTGGAGGCAGGCGACGGTTCGGTGACGGAATGTGCGCTCATCGTTCCTTAACCTTGTTCAGTGCCTTGACGTAAATGGAGGCGAGGCCGAATACCGTGACGAACAGGATGATTGCATAGGCACTGGAATAGCCGGTCCGCCATTTTTCGAAGGCCTCTCGCTTCAGATCGATCGAGGCGAGCAGTGTCTCGTCCCCCGGTCCGCCACCGGTCAGAAGGACCACGAGGTCGAACATCCGGAAATTTTCGATGCCGCGGAACAGGACCGCAAGCATCAGGAACGGTAGCGCCATCGGCAGGGTGATCGTCCAGAACTGCCGCCACTTCGATGCGCGGTCGACCTCCGCTGCCTCATAGATGTAGTCGGGTATGGAACGCAGGCCCGCCAGGCAGATCAGCATGACGAAGGGCGTCCACATCCAGGTGTCGACAATGACGATCGCCCAGCGTGCCCAGCCGCCGGGGCCAAGCATCGAGAAGCTGTCGGCCGGAATGCCGGTCAGGAATTCGACGGCGTAGTTCACGAGGCCGATTTGCGGCTGGTAGAGAAAGGTCCAGAAATTGCCGACCACAGCGGGCGAGAGCATCATCGGGATGACGATCAATGTCGTGACCAGGTCATTGCCCTTGAACTTGCGGTTGATCAGCCATGCCAGGGAGAAGCCGATCAGCACCTGGAAGGTGATTGTCCAGATGAGGAAGTGGGCGGTTGTCTGCATGTTCGCCCAGGTGTCGGCGTCTGTCAGGATGCGCATGTAATTGCGCAACCCGACCCACTGCACTTCCGCATTCGGCTTGTTGGCGGCGAAGTTCGTGAAGGACAGGCGGATGGTCCAGATCAGCGGAAATATGTTGACCGACAGAAGCAGGAAGATCGTCGGCGCGACAAAAATCCAGGCAATGGCTCTATCGCTCAGTCCCCGGATACGTTTTGCAACCGGTTCGGGTGTTGCGCGGGCGAGGCGGTCTGCAGTTTTGTCGGTCATCGTCCCGATCCGTGTGACGTTTCCAAATGGGCAGCCGGGTCCTTGTGCCTTGTCGCAAAGAGGCAAGGTTCAGCTTCAGCCGGCAGGCTTCAAGGGTTTTAAAGATTGGTGCCGGCGGCAGCGCTGGCTCTGTGTCTCTCCCTCGGCATCGCCGAGGGAGAGAGTAGGGGGCTTACCCGGGTCCGGGCATCAAGCTCGTCCTATGTCAGAGCTTACCTTCGTCCTCGAAGGTTTCCGTCCAGTCGGCGATCAGCCCGTCAAGCGCTTCCTTGGCGGTGCCATTGCCAGCGACGACATAATCGTGGAAGCGCTTCTGCGATGCCTGAAGGAGCGACGCATAGGACGGCTCGGCCCAGAAGTCCTTCACGATTGCCATGCTGTCGAGGAAGGTCTGTGCATAGGGCTGGCTCTTGGCGAAGTTCGGGTCTTCGACCACGGCGCGAAGGCACGAGAAGCCGCCCATGGACCACCATTTGTCCTGCACATCCTTCTGGGCGAACCACTTGATGTAGGCCAGCGCGCCGTCCATGTTGTCGGTATTGGCGACGACCGAAATGCCCTGGCCGCCGAGCTGGGCGAACTTCTCGCCGCCTGGGCCCGCGGGATTGACGAGATAACCGGTCTTGCCGCCGCCGACATTCGGATCCGCCTCGAACCCCGGCCAGGTGAAGGCGAAGTTCATCTGCATGGCGACCTGGCCCGACTTGTACGCGTCAATGCCTTCGCCCATGTAGGTGTTCGACGTGCCCGGCGCGACGCAGCAATCATAGAGCGACTTGTAGAATTCGAGGCCCTTCACGGCGCCTTCCGAATTCACGAAGCCTTCCATCTCATAGGGCTTTTCGGGGTTGTCGTACTTGAAGCCATAGCTGTAGAGCACGTCCATCACGCCCATCGTGATGCCTTCCGAGCCGCGCTCGGTATAGATCGAGGCGCCGTAGACGGTCTTGCCATCGATCTCCCGGCCCTGGAAGAATTCGGTGACCTGCTTGAGTTCGTCGAAGGTTGCCGGTGGCGTCAGGTCGCGACCGAACTTTTCCTTGAAGGCTGTCTGGATTTCCGGGCGTTCGAACCAGTCCTTGCGATAGGTCCAGCCGACCACGTCACCAAAGGCCGGTAGCGACCAGTAGTTCGGGGTATTCTTCGGCCATTCCGAATAGCCTGTGACGGTTGCCGGCACGAAGGCATCCATGCTGATGCCTTCCTTGTCGAAGAAATCGTTGAGCTTCACATACCAGCCGTTTTCGGCGGCACCGCCGATCCACTGGCTGTCGCCGATCATCAGGTCGCAGAGCTTGCCGCCGGAGTTGAGCTCGTTGAGCATGCGGTCGGCGAAGTTCGGCCACGGCACGAACTCGAATTTCATCTTGATGCCGGACGAGGCCTCAAAATCCTTGCTGAGTTCGACCAGCGCATTCGCCGGATCCCAGGCGGCCCAGCAGAGTGTCAGTTCCTTTTCATCGGCATGCGCCACGACAGCGCCGAAACTCATTGAAGATCCGACTGTCGCGGCAGCAAGCAGGCCTTTCACATAAAGGGATTTCATCATGTCATCCTCCCAGCGCCGTCCGGTCTCCAACGGATGGCGAAACGCCCTTTCGGGCCAAATGCCGGCTCCGGACCCTCATCCTGGCCGGCCTCCTCCAGCGGAACGGGCGGCGTTGCTTGCGCCGACCTGAGCCACGTACAAGGCTAATTGATGTGCGCACCTCAAAGCAAGTCGTTTTTGAGGTGCGCACATCATTTCTTGCGTTTTGCCGCGATTTGAAGGAAAGCTCTGCCAGGGGGAAATCAGCAGGAAGTCTTTATGCGTCCTACAGCGAAGGATCTGGCCGAGGCTGCGGGCGTCAGCCTTGCGACTGTCGACCGTGTCTTGAATGACCGGCCCAATGTGAGCCCGAAGGCTGCTCGGCTGGTGAACGACGCGATCGAGCGGATCGGCTTTGTGCGCAACCCGGCAGCCGTCAGCCTGGCCCGCAGCAAACTATATCGCTTCCTGTTTCTGCTGCCGGTTAGCGGCGATATGTACCTCACTGAACTCCTACGCCATGTGGAGGAGCTGACCGTTGCGTTGAAAGGCGACCTCACTGAAATCACCTGCCGTCAGATCGCGACCGACGATGCACATGGCATCGCAAAGCTCCTCTCCGGTCTGGACAGGGAGACCGTTGACGGTGTTGCCTTAATGGCGCCCGAGTCCCCGCAGGTGCGTGACGCCATGGCCCGGTTGCTTGAGCGCAATATCAAGGTTGTGCAGTTTCTTTCCGGTCAGGAGAAACTGCCTGAGGCTGATTTCGTCGGCATTGATAACTTTGCGGCTGGAGCAACCGCTGGCAAGCTGATGGGCATGCTGGCAGGTTCACAGCCTGGGAAAGTCTTGGTGATTGCAGAAACCATGCAATCGCTCGATAGCATCCAGCGCCGCCTCGGCTTTGACCAGGTCATCAACCAGATGTTTCCGCATCTGACCTGCCTGCCTTCGATCGAAACCCATGCCGATGAGGCACGCACGCGGCAGGTGGTTGGCCGCGTGCTGGCTGGCAATCGCGACGTAGCTGGCATCTACGTGCTGAGCGCAGAGGCTCGCTTGCCGATCCTGGCAGCTTCTGGAAATGTTGAGCTGAGTAGAATTGCGGTGGTTGTACACGAGCGAACGCCTTTTACCGAACAGGCGCTTCGCGACGAGGTGATCGATGCCGTCATCGCACAAGATCCGGGCCATGCTGTGCGCAGCGCAATTCGTATCATGCGCGCCCGATCGGATGCCCGCGAGCCGCTGGCTGCACAGGAAAAGATCCGTATCGAGATCCTGCTCAAGGAAAACCTCTAAGCGCGACGTCTGAGCGGAGCCGTAGGCGTCAGGTCAGTCGTGTGGCTTGCCGATCATTGCCTCACCTTGCGGAGATGCGAGTGCGGCGCAACCAGCAGTCCAAGAGGCAGGGCAACAGAGGGCCGCCTGGTTCAAGTCGATGCCATGGGGGAGGCCGTGTCCCGGCGATACTTTTCGATGAAGGCGTCGATCGCGAGTGCACGGATGTCAGGCAGGCGGCCGCGCAGCGTGTCATGGTGCCAGTCCCACCAAGCGATATCGAGCAGTGCGTCGGCCTGCTTTTCGCTGAAGCGCCGCTTGATGAGCCTTGCGGGAACGCCGCCGACGATCGTGTAAGGCTCGACATCCTTCGAGACGACCGCACCGGCGCCGATCACTGCGCCGGTGCCGATTGTCACGCCTGCAAGTACTGTGACGCCGTGGCCGATCCACACGTCGTGGCCGATGGTCACCCAGTGATCCTTGCGCCACTGGAAGAAGTCGGTGTCGTCTTCGCCCAGCCCGTATTGTGCAGCTCGGTAGGTGAAGTGGTGCTGGCTTGCGCGCCAAGTGGCGTGGTTGCCGGGATTGATGCGCGCGCCTTCGGCAATCGAGCAAAACTTGCCAATCGTCGACCATACAACGTTGCCGCCCTTGACGATGTAGGAATAGTCACCGAACTGACTTTCCCGCATGCTCACATGGGCCTGGATCTCGGTCCATTTGCCGAGTTCGCAGCCGACGACCGTCGCCGTTTCATGGATGGTCGGAGCTTCCGACAGCATTTTCATTTCGCGTGTTCCCATTTGCCGATGAACCGCTCGCGGATTGCGCCGGAGATGGCGTCGATGACATAGACCATGGCGATGATCAGGAAGATGATCGACCAGGCCTCGTCCCATCGATAGGCGCCGATGCGGTCGGAGAGGATGAAGCCGATGCCGCCGGCGCCGACAATGCCGAGAATGGTCCCTGAGCGGACATTGGATTCGAAGTTGTAGAGGGTGATTGAAAGAAGCACCGGCCAGACCTGTGGCAGCATCCCGAAGCGGATGGCCTGGGAGCGAGACCCTCCGGAGGCAACAACGCCCTCAACGGGCTTCTTGGAGATGTTCTCGATCGCCTCGGCGTAGAGCTTGGCAAGAACACCTATTTCGCCCACCGCGATCGCGAGCACTCCGGGAAGTGGGCCGAGGCCGAATGCGCGGATGAAGACGAGCGCCAGGATCAGCGTCTCGAAGGCGCGGATGATGTCAAAACCGCGCCGAACGCCGAAGCGAAAGAAGGCGAAGCGGTTGATGTTCTTGGCGCCGAGAAAGGAAAGCGGAAAGGCGAAGACGGCGCCGAGTAGCGTGCCGAGAAAGGCCATGGCCAGCGTTTCGCCGAGGCCCGTCAGGATGTCGCTCAACGGATCCCATTCCGTCCAGATATGCGGTGGGAACATGAACGAGAGAACACGGCCGAGGCGGCTAAGGCCGTTGACGATGCGTTCCGGCGTAAAGCCGAAATCATAGAGGCACCAGGCAAACAGCGCGGTAAAGCCGAGCATCAAACTCCAGCGCTTCAGCCGCGTCTGCATGGACGGACGGAAGGCGAGCGGCATGGACTGGCGCAGCGCCAAGATTTCCGCGCGGGTAACGGTTGTCATCAGTGGATCCTTTCCATGCCGATGATCCGGTGGCGCAGCTTTTCCGAGCCCCAATCGATCACAAAGACGGTGACGAAGACGATGATGAAGAGCGCCGACAAATCGGTGTATTCCTGCAACGATACGGCAGTGCGAAGCTCCTGACCCAGGCCGCCGGCGCCGACATAGCCGATGATCGAGGACGAACGCACATTGATCTCGAAACGCAGCAGCGTGTAGCTGATGATGTTCGGCAGGATCTGCGGCACCGCGCCATAGCGTATCTGGTCAGCCCAGCTGCCGCCCGCCGATTTGACGCCCTCCAGCGGGCGCATGTCGATGTTCTCGTTAACTTCCGAATAGAGCTTGCCGAGTGCCCCGCAGGTATGGAGCGCGATCGCCAGCACGCCCGCCATCGGGCCGACGCCGAAACAGAAGACGAAGATCAGCGCGAATACCAGCTCCGGCACCGTGCGGGCTATCTCGAGATAGCGACGCGACAGCCAGAGCAGCCACCTGCTGGGGGAGAGATTGCGCGCTGCCGGGAAGGACATAACGAAGCCGCCCGCGACCCCAAGCGCGGTTGCCATGAAGGCAATGAGCACGGTTTCGAGGAGGAGCCAGCCCCAGACCTTCCACCGCCAGAACCAAGCAGCGAGATCTGCGCCAAGCGTTTCCCACGACAGCTGAGGAATAGTCTTGGCAAGATATTCGCCGAGCCGTGGCAAGCCTGCGAGCAGGATCCAGCGTTCGGCTCTGCTGCCGTCAGAAAGCGTGATCTGGCTGACCTTCAGGAGATTGGAGAAATCGGCTGTCACAACAAAGGCGATTAGTAGCGCCGCCGTCACGACGAGGAAGGTAAGCCGGCCGCGGGCGCGCTGGCGGGCGTAGGCGCGTTCGAAATCCAGCACCGCCTCGGAAGGGGATGCGGCAGGGGCGAAGGTCATGGCGTTTCCCTGTAAAAAAAGGGGCGATCCCTATCGAGATCGCCCCATCTGCGTTTGCGTGGGATCAGCTCTTGCGCTGGGCCTTCAGCCAGGCGCGCATGTCGACGATCCACTGGTAGCGGTCATGGTCGACCTCGACATAGCCTTTGGCCGTCGAGTTTTCCGCGCCGGTCATTTCCTTGTGGGCTGCCGGATCGGCTTCCGGAACAGCCTTTACGGCGGCCTGCATGTCGGCGATCAGTTCAGCCGGCAGGTTGGCACGGGCGGTGAACGGACCGGAAGTAATCTCGGGCGACTTCCAGATGTTGCAGACCTCGCCTTCCTTGATCATGCCCTTGGTGACCATGCGCTGCGGAATGCCGCTCTTCTCGTTGTTGATATAGGTGGCGGCGGCATCGAACTGTCCGTTGACGACGCCTTGAACGCCGGCCTCGTGGCTGCCGGAGAAGGGCGTGGCCGAGAAATAGGTCGAGGGTTCGAAGCCCTGCTGCACGAGGTTGTAGTTCGGAACAGCATAGCCGCTGGTGGAATCCGGATCGGCGAAGGCCAGGACCTTGCCCTTCAGGTCCTCGATCTTCTTGTAGGGGCTGTCGCAGCGCACCGTGATGACCGAGAAATAGCCGGTGGAATCGTCTTCCTGAACCGCGGTCAGGAGCGGAACGATGCCGCCATCGGTCTCGGTATAGGCCGCAGCATAGGCGGAGGAGCCGAGGAAGGCGAATTCGATCTGGTCAGCGGCGAGCGCCTGGACGACACCGTCGTAATTGCCAGCGGTGAAGAGTTCGACGTCGATGCCGAGGGTCTTTTCAAGATAGGCCTCGAAAGGCTTGTAGCGAGCAACGCGATCCTTCTCGTTCTCGCCGGACAGGACGCCGAAGCGGACGACCTTGTAGTCGGACTTCCAGTCAGCAGCGATGGCCGGCAGGGAAGAAAGCGTGAGGAGGGCTGTGGCGGCGATGAGACGCATTGGTATTCTCCCAGAGGTTGATCAGGCCGGAATCGCCGACCGGATGGAGGTCGAGGTGATGGATTCGTTGAACTCGGTGAGGCCGGAACCGCCGTAGATGTCACGAACGACATCGTCGGTAAGATTGCGGGCGCTGCCGTCGAACATGACGATGCCGGAGCGCATGGCGATGATCCGGTCGCAATAGGCACGCGCGGTGTCGAGCGTGTGCAGGTTGACGATAACGGTGATGCCGTCCTCGGTGTTGATGGTGCGCAGCGCTTCCATGACGCGCATGGCGTTGCCGGGATCGAGGCTGGCGATGGGTTCGTCGGCAAGCAGGATGCGCGGCTCCTGCAGGAGGGCGCGGGCGATCGCGACGCGCTGCTGCTGTCCGCCTGAAAGCGTGCCGGCGCGCTGAAGGGCCTGGGGCGCGAGATCGAGCCGGTCGAGCGCGCGGATCGCCAGCGCCCGTTCGGCGTCGGAAAAACGCATCGCCATGGAACTCGCAAAACCATGCGACGAGATGCGGCCGACCAGCACGTTGGTCAAAACGTCAAGGCGCTCAATCAGGTTGAACTGCTGAAAGATCATCGCACATTCACGTCGCCACTGGCGCAGCGCCCGTCCATTGAGCGACGTGATCTCGCGGTCACCAAAATGGACGCTGCCGTCGGTTGGATCGATCAGCCGATTGATGAGGCGCAGCAGCGTGGACTTGCCGGCGCCAGAGCGGCCTATGACACCGACGAACTCTCCGGCGGCGATGTCGAGACTGACACCGCCGACGGCTCTGGTCTGGCCAAAGGTGCGGCCGAGCTTGCGAAGGGAGAGTGTGTTCTTTTCCATGAAGCGATCATGGAGCGCCTCTGTGACAGCGACATATCATCCGAATGAATTTAATTTGGAGGATTTGCGACAGTTCTGTAGCAGCCTCAGCGGCGCTCCAAGCCCTGTAGACAAGGGCGAAAGAGAAACGGGCCGTGCAATGCACGGCCCGTCAGACTGCGACAGGTTCTTTAGCGATCTCACGCCGCTTGAGCGAAGGTGAGCGAACCGTCGGAATAGATTTTGCGGCCACCCCGGAAGACGCAGCGGACATGGCCGATGCCATTATCGTCGGCGACAAGAAGGTCTGCTTTTTTTCCGACCGCGATCTCGCCGCGATCGGAAAGCCCGAGCGCCTGGGCTGGATTGGACGTCGCCAGCCGGCAGGCACCGGAAAGTCCGTGCTTGTCGGTCTTTGCCAGTTCCAGCACCGCCGGCAGGATGGCCGAGGGATGATAATCGGCGGCCAGGATATCCAGCAGTCCGGCGGCATGAGCGTCGCGCGCCGAAAGATTGCCCGAGTAAGACTGTCCGCGCAGTGCGTTTGGCGCGCCCATGGCGTTCATCAGGCCGAGCCTCTTCGCCTCGGCGGCGGCCTCGATGGTGACCGGGAACTCGCTGATCAGGACACCAAGCGAATGCATCAGTTGAACCTTGGCGACGGTGTCGTCGTCATGGCTTGCGATCGCCACACCATGGGCGTAGCAGGCCTTCGAGATCGCATCCAGCGTATGCGTCATTACGTCAGCCGGCTGGGTGCGTTCCTCGATGCGCCGCGCGATCGACTGCGCGGCCTCTTCGAGGCTCATACCCTTTTCGCGAGCGAGCTTTTCGATGTGGCGCTCGACATCGCGATACTGCCCCTGTCCCGGCGTATGATCGTTGAGCGAGATCAGATCTACGGAACCCTCGGCGATCAGCTCCTCGATCACGGCGAGCGCCTTGGGGAAGGTGATTTCGAAGCGGGCATGGACTTTGTGATCGACCAGGAGCTTGCCGCGCATGGTCTTGATCGCGCGGATGACGCTGCTGGTGTGCTCGTAGCTGCGCAGGTGCCCGTAGGTCGAGGCAGGACTGAAGGATAGCGCGGCATAGGCGGTCGTGACGCCAGAAACAGCAAGCCGGCGGTCGAGATCGCGCAGACCGAGCTCAAGCGGCATGCGCACATTCGGCCGTGGTTCCACCTCGCGTTCCACCATGTCGCCGTGCATGTCGATGAAGCCCGGCATAAGGATCAGGCCTTGCGCCGACATATCGGCATTGGCGACAGGTCTTTCCGAAATTTCGGCGATCATGCCGTCTTCGATGCGCACAGCACCGTTCGGCAGCACGCGGTCTAGCAGCACCACCCGGCAATCAGAGATCCACATTGGCAAGTTCCTCAAAGGCTTGAAGTTCGATTTCCCGGTCGATGAGACCCGCTACATCGCCCGGGTGGTGAAAGACGCCGATCATGGCGACACCCTGCGCCTTGAGGTCGGCGAGACGGTCGACCAGCGCCTTTCGGGCGCCGGCATCGAGGGAGGCCGTTGGCTCGTCGAGCAGCAGCAGCCGCTGCGGCAGGATGAGCGCCCGGGCGAGGTTCACCTTCTGCTGTTCGCCGCCGGAAAAGGTGGTGGGAAAGGCTTTCCAGAGATTGCGCTTGACGCCGAAGGCCTCCAGCCAGCGCCGTGCCTCGACGAGCGCTTCCTCGCGCGGCATGCCCGCTTGGCGCAAGGGTTCTGCGACAATATCCTCGGCCGGAACCCGCGGACGGGCGATCAGGAATTGCGTGACGAAGCCGATCTCGCGCCGGCGCAGAAACGCGATATCGACATCGGCTGCCCTGGCAAGGTCGATGCGGCCCTCGGCTGTATGGTACCAGATATGCCCCGCGCGCGGCAGATAGCTGCGATAGAGGGTGCGCAGAAGCGTCGATTTGCCGACGCCATTCGGCCCTCTCAAAAGCAGGAACTCGCCGGGGTTCAGCGTAAACCCTATGCCTGAAAATGCGTGAAGGTTCTGGTCGAGATGGTGCATGTGGAAGGTTTTCGAGAGGCCTTCCACCTCCAGGACGGGCTGCATGGCGGCCTCACAATTTGGCGTGAACGAGTTGCTGGGTGTATTCGTGCTGCGGATCCTGAAAGATCTGGTCGACCAGGCCTTGCTCGACCACGCGACCGCGCCGCATGACCATGACCCGGTCTGCCATGGTACGGATCACGCCGAGATCGTGGCTGACGATGACCATGGTGATCGCGCGGTCCCGCTGCAGCCGTTTCAAGGTGTCGAGCACCAGCGCCTGAACGGAGACGTCGAGGCCGGTGGTCGGCTCGTCCAGCAGCAGCAGTGCCGGTTCGAGCGCAATTGCCTTGGCGAGCTGCACGCGCTGCTGCATGCCGCCGGACAGTTCGATTGGCCGCGTATCCATGCGCTCTAACGGGAACTCGGAGGCATCGAGCGCCTCTCGTGCCTTTGAGCGCAGTTCGGCGAAACTCCGCTCGCCAGCGATTAACAGTCGCTCCGCCACGTTGCCGGAACTGGTATGACCCATCAGCAGGCCGAGATGCGGGTTCTGGTAAACGATGCCGATATGGCGCGCGCAAAGCATGCGGCGGGAGAAGCGGTCGAGATCGAACAGGTTGCCGTCGAGCTCCGGCAGGGCCAGGCGATAGTCACCGCTGTCGGGTGTGTCCTCAAGGTTCATCATCCTCAGAAGCGTGGACTTGCCCGAGCCGCTTTCGCCGACGATGCCGAGTACCTCGCCGGGATAGACGGTGGCGGAAACGTCCTGAAGTGCGACCACCTTGCCGAAGCGTTTGCTGACGTCGGTAATTGTCAGAAGCGGTGGGGTTGTCATCAGTTGCGGCGCGTTCTGCAGCCGCTCAGCCAGAAGTTCTCCGATCATGGGCGGAATTCTCCGTTCTTGTACCAAGTCTCGCCCTGTTCCACGTTCAGCCCCTCGGTGCGGCGGATCGCCTTGATGCCGAAATTGCTGTCGGACAGCTCGAATTGCGAGCCGCCGTCGTTCTGTGGGATCTCGTTCATGAAATAGCCGCTGACGCCCGAGCGGTGGCAGGTGAGGGCGGAATGGTCCTCGACCTTGTAGGGCACGTCGGAGAAGACCAGCGGCTCGACCCGCGTGAAAGGTGGCACGGCGTAGAGCCGCTTTTCGCGCCCAGCCGAGAGAAAGGTCAGGTGCCTTGCCATGTCGAGCTTCGGCACGTCCCAGCGCGGGATCGGCGAGGGGGTCATGACATGGCGGCCGTTGACCAGCGAAGGATAGGCCGCGCCCTGCATGATGCGGCCCGAACGCACGATCTGCTCATAGAGCGTCAGCCACAGCCGGCCGTAATCGGCGTCGGCATGCATCTGGCGGGCGATCGACATGTTGGGCTCGACCGGGCGCAGCGGTTCGGGATTTGGCACCTGCAGCACGAGGATCTGATCCTCGCGCAATTTTTCCTCAGGGATACGGTGCCGGCTCTGAATGATCGTTGCCTCCTGCGTGTCCCAGGTCTCACCGGCGCCGGATACGCGCGAAAGGAATTGGCGGATCGAGGCGGCGTTGACGCTGTCGTCGGCGCCCTGGTCGATCACCTTGATCACGGAGGAGGGCTTGATCAGGGTCAGCGTCACTTGCAGGCCGCCGGTGCCCCAGCCGCGCGCAATCGGCACCTCGCGGCTGGCATAGGGCATCTGGCAGCCGGGCACAGCTATCGCCTTCAGCATCTTGCGGCGCAGCTCGCGCTTGGCCGAGGCATCAAGGAAGCCGTAGCTGAAGGCTTCCCATGGCTTTGTGAGTGCTGAAAGGCTCATGCCGGCTCCTTCACGAGCTTGGTGGTTTTCGTGGCGTCATCGGCAGGGGGCGCCGTCTTCTTTGCGTCGCGCAGGGCGTCGAGCGAAGACTGGAAGGTGACGTAGTGCGGCAGCTTGAAATGGATGCAGAAGCCCGAGGCTTCCACGGGTTCGGTGTGGTAGAGGAAGAATTCCTCGTTGACGGGTGAATTCTGATCCGCCGCTGCCGAATTCAGATCCAGCGTCGCGCCAGCGATGGTCTTGATTTCGTTCCAGCCGAGTGTCGCGCAGAAGCCGAGCTGAAGCTGGCCGCCTTTTCCTTTGCTCGTGACTTCCGCCTGCGAGACGCGAACGCGACCAGCCGAGAAAACCGTGCCCGCCGGATGGCGCACACGCACCTCCGCTTCTGCAAGTCGCAGCTCGTTGACGGTCGGATGCGCATTGCCATAGCCGCGCATCGCCGAATAGCCGAGTGCCAGCACACCGCCGGTGTCGGCGCGAGCCAGGCTTTGCAGCGTATGGGCACGCTTGGCCGGAAACAGAAGCGGCTCGCGGGTGAGGTCTGGAATGTCGTCAGGGGCGACTTCGTCGGCGGCGGCGTCGGCGACCAGCCCTTGCGCCTTTTGCCAGGCGGCAAGCGACGGCTGGCGTGCCGGCGCAGGTTTTGCCGCAGGTTCGACCGGGGTCGGCTCGAATGCCTGGCCTTCCAGCACGCCGGTCGCCAGCAATCGGTGTGAATAGTCGAGCGTCGGGCCGAGCACCTGACCGCCGGGAATATCCTTGAAGGCAGCGGAAATTCGGCGGTGCGTGAAAAGGCTTTCCTGCGTCACCGGTTCGGCGATCGCAAGGCGCGGCTGGGTGGTGCGCCAGGCACGCAGAAGGAGCACCGCCTCGTAAAGGTCGCCGCCGGCCTGGGCGAGCGCAAGTGCTGCCAGATCACGGTCGTAGAGCGAGGCCTCGCCCATCACGCGGTCGATCAGGTAAGGCAGGCTTTCGCGGACGTCCGCGACGCGCTCCATGTCAATCGTCCCCATTTCGGCGCGGTAAAGCCTTTCAGACTGTTCAATGGCGCGTTCACCGCCTCGAGTTGCCACATAGGCCATCAGAGCACCTCCACCGTGGTTGAGCGTGGCAGACCGACAACACGGTCTTCATCGACGAAGAAGAGTTCGAACCCGGTCGGGTAGAGGCAACGCGTCGCGCGAAGCGTCCAAACATCAGGCCTGAGGCCGCCGAGGCGGATATCCTCATAAGTTTCGATGCCGGGGCCACGCAGGCGAAGCCCTTGTCCCTCGCCAATTCTCGCCCTTGAAAACACGGTGGCGCCATCATCGGGATAGAGATGCGACCCCGCGGGCACGACGGCCAGATCGCGCAGGCCCGCCTCAGTTTCCAGATCGATAAAGGCGTGGTCGGCGTCGCGTGCGCCGGTAATCGCCGCTCCGGTCGAGGCGATCAGCGGCAGGAGCGTCTTGTGGCCCGAAAAGACCCGGCATTCGCGGTCAATCAGCGTTTCGACGATGGCCTCCAGGCCCGGCTGTGGCAGTGTCTGGACAGTGCCGGGGCGGGCGAGCGCCCACATCAGGGCGTCGTAGGTGGCATTGTGAAGCCGCTCCAGGTCGTTTGGAACGGGGACAGCAATCAGGGCGGAGGCATCCATCAGAAGGTCTCCATGTCTACACGGGTCGCCTCGACCGCGCGAAGGCGCTCTGTGTCTGCGCCCATGATCTTCAGGGCCTCATCTTCCACGAAGTCACTGATGCGCGCGGCGAGGGTTTCGATCGATCCGGCTGCATCCACGATCGCCATTGCCATGGCGCGCTCGAGGTCGCGGCCAACGATCATGCCATAGCCTTCAGTGCCGTTGGACCGGAGCCGGATATGCGCCTCTGCCACCAACACCTCGCCGAGATGAAAATCTGTGCCCTTTACCGTGTCGCGCATCGGCAGCATCGCGAGCCCTGTGCGGCTCTGAATGACGTCGATCGCGCCGAGCGGTGCAAGAAGCTCTTCCGCGAAGGCCTTCAGCGCGGCTGTATTGGCGCGCGCAAGGGTTTCGAGCCGGCGGGCGTGGGCGTCGCCCGGCGCACTGGCATGCTGGAACTGTGTTGTCATGGGGCCTTGCCCTCCTCGCCCACGAAGGGGTCGTCGAGACTGTCGAAAGAAAACTGGACGCGGTCGCCTGCCCAGACCGCCTCGGAGTAACCAAGCGCGGTGCCCTTGGCATCGACGTCGATCTTTGTGACGACCATGACCGGATGATCTGGGTGTTGCCGCAGCAGTCTGGATTCCTCCGGCTCGGCGCGGCGGGTGAAGATGGTGGTGCTCTTGCGGAAATAGTCGGTGACCCCGTGGTCACGATAGATTTCGGTCACGGAAACGCCGGCCTCACGGCGCACGCCTAGGTCCGGAAAGAGCGCTATCGGATGAAAGGCGATGCCGAGATTGATCGGCATGTCGTCGGCCAGACCCCGCCTCATGATCCGATGGACCTCGGCCCCGCGTGCGATCCTTAGCGCCTCCGCTACACGGTCGGGTGCCGGCACGATTGTTGAGGAGAGGTGCTCGGCGGAGGGCTTGTAACCCTGTCCGGTCAGGTTCTCGCGGAAACGCGTCCTGCGCCCGATCTGGTAGTTTATCAGCCGGGTCGCCTCGACGAAGGTGCCGCGCCCCTGTTCAACCCTGAGCTTGCCCTCGACCGCGAGCGCCGATACTGCACGCCGGACAGAGTGGCGGCCAACGCCGAAGACCTCGCACAGCTCGGGCTCCGTCGGCAGCCGCGTGCCGGGAGCAAGTTTGCCTGAGGCGATGTCACTGGCCAGATGGTCTTTGACGATTTGCCAAGTGTCTCTTTGCATGCGCTATCCATGATTCATTCGAATGAATCATGGATAGCGTACGCGTATGACGCGGCGATGACGCGGCCTTGATGCTCAGGACAGGAAATTGGGTTTGGGTTAGCGAGGTACGATCAGTGCGGCTGCATGCACGAGCGAGGAGGGCGGACTGCGAATCTTAGCGTCTAGATGGCAATTCCACCAACAGAGAATTCTGTATAGATGCGCATCTATAATATCTGGAGAACATAAATTGCTTTATTTGCAAACAATCCGTTGGTGGTTCTGGTGTGAAATTTCGTTTTTGATAATGTTTAACCATCAAATTGCAGTCGCTGCAGTCTCATTTATGCAAACTACGAAATGGTTAGTGGTAATCTCCCGTTTTAACGGGGTTCTGCAGTAGAATTCACGCAGCCATTTTCAGTTTCTGTGCGGGTGTGATGCCGCCGATGCTCAATTGGGCCGTTCGTTGTTTTAGGTCCATAGCCATTGTGTGGCGAATTCCTGTGCCTCTCGTGGGTCACGGGTCTGTAGAGAAAGCTTGAGTGTCGATGCCTTTTTTTGTGGATGTAGCTGCTTTGGTAGTGGCCAACGCAGATAGAACACACCGCATCGCGACTTCACGAGATAGGACGGATTGAACAAACAAATGTTCCTCTTGGATGTCTCCCCCAAGAAATCCAATATCTAAGGCATTGATTTTAAACGAAATGGTGGGCCCGGAGGGACTCGAACCCCCAACCAAGCGGTTATGAGCCGCCGGCTCTAACCATTGAGCTACAGGCCCAGCCCGGCGTGATGCCGTCGGGCGGGTTATGGTCACCCCGCACCGGTCACGGGCTCTAACGCAATTTCAGGTATGCGACAAGCCTCTGCCGCATTGGCTTCACAATCACGCGTCATCACAGATGTCGGAAGGGCATCTGTGCCGGGTGAGACGAAGAGGTCCGCCGGCACTGCGGGACAAAGGACATATTCCATGCTGAAAATTACACGCGCGCTCGTCATGGCCACGGCTCTGTCGGGTTCGGTTCTCTCGACCGGCTTTGTTGCCCAAGCCGTGGCTGCCGAGGGCGAGCGTCGCGAGGCGACGATCATGGTCTCGGGTGAGGGTGAGGCTGCGATCGCGCCCGATATGGCCGTCATTTCGCTTTCCGTCGTTCGCGACGCAGAGACTGCTGGCGAGGCGCTCTCGGCCAATAGTGCTGCCATGAGCGAGGTGCTGGCAGATCTCAAGGCGCAAGGGATTGCCGAGAAGGACCTGCAGACCACGGATTTCTCGATCCAGCCTAAATACAAGCAGGAAACCAGAACCGATGGCACCTACGAGGCGCCCGTGATCGTCGGCTATACCGTCAGCAACGGTTTGACCGTTCGGGTGCGTGACCTTGCCAAGCTCGGTGAGATCATCGATCGGTCGGTAAAGCTCGGCGTCAACCAGGGTGGCGGCATCACCTTCACCAATGATGATCCGGAGACGGCGATCGAGGTGGCGCGCAAGCAGGCGGTCGAGAAGGCCGCCGCCAAGGCGAAGACGCTGACGGAGGCCGCCGGCGTCAAACTCGGCCGTGTCGTTGAGATCTCGGAGAATTTCGCCCGACCGATGCCGCAGATGTATGCCGCAGCGCCGATGGCGAAGATGGCGGACGAGTCAGTGCCGATCGCATCCGGCGAGAACCTTTATACGGTGACCGTCAACGTCACCTATGCGATCGAGCAGTAAGCGCCAACGCTGTTGCGAGAAATGAAAGAGGGCCGGTCTTCCGGCCCTTTTGTCTTTGCTGCATTCGCCGACGGTCAGACGTCGAGCGGGTGTTCCGAAATCATCTTGGTCAGGCTGCCTTCTGCCGGGAAAAGCGGGATCAGGCAGGCCTGCAGGGCGTGGTAGATGTCGCCCTTGCCGGGGAAGAGGCTGTTGCACGGCTTGCCGTCCTCGGTCAGTTCCTCGTGCCAACCGCCGAACTCGCGGTCGAGGCTGTTGCCGGCGATGTAGTTCCAGATCTTTCGGTAGCTCTCCTCGTGGAAGTCGCTTTCCTGATGCTGGTTGAGGAAGTGCGCAGCCGCTGCCCCTTCGCAGAGCGGCCACCAGAGCTTTGCGCGCTTGTCGGGGGCATTTTCCCAGTCGAGCGTATAGAAAAAGCCGCCCTTGTCCTTGTCCCAGCCGAGCGCCATGGACTGGAAGAACAGGCCGCGTGCCGCCTCCGGCATCCAGGCCTGTCGCTTGCCGCCGAGTACCCAGAGCTGCAGGATGAGGCGGGCCCATTCCAGCCAGTGGCCGGGCGTGGTGCCGGCCGGGCGGAACATTTCGTTCGGATGATAGTAGTTGCGGTCGACCACCCAGTTTTTATCGAAATGCTCAGCGACGCGGAAGGCTTCTTCGCGGGCGCGGCGGTTGATGATCAGGTCGGCTATGCGCTCGGCCTTTTCGAGGTAATGCCGCTCGCCGGTCGCCTCAAAGGCAGCCATCAGGCTTTCGGTCAGATGCATGTTGGAGTTCTGGCCGCGATAGCCGGGCACAGGTTGCCAATCGGCGGAAAATTCTTCCGCGATCGCGCCGTGCTCGTCTTCCCAGAATTTCTCGTCGATCACCTGGGTGATGTCCGCCAGCATGGTGTCGGCCAACGGATGGCCTGCGCATTTGGCCGAGGTGGCCGCGAGCAGGACGAAGGCGTGGCCGTAGCCCTGCTTCGTGTCGTCGGCAGCGCCTGTGTCATCAGCCTGCCAGAAGTAACCACCATTCTTTTCATCGCGGTGGCGTTCCCAGAGATAGCGCATGCCGTGGTCGACGATGTCGGCCGAACCCGGGCGACCAAGCAGATGGCCAATCGCGTAGCAATGCACCATGCGGGCGCTGGCATGGATACCACGCGCCGGATTGTCGGTTGAGAGAGGCTTGCCGTCACGCGACAGGTCGTAGAAGCCGCCCTTCGGGTTGAGGGCCGTGCCGGAGAAGAAATCGAACAGACCGTCTGCCTGTGCCAGCAGCCATTTGCGGTGGTAGGGGCGGGCGCTCCAGGGGGTAGATGGCAGCTGCTGTGATTGATTTTCCGACATTTCTTCCTCCCTGGACGTATCGTTGAGCTTTCTATAGCCGATCGCCGACGCCGCTTCCACCGCCTGACCTTTGTCACGCACAAGTGGATCAATTGTTGACATAAAGATATCTTTATGTGATTTGGGCGTGTCGCATACGCAATAGGAGAGTTCGCAGATGCTCGATCAACTGTTCGGCCGCGAGGGCGCAAACCGTGACGGGGCGGAGATCCTGAAGGCGCTGCAAGAGGCAGCGCGCGAACGCATCCTGATCCTTGACGGCGCCATGGGGACTGAGATCCAGGGCCTGGGGCTGACGGAAGACGACTTTCGCGGCGAACGCTTCCTCGGCTGTGCCTGCCATCAGCAGGGCAATAACGACCTCCTGATCCTCACCCAGCCTGATGCCATCGAAGACATCCATTTCCGCTATGCGATGGCGGGTGCGGATATTCTTGAAACCAACACCTTTTCGTCGACGCGTATTGCTCAGGCCGACTACGAGATGGAAGGGGCGGTCTACGACCTTAACCGCCATGGTGCGGAACTCGTGCGCCGGGCGGCTTGGCGCGCCGAGCGGGAGGACGGCAAGCGGCGTTTCGTGGCCGGTGCCATCGGGCCGACCAATCGTACGGCGTCGATCTCGCCCGACGTAAACAATCCCGGCTACCGTGCCGTCTCCTTCGACGATCTTCGCCTTGCCTATGGCGAGCAGATCGACGGCTTGATCGATGGTGGTGCCGATCTCATCCTGATCGAGACGATCTTCGATACGCTGAACGCCAAGGCTGCGATCTTTGCCTGCGAGGAGCGCTTCCTCGCCAAGGGCATTCGCCTGCCTGTGATGATCTCGGGCACGATCACCGATCTTTCAGGCCGGACGCTCTCCGGCCAGACGCCGACGGCCTTCTGGAATTCCGTACGCCATGCCAAGCCCTTTGCCGTCGGCTTGAACTGCGCGCTCGGGGCAGACGCCATGCGGCCGCATCTGCAGGAATTGTCCGGTGTCGCCGATACCTTCATCTCGGCCTATCCGAATGCCGGTCTGCCGAATGAGTTCGGCCAATATGACCAGAGCCCGGAAGAGATGGCGGAGCTCGTTGCCGGTTTTGCCGAGGAAGCCATCGTTAACGTGGTCGGCGGCTGCTGTGGCTCGACGCCTGCGCATATCGCGGCCATTGCCGAGGCCGTGAAGGGCAGGGCGCCGCGTGCGCCTGCCGAGCATCGGCCCTTCATGTCGCTCTCGGGGCTCGAGCCCTTCGAGCTGACCAAGGACATTCCCTTCGTCAATGTCGGCGAGCGGACGAATGTCACCGGTTCTGCCAAGTTCCGCAAGCTGATCACGGCTGGTGATTATTCCGCAGCGCTCGTCGTCGCGCGCGATCAGGTGGAGAATGGCGCGCAGATCATCGACATCAACATGGATGAGGGCCTGATCGATTCGGAAAAGGCCATGGTCGAGTTCCTCAACCTGATCGCGGCCGAGCCTGATATCGCCCGCGTGCCCGTGATGATCGACTCGTCGAAATTCGCGATCATCGAAGCTGGCCTCAAATGCGTGCAGGGCAAGGCGGTGGTGAATTCCATCTCGCTCAAGGAGGGCGAGGAGAATTTCGTCGCCCAGGGCAAGCTCATCCGCAATTATGGCGCCGCCGTCGTCGTCATGGCCTTCGACGAGAAGGGCCAGGCGGATACCTATGATCGCAAGGTGGAGATCTGCCGGCGCGCCTACAAGATCCTGACGGAAGAGGCGGGCTTTGCGCCTGAAGACATCATCTTCGACCCGAACGTCTTTGCCGTCGCGACCGGCATCGAGGAACACGACAATTACGGCGTCGACTTCATCGAGGCGACGCGGACGATCCGGCAGGAAATGCCGCTGGTGCATATCTCGGGCGGCGTGTCGAACCTCTCCTTCTCCTTCCGTGGCAACGAGCCGGTGCGCGAGGCTATGCATGCGGTGTTCCTCTACCACGCCATTCAGGCGGGCATGGACATGGGCATCGTCAATGCCGGCCAGCTCGCGGTCTATGAGAGCATCGACAAGGATCTGCGCGAGGCCTGCGAAGACGTGGTGCTGAACCGCCGAAAGGACGGGACCGAGCGGCTGCTGGAGATTGCCGAACGCTATCGCGGCACCGGCGAGGCGAAGGTGCGTGTGCAGGACATGACATGGCGTGAGTGGCCGGTCGAAAAGCGGCTGGAGCATGCGCTGGTCAACGGCATCACCGAATTCATCGAGATCGACACGGAAGAGGCACGGCAACAGGCCGAGCGTCCGCTGCATGTCATCGAGGGGCCGCTGATGGCGGGCATGAATGTCGTTGGCGACCTTTTCGGGGCCGGCAAGATGTTCCTGCCGCAGGTGGTGAAATCTGCGCGGGTGATGAAGCAGGCGGTGGCCGTGCTCTTGCCTTACATGGAAGAGGAAAAGCGCCTGAATGGCGGCACTGGTGAGCGCCAGGCGGCCGGCAAGGTGCTGATGGCGACCGTGAAGGGCGATGTGCATGACATCGGGAAGAACATCGTCGGCGTCGTTCTCGCCTGCAACAATTACGAGATCATCGATCTTGGCGTCATGGTGCCGGCCACCAAGATCCTCGAAGTGGCGAAAGCCGAGAATGTCGATGTCATCGGTCTCTCCGGCCTGATCACGCCCTCGCTCGACGAGATGGTGCATGTGGCGGCCGAGATGCAGCGTCAGGGCTTTACGGTGCCGCTTCTCATCGGTGGTGCAACGACGAGCCGGGTGCACACGGCGGTGAAGATCCATCCGCAATACAAGGCGGGCCAGGCGATCTATGTCACCGATGCCAGCCGTGCCGTGGGCGTGGTTTCGGCGCTTCTTGCCGAGGACGGCAACGAGACCTATGTAGACGGTATCAAGGGCGAATATGCCAAGGTGGCCGAGGCCCATGCGCGGGCGGAAGCCGAGAAGCAGCGCCAGCCGCTGGCGTCTGCCCGGGAGAATGCGGTCAAGGTCGACTGGAGCGCTTACAAGCCGACCAAGCCGAGCTTTACGGGCACCAAGGTGTTCGAGACCTATGACCTCGCCGAACTCGCCCGCTATATCGACTGGACGCCCTTCTTCCAGACCTGGGAGCTGAAGGGGCGCTATCCTGCGATCCTCGAGGACGAGAAGCAGGGCGAGGCGGCGCGACAGCTGTTTGCCGATGCGCAGGCGATGCTCAAGAAGATCATTGCGGAAAACTGGTTCCGGCCGCGTGCGGTCATCGGCTTCTGGCCGGCCAATGCTGTTGGTGATGATATCCGGCTGTTCAAGGACGACAGCCGGGCGGACGAGCTCGCGACCTTTTTCACGCTGCGTCAGCAGATCGCCAAGCGCGAAGGCCGGGCCAATGTGGCGCTCAGCGATTTCGTCGCACCTCTGGAGACCGGCGTTCCGGATTATGTCGGCGGCTTCGTCGTCACCGCTGGCATCGAGGAAGTGGCGATTGCCGAGCGTTTCGAGCGGGCCAACGACGATTATTCCTCGATCCTGGTCAAAGCGCTGGCCGACCGGTTTGCGGAAGCCTTTGCGGAGCGCATGCACGAACAGGTGCGCCGCGAGTTCTGGGGCTATGCGCCCGACGAGGCCTTCGCGCCGGAGGAGCTGATCTCAGAGACCTATGCCGGTATTCGCCCGGCGCCGGGTTATCCGGCCCAGCCCGATCATACGGAAAAGCTGACGCTGTTTTCGCTGCTCGATGCCACCGCTGCGACCGGCGTGACGCTCACCGAGAGCTATGCCATGTGGCCTGGCTCCTCCGTCTCCGGCCTCTATATTGGCCATCCCGACAGCTATTATTTCGGTGTCGCCAAGGTCGAGCGTGATCAGGTCGAGGACTATGCGGCGCGCAAGGGCATGGATGTGCGCGAGGTCGAGCGCTGGTTGGGGCCGGTGTTGAATTATGTGCCGAAGGCGGTGGCTGCAGAGTGATTGCGGGCGTCCGCTCAGAAGTGGAAGGCTGGAGAGCGCAGAGCGTTCAAGGGATTGAGATTGTCCATGGCATGAAGTGCGGATTGCATGACCTCTCTGGAGCTACCGGCAGCTAGCTCGTCGGTGGCCTGCAGGTCGTTCTCCCGGATGAGGTCCTCCAAGGACAGATCCAGTAGCGCCCATGCTTGGTATATTGCCGAGCGGAAGGTATCGAGGGTGTCCTGGTCGCGCTCCGTCAGAGTAGCGATGGAGGCGTTTTCAACAGGCGATGCCGTTGACGGAGGCTCTGAACTCACAATGCCATTGGTGACGGTAGTGGAACCTGGATCTCTCTGCGCGGTCTCCATGCTGTCGCGAACGAGCTCGGTATAGTCTGTCGCTGCGTTTCCAAGCTCCTTCCCGATGGCCGCTGCACGTTGCGCCAGAAAGGCCGGCGAGACGGAGAACTGACGGAGGATCCGCATTTCCTCTTTAGCCCGATCGAGGCGGTCTTCCGCGATCTTGCGACGTGTCTCGGTCAGCGCTTCTTCCAGGCCGGAAAGCAGATTGTGATCAGGCTCGGAGCCTGTTGCGTGGACGGCAACCTCGCCCCCGCCGGTCTTCAGCTCTTGTGTCTGAACGCGATCCGTTTTTCTGGCTTCCAACCGGCTTGCCGAGGCACTTTCAATGCTGATCACCGGGGCGGCCTCACTCGATTTCCTCAACACGTTCGAAAATTCAAGCGAAGTATGCACGCAGAAGATTGATTTAGCTTTACCGTTAGTTGCCTGCGTGCGGCCGTCTCTTTGTGGCTGCGTCTTCTTCTCCTCGCTTGCGGGGAGAAGGAGCCCGAAGGGTGAGGCGCAACTCGTTGCGCCGGGGATGAAGGGCTCATCCTTTCCTTCACCTTCCTCACAAACCGATTCCGAATTCGGCGGTAAGTTATTGAGGCAGATTCCTAATTGCCTTCGCGCCTGCTGCCTTTAGCCTGCCTGAGAGCAAAGGCTTCTTTACGGCTGATGTAGACGAGATTTCTCTCTTCAGTCCCGGATGCCTGGGGGACCGCTCCAATCCTTTTCGCGACCGCGATGGAGGCGAGGTTCTCAGGGTGAATGACGTGGATTGCTTCGGTCCAGCCAAGTTCCTCAAACGCCCAGATAAGGCAGGCTGTCGCAGCCTCCGTCGCATATCCTCTTCCCCAGACGGTGCGATGAAACGCCCATCCGATTTCTCGCCCGGGCCAGCCGGGCGGGTACCATGCACCAGCGCGACCGACCCATCGGCCAGACGCTTTCTCGATGACGGAGAAATTACTGTATCCTTGGATGCTCCAGGCACCTGCAAAGAGGCACAGATTGCGCCAAGCTCCAGCCTCATCCTGCGGTCCGCCAATGAAACGCGTCACTTTCGGATCAGAGAGGAATGCTGTCCATGCCGAGCGATCCGAAGTGTTGGGCGCGCGCAGAAGAAGGCGTTCGGTTTCTATCATGTGGCGCCTCCTCGTTCCGGCCCGGACGTGCGTTTAGCTTTCCTTTGTCACAACAGGATGACCGTTCATTGCCTTTACGCGTCCAGCCTCAGCAGGATCGCCGTCGTGTCGTCGCTCTGCTTGTAACGCGGATATTTCAATCCGTCCGGGTCCACCTCACGCTCCATATGCCGCAGTTCTGACACCAGCGATTTCAGCCCGGCTGTCGCGGCGCGCTGGATGAGCGTGGCGGGGTCGTAGAGCTTGTAGAGAGCCACAAGATCGGCGAGGCCGTCGGAGCAGAGGAGGGCGGTGGCGCCGCCGCCGTAAACGGGGACGTCGACCAGAGCGAGGTGATCGGCGGCTTCGGGGACCACGCCGAAGGTCCAGGTCGAGCCACTTGGCGTGTTCTGCAAGGCGCGACCACGACGCAGGTCTTCCAGCGTCTGCGGGTCGTCATTGGCGACGCCGGCCGCGCCGATGCCGCCGAGGCGGGCGATGTGCTCTGCCGCCCGATGTTGCTCCCATTCATAGGCACCGGGGATCGGGATGACGAAGTCGGATTGTCCGTTGTCATGCAGGATGTACATGCAGCTGTCGCCGAGGCCAAACCAGCGGAAAACGGTGCTGGTCGTCTGCAGGGCGGTCAGGCTGCAGAGCGGCCAGGCGTAGCGCGGCTGTTCGCCTGCCATTGCCATGAACGTGTCGCGGGCCTCTTCTGAGACCTCTCGCAGAACAGCTTTCGGATCAGCGCCGCCATCGAGGCGTTCGGCGAAGCGGAGTGCTGCGAATTCCGCGATCCAGGCGGCGTCCGAGCCGAAGCCATCCATGAACTGGCGGTCGCCAAGGCCTGTCGCGCCGTCGATGACGAAAGCGGCATGCCTGTTGTAGCCGAGGCGATCCTCGTTAGGTCTCGTGTCTTTGCCGGGGTCTGAAATGGTGTCGATGATGGAAATCTGTGGCATGAAGGCCTCGCGCTGAAAACGTCGTGCCGGAGGTATCCGGCGCGTTTCGTGCCTAGCATGGCAGGAGGTTGGCGTCAGCCGCGGGCGGCGCGAAAGCGGCTCATGATCTCGGCGCGGGTCGGGTCCGTCATTGCGACGGCCAATCCGAATTCGAGCGGTGAAAGTCTCGCTTCATCCGGATAGATGATCTCGTCCGCGAGGACCTCTTCCGGCAGAAGCGCACGGACGCGTCGATCGGTTACCGTGCCGCCGTGGACGATGTGCTCGCGGGCTGCGATCTCCGGGTCGAGCAGGTGGTTGATCAGGGCATGGGCGCCCGGCTTGTTATGTGCCTTGGCCGGGATCGCGTAATAGTCCGTCCAGATCTCGCCGCCATCGGTCGCGATGGAATAGGCGATCTCTGGCACGTCACGGTGCATCTGCGAGGCGTCATTGCTCCAGCACATGGTCATCCAGGCCTCGCCGGTGCGCATGGCAGGCTGATAATCACTGTCGACCGCCAGCAGATGCGGCCTGACCTCAATAAGCAGCTTTTCAGCGCTTTGCAGTTCAACGGGGTCAAGTGAGTTGAAGTTGTGGCCGAGGGCGACCAGAGCATTGCCTATGGCGGTCAGCTGGTAGTCATGCACGATGGTCCTGCCCGAAGCCTCCGTCATGGCTATATCGAAGAAATCGCGCCAGGTCTGCACCGGCTCAAGTTCACGGCTGTTGTAGGCAATGCCAGTCGTACCGGCGTTCTTTGGCACGCCATAGATCGCGCCTGCCCGGACGCCGGGCTTCATGAAGCGGTCGGCATGCGCGGCCAGATCAAAATTCGGAAGGCGCCGGAGTTCAAGGGGCTCGAGCATGTCTCGTTGCACATAGGGCGCGATCGCATACTGGGTGGGTACGATGATGTCCCAGACCCTTCCTCTTTCAAGGGCCAGCAAGGTGCCCTCGTTGGAACCGATGATCGAAACGTCGACCTCGACGCCGTAGCGGGACGTGAAGTTCTCGAAGGTCGTGGGATCATGGTAGTTCGGCCAGGTCGCGAGCGAAACCTTCTTGCCGAGCGGCGACCCTTCCGACGTTGCCACGCTGGTCCTGCGGCTTCCTCCAATGACGAGGGCGGCCATTCCGAGCCCGGTGACAGCAAGAAAATGACGACGCGTGACGGAGCCACGTTTCAGGCGCATGAACTCGGCCATGAAACCCTTGGCGTCAATCTCCATCGATGTCTTCTTGGCGGCCATGGCTGCTCTCGATCCGTTGCCGGTTTCGTGCCGCCGAATTTCACCACAAACGGGTTAACGCTATCACACCATAAGATGAAAACTGCCTGCGCGCCTGGGTTCTTACACCATGCGATCGATGATGCTGATGCCGTTTTCGCGGAAGCTGTCCATGGTGGCGAGCGCCGGGGCCGCTTCCGAAAGGGTGATGCGACGGCCGATCAGGCGATCGGGTGAGAGCTTGCCGGAGAGGATCATGCGCAGCATGGCATCATAGCGCCAGGACTGCATTCCGTGGCTGCCATAGATCTCGAGTTCGTGGGCAATGACGCGCGCCATCGGGATTGCCGGTGTCGCGTGATCTGCCAGCATCAGCCCGACCTGAACATGGCGACCGCGTCGGCGAAGGTTGAGGATCGAGTTGCAGCAGGTCTGGGGATGGCCGAGCGCATCGACCGAGACATGTGCACCGCCGCCGGTCACATCACGCACTGCTTCGGAGACATCGGCAACCGAGCGGCTGTCGATGGTGACGGATGCGCCGAGCGCCTTGGCGAGTGCCAGCTTGTCCTCGGCGATGTCGATGGCGACGACATTGGCGCCAAGCGCTGCACCGATCATGATGGCCGAGAGGCCAACACCGCCGCAACCATGGACCGCCAGCCACTCACCACCCTGGAGCCGGCCCTGGTCGACCACGGCCCGGAAAGAGGTGGCAAAGCGGCAGCCGAGGCTTGCCGCCGTCTCGTAGCTGATCTCTTCCGGCAGATGCGCCAGGTTCTGGTCGGCATAGTCGATTGCCACATATTCGGCAAACGAGCCCCAATGGGTGAAGCCCGGCTGGAACTGTTCCTCGCAAACCTGCTGGTTGCCGGAGCGGCATTCCATGCAGTGGCCGCAACCGGAGACAAAGGGCACTGTCACGCGGTCGCCGACCTTGAACCGGCGCACGTCACGGCCGACAGCCGAGATCGTGCCAGCCAGTTCGTGGCCGGGGACATGGGGAAGGCGGATATCGGGATCGTGGCCCATCCAGCCGTGCCAGTCGCTGCGGCAGAGGCCTGTCGCCTTGACGGAGATGACCACACCGGCATTGGTCGGCGTCGGATCGGGCAGGGTGCGGATTTCGGGTGCTGCACCGAATGCTTCAAAATACATCGCCCGCATGGGATATCCTCCAGATGCGAATGCCGCCCTTGCGGACGGCATTCCGACACAATTGCCCTTGGACGTCGTTTGCCTTAGTCGGCGAGCAGGATCAAGGCAGTCGGGTCGATCTTCACGCCCACGGTATCGCCAACGGTCGGCGGTCTGGTGCCGGGGTCGTTGAAGGTGTCGAAGGACAGTGTCTTGCCACCAACATCGATGCGTGTGCGGATAACCGAGCCGAGGAACTGGCTCGATGTAACCTGGCCCCGCACCGTGGCTTCATCCGCTCCTGCGAGCGTGCCGGCCTCCGGTCGCATGGCGAGCTGGATGGTTTGGCCGTTCGCCGTGGGGATCGTCTCCTTGATCGCCAGCGTCTTGTCCCCGATCTGCACGATGCCGGCGCCCTGATCGGCGACGACGGCATCCAGCACGTTGAGCGTGCCGACGAAGGAGGCGACGAAGCGGGTCGTCGGGCGGTTGTAGATCTCGAAGGGCGTGCCGATCTGGTCGGCCTTGCCGGCATTCATGACGACGATGCGGTCAGATATCGACAGCGCCTCTTCCTGGTCATGGGTAACGAAGACAGTGGTGATGCCGAGCTTCTGCTGGATCTGGCGGATTTCTTCGCGCAGCGACACGCGGATCTTTGCGTCGAGCGCCGAAAGCGGTTCGTCCAGGAGCAGGACCTGGGGTTTGGGGGCAAGCGCGCGGGCGAGTGCCACGCGCTGCTGCTGTCCGCCCGACAGCTGGTAGGGGTAGCGCTCGGCCAGATGTTCGAGGTGAATGAGGGAGAGCATTTCCTTCACGCGCGCCTCGATATCGGCTTTCGGCATGCCGGCGATCTTCAGGCCAAAGGCGACGTTGTCGAAGACGTTCATGTTGGGAAACAGCGCATAGGCCTGGAAGACCATGCCGATGTTGCGCTGGTTTGGCTTCAGGTTCGTCTGGTCCTTGCCATCGACGACGATGGAGCCGGCCGACGGGGTCTCGAAACCGGCCACCATCCGCAGCACGGTGGTCTTGCCGCAGCCCGACGGGCCAAGGAAGGAGACGAATTCGCCTTTGTCGATCGCCATGTTGAAGTCGTGCACGACCTGCGTTGCACCGAAGGATTTCTTGAGGTTGTTTAGGGTCAGAAAGATCATGAATTGATGTCCTCAAGCCTGGCGGGGGGCTGTTTTCTGGAGGCGGGAGACGAGCTGCATCAGGCCGAGGCAGCCCCAAGTGATGCAAAACGCTATCACGGCGAGAGCCGCCGGCTCATAGGCCCTGTTGGCGCCGAGCAGCTGCATGTAGGGGCCAAAGGCCGGCTTGTTCAGAAGGGCGGCCATCGTGAATTCGCCCATGACGATGGCGAAGGTGACGAATGCGCCCGACATGACGGCGACGGAGACATTCGGCAGGATGATGCGGCCGATGATCGTCGCCCAACCCGCTCCGAGGCTCTGGGCTGCCTCCGTCAGGGTGGCGACGTCGATGGTTCTCAAGCCCGTATCAACCGCGCGGTACATGTAGGGCAGGCCGAGCGTCGCATAACCGAACATAAGCAGCATGTTCGTACCGGTGGAGGAGCCGGTTAGCGGCAGCCAGCTCGAGGTGTTATAGAGGCGGATATAGCCGAACACGACGACGATCGCCGGGATGACGAGCGGCAGCAGCGTGACGAATTCGATGTACGGGCGAAGGCCCGGCATCTTCAGCCGCACCCAATAGGCCGTGGGTACGATCAGGAATACGCCGAAGATGATGGTCGTCAGAGCCATCGTCACAGAATAGCTGAAGGTTTCCTGGAAGCGCGGATCGGCCAGAACCTTGGCATAGGCATCGAAGGAATACTCGCCGCGGCGCATTTTCAGCGAGAAGTTCGTCATGCCGATCAGCGGCAGGATGAAATAGAGAAGGCCGAAGATCAGCGCGGCCCAAGCCCAGAGACGTTTCATTTCATCCACCTTTCGCTGCGGGCGCGCAGCCAGATGTAGAGGCCATTGGCAATTCCGGTGACGACGATCATGCCAAAGGCGAGCGCGTAGCCGAGATGGGGGTCGCCCAGGACGTCGCCGCGGATCTGGGCGAACAGCAGGATCGGCACGATATTCAGCGAAGAGCCGGTCAGTGCGATCGCGGTTGCGACAGCGCCGAACGCATTTGCGAAGAGCAGCGCCATGGTGCCGAGGATCGAGGGCAAAAGAATCGGGAAGGCCACGAGCCGCCAGTATTGCGCATTGGTCGCGCCGAGGATCGAGGCCGCCTCGCGCCATTCGCGCTTCAGGCCGTCGAGTGCCGGCGCGATGATCAGGATCATCAGCGGGATCTGGAAGAAGAGATAGGTGATCGTCAGTCCCCAGAAGGACAGGAGATTGAAGCCGAGAAGGCGCAGATCGATGCCAAGCTGGGTCTTGAGGAAGACGGTCAACATACCGACAGGGCCGAGCGTCGCGAGGAAGGCGAAGGCGAGCGGCACGCCGGCGAAGTTCGAGGCAACGCCGGAAAATGTCAGCAGCGGGCTGCGGATCCAGGCAGGCAGTCCGCCGAGAATGACCGCGGCGGCCACGCCGAATCCGATCAGGCAGCCGAGAATTGCCGAGGCGAGACTGATCTTGATGGAGATCCAGTAGGCGGCCATGATCGAGGGGGTGAACAGGCCAAGCACATTGTCGAAGGTGAACGAGCCGTCCGGACGCTGAAATGCGCCGATGACGATCTTCATCGTCGGCATGATCAGGAAGAGAATCACGAAAGCTGCAAAGGGCAAGACCCCGAGCCAGTGAAGTGGAAGTTTCGTTCGTGGCCGTGCCTGATGGCCCGGGCTCACCGCCTCTGTCGACATTCGATCTGCCCCTCTGTCCGTGTTTCGACGGATCTTCTTAAAATGCGAGCGCCGCCCCGACCTTAGAAAAGATCGGGGCGGCACATCAAGGTCTCGACTTACTGAACGTTGGCGCCGACGACGCTGTCCCAGCCCGCCGTAACGGCAGCCTTGTTGGCGTCGACTTCTTCGAGCGTCGGGAAGTAGGCCTTTTCGTAGGACTCAGCCGGCGGCAGGGCGTCGAGAAGGTCCTGCGGAACCTTGCCAGCCTTGACCATGGCGTTGAAGCGGGCCGGGTGGCAGTAACCCTTCAGCCAGCCGAGCTGACCTTCGTCGGAATACAGGTGTTCCATCCACAGCTTGGCTGCATTCGGGTGCGGTGCATAGGCAGAGATGCCCTGAACGTAGACGCCAGCGAGAACGCCCTTGTCCGGAACGACGACTTCTACCGGCGGGTTGCCGGCCAGCGTGTCACGAGCGGCGAGCGCGTTGTAGTCCCACATGACGACGATCGGGGTCGCGCCCTGGGCGAGCGTGCCGGACTTGCCGATGACAGGCACGAAGTTGCCGGCCTTGTTCATTTCGGCAAAGTAGTTCAGGCCTGCTTCACCGGCGTCCTTGCCGGCAGCTGCACCGGTTGCCATGCCGGCGGCGAGAACGCCGAGGATAGCCTGGTTGGAGGCGCGCGGGTCACCGGCGAGAGCGACCTGGCCTGCATATTCCGGCTTCAGAAGATCGGCCCAGTCCTTCGGCGTGTTGGCGACGAGGTCCTTGTTCACCAGGAGCGACATGACGCCGTAGTAGTCGCCGTACCAGTAGCCTTCAGCGTCCTTGATGTTATCAGGGATTTCGTCCCAGGTGGAGACCTTGTACGGCTGAAGCAGGCCTTCGGCCTTCATCTGCGGGCCGAAGGCGAGACCGACGTCAACGACGTCAGGAGCCTGCGGGCCCTTGTTGTCCTTGTTTGCCTTGATGGCTTCGACTTCGTCGGCCGAGCCGGCATCCGGGTTCAGTTCGTTGACGGTGATTTCCGGATACTTCGCCTTGAAGGCGGCGATGACTTCGCCGTAGCCGCACCAGTCGTGGGGCAGGGCGATGGTGGTCAGCATGCCTTCCTTCTTGGCAGCTTCGATGAGCTCGGCGCTCGGCTCGGCATAGGCGACGGCCGAGCTCGTCATGACCAGCGCGGTCGTGAGCGACAGGAATTTGCGAAGATTGGTTGTCACTGTAGTTCTCCTCTTGTGTTGGAAGCGATGCGGTTCACTTATGTGGCCTTTGTTATGGTTATGTGACGGATATCGGCCTTGCCTGGTCTATCGATATTGGCCCGTATCCTGAACGATCCTCCGGTTTCTTCTCTCAGCCATGTCGGGGCTTTCGGAACAGGCGTGCCTGTTCGAATAGTCCTTCGAGGGTGTTCATTCGCTCGCGCGTCTCGTCCCAGGACGAGCTCTGCACGGCCTCGATCAGGGCTTCGACGACAAACAGCGTCACGACGGAGCTGTCCCATGCCGACGGCGCCTCGATATGGAGCTTGAAACAGTGGCGGGCATGCTGTGCCACCGGCGACATCCACTGGTCTGTAAACACGATGATCTGCACGCCGTTGGCGCGCGCGACCTCCGCGAGCGTCGTCAGATCCGCCTCGTAGCGCCTGATGTCGAAGATCACGAGCACGTCGCCATCCTGCATATTGAGGACGTGCTGCGGCCATGAACTGGCATTCGATGACATCAAGGTCGTCCGGGGACGGATAACCTGCATATGGGTGAAGAAGTATTCGGCAAGCGCCCCCGTGATGCGTCCGCCGACGAAATAGATGCTGCGATGGCGGTCGCCGATCAGACGAGCGGCTTCATCGAAGGTCGCCGTGCGCAGTTCTCCCAGTGAGTTGCGCAGATTGGCCATCACGGCTTCTGCAAAGCGATTGAGGATATGGCGATTGGGGGCGTTGGCGGCCCAGCGGTCGTGCTTGGCTATCGGGTTTGAGATCGTCGCCTCAAGCTCCTGGTGGAGATGCGCCTGGAATTCCGGATAACCCTTGTAGCCGAGCTTCTGCACCATGCGGGCGACTGTCGGGGTCGAGACGCCGGCATTCTCGGCAACGGTGGTGATGCTGCCCAGTCCGGAGACGGGGTAGTTCTGCAGCAGGCTTTCTGCCAGCTGCCGTTCGGCACGTGTCAGCCCGTCGAAATGGGCATGGATCACGTCCGACACCGTGGTCGACGCATTCATCAAGAACCGATTGACTCCCCTCAAGCCAGTCTGTCGCCAGCTTTTTTCGGATTAAGCCTCGCTGTCACAATTGAGTCAACTGGCCATTGAAGAGAATTTTTCAGTAGCGGATTGACAGACGCTTAACCGTGAAGAATTCTCTTCGAAAATAAGTTGGGCCAACGAGCCCTGGGGAACAATCAGCATGCTCTTGAGGTCGGGGATCCTGACAGCGTCGGACGGTGAGGTAGTTGCAGTCGATAATGCGACGGCGACGAGCGGTCTCGTTTTCGTCTGCGAGCACGCATCTGCCGTGTTGCCGCCATCGGCAGGTGATCTTGGTCTTTCACCGGAGGCACTGTCCAGCCATATCGCCTGGGATCCGGGCGCTCTGGAGATCGCCCAGCGCCTGTCGACATCGCTCAACGGGCTGCTGGTCCACCAGCGTTTCTCGCGACTGATCTATGACTGCAATCGTCCGCCGGAATCGCCGGCGGCCATGCCGGAAAAGAGCGAGATCTACGCGATCCCGGGAAATCTGAACCTCAGCCCGGCGGAGCGTTATGCGCGGACGGCGGCGCTCTACGTCCCCTTCCACGACCGGATTGCTGCCGAGATTGCGCGGGTCGCCGGGGAGGGCGGCAAGCCCGTCATCGTAACCGTGCATACGTTTACGCCGGTCTATTTCGGCAAACCGCGCGAGGTCGAGATCGGCATACTCCACGATACGGACAGTCGTCTGGCGGATGCCATGCTTGAGGCCGCGGCCGGTGGTCCTTACCGTGTTGAGCGCAACTCGCCATACGGACCCGAAGACGGCGTGACCCATACGCTGCGTCTGCATGCGCTGCCGCAAGGCTTCGCCAATGTGATGATCGAGGTGCGCAACGACCTGGTTCGCGATGAAGCAGGCCCCAAGGCCATCTCCACCTATCTCGCGGACTTGATTTCAGGAGCGCTCGAAAGGGTCGCATAACTATTCAAAACGCTGAGCAAACCAAAAATCAATGAGGGAACGGATGCCGGCATACGAGATCATGAGACGAAGACCGCTGATGCGGTCCGGGCAGGCGGTAGACTGATGCCGCAAGCCCTGAAAACCTACGTGCGTATCGTCGATGCCTTCAATCGCCGCGTCGGCCGGATCGTCATGTATGGCGTCTTCGTCATGATGGGCATCCTGCTCTATTCGTCCATCTCCAAAGGCCTGTTCCTGCCAGCGCACTGGACGCTGGAAATGGCGCAGTTCGTCATGGCAGGCTATTATCTCTTGGGTGGCGCCTATTCGCTGCAACTCGACAGCCATGTGCGTATGGACCTGCTCTACGGTCGCTGGTCGCCGAAGACCAAGGCGATCGTCGACGTGATCACGATCATGATGCTGTTCGTCTACCTGTTCTTCCTGCTCTGGGGCGGTGTCTCGAGCACCACCTATGCACTGCAATATGGTGAAACCAGCTATTCTTCCTGGTCGCCCTACATGGCTCCCGTGAAGATTGTCATGGTTGTCGGTATCTTCCTCACCTTCCTGCAGGCGACCTCGATCTTCATCAAGGACCTTGCCATTGCTATGGGGAGGCCGCTTGCATGACTGAGTTCCTCAGCTACGAAATGATCGCGCTCCTGATGTTCTCATCGATGATGATGTCGATGCTGACAGGGCAGCGTGTGTTTGCGACCATCGGCTTCGTCGGCGTCGTGGCGGCTGCCGTGCTCTGGGGCAATGGCGGCTTCGAGATGGGCTTCTCGGCCGGCATGAAGCTGATGAAGTGGTATCCGCTGCTGACGCTGCCGCTCTTCATCTACATGGGCTATATGCTGTCGGAATCCGGCATCGCAGAGGACCTCTACAAGGCCTTCCATGTCTGGTTCGGTGGCATGCCGGGCGGTCTGGCGGTCGGCACGATCGGGTTGATGGTCGTGATCTCGGCGATGAACGGCCTATCCGTCGCGGGCATGGCGATCGGGGCGTCTATCGCGCTGCCCGAACTGCTGCGCCGCGGCTACGACAAGATCATGGTCTCCGGCGTCATCCAGGCCGGCAGTTCGCTCGGCATTCTGATCCCACCGAGTGTGGTGCTGGTGCTTTACGGCATGATTGCCCGCCAGCCGGTGAGCCAGCTCTGGCTTGCGGGCGTCTTCCCCGGGCTGATGCTTGCGACGATGTTCTGCCTCTACATCATCATCCGCTGCCGTCTCAATCCGGCGCTCGGTCCCGCCCTTCCCAAGGAAGAGCGTGACATGCCGATGCGCGAGAAGCTCAAGCTCTTGCAGGCGGGCATCCTGCCGTTCCTCATCTTCTTCCTGATGATGGGTCTCTTCCTGATGGGCATCACCAGCCTCGTCGAGAGTTCGGCGGTCGGTGCGCTCGGTGCTCTCTTTGCGGCCTGGTACAAGGGACGGCTCACCAAGGCGGTCTGGAACCGGGTGCTTGAACAGACGCTCGGCATTTCCTGCATGTTCATGTGGATCATTCTGGCAGCCCTCTGCTTCGGCGCCGTCTTCGACGGACTGGGTGCGGTCAGGGCGATCGAAAAGCTACTGGTCAATGACATCGGTCTGACCCCTTGGCAGATCCTGATCATGATGCAGCTGTCGTTCCTGGTGATGGGGGCCTTCCTCGACGATACGGCCATGCTGGTCATCGTCGCGCCGCTTTACATTCCGCTCGTCGGCAAGCTGGATCTGGGCATCGAAAACCCGCTGATCTGGTATGGCGTGCTCTACACGATCACCTGCCAGATTGCCTATATGACACCGCCCTTCGGGTATAATCTTTTCCTGATGAAGGCGATGGCGCCACCCGATTTCAGGCTGATAGATATCTATCGGTCGGTGATCCCGTTCGTCCTGATCATGATGCTCGGCATGGTGATCATCATGATCTTTCCACAGATCGCGACATGGCTGCCGAGCCAGATCTATCTCAGAGGTTAGCGTTCGAATGAAAAGAGGCCCGACAAACGGGCCCGGCACCAGGACTACCCGCCGGACCTCAGGTCCTGCGGGCTTCAAAAGAAACGAAGAACAGAGGGAAACAACATGACCAACAGCAGACGTTCATTCCTGAAGACGGCCGCCATGGCGACCCCTGCCGTTCTGGCAGCCCCTTACGTCAAGGCACAGAACGCCAAGATCACCTGGCGCCTGCAGACCTATGCCGGTGCAGCACTCGCCGAATTCGTCATCCGGCCATCGGTTGACGCCTTCAACAAGGCGGCAAACGGCGAGATGGAAATCCAGCTCTTCACGGCAGACCAGCTGGTACCGACCGGCGAACTCTTCCGCGCCATGCAGGCCGGCACGATCGACGCTGTCCAGTCCGACGACAATTCGATGAACTCGCCTGTCGATATCAAGGTGTTCGGCGGCTACTTCCCGTTCGCCTCGCGCTACAGCCTCGACGTGCCGACACTGTTCTACGAATACGGCCTCGCCGAGATCTGGGATGAAGCCTACACGGAAGTCGGCGTGAAGTGGCTTTCGGCCGGGGCCTGGGATCCGTGCAACTTCGCCACCAACAAGCCGATCACCAAGCTCGATGATCTCAAGGGCCTGCGCGTCTTCACCTTCCCGACGGCCGGCCAGTTCCTGTCGCAGTTCGGCGTCGTGCCGGTCACCATTCCGTTCGAAGACGTACCGGTTGCCATGCAGACGGGCGAAATCGACGCGATCGCCTGGTCCGGCATCACCGAGGTCTTCACCTCGGGCTGGGTTGATGTCACCAAGTACTTCCTGACCAACAATGTCTCCGGCGGCTGGGCAGGCTCGTTCTTTGCCAATGCCGACCGCTGGAACGAAGTCCCGCCGCACCTGCAGACCCTGTGGCAGATGTGCATGGATAGTTCCCACTACAAGCGCCTGCACTGGTACTGGGGCGGCGAAGCCCGTCTGCGTGCCGAAGGCGGTCGCCTCGAGCTCACCAGCATTCCGGATGCCGAATGGAAGACGGTCGAGGATGCGGCTCGCGTGTTCTGGGAAGAGGTTGCCAAGCAGACACCGCGCACCGGCAAGGTCGTCGAGATCCTGAAGAAGTATAATGGCGATATGGAAAAGGCCGGCAAGCCTTACCGTTACGGCTGATTGAACCGACATGGCGATCCGGCTTCGGCCGGGTCGCCTCCACAAAACAAGACGGCATGAGCCAATCGCTGCCCTGGGAACACCGAGATGACCACGTACACATTCGAAGAGTTGAAAAAAGACGTCGCAGAAGGGCGCATCGACACGGTTCTGGCGTGTCAGGTGGACATGCAGGGCCGTTTGATGGGCAAGCGCTTTCAGGCGGAGTTCTTCGTCGAAAGCGCCTGGAAGGAAACGCATAGCTGCAACTATCTGCTCGCCACCGACATGGAGATGGAAACCGTCTCCGGTTACAAGGCGACGAGCTGGGAGAAAGGCTACGGCGACTACACAATGAAGCCCGATCTTTCGACGCTGCGTCGGATCCCCTGGCTCGAAGGTACGGCTCTCGTTCTCTGCGACATGCTTGACCACGCCACCCATGCCGAAGTGCCGCATTCGCCGCGCGCTATCCTGAAGAAGCAGGTCGCCCGGCTTGAGGCCATGGGCATGAAGGCCTTCATGGCGACCGAACTCGAATTCTTCCTCTTCGACCAGACCTATGACGAGGCGCGGCTTTCGGGCTATCGCGATCTGAAAATGGTCTCGGGCTATAACGAGGACTATCACATCTTCCAGACGACCAAGGAAGAAGGCGTGATGCGCGCGATCCGCAAGGGGCTGCAGGGGGCGGGCATCCCTGTTGAGAATTCCAAGGGCGAGGCATCCGCCGGCCAGGAAGAGATCAATGTCCGCTATGCGGACGTGCTGACCATGGCCGACCGCCACGTGATCATCAAGAACGGCTGCAAGGAGATTGCCTGGTCGAAGGGCAAGGCCATCACCTTCCTTGCCAAGTGGCATTACAATGCCGCAGGCTCCTCATCGCATATCCATCAGTCGCTGTGGTCAGCCGATGGCCAGACGCCGCTGTTCTTCGACAAAGACGGCGAATACGGCATGTCCGAGACGATGCGCCACTACATGGCCGGGCTTCTCGCCCATGCCAGCGACTTCACCTATTTCCTCGCGCCCTATATCAACTCCTACAAGCGCTTTGTCGCCGGCACGTTTGCGCCGACCAAGGCGATCTGGTCGAAGGACAATCGCACCGCCGGCTACCGCTTGTGCGGCGAGGCGAGCAAGGGCATCCGCGTCGAGTGCCGCGTCGGTGGTTCCGACCTCAATCCCTATCTCGCCATGGCGGCTCTTCTCGCAGCTGGTATCGACGGTATCGAGAAGAAGATGGCGCTCGAACCGGAATTCTCGGGCGATGCCTATGGGGCAAAAGAGGCTCGCGAAATTCCAAGGACGCTGCGGGCGGCTGCGGAAACGCTTCGCGGCTCGGCCATGCTGCGGGCTGCTTTCGGCGATGACGTCGTCGATCACTACGTTCGCGCAGCGGAGTGGGAACAAGAGGAATACGATCGCCGGATCACGGATTGGGAGGTGGCTCGCGGTTTCGAGCGGGCGTGACCAAAGGCGGCCTTGAGCCCGCCACGATCCCCGGCGTATGGGTGGAAACAAGGACAGCGGCTGCGGCCGCTGTCATCTCGTTCTAGAACAACAGGAAGACGATCATGACCATGATCCAATGCATTTCGCCGATCGACGGATCGGTTTACGCCGAGCGACCGGCCATGTCCCTGGAAGCGGCGACCGAGGCTGTGGCCCGCGCCCGTAAGGCGCAGAAGGCCTGGGCGCGCCGGCCGCTTGAAGACCGCGTTCAGCTGGTGCTGAAGGGCGTTGCCCGCCTCAACGAGATGGCGGACGAAGTGGTGCCGGAACTGGCCCATATGATGGGTCGTCCCGTGCGCTACGGCGGCGAATACAAGGGCTTCAACGAGCGCTCCAACTATGTCGCGGCGATTGCAGCCAACTCGCTTGCGCCACTGGTCGTGGAAGCAAGTGACAGTTTCGAGCGCCGCATCGAGCGCGAGCCACATGGCGTGGTCTTCGTCATCGCGCCGTGGAACTACCCTTACATGACCGCGATCAACACGATCGCGCCGGCGCTGATGGCGGGCAACACCGTCGTGATCAAGCATGCGACCCAGACGCTTCTGGTCGGCGAGCGCATGGTGCGGGCGTTTGTCGAGGCTGGTGTGCCTGACGATGTCTTTATCAACCTCTTCCTCGATCACCAGACGACGTCCGCGCTGATTGCGGCGGGCAATTTCAACTTCATCAACTTCACCGGTTCGGTCGAAGGCGGGCGTTCCATCGAGCGGGCCGCTGCCGGCACCTTTGCAGGTCTCGGGCTCGAGCTCGGCGGCAAGGACCCGGGTTACGTCATGGAAGACGCCGACCTGGAGGCCGCCGTCGATACGCTGATGGATGGCGCTACCTACAATTCCGGCCAGTGCTGCTGCGGCATCGAGCGCATCTATGTGCATGAAAGCCTCTACGACGCCTTTGTCGAGAAGTCGGTCGCCTGGGTGTCGAACTACAAGCTCGGCAATCCGCTGGATGCCGAAACGACGCTCGGGCCGATGGCCAACAAGCGCTTCGCCAAGGTGGTGCGCGAGCAGATCGCCGATGCCGTGTCGAAGGGTGCCAAGGCGCTGGTCGATCCAAAGCTTTTCCCGGCCGATGACGGCGGCGCCTATATCATGCCGCAGATCCTCGTGAACGTTGATCATTCCATGGCCTTCATGAAGGACGAGACCTTTGGTCCGGCCGTCGGCATCATGAAGGTGAAGAGCGACGACGAGGCGCTCGGTCTGATGAACGACAGCCCCTATGGTCTGACCGCCTCGCTCTGGACGCAGGATCCCGAGCGCGCCGCCCGCATCGGCCGCGAGATCGAGACCGGTACGGTGTTCATGAACCGCGCCGATTACCTCGACCCGGCGCTTTGCTGGACCGGCGTCAAGGAAACCGGCAAGGGCGGCTCGCTCTCCGTGCTCGGCTTCCAGAACCTTACCCGTCCGAAATCCTACCACCTGAAGAAAGTCACGAAATGAACATCGTCGCCAATTGGAGCTATCCCACCGCCATCAAGATGGGACGTGGCCGCATCAAGGAACTGGCGGACGCCTGCAAATCGCTCGGCATGAAGAAGCCGTTGCTGATCACCGACCGGGGGCTTGCCCCGATGGCGATCACCCAGACTGCGCTCGACGTGCTGGAAGAAGCCGGCCTCGGTCGCGCGCTCTTTGCCGATGTCGATCCGAACCCGAATGAGAAGAATCTCGAAGCCGGCATCAAGGCTTACAAGGATGGCGGTCACGACGGCGTTGTCGCCTTTGGCGGCGGCTCGGGCCTCGACCTTGGCAAGTGCGTGGCGTTCATGGCCGGCCAGACACGGCCGGTCTGGGACTTCGAGGATATCGGCGACTGGTGGACCCGTGCGAATTCCGATGCGATCGCCCCGATCGTCGCCGTGCCGACCACGGCCGGCACCGGTTCGGAAGTCGGTCGTGCCTCGGTCATCACCAATTCCGTGACGCATGTGAAGAAGATCATCTTCCATCCGAAGTTCCTGCCCGGCGTCGTCATCTGCGACCCGGAACTGACCGTCGGCATGCCGAAGATGATCACGGCCGGCACCGGCATGGACGCATTCGCGCATTGCCTGGAAGCCTATTCCTCGCCCTTCTATCATCCGATGAGCCAGGGCATCGCGCTCGAAGGCATGCGTCTCGTCAAGGAATTCCTGCCGCGTGCCTACAAGGACGGCACTGACCTCGAAGCCCGAACCAACATGATGTCGGCGGCTGCCATGGGCGCCGTCGCCTTCCAGAAGGGGCTCGGCGCAATCCATGCGCTGTCGCATCCGATCGGGGCCGTCTACAACACCCATCACGGCATGACGAACGCCGTTGTCATGCCGCCGGTCCTGAAGTTCAACCGTCACGTCATCGAGGAGCGGATTGAGCGGGCGGCTGCCTATCTCGGCATTGCGGGAGGGTTTGATGGCTTCTACGACTATGTGCTCGCCCTGCGCGCCGAACTCAACGTCCCGGCCAACCTGACGGCCATGGGCATTGCCAATGACCGGATCGATGAGCTCTCGGCCATGGCGATCGAGGATCCCAGCGCCGGCGGCAATCCAGTCAAGATGACGCTCGAAAACACCAAGCAGCTCTTCGCCGACTGCTTCTGATCTCACGCGTCGCTCGCTTGAAAGGCCCCGGCATGTCGTGCCGGGGCCTCTGCAGCCATGCTGTCGGGCCGAGCTTCTGCCTGCCTATTCCTATCAGCGAATATACTAGGCATTTCCGTCGCTTCTCCCCAATAAGGGGGGAGGGGGACCTCGCGCGCGTTTCCAGTTTGTTAACCATGTTTGCGCCATGATGACAGCATGTGGCACCGATGACGCAGGTTGCCAAAGAGCGATGAGCCGCTCGGATCTGACCTCCCAAGGAAACAGCATGCCAGTCATTTCTTTTGCCAATGCCAAGGGTGGTGCCGGCAAGACCACCGCAGCCCTTCTTCTTGCCACCGAACTGGCCCATCAGGGATACCGCGTCGCCATCCTTGATGCCGATCCGCAACGCTGGATCACCCAGTGGCACGAGATCTCGGGTCCGCAGCGCAACATCGAGGTGGTCTCCGAGGTTACGGTCGCTTCCGTGCAAGGACATATCCGCGAGTTGTCGCGCAGCAACGACTACATCATCATGGATCTGGCCGGTGCGCGCGACGCCATGGTCACGACTGCGATCGGTCTCTCCGATCACGTGATGATCCCTGTCCAGGGTTGCGCCATGGACGCCAAGGGCGGCGCGCAGATCCTCGACCTCATCAAGCTGATGCAGGATGCCGGCAACCTCGTCATTCCACATTCGGTCGTGCTCACGCGCGTCACCTCGATGGTGACCACGCGCGCACTTCTGACGATCAAGGGGCTTCTGGCGGCTCGTGGTGTGAACGTCATCAACACGCCGATTGCTGAACGCAGTGCTTACCGCGAGATCTTCGACTGTGGTGGCACGCTGTATTCGATGGATACGGCGAAGATCAGCAATCTCGACAAGGCCCAGGACAATGCCAAGGCCTTCGCTTCCGAGGTCATGCGCCTGTTGCCGGTCAAGGTGATCCGCTCCAGCGAGCCGCGTCGCCTGTTCCGTCTGGTGCGCTCAGCCGCCTGATAACCCCAAATTCGACACTACAACCCGCGTTTGGCAAGCCAAGCGCGGGTTAACATTATGTCGCGACCTTCAGGGTCAAAGCCATGGCTGCATGCCAGCTCGTGCCATTCGACCGCAGCACCGGCGGCCCTCAGCTGGTCGACTAGCCCGACTGCGTCTAATCGTTCGCGCCTTTCGTCATCTTCTCCCGATACGAGAAGGGCTGGTGTTCCGGCAAGATCGGGAAAGCAGTTCTGGGTGACGGGCTTTTCTGGGCGAAGCAATACGGCGCCTGACACCAAGGTCGTGTGACGTGCAGTCAGGGCTGCTGCCATTATCGCGCCGCTCGAAAAGCCGATCAGCAGGGCCGGCTCTCCATGCCTCTGCCCGATGATCAAGAGCAGTTGCGACAGTTCTGCAGCCCTGTCGGTAAGGTTCACCTCATCAATCGACCTGTCCGTCCGTCTTCTGAAGAACGTGAACGACGCATCTGATGGCTCGCGACCTCGCGGACAGTACGTCGGATGAGCGGGTGCTGCCTCCCTGGCAAAGTCCAGAAGTGAGAATTCATCCTGGTTGCTGCCATGCAGAAACACTAACGGTTGGTGACGGCTCTCGCCCTCGCGGACGAGTGTCGGGAAGCCCGCAAACTCGCGAGCGCCTGAGCTGTCACTCGACAAATTCCACGGTCACGCCCGACTTGACCATCTTTGCCAGTTCCGTCGCATCCCAGTTGGTGAGGCGAATACAGCCGTGGCTCTGGGTACGGCCGATCTTGGAGGGCTCGGGGGTTCCGTGGATGCCGTAGGTCGGCTTCGACAGCGCCAGCCAGACCGTGCCGACGGGGCCGTTCGGCCCTGGCGGGATCTGCAGGACTTGGGTGTTATTGCCCTGCTGGAAATTGATCTTCGGATTGTATGTATAGCCCGGGTTGAGCGCGATGCGTTCGATCGTGACGGTGCCCGACGGGGAGGGTGTATCGGCCGAGCCGATGCTGGCCGGGTAAGCGGCGATCAGGCCGCCATCCTCGCCATAGGCGAAGACCTGCTTCAGACCCTTGTTGGCGACGATGCGTGCCACGTTACCCTTCTTGTACGGGCCGGGCTCCACCACCTTGATCGTCGTGCCCGGGATCGAGAAGTCGACGCCGGGATTCAGTTCGCGCAGATAGCCCTCATCCATGTGGAAACGCTCGGCGAGCATCTCCGCCGTCGAGGTGTAGGACAGGGCCGGAAGCTGTGCCTTGTGTGCGTAGTCGTCGGGGATCGACGCGACAAAGGGGCCGGCGGCATCGCCGGCGGTGATCGTGTAGCTCTTGATCGCGAGGCCGCCGGAGAGACGCAGGCGCTCCAGGATGTCGTCGGCATTGTTCGGGTCGAGCGTTTCGCCGGTCATTTGCTCCCAGGCGACGATCGCCTTGTTGACGTTCTGGCCCATCTTGCCGTCGATGACGCCGGGCGAAATGCCTTCACGATCGAGGAACGCCTGGAGGGCGGTGATCTCCAGGCGGGAGAGATTGCTCTTGACCGGGATTTCAGGCGTCACCGTGCGGGCAGGGGCCGTGTCGGCAGGTGCGGGCAGATCCGGGCCGCCATACGGCATGTCCTGGGGCAGACCGTCGAGCGGCAGGCTGTCACGCGGGTCGACGTCGGGGATCGATGCGGTCGTGACGTCGTCGTCCCAGCCACGCGGCGCAGGTGCGGGTTCGGAATAGGGATCGTAGACGCCGGGCAGGCCTCGGTTTCCGCCACGCTGGCGGGGAGGATAATAGCTTTCCGCCGGAATCTCGGTTGCGACCAGATTGCCCATGCGGTCGATCAGCACCGTGCGGCCCATTCGGTCTCGGCTGATCATGACTTCGCCGGCTTCCGGCACATAGTCGAGGATATCGCCCTCCGGCGAGACGAGCAGCATCTGGGCGTTGCGACCGCCATAGGCCGATTGTGCCGAGGCTAGGCTCACAGATGTGAGAGAGGCGGCGGCCAAAACCGCAAGTATCAAGCTAGATTTCCTGAAGTCGAACACGATTCGGTTTCCTCGTCTGAGCCGGCGACAAACGCGATAAATTTGACACTAATGTGGAAAAGGTGAATTCATAATGAATTGAGAGTTAACTCGCTGTGGGGGCGGAAGAGATAACCGGGCTGGATGCAGGGTTGCAGCTCCGGGGTGAGAGGGGACAATGCAGGATAGACTGAGGATGGAGGCATTTATGCCCTTTCGGCTTTTACGCGTGGCCGAAAGCGTTGACCACGGCTTCATGCAGTTCTGCGGCCCGGAAGACGAGTTGTCGTGGTCCGAATGGCAGGTTCTCTGGTCGCTCGGCGAACACACGCCGACAACGGCGAAGGCCATCTCCTCCCATTCGGGTCTTTCCAAGACAAAAATCAGTCGTGCCGTGAAGGTCCTAGAGGACAAAGGATATCTCATTCGCAAAAAGGATCGATCGGACCGGCGCTTTGAACTTCTGTCGTTAACGCTCAAGGGGCAGCACAGGTTCGAACGGCTCGCGGACGAGGCTGGGGCTTTCCAGCAGTGGCTTGAGCGCAGTGTCAACATCGCCTATCTCTCCTCGCTCGACAGCGGGCTCTTGGGCTTGGAGGATCTCATCTCCACCGGTCACCTCAGGGCCCCGCAACGGCAGGCCGAGGAACCTCTTGCATGATCACTTTTTCCGGTCCCAGGGGACCGCGTCTGGCACTGGACGAAAGCTCGGTATTCGATATCGGCTCGTGCATCGTCGAGGGCGTCGATCTGTCTCCCGGCCGGGCGATCCCCGATGACGGCGATCCGCGGATTGACCATTCGCTGGAAGGGTTCCTGTTCACCTGCGGACCCGACCATATCCGCCACCGAGAGCCGATCGCGGGCACGGACCGGCACTTTCCTCTGCATGGTTCCTTTTCAGCCAACCCGGCGCATTCGATCGAGATGGCGGTCGAGGGAGAGGATCTCGTGGCGCGGGCCGTGGTCGATGTGACACTCGCGGCTGGCGGCCACGCGCAGTTGCGGCGGCAGTGGCGCCTGAAGGCCGAGAGCGGCGAGGTGCAGCTTTCGGATACGCTCGTCAATGTCGGCGAAACCGCCTTTCCGACCTTTCTGATGTATCACATAAATCTGGGCGCGAAGCACTTCGACGACGAAACGCAGCTCGAAGGGGCGATGCTCGACGGCGGTGGTTTTCCTTGGGCCTTCGGCGAAGCGGAGGGCGGCATCTTCTGTGTTTCAGCGGGTCATGGCGGCTGGGCGGAACTGCGTCTGGGGCCGATCGCGACGATCGGCGGCAGGCAACTCAAGGTCCGTTTCCGAACCGATACACTGCCGCATCTTCAAGTGTGGCGTAACCAGAGGCTGCCTGCCCATGTGCTTGGCATCGAGCCGGTCTCGCATCGCTGGGTGGGGCGTGCCGAGCTCGAGGCTGCGGGCGAATTCAATATCCTGCAGCCGGGCGAAAGCCGGGACTACGGACTTGCATTTTCCTTCGTCTGACGACCGATCGGTGCTCCCCTACGATTGACGCTCAGGGATGCCCGTCGTAGATGATTGGCCCTAAGGAAATTGACGAGGAGCCCCGATGAACATCCGCCAGATCAACGAGGAATATTCGGTCAGCGGCCAGATCACGGTCGACGAGGTCGACGAGATCAAGGCGCTCGGCTTCAATTCGATCGTCTGCCATCGCCCGGATGGTGAAGAATTCGGCCAGCCTGAATTTGCAGCCGTTGCCAAGCGCGCGGAAGAACTCGGCCTCAAGATCAAGCATGTGCCCGTCGGGCCGATGGGTGTCACGCCGGATGCCGTCGCCGACATGGTCGATGCGCTCGAAGAATTCGAACGCCCGATGCTCGGCTATTGCCGCTCCGGTGCCCGTTCGAACGCAACCTACGAACACGCACAGCGCCAGCGCGGCTGACGCGTCTTTTCCATTATCCTTGGCCGGACGTTCGCGTCCGGCCTGTCTGTTTTCTAAACCAGCCTCAAGCAGGAGTTATCCCATGAGCATCAAGCGTATCGAGCCCGGCAAGCGCATGAGCGGCGCCGTCGTCCACGGCAACACCGTTTACCTCGCCGGCCAGGTTGGTGAAGGCTCTACCGTGACGGAGCAGTCGAAGTCGGCGCTCGCCGAAGTCGACCGCCTGCTGGCCGCCGCCGGTTCGGACAAGTCGAAGATCCTGCAGACGATCATCTACCTCTCCGACATGTCGACCTTCGGCGAAATGAATGCCGTCTGGGAAGCCTGGATCGATCCGGCCAACCCGCCGGCCCGCGCCACCAGCGGTGCGCCGCTCGCGACGCCGGACTATCTGGTCGAGTTCATCGTCACAGCTGCTGTCTGATTTTTCAGGGCAACGCACAGAATGCGAAAGGCCGGGAGCGATCCCGGCCTTTTTTTCGTTTTCTCCGCCGGTTGCTCAGGGCTCACGGGCTGGCGGACTTGTGTCTCCTGGCAAGGAGCCAGCGATATAGGCGCCCGTCGATGGAGAGCAATCCGAGCGCGATCAGGCCCATTCCAGCGAAATGGTTGGGTGCCAGCCTTTCGCCGAGGAACAGATAGCCGAGCAGGATGGCGCTGACGGGAATGAGCAGGGTGACGAGGGAACTGTTGATAGCTCCACCGACCGCGAGGATGTGGAAGAAGAGGATATAGGCGAGCGCCGTCGACAGCAGCCCGAGGCCGAGAAGCGCAGCGATGGTCGTAATTCCCGGCATCGGCAGATGCCATGGGCTATCGACCAGCGCGACCACGGGCATCATCATCAACGTTGTCGCCGATACCTGACCGAATGCACTGGTTGCCGGCGAGATGCCCATGCGCCGGAAGCGCCGGCCGAATACGCCAGCAAAGCCATAGGACAGGGCTGCGCCAAGGCAGGCTAGCAGCGGCAGGAGCGGTATGGCCTCTGTCTTCACGTGGTTTCCGGCCATCAGCACTGCGACACCCAAGAACCCAAGGGCGATGCCGACGAGCTTGTTGCGCGTGATGCCTTCGTCCGATGTCAGAACATGCGCGACGAGGATCGAGAAGATCGGAGTGGTCGCGTTGAGGATCGAGGCGAGACCGCTGGCGATCTGGGTCTGCCCCCAGAAGAGAAGCGTGAAGGGGATGAGATTGTTGAGGAGACCCATGCCCAGGAAAGCGGTCCAGATGGTGGCGTCTGCGGGGATGGGCTGGCGGCGGATGCGCAAATAGACAAGCAGAGCCAATGCCGCGATCGCCACGCGGGCCAGGACCACCGTGAGCGGCGGAAGCTCAGAGAGGGCGACTTTGGAAAAGAAGAAGGAGCCGCCCCACAGAACGGACAGTGCCAAGAGTAGAGCCCAGCCGGCAAGGCTCATGGATTGGTTCGTCTGCATGCGATTGTTCCAGCGTTGATCTGATGGACATGAGTGGCGTGCCGAACCGCGATTTGCTCGCCGGATTCGGACTCTGTCCTTTTGAGGGGCCGAACGCTGATGTAATCTCTGATCATGAGCCTCGATATCCACCAATGTGAACAGGCATGGCTTGCGCGTGATCCCGAGTTTGACGGCCGGTTCTTCATCGGCGTTCGAACCACAGGGATCTATTGCCGGTGTGTCTGCCCGGTGCGCCAGCCTTATCGCTGCAATATCGAATTCCTGCCGAGTGCGGCAGCGGCCGAACTTGCGGGCTATCGCCCCTGCCTGCGCTGCCGGCCGGAAACGGCGCCGTTCAGCCCGGCGTGGAAGGGCAGTGCTGCCATCGTCGAAAGGGCAGCACGATTGATCCGCGAGGAAGGCGCGCTCGATGCGCCGGATGCGACCGTCGAGGCGCTTGCGGCCCGCGTCGGGGTCGGCGGTCGGCATCTGACGCGGCTGTTTCAGAAGCATCTCGGCGCAAGCCCGCTGCAGGTAGCAAAAACGGCGCGTGTTCAGCGCGCCAAGCGCCTGCTGACTGGCACGGACATGACGATCACCGAGATTGCGCTGCAGGCGGGGTTCGGCAGCGTCAGGCGGTTCAATGCCGTCTTTCAGGAGGTGTATAGACGTCCACCCACAGAGATCAAACGCCGGCTGTTATCGGCAAAAATCTGAGTTGCGGCGCAAGGCCGGGCTCACAGTGCAAGAAAAGCCGGGAGTGATCCCGGCCTTTATCATTTGGCTCAGCCTTCTATTCTCTCTGAATACTCACTGCTCCTCCGCGGTGCGAACATGGTGCGAAGCGTGGACAGTGCGCCGACTAGGGAGCTCACGGCACCCCGCAGCAGCTTGTGCCAGAAGGCGGCAATCGCCTTGCGGCGCAACACAGCTGCGCGGGCGCGGTGGAAGTCAAAGTCGATCTCTCCATCCGCGCCCACCCTTGCATCTGTGGCTTTCGAACGTCGCATGATGTGATCCGCCTGTTGTCATGACCGAGAATTCATGAATTATCATGGTTGATGCGGCTGATAATCAGCTCGTTTTGCCGCTATCTCGTGACTGAGGTTCATGAATATGACTGCATCGGCCGACATGAAGGCATTTGTCCGGATCGTTGAACTCGGTTCCTTTGCCAGAGCGGCGGAGGATCTGAGAGTTACCCCGTCTGCGCTGTCAAAACTTATATCGCGGCTGGAGGACCGATTGGGTGTGCGGCTGCTGATGCGCTCGACGCGGCGACTGGCGCTGACGCCGGAAGGCGCCCTCTACCATGAAAGGGCGCAACAGGTTCTCGCGCTGATCGAGCGGACAGAAGCTGACGTGGCATCATCGAGGTCACGACCCAAAGGGCTTTTGCGGATCAATGCCAGTACCGGCTTTGCGCGCCAGACACTGCTGCAAGTCGTCCCGGCCTTTATGGTGCGCTATCCCGAAGTGCGCATAGACCTCAGCCTGACCGACAGGCTGATCGACCCAGTCAGCGAACGCGTCGACATCGTGATCCGTGGAAGCCCGACAACATCGGGCGAGTTTACCGTTCGCGAACTTTCACGGGGGCGGCGGGTCATCTGTGCCGCACCTGCCTATCTTGCGCGTCGGGGCACGCCTTCCGTTCCGTCCGATCTCGCGTCTCACAATTGCCTGGCGCTGACGGGGCGGCTGCCGCCCCCAACCTGGTCCCTTTCCATAGCGGGGACCATGGTCGAATTCGAACCGCAGGGATCATTCTCCAGCGACAATGTCGGCATGCTGCTCGACATGGCGCTGGAAGGACATGGCATAGTCCGACTGGCGGATTTTGTCGTCGGCCCCGCGTTGAAGGACGGGCGGTTGGTTGAAATCCTGACGGACGCGAACTGCGGTGCGCCGATCAGTCTTTGGGTGCTGATGGCCAAGGGACGGTTCGTCAGTCCGCGTGTCCAGGTTTTCCTGGAGTTCCTGGAACACTTCCTCTCACGCTCGGGAGAAATGCGTCCCGCTCCTGCTTCCTGAGGCGACAGTCGGATCCGGATATCACGCTTTCTCTCTGATCTGGCTCAATGTCTTTGTCGGCGTGATCGCCTCCGGGTCGAGCTTGATCTCGATGATCGAAGGCTTGCCGGAGGCGCGGGCGCGCAGGAAGGCGGGGGCGAAATCCTCCGTCTTCTCGACGGTTTCGCCGTGGCCGCCATAGGCCTTGGCGAGGGCTGCAAAATCGGGGTTGGTCAGGTCAGTGGCGCTGACGCGGCCCGGATATTCGCGCTCCTGGTGCATGCGGATCGTGCCGTACATGCTGTTGTTGATAACGAGCGTGATGATCGGCAGGTCGTAACGGATGGCGGTCGCGAATTCCTGGCCATGCATCATGAAGCAGCCGTCACCGGCAAAGCAGATGACCTCACGCTCCGGGAAGAGCTGCTTGGCAGCGACGGCTGCCGGCAGGCCGTAGCCCATGGAGCCGGAGGTCGGAGCGGCCTGGGTGTTGAAGGCCTGAAAGCGGTGGAAGCGGTGCAGCCAGGTGGCGTAATTGCCGGCGCCATTGGTGAAGATCGCATCCTTCGGCGTGTTGGCTTCGATCCACTCCATGATCGGGCCCATCTGCACGGCGCCGGGGCCGGCCTTCGGCGGTGTCGACCAGGCGACATAAGCGGCGTGCATGGTAACTGTGCGCTCGGCCCATACAGGGGCGGCGGGTGCATCGAGCGATGCGAGTGCTGCGACGAATTCCTCAGGCGCGGCACAGATCGCCAGATCGGCGCGGTAGACCCGGCCAAGCTCGGACGGATCCGGATGGATGTGGACGAGCGTCTGCGCCGGGTAGGGGATGTCCATCAGGGTATAGGAGGAGGACGGCATTTCCGAGAAACGTCCGCCGAGCAGGATCAGGAGGTCTGCCTCCTTCACTTCCTTCGCGAGCGCCGGATTGATGCCGATGCCGACATCGCCGGCATAGGACGGATGCAGGTGATCAAACAACATCTGGCGGCGGAAGGAGCAGCCGACCGGCAGCTTGAACTTTTCCGCAAAGGCCTGGATGCCGGCAACGGATGCCTCACTCCAGCGCGTGCCGCCGAGAACCACCATCGGGCGCTTCGCGGTCTTCAGCATCTCGCCGAGGGCTGCGATCTGGCTTGGACCGGGATGGGCTTCTACGGGCGTGTAGGGCTTCGCTTCCGGGGCTTCGACTTCGTCGAGCAGCATGTCTTCCGGCAGCGTCAGCACGACGGGGCCGGGGCGGCCTGATGTGGCGACGGCGAAGGCGCGGGTGACGAATTCCGGGATACGGCGGGCGTCATCGATCTCGCCGACCCATTTGGCGAACTCGGTGAAGGCGCGGCGGTATTCGACTTCCTGGAAGGCTTCGCGCTCCTTCATGTCGCGACCGATCTGACCGATGAAGAGGATCATCGGGATCGAATCCTGCTTGGCGACATGCAGTCCGGCAGACGCGTTGGTCGCGCCCGGACCACGGGTCACCATGCAGATGCCGGGTTTGCCGGTGAGGCGACCCCAGGTGTCGGCCATCATCGCCGCGCCGCCTTCCTGGCGGCAGACCAGCGTCTCGATGCCGCTGTCCTTCAGCGAGTCGAGCACGGCCAGAAAGCTTTCGCCGGGAACGCAGGACACGCGCTCGACGCCGTTGGCCTTCAAGGCTTCGACTACAAGGGCTCCGCCGGTTCTCTTCATTTGATCTTCCTTTCCAGCTCGGCCAGTTCGGCCAGAATGTCTTCGCCATGCTCGCCAATGCGCGGGCTCGGGCGCTCGTAGCGCAGGGGTGTCTCGGAGAGCACGATCGGCGTGCGCACGCTTGGGATGACCGTGCCCTTGTCGTCGGTCAAATCGATCTTGAGGCCGCGGGCCTGGACCTGCGGGTCGGCGAACATTTCCTCGATCGAGTTGATCGGTCCCGCGGGCACGGCATTCGCCTCACAGGCCGAGAGCAGGTCGCGCTTCTGCCACTTCGCGGTTTCTGCCGTGACGATCTGGCGGACTTGGACCTTGTTGGCGACGCGGGCCTTGTTGGTGGCGAAACGCTCGTCCTCAGCAACAGCGGGGATGCCAAGGATCGTGCAGAGGCGCTTGAACTGGCCGTCATTGCCGACGGCGAGGATCAGGTGGCCGTCTGATGTCGGCACGACTTCATAAGGGCTGATGTTCGGATGGGCATTGCCGAGGCGTGTCGGCGGCTTGCCCGAGATCAGATAGTTCATGTTCTGGTTGGCCAGCACCGCCGACATCACGTCGAGCAGGGCCATGTCGACTAACTGGCCCTGGCCGGTTTTCATCACGTGGATCAGGGCGGCCTGGATGGCGGTCACGGCATAGATGCCCGTGAAAATGTCGGCAATCGCGACGCCTGCCTTCATCGGTTCGCCGTCCTTCTCGCCGGTGATCGACATGAAGCCGGACATGCCCTGGACGATGTAGTCATAGCCGGCGAAATCGGCATAGGGGCCGTTCTGGCCAAAGCCGGTGATCGAGCAGTAGACGAGCTTCGGGTTGATCGCTTTCAGGCTCGCGTAATCTAGACCGTATTTCTCAAGGCCGCCGCGCTTGAAGTTCTCGATGACGACATCGGCCGAGGCGCAGAGGCGGCGGACCGTTTCCTGGCCTTCGGGCGTCTTGAGGTCCACGGCAATCGAGCGCTTGTTGCGGTTGGTGGAGTGGTAATAGGCGGCCGAGAGGTTTTCGCCGTCGGCGCCCTCGACGAAGGGCGGACCCCAGGCGCGGGTGTCGTCGCCACCATCAGGGTTTTCGACCTTGATCACGTCGGCGCCGAGATCGGCTAGCATCTGGCCTGCCCATGGGCCTGCGAGTACGCGGGCCAGTTCGATCACGCGGATGCCGGTGAGCGGGGCAGGGGATGATGGCTTGGGCGTCATTGCGCGATCCTGTGCGGCGTCGTCAGGTTCGGCGATCCGACAAAATTGGATCTCCTGCCATGACAAGAACTGCTATCGACAGAGCTATATCGCCCCATTTTGCCATTCGCACCTGATATTCTCTCATGGCATCATTCCGTTTCGGCAAGATCTGGCCAGATCAGGGTCCGAGATTGCCGATCCAAGCGAGGAAATCGGCGATCGCCTTTTCGCGACCGATCTCGTTCAGCGTCTCATGGCGCATGCCGTCATAGACCGTGGTTTCGACATCGGTCATGCCGACATCGAGCATGCGCTGGCCGAGCCAGCGGATCTCGCGGCCCATATTGGTCGCGGGGTCCTCAGCGCCGCCGACCAGATAGACGGGGAGGCGTTGCGGCAGGCGCTCAAGACGTTCGGGGGCGGCGCCTGCGAAAGTCAGGCGAAAGATATCGCGCCACATGGAGACGCTGGCATCGAAGCCGCAGAGCGGATCGGCGATATAGGCGTCGACCTCGCGCGCGTCATGCGAGAGCCAGTCGAATGGCGTCCGATGGCCCTTGATTGCGTGGCCCCAGGCAACGAAGGTCGCCTTTGGCAGGATTAGTGACGGGACGTCGGAGCCCTTCAGCATCTGCTCAAGAGAAAGCACGGCTTGGGCGAAGCGTCCGGCAAGGCCGGGATTGAAGTTGGAATTCCAGATCGTCAGTCCATGGAAGGCTTGTGGATGTTCATTCGCGACGTTGAGCGCGATCAGGCCGCCCATGGAGTGACCGAAGAGGATGACCGGAAGCCCCGGATAGGTTTCAACGGCAAACTCGCGCATGGCCATGACATCGGCGATCACCTTTTCGGCCCCGTTGCGGCGCGCGAATATCCCGAGTTGAGCGTCCGGTGCCGTCGTCTCGCCGTGTCCGCGGTGATCATGGGCAAAGACGTGGTAGCCATGGGCGGCCAAAGACGAGGCAAATCCCGCGTAGCGCCGGGAATGCTCCGCCAGGCCGTGACAGATGAGGACGATACCGCGCGGCGCGGTCGTCGATGGCTGGTGGTGGTAGGCAAGACGGGCGCCTGATGGCGATTGGTGAAAGGCACGATCTGAAAACATTTGGTTCCCCCGATGGCGCGATAGGAGGTCATTTCTCTGCCATGCGCAATAGCGTCAGTGGCTTGACGCCGGATGCGCGAACAAGCCGCCGAGTAGCGACCCCGGCCGGCGAGGCGGGGATGTGGAATGATCTGAAACTTGCGAGAACTGCTGTATTTCTCGGCAGTTTTTTGTGCGCCGCATTGCCCCAAGGACGCAATTCGCCTACATAGCGGCAAATTCCCATTCCCGCCGGAGCAAGACCCCATGGCACGCCAGTTCATCTATCACATGTCGGGACTTAGCAAGTCCTACGGCGCAAAGAAGATTCTCGAGAACATCCACCTCTCGTTTTATCCCGATGCCAAGATCGGTATCCTCGGTCCGAACGGTGCGGGTAAGTCGACCGTGCTGCGCATCATCGCCGGTCAGGACACGGAATACACCGGTGAAGCCTGGCTTGCCGAAGGTGCGACCGTCGGTTATCTCGAGCAGGAACCGCATCTGGATCCGGCGAAGAATGCGTTCGAGAACGTCATGGAAGGCGTGGCCGACAAGCAGGCCGTGCTCGACCGTTACAACGAACTGATGATGAACTATTCCGACGAGACCGCCGACGAAGGCGCGAAGCTCCAGGACATCATCGACAGCCAGAACCTCTGGGATCTCGAACAGCAGGTCGAAATGGCGATGGAAGCGCTGCGCTGCCCGCCAAAGGACGCCGACGTCACCCTGCTTTCCGGTGGTGAACGCCGCCGCATCGCGCTCTGCCGCCTGCTGCTCTCGCAGCCGGACCTGCTTTTGCTCGACGAACCGACCAACCACTTGGACGCCGAGACGATCGCCTGGCTTGAAAAGCACCTGCGCGACTATCCGGGCGCCGTGATGATGATCACCCACGATCGCTACTTCCTCGACAACGTCACCGGCTGGATTCTCGAACTCGACCGTGGCCGCGGTATTCCGTACGAAGGCAACTATTCGGCTTACCTGCAGGCGAAAGCCAAGCGCATGCTTCAGGAAAACCGCGAAGAGGCCGGCCGCCAGAAGGCGATCTCGCGCGAACAGGAATGGATTGCATCCAGCCCGAAGGCCCGTCAGGCCAAGTCCAAGGCCCGTATCAAGGCCTATGAACAGCTGGTTGATGCGGCTGAAGGCATTCGTCCCGGTGATGCGCAGATCATCATTCCGGTCTCCGAGCGTCTCGGCCAGGTGGTCATAGAACTCGACGGAATCACCAAGGGCTTTGAAGGCCGCACGCTGATCAACGACCTGTCGATCAAGCTGCCGCCGGGCGGCATCGTCGGCATCATCGGCCCGAACGGCGCCGGCAAGTCGACGCTGTTCAAGATGATCACCGGTCAGGAAAAGCCGGATGCCGGTTCGATCCGCGTCGGTGATACTGTCCATCTCGGTTATGTTGACCAGAGCCGCGATGCGCTGGATGGTTCGAAGACCGTCTGGGAAGAAATTTCGGGCGGTGCCGAAATCATCAAGCTCGGCAAGTTCGACATGAACTCCCGCGCTTACTGCGGCGCCTTCAACTTCAAGGGCGGCGATCAGCAGCAGAAGGTCGGCAACCTTTCCGGAGGTCAGCGCAACCGCGTGCATCTGGCCAAGATGTTGAAGGCCGGCGGCAACGTTCTTCTGCTCGACGAACCGACCAACGACCTCGACACGGAAACGCTGGGCGCGCTGGAAACGGCACTCGAGAACTTCGCCGGCTGCGCCATCATCATCAGCCACGATCGCATGTTCCTCGACCGTCTGGCGACGCATATCCTCGCCTTCGAAGGTGATGGCCATGTCGAATGGTTCGAGGGCAACTTCGAAGACTACGAGCAGGACAAGATCCGCCGCCTTGGCCCGGATGCGCTCAACCCGGGCAGCCAGGCTTACAAGCGCCTGACGCGCTAAATCGAGACAGGCTTTCCCTGTTGCTCGTCAAACTGGTTCAATGTGGCTCGCAATCTCTGCGGGCCACATTTCGTTTGGCTTGCGCATCGTCGCAACAATAGCAATACTTTCGTGTATCACGATAAACTGAATCTAAACAGTTTGTGTATCATACCAGTTCCGGGAGCCGCGCATCAGGCGCAGTGGGGAATTGGCAGAAGACGACATCAGGTCCGCCTTCTCTGTCTGGAGGGAACTGACAGGTGTCTATCCTGGGAAAAATTTCGTTTCAAAAAGCGCTGACCCTGATCGCTTTGGTGCCGTTGCTGGCCGTCACCGGTCTTGGTGGCGCGGCTGGCTATAACAGCTATCTGGAGTATCAGAAGCTCACACGCGCAGCGGCGCTCGCAGAGCTCGCCTATCAAGGCGGCGAGCTGATGATGATCATGCCGCTGGAGACGGCGCCGAATCGCATGGAGATCCGCAAACAATCGGATGCGATCTATCAGGCCATGATGGATCAGATGGCCGAGCTCGACCGGATGGGATACGGCGATCCGATCACCCTGCAGCTCCGGGCCAATCTGGAGAAGATGTATGCCCGGATGCCGGAGTATCGACAGAAACTCGATGCCGGCGACAAGGATCCGATCCTGCCGCTGCGTTACGCCCAGCCAGTCGCCGCAGCCGGACTTGAGCTGACGCTCAGAACGGCGAACCTCACCGAGGATCTGACGCTCTCGTCCGACATCCGTGCGCATCATGCGCTGATGAAGGTCAACGAAGCCTATCTCGGTCTCAATCGCATGGGCCAGTTCTACATCGACAACGGCGCCTTCGGGAAGGCCGAGCTTGTCCGGTTCAGCGCGCTGCAGAGCCAGCTACGGACCTTCGACGGTCCCTTCCGTGAGCTTGCGCGTCCAGATGTGATCAGCCGCTTCTATTCCTTCTTCGATACGGCAGAGGGCAGGCAGATCAACGAAACGCTCCAGGCGATGGAAAGCCTCGAGGATTACGCTGGGGCGCGTGATCCGAAGCCTTTCACCGAAAGCATGGCGAAGCGCCGTGACTTTGCGGCCGCGATCATCCGCGACAACGCCACGGCGTTCCTCGAGGCGATCAATGATCGTCTGGCCGATGCGCGCTTCAGCATGATTTCCGTCATCGTCGGTCTTTCCAGCTTCATCCTGCTGGTCGTGGCCTTCAGCGTCTCCATCACCCGCACGTTGTCCCGTTCCATTGGGCGTGTCAGCTGTTCGATGATCGGACTGGCCAATGGCGATACGCTGCAGTCCATCCCCTTCACCGAGCGCACTGACGAGATCGGGGCGATGGCCCGGTCTGTCGAGGTCTTCCGTGAGGCTGCCATTCGCAATGCCGAGCTGGAAGCCGAAGCATCCGAAAGTCGGGTTCGCAGCGAGCGCGAGCGTGCCGAGATGCAGGCGCGTGCTGAGGCCGATGCCGAGGAACGCCTGACAAAGGCAACCGGCACGCTGGCCGCAGGTCTCAAGCGGCTGGCATCGGGCGATCTGCTTTGCGAGATCGAGGAGGAGTTTGCCCCTCAGTTCGAAGCTCTGCGTCACGACTTCAACACGTCGGTGCAACAGCTGCGTGGCGTTCTGGTCTCGGTTGGCCGCTCGGCCCATGCCGTCAGCGGTGGTTCCGGCGAGATCTCACATGCCTCCGACGATCTGGCCAAGCGCACCGAACAACAGGCAGCTTCGCTCGAGGAGACCGCAGCGGCGCTCGAAGAGATCACCTCCAACGTGACGGCCACGTCGCGGCGGACCGGAGAAGCGCGCGACATCGTGCGCAACACCCGCAGCCGTGCGGAACAGTCCGGTGTGGTGGTCGGAAACGCGGTCACTGCGATGGAGCGCATCGAGCATGCCTCCAAGCAGATCAGCCAGATCATCGGCGTGATCGATGAGATCGCTTTCCAGACCAACCTTCTGGCGCTCAATGCCGGTGTCGAGGCCGCGCGTGCGGGCGAGGCAGGCAAGGGCTTTGCGGTCGTCGCGCAGGAGGTTCGCGAGCTCGCGCAGCGTTCGGCGAATGCGGCGAAGGAAATCAAGGCCCTCATCGGGAATTCCGAAGTCGCTGTCAGCGAAGGCGTGAAACTGGTCAACGAGACCGGCGACGGCCTGACGGCGATCGCCGGCCTGGTTCAGGCGATCAACGAGCATATGGATGCCATCGCCTCTGCCGCGCAGGAACAGTCGGTCGGTCTCGGCGAGGTCAATCAGGCGGTCAACCACATGGACCAGGCGACCCAGAAGAATGCGGCCATGGTGGAGGAGATGAACGCGGCGTCCGCGGGTCTCGCTCAGGAAGCAGCAAGCCTTGCGGAGCTGTTGCAGCGTTTCCGGACGGGGCAGGGCGCGGCCTCGGCTGCTCAGGCTTCGCGCCAGACGCGTTCGATGGCTCCGGTATCGCCGCAACCAGCACGGTCTGCTGTTCCGGCCGCACAGCAGGCTGCTCCCCGTCGAGTGACACCCGCTGTGTCCGGCAATACCGCGCTCGCAAGCGAGAGCTGGGAAGAGTTCTGAGGCTTCTGTCAGTCGCTTGACGAGTGTCTCACTGAGATCGCGACGGCCGCCTGAAGAGGCGGCCGTTTTCCTTTTCACCGTCAAGCTAGCGGTGGTCGCGGATTAAGGCTTGCATCACATCGAAAACGGACATAAAGATATCTTTATGTCGTTATTGCGGTGGTGTGAATGAGACTCGGTGTCGATACTCTTGTGGAATTGCTGAAGGCGGCAGGCGAGCCGACCCGCCTGCGTCTCCTCACGCTTCTGTCTGCGGGCGATCTCACGGTTACCGATCTTACCGAAATTCTCGGTCAGTCCCAGCCACGAATCTCCCGTCATCTGAAGTTGCTTGCGGAAGCCGATCTGATTGATCGCTATCAGGAGGGCGCGTGGGCCTATTTTCGGCTGAAGCAGGAAGGCTCGGGCGCGGCACTGGTTCGACTGCTGCTGGATGCTGCCGAGGAGAGCGATCCTGTCCTCCAGCGTGACCGGGATCGCCTGGCCAGCGTCAAGCGGGCGAGGGCTGAGAAGGCGCAGGCCTATTTCAGTCGCAACGCTTCCGAATGGGATGAGCTTCGCCGGCTGCATGTTAATGATGCCGATGTAGAAGCGGCTCTGCTGCGGATCGTCGGAACCGACGCGGTCGAATCCATGCTCGACCTCGGCACAGGCACTGGCCGTATCCTGCAACTGCTTTCGCCACGCTACCGCCGCGCAATCGGGATCGATGCCAGCCGCGACATGCTGGCGGTCGCCCGCTCCAACCTCGACAAAGAAGGCATCCTGTCCGCCAGCGTGCGTCATGGTGACATCCTGAACCTGCCGCTCGATGCCGGCGACTACGACCTTGTCACGATCCATCAGGTTCTGCACTTCCTTGAGGAGCCGGAACTGGCTCTCGCCGAGGCTGCGCGCATGCTGAAGCCGGGTGGTCGGCTCGCGATCATCGATCTCGCACCCCATGCCCATGAATATCTCCGGGACGAGCACGCCCATGTGCGCCTCGGCTTCTCCCATGGCGTCATGGCCGAATGGCTCGACCGCCAGGGTTTGGCCGTCGAGGACGTCATCGACCTGCCGCCGGAAACTGCGGCGGGGCGCGGGCTCACCGTGACCATCTGGCTTGCCCGGCGTGGGAGCGCTGCGGGCAGGGCCACTTCAGTACAACCCCTTGCCTTGACCGGGAGCAGATAGATGACTATGCCCGAACGGCCGATCGCCAAGACCCCTGATGCGCGGATCTCCTTCGAGTTCTTCCCGCCCAAGTCGCCCGATATGGAGGATCAGCTCTGGCAGGCGGTGAAGGCCCTGCAGCCTTACCAGCCCGATTTCGTTTCGGTGACCTATGGTGCCGGCGGTACAACGCGCGAGCCGACCCTTGCGACCGTCAAGCGGTTGATTGCCGAGACCCCGCTTGCCACTGCTTCGCATCTCACCTGTGTGGGTGCGACGCGTGACGAGGTGCGCGCGGTCGTCGAAGAATTTCAGGCCGCCGGCGTTCGCCACTTCGTGGCGCTGCGTGGCGACCCACAAGGGGGCGTCGGCAGCCGCTATGCGCCGCATCCGGGTGGCTTCGTCAATGCTGCCGACCTCGTCTCCGGTCTGCGTGACCTCGGCGATTTCGAGATTTCCGTCTCGGCCTATCCCGAGCGCCATCCGGAAAGCGAAAACGACGACGTCGATCTCGACATGCTCAAGCAGAAGGTGGATGCGGGAGCAACGCGCGCGCTGACGCAGTTCTTCTTCGACAACGATATCTTCGAGCGCTACCTGGAACGTGTCCGCGCGGCGGGGATCACCATCCCGATCGTGCCCGGCATCATGCCGATCCAGAACCTGACGCAGCTGAAGCGTTTCGCTTCTATGTGTGGCGCCAGCACCCCGTCGTTTCTCGACGAGCGCTTCCAGGGGACCGAGGGCGATGCTCAGGCGCGTGCCGCCGTTGCGGCCGACATTGCGGCGGAACAGATCGCCGATCTCGCGCGTCGCGGTATCGAGGAGTTTCACATCTACACGATGAACCGGGCGCCGCTGACCATTGCGACCCTGGACCGGCTCGGCATCACGGCGAAGGCCGCCAAGGTTTCCAGCGCTGCTGCTTGATCTGAGGTCGCCGTCGGCATGAGAAAAGGCGCATGACGGTCCGTGTCATGCGCCTTTTATTCGTTTTGAAATCATATCTGCTGGAGAGGCCTAACCAGGCCAACTCATGGGTTTCAGTTACTCAGACCCGTGTCAGATAAACAGCATCGTTGCGATGAAAACAAACGCTGCACCGACGATCAGGACATTAATTGAATTAGTCAGTCCCATGTGTGCCTCCTTGCGTTGACCGTTAGATATTATGTCTGATTTGTGTCGGCGCAAGGGCAAATCTGTGCTGCGCTGCGTCATTCTACAGTGGATAAAGTATGCCTAACATTCGATAAGCTAGGCGTTTCAACGGCTTGTTTCAGATCTCGCGCTGTTAATGAAGTTTAATTTCCGTGAGCTTTTGTAGGCCGACTCAAGGCGCTGAAATCCTCAGCGTCAACAGATCGACAGCTGCTCGAAACAAAAAAGCCGGGGCGTGGAGGCGCCCCGGCTCGATCATGTGGTCTTTGATGCGGATATCAGAGTGCGGCCAGCAGTGCCGGTGTCGGCCAGCCATCGGCGGGTAGGCCGACTCGCTGCTGCTCCTTCTGCACCGCGACGCGCGTGCCGGCGCCGAGGATGCCGTCGATCTTGCCGACGTCGTGGCCAAGGCCCTGCAGCTTGGTTTGCAGCGCCATCATCTGGTCGGTGTCGAGGCCCGGTTCGGGGTTGCCCTTCTGATAGGCGGGCGCACCACCGAACTGGGTGGCGAAAAATGCCGCCGAGGTCGTGTAGATGAAGGACTGATTCCATTCGAGATAGATGTTGAAGTTCGGATAGGTGATGAAGGCCGGCCCCTTGCGGCCCTGCGGCAGGATCAGCGAGGCGGGCAGGGCAGAGAAAGCTGTCTCGCCATCGCGAGGCTGAACGCCGAGCGCAAACCACTCACCTGCCGTCATCGTGCCTCCAAGGCCGGACTTCTCGAAGGGCAGGTTTTCCGGAATGCTGACTTCCTGGATCCAAGGTTCGCCGCGCTTGAAGCCGAGATGCTGAATGAAGCGCGCAGCCGTGAGAAGGGCGTCAGGGCTGCTCTGCTTGACGTTCACATGGTTGTCGCCATCGCCATCCACGCCGAAGGCGATGATGTCTTCAGGGAGCATTTGCACCTGGCCAATTTCGCCGGCCCAGGCTCCGGTGTTGGTCGCAGGGTCGAGATCGCCGTGCTCGACCATCTTGATGAGCGCCAGTAGTTGCGGGCGGAAAAGTTCCGGACGGCGGCAGTCATGGGCGAGCGTGACCAGCGCGTTGCGGGTGTTGAAGTCGCCCTGCACGGCGCCAAAGTCTGTCTCCTTGGCCCAGAAGGCGGTGATGACGCCTGCCGGTACGCCATATTCCTGTTCGGCGCGTGCGAAGACATCGGCGTATTCCCTGATCTTCTTAAGGCCGGTGTCGAGGCGCGCCTGACTGCCGGTGCGGCTCGAGAATTCCAGGAAGGTCTGGCGGAAAACGCCCTGCGAACGGTCGCGCGAGAGAACCTTCTGGTCGATGGCCGCACCCGCGAGCGCCTTGTCGGCAATCTCTGGAGGCGAGCCCGCGGCAATGGCTTCCGCCTTCACGCCTTCGAGGAAGGTCGCGAGATCGCCGCCGCATTGCTGCTGCGCCTGGGCGAAACCGGCTGAGGCAAGAATGAGGGCGAGAGGGAGCGCATGACGCAGGGCTTTGTTCATCGATCAGTCCTTCGGGTTGCGTGCCGCCGCAGGCCGCGTTTGCACCGGCATGCGATGGCATGGGTTTGTTTCTCAGAGCCTCTAGGCTCCGTTTGCGATCATTTCGAGACGGCGGCGACCCAGTTCTGCCAGTTCTTCTGGGTGCCGGCGAAAACGTTGATATCGGTTTCGCCGCGGATGCCGGGAATGACGCCTGTCGACGTGTATTGCCAGAAGGACCAACGCCGTTCCGGATAAATCACGCTTGGATGCTGCGCCACGGCCCGGACCCAGAAGTGATGGTCCCTGAATGCGCCTTCGAGGTTGTCGCGGTGGAAGTCGACGGAGGTGTAGATGATCGGACGCTTGCCGAAATGGGCCTCTATGCGCTGCATGAAGCGCTGCATTTCGCTGCGCACCGTTGCGGGATCCGGCCGCAGGCGACAGGTCGGGGAGGTCGGGTTCCACTCGACGTCGAGCACCGGTGGCAGAAGGTTGGCATCGCGCGGCACGTTCTTGATGAACCAGTCGGCCTGCTCGTCGGCCGTCGAACAGAAATAGTAGAAGTGGTAAGCAGCGTGCGGGATCCCGGCATCGCTCGCGCCCTTCCAGTATTCGTGGAAGCGTGGATCAAGCATGTCCTTGCCTTCCGTCGCCTTGATGAAGACAAAGGATACGCCCGACTTTTTCACCTGGCGCCAGTCGACGTCGCCGTTCCATTTGGAGACGTCGATGCCATGTACCTCATGACGATGCGGTGTCTTGCCCTCGAAATGCTGGGGATCGGTGTCCTGGAAACGCGGAGAGAGGGAGGCTGTTTCCAACAGGTCGTAAGTGCCCGAGGTGCAGGCTGTGACTGCAAGGCAGAGCGGGAGAATAAGTGTGGGAAGCCACCGCATCGAGCGTCCGTGATCTCATCATTAAGGGAAGTTGCCCCACAAGGTGCAACAACGACACGCGTGGGAGCCGACCGTCGTCGCCCATCATCGTCAAATCCGGAATAGATGCAATCTTGCTTGCGCGAGGCCGTCAGCGGGTGAGGACGGCGTGCCAGGCATAGCCACGCCAGAGGGGCTCGAATCGCAACTGCAAGCCCTTTGCCGCCGCCCGCTCTTCGAGAACGCTTTTCAGATCCGGGCGGGGGCTGACGTGGAAGCGGGCGAGCCAGGCCTGCAGACCCTTCTGAAACCACTGGGGCAGGCGCTCCTGCTGGCCGAAGTCGACGATGTGCAGGGATCCCTCTGAACCAAGCGCTTCGATACCCCGGTCAATGGCCCCCTGCCAGTCGGGAATCATCGATAGGGCATAGGAGATCATCACCCGATCAAAATGCGGCTGTCCGAAATCGGCGGCGCGAAATGTCGTGGCGTCGGCGACCTCAAGCCTTGGGCGTGACGCCTTGCCCTCGAACTTGGCCTGGGCTGTTGCGAGCATCTCTGCCGATATGTCGAGGCCAAAGAGGTTTGCACGCTGAAAGTGCCGCCGGGCAAGGACAAGGTTGCGACCCGTGCCGCAGCCGATTTCCAGGAGTGAGCCGCCGTTTTGCAGATCGAGACCTGCGATCATGTGGTCTCGACCGAGCAGGTAGTATTTCCGCGTCAGGTCGTAGATATGCCGCTGATAGCGATACATCTGGTCCATGCGGTCCGCGTGGTCCTGGCTGGTGGTGGCAGCGAGGGCGGCAGGGCTCTCGCTCATGCGGGCCGCTTCTCATAGATGTGGAAGCCACCATAGATGGCGGAGCGGTCCTGAGTGTTCAGGGTATGCGAGCGTTCGGGCTGATAATGCCACTGGTCGAGCAGGGCGGGTGCGAGCTTTCCGTCCAGGATGCTGTCTTCCGCCGCGGTGCGGAAGATGACGCGGGCGCCTTCAGAGGCGGTACGCGTGATTTCGGTCCACAGCTCGTTCAGCTGTCGCTCGTTCATCCAGTCCTGTGCGTCGAGCAGCACGTAGCGATCGACGCTGCCGGCTGGCTTTTTCGCCAGGAGTTCGGTGAAATTGGCGTGGTGAACGGTCACGCGATCCGCTGTGTCCCGGATGGCGCGGTAGTGCTGTTCCTGCAGATAGGTGGGCAGAACGCCTTCCTCCGGCTTCGGATAGCGGCGGAGAAATGCCTGCCAGGCGAAATAGTTGTCGCGCAGCAGAAAATGGCAGCAGAGCTTTTCCAGGCGGTGGCGCAGCACGGGAGCGATCGTCCCGTCGTTGGCCAGCGATGCGAGCTCGTCATATTGCTGCGGCGGGATGCCAAGGCCGAAGAGTGAACTCTTGCGACGGGTCAGCCAGCGAATCAGCGGCTTGTCGAACAGCGGTGCGATGCGGCTGTCGAAAAACATCCGCTGTTCGCGCAAGGAGCGGGTTTCGGCAAGTTCTTCCAGGCGAACGCCATGGCTGCGGGCGATAAGGTGGCCGACGGTGATGAACCGCCCAAGAAGGCCGGTGCGGTAGATGTTGCGGTTGAAGACGGAAATTCGTTTGCGACCCGTCAAGCCGCGCGCTTCCCAGTGGCGCCGAGTCGCTGTGTCCAGGTTGGGCGCGATGTGGCGGTCATACATCCGGACATTGGTGCTGACGCCCTTTTCGCCAAGCAGGCGACGGACGGAGGCGTGGTCGGGCAGGTGGCGGAAGGCGGCAAGCTTCAGACGGTTGAGGGCGATATGGTTCGGGTTCAGGTCGACCACATCGATCGAGGCCGGGCGACGGCTGAGATAGGCGAGCATGTTGCAGCCGCCCGAGCCGATGGTGACGATGCGATGGCCTTCGGAAAGATCCATGGCCTGCATGTCGACCTCCGGATCCTCCCAGATCTGCGCATAGACGAGGCCGGAAAACAGCAGGCCGAAAAGCCGTTCCGAAAGGCCCGCCGGCGAAAGGGCGGCATGTTGCAGCAATGCACCCTTCAGCTTCTCGTTTCCGCGAAATCCGGCATCGGGTGCAAGCTCAGTCATGTCGATCCGCCCTCTTGTTGGGTTTCACGGCGTGTAGCGCCCGGGTGCTACAGTTTGATGACGTCGTTGACGGCGCGGCGGTAACCGAATTTCAATGCATTTTATACAAATTGTCCTCAGTTATTTTAGGGGTGTTTAACATGATGTTAAGTGAAATCCCGTTTGGGAGGCGACTGCGCTACGGTCTTGCGGGGTTTCTGGGCGGCGCTGCGGCTCCGGCAGCCATGGCTCTACCCGTTGTGGTGCAGTCCGGTTTTGTCGGTCTTTCCACAGCTTTTCTGAGTGAATGGTCCTCACTTGCGGCCATCAGCCTGCCGCTTGTCGGCGCCGCAGTCGGTTGGCGAATCGCCGCCTGGGAGGCCATGCTGCATGAGCGCATCAGTCGCCTCGAAGGTGGTGCGACAGCGCTTGAGGCTGCCTCACGTTTCGATCGTCTAACCGGGCTTGGAAACCGCCAGGCGCTGAACGAAGCACTTGACGCCCTGCTGGCGGCACGTGGTCCTTCCGGCGGTACGCTTCTGCTCATCGATCTCGACCGCTTCAAATATGTCAACGACACGCTGGGACATGCGGCTGGCGACGCACTGTTGGTCGTCGTGGCCGAGCGTCTGCGCCAGGCTTCGGGCGAGGGCGCGCAGTTGTTTCGTCTCGGGGCCGACGAGTTCGCGGCCATCCTGCCGCAAGCACTGCGCCGCCCGGTGGCAGAGTTCGTCTGCCTGGCGATCGAAGACGCGCTCGCCCGCCCCTTCGAACTGGAGCAGGGCCGCGTCTTGGCCGGGCTTAGCATCGGGGCGACGCTCATCTCGCCCGAGGACCGGAACGTCACGGCCTTGTTGCAGCGAGCGGACCTTGCCCTCTATCGCGCCAAGGAGGTCTTCGGCCCCGCCCATGCCTTCTACGATGAAAGTCTCGCCCGTGAAGTGCGGGAAGGCCTCGAGCTCGAGCGCGACCTTTCGCGCGGCTTCGTCGACGGGGAATTCTATCTTGAATACCAGCCGATTGTTGCCGTGGAGAATGGCGACGTGCGATCGCTGGAGGCGCTTCTGCGCTGGCGCCATCCGACGAGAGGATTGATCACGCCTGACATCTTCATCCCTCTCGCAGAGAAGACCGGCATCATTCAGGTGATCGGCAAATGGGTCGTGCAACAGGCTTGCGCCGCAGCCGTAACCTGGCCGGAACCGACGGGCGTCAGCGTCAACGTGTCGGGCGACCAGTTCAAGGATCCGAACTTCGTGACGCATATCCTCGATTGTCTGGTGGATACCGGGCTGGCGCCCGAGCGGCTGACGATCGAAGTGACAGAGGCGGTCTTTTCCGTCGATATCGATCTTGTTTGCCGCAGTCTCGCCGAGCTTCGCTCGAGCGGCGTGCGCATCGCGCTCGACGATTTCGGCACCGGCTTCTCGTCGATCAACAATCTGCGGCTCTTCCCGCTCGACGAACTGAAGATCGACCGCTCGTTTGCGAAACAGATGCTCGAGACCAGCCAGGGTGCGAAACTCGTCGACCTGATGCACAAGCTGTCGGAGACCTTCCAGATCCGGACCACCATCGAGGGGATCGAGACGAACAGCCAGTTGGATTTCGTCAAGCGCCTCGGCATCGGCGAGGCTCAAGGGTTCCTGTTTTCAAGACCCGTTGCAGCTGCGGAGGCGCTCAACTACCTGCAGGCCCGGCTCGCGCAACGCGCAGCGCCCGTCGGTTGAAAGTCGCGGGATAACTTCAGGCACGCGGCCTGCTCATCTTTCGCCTGTCATCCATTCCTGCTTCGATAGCGGCAACAGGAGGAGAGGCTGATGCGGAGACTGATGAAGTGGGGCGCACGGGTGGCGGTGGCCCTCGTAGGCATCGTTGCCGTGGCCGCAGCCTGGATCGTCGCATTTCCGCCCGAACTTCTCAGGGTCGGCACCGGCTATGCCGCCAAGATCGTCTGCTCGAACGTGTTCATCGCCGGTCGCGACGCCGACGAAGTGCTGCGCGACGATGTGCAGGCCCCCGGGCACCCCTTGCTCAAACTCGTGCGCGCCGAGGTCGATCTCGAACAGGGCCTGGTGAAAACAGCCTTGCTCGGTGTCGTCGCACCATCGGCCGCACTGCATCGCACCGGCCTGGGCTGTGCTGCAGTCAACGAATCCGAGATCGACGCGGCAAGACGCCTGTCTGCTCCGCCGGCCGACGTGGCCTCTGCGGATACGGCCCGGGCCTGGCCGGATGGTGACGCAGTGGCGCAGAACGATCCGCGGCTCCAGGCCGTGCTTTCCGATCCCGACCTTCTCGGGCCGAGTGCTCGTGCAGTCGTCGTCGTGAAGGACGGCCGGATCGTCGGTGAAGCCTATGGTCCCGGTTTCAATGCGGAAACACCGCTTCTGGGCTGGTCCATGACGAAGACGGTGACGGCCGCGCTGGTCGGCATCCTCAAGGGGGAGAGGCGGATCGACGAGAATGCGACGAACCTCTTTGCCGAATGGAATAGTGACAGCCGCGCCGAGATCTCGCTTTCGGATCTACTCGCCATGCAAAGCGGTCTCAGTTTCAATGAGAGCTATGGCGACGTGACCGACGTGACGCGCATGCTCTATCTCGAACCGGATATGGGTGCCTATGCGGCGTCGCTGCCTCCGGCGGCAGGGCCGGGCACGCGGTTCAATTACTCCTCCGGAGAAACGGTGCTGATCTCGCGTTACTGGATGTCGCGGTTTTCGAACCGGGAGGCGACGCTCGCCTACCCGCGGGAGGCTTTGTTCGATGTGATCGGTATGCGCAGCGCTGTGCTCGAAGCGGATGCGACCGGTACTTTTGTCGGCGGTTCCTATCTGTACGCGACTGCCCGAGATTGGGCACGGTTCGGTCTCTTGATTGCGGAGAACGGACGCTGGTCCGGCCGTCAGCTCGTCGATCCGTCCGTCATGGCACGCGTCTATGAACCGGCTGCCGTTTCCAACGGCGCCTATACGAGAGGGCAGGCCTGGCAGAATGGTCCCGGAGACAAGGACAGCAATTTTTCGCTGCCCGATGAGACGCTCTGGATGCTCGGCCATGACGGACAGTCGATTGCCGTCATTCCGTCTGAGAAACTGGTGGTCGTCCGGCTCGGGCTTACACCGCGCCGCCTGGACTACAGACCACAGAGGCTCCTGCAGGCCATACGTGATGCCCTAAGCTGAGGAGACGAGTTACTGCATCAGATGCAGCAGGCCCTTACGCTTGGCATCGTAGTAGTAGCCACGGGAGTAGAGGCGGACGGCCTGGTCGTGATCATTGTCGGCGACGACCCAGGCGCCCTTCAGATACTTGACCGCATATTTGATGTTGGTTTCGGCGTCAAACAGGCCATCGGCAGGGCCGTCATAACCCATGGCCTTGGCCGTGTTGTAGCGGATCTGCATCAGGCCGTAATTGCCCTTGCTGTAGGCGGCCGGATTGTAGCGGCTTTCGCGGTGCACGACGCGATGCACCAGATCAACCGGGATCTCGTGGAGCCGTGAGTATTTCTCGATAAGCGCGTTCAGACGCGTCGGGCCAACCGTATCCGGCTTCCGACCCGCATTGGGCACCTGCGGCTCGCCCGGAGGCGACACGTCGAAGGGGTCGCCGAAGCTGGTGAGCGCAGTCGCGCGCAGGGGGGCTGCATAAGCCAGGACGACGGGAGCCTGTACCGCTGCTGGCGCTGTCGCGGATGCCGGTGCAGGTGTTGCACTTGCGCCAACGCCAGGAGGGGTGAGCGTCGCTTCGGTCGAAGCTGCCGCAGCCGTCATCTGCTGGCTCCCTGTGGTAACAGGCGTTGTTACCATGGCCAGTGCATCGGTGGCCGCTGTCTGCGGCGTGGTGGGGGAGAGAGCCGAGGCCTTCAAGGCCGGGATCGGCGCTGCGGTTTCCGTGCCGGGAATGAGTGGTGCAGGGCCCGGGTTTGCGGCTGCGAGCTCGGCCTGCGTCATCAACGACGCCTGGGCCCCGGCTGTGCCATTCGTGGCGGCCTCGGCAGCCATGGCAGCCTGCATTTCCGGAGACTTCGGATTGGCGACCGGTGCGGCAGCGAGATCTGCCTTCACGCTTTCATCGATCGCGGTGCATCCACCCAGTCCAGCCAACAGTGAGGCAGCCATGCAGAGAGCGATGCCGCGGTCAGTTCTGACGTTCATGCCACTATCCGTTACGAGATGCACGCGAGGTCACCGGCAAATCAGCCGACTGTTCGTTTCCGTTTCTTAATCTATGCCCAGCATTGCGGCAAGCTTGCGACCTCGGGGGCATTTCGCAGACGCGTCCCGCGGCTCAGGCCGCGATCTTTCGATAGCCGGCCGTAACCGCCTTTGCCGCAATCAGGACGGTGCGGCCGGAACGGTTCACAGTACGGCGAACTGCATGTTTCCTAACGATTTTTCGGACGCGTTCGGGAAACAGTGCATAGACGATGCAGGACAAGGCCGAGAGGGCAACGAAGGTGGCGCCAAGCGCGATCGCCTGGGGAATGAACGGAGCGGCCGGCGTCAGGAATTGCGGCAGAAGTGCGGCAACGAGCAGGCTGCTGCGCGGGTCGCGGGATTCGCTTTCGAAGCAATGCGCGATGACGCGAAGCGGTTTTTCCTCCGGCAGATTGTCGTTGTCGGCTACCGGTTCGATGCCGGCAGGCGCACGCGCGAGGCCAAGCCCGAAGAGCATAAGCCAGAACAGGCCGACCCACTGGAAGATCGAAAATGTCAGCGTCGACAGCGAGATCAGGCCCCAGGAGATGGCGAGTGTCGCTGCGACCGACACGGCAGTGCCGAGTGCAACGCCCGTTCCCGTGGCGAAGACGCTCTTGCGGCCATGGGCCAGCGCATAGGACAGAACCATGCGCTTGGACCGGCCGGGCACGACTAGAAGGGCCGCGGCGACGACTGCGAACAGGATCCAGGTAGAATGGGGCATGACACTCACTCCTCCAGGAGAGGAAGCCAGCTTTCGGCGGTCAGGTCAATGGATGGGGCGGTACTTCTGCCCGAGATAGTCCATCACTTCTTTGAACCACGGCGTGCCGAGGTCAAAAGGCTTGCCACCCTTGATCCGCGGGAACTCTATGGTCCGTAGGCGTCCGCCCTTGTCTTCATCATGACCGGTCACGCCCGACACCTTGTTCAGACCGCTTTCGACCGCGAGATCGACCATGCTCTGGATGAGGCGAAGGTCTTCGTAGTTGGCGGGGGCAGAGCGGGCGTAGTAGCCTGATTTCTGCACCATCGAGCGATCGGCATCGAGCAGCTTGGCAAAGTGCTTCTGGAACCAGTTGCCGACATTGATCGTGTCGAGCTTCACATGGCCGAAGGCGTCACGCTTGATTTCCTCGCCGGCCGCCTCCCGGTCGGCGACGATCTCGTCCATGCAGGCTCCTTCCGAAACGAAGAGCGTGACGAAGCCGGTCCGGTCCATGATGTCCTTCAGGCGGGCGGCTTCGCCCTCCATGTCGAAATGGGTCTCGGGAAGATAGAGGCCGTCGATGTTCTTCAGCTCCTGGTTCATCATGAAGCCTTCGATGTATTCATTGTGCTGCGTGCGCTGCATGTAGGCGCGGGCGGTGGCTGCTGTCAGCCAGCCGCAGTGGCGGCCCATGACCTCATGAATGACCAGCGTGCGTGGCGAAGCGCTCTGTTCGTTGGAAACATGGTCGAAGAATCGGGCGCCGACTTCGGCGGCCGTCCAGGCGCCGAGCGTCTGCTTGATCGGGTAGACGTCGTTGTCGACGGTCTTGGGCATGCCGACGACCGTCAGGTCGTAGCCGTTGGCGCCGAGATAGGCGGCGAGGTCGGCAGCGGTTGTGTTGGTATCGTCACCGCCAATGGTGTGAAGGATCGTGACGCCATCTGCCGCGAGCCGTTCGGCTGCGACGCGGAGCGGATTCTGGTCTTCCCTGACCAGGCCGCGCTTCACGCAATCGGCGACATTGGTGAGCTTGACGCGGCTGTTGCCGATCGGCGATCCACCATAGCGATGCAGCACATGCGCCTTCTCGCGCATTTCCTTGGTTATCTCGATCTTGTAGTCCATCAGCAGGCCGCGAAAACCGGACTTGTAGGCGATGAGCTCGATTTCGGGTGCGATGTCGGTGTAGCGCTCGATCAATCCGCCGACAGCGGACGAGAGACAGGGCGCGAGGCCCCCGGCGGTCAACATCGCGACTTTCTGCTTGGCCATCGATCCTCCTCGGACGCTTCATCGCCCGTGCAACTTGGGTGTTCAGGTGGCAAATGGATGCGATAGGCGCGGCGGCCTGTAAAGCCAAAAAATCAAGGAAATCGGGCATTTCGCAACCATGCGAGCTTCAAATCCGAATATAATCGTTTCAATCGCGGCCGGGTGACGGGATGGCTTCTGTGGATAATCGATTGGAGCCGATGCCGGGCGTCGGGGCAGCGCGAGTTCAGCGAAACGGATTCAAGATGAAGAAACTTTAATCCTCGCTATTGGGCTCGGCTCCTTGCTTTTTCTGGGTATATTTGGTCAAGCTTTCAACATGATCTTCGATTTTGCCTGCGAACAAATATCGTCATTCTGGGACCGGTTGCTCGGCGCGATCGGTGATGCGGCTGGCAATGTGATCGGCAGTATCGTCGAGGCCGTGCGCACGGCCTTCGAAGGCGATCCGGAAACGCGCCGTCGCGTGTCCTTTTCGGTTGCCATCATCGCGCTCTCCGCGAAGATGGCGAAGGCCGATGGCGTCGTCTCGAATGCCGAAGTCGAAGCATTCCGCAAGATCTTCGAGTTTCCGCCGGAAGAGGCCCGCAATGTGGCCCGGCTTTACAATCTCGCCCGCCAGGACGTCGCGGGTTTCGAGACCTATGCGAAGAACCTCGCAGGCATGTGCCGGACCTGCGACGAGTTTTGCCCGGTGCTCGAGGATATCATCGACGCCCTGTTCCACATCGCCAAGGCGGACGGCCTCGTGCATGAGAAGGAACTCGCCTTCCTGTCGCGCATCGCCGAGATCTTCTCAATCTCGGAAGAACGGTTCGCGATGATCACCGAACGGCATATCCATCTCGACGGCGATCCTTATGGGGTTCTCGGCGTGCAGCCGTCCGACGATTTTGCGACGATCCGCAAGAAGTACAGGGCGCTGGCGGCCGAACATCATCCCGACCGACTGCATGCGCGCGGCATTCCGACGGAATTCCACAGCGTCGCCAACCATCGCATGGCCAAGTTCAACGAGGCCTATTCGGCGATCGAGAAGGCGCGCCGGGCGGCATGAGTTCGTTCACCGGGGATTTCAAGCGCGCGGAGGTCTGTCCTTCGCCCAATCACGGCGAACGCGTCGGCGTCGATCGCCTGGATATTCTCCTTTTGCACTATACGGGCATGCCTTCCGCCGAGGGCGCGCAGGCTTGGCTTTGTGCGCCGGAAAGCCAGGTCTCCAGCCATTATCTGGTGCATGAGGACGGCCGCGTGGTTCAGATGGTGCCGGAAGAGCGGCGTGCCTGGCATGCGGGCAAAAGCATTTGGGGCGGCGAGACCGACATCAACTCCCGCTCTATCGGCATCGAGATCGCCAATGCCGGACACCCGGGCGGCCTTCCGGACTTTCCCGAAAAGCAGATCGAAGCCGTCATCGAATTGTGTCTCGAATGCGTCAATCGGCACGGTATCGCCCCTGAAAGGGTGCTTGCCCACTCCGATGTGGCCCCCATTCGCAAGGTCGATCCGGGTGAAAATTTCCCCTGGGATCGGCTGCATCGGGCAGGGGTCGGACACTGGGTTGAGCCGGGTCCGATCGGCGGTGGTCGCTTCTTCCAACGCGGTGACCGGGGGCAACCCGTCGAGGCGCTGCAGTCGATGTTGTCGCTCTATGGGTATGGTCTTGAGATTACAGGCGAATTCTGCGCTCAGACGGAAGGCGTGGTCGCCGCATTCCAACGACATTTCCGGCAAGCCAAGGTTGATGGGGTTGCCGACAGCTCGACCATCGAGACCCTGCACAGGCTGCTGACCAGCCTGCCGCGGTTCGGCTGATCCAATCCCATCCCACGGTGTTTTCGGACCAAGGAAATCAACGCCTCTGGCGACGATTTGTTGCGGTGCCACAGGAATTCCTCATTGGGCGGCTCTAAAGGACGGGCTGAACAGCGCCGAGGGTTCGCAGACGGACCTGGCGCAAACATCAACTTGAGAGACCCGGAACTGGCGGCCTGACAGGGGCTCGCGGCGCTTAACTGCGCCCGCTTTGACGCGCGTGGATACCGGTGGCTCGACTGGAGACTGAACCTTCTCATGACACGACGACTTGTTGCTGCCGCGGCATGCATTGCAATGCTATTGACCAACGCCCAGTCCGCGCTTGCCGGCAGCGAGGAACGCCGCTTCAAAAAGCCCCTCAAGACGATCACTCGCGACGCCGGTTATCCGGCGGCGCCTTCCTTCTCGAAAAGCCCCTACAGCGCGATCATCACCAAATATGCGAAGAGCTACGGCGTCCCGGTTGATCTGGCCCATGCCGTCGTTCGCGTCGAGAGCAATTTCAATCCCAAGGCGCGTGGCAGTGCCGGCGAAGTGGGGCTGATGCAGATCAAGCCGGCGACGGCGCGAGCCATGGGCTATCGCGGCAAGACCAAGGGGCTCTACGATCCGGAGACCAACATCCGCTACGGCATGAAGTATCTCTCGATGGCCCATGAACTGGGGGGCGGCGAGACCTGTGGCACCATCCTGCGCTACAATGCCGGCCATGGCGCCAAGCGCATGAACCCGATCTCCAAGCGCTATTGCGGCAAGGTTATCGCCTTAATCGGAAACTGAGAAAGAGCTGTGCCCTTGCCGTTCCTGTCACTGGACACGGGGACTTGCCATGCTATCACCGGACGCAACGTAAGGATGGTGACGCATGATTGAGCGGTTCAAGTCGATAGTCGTTGGCCGAGGCATGATGGGTGCTGCGGCGGCCCGGTACATGGCACTTTCGGGAGAGGGCGTCGCCGTCATCGGTCCCGACGAGCCGAAGGACTGGTCGAGCCATCACGGTGTTTTTGCGAGCCACTACGACGAGGCCCGGATTACCCGGACGATCGATTCGAACCCCATCTGGGCCCGGCTCGCCAATCGCTCGATCGCGCGCTACGGCCAGATCGCTGCGGAAAGCGGCATCGCGTTTTATGATGAGGTCGGATGCCTGATCGTCGGGCCGAAGCGAGGCGGGCGCGATCCCTATGTCGGCCAGGTCGAGGCTGCCGCACGAGAGCTCGGGGTGTCCGTCGAAATGCTGTCAGACGCTGCGCTCAAGTCGCGGTTTCGCTATTTCGATTTCGGCTCCGATTGCGAGGGTGTCTACGAGCAGCGCAATGCGGGTTACGTCAATCCGCGTCGGCTCGTCGAGGCGCAGAGCCTGCTTGCGGAGAAAGCCGGTGCCAGGGTGATTCGTCAGACGGTGGTTTCCGTCCGGGAGGAGGGCGGTCTTGCCATCGTCACCACCGATGATGGCGCGGTCTACTCGGCCGAGCGCGTGCTGATCGCGGCCGGCGGCTTCTCGATCAACGAAAACCTGTTGCCGCGTCCCGTCGACCTTAAGGTCTATGCGCGTACTGTCGCCTTCTTCGAGGTCCCGGATGAGGATCTTGCCGCCTATTTCGGCATGCCGTCACTCATCCATCAGCCGGCTGATCCCACCGACCACATCTATCTTCTGCCGCCGGTGCGCTATCCCGATGGCAAGACCTATCTCAAGATCGGCGGGGATCCTGACGATCTGCAACTCGAGACGGAGCCGGAGATTCGGGCCTGGTTCAGGCGGGGTGGTCGACTGACCACGCGCGATCACCTGCATCGGATCATCACCGGCCTCGTGCCGACCCTGGCCGATGCGCCGATTTCAATGGCGGCCTGTGTGACCTCGTTCACCCCGGAGAACTATCCGTCGATCGGTTTTGCGAGTGAGCATATTGCAGTACTCACGGGCGGCTGTGGCGCGGCGGCCAAGAGCTCCGACGAGATCGGGCGGCTGGGTGCAGAGCTTCTCCAGCACGGCCGAATCATCGACGAGGCCTATGGCGACGTGTTCCGGCCGGTCTTCAGAGACTGATTTACCAAAAGCGCCCAAGTGGTCCTCGATGCTCGCTTTTCGATGGCAATCGGGCAAAGGGTCGGTTAAGGACGCCTTGCCAGTTGGCTGGGCAGCCGCGCTTTACCAATGCCGAAAGGCGGTAAGGTGAGGAAAGTCCGGGCTCCACGGAAACACGGTGCCGGATAACGTCCGGCGAGGGCGACCTCAGGGAAAGTGCCACAGAAAGCAAACCGCCTCGCATGCGAGGTCAGGGTGAAAGGGTGGGGTAAGAGCCCACCGCGTCGCTGGCAACAGGGACGGCACGGCAAACCCCACCGGGAGCAAGACCGAATAGGGATGACGCGGGTGGTGCGAAAGCACCGCTACAGCCTGTTTCCGGGCCAGTCATCCGGGTGGGTTGCGCGAGGCAGCGTGTAAACGCTGTCCCAGATGAATGGCTGCCACGTTCCGGGAAACCGGGGCCATACAGAACCCGGCTTACAGGCCAACTGGCAAATTTCCCCTTTTTCGACTTTTCGGCGAACCACCTGAAATTTCAGGTGGAACGGCCTCGGGTTCGGCGAATCACATTTGCGGCAACGATTGTCGAATTGCGCACCGAAAACAGCAGTTTCTAACCATTCGTTAAGCTTAACCGCCTATCAATGTTTGAATCGCGGAAGAGGTTCATCCCGGCCGTTCCCATTGACGCCCATATTGTCCCATGGTATCCCAATTGCATGCCGTTGCGGGGGTCGTTTCATCCCCGAAATCTCGTGAAGCAGGTGCTTCCTCTCGCATTTCAGGCGGGTGTGTTGCGGGTTCGACGGTTGGCGTAATCAGGTGTGTTCCGGGGTCTCTGATCGACCCTGCATCCAAGGGGAGGCCGGTTGTCAGTGATGAGCCGCTTCCTGTCCAACGCGACAAACAGGATCGATGCGAAGGGGCGGGTTTCCGTCCCGGCGGCGTTTCGTGCCGTGCTGGTGCAGCGCGGAATTCAGGAGCTTTATTGTCTCCAGGATTTCGTCTATCCGGCGGTCAACATCGGTGGTCCGGATCTGCTCGAGCGGTACGAGCGGAAGATGGCGGCCGAGGATCCCTTCGCGTTGGAGGCAAACGAGATGTCGCTGCTGCTTCATGGTGGCGGCGTCTTTGCGCGACTCGATGCCGAAGGGCGATTGGCGGTGACGGATTTCATCCGGGATTTCACGGGGATTTCCTCGGAGGTCTGTTTCGTCGGTCGGTCGGATCATTTTCAAGTGTGGCAACCGCAGGCGTTTCACGAGGCGCAGGCGAGAGCCAGAGAGGTGGTCAGGCAGCGAGGCCTGCGCACCTAGAAAGACGGAGAAACGGAATGGCGGCGAACTTTGGCGAAGGTTTTTCCGATGCCGATGGCGGACCAGTTCGCCACATTCCGGTTCTTCTTTCCGAAGTCCTGAAGGCTCTCGAGCCCGAGGCTGGCAAAGTCATTCTTGATGGGACCTTCGGCGCCGGTGGTTACACCTCCGCCATCCTGGCCAAGGGCGCCGACGTCATTGCGCTCGACCGCGACCCGAACGCCATTGCCGGCGGCAAGGCGCTCGTCGAGGCCAGCGGTGAGCGGCTGACCCTTCATCATACGGAATTCTCCAATCTTGCTGAGTTTGCTCCCGACGAGGGTCTCGACGGCGTGGTGCTCGATATCGGCGTCTCCTCCATGCAGATCGACGAGGCCGATCGCGGCTTCTCGTTCCAGCGCAACGGGCCGCTCGACATGCGCATGGCGGTCTCCGGTGTTTCGGCCGCCGATGTCGTCAATCGTGCCAAGGTGTCTGATCTGATCCGCATCTTCGGCTTCCTCGGCGAAGAGAAGCATGCAGGGCGTATTGCGCGCGCCATCGAAAAGCGCCGCGCGATCGAGCCTTTCCAGACGACGCGTGATCTCGCCAACCTCATCGAGACCGTCAATCCGCGCAAGGCCAAGGACAAGATTCATCCGGCAACGCGCGTCTTCCAGGCGCTGCGCATCTACGTCAATGACGAACTCGGCGAGCTGGCGCAGGCGCTGTTTGCGGCTGAGCGGTCTCTGAAGCCTGGTGGTCGGCTTGTTGTCGTGACCTTCCATTCGCTTGAGGACCGGATCGTCAAGAAATTCTTCTCCGAGCGGTCCGGCAAGGCGTCAGGTTCGCGCCATCTTCCCATGGTGGAAGCGCGGCCGGCAACCTTCGAGCCGGTCGGCAAGGGCATGGTGGCGGCGAGCGAGGAGGAGGCGGAGATCAATCCCCGCGCCCGTTCCGCGAAGCTGCGCGCCGGCATCCGTACCTCGGCGCCCGCCGAGCGGGCCGACATGTCGATCTTCGATCTGCCCGACCTTGCCACACTCGAAAAGATCGGAGGCTGACAGTGCTAAGAACCTTCGACTTTCTGATGATCGGAGCCATGCTGGCCGCAGCCACCGTGACCTACCAGATCAAGCACAACACGGACAACAAGGCAGCGGAAGTCCGTCGCCTTGAGGCCGAGATCAAGCTGGAGAAGGACACCATCGACCTGCTCAAGGCCGATAGGGCACTGCTCACCCAGCCGAACAGGCTTGAACGCCTGGTTCAGGCCTATGCCGCCGAGTTGCAGCTTGTGCCGACCGAGCCGAGCCAGCTGGCGCGGCCGATGGAGCTTCCCATGCTCAAGGATTTGGTGCCTGTGCCGGAAGGCGAAGAGGGAACCGTGAGTGCGACAGCACCCTCCGATCCCATCAAGGACCTCATCACGACAGGATCGGTGGACCGCTGATGACCTTTCTTTCGCGAATCATGCTGTTGAAGAGCCAGGCGCATTTCTCGACCGATGTGCAGCGTGGCGGTGCCGTCGTGAACGGAGCGACCTTCAAGGGGACCGGCAAGCGCAAGTCGGAAATGGCCAAGACCCGCGTCGGGCTGATGATCGCGACCTTTTGTGTCGCCTATGCCGTGATCGGTGGGCGTCTCGTGCAATACGGTCATGCGCAGCCTGAGACCGTGTCCAGCATCCTGCCGGCCGACCGGCTGATGGCCTCGCGCCCCGACATTCTCGATCGCAATGGTGAAGTGCTCGCCACCGATATCCGCACCGTCTCGCTGTTTGCCGAGCCCCACAAGATCGTCGATGCGGACGAGGCGGTCGAACGCCTGTCGACCGTCCTGAAGGACCTTGATGTCCGGGATACGTATCGCAAGCTTTCGTCGAATTCGCGTTTCCAGTGGTTGCGCCGGCAACTGACCCCGAAGCAGCAGAGCCAGATCCTGGCGCTCGGTATTCCCGGCATCGGCTTCCGGCCTGAGAAGCGACGCTTCTATCCGGGCGGCGCGACTGCCTCGCATATCGTCGGCTACGTCAATATCGACAATCGCGGCATGGCCGGGATGGAGCGCTATATCGACAATCAGGGCATGGCGGATCTGAGAGCGCTTGGCATGACCAGCGATGCGCCGCTGGAACCGGTCCGGCTGTCGGTGGACATCCGTGTCCAGAACATCTTGCGTGATGCGCTCGTCAACGCTGTTGCAAAATACGAAGCGATCGCCGCCGGAGCCGTGGTTCTCGACGTTCACACCGGTGAAGTGGTCGCCATGTCATCGATTCCCGATTTCGACCCGAATCGGCCTCAGGAAGGGGCCGAAGAAGGCTGGATGAACCGGATGACGAACGGCACGTTCGAGATGGGGTCGACCTTCAAGACGTTCACGACGGCCATGGCGCTCGATTCGGGCAAAGTGACCATGAATGACAGTTTCGATGCCCGTTATCCGATCCGCATCGGCCGGTTCACCATCAAGGATTTCCATGGAAAGCACCGAGTGCTGACCGTGCCTGAGATATTCCAGTATTCTTCGAACATCGGAACGGCCCGCATGGCCGAAGCCGTCGGGACCGCCGGCCATCAGGAATTCCTGACACGCTTGGGTCTCCTGACCAGACTGGAAACCGAACTGCCGGAAGTGAAGGCACCGTCGCAGCCGCGGGAATGGAAGCAGATCAACTCGATCACCATTTCCTTCGGCCACGGCGTCTCGACCACGCCGCTGCAGACTGCGGTTGGAGCCGCGGCGCTGGTCAACGGTGGAAAGCTTCTGCCGCCCACCTTCCTGACCCGCGACCGCGAGCAGGCCGATCAGATTGCCCAAGTCGTGGTGAAGAAACAGACCAGCGATGATATCCGGCATCTGTTCTGGATGAACGGCAAGGCTGGTTCCGGCAAGTATGCGCTTGTTGATGGCTTCAATGTCGGCGGCAAGACCGGCACGGCCGAGAAAGTCATCAATGGCCGCTATTCCGACGATCAGAATTTCAACTCGTATGTCGGCGCCTTCCCGATGGATGATCCGAAATATCTGGTGCTGAGCTTCATCGACGCGCCGAAGACGGGCGAGGGTGGTGGTCGGACCGCGGGTCTTACCGCCGCACCCATCGTCGGCGAGATCATCCGCAGAAGCGCCGCAATTCTTGGTGTAGAACCCAAATACGGGGAAGACGGCTCAGCATTGCTCGTCTCTTATTGATCAGATCGACTACAGGCGGGGCGATTCGCGTAACTTGCCCCTCAAGGATGGACTGCAAAATGCTTTTGGGTGCACTGGCTGGCGAGGAGTTTGGGGAACAGGTGGCAGCCAGTGGTGCTGCAGGCGTCGAGGCTCGTGGGCTTTCAGCCGATAGCCGCAAGGTCGAACCGGGCACCGTGTTCTTCGCTCTGTCCGGCTCCAGGGCGGACGGTTCGGCCTATGTAGCCCAGGCGGTCGAAAAGGGTGCCGTGGCTCTTGTTGCATCGCATGCGCTCGACGCCACTGTACCCGTCGTCATCGTCGATAATCCTCGCCGGTTCCTCGCGCTTGCCGCAGCCCGCCTCGTCGGGCGCCAGCCTGAGACGGTGGTCGCGGTGACCGGCACGGCGGGAAAGACTTCCGTGGCCTCCTTTACCCGTCAGATCTGGGCCGAGGCCGGCCATGCCGCCGCCCAAATCGGCACGACCGGCGTCATCTCGCCGAAACGCAACGACTACGGCTCGCTGACCACGCCCGATCCGCTCGCACTCCACACGCTTCTCGGCGAACTCGTCGATGAGGGCGTCACGCATGCCGCGATGGAAGCGTCCAGCCACGGCCTCGATCAGAGCCGTCTCGACGGCGTGGTGCTGTCGGCCGCGGGTTTCACCAATCTTGGCCGTGACCACATGGACTACCATCCGACCATGGAAGATTACATGGCGGCGAAGATGCGGCTCTTCGAAACGCTGCTGCCGACGGGCGCCCCTGCGGTCATCTTCGCTGATGATGCCTGGTCTGACGAGGCGATCCGGGTCGCCAAGGCCTGCGGCCACGATGTGCGCACGGTTGGCCGCAAGGGCGATTTCCTCAGCCTGAAGCGGGTCGAACATTTCCGCCACAAGCAGGTCGCCGAAGTGCATCATGGCGGTGACATCTTCGAAGTCCACATTCCTTTGGCCGGCGATTTCCAGATCGCCAACGCGCTGGTTTCAGCCGGTCTTGCCATTTCGACCGGCGTTGCCCCGGCCGTGGCGCTGAAGGCGCTGGAGCATCTCAAGGGGGCCTCCGGCCGTCTCGAACTGGTCGGTCAGACCAAGGCTGGCGCGCTCGCTTATGTCGACTATGCGCACAAGCCGGAAGCGTTGGAAAACGTGCTGACCTCGGTGCGTCCCTTTACGACCGGTCGTGTGATCGTCGTATTCGGCTGCGGCGGAGATCGCGACAAGGGCAAGCGGCCGATCATGGGCGAGATCGCCTCGCGGCTTGCCGACATCGCGATCGTCACCGACGACAATCCGCGTTCGGAAATGCCCGCGACCATCCGCTCGGAGATCATGGCGGCAACGCCCAGGGGGATCGAGATCGGTGATCGCGCCCAGGCCATTCGCGCCGGTGTGGCTATGCTCTCCACGGGCGATACGCTGATCGTGGCGGGCAAGGGGCATGAGGAAGGACAGACCGTCGGTTCCGAGACGCATCCGTTCTCGGACCACCAGGAAGTCCGCAAAGCCTTGGGGGAGTTCGACCGTTGACATTGCTTTGGACCGCGCGTGAAATGGTTGTCGCCATGGGCGGCCGGCCTTTCGGCAATCTGCCGGAAGGTGTGACCGGCATTTCGATCGACAGTCGGACGATTACGCCTGGCGAAGCATTCTTCGCCATCAAGGGCGACCGCGTCGATGGTCATAACTATGCCAGTATCGCCATCGCCAACGGGGCTGCCCTGCTCGTCGTCAGCGAGGCCAAGCTGCCGGCGCTCGGTCGGCTGACTATCCCGATGATCGTGGTCGAAGACGTTCTCGTCGGCCTGCAGAAGCTCGGCATGGCCGCCCGCGATCGCACGCCTGCGACCGTCATTGCTGTCACCGGCTCCGTCGGCAAGACGACGACCAAGGAGATGCTGCGCGCAACACTTGCGCCATCCGGCAAGGTGCATGCCTCCGTCGCGTCCTTCAACAACCATTGGGGCGTGCCGCTGACGCTCGCCCGCATGCCGATCGACACCCGTTACGGCGTGTTCGAGCTGGGCATGAATCATTCCGGCGAGATCGGGCCGCTGTCTCGCATGGTGCGTCCGGACGTGGCGGTCATCACGACGATCGCGCCGGCACATCTCGGCAATTTCGCCAGCGTCGACGAGATCGCGGACGCCAAGGCCGAGATCTTCGAGGGTGTCGTCAATGGTGGGGATGCGATCCTCAACCGCGACAATCCCTACTACGAACGCCTTGAGCAGGCGGCGCTCGCCCAGGGTGTCGAAAACATCCACAGCTTCGGTCAGCATGCCAAGGCCGAGTTCCGGCTGGCGGAATTCGATGGTGCTGCCGAGCTTTCCACCGTCTGGGTGTCCTTCGGTGGCGAGACGCGTGAAGTGACGATCGGAGCGCCGGGCCGGCATCTCGCAGAGAATGCCATGGCGGTTCTGGCAGCCGTATCGCTGGTTGGCGCGGACATTGATGCGGCAATCGAAGCCCTGGAAAACCTCGCTCCGGTCAAGGGGCGCGGTGAACGCCACAGGCTGCAGTTGCCCGATGGCATCCTGACGCTGATCGACGAGAGTTACAATGCCAACCCCGCGTCGATGCGGGCCGCCATTGCCGTGCTTGCCTCTTCCCAGCCGACAGGCGAGGGGCGGCGGATCGCCGTGCTCGGCGACATGTTGGAGATGGGCGAATTCGCGCCTTCCGTTCATGCGGAGCTCGCAGGTCCTCTGCTGGCCGCCGGGATCGAACATGTCTGGCTCGCAGGCCCGGAAATGGTGGCGCTGCGCGACGCCCTGCCGGAAACGGTTCACGTCGTCTATCTCGAAACCACGCAGGAGCTCGCGAATTTCGTCAGCGCCGAGGTCCGCGCGGGCGATGTCGTGATGGTCAAATCTTCTCTCGGCATCGGTTTCGGCAAGATCGTTTCGGCTCTGCTTGACAAGCATCCGGCATTCACCGACACGGAGCGCCACTTTTAATCCGGGCTTTTGGAAAGGGCTCCAATGCTGATCTGGCTTGTGGAACTGGCGGATAACCTTCAGTTTTTCAATCTCTTCCGTTACATCACCTTCCGCACCGGGGCTGCTCTCCTCACCTCGGCGCTGGTGGTGTTCCTGTTCGGCCCGGCCATCATCTCGTCCCTGCGCGTGCGCCAGGGTAAGGGACAGCCTATCCGCGCCGACGGACCACAAACCCATTTTAAGAAGGCGGGAACGCCGACGATGGGCGGGTTGATGATCCTGGCCGGCATCGTCGTGTCGTCACTGCTCTGGGCTGATCTCTCCAACGTCTATGTCGTCGCCACACTGCTGGTGACGCTCGGCTTTGGCGCAATCGGCTTTTATGACGACTATCTCAAGGTGACCAAGCAGACGGAGAAGGGCTTCTCCGGCAAGGCGCGCCTCGGCATCGAATTCGTGATTGCGGGCATCGCCGTCTATTTCATGATGTCGACGGCGCTGAGTTCCGGGCCTCAAGGCTCAACCTTCGGATCCTCGATCGCCTTTCCCTTCTTCAAGGACTTCCTGATCGATCTCGGGATCTTCTTTGTGCTGTTCGGTGGCTTCGTCATCGTCGGCGCCGGCAATGCGGTCAACCTGACGGACGGTCTCGACGGTCTTGCCATCGTGCCTGTGATGATCGCTGCTGCCTCCTTCGGCGTGATCGCATATCTCGCCGGCAATGCGGTGTTCTCCAACTATCTGCAGATCAATTTCACGCCGGGCACGGGCGAACTTGCGGTGGTGCTCGGTGCCGTGATCGGTGCAGGGCTCGGTTTCCTGTGGTTCAACGCCCCACCGGCTGCCATTTTCATGGGAGATACGGGTTCGCTTGCCCTTGGTGGCCTGATCGGCTCCGTCGCTGTTGCTACCAAGCATGAGATCGTCATGGCGATCATCGGCGGCCTCTTCGTCATGGAAACGCTTTCGGTCATCATCCAGGTCGGTTACTTCAAGCTGACGGGCAAGCGGGTTTTCCTGATGGCGCCGATCCACCACCATTTCGAAAAGCTCGGCTGGACCGAGAGCCAGGTGGTCATCCGCTTCTGGATCATCGCGGTTGGCCTTGCCATGCTCGGCCTTTCCACCCTGAAGCTGCGGTGAGGCGGCGATGATCGCGGCCAACACCTTCAAGGGCAAGACCGTCGCGCTGTTCGGGCTCGGCGGTTCGGGTCTCGCCACGGCGAAGGCTCTTCAGGCCGGTGGCGCAAATGTCATTGCCTGGGACGACAATCCCGACAGCGTTGCGCGGGCTGAAGCCGAAGGCGTACCGACCCGGGACTTGCGCGAAATCGACTGGTCGTCGGTCGCATCCTTTGTGCTCTCGCCCGGCGTGCCGCTCACCCATCCGAAGCCACACTGGACGGTTGGTTTTGCCCGCAATGCCGGCGTGGAGATCATCGGCGATGTCGAGATCTTCGTGCGCGAGCGGCGGGCGCAGGCACCGGATTGCCCGTTCATCGCGATCACCGGGACCAACGGCAAGTCGACCACGACGGCTCTGATTGCCCATATTCTTCAGGCGAGTGGTCGCGACACCCAGCTTGGCGGCAATATCGGCCGTGCGGTGCTGACGCTCGATCGGCCGAAGGATGGCCGCTTCTTCGTCGTTGAATGCTCGTCCTATCAGATCGACCTTGCCCCGACGCTGAACCCGACTGCCGGCATCCTGCTCAACCTGACGCCCGATCATCTCGATCGCCACGGCACGATGCAGCATTATGCCGAGGTGAAAGAGCGTCTTGTCGCCGGAGCGAAGACTGCGATCGTCGGGACCGATGACAGCTATTGCGAGCTGATCGGCGACCGTGTCGAACGTGCCGGGACCAAGGTCATCCGGATCTCGAAGCGGCAGCCGCTCGCCGATGGCCTCTATGCCGACGGCTCGCGCATCATGCGGGCCGAGAACGGAGCATCTGCTCCTCTGGTCGATCTCGATGGGATCCAGACGCTGCGCGGCAGCCACAACGCCCAGAATGCCTGCGCCGCGATTGCCGCCTGCCTGGCAGCAGGCGTCTCGGAAGACGAGATCCGCAAGGGCCTTCAGAGCTTCCCCGGCCTCAAGCATCGCATGCAGCCGGTCGGGCGGCGACGTCACGTAGTTTTCGTCAACGACAGCAAGGCGACCAATGCGGATGCTGCAGCACCCGCCCTTTCCAGCTATGAGCGGATCTACTGGATTGCCGGCGGTCTGCCCAAGGAAGGCGGCATCGCAAGCCTCGCACCACTCTTCCCGCGCATCGTAAAGGCCTATCTGATCGGCGAGGCTGCTTCCGCCTTTGCGGCACAGCTCGGCGACCGCGTGGCCTACGAGATCTCGGACCACCTCGAGCGCGCCGTGGCGCATGCCGCTGATGATGCCGATCGGGATGGCGAAGCTTCGGCCGTGATGCTCTCACCGGCTTGCGCAAGCTTCGACCAGTACAAGAATTTCGAGGTCCGCGGCGACGCCTTTGTTTCGCATGTCGCAGATCTGGACGGAGTGACGATGCTGATCGACCTGCCGACAGGAGGCAAATGAGATGGTAAGCCGCGTAGAGAGAGGACCTGTCGCAGACTGGTTCTGGACGATCGACCGTCTGTTCCTGATCACCTTCGTTCTCCTGATGGGGATCGGGTTGATGCTCTCCTTCGCAGCCTCGCCGGCGGTTGCCGAACGTCTCAATCTCGACAGCTTCCACTTCGTCAAGCGTCATGCCTTTTTCATGCTGCCGGCACTCGGGGTGATGATCGGACTGTCCTTCCTGTCGCCACGACAGGTCAGGCGGATGGCCATGCTGATCCTTGCGGCCTCGCTCATCATGATGGTGCTGGTGCTTTTCATCGGTCTCGAGGTCAAGGGCGGCCGCCGCTGGCTGTCTTTGGGCTCCATGTCGATCCAGCCGTCGGAATTCATGAAGCCGGCCTTTGTCGTGATCTGCGCCTGGTTGTTTGCCGAACATGCGCGCCAGCCTGAGATCCCGGGCAATCTCTTTGCCATTCTGCTCTTCGGAATTGCCGCAGCCCTCCTGATCGCCCAGCCTGACCTCGGGCAGACCATCCTGATTGGCAGCGTATGGGGGGCGATGTTCTTCATGGCCGGCATGCCCTGGCTCTGGATCGTCGTGCTCGGCGTACTCGGCGGTGCAGGCTTCTTCGGGGCCTATCTGACGCTGCCGCACGTCGCCGGACGAATAGACCGGTTTCTGACCGGCGAGGGTGATACGTTCCAGGTCGATACCGCCCGCGAAGCGATCATTCGTGGCGACTGGTTTGGCCAGGGGCCGGGCGAGGGTATCGTCAAGCGCATCATTCCCGACAGCCATACCGACTTCATCTTCTCGGTCGCTGCGGAAGAATTCGGCATCGTCTTCTGCATGGCGCTGGTCGCGATCTTCGCCTTTCTTGTTCTGCGCGGCCTCAGCCATGCCTACAAGGAGCGCAACGACTTCAACCGTCTCGCCGTGTCCGGTCTCGTTCTGCTCCTCGGCGTCCAGTCGATGATCAATATCGGCGTCAATCTCGAACTTCTGCCGGCCAAGGGCATGACGCTGCCGCTCATCTCCTATGGCGGATCGTCGATGACAGCGATCTGTGTCACGGCCGGCTTCATCCTGGCGCTGACCCGCCGCCGTCCGGAAAAGCGCGCCCAGGAGCGCAGCCTGTTCCGTTCGGTCGCGGGCGTGCCTGCGGAGTAAAGCGTAATGACCAAGGGTATCGTCTTTCTCGCCGCCGGGGGAACCGGCGGCCATCTCTTTCCGGCCGAAGCGCTGGCGCATGAATTGAAGGCGCGCGGCTATGGCGTGCATCTGGTGACCGACCGGCGTGCCGAACGTTACGCCGGAAGCTTCCCGGCCGATGAGATCCACACCGTTTCGTCTGCGACGATCGGTTCGAAGAACCCGGTCGCCGTGGTCAAGGCGTTTCTCTCGCTGTGGCGCGGTTATCGCGAGGCGCGAGCTCTGGTGTCACGCCTGAAGCCGAAGGCCGTTATCGGCTTCGGCGGATACCCGACCGTGCCGCCACTTTTCGCGGCCTCCGGTCTCGGCGTTCCGACGGCGGTGCATGAGCAGAATGCCGTGATGGGACGGGCAAACAAGCTGCTTGCCTCGCGAGTGCGGGCGATCGCTGGTGGTTTTCTGTCACCTGAAGGCGAACACAAGGCCAAGATGGTGCTCACCGGCAATCCGGTAAGGCCGGCCGTCATCGCGGCCGCGGCCCAGCCCTATGTCGCGTCCGGCGCTGGCGAAACCTTCAACCTCGTGGTCTTCGGTGGAAGCCAGGGCGCGCAGTTCTTCTCCGACGCTATTCCGGGCGCCATCCGGCTTCTCCCCGACGCGCTGCGTCAGCGCCTCGTGGTCACCCAGCAGGCCAGGCCCGAAGACCGCCAGAAGGTCATCGATAGCTATGCGACGCTTGGCATTCGCGCTGATGTCGCGCCCTTTTTCACCGACATGGCGGAGCGTATGGCAACGGCCCATCTCGTGATCTGCCGCTCTGGCGCATCGACGGTCTCCGAACTCGCGGTCATCGGTCGCCCGAGCGTGCTTGTTCCCTATCCGCATGCACTCGACCACGATCAGGCGGCGAATGCCGCAGCACTCGCGGCGCAGGGCGGCGCGCAGGTGATCGCCCAGTCGGCGCTTTCTGCCGAGCGCATTGCTGACCTTCTGACGACGGCGATGGAGGGCCCGGAGCGGCTCGCAACCATGGCGGCCGCCGCGAAAAGCACGGGCAAGCCTGACGCTGCCGGCTTGCTCGCAGACCTCGTAGAGGCTATTGCCGCCGGCAAGGGCATTGCCCAGTCGAAGGGAGCCACACAATGAAAATGCCGAAAACCATCGGCCTCGTCCATTTCATCGGGATCGGCGGCATCGGGATGAGCGGGATTGCCGAGGTGCTGCACAATCTCGGTCACAAGGTGCAAGGGTCGGACCAGGCCGAGAGTGCCAACGTCCAGCGGCTGCGCGCCAAGGGCATCGAAGTTTTCGTCGGTCACACGGCCGAGAACCTCGGTGATGCCGAAGTCGTCGTCGTCTCGACCGCGATCAAGAAGAACAATCCGGAACTGATTGCCGCCCGCGAGAAGCTCTTGCCGATTGTCCGGCGTGCCGAAATGCTCGCCGAGCTCATGCGCTTCCGCAACGCGATCGCAATCGGCGGCACGCATGGCAAGACGACGACGACCTCGATGGTTGCCGCTCTCTTGGAAGCGGGCAATCTCGACCCGACCGTCATCAATGGCGGCATCATCAATGCCTATGGCACCAATGCCCGCATGGGTGAGGGTGAGTGGATGGTGGTCGAGGCTGATGAGTCCGATGGTACCTTCCTGAAGCTTCCGGCCGATGTCGCTGTTGTCACCAATATCGACCCTGAACATCTCGACCATTACGGCACCTTCGACAATGCGCGGGCGGCTTTCCGCCAGTTTGTCGAGAACGTCCCGTTCTATGGCTTCGGGGTGATGTGCCTCGACCATCCGGAAGTTCAGGCGCTGGTGAGCAAGATCGAGGACCGCAAGGTCATCACTTATGGCGAGAACCCGCAGGCCGATGTGCGGTTCTCGAATGTGCGCCTCGATGGCATCCGTTCTATCTTCGATGTGGAGATCCGCCGTCGTCGTACCGGCCGGGTTTTCAATTTCAAGGATCTGGTGCTGCCAATGCCGGGCCGGCACAATATCTCCAATGCCTGCGCCGCAATTGCTGTCGCGAACCGGCTCGACATTTCGGAAGAGAGTATTCGCAAGGGACTTGCCGGCTTCGGCGGCGTCAAGCGGCGCTTCACGCTGACGGGCGTATCGAATGGCGTGCAGGTGTTCGACGATTACGGCCACCACCCGGTGGAGATCAAGGCGGTGCTCAGAGCGGCCCGCGAAGCCTGCCAGGGGCGGATCATTGCGGTGCATCAGCCGCATCGCTATTCGCGCCTTGCCAGCCTCTTCGATGATTTCGCCAACTGCTTCAACGATGCCGACACGATCTTCCTCTCGCCGGTCTATGCGGCCGGTGAGGATCCGATTGAGGGTATCGATTCAGAAACGCTGGTATCGCGCATCAAGTCAGGCGGTCATCGCGACGCGCGTTACTTGGCCGCGCCGGATCAGCTCGCCTCTCTCGTTGCAGGCATTGCACAACCGGGTGATTTCGTGGTCCTGTTGGGGGCCGGCAACATTACCCAGTGGGCTGCTGCCTTGCCGACGGAACTAGATGCAATTGCGGGAAAGTCTTGAATGAAACAGGTGGATGGGGAAAAGCTTCTGGCGTCGCTCGGCCCGGGGGTCAACGATCTCAAGGGGCGGTTGACGCCTGATGCGCCAATGGACCGGGTGACCTGGTTCCAGGCCGGCGGGCTGGCGGAGCTGATGTTCCAGCCGCATGACGTCGAGGACCTCACCAGTTTCCTGAAGCTTCTGCCGGAAGAGGTGCCGCTGACCGTAATCGGCGTCGGATCGAACCTTCTGGTGCGCGATGGTGGCATTCCCGGTGTTGTTGTTCGCCTGTCTGCCAAGGGTTTCGGACAGGTGGAGCTGGCCGGCGAGAACCGCATCCGTGCCGGAGCGATCTGCCCAGACAAGCACATCGCCGCCATGGCGATGGACAATAATATCGGCGGTTTCCACTTCTACTACGGTATTCCCGGTTCGATCGGCGGCGCGATCCGCATGAATGCGGGCGCCAATGGCGGTGACACGGCCGGCCGGTTGATCGAGGTCGAGGCCGTCGATCGCAAGGGCAATGTGCATGTCCTGTCGAATGCCGACATGGGCTACAGCTATCGCCATTCGGCCGCGTCCGAAGGCCTGATCTTTACCAGCGCGCTCTTCGAAGGCTATCCGGAAGAGAAGGCGAAGATCCGCGCAGACATGGATGCGGTTCGTCACCATCGCGAGACGGTACAGCCGGTCAAGGAAAAGACCGGTGGCTCGACGTTCAAGAACCCCGAGGGCCATTCGGCCTGGGAGTTGATCGACGAGGCAGGCTGCCGCGGTCTGATGATCGGCGGGGCGCAGATGTCGTCGCTCCACTGCAATTTCATGATCAATGTCGGCCATGCGACGGGCTACGATCTCGAATATCTCGGCGAGACCGTTCGCCAGCGGGTCTTCGAAACCTCCGGCATCAAGCTTGAATGGGAAATCAAACGCCTCGGCATTTTCATGCCCGGTCGCGAAGTGAAGCCGTTCATGGGCGTCGCCGAGGCCTAAGCCTTCGGCCTCTTTCCTACGAAGTTTTAACGTCGCTCGGTTAAGCTCCCCGAAGGTTCGGGGAGTTTCATGTTTGATCTGGTGCATGTCTGGGTAATCCGGCAGCTCACGCTTGGCGAGTTTTCCTCGCGGCAGGCGGTGCTGTGGAAGGCCGTGGCCATGGCAGCCAAGATTGCCGTGTTTGCCTATGGCCTCAACGTCATCAGTCACTTCATCCTCGTCGGTCTCGGGCTTCTGCCATATCCTCTGGGGCCGGCGCTTGTCGTCGCGACAATGCTGACGCCGCCCGTCTCCTTCATCGTCGCCGTGATTGCCTATTCGGTAGTCGGCCTTGCGATCTACGACCTTGGCGTATCGCGCCAGCGTTTCGAGACATTGAGCCGAACCGACATGCTGTCCGGTCTGATGAACCGCCGGGCATTCCTCGACACGTTCGAGGCCGCGCGCGGGCCGGTGGCCTTGATCCTGCTCGATATCGATCGTTTCAAGTTGGTCAATGACACTCTCGGTCACAAAGCGGGTGACGACGTCATCGTGCAAACGGCGAACTGCCTGACGAATGTCCTCGGCCCGGATGAGGCCATTGCCCGCATCGGCGGCGAGGAGTTTGCCGTCCTCTTGACCGGGCAGGGGACGGAGCGAGTGATGGAGATCGCCGAAGCGATCCGCGCATCTGTCGAAGGCATGGGTTTGGAAATTTCAGGGCGGCCTGTTTCGATTTCCGTGTCTGCCGGGGTCTCCGACGGCGTCGCCGAACTCGGCTTCAGCGAGCTGTTTTCAGGCGCCGACCGCGCCCTTTATCTCGCCAAGGCCAGCGGGCGGAATCGAATCGTGCATGCGAAAGATGTCCCTGTGGCACCTTTCGCGGCTCCGGTTTCTGACGATGGTCAATCCGCCGTGAACCGGTCGCGGCTCAGCGCCTGATTGATCTCATCCGTTAACTTTCTCTGTCTTTTCATCGGCTTCGTCCGATAGCCTCAAGTCTTTGTTTGGCTTGCAGGGTAGGCGCTTTTGCGACCAAATTAACAAAAGTAAACGGTTCATTAACCTTAATGTTGTTCAACTGATCTGACAAAGCCGGATCAGTCGGTGCGATTGCCGGTCGAATTTTAGATTTTGCGAGGCGTAGATGAGTGGCAAGCATGTCGCGGTTTTGATGGGTGGATTGTCCTCCGAGCGGCCTGTGAGCTTGTCCTCTGGCAACGCCTGCGCTTCGGCTCTCGAGGGTGAGGGCTTCAAGGTCACGCGCGTTGATGTCGGTCGCGATATCGGTCGTGTTCTCGAAGATCTGAAGCCGGATGTCGCCTTCAATGCGCTGCATGGTCCCTATGGCGAAGATGGCACCATTCAGGGCGTGCTTGAATATCTCGAAATCCCCTACACCCATTCCGGCGTGCTTGCGTCGGCGCTTGCCATGGACAAAAAGCAGGCGAAGATCGTGGCTGCCCAGGCCGGTATTCCTGTCGCCGAAGCCATGGTCATCAACCGCTTTGACGTCGGCAATACGCATCCAATGGCGCCGCCCTATGTCGTGAAGCCGGTTCGTGAGGGGTCGAGCTTCGGTGTCGTCATTGTCCGTGAGGACATGGCGCACCCGCCGCAGATCCTGACGTCAAGTGAATGGCGTTACGGCGATCTCGTGATGGTCGAGCGTTATGTGGCGGGTCGCGAACTGACGTGCGGCGTGATGGATGGCAAGGTGCTCGGCGTCACCGAGATCGTGCCGCTCGGCAACAGCTTCTACGATTACGACTCCAAGTATGCGGCGGGTGGTTCGGAGCACGTGCTTCCTGCGCAAATTTCACCGAAAATTTACCAAAAAATACAATCATTAGCGCTGAAGGCACATCAGGCGCTCGGGTGTCGCGGAGTGAGTTGGTCCGACTTCCGCTATGACGATCGCTTCTCCGAGGATGGTGATCTGATTTGGCTGGAGCTTAACAACCAGCCGGGCATGACCCCCACTTCGTTGCTGCCTGAAATGGCTGCCCTTGCGGGCTACAGCTTTGGTGAATTCGTACGTTGGATTGTGGAGGACGCTTCTTGTTCTCGTTGAGCGGCAACAAATTGGTGGGTGGGTCCGGCGTGTATCCGGCTGCGCCGATTGCGTCGGGTGAGACGAAGGTGCTGCCGCGTCCGCTGCGCCGCCTGGTGCGATTTGTGCTTGCCTTGTGCTCGGGCCGTATCGCGCTGCCGCGCCATCTCGGCAAGGTCGGTCTGGTGGCGTTCTATGGTTTGGTCAGTCTGCATGGAACTGTGGTCGGTGGCCACGGCCCGATCGTCATGCAGACCGTTACGGCGTCGGCTGGTTTTGCGGTCGAAGATGTTCGGGTCTCCGGCAATCAGCATACGTCGGAAATCGATATCCTGCAGCTGCTCGGTCTTGATGGGTCGACCAGCCTGCTCGGCCTCGACATTGCTGCTGCGCGTCAGGCGCTCTCCGAGCTTCCCTGGGTCGAATCGGCCGAGGTCCGCAAGGTCTATCCGTCGACCGTCGAAGTGGTTCTGCGTGAGCGTCAGGCCTATGGCATCTGGCAGCACGGTAATGATCTCTCGCTTATCGAGCGGTCCGGTTCGGTGATCGCGCCGCTGCGTGACAACAAGTTCGCATCGCTGCCGCTCTTCGTCGGTCGCGATGCCGAAACCGCAGCTGCAGCCATAGATGAGGAATTCTCCCAGTGGCCGGCGATTGCCTCGCGGGTAAAGGCCTTCATACGTGTTGGTGGCCGTCGCTGGGATGTTCACCTGGAAAGCGGCATTGTCGTTCGCCTGCCGGAAGAGAACGTCCCGGGTGCTCTCGCACTGCTCAATCGCTTTGACGCCGAGCAGCAGGTTCTGTCGCGCGACATCGCAGTCGTTGATCTGCGGCTGCCCGATCGTGTCGCCGTTCGGCTGACCGTCGGCGCGCAGGAGCGCCGTACGGTTGCCCTCGAAGAGCGTCGCAAGGCTCTGAAGAAACTGGAGCAGAAGATATGAGCATCTTCGGTGGCTCTTCCTTTGGTTTCCCGCGCACCAAGCCGCTTTCGTCGAAGCGGGCGCATGTCGTGTCGGTGCTCGATATCGGCTCGACCAAGGTGGTCTGCATCATCGCGCGCCTCACACCGCGCCGCGAGTTTGCTGTCCTGCCGGGTCGTACGCACAATGTCGAGGTCATCGGTCTCGGTCATCAGCGCTCGCACGGCATCAAGTCCGGCGTGATTGCCGATCTGGACGCCGTTGAAAATGTCGTGCGCTTGGCCGTCGATGCTGCCGAGCGCATGGCTGGCCTCACCGTGGAGAGCCTGATTGTCAACGTTTCTGCCGGTCGCATCGGTTCCGACGTCTACACCGCGTCCATCGATCTCGGTGGGCAGGAAGTCGAATCCGGCGATCTGCGCAAGGTGCTGATCGCTGCCGGTCAGCAGTCCCAGGGCAATGACCGTGCCGTCCTGCATTCGCTGCCGACAGGCTTTTCTCTTGACGGAGAGCGGGGAATCCGTGATCCACTTGGAATGTATGGCGACGTTCTCGGCGTCGACATGCATGTGGTCACGGCCGAACGTGCAGCGCTTCGCAATCTGGAGCTTTGCATCAACAGGGCCCATCTGACCGTCGAGGGTGTGGTCGCCACGCCTTATGCCAGCGGCCTTGCGGCCCTGGTCGACGACGAAGTGGAGCTCGGTTGCGCGGCGATCGACATGGGCGGTGGCATGACCACCATCTCTGTCTTCGCCGAAGGCAAGCTGATCCATACGGACGCCATCGGGATTGGTGGTCACCATGTGACGACCGATCTGGCGCGCGGGCTTTCGACCCGTATCGAGGATGCAGAACGTCTGAAGGTCGTTCACGGTTCGGCTGTCGCCAACGGCGCCGACGATCGCGAGGTCGTGTCCGTTCCGCCGATAGGCGAAGACGATCGTGATCAGCCGACCCAGGTATCGAAGGCACTTGTGACCCGGATCATCAGCGCGCGGATCGAGGAAACCCTCGAGATGCTGCGCGACCGGATTCAGAAGTCGGGCTTCTCGCCGGTGGTTGGCAAGCGCGTGGTACTGACCGGTGGTGCCTGCCAGCTCACCGGCATGCCGGAAGCGGCCCGCCGCATTCTGGCCCGGAACGTGCGTATCGGTCGTCCGATGGGTGTGTCCGGCCTCCCGGCCGCGGCCAAGGGACCGGCCTTCTCGACGGCCGTCGGGCTGACGATCTATCCGCAGATGGCGGATCAGGAAACACATGCCGGGCAGGGCGGGTTGTTCTCGCCCTTCGGCAACGGAAACAGCCGCTTCGCCCGCATGGGCCAATGGCTGAAAGAGAGTTTTTGAGTTTACCCGGCCGGACACAAGGTTCGGCCAAGGGAAATCTGTTGAAATGACATGGCCGGCTTGGCGATGCGGCCGGAAAAAGAAGGAACGGGTACCATGACCATCAAGCTGCAGAAGCCAGATATTACTGAGCTGAAGCCCCGCATCACCGTCTTCGGTGTCGGTGGCGGTGGCGGCAACGCCGTCAACAACATGATCACCGCTGGTCTGCAGGGCGTCGATTTCGTCGTTGCCAACACGGATGCCCAGGCGCTGACCATGACCAAGGCCGAGCGCATCATCCAGCTCGGCGTCAATGTCACCGAGGGTCTCGGCGCAGGATCGCAGCCGGAAGTCGGTCGCGCTGCCGCTGAAGAATGCATCGACGAGATCATCGACCATCTCAATGGTACCCACATGTGCTTCGTCACCGCCGGCATGGGCGGTGGTACCGGTACCGGTGCCGCTCCGGTTGTCGCCCAGGCTGCCCGCAACAAGGGTATCCTGACCGTTGGTGTCGTCACCAAGCCGTTCCACTTCGAAGGTGCGCGCCGCATGCGGCTTGCCGAATCCGGCATCGAGGAGCTGCAGAAGTCGGTCGACACGCTGATCGTCATCCCGAACCAGAACCTCTTCCGCATTGCCAACGACCGCACCACCTTCGCCGACGCCTTCGCGATGGCCGACCAGGTTCTGTATTCCGGCGTTGCCTGCATCACCGACCTGATGGTCAAGGAAGGCCTGATCAACCTCGACTTCGCGGACGTTCGCTCCGTGATGCGCGAGATGGGCCGTGCGATGATGGGCACCGGCGAAGCATCGGGTGAAGGTCGCGCAATGCAGGCTGCCGAAGCCGCAATTGCCAATCCGCTGCTCGACGAAACCTCGATGAAGGGCGCTCAGGGCCTGTTGATCTCGATCACCGGCGGTCGTGACCTGACCCTGTTCGAAGTCGACGAAGCTGCGACCCGTATTCGCGAAGAAGTGGACCCGGACGCCAACATCATCCTCGGTGCCACCTTCGACGAAGCGCTCGAAGGCATCATCCGCGTGTCTGTCGTTGCCACCGGTATCGACCGTGCAGCACTTGCCTCCAAGGGCTTCGAAGCCGCTCCGCTGGCAAAGCCCGCTATGCGTCCCTCCGCGGCCGTTGCTCCGGCACCGGCCGCATATCAGCCTGCAATGACGCAGGCCCCCAAGCCGACCATGGATCCGGTCGCAGACACCATTCGTTCGGCTGAAGCAGCCATGGAACGGGAACTCGAGATCGCAACTGCCCGCCAGCCGATCATGAGCCAGCCGCAGCCCGCTTCGCAGCAGGAATTCCGTCCGGCAAGCCGCCTGTTCGCTTCGCCGGCTCCGGAAGCAGCTCCCGCTCCGCTGATAGTCCAGCCGGTTGCTCCGGCTCCCGTCATGAGCCAGCCGGCACCGGTGATGCAGCAGCCCGCTCCGGTCATGCAGGCGCCGGTCGCTCCGGCACCTGTCATGGCAGAGCCGCGCATGGCAGCTGAGCCGGTCCGCATGCCGAAGGTGGAAGACTTCCCGCCGGTGCTGCGCGCCGAGATCGACCACCGCGCCCAGCCGGCAGCACCCGCTGCCCAGGACGAGCGTGGCCCGATGGGCCTCTTGAAGCGAATCACCAATTCGCTCGGCCGCCAGGCAGACGAGGAGACTGTCATGGGTGACATGACCGGTTCGGCTCCTGCCGCAGCATCGCAGCAGCGTCGTCCGCTGTCGGCCGAAGCCAGCCTCTACGCTCCGCGTCGTGGCCAGCTCGACGATCACGGCCGCGCCACGCCGGCCCGCGCCACAAGCGAAGACGATCAGCTTGAAATCCCTGCTTTCCTGCGTCGCCAGACGAGCTAAGGAAAGCAAGACTCACCTTCGAGAGACCCGGGTCGAGAGGCCCGGGTCTTTACGTTTCACGTTCTGTTGCAAGGCGTCGAATTCCTGAGGATAATCAAGGGACTGGCTTCGTTACAAAGCGAAAGAATCAGTGATTTGGCTCACGTCCCGGTCACACGTATGTATGTGATCGACAACAGGGTCTTTTGATCCTTGGACAAGAGATTGCGACGGGAAGCACAAGATCCACCGCCTCGTCGCTTCATTTTAAGGCTATCGGAATGGCAATTGCTTTGCTCGGATTTCAGACCACGATCGCAGCGTCTCTCACGCTGACGGGTATCGGGGTTCATTCCGGCCGCGAGGTCTCCATCACCCTCCAGCCGGCTGAAGCCGGGACAGGTATCGTGTTCGTCCGCCAACACGATGACGGTTCTACCAGTGAGTATCGCGCAGTGTCTGCGCATGTCGGCAATACCGATCTCTGCACCGTGCTCGGCACCAATCCGGCGCGGTCCGTTGCCACCATCGAACATGTCATGGCCGCATTTTATGCGCTCGGTCTCGACAACGTCGTCGTCGAAGTCGATGGCGCTGAAATGCCGATCATGGATGGCAGCTCGGAAGTCTTCATCGATGCGATCGAACAGGTCGGCATCACGAATCTCGGGGTCAAGCGCCGCTACATTCGCGTCACCAAGCCGGTTCGCATCGAGGCCGGTGCGTCCTGGTCCGAGTTCCGCCCCTATGACGGCACGCGTTTCGAGGTCGAAATCGACTTCGACAGCAAGCTGATTGGCCGACAGAAGTGGGAAGGCGACCTGACGGCCGAAACATTCAAGACCGAATTGTCGCGCGCGCGCACCTTCGGCTTTATGCGCGATGTCGAGCGCCTCTGGGCTGCGGGCTTCGCACTGGGTTCTTCGCTTGAAAACTCGGTGGTCATCTCGGACGACGATACAGTGATCAATGTCGAAGGCCTGCGCTACGAGAAGGACGAATTCGTCCGTCACAAGACGCTCGACGCCGTGGGTGACCTCGCTCTCGCCGGCGCCCAGTTCATTGGCTGCTACCGCTCCTATCGCGGCGGTCACAAGATGAATGCGAATGCACTGAAGGCGCTGCTCAGCGACCCGACCGCCTATGAGGTCGTGGAAGCGCCGAGCCGCAGCCACCAGGTTCGCGCCCGGGAATTCGTTCCGGTTCAGGTTTCGGAATTCGCGCCCTGGTCGGCGTAAGTACACGACAGGTCAATCAAAGTTCAACGCCGGCTTCTTCCTGAAGGCCGGCGTTTTGCTGAGCAGGCAAGGATAAGGGCAGAATGGCACTTTCTGGGTGCCCTGCCACAAAAATGCGTTAAAGTCACATCACTGCGTTGCCCTAGTGCCGCTTTTGTGGCTAGAAACGCCAGTTGAAGGCGACGGTTTTCAAGCGGCGCTGCAATCGGGATCTTTCGAATGAATCAAGTGGGATCGGTCGTTGTGAAGAATGCCGTGCGTATTGCGGGCCTGAGCGTGATGTTGTCTTTCGGCGCCGTGCTCGCGGGATGCCAAAGCGACCCTGATATCGACATCAGCAAACTCGCTGCCGAGACCGAGCCGCCGGAAGTGCTCTACAATCAGGGCCTTGCCAACATCAAGGCTGGCAACATGAGCGAAGCGTCCCGCAAGTTTGACGCGGTCGACGCCCAGAATCCTTTCTCTGAATGGTCGCGCAAGGCACTCGTCATGAGCACCTTCACGAAATACCGCCTTGGCCGCTATGCCGACGCGATTGCGACCGGCAACCGCTACCTGAGCCTCTATCCGAAGTCCGAGGATGCGGCTTATGCGCAGTATCTCGTCGGTCTGTCCTACTGGAAACAGATTTCCAACGTCACGCAGGATCAGCGCAATTCGGTCAAGACGATCGAAGCGATGCAGCGTGTCGTCAACGACTTCCCCGATTCGGAATATGTCGATGACGCACAGGCGAAGATGCGTTTCGCGCGTGACCAGCTCGCCGGCAAGGAAATGCAGGTTGGACGCTACTATCTGGAGCGGAAGGAATATCTCGCAGCCGTCTCGCGCTTCCGCGTTGTCGTCGAGCAGTATCCGAACACCAACCAGATCGAAGAAGCTCTCGCCCGTCTGGTCGAGTCCTACTACGCGATGGGCGTGGTTTCGGAGGCTCAGGCTGCGGCGGCGGTGCTCGGACACAACTATCCGGACAGCCAGTGGTATGCCGACAGCTATGCGCTGTTGCAGAGAGGCGGTCTCGAACCGCGTGAGAATTCCGGTTCGTGGATCACCCGCGCCGGTCGCAGGCTGCTGATCGGGACCTGATGGTCTTAAGTCACGAAGTGAGAAACTGAGCCTATGCTGGTCCAGCTGTCGATCCGCGATATCGTTCTGATCGAGCGGCTGGATCTTGCCTTCGAGACCGGTCTATCCGTGCTGACAGGGGAAACCGGGGCCGGAAAATCCATTCTTCTCGACAGCCTCTCGCTGGCCCTTGGTGGCCGCGGCGACGGTTCGCTCGTGCGCCATGGCGAGGACAAGGGGCAGGTCACTGCCGTCTTCGATGTTGGCGGTAGCCATCCGGCCCGGACACTGCTGAAGGGGAATGGCGTCGATGACGACGGCGACCTCATCTTCCGCCGCGTGCAATCCGCCGATGGCCGCACCCGTGCCTATATCAATGATCAGCCTGTCAGCGTGCAGCTGATGCGCCAGGTCGGCCAGTTGCTGGTCGAGATCCATGGCCAGCACGACGATCGTGCGCTGATCGACACGAACGCCCACCGCATGCTGCTCGACGCCTTTGCCGGTCTGACCGACGAAGCGCTTGAACTCGGGGACAGCTATCGCCGCTGGCGTGAGGCCGAGCGGGCCTACAAGACCCACAAGGCGAAGGTTGAGGCGGCCGCACGCGAAGCCGATTACCTGCGGGCCTCCGTCGAGGAGCTGGAGGGTCTCTCGCCGCTTGATGGCGAGGAGGACGAGCTCGCCGAGCGGCGCTCCGCCATGCAGAAATCCGAACGCATCGCCGGTGATATCGCCGAGGCCTCCGAATTCCTGAATGGCAATGCCTCGCCAGTACCGCATATCGCATCCCTGATGCGCCGACTGGAGCGCAAGAGCCATGAGGCTCCCGGACTGCTGGAAGAAACCGTGCAGCTGCTTGGCACGGCCCTCGACACGCTGTCTGCAGCGCAGATGGAAGTCGAAGCCGCCTTGCGCCGCACGGAGTTCGATCCGCGCGAGCTGGAGCGCGTCGAGGAGCGTCTGTTTGCGCTTCGCGCGGCGGGCCGGAAATATTCGGTTGCCGTGGCAGATCTCCCGGCACTTGCCGAAAAGATGGTGGCCGATCTCGCCGATCTCGATGCCGGAGAAGAGCGGCTTGGCCAGTTGGAGGCAGCCGTCCTCGAAACCCGGGCGCATTACGACCATCTGGCGCTGCAACTGTCCGGCAAACGGCAGAACGCCGCTCAGGCGCTTGCCGATGCCGTCATGCAGGAACTGCCGGCGTTGAAGCTTGAGCGTGCGCGCTTCATGGTCGAGGTCTCAGCCGACGCCGAGAACGCGACCGCGGACGGTATCGACACGGTCGAGTTCCACGTTCAGACCAACCCCGGCACGCGACCCGGCCCGATCATGAAGGTTGCCTCAGGCGGTGAGCTCTCCCGCTTCCTGCTGGCACTCAAGGTGGCGCTTGCGGATCGAGGCTCCGCGCCAACACTCGTCTTCGACGAGATCGACACGGGTGTCGGCGGTGCGGTGGCCGATGCCATCGGCCAGCGGCTGAAGCGCCTGTCTGCCAAGGTTCAGGTGCTGTCCGTCACCCATGCGCCGCAGGTTGCGGCTCGCGCTTCTGCGCATTTCCTCATCTCCAAGGGACCGACCGGTGATGCGGGGGACAAGATCGCGACCCGGGTTGCCATCATGGAGCCGGAGCATCGGAAGGAAGAGATCGCCCGCATGCTTGCCGGCGCTTCCGTCACCGATGAGGCGCGGGCGGCAGCCGCCAAACTGCTTGCCGCCGGCGAGTGAGCCACATCCATCCGGCCGTGGTTGCCTTCCACCCTGAAACCTGTTTCGTTGCCGCATCATGATGGACCTGATCCAGATCTACTGGGCCGAAACCCTTGCCGTTCTGTCCGTCGTTTTCGGCACGGTGGCGGCCACCCATGCGGCGATGACGAAACGCGAGGTGCGCTCGGCGCTTGGCTGGGTCGGCATCATCATCCTGTCGCCGCTGGTGGGCGCAATGATCTACGCGGTCGCGGGCATCAACCGCATCCGTCGCGCAACGCTGATCTCCAGACGCGCGCTCGAACTCGACGAGATCTGGCGCAGCCTTTCGCTCTACAGCATCGACCGCGAAACCGTGGCCGCCCAGTTCGGTGATCGATTCGGACCGATGAAACTGCTCGGTGACAGGGTAACCCGGCATCCTCTGTCGTCGGGCAACCACATCGCGATGCTCTCGACCGGGGAGGAGACCTTCGATGCCATGTGCCAGGCAATCGAAGCCGCGCAACACAGCATCATCCTCGAAACCTACATCTTCGATCGCGATGTCGTCGGCCGACGCGTGGCCGACTGCCTGATCGCCGCGCATCAGCGTGGTGTCGCCGTCCGGGTGATCGTCGATGCCGTCGGTGCGCGTTACAGCGTACCCAGCATCATCGGCTATCTCGAAGAGGGGGGCGTTCCGGTCGCCGTCTTCAACGGGCAGGTCATCATGGGCCTGCGGCTGCCTTACGCCAATCTGCGGACGCACCGGAAAATCCTGGTGACGGACGGGACCACAGCTTTTGTCGGCGGCATGAATATCCGTGCGGGGTTTACCGGGCCGGATGGCGCGCGCGACACCCATTTTCGGGTGACCGGACCTGTTGTCGCCGACATTCTGGCGGTTGCTGCCGAAGACTGGCACTTCGAGACCGGCGAAGTGCTGCTGGGGCCGGAATGGGGCGTCCGGCTCGATGACGCGGTGCCGGGGGCAGGGACCGCTGTTCGGGCGGTGGTATCCGGCCCTGACACCCATATCGAGACGAATCATCGGCTTCTGCTCGGCGCGTTTTCCGTGGCCGAACGGTCGATCCGGATCGTCTCTCCATACTTTCTGCCCGACACGACATTTATTGCGGCACTGAACACGGCTGCCCGTCGGGGCGTTCAGGTGGACGTGATCGTGCCCTCGCAGAACAATCTGGCGATCGTTGCGCGTGCAATGATGGGGCAGTTCGACCAGATCCTGCGCGAAGGGTGCCGGGTGCATCTGGCGGATGGTCCATTCGATCATTCGAAGCTGATGGTCATCGATCGGCAATGGTGTTTCATTGGCTCGTCCAATCTCGATTCGCGTTCGCTGCGATTGAATTTCGAGATCGATCTCGAGGTCTATGATCGTGACCTTGCCGCGCAGATCGAAGACCGGATCGATCTCAGGCTGTCCAGCGCCGGGCAGGTCACTCTTGATACACTCCGCACACGATCTCTGCCCAATCGGATGATTGATCGCTTGTTCTGGCTCGGATCGCCCTATCTTTGATCGAGGACGGCGTTTAGTGCGTGGCCTCAACCGCAACCGGCCCCCGGCCCAACCGACGACGGATGCAACAGGTGTGATGAAGAAGACCAAGCCGAGCCTCGCCCGCACGATGGTGACATCCATTCGCAATCGCAGATGGCGTCCAGCGGAGCGGGTGGTCCAGGCACAGGTCGATGGTGCGCTGACCGTCGCTTCCTACAATGTGCACAAATGCGTCGGCACTGACGGCCGATTTGATCCCGAACGCATCATCGACGTTATCAGGGAAATCGGTCCGGACGTGATCGCGCTGCAGGAGGCAGACCAGCGTTTCGGCGAGCGCTCCGGGCTTCTCGATCTCAATCGGCTGCGGCTGGAGACTGGCCTTCTGCCGGTACCGGTATTAACCGGGCCGAAGTCGCATGGATGGCGGGGCAATGTGCTGCTGTTTCGCGAAGGGATTGTGCGTGACGTGCATCAGGTGGCACTGCCCGGTCTTGAGCCGCGGGGCGCTCTGGTGGCCGAAATCGATATTGAAGGCCGGGCCGGGCTGCGTGTGATTGCGGCGCATCTCGGATTGTTGCGCTGGGCGCGCCGCCAGCAGGCGGATGTCATTCTCGATCTCTTGCAGAACCGCGCCGAGCGGGCCACGCTCTTGATGGGGGATTTCAACGAGTGGCGGCTGGGGCCCGGCTCGGCGCTCACACGGCTTGAGCCGGTTTTTGGGCCGTTACCGCCACCAATCCCGAGTTTTCCCGCTCGTCTGCCGGTTCTCTCGCTCGACCGGATCATGGCGAACCGGTCTGGCCTGATCGCCGATCTGACGGCCCATGATACACCTCTTGCTCGCCTTGCTTCCGATCATCTGCCGCTGACGGCAAGGCTCGATCTCAGCAAGGTGGAGGAGTGAGCGCACGCTCTTTTCATTCGCCGATTTTCCGCTAAACCCGACTGAAGAAATGCGGAGGTTGCCATGGCTTTTGAGACCATTCCTGTCGAGACCTTGACCGAGGAACAGGCGAAGGCCGAATTGCAACGGCTGGCAAGCGAGATTGCCCATCATGACGCGCTTTATCATGGCAAGGATAAGCCGGAGATTTCGGACGCGGATTATGACGCGCTGAAGCGGCGCAATGATGCGATCGAAGCGCAGTTTCCGCAGCTGGTGCGGACCGATAGTCCCTCGCAGCGTGTCGGTGCGGCCCCTGCCGGCATCTTCGCGCAGGTCGTTCATGCCCGCCCGATGCTGTCGCTCGACAACACCTTTTCGGATGAGGACGTCCAGGACTTCGTGTCTTCCGTCTACCGCTTCCTCGGTCAGTTGCCGGACAATTCCATTGCCTTTACCGCCGAACCGAAGATCGACGGGCTCTCCATGTCGCTGCGCTACGAGAACCGTAAACTGGTGACGGCCGCGACCCGCGGTGACGGGACGACGGGCGAAAACGTCACCGCCAATATCCTGACGATCAAGGAAATCCCGACCGAGCTCCCGGCGGATGCGCCCGATGTCGTTGAGGTGCGCGGCGAAGTCTATATGGCGAAGTCGGACTTCCTGGCGCTCAACGCGCAGATGGAGGCGGAGGGCCGGCAGACCTATGTCAATCCACGCAACACGGCTTCCGGTTCACTGCGTCAACTCGATCCGAAGGTGACGGCGAGCCGCAAGCTACGCTTCTTTGCCTATGCCTGGGGCGAGATGAGCCAGATGCCGGCCGAGACGCAATGGGAGATGGTGCAGGTCTTCGGCCGCTGGGGTTTCCCCATCAATCCGCTGACGCAGCGGCTGACGTCGATTTCGTCCATACTCGACCATTACCGCGAGATCGGGCTGCAGCGTCCAGATCTCGACTACGATATCGACGGTGTCGTCTACAAGGTCGACCGGCTCGATCTTCAGGCGCGCCTCGGTTTTCGGTCCCGATCGCCGCGCTGGGCGACGGCTCACAAGTTCCCGGCGGAGCAGGCCTTCACCACGGTCGAAGCCATCGACATCCAGGTGGGCCGCACGGGTGCGCTGACGCCTGTCGCGCGTCTGACGCCGATCACCGTCGGAGGCGTCGTCGTGACCAACGCGACGCTGCATAACGAGGACTACATCAAGGGCATCGGCAATTCCGGCGACCGCATCCGGCCTGACGACCATGACATTCGTATCGGCGATACCGTGATCGTCCAGCGCGCCGGCGACGTTATCCCGCAGGTGCTCGACGTGGTGCTGGAAAAGCGGCCAGAAGACTCGGCGCCGTATGTCTTTCCGAAGACCTGCCCGGTCTGTGGCAGCCATGCTGTGCGGGAGAAGAACGAGAAGACGGGCAAGCTTGATTCTGTCACGCGCTGCACCGGCGGTTTCGTCTGCCGTGCGCAGGCTGTTGAGCACATCAAGCATTTCGTCTCACGCAATGCTTTCGACATCGAAGGGCTCGGGACTAAGCAGGTCGACTTCTTCTTCGAAAGCGACGATCCGGCGCTGATGATCCGCACGGCGCCCGACATCTTCACGCTGAAGGCACGTCAGGACCAGTCGCTGACGAAACTCGAAAACATCGATGGGTTTGGTCGTGTCAGCGTGCGCAAGCTGTTCGAGGCGATCGATGCCCGGCGCGAGATAGCGCTCCACCGCTTGATCTTCGCGCTCGGCATCCGCCATGTCGGCGAGACCACGGCGAAGCTTCTGGCGCGCTCCTATGGCAGCTACGCTGCCTTTGCGGAAGCCATGCAGGCGGCCGGGCCAAAGTTTGGCGACGCCTGGAACGAGTTGAACAGCATCGATGGGATCGGCGAGGTGGTCGCCGCCTCGATCGTCGAGTTCTTCAAGGAGCCGCGCAATCTGGAAGTCGTGCAGCGCCTTTTGAGCGAAGTGATGCCCGTGGACGCCGAGGCGCCGGTCGCAAGCGACAGTCCCGTGGCTGGCAAGACCGTCGTCTTCACCGGATCGCTGGAGCGCTTCACGCGTGACGAGGCGAAGGCCCGAGCAGAAGGGCTCGGAGCCAAGGTTGCGGGCTCCGTGTCGAAGAAGACGGATTATGTGGTTGCAGGGCCGGGTGCCGGCTCCAAGCTCGACAAGGCCCGTGAGCTCGGCGTCCAGGTGATGACCGAAGACGAGTGGTTGGCGCTGATCGGCGGCTGAGGTCAGGCTGCGGTAATCGCCGTTTCCGCAAGGTCGAGCCGAACGGGTTCAGGCTGATAGGGCGTGCGCGGCAGATCGCGTTCGAGCACGATCCTGTTGCGGCCGGACGACTTCGCGAGATAAAGCGCCTGATCGGCTGCGGCGTAGACGGCCGTGAAATCGCGAAGCGGTGTGATGTCGGCCAAGCCGCCGGATATGGTGACGGCGATCGACTGGTGCATGGACTCGACCAGACGGTTGGCAATGTTTCGCCGTAGCTTTTCCGCCATCGCGATGACATCGGCAAACTCGGCATCCCGAAAGAGGATGGCGAACTCTTCCCCGCCGATACGCGCGACGAGATGGGCGGGTCCGGTGATTTCGCACAGCGTTCTTGCAACCGAGACAATCACGTCGTCGCCGGCCAGATGGCCATAGCGATCGTTGATCTGCTTGAAACGGTCGATGTCCAGGATCAGCAGATGCCCGCGCTCAACCTGAGAGAGATCATCGATGAAGGCGCGGCGATTGAGAAGGCCGGACAGCATGTCGGTTCGGCTCAACTGGCGGAACTCGAGCCGTGTTCTGGCGAGGTGAATGACCGCATAGCCCATGTAGAGCGAGCAGAGCATCGTCAGGACGAAGGATACAATCATGGCGATGCCGCAGCCGATTGCCAGATCGCGCAACAGCGGGTTGAGCAAGACATCGAAGGCATGCAGGACAAGCAAGATGCCTGCGACCATGAAGCAGGCGATGATGGAATTACGGATCGACAGTCTGGTTGCAAAGCGGATTACCGCATCCCAGTTGTCGAATTCTGTGAGCCCAATATCGCGGATGACCCACGCTTCAATCCGTTGCTTCAACATAGGTTTTGACCATACAGAATGACTTGAAACGAAAATCGATCAGTCGACGCGAGAGCTTATCTGCCGCCGTCTGCTGTCATGAAATATGTTTGCTCGCAAACATTGCGACCGCCTAGCGTCAAGGTGCCGAATGCAACCCTGGCCGTAAAGAGTTCATTTTCATTTATACTAGTATTAATCCCCTAAAAATTAAGGTTCGATGAATCCAAAACCCTGGATTGCATATGGCCGCGTGCCGATCCGAGACGTTCACGGCTCAGTGAAGCCGGATGGGACAACCTGCAGCTGATGGAGAGACGGATTGTTGACGAAGAGCAGGCCGCCCCGGGAAGTCGACCCGGCAGCGACGTAGTCGAAGGTCATTCCCGCTTCCTCGACCAGCTCAGGTCCGTCGAGGAGGGACGCCTTTATGTCCACTGCAGCGGCCGCCTGATCACCTGAATTGCGCACCTCGATCATGACGCGCCAGCCGGAGGGCTGGGGATCAATGGCGAGGATCTGGACGGCAAGCTCCGGTGGGCGATCGTCGCTCGTCATCGCTTCGAATGCCATCCAGCCGATCACTGCCACGACAATGGTGGTTGCCGCAAGGCCGGTGAGCCATTCCACCCAATGCGGGCGGATGGGGTCGGTCGCTTTGCTGGCATTGTCACGGGTCATGGCGGGCCTCCTTAAAGAATAAGTCTGGCGGCGGCCGCGCCGATCGCTGCCGGAAAGCCGAGCACGACCAGCGTCAGAAGGGCCTCTGCCATGCCGAGGTCATCCAGCCGACCGAAGGTCCAGAGGCTGTAGAGGCTGACGGCGAGGGCGACAACGTAACCGGGGATGGTGAACCTGACAAAGGCATGCCAGACCGGCGTTTCCTCCTGAAGACTGTGGCCGCCCTTGAAGGCGAGCGCATAAACGAAGCCATGCATCAGCATCATCGACAGTGCCATGAGGGCAAGCGCATGCCAGATGGTCATTTTGTAGGCGAGAAGGATCATCTCCTCTGTCGGGGCCAGATTGAGCGACAGGAAAAGTGCACCCACGGCCATCATGAAGAGCTCGGTGAGGTAGCCGGTATTGGCCTCCTGGCTTGGATCGGCACCGTCCTGCTCGTCATCGGCATCCTCGTCCTGCATGCTGAGCTGGCTTCGGCCGAGCAATGCACCGATGCTTGCCGGTACTGCCTGTAGCGCCACCATGCCGACCCATTCGCGCGGCGCCATATCGAGCTTAATCACCCCGAGCAGTACGAGGATCAGCGCACTGGCGGCGACGCCCATGCCATAGGCAACGATCGCGTCGCGGGCCGATTCGCGCCATGTGGCGGTCCGCTCGAAGCCGATACGGTGGGAAAGTCCGACGAGGAGAGGCAGGTTGAGGACCAGCAGCAGAAGAAGCCGCTCTCGGTCCATGTAGAAGCCGAGGAACCACATCTCCATGGTCATCAGCATGGGGATGGAGAAGAGAAGGGCACCGGCAAGCCCGCGTGCAAGGCCGACGAGAAACCGGCTTATCCGTGCCGATTCGTGAGTTTCGTTCGCGACTTCTGCCATTGTTCCACCGTCCCTTGCCGCGCAGGGAATGCGCAAATGGGGGTGGTTGTTCCGTCCGGCGGGAGGTTGACCGGCTGCCGTGAGGCAACCGGTTCATGTCTGGCAGGAGCGTTGCATGTACACGTCCTGCGGCCAGGGGCCGATCAGCCCTTCGGCTTGAAGGTCTTTTTCTTGGGGCCTGCCGATGGGCCACGGTCGTCGAACTTGCCCTTGGGCTTGCCGGCGCCGGCGAAGGCGGGCTTGTCGCCCTTCGGCTTGCCGGCCCAGTCGGGCTTGGCAGGCTTGTCCCAGGAATTCGACGCACCCTTCGGCTTCTTCTTGAAACCGGGCTTGTCGTCGCTCCAGTCGGGACGCTTAGGCTTCGGCGCGTCGCCCCAGACTTCCGAGTCCGTCACCGCCATGGCGTCGCGCGGTGGCCGGGCAGGGCCGTCGTCCTTGCGGGCGTAGGGCTTCTTGTCGCCGAACGGCTTCTTTTCACCATAGGGTGCCTTGTCGCCATAGGCCTTCTTCTCGCCGTAGGGCTTCTTGTCACCATAAGGCTTCTTGTCGCCAAAGGGCTTGCGATCTCCTTCCTCGCGCGGTGGGCGGGGGGCGCGCTCCTTCGGAGCCGCGTTGAAGTCCGGCATGCCTGGGAGCTGTGACAGCGTAATGCCGCGCTCAAGCGCCTTGTTCGGGCCAAGCGCGCCCAGGAACGTGTCGAGCGCGCTCTCAGCGATCTCGACGAAGGTTTCCTCCGGCTGCATCTTGATCGCGCCGATCTCGTTCTTGGTGATGTTGCCGTTGCGGCAGAGCATCGGGATCAGCCAGCGCGGCTCGGCATTCTGGCGGCGGCCGACGGAAACGGAGAACCAGACGCTGGCGCCAAAATCGCCACGCGGCTTGGTCGCCGAGTTGGCCGGGTTGGCATAGTCCGGCTCCTTGCGCGCCTTGCCGGCTTCTAGGCTGACGGGGATCAGATCTTCGGGTGCCGAACGCTTGCCGCGCTGCAAACGCAGGAAGGCGGCGGCCACCTGTTCGGCGCCGTGGGTCGCGATCAGCGATGCGATCATCGGTGCTTCGTCTTCGGTGATCACTTCCGTCAGCATGGGATCGCCCATCAGGCGTTCATCGTCGCGGGCCTGAACTTCGTCGGCGGAGGGCGGAAGCGCCCAGGTCGGGCGAACATTGGCGCCGCCAAGCAGGCGCTCGGCCTTGCGACGGGCACTGTTCGGCACGATCAGCGCCGAGACGCCCTTGTTGCCGGCGCGGCCTGTGCGGCCAGAACGGTGCAAAAGGGTTTCGGAATTGGTCGGCAGGTCCGCATGGATGACGAGCTCGAGGCCCGGCAGGTCGATGCCGCGGGCGGCAACATCGGTCGCGATGCAGACGCGCGCACGGCCATCGCGCATGGCCTGCAGCGCATGGGTGCGTTCATTCTGCGAAAGCTCGCCTGACAGCGCCACGACCGAAAAGCCGCGGTTGTGCAAGCGTGCGGTCAGGTGGTTGACGGCAGCACGGGTGGAGCAGAAGACAATGGCGTTGCGGGCTTCATAGAAGCGCAGCACGTTGATGATGGCATTCTCGCGATCGGGATTGGCGACGGCGAGCGCACGATACTCGATGTCGACATGCTGCTTCTGTTCGGACACGGCCTCGATGCGGCGTGCGTCGCGCTGGTAGCTCTTGGCGAGGTCTGCGATCGAGCGCGGCACGGTTGCCGAGAACATCAGCGTGCGTCGATCGTCGGGCAATTCTTCCAGGATGAATTCGAGGTCTTCGCGGAAGCCGAGATCGAGCATCTCGTCGGCTTCGTCGAGCACGACGACGCGCATCTGGGACAGATCGAGCGCGCGGCGGGTAATGTGGTCGCGCAGGCGTCCCGGTGTGCCGACGATGATATGGGCACCGCGCTCTAGAGCGCGGCGCTCATTGCGAATGTCCATGCCGCCGACGCAGGAACCGATGATTGCGCCGGTCTCGGCAAAGAGCCACTCCAGTTCGCGCATGACCTGCATGGCCAGTTCTCGGGTCGGTGCGATTGCGAGAGCCAGCGGTGCGCCGGCGCGCTCGAAACGACCGCCTTCCGGCAGCAGCGTCGGGGCCATGGCGAGACCGAAGGCAACCGTCTTGCCGGAGCCCGTCTGGGCGGAGACGAGCGCGTCGCGACCTTCCAGCTCGGGGTCGATCATGGCCTGCTGCACGGGTGTCAGGGTATCGTAGCCGCGCTTGCGCAAGGCCTCAGCGATCGCCGGAACGATGGCGTCGAAATCAGTCATGGAGTGGTCTTTCGAATGTGATGGATGATGCGGGCCAAAGCACCGCGCCCGCCGATTGCGGGTATGTTGGCGCTGTTCCTACCCGTCTCGACCCAGAAAGTCGAGGGGCAGGGAACGAAAACGCTGCGCTATGGTGAACCATAGGCCTCGCACCACCCGGACACGTCATCAGCGAAGCCGCGCCATGGCCAAGGCCTCGACATAGGCTCCGCCGCGAAAAGCGTAGTCCGCCATCCTCCCTTCCACGGTGAAGCCGAAGCTCTCATAGAGGGCGATCGCGGCGCAATTGTCCGCATAAACGGTCAGTTCAAGGCGTCGCAGGTTCAGCCAGTCATCGGCGATGCCGACGGCTTCGCCGAGGAGCGCGCGCCCGATCCCGCGTCGGGTGAAGTCGTCATGCACGCCCATGCCGAGCGTTGCGACATGGGCACGCCTGCCTTTTGCCAGCGACAAACCGATATCGCCGACCACCGTGCCGTCGAATAAGGCCACGAGGTATCGGGCATCGCCGGACTGCTGTTCTATGCCGCGCCTGATTTCCTCGACGCTGTGATAGGGGAGGCGCATGGTGCCCCAGCGGTAGCCTGGCAGATTGTGCAGGTCGGCGATCGCGGCGGCGTCTACTTGAGATCGCGCACGGATCATCAGGCCTTCTGGCCAGGGATGCTCCTCGCGGGAAGCGACGGGATGTGATTGCGGCATTCTTGCTCTCCATGTCGTGGGCGGGAGAGCGAACCGGACGCCTGCTCAACCGCAGGGCGTTCGGGATAAGTAGGTTCTACAGACGCGACCTGACCCGCACACCCTTGCAAAGGGGGATCACATGAAGGGTCATAGAGGTGATCGAGTAAGTTTTAGCCATAGGCAGATGATGGAGAGGGCGTAGGCGTCGGTCAAGAGCGACGCCCGGACCCTTGTCCGAATCCGCTTGAGGTTTTAAGGCTTTCGAATGTCCACCTCCCAATTCTCCGGCAAGACGATTGCCATCGACTTCGAGACCGCGACCGAGGCGCGTGCCAGTGCCTGCTCCATCGGCCTCGCCTTCATCGAGAATGGCCGTGTCGTGCGCGTCGAGGAGCGCCTGATCCGGCCGCCGGAGAACCGCTACTCGCCCTTCAACGTCGCCATTCACGGCATCCGTCCCGAACATACGGCCAATGCGCCCGAGTTTCCCGATGTGATGGCAGAGTTCGCCGGTGACTTCGAGGGCGCGCGCATGATCGCCCACAATGCCTCCTTCGATTTTTCGGTGCTGAGGGCCTGCCTCGATTTTTCGGGACTGGAGTATCCGGAGCTGTCCTATCTCTGCAGCGTCAAGCTCGCCCAGCGCCACTGGCCCTCGCTCGGATCGCACCGGCTGAACGTGCTGGCCGCGCATCTCGGCTTCAGCTTCCTGCACCACAATGCCGCCGAAGATGCGCGCATCTGCGCCGAAGCCTGCCTTGCCATGGCTTTGGAGGCCGAGGTCGAAGACCTCTTCGATCTCGCTGTGAAGCTCGGGCTCAATCCGGGGCGTCTGCACCGGCAGGGCTATGATGCCTGCTCCTTTGCCCGCAAGCCGAAGAAGAAATCGCTCGCCTTGCAAGCGTGACCGGGCATCCTATCTTCAGGGATATCACGAAGGAGTGAAGTCCATGTCGATTCGCAAAGCCGCCGCCGCTGCCGCCATTCTCGCCTCGACGGCGATCCCCGCATCGTCCGAAGTCGTCGGCAAGGTCGGCGTGGACTGGGTCGGCAATGACATCGTCATCGAAGCGATGACCGATCCCGAAGTGAAGGGCGTTACCTGCCACGTCACCTATTTCGATCGCTCGATTATAGATCGGCTGTCCAAAGGCAACTGGTTCGAGGATCCCTCGAACAACTCGATTGCCTGCCGCCAGACGGGACCGATCGAAATCGGCGATATCGATCTTTCGGAGGATGGCGAAGAGGTCTTCCGGGAAGGGCTCTCGATCATCTGGAAGTCGCTCGTCGTCAATCGCATCTACGACAAGAAGAACGATACGCTGATCTATCTTGCCCATTCGCGACAGGTTGTAGAAGGCTCGGCCAAGATGGCGATCTCGACCGTGCCGCTGTTCAATCAGACGGTCGTCTGGACATCGGGCAAGCCGAACTGACAGACCAGTTTTGGGGGGAATCGGGATCGGCATGCCCGGTGTGACATCTGTCACTTCAATGGGGCGATACAGTGGGTCATGCATTTTGAACCGGCTCCGCGTCACCCCCAATTTCGCAGCCGGACGGAGAGCATCCTGTTCAACTCTCCACACAAAGACGCCCTGGAGCCTTGCGGATCCAGGGCGTTATTGAACGTTACGTAAGCGAGCTTACTTAACGTAGACGACCTTGCCACCGTTTGCGGCCGTCTCGACGTCGATGACGTTCATGGTTTCGATGCTCTTTTCCTGCAGAGCTGCCATGATAGCCGCATCAGCGCTTGCTTCAGCCTGCGCTTCAGACAGGGCGCTCTGGTCGTTGACCATGGCTTCGAGGCGCGTATGCTGCTGACGGTTCTGATCATTGTTCAGGCTGTCAAGGTAAACGATGTTCACGCCTTCAGCCATCGTCGTGGAATTGGTGGTGGTCGTCGTGTCGACCATCGGTGTAGCGGTCTGCGCGAGAGCAACGCCCGAGACAGAGGCGATAGACATAGCACCGGCGAGCGCGAGCTTTACTGCATTATTCATGATGTTTCTCCTTGGTTTCTTTTCAGAAACTTCCGCTTCGTTGGAAGTCATGGAGAAACGTCAAAATGCCGCGACGGTTCCGTATTTGGTAAAATAAGTGTTGACTATAACTTGTAGTCCCGCTCGCCCAGGCGGATATCCACCGGGCCTGTCTGCTGCGCAAACGGGAACGAGCCCCGACAATGTCGAGGCTCCTTCCTGGGAAGAAATAAGATCTGATCAGGCGGCCTGAGCGAGCTCGTCGGCGATGACGGTGTCGAGATTGAGGAAGCAGACCATCGACTTCTCAAGTGCGACGATGCCGCGGCAGAAGGCGCGCTGGGCTTCCGGGATGATTTCCGGTGCCGGCTGCAGGTCTTCACTCTTGATCGTCATCATGTCCGAGACCTGTTCGACCAAGAGACCGACCAGCTTGCCGGCGATGTCGGTGACGATGATCGCTGCGCGTTCCGACGGTTCGGTCATCTTCATGCCGAGACGGCAGGCCATGTCGATGACCGGGATGACGGCGCCGCGCAGGTTGATCAGGCCGAGAACGTAAGGGGGGGTATGCGGCATCGGGGTGACCGGTGCCCAGCCGCGGATTTCGCGGATGGCCATGATGTCGATGCAGAATTCCTGATCGCCGAGGTGGAAGGATACGATTTCCAGATAGGCGCCCGACTGTTTGATGGCATTACTCATGTTCAGAACTCTTCCCAGTGTTCCTGTGCTGCGGCAGCAGAGGCTGTTGCCGTGGCGGTACGGTTGAACGATCCCGCAACCTTGTTCATCAGCGCCCGTGCGGGAGACGGTCTCTGAGGGGAGGCGGCGCGCGCAGCCTCCTGATATTGGTCATGAGCAGCCTCGCCCAAGTTCACCTTGAACTGTCCGACAAGTCGCGAAAGGTTTTCCGCGTCACTTGCCAGCGTGTGGCTCGCCGCATTGGTCTGCTCCACCATCGCGGCATTCTGTTGCGTGACCTGGTCCATCTGGCTGACGGCCGAATTGATCTCGCTCAGTCCAACTGATTGTTCTCTCGCGCTGGTAACGATTGCCTTAACGTGCTCGTTAATTCGTAAAACATCTTCGCCAATCCGGTGCAGCGCCTGTCCGGTCGCCGTCACCAGCTCCACCCCGGAGCGCACTTCGTCGTTGGAACGGGTGACCAGGGTCTTGATGTCGCGCGCCGCATCGGCAGCGCGTCCGGCCAATGCCCGGACTTCCTGCGCCACGACGGCGAAGCCCTTGCCGGCGTCGCCGGCACGGGCCGCCTCGACGCCCGCGTTCAGAGCGAGAAGGTTGGTCTGGAAGGCGATCTCATCGATGACGTTGATGATCTTGCCGATTTCGTCGGTCGCATCCTCGATGCGGTTCATCGCGGACATGGCGTCATTGACGACTGCGCCGGATTTCTCGGCGTAGTCCTTCGCATTGTCGACCATATGGCTGGCTTCTTCGGCCCGGTCGGTTGCGCTCTTGACGGTTTCGGTGATCTCGGAGAGGGCGGCGGACGTTTCCTCGAGCGAGGCGGCCTGCTGCTCGGTGCGACGCGCAAGATCGTCTGCGGCGCTCTTCATCTGCTGGCCGTTGGCGCGAATCGAGCTGCTGTTGGTCGCGATCTCGGTCATGACCCGCTTGAGGTTGATGGCCACTTCGTTGAAATCGATCCTGAGCCGCTCGAGATCCTGCGGGAAGGGGCCGGCGATGGTTGCGCAGAGATCACCCTGAGACAGGCGGGTCAGTCCTTCGCCGAGCGCGTCGACCGCGAGCTTGAGGGCGCGTGTATCGGCTTCCATGGTTGCCGTGCGGCTCTCGCGCTCAGCCTCGTTCTGCCGCCGCTGGGAAAGGCTTGCTTCCTCCAGGTCATGCTTTTCGATAGCCGCCTTGCGGAAGATATCGGCCGAACGGGCCATGCCGCCGATTTCGTCATGCCGGTCAGTCCCGGCGACTTCCGTCTGGTAGTCGCCATCCGTGATGCGTTGCATGCTCGTGCGAACGAGCCGGATGCCGTTGGCAATCGAGTTGCCGTGAATGAGCTGGAGTGCGATGACCGAGAAGAAGGCGATGCTGCCCAGCCCAAGCTGGAAGGTCAGCGCCTGATTGCTTCGGCGTGTCGCCTCGTTGACATAGTCCTCGACCAGATTGCCACCGAGGGCCGAGAGGTTGTTGAGCACGTTGCCCAGACGCTCGCCCGCACCGTCGATCGCATCGTCGATGGCGGCGTATTCTTCTTCCGGCGCGCCGGTCTCGACCATGCGTTTCAGGTCGACCTGGATGGCTTGCGCGACGGCATTCAGGTCGGCTTCGTAGCTCGCCACTTCCCCCGGCGAACCGGCTTCTGCAGCGACAGAAGCAAGGACGGACGCACCATCCCGAAGGAGCGCGACAGCGGCGTTGATGATCTCGACACGCTCCGGCTGGATGCTTCCTTCCCCGCTGTCGATGATCGTGTCCATGGCCGCCAGCACCATGTTGGCATTGGCCAGGCGCATCTCGTTGATGCGCTCGACTTCATTCTTGATCTCGATTGAGTCGTGGATTGCGGTCGATATGCGTGCGTTCTGGTACCAACCGACTGCCAGCATAGAGCCGATGCCCAGCACTGCCGCGGCGCCCAGCGTCATAAGGCGCTGTTTGACGGACAGGTCTTTACCCGTGATGAGATTGACCATGAAACTCCCCAGCCCTTGTCCCGACTGCCCCTGCACGCCGGTGACGTGTCATGCGCAATCCGGAGAGGAGTATCCCGGCGGACGATCATGTCCGCTTGGCTCATTTGAGCCAAAACGCCGATGCAGAATCTCTAATATTAGTTAATCAGGAACTAATAATGCAGCCAGCGGTCGAATTCTTTGTGTCTCGCGAGTTAGGTGGCTGTGATTGCGCGACGATAAAGGTGCCATGTCGCGTGTCCTGCGACCGGCAAGACGACCAGCAACCCGAGAAAAAGCGGCGCCATGGCGAGTATGGCCAAGGCGGCAATGATCAGTCCGAAGACGAGCATGGGGGCTGCGTTCTCGATCACCGTGCGCATGCTGGTCAGCATGGCGGTGACGAAATCCACATCGTGATCGAGAAGCAGCGGCATCGAGATGACCGTGGCGCTGAAGAGGATCATTGCAAGGACTGCTCCAACCACAGTGCCCACGGCGAGGAAGAGCAGACCTTCCGGGGTGGTGAGCACGACATTGACGAATGCGTCGAGGGTTGCGGGAACACGGAAGCCGAGGAACAGCGCCATCAAAAGACGAACCTGGTAGATCCAGATCCAGAAGATGAAGAGCACGACGAAGGCCATCCAGGACAGTTGCCGCTCGCGTTGGCGAAAGACTTCAGCGAGGATCGCCTTCCAACTGACGGGTTCGCCAAGCCTGTGCCGGCGGCTGATCTCGTAGAGACCAACGGCAATGAACGGTCCGATCAGCGGGAAGCCGATCGCGACCGGAATGATCATCCATGGCAGGTGGTAATAAGTAAGCATCACGGCGATGAAGATGCCGCCTGCCGCATAGATTGCACCAAAGAACAGGCCGTAGGCGGGATAGGTGCGAAAGTCACTCCACCCGTCGGAAAAGGCGGCACGGATATCGTTCATGCGCAGCCGGTTGATCTGCAGCTTCGGCAGAGAGCCCCGATCGAGTGCCTGCTGTTCCATGCGTCCCTCCCAAGACATGCGGTGCTGCGACAATCTGTCAGAAACTACCACGTGTGTTCCTTGATATCCGTCAAATCGCAAGGCCCGGAGTTCAAATTCTCGCGTTTCATCCTGAACGAACTGCGCTATCATAGCGTCATGTCCGATTTCGCGCGCTCACAGAAATGGTTGCCTCTGACCGCCCTCATGCTTGCAGGGACGTTGTTCACTGTGACTGTCTTCCTGGGCTGGCTGCACTATGGCTCGGACATCTTCCTAAGCTTGATCGAATCCGGTCTGGCCTATTGCTTCTAGCCATCGTGGTCCGTGACAAATCAGCGCTCGTTCCAGCATTTACAGCGAGTTGAATTGCCTTCTTTCGCCGGGAGGCTTATCCGGCTGGGCGAGAAGTTCGATTTCAAGGGAATGCCATCATGAAAACGGTCAGGGTCATCTTGTGGGCGGCGGTGGTCGTCATGGCGGGTGTTCTCGGCTGGCTGACCTACTCGGTCACGCAGTCGGATCAGAAGACAGCGGAGGCGCCCTTCGGCGTGCCGTTTGAGCTCGTCGACCAGAACGGCCAGCCGATCACCGAACAGGCGTTCCGCGGCAAGCCGACGGCGCTTTTCTTCGGCTTCACCCATTGCCCGGAAGTCTGCCCGACAACGCTTTTCGAGCTGGATGGCTGGTTGAAGCAGGTCGATCCCGACGCCAAGGGTCTGCAGGCCTATTTCGTGACTGTTGATCCCGAGCGGGATACACCGGAGATCCTCGGCCGTTATGTCTCCAACGTCACGGATCGGGTGAAGGCGATTGCTGGGGAACCCGACAAGGTCGCAGAGGTCGTCAGGGGGTTCCGGGTCTACGCGAAGAAGGTCCCGCTCGATGAGGCACAGCCCGATGGTGACTACACGATGGATCATACTGCTTCGATTTTCCTGCTCGATGCCGAGGGACGCTTCAAGGGCACGATCGCCTATGGCGAAAACCCGGATACGGCCGTCAAGAAGCTCGAAAACCTGATGAAGGGCTGATCTCAGCCGCTTCGCCGGAGGTTGCCATGGCGTCATTTGCGTTGTACCGCAACGCCTGACCGCCCAGACCTTCGAGGAAGACGACCGTGAGCGAAATTCGCCTCTATGTGAGCACCACCGAAAAGAACGCCAATCGGATCCTCGATCTGATGAGCTTTGCTTTCGGCGAAGAGGATTTCGCGATCGCGACCACCGAGGTCGATGAGAAGGCGGATGTCTGGGAAGCGTCCATCTATATGATGGCGGACCAGGAAGACGAGGTCAGGCCACGTGTCGAGGACCTGCTCGCCGAGGAATTCTCCGATGCGACGATCGTGCGGGAGGTTATCCCGGACATCGACTGGATCGCCAAATCGCTCGAGGGATTGAAGCCGGTGCGCGCCGGTCGCTTCCTGGTGCATGGTTCCCATGACCGGGACAAGGTGCAGATGCATGATGTCGCGATCGAGATCGACGCTGGCCAGGCCTTCGGGACGGGTCATCACGGCACAACGGCAGGCTGCCTGGAAGTCATCGAGAAGGTGGTTCGCTCCCGCAAGGTCCGCAATGCGATAGACCTAGGTACGGGCAGTGGCGTGCTGGCAATCGCCGTGCGCAAACTGCTCCCGGTGCCGGTGCTGGCGACGGACATCGATCCGATCGCCGTCCGCGTCGCCAAGGAGAACGCGCGTCGCAACCAGATCGTCGAGGGTATCGACTTCCGCACGGCGCCCGGGTTTCACTCGACGGCTTTTCGCGAGCATGGTCCGTTCGATCTCGTCATTGCCAACATTCTCGCGAGACCGCTGATCAAGATGGCACCGCAGCTGGTCGCGCATCTCGCGCCGGGTGGCTCCGTCATCCTCTCCGGTATCCTTGCCGAGCAGCGCTGGAAGGTGATTGCGGCCTATAGCGGCCAGGGCCTGTCGCATGTGAAGACGATCTGGCGCAATGGCTGGGTGACGATCCACTTCACGCAAGGGAAGGGCTGACACCTTACGTCAGCCAACGAAGAATACAAAAAAAAGGCGGCCCGCAAGGAGCCGCCTTTTTGGCATCGGCATCATGCCGCGCCGAGGTCCGCGAGCGTGGGAGGAGCGCTCAAGCGGATGCTAGACTGTACGGCCGTTCAGACCGTCAAGTGATCAGATGATCGAGTGCTGGTGCGGACGACGGCGCAGTTCCTCGCGCTTCAGGCCCATGGCCTCCAGCGATGCGTCATCGAGCGACAGGAGAGCGCCCGTCGTATAGAGATCGGCACGGCGCTGGCGTGCCTCGACGAGATTGCTGAGGGCGGTGCGCAGGAAAGACTTGGCCATCTCTCGGTTCCTTTTCCGTTGTGGACGCTGGTTTGTCGCGTCCTCGATGACCCTGATATAGTCTGTTCTCGCTTGTTCAGTCAGAGGGGCTAGAGCACGGGAGACTTGCGAATGCTGCATAGCAGCATAAGCTCTGCCTGAATTTGCGGCATAACAATAGCTGCTGACGCGCATATGCTGCGAAAGCGTGCGGCGGTGGTGGTGGGGGCGATGCGGCCTTGCTATAAGCCCTGACAGAATCCGAAACCCATCGCGAGCCATGCCATGTTTCAGTCCTTTGAGGTCAAGTCCACGCCGCATCACGGCAAGTCCAGGATCGCAGCCCTTCGCGCGCTGTTTGCCGAACTTCAGATCGATGGACTGCTCGTGCCGCGCTCGGATGAGTATCTCGGAGAATATGTGCCTGAGTCCGCCGAGCGTCTCGCCTGGGCGACGGGCTTCACCGGTTCCGCCGGCATGTTGATGGTAACCGAAACGCTCGCCGTCGTTTTCGTCGACGGCCGCTATGTCACGCAGCTTGCCCAGCAGGTCGATGCATCGGTGTTCACGCCGGGCGACCTCGTCGGCGAGCCGCCGCACAAGTGGATCGAAAACCGCGCATCGAAGGGTTTCCGCCTCGGCATCGACCCCTGGACCCATACGGGAGCGGAAGTCCGCCGGCTGGAGAAGGCGTTGGCCGACAAGGGCGGCAGTCTGGTGTTCCTGCCATTCAATCCCGTCGATCGCCTCTGGACCGACCGTCCGGCCGAGCCCAAGGGCGCGGTGATGATCCAGGCGCTGAACCAGGCCGGTGTTTCTGCCGCCGACAAGCTGAAAACCATTGCCGCCGATCTCCGCGACAAGAACCTGGCGGCTGTGCTGATTGCCGATCCCTCGTCGGTGGCCTGGATCTTCAACCTGCGGGGTAGTGACGTGCCGCATACGCCGCATCCGCTTTCGCGTGCGATCATCAAGGCAGACGGTTCGGCCGAACTCTTTCTCGACAGTGCAAAGACCAATCTCGAAGTGGAAAGCTATCTGCGCGATCTCTGCGTGCAGGTGGATCCGGCGGTTCTGGCCGAACACATCGAGCGAGTGGCGGGTGACGGTGCGCGCATTCTGGTCGATCCCGACCTCACGCCCTACGCACTTTCGCGGATGATCCGCGAGAGCGGTGGTGAAGTTGTCGAAGGCAACGACCCGGCGAAGCTTGGTCGGGCGGTCAAGAACATGGTTGAGCTCAACGGCTCGGCGGCTGCACACCTGCAGGACGGTGTGGCAATGGTCGAGTTCCTTCACTGGTTCAACGAACAGCCGCATGGCAGCCTGACGGAGATTGCGGCGGCGCAGAAGCTCGAAGCGGTGCGCGCAGCGGTTGGTGAGCGGATGCAGAACCCGCTCAAGGACATTTCCTTCGACACGATCTCCGGTGCCGGCGAGAACGCCGCCATCATGCACTACCGTGTCACCACCGAAAGCGACCGACAGATCCGTTCGGCCGAGATGTTCCTGATCGATTCGGGCGCGCAGTATGTGAACGGAACCACCGACATCACCCGCACGCTCGCTGTCGGCGAGGTTCCGGCGGAGCAAAAGCGCTTCTTCACGCTGGCGCTCAAGGGGATGATCGCGATCAGCACGGCGCGTTTCCCCAAGGGCACGCGTGGTTGCGATCTCGATCCCCTGGCGCGTATCGCTCTCTGGAAGGCCGGAGCCGACTTCGCCCATGGCACGGGCCATGGCGTCGGTTCCTATCTCTCGGTGCATGAGGGGCCGCAGAGGATTGCCCGGCTTTCGACCCAGGAGCTGCTGCCCGGCATGATCCTGTCGAACGAGCCCGGCTACTATCGTCCCGGCAGTTTCGGTATCCGCATCGAAAACCTGATCTATGTGCGCGAGGCCGAGGCGATCGAAGGTGGTGACCAGCCGATGCTCGGCTTCGAGACGCTCACCTTTGTGCCGATCGACCGTGCGCTCATCGTCGAGGACCTGCTGACGCGCGACGAGTTGCAGTGGCTGGATGCCTATCATGCCAAGACGCGCGCAGAGCTCTTGCCGTTGATCCGGGACGCTTCGACCCGGGAGTGGCTGGAACAGGCAACGGCGCCCTTTGGGCGCTGAGCGTCAGCCGACGAACTGACGCATCAGCATGACGGCGGCCCAACCGCCGATCAGCATCGGGATTGCACCGAAGCGCAAGCCGATCAGGAAGGCCGCCGCCATGGCGACCTTCACGTCGATCTCGCCATAGAAGAAGGCTGGCGCGACAAGGGTCGTCAAAACCGCTGCCGGAACCGCGTTCAGCGCCGCCTCAAGTCGGGGCGGCATGTGCTTCAAGCGCTTCACCAGAATATAGCCGCCAATGCGGGTCGCGAAGGTCGCAGCGGCGGCGGCTGCGATCAACAGCGTCATGTAGGGCGTGAAGAGTGTGCTCATCGGCTCGCCTCCTCGCGCTCGACCGGAGGTTCGGGCAGCGGCAGCAGGGCCGCGAGCAGGACGCCGGCGAGTGCCCCGACACTGATGTGCCAGGGTGAGCCGATCAGATGCTGGGCAATGATGGAGACCACCGCGCTGACCGCCACGATCAGCAAGAAATTGCCTCGCTTGCGGAATCCGAGCACCAGGCCGAGGAAGTAGATCGGCAGCAGGACGTCGATGCCCCAGTCTGCCGGGTCGCCCATCGCCTTGCCGACCAGTCCGCCAACGGCTGTCATGGCGACCCAGGGCACATAGATCATCGCACCGAAACCAAAATACCAGGGGAAGGACACGCCGCGGCCGCTTTCGCCACGCGCCAGCGTTTCGGCGAATTGCGGATCAGTGAGCAGGAAGAAGCTCAACATTTTCTGGGGCAGCGTGAAATGATCCATGAAGGGCGTGATCGCGGCCGAATAGAGGATGTGCCGGAAGTTCACCGCGAGGATCGACAGGACCACGACCCACATGGGCACGGCCTGGCCGAAGAGCTCGATGCCGACCAACTGACTTGCGCCGGCATAAACCGTCGCGCTCATCAGGGCGGCCTCGGCGACGGTCTGTCCATTTGCGACCGCCACGGCGCCAAACAGCACGGCGAAGGGGCCGGCTGATATGATGACGGGCAGGGCCTTCAACGCACCCACGGTGAACTCTGATCGGGACATGGCGCAGTTTCTCACGTTTCTCTGCTGGCTAGCCGCTGTCGGCTTGTCCGACAAACCAATTCCGCTGATGGAACGACCATCGGCATTGATGATTGCCTATTGGCCTTGGGTGACTGCCGGCGTCTTGTCGAAAAGTCGCATTCAAGGAAGTTCACGGACTGCCCGCGCTCCGGCTTCATCGCCGCGGCTGTCGATTGTGGTCAGATCGACACCGGGCTTCGGCCGTCAATCACGACCCGCTTGCGCTGTGAAATCGGCGGATATCTGAAAATACTGTTTTCAGGTTCCTCCTGAATCAGCGCTCCTTCCACTTCGACCGCGCTGATCCAGGATAGGCCATATTGGGTGGCGAGATCCCGAACGGCTCTCCAATGCGCCGCTTTAGCGGTGTCTCCGGCTCGGATGGCGCTTCTGATATAGGTGATGCACTCGTCGGACAGTCCCACTGTCAGAGGGTGTCCCCACGCCTCGCGCAGCGCACAGAAGTCGCGCCAAACCTCGCCGCTGACAACAAAGATCACGTCAGGGCGATAGTCCTTCATCGTCCTGGCCCGACTGTCACATGAGTGCGTTGCGCGACATCTGTGTCAGCGTTCCCCAGCGCCAACCGCGCTTCATCTAACTCCTGAGAGCAACCGTCGCGGAAACCATTCCGGTCAGCTGAGGGACCCATCGAAATTTTGGCTACTTCTTCGGCCGGATCTGGAATGTGTGTTCCTGGCCAGGGAAGATGCGCTCCTTGACCTCAGCCGCGTAGTCGCTTGCGGCTTTCTCGATCACCTCGGCAAGTTCGCTGTAGTGCTTGACGAAACGCGGCTTGAACTCGTTGAAAAGGCCCAGCATGTCATCGGAGACGAGGATCTGGCCGTCGCAGGCCGGCGAGGCGCCGATGCCGATTGTTGCTGCCTTCACAGTGGTGGTGATCTCGCGGGCGAGCGGTTCGACTGTGCCTTCGATCACCATGGCAAAGGCGCCGGCCTCGTCGATCGCCTTGGCATCGCGGCGGATCTTGTCCTGCTCGACTTCGCTATGCCCCTTCGAGCGATAGCCACCCGACGTATTCACCTGCTGCGGCATCAGGCCGATATGGCCGAAGACGGGCACGCCGCGGCTGACAAGGAATTCGACGGTTTCCGCCATTTCCGCGCCGCCCTCGAGCTTCACGCCGTCGCAGCCGGTCTCCTTCATAAGGCGGACAGCATTGCGGAAGGCCTGTTCCTTGCTCTCCTGGTAGGAGCCGAAGGGCAGGTCGACGATGACGCAAGCACGGGACACGCCGCGCATGACGGCCTGACCGTGGGCGACCATCATGTCCATGGTGACGCCGACGGTCGTGTCCATGCCGTAGAGCACCATGCCGAGGCTGTCTCCGACGAGCAGCAGGTCGCAGTGGCGGTCGAGGATGCGGGCGATGGGGGTCGTGTAGGCGGTCAGCGACACGATCGGCCTGACGCCTTTAAGGGCGGTGATGTCGGCCGGGGTGAAACGCTTCTGGCGGGGTGGTGTGCTCATTTTCAGGCGGCCTCCATGCCGGTGGCGGCCGCTTGGCCGATGATGCGGTTATCGAGAAGTTTGGTCTTGCCGAAGCGCACGTAAAGAAGCACGAGGGCGGTCTCCTTGACCGTCTCGATGCGCTCGAGCGTGCGCGGATCGCGGATGGCGACGACCTCCGGCTCTGCCAGCGGTTCCGTCTGCAGAAACTCGACGAGTTTTGCTTCCAGGGTCGCGACGTCGCGAATGCCGGTCAGCAGAAGCCTTTCGGCCTCGGCAAGAGTCTTCGGCACGATCACCGCTGCGGCGCGTTCGGCAGGCGAAAGATAGACGTTGCGCGAGGAGCAGGCGAGGCCATCGAATTCGCGCACAGTCGGGACCGGTACAACGCGCACCGGTTGTGCGAGGTCCTCGACCATCTTCTGGATGATGGTGACCTGCTGGTAGTCCTTCTCGCCGAAATAGGCGGCATCCGGCTGGACGATGTTGAAGAGCTTGGTGACCACGGTCGCCACACCGGCGAAGTGGCCCGGACGAGCCTCGCCTTCGAGCTCCGAGCCGAGTTTCGGCAGATCGACAGCCGTCTGCATCGGTTCGGGATACATGTCTTCCACGCCCGGCGCGAAGAGATAGTCGACGCCGGCTTGTTCCAGCATGGCGCTGTCACGGGCGAGGTCGCGCGGATACTTCTCCAGATCCTCGTTCTTGCCGAACTGAAGCGGATTGACGAAGATCGAGACGACCGTGACGTCGTTTTCGGACTTGGCGCGGCCGACCAGGCTCAGGTGACCCTGATGCAGATAACCCATGGTCGGCACGAAGCCGATGGTCTGGCCGGCGCGGCGGCGGGGCGCGAGCTTCTGTCGCAAAGCGGCGATCGTGGTGACGACTTCCATGACCGGCGTCCTCCCTGTCTTCTCACTGGCTCGGCTCTAGCGCTTGCCGTCAAAAAAGGCAATCGCACGAATCCTTTGCAGAAACTTCCTCAGAAACCGATTCGGCTGCTGTTGATGATCTCGACGTCCGCCTCGCGCATGGCCTCGATTGCGTCCTCCACGCCCCTCGCATCGATACCACGGCAACCATCGGCGATCAGGCGGACCTTGACGCCCGGCAGCATGTCCACGGCATCGAGAGCTGAAAACTTCACGCAGTAGTCTGTGGCCAGTCCCATGACGTGGAGTTCGGTCACAGCCTTCGCCTTCAACCAGTCGGCCAGACCGGTGAGTGCGGCTTTGTCATTGTCGCGGAAGGCGGAATAACTGTCCACGGCGGGGTTCTCGCCCTTGCGCTGGACGAAATCGATGCGGTCTGTGTCTAGATCGGGGTGAAAGTCCGCGTCCTGCGTGCCCTGCACGCAATGGTCCGGCCACATCACCTGCGGCTGCCCGGAGAGTTCGCCCATGTCGAAGGGCTTCTTGCCCGGATGCTGGGAAGCGAAGCTGCCGTGGTTTGCAGGGTGCCAATCCTGCGAGGCAACGACCAGATCATAAGTGCCGTTTGCCATCAGGCGGTTTGCCACGGACACGACTGCGTCGCCGTCTTCAACCGGCAGATTGCCGCCCGGGCAAAAACCGTTCTGGATGTCGATAAGCAGCAGGGCCTTGGTCATGATCGCACTCCCATTCTTGTGCGGCGCAAGATGGCAATCGATAGCGGCGGGATCAAGAGCATTCCACGGTTTCCGGAGAGGTTTCAGAAAATGGAACAATCACGCTTTTGCCACGTTCGGCCTTGGTGATTGTTGTCTTTACCTCAAAAGGTCAGGGCCAATTTTCCATCTCGCATTACGATTGGAACCGGTATGTTTCTCACTATCACCGCTGTCATATTCGGCGTGCTGGGCCTGGTGCTCGGCATCGGTGGCGCACAGCTCTTGCTGCTCGGCGGCAGCCCTTATTTCCTGATCGCCGGCCTTGTTTTTCTCGGGACGGCCTTGCTGCTTGTCTTGCGCAGGGTCGAGGCTCTCTGGCTTTACGGCCTTTTCATTCTTGGCAGCCTCGTCTGGGCGCTGTCCGAAGTCGGGCTCGACTGGTGGCAGCTTGGACCGAGAGGTGGACTGATCGTCGTTCTCGGCCTCTGGCTGATGCTTCCGGCGGTTCGCCGGCAATTGGGGCCGGCCCATCGCCGTGGCCGTGTGGCGGCGGGTCTCCTGCCGGTCGCCGTGCCCGTGCTGATTGCGACGGTGGTCGCTGTCATTTCGCTGTTTACCAACTCGTATGACCGCGATGGTCGGCTTCCGACCGAACAGGTGGCGGCAGCGCCGGCGCTTGGTGGTGACGTGCCCGACGCTGACTGGCACCAGTATGGTCGCACACCCTACGGGCAGCGCTATTCGCCGCTGACCCAGATCGATACCGAAAACGTTCAGGATCTGAAGATCGCGTGGACCTATCAGACGGGTGACGTCAAGCTGCCGGAGGATGTTGGCGAGACGACCTATCAGGTCACTCCGCTCAAGGTCGACGATACGCTCTACCTCTGCACGCCGCACAATTGGGCGATCGCAGTGGATGCCGAGACTGGGCAGGAAAAGTGGAAGTTCGATCCGAATGCCGGCCTCGAACCCGACCGCCAGCACCAGACCTGCCGCGGTGTCACCTACTACCGCGATCCGACAGCCGTTGAAGGCACTGTTTGTGCCGAACGCGTTTACCTGCCGACCTCGGACGCGCGTCTGATCGCGCTTGATGCCGGAACCGGCTCCATCTGCGAGAATTTCGCCAATGGCGGCACGCTGCGTCTCGAGCAGAACATGCCCTACAATCCGGCCGGTTACTACTACTCGACGTCGCCGCCGGTCATCGCTGCTGGCAAGATCATCATTGGGGGTGCCGTCAACGATAACTACTCGACGCAGTCGCCGTCCGGCGTGATCCGTGCCTTCGATGTCAACACGGGCGAACTGGTCTGGAACTGGGACAGCGGCAACCCGACGGAAACTGCTCCGATCGGCCCCGACGAGGCCTACACGCCGAATTCTCCGAATAGCTGGTCGATCTTCTCGGTCGATGAAGCACTCGGCCTCGTCTATATCCCGCTGGGCAATCAGGTTCCTGACCAGCTCGGTATGGGGCGTAGCGAAAGCGTCGAGAAATACTCGTCTTCGATCGTCGCGCTCGACGTCAATACCGGACAGGATCGCTGGGTGCGGCAGACCGTGCATCACGATCTCTGGGACATGGACGTGCCGGCACAGCCCGTGCTTCTGGATTTGACGAATGCCGAGGGTGCGGTGACACCCGCGCTGATTGGCCCAACGAAGCAGGGTGACATCTATGTGCTGGACCGCCGGACGGGCGAGCCGATCATTCCGGTGCGCGAGATCCCTGCACCGGGTGGTGCGATCCCCGAAGACTTCACAGCGCCGACCCAACCGATCTCGGATCTGACCTTCCGTCCGCCGACACTCACTGAAAGCAACATGTGGGGCCTGACGATCATCGACCAGATGATGTGCCGCATCCAGTTTCATCAGCTGAAATACGAGGGTCAGTACACGCCGCCTTCGCTGGAAGGGACACTCGTCTATCCCGGCAATTTCGGCACCTTCAACTGGGGTTCGGTCGCCGTCGATCCGGAGCGCCAGGTGATGTTCGGCATGCCGACCTATCTCGCCTTTACATCGAAGCTGGTTCCGCGTTCCGACATTCCGCCGAAGGAAGAAGGCGCAACAGGGTCCGAGCAGGGACTGAATCGCAACGAGGGCGCACCTTACGGCGTCGTCATGGGGCCGTTCCTGTCGCCGCTCGGCATTCCATGCCAGGCGCCGCCGTGGGGCACCATTGCCGGCGTCGACTTGCGGTCGGGCGATATCGCCTATCAGAAGCGCAATGGTACGATTTACGACATGACGCCGCTGCCGCTGCCCTTTAAGGTCGGGGTGCCCGGTATTGGTGGTCCGATGATCACCAAGGGCGGCGTGGTGTTCCTCGGTGCAGCCGTCGACAACTACCTGCGTGCCTATGACCTGACGACCGGCGAGCAGCTTTGGGAGATCCGCCTGCCAGCTGGTGGCCAGGCGACCCCGATGACCTATGCGCTCGACAACGGCAAGCAGTATGTCGTGATGGTCGCTGGTGGTCATGGCTCGGTGGGCACGGATCCGGGCGACTATATCATCGCCTACACGCTGCCCGATTGACCATGGTTCAATAGCATTGAACCCGCTCGCGATCGCGGGCGGGTTCACTTTCGGCACACTTCAGCGTGTCTGGCCTTGCTGCGAAACGGAACGTTAACCATGTGATTCTACACACATGTCGTAACGTGAGGATGTTTCGCATGAGTAGCCAAGCCATGAACGGCCAGTCCAACCCGACGACAATCGCCTTCTTTCCGCTCGCGAGCCGCCGGGATCTGGTGCGCCGTTCCGCGATCGAACTCGACCGCCTGAATGGCTATGCCGCGACGGAATTCTGGAAGACGACATGCCGCCGGCTCGGCAGCGAACTTCTCGAACTCGGTTGCCCGGAAGACGAGATGCGGGCCGAAATCATGGACTTCCAGGCGGCCGTCCAGGTCGAACTGATGTGGCTGCATCGCGAGGAAGCCGCGCAGGGCTGAGTGGCCCGAGGTCAGGCGCGATACTTCCTGTTGGCAACGCTGGCCGGTGCTTGTCCGCCATCTCATCTCTCCGGTATGACGGCGCCAGCATCACTCCAGTTCGAGCAGCGCAGCCTTGGCCAAACTTCATTTCATCTATGCCACCATGAATGCTGGCAAATCGACGCTTCTTTTGCAGGCTGCGTACAACTACCGCGAACGCGGCATGCGGGTGGCGATGCTGATCAGCGCGCTGGACAATCGCGCGGGCAAGGGCTTCATCGGGTCGCGGATCGGGTTAAAGGCCGAGGCCGATGCCTTTGGTCAGGAAGAAGATCTCTTCGCCGCAATCAAGGCCGATCACGAGACTTCACCGCTCTCCTGCGTCTTCATCGACGAGGCACAGTTCATGACGACGGATCAGGTCTGGCAGCTTGCGCGGGTCGTCGATGTGCTCGACCTCCCGGTCATGGCCTATGGTCTCAGAACGGATTTCCGCGGTGAACTTTTCCCCGGGTCCAAGGCGCTGCTCGCGATTGCCGACGAACTCACCGAGGCCCGTTCCATCTGCCATTGCGGCCGCAAGGCGACCATGGTCGTTCGCGTCGGCGAAGACGGCAAGGCACAGCGGGACGGTGCGCAGGTGCTGATCGGTGGAAACGAGACCTACACCTCTCTCTGCCGCCGTCATTGGCAATTGGCCTTCGCCGCGGAAGAAGTTACCGCCAGCAAGTGAGCATTTGCAGCGTCAGCCGTTCCGGTTGACCAGCTTCTGCCAGAGCAGCAGTCCGCCGCGCGCCAGAACCCGGCTCAGCTCCAGATAGGCCCGGTAGGGCAGAACCGTGAGATAACGCCAGCGCGGCAGCTTGTGGGCGTTTATATTGCCCTGGATCTGCGATTCGAAATCGGAATCCTGGCTCGCCACCAATGGGCTGACGAAGGCGCCCTTCAGACCTGATAGATATTCGAGATCGAAGGCGATGTCATACGCAAGGCGCATCGGCACCAGTTTCTCCGCAATCCAGCGGGCGGCCTTGCGGTTGATCATGTAGGCGCCCGAGCCCTTCTCACGGGTGAGGGCAATTGCCAGCGAGCGACGGTCCGTCAGCTTGCGATAGGGGAATTTCCGGCCGCTGCTGACTGTGGTGAGGCGCAAAATGTCCCAGGCGTCGGCATTCTTCGCTGCAGCATCGATCGTTTCGAGAAAGTCCGGCTCGAATGTCACGTCGTCTTCGAGGATGAGGCAAAGATCCGCGTCGGAGGCGAGAAAGCGGCGTGCGCAATCGACATGGCTCAGATAGCAGCCGACCTCGCCGTGTTTCAGGCGACGGCCATGCAGCAGCTTGTAGGAGAGTTCGGAGAATTCCGGAATCGGGAAGTTGAGGTTGCGCCCGATCACCGCCGGGACACGCTCCGCGACGATGCCCGCGGCAGCCGTCTCGCGGTTCATCACCTCCATGCGATCTTCCGCGCCGTCCATGTTGATCAGGTAGACGGCGAGGTTCAGGCGGCTTTCCGGAAGGACTTGCAAAGCTGTCTCCAATGACAGGGTCGAACAGACTGCCTTCTGCGCAATCCGCACGAAAGCGTCAATAGTGCCTGTCGTCTCAGGCCTTCTCGACGAAACCGTCGAGCACGCGCTTCTGGCCGGCGCGGTCGAAATCTATGGTCAGCTTGTTGCCTTCGATGGCCGAAATATTGCCGTTGCCGAACTTCATATGAAAAACGCGGTCGCCCACGGAAAAGCGTGACGGTTCCGATGTCGTGGACTTGGCGACGAGCTCGCCATCGATCGTCTTTGCGCGTGGTCCGCTTTCGCCGTAGCCGATGCGCTCAACCGCATGGCCGGAGCGGTTGCCCCAGTTGTCGCGTGTGGCGTCGGTCTTGTTGGCTTGGGCGCGCTTCCAGCCTGGCGTCGAATAGCTGTTCTGGAAGGGCTCCTGCTTGTCGAAGCGGGACTGGCCATAGGGGTTGCGGCCATAGCCGCCATAGGAGGTCTCGGCTTCGGCGACCTCGACATGGGCGGGCGGCAGCTCTTCTAGGAAGCGCGAGGGCAGGGTGGATTGCCAGAGGCCGTGAATGCGGCGGTTCGAGACAAACCAGATGTGGCAACGGCGCTTGGCGCGAGTGATGCCGACATAAGCGAGCCGGCGCTCTTCCTCGAGGCCTGAGCGTCCGCCTTCGTCGAGGGCGCGCTGATGGGGAAACAAGCCTTCTTCCCAGCCGGGCAAGAAGACGGTCTCGAATTCCAGGCCCTTGGCCGAATGCAGCGTCATGATCGACACGGCGTCGAGGTTCTCGTTGGTCTCGGCATCCATGACCAGCGAAACATGTTCGAGGAAGCCGCGCAGGCTCTCGAAGGCTTCCATCGAGCGGATGAGTTCCTTCAGGTTTTCCAGACGTCCCGGCGCTTCCGCCGACTTGTCGTTCTGCCACATGGCCGTATAGCCGCTCTCGTCGAGGATCTGCTCGGCAAGTTCGGTATGCGGCGTGTTTTCGAGCAGGGTCTGCCAGCGGCGGAAATCGGTGACGACGTCGAAGAGCGCCTTGCGGGCCTTTGGCTTCAGCTCGTCGGTTTCGATGATGTCGGCCGCTGCCGCGAGCATCGGGATGTCGCGGGCGCGGGCATAGTCGTGCAGATTGCGGACCGTGGTGTCGCCGAGACCGCGCTTCGGCGTATTGACGATGCGCTCGAAGGCGAGGTCGTCGGCCGGCTGGCAGACAAGCCGAAAATAAGCCATCGCGTCGCGGATTTCGAGGCGCTCGTAAAAGCGCGGGCCGCCGATGACGCGGTAGTTGAGACCCAGCGTGACGAAGCGATCTTCGAATTCGCGCATCTGGAAGGAGGCGCGGACCAGGATCGCCATGTTGTTCAGCGGGTGCTGGTTACGCTGCAGCTGTTCGATCTCTTCACCGACGGCGCGGGCTTCCTCTTCAGAATCCCAGGCGGCATGGACGACGACCTTGTCGTCGTTGGGATCGACGCGGTCAGTAAAGAGGGTCTTGCCGAGGCGGCCCTCATTGTGCGCGATCAGAAAACCGGCGGCACCGAGGATATGCTCGGTCGAACGGTAGTTTCGCTCGAGCTTGATGACCTTGGCGCCGGGGAAATCCTTCTCGAAGCGGAGGATGTTGTCGACTTCGGCGCCGCGCCAGCCATAGATCGACTGGTCGTCATCACCGACGCAGCAGACGTTCTGCGGCACGCCCGGCGGCCGCTGGGCGAGCAACCTGAGCCACATATACTGGGCGGTGTTGGTGTCCTGATACTCGTCGACCAGCACGTATTTGAAGCGCTGGTGGTATTCCTTCAGGACATCAGGGTTCGCCTTGAACATGCGGATCGGATGCAGGAGCAGGTCGCCGAAATCGCAGGCATTCAGGGTCTTCAGACGGTTCTGATAGGCGATATAGAGCTCGCGGCCCTTGCCGTTGGCGAAGGCGCGGGCGTCGCCCTCGGGAATCTGGCTTGGGTCGAGACCCTTGTTCTTCCAGCCGTCGATCATCTGGGCAAATTGCTTGGCCGGCCAACGCTTGTCGTCCAAACCTTCAGCCTGGATGATCTGCTTGATCAGACGCACGACATCATCGGTATCCAGGATGGTGAAGTCGGAGCGTAGGTCAACCAGTTCAGCGTGGCGGCGCAAGAGCTTGACGCCGATCGAGTGGAAGGTGCCGAGCCAGGGCATGCCTTCGACGGCGCCGCCGACAAGATGGCCGATACGCTCCTTCATCTCGCGGGCAGCCTTGTTGGTGAAGGTCACCGCCAGGATCTGGCTCGGGAAGGCCTTGCCGGTTGCCAGGATATGGGCAATGCGGGTGGTGAGCACGCGGGTCTTGCCGGTGCCGGCGCCTGCGAGCACGAGTACCGGACCATCGACGGTTTCGACGGCTTCACGCTGTTCCGGGTTCAGGCCGGAGAGATAATCGGGCGCACGAGCTTGATCACGGGCAGCCATAGCGCGGGCCGCAATGCCAAGCCCACCGGCAGCAGGAGCGCCAGAAGTGGGGGCAGGGGACGCGGCAGGCTTGCGCGGTGCGGGTTCTTCGTCGAAGAAGGGAATGTCGTCGAAACCGTTACTCATGCGGCTCAATGTAGTGATTCGGGTCGGAAAGGCCAGTGACGGCGTTCTGGTTTTATTCCTTGCGCCGTGTTGCTCACGGATTTCGGCAGGCTTTAGGCTTTAGGCTTTAGGCTTTAGGCTTTAGGCTGTGGGATGTGCTAAGCTCTCGTCCGGACGGTTTCGCCCGGCATGCAGGGGTTGCGGGATCACGGCGGCGTGAAAAGACGCGAGATTACAAATCAGTAAGCTTGACGTTCTGGCATTGCCACTGACTGTTTGCGCCCGATACTTAACCGCTGACATTCCGTTTTACATTTTGGAGCCTTGCATGCCGGTTTGGAAGCAACTCGCCATCAGTTTCGCCGTTCTTTTCGTCGGTCTCTGTTCCCTCGTCTATTTTTCACCCGGAGCGGGGCAGGCGCTCGTTTCAATGGGGGTGCCCGCTTCGGCCGTGGCGCTCGTGTCGGGCACGGCAGAAGGTGAAGGGCAGGGACAGCGGGGCCAGGGGCAGGGCGGGCAGCAGGCGCAGTCCGGTGGACAGGGGCAGGGCCAGGGAAACCGCCGTGGCGGCGGCAATCAGGCCATTCTCGTGGCCACGCAGCCAGTCGCCATGGGTGTCGTCAACGACCGCCTGAGTGCAATCGGCGATGGGGAGGCGATCGAGGCGGTGACTGTCATGCCGCAGGCGTCCGGAACCCTCGACCAGATCCTCGTGTCTTCCGGCCAGAAGGTCAGCAAGGGTGACCTCATCGCCCGGCTCGATCGTGAGGAGCAGGTCATCCTGCGCGATCAGGCGGCCGTTGCGCTTCGCAGTGCGAAGGAGAAGGCCGAATCCTACCGCAATCTCCAGAGCTTCTCGCGGCTCGACGTGCTCGACGCGCAAATTGCCGAAGAACAGGCGCAGCTGCAATTGACCACGGCCGAACTCAATCTGAAGCGCCGCGACATCGTGGCGCCGATCGATGGTGTGATCGGTATCGTTGGCGTCAGTGTCGGCGACAATGTCACGAATACGACAGCCATCGTCTCTCTCGATAATCGCAGCCAGCTGCTGGTCGATTTCTGGGCTCCCGAACGTTTCGTCGCGGCCGTGCGGCCGGGTATGCCGGTCGAAGCCAAGTCCGTCTCGCGTCCAGGCCAGGTTTTCCAAGGCACGGTCGAAGCGGTCGATAGCCGCGTGGATCAGGCGAGCCGCACGATCCGCATTCGCGCCAAGATCGACAATCCCGACGATGTGCTGCGCGCCGGCATGTCGTTTGCTGTTGCGATGCGGTTTCCCGGTGACAGCTATGCGGCCGTAAACCCGCTCGCGGTGCAATGGGACGGTGAGGGCTCCTTCGTCTGGCAAATTGTCGACAACAAGTCCGTGAAGACGCGCGTGACGATCGTGCAGCGCAATTCTGACCAAATCCTCGTCGAAGCACCGCTCAAGGAAGGCGACGTGGTCGCCGTCGAAGGGCTCCAGCGTGTGCGTGAGGGTGGGACCGTCGAAATTGCCGGCGAAACCCGCGCCGATGCCGAGGAGGTTGCTGTTCGATGAGCGCGAGTGAGAACGGTTCCGAACAGTCCGGGCGCAGCTTTACCGCCCTTTTCGTGCGCCGCCCGGTTCTGGCGGCGGTGCTGAATACACTGCTTGTCGTTGCAGGTCTGGCTGCCCTTGCCGGCATCGAAATCCGCGAATTGCCTGACGTCGACCAGCCTGTCATCACGGTCAGCACGGACTATGATGGTGCTTCCGCGCAGACCATGGACCAGGAGGTGACGCGCATCATCGAGGGCGCAGTCGCCCGGGTCAGCGGCCTCAAATCCATGTCGTCGCGCTCCCAGTTCGGCGAGAGCCGTACGACGCTGGAGTTCAGCGACAATGTCGACTTGGCAGTCGCCGCAAACGACGTGCGCGATGCGCTCGGTCGGGTGCGCAACCAGTTGCCCGACGACACGGACGAACCGCGCATCGTCAAGGCGGACGCTGATTCGCAGCCGATCATGCGGCTTGCCGTGACCTCCACCACGCTCTCGATGGAAGACCTGACGCTGCTGGTGGACAACGAGATCTCGGACCGGCTGGCCGCCGTCGAGGGCGTCGCCGACGTCCAGATCTATGGTGATCAGGAAAAGGTTTTCCGCATTGACGTCAATCAGGCGGCACTCGCCAGCCGTGGCTTGAGTGTGGCCAGCCTTGCATCCGCATTGCAGAATTCCTCGCTCGACGTTCCCGCCGGTTCGCTCGAATCACAGACGCAGGACATTGTTGTGCGGGCGACCGCCAGCCTCGCCACGGTCGACGATTTCGAAAATGTCTTGATCGGTGAGCGCGTGCGCTTGCGCGACGTGGCGACAGTGACGCTTGGGCCTGACGATGGTTCGACCTCGCTGCGTTCCAATGGTGTGCAGGGTGTCGGTCTCGGCATTATCCGTCAGGCGCAGTCCAACACGCTGAACATCTCCGCCGGCGTCCATGGTGCCGTCGAGGGCATGGCGAGCGCCCTGCCGGAGGGTACGCGGGTTATCGTCACCAGCGACGATGCGGTCTTCATTCAGGGCGCTCTGCACGAGGTTGAGATCGCGCTCGGGCTCTCCGCCGTAATCGTGCTTGTGGTCCTCTTTCTGTTCCTGCGCGACTGGCGCGCGACGTTGATCCCGGCGCTCACCATGCCCGTCGCTCTGATCGGCACGCTGGCTGCGATCTATATGGTCGGCTTCTCGATCAACATTCTCACACTGCTCGCAATCGTTCTCGCGACCGGCCTCGTCGTGGACGACGCGATCGTCGTTCTCGAAAACATCGTCCGCCGCCGGGCTGAGGGCATGGGGCCGCGCGCGGCTGCAGTGCTCGGAACACAGGAAGTTTTCTTTGCGGTCCTTGCGACCACGGCCACACTCGCCGCAGTCTTCGTGCCTTTGTCCTTCCTGCCGGGCCAGCTCGGTGGTCTCTTCCGCGAATTCGGCTTCGTGCTGGCCTTTGCGGTTCTGCTCTCGTCGGTGACGGCGCTTACCTTGTGTCCGATGATGGCATCGCGCATGCTCAAACGGGAAGCCGATGACGACCGGGGATTGCTCGGTGCGTTCGGCAAGCGCTTTGCCGGCTTCTATGGCCGAACGCTTCGGGCCTGCCTTTCAAATCCGTTGATCGTCTGCGTCGTTGCTGCGGTGTTCTCCGGCGCCGCCTATCTCGCGTTTACGTCAATCCAGAGCGAGATCACGCCCCGCGAAGACCGCTCGGTTGTGCTGATGCGGCTTTCCACCCCGCAGGGGTCGAGCCTTGCCTATACGCGTGATCAGGTGCAGCGGATGGAGGAGAACCTGAAGCCGCTCCGTGACAGCGGGGAGATTGTCAGCATATTCTCGATCTCCGGTCAGGGCTCATCCAACAGCGCCTTCATGGTGATGACGCTGGCACCCTGGTCGGAGCGTGAACGCAGTCAGAACCAGATCGTTCAGGACGTCAACGCCGCCGCCGCTCTGGTGCCCGCGCTGCGTGGCAATGTGTTCCAGACCAACAGCCTCAGAATCCGTGGTGCCGGCAGCGGCCTGCAGATGGCGGTCGTTGGTTCGAACCATGAAACGCTGACGGCATCGGCACTGCAGATCGTCGAGCAATTGCGTGACCGTCCGGAATTCCAGACACCGCGTCTCGACAATGAGCCGACCCAGGCACAGATCTCGGTGACGATCGACCGCGAACGGGCCTCCGATCTCGGCATAGATATCGGCGCCATCGGCACGTCGTTGCAGGCGCTGCTCGAGGGACGTTCGGTCACCGATGTCTTTGTCGATGGTAATTCGATCCCGGTTCGCCTTGTGTCGAGCACGCAGCCGATCAATGACCCGACGGATCTGGAAAACATCTTCCTCACTACATCCGACGGCCGCGTCGTACCGATGTCGACTATTGCCTCGCTCGAGGAAAATGCCGTCTCGCCGACGCTGAACCGAGATCAGCAGCTCGCCTCGGTGTCCTTCTCGGCAGGCCTTGGCGACGGCGTTGCGCTCGGAGATGCTGTCGAGATGGTGACACAGATTGCGCAGCCATTGCTGCCGCCAGGCTCGCGCCTGATCCCGCTGTCCGAAGCGGCGACGCTGGAGGAGAACAGCTATGGCATGGCGCTGACCTTCGGCTTCGCGATCGCGATCATTTTCCTGGTGCTCGCCGCGCAGTTCGAAAGCGTTGTGTCTTCGCTGATCATCATGGCGACGGTGCCGCTCGGGCTTGCCTGTGCCGTCTTTGCGCTTGTTGTCACTGGCTCGACGCTGAACGTCTATAGTCAGATCGGCCTTGTGCTACTCGTTGGCGTCATGGCGAAAAACGGCATCCTGATCGTCGAATTTGCCAACCAGTTGCGTGACAGGGGGCTATCCGTTCGCGAGGCGATCGAAACGGCCTGCACCATCCGTCTTCGTCCCGTGATGATGACGATGATCGCAACCGTGCTCGGTGGCGTGCCGCTGGTGCTGGCGCAGGGCGCCGGTGCGGAGGCGCGCATCGCGCTCGGTTGGGTGATCGTCGGCGGTCTCGGCTTTGCGACCCTCGTGACGCTCTACATCACGCCGGTCGCCTATCTCCTGCTTGCCCGCTTCTCCAAGCCGCATGCCCAGGAAGAGGCGCGCCTGAAGACGGAACTCGAGGATGCCACGCTGAAGATCGCCAATGATCGCGGCGCGCCGCCGAGGGTTGCGGCCGAGTAACAGGAATAGCTTGCCTGTGCGGCTGTCTGACGACTGGACAATCTCCGAGCCCTATCCCATAGCAGGGACGCACCAATTTCCCGGTGCGTCCCAAGGCTATTATTCGGGAGGTCGCGGATGGCCCGCAAGGATGTGATCGACGGCAAACGCAATGAAGAAGGCATCGCTCTGGCCTTGCCGCTCCTCAAGCAGCGTTTCGGGGAGCGCTTCCAGACAGGTCAGTCGTTTCGCGACCAGCACAGCCACACCACCACCTATCTGCCGTCACAACGACCGGATGGGGTCGTCTTCGCCGAAAGCAGCGAGGATGTTCGAGAGGTCGTGCGGATCTGCGCCACGCATCGCGTGCCGGTCGTGCCCTTCGGCACGGGCTCCTCTCTGGAGGGGCAGGTGAACGCACCTTGCGGCGGCATATCGATCGATTTCAGCCGCATGAACCGGATCATCGCGGTCAATGCCGAAGATCTGGACTGCACGGTCGAGCCGGGCGTGACGCGTGAGGATCTCAACACCTATCTGCGCGACACCGGTCTCTTCTTCCCCATCGATCCGGGCGCGAATGCGTCGCTCGGCGGCATGGCTGCAACGCGTGCATCCGGTACCAATGCGGTGCGTTATGGCACGATGAAGGACAATGTGCTGGCGCTGACGGTGGTGACGGCCGATGGTGAGGAGATCCGCACCGCGCAGCGGGCCCGCAAGTCGTCGGCCGGCTATGATCTGACCCGGCTGTTCGTCGGTTCGGAAGGCACGCTCGGGGTGATCACCTCGGTTACGCTCAGGCTCCAAGGCATTCCGGCGAAGATCAGCGGCGGTGTCGTGGCTTTCCCGACGCTCGAAGACGCATGCAATGCCGTGATCATGACGATCCAGATGGGCATCCCCGTGGCGCGCATCGAACTCCTGGACGAGATGCAGATCCGCGCCTGCAACGCTTATTCGAAGCTTTCCTATGCCGAGCGTCCGACCTTGTTCGTCGAGTTCCATGGCACGGAAGAGACCGTGGCGCTCCAGGCAGAACAGTTCGGCGAGATCGCGGCCGAGTTCGGCGGTGGAGAATTTGCCTATACCGCCAATGCGGAAGAGCGGAACCAGCTTTGGAAGGCGCGCCACAATGCCTATTGGGCAAGCCGGGCACTGGCGCCGGAACTTTCGGCCCTGTCGACGGATGTTTGCGTGCCGATTTCGCGTCTCGCGGAATGCGTGGCCGCGACGCAGGCTGATATTCGCGAACATGGCTTTCTGGCCCCGATTGTCGGTCATGCCGGAGATGGCAATTTCCACGTCCTGCTGTTGTTCAACGACAAGGACGCCGCTGATGTCGAGAAGGCCGAAGCCTTTCTGGAGCGGCTGAACGGGCGGGCACTTGCCATGGAAGGCACCTGCACCGGCGAACATGGGGTCGGACAGGGCAAGATCAGCTATCTGGAGCAGGAACTGGCCTCCGCACTGCCGGCGATGCGCGCCGTCAAGGCTGGGCTCGATCCTGACAATATCTTCAATCCCGGCAAGATCTTTCGGCTGTGACTGCAAGAGCTTGCGGGTTGCCCCTGCGGTGAATTGCGTTACCTTCGGGCCGTAATCAAGGGAGTGGCATTCGGTGCTCGGACGCATACTGGTAACGCTTGGCGGCCTGCTCGTGGTTGCGCTTTTTGCAGCGCTGCTTGCGCCGCTGTTCGTCGACTGGACCAATTTCCGCCGTGACTTCGAGGATCAGGCGAGCCAGTTGCTCGGCAAGAAGGTCGTGGTCAATGGTGAGGTTTCGGCACGGCTCTTACCGTTCCCGTCCGTCACCATGGAGGATGTCACTGTCGGGACCGACGTGGACGGTACGCCGCTCGTCAGGATCGCCCGCTTCTCGCTCGATGCGGAACTCGCGCCGTTCCTGTCTGGCGAGGCGCGCATCTTCGACATGCGCATCGAGGAGCCGAAGGCGCGTATCCGGCTTTTGCCTGATGGGACGCTTGACTGGTTGCGCGGCAGCAGACCCAGCATTCCGGCGCGCACGGTCGTTCTGGAGAAGGTCTCCGTCACCGGCGGTAGTGTCGAGTTCATCGATGAGCAGTCGGGGCGAAATCGCATGCTCACCGAGTTGGACGCTGCTCTTTCGGCGCGAACGCTTGCGGGCCCCTGGTCGGTCGAGGGCAGGGCCGTATTGGACGGAGAAGCGGCGCAGTTCGGCCTGACGACCTCGGAAGTCTCAGGCGTTGCCCTGCCGCTTCGCCTGCGGATCGAACCTGAAGCGCGTCCCTTCGACCTGATGCTCGAAGGCGAACTGGCGCTGGAAGAGGGCAAGCCGCAGTATGCCGGAAGCTTCTCGTCCACCTGGAAAGTCGCGACACCGGCCGAGGCCCTGGAGCCGGGGCAGACACCTGTGCCTGCACCGCGGATGCGGGGCGAGTTCAAGCTTGCCAATGACAGCATCACGGTTCCGAGCTACCGCCTTGAACTCGGCGAGGTCGTCGACCCTTATGTGATCTCGGGCGAAGCCAAGCTCGACACCGGTGCCAATCCGGAGTTCCTGCTGACGGCCGAGGGCCAGCAGGTCGACGTCAACAGGCTGGCGGCCGATGGTAGCCGGGCCAAGACCTCGCGCAATGGCAGCGTGTCCGTCCAGCAGCGCCTGGCGCTCTTGCTCGCCAGCGCTGCAGAGATCCCGATCCCCAAGGTTCCTGGCCGTGCCACGCTGCGCCTGCCGGCGATTGTCGCGGGCGATACCGTGTTTCGCGACCTGCAGCTCGACGTCCGCCCCGCAGGCAACGGCTGGGCCGTGGAAAAGGCCGTCGGCCTTTTGCCGGGCCGCACTCAGGTCGAGGCGAGCGGCCGGCTGACGCTCATCGGCACGCCATCTTTCGAAGGTAATCTCCTGATCGCATCGACCCAGCCGTCAGGCCTCGCCACTTGGATTGCGGGGCGCGTCGATCCGTCGATCCGAGGCCTTTCCTCGGCCGGATTTTCGGCCTCGGTCAATCTGACGCCCGAACTGCAACGGTTCGAAAACCTGGAGCTTGCGATCGGCGCGGAGCCTCTGAAGGGAAGGATCGAGCGAGAATCGCCCATCGGTCAAGCGGCGAGCCTCTCCATCGATCTGACGGGAGACGGTCTTGATCTCGATGCGGCTCGGGCGATCGTCGCCCTGGTCGTTGGCGAGGATGCCGAACAGCGGCTGCTCGCCGAACGGGTCGCGACCCGTCTGAAGCTCGGCACCCTGCGCGCGTTCGGTGTCAGCGCGGAAGATGTCGAAGCGATCGCCACATACGAGGCGGGGCAGCTTTCGATCGAGCGGTTCAATCTGGGTAGCGTTGCGGGCAGCGCGATCCGGGTGAGCGGTGCGCTGAGAGAGACAGAGACTACTCCAGTAGGTGAAGCGGAGATCGGTTTCGTCTCTGACGACCCAGGCCCGTTCCTTGCACTGCTGCGGGAACGCCTGCCGGCCAACGCTCTCGTCGATCGCTTGGCCCAGAGCGCGCAATGGTATGCCGACACTGACGTCAAGGGCAGGTTGCAGGTGACGGAGGCGGGTGCCGTGACGCTCGGCCTGACTGGCCGCGTCAACCAGACAGCGCTTGCCGCGACAGCCGAGGCTGACGAGATCTCTGCGTTTTTGGGCGGCGGGCAACGCAGTGTAGAAATCCGGCTGGAGAACGAAGAGGCACAGGTCCTGCTCGGGCAGGCAGGTTTTGATCCGCTGCCATGGACCACCGGTGAAGGTGGTGTCTTGACCTTGACGGTGAATGCCGCAGGTGAAGGCAATGCCGATGCCGTCGTCAGTTTTGCCGGGCCTGTCACCACGCTCGAGGCAACGGCGCAGCTGACGGCTATGGGCACGCCTGGCATGCTGGATGGCAAATGGGATGTGTCGCTTGATAGCCAGGACATCGGCCCCTATCTTATGGCGCTTGGTCTCAGCCTTCCCGACGCGGCAACCGGTCTGCCGCTCAAAGGAGAGACGCAATTCTCGTTTGGCGATGATCAGCTTGCGATCGAACGCATGACGGGCACGATCGGTGGACAAACGGTCGAGGCTGAGGGACAGGTGAACCTGACGGGATCCGTTCCCTCGATTGCCGGCACTGTGAGCCTCGATCAACTCGATCTCGACTGGCTTGCGGCGACCATGATCGGCCCGCTCACGGATCCGGTTGATGGCGCCTTGTCGGAGGCGGCTCTTGGCGTCGTCAGCTTGCCCTTCGATCTCGATCTCGGCCTGACCGTCAAGCAATTCTGGCCCGGTGCGGAAGAGGCCATGACGGATGTGTCCGGAACGCTGCGCAACAAGGCCGGTGAACTAAGCTTCGATGACATCGCTGGTGACTGGCTAGGCGGCAAGGCCAAGGGTCGGTTCTCGGTGGCCAACACCGACGGAAACGGCTTCCTGCAAGCCCGCCTCGATCTCGTGGGGGGCGATGTGCTGAGAACGGTCAATTCACTTCGCATCGGGCGCGGAATGACCGAGGCCGAAACGCCCGCCGGGCGCATGGATGTGACGCTGGTTGCCGAAGGCGCCGGCAAGACGCCGGCTGAGTTGATCGGTACGGCCAGTGGCTCTGGCGAGGCGCGGTTCAACAGCCTCACGCTCGACCGGCTGCAGCTCGACATCATGCCGGCACTGATTGCCGAGGTGGATGCTTTGGGAACGGAGATCAGTGAGGACAAGGTTCGGGATATCACCGATCGTCTGATCGAGGATGGCCGAACGGAACTGAGGGGATTGGTCCTGCCCTTTGCCTTGTCAGACGGTACGCTGCGCATTCAGGCGGCGAGCCACCAGGCGGATGCGGCCAAGCTCGGCGGTGCGCTCAGGCTCGATCTGCGATCCGGCCTGCTCGACGGGGAAATCAGTGTCGCCCTGAACGCCGGAGAGGCCGCCATGGAGGGGGGAGAGCCGAATTTCCGGCTTCTCTTCCAGGGTGACGCGCTCTCGCTCAGTCAGTCACTTGACGTTACGGAACTTACCAATTTTGTCTCTCTGCGCGCCTTCGAGGCCGAGCGGCGGAGGGTTGAGGCGCTGCAGGCAAGCGTTCTCGAAAAACAGAGGCTGAGGCGTGAGGCGGCACTTGCGCGGTCGCGTGCCGAAGAGCGGGCGCGGGCAGAAGCGGAACGCCTGCGGCTGGAGGAGGAAGCGCGGCTCAAGGCGGAAGCGGAAGCACAGGCTGCGCAAGAGGCCGAAGCAGCTGCTCAACCTGAGGCGCCGGCGGCCACACCGGTGGAGCCCCTGACGACGGACACGGTGCCCGTTGCGCCAGTTCTCCCGGTGGCACCGGAAGAGCGCGTGATCCGTCAGCCCTTGCCAGAGATGCGGTTCGAGGGACTGCCTGGGGTCAACTGACCGGATTGCGTTGGAAGTTCGCCTCTGCCGGTCGTTCCAAGACCTTCTCCTCCGCCTCCTCAACCGCCTGCTTGAACTCTCGCAACACGAACAGGCGGAGGGCAGAAGAGAGGTTCGAGTTGAGCGGCCGGCTTTCGTCGATTTCGGCGATCAGGGCAGCAAAGCTCAAACCGCGTTTCCTGGCGATGGTCTTCAACTCGTCGAGGAAGGGATCTTCGACCGAAAAACTGGTGCGGTGTCCGTGCAGGGTGATCGAGCGTTTGCGGATCATGGCGGTCACCGTCTGGATGTTCGAGGTATGGCCGTCCCGATGCGCCCAGGCATCTTTTCGGATCAATCCTGCTCGGGCTTCTCGATCCGCCCCTGTTCGTGCTGCCGGGCTGCCTTGTCGTTGCGTGCCTTGGTCAGCGATTTTTCCGCTTTGGTTCTGCCATGGCTTATGCGGTTCTGTTCGGCCACGCTCTCGCGCTCGTCGCGGGCTTTCGCCTTGCGGAACTGACGGAGATTGACGATGTCGGCCATGGTCTCAACTCCACGGAAAAGGCCGGGCAGGGGCCCGGCCGTTCGTCATGTCTTCACTGCTTCTTGCGGAAAGCGTCGAGCGAAACGACGGAGCCTTCCTTCTTTTCTTCCGTCTTTCCGGCTTCCGTCTCTTCCGTCTTGGCGACGGCTTCCAGCGGGTAGGCGGTGATCTCGGCCTCGCCTTCCTCCTCGTCCGCCAGCGGCACGTCGAATTCGAGTTCGAAGTTCACGGAGGGGTCGTAGAATCCACGGATGGCGTTGAAGGGCACCACGAGCTTTTCCGGTGTATCGGAGAAAGAGAGGCCGATCTCGAAGAGGCTGTCGGTTACCTTCAGGTCCCAGAACTGGTGCTGGACAACGATCGTCATCTGCTCGGCATATTTCGCCTTCAGATGCTGCGAGATCCGCACGCCCGGCGCGCCGGTCAGGAAGGTGATGAAGAAGTGATGGTCACCCGGCAGGCGCCCCGTCGCGGCAACCTCGGCCAAGACCTTGCGGATGACGCCACGGAGTGCGTCCTGGGCCAGAATGTCGTAGCGAATATGGTCGTGCCCCATCAGATCCCTGCTTTCGTTATCATGCCGATTTTCAGCGGCTTATGCCACGACGCGGCGGCGCGGAAAAGCCCCGGCGCGTGAAACTGGTTCGCGCAATGTACATCAAATCTCTGCCTGCTGGTAGCAGCGAAATCCGAAGCAAAGTCATGGGGAAAGACTGAGGGTTATTTGTGCGTAGGAGGTAGGTGAAGGCTTCTGTTGCCAGGTGCCTTCGGACCCCGCCTTAAGGGGCTAACCCTAAGGACTTAGAGCGGGTTTCCCGCACCGCCATTAGGCAGCGAGAGCGTAACCCTTAGCGTTGTTGTCGTTTGCAACTACACTTGTGACCCGATAACGGCGGTATCATGCCGAGCAAAAGTTCGATCTTTACGCCCTTGTCGATCCTATTTCGCCCCCATCAAAAGCCGGTCTGAAGAGATATCAGATCCGACCGGTTTTTGGTGGAGGCGCCGGGTACCGCCCCCGGGTCCAATAGGTTTATTACACCGACCGTTTATTGCCATAGCCGGAGCAAGCCCCAGCAAAGGTGATATAGGTGTTTCCGATCCCGATGAAAAGAGGGCGAACGGACCGGAACGCGGATTATGCCGCGCGGACGGGGAAAACCCATGAAACCGCATTGGTTCGGGGCTCCGGCAGCGATAAGATGACATCGTCAACGACTCGATGAATGGACCCATGCACCAGTATCACGACCTTCTGCGCCACGTTCTGGAGACCGGCAGCGATCGCGGTGACCGCACGGGAACCGGCACCCGCTCCGTGTTCGGTTACCAGATGCGCTTTGATCTGGCGGAAGGTTTTCCAGTCATCACGACGAAGCGCCTGCACCTGAAGTCGATCATTCACGAGCTGCTGTGGTTCCTGAAGGGCGATACGAATATCGGCTACCTCAAGGAAAACGGCGTCAGCATCTGGGACGAGTGGGCCGACGAGAATGGCGATCTCGGTCCTGTCTATGGTGCCCAGTGGCGCTCCTGGCCCGATTATGATGGCGGGCATATCGACCAGATGGCCAAGCTCGTCGAGAGCATCAAGACCAACCCGAACTCACGACGCCACATCGTCACGGCCTGGAACCCGGCGCTGGTCGACGAGATGGCATTGCCGCCGTGTCACTGCCTCTTCCAGTTCTACGTGGCCGATGGCCGCCTTTCCTGCCAGCTGTACCAGCGCTCGGCCGACATCTTCCTCGGCGTGCCCTTCAACATCGCGTCTTACGCGCTGCTGACCCTGATGATTGCGCAGGTGACCGGTCTGGAGCCGGGAGACTTTGTCCATACGCTGGGCGACGCCCATCTCTATGCCAATCATTTCGATCAGGCGAAGCTGCAGCTGACGCGCACGCCGAAGGCGCTGCCGGTCATGAAGCTCAATCCCGACGTCAAGGACCTGTTTTCCTTCGCGTATGACGACTTCAACTTGATCGGCTACGAGGCCGATGCAAGCATCAAGGCGCCTATCGCCGTCTGACGGTGTGGTGAAACAGGTTGGACATGGCTGACATCAAGACCGTCATCATCGTTGCCGTGTCGCAGAACGGGATCATCGGCCGCGACGGCGACATGCCGTGGAAGCTCTCGACGGATCTGAAGCGCTTCAAGGCGCTCAGCATGGGCAAGCCGCTGGTGATGGGACGCAAGACCTTCGAATCGGTCGGGTCGAAGCCGCTGCCAGGGCGGCCGCATATTATCGTCAGCCGCAGTCAGGCCTTCGACATGCCCGGCGTTGAAACCGTGACGAGCCTGGACGAAGCCCTTGAACGGGGCAGGGCAATTGCGGCCGAGCTCGGTGTGGACGAGGTGTGTGTCGTTGGTGGTGGCGAGATTTACCGCCAGGCACTGGGGTTTTCCGATCTCCTGCATGTGACCCATGTCGAGACGGTCGTCGACGGAGATACCTCATTCCCGACGATCGATCCTGCGACGTTCGAATGTGTCGAGGAAATCGACGTTCCGCCCGGCGAGAAGGACAATTACCCCACGCGCTACGCGATATACCGTCGCAGGGATGCCCGATAACGCAAAATTTGCCCTTTCCGAAGAAGAAGTTGGGCCCCTCGCGTTGAAAGCGGGGGCTTCGATACCTATAACCCTCTGGAACCTCATGCATGTCGGTCGATCGATCAGCGGGCGGGGGACTTGGGAGCTTTTACAGCAAAGAGGTATTGATGCCCTGGAGCAATCAAAACGGCGGCAGCGGCGGTCCTTGGGGCGGCGGCGGTGGCGGCGGTAACAATCAGGGCCCCTGGGGGCAGGGGCCAAACCGGCCGCGTGGAAACGGCGGTGGCGGCGGTGGCGGCAACCAGCCCCCGGATCTGGAGGATCTGATCCGCCGAGGTCAGGATCGACTGAAAAACATCGTGCCCGGCGGGTTCAACGGCGGTGCATTTGTGATCGTCGGTATCGTGCTGGTCGCCTTCTGGGCGATGCAGGCCGTCTATACGGTTCAGCCGGACGAGCGCGGCGTGGAACTTCGCTTCGGTAAGCCGAAGGAAGAAATTGCGATGCCGGGCCTGCATTTCCATCTCTGGCCGATCGAAGCGGTCGAGATCGTCAAGGTCACCGAACAGCAGCAGAACGTCGGCAGCCGCCCGACATCGAACAATCCCGGCGCCGGCCTGATGCTCAGCGGCGATCAGAACATCGTAAGCGTCCAGTTCTCGGTGCTCTACACCGTGTCGGATCCGCAGTCCTATCTGTTCAACCTCGAAGATCCGACGCAGACACTGCAGCAGGTGTCCGAAAGCGCCATGCGTGAGGTGGTCGGTCGTCGTCCTGCCCAGGACGTCTTCCGCGACAACCGCGAAGAGATCTCGACGCAGGTTCGCGACATCATCCAGGGTACCATGGACACCTATGGCGCCGGCATCGCGATCAACGCGGTTCCGATCGAAGATGCGGCACCGCCGCGTGAAGTGGCCGAAGCCTTCGAAGAAGTGCAGCGTGCCCAGCAGGATGAAGATCGTTTCGTCGAAGAAGCCAACCAGTACGCCAACCAGCGTCTCGGTCAGGCCCGAGGCCAGGCAGCACAGATCCGCGAAGAGGCAGCCGCCTACAAGGATCAGGTCGTCAAGGAAGCAGAGGGTGAGGCGCAGCGCTTCATTTCGATCTACGACGAATATGTGAAGGCGCCTGATGTGACGCGCCAGCGTATCTACCTGGAGACCATGGAGAACGTCCTGCGCAATTCGAACAAGGTGATCATGGGCGATCAACAGGGTGTCGTACCTTACCTGCCGCTCAATGAACTCATGCGCCAGCCGGGCAACCAAACGACCGGCCAGTCTACGACGGGAGGGAACTGACATGCAGAACCGTCTTCCCTATTTCCTCATCGCCCTCGGCGTCGCATTGTTCTTCGTCTACTCGTCGATCTTCGTGGTCAACGAGCGTGAACAGGCGATCGTTCTGCGCTTCGGTCAGATCCAGGACGTGAAGAGCGAGCCGGGCATCTATTTCAAGCTGCCCTTTGCCTTCATCGATGCTGATCGTGTCCAGTATGTCGAGGATCGCGCGCTTCGCTTCGATCTGCCTGACATCCGTGTTCAGGTCCGTGGCGGTGCGTTTTATGAAGTCGATGCATTTGCCGTCTATCGCATCAGCGATGCCCGCCGTTTCCGTGAAACGGTGTCGGCGGACCGCGAAGCTGCCGAATCGCGTCTTCGCACCCGTCTCGATGCAGCGCTCCGCCGCGTCTACGGTTTGCGGAACTTCGATGCGGCGCTTTCCGAAGAGCGTGGTTCGATGATGTCCGACGTTCGCAACGATCTCCAGGCGGCGGCTGAAAGCCTCGGTCTGCAGGTCACTGACGTTCGCATTCGTCGTACCGACCTGACGCAGGAAGTCTCGCAGCAGACCTTCGAGCGGATGAAGGCTGAGCGTTTGGCCGAAGCAGAATTCATCCGCGCCCGCGGTAACGAAGAAAGCCAGCGTCGCCGGGCTATCGCCGACCGTCAGGTCGTCGAACTCCAGGCCGAAGCGCAGCGCGATTCGGAAATCCTGCGCGGTGAGGGCGATGCCCAGCGAAACAACATCTTCGCTGATGCGTTCCAGCGGGATCCGAGCTTCTTCGAATTCTATCGCTCGATGCGCGCCTATGTTGCATCCATGAGCAACCAGGGCACGACGATGGTGCTGTCGCCCGACAGTGACTTCTTCCGCTTCTTCAACAGCGGAGCAGGCACGGGCAACTCGGCGACACCGACACCCGCACCAGCGGTTGCCCCGCAACCGGCTACGCCGCCGGCGCCTGCCGGCAACTGACACCATGGACGACCTGCTCGCAGGGATCGCCATATTCATGATCATCGAGGGGCTGGCCTATGCGCTGGCCCCTCGTTTTCTTGTGCGCATGGCCCGGCTCCTGCCGCAGATCCCGGAGGATCAGCTGCGTCTGCTCGGCCTCACCGCGATTACCACGGGCGTGGCAATCGCGTGGTGGGTGCGCGGCTGACAAGATCTGGTCGCAAGTCGAGGTTAGATCTCTTCCGGCAATTGTGATTTTCCCTCAGCCCATTCCGCCTTATGTTCACTACGACCCCAGACAAGCCAGTGAGGAAGCCGATGATGAAACCTGCCCGCGCGTCGCGAATGATTCTTTCGGCGCTTCTCACGGGGACGGCCCTGATCGTCGGGACCGTGAGTGAACCGAACCCGGTGGTCGCCCAGCAAGGGCCTCAATCCGTTGCCGATCTCGCAGGCGGCCTGCTCGGCGCCGTTGTCAATATCTCGACGTCGCAAAGCGTTGCCGACGAGGGCGATGGTCCGCTTCCGCAGGTTCCGGAGGGCTCGCCCTTTCAGGAATTGTTCGAGGATTTCTATCGGAATCGCGAAGGTGGCGGGACCAACAACAAGGTGAATTCACTGGGGTCCGGCTTTGTGATCGACCCGACTGGTTTCATCGTCACCAACAATCACGTGATCGAAAACGCCGATGACATCGAGGTCATTTTCTCCGACGGTTCGAAGCTCAAGGCGACGCTGGTCGGCACCGACACGAAGACCGACCTTTCCGTTCTCAAGGTCGAGCCGCCGCAGCCGCTGACATCGGTGAAGTTTGGCAATTCCAAGACAATGCGAATCGGCGACTGGGTCATGGCCATCGGCAATCCGTTCGGCCTCGGGGGCTCGGTGACCGTCGGCATCATCTCGGCAAGCGGCCGCAACATCAATGCCGGCCCCTATGACAACTTCATCCAGACGGATGCGGCGATCAACAAGGGGAATTCCGGTGGACCGTTGTTCAACATGAACGGCGAGGTCATCGGCATCAATACCGCGATTATATCGCCGAGCGGCGGCTCGATCGGCATCGGCTTTGCCGTGCCGACGGAATTGGCTGAAAACATCGTCAATCAATTGATCGAGTTCGGCGAAACGCGTCGTGGCTGGCTCGGCGTTCGCATCCAGCCGGTTTCCGACGAGGTGGCGCAGAGCCTGAACATCGACCGAGCCCGCGGCGCGCTGATCAGCGGCATCGTCGAGGGTGGCCCTGTCGCCAACGGGCCGATCAAGGTCGGTGACATCATCACCACCTTCAATGGACGGGCGATTTCCGAAACACGCGACCTGACCCGTATCGTTGCCGAAAGTCCGATCGGTGAACCGCTCGACGTTGTGATTCTGCGGGACGGGCAGGAGCAGTCGGTGAAGGTGACCCTTGGGCGTCTTGATGATGACGAGGTCGCAAGCAACGAGACGGATCCCGAAACTACCGTCGAGTCCAATGAGGAGGGCACGACACCCGATGGCGATCAACAGGCGCCTGCAGAGCCTCCGGCCGGCGAGGAGGCCCCTGACGGAAACGAGCAGGGCGAGCCTCCGGCTGCGCCCGATCAGGCACAGCAGAGCGCGCCCGTGACGGAAGGCTTGATCGGTGTGGAGTTGACGGCACTTACCGATGCGAACCGTCTGAGCTTCTCGATTGCCGAAGGTGTCGAAGGCGTTCTCATCACCCGTGTGCTTCCCGGCTCCAAGGCCGAAGGCAAGGGGCTGAAGGTCGGCGAGGTGATCGTGGAGGTCGCCCAGGAATTCATGAAGACGCCGCAGCAGGTTGCGGAAAAGCTCACCAACATCAAAGGCGAGGGGCGTCGCAGCGGCTATCTGATGATCGCCGACAAGGACGGCAATCTCCGTCTCGTGGCGGTCCCGCTGGAATAGCTCAGGCGTAGAGCCTCTCGACCGAGGTGCTGTTCTGCCTCAGATATTCCTCGAACTGGTCGACCGGCATCGGTCGGCCGGCGAGGAAGCCCTGGATCTCGCCGCAGCTCATTTGCCGAAGCAGGTCGAACTGACCCCGGGTTTCGACCCCTTCTGCGGCGACGCTCATGCGCAGATCGCGCGCCAGGCGAATGACGGAGTCGACGATGGCGCGGCTGTCGGCATTGGTCTCAAGGTCGGATATGAACGACTGGTCGATCTTCAATTTGTCAAAGCGATACTGGCGCAGGTAGCTCAAGGATGAGAAGCCCGTGCCGAAGTCATCGAGCGCTATGCGAAGCCCGAGCCTTGCAAGGGAGGCAAGGGTCTGTTCGACCCCGATCGTGGTTTCCATCAGCAGACTTTCCGTCACCTCCAGTTCGAGACGGTGAGCGGGCAGGCGGTTCTGCTTCAGCGCGCCTTCAACGAGTGGCAAGAGCCCCGGGCTCAGAAACTGGCGTGAGGACAGATTGACTGCCACGCGGATGTGGTCCGGCCAGTTGACGGCGTGCTTGCAGGCCTGGCGCAGAACCCAGCTGCCAATGGCGCCGATCTGGCCGGATTCTTCGGCGATCGGGATGAATTCGCCAGGGCTGATGGGGCCGAGCGTCGGATGGTTCCAGCGCAGCAATGCCTCGGCACAGACCACCTGCCGGCTCTGGGCGTCGACGAGCGGCTGGAAGTTGACGGTCAGGCTCTCCTGGGCAACTGCAAGCGCCAGTTCCTGTTCGATCAGATTGCGGCGTCGCGCAGCGGCATCAAGCGAGCTATCGAAGAAGCGGTAACGGTTGCGTCCGTCTGTCTTGGCCCGATAAAGGGCAAGATCGGCGTTGCGCATCAACTGGTCCGGATCGGTGCCGTCGATCGGGGCGCAGGCGATGCCGATGCTGACGCCGACATGGGCCGTGCCGCAGCAAAGACTGATCGGTTTGCCAAGCTTTTCGATGATGCGGGAGGCGAGGCCCGCAGCGCTTTGAGGATCGTCGCCAGACATATGGAGGATCGCAAATTCGTCGCCGCCAATGCGCGCCAGCGTGTCGGTCTCGCCGCGGATCTGGCTCAGAATGCTGGCAATGGCGCGCAGCAGTTCGTCGCCGCCGGCATGGCCGAAATTGTCGTTGATGTGCTTGAAACGATCGAGATCCAGCAGCAGGACCGAGAAAGGGTCGCCGAAGCGCTGATAACGCGATACCGCGCGTTCGAAATCTTCGGAGAGGAGAACCCGGTTGCCGACTTCCGTCAACGGATCATGGCGGGCCATGTGTTCGATGCGCAGACGGCTTTCGCGGCTCGCCGTGACATCGCGACCTACTCCGCGATAGCCGCAGAACTGCCCTTCGTCGTCCTGTATTGCCTTTGCTGTCAGGGACCAGATCGCCAGTTCCCCTCCCAGTTCGACACAGATATCCTGATCACGGAAGGACTGTCTCGTCTCCAGACAGGTGATGAAGTTCTCCCTGCAGTCCATGCCCTCGATCCCGACGGCGGCGAAGGGCATGATCGCGGCGAGCGGCTTGCCGATCACCATGGCTTCGGGGACCTGCATCTGTTCGTAGAAACGGTTGGAGGCGCGAACCAGGTTGATATCTTCGTCGGTGCCCCACAACCAGTCCGCCGCATTCTCTTCGAAGTCGTTCAGCAAGAGATTGATGACGTCTCGCTGTTCGTCGGCTGCAAGTTTGGCCCGGACGCGCTCCGTGAGGCTTCGGCAGACCGCGAGCGACGAGCGGATGATGATCGCGGCGAAGATCAGGTAGAGGACGAAGAGATAGGCGCCGACGATGGTCGGATCGCGGGAGAGGGCGATTGCGGCCCCGACAGCGACGGTGCCGCAAAAGACGATTGATGCCGACGGGATGGTCGCCAGGGCGAAGCCGCCGCCGCCGGCCATGCCGACGGTGAGCGCGATCAACACCATGCGCTGTGTTTCATCGGCCGTGTGGTAGGCGGCTACGTCGAGGGCCGCCCAGAGGCCGCTCAGGATCGCGGCATAAATGATCGCGCGAACTGTCCCGCGCAGGCTTGCCCGCTCGCGCATGCCGCGTTTGCGATTGCGCCACCAGGAAAGGGTCGTAAATGCAACTACAGTCAGGATCAGGCCGCAGATCACATAGACTTCGGTCGCGGATGGGCTGCCGTAAAAGGCAAAGACTGTCAGGACCGCGTTGCAGAGGTTGGCCACCATCATCCACGGCGTGCTGGTACCGACGACCGCCAGTCGGACTGCGCGGATACGCTCTGCCTCTTCCGCCGTCTGGTCACCTTCACCAAGGCGCAGGAAGCGGTCGTAAAGGTTCGCAATCGGTGCCGCGACATGCGCGGAAAACATCTTCTGCATACGGAAGTTCGTAGCAGATACATTTTAAGTCTCAGTAAATTAGGAATATCACCTTGTTCGGATCTCGATGGAATCGAACTGTGTTCTGAACAATACATGCCGCTTCAGGTGCGGATGCGTTTCGGGGACCTTGGGATGATCGAAATCCTGGCCAATCAGACGCTGCATGCCGATCCTTTGCATGACAGCGATCGAGCGATGATTGCGGTCCACGGCAAAGGCATGGACGTCGGGCAAGCGGAGGTCGGCGCGCGCGTATTCAATCAGTCGAGATGCCGCTTCGGTAACGTAGCCTCGACCCCAGAAGCGGGTGGCCAGCCGCCAGCCGATCTCGATTGCTCCCTCGGGCAGGATGCCGGGAAGGTCCACGGGTGAGAGGCCGCAGAAGCCCATCGCTTCGTTGGTTACACGATCGGTCAGCGCGTAGAAGCCAAGACCCGTTTCGCTGATCATGTCCCGGTTCCGGTCGAACATGATGTCGCATTCGGCATGGCTGCGGCGGAGCGGGAAGAACTCCATGACCTTTGCGTCGCGGTTGATCTCGTAGAACAGGTTGCGATCCTCGTCCTGCCAGTTGCGCAGGATCAGCCTCTCCGTCTCGACGATCAGCATGATCAACCCTTATTCGGTCACGAAGTCCGACTTGCGGTAGCCCTGCAGATAGAGAAGCGCGGTGAGATCGCCGTGGTCGATGCGGATCTTCGCCTCGGCGGCTACGGCCGGCTTGGCATGCAAAGCGACGCCGGAGCCGGCGATGCCGAGCATGCCCAGATCGTTGGCGCCGTCGCCGACGGCAATTGTCTCGTTCGGGCTGATGCCGAGGCGGCCTGCGATGTCGAGCAGGGAATCCACCTTGGCCTGCTTGCCGAGGATCGGTTCGGCAACCTCGCCGGTCAGGACGCCGTCCTGCTCGATCAAGATGTTGGCGCGGTTCTCATCGAAACCGAGCATGGTGGCGATCGGTCCGGTAAAGACGGTGAAGCCACCGGAGACGAGTGCGGTGTAGCCGCCTTTCGCCTTCATCGTCGCAATCAGTTCCTTGCCGCCCGGCGTCAGCGTAATGCGCTTTTCAATGACCTCGCCGACGACCGAGATCGGCAAGCCCTTCAACAGCGCCACACGTTCGCGCAGGGCCGGTTCGAAAGCGATCTCGCCGTTCATGGCGCGGGCCGTGATCTGGGAGACCTTGTCCTTTAGGCCGACCTCGGCTGCCAGTTCGTCGATGCATTCCTGGCCGATCATCGTCGAATCCATGTCGGCGATCAGGAAGGACTTGCGGCGGGTATCGGCATCCTGGACCGCGACATCGACGGGCTGACCCTCCAGCGCCTGCCGCAGGGCGCGCTCGGCCTCGATCGGATCAGTGCCATCGGGAAGGGGTATGTCGCAGGCGATCCCGTCGGCCAGCCAGTAGAGGCGCGAGGACGCGACGGCCTCGGTGGCCTTTTCGGCGAGGGCCCGGCTCAGAACAGGGTTTGACGGATTGGCGACAAGCGTGGCAACCAAGGCCATGATGGAAGATCCTGACAAGAACAACGACGCGATCCTGATAACCGGGCCGACCGCCAGCGGCAAGTCTGCGCTCGCGCTTCAATTCGCCCGCCGCCAAAACGGAGTCGTCATCAATGCCGACAGTATGCAGGTCTACGACACGCTACGTGTCGTCACTGCCCGCCCGGGCGAGGCAGAGATGGGTGGCGTGCGGCACGAGCTCTATGGTCATGTCCCGGCCGGCCGGACCTATTCGACCGGCGACTGGTTGCGTGAAGCGGGTGCGCTGGTCGAACAGTTGAAGCACGAGAAGCGTCTTCCGGTGTTCGTCGGCGGCACCGGGCTCTACTTCAAGGCGCTGACCGGCGGGCTTTCGGAGATGCCCGCAATCCCGGCCGACCTGCGGGCGGAGATCCGCCAGCGGCTTCAAACCGAGGGTGCCGATGCGTTGCATAGGGAATTGGTTGAGGTAGATCCGGCGATGGCGCAGCGCCTCAGTCCGGGCGATGGACAAAGGATCGTGCGGGCGCTCGAGGTGTTCCGGGCGACAGGACGGTCGATCGCCGAGTTTCAGAAGCAGTCCGGACCGCAGCTGGTCGATCCGGATCGCGCCCGCAAGCTCGTGGTCCTGCCAGATCGCACGGTGCTGCACGACCGGATCAACAGGCGCTTCGAGCTGATGATGGACGAGGGGGCGATCGAGGAGGTCGAAGCGCTTCTGTCGCTTGGCCTTAAGCCGGAGATGCCTGCCATGAAGGCGATCGGCGTGGCGCAAATCGCCGACATGCTTGCCGGCCGGATCACCCGACACGAGGCGGTCGAGCGCGCGTCTGCTGCGACGCGCCAATACGCAAAGCGCCAGATGACCTGGTTCCGTAACCAGATGGATGAAAGCTGGGAAAGGGTCGACCCGGCAGTTTTCCGGATCGGCTGACGTTTAGTCGCGCTTGTAGAGGCTCGATAGCGGCTTTTTCAGAATGCTCTCGCGCAGGGAGGAACCACCTTCGCGGCGCAAGGGCTGGGATCCGAACGTTGCCGAGGGGGGATCGGCAGCTACGGTGTGAGCCGGAGCCGGGGAGTCCATGCGTTGGCGAGGCGCGTCGTCGATACCAGAACGGGGCAGCATGTCCGGACGGTAGGGCTCGATCGTCGGCGTCTCCGAGGCTGGCAATGCCTGTCGCTGGATCGGCGTCTCGAAAGGCTGACGCGTCACGGGTGACGGTGATGTCATCGGGAAAGAGGCTGCGGTCGGTCGCGCCGGTGGCTGTGGGGCAGGCGACGGGCGCAACGAGGCGAAACCTCCGTCGTCGTCGTCGAACTCTTCGTCGTCGTAGAGGCCCTCCGGCGCAGTCGGTATGCCGCCGAAACTGGTCTCGAAGCTCTGCTGGAAGGCTGAGATGTCCGGCCCGGCGATGGCACGCATACGACCGACAATGGTGCGCAGATCGACGGTGTCAGGCGTTTCTTCGGTCTGTTTGGCGTTGACGCCGTTGGCTTTCGGCAGCGCCGACTCCGCCACACGGGTGAAGCGCATGCGCATGGGAACGGCGATCGCCTCACCGAAGGCGATGGCTTCGCCGTTGCCGATCGAGGAAATGAAGCTGGTGGTCGAGATCGAACTGTCGGGGATGGCCGAGCGGATGATCTCCTGGTCGCGGTCGTTGGCAAGGCGCATGGCAAACAGCGTCGAGCACTGCGACAGGATGGTCGGGTCCAGTTCGCCGGGACGCTGGGTGACTACACCCAGCGAGACGCCGTATTTCCGGCCTTCCTTGGCGATGCGGGCGATGGCCTGGCGCGTCGGGAAGAAGCCGAGAGTGGGGTCGGCAGGCACGTAGCGGTGGGCCTCTTCGCAGACGACGAGCATGTGGATCGCGCCGTTCGACCAGAGCGCCAGTTCGAAGGCCATGCGGCAGAGAACCGAAGCAACCGAGTTGACGACTTCCGACGGTATGCCGGCAAGCTGGAAGGTCGAGATCGGGCGGTCGTCACCCGGGATGCGGAAGATATGCGCGATCGTCTCCATGATCGTGTCGCTGATCGTATTGTTGGAGAACATGAAGTGATAGCGCGGGTCGTTGACCGCCGACATGATGCGCATTTTCAGCGAGCGCAGGAATGGCTTTTCGCCGCGACCTTCCAGACGTCCGATGCGCTCGTCGATGAGCGCGAGCAGGTCGGCGATGCGGTAGGGCACCGGTGTGTCGGCGGTCATCGAGCTCTTGTCGGCCATGCGCCGCATCAGGGCGCTCTCATTGCCACGGAAGGCGCGTTTGGCTTCGGGCATCAGGTCGCGCAGGATATCGAGTTCTTCGGCAACCGGCGGGCGGCCGCGGAACAGGACCTCGGCAAATTCGTCGAGGCGCATGAGCCAGAAGGGCAGGTCGAGCGTGTCGGTGTCGATGACGACGGCAAGCTCGGGGAAGGCGGCGGCAAATTCGTTATGCGGATCGAGAATTAGGATACGCAGCTTCGGATCGCTTTCGATCGCCTTGCGCAAGAGCAGCGAAACGGCGGTCGATTTGCCAACGCCGGTCGAGCCGACCACGGCGAAGTGCTTCGACAGCATGGACGGGACATGGATCGTCGCGTCGATCGTTTCGTCCTGGGTGAGTTTGCCGATGACTGCTGTGTCGCCGAGGCGGGTGTCGTAGATGCGCAGAAGATCGGCCGCACGAATGCGGTGGGCGATGGCTCCGAGATAGGGATAGCGCGAGATGCCGGTCGAGAACAGTTCCTGGCCGTCTTCGTGAACGTAGACTTCGCCGAGCAGTTCGACTTCGATCAGAAACTGGTTGTCGGCCCCTTCGCCCCAGTCCTTGCCCTCCGTCTGCATGGAATAGGCGAGTGCTACGACGCGGTTCTTGCCAACGGTGATCGAGATCAGACGACCGACGGACCAGAGCTCCGTGAGATCCGTGCCGCCGTCTTCGGCGACGGCTGCAATCGTTGCACGCGCGCCGTTGCAGGCGACGACGCGTCCTAGCATCCGGTTGCCAGGCCGCATGCCATCGCGGCGGTCTTGATCTCCGGCTGCGCCGGACTTGCGAAGATCATCATTCAACAAGCGCATTCTCCCTGCTGGCGCAAGCTTATGGGGGCGCGCTTAAAATTTCGTGTAACGCATTAGGCTGGCGGTGATGATTTATCATTGTCTGCGCAACAAACTTTCGCTTTGGCGTCGGAAATTTTGCAAAAGATGCGTTGACGCTTGCGGGCTTTCTGGCTAACACTTCGACCCATGAAAAACTCGGTTGCACTTATCGTGGTGGGACGGCGCATGGGCAGGATGGTGTAACCATCCGGCGATAGCCACCCATGCGCTAGATGACAGGCTCCTCAAGGGGCCTTTTTTTATGCCCTAAACCGGGTTATCAGCCCCAAAAACCAAGAAGGCAGATGGAAACACAGCATGACGGGTAAAGACAATCAGATGACCGGCGCCGAGATCGTCCTGCGCGCGCTCAAGGATAACGGTGTCGAACATATCTTCGGCTATCCCGGCGGCGCCGTGCTTCCGATCTATGACGAGATCTTCCAGCAGGAAGACATCCAGCACATCCTCGTGCGCCACGAGCAGGGTGCCGGCCACGCAGCTGAGGGATATGCGCGCTCGACCGGCAAGGTCGGCGTCATGCTGGTCACGTCAGGTCCTGGCGCCACCAATGCGGTGACGCCGCTGCAGGATGCTTTGATGGACAGCGTTCCGCTCGTCTGCATCTCCGGCCAGGTTCCGACCTCGCTGATCGGTTCGGATGCCTTCCAGGAATGCGATACCGTCGGCATCACGCGCCCCTGCACCAAGCACAACTGGCTGGTCAAGGACGTCAACCAACTGGCCTCGATCATCCATGAAGCCTTCCGTATCGCCCAGACGGGCCGTCCGGGCCCGGTTCTCGTCGATATCCCGAAGGACATCCAGTTCGCCACCGGCACCTACACGCCGCCGGATGCGCACAAGGCGCTGAAGAGCTACCAGCCAAAGGTTTCGGGCGATGCCCGCGCCATCCAGGCTGCCGTCGAGCTGATGGCGACGGCTCGCCGTCCGATCATCTATTCGGGTGGCGGCGTCATCAATTCCGGTCCGGAAGCAACCAAGCTGCTGCGTGAACTGGTCGGTCTCACCGACTTCCCGATCACCTCGACGCTCATGGGGCTCGGCTGCTATCCGGCTTCGGGCAAGAACTGGCTTGGCATGCTCGGCATGCATGGTTCCTACGAAGCGAACATGGCGATGCATGACTGCGACGTCATGGTCTGCATCGGTGCGCGCTTCGATGACCGTATCACCGGCCGTCTGAACGCATTCTCGCCGAACTCGAAGAAGATCCACATCGACATCGATCCGTCGTCGATCAACAAGAATGTCCGCGTCGACGTGCCGATCACAGGCGATGTCGGTCGCGTTCTCGAAGACATGGTCCGCGCCTGGCGCGCCCTGCCGAAGAAGCCTGAGGCGTCGCAGACGGCCGAATGGAATGCCAGCATTGCCAAGTGGCGGGCTCGCAATTCCTTCGCCTACACGCCGTCCAAGGACGTCATCATGCCGCAATATGCGCTGCAGCGGCTTTATGAGCTGACCAAGCATCGCGACACCTACATCACGACGGAAGTCGGCCAGCACCAGATGTGGGCGGCCCAGTATATCGGCTTCGAGCAGCCGAACCGCTGGATGACCTCGGGTGGCCTCGGCACGATGGGTTACGGCCTGCCGGCCGCAATCGGCGTCCAGGTCGCACATCCCGACGCATTGGTCATCGATGTCGCGGGTGATGCCTCGATCCAGATGTGCATTCAGGAAATGTCCTGCGCCATCCAGTACGAGCTGCCGGTCAAGATCTTCATCCTCAATAACCAGTACATGGGCATGGTCCGCCAGTGGCAGCAGCTGTTGCACGGCAACCGCCTGTCGAGCTCCTATACGGAAGCCATGCCTGACTTCGTCAAGCTGGCGGAAGCCTATGGCGCGGTTGGCATCCGTTGCGAAAAGCCCGACGATCTCGACGGTGCCATCCAGGAGATGGTCGACGTGAAGAAGCCTGTCATCTTCGACTGCCGTGTCGCCAATCTCGCCAACTGCTTCCCGATGATCCCGTCGGGCAAGGCCCATAACGAAATGCTGCTGCCGGACGAGGCGACCGACGAAGCGGTTGCCACTGCCATCGATGCCAAGGGCCGTCAGCTCGTCTGACCGGGAGGAAAAAGATCATGAACGCTCATCTTCAGCCGACCGGTTCGGCCTATTTCATCGCCAAGGAAACCTCCGCAATCGAGAGCCATACGCTCTCGGTGCTCGTCGACAACGAGCCCGGCGTTCTCGCCCGCGTCATCGGCCTGTTCTCCGGTCGCGGCTACAACATCGAGAGCCTGACGGTCTCGGAGACCGAGCACGAGGCGCATCTGTCGCGCATCACGATCGTGACGCGTGGAACGCCTGGTGTGCTTGAGCAGATCAAGGCGCAGCTTGAGCGCATCGTGCCAGTGCACCGCGTCCTCGACCTGACGGTTCGCGCTAAGGAGCTCGGCCAGGAGCGGCCGATCGAGCGGGAGGTGGCGCTGGTGAAGGTCGTTTCGACCGGTGAAATGCGTGCCGAGACGCTTCGGCTTGCCGATGCCTTCCAGGCCAAGGTCGTGGATGCGACGGTCGATCACTTCATCTTCGAGATCACCGGCAAGTCGTCGAAGATCGACCAGTTCGTCTCGATCATGAAGCCGCTTGGTCTGAACGAGATCTGCCGCACCGGCATTGCTGCGATGAACCGCGGCCCGCAGGGCATGTAAGGAATTCGGCAATTGCCGAAATGAAAAAGGGCGACCTCGCGGTCGCCCTTTTTTTGTTGCCGGCTGTTTCAGTTCATGCCGAGCAGATCGAGAAGGCCCATCTGCTGCGGTGCCGGAGGCAGATCGGCTTCCGCCTTCTTCGGCTTTTCCTTGGCCGGTTTTTCGGTGTTATCGGCTTCGGCGGCTTTCCTAGGCTTCTGGGTGGAGGCTTCGGCTTCTGCCGCACCGGTCTTCTTCTTCGAGGGCTTCTTCGCCTTGGCTGCTGCTTCCTCGGCGGTCGCTGCCTCGGTTGTTTCGCCGTCGACTTCGGTCGTGCTCAGCATGGCGGTCAGTGCATGGCGGAGGGCCGCCGGCCTCAGGCTGTAGTGGATATACTGGCCCTTCTTCTCGCCCTCGATCAGTTCGGCATTTTCGAGGATCGAGAGGTGCTGGGAGATCGAGGGCTTGGCCATGTCGAAGCGGGCGGCGATCTCGCCGGCGGTCAGGGTCGATTGCGACAGATGCACCAGCATCATCCGGCGTGGATCGGAGGCGAGTGCGTGGAAGACGCGGGACGAGGTCTTGTCCATTGCCGGATGTATTTCGGTTTTTCCGCGCTTTGCCATGTGGTCCCTCAGTCGTGCGGCTCTTTCTCCGCAATTCTCAAATTAGGCAATCTCCTAATTTCCTGAGGGGCTGGCGTAAAGTGCCGGAAATGCTGGGCCTGTGGATAGATCGCGATTTTCCGATGCATGGGAGAATTTCGGGCGCCCTGCTTTCTCTCTCCTTTACAACATTGCCAGCGGTACTTTCCGGGACGGGGGCGGGAAGGCCACGTCCAGACGCGCCCAGTCCTCATCGGCGATGTCGAGATCGACCGCCTCGCGATTCTCCTGCAGGCGGCGCATGTTCGAGGTCTTCGGGATCGGGATCACGCTTTCGCGCTCCAGCAGGAAGGCGAGCGCGACCTGTGCCGGAGTCGCCTGATAGGCCTTGGCGATGTGGATCAGTTCAGGGTGCTGGAGGATGCGGCCCTGCTCGATCGGCGAATAGGCCATGACCGGGATCTGGTGCTCCTGGCACCAGGGCAGGAGGTCGAATTCGATGCCGCGGCGGGAAAGATTGTAGAGGACCTGATTGACGGCACAGTTCCCGCCATCGGCCACCGAGAACAGTTCCTCCATGTCATCGATATCGAAATTCGAGACGCCCCAGGCGCGAATTCTGCCCGCAGCTTTCAGTTCTTCCATCGCCGCAACCGTGTCTTCGAGTGGGTGTTCCCCGCGCCAGTGCAGGAGATAGAGATCGAGATGGTCGGTCCCTAGCCGGTCGAGGCTGGCATGGCAGGCCTTGATCGTGCCGTCGTAGCTGGCATTCCACGGCAGGACCTTGGAGACGAGAAAGGCGTCTTCGCGCCGATCCTTCAGCGCTTCGCCGACGATGCGTTCGGCGCCGCCATCGCCATACATTTCGGCCGTGTCGATCACGGTCATGCCAAGGTCCAGTGCCAGCCTGATGGCATCGACTTCGGCTTTCGCGGCGGATCGATCCTCGCCCATCATCCATGTGCCGAAGCCGAGGCTCGGGACCTCTGCGCCGCCCGGCAAGGTGACAGTTGGAATGGTATCATGCATGGTGAAGCTCCTCGAGGCGGGGTGTGCGAAGGATAGCGAGGCGGTCCCGCGAGGCAAGCGACAAAGTCCCGCTCCTTCGTGTCACCATAACAAGAATGGTGATGGCGTGGGCTCAAAGGACAGATAGGCTGACATAAAAATCCGGGAGAAACATCCATGTCGGCCGATACGCTTCTGGCGCTTGTGGTCTTTGCCTTTGCGACCTCGATCACCCCGGGTCCCAACAACATGATGCTGTTTGCATCGGGGGTGAACTTCGGCTTCCGCCGGACCATTCCGCATATGCTGGGAATCGGGGCCGGATTCTTCTCGCTGCTGATCGGTGTCGGCCTCGGCCTCGGCGCTATTCTTTCGGCCTATCCACCTGCCTTCATCGCGCTCAAGGTTGCCGGCGGGCTCTATCTCCTCTGGATCGCCTGGAAAATCGGTTCGTCACGCACGATGGGTGAGGGGGAGGCCAAGGCACGACCGATGAGCTTCCTGGGGGCTGCCGCATTCCAGTGGGTCAATCCGAAAGCCTGGGTCATGGCCGTGACTGCCATGGCGGTCTATCCTAACCCGGAGCATTATGCTCTGACTGTCGGGATAGTCGCGCTGGTCTTCGCGGCAGTCAATGTTCCCAGTGTATCCACCTGGGCGGGTTTCGGCTCGGCTCTTCGGGAATGGTTGTCGGTCCCGGTGCGGCTCAAATGGTTCAACATCACCATGGCCTTGCTGCTGGTGCTGAGCCTTTGGCCCATGCTCAAATAGGAAACTTCGATGTCTGGTCACCACCCTGAAGATCATGATCACCACCATGACAACCGGTATTCCGATATGGAAGCCCGCGTGCGGGCGCTCGAGACTTTGATGACCGAAAAGGGCCTGACCGACCCGGCTGCCATCGATGCCATCGTCGAGACCTATGAGACGAAGGTGGGCCCAAGAAACGGCGCGCGGGTCGTGGCGAAGTCCTGGGTCGATCCCGAGTTCGCCAACTGGCTGAAGCGCGATGCAACGGCGGCGATCGCGAGCCTCGGCTATACGGGCCGTCAGGGCGAGCATATGCGCGCCGTCTTCAACACCCCCGACACCCACAATCTCGTCGTCTGCACGCTGTGCTCCTGTTACCCGTGGTCGGTGCTCGGTCTGCCGCCGGTCTGGTACAAGGCGCCGGCCTATCGGTCCCGAGCAGTAATCGATCCGCGCGGTGTGCTTGCCGAATTCGGGGTGACCTTGCCGGAGGAGATGCAGATCCGCGTCTGGGATTCCACGGCGGAGCTTCGCTATCTCGTAGTGCCCTTGCGTCCTGCAGGGACGGAAGGGCTGGACGAAGAGGTACTCGCCAAGCTCGTGACGCGCGACTCGATGATCGGCACTGGTCTCGCGTTGTCGTCGGAGGTCCTGTCATGAACGGGCCGCATGATCTTGGCGGGCAGATGGGCTTCGGTCCGGTCGCGCCTGAGAAAGGCGAACCCTACTTCCATGCAGAATGGGAGAAGCGGGCGCTCGGCATCACGCTCTCCTGCGGCGCGTTCGGTGCCTGGTCCATCGACGAGAGCCGGCATGCGCGCGAGAATATTCCGCCGGCGAGTTATCTGGCGGCGAGCTATTACGAAGTGTGGATACGCGGGATCGACATGCTGCTCGAGCGGCATGGTTTTGCCACCGCCGAAGAGCTGGCAACAGGGCAGTACGCGGAACAGGGCCGAGCGCCGAAGCGCGTCCTGAAGGCCGAGATGGTCGAAGGTGTGCTGGCCCGTGGCGGACCTTGCGACCGGCCCGTCGAGACCGAGCCGAAGTTTGCCGTCGGTGACCGGGTGCGGACGAAGAATTTCCATCCGACCGGCCACACGCGTCTACCCCGCTATGCCCGCGCGAAGACAGGTGTTGTCGAGGCCGTGCAAGGCGGTTTCGTCTTTCCTGATGATAATGCCCATGGACGCGGCGAGAACCCGCAATGGGTCTATACGGTCGTGTTCACGGGTGACGAGATCTGGGGCGAGGACGCCGACCCGACGCTGACCATCTCGATCGATGCCTGGGAGAGCTATCTTGAGCGTGTGTGACACGGTGACCGATCTTGCAGAATCGCCGGGCTTGCCGCGCTCGCCCGAAGGCGCGCCGGTCTTCGCCGAGCCCTGGCACGCGCAGGCCTTTGCCATGACCGTGCACCTACATGCACGTGGCGTGTTCAGCTGGACCGAATGGGCGGACAGCCTGTCTGCCGAAGTCCACAGACCGGAGCGGGCGACTGACGGTTCCGACTATTTCGACGCCTGGGTCGCGGCATTGGCCGGGCTGCTGGAGCGCAAGGGGCTGGCCGATCGCGATACCGTCGAGGCCTTGCGCGAAAGCTGGCAGCGGGCGGCCGAGGCGACGCCGCATGGTACGCCCATCGAGCTCGCCAATGATCCGCTCAAGGGCTGATGTCCACGATTTGTTCTGACTTTCCCGGCTTTGGCCTTGCATCGGGCCAACGAATCCGCGCATGACCTAGGTCATGCAATTCGCGCCCCAGCAAGACGAGGCCCTCAAGGCCGTTTCGAAATGGCTGAAGGAGGGGAAAACCCCTGTCTTCCGGCTGTTCGGCTATGCCGGAACGGGCAAGACGACGCTTGCCAAGCATTTCGCCGAGCACGTAGACGGCGACGTGCTGTTCGCGGCCTTCACCGGCAAGGCCGCGCAGGTTCTGCGCTCGCGTGGCGCCTCGAATGCCAAGACCATCCATTCGCTGATTTATCGCCCGCGCGGCGAGGAGGCGGTGGAGGACGAGGAAACCGGCAAGACCTCGATTGCGCCGATGTTCTCGATCAACCGCCAGAGCCCGGTCGCCAAGGCGGCACTCATTGTCATCGACGAATGCTCGATGGTCGATGAGGCGCTGGGACGCGACTTGATGAGCTTCGGCACGCCGATCCTGGTGCTGGGTGATCCCGGCCAGTTGCCACCTGTTTCCGGCGGTGGATTCTTCACCGATCAGGAGCCGGACTATCTGCTGACAGATATCCATCGCCAGGCGCGCGACAATCCGATCATCCAGCTTGCAATGCATATCCGTGAGGGCAAGGAGATCATGTATGGCGATTACGGCGATACCGCACGCGTGATCTCGAAGAACGAGGTGACGCAGGATCTTGTGCTGGGGGCGGATCAGGTGCTTGTCGGAACCAACAAGACGCGGCGGCGCTACAACATGCGGCTGCGCGAGTTGAAAGGCTTCACCGTCGACTATCCGCAGGCCGGCGACAAGCTCGTATGCCTTAGGAACGATCAGGTGAAGGGCCTGCTCAATGGGTCGCTGTGGCAGGTCATGACGTCGTCGCGCGAGACGGTGAAGCCCGGCATCAATCTCCTGATCAAGCCCGAAGACGACGACATGGATCGCGGGGCAGCCAAGATCAAGCTGCTCAAGGACGCCTTCGCGGATATCGAGACGGAGATACCTTGGTCGACGCGCAAGCGTTACGACGAGTTCGACTACGGCTATGCACTGACCGTGCACAAGGCCCAGGGCTCACAGTGGAACGATGTTGTCTTGTTCGACGAGAGCTGGGCGTTTCGCGATACACGCGAGCGCTGGCTCTATACCGCCGTGACCCGCGCGGCAGAGACGCTCACCATCGTCAGATGAGCGCTCCTGACTAGGTCACTTCGCCTTGAGGGCGGTCAGCGTCGCCATCAGCTCCACGTTGTCCTTGCCGGACGCCTCGGCGATCTCGGACAGGCTCGTAGCGCCATCCGCTGCCGCAAAGCCTTTCTGTTTCAGCCCATCGACCACTTCGGCTTCAGATCTTCCGAGCAGAGGTGCAACCTCACCCGGCGTGCCGGCTGCGATGATATTGATCATGGCAAAAGCCGGATTTCCACCGCTACCGCTTGCCGAACCTGTGATGGCAGGCCAGGCGAAGGCGAGGCCGGTGACCAGACAGAGGCCGAGCGACAGGGTCATCGGCAGGCGCTTGAAATAGGCGAGGAACGGGCGCCAGTTTTTCCAGACATGCAGGACGAAAGGCAGAATGAGAACAAGGCTCAGCCATTCATGCATCTCGCGGAAGGCGGTCGTGCCGTAGTGAAAGAACAGGGCTATCCCGGAGATCAGTGAGATCAGGAACAGGCCGGTGGTGAAGGGGGTTGCATAACGGGACAGGATACTCGGCATGGGGCGACCTCAGTCTTTGGGTATGACCCGCTCCTAGCTCCAGCTGCAGCCGCTGTCCCGTTAAACTTCCTCCACTATTGATGATGGACAAGACCAGGGCTGGTCTTCAATTGGCGACCAAACCGAGAAGAACGGCTTTCGCCACGGCCTGGAAGCGGTTTTGCGCTTGGAGTTTGCCGACGATGCTCGCCTCCACGGTACTGACCTCTTCGGTTTTCAGTTCGAGCGTCCGCGCGATCCGGATCGGCGTATAGCCTTCGACCATCAACTGCAGGCAGCGGGCTTCCGTCTCGGTCAGGGTTGGCCCCTTCTGTTCCGTGTTCAACTGACCGGCTTCGACCTCTTCGTGGTCGAGCAGGGCATTGAGTTGCTGGAGCTGACGGTGGACCGTCGAAAGGTTTGACGCCAGTTCACGGCGACGGCCGAGCAGGGCTTCCTCAAGAATCAGGTTTGCTTCGCTTGTCGAGGTAGCGGTCGAGAGTGTTTCGAACAGGTCCTGGATGAGCGAGACCGACATGCCGACCTCTCGGCACACATTGATCAGGGCCATCCGGGCGATTTCATCGCATCCGTAGACCCGCATGAGGCCCATGCGTCGGGCGGTGAGCAGGCCCTTTTCCTCGTAGAAATGCAGCGTTCGGTGGGTGACGCCGAAGAACTCTGCCATTTCGGCAATCGCGACCGGCTCTTTCGGTGGGGTTCTCGTCTGGACGAGGTCCGGCAAGAGAAACGCCTTGTTAGGCTGACCGGATACGCTGGTGATCGGTTGCAGATGGTGTGTTCCGTGCGGCATGTACCCCTCCATGTTCAGTGCCAACGCGTCTGCTGAAGCCGATAGTTCCTCTTTTGCTGTGCTGTCTCGCTGACCCCGCTGCATCTCGAATCGCCGTCTGATTGAAGATTATAGTATATTTGAAATCCGTAAAATAAGTTTTCGCAAAAGGGAATTGCGCCTCATGTCTGGAACGCGTGGCTCAGCGTGGCAGGGAGGAAAGGGCGATCAGCCTCGTCATCTCGGTGATGATCTCGCTGCTCTGGCCGAGGCCGGCCCATTGCTGCTGGGACTGACGGGCAGTGATATAGCTCGCATCCGAACGCTCCAGCGTATAGCGATAGGTGGCGTCGAGGCACTGCATCTGTCCCGTCGATAGATCGTTCTTGTGGCAGAAGCGATAGATCGAACCCGGTATCGTGAGGTTTGCTCCGGCAAAGCCGTTCGCCAGCGCACCGATTTCCAGACTGTCGCCGGAAGTCTCGCAGACGCCCATGCTGATCGGCACCTCGCTGCCGGAGCGGAGATGGCGCAGGCCGAGTTTGAGCTCGGTGCCGAGACTATGCGCCTTCAATTCGAAATGGAGGGGATGCGGTGCTCCGCCTTCGAAACTGGGTTTTTCACTCGGGCCTGCGATGCAGACCGCCCAGAGCCTCGTGCTCCAGAGCCGGGTCGCATTGACGAAGATCGAGGCGATGAGATCGTCGCCGTCCGGGCGGCGGATGAAAAGCCTTGGGAGTGAGGCCTTGTCGTCGGCGAGAGCAGGGCTCTCGACATCAGCGAAGGTGGTCTCGATCAATTCGAGGTCGCGCTCACGGACCATGCTGGCTTGCGATGCGACGCGGTCGTAGACCGGAACATAACCGCCGAGCGGAATGCGAATGCGTAGCGGATCATCGCGGCCCTCGCAGGCATAGAACTGGTTCAGCAGCTTGCGCAACTTTCCGGCCTGGACACGGACCAGCGGATCTGTGCCCGGATCGAAGCCGTGGCTGCGGCTGAAAACATCGATGCCGATCGTGTAGCCTTTCAACTGATGCGACAGGCCGAGCTGCTCCATCTCGACGATGAATTTGAGGAATGAGCGCAGTCTTTCGGAGCGTGCGAATGTCCTGCTCCGCAACACCCGCTGCAGAGCGTCCGAAACCTGCTCGCCATCGATCCCGGTTTCCGTCAACATGCTTGCTCCAACCGCTGCAGGGGACGCCTGCGCCGTCATCCGATAGTGCGCATTGTGCTATCCGTCACAATCGAGACCTGACTAAAGGATGGGGGCCAGGCGTCAATACCTTAAAGTCTAGGGGGTGGACGCGATTGCCATTCATCAATTTCCCGCATCGGAGCATTTGCGATTCTCGTTGGCCTTCGATACCGCGATGCCGTAAGGATGCCCCAGACCTCTTCATCGCCGGATCATGCCGCCATGCCTGCCAAGCTTTCCGTCAACCTCAATGCCATCGCCATGCTTCGCAACCGCCGGGATCTTCCCTGGCCTGACGTGGCCGGTCTCGGCCGTATTGCCCTTGCTGCTGGTGCCAGTGGCCTGACGGTGCATCCACGCCCGGATCAGCGGCATATCCGCTTCAGCGATCTGCCGGTGCTGCGGGCTCTGATCGACGACGCGTTCCCCACGGCCGAGTTCAACATCGAAGGTTATCCGAGCGAGGATTTCCTGGCGCTCTGCGAGGCAACCGAGCCGGAGCAGGTCACCCTGGTGCCTGATGACCCATCGCAGGCGACGTCCGACCATGGCTGGGACCTTGTCGCGCATCAGGATTTTCTCAAGCGTGTCGTGTCGCGGCTTCGCGCCAAGGGCATGCGGGTGTCGCTCTTTGTTGATGGCGATGGGCGGTCCGAACCGATGGCGCTTGCAAAGGCGACCGGTGCCGAGCGCGTCGAGCTCTATACCGGCCCCTATGGCGGTTGCTACGACAATCCGGATGAGGCTCTGCGCCAGGTCGAACTGCTCGGATTGACGGCAGATGCCGCCCGCGCCGAGGGGCTCGACGTCAATGCCGGGCACGACCTGACGGTTGCCAACCTGCCGCTTCTGGTCAAGCGCATCCCGCATCTTGCCGAAGTCTCGATCGGTCACGGCCTGACCGCCGATGCCCTGGAATACGGTATGGCCGAAACCGTCCGGCGGTTCTGCCGCGCCTGCGGCCAGACGATCTGAACGCAGGCCACTAATCAGGCAGCCCGGATGTCGCGATCGCCTTGCAGTGCGAAGGTAACGGCCGCTTCGGCATGGATGGTCGTCGAGTTGTAGCCGGGCAGCTGAAGTGTCGTCGGGTCGAGGATGAGGCAGATCTCCGTGCAGCCGAGGATAACGCTGTCGGCACCTTCAGCCTTGGCCTGTTCGATGATTCCGTTCAGCTTGTCGCGTGACGTGTCGAGAACCCGGCCCGCGCAGAGCTCTTCGAAGATGACATCATGGGTGACGGTCCGCCCTTCCGCATCCGGCACCATGATCTCGATGCCGTGGCGCTTCATGCGCTCGGCGTAAAACGGTTGTTCCATGGTGTAGCGTGTTGCGAGCAGCAGCGGGCGTTTTGCGCCGCCGGCCTTCAATGCATGGGCGGTTTCATCGATGATGTTGATGAGTGGTACGTCGATCCGTGCCTGCACCTCGTCGGCGACGAGATGCATGGTGTTGGTGCAGATCAGAACGCAGTCCGCGCCGGCCTTTTCCAGGCCTGTTGCGACGTCGCCCAGACGCTTCGCGGCAAGGTCCCAGCGGCCGGCCTTCTGCAGTGCGACGATCTCCGCAAAGTTCACCGAGTGCATCAGGACCTCTGCCGAAGTGAGGCCGCCGAGGCGGGCGCGGACGGCCTCGTTGACCTGGCGGTAATAGACCGCCGAACTTTCGAAACTCATCCCGCCAATCAAGCCAATCGTCTTCATGTCTCGTCTCCGTCATTTGATGCGAAGATGATGATGCGAATTCGGCGCAATTGGGTTGCAATGATCGGATAGAGAACAGCCCTTGGCGCATGGCAGTTGGCGCGATATGAGGGGATCGCGCAGATTATTTGCGCATTCATGGGTTTGGGCCGGGGAGATGTGGCGTGATTGACGAAAGAGACAGGAAGATTCTCGATCTGCTGCAGCAGGATGCGAGCATTGCGGTTGCGGATCTCGCTGAGCGCGTGGCCTTGTCAACGTCTGCCTGCTCGCGGCGGATCCAGAAGCTGGAGGAGCAGGGCTATATCGCCCGGCGCATCGTCGTCCTCGATCGCGAGAAAATCGGCGTGCCGACCACGGTCTATGCCCTGGTGAAGACAGCCCATCATGCCGACGACTGGATCGAGGAGTTTCGCCGCGCGATCAGCGATATCTCGGAGATTGTCGAAGCCCATCGATTGACGGGGCATTACGACTATATCCTGAAGCTGGTGCTGCCGCGCGTCGAGCATTACGACGTCGTCTATCGCCGGCTGGTGAAGCGCGTCGAACTCTTTGACGTCTCGGCATCTATCTCTATGGAAATTCTCAAGCAGGGGCTGGCCGTGCCTGTCGATTACGCGCGGTGATTATTCCGGCGAGGGCAGGGCCTTGTCGGCGCGGCATTGGCTGATCGGCAACTGCTTCACGGCGTAGATGGCCGAGATCCTGCCGAGGAAGCTGTCACCAAAATCGCTGCTGCGCTCGGTTTCAGCCTCGATGCAGCCGCAGGCATAGCCATAGTAGCCGTTCGTCTGGACGAAATCCCCTGTGGTGAAATCAGGCATGTTCTCCATGCCGAGCGGCTCGATCTCGGAGCCTTGCGTCATCAGTATCCATGAGCCTTCGCCATCATCGAGCCAGTAATTTCCGGGGGTCGGATTCTGTATCCAGCCGCAGCGGTTTTCCTTGGCGGAGAGGGCCGGGGTTCCGGCAAGTGTCAGGGCAAGGCAGATGAGGAGGTGTTTGGTGCGCATGGTGTTTTCCTAGATTTCGCCGCACCATACCCATCACCTTTGGCGCTGGGAATGACCAAGTCTGGACACTATCGCAAATGCAAAAAAAAAAGGCCCCGGGACTGATGCCCCGAGGCCCACCACGCACCCTGGAATCAGGAAGCGTTGGAAACTGTGCGGGTGACGAGGGTCACCGTCTGGTCGGCATTGACCTTATAGACTTCGTTCACGTCACGACCACTGCCGTCTGAGAAGGTGTGGAAGAAGGTCGAACCAACAGGTGCCTTTTCCAGCTGAACGTTTGCGTTGTCATAGGTGATCGAGCCCGGGATCGGCTGGACGGAAGCGAAGGCTGCCGAGCCGGCTGCGAGGGTAATCAGGGCTGCAGAGATGATGGTCTTCATGGTTATATTCCTTTGTGCGTTGGGTTGGCGGCGGCTCAGTGTCAGTGGGGGAGGGGCCGAGCCTGCCGCCGAAGGGTGTCGCGTCTTGGGAGGCGCGCTGATTACGAAGCGTTGGAGATCGTGCGGGTGACGAGGGTCACCGACTGGTCGGCGTTGACCTTGTAGACTTCGTTGACGTCACGACCACTGCCGTCTGAGAAGGTGTGGAAGAAGGTCGAACCAACAGGTGCCTTTTCCAGCTGAACGTTTGCGTTGTCATAGGTGATCGAGCCCGGGATCGGCTGGACGGAGGCGAAAGCGGAGGTGCCGGCAGCGAGGGTGATCAGGGCTGCAGAGATGATGGTCTTCATGATGATATTCCTTTGTGCGTTGGGTTGGCGGCGGCTCAGTGCCAGAGGGTAGGGGCCGAGCCTGCCGCCGAAGGGTTTTGCGTCCTGGGAGACGCTGATTACGAAGCGTTGGAGATCTGGCGGTTAACGAGGGTCACCGACTTGTCGGCATTGACCTTGTAGACTTCGCTGACGTCATGGCCGCTGCCGTCAGTGAAGGTGTGGAAGAAGGTCGACCCGACAGGAGCCTTTTCCAGCTGAACATTGGCGTTGTCATAGGTGATCGAGCCCGGGATCGGCTGGACGGAGGCGAAAGCGGAGGTGCCGGCAGCGAGGGCGATGAGGGCTGCAGAGATGATGGTCTTCATGGTCGTATTCCTTGTGTAGCGTTTTGTGGGCGGCGGCTCGGGGCGGTGGAGAGGGTCGAGCCTGCCGCTGGAGGTCTTCACGTCTTGGGAGGCGTGTTGGGTTGAGCGCTTCGATTACGAAGCGTTGGAGATCTGACGATCGACCAGGGTTACCGTCTGGTCGGCGTTGACCTTGTAGACTTCGCGAACGTCGCGGCCGTCACCGTTGGAGAAGGTGTGGAAGAAGGTCGAACCAACAGGTGCCTTCTCGAGCTGAACATTTGCGTTGTCATAGGTGATCGAGCCCGGGATCGGCTGAACGGAAGCGAAAGCGGCCGAGCCGGCTGCGAGGGTGATGAGGGCGGCAGAGATGATGGTCTTCATGATCGTGTTTCCTTATCTTGAATTGAGCTCAGCCTCAGGCGTTCAGCTCTAGATTGTATTGATGGGTAGCATCTACCCGTGATGGGGATCGTCTTGCGTGCCGTCAGTCGTTCGCCATGGAACGGGAGACGATGGAGACGGTCCGGTCTGCATTCACCTTGTAGATCTCATGGACTTCCGTGCCGTTGAGATGGAAGGTGTGGAAGAAGTTCGAACCGGCGGGTGCCTGTTCGAGCCTTGGCTGCGCACCGCCATAGGTGATTGAGCCTGGGACTGGCTCGATCGCGAAAGCGGCCGAAGCGGCTGCGATGGTGGTCAGGAGTGCTGCTGCGATGGTCTTCATAGTGTGTAAGCCTTTAGAACCTTGCTTTATCGAACTGCTCGGTTCGATGAGATGTATTTGGCGTATGGCGCTGGAGAAATCAATACCCCTTTGCGCACAATCGAACTGATTGGTTCGGTGAGAGTACCCGGTATCACGGAGGATACTTGAAGGGTGAGGTGAGGAAAAACAGCGGGTTAGGCTGCAAATGCACTGTCATTTAACTATGACATACAACGATTATTTTTTGTCACAATCACCCTTTTGTGACAGCTTGGTGGGGTGAAAGGGGAGGGAGTGATGCTCAAAACAGGATCTCCTTTCTGAGGCATCTGCTTGCTTTTTTCGCAAATTCATTCTTGACCCGCCCGCCTCCGCGGTACATAAAGCGTGCGAACCGTACCGTACGGTACCAGGAGCCGGCCATGTCCATCGACAATCAGACCTCGGAATTTACGCCGCGTCAGAACGCCGTTCTGGCGGAGGCTCTGCGTCTCCTCGTGGAGGGCGGCGACAAGGCAGTCACCACGGCCGGTCTGGCGCGCGCTGCCAATTGCTCCAAGGAAAGCCTCTACAAATGGTTCGGCGACCGCGATGGTCTGCTGTCAGCGATGATTTCCTATCAAGCCAGCAAGGTACGGACGTTTGAGCGGCCGGGTGAGCGCCTGACTGTTGCCACCCTTACAGATCATCTGGAGGTCTTTGCCCAGGATCTGCTCGAGGTTCTCGCCGGCGATGTTTCGCTCGCCCTCAACCGGCTGGCCATCGGCCAGTCGAGCCGTGACGGTTCGAAGCTCGGCACGTTGCTTCTGGAGCGTGGTCGGCGCCAGATCGATCGCCGGGCAAGGGCGCTGCTCGATGCCGGCCAGCGAGACGGCCTGTTGCGTTTCGGCGATGGCGAGGACGCGTACCGTACCCTTTACGGCCTGATCGTCAGCGATCTGCATGTCCGCATGCTGCTCGGCGAGGCGCCGCAGACCCACAAATTCGGCGCCCGGGCGACGAAGGCGGTTTCCGCCTTTCTCGCTCTCTACGGGACCGACCGCGTACTGGCGGGCCTGGATGGGGCATCCCGTTCCGGCTCTCCGATCAACAACATCCACCACAACTGAAAAGCATAGGGAAGGACACTACAATGCGCGTCTATTACGATCGTGATGCCGACTTGAACCTGATCAAGTCGAAGAAGGTTGCCATCATCGGCTACGGTTCGCAGGGCCGCGCCCATGCGCTGAACCTCAAGGATTCGGGCGCCCAGAACCTCGTCGTTGCCCTGAAGGCCGGTTCGCCGACCATCAAGAAGGCTGAAGCCGATGGTCTCAAGGTCATGACGGTTGCCGAAGCTGCCGCCTGGGCCGACCTGATGATGATGGCGACCCCGGACGAACTCCAGGCCGACATCTACAAGGCCGACATCGCACCGAACATCCGCGACGGCGCCGCCATCGCATTCGCGCACGGCCTGAACGTCCATTTCGGCCTCATTGAGCCGAAGTCGACCGTCGACGTTGTCATGATCGCTCCGAAGGGCCCCGGCCACACGGTTCGCGGCGAATACCAGAAGGGCGGCGGCGTTCCCTGCCTCGTCGCAATCCATCACAACGGTTCGGGCAACGCGCTTGAACTCGCTCTCTCCTACGCCTGTGGCGTTGGCGGCGGTCGTTCTGGCATCATCGAAACCTCCTTCAAGGAAGAGTGCGAAACCGACCTCTTCGGCGAACAGGTCGTTCTCTGCGGCGGTCTCGTCGAGCTGATCCGCGCTGGCTTCGAAACACTGGTCGAAGGCGGCTACGCGCCGGAAATGGCCTATTTCGAGTGCCTGCACGAAGTGAAGCTGATCGTCGACCTGATCTATGAAGGCGGCATCGCCAACATGAACTACTCGATCTCCAACACCGCCGAGTGGGGCGAATACGTCACCGGTCCGCGCATCATCACGGCTGAAACCAAGGCTGAAATGAAGCGCGTGCTGCACGACATCCAGACCGGCAAGTTCACCTCGGACTGGATGCAGGAATACCGTGCCGGTGCTGCCCGCTTCAAGGGTATCCGCCGCATGAACGACAGCCACCAGATCGAAGAAGTCGGTGCCAAGCTGCGCGGCATGATGCCGTGGATCGCCAAGAACCAGCTGGTCGACAAGGCCCGCAACTGATCTTCATCTTCAGGGATGAATGAGAGGCCGGAGAGGGAAACTTCTCCGGCTTTTTCGTATCCGTGTGGCGTGCTCAGGCGGAGCCCACGAGCCTTTCCTCATGGTCGGTGTCAAAGACCCTGTTCCTGCCGCAGGCCTTGGCATCGTATAGCCTGCGATCGGCAAGGGCGATCAGGCTGCGCTCATCGTCTTCAGGGCCAGCGGTTGCAACGCCGATGCTGACAGTCAGGTCCGCTGATCCACCATCTGCCGTCGGCAGGAACAGGGAAGCGACGCGTTTGCGCAGATCTTCGCCGAAGACAGCCGGCTGCAGGGCATGATTGCCCTGCAGGACGACGGCGAATTCTTCTCCGCCATAGCGTGCAGCCGTGCCGTCGACGTCCCGCATGCATGCAGCGATCACTTCCGCCACCACCTGAAGTGCAGCGTCCCCGGCCTGGTGGCCCCGGGTGTCGTTGAAGAGTTTGAAGTGGTCGATGTCGATCAGGAGCAGCGCCAGAGGTTCGCGGTCATTGCGGTATCGACCGAGACAATGGCTTAACTGCACGTCGAAGCCACGCCTGTTGCCAAGGCCCGTCAGGGCGTCGGTCTCGGCATGACGGCGCAATTGCTCGTTGGCATAGGTGAGTTTCTCGTTGCTTTCGGCCAGGGCTGCCACCAGCGTTCGGGTCTTCGTCTCTGCCGCCAGGCGTCTCTCGTCCATGGCGATCAGCCGGATCATGTAGCTGGCGAGAAAGCCGACATAGGCGAGGCAGATCGGAACCATGATCCAGTTGCCCTCGCGGACCGCGACCAGGTTGATCGCGGCGATCATCACGAAAATGACCAGCAGAGTAGAACGGGGCGCCATATAGGCGCGTGCCGCACTCGATTGGAGGATGCCGCAACCGATGGCGAGGATGACCACCTGCGTGTCGGGGCTGCCGCCACTATAGAGGATGGCAAGTGAAGCGCCCCAGGCGACGCCCGAAAGGACCGAGACAAGGGTGAATCGCTTGAGCCATTTCTGCGCCGTGTCGGATGGATGCCGTCGCCGGAAGCCAAGGTCGGCAACCCCTCGCATGATCACCTGCAGCGAGAGGATCGCAAACACGACCAGGACCTCGAACGTCCGACCCTCCATATATGGGAGGGTGGCGGCCGACAGGATCGCAATGGCTGCGACGATGTGGGGGAATATATGGAAGAGAGTGCTCAGATGCTCCCAGGGCGGATCCGCTTCATTGTCGATGCCGACCATCGGCAGGGTAAGCTTTTGGATCGGCAAGTGGCGGGTCCTTTCACTGTTGCGGAGACTATAGAGCGAATCATCTCGCGTTTTAGGCTTGCCTGAAGAAACAGCAGCAACATGGTTGCCAAACTGTAAAGTGCAGCGGTCAACCTCGATAGGTCAGTATTGTTGACCTATCGAGGTTTTCATGGTCTGCTGCCTCAGATAACAACAAGTCTTGAGGAAACACCGATGCTGAACTGGGATCATGTCTTTGCCACGCGATCGTCCCGCATGCGCGCCTCCGAAATTCGAGAGCTCCTGAAGCTCCTCGACAAGCCCGATATCATCTCGTTTGCGGGCGGCATTCCCGATCCGGCACTGTTTCCCGAACGGGAGTTTGCCGAGGCTTATGCCGGCCTGTTTGCCGATGGAAAGGCCGGCGGCGCGCTGCAGTATTCGGTGTCTGAGGGGTATCTGCCGCTGCGTGCCTGGTTGAAGGAGGAAATGAGGCGGTTGGGCATTGCCTGCGAGCTCGACAACATCTTCATCACGTCAGGCTCGCAACAGGCGCTCGACTATCTCGGGAAGCTGTTTCTGTCGCCCGGCGACACGGCGCTTGTGACCTGGCCGACCTATCTCGGCGCGTTGCAGGCCTTCAATGCCTATGAACCTGCCTATGATCAGCTGTCGATCGGAAACCGGACGCCCGAGAGCTACAGGGCGGAGGCGGCGACGCAGGGGAGTGCCGTGAAGTTTGCCTATCTCTCCACCGATTTCGCCAATCCGACGGGTCAGACTGTCAGCCTTGAGGAGCGGCACCAGATCCTGGCCTTGGCGGACGAGCTCGACATTCCGGTGATCGAAGACGCGGCCTATCAACATCTGCGCTATGACGGCGAGGCCATCGCGCCCATCCTTGCGCTCGACATTGCCCGCAGCGGCGGCATCGACGCCTGCCGGACCATCTATTGCGGCAGCTTTTCCAAGACGCTGGCACCGGGTCTGCGCGTCGGCTATGTCGTGGCTGCCAAGCCGGTCATCCGCAAGCTGGTTTTGATGAAGCAGGCGGCGGATCTGCATTCCTCGACGATCAACCAGATGGTCGTGGCCGAGGCGGCCGCAAAGCACTTTCCGGCACAGATTGCGAAGATACGGGCAGCCTATGTGGCGCGCCGCGATGTCATGCTGGCGGCGCTGGAAAAATACATGCCCGAAGGTGCCGAATGGACGCGGCCGGAGGGCGGGATGTTCGTCTGGGTCACGCTGCCTAACGGTATGGACGGCGCAGAACTGCTGGCCCGGTCGGTCGAGACGGAAAAGGTGGCTTTCGTACCGGGCCAAGCCTTCTTTGCCGATCGTTCCGGTGCCAATACGATCCGGCTTTCCTATTCCTGCGCCAACGAAGCGATGATCGAGGAAGGCATCCGTCGTCTGGGCCGGCTCGTCGGGCATGCGCTGGCCCAGGCGGCCTGACAGCTTTAGGCGCGCCTGCTTTGGGTTGCGGATACGGAAGGGGCGTGATTGACTGCCGTCGATCCGCCGCTTTCGCAACCGACCTCCCGTCAGGTGTTCATGTCCATTCGCATCGCGACCTTCAACATCGAAAACCTGATCGCCCGCTTCGATTTCACCGGCTATCGCAACCAGCTGAAATCCGATCGGGTGTTGAAGCTGTTCGACATCAAGTCGGAAGCCGACTACCAGCGGCTCGAAGCGGCGCGGGTCGTATCCTCCACCGACGATACCCGGCAGCTCTCGGCGCTGGCGATTGCGGACACCAATGCCGACATCCTGTGCCTGCAGGAGGTCGACAACATGGAGGCGCTCAAGGCCTTCGAATACGGCTATCTCTTCCGCATGATCGGCTCTGGCTATCGGCAGAAATATCTGGTCGAGGGTAATGACAGCCGCGGCATCGACGTTGCCGTGCTGATGCGAGAGAAGACCCGCGACGGTCAGCCGATCGAGCTGCGCGACGTCACCAGCCATGCAGCGCTCACCTATCACGATCTCGGCCTCTATCATCCGGGGCTCGGTGAGCGGGTCCGGCCGGATGACCGGATCTTCAAACGCGACTGCCTGGAACTCGACCTGCGCGTCGGAGGTCGGCCACTGACGGTCTATGTGGTGCATTTCAAGTCGATGACCAATGGCCGTGATGGAATGGATGGCCGCACCTCGACCATGCCGATCCGCGAGGCCGAGGCAAAGGCGGTACGGCACATCATCGAGAATTGTTTCGGGTCAGAGAGTGCTTCGCGGCACAACTTCGTGATCTGCGGCGACATGAACGACTATCAGGAGCGCATCGACGTGATCGGCGATCGGCGCTCGGGCTATGACTACATCCACCGGCCGGACCTGCCGAGTGCGCTCGATGTGTTCTCACATGACGGTTTTGCCGAAAACCCCATGCTGCGGCGGGACCCGCTCGATCGCTGGACGCTCTATCATTCGCGCGGACCCGAAGAGCAGCACCTGTGTCAGCTCGACTATATCTGGCTTTCCAAAGGGCTCGCACAGGCCAATCCGCAGGCGCTACCAGAGGTCATCCGCAACGGTCAGCCATTCCGCACACCCTTTCCGCCGGGGCAGGAGGTCGAACGCTATCCGCGTACCGGATGGGACCGGCCCAAGGCATCCGACCACTGCCCGATTGCCATCACCTTGCATCTGCCATGAGCGATCTCTTGACTGACGAGGTTGGCCTGCCGACCGATGGCAGCCTGTATCCGGTTCGCTCGCTGGCGCTCAGGGTGGCAGCCGATCCTCATCCGCTGGACCTCACTCAAAGCACCGCCATCTCTGCCAATTGGGAGCGTGAGGTGACGGCGAACCCGGCACTCTTCAACGGCCGGATGATCCTGCAGCGTCAGATCCGCTATCGCGATGGGCATCTTGAGGCACTCGGCCATGTGTCGAACTTTGCCACCTTCCTTTGGTGGCGGCGCCAGCCGGAGCTTGCCGGTGCCTGTCACCTGTTCGGCTATCCCGTCATCGTCTCATCCGACGGGGCGCTGGTCGCGGTTGAGATGGCGCCGCACACCGCCAATCCCGGACAGGTCTATTTTGCGGCGGGCTCGCTCGACTTGTCCGATGTCGTTGACGGGGCCTGCGACATCGAGGGCAACATGCGGCGCGAGGTGATGGAGGAGACAGGGCTCGATCTTGATCTGGCGCATGCCGATCCTGTGCTTTACGCCAGCTATCGCTCGCGACGCCTCACCTTGGCACGCGTCTTCACGTTTTCGGAGACGGCGGAGGCTCTTGTCGATCGGATCGACGCCTTTGCCCGCGATTGTTCGGAGCCGGAAATCTCCCGTGCGGTCGTGATCCGCTCTGGCGATCCTGCAGCGCAGCGTTACGGGGCCGCGATGCTGCCGATTCTCGGCTGGTATTTTCAGGATCGAGGATGATCGGGGCTCGGCTTGCCTTGCCGTTTCGCCTCGGGCAGTGTGTGCCGCGAGCGTGACCTTCAACGGAGATAGGCCCGTGGCGAGACAGTATGCCATCTATGACGTGTTCACCGACCGCAAACTGGCGGGCAATCCGCTCGCTGTGATCTTCGACGGTGCCGGCCTGTCCGACGAGATGATGCAAACAATTGCCGGAGAGATGAACCTCTCGGAGACCGTTTTCGTCCAGCCCGCCGATCACGCATCGCACACCGCCCGGATCCGGATCTTTACCCCTGGCCGAGAACTGCCCTTTGCCGGGCACCCGACGGTGGGTAGCGCGATTGCGCTGGCCGAGCGCGCCTATAGTGGCGAGACCGCCAACATGGATCTCGTTTCCGTGCTGGAGGAGACGATTGGTCCGGTGCGCTGTGCCGTCCGGGTCAGGCCGGGGGAGGCAAGCTTCGCCGAATTCGACCTGCCGCGCCTGTCGAGCCGCCATGAGTTGCAATTGGATCGGCAGGGGCTTGCCGATGCGTTGTCCGTCAAGGCCAGCGCCATAGGGTTTGAAAACCATGTGCCGATGGTGTGGAGTGCCGGCGTCCCGTTTCTTCTCGTGCCTCTGCACGATGTGGCGACGATCGAGAGCGTCGAATTCGAGCCGCAACTGTGGGAACGCGTGGCGCCGATGAGCGAGGGGCGACTGACGTCTGCCTACATCTATTGTCGCGGCGGGGTGCATCATGCCGCAAAATTCCATGCGCGGATGTTCTCGCCCGATATGGGCATTCATGAAGATCCGGCGACAGGGTCTGCCGTGGCAGCGCTTTCAGGCGCCATCCATCATTTCGACGCACTGCCGGACGGTCATCACCCGATGATGATCGAGCAGGGGGTTGAGATGGGCCGCCCTTCCTACATTCACCTGCATATCGATGTGAAAGACGGCGCCGTCTCGCGGGCGCGGATCGGTGGTCAGGCCGTCCGCCTGGCCACGGGAACGCTGGATCTCTGAAAACATTGGGTATTTCCAGGTTTTTGAAATTTTTTTGACCAAACGGCCAAGAATTTTTGCAGCGGCGCTAGACAAGGTCGCAGATCCTGTTTATACGCCCGGTCACGCCACCAGAAACGGGGCGGACGAGACCGGAAACGGTGTCAGGCGGGTGATTAGCTCAGTTGGTAGAGCAGCTGACTCTTAATCAGCGGGTCGTAGGTTCGAGCCCTACATCACCCACCATTTTCTTCTTCAAAACAATATGTTGGCCTTATGCGCAGTTATGCGCACCTCGGGTTTGTTGGTGTCTTCAGGGCGTGCCTGGATGGCGATAATCAACCTGACTGGTCGTTCGGCAAGCCCTTCCTGGCCGAGTCACAAACCAGCTTAGCCGGCTATCAAAAAGTCGTTGGAAAAAGCGGGCGGACATCTGTCGCTCTGGTCGCCGATGTTCGCTAGGTGTTCTCACGTCTGGTCGCGTGTGTTCCTTGTTCGTTGCGGTTTTTTGTGCGTGTTCGTTGATTTTGCCCTGTGGATAACTGTGGACAACTAAGGTAGCCGGCTCAGCGTGTCGCGCTGAAGCGGGCCTGGGGCAAGACATAGGGTATCGCCTCGCTCGGCAGCCGTCCGACACTGCCAGCAATGCCGTAGACATGCGCGATGGTCCCATCGTCGATGGTTTCCTTCGGATGGCCTTCCCGGATGAGTTTGCCGTGGTGAAGGACGGCCAAATGATCTGCGAATTCGGCGGCAAGGTTGAGGTCGTGCAGAATGGCCAGGACGACACCGCCGCGTCGGGCAAAGTCACGGGCGAGCTCAAGAACCGAGATCTGGTGACCGATATCGAGGCTTGCCGTCGGCTCGTCGAGGAAGATCGCGCGTGGACGACCATCAAGAACAGGATCGGGCATCTGTGACAGCACGCGGGCCAGCTGCACGCGCTGTTGTTCGCCACCTGATAGCGCGTTGTAGCTGCGCCCCTCAAAGCCACTCAGCCCCACACGGATGAGCGCCTGGCGTCCCGCAAGATTCGGATCGCGGCTGCCATGCGCAACGGCGCCCATGCGCACCACCTCAAGCGCCGTGAAGGGGAAGGAGAGTGCTGTGGATTGCGGCAGCACTGCCCGCTCTCGGGCGAGCTCCACGGGGCTCAGCGAGGCGATGCGCCGGTCCTGGTAAAGGATGTCACCGTGGTCGGGGCGCATCTCGCCAGAAAGGGTCTTCAAGAGGGTGGACTTGCCCGCCCCGTTGGGGCCGATGATCACGGTGACCTTGCCCGCTTCCAGATGGAGGCTGACCTTGTCGACGAGAACGCGTCCACCGCGGCTGATCGTGATGTCGTGTGCGCGGATCATTACAAGCCCTCCATGGCCTGGCGGCCCTGTTTGCCGAGTAGAAGCATCAGGAAGACGGGCGCGCCGAGGATCGCGGTGATGATGCCGATCGGCAGTTCTGCCGGTGCGGCGATGGTGCGGGCGACCGTATCAGCGAGAAGCAGCAAAGCTGCCCCGCCGAGCGCGGAAGCCGGCAGCAGGAAGCGATGTGACGGACCGATCGCGAGACGCAGCAGATGCGGCACGACAATTCCGATGAAGCCAATCGAGCCGGCAGCCGCAACGGTTGCGCCACAGGCGGCTGCCACGGCGAGGATCGTCATGCGCTTCAGCCGCTGCACGGGTACGCCCATGTGGAAGGCTGCGGCGTCACCGAGGATCAGTGCGTCGAGGCCGCGTGCGACGAAGGGGATGATCGCCAGCACGAAGACAACGAAGGGCAGGATGGCGATGATCTTGTCCGTCGTCGCGCCGCTCAATGAGCCGAGAGACCAGAAAGTGATGTCGCGCAGCGCCCGGTCATCGGCGATGAAGATCAGGAGGCCGGTGGCAGCCCCTGTCATGGCGGCGATCGCGATCCCCGAGAGGATCAGGGCTGTCGTCGATGTCTGGCCGTTACGGGTGGCGATGACGTAGAGCAGGAAAGTGTTGCCGAGACCACCGAGGAAGGCCATCAGCGGCAGAAACTGTTCGCCGAACACGACCTGCAACGGAAAGAGGAGGGTCGGGCCGAGCACGATGGCGATTACGGCGGCAAGTGCTGCCCCGGAAGTGACCCCGACGATGCCGGGGTCGGCCAGCGGATTGCGGAAGAGGCCCTGCATCATGGCGCCGGAGACACCCAGTGCTGCACCGATCAGAAGGCCCATGCCGGTGCGTGGCAGACGCACGGCTTCCAGGATGATCAGGTTCTGCTGGTCCATGCTCGCATGATCGCCGGTCACATAGGCGATCAGATGCGGCAGGCCGACGCCGGTTGGACCGATCACGATCGAAACGAAGATGGCGATCGCCAGCAGAACTGCCAGCAGGGCAAGGACGATAAACCCGAGAGCGGAGCGATCTCCGTCACGCCTGCCGAGGGTCGACATCAGGGCCAGCGTGTTCACGATTACTGCCCTTCCGGATAGAGCATGGCGTTCAGGTCACGGGCGGCGTCGGCAGCACGCGGTCCAAGACCGAGGAGATAGAGGCCGTCCATGGTGAGGAAGGCCTTGTTCGCGCCGGCCGGGGTTGCTGCAAGGGCGGGGAGCTCAAAGGCCTTTTCGGCCGTCAGATGCTGGGCGCCGCCGCTCATCACGAGGATAACGTCGGGGGCTGCGGCAATCACCGCTTCATCGGTCAGCGGCTTGTAACCGGAGATCGTGGACACGGCGTTCTCGCCACCGGCGAGCCGGATCATCGCGTCTGCAGAGCTCTCACTGCCGGCCGCCATGACGCGTCCATTGGCGAGGGAGAGAGCGAACAGGACTTTCTTCTTCGGCCCTGTTGCCGCCTTCACCTTGTCTTCAATGGCTTTGAGGCTGGCCTCGACCGACTTTGCCAGTTCGTCTGCCTTTTCCGCGCGCCCGATTGCCTGGCCGATGGCGCGGATCTTTGCTGGGATAGCCGATGTTTCAGGGGGCGAGGGGATGCTGACGAAGCTGAGGCCGCTCGCCTTGAGGATGTTGATCGAATCGATAGGGCCGGCACCGGCTTCCGCGATGATCAGATCGGGTCTTTGGGAGAGGACACCTTCTGCCGAGACCTGGCGAACATAGCCGATATCAGGCTTGGAGCTTGCCTCCGGCGGATAAAGGCTCGTCGTGTCGACGGCGACCACCCTGTCCCCCTCGCCGAGCGCATAGATGATCTCCGTCACGGTGCCGCCGATCGCGACGATCCGCTCGGCATCCTTGGCCCCCGCCGTCTGCGGCAGAACAAGCGGCAAGGAAAGCGAGAAGGCGAGGGCGGAGAGGAGCTTGCGGCGGGATGGGCGAAGGGACAACATGGATGTGCTCGAACCTATGATCCGGGCGCCCGGAGGCAGGCACAAAGCCGTCTCCGGATCGCCGATAATGAGAATACGCATGTGCGGGGAACTCCCGACATTTAACTTGACTGTGCTACACAAGTTTAAATAGGAAGGCAACAGAGCGCGGTCGTTCCAGAACGCCGGTTTTCGAGGTAAACTCGCCAGCCGAGCGCATGCCCGATCGCGACGATCAGATCTTGTCTTGCAAAGAGGGAAGCAGACCCATGTACATCGCCATGAACCGTTTTCGCGTCGTCCCGGGCTTCGAGGAAGCCTTCGAGAACCAGTGGAAGGCCCGCGAAGGCCGACTGGCCGAAATGCCGGGTTACATCGAATTCCACATGCTGAAGGGTCCGAAGGCCGAAGACCATACGCTGTATGCCTCGCATACCGTGTGGGAGACCCATGGCCATTTCGTCGCCTGGACCAAGTCTGAGCAGTTCCGCGCCGCCCATGCACGCGCTGGCGAGAGCAAGGTTCAATACCTCTCCGGCCCGCATTTTGAAGGCTTCGACGTCATCATCCACGAAGATCGCTCGGGCAAGCGCTCGGCTTCCGAAGCCGCGTGAGGCTCTGATGGACACGTTGACGCAAAGCCACGGCGAAAGACGCGAGCGGGCGCTGGCTGCGCTTGCCGAAAAGCCTGACGGTGTGATCGAACAGATCGCCGCCAAGGCCGAGGTGACACCTGCCGACGTGCTCGCCATCCTCCCGGAAGGGGCCGCTGTGCTGGTGCCTTCCGAGAAGTGGGAGCCGATCTGGAAGGACCTCACATCCTGGGGCGAGATCCTGATGATCGTCCACACCGAAGACATCGTGCTCGAAGTCGAGGGCAGTCTGCCCGAAGGCAGCGAGGGGCATGGCTGGTTCAACATCCATGGCGACAGTCCGATCGGCGGTCACATCCGCAAGGAACGTTGCGACTCGATCGCTTTCGTCGATCGCGGCTTCCATGGGCGCCGGTCTTGTTCTGTCTGGTTCATGAATGCCGACGGAAAGGCTATGTTCAAGGTCTTCGTCCGTCGCGACAAGGAGCGCAATCTCCTGGAAGATCAGGTCGCGCGTTTCGAAGCTTTGCGACAGACTTTCGCCTGACGCATCAATTTGGCCCGCCGGTCCGTCAGGGGCGGCGGGTTCTTCCATTAAGCCCTTCTTTCTTTTGCCTTTAACTGGATCTATTGTCCTGCGGCTTTCATCCACGCACTGGACCACGTTTTGATCCGATTCCGTTCGATTTCTTTCGCCGTCGCGCTCTGCCTGCTGGCGGCGGGTTCTTCTTTCCTGCTTACGTCAGGCGTCGGTCTGGCACAGGACACCGATGCCACGCCGGCGGTGACTGAGCCGGCCCCGGTTGAAGCGCCAGAGGGACCGCAGCTGCAGCCGGAAACATCGGCGCCGGCTGCGGCCCCTGTCGCGCCGCCGCCGCAACGTGACGAGCAGATCGTCGCCGCCGAGAAGCGCGTCGAGGAAGCGCGAGCGCGCCTGACCGGCCTGCGCGATCAGGTCGAGAAAAACCTCCAGGAAGACGGCGTCCTTGCAGATCTCAAGGTTCAGTCCGATGCTCTCGGGCGGGAAGCGCTTGCGATTACCGTCGATTTGCGTCCGCGGATCGATGCCATTCAGGGTCGGTTGACGGAACTGGGCGAGCCACCCGCCGAGGGGCAGCCGGCGGAAAGCGCGAGCGTCGCTGAGGAGAGGTCGCGGCTCAATGCCGCGCGGGCGGAAGTCAATGCGCTCACCGGCCAGGCCGAGGATCTGTCGATCGAGGCGAAGACGCTGTCCGATCGGGTCTCGGACACGCGTCGGGCACTGTTTACCAGCCGGCTGCTCGAGCATACCGAAATCAATGGAAGTGTGCTCGAGGAGGCGCTCCAGTCTTTCTCCGCCGATGCGGCGCGGGTTCAGCGCAGCATCACGAGCTGGCTGAGCTTCGTCATCAAGTTCAAGGCCTTGCAGTTGGCCATTGCAGTATTTCTATCGATGGCCTTGGCTTCGCTGATCCTGTTTGTCGAGTACCGTCTGTTCGGACGGATCAACAGGCGCGATCCGACCAACGAAGCCCCCTCCTATCTCAGCCGCTTCTCGGTCGCCTTCTTCTCGACGATCCTGCCGTCTCTGGCACTCAGCTTCTTTTTGGCTTCCACCTATTTCCTGCTCGACACGTTCAATGTGCTGAGAACCGACATCGCTCCAATCGTTGCATCGGTCTTTGCATTGATCGGTCTTGTCTTTTTCGTCATGGCCATTTCAAGAGCGGTGCTTGCGCCCGCGGCGCCTAACTGGCGGTTGGTCAAGCTTTCAAATAAGGGAGCGCGCGACCTCAGTATCGCAATCTTCCTGATGGCGCTCGTCAACGGCCTCGACTACGTCGTGTCCGTCATTAACGAGAGCTACAGCTCGCCAGTCGTGCTGACGGTGATGCGCAGCTTTGCCTCCTCCGTGGTTATCGGCCTGCTGCTGTTCTTCGTGTCCTTCCTGCGGCCGGTGCTCGCCGAGTCAGGCGATCCCGCTGTCCGGGGACGGCCCTGGCCACGGGCGGTGGCGATCACGCTTCGGATTGTCGGCGCCGTCCTGATCCTCGCTGCTGCCATCGGCTATGTCGGGCTCGCGCGTTTCCTCGCGACCCAGATCGTTCTCACGGGCGCGGTTCTGGCGACGATGTATATCGGCATCCTGACCGGCAAGGCGATTTCCGCTCCCAATCAGTTCGGTGAAACCAGGGTCGGTCGGTTCATCGGCCGCCGTTTCCGCCTCTCGGCTGTCGTGCTGGACCAGAGCGGTATCGGCGCCGGTCTGGTCATCTACGCCTTTGCGCTCGTGACCGGCATTCCGCTCATCCTGATGTCCTGGGGGTTCCAGCCGCGCGATCTGCAGCTCTGGCTCTTCAACCTCTTTACCGAGATCAATGTCGGCACGATCCGCATCTCGATCTTCGGAATTCTCGGCGGTATCCTGCTTTTCGCTGCCGGCCTGTTCGTGACGCGCTGGTTCCAGAAGTGGCTGGACGGCAATGTCATGGCGCGCAGCCATATCGACGTCGGCGTGCGCAATTCGGTGAAGACCGGTGTCGGTTATCTCGGTACCGGCATTGCCGGCATCATCGGCATTTCCGCAGCCGGTATCGATCTCTCCAGCCTGGCGCTTGTTGCCGGTGCCCTGTCTCTCGGTATCGGCTTTGGCCTGCAGAACATCGTCTCCAACTTCGTCTCCGGCCTGATTCTGCTGGTCGAGCGACCCTTCAAGGTCGGCGACCACGTGATCACGGGGGTCAATGAAGGCATCGTCAAGCGAATCTCGGTCCGCGCGACCGAAATCGAGACCTTCCGGCGCCAGTCGATCATCGTGCCGAATTCAGAACTCATCAACTCGCCGCTCGGCAACTGGACGCATCGCAACCGCATGCAGCGCTCCGAAGTGCCGGTCAGCGTGGCTTATGATGCCGATCCGCAGGAGGTGATTGACGTGTTGCTGGCCGTGGTCAACGAGCGGACCGACGTCTTGCGCAATCCCGAGCCGTATGTCGAGTTCTTGCGCTTCGGAGCATCCTCGCTCGATTTCGAACTTCGTTTCCACCTCGGTGACATCGCCGATGGTCTGCGGGTGCGCAACGAAGTCCGTATCGAAATCCTCAGACGTTTTCGCGCCCGCGACATCGTCATGCCTTACCCGCATCAGGACGTCATGCTGCATCTCCAGGAGCATGACCGGCAAGCTCTTGTCCGGCGCAAGAAACGGGCGGACGATCGTCCCGAGGTGGCGGAGGAATTGTCTCCGGACCCGGATGATGACAAACTCCTGCCATGAACGCCGCATTCAGCCGCCATTCAGGCGAAATGGGGCACAAGAGGGGCAGGAGCGGTCGGAAGTGTACCGGGCGCGATTGAGAGGACGGAGCCTTTGGCTCCGCTATCGGCATGAAGCAGTTCTATGCGCAGCTGGTTGTCGTGGTGGTTAGCAGCTTGTTGGCGGGGACGACACTGGCAGCCTCGGTGCTGAACACCGGCAGCTCCGCCGTGGTTATCGTCGTGGTCGAAGAAGGCACACGAACCGAGATATCGCTCGATGCCGGGGGCTCCGACACGATCTGCGCATCCGGGTGTTTCCTGACACTGCCCAACGGAGACCGGATCGGGCTCGCCGGTGATGAAACCGTCGAAATCAAGGATGGTATCGCCACCATCAAGTGAACGGCTTTGACGCTGCTCGCCGAGATACCTGGATATTCTTGAATGCTTAACTATGCGGGAGTGTTGATACGGGCCGAGGGCCTGAGTTAACGCTTCCGCAAAGGGCCTTTGTTAGATGTCTTACAAATAAACAAGACAGTGAAGGCTGGTCATGGCAGTTCTCGGCATTTCTGGAATGCAGTATTCGGGAGAGACATTTCCCGACGTTCGGATTGTTCTCGGTGAGGACTCCAATGTCTTCACGCAGATGATCAGTCAGCGCCTGAAGGAGCTGATGGGTGTCGACATCGAGATATGCCGCACGTTCGAGGACTTGCAGATGGCCAATGAGCTGTCGCAGGAGCCGGTGGTGCTGGCGATCTCGAACATCAACCTGCCGGGCGCCGAAAACGGCGAAGCGCTGGAATACCTGATCGACTGCAACATCCCGACCGTGGTCTTCACAGGGACTTTCCAGGACGAGATGCGCGAAAAGCTGCTCGCCAAGGACATCGTTGACTATATCCTCAAGGACAATGTCTTTGCCGTCGAAATGCTGGCGGAGTTGGTCTATCGCTTCCTGACCAACCACCGTCACCACGTTTTGATCGTCGATGACAGCCCGACCGCACGCGCCCTTCTGTCGAGCCGCCTGCGCCGCTACAATTTCCGCGTCAGCCTCGCCGAGAGTGGCGCCAAGGCGATCGAGATCCTGAAGGCCAATTCGGATATCGGCCTCGTGGTCACAGACTACAACATGCCCGATATCGACGGTTTCGAACTGACGCGACGCATCCGTTCGGTGCGCGGGTCGCATGAACTGCGAATCATCGGCGTCTCGTCGTCGACCAACCGACTGCTGTCGGCACGCTTCCTGAAGGTTGGCGGAAACGACTTCATGCTGCGTCCCTTCATCGACGAAGAGTTCTATTGCCGCGTGAACCAGAACCTGGACACGCTCGTTCAGATTAAAGCTGCGCAAGCCCGCAAAAAATAGGTGCGACTTATAATTAAGGTCGCTAGTGTTCTGCCGAGGGAGGAGGTCGCTTGTTGAGCGATCTCGGGAATTCGGTGGACATTTTATGTATTTTTCTGAGCAGTTTGACACCAAGCCCGCTGTCGTGGGTTCAAAACGCGCGGAGCAGGGCCGAGTCCTGATCATCGAGGATTCTCGCGCGGTCTCCCAGGTGATGCGTCACCGATTGGAAAACGACTTCTTCTGCCAGGTGACCCAATGCGCCTCGGCAGACGTCTTTCGCAACGCGATGCGCGGCGGCGACACGTTCGACGTCGCGGTCGTCGATCTCAACCTGCCCGGTGCATCGGACGGCGAGATCCTTGATGCCGTGATTGCGCAGGGGATCCCGGCGGTCGTGTTCACTGCCGATTTCAATCGTGACCTGCGCGAGCGCCTGCTGCAAAAGGGCGTGGCCGACTACCACGTCAAGAACAATGAAGGCGCGATCGACCTCGTCGTCTCGTCTGTCCTGCGCCTCCTTGGCAATCGACAGGTCGGCGTGCTCGTCGTCGATGACCTGCCTTCGGCCCGGGCCATGCTGGCCGACCTCCTGCGAGTGCAGAAATTCCAGGTCTACGAGGCGGCTACGGGATATCAGGCCATGGATATCCTGACGCGCCAGCCGCATATCGAGCTCGTGATCACCGATTACAACATGCCTGACATGGACGGCTATGAACTGACGCGACGAATCCGTCGCGACCACAATAGCGACCGTCTGAGGATCATCGGCATTTCCTCGTCCGCCGACCGCCTCTTGTCGGCAAGCTTCCTGAAGGCCGGCGCGAATGACTTTGTCTATCGTCCCTATGTCATCGAGGAGTTGCAGTGCCGTATCCAGCACAATATCGAAACGCTTGCGCAGCTCCGGCAGCTCCGCGTGGCCGCCTTCAGCGATTATCTGACAGGTCTTCCCAATCGCCGCTATTTCTTCGACGAGGGGCCGGCGCAAGTGGCAGGACGGCTTGAGCGGGACGAGCCGTGCTGCATCGCCATGCTCGACATCGATCACTTCAAGAAACTCAACGACACCTATGGTCATGAAATCGGCGACCGGGTTCTGCAGGCTGTCGGTGCCAAGCTCGCGCGCCGGCTCGACGGCAGCGGTCACCTCATGGCCCGGCTCGGTGGCGAGGAGTTCAGTGTCTTGATGCTGGGCCTCGATGTCGAAAAGGGATCAGCGCTCTGCGAGACATTGCGGCGCGAGATCGAGAGCCTGCGAGTTGCACTCGACGACCAGGATATCAACGTGACCATCTCGATCGGGCTTGCGGAAATCGCCGGACGGGAGAGTTTCAGCAATTATCTCGCAGCGGCCGACCAGTTGCTTTACCTCGCGAAAAGCTACGGCCGGAACCGTGTCTATTCCGAGACCATGCTTTCCTGACCTGAATTCCATTGCGCTCTGGTCGTGCTGCGGGCGCATGCCCATATGTGTGCGACCATCCGCAGCCCGGAGAGTCAAATGCCTCCCATTATTTCTATTAATTCTCTCTCCAAGACCTATTCCAATGGTTTCAAGGCGCTCGACAGCGTCAGTTTCGACATTGAAGAAGGCGAGATCCTCGCGCTTCTCGGTCCCAATGGCGCCGGCAAGACGACGCTGATCTCGATCATCTGCGGTATGACCAATCCCAGTGGCGGGCAGGTGACGGTCTCCGGTCATGACGTGGTCAAGGACTTTCGCAAGACCCGGGCCGAGATCGGTCTGGTGCCGCAGGAACTGACGACCGACATGTTCGAGACGGTGTTCAACACAGTCAGTTTCTCGCGGGGCCTGCACGGCAAGAAGCCCGATCCCGCCTATATCGACCAGATCCTTAGGGATCTCAGCCTCTACGAGAAACGCAACAATGCGCTTCGCGAATTGTCGGGTGGCATGAAGCGGCGGGTGTTGATCGCCAAGGCGCTGTCGCACCAGCCGCGCATCCTCTTCCTCGACGAGCCCACCGCCGGCGTCGACGTGGCGCTGCGCAAGGACATGTGGCAGCTCGTCGAGCGCCTGCGCAAGACCGGCGTGACCATCATCCTCACCACCCACTACATCGAGGAGGCGCAGGGCATCGCCGACCGTGTGGGCGTCATCAATCGTGGCAAGCTGCTGCTGGTCGAGGAGAAGAATGCGCTGATGCGCAAGCTCGGGCGCAAGCAATTGACCATCGTGCTCACCGAACCCATCCAGGCGATACCGGCAGACCTCGCCGGCTATTCGCTCTCACTCGGCGAAGACGGACGCGAACTCGTCTACGACTATGAACTTGGAAGCGAAGACGGTGAGATTGCCCGGCTTTTGGCTGCGATCGATGCCGCCGGCCTGAAATTTAGCGATGTCTCCACGCGCCAGACGTCTCTGGAAGACATTTTCGTCTCGCTGATCGGAGAGGCTGCATGAACATCGAAGCGATCAAGTCCATCTATGTCTACGAGATGGCACGGATGCGCCGCACACTGCTGCAGAGCGTGATCTCGCCCGTCCTGTCAACAGCGCTCTATTTCATCGTCTTCGGGGCAGCCGTTGGCTCGCGCATGGAAGAGATCGGCGGCGTCTCCTATGGCGCCTTCATCACGCCCGGCCTGATCATGCTGGCGCTGATCACCCAATGCGTGTCGAATGGTTCGGCGGGCATCTATTTCCCGAAGTTCACCGGCACGATCTATGAAATCCTCTCCGCACCGGTCGCGATGACGGAGATCCTGATCGGCTATGTTGGTGCTGCGGCCACTAAGGGCATGATGATCGGTCTGATCATCCTGGCAACGGCGATGTTCTTCGTCGATCTCGAAATTGCCCATCCCGCACTCATGCTGTTCTTCATGGTGCTGACATCGATCACATTCAGCCTCGCCGGCTTCATCATCGGCATTCTGGCGAAGAATTTCGAGCAGTTGAGCCTCGTGCCGTCGCTGGTCGTGCCGCCGCTCACCTTCCTGGGCGGTACCTTCTACTCGATCGACATGCTTCCGCCGTTTTGGCAGGCCGTCAGCCATCTCAATCCGGTGCTCTATCTGGTGAGCGGTTTCCGCTGGAGCTTCTTCGAGGTGTCGGATGTGCATCCGCTCATCAGCCTCGGCATGATCGGCATTTTCCTCGCCGCATGCCTCGGTTTCCTCGCCTGGATCTTCAAGACGGGCTACAAGCTCCGACCCTGAAGCGATCCGTCAATCACGCAGCCTGAGTTCGTCGGTCTGCATCTGCATGGAACTCAGCGTCGAGAGAAAACTCATGCCGAGAAGGCTCTGGTCGAGCAGGCCTTCTTCGAGCACGACGGCATCCACGTTTGTTCGAACGATGGGGCCGAGCCGCATTTCGGGAATGCGCAAGGGGGCAGCGGAGGCGCGACCGTTGGCGGTAAGCACCGTGCGGGTGAAGCTGAGCTCGCCTGGATCGATCCCCATCACCATGGCGTCTTCGTAACGCAATGCGACGGAACTCGCTCCGGTGTCGATCAGCACGGGCACTGCGACGGCACCAATCTCGACCGTGGTCTCGAAATGCCCACCGAGCGCCTTGTGCAGGATCACTTCGGCGGAACCATCGGCTGTCGTGACTGTAATCGCCCGACCCGGGATCAGGCCTGCGAGAACACGCTCGCCAACGCTGCGAAAATCGCCGCGATAGAGATAGCCGGTGACGAGGACGAGAGCGATCAGTACCCAGATCGCCATCTGGCGCAGGCTTTGGCCCAGATTGCGCCGGCCGACCAGAATGCCGGCTGAGATCATCAGCAGGATTGGGAGCGCCACGACCAGGCGGCCGAAGGCTTCGTTGTCCAGGCCGAAGCTCTGGCCGCTATCGTGGTTCATCACGAGAATGACGAGGCCGACCGCAAGAATGGCGATGCCGATAACAAACCGCATCAGCCGCCCTCGCGTTCGCGCACCAGTCGCGTTCGGCGCGTTTCGCGGCGGGGCTTGCGCTCGACGTTTTCGAGGCGCGCCGGCAGTTCAGCCATGATCGATCGCCGCTCGAGGCCGGTATAGCTCGTCCACAGGCCGATCTCTTCGCGCGTTCGGCCGCATCCGAAGCAGTAGCCGGTCTTGTCATCGATCGAACAGATGAGAATGCAGGGAGATTCCATCGCGAGCCCTTTGGTTTCGCTCCTATATCGGTCGCTCAGAGAATGATGGCAAGGGCCACGAGGAAGGCGATCTCGCAGAGTTGTTGACTGGCGCCGATCGTGTCGCCGGTATGCCCATCGATGCGCTTGCGGCAGTGGCGCGTGAAGGCCGCCACGATGCCGGCCGCAAACAGACCGGCGGCAAACCACGCGTGGAACGGGAGGGCAAGGAGGCCGATGCCGGCCGTCAATACGCCACCGAGAAAGAGGGCTATGCGCGTCGCCTCCGGATCAGGGGCGCCGGCCGATCCAGCCACGCCATCCGGCCGAGCCGAGGGCAGGGCGGACCAGTGCCAGACCATAAGGCTTCGGCTGAGGTTTGCTGCAGCCAGCCAGGCAAGGGCCATGGCAAGCGGTGGTAGGGTTTCGATCAGGATCGCGAGCGCCGCGACACGGAGCGCGATCGACAGGATCAGCGCCAGCGCACCATAGGTGCCAATGCGGCTATCCTTCATGATCGCCAGCGCCTTCTCGCGGCTGCGACCACCTCCGAGCCCGTCCGCGGTGTCTGACAGGCCGTCCTCGTGCAGGGCGCCGGTCAGCATGACCTGCAGCCCGATACCTATCAGAGCCACAAGCACCGGGTCGACACCGGAGGCCGACAGGAGTGCCATGATCAAGGCAGCGGGGAGGGCGATGATCAGGCCAGCCAGCGGGAATCCGGCGACCGTCCGGCTTAAGCTCCCGTCATGCCCTGCAAAGAAGCGATCCGGGACCGGCAGGCGGCTCAGGAAGGAAATGGCACGTGCCGTTTCCGTGACGAGGTTCTCGACGACCTGCATGGGTCCTTTCCGTTTTGTCATCGACCGACTGCGTCGCTTTTTTTGAGTTGAGCGGTGCGGGTCCGGTCTTTAAGAGAGAGGCCACAAAGCCTGATTTGCTGGAAGAATACAAGGAAGCCCGACCCATGAGCGTTACCGGCCTGCCATTCGACGATTTTCGCACGCTATTGCGTGACCTGCCGGGACCCAGCACTGCGGCGCTCGTGGCGGCGCGCGAACGCGACAAGCAGCTGACCAAGCCGCCGGGCGCGCTTGGACGGCTCGAAGAGATTGCCATGTGGCTTGCCGCCTGGAGTGGACGGGCCCCTGCGGTCAATCGTCCACTGGTCGCGATCTTCGCCGGCAATCACGGGGTTACCAAGCATGGCATCACGCCGTTCCCGCCATCAGTCACCCAGCAGATGGTCGAGAATTTTGCAGCCGGTGGCGCTGCCATCAACCAGATCTGCGTGACGCATGATCTCGGCCTGAAGATCTTCGACCTCGCACTCGATTACCCGACCGGTGACATCACCTGTGAAGCCGCACTGTCGGAGCGCGATTGCGCCGCGACCATGGCCTTCGGCATGGAGGCGATTGCCGGTGGAACCGATCTTCTTTGCATCGGGGAAATGGGCATCGGCAACACGACGATTGCAGCCGCGATCAACCTCGCGCTCTATGGCGGCGAGGCAGAGGACTGGGTCGGTCCGGGCACGGGCTCGGAAGGCGACGTGCTGGCGCGCAAGGTGGCCGCCGTCAAGCAGGCGGTCGAGTTCCACCGGGAGCATCTGTCCGATCCGCTCGAAGTCCTTCGTCGTCTCGGCGGTCGCGAGATCGCCGCAATGGCCGGTGCGATCCTCGCAGCCCGAATGGAAAAGATCCCGGTCCTGATCGACGGCTATGTGGCAACGGCTGCTGCCTCGATCCTGAAGGCGGCCAATCCTTCCGCGCTCGATCACTGCCTGATCGGCCACGTCTCGGGCGAGCCGGGGCATCTGCGCGCAATCGAACGCCTCGGCAAGACTCCGCTTCTGGCGCTCGGCATGCGACTGGGTGAGGGTACCGGTGCGGCACTCGCGGCCGGCATCGTCAAGGCTGCGGCGGCCTGCCATTCCGGCATGGCAACCTTCGAACAGGCTGGGGTATCCAACAAGTCACATGAGTGATCGCACATCAAAGCCCGGCGATGCGGAGCCGCTCGCCTCTAAAGTCATCAAGAAGAAGACAGGTATCGCGCATCTCTTTGCCGCCGCTCAGTATTCGGCTCAGGGATTTCGACGTCTGATCCAGGAAGCGGCCTTCCGGCATGAGCTTCTGGCATTTGTCGGCGGTCTGGTCGTGTTCGTTCTCGTCGGTGCGAGCCTCTTTGAATTCCTCGGCTTCGTCGTTTTGATGATGCTGATGTTTTCGGTGGAGGCGCTCAACACCGCGATCGAAGAACTGGTCGACCGCATCTCGCCGGAGATCTCGACGGTCGGCCGCAATGCCAAGGATCTAGGATCCTTTGCTGTCTTCTGCCTGATCATGGCCAATGGCGCCTTTGCTGCTTACGTCGTCATCAGCCGGCTGTTTCTCGCCTGATCAGGCGAATTGCCGGCGGCGCGGTTCGATGGCTTTGACTTCCGAGACAGCCGGCAGGCTTTCGAGCACGCGGCTCGATGGCAGGATGGCGATGACTTCCGTGCCTTCCCTGAGCTTCGACTTCAGCTTGAATTCGCCGCCATGCTTGGCGAGGATCGCCTGGACGATGGGCAGGCCGAGCCCCGTGCCCTGTTCGGCGCTCTTGATCGCGATCGAGCCCTGACCAAAGGCGGAAAGCACCACCGGGATTTCGTTTTCCGGAATGCCCGGGCCGTTGTCCTTGATCGAGATGTATTGTCCGCCGCCGGCGGTCCAGCCGGCCTTGACCATGATCTCGCCGCCCTGGGGTGTGAACTTCACCGCATTCGACAAGAGGTTCAGGATCACCTGGCGCAGAGCCTTTTCGTCAGCCCAGAGTGACGGCAGTGCCTTTTCGAATTGCTGGTCGATGCGGATGTTCTTCGATTTGGCGCGCAGCTGGATCATGCCGATGCAGTCTTCGGCGACCTCCAGGAGAGACACGCTTTCTTCGCTCAGCTCGTATTTGCCGGCCTCGATCCGCGACAGGTCGAGGATCTCGTTGATCAGTTCGAGCAGATGGCTTCCCGAGCGGTGGATGTCTCCAGCATATTCCTTGTAGAGCGGGTTGTTCAGCGGCCCGAGCACTTCCGTCGCCATGACTTCGGAAAATCCGAGGATGGCGTTGAGCGGGGTTCGCAGTTCGTGGGACATGGAGGCGAGGAAGCGCGACTTTGCCATATTGGCCTCTTCGGCCCGACGCCTTGCCTCATCGGACAGGGACTTGGCGACTTCCAGTTCCGCAATCAGGTCGTCCTTTTCCGTCTGGAAGGACAGAAGCTTGAGATTGGCCTGATGCAGTCGGTTGGTGATGTAGATGAAGAAGATCAGCGCAGTGGTGAAAACCGCCGTCAGGCCGATGTCGAGGATATTCCGGCCGGTGATCGACACGACGGTCAGCGCCGCCACCGTGGGCAGGAAGCCGAACAGCACGGCCTGACGCAAAAGCATGCTGGCCATGGCCGTAATGGAAAGGGCCACCAGTAGCACGGCACCCTTGTAGAAGGTGAAGGCTGTCGGATTGCAGGTGTCGCAGTCCTGCAGGACGAAGATCGCCCAGGACAGTCCCATGGCTGCCTGCGCGGCCAGCAAGATGCGACGCCATCTGATCTGGTTTTCCGGCGAGATTTCGGTCTTGGATGCGCGCCTGACGATCAGGATGCCGATTGCATGCATCGTGAGCGCAAAGAGGCCCCAGATGATGAAATGCGGCTGCGCAGTGAAATAGGCACCGGAGGCCGCGATCAGTAGGATCGTGATCGGGATGACGGCCGCACCCTGCAGGCAGGCGCCGACATGCATCGCGAGGATCTCTGCATCGAAGGCCGGGGAGGTGCCCGGGCCCGTCTGAAGACGTTCGCGGGTGGTCCGGACAGCGCGCGTCGTTGCCCTGTTGCGATTGTGTCGCGTCAGGTCGAGAACGTTTTTGTCCGCCGATGTATCTACGCCGTTACTCATTGCGTTGCAGTCTTCCGCGCCTTGGTGAACCCTAGCGGGGAATTCTTAAGAAGATCCTGTCTTGGAAGGTTTTGTTTGCCATGTGTAAAAAGGATCTGTTGTTGAAGTGGGTGGAAATGTGACGAGACACGTTCGGCGCCTGCGCGACCTGGTTCTAGGGCTCGCCATCCTGGCGCTCGCATTGCTTGTCATCGCCAAGCTCGAGAACGAACAGGCGCTGCGCTTTTCCGGCTCGTTCTCGGTGATCGATGGCGACACGCTGAGCGCAGACGGCGAACGGCTGCGGATCGAAGGGATCGATGCGCCCGAACTTTCTCAGGTTTGCAAGGCGGCGGATGGGGCACCCTATGCCTGCGGCGAGGAGGCGCGCCGTGCCCTGATCGCGCTCGTGTCCGGGCGTAGCTTCGAATGCACAGGTACACGCCGTGATCGTTACGGCCGGTTGCTCGTGGTCTGCAAGCGGGGCCTCGACGATCTCGGGGAGATACTCGTGCGGACCGGGTCTGTCGTTGCCGATGGACGTTACCTTGCGAGCGAGGCAGAGGCTCGGCGGGCGGGCGAGGGGATCTGGCGGGGCAATTTCGAGCGCCCGGCTGACTGGCGACGACAACGACAGATCGAGGAAGCGGAACTCACGGGTTGGGTCGAGGCGTTACTGCCGCGATGGCTGACGAATTGGTTTTGAGGACGAAAGAGAGAATGGCCGCTGACAATCCTTCGCTGCCGAGCATGCCCCGCGATGACGTGCCGCCGACGATCGACGCCTTGTCGAGCGCGATCGCCCGCTGTCGCGTCTGTCGCGATTGTCCGGCCGGTGGCCCCGAGCGGCGCATGCCGCATGAGCCTCGACCGGTCGCCTGGCTTTCGGCGACGGCAAGGGTGCTGATTGCCGGGCAGGCGCCAGGGCTTCGGGTGCATGAGACGGGCATCCCCTTCAACGACGCCTCCGGTGACCGCCTGCGCCAATGGTTGGGCATTGATCGCGACACCTTCTATGATCGCAGCAAGCTGGCGATTGCGCCGATGGGCTTCTGTTTTCCCGGCTATGACGAGAACGGACACGATCTGCCGCCGCGCCGGGAATGTGCGCCGCATTGGCGACAGACGGTGATGGATGCCATGCCGCAGGTCGAGCTCATTCTCGCCATCGGGCAATATGCGCAGGCCTGGCATCTTGGACGGCTGCGCCGCAAGACCATGACCGAGACGGTGACCCATTGGCGGGACTTCCTTCTCGCCAATCGCGAGGGGCCACGCGTCTTGCCCCTTCCCCATCCGAGCTGGCGAAACACGGCCTGGCTGAAACGTCACCCCTGGTTCGAGGCCGAGGTGCTGCCGGTGCTGCGACGAGAGGTTTCCTTGTTGATAGCTTGAAATGATTTTCCATAATTTTTATCAAATCGGCTATATCAAGAAAAATCAGTTTTTATAGGGTTTGCCATGGACCGCCTCGATCGCAAAATTCTCCGTATTCTTCAGGAAGATTCGACGCTGGCCGTTGCCGATCTCGCCAAAAAGGTCGGGTTGTCCACGACGCCTTGCTGGCGCCGCATCCAGAAGATGGAAGAGGACGGTGTCATCCGTCGGCGCGTGGCATTGCTCGATCCCGCCAAGGTCAACACCAAGGTGACGGTGTTCGTCTCGATCCGCACGTCCAGTCACTCGATCGAGTGGCTGAAGCGGTTCTCCGAGGTCGTGTCCGAGTTTCCGGAAGTGGTCGAGTTCTACCGCATGAGCGGCGATGTCGATTATCTGCTGCGCGTCGTCGTGCCTGACATCGCGGCCTATGATGCCTTCTACAAGCGGATGATCGCCAAGATCGAGATCCGCGACGTGTCTTCGGCCTTTGCCATGGAGCGGATCAAATACACGACCGAGCTGCCGCTCGACTACATGGTGCTCGACAATAATAAAGCCGGCGAAGAATAGACCGCGCTGGCGATTACCTGAGCTTCGCGATCCGCTTGGGGTCGCGCATTTCCCGCAAGGCATCCTTGCCGATCCAGCGGGCTGTGGCATCGCTCTTTCCCGCCAGTTTTTCAGCCAGAAGGACCGCACCCGTGTGGCAGGCGCGGCTGCGCTTGCCCGTGTTGCGCAAGGCCCAGTTCACAGCCTTCTTGACGAAGTTGCGGGGATCGGTGGCGTGCCGCTCAATCAATGGCAGCCATTCGAGGAACGTCGCGTCCGGCTCATTCCGGTTGTGAACAGTCGCGCCCGCGATCATGGCGAAGGCGCTTCTGCGGATGAACTCCCGGTCGTCGGCGGCGAAGTCTTCAACCAGTTTGCGCCAGCCGGGCGTCCCGGTCAGCAGGTCGGCCGCCGCGTCGACGATTTCCCACGAGTTGAATTCGTCGGCGAGCCGCCGGATGTCGTCCGATGACAGCAGCGTCGGAACGAAAGTCCAGATCGCCAGCAGGCGCGCTTCTCGTATGCCGGATGCCCAGAGGTCTTTCGCGCGCGCCTGATTCGGGCCGATCACCTTGGCCATCTGCCGCAAAGCGGGATTGCCGATGCCAAGGGCATCCTCGGTGACAATCCCGTAGCGCGCCAAGCCGGCTATGTTCTCCTCCGACCGCATCGAGCGCAAGTATGCGATGATCTCGGCTGCGGTGGAGGAGGGGCCGATCATTTTGTTTCGAGCCGGGCCAGCAGGGAAGATGTGTCCCAGCGGTTGCCGCCGAGTTTCTGCACCTCGCCGTAGAATTGATCGACGAGCGCCGTGACCGGCAGGTTCGCACCGTTGCGGCGCGCTTCCGAGAGCACGATGTCGAGGTCCTTGCGCATCCAGTCGACGGCAAAACCGAATTCGTATTTGCCCTGGTTCATGGTCTTGTGGCGGTTTTCCATCTGCCAGGAGCCGGCAGCCCCCTTGGAGATGACCTCTATCACCTTTTCGATGTCGAGCCCGGCCTTCTTGCCGAAATGCACGCCCTCGGCCAGGCCCTGGACGAGGCCTGCAATGCAGATCTGGTTGACCATCTTGGTCAACTGGCCAGCGCCGGCGGGGCCCATCAGGCCGACCATGCGGGCAAAGGAGTCGATGATCGGCTTGGCGGCCTCGAAGGTGTCCGGTTCGCCGCCGCACATCACGGTGAGCACACCGTTTTCAGCACCTGCCTGGCCGCCCGAAACCGGGGCGTCGATGAAGCCGCAGCCTTTGGCCGCGGTGGCTTCGGCGAGTTCGCGTGCGACCTCGGCGGAGGCCGTGGTGTTGTCGATCAGGATCGCGCCCCGCTTCATGGCGGCAATCACGCCGTTTTCGCCCGTCGTGACCGAACGCAGGTCGTCGTCATTGCCAACGCAGGTGAAAATGAACTCTGCGCCCTCTGCGGCCTCAGCCGGGGTCAAGCCATGGCTGCCACCGAACTTCGCCACCCAGTCCTCGGCCTTGGCCGTCGTGCGGTTATAGACCTTTACCTCGTGGCCACCCTTGACCTTCAGGTGTCCTGCCATGGGAAAACCCATCACGCCCAAACCGATGAATGCGACCTTTGCCATTTCGTCTCTCCTGCCTTGCGGTATGAGACATGCATAGTCGAAGCTCCGTGGCCTTGAAAGGCCTTCTACTGTTATTGGGCAGTGTCGGGGGCAGCCGCTTTCCGACGGATCTCATCGTCCGGGGTCAGTTCAAGGCTCATCTTGCCCAGACGGCTTGAGATCTCGTTCCACAATCGCCGTAGACGGCGAACATGGAGGTCGTCGCCGATCCAGTCCATCAGATGCTCGATGGCGCGCGAGGACATCTCCGGCGTTTCACTGATGGTCGTCAGTGCCCAGATGCTGAATTCCCGCGCATCGACTTCCTTGATCTGCCCGTCTGCACCGGGAATCAGGAATTTTGCCGTACTCGTTTCCTGAACGTGCTTCATCGGCCCGGTCGGGGCCAGAAGAACTGCTGCATAGATGCGGTCAAAGGCATCGATTGCCTTTTCTTCCGTTGAGGTGTCGCTGTTACGGTTCTGTTTCAGGGCCCGTTCCAGGTCGAAGATCGTGCGGACGTTGAACTGGCGCAACAGCAGAAAACGATCGAGACCGACGACGCAGCACAGTTGGGCCTGGGCTATCCAGTCAACCGTCTGGTAGATGCCGAAGGGTGTTTCGATGTGCAGCATGATCGGATTGTAGGTGGCGAGCGACTGCACATCGGAGATTCCGCATTCTTCCAACCGGAAGCGCGTGAAGAAGTCGATGCCGTCGATCGCGTCGAGCGGCACGACCCTTGTCCACTCGATGAAGCGGTTGTCGGATTGCTTGATCCAGTTGATCTGGCTCCCCACCTTGACGAGGATGAACTGGAGCACGCTGCCGGGCAGCAGGCCGAAGGCCAAGCCAAGCAAGATCCAGAGAGAGGACAGCTCGGTGACGGGCGCGGTTCTCTCGATGCTGATCACCTCCTGGACCGCACTGAGATCCGGCAAGGCTCGATAGAGTGCGGCCGAGGCAAGCACCGAGATCACGATCATCGCCGCCTGTCGGATCATCGTGTAGCCGTTCAGATCGAAGACCGCGAGCGCCTGGATGAGATAGCGCAGAGAGGACAGGTAGGCGCCGACAAATGTAATCGCTGCGACAGTCAGGACGTTTTCGGCGAGCTGCCTGAGGTCGGTTGCGGCGGTATCTGCCGCAACATTCATTCCTCCGACGGTCAGGAGGTTGAAGGTCGGAATGCTTGGGCAGTCCCCGGTCGGTGCAAGACATCCAAAGCCTGAGAGGGTTAGCGTGAACCCGGCAAAGACGACCAGCGAATAGGGAAGGGCCGCGACGAGCAGTCTCATGTCACCGCGATTGAGGAAAAACCGTGTCTGTGAGATCGTCTCGTTGATCTCGGTGATGATGTCTTCCGGAGATCGTCCTGTGTGATGCGCACTCGCGTCACCGTTCTCGCCATTGCCTCTCACATCGGCGGCATATTTGGTCCGGACAAACTCGAAGGAGGGGCTCGTCGCATCCTCAGCCTGATCGACGACCGGAAAGGTTTTGACGTAGTCCCGGATGAGGCGCAGACGCCTCAACCTGATCTCGTATCGCCCGAAGATCAAGGCGAAGACGGTCACCAGAGAGATTACAAACGCTAAGATAAGCGTCCAGATGACGGGCCCGCTCCCGCCAAGCGCAGTGGCAACTTCTGTTTGCATGACTTCCCCCTTTTTGTCAGGGGAAGCCTAGGGATCGGGCGCTTCTTGGCTACTAATCGTATGCAGCCCTGGGTGGAAAATACATCCTTGGGTTTAGGTTGTGGTCTTTTTCGCGACGACCAGATGCCCTGGCGACGGGTTGCCGTCCTGCATGCGTACGTTGATGTCGGTGATCTCGACCACTTCGAAGCCTGTCGCGGCCAGTCGTTCACGCACATAGGTCTCGGAATGTACGAAGCGCTGGTGCGGGCCGACCATGAAGGGCCTCCCGGCCATGATGTCGTCCGGCATCGTTTCGGACGAGAAGACGAAGATCCCGCCGTCGCTCATGTTCTCGGCAGCGCCAAAGAAAAGCGGTTCGAGGGCGCCGAGATAGGGCAGCACGTCGGTTGCGGTCACGAGGTCGAAGGGTTCGTCGTCATTGTCCTCGAGGAAATCCTCGAGTTCGGCCACATAGAGGGTCTCGTAGAGATCCTTTTCATGGGCGATCTCGACCATCTTTTCGGAAATGTCGATCCCGGTCATGTCGTCCACCACGTCGCGCAGCGCGCCGCCGGTCAGGCCTGTGCCACAGCCGAGGTCGAGAAGGCGCTTGAACGGGCCGAGACCGAGCGACTGCAGGCGCTGGCGGACCATCATCGGCACGGTGTAGCCGAGCTGTTCGACGAGAATGTCCTCGAAGGCATCGGCGTGCTGGTCGAAGAGCGTCTCGACATAGGCGTCGGGTGCTTTGGGCGGGGCTTCGCCGCGGCCAAGTGCAGCAATACGGACCGATGCGCCGCCGTGGTCATCGGGGTCGATCGCCAGCACTTCCTCATAGGCCTTGACAGCTGCGTCGATATCGCCTGCCTTCTCAAGGGTGAGTGCGCGGTTATAGGCTTCTGCCAGGGCTTCTTCGTCGATCTTGGCCATGTAAGGCTCCTGTTATCGCGGCCGCTCATCGGGCCTTTGCCGGTCGTCTAACGGGTCAGGCCGAGCTTGGCAATGCAAACGGAACACTGCGGGGGCTCTTGGTGTTTCCTGATCAGGGAGCTAAGCATGGAACAAACGTCTGAGGATAAGTCCGGCATCCTGCCGCTGGAGAGCGCAGAGCCCGCGCGCCTCGCACCGGCCTTGCCGGCGAGTTCGGCCGAGAAGGCCAACATGATCATCCACTATTATCGGGGCGAGATCGGTCGCATGACGAGCTGGCGCGACCGGATAGACCGAACGACGAACTGGTCTATGACGGTCGTGGCGGGCCTTTTGTCCGTTTCGCTGTCAACGCCGTCGTCGCATCATGGCGTGGTGCTGTTCGCCATGCTTCTGGTCTCGGTCTTCCTCTTTATCGAGGCGCGCCGCTATCGCTTCTTCGATGTCTACCGGGCGCGGGTCCGCCAGCTCGAGCGGCACTATTTCTCCCAGGCGCTCTGCCCGCAGGCCGAATTGAAACCCGATTGGGCGGCGGCGATCGCGGCCAGCCTTCGACGGCCCGTCTTCCTGATGGCGTACCGCGAAGCACTCTTCCGCCGTATCCGGCGAAACTACATCTGGATGTATCTCATTCTGCTTCTCGCCTGGGCGCTTAAAATCTCCAGCCCGAAGCTGCAACAGAACGAGGCGCCCGCCGAGTTCGTCAGCAGCCTGTCCCAAATCGTCCAGAACGCCCATCTTGGACCGCTGCATGGCGGCATCGTGCTGGCGCTGGTCGGCGCCATCTATATCGCGCTGCTCCTCGCCATCCTATACCGGGAGCCGAAAGATGGGGAAATTGCCCATGGCGAGGTGCATGTCTGATCTCAGTGCAGAATGAACTCGCCCTTCAGAGAACGCCATTCGCTGGCCGCGATCATCCTCTTGTGCACATAGGTCACCGAGTGGAGCGGGCCTTCGATCTTGTCCTGCCAGAAGCGCAGGAAGCCGCGCATCTCCGGAAAGTCCGGAGCCAGATCGTAATGCTGCCAGATATAGGTCTGCAGCAGGGAAGGATGATCGGGCAGGCGGTAGAGGATCTGGGCGGTTGTCAGCCCGTAACCCTTCAGCATCAGTTCCATTTCGCTGTTCATGTGCCGACATTCCCCGTGTTCTCGTGGAAGACGGATCGACGCGGGCGGTGTCATCGCTTCCGCGACCGACCGGGGCCGCGACCGACGCGGGCCCTGACATGATGGAAACATCTGTTGGTGAAGGAAGTGCTAATAAAGGCGGTTGGCGACCCAAGACGGGGTCGCCAACCGATGGTCAGCGTTTCAGGTGACGGGTCAGGCGCGCCTCGATCGCACCCCATGCGTGGCGCAGCGCCTCGACGATGGCGAGATAGAAGATCGCCGCCCAGAGATAGGTCTGGTAGTCGAAGGTGCGCGAGAAGGCATAACGGGTCTGGCCCATGAGATCGAGAACGGTGACGACTGCGACGACGGCCGAGCCCTTGATCATGAAGATGATCTCGTTGCCATAGGGGCGAAGGGCGACGATCAGGGCCTGCGGCAGGATGATCTTCCAGAAGGTAATCGACGTGGGCAGGCCAAGAGACTTGGCGCCTTCCGTCTGACCACGCGGTACGCTTTGGATAGCACCGCGCAGGATTTCCGCCTGATAGGCTGCCGTGTTCAGCGTCATGGCAAACAGCGCGCAATACCAGGCCTCGCGGAAGAACCACCAGAGGCCGATCGCTTCGATCTGCGGACGGAATGAGCCGAGGCCATAATAGATCAGGAAGATCTGCAACAGCATCGGCGTGCTGCGGAAGACATAGACATAGGCATAGGCGACCGTGTTCAGGATCGGGTTCCGCGCCATGCGGGCGAAGGTGACGGGAAGGGAAAGGAGCGCGCCGAGGGTGATCGACCCGAAGGTCAGCATCAGGGTGGTGGCGAGACCGTCCAGGTACCGCCAGCCATAGCGCTCGATCTTTGCCGGATCCCAGCTCGATGCGAGGTACCAGACAAGTGCGAGCCCGAGAACAGCCCAGAGAGTGAGGATTCCATAGCCGGCGACGCGGGCCAGGTTGATGCGGCTTGCCTTCACCGGTGGCGCCGGGCGGGCAGGGATCATCTCCAATGCGTGGGTCATCGGCTCGCCTCCGCGCGGTTTGCCCAGCGTGCGATGGCGTTCAGGCCGATCGAGGAGACTGTGGCAAGCACGAGATAGAGAAGGCAGGCAATCCCGTAGAACATGAAGGCTTCCTTGGTCACGCGCGCCGCAACACCCGTCTGCCGCACGATATCGGCAAGGCCGATGACCGAGACGAGCGCCGTATCCTTCAGGAGCACCAGCCAGAGATTGCTGAGGCCCGGTAGGGCGATGCGGATCAACTGGGGCACGATGATCAGCCACATGGTCTTGCGCCTCGACAGGCCGACCGCGCTACCGGCCTCGTACTGACCGCGCGGGATGGCCTGGAACGCCGACAGCAGAACTTCCGAGGCATAGGACGAGAAGACGACGGAGAGGGCGATCATGCCGGCCACGAAGGCATTGATCTCGACGCGTTGGTCGATTCCGAGCCAGGTCAGGACGGACTGGACGAGAATCTGGAAGCCGAAATAGACGATGAAGAGTGTCAGGAGTTCGGGCAGCCCGCGAAAGATGGTCGTGTAGACCCCGGTCGCAGCCCGCAGGCTCCATTCACCCGATTGGCGCGCCAGTGCAATCAGGAAGCCGAGGGCAAGACCGACGGGCAGGGTCGCAAGTGCCAGCGAGATCGTCACCTTGACGCCGAAGGCAATCTCGTCGCCCCAGCCGGTGTCGCCGCAGCCGACAAGCGTATCGGTCGCCAACAGCCGGAAGAGCCCAACGGGACCACAGAGCGGATCGAACGTATAATTGATCCAGTCCCAGATCGAGCCGAGCGCGGAAGACAATCCGCCCATGCCATTCCCCCTTGGCGGTTTTTCCCGCCTTTTTCATGTCGTTGCAGTTCAAATGCAAAATGGCGGAAGTGTTCGACTTCCGCCACTTGGTTTTATCGGTCTATCCCGGGATCACTCGCCGTAAACGTCGAAATCGAAATACTTCTTGTTGATTTCTTCGTACTTGCCATTGGCACGGATGCCGGCGATCGCTGCGGTGAACTTGTCGGCCAGCTCTGTCTCGCCCTTGCGGACGGCGATACCAGCGCCATCGCCGTTGATTTCGACATCAACCGGAAGCGGCGTCAGGATCTTGCAGCAGGCGCCGGCTTCGGTCTTCAGCCATTCCGAGAGAACGACGATATCGTCGACGACGGCGTCAACGCGGCCGCCTTCGAGGTCGAGCTTGTATTCGTCAGCGGTCGGGTAGAGCTTCAGTTCGCTGTCCGCCATATGCTTTTCCGCATAGTTGGCATGCGTGGTCGAAGACTGGGCGCCGATCGTCTTGCCAGCGAGGCCGGCTACGTCGGTGATGGTCGAATCCTTCGGCACGGCAACGGCCGGCGGAGTGTTGTAGTACTTCTTGGAGAAGTCGACCTTCTCCAGACGTTCCGGGGTGATCGACATGGATGCGATGATGGCGTCGAACTTCTTGGCCTGAAGGGCTGGAATAATGCCGTCCCAATCCTGGGTGACGAATTCGCAGGTGACCTTCATCTCCTCGCAAAGCGCCTTGGCGATGTCGATGTCGAAACCAGACAGCGAGCCGTCGGCTTCAAGGTTGTTGAAGGGCGGATAGGCGCCTTCGGTGCCGATGATCAGCTTTTCCTGCGCCATGGCCGAACCGGCAAAGAGCGAAAGGGCAGCGATCGATGCTGCGGCCAGAAAACGTGTCGGAATACGCATGAGATCCTCTCTGTTGGGTGGACGCCGTTTGTTGTTTTGAGGCGGCTGTCCGTGATCGTGTGGTATGGTCGACCACACTTGGGCCCAATATTCGTCTGGTTTCCCAGCCGAAATCAACTACAAACCGCGTGATCGACAAAATTTGCCCCCTTAATTCCACCAGGGGCCACGGAAGACATTTTTTTGTTCAGCCCGGTGTTGTCTGGTGGAGCAAAAGCCGCTCCAACTCGTTCAGCCACGGTTAATTATGAGAAATCTAGTTTGGCAGCAGCTTCGGTTCGCACAATCGAGCACGCATTCAACAGCACGGACCCGGATGACACTGTCACCGGCCCGTGCGTAGGGAAGGAAACGCAAGGTATGTTCAACAAGAGATTGCTCAACACAGTGGCAATCCCGGTCCTGTCTGTCGCGGTACTGGCGAAGCCTGTCGCGGCGTCTGTCACCGGACATCCAGAACGCCAGACGCAGACGCGACAGGCTGAAGAACAGCTGATCCAGCTGGCCCAGGCAGTCACCTGCACGGATGGCTCGGAAGCGCCTGATGCTGAGACGTGCGCTGCCCGCGATGCCCAGGCGGCGGCTGAGGAAGAAGCACGCCGCCAGGCCGAAGCGGAAGCTCAGGCTGCCGCCGAGGCGGAGGCGCAGCGTCAGGCTGAGGCAGAAGCCCAGGCAGCCGCTGAGGCGGAAGCTCAGCGTCAGGCTGAAGCCGAGGCTCAGGCCGCTGCCGAAGCGCAGGCCGCCGCCGAAGCAGAAGCTCAGCGTCAGGCCGAAGCCGAAGCCCAGGCAGCCGCCGAGGCGGAGGCACAGCGTCAGGCCGAAGCGGAAGCTCAGGCCGCCGCCGAGGCAGAAGCCCAGCGTCAGGCCGAAGCGGAAGCTCAGGCCGCCGCCGATGCAGAGGCTCAGGCAGCATCAGCAGAAGCAGAAGCTCAGGCCGCTGCAGAAGCGGAAGCTCAGCGTCAGGCCGAAGCAGAAGCTCAGGCTGCCGCAGAGGCCGAAGCCCAGCAGCAGGCTGAAGAAGCGCAACCTGTCGAGGAACCGCAGGTCGTGACCTGTGCCGATGGTTCGCAGGCAGCCTCAGAAGCTGAATGCCCGGCTCCCGCAACTGAGCCGACCGAGGAGCCGCAGCCCGCTCAAGAACAGCCAGCCGAAGAGCAGCAGCCGACCGAGGAAGAGGCAGCTCCCCAACAGTCCGACGAGCAGGCTCCTGCCGCCGAAGAAGAGCTGCGCCCCGGTCAGGACGCTGCAGGCGAACAGCCGGCGACCGAAGGCGAAGTGCCTGCCAATCAGGCTGAACAGCCGGCCGACCAGCAGCCCGTGGAAGAGCAGGCAACCGGTGAGGACGTACCAGCGGAAGGCCAGCCGGAAGGCGAGCAAGTGCTCGTTCCTGCCGTAGAGCCGCCGGCCGATCAGCCGGTGCAGGAGATCACCGACACCCGCACGACCGAAGAGAAGGAAGCCATCGCCGAGGATCCGTCCCAGACGTCCGAGACGGTCGTTCTGCCGGTTGAAAACGGTGCAGCCGTCCTCGACAGCGACAAGGATGCCGACAACACGGGCGGCGAGGGTGTGCGTGAGCAGCGCAACGAATTGCGTGCCCTGGAAGATGTGGCGCCGCCGCCGGAAACCGATGCTGAGGCTCAGGTCGAGACGACCGCCGCCGATCAGGAGACGATGCAGGCGACGATTGCCGAGCAGGGCACGACGCTTGATGCTGCGCCGACCTTCGAAGTGCCGACAACCGTCGTCAACAACGTGTCGAACAGCACGGTGACCAACAATGTCACCAATAACGTCACCAACAACACGATCGTGCAGAACAACGTGGTCAATCAGGTCACAGAGGTCCGGGTCATCGAGCAGATCGATAACCGCACGGTCATCAATGTCGGCGACCGGATCGTTGTTCGTGGCGACGACCGCGAACGTCTGCGCTACGATGCCGAGGAGACCTATTACGAGCAGCTCCCGCGTGGCCGCACGCGTGAGACCATCGAGCGTGCCGACGGCAGCAAGCTGGTGACGGTCTACAACCGTTACGGTGACATCATCATCCGTTCGCGCATTTCTCCGCGTGGTCGGGAATATGTACTGATGTATTCGCCGGAAGCCGACAGAGAACGTCCGACCATGTATGTCGACGTCGGTCTGTCCTTGCCGCCGATGCGTCTGACCATTCCGGTCAGCGACTACATCGTCAGCACAACGCGTTCGCCGGACCGGGACTACTATGAGTTCCTCGGCCAGCCGCCGGTCGAGCGTGTCGAGCGCGTCTATTCGATCGACGAAGTGAAGTCGTCGGCGCGTATCCGCGACAAGGTTCGTCGTATCGACCTCGATACGATTACCTTCCCGTCGGGTTCTGCCGAGGTGCCGCTGGAACAGGCTCGTACACTGCGCAAGGTTGCCCAGGCGATTGAGCAGCTGCTCGAAAAGGATCCGGGCGAAGTCTTCCTGATCGAAGGCCATACGGACGCCGTCGGTTCGGATCGTTCGAACCTCGTCCTTTCCGACCGGCGTGCAGAAACCGTCGCGAACCTACTGACCGAAGTTTACGGCATCCCGCCGGAAAACATGTCGGTCCAGGGCTACGGCGAGCGCTTCCTGAAGATCCGCACGGAAGCGGCCGAACAGCAGAACCGCCGCGTCGCGATCCGCCGCGTGACCACGCTGGTCCGCCCGGCCGGTGTGTCGAGCAACGATTGATCGACCAACTGACGAAACGAAGAAGGCCGCCGGAGCGATCCGGCGGCCTTTTCTGTGGGGGTATGTCAGGACAGCGGTGGCAGCCCCGTGACCGAGGCGATGAAGTCGGCAATCGCCGTGGTGTCGTCGAGGTCGAAGACCGGCAGATCGGTGTCCTCGATGCGGTGGTCAGCCGCGATCGCGCGGATGTGCGGATCCGTTGGTGCCAGAGGTTCGCGGTTGGCGGATGCTTCCCGACGCGCTTCGATCTTCGGGACGGGCTCTCGCTTGTAGCCTTCGATCAGCACGAGGTCGCAGGGGCCGATGCGGGCGAGGATTTCCTCGAAACTCGGTTCGCGAGCGCCACGCAGCTCGTGCATGATGGCATAACGGGTTCCGGACACGATGACGACCTCGTGGGCGCCGGCCTCGCGGTGCCGATAGCTGTCGGCACCGACCTTGTCGATGTCGAAGTCATGATGGGCGTGTTTGATGGTCGAGATCTTGTAGCCGCGCCGGGTGAATTCCTCGACCAGCCGCACGGCAAGCCCGGTTTTTCCGGAATTTTTCCAGCCGGCAATGCCGAAAATGCGCGGGGTTTTGGTCATCTTGAACCCTGATCGACGATGGCCTCGGCGATTGCGAGGTCGTCGGGCGTATTGATGTTAAAGAAGGGGTCGACTGGACCAAAGGGCCCTTCGAAAGGGTCGAAATCCACAACCTCCACCGGGTGGCGGGCGACGTAGTCGAAGACGCGCCGATGCTTCGGGTCATCAAGCCAATGTTCGAGATCCTCTGCCAAAGCGACCGGCCAGAGCGCCGTGATCGGATGGGTGCGGCCGTTGCTGGCTGCCAGCACGATCGCTTCGCTTCTCGCGACTTCTGCCAGGCGCATCACCAGATCGCTGGGCAGGAAGGGCGTGTCGCAGGGGGTGGTCAGGAGATGCGTCGCCGCATCAGGTAATTCGGTAAATCGCTTCATGCCTGCCAGCACTCCAGCGAGAGGACCGGGCCGGTCGGGACGCGTGTCCGGGATCAGCGGGAGACGCGCTGCAAGCGGATGTCCTTCAGAAGCGTTGAGGTAGACTGCGGAAGCCTGCGGCTGCAACCGTTCGGCCACCCTGAGGGCTAGCGGTATCGCTCGCAGTTTCAGTTCCGCCTTGTCTGCGCCCATTCGGCGTGACATGCCGCCAGCGAGAATGACGGCGGGCGGTTGGAACTCGTACATCACGGGATCACCCTTCTTGCCCTGGCGCGAAGCGCAGGAAAGCAACCGCGACGAGGGCAAGGATGCAGCAGGCGAGCATGACGAGAAGCAAGGGCATGGCGCCGGTTTCGACCGACAGGATGCGGGATGCAAGCCAGGAGACGAAGGCGCCGCCGCCCATGGTGATCGCGCCACCGAGCCCGGAAGCCGAGCCCGCGAGTTCCGGCCGGACGCTGACGATGCCGGCATTGGTGCTCGGCAGGGAGAGGCCGTTGCCGAAGCCGACGACGACCTGCGGGGCGAAGAAGGCCAGATAGGAGGCATATCCCTGGGCAAGCAAGATGATCGGAATGGCGGCGCCGACCAGGGCGACCACGCCACCGACCAGCATCATCATGTCTATGCCTGCGCGGCGAGCGAAACGTCCGGACAGATAGTTGCCGGCGATATATCCGGCTGCGATGAACATGAATTGCAGGCCGAGCATGCTGGGCGTCAGGCCCATCAGTGTGCCGCCGACGAAGGGCGCACCGCCGAGAAAGGCGAAGAAGGCGCCAGACGTGAAGGTGCCGGCCATGGTGTAGCCCCAGAAGCGGGGTGACGCGAGAAGCCGCGGCCAGGCCCGGAACTGCTCGGAAAAACTGCCGCTCTTCTGGCGGTTGGTCTCGCCGAGATCGCGGTAGACGAGCAACAGGACGGCAAGTGCTGCAATCAGGATGGCTGCGAAATTCGAGCGCCAGCCGAAATTGTCGCTGAGCACGCCGCCGAGCGTCGGGCCGATCATCGGGATGAGCGTCATGCCCATGGTCACATAACCGATCATCGAGGCCGCTTCGTCCATGGGGACCATGTCGCGGATGATGGCGCGGGAGAGAACGAGACCCGCGACCACAGCCGTCTGGATCATCCGGGCGAATGTCAGGACCTCGATCGAACTTGCCAGCAGGCAGACCAGCGAGGAAACGATCAGGATCAGCAATGCGCCGATCATCACCGGTCGCCGGCCATAGCGATCCGACAGAGGGCCGATCACCAGCTGCACCAGCGCGGTCATCGCAATATAGCCTGAGACCAGGACCTGCACCCGGTCGTAGTCGACACGCAAATCGAGGGCCATGGCCGGCAGCGCCGGCAGAAAGATGTTCATCGTCAGCGCCGACAATCCGGCAATCGCCACGAGACTGACGATATGCGGGGCCGTGGTCCTGTCGAAAAAGCGAGACTGCTGCTGCACGCTCAAATGTCCTTGCACTGCAAACGAGATCAGCCCGGGGAGGCCGGATCGGCGCGGCGGGCGAGGGCCGCCTTCCGCTTGCTCTCGCGATAGAATGTGTAGAGGCCGGAGCCGATGACAATGGCAGCGCCGACGACCATCCAGACATCCGGCACTTCACCGAAGAAGATCATGCCGAGCAGCACCGCCCAGAGCAGGCTGGTGTAGCGGAAGGGCGCGATGAAGGAGATCTCGCCGGTGCGCATGGCCATGATGATCGCCTGATAGCCGGCAAACAGGAAGATCGAGGCAAAGGCGAGCTTGCCGAGCGCGCTGCCGGACATCGGTTGCCAGCCACCAAAGGCTGGAATGAGCAGCAGGCCGGCAAAGGAGATGGAGGCTGCGGTGAAAAGGGTGACCGAGAGCGAAGAGATGCTCGGATCGATCCGGCGCGTGACGAGATCACGGCCGGCTGCGGTGATCACGCAGAAGACGATGTAGAGCGAGGCGAGCGTAAAGCCCTCCGGGCCTGGCTGAATGATGACGAGCACGCCGATGAAGCCGAGACCGATCGCCGTCCATCGACGCCAGCCCACGGGCTCCTTGTAGAACAAGGCGGCGCCAAGGGTCACGGCCAAAGGCAGAGACTGCAGGATCGCAGAGGCATTGGCCAGCGGCACCTGGCCGAGTGCTGCGAGAAAGGCGACGGCTGCGACCGTCTCGAAGGCGATGCGCAGCAGGATCAGGGGCTGCAGGATGTTCTTGATGTGGTCGAGCGCACCCATGCGGCGCGCAACGATATAGACCAGAACCGCGGTAAATGCACCGCGCACGAACATGATCTGCGCCACGGTCAGTTCAGCGGTTACCGATTTCGTCAGAGCGTCGTTGAAGGTGAAGCCCGCCATCGAGATCGCCATCAGAAGGGCGCCTCGGGTGTTCTCGGATAATGCCATGCTCGATTCCCGTGCGTACCCGCTGGTTCTAGACCAAGGAGCACGCGCGAGAAACCTTATTCCCGCTGTTATGGCCCTGAAACGATGCTGCAGTGCCAAAAACGCGGTCGCCGGTTAACCTTTGTTCAAACTCCCGAAGACAAGCTCGCCGATGGAACTGCATGAGGCGGCTCCTTTCCTTCGATCCTGCGCGATGAGCTCGCGGGATTTCGGCCTTCCCGAGGGTCTCATGAGTTTTATTGATCGCCTCCTGCAAAGTCGCAGGATCGTCACCAAAGTTTTGCTTTTTGTTGTTCCTCTCGTTCTGCTCATGGCCGGTGTCGGCCTCCTGGGCTATTGGACTGCCACCACCCTCAACGGGCATATGACCGTCACGCGTGCCACGATCGGCAATATCAGTGATCTGGAAAAGCTGCAGCAGGGCCTGCAGGAGTTCAGCCTCGATCCGACAGAGGAGAGCAGGGCAGCTCTTCTTTTGGCCATCGACGGCCAGGACAGGGGGCTCGGCGTGCTGAATGGCGTGCTCGCCAAGCAGGCTCAGACCGTCGACCTGTCGGCACTGACGCAGTTGCCGGTCCAGATGCGGGCTCAGACTTCAACCTTGTGGGACAACAAGACCGCGCGCGAGGAACTGGATTCTGGCCTGAACGCGGCCGTTGCCGCCTTGCAGGCGGAGGGCCAGCAGATCGTCAAGCAGGTCGATTTCGTCCGCGACGATCTTGCCGGCAAGGAGCGCTTCGCCAAGGAATTGCTGTTCGACGCCTCCGCCTTCAAGTCGCTGCTTGATCGTCTCGGCAAATTGCGTGTCGGCGTGCAGATGGCCTTCACACCGGAAGAACAGCTCGACGAAGCGAAACTCTATCTCGCTCCGATGCAGAAGGATCTGGCCAAGGCGAACGAGATCGCCTCCGAAAAGGGCAAAGTCCTTGTTGGCGAGGTCGGTGCCGCAATCGGCAAGATCGAAACGATCCTTGCCCAATCCAACCCGGTTGATGCCAAGGCCCGGGAACTCGGCCTTGTGCTGTCCGAACTCGTTGAGATCGAGCAGAAGATCACGTTGCAGGCCGCCAAGAACAGCGATGTCGCCGCCGACCGTTTCGTCAGCCTCGACAGACTCGTTGCCGAGCAGAAGGAACTGATGGCCCTCGTCGATACCGCAGCACTCGGAGTGGCGACCATCGAGTTGCGGGTGCAGCAGATGCTGGGTTCGCTCGACGACGACCGCCGCATCGTCGTCATCCGCGAAATGGACGCTCTTCAATCTGTCGCAGGCCGGATCTCTGAACTTGGCGCCAAGAACAGTGCACTGCGCGACTTCCCCCAAAAGATTGCACCGCATCTGGCGGCAATCACGGAGATGTCCCAGGCTAGGCTCGACGCCGGGCGTAGCTGGCAGAACGAGCGACTGGCCGCCAATGCGGCCGTTTCTGCCGCCATGGAATCGCTGCGAAATTTCGTCGCCCAAGCCCAGGAAATCGGCCGCGAGGACAGCGAACGGTCGGCGACGATTTCCGTGATCACCATGGTTGTCGGGACGCTGCTTGCGATCATCGGCGGTCTGATGCTTGTCGAGACACTGCGTGCGCCGCTCAAGCGGATCACCGGCGTGATGTCGCGACTGGCGAGTGGCGACCTGTCTGTCCCGATCGAGGGCCGCAATCGCGGCGACGAAATCGGCGATATGGTGCGGTCGGTCACCGTTTTCCGTGATGCGGCGCTCGAAAACCGGCGACTGGAAGAAGAGGCTGAAGCTGCGCGCACGCGCTCGGAGCAGGAAAGCGCGCAGCGTGCCCAGGACCGGGCCCGCGTCGAGGCCGACCAGCGGTCGGCGCTCGAAGCGCTGTCCTCGGTGCTTGAGGCACTTGCCAACGGCCAGCTCAACGTCTCCATGCGTGACGACCTGCCGGCCGATTTCGTCGCCATGGCCTCGACATACAACCAGGCGGTCGAAGCACTGCGTGCGACGCTCGAAGAGGTTCGTGCGGCGAGCGTCGACATCAATGCCGGAACGGAGAACCTTGCGGTTTCCGCCGATGATCTTGCTCGCCGGACCGAACAGCAGGCGGCGGCGCTTGAGGAAAGCGTACGGGCGCTCTCGCATCTGAGCGATGTCGTACGCTCGACAGCCGACGGGGCAGGGCGCACCGCACAATCCGTCCAGTCGGCCCGCGATCACGCCCGCCAGTCCGGCGTGGTGGTCAAGAAGGCGGTTGAGGCCATGGCTGAAATCAGCCGTTCCTCTGAGAAGATCTCGACCATCATCGGCGTCATCGACGAGATCGCCTTCCAGACGAATCTGCTGGCATTGAATGCGGGTGTCGAAGCGGCTCGGGCCGGCGAGGCTGGTCGTGGCTTTGCTGTCGTCGCGCAGGAAGTGCGTGACCTTGCTCAGCGCTGCGCCAATGCGGCGAAGGAGATCAAGACGCTGATCTCCGTCAGTGGCAATCAGGTCAAGTCGGGTGTCGAACTCGTCGAGAACACCGGTGTCGCGCTGCAGTCGATCATCGATCAGGTCGAAGAGGTGCAGTCGCTGGTGGAACGCATTTCGGCGGCGACCCGTGAGCAGTCAACCGGCATCAGCGAGGTGACGTCCGCCGTGCGTGATGTCGAGCTGATTACCCAGCAGAATGCCGCCATGGTCGAGGAAAACAATGCCGAGATCCAGGGCCTGCGTCAGCGGGTCGATATCCTGATGCACAAGATCTCGCGCTTCCGGACCGATACTGAGCGCGGTGCGCCACAGGCTTATCGCCGGTCGGCGTAACTGTGAAGAACAAGCCGGCGGCGCTTAGCCGCCGGTGACGCTCATGTGGCGGGCCACCGCTGGTTTGCGGTGGTTGCGATCGATGATGAAGTCGTGGCCCTTGGGCTTGCGCGAAATCGCTTCGTCGATTGCGGCAGAGAGATAGGCGTCGTCGTCGGAGGCGCGCAGTGCTGTACGCAGGTCTGCGGCATCATCCTGACCGAGGCACATGTAGAGCGTGCCGGTGCAGGTCAGCCGGACACGGTTGCAGCTTTCGCAGAAATTGTGGGTGAGCGGCGTGATGAAGCCGAGGCGCCCGCCGGTTTCCTTCACCTCGACATAACGGGCGGGGCCGCCGGTGCGGTAGGGAATTTCGTCGAGGGTAAACTGTTCCTCGAGCCTCTGACGCACGAGGGAGAGCGGCAGATACTGGTCTGTCCGGTCTTCGCCGGTCTCGCCCATGGGCATGGTCTCGATCAGCGTCAGATCCATGCCTTCGCCATGGGCGAAGCGCAGCAGCTCCGGGATCTCGTGTTCATTGAAATCCTTCAAAGCGACAGCGTTGAGTTTGATGCCGATGCCGGCGGCCTGGGCCGCGCGAATGCCTTCAAGCACCTTGTCGAGTTCGCCCCAGCGTGTGATTTCCTTGAATTTTGCAGGGTCAAGCGTGTCAATGGAGACGTTGATGCGGCGAACGCCGCAATCCGCAAGCTCTGCGGCATGGCGGGCGAGCTGCGAGCCGTTGGTGGTGAGGGTCAGTTCGTCCAGACCGCTGCCGAGATGGCGGGAGAGGCCGCGTACGAGATGCATGATGTTCTTGCGCACCAGCGGTTCGCCGCCTGTCAGGCGTAGCTTGCGCACGCCTTTGGCGATGAAGGCGGAACAGAGTTGGTCGAGCTCTTCCAGTGTCAGGAGATCCTTCTTCGGCAGGAAGGTCATGTTCTCCGCCATGCAATAGGTGCAGCGGAAATCACATCGATCGGTGACGGAGACGCGCAAGTAGGTAACCGACCGGCCAAAGGGGTCGATCATCGGGCTTGCTTGGTCAACGAGCGGTTCTGCTTGGCGCCAATCGGCGGGGCTATGATCCAAAAAACTCTCCCGGGTGTTTGGATCAATGTGGTGCCAAGCCTTGCAGGCGTCAAGTTGACACCGGCCCGTTGCATCAATTCGGATTGCAAACGGCGCGGGATCGACCTAGGTCTGCGCCAACTGCCTGGAACACTGCGAGGACTGCATGACCGAGATCTGGCCGACCGAACTGAAGGTGTCCAAGGACAGGCGCCTGCTGACCGTGAGCTTCAATGACGGTGTCACAGCTATGCTTCCTGCCGAGATGCTGCGCGTGCTGTCTCCCTCGGCAGAAGTCCAGGGCCATGGTCCGGGCCAGAAAGTCACCGTGCCGGGCAAGCGCAATGTCGCAATCCGGCAGATGGTGCCGACAGGCAATTATGCCGTTCGCATCGCCTTTGACGACGGCCATGATACCGGCATCTTCACCTGGAACTATCTGCGCGAACTCGGTGAGAGCGGCGGCGAAAAGTTCGCGGCTTACGAACAGGAACTGGCAGAGAAGAAACTCAGCCGCGATCCTCGCTGAGGTCAGGATCGACCAGAACGTCGGACGAGAGCATGCGCTGGATCAGGAGGTCCATCGTCTCGGCGAGGCGTTGGCAGTCGTCGAGGGGCGTTGCAGACAGTGTCCGCTCGATGAGTTCCGTCTGGATCTGCATCGCCTTCTCGCTCAGGCTCCGGCCCTCTTCCGTCAGGAAAAGTCTCAGCACCCGCTTGTCCCGCTGGTCGGCCCTGCGCTCGAGAAGCCCGCGCTTTTCCATCTGTGGCAACAGCATGCTCATATTGGAGCGCCCAACCAGAAGCTTGCGGGCGAGTTCCTGCTGGGAAATCCCCTCGAACCGGTAGAGATTGACCAAGATGTCGAGGTGCGGTGGCTTGATGTCGAGCGGAGCGAGCGCGCGTGCGAGTGCCTGCTGCATCAGCTGGCAGGCGCGCGCCACCGATATCCAACTGCGAAAACGAGGATGGTCCCAGGGGAAGGCTTGCTTTTCGTTCATTCTTGTACTTTATTGTTCAACATTGAACATTATGATGGGATTCCGACTATGCCATCCTTTCCTCTCAAGGTCACCCGCCTGGCTTTCGCGCAGCTGGAGAAGGTCTCGCCGACCGTTGCCGGCCGGATTGCCTTCGAGCTTTTCTGTCGAACCCCGAGCCGCCGCCCGAAAGGCGACAAGGCACGGCAGGTCTTCATCGCCGGACGCAGTCGGCTGCGTCAGGCCTCGACCGTTCGTCTGGCACTGACGCGCGGCATGGCCGCCGCCCACCATCTCAGCTCGCAATCGGGGAGCGGTTCTGCCCCAAGGTTTCTTGTGGTCCACGGCTGGGGCTCGCGTGCTGAGTATCTCTCCGAAATGGCGCTCGGATTGCGTGAAACGGGTGCCGAAGTGGTGGTCCTTGATCTGCCTGGGCACGGTGCGTCGAGCGGCCGCCGGCTCGACCTCAAGATTGCGGCCGAAGCCATCGTTGCCGCCGAGCGCCATTTCGGGCGGTTCGATGGCGTCGTCGGCCACTCTTTCGGTGGTGCCGCCGTCATGATGGCGGCAGGGCGCGTGTTTCCGGAACTGCAGCCGCTAAATGCGCCCAGGATCGCGCTGATCGGTTCACCTTCCAGCATGGGCGAGGTGTTCAACGGTTTTGCTGCCATGGTGGGGCTTGGGCGTGGCAGCGTCGGCGCCATGCGCAATCGGGCCATGGATCTTGTCGGCGCGCAGGTCGAAGATCTTGATGGTGTCGCGGTCGCACGACGCATCGATCGGCCGCTGCTTGTGGTGCATGCCGAAGACGACAAAGAGGTCAATGTCGGCCATGCGCAGCGCTATATCGGCGTGTCGCCGCATATCCGCCATCTCTGGGCCAATGGCCATGGACATCGAAGGATCGTCAGCGCGCCGGAGGTCATCGCCGCGGTTGCCTCCTTCCTCGCCGGCGCGGAGGGCATGTCGAGGGCCGGGGACCGCAAGGTGTCATAGAGCCGTCATTGCTCTTGCCTAACCCGAGGCTGCCGCTAGGCTCGGCGGTCGGAGTGAGGAGTTCGGCATGACAGTGATAACGACGGTCGAGGACTTGAAAGCGATCTATGGCGAGGCAGGCGAGGCCTCGACCGCCAAGGTGACGGCCTCTTTGACCCCGACTTACAGGACGATGATCGAGCGCTCGCCCTTCGTGGCGCTCGCGACCGTCGGGCCGGAGGGCCTCGATTGCTCGCCCCGCGGCGATCGCGGCGCTGTGGTGCGGATAGAAGACGACCGGACGCTCGCGCTTCCGGACTGGCGCGGCAATAATCGCGTGGATTCGCTTTTGAACATCGTGCGGGACCCTCGCATTGCACTGATGTTTCTCATTCCGGGCTCGGACAGTGTCATGCGGATCAACGGCCGGGCTGTGGTTTCGGTCGCGCCCGAACTTCTGGAAAGCTTCGAGATGGATGGACGCCATCCGCGAAGCATCGTCGTGGTGACGATCGAGGAGGCATACTTCCAGTGTGCGCGGGCCGTCATGCGGGCGGAGCTGTGGAATGCCGAGAGACAGGTCGCGGCGAACGACCTGCCGACGCCTGGTGACATGCTGAAGGCTGCAAAGCAGGACTTCGATCGCGATACCTATGATCGCGAATGGCCTGAGCGGGCTGCCAAGACTATGTGGTGATCACCGGTAGGGATCACCGTTTGTAGATCAGCCAGCTCTTGGTGAAGTCCTTCTTCATCCCGTCTTCATAGGGCTTCGTCCGGTTCCTGCCGGCATTCTTGGCGCAGTAGAGGGCGATGTCGGACTTCGCGTAAAGTTCGCCGGCATCTTCAGCATCGGCGGCCATGGCGAACCCGAGCGATATGGTGATCGGGCCGTAGTTGACGCCGGTCTTGGAGTTCTTGAACGGCGTCGTTTCAAGCGCAATGCGGACACGTTCGCAGGTCTGGAAGATTTCCTCTGCGGTGTTGCCCTCGATGATGATCGCGAACTCTTCGCCACCTGTGCGGGCGACGAAGCAGTCCTTGCGGACATTGCTGCGGATCACGGTGGCAACTGTTGCGAGGATCTTGTCGCCGACCGGATGGCCGTACGCGTCGTTGACCTTCTTGAAGTTATCGATGTCGGCGAGCACGAGAGCCGCCAGCGGTCTGGCATCGCTCGTGTAGACGGCGGCGAGCTTTTCGTCGAAGGCGCGACGATTGGCAATGCGCGTCAGGGAATCGGTGTTGGCAATTCGCTTGTATTCGTCGAGTTCGCGACGGACTTCGTCCATCTCCTTCGACCGTTCGGACATCTGCACGACGGTTTGTTCGCCATGCGCCATGGTCGAGCCTGTGGCTTCCGTCAGGATGTTGATGGCGCTGCGCAGGATGTCGGTACTGTTCGTGCTCTTCGAGTTGATCCGGTGATAGGTTTCGCCGAGGAGCCGGTTGTAGCTTTGCAGTGATGTCTGTTCCTGCTGCAGCAGGCGCAACAGTCCATCCAGCTCGCCGATCAGCTTCGAATGGGCGTTCTCGATGGCGCGGCCCTGATGGTTGCCGAAATACTGCTCTCCGAGCGCGTCGAGCTCGTCCTGCGTGGCACGGCTACCAAGTGCTGCCAGCTCGCGGGTGAGAGACGGATTGGAGCCGATATAGGCTTCATAGAACAGTTCATAATTGCGCGGGATCGGGGCGACCCCCATCGAGCGCATTGCGTATGTGATCTGTGCCGCAACGTCAGGTACCTGCGTCTTTGGCGGTGTTGCCGTGCTCATTCGGCCAACTCCAATTGTGGTCACTCGAGACATTCAAGGGTCCAAAGATTTAATTAGCGGCAAATGATTTGAAAATGTTTAATCTTCTCGCCATGAGAAGTGACGGGCGCGAAATGAGCGCTTAGCGCCCACTTTCACAACATCTTGTAAAACAAGCGGTAATTTACCGTTGCGGAGGTTTCCCTCCGCAACGTGCGAGCATTGTTTTCGACGAATTTCAGCCGAGATTGAATTCCTGGAAGAAATCGTTGCCCTTGTCGTCGGTGACGATGAAGGCCGGAAAGTCTTCGACTTCGATCTTCCAGACGGCCTCCATGCCGAGTTCAGGATACTCCAGAACCTCGACCTTCTTGATGCAGTCCTGGGCGAGACGGGCGGCCGGGCCGCCGATCGATCCCAGGTAGAAGCCGCCATGGGTCTTGCAGGCCTCGCGCACGGCGCGCGAGCGGTTGCCCTTGGCCAGCATTACCATCGAGCCGCCGAAAGACTGGAACTGGTCGACATAACTGTCCATGCGGCCGGCGGTGGTCGGTCCGAAGGAGCCTGAGGCATAACCCGTTGGTGTCTTGGCCGGACCGGCGTAGTAGACCGGATGGTTCTTCATGTAATCCGGCATGCCTTCGCCCTTTTCCAGGCGGTCGCGGATCTTCGAATGGGCGAGGTCACGGGCGACGATGATCGTGCCGGTCAGCGACAGGCGGGTCTTGACCGGATGTTTGGTGAGCTCGGCCAGAATGCCGCTCATCGGCTGGTTGAGGTCGATCTTGACGACGGAGGAGGAGAGCGCGGTGTCGTCGATATCTGGCATGTATTTCGACGGATCGGTCTCAAGCTGCTCGATGTAGATACCGTCGCGGGTGATCTTGCCCTTGGCCTGACGGTCGGCGGAACAGCTGACACCGAGGCCGATCGGCAGCGACGCGCCGTGGCGGGGCAGGCGTATGACCCGCACGTCATGACAGAAATACTTGCCGCCGAACTGAGCGCCCACGCCCAGAGACTGGGTGAGCTTGTGGATTTCCTTTTCCATCTCCAGATCGCGGAAGGCGTGGCCGCTCTCCGAGCCTTCGGTCGGCAGGTCGTCGAGATAGCGCGCCGAGGCGAGTTTGACGGTCTTTAGCGTCATCTCGGCGGAGAGGCCGCCGATGACGATCGCCAGATGGTAGGGGGGACAGGCTGCCGTACCCAGCGTCAGGATCTTCTCCTTGAGGAAGTCGATCATCCGGTCATGGGTCAGAAGCGACGGCGTTCCCTGATACAGGAAGGTCTTGTTGGCCGAACCGCCGCCCTTCGCCATGAACAGGAACTTGTAGGCATCCTCACCCTCTTGATAGAGGTCGATCTGGGCCGGCAGGTTGGTCTTGGTGTTCTTTTCCTCGAACATCTTGATCGGTGCGAGCTGCGAATAACGCAGGTTGCGGCGCTCATAGGCGTCGCGCACGCCTTCGGCCAGTGCGGCATAGTCCTGGCCATCGGTCCAGACGCGGCGGCCCTTCTTGCCCATGACGATCGCGGTCCCTGTGTCCTGGCACATGGGCAGGATACCGCCAGCGGCGATATTGGCATTCTTCAGGAGGTCAAAGGCGACGAAGCGGTCGTTGTCAGTCGCCTCAGGATCTTCGAGGATGGAGGCGAGCTGCTTCAGGTGGCCGGGGCGTAGGAGGTGGTTGATATCCGAGAGTGCGGTTTCGGCGAGCAGGCGCAAGCCCTCGGGCTCGACCGTCAGGATATCCTGACCCTTGAAGGTTTCGACAGAGACGTAGTCGGACGTGATCTTGCGGTAGGGGGTCGTGTCTTCGCCAATTGGGAACAGATCGTCTGCCATCACGGGGCCTTTCGTGGCATCAGCTTGGAGTTTGCGGTGGTTTAAGCGTTAGCCCTTAAGATTTCAATGCGCCGAAAGCCGAAGGCTCAAGCGTTGACAGGGCGGCCGCGTATCTGAAAAACCCCGGCCCGGACACGCGTTGCGTGCGTTGGATTCGGAGGTGCATCATGGGCTTGAATGTAACGCAGGGAACGAGCTGGCGACGATCGATCGTCGTCAAGATTTTTCTGGTCTGCTTCGTCTGCATCCATATCCCGTTGATCGCCTTGCTGCTCAACTTCGGCACTGGCGCCAGTTCGAACGCGCTGTCCGTCGGCCTTGTCGTTCTGGTGGCAACGCTGATCGGTACGATTGCCTGCCTCGCAACGATGTGGTGGCTGACGCTACCGCTGCGAAACCTCGCGAGCGCAATCAGCCAATACCGCGCCGGCGGCACCTTCACCGAGGAAAAGCTGAGCAAACACGGCGAAGACGAGATTTCGGTGGTCACGCGGGCTGTCTGCGGCATGGTCGGGGAGATTTCGGCACTTGCGGAACGGGTGAACGGACAGCCGGCACTTGATCCGCTGACCGGTCTCTTGAACGCCAGCGCCGCTTACGCGGTGCCACTGCCGCACCTTCCCGGTCAAGTCGACGGTGGCATCGACATCATCGTCGTCGTCTTCGAACTGGAGACGATCGAGGCGGTGAGTGCCAGGCATGGACGCGAGGTGGCCGATCTTTCGCTCGTGGCCGTCGGCGATCTGGTGCGCCATCATTTTGCGCCTCGACAGATTGCTGCACGCATGTCGGGAACGACCTTCATGCTGCTTTTTGCCGATGACGCGCCCGCCGTGGTCCATGCCTGCTGCGAGGCCATTCGGAGAAGCGTCGAGCAACTTGAAGTCGGCCTGCTTTCTCCGGGCAGCCTCAAGCTGACCTTTGGCCTTGCTCCACGCCGGGGTGATGAAGCAATGGCCGACCTCCTGCACAGAGCGGACATGGCGCTTTTCAGAGCCAAGGATACGCTTCGCACCGGACTGGAGACATTGAAGCCCTGAGGCGAGGGGCTCGTACCCCTCGCGTCTTGCGGACCTGATGACAGGTGTCACTGCGGTCCGATCATCAGCTCCGGCCGCACATATTGGTCGAATTCCTCGTTGGTGAGATAGCCGCCGCCGACGGCTTCCTCGCGCAGAGTGGTGCCGTTCTTGTGGGCGGTCTTGGCGATCTTGGCGCAGAGGTCGTAACCGAGCTTGCCGTTGAGCGCCGTCACCAGCATCAGCGAATTCTCGACGCCCTTGCGGATGTTGTCTTCGCGGGCCTCGATGCCTACGACGCAATTGTCGGTGAAGGAGACGGCGGCGTCACCGAGCAGCTGGACCGACTGCAGGAAGTTGTAGGCCATCATCGGATTGTAGACGTTGAGCTCGAAATGGCCCTGGCTGCCGGCGAAGGTGATGGCCGTCTGGTTGCCGAAGATGTGGGCGCAGACCTGGGTGAGGGCCTCCGACTGGGTCGGATTGACCTTGCCCGGCATGATCGACGAGCCGGGCTCGTTTTCCGGCAGCGCCAGTTCGCCGAGACCGGCGCGGGGACCCGAGCCGAGGAAGCGGATGTCGTTGGCTATCTTGAAGAGAGCTGCGGCGGCTGCATTGATCGCGCCATGGGCAAAGACCATGGCGTCATGGGCGGCCAGCGCTTCGAACTTGTTCGGCGCGGTGATGAAGGGCAGGCCGGTGATCTTGGAGATTTCGTCCGCCACCTTCTCGGCAAAGCCGATCGGGGCGTTCAGGCCCGTGCCAACGGCCGTGCCGCCCTGGGCGAGTTCGTAGAGGCCGGGCAGGGTGATTTCGATGCGCTTGATCGATGAGGCGACCTGAGCGGCATAACCGCCAAATTCCTGACCAAGTGTCAGAGGCGTCGCATCCTGCGTGTGCGTACGGCCGATCTTGATGATGTGCGCAAAGGCTTTCGCCTTGGCATCCAGCGCGGCGTGAAGGTGCTTGAGCGCCGGCAGCAGATGATGGACGACATGTTCTGCCGCCGCGATATGCATGGCCGTCGGATAGGTGTCGTTCGACGATTGGCTCATGTTGACATGATCGTTGGGGTGAACAGGCTTTTTCGAGCCCATCTCGCCACCCAGCATCTCGATGGCGCGGTTCGAGATCACCTCATTGGCATTCATGTTCGATTGCGTGCCGGAGCCCGTCTGCCAGACCACCAGGGGAAAGTGATCGTTGAGCTTCCCGTCGATCACCTCCTGGGCCGCCGTGACAATCGCATCGCCGAGAGCCGGATCGAGCTTGCCGAGCGCCATATTGGCGCGTGCGGCCGCCTGCTTGACGATCCCCAGCGCTCGCACGATCGGCAGCGGCTGCTTCTCCCAGCCGATCTTGAAATTGCCGAGCGACCGCTCAGCCTGTGCGCCCCAATAGCGGTCGGAGGCGACCTCGATCGGGCCGAAAGTGTCGGTTTCTGTGCGATGGGCCATGGGTTTTCCTGCCTGTGAGATGGTGGGTCTGGCTGGTAACGGAGCGGTGCTTTGCATTTAGGGAGCGACGCATGTGATGCAAGCCGATGAACATAAGTAGACAAATCATGTCAAGTAATCTGTGGTGCCGCTCACGCATGCCTGATGTCGGGCGGCTGTGTCCTTTCCGGCACGTCTCACGACTATTTGTCCGCGGCTTGAAAGGGTTCGTCCGTCGTCTCTGTGCAGGATTTGTTAACGTCAATCAAAATTTAACGAATATTTCCATTTAGTTTGCGCTGAGGCGATGGCGGAAATCGCCGGTCGGGTCACGCAAAGTTGAGGCCGACGGGTGAACCCGCATGACATTGTCCAACTTTTCAATGAAATGCCGATCCGCTAGTGATCCGCGCATGGCCAAACGCGCCGCGAGTCCTTTTGCGACTCGGACCGGGAGATGGAACAGAGAATGACGAGAAACAGGAAATTCGCAGTCACCGCACTTCTTGCTGCGACGACTGCGGTCGGAACTCTTCCGGGCGATGCTGCCGCCACCACGCTTCTCGATCTTCTCCGGGGTGGGCCCGGACGCCAGGCAAAGGAGCAGGCAGCTCCCGCCTCGCTGGAGAGCCAGGCCCAGGGCGGCCTCGAAATGGGCGATCCCGAGCCGCTGCCGAAAATCGCCGGCCCGCGTTACTATACCTACAAGCCCGAGGCGCAGCGCGCGATCAAAATCAAGCTGCCGGTGACGGAAGCCGCAGCCGGATCGACTGAAGCACCTTCCGCAGAAGTGCTTGGCGCCCGCCGTTTTCTGTCCGATGTCTCCGTCCGCGCTACGGATGAAGTCGCCAAGACCGTTGAGGCGTACTACGGCAACCCCAACAAGCCGCTGATCTGGACCAGTGAAGACGGTATTTCCGAGCGCGGTCGCGCCATGATGTCGGCGCTCGCAAGCGCCGACACGGTCGGTCTGTCGCCGGACGATTACCTTGTGGCGATGCCGGCCGAGACCGCCGACCCGACGGATCCCGAAAAACGCCAGCGCGAACTGATGGCCTTCGAGGTTGCTCTGTCCGCCAAGGTTCTCACCTACGTCCAGGACACCACGCGCGGCCGGATCGATCCGAACAAGATATCCGGCTACTACGATTTCAAGCGCAAGGGCGTGAACGTTGCGCCCGTGCTCGACATGCTGCGCATGAGCCCTGACGTCGCGGCCTATCTGCGCAACCGCGATCCGAAGAGCCCGCAATTCGTGGCACTGCGCGATGAACTCGCGCGACTGAAGGCTGAGGATGCTAAGGCCGATACGCAAACCGTCACCATTGCGCCCGGCACGCTTCTGAAGCCCGGCCAGAGCAAGCCCGAAACGGCGCAGGTCATCGGCGCCCTGAAGCAAGTCGCGTCGGACGCGGTTCTCACGCAGCATGCTGCGACGCTGACAGCCTATACCGGGACGCCGGAATACACCCCCGAACTCGTTGCCCTGGTCGAGCAATTCCAGGAAGAGAAGGGCTTGAAGCCGGATGGTGTCGTTGGTCCTGCGACGATCCGGGCAATGACCGGTCACACCAATGCCGAGAAGATCGCCAAGCTGCAGGTCGCCATGGAGGCGATCCGTTGGCTGCCGGCCGATCTCGGTTCGCGTCACGTCTTCATCAACGCACCGGCCTTCGAGGCGACCTATGTCAACGAGGGCAAGGAGCAGCTGTCGATGCGGGTGGTTGTCGGTTCGAAGGCGAACCAGACCTATTTCTTCCAGGATCAGATCCAGACCGTCGAGTTCAATCCCTATTGGGGCGTGCCGAAGTCGATCATTGTCAACGAGATGCTGCCGAAGCTCCGGGCCGATCCGTCCTATCTCGATCGTCTCGGCTATGAGGTTTCCTATGGTGGCCGTAAAGTGGCCTCAAGCCAGGTCGACTGGAACGCCACCCATGCGGTCGATGTGCGCCAGCCGCCTGGTGGTGACAATGCGCTGGGCGAACTCAAGATCCTGTTCCCTAACGAACACGCCATCTACATGCACGACACCCCATCGAAGAGCTACTTCAACAGGGACATGCGCGCGCTGAGCCATGGTTGCGTGCGTCTCTCCGAGCCGCGAGTGATGGCGGCAGCCGTCATGGGCACGACCGTCGAGGAGATTGGCAAGCAGATCGCATCGGGACAGAACCGTGCCGTGCAGGTGCCGGAGAAGATCCCGGTCTACGTCTCCTACTTCACGGCCTGGCCGAACAAGGATGGCGTGATCGAGTACTTCGATGACGTCTATAGCCGCGACGACTTTACGGCCAAGGCGTTCAAGGCGACGACCGACGCGCGTGCGCCGCGCGTCTGAGTTTGCGATCGGATTTGAGGCATGACGGATGGCGGACCCTCGGTCCGCCATTTTGCTTTTTGGCTGTGTCAGCCAACCAGCTGTTCGACGAGTTCGACCGTCAGTTCGTCGAAATGGCTGATGATGCGCGAGGCGCCGAGCTCTTTCACCGGTACGTCCGAATAGCCGAAGGGCACCGCAATCGAGGGGATGTTGCCATTGCGGGCGGCCATGATGTCGTTGATGCTGTCACCGATCATGAGGACCTTGCCTGCCTGACCGCCAGCACGCTCGACCGTCGCAAGAATATGTGCCGGATCCGGCTTGCGAAAGGCGAAGGTGTCGCCGCCGGTGATCGTGGCGAAATAGGCTGTTAGTTCCAGACGCTCGAGGAGCGGGAGCGCCAGTCGCTCCATCTTGTTGGTGCAGACAGCGAGAATATAGCCAGCAGCCTTCATTCGCTCGAGTGCCTCGATCAGCCCGGGATAGGGGCGGCTCTTGCCCGGCATGCCGACTTCATAGTGGGTGATGAAGCGGTCGAGCAGGGCAGGGATCTCATCTTCTGCAATCGGTGCGCCGCGCAGGGAAAAAGCGCGCTGGATCATCACGCGCGCGCCCTGGCCGACCAGATGCGTCAGGTCCTCGTAGCTCACGGGTGCGAGATCGCGGGCCGCGATCGTGTGGTTCAGGCTTTCGACGAGATCGGGTGCGGTGTCGATCAGGGTACCGTCGAGGTCGAAAACGATGGTCGTGGTGGTCAAGCCGGCTCTCCCGAGACAATTCCAATGTGCTGGCGGGTTATGGGAAATCCTCTGAAAAGGCAATGTCGCATGGCGATGCAGGGCTTTCACTCGATCGAGGAGGCGTGTAAACAGCTTCCAACGAAACGGACGGGAGCTTTCGGCGCATGGACGCCCGCGAAATGAAGATCAAGGCCGCAGCCGCGGCGCTGGAGCATGTTGAAGACGGCATGCGTCTTGGGATCGGAACCGGTTCTACGGCCGAAGAATTCGTCCGGCTGCTGGCCGAGAAGGTTGCCGGTGGGTTGAAGGTTCAGGGTGTGCCGACGTCCGAGCGTACGGCGCGTCTCTGCCTCGAACTCGGCGTTCCGCTGAAGTCGCTCGATGAATTGCCCGAGCTCGATCTGACCATCGATGGCGCTGATGAAATCGATCCGCAGTTCCGTCTGATCAAGGGTGGTGGCGGTGCGCTGCTGCGTGAAAAGATCGTCGCTGCGGCCTCGACACGGATGATCGTGATTGCCGACGAAACAAAGCTTGTCGAGACGCTTGGGGCATTCCCGCTGCCGATCGAGATCAACCCGTTCGGCCAGGCATCGACCGTCTTGGCCATCGAACGTCTGGCATCCGAATTAGGCCTGTCCGGACCGATGAAGCTCAGGACCCGGTCGGATGAAAGCCTGTACATGACGGATGGCGGTCACCTCATTCTGGACGCATCTTTTGGCCGCATTCCTGATGCAGACGCACTGGCAAGCCGGCTCAATCAAATCCCCGGCGTGGTGGAACACGGCCTTTTCATAAACTTGGCATCGCTTGCAATCATCGCCGGACCGGCAGGTGCGCGAGTGCTGGAGCCGAAGAACTAACAGGAGCATAGAATTTCATGATCAGCTTTACGCGTATGGGCCGCTTCGCCTCGATCGCCGTGATTGCCGGTAGCGTCATGCTGGGTGCGGTCTCCGCCAAGGCCCAGGATGTGCCGGCAGAGCATCTGCAGGCTGCACGCGAGGCGATCAGCGCACTCGGCGTGACCGATCGCTTCGATGCCATCCTGCCGAACATCGTCGACCGGCTGACCGCCCAGCTCATCCAGGCCTATCCGAATCTGCAGGACGTCATCTCGGCGAAGGTCGAAGAGGAAGCCCTCAAGCTCGCCGCGCGCCGTGCCGATCTGGAGCGTGAAGCAGCTGTCGTTTACGCGAATGCCTTCACCGCTGCGGAACTGAACGAGATCTCCGCCTTCTACGGCAGCGAAACGGGCAAGAAGCTTCTCAAGGATGGTCCGATCGCCACCCGCGAATTGCTGAAGGCCGCGGATATCTGGACTGCCGGTATTGCACGCGATCTGGAACAGCAGGCGAATGATTCGCTGCTTGCCGAGGTCCAGGCAGAACAGCCTGCCGCTGAAGCGGCGCAGCCGTAAGTCGACCAGCGTTGATTTTTAAGCCCGGGCGAAAACCCGGGCTTTTCTTTTTGTGCTGCCGTCTCCTATATCAGGCGCAGTTGCAGCAAGAGCCCGACCGGGCAGGAGATCCCCCATGAGCCAATTCGACTATGACCTCTTCGTCATCGGTGGCGGCTCCGGCGGGGTGCGCAGTGCGCGGGTCGCGGCATCCCTCGGCAAAAAGGTTGCGATCGCAGAAGAGTACCGGTTTGGCGGCACCTGCGTGATCCGGGGCTGCGTGCCGAAGAAGCTGTTCGTTTATGCGTCGCAATTCCACGAACATTTCGAAGATGCCGCTGGCTACGGCTGGACCGTCGGAGAAAGCCGTTTCGACTGGCCATCGCTGATTGCGGCCAAGGACAAGGAGATAGCGCGCCTCGAAGGCCTCTATCGCAAGGGGCTGGATAACGCCGGCGTCGAAATCCTGGAGACGCGCGCCGAATTGACCGGGCCGCATAGCGTTCGTCTGGTGAAGTCCGGCAAGGAGGTGACCGCCGAGCGCATCGTCGTGGCCGTTGGTGGTGCCGCCAATCCCCATGCCGCACTTCCTGGCCACGAATTCTGCATTTCCTCCAACGAGGCTTTCCATCTGGAGGCGCTGCCGCGATCGATCCTGATCGCCGGCGGCGGTTATATCGCGGTGGAGTTTGCGAACATCTTTCACGGGCTTGGTGTCGAGACGACGCTGATCTATCGCGGGGCGGAAATCCTCAGCCGCTTTGACCTGGACATGCGGCGCGGCTTGCACGAGGCGATGGAAGCCAAGGGTATTCGCATCATCTGCCATGACCACATCCAGAAGGTGTCGAAGTCAGCCGCCGGCAATCTGGAAGTCGAGACGATCAACAATGGTCGGCTTGTCGTGGAGCAGGTGATGCTGGCGCTCGGCCGCGATCCGAACACGACGGGCCTTGGGCTCGAAGCTGCGGGTGTGGAGACCAACGAGCGCGGTGCGATCGTGGTCGACAGATATTCCTGCACCAATGTGCCGAGCGTCTTTGCGCTCGGCGACGTCACGGATCGTGTCCAGTTGACCCCCGTCGCCATTCACGAAGCGATGTGTTTCATCGAGACGGAGTACAAGAACAATCCGACGTCGCCTGACCACGAACTGATTGCCACCGCCGTCTTCTCGCAGCCGGAAATCGGAACGGTTGGCCTCTCCGAAGAAGCTGCGGCGAAGAAGTTCGAGGAGATCGAGGTCTATCGAGCGCAGTTCCGCCCGATGAAGGCGACGCTGTCGGGGCGCGCCGAGAAGATGATCATGAAGCTGATCGTCAATGCGGCCGATCGCAAGGTTGTCGGCGCGCACATTCTTGGACACGACGCCGGCGAGATGGCGCAGCTTCTCGGCATCACGCTGAAGGCCGGCTGCACCAAGGATGACTTCGACCGGACCATGGCGGTTCATCCGACGGCAGCGGAAGAACTTGTAACCATGTACACGCCGAGCTACCGGATCAGGAACGGCGAACGGGTCTGATCCGTCGCCGCTCTCACGCTCAGCAGGCATTGCGGGCCTCGAAAAGGCCCGCCTTCGCCACTCAAAGTTTCGAGATGAGATCCAGGCCCAGAACGGGTGCCGACAGGGCGGCGAGGCTCAGGAGAGAGAGCAGGATGATCCGCAGTCTGCGGCTCTTTCGGGTTTGTATGCCAGTCCAATCATACGCCATCACACGATCCTCATGATCAACGCAGGAAGCCGAAACTTCCCGAACACCACGCTACGCCCCCGGGTGGCCGAGGTAGAGGTCGAGGCTTGCGTGAGGCTTGCCTCCGACCGGATCCATGAACGACTGCTTAACTCACAGTCCCTTCAGACATTACATGCTGGCATCAATGATTTGCTTTGCAAGGAAATGCTGATGCGGCGACGGGATTGCCCCTGTGAATCATGTGGGTAACGATGGTGCGGTGCAGCAGTTGCTCAACGTTTCAACCAGTCGATTGCCGGCTGCCACAATGTGTCTTTGAAGGCTGAACGGAAGAAACCAAGGTGTCCGACGCGGCCGCCAGCTTCCTCCGGCGAAATCCAGCGGATCTCCGTCGGAGCACGGTTGTAGTATTTGAGCAGCGCCTGCTGCGCTTTCGGTGTGCCCCATGGGTCGTCCGTCAGGCCGATCACGAGGATCGGGGTCTCGACTTCCGCAAAGCGGCGGGCGGCATCCATCGTCGGGTCGGCGAAGAAGTATTCGGGATGTCTGCCCCAGCGCGCCCATTCCCGGAAGATGGTGCCTGGCAGGGTCTGGCCAAGGCCGATCTGGCCTGGGACCCTGCCGAGCAGCGTTGCCAGGGGAACGCCGACGAGGTTCATCTGGCTGAAGACACGAAAGCGCGGCTTGGTGTTGCCCCAGTAGCCCGTCATTGTCGCCACCATCAGATAGCGGGAGAAGCGCTTCGAGCGCCCGCCAAGGGCAAGAACCTGTCCGCCGAAGGACTGGCCGATGCCGACGAGCGGGTGATCAGGTGCTTCCAGTTCAAGTCGATGCAGGGCGGCGGGCATGTCGAAATGAGCCCAGTCGCGCATCAGCAAAGGACGTTTCCAGTGGCGCGGAGCCTGTGAGCCGGCGACCCCGCGATAGTCGTAGGTCAGTGCGGCTCTGAAACCGTGATGGCTTACGAGGTGTTCGGCGAAGCGGGCGTAAAACCCGCGGGGTACGGCGGCGGCCGATGAGATGAGAGCCATCGGACCATTGCCGCTGCCGCGCATCAATGTGCCGTGCAGGGGGAAATGATCCGTGGTTTCGAACTGGATCTCGGATTTTTCCATCACGTGTTGCGTCATGCCGAACCTCCCGTTCCGGATGTCAACTCAGATCTTACGTTTACGTTCATGTCATATCAAGCGCAGGGCTAGGTTCGTTCGTAAGAGGCGACTTTTCCTCATGTGGACGATGTCCGCCCCCGGTGTCCCACCCTTCGAAAGTCCCTAAACTACGGCTTTGCAAGCGGAGATTAACCGTTTATAAGCCCCCATCCGATGCGGCCGGGAGGTTGCCGCAGTTAGTTTCAGACAGGTGAAGACCATGGCGCAGAATTGGACCCCGAGCAGCTGGAGACAGAAGCCCATCAAGCAGGTTCCGGCTTATCCGGACCTCGATGCATTGAAGGCTGCCGAGCAGCAGCTCTCGACCTATCCGCCGCTGGTCTTTGCGGGTGAAGCCCGTCGCCTGAAGAAGTCGCTTGCCCAGGTCGCCGAAGGCGAGGCATTCCTGCTGCAGGGCGGCGACTGCGCCGAGAGCTTCGCCGAGCATGGCGCCGACAATATCCGCGACTTCTTCCGCGCCTTCCTGCAGATGGCCGTAGTCCTGACCTTCGGTGCGCAGCTGCCGGTGGTCAAGGTCGGTCGTATCGCCGGCCAGTTTGCCAAGCCGCGCTCGTCCGACATGGAAAAGATTGGCGACGTGGAGCTTCCGAGCTACCGTGGTGACATCATCAACGGCATCGAGTTCACCGAGGACGCACGCATTCCGAGCCCGGAACGGCAGCTGATGGCCTATCGTCAGTCGGCCGCGACGCTCAACCTGCTGCGCGCTTTCGCCATGGGTGGCTATGCCAACCTCGAAAACGTCCATCAGTGGATGCTCGGCTTCATCAAGGACAGCCCGCAGGCCGAGCGTTACCGCAAGCTCGCCGATCGCATCTCTGAAACGATGGACTTCATGAAGGCCGTCGGCATCACCTCGGAAAACAATCCGAGCCTGCGCGAAACCGATTTCTTCACCAGCCACGAAGCGCTGCTTCTCGGCTACGAGGAAGCACTGACGCGCGTCGATTCCACCTCGGGCGACTGGTATGCCACATCCGGCCACATGATCTGGATCGGCGACCGTACCCGCCAGGCCGACCATGCGCATCTGGAATACTGCCGCGGCATCAAGAACCCGATCGGTTTGAAATGCGGCCCATCGCTGCAGGCGGACGATCTCTTGAACCTGATCGACATCCTGAACCCGCAGAACGAGGCCGGTCGCCTGACGCTGATCTGCCGTTTCGGTCACGACAAGGTTGCCGAGCACCTGCCGCGTCTTATCCGTGCTGTCGAGCGCGAAGGCCGCAAGGTCGTGTGGTCCTGCGATCCGATGCATGGCAACACGATCACGCTCAACAACTACAAGACCCGCCCGTTCGAGCGGATCCTGTCGGAAGTCGAAAGCTTCTTCCAGATCCACCGTGCGGAAGGCTCGCATCCGGGCGGCATCCATATCGAGATGACTGGCAAGGACGTGACCGAATGCACCGGCGGCGCGCGCGCGGTCACCGGCAATGATCTTGCCGACCGTTACCACACCCATTGCGACCCGCGCCTCAATGCCGACCAGGCGCTGGAGCTGGCATTCCTGCTCGCCGAGCGGATGAAGAGCGGCCGCGATGAAAAGCGCATGATGGTTGCGAACGGCTGAAGCATAGGTTCAGCTTTCCGAGTTTGACGACCGGGCGGGCTTCCACGAAGCTCGCCCGGTTCTCGTTTCGGAGGTGGATATCATGCAAGACAAGATGGGGCGCTGCCTGTGCGGCGCAGTGACCATTGCGGTTCGCGGAAAACTTGGTCCGGTCAGCTATTGTCACTGCTCGCAGTGCCGGAGACAGACCGGGCTCTACTACGCGACGACCGATGCCCTGATCACAGACGTCGAGATCACGGGGCGCGATAGCATAGGGACCTTTCGTGCAAGCGCCGACGCGGAGCGAGCCTTCTGCCGCGAATGCGGCTCGGCGCTCTACTGGAAGGGTGATGGAGAGGGCAGGATTTCGCTCTTGGCCGGCCTTTTCCCGAACCCGACGGAGTTCGAAGGCGGCTATCACATCTTCTGCGCTGACAAGGGCGACTTCTACGAGATCAATGACGGACTGCCGCAGTATGCCGCGAGCCGCGACTGAGCGTCGTCAGGCTGCGGCGGAGTCGGCGTCTGCTGTCTCGATCCCGAGTTCCGCCAGGGCTTTGTGGTAGGAGAGATCGACGGCGGCGAATTTGGCGGATTGCCAGGCGAAATAATCCTCGACGAAGCGGCTGCTGAGCATCAGATCACCTCGGCGTCGCGGCTGTTCCCACTGCAGCAGGTTCTCGGTCTCGGCCTTTTTGAACATGCGCTTCAGATTGGTGGTCGAAACCTGATAGGTCTCGCTGAGATCCGTGAGGCTGACCGGGCCGCAGGAATGGGCCTCGGCCGTGCGGTTCACGTCGTCCAGGCGAGAGATCAGATCGTGCAGTATGATGCCGCCGAGATCAGACCACAGGAAATGGCCGATCGTATCCGGCGGATCGCGCCAAATCGGATCGCCCACCATAAGCTCAGCGCCGATCGGCTGGGCGATCAGGAAAATCCGCTCTTCCGCATGCGATGTCATTTCCCGGTTTCCGCCATCGAGGCGGTCTAGGCAGGCGAGGTGCCCGTTGAACCAGCTTCTCAGGCCATTCAGGCTGAGTTCCGTCGGTTCGAGGACGCGCACGCGCTTGTCGGGCACTTCGGGAACATCCCGCAAGAACTTGTAGGCGACCAGCTCGGCGAGGTAGCCAGTTGCCGTGTTGCGGCTGGCTGCGCCAAGGCGCATGACCGTTTCGACGAAACGAGTGGCCGTCAAACCCGACAGCGGATCATCAGGCGTGCGCCGCAGTGCCAGCGCAAAGACCGACTGCGTCATCAGCCACTTGCGATGCGATGCCTTGAGACGCGACATGCGCGGTGTGCGCATGTGGATCGCAATCAGGTGCTGGGCAATCTGTTTTTCGATGGCCGGGTAAAGCTGATGTGCAAATATTTCGGCGCGCGTCAAAAACGGCATGGCAATGGCTCGTCTCTAAACTATGAGTGCCAACAAAGGGTCCGGCTACACACGCAATCCGGACACGACAGCATTCGCAATACTGTCAAGAACTCTGATTTGTCGAACAAAAAAAGTCTATGGCCGAAATCGGGGGGCTCTGCAATAGCAGTTCCCCGTCAAACTCTCTTTATGGATAATTGTGATCGCAAGTAACGGCCCGCTTAGCTGCTGGGCTGAAGTCTACCCGACTGTTCCGGGAAGAAACGATCCATACCGTAGCCTTCGCCGAACATCACGTCATGCTGAAGCAGGCGATAGTCGCGGATTAGCGGATCGATCCGGCCCGAAAGGGCCCAATCGGCCTGGGCCTTGTTGTTACGGCCAATCAGCTGATGGCGGTCGATGACGGCGTAACGTTCGGCCACACGACCGAGCATGCCGGTGTAATAGGGATGGCGGTAACCTGCCATACGCACGATGTAATAGGGCAGCTGCGACGGGCTCACGGAGCCGATATCCTTCTGGACGCCACGCTTCGACGACCAGACGACCAGCGGCGTCTCATGCTCGCGCTTCATCGTCTCGACCGACGCCTTGCGGGTCGCCACCACATTCGCCATGTAGCCGCTTTCTGTATAGACCTCGTTCAGCGGCGGCAGATGGTCGCCGAACAGCACAATGATCGTTTCGCGGCGCCGCTTCTTGGCCCAGTCCATCAGATCCTTGAGGCTCTGGTCGGCTTCCTTCACACCCTGCGTGTAGGTCTCCAGTGCGCTCACGTTGTGCTCGGACAGGGTGGGTGCGTCCACGCCGATCGTATTCTTTGCATAGCGGTTGCGCTCGTAAGGGCCGTGGCCCTGCAGCGTGACGGCAAAGAAGAAGAAGGGCTCGTCCGTGTTGTCGGCCTCCTTGATGATGTAGCTTGTCAGCGCGTCGTCGGACGCAAAGATGCCCCGCTTGTCCATGGCCGGCATCGTTTCTTCCGAATGGAACTGGCGGAAGCCGAGCGACTGGTAGACGTTGTTGCGGTTCCAGAACCAGCCCTGGAAGGGGTGGAAGGCCTTCGTCACATAGCCCTTGGATTCAAAGAAGGTCGCAAGCGAGGGGACCGGGCGGCGGATATACTGCTGATAGGGGATGCTGCCATAGGGCAGGAAAGCGTTCGAAAAGCCGGTCAAGGCCTCGAATTCGACATTGGCAGTCATACCGCCGAATTCCGGCGAGAAGACGTGGCCGGATTGGCTCTGACGGATGGTCGGCATCGGATCCGCCGAATAGCGGATGCTGCTCATGCGGGTCGGATCCCAGAGGGATTCGCTCATCACGACGATGACATCGGCCTGACGGCCGGAGAAGAAGGAAGCCGGCAGCAGATCGGTCTGCATGTCGGTGATCGCGACCTTGCTGTAGCCGTCGGGTGCTGCGACGTTGGCCATCGGTACATTGAAGGCGAAGGCGAGCAGGAAGCCGTTGTGGCGATAGTTTTCCTTCTGGTCCCACATCATCGGCACGATGTTCAGCCGATCCCGGACAGCGGAAAACGCCATCGGATCCATCAGCGACGCGAAGCCGGCGAGCAGCGGAATGGCAAGAGCAGCCCGAACTCCGCGGCATGTCAGGTTGAGGCGTGGGAAGACCTTCCGGCTCTTCCAGATCAGCGCGACAAAGGCCGCAACGGCAACAAAGCCGCCAATTGCGAGTGCGACTGCCTTCATCGGTTCTGCGGCGACCATAGCCGGCAGGAGCTGCAGGATCTGGCGACCAAAGAGAAGGTCGCTGGGAAAGAGCGGATCCGACAGGAAGAGCTGTTTCTGGCCGGAGAAAAAGGCCGGCAGGAGTGCCAGCGGGGCGACGAGAAGTGTCGACTGATAAGCCTTGCCAATGATGGCATCTGCAAAGGCGAGTATCAGGAATACGATGCCGACCGCCACCAGACCCGGACGGCTCAACTCCGTCATGTAGTCAACCACATCGACCATGGTGCCTCGCGCCAGGATCTCGCTCAGCAAGACAATGGCGACGGCGATCAGTGCGGTGTTGATCAGCTGGATTGCGAGCTGGACGATTGCGGAGCTGCCGTATTCGCGTTCGCGCACCGCGCCAAAGGCGCTGACAATTGTTGCGACTCGCGATTTCGGGCTCGTTTGGACCACGTCTAACTCCAGATCATGGGAGGGTGTCATCAAAGGTTCGCATAGGTGTCACATAAGCGTCATGAATGCTACATGAACCACGACATATGAGCTTAAGTTCCCGGTGTTTTCCGCGGTTTGGTTAGTGTCGGGCTCGCCTGCAGTCCGCCTTCGAAAGAAGCGACGTTGCGATCCGTGCGACGAGCCGCTAAATCGGTGTCATGAGCGAAACAAAGAAGATCTCCGACGTCCTGCGCATTGCGGTGGCACAGTTCAATCCTGTTGTCGGCGATGTCGTCGGCAATCTTGCCAAGGCCCGTGCGGCTCGTGCGGACGCTGCCGGGCAGGGGGCTGACCTCGTCTTGCTGACGGAGCTCTTCATTTCCGGCTACCCGCCCGAAGATCTCGTCCTGAAACCGTCTTTCCTCAAAGCCTGCCTGCAGGCTGTGGAAGCGCTCGCTGCTGATACCGCCGATGGCGGACCGGGCGTCATTGTCGGCTTTCCGCGTCAGGGTGAGAAGGGACGGCACAACTCCGTCGCTATCCTCGATGGCGGCAAGATCCTCGCCTTCCGCGACAAGATCGATCTTCCGAACTATGGCGAATTCGACGAGAAGCGGGTGTTTACCGAAGGCGAGATGCCGGGACCGGTCAATTTCCGCGGTGTCCGCATCGGCGTGCCGATCTGCGAAGAGATCTGGAACGATCTCGGCGTCTGCGAGACGCTGGCCGAGACGGGCGCCGAAATCCTGCTCGTGCCGAACGGCTCGCCCTATTATCGTGGCAAGGTGGATATCCGTCATCAGGTGGCGCTCCGCCAGGTGATCGAGACCGGCCTGCCGCTGATCTTCGCCAATCAGCTGGGCGGGCAGGACGAACTGGTCTTCGACGGCGCGAGCTTCGCCTTCAACGGTGACAAGTCGCTCGCCTTCCAGATGAGCCAGTTCGAGGAGACGCTGTCTGTCACGACCTGGAAGCGGACCGCGGATGGCTGGCGTTGCGATCAGGGGCCGATGTCGCGCATTCCGGAAAAGGAAGAGGCCGACTACCGCGCCTGCGTGCTCGGCTTTCGCGATTATGTTAACAAGAACGGCTTCAAGAGCGTCGTGCTCGGGCTTTCGGGTGGCATCGATTCCGCCATCTGTGCGGCGATCGCCGTGGATGCGCTCGGCGAGGAGCGGGTGCGCACGATCATGCTGCCTTACCGCTATACCTCGCAGGAGAGCTTCTCCGATGCCGAGGCCTGCGCCAAGGCGCTGGGCTGCCACTATGACATCGTGCCGATCCAGGAACCGGTCGAAGGTTTCCTCTCGTCACTTTCCGACATGTTCGAGGGGACCGAGAGCGGCATTACCGAAGAGAACCTGCAGAGCCGGACGCGCGGTACGATCCTGATGGCGATCTCCAACAAGTTCGGCTCGATGGTGGTGACGACCGGCAACAAGTCCGAGATGTCGGTGGGTTATGCCACGCTCTACGGCGACATGAATGGCGGCTTCAATCCGATCAAGGACCTCTACAAGATGCAGGTCTATGCGCTCTCGGCCTGGCGCAACGAAAACGTGCCGCCCGGTGCGCTTGGTCCGTCCGGCGAGGTGATCCCTGCCAATATCCTGTCGAAGGCGCCGTCTGCGGAACTGCGCCCGAACCAGACCGACCAGGACTCCCTGCCGCCCTATCCGGTGCTTGACGACATTCTCGAATGCCTCGTCGAAAAAGAGATGGGTGTCGATGAGATCGTCGCGCGCGGCCATGACATTGCGACCGTTCACCGGGTCGAGCATCTGCTCTATCTCGCCGAATACAAGCGTCGCCAGTCGGCGCCGGGCGTGAAGATCACAAAGAAGAACTTCGGACGTGATCGCCGCTATCCGATCACGAACCGGTTCCGGGATCGCTGAGCGTGTCGATAGAGGATATCGATGCCTTGGCTGCTTTGCCTGATTTCACGGCGGAGGAGCGCAGCTATATCTTTGCTGTCGGAGCGCATGACAATCAGGATAGCGGGCTGTACCGGACGCTCTCGGGCGCCGCCTATTTCCTGCCCTCGATCGCGATTGGCTGCTACGGCCTGTGGGACGGGAGCTACAAGATGCTCGGCATCGGGTTCCTCACGCTGAACGTCAGCCTGATCTGGGGTTTCTACACCGAATGGCGCAGTGCTCATGTTGAGCAGACGGGCCGGGCGATCTTCGCCAAACTGCGCCAGGCGATGGAAAATCGCTCGACCGCAGACTGACTTTTCCAAGGAGACCATGATGCGCAGTTCGGTCGAGATCTACGATATGACGACCCGTGAATGCGAGGTCGTCTGGCAGACGGATGACCTCGTCGAGGCGCCCAACTGGTCGCGCGATGGCGAGTTTCTGGTCATCAACGGCGATGGTCTTCTTTATGCGTTGCCGCTCGACGAAGACGATCCCGAACCGGAGCTGATCGACACGGGTTTTGCCGTGCGGCTCAACAACGATCATGGGATCTCGCCCGATGGCGCCTCGATCGCGTTTTCCGATCATACGCTTTTCGGCAAGTCCTGCATCTATCTGCTGGGTGATGGTGACGACGAGCCGCGCCAAGTCACCGACAAAATGCCGTCCTACTGGCACGGCTGGTCGCCGGACGGTAAGGAGCTTGCCTATTGCGGCGAGCGCAACGGCGCCTTCGATATCTATACCATCTCGACCAAGGGCGGGGCCGAGCGGCGGCTGACGAACGGCGAAGGGCACAATGATGGCCCTGATTACACGCCTGATGGACAGTGGATCTATTTCAACTCCAGCCGTACCGGCACCATGCAGATCTGGCGCATGCGCAGCGATGGCAGCGACCTGCAGCAGCTGACCTCAGACGGTTATGGTGACTGGTTCCCGCATCCCTCTCCGGATGGGAAGAAGATACTCTTCCTCTCCTACGATGCCGATGTCGAAGGTCATCCGCGCGACAAGCAGGTGCGACTTCGGCTGATGGACGCCGATGGCGGCAATGTCGAAACACTCATCGAGTTCTTCGGCGGTCAGGGCTCGATCAATGTGCCGAACTGGGCGCCGGACGGATCGGCTTTCGCCTTTGTCCGCTACTTCCCGGTCGAGGCTTGAGCCTGTCGCATTCCACTCTGTCCTGCGGCTGGTTCTTGCGGTATTGATCCGACGTCAGGTGCTTGCCGTTAGGTGAGAGAATCGGGAAGCCGGCGAAAATCCGGCACGTGCCCAACGCTGTGAGGCGGACATGATGCGCGAGGGGAAACCCGGCCACTGGAGCAATCCGGGAAGGCGCGCATCCTGGATGATGCCCAGTCAGAAGACCGGCCTGGCGAGATAGACCTTTCCCGCGTGGACGGCGGGTGGTTGCGCATTGTGGGGATTACGATGCACGACAGACCGAACGAGTTCCTCGTCCGGACGGCGCCCTTCGCCGACCAGGACAAACAGGCCGTCTACCGAGCCATTCACACGCGACGCGACGTCCGCGACCAGTTTCGCTCTGATCCGCTGCCGGATGATCTGGTGCGGCGATTGCTCGAAGCGGCGCATGCCGCCCCCTCCGTGGGCTTCATGCAGCCCTGGAGTTTCCTGCTGATCCGCTCTGCTCGAAAGCGCGAGGCCATCTGGCAGGCGTTTCTGCGGGCGAACGAGGAGGCGGAGGCCATGTTTCCGGTTGAGCAGCGGGACGTCTATCGATCCCTGAAACTGGAAGGCATCCGCAAGGCGCCGCTCAATATCTGCGTCACCTGTGATCCCGATCGTGCGGGACCCGTCGTGCTCGGACGCACCCATGATGTCAGGATGGACGCCTTCTCGACTGTCTGCGCCATCCAGAATCTCTGGCTCGCAGCACGTGCGGAAGGGGTCGGGCTTGGATGGGTCAGCATCTTCCACGAGGCCGAGGTGAAGGCGCTCCTTGGGATCCCGGAGCGGATCCAGATCATCGGTTATCTTTGCCTTGGCTATGTCGACGAACTCTATGCGACGCCGGAGCTCGAGGTGAAGGGATGGCGCAAGCGATTGCCGCTCGACGATTTGATCTTCGAGGAAAGCTGGGGGCAGATCGCGGAGCGGCCGATCACTCCTGCAGCGGCTGTGGACCTGACGTCGCCGGGTTCCTGAGGTCGATCGTGCCCTTGTCGGAGGGGAGGAAGGCCGGGCCGACGCGGCGTACGTTGAGGCTGGCCTCATCCAGCACGCGCTCCGTGGCAGGCACCGTCGCTGACGCAGCCTCCCGTTTTCCCGGTGCAACTTCGATGAAGGACGACTGGTAGTCCGGTACGGCCGGACGCGGCGTCATGCGCTGGTAGTATTGCTGCAGGTTGCAGGCGCAGGCGGGTTCCGCGTCGCTGCGTCGGTTGCGGTAGAGGAAGGCATTGGGCAGATCGCGATAGGGGCGGCCGCTGACTGCCGAGATCATGTCCACGGTCTCGCTGCGCTCCGGCGCGTGGAAAAACAGCTCCGTTTCCGTGCCCGGACACATCTGCTGGCATTGCGCCGCATCGCGGCCGAAGTTCATTGCCGAGGTCTGTGACGAGATCGGGAAGAAACCGCCATCGCAGGTGCGCACACACAGCGTGCGGACATTGCCGCTGGGCATCATGCTCATCGGCGGGGGCGGCGCTGAGTAGGCGGCTTCGGCTGCCCGGTCCGGACGGTAGGGTTCCGCCAGCGTGTCGAGGTAAGGGATACGCTCTGCTTCTTCCGGATAAGCCGCTTGATCCGGCCCACAACCATTCGCCTCAAGTGCTGTGACGAGGGCGGCGCGCGCATCTTCTACGCGGCTTTCGCGCAGATCCGAAAGCCTTGCTGCCAGGATGTCGCGATTGGCCTCCATGCGGGAGATTGCCGATGCCAGATCGCTGCAGTCATTGCCGCCATCGGGACGGATCTGGACGATGGACGAGGTCAGGCAGCGCAGCCGCCGCTGATCCTGGCGGGCCTTGCGAAGTTCGAGGTTCTGCTGGGCTATGGCGCTGGCATAGCTGTTAATTTCAGGCGACTGTCCGCCCTGTTCGACCAGAACCAGCCTATCGCGCAGCCGCTCGCAGAGCGCCGAGGCCTCAGCCTCGTTCGGCAGCGCGCTGCCGAGGGCGATCAGCAAAGCAATGGAACTGACTATCCTGCTCGGCACATCCGGATCCCAGTTGTCGTTTGCAGGGCGGAGGACGACCCTAGTGACATCAGGATAGCCGAGTGCCGGCCAAATGAAAATGACGGATGACGTGGCGGAGGCGCGAGCGGCCATCCGCCACGTCTCGCGTCAGGCGGCCTGCGCTGCCGTCAGGGTCATCGGCGCTTCGAGCACGCTGCCGTCGATTGCTGCCACCGCCTTCATTCGATCGAGCAGATCCTGCGACACCTCCCAGGAGACTGCGACCGCCTGGACCACACCAATCCGCTGAGGTTCACCGATCCGAATGCCCGGGCAGCCCATACGTTTGAACATGCGTTCCAGGAAAACATCGGTGACGGTAACGATATGGCTGAGACCGGATGCAAGGCCCAGCTCGCCCACCCCGCACATCAATTCGGCCGCCGCGATCGTCACCTGGTTGCTTGCCCGGTCTTGAGAAATCTCCGGATCGATGCAGAAGCGGCTCGATTCCCAGACTGCTGCGCTGCGGATCTGCGGTCCATCACCGAGGAGGACGGGAAAGGTGTCGTCGAGCATGTTGGGGCCGAGCGTCGGCAGCAGGCGCAATGACCCGCGCAGTTTTCCCTCGTCGCCATAGGAGAGGACATAGAGAGGATTGGCGCGATCATAGTCGTCGATTTCCCAGGCGTCGCGCACCTGGACGTCCCAACCCAACAGGTCATGGAAGACCCGCTTTCTCAACCTGTGCATGGCGTCGATATCGGCGGGAAACTGATTGCGACGGGTGCCGTTGATGATCCTGATCATGCTTTGCTCCTTCTTGCAGAACGGAACAGGCAGCATGCGTTTCCAAGGAAAATTCTAAAACTGGCGGTGGCGCCAGCTTTCGGAAATGCAATCTATGATATCGTGAAGGGATTTCTCCTTGTCATGGGGATTCTGGCTCGACGAGCCGCGGGATCAGGCCGCGCCAGACTGCTTCCGCGACGGCCTGGGCATTGTTGACGACGTCGAGCTTCTGCCGCGCATTGGCCATGAAATGCCGGATGGTTCGTTCGGAGATGCCGAGGATGACGGCTGTTTCCCAATAGCTCTTGCCGGCTGCGATCCATGCCAGTGTTTCGCGTTCTCGGCGGGTGAGAGGACGGGCGCGGGCCGCTTCCAGCTGTGCATCGGTCGATGCTCTGGCGAGGCGCGCGTTCAACAAGGTGCCGAGGCTCAGCATGTCGCGGTCATGGGCGCGGCGCCAGGCCGCCAGGCCCTCCGCAGTGGCGTTCAACTCGACCAGCAGACAGCTTTGCCGTCCCGGCAGGGGGTAGCCGACGATCCGGTGGTCGCGATTTGCGCTGCGCTGCCATGCCTTGAGCTCGACAGGTTGAAGCCCTGGCAAGAGGCTGGCGATCTGTTCAAAAGCCGCTTTGCGGTTGAGTGAGCGGGCGAGGTGAAGGGAATTTCGTCGATGGCTGTCGTGAATGTTGTGGGGGCGCAGGCGTGCGCTAGCGATCAATCCACCGAGATAGGTGATGCGGCCCGTCCGGTAAGCGCTCTGAAGCCTTGACAGGAAGTCTCCGGGATCAAGCGTCTCCTGGCGCTCCAGCAACTCCAAGAGATCGAAATACGTGCCTGAGAGCCCCATCAACAATACCCGAGATTTCAAGGGGCGCAGTGTCGGGGCTACAGCTTTGGCTTGTCCAGATGGCAAATTTCGTGAAAGCGAGCGGCAAACCTGATCGCCGCTCGCAAAAGCTTTTTCAGACCGCCGGCTGCGAAGCCTCGACGACGGCAAGCGCCGCCATGTTGACGACGCCGCGCGAGGTGACCGAGGTGGACAGCACGTGGGCGGGCAGGGCGGCACCGAGGAGGATCGGGCCTACATGCAGCGCGTCCATCATCATGCGGACGATGCCGAGCGAGATATTCGCGGCATCGAGGTTCGGGAAGACGAGCAGGTTTGCTTCGCCGGTCAGCGTGCTGTCCGGCATGGCGCGCTTGCGCAGAACTTCCGACAGCGCCGAACCGCCCTGCATTTCGCCGTCGACCTCCAGATCAGGGGCGCCAGCGCGGATGATTTCCAGCGCCCGGCGCATCTTCGAGGCGCTGGCGGACGGCCGCGAACCGAAGTTCGAATGCGACAGGAGGGCTGCCTTGGGTGCAATGCCGAAGCGACGGATTTCCTGGGCCGCCAGCATCGTCATTTCGGCGATCTCTTCCGCACTCGGGTCGTCGGTGACGAAGGTGTCGGTGAAGAAGATTGCACCGCGCTGCGAGATCAGAAGGCTCAAGCCCGAATAGTCGCGTACACCGGCGCGCTTTCCGATGATCTGGCGAACGTCGCGCACGTGGCGGTCGAAACGGCCTTCTACGCCGCAGATCAACGCATCTGCGTCACCGCGTTTCACAGCCAGAGCACCAATCACGGTGGTGTTGGTGCGCACGATCGTGCGAGCCGCTTCCGGGTTGATGCCGGCGCGGCCGACGAGGGCGAAGTAGTCGTCGACATAGTCGCGGTAGCGCGGATCGTCTTCCGGGTTGACCAGTTGGAAATCGGTGCCCGGGCGGATGCGCAGGCCATAGCGCTTCAGGCGAGTCTCGATGATCTGCGGGCGGCCGATCAGGATCGGTTCGCCGATGCCGTCTTCGAGCAGCACCTGGGCGGCACGCAGCACGCGCTCGTCTTCACCTTCGGAGAAGATCACACGCTTTTTGGACGCAGTCTTCGCTGCCGCGAAGATCGGCTTCATCACGAAGCCGGAGCGGAAGACGAAGCGGTTCAACTGGTCGAGATAGGTGTCAAAATCGGCAATCGGGCGGCGAGCGACGCCGCTGTCTGCCGCGGCCTTGGCGACAGCCGGTGCGATGCGCAGGATGAGACGCGGATCAAACGGCGAGGGGATGAGATAATCCGGACCAAAGGTCGGCGTTTCCCCGGTATAGGCCTTGGCCGCGACTTCCGAGACTTCTTCGCGGGCGAGCGCTGCAATCGCACGCACCGCCGCCATCTTCATCTCTTCGTTGATGGTGGTTGCGCCACAGTCGAGCGCGCCGCGGAAGATATAGGGGAAGCACAGGACGTTGTTGACCTGGTTCGGGAAATCCGAGCGGCCGGTGCAGATCATCGCGTCCGGACGGGCGGCGCGCGCCTCTTCCGGCATGATCTCGGGCTTCGGGTTGGCCAGGGCCATGATCAGGGGCTTCGGCGCCATGCGGGCCAGCAGCTCCGGCTTCAGGACGCCGGCTGCCGAGAGGCCGAGGAAGACGTCGGCATCGTCGATGCTTTCGGAAAGCGCGCGCTTTTCGGTTTCCTGGGCGTAGACTTCCTTCCAGGGATCCATCAGCTCGTTGCGGCCCTTATAGACGAGACCCTCGATGTCGTGCACCCAGATATTCTCGCGCTTGGCGCCGAGGATGACGAGCAGGTTGAGGCAGGCAAGGGCGGCTGCACCGGCACCCGAGGCGACGATCTTGACGTCCGCAATGGTCTTGCCGGCCAGTTCCAGACCGTTCAGGATAGCGGCCGCAACGATGATCGCGGTTCCGTGCTGGTCGTCGTGAAAGACCGGGATGTTCATCTTGGCGCGGAGCTGGTCTTCGACCTGGAAACATTCCGGTGCCTTGATGTCTTCGAGGTTGATGCCGCCAAAGGTCGGCTCAAGAGCCGAAATGGTCGAGACCATGTCGTCGACACCGGGTGCATCGATTTCGATGTCGAAAACGTCGATGCCGGCGAACTTCTTGAAGAGGACGGCCTTGCCTTCCATGACAGGCTTGGAGGCGAGCGGTCCGATATTGCCGAGGCCGAGAACGGCCGTACCGTTGGAGATGACGGCGACGAGGTTGGAGCGCGCCGTGTAGTCATCGGCTGCTGCCGGATCGTCCTTGATGGCGAGACAGGGGGCTGCGACGCCGGGCGAATAGGCAAGCGCCAGGTCGCGCTGGTTGCCAAGCGGCTTGGTGGCCTGAATCTCCAGTTTCCCGGGACGGGGATAGCGGTGATAGAAAAGCGCCTGCTCGTCGAGATCAGCGGTCGGGTTTGCAACTTGCGGCTTGTTCTTGTCCTGAGAAGTCATCGGTTCACCGGCAATTCCTGTCTTCACTTACTCCTTGTCGTCATACACGAATTGGCTGCGAGTGGTAGACTTTAGTTCCGCGATCCCCTGTCTGCGCGGAATGCGTGCCGGAACCGGCGATCCGCCGCGAATCTCCCGATGTCATCTTCCTGAAACACGAGTTTGATTAAGCGCTCATCAGACAGCGATGAGGACCGTGCCGTGGAAGACGCCAGCGAAACACGCCATTTCAGGACCCTGTTCATTTCGGACGTTCACCTCGGATCGAAAGCCGCCAAGACCGACTTTCTCCTGGATTTTCTGCGCACGCACGAGGCCGACACCATCATCCTGGTCGGTGATATCGTCGACGGCTGGCGTCTGAAGCGCAGCTGGTACTGGCCTCAGTCCTGCAATGACGTCGTGCAGAAACTGCTGCGCAAGGCCCGCAAAGGCACGCGCATCGTTTACATTCCCGGCAATCACGATGAGTTCATGCGCGACTTCCCGGGCATCCATTTCGGTGGCATCGAAGTTGCGCAGCGGATCGTGCACGAGATGGCCGACGGCAAGAAATATCTGGTTCTGCATGGCGACGAATTCGACGTTGTGGTTCGCAACGCCCGTTTGCTGGCCTATCTCGGTGACTGGGCCTATGATACGGCGATTGCGATCAATGTCATGCTGGCGGCTATCCGTCGTCGTCTCGGCATGCCCTACTGGTCTTTCTCCGCCTGGGCCAAGTTGCAGGTCAAACATGCGGTGAACTTCATCGGCGAATTCCAGCGGGTGGTGGCCGACGAGGCTCGTCGCGCCGAGGTCGACGGTGTCATCTGCGGCCACATCCATCATGCTGTCATGGAAGACATCGACGGGATCCACTACGTCAACACGGGCGACTGGGTCGAAAGCTGCACGGCGATCGCCGAGCACCCGGATGGCCGTCTGGAGCTGATTTCCTGGGGTCACAAGATCAGTGAAGCACCAGCGGCCAGCAAGCGTGCGAACAAACTCGTCCCCATCCTGCTGCCAAAACCGATTGCCGAAACGGCCCAGGACGACGGGATACGCGCGGCCTGAACCACCGCTCTGTTGCAAAGCGGTCATGACGCCCCGCAATCGGGTTGGAAAACGCGATTAACGGTTTGCAAAGGATTTCTTCGCAGGCGGCGATGGTTATAGTGTGCAGCCATCTGTCACGTGATTTGCGAACCCGGATCCCCCGGCGCGAATTTGGAAGTTGTCGCCACCTTGAGTTCGGTTGAGCAAGAAGACGCCCGTATTGAGATCGATGAGCAGCCGGACGGAAACGCCCGGCTTATCCGGCTTGCCGGTCGCTGGAAGAACAACAGCCTCACCGCGATGATCAAATCCGCCGGCCCGCTGGTCGATTCTCCGGTCGTGCAGCGAGAGACGATCGATCTCAGTGCCGTAAGCGACATGGACACGGCCGGCGCATGGCTGGTTCGACGTTTCATCACCGAAAGGCGCGAGCGCGGCGGTTCGATCGAGATCGTCGGCGGATCCCCCGGCATGCGCGAGTTGATCGAAGCCCTTCCTGAGCACGTCACTGCTCCGGAAAAGCCCGTCGATCACCGCACCCGTTTCGAGCGCATCTTCGAACCTGTAGGGAAAGTCACACTCAGCCTTTGGGGCGATCTGATCGCCATGATGTTCGTCCTCGGATCTGCTGTCCGCGGTGCGCAGACCAAGGCTGGTCGCGGCTCCGGGGTGTCTCCGGCGTCCGTGGTCAACCAGCTTGACCACATGGGGGTGAGGGCGGTGCCGATCATCGTCCTCATGTCCTTCCTGATCGGCGCGATCATTGCCCAGCAGGGCGCGTTCCAGTTGCGCTATTTCGGAGCGGAAGTTTTCGTCGTCGATCTCGTCGGCATCCTGCAGCTGCGCGAAATCGGCGTGCTGCTCACCGCGATCATGATCGCGGGTCGTTCCGGCAGCGCCATCACGGCTGAAATTGGTTCGATGAAGATGCGTGAGGAAATCGATGCCCTGAAGGTCATCGGCCTCAATCCGATCGGGGTGCTGGTCTTTCCGCGACTTGTTGCGCTGACGATTGCACTGCCCCTGCTGACGATCGTCGCCAACTTCTCGGCGCTCTACGGCGCAGCGGTCGTGGTCTGGGCCTATTCCGGCATCACATTCGATGTCTTCATCACCCGCCTTCACGAGGCGGTCGATTATTCGACGCTTGCGACCGGCATGATCAAGGCACCGTTCATGGCGCTGATCATCGGCATCATCGCGGCTGTCGAAGGCATGAAGGTGGGCGGCAGCGCCGAATCTCTCGGACGCCATGTGACAGCATCCGTGGTCAAATCGATCTTCGTTGTCATTCTCGTGGACGGGCTGTTTGCCATGTTCTACGCCGCGATCGATTTTTGAGGAGGGCCAGATGAACACCAGACCCTCCCAGGACCGCGAGGTCATCCTGTCGGTAAAAGATCTGACGGTCGGCTTCGGCGAGAAGATCGTTCTCGACAAGCTGAACCTCGACATCTACCGCGGCGAGATCCTCGGCTTCGTCGGAGCATCCGGCGCGGGCAAGTCCGTTCTGATGCGCACTGTGTTGCGCCTCCTGCCGCGTCGTTCCGGCAAGATCGAGATCCTCGGCGCGGATTACGATGCCGTCGACGACCTGCAGCGCATGACGCTCGATACACGCCTGGGGGTTCTTTTCCAGCACGGCGCCCTATTTTCCTCGCTGACTGTGAAGGAAAACATCCAGTTGCCGATGCGTGAATATCTGGATCTGCCGCAATGGCTGATGGATGAGCTTGCCTATCTCAAGATCGAGCTGGTCGGCCTCCATCCCGATGCTGCGGACAAATACCCATCCGAACTCTCGGGCGGCATGATCAAGCGTGCGGCACTTGCGCGTGCACTGGCGCTCGATCCGGATCTCGTCTTCCTCGACGAACCAACCTCCGGTCTCGATCCGATCGGGGCTGCCGAATTCGATGAATTGATCGCGCAGCTGCGCGATACGCTTGGATTGACCGTCTATATGGTGACCCACGATCTCGACAGCCTGTTCTCCGTCTGCGACCGTATTGCGGTCCTCGGGCAGAAGAAGGTTCTGGTCGAGGGGACGCTGGACGATATGCTCGCCTTCGATGATGCGTGGGTGCAATCCTATTTCCGGGGCAAGCGTGCCCGTTCCATTCCCCGGCCGGAGCAATCCGCCGGACATCCGGTAGAGTGAGCCATGGAAACCAAAGCCAATTACGCGATCGTCGGTTTTTTCACGATGCTGGTCATCGGGGCCGCCTTCGGGTTTGTCTATTGGATGGCGGAATATGGAAGGGGCGGAGAGATGGCGCCGCTTGCGATCCGCATCCCGGGCTCGGCCAACGGTCTGAGCATCGGCTCGCCCGTGCGCTTCAACGGCATCTCCGTCGGTTCGGTCCGCAATCTCTACATCGACAACGAGGACCCGAACTTCTCTGTCGCCTTCACGGAGGTGCGTGCTGATGCACCCGTGACGTCGGGCACGAAGGCTGTTTTGGAAATTCAGGGTCTGACCGGTGCGGCTTATGTCGAGCTTTCCGGCGGAGGTCCAGGTTCCGGTGACGCGATCCTGAAGCGGGCACTCGATACCGGGGAGCCGGCCATTCTGATCGCCGACCAGTCGAGCGTGACCAATCTGCTTTCGACGGCAGACCGCATCTTGCAGCGCGCTGACGGCGCTGTTGCCGAGCTGCAGGGGTTCATCGAGGATGCACGGGGACCGCTGACCAACACGGTGCGCAACGCGGAAACCTTTTCGAAATCGCTCGCAGACAATGCCCAGGGCATCGATGAATTCCTGAAGAGCGTCAGCGCCCTTTCCAATTCCGTCTCGGGCCTGTCCGGCCGCCTCGACTCGACATTGTCCGCCGCCGAAGATCTGTTCAGAGCACTCAACTCCGACAAAATCGATCAGATCCTGACCAATACCGAGGAGGCGACGGCAAGCTTCGCGCAGGCCTCTAAGAGCATCGGGCCTGCGATCGACAGCTTCCGCGAGACGGCCACCACCTTCCAGCGCTTTGGCAACAATGCCGATCAGACGCTTGAGAAGGTCTCCAGGCTGATCGATGCAGTGGACAGCCAGAAGATTGGCCGCGTGGTCGACGACGTCTCTGTCGCGACTGCCGATGCGCGTCAGGCCATTGCCGGCTTCCGGGATCTGTCGAACAGCATTACCGGCCGCAAGGACGATATCGACCGGGCGATCGACGACTTCACGCAGCTTGCGAACCGTCTGAACACCTCATCCCAGCAGGTCGACGGGATCCTTAGGAAGGTTGATGCGTTCCTTGGCTCGGGTGATGCAAATTCGCTCAGCGTGGAAGCCCGCAAGACGCTCGAGGCCATCCGCATGACGGCCGAGAACCTCAACGCCCAGATTGGACCGATTGCCGCCAACCTGCAGCGCTTCTCGGCGACGGGTCTGCGCGATATCCAGACGCTGGTGAACGATACCCGCAACACCGTTCGCGGCCTGAACGACGCGATCACCAATTTCGACCAGGATCCGCAGCGCCTGCTCTTCGGCGGCGACACGGTCAAGGAATTCGATGGACGGACACGCCGATGACGAGCAGCACCGAAAAGGACGACAGCATGGACGGGATCGGCGTGAAGGGGGTGGCGGGCGTGGCTCGGTTCCGGCGGCTTCTTCTGGCCTCGGTGCTCGTGCCTGGCCTCGGCCTTGGCCTTGCGGCCTGTGGCTCGAAAGCGAACAACGACACATTCGATCTGACCGCTTCCGTGAGCGAGGTGGCGACATCTGCCAGCGCCCGCAACAGGCAGCTTCTGGTGGCCGATCCGTCGGCGCTCAAGGCGCTCGACAGCGAGCAGATCCTGGTGCGCGTATCCGGCGCCGAGATTCGCTATCTGTCGCAGTCCCAGTGGAGCGATCGGCTCACGCGGGTCGTTCAGTCGAAACTCGTGGTCGCCTTCGAAAATTCCGGGCGCCTCGGTGGCGTTGGACGGCCGGGGCAGGGACTGGCGATCGACTTCCAGCTGATCACAGATGTGCGCGCCTTCGAAATTTCAGCCGAGGGAACAGATCGCGGGGTCGTCGAGATATCGGCCAAGCTGCTCAACGATCGCAATGGCACCGTCAAGGCGCAGCGGGTCTTCCGCGCCGAAGTGCCGTCCTCCGGCTCGGACAACGCAGCTTACGTGGCGGCACTCGACCGTGCTTTCGCCCGCGTCACGGCTGACATCGTGGCGTGGACGCTGCAATCGATCTGACCGGCGACAATTCCCATTCCGTCGAGCAAAAGAAAACCCCGGATCAAGCAATTTGATCCGGGGTTTTTCCGTCTGTGAAGAGCCGGATGACCGGCTCCTTTATTGGTTAGCTATCAGCTGAAACGGCCTGCCGCATGGGCGAGCATTGTGTAGACCTTGCCCGTGTCCGAGGTCAGGTAGGACTGGGTGATCGACTTGTCGCGGTCGGTGCGGGCAACGTCCGAAAGCAGTTTCTCGAAATCGGCGATGTAGCGATCCACGGCAACGCGGAATTCCGGCTCGCGGTCATACTTGCGCTTGATCTCGTCAAAGGTCTGCTGGCCCTTGAGCGTGTAGAGGCGACGGGTGAAGATGTCGCGCTCGCCGCGCTGGTAGCGGCGCCATAGGTCGACCGAGGCGTCGTGGTCGATGGCGCGGGCGATATCGACCGAGAGCGAGTTCAGCGATTCGACCATGTGACGCGGATTGCGGGTGTCACCCTGGCGGGCCGGCTGGCCTTCGGCCACCGGGCGCTGCGGTGCAGGGGCAGGGGCCGGGCGGGCCGGAGCCGTTTCCTGCGGCTCCTCGCGCGAGGCGCCTCGCAGCAGATCGCTGATCCAGCCACCGCCTTCGGCGCGCGTCGTGGCCGTGCTCTGCTGGCCGTAGGCTTCTGTTGCGCCGAGGCTGCCGCGAAGCCCGAGGGTTTCGGTCTGGCGCGCCGGCGGCTGTGGCTGCGGTGCGGCGGGTGCGGCGGCCGGCTGGCGGCGTACCGGTTCAGGCTGGGCTTCGGCCAGGCGGCGTGCAACCGGCTCGGAGATTTCCAGCGTCTGGCTGGTTCGGCCGACGAGTTGCGAGATGTCCTGCAGGGCTTTGATCTGCTCGGAGACGGCGCGGCGCATCTGGGCGGCGCTTTCCTTGGCTTCCTCGGGCAGGTCGAAGGCACCACGCTTCAGCTCGTTGCGGGTCAGGTCGAGTTCCTTGCGGATATCGACTGCCGAGCGGCGGATCTCGTCGGTGGCGCCGGTGAAGCGGGCAACAGCCTCGCTGACGGCTTCCTGCATGGCCTGACGCAGGGCAGCGGCTGCCCCTTCCGACTTCCGGCCGGCTTCGCCAAGCAGGTGGTCGATGTCGCTGAGCGAGACTGCCAGTCCGCCGCGCAGGCGGTTTGCCAGTTCGCCTGAACGCTTCTCGGCCTCGGTCAGCGTCTTGTCGATGGAAACCTGTGCTTCCTGTTCGGCTGACAGGAGGGCATTGCGCATGTTGGCGGCGGTGATCTGCGCCCTTTTCTCGGTCTCGCCGAGCATCTGTCCCACGTCGGAGAACGAGGCCTGGACGCTGTCACGCATGGAGGCAGCCGTCGACTGGGCGCGCTTTTCGGTCTCGCCGAGGATTTGGCCGATATCGGAGAAGGAGGCCTGGACGCTCTGGCGCAGGTTGCCGGCCATCTGGCCGGAGCGCTGCTCGGCGCGATCGAAGGCGGTCTCGACCATCTTGCCGAGGGTCTGCATCGTCGTTTCGATCTCTTCCGAGCGCTTGACGAGGCCGATGGAGAGATCGCGGAGAGCCTGCTGGCGTTCCTCAAGCGTGCCCACGAGGTTGGACTGGGCGGCCGACAGAAGCTCGGAGGCCTTGCCCAGCACCTGGGTGTGGTCGCCGAAGCGGCTGACGATCGACGATACCTGCTGTAGCGTCTCGCCGGAGACGGCGGTGAGGCGGCCGAGCTTGTCGTCGAGCAGGCGGTTCGAGGTCGACAGCATGTCGGTTGCCTGGTTCGCCGTTTCGCTGAAACGGTTTGCCGTTGCGCCGAGGCGGCTGTCGAGCGAGCCGATGCTCTGCACCGCCTGATCGATCATCGTGGACAGGCCGACATTGCTATCGCCGAGGCGCTCGATGAGCTGCGAGGCACTGGCAACCAGGTTCTGCTCGGCGGTGCCGAGGGTTGCAACAGCGCGGTCGGTGCGCTGGCTGATCGCGTCGACGAGGGCTGCGTTTTCGGCGCGCAGGCGCTCTGCGCTCTGTTCTGCTGCGGCGGCAATCTGCTCGGCGGCTGCACGGCCGGTCTCGGCATAGGAGGCGACCACGGGGGCTGCCTTCTCGTCGATGAGGCGCGACAGTTCGGCCGAGCGCGTCGAAAGCATGGAGTTCAGCTCGCGGGTCCGGTCGTCGAGCACCGAGCGGATCGAATTGCCGCGGGCTTCCAGTGCCTTTTCCACCGCATTCATGGTGGTGGCGAATTCCTGCGTGTTGCCGGAGATCGCGTCGCGGATGGAGTTGCCGCGAGCCTCAAGTGCCTGCTCTGCCGCATTCATGGCAGCAGCGAGTTCCTGAGTGTTGCCGGAGATCGCGTCTCGGATTGCGGCGGCGCGCTGTTCCAGCGTGGTGCTCACTTCGCCGACAGTCCCCGAAAGGTTGGCAACCTGGGCGCTGACCAGGGCTTCTGCCTGGTTCACCTTGTTGCTGATGACATCGCCGGCCTGCGAGAAGGTTTCGGCGATCGTCGCGGCCTGTCCGGCGAGGCGGTTCTGTGTGTCGGTGATGCGCCGCGCGAGGTCCTCCGAGCGCTCCTCGACCGTGCGGTTGAGTTCGGCGCTGCGTTCGCCAATCTGCTCGGCAAACTGCGAGGTGGTGGTTGCGAGGCGATCGACCGAGCGCTGAGCCTCGGCATCGAGGTCGCGGGCAGCGTCGGTGACGGCGCTGCGCAGTGCGGTTGCAAGACCGGCTGCCTTGCCTTCGATGGTGCGATTGACGTTTTCGAGGCCGATATTGAGGGCACGGTCCATGGTCGCCAGACGCTCTTCGATGACCGGCGTGCGGGTGTCGAAGGTTTCGGCGACGCGGGTGGTGCCTTCATCGAGGACCTGGGCGACGCGCATGCTGGCTTCTGCGCCGACACGTTCGATCGTCGCGACCTTGTCGTCGAGGCGTGAAGCGAACTTTTCGCCGGCATCGTTGACGCGGGCGTCGACACCATCGAGGCCATTGCGCAGACGGTCTTCCAGCGTCCCGAGGCTCTGCTCGATGCGGGTGCTGGTTTCGTCAAGGCGGCTGGTCATGCCGGATACGGATTGTTCGACCGTGCCCGAGAAGCCCTGCGCCGAGCGCGTGATGTCGTCGGCGGCGTCGCGGATCTGCTCGGTCAAGGCGCCGGCCGTGCCACGCAGGCGCTCGTCCAGCGCACGGCTCGATTCGTCGATCGCCTTGCGCAGGCTTTCCTCGTGATCCTCAAGGCTCATTTCGAGCATGCCAGCGCTTGCTGCAACGGAGGCACCGATCGAGGTCGCATGTTCGCCGAGGCTCAAATCTAGCGCATCGCGCGCGTCGCCGATGGCCGCCGTGATCGCCTGTGTCCGGTCGTCGAGCGTGGCGCGGATCCGGTCATGCGTGTTGACGAGACGGTCGTCGATCGCGTTGACGCCCTGGTCGATCGTCTGCGCGATCCGGTCGGTGTTCTCGCCGAGCGTGGTTGCCAGCGCGCCGGTCGCGGCATCGAGGCTGGAGCGCAGATAGGCGCCGGTCTCGGCAATGCGGCCGTCGATGTCGTTGACGCCGGACTTCAGCGTTTCGGCGATCTGGCTCGCATTGTCGGCAACGGTATTCGAAATCGTGCTCGAGGCGGTCGTGAGCAGGGTATCCAGCTGCTGCTGGCTCGCACCCAGTCTGGTTTCGAGCTCGGAGATGCCGTTGGTGACGGTTTCCGCGATCTGGCCCGAGGCTTGGCCAAGGCTACGCTCGATGTCGCCGGTGGCGTCTTCCAGCGTAGAGGTGAGGTAGGAGGTATGGCTGGCAAGCGAAAGTTCCAACCGCTCCTGGTTTTCGCCATAGGCATTGCGGATAGTCTCTGCCTTTTCGCTGAAGGCTGCGTCGATGCGACGGTCGGCATCGGCGACCGTCTCGATGATCGCGGAGGCGCGCTGGGTCAGTGTCTCGTCGATCCGGCGCTGGCTGTCGTTGAGTGTCTCGGAGAGATCCTGGGTGCGGGCGGTCAGCGTCAGGTCGAGTTCGAGGCTCTTGGTGTTGAGAGCATCGATCAACTGCTCGCTCTGACCTTCGACCAGGCTCGCGATGCCGCGCGCCTTGGTGTCGAGGGTTTCGGCGAAACGGTCCTGGTTGGTTTCAAGCGCGTTGACGATGTGCTCGGCTCGGGTCGAGAGGGTCTGCTCGAAGCGCGACTGGTTGTCGGTCAGCGCATTGTAGAGCGAGCCACTGCGCTCTTCCATCACCTGGTCGATCCGCTTCTGGGCGTTTTCCAGGCTTTCGGTGAGTGCCGCCGCGCGTGCCGACATCGCTTCCGCGATTTCCTGAGCGCGGTCGGACATGGAGCTATCAAGCATTTCCTGGCTGGTGCTCAGGGTCATTGCAAGCGCAAGCGACTGATCGGTCAGCGTTCCGCCGAGACGCTCGATGCTTGAACTCAGGATGCCACTGATAGAATCCGTTCCGCCGTTCACCGTTTCGTTGATGCGGGCGAGGCTTTCCATCAGCTTGGAATCGAGCGAGCCCGAGCGCTGGTCGAAGGCGCTGGCGAACTCCGCGACCCGCTGGTCGAAGGTTGCGTTGATCTGGCCGATGGTGGTCTGGAAGCGATCCTCGAACAGGCCCGAACGCAGGTCGAGGTCGACGATGGCATCGTCGGCGCTGGCCTGAAGGCTCTGGCGGAAGCTGCGGCCACGCTCGTCGAGCGAGCTGTTGAGGCGTCCCAGCACGTCGTCGAGCGATGAGGTGATCGCGCTTTCGCTGCCCTTCAGGGTCTCGGCGATGTCACGGGTACGCTCGACCAGCGTTTCGTTCAGCTGGCGGGCACGCTCGTTGAGGGCCGCGTTCAGCTTCTCCGTGTTGGCGTCAAGCGTTGAAGCTCGGGTCGCGAATTCACCGAGAAGTTCGCGACCGCGTTCGCTGAGCGTTGACGTCAGCGACTTGAGCTGGGTGTCGAACTCGCTGGACAGAGACATGCCGGACGCGGCCAGCGTCTGGACCATGTTTTCCGTCTTGTGCGCGAGCAGGGAGCCGAGTGCGGTTACGGCCGCATCGGACTTTTCCATGATCGTTGCCGCGCGCATGTCGATCATCGAGGCGAAGGCCTCGCCCGACGTCTGCAGGCGGACGGAAATCTCTTCGGTCGCCAGCGACAGCTCTTCCTTGAGCTGCTCATGGGCGCCGACGATGGAGGAACGGATGCGCTCGGCGTGGTTGACGATCGCGTCGCGCTCGGCGCCGAGTTCGTGGACCAGGCCGCGGACGCGCAGTTCGTTATCGGTGTAGCTGCGTTCGAGCGCCGTTACCTCGGAATGAACGAGCGTTTCAAGCTCCGTTGCGCGCGCAATGGTGCGTTCGATGCCTTCGTTCATCGCCGAGACTTCGCGGCGCACCGCCTGGCCGACGGTCATGATGCGTTCGGAGGCGATCGTTTCGGGTTCGGCCAGACGAAGCGCCACTTCCGCCATCGAGCGGGCGGCATTGCGCAGGTCATGGGCGCGGGCCATCATGATGGCGAAGGCGAAGAACAGCATGATCGGCAGGAAGGTGCCGACGACGATGGCGACCACGCCCGGCATGGCGACGATGTCGGCAATCGATCCAGCCTGCCAGATCGCGCCACCGTAGAGCAGTTGGGTCAGGCCGAGGGCGCCGAGGACCCAGAGTGCCGAAACGACAGCAGCATTGCGCAGTGCAGAGGTCAGCGACGCGCCGTCCAGAGACTTCAGTATGGCGGAGGGTGTGCGCCGAGAGCCGTCATTGGCTGGAGCGAAGGCTGGCGCCTTGGGGGCAGGTTCGGGATTGAGTTCACCGGCGCGGGCGGAGCGCCGCTCGATCGTCTTCTTCGCGGCGGAACGCGGGATACTATCGGACACATTTGCCTCCGGGGCGCGTGCTTGAGACCGTGCCTTGGGGGGCGCGGCGGCTTCCTCACCGTCGAAATCGATGCTCAGGGCCGCCTCGAGTGCCTGGAACGCGTTCTCGTCAATCGAGTCGGTCTTCTTGTTCGCCATAGGGTTACGCCTCGTTACCGCTTACTCTCGGGAGGACGGACTGAAGCGGCGATGCCGCTCATCGCCATGCCGTATCCGGACCTCACCGTTTACCTGAAACCCCGCCTGCCGCCACGCCAGACGAAATCCCTTCTTTTCACAGTGCGGCCACTGACAGCCGGCGTTCCCGCCGGAAGTTCTAGCACCGACTGGCTTGCAGGCAAAGTTCACGCAACTTTGCCCAATCAACCGTATCGTACTGACACATTTGGTCATCCGTTACAATTAATGCGCTTTCGCGGTGCCTGGTCCCGCAGCTCTTGTTAACAGTATTTCAATCAAGGTTGCGGCTGAAAAGCCAGTCTGCGTCGGGGTTTAATTTGCATTAACCATACCTCAAGCTTTTTGCCGCCATCCCCGGCATTTTTAACGGCATGCCCATGTGGTGGCCGCAAACTGGCGGCAGCAAATAACAAGAAATCAGGATCAAGGGCATGGCAGCAGCAGTCAATATCGCATTCGAGGCTCCGGACAACCTGCATGGCCTCACCCCTGCGCAACAGCGTCCGATCGACCTCGTGCATCTGGCGACGCAGACGAAGGGCGACAAGGCCGTCGAGAGCGAGATCCTGCAGATCTTCGCGCGTCAGGCCCGCGGTTGCCTGGTGGCGCTCTCCAGTGGTCGCAGCAAGGTCGAGGTCAAGGCTGCCGCCAATCGCCTTCGCAATGCCGCGATGGCCGTTGGCGCCCTGCGTGTCGCGACGGCTGCAGATCTGATCGAAACCAGGGGTGCCGATGCGGATGCGCTTGCGTCCGTTGCGGCTGCCGTGCTCGAAGCCGAGCACTTCATCCTGAAGTTGGCCCGCTGAGCCGCACACCATCGCGACGCGAAGCGATCCCTTGATCGCTTCGCCGTGAGTTGACTGACTTTCCGATTTGGGAGATGACTTCGCCGGTTTTCACAAGGCGAAGTCTGGACAGGAACTCATGGCAAACATCAGCATCATCGCATTTGACGGCACACGTTTTGACATCGCGGCAGCCGACGGCTCCACGGTCATGGAAAACGCCGTCCGCAACTCGGTCCCCGGGATCGATGCCGAATGTGGCGGTGCCTGCGCCTGTGCCACCTGTCATGTCTATGTCGATGATTCCTGGTCAGAAAAGGTCGGCCAGCCGTCGGCCATGGAAGAGGACATGCTGGATTTCGCCGTCGACGTGCGCCCAACTTCGCGACTTTCCTGTCAGATCAAGGTGACGGCGGCCCTGGAGGGGCTCGTCGTTCACGTGCCCGAGCGCCAGGGCTGAGCACTACTGTCAGCGCTACCCGCCCAAAAAAGCCCCGCTTTCGTTTTCACGAAAGCGGGGCAAGGGGGCGCATCGCCAACCAGGCGAGGGAGGAAGCACCTGTGGCACCAGGACGCGCCGGGAGAACGGGGAAATCGCTTACGCTCATGCAACGTATTCGATGACACTTATATTTCAGATTTGTATCAAGGGCCACGCCGAGAAATAGCCGGTTATTCACAGGCCATGTCGCAAGCTTCGTGCAAGCCGAAGCCTTGCAGCAACACTTCCCCTTGGAAGTCAGGGGTGATTTCTACTGATTTTCCTGGCTTTCGCGACGGTAGCGCAGGATCCGCAGCATGCGATCCTGGAAATTCTTCGCTTCAACACGATCGAATTGCATCTGTGCTGCGTCATGGGATGCAGTCACGTCGTCGGTGACGACAGCGACCCGATCCTGCAGGATCTCGCAATTGCGTTCCGGTCGCAGCTTCATCAGCCTCTGTTCGAGCAGCTTTGCATGCTGGCGCGCGATTTCGGCATGACGCTCCTCGTGCCGCTTGATGTCGGCCGACAGTGCGTCCCACAACAACGCCATCTCGGTGGATGCGCGTTTGCGGTTCTTCCAGCGCGGCAGGATGAGCTTTGTTTCGACAGTGACGCGCACATCATCGATTGCGCAACGGGTTCCGCGTCGTGTGTAGGTGAGGTCGCCGCCGAAGCGTATCTGGGTGGCGCCGGGGTGGCGACTTCCGCTCGCCTGGGTGAAGGGCCCTTTGCGCGACAGTTCCGCATCGAGTTCGGCTGCCGTGCGGCCGCCGATCTGAAAGTAGGTAATGGACTTCTGGACGACGACGTCCGCGCTGGCCGAAAGCGGCAGGGATATGCCGGTCAGGACTGCCATGATCACGGCGGCCCGAAGACGGCGGGAGTGCTTCATTCTTTTTTCCGCAATGTTGTATTCGCCGCGCCCTTGGGGCATAGCCAACCCGGTCTGCACTATCGCAGCTTCATGCTTTTCCGTCGAGGGGTTCGAAGGTCGGGTGGCCATAGTTGAGCATACAATTTGGCGCGTAGGGCACGGTCGCACACTCGACCTCGCCGAGCGTGGCGTGATCATGGCCATCGTCAATGTGACGCCGGATTCCTTTTCCGACGGCGGTCTGCACAATACCGTCGATGCGGCCGTGCGGCACGCGCTGGCGTGTGTCGATCAAGGTGCCGTGATCCTCGACATCGGAGGTGAATCGACGCGCCCGGGTGCGGCCGAAGTCAGCGTCGAAGAGGAGATCGCCCGGGTCGTTCCGGTGATCGCAGCGCTCCGCGATCAGACCGACGCGCTCATTTCCATCGATACCTATCGAGCGGCCACCGCAAAAGCGGCCGTCGAGGCCGGCGCGCATATCATCAACGACGTGCATGGCCTGCAGCGGGAAGCCGAGATTGCGAAGGTCGCGGCAGAACATGGCTCCGGGCTTTGCATCATGCATACCGGCCGCGGCCGCGAGAAACTGGCCGATCCGATTGCCGATCAGCGGCACTTTCTCAAGCACTCTCTTGGGATTGCCGCGCAGGCCGGTGTTGCGTTGGAAACAATCGTGCTCGATCCGGGTTTTGGTTTCGCCAAGGAAAGCCCGGAGGAGAACATGGAGCTCATCGCCCGCTTCGAGGAACTGCACGACTTCGGTCTGCCACTCCTGGCCGGCACGTCGCGCAAACGCTTTCTCGGCGCGCTGACCGGCCGGGAAGCCGCCGACCGGGATGTGGCAACTGCGGCGACGACTGTTGCGCTGCGCTTGAAGGGCGCCTCCGTTTTCCGGGTGCACAATGTCGCGATCAACCGGGATGCCCTGATCATGGCCGATGCTATGCTCGCAACCGAGCGGCGGATTGCTGCGAGGAAGGATAAGACTGCATGAGCGGTGTTTTCACCATCACCCTGAAGAATTGCGCTTTCTTCGCCCATCACGGCGTTTTCCCGGAGGAGGGGGTGCTTGGACAGCGTTTCTTCGTCGATGCGGAGTTCGACGTGGACGCGATTGCTGCCGCAGAGACCGATACGCTCGATGGGACGGTGCATTACGGCATTGCCTTCGAGGTGATCCGCGACATCGTCACCGGCAGCCGCCGGCAGTTGATCGAGGCGCTGGCGCTGGCCATTGCGCGCGGACTGCTCGACCGTTTCCCCGAAATGCTGCGCTGCAGGATCACGGTGCGCAAGCCGAGCGCGCCGATCGCCGGCATCCTCGACCATGTGCAGGTGAGCGTTGAACAAGTCAGAAGTTAAGCGCTGGCAGGCCGCCACACTGGGTCTCGGTGGCAATGTCGGCGATCCCGTCACGGCGATGGCCGAAGCGCTGCGCCGGCTCGACCAGCGGTCCGATTGCCGCGTGATCTCCGTGTCGAGGCTCTATCGCACGCCTCCCTGGGGCAAGACGGATCAGGCCGATTTCTACAATGCCTGTGCAGCGGTCGAGACGCTTCTCGAGCCGCAGGAACTGCTCGCCGCCTGTCTTGAGATCGAGCGGACAATGAAACGCGTGCGCGTCGAGCGCTGGGGGCCGCGGACCATCGATATCGACATTCTGACCTTTGCTGGGCGCATGATCGATGCCGAGCATCTGAAGATCCCGCATCCGCGCATGACAGAGCGCGCTTTCGTGCTGATGCCGCTCGCCGACATCGATCCGCAGCTTCCTGTCAAGGATCGGGTGGTCGCTGACTGGCTCGCGGATGTCGATCGGACGGGTATTGCCGTTGCAAACGAAAACCGCGCCTGGTGGCGCGGTTGAACTTCTAGCCGAAGGTTAACAGGCGGATCAGTCGTTCTCGGCCATGGCGGTTGCTTGGCGGTTCAGCTTGAGGCCGATGACAGGGATCATCCGGTCTTCTACCTTCACTGAAATGGTGATGTTCATTGAATCGCCCTCTTCCAGGCGCGCGACCATGGCACCGTTCAGCTTGGCGCGATTGATGCCCATGACAGCGCGGTTGCCGGTGACCTGGCCCGATACGATGTCGAGGCCCTTGCCGTCTGCGCCGTCCAGGAACTGGCCCTTATAGCTGCCGCCGGCCTGAGAAATGACGGCCGACATCGGCTGGCTGAACATGCCGACGCGGCAGGTGCCGTCCAGCTTCAGCCCGGTTTCCTTGCCCTCGGCCGGCAGGCCGATGAGATTGCAGGTGAACTTGGTGCCCTTGTATTTGCCGGCAACGATCTCGCCCGGGCCCTTCCAGGATCCGGCGACGGATTCGAAGAAGCGCTTGTCGCGCGAAGCAGCATCAGCGACCGTGACCGGCACGAGTGCGGCAACGGCAAGGATGGCGGCGCAACGGCCGAATGTCGAGGAGCGAGAGAACATCGATTTGCCTTGGTACGAGAAACCAGAAACCCCGCGAAGACCCTAGCGGAAAAATGGTTAATGCATCCTTGCCAATACCCTCAAATCGGGTGCTCGACAATCGGCAAAACACACTGGTTTCCCGGGTGTGGCCCGTCTGCCTCACCCGGCCCTGGTTTCATCCTTGCCCGTCATCGACGGCGTCAGGTCACCGATGAAGTCGCCGATGCCGGGGCGTTTGGCTGCGCGAAACGGCAAGGGCCGGCAGAGATCCATGGCGGCGATGCCGATCCTTGCCGTCATCAGGCCGTTGATAACCCCTTCACCGAGGCGGGTCGACAGCCGCGCCGCGAGGCCATGGCCCAGCACCTGCTGGGCAAGGCCATCGCCTATGGCGATGGAGCCGGTGACCGCGAGGTGGGCAAAGACGTCGCGGAGCAGCCGCAGCATGCCCAGCGAGCCGGGGCGTCCGCCATAGAGATCCGCCATGCTGCGGACGAGGCGAACCACTTCGAAGAGAACATAGGCGAGGTCGACCACCGCGCGAGGGCTGACGGCCGTGACGACCGAAACCCGCTTGGCCGAATTCAGGATGAGAGCCCGCGCCTTGATATCGAGGGGTGACAGCAGTTCCCGTTCGGCAAGTTCGATCAGCTGCGGTGCATCGATGATGTCGTCCTCGACGGCGGCGAGCGTCTTCTGACCGCGTGCGGTCTCGGCGCGATGTGCGACGAGTGCGGTCAATTTCTTCACCACCGTGGCTGCCTGCTTGCGCTTGCCGCTCTCGGCTGCTGCTTCCGCCTCAACCTTGAGGTCTTGCACAGTATCGAGGCGCCAGAGCCCGACCAATTCGCGTCCGACGGCGACAATCAAGGCCAGAAGCCCGATGGCCAGTGCGCCTATCGCGAGGTAGCCGAGCCAGTCTGCCCGGGCGAAGAGATCCGAGATCAGGCGGTCAACCCAAAGGCCGAAGGCGAGCGACAGGAGGAGCCCGAAGGCTCCGGTCGCAAGCTTGGCGAAGGAGAAACGTTTGCGGCGCGGTGCAGCGACGGGCACTTCGGGCAGGGTCTCGGTTGCGGCGATGAAGGGGTCCTGGTCGTCAGGCACGATGACAACGTCGCCGGCAAAGCTGCGCGGCGTACGATTTTCGGCCGTGCGGGTGCGTGGTGCCTCGGGCTCGACAGTGAAGGACGCCGGCCGCCTCTGGGGGGCAGAGTGGGATGACGAAGACGGGCCGGTCGGAGGTACGGTCGGTTTCTTCATGCGAGACGGTCTCCGAGCAGGAATTGCAGCGCCCGGTCGAGGCGGATATGCGGCACGGACAAGGTGATACCCTGCTTCTCATCGAGTTCGGGCGGCCTGAAACGCACGATGCTGAGATCGGGCAGGGCGGCGGAGGCGTCGTTTTCATCGACCGAGCGGAAGTAGGCTTCCGGATCACGCGGCAGATCGCCGGGAAACACTGCCGTCTTGCGTTTGCCGTCGAAGAGTTCGTCGCCGATGCGCTCGCCGGCCATGGGGGTGCCCACGATAACAGGGAGGTCGTGGCCGTCCTGCTTCACATTCGCTTCACGGGTCGCTCGCACGGAGGCCAGCGCCATGACCTCGATGCCGGCGCCGCTCATGCCGATCGTCTTGATGGCGCGGTTGACAAGGCGTCTCGTCAAAACCTCAAGACGGTCATGGCTTTCATGGTGCAGGTGGTCCGCCTTGGTGGCGGCAACCAGCACCCGGTCGATCCGGCGGCGTACGAGGGCCGTCAACATATTGTTCGATCCGGCCCGGAAGCAGGCGAGCACGTCGCCGAGCGCCCGTTCGAGATCCTGGACCGCTTCGGGGCCGCGGTTGATCGCCTGGAGGGCATCGACCAGCACGATCTGGCGGTCGAGCCGGGCGAAGTGCTCGCGGAAAAAGGGTTTAACCACGACGGTCTTGTAGGCCTCGAAGCGGCGCTCCATCATCGCCCGCAGCGAACCCTTCGGCGCTCGGCCTTCCGGCAAAACGGGGAGCGGGGCAAAGGTCAGGGCCGGCGAGCCGTCGAGGTCGCCCGGCATCAGGAAGCGCCCCGGCGGAAGCGTCGAAAGGGAGCGCTCATCCGACTTGCAGAGCCGCAGATAGGTGGTGAAGGCTTCGGCCAGCCGTTTTGCCGTAATCTCGTCTGCCGGCCCATCGGGATCCACCGCAGCTGCGAGCGCCAGCCATTCCTGCGCCAGTTCCGCGCGAACGCCGGAGGCGGCGAGGCTCACCGTGTTTTCGGAGAATGTCCTGTAGTCCTGCCCCAGCAAGGGAAGGTCGAGAAGCCATTCACCGGGATAGTCGACGATGTCGATCGACAGCTTTCCCGAAGACAGCATCCGGTTCCAGGTGCTGGCGCTCTTGTATTCGATCGTCAGGCGCAATTCCGAGATCGCACGGGTCGAGTCCGGCCACACCCGCTCCTCCACCAGTGCGCGGATGTGATCTTCGTATTGGAAGCGCGGCACGGCGTCATCGGGTTGCTCCTGAAGTGCAGCACCGATCATGCGCCCGGAACGGAGCGGCTCGAACAACGGCAAGCGACCGCCATGCAGGAGATTGTGAACCAGCGACGAGATGAAGACCGTCTTGCCCGCCCGCGACAGTCCGGTCACGCCGAGCCGGATGGTCGGATTGACCAGGTGGGCAGCGCGGTCGGCGAGATTGTCGAATGCGATCGCGGCTTCGTCGGTCAGGCTGGTGAGGGAAGGGGGCAAGGCATCGTCCTGCAGAGACTGTGGCGGGTATGGCTTGTCGGCGGCACGCGGCCGTCAACGCCATTTCACTACATATAGGCGGGGCGTGCAGCGCAAAAAAGAGGCGACCTACGCGTCGCGGCTGATCTGGTCAGCCGACGAGAAAGTCCCGAAGCGCATAGGCTTCCTCGCTGATGGCGTCGATCACCGCGAGGCCAGAGGTCGGATAGCCCTCTGGCACGGTGCGGGCCATGACGTCGTTTCCGCACAGACGTGCAAAGACTTCCTCAATGGCCGGGTTGTGGCCGACGAGCATCAGGGCCTCGACGCCACGGATCGAGCTGACGATTTCGAGATAGGCCTCGGCGGGTGCATTGTAGAGCGCGTCTACATGGCGAAACTCGACGAGGCCGGAGAAGACGCGGTTGATCGCCTCTGCCGTCTGTCGGCAACGCTTGGCGGTCGAACATATCACCAGATCTGGGCGATAGCCCCTGTCGGCTGCTGTTTCTGCCAGGATCTCCGCTTCGGCGAAGCCGGCATCCGAAAGGCTGCGGTCGAAATCGCGACCGCCGGGCTCGGCCCAGCCGGATTTCGCGTGACGCAGCAGATAGATGCGCTGGGGAAGCTGAATGGAGGGCGTCATCCTTGAGGTATCCACATGCGATGGAGCTTGAGAATTGACCTACCGGTTCTTGTGCCTTGCCGTCAACCATGCCGCATTGAAGCCAGTATCAGCCTATCGCGGTGGAAGGGTATGTATCGGCCGTCTGGATGCAAGCAATTTATGCTTAAAAAATAGAAGTTTAGATGAAAAATGTAACAGATTTAAAAATGGCTTTGAAACAGTCAGAAGGCTTGAACCGGTTGCCTTGAAAGGATATACACCCGCCCATTGAGATGTTCTTCAGGAGAATCGCGTTGAGTGAGAAGATCAATCTTAGCAATTATGTGCTCTCGGAGGACGAAGAGTTCATGAACGCCAATCAGCGGGCCTATTTCAGGGCAAAGCTGATCGCCTGGAAAAACGACATCCTGCGCGAAGCGCGTGAGACGCTCGACCATCTGGCTGAAGAGAGCGCCAATCATCCTGATCTTGCAGACCGGGCTTCCTCGGAAACCGACAGAGCCATCGAGCTTCGAGCCCGTGATCGGCAGCGCAAGCTGATTTCCAAGATCGACGCGGCACTGCAGCGGATCGATGACGGGACTTACGGCTATTGCGAAGAGACCGGTGAGCCGATCGGTCTGAAGCGTCTGGATGCCCGCCCGATTGCGACGCTGTCGATCGAGGCACAGGAACGGCACGAGCGCCGCGAAAAGGTCTATCGCGACGAGTGAGGTCGAAGCCTCAGGTAAATCTTCCGAACGAGTTCAGACCCGCCATTGGCGGGTCTTTTCGATTTTGCGGCATGCTTTGATGCCAGAGCCGTAACCCGTCACGGATTTCGGCTGGCCGACATCTCGCCGAAGATCCGGGCAATCTCGTTCTGCAGATTGGGTTCGGGAGCCGGCTGTGGGGCGTTGGGTGTTGCGGCAGTTGCGCGATTTGCTTCCGGCAAAATGGCGGCAATCGGCGGGCGCGGGCGGTCGGCGCGGGTTTCAGGCAGGATCTGCGGCGTTTGAGGCGCCGGCTGCGGCGCCGGGTCCGTGGCCAGATGCAGAGCCATTTCTTCTTCGAGGACGCGCTCGAAATCGCTCATGTCTCGCGCTTCGGGTTCGGCCGGTACGCCAGAAGCCTCGCTTTCGACCTGCGGTTCAAAACGTTCCGGTTCCACGAGACGGGAGGTTGCGGGCGCTTGAACCGGCACAAGAACCCGTTGGCGTGCCGCTTCCAGCAGATCTGCTGCGGCGGGCGCATCGATGACGGTGGGCGCTGCCGCTTGCGGTCCGACCTTGATGTCCTCCACCTTAGGGGCATCAAGCTCGTTCCTCATGATCGGCTCGACCGGCTCAACCCTGAAAGCTTCAATCGGAGGCGTGCCGCTCGTCTTGGCCTCCGAGGGGCTGTCACCCCTGTCGAGCATCGGCTCATTGCGGCGCATGACCTGTTCGACGGCGGCAGAAGCGGTTGCGGTTGGCGCAGGTGCGACCATCATCGGCTCAAGGCTTGCGGTCGGCTGGGTTGCTGACGGCTCGACAGGCGGTTCAGGGCGCGCGATCGGTTCCATTGCGGGCGACTGGACCCGAACGGGAGGCGCAATCTCCGGGCGTCTTGCGGTGGTCACGGCCGCAGCCGCTATGGGGGCCGCTGCGGCGGCCGCAACTGCTGCCACCGGGGGTGCTGTCACCACGTTCTCGACGGCAGGTTCGGGGCCGCGCACAGGTGCCGCTTGCTGACGACGCTGCTCGACCACAGGCGTCGGCGCGGGCTGGGGATCGGCCGGCGGAGAAACGGTTGCGGGCCGGGGCGTTTCCGCGGCCACAGGGCGTCTGGCCGGCGCTTCTGCTGCGCCATTGGCCACAATGGCAGGCGATGCCACAGCGGGGGATGCGATGGCCGGTGCGGCCGGTTCGGTCGCTACGAGCGCCGGTTGAGCAGCGGGTTTGGGTAAATCCTGCTGCTCGGCCAAAGCCTGGGGCTGGATTGGTCTTGCGCTGAGATAGGGACGTTCGTCGCCGATACCGCTTTCGATCACGATGTCGGTCGGGCCACCGATCATCACGAGATGCTCGACATTGTCGCGGCGGACCAGCACGATCCTGCGGCGAGTGTCGACGGCTGCGGCATCAAGCACTTGCAGCCGGGGCTGGCGGTTGCGGCCGCCACGCACAAAAGGCGAGGGAGCCCGGTTGCGCAGAATCCAGAGCACGATGAACAGGCAGAGCAGAGCGAGGCTGACGCCGAGTGCCGCCACGAGAAAACGATTGCCATAGGCCGAGATCAGGTCATCCAGCATGTGCGTGCTCCTTTTGACTGGCTTTCTGGCAGAAGACGGCCCCTTCCGCAATCTTGCGTGCGACCGCGCCCCTGTCGCCGGGGGCGGAAGGTCGGGCAAGATCGGCCAGGATTGCGGCATTCCTGTGGGGGAGCGGCTGGGCGGAGCCGTATGGCCCTTTCTTTGCTTTTTGCAGCTACGGCATATTGATAAACAGGTGGGAGCGCCAATTCTCGCTAGGTCGGATCTTCCGTGCGCTTAGGCAAGAGGCATCAATGACACGAAAGCAGTATGATCGAGATGGAGACGGCCCGCTGGTCGATCGCCGTAATGGCGTCGGCATGGCGTTGCGCATCCTGCTGCTCGCCCTTGCCCTGATCGCGGCGTCCGCCGCCTTCATCTTTTTCCGCGACCAGCTCGACAATCAGGTTGTGCTTGGCGTTCTCGGCATCCTTGCGATGATGGGGATCTTCTTCATCGTGTCCGCGGTGATCGGTTTCGTCGAGGTCATGCCGCAGTCGAACAACGACACGCTTGCGCGCCGTTTCCTCGCAAGCCAGCCGGATGGCACGCTGATTACCGACAGCGAAGGCCGCATTGTCTTCGCCAACGTGGCCTATGGCACGATGACCGGCGCGCGCAAGCCAACGGAGGTGCAGACACTCGAAGCGCTGCTCTCGCGTTACCGGGAATCGAGCGAGGCGCTCTACCGCCTGACCAATGGTCTTCGCGAGGGGCGCGACAGCTACGAGGAATTCCGGCTGCTGAAGCCGCTCGGCAATCAGACGGTCAACGGCTCGGGTGCACACTGGTACCGGCTGAAGGCGCGGTTGTTGTCGGGCGAAGGACGTGGCAAGCCGCTGCATGTCTGGCAGATTTCGGACATCACCGCCGAACGTGACGATCAGGAGCGCTTCTTCAAGGAATTGCAGCACGCGATCGATTATCTCGACCATGCCCCCGCCGGTTTCTTCTCCGCCGGCCGCAAGGGCGAGATCTATTATCTCAACGCGACGCTCGCCGAATGGCTGGGTGTCGATCTCACCCAGTTCAATCCGGGCTCGATGACGATCTCGGATCTCGTGGCCGGGGAAGGCATGGCGCTGATCGATTCGGTGCAGGCCGAACCGGGCCAGGCTCGCACGGAAACCCTCGACCTCGATCTCAGGCGCGTGAACGGCCAGAGCCTGCCCGTGCGCCTCGTGCACCGCGTCCGCGCCGCCCGCGATGGTGCGCCAGGTGAAAGCCGGTCGATCGTGCTTGCGCGGAGCCAGAGCGAGAACGGCGACCAGTCCAATTCGGTCGCTTCGATGCGCTTCACCCGCTTCTTCAACAATACGCCGATGGCGATCGCCTCTGTCGACGGCGAGGGCCGGATCCTGAGGACCAACGCCCCGTTCATGAAACTCTTTGCCGATATCATCTCGCGGGACGAGATCGAACGGCACGGGCTGATCGAGGTGGTTCTGCACGAGAGCGAACGTGAAGGCTTCCGGGGCGCGCTCGCCGCCGCCATGGACCGACAGGTGGACATCTCGCCGATCGACAGCCGCCATCCGACAAATGACAGCAGGCATTTCCGCTTCTACGTGAACGCCGTGATCGACCAGAGCGACGAGGCGCCGGAAGAGGCGGCGATCGTCTATGCCGTCGACGTGACCGACCAGAAGGCGCTTGAGGCGCAGATGGCGCAGACGCAGAAGATGAACGCGGTGGGAACACTCGCCGGTGGCATCGCGCATGACTTCAACAACGTGCTGACGGCCATTCTTCTGTCCTCCGACCACCTGCTTCTGCAGGCGCGGCCGTCGGATGCAAGCTTCGCCGACCTCATGGAGATTAAACGCAACGCCAACCGCGCTGCCGTTCTTGTGCGGCAGTTGCTTGCCTTCTCGCGCAAGCAGACAATGCGGCCGAGTGTGTTGAACCTCACCGATGTGATCGGCGACCTCAGAATGCTGGTCGATCGATTGATTTCGGGCACGAACGTCAAGCTCAAGGTCGAATACGGCCGCGATCTCTGGCCGGTGAAAACAGACCTGTCGCAGTTCGAGCAGGTTCTCATCAACCTCTGCGTCAATGCGCGCGATGCGATGCCCGATGGCGGTTCGATCACCGTTTCGACACACAACATAACTGCCGAGCAGGCCGAAGGCTTTGGTTATCGCGGTCTGCCGTCGGAAGACATGGTGCTGGTCGAGGTGGCCGATACCGGCACCGGTATTGCGCCCGAGATCATGGACAAGATCTTCGAGCCCTTCTTCACGACGAAGGAAGTCGGCAAGGGTACGGGCCTCGGGCTTGCGATGGTCTACGGCATCGTCAAGCAGTCCGGGGGCTACATCTATCCCGAGTTCGAGGTCGGCAAGGGGACGACTTTCCGCATCTTCCTGCCGCGCCACGTGCCCGAGGTTCAGCCGGTGGCCGAAGGCCAGGTCCTGGCCTCCGTCAGCGGTGACACGATCACGGTTGCGACGGCCAGTGCCAAGGCTGAGGCGCAGGATGCTCCTGATCTCACAGGCAAGTCGGCCGTCGTTCTTCTCGTCGAGGATGAGGAGGCCGTTCGGCGCGGCGGTAAGCGCATGCTTGAGACGCGCGGCTATACCGTGCATGAGGCCGGCTCCGGCGTCGAGGCGCTCGACATCATGGAAGAGCTCGACGGGGCGGTAGACATCGTCGTCTCCGACGTCGTCATGCCCGAGATGGACGGCCCCACCCTGCTCACCGAGCTGCGCAAGAAATATCCGGATCTGAAGTTCATCTTCGTGTCGGGTTATGCCGAGGACGCCTTTGCCCGCAATCTGCCGGCCGACGCCAAGTTCGGCTTCCTGCCGAAGCCCTTCTCGCTCAAGCAGCTGGCCGTCGCCGTGCGTGAAATGCTGGATGGCGAAGGCTGAGGGCGTTTGTAGAGTTATGGAGTGTGCTTGAAACAAAGAACCCGCCGGATCGCTCCGGCGGGTTCTTTTCTTGTCACGTGATGTGTGGCTGTCAGCCGTTCATGGCGACGGCGATCTCGGCTGCCAGGCGGGCATTGTTCTCGACCAGCGCAATATTGGTCTTCAGCGAGCGACCGCCGGTCAGGTGGAAGATGTTGTCGAGCAGGTATGGTGTCACTGCCTTGCCGGCGATCTCGTCGCGTTCGGCATTGGCAAGCGCCCGGCTGATGTAGATTTCCATCTCCTCGCGCGGGATCTCGTCGCCTTCCGGAACCGGATTGGCGATCAGCATGCCGCCATCGATGCCGAGCTGGTCGCGCATCTTCTGGAAATTGGCGATCGCGGCCGGGCTCTGCAGGTTGAGCAGGCTCTTCAGGCCCGAGCTGCGCGACCAGAAGGCGGGGAAGTCTTCGCTGTCATAGGTGACGACGGGCACGCCGCGCGTTTCCAGAACTTCCAAGGTCTTCGGAATGTCGAGGATCGCCTTCGGGCCGGCCGAAACGACGATCACTGCCGTGCGCGCCAGTTCTTCGAGGTCGGCGGAGATGTCGAAGCTTTCTTCGGCGCCACGGTGCACGCCGCCAATGCCGCCGGTTGCAAAGACATGGATACCGGCGCGGTAGGCGGCGATCATCGTTGCTGCAACGGTCGTCGCACCGTTGCGCCGCTCGGCGATCGCAAAGGCGAGATCGGCGCGCGAGAGCTTCATCACATGCTCCATCTGCGCCAGCGCCTCGAGCTCTGCCGGTTCCAGGCCGATATGCAGCACGCCCTTGATGACGGCAATGGTCGCGGGCACGGCGCCCTGCTGGCGCACGATGTCTTCGACGCTGCGGGCCATCTGCAGATTGCCCGGATAGGGCATGCCATGGGTGATGATCGTCGATTCAAGTGCGACGATCGGCGCGCCGCGCTGCTTGGCGGCGCTGACTTCGCTCGAATAGGTGATGGGCAGAAGGGGCGAGATGGAACGGGTCATGGGGGGATCTTCCGTTAGAAATTCAGGGTCTCATGACAGGAAACGGGCCGGCGCGACAAGAGCCATCTGACGTGCAAGCTTTTCCGGGGAGAGATTTTCATCGGTGGCATTGGGACAGGCGAGCGTGATCGCGGCACTTGCCGTGCCATGGCGGAGCGCTTCGTCCAGTTTCGCGCCGGACAGGCGGGCATGCAGGAAACCGGCGGCGAAGGCATCGCCGGCCCCGGTGACGTCGGCGATCTGCTCGAGCGGCTTCGGCTCTATCACGGCGACGCTGCTCTCATCGAAGACGACGGTTAGGCCGCTGCCGCTTGTGACGCTGCCACCGCGCAAGCCCTTGGCGCGCAACAGGTCCGGCCAGTCCTCCGGCCGCTCGGGGCGCTGACCGGCAATCGCTTCAGCCTCAGCACCATTCATGAAAAGATGGGTGAGCAAGGGCAGGGCGCGCGCGAATTTCACCACCTTGGCAGGTGAAATCGCGATGGCCGACAGCCCCTTGCCGGCCGCATGGCAGGTCGCCGCCAGTACAGTCAATGTGTCTGCCGGCAGGTTGGCGTCGGCCAGAACATGATCTGCCTCGGTCAGGCTGTCGCGCAGCGACCGCGCCCGCATCCGCCGCGCTGAAAAGGCGTCATACAGTGCCATGTCGGCAAGGGCGATGACCAGATTGCCGTCGCGCTCAAGGATGGCCGTGTAGCTCGGGGTCGCGCGATCGAGGAACATCACGGGCTGGTCGTCGAGACCGGCGCGTTCGGCTGCATCCGCCACCATCTGGCCTGCCGCATCGCCGCCGCGTGGCGCAATCAGGCGGACCGAACGGCCCAAGCGGGAGAGATTGCAGGCCGCGTTGAACACGCCGCCGCCCACCTCCTCGAACCATTGGCCGGGATTGCTGGCGCCCGGCTTCGTCTCTGCAAAAATGCGGCCGCGTCGGTCGATATGGGCGCCGCCGATCGCCAGGATTTCGATCGTCATGGGCATGCCTCCAGCATCGTCGAAACACGAATCGAACCGCTACCCGGCCGCGTTGACTTAGCAGCTACGCCCGCCACGCGCGGACTCGTGCAGGCGCGCGGAACATCATTCGAACACGCTCTCGAAAACGATTGAGATTCAACCGCTTGGCTTGCTCTTGCAAAATGAGAACAAAAAGAGTACATATTCCCCATCGGCGGCTTCATTGCCTATGCGGCCTCAATAACCTAAAGGTGGATCAAATGGCACAGAATTCTTTGCGGCTTGTAGAGGACAAATCGGTGGATAAAAGCAAGGCATTGGAAGCGGCGCTCTCGCAGATCGAACGGTCGTTCGGCAAGGGCTCGATCATGAAACTCGGCGCGAACGAGAGCGTGGTCGAAGTCGAGACGGTCTCGACGGGGTCGCTCAGCCTCGATATCGCGCTCGGCATTGGCGGCCTGCCGAAGGGGCGCATCATTGAAATTTACGGGCCTGAAAGCTCGGGTAAGACGACGCTTGCGCTGCAGACTATCGCCGAAGCGCAGAAGAAGGGCGGCATCTGCGCCTTCGTCGATGCCGAACATGCGCTTGATCCTATCTATGCCCGCAAGCTCGGCGTCGATCTGCAGAACCTCCTGATTTCGCAGCCGGACACCGGCGAGCAGGCACTTGAAATCACCGATACGCTGGTGCGCTCAGGCGCGATCGACGTGCTCGTGGTCGACTCGGTTGCTGCGCTGACGCCGCGTGCGGAAATCGAAGGCGAAATGGGCGACAGCCTGCCGGGCATGCAGGCTCGCCTGATGAGCCAGGCGCTGCGCAAGCTGACGGCCTCGATCTCCAAGTCGAAGACGATGGTCATCTTCATCAACCAGATCCGCATGAAGATCGGCGTCATGTTCGGCTCGCCGGAAACGACGACCGGCGGTAACGCGCTGAAGTTCTACGCCTCCGTGCGTCTCGACATTCGCCGTATCGGTGCTGTCAAGGATCGCGAAGAGGTCGTCGGCAACCAGACCCGCGTCAAGGTCGTCAAGAACAAGATGGCGCCGCCCTTCAAACAGGTCGAATTCGACATCATGTATGGCGAAGGCGTCTCCAAGACCGGTGAGCTCGTCGATCTCGGCGTCAAGGCGGGCATTGTCGAGAAATCGGGGGCCTGGTTCTCCTATAACAGCCAGCGTCTCGGCCAGGGGCGTGAGAACGCCAAGCTCTTCCTGCGCGACAATCCTGCGGTGTCCCAGGAAATCGAGATGGCGCTGCGCCAGAATGCCGGACTGATCGCGGAGAAATTCCTTCAGAACGGCGGGCCCGACGCCAACGACGGTGATGTTGCCGACGACGCGTAAACTGCCCTCCATTTTCGACTATCGTGTCGGCCGCGTTTCCTTCGAGACGCGGCCGGTTTTCGTTTCGGCTGCTGGACAGGGATGAAGCCGGGCGATAAAAGCCATTGATTTTGCAAATTGGCCGGCTTCCCGGCCTGAATGAAGGGCGTGACATGAGCGGTGTAAACGACATCCGGTCGACTTTTCTCGATTACTTCAAGACGAACGGTCACGAGGTCGTTTCCTCCAGCCCGCTGGTGCCGCGCAACGACCCGACGCTGATGTTCACCAATGCCGGCATGGTGCAGTTCAAGAACGTCTTCACGGGTCTTGAGCAGCGCCCCTACTCGACAGCTGCGACCGCGCAGAAATGTGTTCGCGCCGGCGGCAAGCACAACGACCTGGACAATGTCGGCTATACCGCGCGCCACCACACCTTCTTCGAAATGCTCGGCAATTTCTCCTTCGGTGACTACTTCAAGGAACGTGCCATCGAGCTTGCCTGGAACCTGATCACCAAGGAATTCGGCATCGACCGCAACCGCCTGCTGGTCACCGTCTACCATACGGATGATGAGGCCCATGGCCTCTGGAAGAAGATTGCCGGCCTCTCGGACGACAAGATCATCCGCATCCCGACCAGCGACAATTTCTGGGCGATGGGTGATACCGGCCCCTGCGGTCCATGCTCGGAAATCTTCTACGATCATGGCGACCACATCTGGGGCGGCCCTCCGGGCTCGCCGGAAGAAGACGGCGACCGGTTCATCGAAATCTGGAACCTCGTCTTCATGCAGTATGAGCAGGTGACGAAGGAAGAGCGTATCGACCTGCCGCGGCCGTCGATCGACACCGGCATGGGTCTCGAGCGCGTTGCGGCCCTCCTGCAGGGCAAACACGACAACTACGACATCGACCTGTTCCGCGCATTGATCGACGCCTCCGTTGATCTCACCGGTGTGAAGGCCGAAGGCGAGCGTCGCGCGAGCCACCGCGTCATCGCCGACCACTTGCGCTCGTCCGCCTTCCTGATCGCTGACGGCGTGCTTCCTTCAAATGAAGGTCGTGGCTACGTGCTTCGCCGCATCATGCGCCGTGCGATGCGTCACGCGCAGCTGCTCGGCGCGAAAGATCCGGTCATCTACAAGCTGCTGCCGGTCCTCGTTCAGCAGATGGGCCGCGCCTATCCGGAACTGGTGCGCGCCGAGGCGTTAATCTCCGAGACGCTCAAGCTCGAGGAAACCCGCTTCCGCAAGACCCTGGAGCGCGGCCTGACGCTGCTGTCCGATGCGACGGCTACCCTCGACAAGGGCGACAGCCTCGACGGCGAGACCGCCTTCAAGCTCTACGACACCTATGGCTTCCCGCTCGACCTGACCCAGGACGCGCTGCGCGGCCGGGGTATCGGCGTTGACCTCACCGGCTTCAACGATGCCATGCAGCGCCAGAGGGCCGAAGCCCGTGCCAGCTGGGCGGGCTCCGGTGACAAGGCCCAGGAGACCGTCTGGTTCGAGCTCAAGGAAAAGTTCGGCGCAACCGAATTCTTGGGTTACAGCTCGGAGACCGCCGAAGGCCAGGTCCTGGCCGTCGTCAAGGATGGCAAGGTCATCGAGCAGGCGAGTGCCGGTGACGAGGTGCAGATCGTCGTCAATCAGACGCCGTTCTACGGGGAGTCCGGTGGCCAGATGGGCGATACCGGCGAGATCGTTGGCGAAGGCTTTTCGCTTGCCGTTAGCGACACCCAGAAGAAGGGCGAGGGCGTCTTCGTGCATGTCGCGACCGTCCAGAACGGCGTGGTCAAGGCCGGTGGCGCGGTTCAGCTGAACGTCGATCATGCCCGTCGCTCGCGGCTGCGCTCGAACCATTCCGCTACCCATCTTCTGCATGAGGCACTGCGCGAGGTGCTCGGCACGCATGTCGCCCAGAAGGGTTCGCTCGTTGCACCCGAGCGCCTGCGTTTCGACATCTCGCATCCGAAGCCGATCTCGGCCGACGAGCTGAAGGTGGTCGAGGAGATGGCAAACGAGATCATCATCCAGAATGCACCGGTCACCACCCGCCTGATGGCGGTTGACGATGCGATTGCCGAGGGCGCCATGGCGCTGTTCGGTGAAAAGTATGGCGACGAGGTTCGCGTCGTATCGATGGGAACGGCGCTGCGTGGCGAGAAGGCCGGCAAGTCCTACTCAACCGAACTTTGCGGCGGCACGCATGTGTCGGCGACCGGCGATATCGGGCTGGTTCGTCTGGTCGGAGAAAGCGCCGTGGGTGCCGGTGTGCGCCGCATCGAAGCGCTGACGGGTGAGGCGGCGCGCGCCTATCTCGCCGAGCAGGACGAGCGCGTGAAGACGCTCGCTTCGACGCTCAAGGTTCAGCCGACTGACGTCGTCGCCCGTGTCGAGGCCCTCGTCGACGAGCGCCGCAAGCTCGAGAAGGAGCTTGCGGATGCCAAGCGCAAGCTCGCCATGGGTGGCGGCGCATCGGGCGGTGCCGAGGCACCGAAGCAGGTGAACGGCATCAATTTCATCGGCCGCATCCTGGCTGGCATCGACGCCAAGGATCTGAAGGGCATGGCTGATGAGGCGAAGGCCGATCTCGCGACCGCTGTCGTCGTCCTGATCGCAGTTGCCGAAGATGGCAAGGCGAGCGCTGTGGTCTCCGTCACGCCTGACCTGACCGACCGTTTCAGCGCCGTCGATCTGGTGCGCGTGGCCTCTGCCGCGCTCGGCGGCAAGGGCGGCGGCGGACGTCCCGATATGGCCCAGGCCGGTGGTCCGGATGGTGCTGAGGCCGAGGCAGCGATTGCTGCAGTGGAGGCAGCACTTGCCTGATCTGATTGCATTTACGGGATGATCGAGGCCGGGCTTTGCCCGGCCTTTTTCGTTTGAGATTATCGGGATTTACCAATTACTTTTCAATTTCCTTCAGCCTTGCGTGCTAAGTCACAGTCCTCTTTGAGGTTCGCGACTTGGCCCAAGTTTTCCACATTCCGACGCTTACCGTTTGCCTGGCGGGAACGCTGATCATGGTGTCGGGCTTTCTGACCCTGCTCTGGACCCATGAGCGGGACAACCGAGCCCTGGGTTTCTGGGCGCTGGGTTTCTCGGCCGGTGCGCTCGGCATGATTCTGGTCAGCCTTCGCGACCTGGCCCCGCCGTTCATCGCGCTTGGTCTCGGCAATGGGCTTGGGATTTTCAGTCTTGGCCTGATCTGGCTCGGCTGCCTTGCCTTCGAGGGCGAAACCAGAAAGGGAGCTGGTTTGGTTGCGGCGGCGGGCGGTATCGTCTGGCTGTCGCTTTTTGCCGTGCCGACATTTGTCGCAGACTTGGGCGTCCGCATTTTCGTCGCCTCCGTCCTCTATTCGGGCTATTCGTTCCTGATCATGCCGGTCCTGTTTCGGGGGCAGCGTCGCGAACCTCTTCCCGCTCGCATGCTCGCGCTCATCGCCTTTGGAACGCATGGGGCCGCCTATCTCATCCGTATCCCGATGCAGTTCGTCGAGCCGGTGCAGCTCGTCGCCGGGCATGCGCCATTCTGGTATGGCGCCATGACATTCGGCTTCTTCCTCCAGGGGCTGGTTGCCGCATTGGCTATCTTTGCCATGGTGCATGAACGGGCCACACGCCGATACAAGATCGCCTCCGAAACCGATGCTCTGACCCTCTTGCGCAACAGACGGGCGTTTATCGACGCCATCACCCGGGCGCGTGCCGATATGGGCGGTTCAGCGCCAGGTGCGGTGCTCGCAGTTGTTGATGCGGATCATTTCAAGCAGGTCAACGATACTTACGGCCACGCCGCAGGCGATACGGTTCTGATGCAACTCGGCCGCCTCTTAACACGTGAGGTTCCCGAGGCTGGCATCGTCGGGCGTCTGGGTGGCGAAGAATTCGGTGTCTATCTGCCGGCCAGTGTCGTGCTGCGTCAGCCGGATCTCTTGGATGTTCTGCGTATCCATGTCAGCAGCATGATCGTCCACCATGAGGTTCTGCTACCGACGATAACCGTCAGCATCGGTGCGGCGTCGCTACCCTCCGGGCCTCTCGATTTCCCCCGTGCCCTGGCGCGCGCCGACAAGGCGCTCTACGTTTCGAAGAAGGCCGGGCGCAACCGGGTGACCTGGGGCGGCTTGGACTGTCCTGCGGATAGCCAGCACCATCCCCAGGCGACAGAAACTTCCCCCGAAGCGGCTTCCCCCGAAGCGGCTTCCGCCGAATCAAGGTCCGCAGCCTGATCGGTTCAGTCGTGACCTTGCGCCGGGCCATTGGCGAGGGTTTCGCGTGCTTCTGCGAGTGTTTTCACGAAGTGGACGCCCGTTTCCGGGATTTCCTGATGATGCAGCATCGTCTTCAACTCGCTGCGTTCCGTGACAACATAAACCTCGACGCCGTGGCGGACGGCCTTGCGGATCACGCTTGCCAGTAGATTGACGCCTGAGGTGTCGACGAAGCGGATCCCGGTGCAGTCGAGTACAAGGTTGCGATGGTCGTCCCCGATGCGGTCGAGCACCGCGCCGGCCGCTGCCACGGCGCCGAAGAAGAAGGCGCCGTCCAGGCGATAGGTGACGGTCGCCGTGTCCGTCGCATCAAGCGGCTTTTCCGGCCCTTCGGCGGTCACGCGAATGTTCTTCGACATGTGGTGGATGAACTGTAGCGCGGCCAGCGAAAAGCCGACCACGATGCCTTCGGTCAGGTCGCGGAAGACGACGAGCAGGAATGTGACGGCGAGGATGAGTGCTTCGCCGCGCGAGGAGCGGACGAGGGCGGCAATCGCCGATTTCTCAACCATGTTCCAGGATACGACGGCGAGCACGCCCGCGAGTGCTGCCAGCGGGATATAGGCGGCAAGCGGGGCGGCGACCAGCATGAAGGCAAGCAGGAAGGCCGCATGCAACATGCCGGAGACGGGGCTCGTGGCGCCGGCTCGCACATTGGTCGCGGTGCGCGCGATCGTGCCTGTCACACAGATGCCGCCGAAGAACGCCGAGCCGATATTGGCAACGCCCTGTGCCAGCAGTTCCGTGTTCGACCGATGGCGCCGTCCGGTCATGCCGTCCGCAACGACTGCGGAAAGAAGCGACTCGATCGCGCCCAGGAGCGCAAACGCGATGGCATCCGGGAGAACGGCGATCGCCAGTTCGGGCGTGATGGTCGGCAGGGACGGCAGAGGCAGGCCGGAGGGAATACCACCGAACTTCGAGCCTATCGTTGCGACCGGCAACTGCAGCAGTGCAGCGGCGAGCGAGGCGACGACGACCGCAATCAACAGGCCCGGCCATGTTGGCCGGACCCGGCGCAGGACAAGGATGATGGCAATGGTGAGAGCCGCGATTGCTGCGGCTGAGGGGGAGAAGGCCGGAAGGGCGGCGACAATTGCTTCGAGTTTGTCGGCCAGAGGGCCGGGTTCGCCACCGGGGAATGTCAGGCCCAGCAGTTCGCCGATCTGGCTTGCGAAGATGATCACGGCAATGCCGGCCGTAAAGCCGACGGTCACCGGATAGGGGATGAACTTGATGTAGTCGCCGAGCCTCAGCAGGCCGCAGGCGATCAGCATCAGTCCGGCCATGGCGGTTGCGAGCAGCAGGCCGTCGATTCCGTGGGTGGCAACAGTTGTGCTGACCAGAACGATAAAGGCACCGGCCGGTCCGCCGATCTGGTGGCGGCTGCCGCCCAGAAGCGAGACGAGGAAACCACCGATGATCGCAGTATAAAGCCCACGGTCCGGCGTCACGCCGGAGGCGATCGCAATGGCCATGGAAAGCGGCAGGGCCACGATGGCAACGGTCAATCCTGCCAGCGCATCCGCCTTGAGGCGGCCAAGGCCGTAGCCTTCGCGAAATACGCTGATGGTTTTGGGCAGGATGACGTCAGTCATGGTGGTCGCGCTTGCCGGTGGGGGCGTGGCTGGCCCCTCCCGCCACACCTGTCATTCTATTGGACGCTGAGTCCCGACTTTTGACAACATGGCCAAAGGGATAGTGTCGGTGCGCTGCGCTAGCGGCTCCCAGCGAACGCTGACCGACAGCTGCTGCCAAACCGGTTCTGTTCGCCGTCGCGAATCTTGCCTATGGTGATCGTTGATGAAGACCGAGACAACATATCCCACCCTGATCGTCTATCCGCGCCGGGGCTTTGCCGTCCTCTGGGCGGCGACATCCGCAATCGTCATGTCCGTGGCCTTCGGCGGATTGCTGGCCAGCCTGCTCGGGAGCGGTTGGGCCAGTCCCATGGTGCTGGTCTATCTCGCGCTCCTGGCGCTTTCACTCTTCGGTCTTCGAAGGGGCTGGCAAGGGATTGCAGGGTCGATGCGGCCCCTTGTCGAGCTCAACAACGAAGAGCTGATCGACTATCGCACCGATCGGCGGATCGCCTGGGCATCCATGGTCGAACTGGCGCAGCGGCGCGTCGAAGGGCGCTGGGTGATCGATATCGACCATCTCGGTGAGGATGAACCCGAGCGGCTGGAGACCTATGCGCTCCCGCTTTCGGGCTATCACATGACCGGCCGCAGGCTCGGTGCGGAAATCCGCAAGCGCTTCGACGAGGTCGATCAGGGCGAGGATCTTGCTGATCCAGAATTGGAAAACCCGGCCACGTTGCCGTGACCGGGTTCTGAATGCTCAAACCTTGGCTGCCGATCAGGCGGCCATGGCCTTCTTCAGGTTCTCGTCAACCTTGTCGAGGAAGGCGGTCGTGGAGAGCCACGGCTGGTCCGGACCGATGAGCAGGGCCAGGTCCTTGGTCATGAAGCCTGCCTCAACCGTGTCGATGCAGACCTTTTCCAGCGTCGTTGCGAAGTTGGCCAGCTCGGTGTTGTCGTCCAGCTTGGCGCGGTGGGCGAGGCCACGCGTCCAGGCGAAGATCGAGGCGATCGAGTTGGTCGAGGTTTCCTGACCCTTCTGATGCTGGCGGTAGTGGCGCGTGACCGTACCGTGGGCAGCTTCGGCTTCGACCGTGCGGCCATCGGGCGACAGCAGAACCGAGGTCATCAGACCGAGCGAGCCAAACCCTTGCGCAACCGTATCCGACTGTACGTCACCGTCGTAGTTCTTGCAGGCCCAGACGTAACCGCCGGACCACTTCAGAGCCGAGGCGACCATGTCGTCGATCAGGCGGTGTTCGTAAACGATGCCGATTTCCTCGAACTTCGCCTTGAACTCGGCCTGGTAGACTTCTTCGAAGATGTCCTTGAAGCGACCATCATAGGCCTTGAGGATCGTGTTCTTGGTCGACAGGTAGACCGGCCACTTGCGCATCAGGCCGTACATCATCGAGGCGCGTGCGAATTCGCGGATCGATTCGTCGAGGTTGTACATCGCCATGGCAACGCCGGCGCCCGGTGCGTTGTAGACTTCCTTCTCGATCACTTCGCCGTCTTCACCGACGAACTTGATGGTCAGCTTGCCCTTGCCCGGGAACTTGAAGTCGGTCGCCTTGTACTGGTCGCCGAAGGCGTGACGGCCGACGACGATCGGCTTGGTCCAGCCGGGAACGAGGCGGGGGACGTTCTTGCAGATGATCGGCTCGCGGAAAATGACGCCGCCCAGGATGTTGCGGATGGTGCCGTTCGGGCTCTTCCACATTTCCTTGAGGTTGAATTCCTTGACGCGCTGCTCATCCGGGGTGATCGTGGCGCACTTGATGCCGACGCCGTGCTTCTTGATGGCGTGGGCGGCGTCGATGGTCACCTGGTCGTTGGTGGCGTCGCGGTTCTCGACGGACAGGTCGTAATATTCAATGTCGAGATCCAGGTAGGGCAGGATCAGCTTGTCCTTGATGAACTGCCAGATGATGCGGGTCATCTCATCGCCGTCGAGATCGACGACCGGGTTGGCTACCTTGATCTTGGTCATGAATATCCTCACGAGTTTTTGCCTGACGCGCAGGCGCGGGGAGGGCGCTCTGCCGATGGCCTGCCTATAACATTCTCTCGTTACAAGGCAAACAGCAGAGGCCGCCTTCGGGGAAAATCTCGCTCAGACTTTTGGCGTGCGTTTTCGTCCCAAACTTGGTCCTTATGGCGCGCACGCTTTCAGTTAGAACGGCGGCAGAGAGAGCCTCGGGAGAGTTTTCATGAAGAGCACCTGGATCGTATTGCTGCTGATGCTGTCGTCGGGCACTGCCATGGCAGCGGATGTCACGACGCCTGTTCGCGAAGTGGTGGAGGCGACCGCCCGGAATTGGGCCGAGGGCACCACTGGCCAGGAAGAGGACGTCTTTTCGAAGGACCGGCTGTCTCGCGTGTTCAGCGAGGACTTCGCATCGGCTTTTGAAGCGGCTTCGAAGAATCCGCCCTATGACATTCCCGAAGGAGAGACTACGGGCTTCCCCTTCGACTATGACCCGATCGCGCAGGGACAGGATGGATGTCCCTTCGAAGACATCAGGATCGAGGACGACGGCGACGGGCAGGTAACCGCCCTGTTCGACAACCGTTCCTGTTTTGGTGGCGGCGATGCGCCGGATACCGTCCTGATCTTCCACGTTGTCGAGGAGGGCGGTCGCCCTGTCATCGACGATATCTATCCCGTCGAGAACGGGCAGTCCGGCAGTTCGATCAAGCAGGACCTGAAGCTGCAGGGTGGCCTGTGAACCGCCTCCGCTCCGTCGGCCTCACCGCCGTTGCCGCAATGGTGGGCTTAATTCCGGCAAAGGCGGTCTTGGCGGCCGATCTGCTTGAACCTGTCCGGATCGTGATGAGCATCGCTGGATGGAAAGACAAGGATGCGCCCAAGGTGGAGGCGTCCGGCTATTTCGATGATCGCCTGCTTGCGACGATCTACAGCGCAAGCTTTGTCGACGTCTATCGTCTCGCCGAGAAGACGGACGCGTTGCAGGATGGCAGCGGCTACATGCTCGGCTACGACGTGGTCATCGGCGGCCAGGACAGTTGCGAATTGAAGGATGTCCGCATCGAGGCCCGGGTGGAGCGGGATGGGGTTACCCCCGTCGACGTCTATTTCGATGCCGTCTCCTGCTTCGGCCATGCGCCTGATCTCTCTCGACCACAGACGGTTTTCCATGTCGTCGAGGAGAACGGTCGCTACGTGATCGACAACCTGTGGAGCGATAGCGACCGCGAGGTTGCGCTCGAAAGCTCGGTCAAGGCGCAATTCGCTGCCATGACCAAGGCCTATCTCGATTTCCGGCTGACGGGATCTTGGCCCAAAGAGTAGGCCCTCCTCTTTGCCTGCGGGGTATTTTGTGCCAAGGGGTGCGCGAAATAGCTTTGAGGGAAACGTAATGGCAGGGACGAACAGTGAGCGCGTTCTGCTGGCCGAGGGGCCGGCAATCATTCTGGTGGAGCCGCAACTCGGCGAAAACATCGGCATGGTGGCGCGCGCCATGGCCAATTTTGGCCTGGTTGAGCTGCGTCTCGTCAATCCGCGTGACGGTTGGCCGTCCGATAAGGCCCGTGCTGCGGCCTCCAAGGCCGATCATGTCATCGATGGCACTGTCGTCTATGACACGCTTGAGGAGGCTATCGCAGACCTGAACTTCGTCTACGCGACGACTGCGCGGTCCCGCGACGGCTTCAAGCCTGTCCGCTCACCGGTGACGGCGGCGGAGACGCTCCGAGCCAAGTTCCGCACCGGTGAAAAGACCGGCATCCTCTTCGGTCGCGAAAAGTCCGGCCTGTCGAACGAGGAAGTGGCGCTCGCCGACGAGATCGTCACCTTTCCCGTCAATCCTGCCTTCGCCTCGCTGAACATCGCCCAGGCCGTTCTGCTCATGTCCTACGAGTGGATGAAATCCGGCATGGAGGATGTGCATGGGGTGCCCTTTGACGCGCCGGAACAGCCGCCAGCGACCAAGGAGCAGGTCATCGGCCTGTTCGAACATCTGGAAGAAGCGCTCGATGCGCGCAACTACTTCCATCCGGTCCACAAAAAGGCCAGGATGATCGAGAACCTGCGAGCCGTGTTCAGCAGACGTGCTTTCACCGGTCCGGAGATCCATGTGGTCCGCGGTGTCATCAGTTCGCTCGACCGTTTTGCACGGCCGGGCCAGAGACCGCCTGCGGGAAAGAGCGAGAGCGAGGCTGAGGCTCAGCATGACGACAACCGGGACGCCTGATCTCAAGCCTATCCTGGTCTTCGATTCCGGGATTGGCGGTCTCACCGTCTTGCGCGAGGCGCGGCTGCTGATGCCGGAACGTGGCTTCATCTATGTCGCCGACGATGCCGGCTTTCCCTATGGTGGCTGGGAGGAAGAGCCACTCAAGGCTCGTATTGCCCTGCTGTTCGAAGAGCTTTTCGACCGCTACGATCCAGACGCCGTAATTGTCGCCTGCAATACGGCGTTCACGCTTGCCGGCGCCGATCTCAGGCATCGCTTCCCTGACATGCGCTTCATCGGTACGGTGCCGGCGATCAAGCCTGCTGCGGAACGCACGCGATCCGGGCTTGTCTCGGTTCTGGCGACGCCGGGCACTGTCAAGCGGGCCTATACCCGCGATCTGATACAGTCTTTCGCCTCGCAATGCCATGTGCGGCTCGTCGGCTCCGAAAACCTCGCGCGCATGGCAGAAGCCTATATCCGCGGCGAAACCTTGGATGACGCGGCCGTTCTGGCAGAAATCGCGCCGTGTTTCATCGACAAGGACGGCTTGCGGACAGACATCGTGGTGCTCGCCTGCACCCATTATCCCTTCCTCGCCAATGTCTTTCGCAGGCTTGCGCCCTGGCCGGTGGACTGGCTCGATCCGGCGGAAGCGATCGCGCGTCAGGCGCGGCGGCTTGTCCCGCTCGTCGACGGGGCCGAGCATCCCGATAATTTCGATTTTGCGGTCTTTACGTCCGGCAGCCAGGATTTCTCCACTCGGCGCCTGATGCAGGGCATGGGATTGGCCGTGAAGCCGCTCGACACGCCATTTTTCCGCTGATCTCCCTTTGGGACCTGAGGTGCGCCGTGTTACCTATGAGGCGTTGCCGGACGCTCAGCCGGTGTAGAGGAGCTTAGCCCCTTAGTTGTTTACCGAAATTGCGATTGTTCTCTTTCTGACCGTGCTCAACGGCGTTCTCGCCATGTCGGAGCTTGCGGTCGTTTCTGCCCGTCCTGCGCGCCTCAAGGTGCTTGCGGAACAGGGCAGCCGGGGAGCCGAAACGGCGCTCAAGCTTCAGAGTGACCCCGGTCGTTTTCTGTCCACTGTCCAGATCGGCATCACGCTCGTCGGCGTCCTGTCCGGCGCTTTCTCGGGCGCCACGCTCGGTGCGCGGCTTTCCAGCTGGCTGCAGTTGCAGGGGTTTTCAATTGTCGTCTCCGATGCGCTCGGCGTCGGTACGGTGGTCGTTCTCATCACCTATCTGTCGCTGATCGTCGGCGAACTGGTCCCGAAACAGGTCGCACTGCGCAACGCCGAAGGTGTTGCTGCACGTGTCGCCATCGCGATGTCGGTCCTATCGAGGGTTGCTGCGCCGCTCGTCTGGCTGCTGGACGGGTCGGGCAAGCTGGTGCTTGCCCTTCTCGGACAGAGTGGTGCTGGAGGTGGCAAGGTGACGGATGAGGAAATCCGTACAGTGTTGGCCGAGGCCCACAGCGCCGGTGTCATCGAAACCAGTGAATCCGCCATGCTCTCTGGCGTCATGCGGCTCGCCGATCGGCAGGCACGTGGCCTGATGACGCCGCGTCGCGACGTGCAGATCCTCGATATCGGGGACACGGTGGAGGAAGTCCGCCTGAAACTACGCGAGATCCCCCATTCGCGCATCCCGGTGCGCAGTGGCGATTCCGACGAGATTGTCGGCGTGCTCTTCACCAGGAAACTTTACGAGCAGATTGCCGAAGGCGGCGCGCTCAATCTGCCGGACCTCATCAGCGAAGTGCCCGTAGTCTCTGATCTGGCCAAGGCGTCCGACATCATCGAATCCCTGCGCCGTACCGCTCTGCATATGGTCCTCGTCTACGACGAATACGGCCATTTCGAAGGCATCATCACCTCCGGCGACATTCTCGAAGCCATTACCGGTGCTTTCAGTCAGGACGAGACGGAAGAGCAGGCGATGGTGCAGCGCGAGGACGGCTCCTATCTGGTGGCCGGCTGGACCCCCGTCGACGAGTTCATCGACATCATCCGTGTGCCGATCGATCCGGATCCGGACTACACGACCATTGCCGGCTTCGTACTGGACGAACTGAAGCGGATCCCCGAACTCGGCGAGAGTTTCGTCAAGGGCGACTGGCGTTTCGAGGTGATTGTCCTCGATGGCCGCCGGATCGACAAGCTCCTCGTTTCCCGCGCCGTCGAGGTCTAAAGTCGACGGACGCCCTGCGACAATTTGTTGCATAAGTGCAACGGCTCGCCGCAAGTTCTGCAATCTCGAATTGCGCGCTTGCGGCGCGCTTTTTGGCGTGGCATGTTCCCAGCATCCGCAACACAAACAACAGGAGGCGACAGATGACTCAATTTTTCATGCGTATGCGCCTCTCTGGCGGATCGGTGTCACCGGCTTTCGTGGGATTTTCCGCGACCTGCCGCTACACCCGATGACTGTCTGATCAGTCATTTTCCCTGCCTTTTTCGGCGTTTTTCCACCATCTGACGTGACTTGCCGCCTGCGCGTGTGAATGCGTTCGCGTGCCTGCATCACGTCGCTTTTCATCATCGAAAGGACCTGGGCGCATCCGCGTTTCCGGGACGGACAAGTCATGCACAAAAATCAATCCATAGTTGAATTGCCGCTGGCCGAGCGGATGGACGAACTTCTTGAGCGTTTCGGCTCCTGGCGGCTTTTGGCCGCTCTGGTCAGGGCGAGCTGGAGGCGGCGGCAGATCCGCAATCTGGCGTCTCATCTGTCGCCCCAGCTGCGGCGCGACATCGGGCTCCCGGAAGAGGACGAGGCGTGGAGGAGACCGAGAAGCCTCGTCCTCTGGGATTTCCGTGTCTGAGGCAAGGAAGAACGGTTCAGGCGACTGAGCCGTTATTCCTTTTTTGCCGGCAAGAAGACCAGTCGACGCAGTGGTCTTCTTTCCAAACCGCTGCCGCTCGCTGACAGTTGGGATCGACGTGATTCCCTGCCATACCTCCCTCCGGTTCGTTGATGTCCCCCAAACTCACCATCATGGTAGCCTTCTTCTTGCAGCCGATTGCCTTTGGCAGCTGGCTGCCGCAGATCCCCGGCGTTCAGGAGCGGCTGTCGCTCGGCCCTGCCGAACTCGCCATGGCATTGCTCGGACTGCCTACGGGCATACTGCTGATGCTGCCCTTTGCCGGGCAATTGGTTGGGCGTGTTGGTAGCCGCAACACGCTGATCTTCGGGTTTCCTGTGTTTCTGGCGCTCGTGCCGCTGCCCGTGGCTGCCCCCGGTCTTGCCTCGCTGTTCTTCCTGCTCGTGCTTCTCGGGATCGGCCTTTCGACGATTGAGCTTGGGCTCAATGTCGAGGCGGATGTTATCGAGAAGCGCGGCACGGTGTCGATCATGAACCGTTGCCACGGTTTCTGGAGCCTCGGTATCATGATGGGTAGCCTCATCGGTGCCGGTTTCCTTGCGCTTCAGACATCGCCCTTCGTGGCGATCGGTCTGCTGTCGCTCGTGCTGGTCCCTATTTCAGTGATGGTTTGTCGCGCACTACCCGTCCACGAGGCTCCCGTGACCGAAGCGCAGCCTCGCTCGTCGTGGCGGCGCCCAAGCCCCGGTATTCTCGGCATCAGTCTCTTCGTCTTTGGCATCACGATGACGGAAGGGGCGGTGGCCGACTGGTCCGCCGTCTACCTCAAGGATGTGTTCGCGACGTCCGGCATGGCAACCGGCATGGGTTACGTCGTCTTCGCCCTGATGGTCTCGGTCGGGCGATTTGTCGGTGATGGTGCAAAGGAGCGGTTCGGTTCGGTCATGCTTGCGCGGGTCTGCCTCGTATTCGCGCTTTCCGGCATGGTGCTGGTCGTCATGGCGCCGGTCACGCCGCTGGTATATCTGGGGCTCGCCTGCGTCGGGCTCGGCGTCTCAGTCGGGTTCCCGCTCGCGGTCACGGCGGCCGCCGATCTCGGCGACCGTCCGGCGGCCGAGAATGTTGCGATCTTGAGCTTCATTGCGCTTCTCGGCTTCCTGGTTGGGCCGCCGATGATCGGTTTCGTCGCCGAGGTGCTCGATCTGCGTAGCGGGCTTGCCACGCTGCTGCCGGCACTGCTACTCAGCATTCTGCTTGCAGGACTGTTGCGTCCGCGCCGGGGCGCCTGAGAACGCGCAGTTCCCTGTGGGTTTCGCGGATGCGCCCCACACGCAAGCGTCCAAGTCTGTTAGGGACTTGAGATCAACACATGATTTGAGGATGCCGCCATTGAAGGTCGGAATCGATATGGGAACGGTGCAGGGGGGACAGCCTGCCAAGCTCGATATCGAGGAGCTTCTCGCCACGCGCCTTTTGGTGCAGGGCAATTCGGGCTCGGGCAAGTCGCATTTGCTTCGCCGCCTGCTCGAGCAGTCTGCCCAGTGGGTACAGCAGGTGATCATCGACCCCGAGGGTGACTTCGTCACGCTTTCCGACAAGTATGGCCATGTGGTCGTCGACGGCGAGCGCACTGAAGCCGAGCTTGCCGGTATCGCCGACCGCATCCGCCGCCACCGTGTTTCCTGCGTGCTGACGCTGGAAGGTCTCGATGTCGAGCAGCAGATGCGCGCCGCCGGCGCCTTCCTGAACGGTCTCTTCGATGCCGATCGCGAATTCTGGTATCCGGTGCTGGTCGTCGTCGACGAAGCGCAGATGTTTGCGCCGGCCGTCGGCGGTGACGTCTCGGAAGACGCGCGCAAGATGTCGCTCGGCGCGATGACCAACCTGATGTGCCGTGGCCGTAAGCGTGGACTTGCGGGTGTCATCGCGACGCAGCGTCTGGCAAAGCTCGCCAAGAATGTTGCGGCCGAAGCCTCCAACTTCCTGATGGGGCGCACTTTCCTCGATATCGACATGGCGCGTGCAGCCGACCTGCTCGGCATGGACCGTCGCCAGGCGGAGATGTTCCGCGACCTGCAGCGCGGCAATTTCGTGGCGCTTGGTCCTGCCATGTCGCGTCGTCCGCTGCCGATCGTCATTGGGGCGGTAGAAACGTCGGCGCGTTCGTCATCGCCGATGCTGATGCCACTGCCGGATGCACTGCCGGATGTCGAAGACCTGATCTTCACGCCGGATCCGGAAGAGTTCACACGGCCGATCGTGCGGCGTGCACCACCGGCGCCGCGTCCGACGACGGATATTCTGGCCGAACTCTCCCGCTCGACGCCGGCTTCACTGGCTCCCTCCTCGAGTGAGGCGCCCAGCCGTGGCGCGGAAATGTCGGCCGAGGAGCGTGAGGACCGGCTATCCGCCGTGCTTGCCGAAATCCTCGGCGATCCGCAGGCCGCTTACCGGACCGACAGCGTGCTCTACCAGGAGTTCCTGGTGCGCGCCCGCATGCGCCGCGTGTCCGGCCCGCCCATGCCGATGGGAGAATTCCGCCGTCGTGTCGCAATCGCCCGTGCCGGTGTGGACGAGGAGACAGCGGCGAGCGAGGGCTGGCAGACGGCGCTGTCGCTGTCCGTCCGCGTTTCCGACGATTTGCAGGGCGTGTTCCTGCTGCTTGCCAAGGCGGCGCTTCGCAATGAGGAGTGCCCCTCCGACCAACGCATTGCGAGAGCGTACGGCACCCATTCGGCCCGCCGTGCCCGGCGTCTTCTCGGCTATTTCGAGGAGCAGGGGCTGGTTGTCGTGCACACCGACTTTTCCGGCAAGCGCATCGTCGCCTTCCCTGATCTCGAAGCCGAGACGCAGCCCGGCGATCCGAACCAGGTGGATGCCGAGGAGCGGACGCCATCGGCTGCCGAGTGAGAGCCTGGCGGCTCTTTACCGGGCGGCTTAGGCCGCCCGCTCTTCCCAGACCCGGACGAGAGCGACAATCGTCTCCACGGCCTTTTCCATGTCCTGAACGCTCACCCATTCGAGCGGTGAGTGATAGGCGTGGCCGCCGGTGTAGATGTTGGGGCAGGGCAGGCCCATGAAAGAGAGGCGCGAGCCGTCGGTGCCGCCACGAATGCTGTGGCGGACGGGTTCCAGTCCGACGCGGCGCACGGCTTCCTCGAGATTGTCCATGATCTCCGGATGGCGGTCGAGGACTTGCCGCATGTTGCGATACTGGTGCCTGACCGTGAGCGTGTGGTTCGAGCCCGGATAGGTTGCCATGACCTCCTGGGTGATCTTCTCCAGCAGCTCTTCCTTCTCTTTCAGGCCGACTTCAGTGAAATCTCTGACAATGAGCTGCAGTCTGGCGCTTTCCATGCTGCCGGAGATGTCGACCGGGTGGATGAAGCCCTGGCGTCCGTCGGTGCTCTCCGGTGCGATGTCACGCGGCAGGCGGGCGACGATGTCGCTTGCGGCTTTGATGGCGTTCTCCATCTTGCCCTTGGCATAGCCTGGATGCATGGCGACGCCGGTGATCTCGATCGCCACACCATCGGCGGAAAAGGTCTCGTTTTCGATCTCGCCGACCGTCGAGCCATCGAGCGTATAGGCGAAGCGGGCGCCGAGCTTCTCAAGATCCACCTTGTCGGCGCCACGGCCGATTTCCTCATCTGTCGTGAAGAGGATCTTGATCGTGCCGTGCCTGATGTCGGGGTTGGCCATGAGATGAGCGGCTGCCGTCATGATCTCGGCCACACCTGCCTTGTCGTCCGCGCCGAGCAGCGTCGTGCCGTCGGTCGTGACGATGTCGTTGCCGATCTGGTTCTTCAACTGCGGATGGGAGGCGACGCGGATCACCTGGCTGGTGTCGCCGGTCAGCGTGATGTCGCCGCCCTGGTAGTTGCGCACCAGCTGCGGCTTGACGTTCGTGCCGGTGAAGTCGGGCGCCGTGTCCATGTGGCTGCAGAAGCAGATGACCGGCACGTCCCTGTCCGTATTGGATGGGATCGTCGCATAGACGTTGCCGTGCTCGTCGAGATGGGCGTCGGTGAGACCAAGCGTCAGCAGTTCGGCGACTAGAACGCGCCCGAGATCCTTCTGCTTCTCCGTCGAGGGCTGGCTGTCGGAGGCCGGATCGGACTGTGTGTCGATAACGACATAGCGGAGGAAGCGGTCGAGAACGGCGTCGGTCATGGCAATGGCTTTCTTGGGGCTTCCTGTCGTCACTGGCTGGCTTTGGTTCCGAAGTGACGGTCGAACAGCGTGATCATTTCCTGCGTGCGAGCATTGGCGCTGTCAGCACCCAGAACCACGCCGATCAGGCGGCGGTCACCCTGGCTTGCCGATGTCACGATGTTGTAGCCCGAGGCATTGGTGAAGCCGGTCTTGATCCCTTCGGCGCCCGGATACTGCACCAGGAAGGCGTTGTGACCGCGAAATTTCATGCTGCGGAAGATCATGCCGCGCGAGGCGAACAGCTTGTACTCTTCGGGGAAGTCCCGCAGCAGCGCCAGACCAAGACGCGCCATGTCGGTGGCGGTCGTCACCTGGCGGGTGTCGGGCAAGCCCGATGGATTGGTGAAGACGGTGCTGGTCATTCCGAGTTCACGGGCTTTCGATGTCATCATCTGTCCGAAGGCTTCCTCCGAACCGGCAAGCGTTTCGGCGACGGCCGTCGCTGCGTCATTGGTCGACAGTACGACCATGCCCATGACCGCTTCCTGCACGCTGATCGTGTTGCCGGCTCCGACTGCGAACTTGTATGGCTCCTTGCCGTTCGCATTCTCGGACATGACGAGGCGCTCGGCCCACTTCAATCGTCCGGAATGCAAAGCCTCGAAGGTCAGATAGAGCGTCATCATCTTCGTCAGCGATGCCGGATAGAGAACCATATCGGCATTTTGGGCCTCGAGGATCGCACCGGTGCCAGCGTCTATCAGGATATGGGCATGACCGGGTTTCTGGACTTCGGCCGCTGCCGACGCACACATCGAGAGCGTTACTGCGAGGGCGAGCAGGATACGGCGGGACAGGTCTGTCATCATCGAGGAAGAGACTTCTTTCATGGAGGATGGTATGGGGGATAGCGAACTTCTCTGCCTCTGTCAGCCTTTGCAGGCGCTATCGCCCGGTTTTCCGCCAGAGAATGGGCCAATGCTGCAGTCACTCTTTCGTCACACACGCTCCTGATAACGTGTTGACATTTCTCACGCACCCCACTAATGACGCCCCAACGCCGGGCCGAAACGCCCGGTGTTTGTTTTGACATGTCCCGTGGTTTTCTCCGTTCGCTGACGTGAGAATCCTGTCGGAGCCTCGGAAACGGAGGCTCAGAGGAGGGCGTGTTTCCTTAAGCGGCTTGGTAACAAACCGCTGTAACCTGTTGAGAGGAAATACGGATGAGCAAGCGCGCATCTTCCAAGTACAAAATTGACCGCCGTATGGGCGAAAACATCTGGGGCCGTCCGAAGTCCCCGGTGAACCGCCGCGAATACGGCCCGGGCCAGCACGGCCAGCGCCGCAAGGGCAAGCTTTCGGACTTCGGCGTGCAGCTGCGCGCCAAGCAGAAGCTCAAGGGCTACTACGGCGATATCCGCGAGAAGCAGTTCCGCGCCACCTACGACGAAGCCAACCGTCGCAAGGGTGACACCGGCGAAAACCTGATCGGCCTGCTCGAGTCGCGTCTGGACGCCATCGTCTACCGCGCCAAGTTCGTACCGACGGTCTTTGCTGCCCGCCAGTTCGTCAACCACGGCCACGTCACTGTCAACGGCGTTCGCGTCAACATCGGTTCGTACCGCTGCAAGGCCGGCGACGTCATCGAAGTTCGCCAGAAGTCGAAGCAGATGGTCACGGTTCTGGAATCCGTATCGCTCGCTGAGCGTGACGTTCCTGACTACATCGAAGTCGACCACAACAAGATGGTTGCCACCTTCGTTCGCGTTCCTGGCCTTTCGGATGTTCCGTATGCGGTCATCATGGAACCGAACCTGGTCGTCGAATTCTACTCGCGCTAATTGCTCGCGAGACGGATTTGTGGAAAGCCGCCCTTCGGGGCGGCTTTTTCTGTTTGCAGTGCAGCGTTCACCGGGAAAGATGTCGGGGTACGAACGCGGGTAAGGGGAACGACATGGATCTGCAGCTGATCGCCGACGAGATTGTCAGTGCGCTCGAACCGCGCCTTGGCGAGGGCAAGGTGGCCGACTACATTCCCGAGCTCGCGCGTGTCGATCCGAAGCAGTTCGGGATCGCGATCACCACCGTTGACGGGCAGACCTACAAGGCCGGCCATGCCGACACGGCCTTTTCGATCCAGAGCATTTCCAAGGTCTTCATGTTGACGCTGGCGCTCGGCAAGGCCGGCGAATCGATCTGGAAGCGGGTGGGTCGCGAGCCGTCCGGCTCCTCCTTCAATTCCATCGTCCAGCTCGAACACGAGCATGGCATCCCGCGCAATCCCTTCATCAATGCCGGTGCGATCGTCGTCACCGACATGGTGCTTGCGGGCCATGCACCGCGCGAGGCCATCGGCGAGTATCTGCGCTTCATGCGCTATCTCGCCGATGACGAGACACTGTCGATCGACGAGAAGGTGGCCCAGTCGGAGCAGCGCACCGGTTACCGCAATTTTGCGCTGGCGAATTTCATGCGCGGCTTCGGCAATCTGCAGCATCCGGTCGAGCACACGCTCGGGGTCTATTTCCATCAATGCGCGCTGGCGCTGTCCTGCGTTCAGCTTTCCCATGCCGGCCTGTTTCTCGCCAACAGGGGCACCAATCCGCTGAGTGGCTTTTCTGTCGTCTCGCCGAAGCGGGCGCGCCGCATCAACGCGTTGATGCTGATGTGCGGCCATTACGATGGCTCGGGCGATTTCGCCTATCATGTCGGTCTGCCGGGCAAGTCGGGCGTCGGCGGTGGCATCCTTGCCGTTGCTCCGGGCAAGGCGTCGATCGCCGTCTGGTCGCCCGGGCTGAACAAGGTCGGCAATTCGGCGCTCGGCTCGGCAGCGCTTGAAATGCTTGCCACCCGCACGGGCTGGTCCGTCTTCGGGACTTGATCTTGCCGGTCGCAAAGGGCATTGGAGAGCCGAACAGCCGCCGAGGCCGGAGCCGAAGATGAACCTCGTCAACATGATCGACAGTCAGAATGCCGCCGCGCTTGAAAGCGAGGACGAGCTTGATCTCTCGACGGTGCATCCGGTCTTCACTAGGGCACCGCGCTCGGTCTCGTTCAACAAGCTGCGCAAGCGGCTGATCCGCCAGGTGCGCCAGGCAATGTCTGACTTCGACATGCTCAAAGGTCAGAAGCGGTGGCTGGTCGGTCTGTCGGGAGGCAAGGACAGCTACGGCCTGCTGGCGATCCTGCTCGATCTGCAATGGCGTGGCCTGCTGCCGGTCGAACTGGTCGCCTGCAATCTCGACCAGGGGCAGCCGAATTTTCCGAAGCATGTCCTGCCCGAATATCTAGCCTCAATCGGTGTGAAACATCGCATCGAGTATCGCGATACCTATTCGATCGTGAAGGAGAAGGTCCCCAGCGGCGGCACCTATTGCTCGCTCTGTTCGCGGCTGCGTCGCGGCAACCTCTACCGGATCGCCCGCGAAGAGGGCTGCGATGCGCTGGTGCTCGGCCATCACCGCGAGGACATTCTCGAAACCTTCTTCATGAACTTCTTCCATGGTGGCCGCCTCTCGGCCATGCCGGCCAAGCTGTTGAACGACGAGAAGGATCTCTTCGTCCTGCGTCCGCTGGCTTACGCTGCGGAAGAGGACATGGCGCGTTTTGCGCAGGCCATGGAATTCCCGATCATTCCCTGCGACCTCTGCGGATCGCAGGACGGTCTGCAGCGCAATGCGATGAAGGAGATGCTGGCTGGTATCGAAGCGAAGATGCCCGGTCGCAAGGATGCGATGCTGCGCGCGCTTGCCCATGTCGATCCCTCGCATCTGCTCGACCCGAAGCTCTTCGATTTTGCCGGGCTCGCTGTCATGACGCCGTCACAGACGGACGGCTAAGAACGACCACCTTCAACCTCAAGACCCCAAGACAGATCTTCATGCAAGGGCTCCAAGGAATGCCAAGTGGCGATCCGCGAGAGCTCGACGTATGTCTGTCATCCTGGCGTCCAGGCAGTGCAAGTCGGACCAAGTGCATGACTTTTCGCGACAGTGATCTCTTCGATATCCTCGACCTTGTCAGGACGGCCGGGCAGAGGGAGATCCTTCCGAGGTTCCGCCGCTTCGATGCGCCCGATATCGTCGAAAAGAAGTCCTCGATCGATCTTGTAACCGATGCGGATCTCAAGACCGAGGCCTATCTCACGGCAGAGCTTCTGAAGCGATGGCCGGAGGCGCTGGTCGTCGGAGAGGAGGCCTGTGAAAGCAATCCGGCGCTCGTATCCGCTCTGCCCGATGCAGACCTGGCGTTTGTCATCGACCCCGTGGACGGGACCTTCAATTTTCAGGCGGGATTGCCGGTCTTCGGGACCAACCTTGCCGTGGTCAAAAGGGGCGAGACGATCGCGGCATTGATCCATGACTGCGTGCTCGCTGACACGCTGGTCGCGAGCAAGGGTGCGGGCGCGCGCTGGCTGAGGGCCGACGGCACTGAGGCCGCGATCCGGGTTGCAGCGGCGACGGAACTTTCGATGATGGTGGGCACGATATCGATCAATGACATCGGCGAGGAAGAGCGTCGGCGTATCGCCGGCAATCTGGCGCAAACCAGGATGGCCTTTGCCTATAACTGCTCAGCCTACGAATACTGGCTTGTCGCAACCGGCAAGGTTCACTTCATCGGGCACCACAAGCTGATGCCGTGGGATCATCTTGCTGGCGTTCTTCTGCATGAGGAAGCCGGTGGCGTGACGAGGAGGTTTGACGGCTCGCCCTATCTGCCTGGGCAAACGACCGGTGGCATTCTCAGTGCACCGGATGCCGATAGCTGGGAGATGATCCTGTCGAGAGTGGTTCTTGCGAGCTAGGGCGATTTGCGATGGGTCGTTGGCGGGCTGCCTCCGGGTGGCTCGATCGGCAGGTCCCAGGTCTGTCGCAAACAAGACACAGGAAATGTCAGTATTTCCGGAAGTGCTTGTGACTTTGGCTGGACTGTGTCGGAGCCTTCTTGCACATTGCGGGTCAACGAAGATCCTTGAGCCTTGCTCTAGGTTTCGAGCAGTGCGTAGGAGTAGGAATGTCTGAGGTCGCTCAGCCTTCGGTGTCGAGACGTGCCGTGTTTCTCGTCGGAGGATATGAACGCAACGATGCTGCAGGCTTCTTTCGGCGCATCGGCCGCGAAATGGAGCGCTTCTGCAAGTGCTGGTCGGTCGAAGCCAAGCTGGGGGTACCGGTCGAAGCGACCGGCACCATGGCAATGACTGCGGTGGCCGATTATCGCGGGCCCGACGGTGCCTGCCGATCCGAGATCACTTTTTTGAGTTTCGACGATATCGTCAAGCATGATGGGGCCAGACCGTTCATCTCGCGGCTCTTTGCCTATCTCATTGCGTTCATCGACTATGTCGTCTCTGGAACGATGTTCCGCTTCTTTGCCACCAACTGGCGCTTCGCACTCTATTTCCTATATCCGCTGGTCATGCTGGGGCTGTTCGTCTGGTTCGGGACGATCGCTTACCGTCTCGTGGACTGGATCGGGCTTCCCGGTGGCCCGCTTCTGCCGGGACTTGCCGGCCTTGCTGTCATCTATGCTCTCGGGCGTTCTGTCGGCCGCCGCTATTTCGTCTACCATCTCATGGATCTCTGGTCGTTCAGCCGCGAGCACCTCCATTGCCGGCGCCCCGGCATGGATCAGCGGATCGATGCCTGGGCCGCGTTGATTTCGCAGCGCATGGCGCAATCGGTCTATGACGAAGTCCTGCTTGTCGGGCATTCGACAGGTGGCGCTCTCATCCTCGACGTCGCTCACCAACTGGCCGAGAGGCTGCTGGCTGAGGGCAGGCCAGTCGACTTCCAGCTGCTCACTGTCGGCTCGACATCGCTCAAGGTTGCACTGCACCCGGCCGCATCACGGGCACGTTCGCGCCTTGAGGCGCTTGCTCGTCATCCCGGCATTCGCTGGACGGAGTTCCAGGCGCTGACCGACATCATCAACTTCTACAAATGCGATCCTTACACCCGCGCTGGCCTCAATCATCAGCGGGCTGACCAGTTCCCGCGGCAGTTCCAGGTGCGCATTCGCGACATGCTGGAGCGGGAGACCTATCGGCGCGTGAAGAAGAACTTCTTCCGCGTTCACTATCAGTTTATCTCGGCCAATAGCCGCCGGTATTTCTACGATTTCTTCATGATCTGCTGTGGCACCCGGCCGATCGAAGCCGTAAGAGGCGATAGGCTGCCGCTATCGGCAGAGGCAGGCAAGACGGTAGAGGCGACTTCATGATCCGCATTTCCTTCATCCTCTGGGCCCTGATGCTGGTGACCTGGTGCGGCATGCGTTATCCGGCTATGCGTCGGGCGCGGCGGCAGAAGACGGCGGTCGACAAGCGCACGCCGCTCGACATTTCACTGCTCGTCTTCTGCACGTTCGGGCTGGTTGTGATGCCGGTTCTCTGGCGGCTGGAGGTCCTTGGAGGGCTGGCCGATCGCGGGCAGGGGGCGGTTATCCTGGTCCTCGGGACGCTCTCCGGGATAGCCTTTCTCTGGCTCTTCCGCCGCAGCCACAAGGATCTCGGCAAGAACTGGTCGGTGACCCTTGAAGTGCGAGAGGGACATCAACTGGTCACCGGCGGTGTCTACGCCTATGTGCGTCACCCGATGTATGCCTCCTTCCTGCTCTGGGGCGTGACCCAAGCGCTGCTCATTCCCAACTGGATTGCAGGCCTTGCCGGACTGGTCGCCGTCTTTGCCCTTTATGCCGTGCGTCAGTCGCGCGAGGAGGCAATGATGCGGGACACCTTCGGCGCCGAATACGACGCCTATTGCGCCCGCACCAAGCGGCTGGTTCCCGGCATATTCTGAGCGCCTCAGCGACGACGAAGCGCCTGCTTGATTTCCTTGATCGACCGCTCATGCAGCTTCGGGTTCTTGTCGATGTTGAAATGGCCGATGCCACTGATCGCCGTTTCGCCCTGGCGCAGGTTGATGTTGGCGAGTTCGCCCTTGAAGCCGGGCGCGGGCAGGACGGGTGACCAGAGGTTTTCGCCACCGGTGTAGAAGTTTAGCGTCTTCTTGACGTTGGCGGGCACCGGCCCCTTGCCGGTCGGATCGAAGCTCAGGATCAGAGCGACCGGGATCTTCATTGGCTGCAAGGCGCGTGCAACTGAAAAGGTCATGTCGGCCCCGAGCGAATGCCCGACCAGGACTATCGGGCGGGCACCCTTCGAGGCGCGGTAGCGATCGGCAATCCTGCGTGCAAAGGTCTGAGCATTCGGGAGAGACATCACCTGCGCGTTGACGCCATCCGCCTTCAGCTGCTGCCCCAGGGTATTCAGACCCGTCGAGAAAATATCGGCAAATCCGCGAAACAGGTAAACCTGGCCATTCGGCTGCTGCGGCTTTCGGGGCTTTGCGGCTTCGGCGGGCAGGACGGAGGCTGCGAGAAAGAGAGATGCGTGGGAGAGGAGGGTGCGCCTGGAAATCATGTCTGAAGGACATCCTCGAAAATGGAGTGCTTTCGGATTCATGCATGATTTGACGAGCCTGACAACCGACATGCCGGGCCATCGGCCCTGTACTTCGCCCTTGTCGGCAGGCTAGAACGGGCGCACCCCGGACGGCGCCAGATTTCGCGCCTCTCTTTCACGGATCAGAAAGGCCACTCATGACCGCGACCATCGATATCGCCGCCCTTGCAAATCTCCTGCAGGAGGCTGCCGTCGAAGAGATCCTGCCGCGCTTCCGCAATCTCGGCGACGGTGATGTCAGGATGAAGACCGAAGCGATCGACCTGGTGACAGAAGCGGACGAGGCTGCCGAGCGTGTCATCCGCAAGGGGATCGAGGCTATCATGCCTGATGCCCTGTTCGTCGGCGAGGAATTGGTCGCGGCCGATCCGGCGCTTCTCGATCGACTGAAGGGCGCCGAGCTTGCCGTCGTGGTCGATCCGATCGACGGGACCTTCAACTTCGCATCGGGGCTAACACTGTTCGGCATGATCCTCGCCGTGGTGTCCAAGGGCGAAACCATCGGCGGCGTCATCTACGACCCGATCGGTAACGACTGGGCGCTGGTAGAGAAGGGATCGGGTGCCTGGATCTATCGGCCAGATGGCAGCCAGGAGCAGATGCAGGTGCGGCCCAGCGGCCCGCTCGAACAGATGATCGGGATCGCCAATACCGGTTTCTTCGATATCGAGACTCGCCGAAAGATCCTGTCCAATCTCGCAGAGGTCCGTCTCTTCACCAGCTATCGCTGTGCCGCCCATGAATACCGGCTGCTCGGCCAGGGGCATATGGATTTTGCCATGTACAACAAGCTGATGCCCTGGGACCACCTCGCCGGCGCGCTGATGATGCAGGAGGCGGGCGCCCATGTCGCGCGCTTCGATGGTTCGCCCTACCTGCCGCATCATACGTCGGGCGGACTGCTCGTGGCCTCCGATGCCGACGCCTGGCAGGAGTTGCGCGAACGCATCTTCACCGTCGACTGATCAGGAAAAAGGCCCGGCGATGACCGGGCCTTTCGCTTTTCCGAGGAGTGTCTTGGATCAGACCGGCTTGTTGTGGGCCTGGAACAGCCGACCCTTCTCGCCGATCAGCACGAAGATCAGACCGATCACCGAGACCACGAAGAAGCCTGTGACCATCGGCAGTGCGGTGCCATCGAAAGCCTGGCCAATGGCCGCGCCGATGATCGAGCCGCCGATCGTGCCCATGAAGCCTAGAACCGACGACGCGGTGCCCGCGACATGGCCGAGGGGCTCCATGGCCAGCGAGTTGAAGTTCGAACCGATCCAGCCGAACTGGAACATCGCCAGCGAGAAGAAGGTGATGAACAGGAAGAAGGGCATCGGCTGGGGGCCGAGTACCTGCACCACCAGCCAGATCAGGTTGATCGCGATGAAGCCGAGCAGCGAGCCATGCGAGAGCTTGCGCATCCCGAAGCGGCCGACCAGCTTGGCATTGACGAAGGACGACAGTGCCATGAACAGGGCCACTGCCGCGAAGGCGACCGGGAACCAGACGCCCAGACCATAAATGCCGACATAGACCTGTTGGGCGGAATTGATGAAGCCGAACAGCGCGCCGAAGATGAAGGTACTGGCGATGGTGTAACACAGCGCCACACGGTCGGTGAGGACGATGCGGAAGCCGTCGAAGATCACCTTCACGGTGAAAGGACGGACATCTGCGGGCGCCAGCGTCTCCGGCAGGCGGACATACATCCACACGCCGACGATCACCGCGATCACCGCCATGAAGACGAAGATCCAGTGCCAGTCGCCGAACAGCATGATCACCTGACCTGTGCCGGGAGCGACGACCGGAATGACCATGAAGACCATCATGATCAGCGACATGACTTCCGCCATCTGGCGGCCACCGAAAACGTCACGGACAATCGAGACCGTGATGACGCGGGTTGCCGCCGAGCCGATGCCCTGGATGAAGCGCAGGATCAGCAGTGATTCGAAGGAGGGAACAAAGACGACGGCAAGCGACGATACTACGTAGATCGCCAGGCCGATGATCATTGGAATGCGCCGCCCGAAGCGGTCGGCGATCGGGCCGTAAAAGAGCTGGGCGAAGCCGAATCCGATCAGGTAGGCGGAAACGACATACTGGCGATGGTTTTCGTTTTCGACATTCAGAGCCGCGCCAATTTCCTGGAGACCCGGCAGCATGATGTCGATCGCAAGCGCGTTGAGCGCCATGAGGAATGCCATCAGCGCTATGAATTCGGCACGTCCCATTCCCCCAAGTGTCTTGGGAGGGGACTGTAATGAATCTGACATGAATAATGACCTTAGAACGGCATGAAGGCGTTGCTTGGGACAACGCCTTCATGCCTGGAGATTTTTTGAAGCCTTGCGGCTGATGTTGTCAGGCAGCGCCGCGGACGGCGATGCCCTGATCTTCGAAATGCTTCTGCAGTTCGCCCGCCTGGAACATCTCGCGGACGATGTCACAACCGCCGACAAACTCACCCTTGATGTAGAGCTGCGGGATCGTCGGCCAGTTGGAATACTGCTTGATTCCTTCGCGGATTTCCATGTCGGCCAGCACGTTCACGCCCTTGTAGTCCACGCCGAGGTAGTCAAGAATCTGAACAACCTGACCGGAGAAACCACACTGCGGAAACTGCGGGCTGCCCTTCATGAACAGGACGACATCGTTGGTCTTGACTTCGTTGTCGATGAATTCGTGGGCGCTCATAGCATTCTTCCTTTTCACATGCCGTTCAAGGCGGCAGCTTCGATCTGTCGTAGAAATAGCAACACGGTTTTACTTTTGCCAGTGGCGACTTTGCGACAGCGCCGGAATTAACGGCTGCGCTGGCGGCTACGCTTGGCAGCCGTGCGGCGACGGCTCACTTGTTTGCGGGGAGGGGCTTTGACACGTTTCGTCGTCTTGCGGACATAACGGCCCGTGGTCGCGGAGCGGGTCTGGCGCTTGCGCCTGCGCGTGGTGCCCTTGCGGGTCGACTTCTTGAGTATTTCCTTCAGCACGCCCTCTACGACGTCCTTGACGATGTTGCCGATCAGATCCGCCATCTTTCCTCCCCCATGCCCTCGAATTGAGAGGGTTTTTGTTCCCTCTGCTCTTTAAATCAGCGCAATTCTCGTCTAGCAAGCGCCACCTGCGGCGGCGAGCCGTCTATCAAGTGACCGTCTCAATGATCCAAAGCCGCATCGTGCTGCATTTCCCGGGCTTCGAACCCCTCGACGCCGAAGCCCATCGTCAGCGCTACAAGCGTTCTGCAGCGCAAGCCTCGGCCGTCTGGCCGGCGCGGTTTGAGGTCGGTGACCTCTTGGTTGACGGGCAGGGTGCGCATTTCGCGGTGAATGCCCTTGGGGACGGTTATGCGGTCCGGTCGCAGATCCATGTTTTCGACCATAATGCCCTGATTTCTGCCATGCGGTCAGAGCCGCTCTGGATGCAGATTGCGAAAGGCTTCAAGGCGGGCTTTGACGTGGTGCGGCAGGGCGGTGCCTGGCGCTATTTTCGCAACGCCTGGCGCTTTGGTCTGTTCTTTCTCTTCCCCTTCCTGTTCGTGGCCGCGGGCCTCGCGCTTGCGGTGAACATCGCGGCCATTCCCTCTACCTTCGAGCTCTCCGCCTGGTGGTTCCTGCTGGCACTTCCTGCCGGCTATCTCGTCTTCCGCCACGGGGTCATTCCGTTTTCGGACCGGTACCACGTCCTGCATCTGCTTGCAGACTGGCGCCTCGCCGTGGCGGTCGCGGAAAATCGCCGAGAGATCGATGCCTTCATCGAACGGGCAGCAGACGAGGCGGCTTCTGCCTTGGAAGGCCCAGCCGACGAAATTCTTGTTACATCCCATAGCATGGGCGCGAATTTCGCCATCTCCGTCGTGGCCCGGCTTCTCGAAAGGTCTCCAGGCGCGCTCCAAGGGCGACGGCTCGTCTTCGTTACCCTGGGCGGTGCCGCCCTGCAGTGCAGCCTTCTGTCGTCTGCGTCCGTCCTCAGGCAACGGATCGGCGCGCTCGCGCGCCATCCATCCGTCGACTGGTTCGATATCCAGTGTCTCACGGACCCGATCCATCTCTATAAATGCCACACCGTTGCGCTGTCGGGACATTCAAACGCGCCGCAGCCCAAGCTTGTCTTTATCCGATTCAAGCATGCGCTCTCTGCGGAGCGCTATCAGAAGAACCGCCGCGACTTCTTGAGAATGCACCGGCAATATGTGCTGGGACCGGATCAGCCGAGCGGTTTCGACTTCACGCTGATGACGGCGGGACCGTTGCCGGCGCGTTCGTTCGAAGCGCTGGAATCGGCAAAGCCCCCGAAACTCGAAGCCTTCGCAATATAAAAAGGCCCGCCACTGATAGGGCAGGCCTTTGGCAGTGTCTCGATCGGGTCGGCTTAAATCAATCAGGGATGCTCGTCTGCAATGCCAGCGCATGCAGCACGCCGCCCATATTGCCCTTCAAGGCGTCGTAGACCATCTGGTGCTGCTGGACGCGGCTCTTGCCCCGGAAGGCTTCGGCGACGACCTCGGCGGCATAGTGATCGCCGTCTCCCGCGAGGTCACGGATAACGACCTTCGCTCCCGGAATGCCGGCCTTGATCATGTCTTCGATGTCGCCTGGTTTCATCGGCATGTAATGGATCCCTCATGCAAATCAGCTATGCGAGAACTATCGTGCATTCGCAGAAGCGATTCAATGGGGCAGGCAGCGCCTACCCCATGCTCCACAGGCATGTGATCGCAGGCTTCAGGCCAGTTCGCCGTCCATAAGCGCCGGGAACCAGGCTTCGTGGGCCGTCTTGAGGTCCTCGACCGCGACAGGCTTGGCATCGCCGAGCACGACGTTCGAACCGCCGGTGCGGCCGATCCAGGGGCAGAAGACGCCCGCGGCTTCGGCGCGGACCTGGACCTGGTCGACATTGGCTTCGGTGACGGTCAGGACATAGCGGCCCTGGTCTTCGCCATAGAAGACGGCGATCGGGTTCGCATCGTTCAAGGCGTTGATATGCGCGCCGATGCCGGAGGCCATGGCCATTTCGGCTACGGCCAGGCCAAGGCCGCCCGACGAGCAATCGTGAACGGCGGTCGCAAGGCCGTCCTGGATCAGGCCGCGGACGAAATCGCCGACCTTCTTTTCATGCGCGAGATCGACATGCGGGGCAGGGCCATCGGTGCGGCCATGGATGTCGCGCAGATAGACGGACTGGCCGAGATGCGAGCCCCAGCCGGACGGAGCGCCGGCCAGCAGGATCGCCTCGCCCTGAGCGGCAAAGCGGATGCGGGCCATCTTCTTCCAGTCCTTCATCAGGCCAACGCCGGCAATGGTCGGGGTCGGCAGGATGCCCTGGCCGTTGGTCTCATTGTAAAGCGAGACATTGCCCGACACGATCGGGAAGTCGAGGGCGAGGCAGGCCTCGCCAATGCCCTTGATGGCGAATACGAGCTGACCCATGATCTCGGGGCGCTCGGGATTGCCGAAGTTCAGGTTGTCGGTCGCGGCGAGCGGGAGGGCGCCGGTCGCGGTGATGTTGCGCCAGCATTCGGCAACCGCCTGCTTGCCGCCTTCGAAAGGATCCGCCTCGACGTAGCGCGGGGTAACGTCCGAGGAGAAGGCGAGCGCCTTGGAGGCATGGCCTTCGACGCGGATGACGCCAGCGTCGCCGCCCGGCAGCTGAAGCGAATTGCCCTGGATCAGCGTGTCATACTGTTCGTAGACCCAGCGGCGCGAGGAGTTGTTGGCCGAACCGACGAGCTTCAGCAGGGCGTCTGCGACGTCGCCGGCCGGGGTGTCGTTTTCGGCAAGCGGGGCAGGCGTCTTCGGCTCGATCCACGGACGGTCGTACTCCGGGGCTTCGTCGCCCAGTTCCTTGATCGGCAGGTTTGCGACTTCCTCGCCCTGGTGCAGAACGCGGAAGCGCAGGTCGTCGGTGGTGTAGCCGACGATCGCGAAATCGAGGCCCCATTTGACGAAGATCGCCTTGGCGACTTCTTCCTTGGAGGGTTCGAGTACCATGAGCATGCGCTCCTGGCTTTCCGACAGCATCATTTCATAGGCCGTCATGCGCTCTTCGCGCACCGGCACCTTGTCGAGATGCAGCTCGATGCCGAGGTCGCCCTTGGCGCCCATTTCGACAGCCGAGCAGGTCAGGCCGGCCGCACCCATGTCCTGGATGGCGATGACGGCGCCAGTCTTCATCAGCTCAAGGCAGGCTTCGAGCAGGCACTTCTCGGTGAAGGGGTCGCCGACCTGCACGGTCGGGCGCTTTTCTTCGATCGACTCGTCGAACTCGGCCGATGCCATGGTCGCACCACCGACGCCGTCGCGGCCGGTCTTTGCACCGAGATAGACCACCGGCAGGCCGACGCCCTTGGCTTCCGAGAGGAAGATGCCGTCTGCCTTGGCCAGGCCGGCTGCGAAAGCGTTCACCAGGATGTTGCCGTTGTAGCGGGCGTCGAATTCGACTTCGCCGCCAACCGTCGGCACGCCGAAGGAGTTGCCGTAACCGCCGACACCGGCCACGACGCCGGCCACCAGATGTTTGGTCTTCGGATGATCCGGCGCGCCGAAGCGCAGCGCGTTCATGGCGGCGACCGGACGGGCGCCCATGGTGAAGACGTCGCGCAGGATGCCGCCAACGCCGGTTGCCGCGCCCTGATAGGGCTCGATGTAGGAAGGGTGGTTGTGGCTCTCCATCTTGAAGACGACGACGTCGCCGTCATCGATGTCGACGACACCGGCGTTTTCGCCCGGACCCTGGATGACGCGCGGCCCCTTGGTCGGCAGCGTCTTCAGCCACTTCTTGGAAGACTTGTAGGAGCAGTGCTCGTTCCACATCGCCGAGAAGATGCCGAGCTCGGTGAAGGTCGGCTCGCGCCCGATCAGGTTCAGGATGCGATCGTATTCGTCCGGCTTCAGGCCGTGGCTTGCGATCAATTCTGCGGTGATGGGACGGGAGTTGGAAACGGTCATCTGGCTCTCAGGGCAACGGGAGATCGGTGGGAGATCGGTTTCGAGGCAGGCTATAACCCAAGCCTGCGCCCGGCGCACTTGAAAAATGCGCGCAATCAAGCCTTTCCTGCCGGTTTCGGCGCCTTACGTCTGGAGCTTTCCCGATGGATCAGACGATGGCGCTGGTGCCAAGCGGCGACTGGTCGAGGATGCGGCGGACCGTCTTGAGGCCTTCGATCGATATGGTGCGATCCCGGCCCTCGCTGAAGCCAACGCGGACATGGTGATAGACCCGCGAAGAGCGGGCTGGCTTGAACTCGTCCTCATCGTCGATCAGAACATCGGCATCGAGCACGGCCTGCTTGAATGTGCCGGACATCCAGGGTTCGGGAAGCTTCAGCCAGAAGAAGGGCAGGCGCGGATGGGAGCGGAAATCCTTGCCGGCAAAAAGCTCGCGGACCACTGTCTCCCGTTCGCCGATCTCGGCGAGCACCTTGCCGCGTATTTCGGCGGCGGCACCCGACAGCACCAGCCGGGCCGAGAGTTCGGCGAGCAGAAAAGGCAGACCGCCGCTTACCATCTTCTGGGTCACGCGCACGCGCTGGCTCATATGCGGCGGACAGGCCACCCAGCCGCCGCGCACGCCGGCCGCCACGCATTTCGACAAGCCGTTGAGCAGGAATGTCCGGTCCGGTGCCAGTTCCGCCAAAAGCGGGATCTCGTCTGCGATCATGCCACCATAGAGATAATCCTCGATCAGCCAGACATTGTACTTGCGGGCGATGTCGACGATGTCCTTACGGCGGGAGAGCGGCAGGCAGGCGAGCGTCGGGTTCTGGCCCGACGACATGATGAAGGCTGCCTTGGGGTGTTCGCGGGCGCAGACGCGTTCGAAATCCCCGGGAAGAATGCCGTCCTGATCCGAATCGACCAGCGCGATCTGGCGGCCCATGAGGTTGGCGCTGCGCGACACCTGCGAATAGGTGAGGTGCTCGCAAACGATCCGGTCACCGGCGCCGCTGACTGCGGCGACAACGGCGTTGATGCCGGCATGCACGCCAAGCTGCGGCAGGACCTGCTCGGCCTCCGGCTGCCAGCTACCCGAAGCGAGCCATTGCCGACCCGCCTCCAGCCAATCGGGAGAGAGTGTGCGGGTATAGCTCGAAATCTCGCCCGGATGGGCCGTGGCGATCTCCGCCATGATCCGGCCGACCGTCTCGGCCTGACCGACGTCTATCGCCGCCGTGGTGTCGAAGCGCAGTTTGCCCGGCGGCGGAACCATCGCCCGGGTGCCCCCATAATTGATCGTCACCGGGTCGCGGGCCGAAAGCTCGTTGCCGCCGCTGCTCGCCTGGACATAGGTGCCGCGGCCAACCTCGCCGGTCACCAGTCCGCGCTCTCGAAGCAAAGCGTAGGCGCGCGAGATTGTCCCTATTGTCACCCCAACATCATAGGCGAGATCGCGCTGCGGCGGCAGCTTCGCTCCATGGGGGAGGGTGCCTGATTTTATGGCGCTTTCCGCATCATCCGCAATGCGTATGTAAAGCGGACCAGTGCCGGTATCGAGTGAGGGGAGCCAATTTGTCATGAGGACAATTCTATAGATTGTCACCCTCTTCCAGTCAATTCATAGAGAATTCCTAGAAGAGAAAAACCAGGATTTGCCGCCATGGTGACAATAGATACAATGCCGTCGAGCGACTCCCGTCAAAAGATCGCTTTGCCGATCCGCAACGAGGCGTCGTCGCCATTGAGCAGTCTTGCCAGAATGCTCAAGCTGTGGTGGCGGGTGCGGAAGACGCGTGTGCAGCTTTCGCAATTGACGGAAGAGCAATTGCGCGATGTCGGACTGTCGCCTGATATGGCCGAGCGGGAAATCAGGAAGTCGCGGCTGCTTTTGATCGATCGGTGTTTTCAGCCGCCCATGTGATCAGCAGTCATTCCTGCCGTTGGCCCATCGAACGACGTCCTGGCGAATCCGCGGCGCGACATCCTCGTTCAGGAGTGGGCCGAATGCGTCAAGGCGAGGGGGCTTTCCTTCCGCCTGAACCACCAGCACGGGGCGGTCGTCGCGTGATCCCTTGCGCACCAGGAGGATCCGTGGACGACCGGAGAAAGAGCTGAGTTCAGGGGAAAGCTGGTAGGTCTTGAACGCGGCGTCTCCGGACTTGAACCAGCAGCGGTTCGCAGCGACAGCGACTTTTTCCATGATGTCGAGTGCCGATTGACCGGCTGCCGGCGGGCGCGGTGCCTCCGGCTTGCAGGCGGAAAGGCCGGCTGCTGCAACGAGAATGGCGGAGAAGGCGAGGCGGCGCATGGGCGATCTTTCGGCTGATGGCCGCCTTCCCTTAAACGTCCGTGGTTAAGCGAAGCTTACTTCAGGCCGCGATGACGTCCAGCGCCGAGGCGAAGATGCCGCGGCCATCGTTGCCGCCGTGGGCAGCTTCGATCAGGTTTTCCGGATGCGGCATCATGCCGAGCACGTTGCCCTTCGCGTTGATCACGCCGGCAATGTCGTTCATCGAGCCGTTCGGATTGGTGCCGTCGGCATAGCGGAAGACGACCTGGCCATTGCCCTCGATTGTCTTCAGCGTCTCTGCGTCTGCGATATAGTTGCCGTCGTGGTGTGCGACCGGGCAGCGAATGATCTGGCCCTTGGCATAGGCGCGGGTAAAGTCGGTATCGGCGTTGACGACCTCGAGCTTGATTTCCTTGCAGACGAACTTCAGCGAGGTGTTGCGCATCAGTGCGCCCGGCAGCATGCCTGCTTCGACGAGGATCTGGAAGCCGTTGCAGACGCCGATGACCTTGACGCCCTGTTCTGCCTTTTCCTTGATCGCCTGCATGACAGGCATTCGGGCGGCGATCGCGCCGCAGCGCAGATAGTCGCCGTAGGAGAAGCCGCCGGGGATCACGATCAGGTCGACATCCGGGATCTCGGTCTCGGTCTGCCAGATCGTCACCGGCGCTTGGCCGGAGATCTTGGTGAGGGCCGCGATCATGTCGCGGTCACGGTTGAGGCCTGGGAGCTGGACGACGGCTGATTTCATGGCTGTGGCTCGAACCTTGCTTGGGCTTCCTGGAACTCGCGCAGTTCCAGACGATTGTCGATCCGGTCTAACCGGCTTTCGAAGTGTCCGACGGTTGCGCGCAGGTTGTTGACGTCGCCCTGCAGCGCATGCAGTTGCGCGCGCATTGTCTGATTATCCGCGCGCAACTCGCTGATGGCAAAGTCCACCTTGTCAAATCTCTGATGGAGCTTCTTCAGAAGCTCGAACATCAATTCGCTGGTGACTTCAGCCATCGCGCATCTCCTACAACCCTCAGGCGATGGAGATAGTATAGTTCTCGATGACCGTGTTGGCGAGGAGCTTCTCGCACATCGCCTTCAGGTCGCTTTCAGCCTTGGCCTTGTCTTCGCCTGCAAGCTCGAGATCGAAGACCTTGCCCTGGCGGATCTGGCCAACGCCGTCAAAGCCGAGCGCGCCGAGCGCGCCTTCGATGGCCTTGCCCTGAGGGTCAAGTACGCCGTTTTTCAGGGTTACGGTGACGCGTGCCTTGATCACTGATCTCTTCTCCAAAGCTTACTTGACGAGAACCGGGCCAGTGCCGCGCACCGGTTCGTTTTCATTCATGATGCCGAGACGACGGGCGACTTCCTGATAGGCTTCAAGCAGCCCACCCAGATCCTGGCGGAAGCGGTCCTTGTCGAGCTTCTCGCGGGTCTCGATGTCCCACAGACGGCAGCTGTCCGGCGAGATCTCGTCCGCCAGGATGATGCGCATCATATCGCCTTCATAGAGGCGGCCGCATTCGATCTTGAAGTCGACGAGCTGGATGCCGATGCCGAGGAAGAGGCCTGAGAGGAAGTCGTTGACGCGGATGGCGAGCGCCATGATGTCGTCGAGCTCTGCAGGGTTCGCCCAGCCAAATGCCGTGATGTGCTCTTCGGAGACCATGGGGTCACCGAGCGCGTCCGACTTGTAATAGAACTCGATGATCGAGCGCGGCAGCACGATGCCTTCCTCGATGCCGAGGCGGGTTGAGAGCGAGCCGGCGGCGACATTGCGCACAACGATCTCGAGCGGGATGATCTCGACTTCCTTGATCAGCTGCTCGCGCATGTTCATGCGGCGGATGAAATGGGTCGGGATGCCAATCTTGTTCAAATGCGTGAAGACGTATTCGGAGATGCGGTTGTTTAGAACGCCTTTCCCGTCGATGACTTCATGCTTCTTCTTGTTGAATGCCGTTGCATCGTCCTTGAAGAACTGGATCAGCGTGCCGGGCTCGGGACCTTCATAGAGGATCTTTGCCTTGCCCTCGTAAACGCGGCGGCGACGGTTCATGGGTGGTTTTCTCTATTGTTGGCATCCCGGCGCGCCTGGCGCGGATGCAGTGGATCGGTCTTTGAAGCGGTCCCTTAACGGAAAACCTCGGTTTTCACAATGCGCAGATCACCCCTTCCTGCCAAAACGTCGCGCTGCCAACGACTCATCCGGACTCTGCGGAAGTTTGCATTGCACTTTGTACTCCCTTTTGATTAATGGGGAAACGAAACCGCACGATGGCGGCACAAAATGGGAGATCGATATGAGCGGCATCAGTGATCGCGAAAAGGCCTTCGAAAACAAGTTTGCACACGACCAGGAGCTTCGCTTCAAGGCAGAAGCCCGCCGTAACAAGCTGGTGGGTCTGTGGGCCGCCGGCCTGCTCGGCAAGGCCGATCCGGACGCCTATGCGAAGGAAGTCATCGCTGCCGATTTCGAAGAGGCTGGCGACGAGGACGTGATCCGCAAGGTCATGGGTGATCTGACTGCCGGTGGCGTGTCGATCACCGACGAAGAGCTGCGCACGAAAATGGTCGAGTTCCTCGGTCAGGCCATCGACCAGATCCAGAACAGCTGATCAAACGATCCGCGACTGCAACGACAATCCGCCCGGGCTCAGCCTTGGGCGGATTTTCTGTTTCTGAGCCGTTCGGAGACATCACTGAAGCTGGCCGGCCAGGCAAGGCCGTAGCCCTGCAGGATATCGCAGCCGAGCCGGGCGAGGATGCGGGCATGCTCCTCGGTCTCCACCCCTTCTGCCGTCACCTTGATGCCGAGTGAGCGCGCGATCTGGATGATCGACTTGACCAGGATGCGCTGCTCCTGGCTGTCGGGCACGTCCTCGATCAATTGTCGATCGATCTTCAGTGTGGTCGGTTTGAGGTTCAAAAGCCCGACGATCGATGCATGTCCGGTGCCGAAATCGTCGATCTCGATGTCTATCGCCAGGCGCCGCAGCATGTCGAGGTTGCTCATGACAGCGGAGTCCTGACGGTCGAGGAAGACGCTTTCCAGAAGTTCGAACGACACCGTGCCCGGCTTGATGTCGAGATCGGCGAGGCCACGTGCCAGGTCGGGGTCCGTCAGCCGGCGGGCGGAGACGTTCACGGAGATCTTCGGTGGAGCGATGCCCTCCTGGCGCCAGGCGTCCAGGTCGCGAAGCGCCTTTTCAAGGATCAGGCCGTCGATCTGGGCGAGGATGCCATACTCTTCAGCAATCGGAAGGAACTTGTCGGGGCCGAGGATGCCACGGGTTGGGTGGCGCCAGCGTGCGAGGCACTCCGCCCCGGCAACGGCCCGCGTGCGTGCGTCGAACTGCAGCTGGTAGTGGGGGAAAATCTCATCGTTCTCCAGCGCCCGCAGCAGTTCGCTGGAGAGACGGTTGGTATCGGCGATCAAGGTTCGGCTTGCCTGGACATAGAATTCGTAGCGGTTGCGACCGAGATTTTTTGCCTTGTAGAGCGCAATATCTGCATTCTGCAGCAATTGCTTCGGGTCGATGTCGCGGGTCAGGGTATGCGCGATACCGATGCTTGCGCCAAATCGGCATTCGTGGCCATTGTACCAGGCCGGTTGCCGCATCTGGGCTATGATGCGGTTGGCGATGGCGATGAGAGTGGGTGTTGCGCCGTCGTGGTCAAGGAGAACGACGAACTCGTCTCCCCCGATTCGCGCGGCAAAGTCGGTGATCCGGATGTTTTCGCGCAGGATGCGGGCCGCCAGCATCAGCATGGCGTCGCCGGCGCCGTGACCGAGCGTGTCGTTGATCTGCTTGAAGCGGTCGAGGTCGATGTGCAGGATCGCGATGCCTGATCCGAGCGTGCCCTTGCCGGCGCGCCATTCTTCGAGCTTTTCCTCGAGGTAGCGCCGGTTCGGCAATCCCGTGAGGTAGTCGTGCAGGGCCGACTGCTCGGCCTCCAGTCTTGTCCGCTCAAGCTCCGCATTGCGTGCTTCGGCGAGCATCTTCTGCTGCTCTAGTTCCTGTCTGAGGCGCTGATCCTCGGTCACGTCCCAGTTCACGCCGATCATCTTCAGCCGGCCGTCGTGGTCCACGAAGGGGAGGCTGTTTGAGCGGATATAGCGTGTGCTGCTGTCCCGGGCGATGATCCGGTAATTGTCAGTGAACGGTTTCAGTTCGGCAATCTTTGTCGCGACGTAAGCCAGCGTCCGGGCACGGTCTTCCGGATGAAGCTTGCTCTCCCAGAAACCGCCGATCTGGACTTCGCAATCGTTTTCGACCTCGAAGATGCGGCGCATCCCTTCGTCCCATTCGCTGGTGCCGGCGTCGAAATCCGTTTCGAAGATGCCGATACCCGAGATGTCGATTGCGAGCTTCAGGCGGCGGGAGAGCCCCTCCAGCCATTCTTCCTGCTGCTTGCGGGCGCTGATATCGGTGTCGGTGCCGATGATGCGGGCGGGCTTGTCGTTTTCGTCGCGCTCTACGCAGGCGCCACGGCACTCGATCCAGACATAGTGACCGTCCCGATGGAGTTCCCGGTACTGGAAGACGCTGTAATCCGGGTCGCCCGCGTTTTGCCGTTCGATGCAATGCACGACGCGCTCACGATCCTGAGGATGCACGAGTTCCAGCCATTCCTCCATCGTTGGCGGGAAAGTGTCGTGCGGTCCCAGTCCCCGGATCTTGCGCCAGACGTCGGAGTAATAGAGTTCGCCCGAACTGCGTTGATCCCAGACACCCAAGATCGAGCCGACCAGCGCGTGGTTCCAGCGGCTTTCGCGCTCTTGCACCTCATGCAACTGTCGGCGAAGGGCTGTCACGTCCGTCATCTGGAGCAGCACGGAACCGACCCTGGAGTCTGCTGAGGCTTGGCTTGCCAGCGTGACGATGAAATGTCGGGCGTCGCCGCCCGGCGTCGAAATTTCCAGTGTCGACGGAGCCCCGTCCATCCGCCGGCCAAGGGCCAGCAGCAATTTGGCGGCGTCGGCGCCCTGCAGGTGTCTGGCGAGATTGTCGCCGGGCGCAACGGCCTCCCCGAGGGCCGCGCCCAGAGCCTTGTTCATCGTCCGGATTATGCCGTCGGGATCGAGCCAGGCCGCCGGGAAGGGAAGGCAGGCGATGTCGATACCATCCGCGCCGGGAGTAGAGGGAGAGGCCGCGTGTGGGCGCAAAATCAGGCTCCTCGCTTCACATGATTGCAAGGAGTTTATGAGTACCCGCTTAAGAAGGGCTTAAACTGGTCCTGAAGATGCCAGGATTAACCCAACGTTTGCATCTCTTCGGATTGGACGCTTGCTCTCGAACTCAGGCCTGCAGGCGGCCGATGAACTGCGCGAAGACCATCGTGCCTTCCGGCCATGGTCCGTGCCCGGATTCGGCGTTTATGTGACCCGATTCGCCTGCATCGATCAGGAACGAGCCCCAGGCATTGGCGATATCCTCTGCATGGGCATATTCGCCGAAGGGATCATTCCGGCTCGCGATCAAGAGCGATGGAAAGGGCAGGGTCAGGCGCGGATAGGGCCCGAAAGTCATCAGGTGCTTGGGCCGGATCTCGGGATTGGAAACGTCGGGCGCGGCGACGAGAAAGGCGCCGGCGACCTTGTTCTTCATCTCCGGGATCGCATGCACGATCGCGGGCACGCCAAGCGAATGCCCGACGAGTACGACCGGCTTGGTGGCCGCGTTGACCTCTTCGGCCACGCGGGCGACCCAGTCTTCGCGCACGGGCTTTGACCATTCCGCCTGTTCCACGCGCCGCGCCGTCGATAGCTTGCCCTCCCACCGGGTTTGCCAGTGGTCGGGGCCGGAATTGGTGTAGCCGGGAACGATCAGGATTTCTGCGTCTGAAACTTTCATGGCCCCTATCTGCTGTCCCGCATGGTCCTCGTCAAGATTATGCCTCCTCGAAGGCTCGATAAAAATAATACGCAACACATACTAGTTCGATCTTGTGGGCGGTGTTACGATCAGATCTTGCCCGGATCGGGAGGAGATCGATCGGGGCTGTTATCGGGAGGAATTTCATGAAGCACGTCCATTTGACGGCGGCGGCACTGCTGCTGCTCGGCCTTGATCCGTCTGCCGCGCGCGCTGCTATCACTTGCGCCGACCTCGCCAAAACAGAGAACACGCCCGCCGACGTAACAATCACCGAGGCTGTCGAAACGCTTCCGAGTGAGGAGGTTTCCGTCGCCCATTGCCTGATCAGGGGCAAGACGCCCGACAGGCAGGGGATCGATGGCAAGGCCTATGCGATCCGCTTCGAGTTGCGGCTGCCGGTCGAATGGAACGAGCGTTTCGTTCACCAGTTCAATGGCGGGAATGACGGCGCTGTCGTTCCGGCGCTTGGTCCTCTCCTCGGAGGTCGCAAGAGTGACACGGCGCTTGCGCGGGGTTACGCCGTTGTTTCGAGCGATGCCGGTCATGACGGCAAGGCCAATCCGGACCGGGGTCTGGCCGGCGGAGCGGCCTTCGGCTTTGATCCGCAGGCGCGCCGTGATTATGGCTACGGCGCCGTCGCGACCCTGCAGCCGATCGCCGAGCAGATCGTCGAGAAGCATTACGGCAAGCCGATCGCCTATCGCTATGGGATTGGCAGCTCCAATGGCGGCCGGCACGGCATGATGGCGGCTGAGCGGATGCCCGAGGTCTTCGACGGATTGCTGGTCGGTTATCCCGGTTTCAACCTTCCGAAGGCGGCGATCCAGCACGCGCTCGACATCCAGGCCTGGTCGACCGTCGATCCCGATATTGCGAAGGCTTTCAGTCGCGATGACCTCAAGACCGTGGCGGATGGTGTGCTGGCCGCCTGCGACAGTCTCGACGGTGTTCCGGACGGCATCGTCGCTGATGCCGACGCTTGTGAAGCGACTTTCAAGATCGAGACCCTTGCCTGCGCGAGCGCGGCCGATACAGGCTGCCTTCGTCCGGAGCAGATCGAAGCGCTCAAGACATCCGTTGCCGGGCCCAAGGATGTGGAGGGCAGGGCGCTCTACACCCGTTGGATCTTCGATACCGGGATCGCCTCGTCCAACTGGCGTACATGGAAGCTCGAGAGCCCGATCGAACCCTGGGCCAAGAGGCCGATCATCGGGGTGATGGGGGCAGCCTCCCTGGCCCAGGTCTTCACGACACCGCCGACGGAAGTGGGCGGCACTCCGGACGAGCTGATCGCTTTCCTGCGCGACTTCGACGTTGCGCGCGACGGTGCGAGGATCGCGGCGACCGATGGCACCTTTACCGAGTTGGCCATGGACTTCATGGTGCCGCCCGGTGCCGATAATCCCCGGCTCGACGCCTTCCGGGAGGCGGGCCACAAGATGCTCGTCTTCCACGGCAATTCCGACCCGGTTTTCTCGGTCGTCGATACGGTCAATTGGTACAAGAAGCTCGATGCCAACCATGATGGCAAGGCGTCGGATTTCGTGAAGCTCTACCGCATCCCGGGAATGCCGCATGGGGCGAGTGGTCCGAGCTTCAACGACTTCGATTTCTTCACGCCGCTCGTCGACTGGGTCGAGCAGGGTAAGGCGCCTTCGGGCGTGGCGGCAGGAATAACGGAAGACAATACGGAAGCGGCTTCGCTCGAGGGCACGCGCTTCCTTTATTGCCCCTATCCTTCCGTGACGCGTGCGGGCGCCGATCCGGCCGCCGACGGCGAGGGCCGCTATACCTGCCGTTGACGGTCCGGCCCCGGCAGCGGCACTGCCGATCCGCCGGGGCTGTCACGGCTTCGTGCGCAAGTTGCGCAGGACATGGCAAGTGTTAGCTGATACACTAATTAGCTCAGGACAAAGTGCGTCGCATGTTTCTTGAAGTATGCGATGTCCCTGTTTACGGCGCGTTGTCGCGACCGCTCCGGCCCCGACGCCGCCCACGCATTTCACTTTGCAGCTTACAGACCCTGTTGCTCGAGGAGGAAGTGAGAATGTCGACATTTCATGTGATGACCGGTGCGACCGGCACGATTGTCAGGCCTACGGTACGGCAGATCGCCGTGTCCGATGTCTTTGCAGCACTGCGTGAAGGTTATGAGGATTTTCGTGAAAAGCCTTCCCACTATGCCTTCGTGGCGCTGATTTATCCGATTGCCGGCGCAATCATGATCGGTTGGAGTTCAGGCGTCGAACTGCTGCCGATGGTTTATCCGCTGCTGGCCGGCTTCGCGCTTGTCGGCCCGCTTCTGGCGCTCGGGCTGATGGAAATCAGCCGTCGCCGCGAACTCGGCCAGCCTGCCAACTGGTCCGACGTGCTCAGCCTCTTCAAGTCGCCATCATTGCCTGCGCTTCTGATGATGAGCCTCTACCTGCTGACGCTGTTCATGGTCTGGCTGGTGGTGTCGCGCGGGCTCTATCTCTCGCTGATCGGTGACTATCCGTCGCCGGGCCTCTTTGCCTTCGCGGGCGGCATTCTCGACCATCCGAATGCCCTGGCCTTCCTGTTCTGGAGCAATGGCTTCGGCTTTGTTCTTGCGCTGATCGCGCTTGTGATCAGCATCGTCGCCTTTCCGATGTTGCTGGACCGCGATTGCGGCGCTGCCTCGGCGGTTTCGACGTCGGTCAGGGCAAGCCTTGCCAATCCGGTGCCGGTCGCCGTCTGGGGCCTGATGGTCGCTGGACTGCTGGCGATCGGGATGGCGACGCTGATGGTCGGGCTCGTGATCATCGTGCCGGTACTTGGCCATGCGACCTGGCACTTCTATCGCCGGCTGGTGGTCTGATGCTCGACCCTCATGCGCCGCCGACGGCATAGGCGGCGAGCGCCGCCAAGGATAAGACGAGAGGCAGCAGGCGCTCGCCTCTCGTTCGCGCGTTGGTGATCAAGGCCATCATCGCAGATGCAGCCAGCGCGGCCGCAAGCAGTAGCGTGCGAACCAGCGCGCGGCTGCCATCAGTCTCGATCCCGGAGGGGTCGATGGTCGGATCAAGCCCCGGCATCCAGTCGTATCGGTCGCCGCTCAGCAGCAAAATGCCCGAAATGGCAAGGATAGCGGTTGTCGAAAGAAAGAGGCGTGACAGGCGCGCCATGCTTCACTCCTCCCCAATCAAAACGGGCGCGAATGTCTCCGCGCCCGTCTCGTTGTGTCCCATGTCCGTTCGCCGGGTATCAGCCGAAGACGCGGGCAAAGATCGTGTCGACATGCTTGGTATGGTAGCCGAGGTCGAACTTTTCGCGAATGTCTTCTTCCGAAAGCGCTGCGCGCACCTCTTCATCACCCAGAAGTTCCTCGAGGAAGTCGGCGCCTTTTTCCCACACCTTCATCGCGTTGCGCTGGACGAGCCGGTAGCTGTCCTCGCGCGAAACGCCGGCTTGCGTGAGCGCCAGCAGAACGCGCTGGCTCATCACCAGGCCCTTGAACTTGTTCATGTTCTTCAACATGTTCTCGGGGTATATCACGAGCTTTTCGATGACGCCGGCCAGACGGTTGAGCGCAAAATCAAGGGTGATCGTGGTATCGGGGCCGATGGCGCGCTCGACGCTCGAATGGCTGATGTCACGCTCGTGCCAGAGGGCGACGTTCTCCATCGCCGGAACGACCGACATGCGCACGAGGCGGGCGAGGCCTGTCAGGTTCTCGGTCAGAACCGGGTTGCGCTTGTGCGGCATGGCGGACGAGCCCTTCTGGCCCGGCGAGAAGAACTCTTCGGCTTCGAGTACTTCCGTGCGCTGCATGTGGCGGATTTCGATCGCGACGTTCTCGATCGAGGACGCGATGACGCCAAGCGTGGCGAAGAACATCGCATGGCGGTCGCGCGGGATGACCTGGGTCGAGATCGGCTCCGGCACGAGGCCGAGCTTGGCGCAGACATGTTCTTCGACGCGCGGGTCGATATTGGCGAAGGTGCCGACGGCGCCGGAGATCGCGCCGGTCGCGACTTCCGCACGGGCATTGACCAGACGGTCACGGTTGCGGGCCATTTCGGCATAGAAGCGGGCGAAGGTCAGGCCCATGGTCGTCGGCTCGGCATGGATGCCGTGGCTGCGACCGATGCGGACCGTGTCCTTGTGCTCGAAGGCGCGGGCCTTGAGGGCTGCCAGAACACGGTCCATGTCGGCGATCAGGATGTCGGCGGCGCGGACCAGCTGAATGTTGAGGGTCGTGTCGAGCACGTCCGACGAGGTCATGCCCTGGTGCACGAAGCGGCTATCCGGGCCAATGAACTCGGCGAGATGCGTCAGGAAGGCGATGACGTCGTGCTTGGTGACGGCCTCGATCTCGTCGATGCGGGCGACGTCGAATTCGGCCGGACCACCCTTTTCCCAGATGGTGCGTGCGGATTCCTGTGGGATCACGCCGAGGTCAGCGAGCGCGTCGCAGGCATACGCCTCGATCTCGAACCAGATGCGGAACTTGGTTTCGGGGGACCAGATGGCGACCATTTCCGGCCGGGAGTAACGCGGGATCATCGGGCTCGTCTTTCGTTGGACATGGGAAAATGCTGGCCCCCCTTAGCAAAGTGGGGCGGCAAGCTCAACGGCTGCGGCGGGCCATCACCATGCTGAGCACCAGAAGCATGGCCAACCCGGCCGGCAGCAGGTGGCGCAGCCCGAGCACGGCAAACTGGTAGAGGGCGGATGCCGTGGTGAAAATCTGCTGATAAACCCAGATGCGCGAGGGGAATGGCGCGTGCCAGTGGGCATAGAAGCTTCGATATTGCAGGGCATAGATCCCGGAGATCGCACCGACCGTGACGACGCCGAGCAGCAAAAGCCAGGCTGCCAGAACGGTCTGCGGCCCTCCGCGCTTTTCGACCACGTGGATCAGGGGCAGGGCGACGAGCCAGCCGATCAGACCGCCGGCAGCGTAGATCAGGGTCAAGGCGAGGTCATGACTGCTTGTCGCGCGTCCGAAGAGATGGACGGAAAGCTGAAAGCTTGCCGCCATGGCCAGAGCCCAGGCAAGCGAACCGCCCATCCACAACTGCACCGACGGCAGCGGGCGGCGCGGCATCAGGGCTTCACCGGGACGGCCAGCCAGCGCAGATTGTTGCCCTCGAAGCCAAGGGATGCCACTTGGACCATGATCATGTGCGGTCCGTTCGAGCCGTAGCCTGGGGTAACGACACCGCCGACGGCGTAAGCACTCGGGCAATTGCGGCTCTTCGCAATGGATTTGTCGCGGTAGACCTCGCGCCGCACCTCGGGTTTTGCATCATCGGCGATCGAGAGCGCAAAGCCGCGCACATTGACGTTCAGGTTGACACAGAGATCCTCGCCCTTGGCCTCGAATTGTTCGAGGCTCACGCGGTACACTCCTTCCGACACATAGAAGCTCGGATAAGCCTGGTAGCGTAATTCATCGGTTTTGCCAGCGAGTTCGCCGATCGGTGCCATGGCCACCAGATGCCCGGGGTCGTCACCGATTTTGCGTTCATCGAGGATGGCCTTCGCCTGTTTCAGGCTCTCCCGTCGTGCTTCACCGATGGGGGCTTCCTCCCGCTTGATCAGAACGCTGACCGGCGTGCCCGGAACATACTGGTCCGTTTCGGTGTCGATCACCTGAATTTCGGCATAGGCGAAGCCGGAGCCATCCTGCTCGCCGAACTGCTCGAAGGCGAAGAACTTGCCGTCAGGCGAGAAACCCAGGGGACGCATTTCCGCCACGTCTCCGGCTGAGGCCGCAGAGGCCGTCAGAAGCGCGAGCGCGATTGCAGATAGCTGCAGTTTCAAGCCCGACCTCCCTCGGCTGCCTGGCGCAGACTGTCGACCGTCTTGCGGTAGTCGTCAACGCCCTTGCCCTTGAAGATTGCCGAGCCTGCAACCAGCGCATTGGCGCCGGCCTTGGCGATTTCGGCGGCATTGTCGGCGGTGACGCCGCCATCGACCTCGAGGTCGATCGGGCGGTTGCCGATCAGGGCCTTCGCCTTGGCGATTTTGTCCGTCATCGCCGGAATGTACTTCTGGCCGCCGAAGCCCGGGTTGACGCTCATGATCAGGATCAGGTCGAGATCATCCATCACATGCTCGAGGACCGAAAGCGGCGTTGCCGGATTGAGCGAAACGCCGGCCTTCTTGCCGAGCGCCCGTATGGTCTGCAGCGAGCGATGCAGGTGCGGACCGGCTTCCGCATGCACCGTGATGATGTCGCAGCCGGCATCGGCGAAGGCGGCGAGATAGGGATCGGCCGGCGCGATCATCAGGTGGCAGTCGAAGACGGCCTTGGTCCAGGGGCGCAGCGCCTTGATGATCGCGGGGCCGAAGGAGATGTTCGGGACGAAATGGCCGTCCATCACGTCGAGATGCACCCATTCTGCGCCGGCGTCGACGACGTCGCGCACTTCTTCTCCGAGGCGGGAGAAGTCGGCAGCCAGAATGGAAGGCGAGATCAGGAGAGGGCGGGTCATCGGAAGCTCCTCGCGGGCCAGGGATCGATCGATGCCGTCGCGGACGAGAGACGCGGGCACCAGCTGTTGATGGCGGTCCGCATAGCATCGGCGCCCTTGAGCGGCAACCATGCCTTCGGATGAGACGCCAGTCATCGGCATGGCTGGCCTTGACGATTGCTGCCCGGCGCTGCATCCCTCGGCAAAAGCATAGCCATCCGGGAGGACGTCGTGGCCAAATTTGCAATCATCACCGGCGGAAGCTCCGGCATCGGCCGTCATCTGGTGTCGGCCTTTGTGCGCGAAGGATATGACGTCGCCTTTACCCATCTCGGTCAGCCGGATGCCGCAGCGGAGGTCGAGAAGGATGTGTCTGCGCTTGGTGGTCGCGCGATCGGTCGGGAATGCGAGGTGGCCAACAGCGCTGACATCGAAGCATTCCTGGACGAGGTGATCGCCTGGGCGGGACAGGTGCCGGACGTGCTCGTCAACAATGCCGGCATCCAGACCTGGGCCTCGATGCTTGAGCTTTCCGAAGAGCGCTGGGACGCCGTCATCAGCACCAATCTCAAGGGCACCTTCCTCAACAGCCAGCGTGTGGCGCGCCGCATGGTCCAGGCGGGCAAGGGCGGGTCGATCATCAATCTCGGTTCCGGCTGCAACAAGCAGGCCTTTCCGAAACTGGTCGACTATACTGCATCGAAGGGCGGCATCGAGCAGCTGACCAAAGTGTCGGCCGTCGAGCTCGGGCCGCATCAGATCCGCGTCAATTGCGTGGCACCCGGTGCGATCGAAACGGCACGCACCCAGGCCGAGGCTCCCGATTATGCGAAGACCTGGGGCGATGTGACGCCTCTGCGTCGTGTCGGCACGCCGGAAGACATTGCAGGACCGGTCCTTTTCCTCGCCGGTCCGCAATCGGCTTTTGTGACCGGCCAGACGATCTGGGTGGATGGCGGCGTGTTCAGCCAGGCCTTCTGGCCCTACCGCGACTGATCGCGGTTACTGCGATGGTTCGGACACGGGCACGAATGCGTTGTCCTGCCATTTCAGCAAGCGATAGGGGTTCTCGGTCAGCTCGTGATCCTCACCGAAGGTGATCGGGCCGATCACCGTCTCGAAGGTCGTGCCGATCAGTGCATCCGTGACGGGTGTGCCCATGGCGGACGAGATGCCCCAGGAATCCGCGAGCATGGTGACGGCCGCATGGGCCGGCAGAACATAGCCCTCTGGAGCTATCCCTGCCGCCTCGAAATCGCCGATCAGCGCCGGAGCCGATGGCCCCTGCGGTGTCTCCACGAGACCGACCGCGAGCACGCCATCTTCCAGTGGAACCGGTTCATCTGCCGCCCGCATGGCTTCGCCGCCGAGAAGCGTCAGTGACAGGTCTTCAGCCTTGGCGTCACGGGCGATGATCGAGACATCGTTGCGATCGCCACCGACAAAGACATGGCTGATGCCGGCCGTCTTGAGCCGACGGACCAGTGTCAGCTGCTGCTCCTGACCCGGTCGGAAGGTGTCAATGAAGGCGGGTTTCAGGCCGCGTTCTTCGAGCGTGATCCGGATCGCCTCGGTCAGTTCTCGGCCGCGGATCGTGCCGTCTTCCAGCAGAGCCACCGGTTCGCCTGGCCAATCACGCAGGATGACCTGAGAGAGCTTGCCGGATTCCTGATCGCCATTGGGTGCGAGACGGAACAGCGGCCAGCCGGCCTTTACCGCATCCTCCATCAGCCCTTTCCAGCGGACCGACAGTGTCAGTGCGGGAAGGTTGGCATCTGCCAGAACGGGCAGGCCCTCCTTCAAGGTTTCGCTGCAGAGAAAGCCGACCGCTGCCTTCACCCCTGCCGCCGTGATCGCTTCGGCCACCGCCTGGCCGCTGCCTTCCGCGCAGGGCTCGTCGATCTCGACAATGCTGATTGATAGTCCTTCTGCGGCCAGCGCCGCGCCCTCGCGCACCTGGTCGCCGAGCACGGCGAAGCTACCGGCCGTCGGGGCGACCACAGCAAGTTTCAGCTCCGCAGCCGACGATGCGGGCACGCTGAGCACGAGCAAAGCGGGGAGCGAAAGCCAGGTTGTGAAAGGGCGTGCGTGGGTCATGGCACGATCCTAGCCGAACGCGCAGGCAATTGGAAATGCTGGCTTTACGCCGGGCAATGCGGGGCATCACCGAAATCGTGATGGTGTTGTGGAAAAGATAAGGGCTGCGGCCCATATTGCGGTGTCTTGAGTGCAAGCTTCCAAGGGGGAAACGTGAGTTTGAGCATGCAAGTTCTGGATCCAGCCGTTTATCGCGAGGCCATGAGCCATTATGCGGGGCATGTGCAGATCGTGACGACGGAGCACCAAGGCATCCGGCGCGGGGTTACGATCACCGCCGCCTGCTCGGTGTCCGACAGCCCGCCCATGGTGCTTGCCTGCCTCAACAACAGCAATGCGAGCAATGCCGTGCTTTTCGAGAGTGGGCATTTCGCCTTGAATACGCTGGGCGCCCATCACCAGGATCTGGCCAATGCCTTTGCAGGGTTCGGCAAACTCTCTGCCGAAGACCGGTTTGCCCAGGCTGAATGGCAGGTGATGGAAACCGGGTCGCCGGTGCTTGTCGATGCGATCGTCGCCTTCGACTGTGTCGTGACCGACCGCAAGGTGACGAATACCCATACGATCCTTTTCGGCGAGGTGAAGGCGGTGCATTTCGGTCAGCGTGAGCCGTCGCTCATCTATCTGGACCGGGGCTATCACACGCTATAGACTTCCCCTCGAACATGGGAGGAGACATGGCAGAGACCTCGGGAAAGGTGCTGCCGGAGACGATCGATGGCATAATCGATCTGCTTTCGGCTGAGGATTATCTGGCCGGCAGGCCGCTGGCGACGGTGCTATTTCTCGCGCTCAAGATGAAACGGCCGCTTTTCCTGGAAGGGGAAGCCGGTGTCGGCAAGACCGAAGTCGCCAAGGTGCTGGCCAAGGCGCTCGACCGCCCGCTGATCCGCCTGCAGTGCTACGAAGGCCTCGATGTGGCCTCCGCAGTCTACGAGTGGAACTACCCGGCACAGATGCTGGAAATCCGCATGGCTGAAGCCTCCGGCGTCTCGGATCGAACCCGGCTCGAGGGCGATATTTTTTCCGAGCGCTATCTGATCCGCCGTCCGGTCCTTCAGGCGCTGCAAGGCGAACCGGGACGCGCGCCGGTTTTCCTGATCGACGAACTCGACCGCACAGACGAGGCCTTCGAGGCTTTCCTGCTGGAAGTCCTCTCGGATTTCCAGGTGACCATCCCCGAATTCGGGACGGTGAAGGCCTCCGAGCCGCCGATCGTCATCGTCACGTCGAACCGCACCCGCGAGGTGCATGACGCGCTGAAGCGCCGGTGCCTCTACCATTGGGTCGACTATCCGGCCGCTGCCGACGAACTGGCGATCATCCGCCGCAAGGTGAAGGGCTGCAACGAACAGCTCTCCCGGCAGATCGTCGCCTATGTGCAGAAACTCAGGACCATCGACCTGTTCAAGAACCCCGGCATCGCCGAGACCATCGACTGGGCAACGGCGCTTACCGAACTCGACCGGTTGGCGCTCGATCCGGAGACGATCGCCGATACGCTCGGCACGCTTTTGAAGTACCAGGAAGACATCGCCCGCATCCAGGGCAGCGAGGGCGAGAAGCTGCTCTCGGAAGTCAAAGCCGAACTCCTGGCGAAGGCCGGCTGAGATGGAAAGCTTCGGGCCGCATCCCGCCAGTGGACGTGACGGAATCGTTGTGCCGCCACCGGTCAAGGGTGATGGGCGGCTTGCCGACAATATCGTGCATTTTGCCCGCGTTCTGCGCAGGGCCGGTCTTAAGCCCGGACCGGGAGCCGTGATCGACGCCATCGAGGCGATCGACGCGATCGGCATCGGCTCGCGCATCGAGTTCCATGCGGCGCTCTCGGCGATCTTCGTCAAACGCCACGAGGATCAGCCGGTTTTCGACGAGGCCTTTTCGATCTTCTGGCGCTCACGGGATCTCGTCGGCAAGATGATCGCGCTGATGTCGCCGGTGGCGGCGATCGGAGAGCGGCAGAAGCCGAAGGCCGGCGGAGCGCGTGTCAGCGATGCTTTGTTTGCCGACAGAAAACGCGAGCCGAAGCCACGCGACGAGCCGGATGTCGAGATCGATGCTCGGCTCACCGTTTCGGGCCAGGAGGTCTTTCGCCGACTTGATTTCGGGCAGATGACAGCGAGCGAACTGAAGGAGGCGCGGCGTGCCATTGAACGCTTGGCCATGCCGCTCGATCTCGTTCAAACGCGCCGTTACCGGATGTCGCCACGCGGGCGCATCATCGATCCGCGCGCCAGCATGCGCCAGTCGCTGCGGACCGGCGGCGACCTGATGCTGCCCAAGTTTCGAGAGCGCCGGCAACAGCCGCCGCCGCTCGTCATCCTCGCGGACATTTCCGGTTCGATGAGCCAGTATACCCGCATCTTCCTGCATTTCCTGCATGTTCTGACCGAGCGTCGCCGCCGGGTGCATACCTTCCTCTTCGGTACGCGGCTGACCAATGTGACGCGGCAACTCCGTCACCGAGATCCGGACGAGGCGATTGCGCAATGCACAGACGCCGTGGCCGACTGGTCGGGCGGTACGCGGATCGGCGAAACGCTCAGGCTCTTCAACCGCCATTGGGGCCGTCGCGTTCTGGGGCAGGGTGCCGTTGTCCTCCTGATCACCGACGGGCTGGAGCGGGACGAGGTCGATATGCTTGCCCGCGAGACCGACCGGCTACATCGTTCGTGTAGGCGCCTCGTCTGGCTCAATCCGCTGCTGCGCTTTGCCGGTTTCGAAGCGCGCGCGCGGGGGGTGCGCGCAATGCTGCCGCATGTCGACGAGTTGCGGTCAGTCCATAATCTGGAAGCGCTTTCGGATCTCGTCCAATCTCTTTCCGGGGCGCCGGATCGGAACTGCGACCCCCGGCGTTACCTCGCTTCAGACAGGAGCCAGCCATGATGACCACCGACGCCGTTCTGCGCGATCCGCTCGAAATTGCCGAAAGCTGGTTCGCCGAGGGACGATCCGTCGCGATCGCGACCGTGATCGAGACCTGGGGCTCGGCGCCGCGCCCGATCGGCAGCCATCTTGTCATCGATGGCGAGGGTAATTTCGAGGGCTCGGTGTCCGGCGGCTGTGTCGAAGGGGCTGTCATCACGGAGGCGCTCGACGTGATCGAGAGCGGGACGCCGAAGATGCTCGAATTCGGCGTGGCCGACGAGACCGCCTGGCGGGTGGGGCTGTCCTGCGGCGGCCGCATCCGCGTGCAGGTCGAGAGGCTCGGCTGATGGAGATTTCGACGCTTGCGGCTCTGAACGCCGCGAAACGTGACCGTCTCGGCGCCGTGCTGGTGAGCGACCTCGACACGGGCGTCTCGCAACTAATCACCGAGGATCAGGTTGCGACCGATGCCCTGGGGCAGGAGATCCGGGCGCGTCTTCTCTCCGGCAAGTCGGGCACTGCCGAGATCGCGGGCAAGAGCCTGTTCCTGAACGTGCATCTGCCGCCGCCGCGGATCGTCGTGATCGGCGCCGTGCACATCAGCCAGGCACTGGCGCCGATGGCGGCGCTATCAGGCTTTGCCGTCACCATCATCGATCCGCGCACAGCCTTCGCAACGCCCGAGCGCTTCGCCGGTATCGATCTACGGGCTGACTGGCCGGACGAGGTCTTCGCCGGGATGCCGCTCGACCGCTATTCCGCCATGGTGGCCGTCACCCATGATCCGAAGATCGACGATCCCGGCCTGATCGCGGCGCTGCAGGCGCGCTGCTTCTATGTCGGTGCGCTTGGCTCCCGCAAGACGCATGCGAAGCGCGTCGAGCGCTTGACGGCGGGCGGTCTGGATGCCGAGACCATTGCCGCCATCCGGGCCCCGATCGGCATCGATATCGGCGCTGCCACACCGGCCGAAATCGCGGTCGCGATCCTCGCCGATGTCATCCAGTCGCTGCGCCGGCGTAGTGTCGGGGCGGCCTCCGGCTCCCATGAGGCATCGCCGTGAAGTTCGGGCCGATCCTGACACCAGAAGCTGAGGGTGCGATCCTTGCGCATTCCCAGCCACTCGCCTCCGGCAAACTGCCGAAGGGACACCGCCTGCAGACGGCGGATCTCGTCCGCTTGCAGGCAGAGGGGGTAACGACCGTCATTGCCTGCCGGCTGGAACCGGGCGACCTGATGGAAGACGAAGCGGCCGACCGGTTGAGCGCTGCAATAGAGCCCAGAGGCCTGACCCGCAGTCCGGCCTCGACCGGGCGGGTGAATTTCTATGCCTCTGCAAACGGTCTCTTTCGCGCGAACAGGACGTTGGTCGATTGCTTCAACGCCGTCGATCCCGCGATCACGCTCGCCTGTCTCGCTGATCGGCGGGACGTGCGGGCCGGTGATCTCGTCGCGACCGTGAAGATCATCCCGCTGGCCGTGGCCGGTGCACGTGTTGCAGAAGCTGCTGCCCTCCTGCAGGAGGTCATCGCCTTTGAGGTCGCGCCCTATTGTCGCCACCGGGTACATCTCGTCGCGACCCATCTGCCGTCCCTGAAACCGTCTGTCATGGACAAGACGACCCGCGTGCTTGAAGCCCGGCTTGCGCCCTCGGCGAGCCGACTTGCATCTGAACACCGGGTCCCGCATCGGGCTGACGCCGTGGCGGACGCCATCCGCGCCTCGCTTAACGACAGAGCTGCCGTGGAAGACGGTCCGCCGCTCTTCGTCGTCTTTGGTGCCTCGGCCGTGGCAGATGCCGATGACGTGATACCCTCCGCCATCCGCCTTGCCGGTGGCGTGGTCGATCAGGTCGGCCTGCCCGTGGATCCTGGCAATCTGCTGGTTCTCGGTCATGTGGGCGATGTCCCCGTCATCGGTGCGCCAGGCTGCGCCCGCTCGCCGAAGGAAAATGGTTTTGACTGGGTCCTGAATGGCATTCTCGCCGGTCAACCGCCCGACCGCATGGAAATGGCGGGCTGGGGCGTCGGTGGTCTGCTGATGGAGATCCCGAGCCGTCCGCTGCCGCGTCTAAGTGCCACGAAGGACGTCGATCCGGCGGCCTTTGGCCTCGTGGTGCTTGCCGCAGGGCGGGCAAGCCGGATGGGCGAGGGTGGTCGCCATAAGCTGCTCGCCGAGTTCGAGGGCGAGCCGCTCGTACGACGCTCCGTGCGTCAGGCGATCGAGGCCGGCGTCGGTGCTGTTACGGTCATCACCGGCCATCGCAGCGGCGAGGTTGCCGAGGCGCTTGCAGGGTTCGCTGTTGAAGTGCTGGAAAATGAACACTTTTTGACCGGTATGGCGAGTTCGCTGAAGGCGGGTCTTGCCTCGGTCGAGGCCAAGGGGCTGCCTGGCATGATGGTGCTGCTGGCTGACATGCCGAACGTCTCCAGCGCGGATATCGCAGCACTTGCAAGCGCTTACGGTAAATCCGGCGGCAAGGCGATTGTGCGCGCCGTTTCCGATGGCCAGCGCGGCAATCCCGTCATTTTGCCCGCAGCAACCTTCGAGGCCTTGAAGACGCTTGAAGGCGATATCGGCGCCCGGCCTGTGATCGAAAGCGCGGGGCTTGCCGTCATCGATGTCGAGATCGGCCCCGCTGCCCGTCTTGACGTCGATACGCCCGAGGCCATTCTGGCAGCCGGCGGGATCCTGAAGGATTGATCATGGACAATGCGGCGATTGAGGAGATGTTCGAGGCGGTCGGGCCGGTGTCGATCCGTCGGATGTTCGGCGGCAAGGGCATTTATGCGCGCGGCATCATCTTTGCACTCGAACTGCGCGGCGAACTGATGCTGAAGGGTGACGAAGAGAGTGCGCCCTTGCTCGAAGAAGCCGGCGCCCGGCGCTGGTGCTACGAGGGTCGAAGCGGCAAGCCTGTCGCCATGCCCTATTGGACGATCCCCGACGAAGCGCTCGACGACCCCGACATCATGGCGAAATGGGCTCGGATCGCGCTCGATGCCGCGAGGCGGGTTACTGAGCGTGAGGCCGCTCAGCGCAGATAGGTCAGAACCGTCTGGGTGAAGACGGAAAGCGGCTGCGGCAGGTCATCGAGATCAAACCAGCCGATTTCCGAAAGCTTGTCCGGTTCGGTCAGTTGTGGATCGCCGGATGTGTCGTCGGTGACGTAGAGCAGCGAAATCCAGTGCTGACGGTCCGCCTCGATCAATTGTTCGGTAATGCCGAGATAGCGGATCGGACCGATCGAGAGCCGCGTTTCTTCCTCGGCCTCACGGCGCGCGGCAAGTTCCGCCGGTTCCATGTGGTCGACCTTGCCGCCGACGATGTTCCAGTGGCCGGCTTCCGGCGCCTTCATGCGCTTGCACAAAAGCAGTTTGCCATCCCGAAGGATGGCAAGACCAACCCCGAGACCGGGGAAATCGATACCGGGCTGACCCACAGGGATCAGGCCTTGGCGGCGGCGACGATCAGCATGAAGGCCGGGATGTCATCGCCGAAGCCAACGGGCGTCGGGCCGTCGTCATGGTCGTTATGACGGTTGCGGCGGCGATCACGATTGTCGTCGTTTGCCGGATAAGGATTGTTGCGGTTGTTGCGCGGGTTCTGATCGCGGCGCTTGTCCGTTTTGCGTTCTGTCGCCACCGGCTCCACCTTGATCGCTTCCACTTTCACCGCTTCCATCACCTGTTGTTCCTCTGCCGGTTTGACATACTCGCTGCGCGTATCGGATTTATGACCGCCGCGCCGCTCACGACCCTTGTCGCGGCCGCGTTTTCCACGGCTTTCGTCATGGCTCTCAGCCGGCGCCGGTAGGGCCGACAGGTCGCCATCAAGCCATTCGATCTTTTGATCGATGAGCTTTTCGATGGCATCAAGGAACTTGGTGTCGCTGCGCGTCACCAGGGTAAAGGCCGCGCCTGAGCGTCCGGCACGACCGGTACGGCCAATGCGGTGGACATAGTCTTCGGCGTGGATCGGAACGTCGAAATTGAAGACATGGCTGACATCGGGGATGTCGAGGCCACGGGCGGCGACGTCAGAGGCGACGAGCAGCGTGATCGCGTTGGCCTTGAAACCAGCCAGCATGGTCGTACGAGAGCGCTGGTCCATGTCGCCATGCAGCGCGCCCACCGAGAAGCCGTGGCGCTCGAGCGAACGGAAGAGGTCGGCGACATCCTTCTTGCGGTTGCAGAAGATGATCGCGTTCTTCAGGTCGTCCTGGGCGCGGATGAGGTCGCGCAGTTTCGAACGTTTCTCGTAGTCTTTGTTGTGGCATGCGACGAGGCGCTGCGTCACCGTCTTCGCCGTCGATGACGGCGGAGCGACTTCGATTCGCTCTGGATTCTGCAGAAACTGGTCGGCCAGCTTCTGGATTTCTGGCGGCATGGTTGCCGAGAAGAACAGCGTCTGACGCGTGAACGGGATCATCTTGGCGATGCGCTCGATATCGGGGATGAAGCCCATGTCGAGCATTCGGTCGGCTTCGTCGATCACGAGGATCTCGACGCCTGTCATCAGAAGCTTGCCGCGCTCACAATGGTCGAGCAGGCGGCCTGGTGTGCAGATCAGGACGTCGGCACCACGTTCCAGTTTGCGATCCTGCTCATCGAACGACACGCCACCAATCAGCAGCGCCACGTTCAACTTGTGATTCCGTCCGTACTTCTCGAAGTTCTCGGCGACCTGGGCTGCCAATTCGCGCGTCGGCTCCAGAATGAGCGTGCGCGGCATGCGAGCCCTGGCGCGGCCCTTCTCGAGCAGCGTCAACATGGGGAGAACGAAGCCTGCCGTCTTGCCGGTGCCTGTCTGGGCGATGCCGAGAATGTCACGCCGCTGCAGGGCCGGCGGAATTGCGCCTGCCTGGATCGGGGTCGGAATGGTGTAGCCGGCATCGGTGACGGCAGAAAGGACTTTTTGGCTCAGGCCAAGGTCAGCAAAAGTGGTCAAAGGGAAGTAGTTTCCGTTCCTGTTCTCGCGAACATCGCTCAATAGCCCGGAAGATCGGGCAACAATGGTTGCGGCGAATAGAAGGAAACTGCCGGAAAGTCAAGGAAACGGGCGGATTTACCCCTACAAAGGCTTAATGATCACGATTAATTGGCTTGCAACGTCATGGTGATCCGCAAACCGGAGCCCTGCTGACGGAAAATCTGCTGCGAATCGTCCTGTCGCCGTCAATTGATCAGCGGCGTCAGCTTCATTCCGGCATTGAGAAAACGCATGGGATCGACAGGGTCGCCATTGCGCCGGACCTCGTAGTGCAGATGCGGCCCGGTCGACCGTCCCGTCGAGCCTGCCAGGCCGAGAATCTGCCCGGTTTCGACCGTGTCGCCCTCGCTCACCAGAATGCGGGACATGTGCCCGTAACGGGTGGAGAGGCCGAGGCCGTGATCGATTTCGACCATGTTGCCATAGCCGCCCGAAAAGCTTGCGGTGACGATCTTGCCTGCCCCGGTGGAGCGGATTTCCGTGCCCGTCGGAGCGCGGAAATCGATGCCGGCATGCATGGCAAGTCCGCCGAAGAAGGGATCCGGACGGTTGCCGAATTGGCTGGTGATTTCCCTGCCAGGGGCGGGGTTTGCAAAGGGCAGGCGCTTGGCCGTGTCGCGAACCGTTTCCAGCCGCGTGAGGGCGACATCCAGCGCATTCAGCGAAGCGTTGAAATCGCGGTCTGACTGCGGCGCCAGATATGGACCACCGACGGCGTCGGTTGCCGGCAGTGCCGCCTGTTCGTCGATCGGCACGCCCTGACGCCTGAGGATCGCGGCAATCTCGTCGGCGGTCTGCGAGGCGCCGTTCGCCAGTTCCTCGATTCGTTGCAGCTGTTCGGCCTCGATCTCCTTCAGCGACAGCGTCATGTTCGAAAAGAGGCGGTCGGCGCGATCGGCGACATTTTCGCCGGTCATCGGCACGTAACCAAGCGCGAGCGCCGGCCTATGCGGGACCTCGGTCTTGGGTTCTGGTGCTGTTTCGCCGAGCAGGGCGGCGAAGGCCTGTGTGCCCGTTGAGAAGGAAGCCTGATCCTTGCCATCGACCACTGGCTTCTCGGCAGGCAGGGGGCCATCCGTCGGCAAAGCGTCAGGCTCACTTCCCGTCTGCAGAAGCGCGTCGATCCGGCCATGGCGGGAGGTGAGAGCCATCTGCTGCTCGAGCAGTTTCTCGACCTTTTCCTCGACTACCTGCTGGTCGAGCAATTGGCGCGAGGTGACACGGTCGACTTGGGCGCGGAGCGCTGCGATCCGGTCTTCATATTCATGCTGCATGCGCGCCTGGCGTGCCATCGTGGCGCCAATCAGGTTGTCGCGCAGGACGAGGTAGGTCGTGGCGCCGAGGTAGCCGATCGCCATGGTGCCGAGGAAACAGACTGTGAGCGCCACCATCCAGGGACGGATCGTCATGTGCCGGATGCGGTCGCCGCTCGCCAGGATGACGATATGCTGCTCCCTGCGCTTTCCGAAGACCTGGCTGTTCGAACCCGTCGTCACGCTGTCCCCCAATAAAGTCGGGCGCGCCTCGCGTAGCGTCATGCCCGATATCGGCGAGTCGCCTGTCCGATCCGCCGTTAGCAATTACGCATAATTAGGGTTAATGAAGCGTTAGGCGCTTGGAATTGCGCGTCAAACCGACGAGTTGTTCTTGGAGGACAGCGACCGGTAGAAGGATGGCGTCAGGCCCGCTTCGGCGCGTGCGACATCGTTGAAAGGTGCCTTCAGCTGGCCGCGGAAATTGGCGCGCACCAGGTCCTGAAACGCCCGTGCGGGGTCACGCTTTTCGCGGGCGCAGAGGAAGCGGAACCATTTCGCGCCGACGGCCACATGGCCTTTTTCGTCTTCGTAGATGACCTTCAGCACGTCGGCGCTTTCGAGATCGCCCGTTTCTCGCATCTTGTCCTGCAGCGACGGCGTAACATCGAGGCCGCGGGCTTCGAGGATGAGCGGCACCACCGCAAGGCGGGCCGTGAGGTCGTTCTTCGTCGAGTGCGCCGCCTGCCAGAGCCCGTCATGGGCGGGCATGTCACCATAATCTGCACCGAGCGCCCGCATGCGGTCGCGCACCAGCCGGAAATGCTTGGCCTCCTCGTAGGCCACCTTCATCCAGCCGTCGAAGAAGGAATGCGGCACCGGTTCGGTGGCAAAGCGGGCGACGATGTCGAGGGCGAGATCGACGGCATTGAGTTCGATATGGGCGAGCGCGTGCAGCAGAGCGATGCGGCCGGGCAGGGTGTGCAGCGAGCGCTTCCCGACGGCCTTTGGCGGCACGAGCTCGGGTTTTGCCGGGCGGCCCGGCCGATCCGGAAGCGGCGGATCGAGCGGCGAGCGCAGCGACAGGCGGCGCTCATGCCAGCGGATCGCAGCAGTCTGGGCGAGCGCCGTCTTCTCGTCGAGGTCGGCGCTCAGGATTGCGAGGGTGGCAGCGCCGCGAAGGGAATGGAAAGCCGTCTCGGGCTGCGTCGTCTCCAACATGTCAGAGAGCCTGCGTCGCCTTCAACACGGCCTCGGCATGGCCGGGGACCTTCACCTTGCGCCAGACCTCGGCCACCTTGCCGGACTTGTCGATCAGGAAGGTGGAGCGTTCGACACCCATATAGGTCTTGCCGTACATGCTCTTTTCCTTCCAGACGCCATAGGCTTCCAGTGCCTTGTGCTCCTCGTCAGCGGCCAGCACCACCGAAAGGTTGTGTTTGGCAGCAAACTTGTCATGGCTCTTCACCGAATCAGGCGACACACCGATGACGGTCGCGCCGAGCTTTGCGAACTCCTCGGTCAGACCCGAGAAGTCGACCGCTTCGGTCGTGCAGCCGCTGGTGTCGTCCTTCGGGTAGAAATAGAGAATCACCGGCTTTCCGGCGAAATCGGAAAGAGAAACGGTGCCGCCGCCATTGCGGGGCAGGGAGAAATCGGGGGCCATGTCCCCGGCAGTCAAATCCGTCATGGGATAACCTTTCTTTTGCCCGTTTTGTGGGTGAATGTGGGCGCCTTCGATATATAGTCCGCTCCGCAGTCGTCCAGAGCGACTTGTTAGCGGCATCGATCGACGGAGACAATCACCAGGACATGTCGGAGATCCGGGGCGAAAAGCTACGGTTTCGCAAGCGGGACATTGTGCCGCTGCATGCTCTTCCGTCTGCCCAGGCCGAGGATCCCCTCATTGTGCATTGTCCGCCGCCGAAGCGATCGCTGTTTCGGCGCCTGTTGCGGGTACTGGCCGGCTTCGCGGGGCTCTGGGTCGTCGTGTTCTTTGCGGTCTATGCCGTGGTCGAAAGCGGCACCCTCGATGCCGCCCTTGCGCAACGAGCGCAGGCCGTCCTCAACAATGCGCTCGGACCGCAGTTCACCGCCAAAATCGGCGGCACGGAAGTGCGCTTCTCCAATGGGATGGAATTGTCCGTCGAGGCGCGGGACGTCACTTTGCACGAACAGGCCGGCGGCGAACGGGTCGCCCTGACGAATTCGGTCCGATTCATCCTTGAGCCCTTGGCGCTTCTAGGCGGTCGGTTCTCCATACGCGAGATCGTCAGCGAGGGCATCGATCTCGATGCGACGGTGCTGCCGAAGGGTGAGCGTGTCGACATCTCGGATTGGCGGATCGATCATATTCCGGCCCGGTTGGCAGATGCCTTTGCCGAACTCGACCGGCTGCAGGGTTTCATTGCCCGCGGCGGTCTCGACCGTATGCGCCTTGCCGGACTGGAGATCGCCTCCACGAGTACAAGTGGGCGGCCGATGACGCTTGCGATCGACGACATCGTGCTGGAGCGCGGGGATGACGGTTCCCTTTCGATCTTCGGCGCGGTTGCAGTCAACGGGCAACAAACGGAACTGACGGCGCTGACCACGAATGTCGACGGCCGTGCCGATTCGCTGACGATGCGGGTTGCCGATGTGCGGCTGACCCCGTTCCTGCTGCGGCGTTCCAGCACGGGCGAAGCGCGCCAGGGCATCGACGGCTCGGCCGAATTGCTGCTGAATGCTCGGCGCGAGGCGCCGGATCAGGATGCCAGCGTCTCGCTCGGCATCAACATGCAGAAAGCCGGCTTCTACTCCGACGGCCAACGCCAGGAGATCACCGACGCTCGTCTCAGGCTTTCCTACGACTTTGCCAAGGATACGATAGAACTTGCCGATTCGACTGCCCGATTCGACCAAACCATCTTTCCGCTCTCCGGCGGCCTGATCGATCTCGATCGGCTGCCGGAAGGCAGTAGTTTCGGCAAGGGTTTCGGCATCGATCTTGTGGTCACCGATGGCCGAGCAAATGTGCCGCGCGCCGGCGAAGCACCGTTTCCCTTCTTCCTGAAGGGCTATGGTCGCTACCTGGTCGAAGAGAACCGCCTGCAACTCGACACGCTCGACGTTTCCACGCCGTCGGGCAACATGCGCGGCAAGCTTCAGGTGGGCTTCGGTGGAACGGGGCCGGAGATCCGGTTCAACGCCGTGGTCGAGAACATGCGCACCACCGTGGTGAAGCAGTTGTGGCCCTACTGGATTGCCTCCAAGCCGCGCGAATGGGTTCTCGGAAACCTCTATGGCGGCCTGATCCCCAAGGGGACGATCGACGTCTTCATTCCGCAGAACCGCCTGTCGATCGACCCGAAGCCGGTGCGGCTTGATGCCGACGAACTGAAGATCGGTTTCGATCTGGAAGACGCGCGCCTTAACCTGACCGGCGAACTGCCGCCGCTTCGCGACGTCTACGGCCGCTTCGACATGGTGGGCGAGCGGGTGGATGTCGCCATCCGCTCAGCGGGTTCCTTCTTTCCGTCGGGCCGCATGGTCAAGCTGGAGAGCGGTCGTCTGGTGCTGCAGGACGCCTATGAGAAACCTCTGATGGCGGATATCGATCTCGATATCGCAGGCGCTGCGGATGCCGTGGCCGAACTCGTTTCCTTCAAGCCGATCGAAGCGCTGAAGGTCGTCGACTTCCAGCCCTCGGACTTCTCGGGCAAGGTTCGCGGGCAGGCGAAGATCCGGCTCGGTCTGGTGCCGGATCAGTCGCCGCCCGATCCGAGCTGGACGGCTGAAGTCGCGCTCAACGATGTGGATGTGGCCAAACCCTTCGACGGGCGTCAGATCGCCGATGTCACCGGATCCCTGTCTGTCGATCGCGACAAGGCCATGCTCGATGCATCAGCGAAGATCGACGATGTCCCGATGGAGGTGAAGCTCACCGAACCGGTGCGTCGCGGCGATGGTGCCGTAGCCCGCGAACAGGTCGTAACGGCGACACTTGACAATGCAGCCCGCGAAAAGCTCGCGCCGGGGCTCGGCGAGATCGTCAACGGGGCGATCAAGCTGGAGCTGCGCCGGCTCGACGATACGACACAGGCCGTGTCCGTTGATCTCCGATCCGCGACGCTGACCATTCCCTGGGTGGGGTGGTCGAAGGGGCAAGGCATTGGCGCGACCGCCAAGTTCGAGTTGACCAAAGACGGAAAGCTGTCGGTGATCCGCAAGTTCGCTCTGGATGGTGAGGGCTTTGGCGCCTCCGGCGACATGAGCATTGATGATACCGGGCTTGTTGCGGCCAATCTGTCGCGCGTCCGCCTGTCGCCGGAAGACGAGGTGGCGCTGACCGTCCGTCTCAGCAAGGGCGTCTATTCGGTTGTGGCCAATGGCCGCGCCTTCGACGCTCGCTCTCTGATCTCCACCCTGCAGCGACCGTCCGGCGAGGGCGGCGATACGAAGGCGGCGCGGACTTCGCTCAGGATCGAAGGACGCTTCGACCGTGTGGTCGGCTTCAGCGGCGAGCAGTTGTCTGGTGTTTCGATCATCTATGGAGCGAGCAAGGGCCGGGTCAGTGCCGTCGACTTTTCCGGTGTGACAAGCAGCGGTCAGGCACTGGTCGCCAAACTGCGTCAGCCCGAAGCAATGAGGGAACTCTCCGTCACCACCAGCGATGCCGGTGCCGTCCTGCGCTTTCTCGACACGTACAAACGGCTGGGCGGCGGTCTTGCCAACCTGCGCCTGACGGAAACGCGCGACGGCGCCTGGAGCGGCAATCTCGATCTGCGCAACTTCCAGGTCGAGAACGAAGAGCGGCTTCAGACGATCGTCTCCGCGCCGACCGGTGCCGGCGGACGCAGTCTCAACAATGCCGTACGCAGCGATATCGATGTGAGATCTGCCCGCTTCCAGCGCGCTTTTGCCCGGCTTGCGCTGGTCGGCGGTACGCTTAGCGTCGAAAACGGTATCGTGCGCGGCGAGCAGGTGGGTGCGACCTTCCAGGGGATCGTCCGGGATCAGGCCGGGCGGATCGACCTCACCGGCACCTTCATGCCGGCCTATGGGCTCAATCGACTGTTCGCCGAACTGCCGGTGATCGGCGCCATCCTCGGCAATGGGCGCGACCGCGGCCTGCTCGGCATCACCTTCAAGTTGACCGGGCCGACGATGAAGCCGAATCTGGTGATCAACCCGCTGTCGATCATCGCGCCGGGTGTGTTCCGCCAGATCTTCGAGTTCCGCTGAGCCGCAAGCTGTTCAGTCGCGTTCGAGCATCACGACGGGCATGGCGAGGCGTCGTGCTGCAAGGATCTTGGCATAGCCGGCGGGACCACCAGAATTGCGGCAGACGAGATGCGTGACGCCATGTGCCGTCAAGAGGTCTGCCTCGCGGTCGGGATCGCTTGCCGGTTTGCCAAGGACGAGGGTGTAATCCGCGAAGGCGAGCGGCGTTTCCGGCGCATCGACCATTCGGATCACGAAGCGGCAGTCGTCCCGCCCGACGAAAGCGTCGAGATACTGTCGGCCAAGGGCGAGGAAGACAGTCGCGCCCGATGGCAAGGCCTCGGCCGCCGCCTCGAGTGTGGCTACGCTCCTCCAGCGGTCACCCGGCTGTTTCTGCCAGCGAGGGCGCAGCCGCTGTTCGAGCGGCACGCCTGAGATCGCCGCAGCCTTGATCGCATTCTCGCTGATCCGCCGCGCGAAGGGATGGGTGGCGTCGATTATCCGGTCGAATCCCTCCGTCTTCAAATAGACCGCCAGGCCTTCCGCCCCTCCGAATCCTCCGATCCGCACTGCGCCCGCAGGCAGGATTGGGTCAACCGTTCGCCCCGCCAGCGAGGTGGTGACAAGATGGCCTTCGACCACGAGCCTTTCCGCCAGAAGACGGGCCTCGGCCGTGCCGCCAAGGATCAGGATTTTCTGCGGCGCATCCTCCGGTTCAGCTCGCATGGGCGATGATCGCTCCCTTGCGATCTGTGACGATGATGTCCACCACAACGCCACTGTCGCGCAGCACGCCCTCGGCCGTGCGTTTTGCCGCCTCGGCCACAGATGCGGCGATTGCGATCCCTTCTTGTGTCATGATCTCAAGTACTTCCATCGCAGTATTCGCGTTTTCGACGGCACTACGAGCAGAAGCTTTGAGGATATGACTGCAAGGCATTGAAAGAAAGAAATTATTGTCGATTTGGCTGCGTGAGGAATGCAGGTCGAGAGCGCCCTGGGCCAGTTTCGTCATCTTGGCAAAGCCGCCAGCGATCGTCAGCTTGGGGACTGGGTGGGCACGCAGGTATTTCAGCAATCCGCCGGCGAAGTCGCCCATGTCGATCAGGGCGCCGTCCGGCAGGTTGTGAAAGATCTGGGCCGCTTTTTCCGATGTCGAACCGGTCGCGCCGAGCAGATGGGTCAGGCCTTCGGCGCGGGCGACGTCGATGCCGCGGTGGATAGAATGGATCCAGGCAGCGCACGAGAAGGGATGCACGATGCCCGTCGTGCCAAGAATTGAGATCCCACCGAGAATGCCGAGCCGAGGGTTCCAGGTGCTTTCTGCGATCTGTGCGCCGCCGGGAACGGAGATCTTCACCTCGAGATCCGGCGTGACCTCATGAGCTGCAGCAATCGCTTCGATCTCCGCCGTCATCATGGCGCGGGGTACCGGATTGATCGCCGGTTCTCCGACGGCAATCGGAAGGCCCGCTTTGGTGACGGTGCCGACCCCGTCGCCAGCCACAAAGCGGATGCCGTTTCCGGGAGGTAGGCGGGTCACCGTCGCGATTACGGTGGCGCCATGGGTCACATCCGGATCATCACCGGCATCCTTGACGATGCCCGCATAGGCGCTCTCGCCGTCGAAACCTTCGCGGGCGAGGGCGAAGGCCGGCGTTTCGCCTTTCGGCAGTGTGATCGAGACGGGGTCTGGAAAGTTGCGCGTCAGAAGAGCCGTGAATGCCGCCTTGGTTGCCGCCGTCGCACAGGCTCCCGTCGTCCAACCATTGCGCAAGGGGGTGCCTTCCGGCTTTTCAAGCCGGTGGCCCTCGGCCCCATTTCTTCCAGCCTGTTTTTCGACGTCACTCATGGCTCGCTTATAGGCGAGCCGGCGGTCTTGAGGAAGGCGTATGGGCGAAGGTTTGGGGCGGAAAGGGCCATGGCGGAATTGCAATTTTGCCGCACGAGGCCTAGACCATGACCATGAGTGACACGATGCGTCTAGCCCTTCCCATGAGCCTGCCGGCCCTCGAGCCCGGCCATGTGTGGCTGGCCGGCGCCGGCCCCGGCGATCCTGGCCTCCTGACGCTGCTGGCCGCCAAGGCGCTGTCGGAAGCCGATGTCATCGTGCACGACGCTCTGGTGAACGACGACTGCCTGAAACTCGCGCGCAGTGGCGCCATTCTCGAATATGCAGGCAAACGCGGTGGGAAGCCGTCGGCCAAGCAGCGAGATATATCGTTGCGTCTTGTCGAACTCGCAAAGGCCGGCCACCGCGTGCTCAGGCTGAAAGGCGGCGATCCCTTCGTCTTTGGACGGGGCGGCGAAGAGGCGCTAACGCTCATCGAATATGGTGTGCCCTTCCGCATCGTTCCGGGCATCACGGCGGGGATCGGCGGGCTTGCCTATGCCGGGATCCCGGTCACCCACCGCGAAGTCAACCATGCCGTGACATTCCTGACCGGCCATGATTCCTCCGGCGTCGTGCCCGATCGAATCGACTGGGCCGCCATCGGTCGCGGCTCACCCGTCATCGTCATGTATATGGCGATGAAACACATGGGCCAGATCGCCGCCAATCTGATGGCCGCCGGACGCCGGGCAGACGAGGCCGTGGCCTTCGTCTGCAATGCCGCGACCCCGGAACAGACCGTGCTCGAAACCACACTGGGACGCGCCGAAGCGGACATGCTTGCCGCGGGGATCGAACCGCCGGCGATCGTTGTCATCGGTGAGGTCGTGCGTCTGAGGCCTTCGCTCGACTGGCTGGGCGCCCTCTCGGGCCGCAAGCTTCTGCCCGATCCCTTCGCCGTGGAGCGGAAAGACACGGCATGAGCGGATTGCTGATCGCCGCGCCGGCTTCCGGTTCGGGCAAGACAGTGGTGACGCTCGGCTTGATGCGGGCGTTGAAGCGTCGCGGTCTAGTGGTCGCGCCCGGCAAGGCCGGTCCGGACTATATTGATCCCGCCTTTCATACGGCTGCGAGTGGTACACCCTGCTTCAACTTCGATCCCTGGGCCATGCGCCCGTCGTTTCTCCACGCACAGGCCGCTCAGACATCACCTGATGCCTTGCTGGTCATCGAGGCGATGATGGGGCTCTTCGATGGCGCGGCCGACGGGAGGGGAAGTGCAGGGGATCTCTCGAGCCTTCTGTCCCTGCCTGTTATGCTGGTTGTCGATTGCGCTCGTACATCGCAATCCGTCGCGGCTGTCGCAACGGGCTTTGCCCGATTTCGCGCTGACGTGCGGGTCGCCGGCGTCTTCCTCAACCGCGTCGGCAGCGACCGCCATGAAGCCATGTTGCGCGCCGCAATGGCCAAGACCGAGGTGCCGGTGCTGGGTTGCCTCAGGAGTGACCCGCAGCTTTCCCTGCCGGAGCGGCATCTCGGTCTGGTGCAGGCCGGCGAACATGCTGCTCTCGAGAACTTCATCGAGCGAGCGGCCGATGCGATCGATGCGGGGATCGATATGGGCGCACTGCTTTCCATCGCCCAGGCAGCGCCTCGCAGAGAAAGCGCGCCGGTGCGCGGCATCGCCCCGCTCGGTCAGCACATCGCCGTCGCCCGCGATCTCGCCTTCGCCTTTTCCTATCCGCATCTCCTGGAGGGCTGGCGGGAGCAAGGCGCGACACTCTCCTTCTTTTCGCCGCTCGCCGACGAGGGGCCATCGCCAGATGCCGATGCGATCCACCTGCCGGGTGGTTATCCCGAATTGCATGCCGGGAGATTGGCCACTGCTGACGGCTTCCGCTCGTCAATGATGGGAGCGGCGGACCGGGGAGCGCGGATCTATGGGGAATGCGGCGGCTATATGGTTCTGGGCGATGGGCTCGTCGACGCTGACGGCCATCGCCACCCCATGCTCGGCCTCTTGCCGCTGGTGACGAGCTATGCGGTCCGCAAACGTCATCTGGGTTATCGGCGGTTGAGATCGCTCGCGCCCGATCTGTTTGCCGGCAGCTATACCGGCCACGAATTCCACTATTCCACGGTTGTTGCGGAAGGGGCGGCGGACCGCCTGTTCGAGGCAGAGGACGCTCTCGGCGAACCGCTCGGTGCCGTCGGGCTGAGGCGCGGTTCCGTTGCGGGGTCTTACATGCACCTCATCGACATTGCAGGAGCGGGCGCATGAGCGGGCCGATCCAGCATGGTGGCGGTCTCGCCGCTGCTTCAGCCCTCTATGGCGGGCGCATTGAAGACTGGCTCGACCTGTCGACCGGCATCAACCCCTGTCCGCCTGATCTGCCCGAGATCCCGATGCGGGCCTGGCATCGCTTGCCCGACCAGGAACGGGAGACGGCGTCACGGCACGCGGCTCAGCGCTTCTATCGCGCGGGCCATCGGCTGCCACTTCCGGTGCCGGGGACGCAATCGGTCATCCAGTTGCTGCCGCGCCTGGTGCCATCAGGTGCCCGGGTTGCAGTGGTCTCGCCAACCTATGGCGAATATGCGCGCGCCTTCACGCTTGCCGGGCTTGCCGTGGATGCTATCAGTGATCTCAATGAGATCAGCAAGGCGCATGGTCTTGTCGTGGTGGTCAATCCGAACAATCCGGACGGACGGCTCCACACACCGACCGAGCTTCGAGCGCTGGCCGGTGATCTCGCAGATCGGGGCGGGATGCTTGTGGTCGACGAGGCCTTCGGTGACATGCTGCCCGACCAGAGCCTTGCCGGCGATGACAGTGCGAACCTGATCGTCTTCCGCTCCTTCGGAAAATTCTTCGGCCTTGCCGGCATTCGCCTCGGATTTGTCATCGCCGCCGACGAAGTCGCAGCGCAATTTTCCGAATGGCTTGGACCTTGGGCCGTATCCGGCCCGGCGCTCGTGCTTGCCGAGCGTTTGATGTCTTCCGATACCAGCCTCATTGCCCAGCAGATCCGAAGCCGCGCGCTTGCACTTCAGGAGATTCTGTCCGAAGCCGGCTTCACAGTCAGCGGTGGCACCGAGCTTTTCCAACTGGTCGAAGATGCGAGAGTTGGCGAATTGTACCGGCATCTCTGCAGCCGCCAGATCCTGACGCGCAAGTTCGACTACCGACCGGACTGGCTGCGTTTCGGCCTTGCCCCCGACGAGGCGGGCGATACGCGTCTCCGCGAGGCGCTCAGAACATTCCGGAGTTCGTCAGCATGAACCATCTGCTGCTCCTTCTCGTCGCCATCCTTGTCGACCGGGTCGTCGGCGATCCGCCATGGCTCTGGCAACGTGTGCCGCATCCGGTGGTGATCTTCGGCAAAGCGATCGATCTCTTCGAAAAGCGCCTGAACAGAACAAGTTTCACAGCCGAAGGTCGACGCTTGAATGGCGTCTTCACGATCGTGGCGTTGCTCGCCGCCTCGGCGGCCGTCGGCATGCTGCTTTCTGCCCTGTTCGACCATCTCGGCCTTGTCGGCATCATTCTCGAATTGATCGTCGTGGCCGTTTTCCTCGCCCAGAAGAGCCTTGGCGATCATGTCCAAGCGGTGGCCGACGGTCTCTTGCGTGATGGTCTCGGGGGAGGTCGTCAAGCGGTTGCGATGATCGTCGGGCGCGATCCGAAGACCCTCGACGAGGCCGGCGTTTCGCGCGCGGCGATCGAAAGCCTGTCCGAAAACTTTGCCGATGGTGTCGTTGCACCGGCTTTCTGGTACGCGATTGCCGGCCTTCCCGGCATCCTCGCCTACAAGATGCTGAACACGGCTGATTCGATGATCGGCCACAAGAATGAGCGCTTCCTGCAATTCGGCTGGGCCTCCGCCAGGCTCGATGATCTCGCGAACTGGCCGGCTGCGCGGCTATCCGCCGGGTTCATCGCCCTGGCTACAGTCTTGAAACGCGGGGCAGGGGCCGGCCGTCGCTCATTGTCTGCGGCCTTGCGCGATAGCGGATTGCATCGCTCGCCGAATTCCGGTTGGCCGGAAGCCGCAATGGCGGGAGCACTCGATCTGCAGCTCGCTGGTCCGCGCGTCTATGGCGGCACCAGAGTGAGCGAGCCGATGATGCATGCATCCGGCCGCAGCGATGCCGGGCCTGCTGATATCCTTGCGGGAATCGGTGTTTTCTACGCAGCCTGCGTCGTCATGGCGGCATTAATCGCCCTGATATGGGCGATCTCGAAAATCATCTGACGTTTCTAGCTTAAATTGGCTCGCGTTATGCCCCGGCTTCGCCTCTGACAGCACAACTTATCAGTCTATACCGGCTGCGTCGCGCAGGCGTTCGAGTTTCGGCACGATGACGTGGCGGTTGTTCTCGATGACGATGATGCCGTCCTTGCGCAGTTTGGTCATCTGGCGGCTGACGGTTTCGATGGTCAGCCCGAGGAAGTCGGCGATATCGGCACGCGACAGCGGCAGATCGAAGGTCTGTGTGCCCTCGCTTTCGGGGTCAATGTGAGTCGCGATCAGATAGAGGAAGCTCGCCACTTTCTCCTGGGCTGTCTTGCGGCCCAGCGTCAGCATCCAGTCGCGGGCCTCGTCCAGTTCCTTCAACGACTGGGAATGGAGCTTGCGCTCCATGTCGGGCACTTCGCCAACCATGCGGTCTACGATGTTGCGTGGGAAGGTGCAGATTTCCGTATCCGTTGCGGCTTCCGCCGTGATCGTGCTTTCGCCAAGGAACGGGCGGCCAAGGAAGTCGGGTGCAAATTGCAGGCCGACGATCTGCTGGCGGCCATCCGCCATCATCTTCGACAGCTTGATAACGCCCTTGAGGATGTTGCTGTAGCTTCCGACCTGTTCGCCCTGGCCGATAACCTCGTTACCGGCGTCGACCCGGCGGCGGATCGAATGCTTGTTCAGTTCGGTCAGTTGGGCGGAGGTCAGGACTGAGCAGAGGCCGCCATGGCGCGCGTCGCAGGATCGACAAACGGCAGGAGCCTCACATTCCGGAAAATGTTTTCTGAAAGTGTCCATGGTCGTGCCATCCAATCAGACCGTCTCTGGACGCCATGCGTCCCTCGGTCAGTGCCCAATTCGGGCTTCTGAGTTTCAATAAACTCTACGTGAGAAATGTATCAGTAAATTGATCGATGTCAAAGGCCGGGACAAGAGACGGCGCTATCTTTGGTCGCAGCTCGACACGTCTCAAGGCAGCGCAAAACCATGCAAAATTCCCTTCTGGCCAAATACTCCGGCGCTGTCCCTCGTTACACCAGCTATCCCACGGCGCCACATTTTCACGAAGGCATCGACTGCGGCAAATATGCGCAGTGGCTGCAGGCGATCACTGGACAGGAGCGCATCTCGCTCTACATCCATGTCCCCTATTGTGACCGCCTCTGTTGGTTCTGTGCCTGCCACACCAAGCAAACGCTGAAATACGAGCCGATTGCGATCTATCTGGAATCGTTGAAAAAGGAGATTGCGGCCGTCGGCGCGCTGGTCAGTCGCGACGCAGCCGTGACGGCGGTTCATTTCGGCGGGGGGTCTCCCACGATGGTCCGGCCGGACGACATGATCGACCTGATGGCAGCACTCCGCTCGGCCTTCACCTTCGCCGAGGATGTCGAGATCAGCGTCGAGATGGATCCGAACGACCTCGATGAGCCGCGTTACGATGCACTCGCCGCCATCGGCATGACGCGCGCCAGTCTCGGCGTTCAGGACTTCCACCCTGAGGTGCAGAAGGCGATCAACCGTATCCAGACCTTTGAACACACGAAGTCGGTGGTCGAGGCTGTCCGCGCGCGCGGCGTGCATTCCGTCAATTGCGACATCCTCTATGGTCTTCCGCACCAGACGGAGGCGACTGTCGCTGAAACGGTGAAGGACATCCTTTCCCTTGCCCCCGATCGGATCGCGCTTTTCGGTTATGCGCATGTGCCGTGGATGAAGAAGCACCAGACGATGATCAAGGACGAAATTCTACCCGGGCTTGATGAGCGTTTCGCGCAGATGAACCTTGCCGCCTCGATGCTGGTTGCCGCCGGTTACGAGCCTATCGGCATCGACCATTTCGCGCTGCCCGACGACCGGATGGCGATTGCAGCGCGGGAAGGGCGGCTGCGGCGAAATTTTCAGGGCTATACCGACGATGCCGCCGAAGCGCTGATCGGGCTGGGCGCCTCCTCGATCGGTCAGTTGCCACAGGGCTATGTCCAGAACATGCCGGCAACCGGCGAGTATCAGCGCATGGCCGACGCCGGCGGACTGGCAGCCGTGCGCGGCATCGAGGTCAGCGAAGACGACAGGCTGCGGCGTCGGGTGATCGAGGAAATCATGTGCCGCTTCGCCATGTCCTTCTCGGAACTGCGGCAGGAGTTCGGTGATGCGGTCGATGCGATCGCAGCCGAGGCGAAGAGCTTTGCGCTATCCAACCAGGATCGTATCTGCCTCATCGAGGGTGATCGTTTCGTCATCACGGATGCCGGCCGGCCCTTCGCGCGGACCATTGCCGCCGTCTTCGACAGCTATCTCGCCAATGGCAAGGGACGCCATTCGATTGCTGTTTAAGCAACACTTAGGCTCCAAATTTCGCTGTCGCACAAAACCACCATTGGCATTTGACCGTGTTTTCCTTATGTGGAACCCAGAATTTGAGACACATGAGGTACTGGCGTGACCGCTACATTCGACAAAGTTGCCGACATCATTGCTGAGACCAGCGAAATCGACCGCGAGACGATTACGCCGGAAAGCCACACGATCGATGACCTTGGCATCGACAGCCTCGACTTCCTCGACATCGTCTTTGCGATCGACAAGGAATTCGGCATCAAGATCCCGCTCGAGCAGTGGACGCAGGAAGTCAACGAAGGCAAGGTTTCGACCGAAGAGTACTTCGTGCTGAAGAACCTCTGCGCCAAGATCGACGAACTTCGCGCCGCCAAGGGCTGACCCGTCTCCAAAGGAGCGGACACCGTCATGCTGCTTGAATATTTCCAGATGATTGACAAGGTCGAGAGCGTGGATCTCGGCCTTGGTCGTTTGAAGGCCACGTCGACCGTGCCGATGGAAAGCCCTGTCTTCGAAGGGCATTTCCCCGGCATGCCGCTGGTTCCCGGCGTGCTTTTGATCGAGACCATGGCGCAGGCCTCCGGCATGCTTTTGCTTGCCGTCAAGGACTTTGAGGCCATGCCTTTCCTGATGTCGGTCGATGGCGCGAAGATGCGTACCTTCGTCGAGCCCGGCGCTGTCCTCGATATCGAGGCGGAGCTTGAGCATGACGGTTCGGGCTTTGCCGTCACCAAGGCGAAGATCACGAGCGGCGGCAAGAAGGTCTGCGACGCCCAGTTGAAGCTCCGCACCATGCCGTTCTCCGAGGTGCCGCTCGCGCCGATCGTGCGCAAACGCGCCGAAGAGGTTGGTCTGATGGCCGCGATGGCGACCCAAGGCTGACACGCTTTCGGCCGCAAGGGCGCAATTCCTATTGACCTTGGGGCCTTATTCGGGAAAACCCGCATTTTACGTCGGTGAGCCTGCCGGCGAGAGGATTGCATATGGTCAAACAACCGAATGATGTGGTGATCACCGGCATCGGGATCGTCACCTGCCACGGCACCGGCAAGGACGCGCATCTCGCGCTGCTCTCCGCAAAGACCGCACCTGAACCGGTGCTCGAGACCGAAAAGTTCGCGCCTTACGTCGTGCACAAGCTGCCCGAGATCGACTGGTCGCAGCAGATCGCCAAGCGTGGCGACCAGCGCCAGATGGAAAACTGGCAGCGCCTCGGCGTCTTTGCAGCTGGCCTCGCGCTCGACGACGCCGGCATGAAGGATGACGCAGACGCCTGCGGCACCATGGACCTGATCGTCGCCGCCGGCGGTGGCGAGCGTGACATCGCGGTCGACAGCCTGATCGTCGACGAGGCGCTGAAGCGCAATGACCGAGAGAAATTCCTGATCGAAAAACTGAAGACCGAGCTTCGTCCGACACTGTTCCTGGCGCAGCTTTCCAACCTGCTCGCCGGCAATATCTCGATCGTTCACAAGGTCACCGGTTCCTCTCGCACCTTCATGGGTGAAGAAGCGGCCGGTATCTCGGCGATCGCAACCGCATTTGCCCGCATCAAGGCAGGCCAGTCGACGCATACTCTTGTCGGCGGCGCCTTTGTTTCCGAACGCCCCGACATCCTGCTTCTGGTCGAAGGTATCCGCGCCCATCAGACCGGACCTTGGCAGCCGCTCTGGTCGCGCGATGGTTCCTCGGGCGGTGGCATGATTCTCGGCACGGTCGGCGCCTTCTTGGTGCTGGAATCGCGTGAACATGCCGAAGCCCGTGGCGCGCATATCTATGCCGTGCTCGACGCTGTCGAAGGTGATCGCGGCAATCGCGATGAGGGCAAGCTCGAAGCGCGTCTGGGCCGCATGGTGCCGGAGGCCGAATCGCTGTCCGCTGTGGACACCGTCGTGTTCTCGGGTGCGTCCGGCCTCGCCGATCTTACGCAACGTGAGAAGGCTCACCTTGCGGAACGTTTCGCCGGCATGCCGGTGCGTGGGTATGCCGGTTCGATCGGCCATTCCGTGGAAGCCCAGTTCCCTGCGGGCCTCGCGCTGGCAGCGCTTGCCATCGACGCCCGCGCCACGGTGCCTGCCTTCGACGCTGCGAACGAAGCGGCCCAAGCCGGTCCCGCCAAACATGCCATCATCTCCACCGTCGGCTATGTGCGGGGCGAAGGCCTTGCCGTGCTCTCGGCGAATGCGTGAGGATTTAGATCCATGACCGACAGCCGTTTCAAGGATCATCTCGGCCGCCCGATCATCGCCGTCACCGGCATGGGCGTCATCACCTCGCTCGGCCAGGGGCTTTCCGACAACTGGTCGAAGCTGACGTCGGGACTATCCGGCATCCACTACATCAAGCGATTCGACACCGAGGGCATGTCGACCCGCATTGGTGGCACGGTCGATTTCATTGCCGTGCCCGCCAACAATGCCGTCGAGCGCTCCTATGCGCTGGCTCGCGAAACGACCATCGAGGCACTGGCCCAGGCCGGCATCAATGGCGACTTCAACGGTCCGCTGTTCCTGGCCGCCCCGCCGGTCGAGCCGGAATGGCATGACCGCTTTGCGCTGGCCGAACGTGCGCCGGCCTCGACCCAGCCGGGCGACGCCTATGACCGCTTCCTCGCCGCCATGCGCGAAAAGCCGGATCCGGTCTTCCTCGAAGCCGTGCAGTTTGGCTCGATCTCAGAGCGTCTTTCCGACAAGTTCGGCACGCGCGGTCTTCCGGTGACGCTGTCAACGGCCTGCGCCTCGGGTGCCACCGCCATCCAGCTCGGCGTCGAAGCAATCCGCCAGGGCCGCACGGAGCGTGCGCTGACGGTTGCGACCGACGGCTCGATCAGCCCGGAAGCCGTGATCCGCTTCTCGCTGCTCTCGGCGCTTTCCACCCAGAACGATCCGCCGGAAAAGGCATCCAAGCCGTTCAGCAAGGAACGCGACGGCTTCGTGATTGCCGAGGGCGCGGCAACGCTCGTCTTGGAATCGCTGGAATTGGCGATTGCCCGCGGCGCCAAGGTGCTCGGCATCATCAAGGGCTGCGGCGAGAAGGCGGATCATTTCCACCGCACACGCTCCTCGCCGGACGGCGGTCCTGCGATCGCCACGATCAAGGCAGCGCTTGTCGATGCAGGCCTGTCCGAGAATGCTATTGGCTACATCAACGCTCATGGCACATCGACGCCTGAGAACGACAAGATGGAATATGGCGCCATGCTGTCGGTCTTCGGCGACCGGCTGAAGGATGCTATTCCGGCCTCGTCGAACAAGTCGATGATCGGCCACACGCTGACGGCCGCCGGAGCGGTCGAGGCGGTGTTCTCGATCCAGACCATGCTGACCGGCACGGTGCCGCCAACCATCAACTACACGAACCCCGATCCCTCGATCGTGCTCGACGTGGTGCCGAACGTGAAGCGGGAGGCCTCGGTTTCGGCTGTGCTCTCCAACTCCTTCGGTTTCGGTGGTCAGAACGCCAGCCTTGTCATGACGCGGGAACCGGTCTAAGGCCTGCGCCAACAATTCGGGACGTCATCCTCGGCCTTCGAGCCGGGGATCCACGCACCTCGCAAGAACAACGAAGGTCGGCAGATGCCAGGGATTAGCCCCTGGTATGACGATGAAAGCGTGACGACGCCTCATCCACATCTGCCCGATAGGCCCTGAAGGAAACATGTCATGCGCGCACTGCAACTCGTCGAAGACCGCAAGCTTGAAATCGTCGACCTGCCGGAGCCGGATGCTCCGGGTCCAGGTGAGGTTACGCTGCGCGTCAAGGCGGTTGCGCTGAACCATATCGACGTCTGGGGCTGGCGCGGCATGGCATTCGCCAAGCGAAAGATGCCGCTCGTCATCGGTGCGGAAGCCTCCGGTGTCGTCGAGGCGATCGGTCCAGGCGTCGGCAATATCCTGCCTGGCCAGCTCGCCGCCGTCTATGGCGCGCGCACCTGCGGTCTCTGCAAGCCCTGCCGCGAAGGCCGTGACAATCTTTGCGAAAACGTTTCGGGCGTGCACGGCTTCCATCTTGACGGCTTTGCCCAGGAAAAGATCAACCTGCCGGCCCGCCTTCTCGTGCCGGCCCCTCCGGGCGTCGATGCGGTTGCCGCGGCTCTCGCCCCCGTCACCTTCGGCACAGTCGAACACATGCTGTTCGACAATGCCAAGCTCCAGCCGGGTGAAACCATCCTCATCCATGCCGGCGGTTCCGGTATCGGCACGGCTGCCATCCAGCTTGCCAAGAAGATCGGCTGCACTGTGATCACCACCGTCGGCTCCGACGACAAGATCGAGCCGGCCAAGGCACTTGGCGCCGATCACGTCATCAACTATCGCACCGACCGCTTCGAAGGCATGGTCCGCAAGATCACCAAGAAGAAGGGCGTCGATGTCGTCTTCGAACATGTCGGCAAGGACACGTTTGCGGCATCGATGTTCTGCCTGAAGCGCGGCGGCCGCCTCGTGACCTGCGGCTCCACCTCTGGTGTCTCGACCGAAGTGAACCTGATGATGCTTTTCCAGCAGCAGCTCAAGCTCTTCGGCTCCTTCGGCTGCCGCATGGAAAACATGGCGGATGCCATGCAGAAGATGGCGCGCGGCCTCGTGCACCCCGTCATCGACACGCAGGTCTCTTTCGACGATATCGACAAGGCCCTTGCCCGCATGGAAGGCCGCCAGGTCTTTGGCAAGATCATCCTGAAGATGGACTGACCGCGTGCGGATGCTCGTCACCCGCATCGTTCTGGCGCTGCGCAAGTTCTATCAGTGGTCCGTCGCCCAGGCGGCCTTCGGCTTCCTTACGGCATTGAAGATCCTGCCGGCGGATGCCGCGATCAACTTTGCCGACCGGCTGATGCGCTGGGTCGGGCCGAAGACGAAGCGCCATCGGCTGATGCAGGTGAACCTGCGCAATGCGTTTCCCGAGAAGTCGGATGCCGAACGGGAGGAGATCGCGCTGGCGAGCTGGGGCCATATGGGCCGGCTTGCCGCCGAATATGTCTTCCTCGACCGTCTGTTCGACTTCGATCCGGAAAAGCCAGGCGAGGGCAGGGTAGAGGTGTCGGGCGTCGAGCAGTTTCTCGACCTGCGCGATAATCCGCGTCCCTTCATCGTCTTTACCGGCCATACCGCCAATTTCGAACTGCTGCCGGTCGCGGGTGCCGCCTTCGGGCTTTACGTCACCGTCCTCTTCCGGCCGCCGAACAACCCCTACATCGCCGAGAAGGTCTTCGAATTCCGCCGCAAGCGCATGGGCAAGCTTGTGCCGTCGCATGCTGGGTCCTCCTTCGCACTGGCCCGGCAGCTGGAGCAGGGGGGTGGCGTCGGCGTGCTCGTCGACCAGAAGTTCTGGAAGGGCGTCGAGACCCAGTTCTTCGGCCAGCCGGTCAAGACCAATCCGCTGCTCGCCAAGCTGACGCGTCAGTTCGACTGTGAAGTCTATCCGGCGCGTTGCATCCGCCTGCCCGGCAATCGTTTTCGTCTGGAGATCGAGCCGCGCATCTCGGTGCCGCGCAACGAGCGGGGCCAGGTGGACGTGAACGCCACCGCCCAGCTGCTCAACGACAAGGTCGAGGCCTGGGTTCGGGAATATCCGGAGCAGTGGCTCTGGTATCACGATCGCTGGGCGATCAAGGACAAGATCTGACGGTCTCTGCTTCAGGCTCGTCTGAAAGATAAATCGGAATGTGCGCGGAGCGTCGCGGCCGGTCGCCATGCGCATTATCGCCTATTCGTTTCATCTGATATTGCAGATATTTTTTGGGCTGCGATGCGCGTGAGTGCCCGTAGCGATTGAAGGTGACGCAACCTCATGTTACGGACGCCGAAAGTGGTGTGACGTAATCATTTCTTTTGTCACACCTGAGGGATGAGGTTGCTGATGTCTTTTGGCGAATTCCGTGATTCGAATCTGCGCGCAATGTTCGAAGCGGTTTCGTTGAAGAACCTTCAGTTGCAGCAGGCCATCCGCAATGGTGACGACCATCTCGTGCGCATGCTCGATCGCGAGATCGATCCGCTGATCGCAACGCTCGTCAACTACCGCGCCACGGATCTCGACGATGTCTATCTTCAGATGCGGCTTCTGACGAAGCTGCTGCGGGAGGATGCCGATGACGGGGCCTGCGTGCTGCGCCACGCCTCCATGCTGTCCTTGCTCGTCGAGCGCTATTTCGGTCCGAAACGCAGTGATCAGAGCCCAGCACCACGCGCTTTCGACACGCGCCAGCCGCGTGATGGTGACGATGAGCAGCTGAACGAGGCGATCCTCAACAATTTGCCGGAACGTGTGGCCGTGGTCACCCGCGACTGTCGCTATCTCTTCGCCAACACGGCCATGGCCAGAATGCTCGGCATGCGACAGATCGAGCTGATTGGACGCAGCGTCTTCGATCTCGGGCTTGCGGCCGGCGGTCATGATTGGCTTCAGGATGCACTCGATTCGGCCTTTGCAGGACGTTCGGGATCCTTTGTCGCCCGGATGTCGGCCGCAACCGTCACCGGCGACATGCCGGCTCGTTTCAGCCCGTTTCGGGCCGCAGACGGCAGCATTAGTGGTGCCATCCTGACGCTTGGGGAATGCGAGCCGGTCTATGGTGGCGTCGCCGCCTGATCAAGGCCGAGGCGCGCAGTACCAATCTGGCGGCAGGCTCTTGCCGCCCCGTTTTTCTCAATCCGTGACGCCCTGAAGCAGATGTTCTCGCTCGAAGGCGATGTGGCGTCTGATACCCTCGAAGAAGCCTCGCAACATGTAGCCGACGGCCTCCATGTTCACACGATCTCCGGATCCCAGCTTCAGCAGCGCATCCGTCAGTTCCTCGGCGAAGCACTCGTCCTCGCAATGCTCGAACTTTAGCCGCTCCAGCGTCGGTCCCAATGCGTCCGTCGCGTCGGGGCTCGACTGTAGCTGCGGAAACAGCACCGTCTCCTCGTAGTGATGGATGCCCTTGATGAGCGGGCCGAGCGCCTTTGCCGCATAGATGCATTTCTGCCGGTTGATGCTTGCCGGCAATGAGTCGGCGATCTCTTCCAGTTCCCGGCAGAGCGCGAGCTGTTCGGTGTGAGCGCGGTGAAGCCAGGCGAGGTCGCGCTTGCCTGCATCGAGCAGGCGGTTGCCCGTCCATGTGTCGCTCGCACTCCGCTTGCTGTTCTCGATATTCGTCAGCATGTCCGTTTTCTCCAACGGGGCTTTTCGCCGCGCGTAACCCCAGTGCTCCAAGACACGCACGAGCGGGCCTTGGCCCAAGCGATGTGCCGGCCTTGGTGTCCGAAGGTCGCAAACCCGATTGCAGCTTCGAGCCTCGCGAATTTTAGAGAGACTTGCATTGACTTGGATCAAGGTGGCTGGGCGGCCCCAGTGCGATTGGTGCATTCGACGCGGGAGGCATTTCCCCAGGGTGAGGCCCCCGCGATGAGATCAGCAAGCCGTTGGGGGATACCAACAATGAACTATACGTTAGAGACACTGGTGATGGCGGTACTCGCCTTCGCCGCGCTGCTCGGGGTGGCTTTCGCCCATGACAGCCTCTTCGCGGCCCATATGTGGGTCGCCTTCTTCGTGCTCGCGGGGGGCACGATCATCATGCTGCGCCGGATGCAGTTTGCACCGACCACGGCATCCTCCTCCTCTTCCGGCCAGTCCAAGGCAACACAGTCGGAGTATTTCGACGACGTGGTGCGTTACGGCGTCATCGCCACCGTCTTCTGGGGCGTCGTCGGCTTCCTGGTCGGCGTTGTCGTCGCGCTGCAGATGGCCTATCCCCAGCTCTATATCGAGCCCTGGTTCACCTTCGGCCGCTTGCGTCCCCTCCACACCTCAGCCGTTATCTTTGCCTTCGGTGGCAATGCGCTGATCGCCACGTCGTTCTACGTCGTCCAGCGGACCTCGCGTGCACGCCTGTTTGGCGGCAATCTCGGCTGGTTCGTTTTCTGGGGATACCAGTTCTTCATCGTCATGGCGGCCACCGGCTATCTGCTGGGCATCACCCAGGGCCGCGAATATGCCGAACCGGAATGGTATGTGGACATCTGGCTGACCGTGGTCTGGGTCGCCTATCTGATCACTTTCATGGGCACGATCCTGAACCGCAAGGAGCCGCATATCTATGTGGCGAACTGGTTCTACCTGTCCTTCATCGTCACCATCGCGATGCTGCATATCGTCAACAATCTGGCGATGCCGGTGTCCTTCCTTGGCGTGAAGAGCTACTCGGCCTTCTCGGGCGTGCAGGATGCGCTGACCCAGTGGTGGTACGGCCATAACGCCGTCGGCTTCTTCCTGACGGCCGGCTTCCTCGGCATGATGTACTACTTCGTGCCCAAGCAGGCTGGTCGCCCTGTCTATTCCTACCGCCTGTCGATCATCCACTTCTGGGCCCTGATCTTCATGTATATCTGGGCAGGTCCCCACCACCTGCATTACACGGCTTTGCCTGACTGGGCGCAGACGCTCGGGATGGTGTTCTCGATCATGCTCTGGATGCCGTCCTGGGGTGGTATGATCAACGGCCTGATGACGCTGTCTGGCGCCTGGGACAAGATCCGCACCGATCCGATCATCCGCATGATGGTGATTGCCATTGCCTTCTACGGCATGTCGACCTTCGAAGGCCCGATGATGTCGATCAAGGCCGTCAACTCGCTCAGCCACTACACTGAGTGGACCATCGGCCACGTCCATTCGGGCGCTCTCGGCTGGGTCGGCATGATCACCTTCGGCGCCATCTATTACCTGACGCCCAAGCTGTGGAACCGCAACCGCCTCTACTCGATGCGCATGGTCAACTGGCACTTCTGGCTCGCGACGCTCGGCATCGTGGTCTATGCCGCCGTGCTCTGGGTCGCCGGCATCCAGCAGGGTCTGATGTGGCGCGAATACGACGATCAGGGCTTCCTGGTCTACTCCTTCGCCGAGTCGGTCGCTGCCATGCATCCCTACTACGTGCTGCGCACAATCGGCGGTGTCATGTATCTCCTGGGCGGCATCATCATGGCCTACAACGTCGCCATGACCATTCTCGGCTACGAGCGTCAGGAAGCACCGATTGCCGGAGCGATCGCGCCTGCTGCCGCGCAGCCTGCTGAATAAGAAGGAAGGCTCACATGTCCATTCTTGATAAACACGCAATCCTCGAGAAGAACGCGAGCCTTCTTTTCCTCGGTTCGCTGGTGGTCGTGACCATCGGCGGTATCGTTGAAATCGCTCCGCTCTTCTATCTCGAGAACACGATCGAAAAGGTGGAGGGCATGCGGCCATACTCGCCGCTCGAACTCGCCGGCCGCAACATCTACATCCGTGAAGGCTGCTATGTCTGTCACAGCCAGATGATCCGGCCGTTCAAGGACGAGGTCGAGCGCTACGGCCACTACAGCCTCGCAGCGGAATCGATGTACGACCATCCGTTCCAATGGGGATCGAAGCGAACCGGGCCTGACCTCGCGCGCGTCGGTGACCGCTATTCCAACGAGTGGCACGTCCAGCATCTCGTCAATCCACGCGACGTGGTGCCGGAGTTGATCATGCCTGGCTATGCCTTCCTGAAGGAAACGCCGCTCAAGATCACTGATATCGGCATGATGCTTCAGGCCAACCGCACCGTCACCGTCCCCTATACGGACGAGATGATTGCCGAGGCCGAAGCCGATCTCACGGCACAGGCTGATCCGAACGCCGATACGACAGGCCTGATGGAGCGCTATCCGAAGGCCAAGGTGGGTGATTTCGACGGCGATCCTGCCAAGCTGACAGAGATGGACGCGCTCGTCGCCTATCTGCAGATGCTCGGCACGCTGGTCGACTTCTCCACCTATGACGACGCAAGCGGTTACCGCTGAGGAGGACATCATGGAAACCTATACCGCCATGCGCCAATTCGCCGACAGCTGGGCTCTGCTTGCAATGACCCTGTTCTTCGTCGGCGTCGTCCTCTTCACATTCCGCCCGGGCGGCAAGAAATCTGCCGACGACGCGGCCAGCATCCCTCTCAAGGAGGATTGAACAATGGCAGACAAGAAACACATCGACGAGATCAGCGGCGTCGAGACCACCGGCCATGAGTGGGATGGCATTCGCGAGCTGAACAACCCGATGCCGCGCTGGTGGGTCTATACCTTCTACGCGACCATCGTCTGGGCGATCGGCTACACGATCATGTATCCGGCCTGGCCGCTCCTGACCGACAACACCAAGGGTCTGCTCGGCTATTCGAGCCGTGCAGAAGTCGCTCAGGAACTGGCGGCGGCGAAGTCTTCGCAGGCAGTCTATCTCGACAAGATCGCGACCCTGCCGCTCGAAGAGATCATCGCCGACAAGGAACTGACCCAGTTTGCCGTTGCCGGCGGTGCAGCCGCCTTCAAGGTCAACTGCTCGCCTTGCCATGGTTCGGGTGCTGCCGGCGGCGCCGGTTATCCGAATCTCAACGACGACGACTGGCTCTGGGGCGGTGATCTCGAAGCGATCCACACCTCGATCGCCCACGGTATCCGCTATGACCAGGATCCGGACACCCGGTTCTCCGAAATGCCGGCCTATGGCGACATTCTCGACGCCGATCAGATCAAGCAGGTGGCGGCTTATGTCGTCAGCCTGACCGGCACGCCCCTCGAGGCCTCGATGGTCGAGCCCGGCCAGCAGATCTATGCCGAAAACTGCGCAGCCTGCCATGGCGAAGATGCAAAGGGCGGGCGTGACTTCGGCGCGCCGAACCTCGCTGACGCCATCTGGCTGAAGGTCGATGGCGAAGCGCAGATTGCGGCCCAGATCCGTCAGCCGCGTCACGGCGCGATGCCCGGCTGGGGCCAGCGCCTGGGCGACACCACTGTCAAGCAGCTGACCGTATACGTGCATCAGCTCGGCGGCGGCGAATAATCGACCTGTCCTCCGAAAGCTTGGGCCGCATCCGGTGATGCGGCCCTATTCGTTTTATATTGCGCAAAACATATGTATTGCGACGCTTCGCCGCTGCTTGACTTAAGTCAAGGCGAGCTGGTCTGCGAGATGGGACAAGGCGAGCATCAGAAGAAGGTTCTCGTCCCATGAACATACTTTCCGAGCCACACCGAGCACCGGACGCGCCCGAGGTCGAAAGACTCGACGCCGAGGCCGTGATGTCGGCCAAGAGCCGGGGTCCGCTCTATGAAGCTCGCAAGAAAATCTTTCCCAAGCGTGCCGAAGGTGCATTCCGCCGATTTAAGTGGATTATCATGGCGATCACGCTGGGCATTTATTACCTCACGCCCTGGCTCCGCTGGGATCGTGGCGAATTCGCGCCCGACCAGGCCGTGCTGATCGATATTGCCCACCGCCGCTTCTATTTCTTTTTCATCGAGATCTGGCCGCAGGAGTTCTTCTTCGTCGCAGGCCTGCTCGTCATGGCCGGATTCGGCCTGTTTCTCGTCACCTCGGCCGTCGGCCGTGCCTGGTGCGGCTATACCTGTCCGCAGACGGTCTGGGTCGATCTCTTCCTCGTCGTCGAGCGTTTCATCGAGGGCGACCGCAATGCCCGCATCAAGCTTGAATCAGCGCCCTGGACCTTCGACAAGATCTGGAAGCGTGTCAGTAAACACGCGACCTGGATCCTGATCGGTGTGCTGACGGGTGGTGCCTGGATCTTCTATTTCGCCGATGCGCCTTCGCTTGCCATGGATTTTCTCACCGGCAACGCCGCTCCGATCGCCTATATCACCGTCGCCATCCTGACCGCCACAACTTACGTCTTCGGTGGCCTGATGCGCGAACAGGTCTGCATCTACATGTGCCCGTGGCCGCGCATCCAGGCCGCCATGCTCGACGAGAATTCGCTGGTCGTGACCTATAATGACTGGCGCGGCGAGCCCCGTACCCGCCATGCCAAGAAGGCGATTGCATCAGGCGAATCGGTCGGCGACTGCGTCGACTGCAATGCCTGCGTCGCCGTCTGTCCCATGGGCATCGATATCAGGGATGGCCAGCAGCTCGAATGCATCACCTGTGCGCTGTGCATCGACGCCTGTGACGGTGTCATGGACAAGATCGGCAAGCCGCGCGGACTGATCGCCTATGCCACCCTCGACGAGTATCAGTCGAACATGGCGCTCGCCACCAATGGCGGCGTAACTGCGATCGATCCGAAGATGGTGCGCAACGCCGATGGCAGTTTCTCCGACAAGATTTGCCATTTCGACTGGCGCGTGATTTTCCGCGCTCGCACGCTCCTCTACATGGCAGTTTGGACTGCCGTCGGTGTCGGCATGCTGGTTGCGCTTCTTGGTCGCGACCGACTGGAGGTCAACGTCCTGCATGATCGCAATCCGCAATTCGTGCTCGAATCCGATGGTTCGATCCGCAACGGCTATACAGTGCGCATTCTGAACATGATCGCCGTCCCGCGCGACATTGAGGTGTCGATCGAGGGATTGCCGGATGCCTCGATGAAGATCAACGGCATCAACCAGCCGCCGTCGCGTGCCTTCACGGTATCGGTCGAGCCGGATGAAGCCACGACACTCAAGGTCTTCGTTACACTTGCCGGTGACAAGGTCACCGATGCCAACCAGAATTTCCAGTTCATCGCCCAGGATGCCGACGGCGACGAGCGGGACGTCTATGATGCAGTCTTCATGGGGCCGGGAGCCAGGAAATGAGCACTTACGCCAAGAAACCCTTCACCTTTACAGGCTGGCACATGCTGGCGATCATGCTGGCCTTCTTCGGCACGATCATCACTGTCAACTTCACCATGGCCTATCTCGCCACATCGACGTGGAGCGGTCTGGTGGTGAAGAACACCTATGTCGCCAGCCAGCAGTTCAACGGCAAGACTGCCGCGATCCGCGAGATGCTCGCAACCGGTATTGCGGGTGAATTCTCTGTCGATGCCAAGGGCATGCGCTACCGCCTGACATTGCCTGAAAACACCCCTGTCATTGCCGATTCGGTCACCGCCCATTTCAAGCGTCCGGTCGGCACTGCCCAGGATTTCGAACTGCAACTGACGCCGGCCGGTGATGGCCTCTACCTCGCCGAGATGGACGTGCTTGCGGGCAGCTGGATCGTCGAGATTCAGGCGATCAAAGACGGCAAGATGATCATGCATGAGGCGAAGCGGATCACCGTTTCGGGAGAATGACGATGAGTTGCTGCGCGGCAGGGACCGAAGGGGCACTGGACATGGAGCGGGCAGGGGTCTCCCTGCCGTCGGCTGAAGAGCTGAAGCTCTGCAGCCGTGCGGTCGGGCCCGGCCTCTGGCAGCTCGACATGAGCGTGCCCGCGGTCCATTGCGGCACCTGCATCTCGACAGTAGAAGGTGTGCTCAAAGCCTTGCCGGAAGTCGAGCGGGCCCGCGTCAACCTCTCGACCAAGCGCGTTTCCGTCGTCTGGAAAGAGGCGGTCGACGGGGTCGAGACCGATCCGGTGAACCTCGCGCGTGCCATCGCCACAACAGGCTATTCCGCCCATCTCTTCACAGCCGCAGAAGAAGCCTCTGACGCCTTGCGCAATCAGCTGGTCCGCGCGGTTGCCGTGTCGGGCTTCGCTGCCACGAACATCATGCTCCTGTCCGTGTCGGTCTGGTCGGGTGCAGATGCCTCGACACGCGATCTCTTCCACTGGATCTCGGCGATGATCGCGGCCCCTGCGCTGATCTATGCCGGCCGCTTCTTCTACGAATCGGCCTGGAATGCGCTGAAGCACGGGCGCACCAACATGGATGTGCCGATCGCCATCGGGATCACGCTCTCCTATTTCGCTTCTTTGTGGGAGACCATCCATCACGGCGAACACGCCTATTTCGATGCGACGGCCTCGCTGCTCTTCTTCCTTTTGATCGGCCGCACGCTCGATCACATCATGCGTGACCGGGCGCGCTCCGCAATCAGCGGGCTTGCCCGCCTCAATCCGCGTGGTGCCATGGTGCTTTCTGACGATGGCTCGCGGGAGTATCGCGCGGTCGATGAAATCCGCGTCGGCGATCAGGTGTCCATCGCTGCCGGCGACCGGATCCCGGTCGACGGTGTCGTCATCTCTGGTGAGAGCGATCTCGACATGTCGATCGTCAATGGCGAAAGCGCACCTGTTTCGGTCCGCCCAGGCTCCGACGTCCAGGCGGGTACACTCAGCCTGACCGGTTCGCTGACGGTCAAGGCGACAGCCACGGCGCAGAACTCGTTCCTCTCAGAGATCATCCATTTGATGGAGGCAGCCGAAGGGGGCAGAGCACGATATCGGCGGATCGCTGACCGTGCAGCTCAGTATTATTCGCCTGTCGTGCACCTGCTCGCCATCATCGCCTTCATGGGCTGGGGGCTTTATGACGGCGACTGGAAACACGCGATGATGGTGGCGATCGCAGTCCTCATCATCACCTGCCCCTGTGCCCTTGGTCTCGCAGTCCCGGTCGTTCAGGTCGTCGCTGCTGGTCGGCTGTTCAAGGCCGGCGTGATGGTCAAGGACGGTTCCGCCATGGAGCGGCTCGCCGAAATCGAGGCCGTCGCCTTCGACAAGACCGGCACGCTGACACTGGGGCGCCCGAAGCTGGTGGACGTTGCCAAAATTGAGCCGATTGGCTTCGCTGTCGCCGCCGGTCTTGCCGCCCATTCCCGCCATCCGCTGTCGCGGGCGCTGTGGTCCGCTTATGGCGGCCAGCCGCGCGGCTTCGACACCGTTCGTGAAGTGCCGGGCGCTGGTGTTGAGGCGGAGACGGAAGAGGGTGTCTGGCGTCTCGGCAATCGCCGCTTTGCCTGTGCGACCGAGGCGATCGATGTCAGCGACAAACCCTATTCCGAAGTCGTCCTCTCTCTCGACGGTATCGAACGCGCCACCTTCCTGTTCGAAGATACGCTCCGGCCACGGGCCCGTGCCTCGATCGAGACGCTGAAGAATGGTGGCCTCGAACTCGGCATCCTCTCGGGTGATCATGCGCCTGTGGTGGCCAAGCTTGCCGCCGATCTCGGGATCACCAACTGGCGCGCTGGCCTCACGCCACGGGACAAGGCCGAAGCCTGCGCTGAGGCGTCCGCCCACGGCCAGCGCGTGCTGATGGTCGGCGACGGCATCAATGATGCTCCGGCGCTTTCTGCAGCCCATGTCTCCATGGCGCCGGCGACGGCTGCCGATGTCGGGCGCCAGGCAGCCGATTTCGTCTTCATGCGCGATGGGCTCGAAGCCGTGCCCTTCGCCATCGAGGCCTCGCGCCGGGCCGGACGTCTGATCCGCGAGAACTTCGCGCTCGCCATCGGCTATAATGTCATTGCCGTGCCGATCGCGCTGCTCGGCTATGCGACCCCGTTGATTGCCGCGGTCGCCATGTCCACCTCGTCTATCATCGTGGTTGCCAATGCGCTCCGGCTCAACCGGCTTTCGCTCGATGAGCGGACATTGACCGAGCGCCCGGCCGCTGTCCTCTCGACGGGCGCCTCCGACAATGCGAGGATCGCCGCATGAACATGCTGATCTACCTCATCCCGATCGCACTCTTTCTCGGCGGGCTCGGTCTGTTCGCCTTCCTCTGGTCGCTGAAGAGCGGTCAGTACGAAGACCTCGACGGAGCGGCCTGGCGAGTGATCTCCGAGAAGGACGACCAGCCGGACGCTTGATACAGCGTTTACCGAACGGTCAAATTTCAGTCTTGCCGCATCCCTTCGCGAATGCGAGAAAGCCCCATCCATGAAATTGCATGCGGAGGCTTCATCGTGCAGCAGGCGGAAATCGGACTGATCGGTCTCGGAGTCATGGGCTCCAATCTGGCGCTCAACATTGCCGAGAAAGGCAACCGCATCGCGGTCTTCAACCGGACGCCTTCGCGCACGGATGAATTCCTCGGGGAAGCCGGCGATCTGGCCGGCCAGATCATCGGTTGCCATACGATCGAAGAGTTTGTTGCCGCTATCCGTCCGCCGCGTCCGATCATCATCATGATCAAGGCGGGCGAGGCCGTCGACCAGCAGATGGCAGCCCTTCTGCCGCATCTTTCCAAGAACGACATCATGATCGATGCCGGCAACGCCAATTTCCGCGACACGGTTGCGCGCTTCGAAAAGCTTGCCGGTACCGACGTCACTTTCATCGGCATGGGTGTGTCCGGTGGTGAGGAAGGCGCCCGCCACGGGCCCTCGATCATGGTCGGCGGCACCGAAGAGAGCTGGAAGCGCGTCGAGCCGGTGCTGACCTCGATCGCCGCCAAGTTCAACGACGAGCCCTGCGTTGCCTGGCTCGGGACCGATGGTGCGGGCCATTTCGTCAAGACGATCCACAACGGTATCGAATATGCCGACATGCAGATGATCGCCGAGATCTACGGTATCCTGCGCGACGGCCTCAAGATGTCAGCCGCCGAAATCGGCGAGATCTTCGGTCAGTGGAACAAAGGCCGCCTCAATTCCTACCTGATCGAGATCACAGAGAAGGTTCTCAAGGCTACCGATCCGGAAACCGGCAAGCCGATGGTCGACGTGATCGTCGATGCCGCCGGCCAGAAGGGCACCGGCAAGTGGTCGGCCATCGAGGCGCAGAACCTCGCGGTCGCCGCATCCGGAATCGAGGCCGCGGTTGCCGGTCGCGTGCTTTCCTCGCTGCGCGAAGAGCGTATCGCTGCGGAAAAGCTCTTCGGCCTGCCGGGACTGACGGAGGCTCCCAAGGACAAGGCCGCCTTCATCGCCGACCTTGAGAATGCGCTGCTCGCTGCCAAGATTGCGGCCTATGCGCAGGGCTTTGCCGTGATGTCCTCGGCCTCGGAAGAGTTCAACTGGTCGCTGCCCATGCCGACGATCGCCAAGATCTGGCGCGCCGGCTGCATCATCCGCTCGCAGTTCCTCGACGAGATCACCTCGGCCTTCACCAAGGATCCTGATGTGGCGAACCTCGTCGTCACGCCGGCCTTTGCCGCCATGGTCAAGGAAACCGACGGGGCACTTCGCCGCGTGGTTGCCCATGCCGTCCTGTCCGGCCTGCCGGTCCCGGCGCTGGCCTCGGCGCTCTCCTACTTCGACACCTATCGTCGCGGCCGTGGTACGGCGAACCTGATCCAGGCACAGCGCGATTTCTTCGGCGCGCATGGTTTCGATCGTCTAGACGGCAAGGACATCCATCACGGCCCCTGGGCCGGCCAGTTCTGAGCGATCCCGCAACGTCTAGCAGTTCGAGGCCCGATATCCCGCGATGTCGGGCCTCTTTTTCATTGGGGGCAGATCATGACAGACAGGCTTACGCTTCTCGGCACCAAAGGCGGCCCCGCGATCCGTCCCGGCGGACCCAATCCGACGTCGTTGCTGCTTGACCTGTCCGGGCGCCGTATCGTCATCGATTGCGGGCTCGGTGTGGCGCGGGGTCTGGTCGAGACCGGCATGTCGCTCAAGGAACTCGACCTCGTCTTCATCACCCATCTGCATTCCGACCATGTCCTGGAGCTCGGGCCGCTTATCCACACCGCCTGGACAACGGGGCTAGATCATTCCGTTACTGTCTATGGTCCCAAGGGTACGCAGAACGTCTGGACGGGATTTCTCGCCTCGCTCGCCTATGACATTGAAACGCGGATCGCCGACGAGGGGCGTCCGGATCTGGCGAGCCTGGTCGAAATTGTCGAATATGGTCCGGGCGAGATCTTCCGGCAGGGGGATCTGGTCGTTGAGGCACTGCGCGTCGACCATCCTCCCGTGACGGACTGTTTTGCGCTGAAGGTCTCCGGTGCGGATAAGACGCTCGTCTTTTCCGCCGATACCGCGCCGTTCCCGCCGCTTGTCGACTTTGCCCGGGGGGCCGATATCCTCGTGCACGAGGCGATGCTGCCGGAAGGGCTGGACAGCATTGTCAGGCGGACCGGAAATGGTGCCCGTCTGCGCGAGCATCTCGTTGCCTCGCACAGTTTCGCTGCGGATGCGGCTCAGATTGCAACGAAGGCTGGCGTCGGCATGCTCGTCCTCAATCATCTCATTCCGGCCGATGATCCCGCCTTTACCGAGGACGACTGGCGGGCGGCCGTCGCGCCGCATTGGACCGGACCGCTCATCATCGGTCGCGATGGCTTCGCAATTGCCTTGTGAATGAAGGCGTCGGCGCGCCGATTTTGGTAAAATCCTATGTTTTCGTTTACCTTGGAGTTAACGCCTGTCGCCTAGCGTGCCGGAGCGGTTAACGATTCCGCGCGTATTTCAGGCGATTCATGATGGTATCCGTTAATCTATCTACACTGGCGCTCGGCGCATTCGCAGTTCTGGCGGTCTTTGCTGCGCTTTATGCGCGGCATTGGCGCGAGGAGCCGAATCGAAACGAATTCTTGCTGTTTGCCGCGGCATCCGGGCTTGCTGCGCTCGGTGCATTGCTCTCGGCCTTCTCGGATGGCGGCCACGGACTGATGACGGTTGTTATTGCCCAGACGCTCATTCTGTCGGGCGCGGCACTTGCCTGGCAGGGCATGCGTGCTTTCGATCACCGGGCTCTTGATCTGAAGCTCGCCGCCGTGGGGCCGCTTGCCTTTTTCCTGCTCGCGGCGTCTGCGCCCCTTTTGCAGGACGACGTGACGGCCCGTTTTCTGGTCGCCGCCGTTGTCGGCGCGATCTATACCGGATTGGCTGCCTGGGAGCTGAAGGCGTCCGAAGTCGAAGAGCGACTTTCCAACCGTCCCTTTGCCTATCTCTGGTTTGCGGCCCTATCCGTGGTTCTGCTCATCGCGGCTCTTGTGGCCTATGTCTGGCCGTTTAACGCCTCCGATGTCGTCGGCTCCGGACCTCTCTGGCTGACCGTCGTCGCGTTTGCTGCCTTCCTGCACGCGGTAGTCGCGCCGCTGTCGATCTTTCTTCTGGTGCGCGACCGCCTGCTGGTGGAACATCGCTGGTCGGCAGCGACCGATAACCTGACCGGCCTTGCCAATCGCTTCACCTTTCTCGACATGCTGCAGACGCTCTCGACCAAGGTGCGCGGCGAGGGGGCCTTCCTCTATGTCGATGTCGATCATGTGAAGCGGATCAATGACCAATACGGGCATTCCGGCGGTGACGAGGTCTTGAAGACCTGTGCTGAACTCATCCTGCGCGAGTTGCCCGAGCATGCCCTGCTCGGCCGTCTGGCAGGCGCCGAGTTTGCCGCCTATGTGCCCTTCTGCAAGGTCGAGGAGGCCGAGAAGCTCGGCCACGTCATCCATGACAGTGTGGAGCAGCAGATGTTCTTCCTCGGTGGCGAACTCGTGCCGGTGACGGTCAGCGTCGGCGTGGCCCATGGCGCAATGCAGGTCACGGCGGACGAGCTCTTGAAGCGGGCGGACGCGGCGCTGCATACGGCCAAGGTCAACGGCCGCAATTCCGTGGTGGTCTGGGACGGCGGCCAGCGTCCGTCCTACGCCTGACCGAACTCAACGCGCAAAACGGGTTGTCCTTGGTCTGCGTTAGGACTGCTCCCAGCGCGGCTCGCTGATGCTCTGCAGCAGTCCAGGGTCGACGCCGTCGATCCGGGCGATGACCGCCTTGGCGAGCTCTCGGCCTGATTGCCGCACATCCTCGTAGACGGCGATAATCTCGGGACGTATCCAGTTGAGGATTGGTGTGCCCTGTTTGGCCACCAGGTCAATCTCTACGCCGACCCGCTTGCCTGCCGCTTCGATGCCGGCATTGGCGGCAATCGCGCTGCTGCCGGAAGAGGAGATCAAGCCGTCCGGCGCATCCGATCCTCGCATCAGATCCTCGACCGCCGCGCGGATCTGTCCGAGCGAGGCGTCGATGTTGATGTGTAGCGGCACTTCCTCCGCACCGAAGGCCTTCAGGCCGCGCATGAAGCCGTCGAAGGTGTGCTTGTAATAGGTCAGCTTGCTCGGGGGCGGCAGAAGTGCGATGCGCTTGCGGCCGCGCTTCACCAGCCGTTCGACCGCCTGGAAAGCGAAGGTCTCGTTGTCGAAGTCGTGATAGGGATGCTCGATGCCCATGTCTGTGCGACCATGGGTGACGAAGGGCATGTTCTGCTCGGTGAGCAGTCGCACCCGGGCGTCATCCGGCTCGGTGCGTGAAATGATCACACCATCGGCAGACCCGGTCTCAAGGATGTAACGCACCGGCAGCATCGGATCCTTGGTATGCGCATGAGGCGTCACGACGATATGGTAGGGCGTACCGGCCAGCACCTCCGATATGCCGACGACCATCTGGTTGGAAAAGCCGAGGATTTCCTCGTCGATCCCAAGCACCAGCGCGATCACGTTGGTCTTGCCGGTCCTGAGGCGGACACCCGCGCGGTTCGGCTGATAGCCGAGCTGACGTGCGACCATGCGCACGCGTTCCTTGGTCTCCGCGCCGATGTCGGGCGCATCTTTCAGGGCGCGCGACACCGTGGTGATGCCGAGCCCGGTCATGAAGGCGATGGTCTTGAGCGTCGGCCGCTCTTTCGTCGCCACTGGGCGGTCCATCAGGCCGCTCCCCTGCTGATCTGTCATGTCGTCCCCGTCACTCGCACAAGTCACGCTTATAGTTGGCTTTTTCCTGCCTGCAAACCTGGAGACCGGCACCTCCTCCCGGTGCGGTGAAGGAAAAATCTGAAACGATACAGTCGATTTGTCGAGCCCTTTTCCATGCTGCGCTGCGAATGGGTGCAACCAAGACGGGAGATGGCGCGTTATTCTGTGGTTTACGTCGGATATATGCGCTCCTGGACGCCCATGCAGCAAATTATTCTTGATTTGTCCGCAAGACATTGGAGCTGTAACGATACTTCTCATGCTGCTGCGCAATATCCATCTCCCCCAAAGCGTTTTGAGCGACGCGCCTGAAGCACACGCCTGCGCTGAAATTTGGCTGTAATGGAAAATTTACAATCCGACAGGTTGCGCTCCAAAATTCTTTGACATAAGTTTTTCCGGCAACGTTTCAGTGAGGGAGGAGACTCATGAATTTTCGTAGCTTTGCGGCAGCTTTGGCCGCTACTGTTGTCATGCCGTTTGCGGCAGCGCAGGCCACCGATCTCGAAGTAACCCATTGGTGGACGTCGGGCGGTGAAGCCGCTGCTGTCGCCGAGCTTGCCAAGGCATTCGACGCCACCGGCAACAAATGGGTCGACGGTGCTATCGCCGGTTCCGGCGGTACCGCCCGCCCGATCATGATCAGCCGCATCACCGGTGGTGATCCGATGGCTGCAACCCAGTTCAACCACGGCCGCCAGGCCGAGGAACTGGCTGAAGCCGGTCTGATGAAGGACCTCACGGCCGTCGCCGAAAAGGAAGGCTGGAAGGACATCATCAAGCCGGCAAGCCTGCTTGAAAGCTGCACGATCGACGGCAAGGTTTACTGCGCCCCGGTCAACATCCACTCCTGGCAGTGGCTGTGGCTTTCGAACGGAGCATTCGAAAGTGCGGGCGTCGCCGTGCCGAAGAACTGGGACGAATTCGTCGCGGCAGCCCCCGCACTTGAAGCGAAGGGCATTATTCCGCTCGCCGTTGGTGGTCAGCCGTGGCAGTCGGCTGGTGCCTTCGACGTTTTGATGGTCGCCATCGCTGGTAAGGAAACCTTCGAAAAGGTGTTCAAGGACAAGGATGCAGACGTTGCAGCCGGTCCTGAGATCGCCAAGGTGTTCGCCGCTGCCGACGATGCGCGCAAAATGTCCAAGGGCTCCAACGTTCAGGATTGGAACCAGGCTACCAATCTGGTCATCACCGGCAAGGCCGGCGGCCAGATCATGGGTGACTGGGCACAGGGCGAATTCGCTCTGGCCGGTCAGGTTGCCGGGAAGGACTATACCTGCCTTCCGGGCCTCGGCGTGAACGAGATCATCTCGACCGGCGGTGACGCATTCTACTTCCCCGTCCTCGATGACGAAGAAAAGTCTGCTGCACAGGACGTTCTGGCTGCCACCCTGGTTGCACCCGCAACACAGGTTGCGTTCAACCTGAAGAAGGGCTCGCTGCCGGTTCGCGGTGACGTCGATCTCGCTGCTGCCAACGACTGCATGAAGAAGGGCCTCGACATTCTCGCCAAGGGCAATGTCATCCAGGGCACCGACCAGCTGCTTTCTGCCGACAGTCAGAAGCAGAAGGAAGACCTCTTCTCTGAGTTCTTCGCCAATCCGTCCATGACCGTCGAAGATGCGCAGAAGCGCTTCGCCGACATCATCGCTTCCGCTGATTAATCGCGGGTGACCTGTCCAGCCAGGGGCGACCCTGGCTGGACGCAGGCCATTTCGACCGGGGTAGGGCGTCCGCGCCCGTGTAACGGCTGCGTGCGGGAAGCGTGTGTTTTCAGCGTGACGGCCTTGGTACGAGCACCCGTGTCCAGGACGAGGAGGACTGACCCATGGCGAGCCCGTCGCATGCTGGTCGACCCAACAAGCTGTTTCGCAATCTGAACGCCAAGATCGCGTCCATTCCAATGGTGCTGACCGCCATGGTCATCTTCCTTGGAGGGACAATCTGGACGGTCGTCTATTCCTTCACCAATTCGCGGCTTTTGCCGCGCGCCAACTTCATAGGCTTCGAGCAGTATGAACGTCTGTGGGATGCGCCGCGATGGATCATTTCGATCCAGAACCTGGCGATCTACGGGATACTCTCGCTGATCTTCTCGATCGTTATCGGGTTCCTACTGGCCGCGCTGATGGATCAGAAGATCCGTTTCGAAAACGCGTTCCGCACGATCTTTCTCTATCCCTTCGCGCTGTCCTTCATCGTCACCGGTCTCGTCTGGCAATGGATCCTCAACCCGGATTTCGGGGTGCAGTCGATCGTGCGGTCGTTGGGCTGGGAGACCTTCACCTTCAACCCGCTCTACAATTCGGAGATCGTCATCTACGGCATCCTGATCGCCGGTCTGTGGCAGGGCACGGGTCTCGTCATGTGCCTGCTGCTCGCGGGTCTGCGTGGCATCGACGAAGACATCTGGAAGGCCTCGCGCGTCGACGGCATTCCCATGTGGAAGACCTATCTCTTCATCATTATCCCGATGATGCGCCCTGTCTTCATCACCACGCTGGTCATCATCACATCCGGCATCGTCCGCCTCTACGACCTCGTCGTCGCCCAGACCAGCGGCGGCCCCGGTATCGCCTCCGAAGTCCCTGCAAAATACGTCTACGACTATATGTTCCAGGCACAGAATCTCGGCCAGGGCTTCGCCGCATCGACCATGATGCTGCTGACGGTCGCGATTATCATCATCCCCTGGGCCTATCTCGAATTCGGAGGAAAGAAGCGTGGCTAATCCCGGTTCTCTCAACGCTACCGCCGCCGGTTTCGACGCGGTCTCAAATCAGGTTGGCTCCGATCATGTCGGGTCGGGCCCACGCGGTGCCAAGCCGAAGCGCACCTTCTCGGGGCGCAACATCATGCTCTACGGGTCGCTGATCTTCTTTGCGATCTACTATCTGATCCCGCTCTACGTGATGATCGTGACGTCGCTGAAGGGCATGCCGGAGATCCGTCTCGGCAATATCTTCTCGCCACCGATGGAGATCACCTTCGAGCCGTGGGTCAAGGCCTGGGCAACCGCCTGCACCGGCCTGAATTGCGACGGCCTGTCGCGCGGGTTCTGGAATTCGGTCCGGATCACCGTGCCTTCGACGCTGATCTCGATCCTGATCGCCTCGGTCAATGGCTATGCACTCGCCAACTGGCGCTTCAAGGGTGCGGAACTGTTCTTCACGATTCTGATCATCGGCGCCTTCATTCCCTATCAGGTGATGATCTACCCGATCGTCATCGTGCTGCGCGAACTCGGCATCTACGGCACGCTGACCGGCCTTGTCGTCGTGCACACCATCTTCGGCATGCCGATCCTGACGCTCTTGTTCCGCAACTACTTCACCTCGCTGCCGGAAGAGCTGTTCAAGGCCGCCCGTATCGATGGGGCGGGGTTCTGGCAGATCTATCTCAGGATCATGCTGCCCATGTCGTTGCCGATCTTCGTCGTCGCCATGATCCTGCAGATCACCGGCATCTGGAACGACTTCCTGTTCGGCGTCGTGTTCACCCGACCGGAATACTACCCGATGACGGTCCAGCTCAACAACATCGTCAACTCGGTCCAGGGCGTGAAGGAATACAACGTCAACATGGCCGCAACACTTCTGACCGGCGCCGTGCCGCTCATCGTCTACTTCATTTCCGGACGCCTCTTCGTCCGGGGCATCGCCGCCGGCGCAGTCAAGGGTTAAGCTCATGTCGCATAGTGTATCGATCAAGGACCTCTCTTTGAGCTTCGGCGCCGTCAAGGTGCTGGAAAACCTCAATCTCGACATTGTCGACGGTGAGTTCATCGTTCTCCTGGGCTCATCCGGCTGCGGCAAGTCCACGTTGCTCAACTGCATCGCGGGACTGCTCGAGCCGACCGACGGGCAGATCTTCATCAAGGGCAAGAACGTCACCTGGGAGGAACCCAAGGACCGTGGCATCGGCATGGTGTTCCAGTCCTATGCGCTCTATCCGCAGATGTCGGTAAAGAAAAACCTCTCCTTCGGCCTGCAGGTCGCCAAGATGCCGAAGGACGAAATCGAAAAGCGCGTCCAGCGTGCCGCCGATATCCTGCAGATCGGTCCGTTGCTCGACCGCAAGCCCTCGGCACTCTCCGGTGGTCAGCGTCAGCGTGTGGCGATCGGCCGTGCCCTGGTGCGCGACGTCGACGTCTTCCTGTTCGACGAGCCGCTTTCCAACCTCGACGCCAAGCTGCGCTCGGAACTGCGTGTCGAGATCAAGCGCCTTCACCACAGCCTCAAGAACACGATGATCTACGTCACGCACGACCAGATCGAGGCGCTGACGCTTGCCGACCGCATTGCGATCATGAAGAGCGGCGTCATCCAGCAGCTCGCCGATCCGAACACGATCTACAACCAGCCGCGAAACCTCTTCGTCGCCGGCTTCATCGGCTCCCCGTCGATGAATTTCCTGAATGGTGATCTCGTCAATGAAGGCGGCGAGGTCTTCTTCCGCACCCATGACGTTCTCTTCTCGTTGAAGGGATATCGCTCGGCGGAGCCTCTGACCGGCGGTCGCAAGGTGGTGCTCGGCGTGCGTCCGGAGCATATCAAGGTCGACGAAGAGGCCGGTATCGGCGAGCTGCACGAGGCGATCGTCGACATCGAGGAGCCGATGGGCGCCGACAACCTGCTCTGGCTCAAACATGCCGGCCACACCATGTCGGTCCGCATCGGCGGCACCCGTCGTTATGCGCCGGGCGCCAAGGTTCGCCTCGGCTTTGACATGGAAGTTGCCTCCCTTTTCGATGCGCAGACCGAAGAGCGCATCTGACACGTTCCCCCCTGCGTCCCGGCCTGTGACCGGGGCGCCTTTTTCTTCTGCAGGACTGTCGTCATGACCCAGAATGCCCACAACGGCGCCATCGATCTTCACGGCGAATGGCGTCTTTCGTCCGCCAACGGCGACCATCAGGCGGCGATCACGCTGCCGGGCGATGTGCATTCGGCGCTGCATGCCGCAGGCCTGATCCCCGATCCCTATTTCGGTCGGAACGAAGAGGTCGTGCAATGGGTTGCCGAGCGCGACTGGGTCATCGAACGTCAGGTCGTCGTTCCCGATATTTCCGGCAGCTGGTATCTCGACATCGACTATCTCGATACGGTCGCCGTCGTCTTCGTCAACGATGTGCCGGTGCTATCCGCCGACAACTGTTTCCGCCGCTATCGGCCCGATGTCAGCCACGCGCTGCAGCCGGGCGAAAACACCATCCGCATCTTCTTCCATTCCAGCATCACGGCTGGCGCCGAACGCCAGGCGCGCCAGCCCTTCTATATTCCGTATTCGACTGCGAATTCCCCGATCCCGAACGGCAACATGCTGCGCAAGCCGCAATGCCATTTCGGCTGGGACTGGAACATCGCGATCGCCCCCCTCGGGCTCTACGGGATCATGGCTCTCAAGAAGCTCGACCCGGCGCGCATCGAGCACGTGGAGACCGAGCAGGTCCATCACACCGATGGTCGCGTCGAGCTCAAGGTTACCGCTACCATCCACTCTGTTGAGCCGGCCGTCGTGCCCGTGCATTTCTCGCTCGACGGTGAGCGTGTGCGCCTGGACGTCGGCATTGCCGCTGGCGAGACGAAGATCGTGCATGTCTTCGAGATCGAAAACCCGCGGCTCTGGTGGCCCTCCGGTTCCGGCGAGCAGGCGCTCTATACGCTGACCGTCGACCTGCCGAGCGAAACCGTGACCCGCCAGATCGGCCTTCGTACCGTCGAGCTGATCACCGATCCGGACGAGGCTGGCAGCCGCTTCGCGCTCAAGGTCAACGGTCGCGAGATCTTCTGCCGCGGCGCCAACTGGATCCCGGCGGATGCGCTGTTCTCCCGCTCGTCGGAGGAGAAGACCACGGACCTGCTGCAGTCGGCCGCCGACGCGCATATGAACATGATCCGCGTCTGGGGCGGAGGCTTCTACGAGCCGGACTGGTTCTACGATCTGTGCGACCGGCTCGGGCTGATGGTCTGGCAGGACTTCATGTTCTCTTGCAACCTCTATCCTTGCACCGATGACTTCCTCGACAATGTGGCCCACGAAGTCGAATACCAAGTCAAGCGTATGTCGAGCCATGCCTCCATCGTTATCTGGTGCGGCGACAACGAGCTCGTCGGTGCGCTTACCTGGTTTCCGGAATCCCGCGACAACCGCGACCGGTATCTCGTCGCCTATGACCGCCTCAACCGTGTCATCGAGCAGGGCGTCAAGAAGACTTATCCCCAGGGCATCTGGTGGCCATCGAGTCCAGCGTCGGGGTATCTCGACTATGGCGATGCCTGGCATGCCGATGGCTCCGGCGACATGCATTACTGGTCGGTTTGGCATGAGAACAAGAGTTTCGATAATTACCGAACCGTCAAACCGCGCTTCTGCTCGGAATTCGGCTTCCAGTCCTATACCTCGCTGCCGATCATCGAAGGGTTCGCCGACAAGGGCGACATGAACATCGCGTCGCCGGTGATCGAGCTGCACCAGAAGAATGCCGGCGGCAATGAGCGGATCGCGGGCACAATGTTCCGCTACTTCCGCTTCCCCAAGGACTTCGCCAATTTCGTCTATCTGAGCCAGATCCAGCAGGGCCTCGCCATCAAGACCGCCGTCGAATACTGGCGGTCGCTGAAGCCCCATTGCATGGGCACCATCTACTGGCAGCTCAACGACACTTGGCCGGTTGCTTCCTGGTCCAGCCTCGACTACGGCGGCAGCTGGAAGGCGATGCATTACATGGTGCGCCGCTTCTTCCAGCCGGTCGCGGTCGCCGCCATCCCGTCCGAAGACGGCAGCACCATCGCGCTATCCATGGTCAACGACACGCTCGATACCGTCACCATCGACGCCAATCTCTTCGTTTTGACGCTGTCCGGCGATCGCATTCCGCTGAAAAGCGTGCAGGGCGATTGCGGTCCTGATGCCGCAGATGTGCTGGTCACGCTCGATGCCAGCGAGATCCCGGCCGACGGGCTGCTTGCCTGGAGCTTCATTGCGTCCAACGGCATGAGCGGGGAGGGGCATTTCCTTGATGGCACCTACAAGGCGCTGGAGCTTGAACCCCCGCGTCTGGAAACCACTGTTGCCCCGACCGTCGACGGTGCGTTCGAGGTGACGGTCACGGCCAGAGGCCTGGCACTCTTCGTCATGCTCGAAAGCGCAACCCCCGGGCGCTATTCCGACAACGCCTTCGACCTTTCGGCCGGCGAGAGCCGCCGCATCACTTTCAAACCGGATGCCGCGCTGCCCGCAGGCACCCTGCCGGCGTTCCGCATCTACGATCTCTATAGCTGCCAGTCGGTGGACTGACAGGCGACACAGATAAGGCCCTGGGCGCCCGATCCAGGACCAAACGAGGAGGAGACTACCCCCATGACCAAACTCGGCTTCCAACTTTACAGCGCCCGCAATTTCCAGCCCTTCAGCGGCATCTATCCGAAGCTTCAGGCCGCCGGCTACGGTGAGGTCGAGGGTTATGGTGCGCTTTACGCGTCGCTTGCCGATGGCGAACTCGATGCGTTCCGCAAGGAGCTTGATGACAACAGCCTGACCATGCCGACCGCCCATTTCGGCCTCGACATGATCGAGAACGATCCGGCCCGTGTGATCAAGATCGCCAGGACGCTCGGCATCGACGCGGTCTACTGCCCCTATCTGATGCCCGATCAGCGTCCGACGGATGCGGCCGGCTGGTTCGCCTTCGGCCAGCGCCTGCAGGCCGCCGGCAAGCCGCTGCGCGATGCGGGCCTCGTCTTCGGCTGGCACAATCACGACTTCGAATTTGCGGCCCTGCCGGATGGATCGACCCCGCAGGAACAGATCTTCGCCGGCGGTCCCGAGCTCGACTGGGAAGCCGATATCGCCTGGGTCATCCGTGGCGGTGCCGATCCCTTCTCCTGGATCGAAAGCTACGGCAAACGCATCAGTGCCGTGCATGTAAAGGATATCGCCCCCGCAGGTGAAAACACCGAGGAAGACGGCTGGGCGGATGTTGGCCATGGCACCGTCGACTGGAAGGGCCTGATCGCGGCGCTGAAGAGCACCCGCGTCAAGCATTTCGTCGTCGAGCACGATAATCCCAAGGATATCGACCGGCTGATCACCCGTTCGATCGCTTCCTTCAACACCTATTGAACCCATCGCAGCAAGCAGGACATTTCCATGGCACGCGAACTCGGCGTCGGCATCATCGGATGCGGCAATATTTCCACCACCTACTTTACGCTTGCGCCGCTGTTTCGCGGTCTGAAGGTCGTCGCCTGCGCGGATCTCAACATGAGTGCGGCACAGCTGCGCGCCGAGGAATACGGCGTCAAGGCACAGACGATCGACGAGCTGCTGGCCAATGACGAGGTCGACATCGTCGTCAACCTGACGATCCCGGATGCGCATTATCCCGTCTCCAAGCGTATCCTTGAAGCCGGAAAGCATGTCTATTCGGAAAAGCCGCTCGTGCTCTCACTGGAGCAGGGCGAAGACCTGCGTGCCATTGCCAAGTCCAAGGGCCTGTCGGTCGGCTGCGCACCCGATACCTTCCTTGGTGGCGCCCACCAGCTGGCGCGTGCCTATATCGACAAGGGCGGCATCGGCCGCGTCACCTCCGGCACCTGCCATGTGATGAGCCCCGGCATGGAAATGTGGCATCCGAATCCGGACTTCTTCTTTCTGCCCGGCGGCGGACCAGTTCTCGACCTCGGACCCTATTACATCGCCAACCTGATCAACCTGATCGGCTCCGTGAAGCGTGTGGCGGCCCTGACCTCGATGGCGAACGAGACCCGCACCATCACCAGCCAGCCGCGCAATGGCGAGACGATCCCGGTGAAGACCCCCACCAACATCCATGCGCTCCTCGAATTCCAGAGTGGCGCGACGATCACCCTGTCGGCCAGCTGGGATGTCTGGAGCCACCGCCACGCCAATATGGAACTCTACGGCACCGATGGCTCGCTCTACGTGCCCGATCCGAACTTCTTCGGCGGCGTCGTCGAGGCATCCGGTCGCGACAAGAACATCCAGCCGCTCGAGGCCTGGGATCATCCCTTCGGTCGCAACAACCAGGAAAGCCCGCAAGGTCCTCGCGCCAACTACCGCACGGCCGGCCTTGCCGACATGGCGGTCGCGATCCTCGAGGGCCGCGATGCCCGCTGCTCGCTGGACCGAACGCTACACGGCGTCGATGTCATGGTGTCGATCCTGAAGTCCGGCGAGACGGGTGAATTCGTAACCCTGTCGACAACCTGCACCCAACCGGCGGCTCTGGGTATCGACGAAGCGCAGGCTCTGCTTAGATAAGGGGGAGCTATGCCCCTCATCCGGCTGCCGCCTCCTTCTCCCCGCCTGCGGGAAGAAGGTCCCGGCAGGGGGATGAGGGGCAAGCAACAAGCGTCTGCATCCGGGAGAGAACCATCCATGACCTATACCCCCGCCGAAAACCGCTATGAGCGGATGACCTATAATCGCTGCGGAAAAAGCGGGCTGAAGCTGCCGGCAATCTCGCTCGGCCTCTGGCACAATTTCGGCAATGACACGCCGCATTCCACCAAGCAGGCGATCTGCCGTAGGGCTTTCGACCTCGGCATCACCCATTTCGACCTCGCCAACAATTACGGCCCGCCGGCCGGCTCTGCAGAAGAAGCCTTTGGCGAGATCCTCAAGACCGACTTCCGAGGCTACCGCGACGAACTGATCATCTCGTCCAAGGCCGGCTACAACATGTGGCCAGGTCCTTACGGCGAGTGGGGTAGCCGCAAATATCTGATCGCTTCCTGCGACCAGAGCCTGAAGCGCATGGGCCTCGACTATGTCGACATCTTCTATTCGCACCGCTTCGATCCCGACACGCCGCTCGAGGAGACCTGCGGCGCGCTCGACCACATCGTCCGTTCGGGCAGGGCGCAATATGTCGGCATTTCCTCCTACAATTCCAAGCGCACCCGCGAAGCCCATGCCATCCTGAAAAACCTTGGCACGCCGCTTCTCATCCACCAGCCCAGCTATTCGATGATCAATCGCTGGATCGAGGAAGACGGGCTGATCGATACGCTGGAAGAACTGGGCGTCGGTTCGATCGTCTTCTCGCCGCTCGCGCAGGGCATGCTGACCTCGAAATACCTGAACGGCATTCCGGAAGGCACCCGCGCCACGCAGGACAAGTCGCTTGATCCGGGCTTCCTCAACGACCGCAATCTCGAAAACATCCGGGGCCTCAACAAGATCGCGGAAAAGCGCGGCCAGACGCTGGCGCAGATGGCGCTGTCCTGGGTGCTGCGTGGTGGCCACATCACCACGGCGCTGATCGGCGCGTCGAAGCCCTCCCAGGTCGAGGATTGTGTAAAGGCGATCGAGACACCTGATTTCACGGCGGAAGAACTCGCCGAGATCGACGTCTTCGCCAAGGACGCCGACATCAACATCTGGGCCGCGTCCGCCGAGCGCAAGGGCCCGCCACGGAAGAAGAAGTAGAAACCTATCTCCCCCCTTGCGGGGGAGAACGGGATTTCAGCAGCTTAGCGTCAGCAAAGTGCTAGAAATCCCAAGAGAGGGGCTTGTCAGTCAGGCAGCCCCTCTCCTGAAAAATCTAGGGCTTGAGCCTTTGGCTAGACCCTGATTTTTCTTCCTCTCCCGCAGGGGGAGAGGTAACTGCGGAGGAGGAACCACACGTCATGATCATCAACCCCATCCTGCCGGGCTTCAATCCGGATCCGTCGATCTGCCGCGTGGGCGAAGACTACTACATCGCCACCTCCACCTTCGAATGGTACCCCGGCGTGCAGATCCATCATTCACGCGACCTCGTGAACTGGGACCTCGTGACCCGCCCGCTCAACCGCGCAAGCCAGCTCGACATGCGCGGCAATCCCGACAGCGGCGGCGTCTGGGCGCCGTGTTTGTCCTATGCGGACGGGTTGTTCTGGCTCGTCTATACCGACGTGAAGCGTTTCGAAGGTTCCTTCAAGGACGCACACAATTACATCGTCACCGCACCTTCGATCGAAGGGCCCTGGTCCGATCCCATCTATGTCAATTCCTCAGGCTTCGACCCCTCGCTCTTCCATGACGATGACGGCCGTAAGTGGTTTACCAACATGCAGTGGAACCACCGCCCCGAAGCCCGCAACACCATCGGCCATGCCAAATTCGACGGCATCCTGCTGCAGGAATGGGACCCGAAGACGAAGACGCTCACCGGCCCGATCAGGAACATTTTCGAGGGCAGCAAACAGGGCCTCGTCGAAGGCCCGCATGTCTTCAAGCGGAATGGCTGGTACTACCTGACGACTGCCGAAGGCGGCACTGGATATGACCATGTCGTCACCATGGCCCGCTCGCGCGCCATCGAGGGTCCCTATGAGATGCACCCGAATACGCATCTCATCACCTCCAAGGATGACCCGGACGCCGATCTGCAACGCGCCGGTCACGGCCAATATGTCGAAACACCGGATGGTCAGTTCTATCACACCCATCTCTGCGGGCGTCCCATGCCGCCCAAGCGTCGCTGCACGCTGGGCCGCGAAACGGGCCTGCAGAAATGCGTCTGGAAGGAGGATGGCTGGCTCTATCTCGAACAGGGCGGCGTCGTGCCCGCCGTCGAGGTTCCGGCGCTTAATGGAGCCATCAAACGCGACGAACCGGTCGAGATCGTCAGGATGTTTGACAGCGCAGACTTACCTAGAGAATTCCAGTGGCTGCGCACTCCGCATCCGGAACGCCTGTTCAGCCTAAGCGAGCGGGCCGGGCGCTTGCGCCTTTTCGGCCGGGAAAGCATCGGTTCCTGGTTCGAACAGTCGCTGATTGCCCGCCGTCAGGAGCATCACAGCTTCCGCGCCGAAACGCGCCTCGAATTCTCGCCCGAAACCTATCAGCAGGTCGCAGGCCTGACGCATTACTACAACCGCACCAAATTCCACGCGCTCGGCATTTCCACGGACGAAAAGCTCGGCCGCTCGCTGATCATTCTCTCCTGCCCGGGTGACTATCCCTCCGGTAATCTGACCTTCCCTGTTGGTATGGGCCAGTCGATCCCCGAAGGTGCCATCGATCTCGCCATGGATATCACCGACAACGATCTGCAATTTTTCTGGCGGGCCGTAGGCGAGGGCGCGTGGCAGGCCATCGGCCCCGTCCTCGACGCCGGCGTCGTCTCCGACGAAGGCGGCTTCGGCGAACACGGCTCGTTTACCGGGGCGTTTGCCGGCATGTTCTGTTTTGATGTGTCGGGGCAGGGCAAAGCGGCGGATTTCGAACGGTTTGTCTATCGGCGGGGGTAAGGGGCGCGCTGACATACGCCGCCGTCATCCTCGGCCCTGCACCTAGGATCTGCCGACGTCGCACATGCCGAGCATGGCGATCAGATTCTGGGCGGACAGCCTGTCGACTAGGTGGCGAAAAGGATTGCCAAGCCAAGTCTCAGCATCGAGACGGGATTGCTCAGGCCGAACATCACGAAGGCGACTACGGTCAGCAGCCCCCATGACAGCCAGTATGTTCGATAGTTTCCTGTGCGATAGCCGAGAACGCAGACCAGCAGGTTTGACACCACGAGCAGCGAGCCCAACCAGATTGATCTAACGCCCATCATCGGTAGCAACTGAGCCAGGGCGGCGATAACCACCGCCGAAACGAACTACTGCCGGGTTTTGTTCATGGCCTGTGTGTCCCCTCTGCGAGGAAATAGCCGGCTGAGTGAACGGTATCACCCCAACCGCTGCGCATGCCACTTCAGATGATCCTCCATGAAGGTCGAGATGAAGTAGTAGGAGTGGTCATAGCGCTCATGCATGCGCAGCGTCAGGCCGATATCCGTGCCCTTCACCGCCTTTTCGAATTTCCAGGGGGCGAGACCTGTCTCGAGGAAGCTGTCCGCCTTGCCCTGATCAACAAGGAATTCCGGGAAGCGGGCGCCGTCCTCGACCAGCGCGCAGGCATCGTATTCGCGCCACTTGGCGCGGTCGGCCCCGAGGTATTTTTCGAACGCATCCTGCGTCCAGTCGGCGGTCAGCGGATTGACGATCGGGGCGAAGGCCGAGCAGCTCTTGAAGCGCTCAGGGTTCTTCAGCGCAATCGTCATGGCGCCATGGCCGCCCATGGAATGGCCGAAAATGCCCTGGCGGTCCATGTCGGCGCGGAACTGCTCGGCGATCAGGCTGGGAAGCTCTTCCGTGATGTAGGAATACATCTTGTAATGCTCGGCCCAGGGCGTTTCCGTGGCATTCAGATACATGCCCGCGCCCTTGCCCATCTTCCAGTTGGTCAGCTCATCGGCCACGTCATTGCCGCGCGGGCTCGTATCCGGGCAGACGACGATCAGGCCGAGTTCGGCGGCCATGCGGCGGTACTCGCCCTTTTCCATCACATTGGCATGGCTGCAGGTCAGCCCTGAGAGATACCAGAGCACCGGCCGCTTTTCGGTGGTCGCCTGGGGTGGCACGAAGACGGCAAAGGTCATCTCGGTGCCGGTCGCCTCCGATGCGTGAGAGAAGACGCCCTGCATGCCGCCGAAGGCGGTGTTCTGGGAAAGGATATTCATGGGGATCTGTCCTTGTTCAGGGCCCTTTCGGGGCTCATTTCTTCACCCGACGGCAAAGCCGGTCGAGCGTTTCGAGGAAGGCCGAACGGTCGCGCGGCGAAAAGGCGGCATTGTAGCCCTTGCTCTCGCCGGTCTCGCGCAAGTGTGCGCCAAGGTCGCGCATCGCCGTCGCCATGCCAATATTGGCCGTGTCGAAGATCCGTCCTGTCGGGCCGGTGACCAGTGCACCGGCGGCGACGCATCGACCGGCCAGCGGCACATCGGCGGTCACGACGATGTCACCTTCGCTGCAGCGCTCGGCAATCCAGTCGTCAGCCGCATCGAAGGCGCCTGATACAATGACATTCTTCACCATCGGATCGCGCGAGGGGCGAAGGCCGGAATTCGCAACAAAGGTCACCGGTAGATCATGCCGCTCGGCCACTTTCAGGATCTCCGGCTTCACCGGACAGGCGTCGGCATCGACATAGATTTCGGGCATCGGCTATCCTTTCCGCAGCATATCCACATGCGGGATGCCATCCTCCAGATACTCCTCCGAGATCACCTCAAACCCCAGCGACCCATAGAATTTCTGCAGATGGCTCTGCGCCGAAATCTCGATCGGTTCACCCGGATGGCGCTTCTCGACCTCTGAAATCGCCTCGCGCATCAGCGCTTCGCCAAGCCGCTTGCCGCGATGATCAGGAGAGACCGCGACGCGGCCAATGCGCGGATGGTGCTCCGCCGAAGGCCGCCACAGCCTTGCGCAGGCGAGCAGGTCCTCGCCATCGAGCAGGCGAAGATGCAGGCAGTCCTTGTCGTTCCCGTCGAGCTCCGGATAGGGGCAATGCTGCTCGACGACGAAAACGTCGACGCGCAGCTTCAGCATGTCGTAGAGGTCGGCGGCGGAGAACTCGTCGAGCCTCCGCACGTCGACAGTGTAAGGCGCAGACATCAATAGACCACGACGCCGCGGATCGATTTGCCCTTGTGCATCAGGTCAAAGCCCTTGTTGATGTCTTCGAGCGGCATGGTGTGGGTGATCATCGGGTCGATCTGGATCTTGCCCTCCATGTACCAGTCGACGATCTTCGGAACGTCGGTGCGGCCGCGCGCGCCGCCAAAGGCGGTGCCCATCCAGTTGCGGCCGGTGACCAGCTGGAACGGACGCGTCGAGATTTCCTGCCCGGCACCGGCGACGCCGATGATGACGGACTTGCCCCAGCCGCGATGCGAGCTTTCCAGCGCCTGGCGCATCACCTTGGTATTGCCGGTGCAGTCAAACGTGTAGTCCGCGCCGCCGATCAGATCGTTGCCGCGCTTCGTCATGTTGACGAGATAGGGCACGATGTCGTCGCCGACTTCCTTCGGATTGACGAAATGCGTCATGCCGAATTTTTCGCCCCAGGCCTTGCGATCCGGGTTGATGTCGACGCCGATGATCATGTCGGCACCGGCCAGGCGCAGGCCCTGCAGCACGTTCAGACCAATGCCGCCGAGACCAAAGACGATGGCGGTCGAGCCGATCTCGACCTTGGCGGTGTTGATGACCGCACCGATGCCGGTCGTCACACCGCAGCCGATGTAGCAGATCTTGTCGAAGGGTGCGTCCGGGTTGACCTTGGCAACGGCAATCTCGGGCAGAACGGTAAAGTTCGAGAAGGTCGAGCAGCCCATGTAGTGGTGGATCTTGTCCTTGCCGATCGAGAATCGGCTCGTACCGTCGGGCATCACGCCCTGTCCCTGGGTTGTGCGGATCGAGGTGCAGAGATTGGTCTTGCGCGAGGTGCAGGAATAGCATTCGCGGCATTCCGGCGTGTAGAGCGGAATGACATGGTCGCCCTTCTTCACCGAGGTCACGCCCGGGCCGACATCAACCACGATGCCTGCACCTTCATGGCCGAGAATGGCCGGGAAGAGACCTTCCGGATCGGCGCCCGAGAGCGTGAAATCGTCGGTGTGACAGATCCCGGTGGCCTTCACCTCGATCAGCACTTCGCCGGCGCGCGGGCCTTCGAGTTGAACGGTCATGACCTCAAGCGGCTTTCCAGCCTGCACGGCGACGGCGGCGCGAACATCCATGGTTTTTCTCCTGACAAATCGTTGGTGGCGACTTTGGCACGCCTTCGCCATCCGGCTCAAGGCCCGAGCCGGATTTTCTCAAAAGTCTGATTTTTATCGTCTATTCGGCGGTGAGCACGGGGAAATGCGGGGCTGCATCTGGCCGCAGTTTACCCGTCTGTCTGGGATCTTCGAAAATCTCGACCATGCGCTTGTAGGGCTTGAAGCCGGAGCGCTGGTAGAATGCGAGTGCCGCCGGATGGTCGAGATGGCAGGTGTGAACCCAGAGGCGTGAAATGGGCTTTTCCCAGGCCGTGTCGATCGCGACATTCATCAGGATACGCCCGGCGCCCGATCCAATCAGGCTCTGGTCGAGACCGAAAAAAGCGAGTTCGCATTCTGCGCCTTCGCGGAAGTCGAGTTCCAGCAGCCCGAGCTTTTCGCCGTTGCGCGTCAGCGCATGGATTTCAACGGCGGGATCTTCGATGATGGCCCTCAGCTTCTCGTCATCCATCACGGCGCGCGAGACCCAGAGCCAGTCCTCTCCCACGCGGCGGTAGAGCGCGCGGTAATCCTCAAGCGCCGGCGCGTTCCAGCGCTCCACCGTCAGCCCATCGGTCGGCGGATTGGGGCGAGGTGCTGGTCTTGTCGTCATTTCAAGGCAGGTGACGATGGTCGCGAGCATGTTCGGCGCGACGTCGTGATAGCCGGCGGGGAGGAGCTTTTGATCGGTATCCATGCGGTCTCTTGGAGCTTGAGCGCCGCCGCATGTCAAGCGGGTGAAGCAGCGGCGGGATCAAGGAAACAGTCTGTCGCAGGCATAGATTACGGCGTAGACGTGGATGGCCAAGGCTGCATAGTAGCCGAAGCCGGTCATCAGGCGCTCCGGACCATTCATCGGCACGAGGGCCTCGCGGGGCTTTGCCGACTTCGTCCTGATCATGCCAAGCAGGGTGAAAAGTGCCACGCCGATCGTCAGTGCTGGTGCTGAAAGCCCAATTCGCCATCCGGTCCAGGCCACCACGCCCGTCACCAGAAAACTGGTGAGCGCGAGGGCGCGTGGCGCCTGAAACACCTGTCGCAGCACCTGGCCGCCGTCAAAGCGGTAGGTCGGAAGAAGGTTGAGAAGATTAAAGGCGCCGAGAATCACCAGAAAGACCAGGATCGGGCCATCCATCGCCGTCGAATGGGGAATGTCCCCCGCCGATTGATGGGCAGCGACAAGGATCGGGACAAGCAGCGCCGAGAAGCCGGCCCCCATCAGGGCGCAGGTTGCGACCTCGAAATGGGTATTGTAGGGGCGCCCGCCGATGGCCACGCCGCCAAGCAGCGGCACGAACAGCATGCGCGTCGTCGGATGGCCGAAGGCGCGGTAGGCCACCATGTGGCCGAGTTCATGCAGCAGGATGACGAGGGTCAGGAACACCGAGATCATCAGGCCCTGTGCGGTCAGGCCAAAAAATGGCCAGAGCAGAACGGTCGAGAGCAGCACGAGTACGGTTTGCCAAAGCGGGTGTTCGAAATGCAGAAGGCCCGACGCCGGACTTTCCTCCACATGGTTCTGCAATGCGGAGAGTTCGCGGGCGAGGGCTATGCGCCGGAACAGATAAAAGGCGAGCCCGCGGTAGTTGTCCGTCTGCTCGAAGGTGACCCGGCTGCCGAGGGGGGCACGTTCGACCTTGCGGCTTTCGCGATAGCCTTCCCAGAAGGTGTGGTCGAGCGTCGTATCATTGACCACCCTCAGTTCGCAGGTGAAACAGCCGGCGGCCGTCATCGCGGTGCGGTCAACGATCATGGTTCGTCTGCTGGGATGCCCGTGACGATCGCTTTGCCGATAGGCGAATTCCACCAGGTCCGGTTTGCCATCGACAGGTTCGACGGCAATGACGTTGGGATGCCAGGAGGTTTGGTCGCCAGCGGGACGGGTGATGTTCCACAGCTCTTCAGGACGCTCGCGGATGATACGGCTCACGCGGATGGTCCGCCGCCCAAGCGGTGCTGCCATCAGAAGCCACAGCAGGCCGAGATTGAAGGCGGCCAGAAACACTGCGGCCTGATACGTCGCCAAGAAGCTCTCCCGGTGCTGCGGATGAATGCGCCGAACCTAGGCGAGAACCCTTAGAATCCCGTGATTGAAATCATTCAAATGCCGTCGAACGGCCGGTCTTTCAGGCAATGTCCGCGACGGTCCGTGCCGGCGTTGTGCGTCTCTGTTCGCGCCAGAGAATGAAGAGACCCGATCCGACGATGATCAGGATGCCGAGCCATTTGGACGGTGTCGGAAATTCGTCAAACAGCAGGTAACCCAGCGCAACGGCGGCGATGATCTCGAAATACTGGAAGGGCGCGAGCACGGACAGCGTCGCCATGCGAAAGGCGCGGACTACGAGGAGATGGATGTAGCCGGAGATCGCGCCGAGCAGGACGAGCAGGACGAGGCCAAGCCATGAGGTCGGCAGCGACATCTCGAAGTCGACGCCGTCGGCAGCGGTGCCGAGCAACAGGGCGCCCCCCATGAAAATCGTGCCACCGATCCCGGCCATGGTCTGCATGGTCATCGGGGTGTCGGCCTCGCCGATCGCCCGGTTCAGGAACATGTAGAGCGCATAGAGAAAGGCGCAGGCGACAGGCAACAGGGCCTTCATGCCGAATACTTCGTAGCTCGGCTGGATGACGATCATCGCACCGCCGAAGCCGACCGCGATCGCCAGCCAGCGGCGCCAGCCGACTTTTTCCTTGAGGAAGATGGCCGACATGGCCGTCAGAATGAAGGGCTCGACAAAGTAGATGGCGAAGACATCGGCGAGCGGCATGTATTTGACCGCCATGAAAAACATCAGGCTCGCGGCGCCATGGATCGCGCCGCGCAGCAGGTTCATCCACGGCCGTTTCGCCGAAAAGGCTGCCAGACCGTTGAGGGCGATCAGAACCGGCAGGACCGAGGCCAGCTGGAAGAAGAAGCGGTAAAAGGTTACCTGTCCCGGTGACATGCCTTCGACCGTCGCCATGTATTTGGCAATGGCATCCATCACCGGAAGCACGAGCATGCAGCCCGCCATGAGGACCATGCCGCGAAATGGACTGGAAGGCGTGGCGCTCATTGTCGGGACTCACCGGAGGACTTCGTGCTTGAGAGAACAAGCATGAGGCGCGCTCCGTGATCAAGCAAAGAAAATGCGGAACAAAATTTCGCTGGCAGCGTTTACGACGCGTTTGTACGCATCTCCAGGATGTCGCCGTGTGACGGGTTTTCACCTGTTGGTGGCGCCTGCGGAAAGATGCAGGATCATCATGTCGTCTAATGTAGCGATGTGAGATCGAGGTAGAAAGGACCGTCGCCCTCCGGGTCGGCGTTTCCTCACGGTCAGGAGAAGTCGCATGCCCACACGTAAGGTCTATCCCCGGATGACGGATTCGAGTGACGATACGCTTGGGGGTCGCCTGTCGGCTGCGCGCGACGCATCTGGCCTCTCACTTGCCGATGTCGCAAACCGCGTCGGTGTGAAGCGCGACAGCCTCTTGGCCTGGGAAGCGGATCGTGCCGAGCCGAGACCGTCAAACCTGATCGATCTCGCAGGCATTCTCGGTGTTTCGCCCATGTGGCTGATGACCGGCGTCGGTTCGGGCCCCATTCAGGAGGCCGGCGATCTGCCGCTCGAAGCGCTCAAGCTCGATCTTCAGCGCCTGACCGAGGCGCATCTCGAATGCGGCCGGCTGATCGAGAAGATTGCACAACAGATCGAGACTTACGAGGAACGGCACGAAAGTCGCCGCGATTCCGGCGATCTCGACGGTCCGGTGATGGGACGCGCCTGAGGTCTCAGCCTTCGTTCACCGTAGGCCCGAAGACGTCTTCGAACGCTTCGCGCAGGCGCATGTCGACGTCTGCCATCATCACCGGCAGCCCGAGATCGACGAGGCTCGTCACACCATAGGCGGAGATGCCGCAGGGCACGATCCCGGTGAAGTGCGAGAGATCGGGATCGACATTGATCGACAGGCCGTGAAAACTCACCCAGCGGCGCAGGCGAATGCCGAGCGCTGCGATCTTGTCCTCGCTCATCGTGCCATCGGGCAGAACAGGCTTTTCCGGACGACGCACCCAGACGCCGACGCGGTCCTCGCGGCGCTCGCCCTTGACGTTCATGCTGTCGAGCGTGCGGATCACCACTTCTTCGAGGGCCGCCACATAGGCGCGGACATCCTGGCGCCGGCGCTTCAGGTCGAGCATCACATAGGCCACCCGCTGGCCCGGACCATGATAGGTGTATTCGCCGCCGCGACCGGTCGCGAAAACCGGAAATCGTTCGGGCTCGATCAGGTCCTTGGAATCAGCACTGGTGCCGGCCGTATAAAGGGGAGGGTGCTCCACCAGCCAGACCAGTTCGTCGGCCTTTCCGTCGGCAATCAGAGCCACCTGATGCTCCATTTCGGCAACCGCATCCTCATAACCCACGAGACCGTCCGAGACTCGCCAACGCACCGAAGGTGAGCCTTCACGAGGGTGCATGGCATGGTCGAGATCTGTGCGAAGCATGAAAATTGCCTTGGGCTGTGGATTGGCGAAAAGCCTTGTTTTCCCTGTATTTGGCAAGAAAAGCCCCGGAGTTCAAGGGCGCCGGCCTCCCCCATGCAGGGGGCTTATCCACCGGTCATGACGAATTTTCAAAAATCTGTCACGGCGGGCTTGTGGACCCCCAAGGCTTTTGCTACATGCAGCCCCGCCGGAGCAATTCGGCGCCTACCACGATGCGGTCGTGGCGGAATTGGTAGACGCGCAGCGTTGAGGTCGCTGTGGGGCAACCCGTGGAAGTTCGAGTCTTCTCGACCGCACCAAAAAAAACCCGGCCTTCGAGCCGGGTTTTTTGTTGCCCGCATGGCGGGCCGCCTGTTCGGCACCCAGCGGATGCCTCAGAAATTCTCTTGTGTGCAACGCTAGTAGCGCGACAATTTCTTGTGTACGATTTTTACACTTTGCTAAACATTGGCATCGGCATAGTCTGATATTATATTATGTGCGAGGGGCGTTATGTATCAAACACTTGCCAGTGCCGGCGGGCTTGCTTCAGGCCGTATCCCGCGTTCGCTCTCGTTCGGCATATTCCCTCGCGTCCTCGGTCTTGCCTTGATGATCCTAGTTGGCCCGCTCGCGGCGAACCCTGGACTTGCGCAGACCCCGTCGTCCGACGAGGGTCGGCTTGTCGAGAGTGTTGATATCGTTCTCGCCAATCCCTCTGCAGATGCGGCAGCGAATGACCGAGTGATCGATGCGATCCGGCGCAATATCGGCCTGTTTCCAGGCGCATCCTTCAACCGTGCCGAATTGGAGATCGCGATTGCCCGGGCCAGCCGTCAGGCGACGGTGGCGTCGGCCGAACTCGAAGTCTCCTCCGGGCGCTCGGGTGGGGTCGCCCTGACGATCAATGCAACGCTCAGCGACCAAATTCTGCGCGCGGATCGGGGGTATTTGGTCAGTGGAGACACCAAGGATCTGCCCATCCTCTATGACAGCGAAGGGACCATCATCGTCGGGAAACTCGAGACCCTGACGATGCTCTATGGCAATGTCGATGCTTGGTATGGACGCCCCGACCTGTTCCTAAATGGAAATCCGTTGGCGTCTGGAAACATGGCCGGCAGCGGCGCAAGCGGATGGGGGGAAGGCTTCATCCATACGGGGCTCTATGGATTGACGCCGATTGGCGACGATATCTATGCCTATGGCGGCCTCAGCGGCATCGTCAGCGGGTCGGCGGGAACCGAGTTGTTCACCGATGAAAGCCGCGCACACTTTGGTGTCGAAGACGCCTATGTCGGTCTTGTCGGAGGTCAAACCTACGACTCGGGCGACCGGCTCGTGTGGAACGCCTCAGTCGGGCGCAAGCGCTATGCGATCGCCGACAGCATGATTATCGGAAACACCGCATCGAACGGCGATGAACGGGCTGCGCTGCAGTCCAATCCGCGCTGGGCGGCGGACATGCTGGTGCTGGGGCAGTTGCGCTACAACAACAGCCTGTTCGAGCTGTTCTACCTCGATCCCGACGAACTTCCCGTCGTCGATTCTCGCACGCGCATGGTTGGGCTGAATGTCGAGACGCCGGTGGGCGGCGGTTTCAAGCTCGGCGGCAGCTATATCAGAGTTCTGGAATCGAGCTCTTCCTATTTCGCCCAGACTGCGCCTAATCCCACCACGGCCAAACTGGGGCGCAAAGGGCTTGAGGTGTTCAATGCGCGCATTCGTTGGGATCAGCCGAATGGCGACTTCTTCGGCAATGCGGAATTCGCCCTGCAGCGCAACGACAATTTCGATATGCACGCGACAGCGCTGGCGGCCGAAATTGGCTACCAGTTTTCCGAGATAGCGTGGCAACCCGTCGTCAGCTATCGCTACGCCCAGTTTTCGGGTGACGATCCCGCCACCGCGCGTTTCGAACGCTGGGATCCGCTGCTGTCCGGCGGAAACGGCGAGCAATGGGTGCAGGGGATCAACCATTTCAAGGTGTTCCAGGATAGCAACCTGATCGCCCACCGTCTGCAATTGCGTTTGCGACCCACACCCATGGTCGAACTGGTGCCGCAATTCTGGGTCTTCAGGGCTGACAGCGCCACCAATCTCGGTGGCAACCCCGCTTTGTCATCACTAGGTTCGAAAGAACTCGGCTACGAGGCCAACCTGACGGCCAAGTGGTTCATCTCCCCCAAGGTGATGCTGCAGGGCCATGTTGCCGCGACTTTCCCGGGCGATGCGGTCAAGCAGGCGACCTCGGGTGGTGCCGATACTTGGTGGAGCGCGATGGCCTTCCTGCGCGTGGCGTTTTGAGTTTAACAATTTCCAAGGAGGATGCCGAAATGGACAGACGTGATTTGTTGAAGGGCGTGTCGCTTGCTGCCGGTGCGGTCGCAGCGAGCGCGGTCATTGATGGGGTCGCCGGTAACGAGGCCACTGCGCAGATGGGTGGCGGCCGAGCCGATGGCAACGCCGTTGTCGGCATTACGCCCACGCCTGAAGATTTCTTCATATCCAACCGATTCGCGGGTCGAACCTTCATCGTGACCGGCTCGGCGCGCGGCATGGGCCAGGCAGCGGCGATCCGGCTTGCGCGCGAAGGCGCCAATGTCGTCGGCGTTGACTGGATCAAGGATCTCGGAGAGGCGACGCACAATTCAATTCTTGCCGGCGGCGGCAAGAGCGTTTTCGTGTTCGGTGACGTCGGCGATCCCGCCGTCTCGGAGCAGGCCGTTGCCCAGGCCGTATCGCAGTTTGGCAAGCTCGACGGGGCACTCAACAATGCGGGGGTGATGGACGGCGTCTACTCGGGTGATCCGATCAATTACGAGAAGCAGCGCGACCTGATCTTCGCGCCGATTCACGAGGCCGGCGACCTCTATTGGGACAATGTCTTCAAGACGAACGTGACCGGCGTGTTCTACAGCATGCGGGCGCAGTTGAAGCAGCTGGTCAAGCAGAGCGCCGGCGGAGCGATTGTCAATGTGGGCTCCATCGCCGGCATGACGGGGCTTTCCGGCAATCCGGCCTATGTGGCGAGTAAACATGCCGTCACCGGATTGACCCGGAATGCGGCGATCGACTACGCGCCCTACGGCATTCGTGTGAATTCGGTCAACATGGCGGCGACCGATACGCCGATGGTGGCGCGCGCCGGCGAACTGGTGGCGCTCGCGTCGCAGGCCGCGACCGGACCGACCATGGGGCGAATCAAGATCGACAGCATCCTCGCCTATACCGACAAGAAGCATCGTCCGGCGACTGTGGCCGAGCAGGTGAGCATGATGTTGTTCCTGCTGTCCGACGAGGCGTCCAATTTTACCGGCGGCATCTACGCGACCGACGGAGGCTGGACGGCCTATTGAACCGACCGTGCAAGGCGGCGTATCATCGGTTCAAGACCAATGATGCGCCGCCGGCCATCTTCGTCTGCATTCTTCCTGGCCGATGCCCGGCGAAAAGGAGCGGTCCATGACGATCTCACTGGATGCTGCAGCCCAAGTTTATCGTGAAGCGGTGCGCCAGTCCGTGCGCAAGCATGCGACGTTCCATCTCGTCGAGGCGGCACTGCTGGTGGTGACGGGCATCTTCGCGGCTTTGTTTCCGTTGGTCTCGTCCGCCGCGGCAGTTGTCACCTTCGGCTGGCTGATGGTGCTGACAGGCCTGATCCAGTGCCTTGGACTGATCAGTGCTCGCCACGCGCCGAATTTCTGGCTGCAGTTCACTTCCGCCGTGCTTGCGGTGCTGCTGGGTATCCTGCTGCTGCGCAATCTCGGCGAAGGCCTTCTGCTTCTCTCGCTGCTGATGGTGATCTTCCTCATGATCGAAGGGATTTCGAAGGTCGTCTTTGCGATGACGATCCGTCCCCTGCCAACCTGGGCCTGGACGCTGGTGAGCGGACTTTTGTCGATTGCACTTTCGCTGGTTCTGCTTGCGGCCATGCCGCTCGCCGCGCTATGGCTGATCGGCTTGATCCTCGGAATCAATCTGATCGCCATTGGTATGGCCCTCGGCGCTCTGGCATGGGCTGTTCGCCAAAGCGCCGCCTGAAAGGGCGGATTAATCCCCATCATGAGGAATGTGACTGTCGACGCCGAGCGTTGTGATGAAGTTCTTCACGTCGCTGACGCCGTTCACGCCCAGTACCTTCAACTCGACCATCCGGCGCTCCTCCGCCGTGTCGACCGACCCGCGCAGCGTCACGGCATGGCCGTCCACATGGATATCGAGACCGGCCAGAATGGTGTCATCAAGACCTTCAAGCGCGGTCGCGATATCGGATTCGAGCTGGTCATCGTCTTCTCGGCCATCCGTGGTCGGCAGTACCGGTGTGGCGACATCAGGCTCGAAGCCGTCGGCATTGACCGCGTCGATCCGAAAACCTTCGTTGCGGTCACGATCGAAGTTGGCGCCGGTTTCGCCATAGCCGCGATTCTCGACCGGTGTCGCCGTCGCACCCGCGCCATCGGCATAGGGCCAGCCTTCGCCGATATTGCGCTGGTCGTAATCGCGGTAATCGTCTTCGCGGGAAAATTCGGTCTTGCGGTCGTCCTTGGCCATGGGAGGGCTCCTTTTCATCTCGTCTGACGGAGATAACGCCCGGCCACTGGCTTTGTTCGATGCCGTCAGCGCGGCGCCTTGTCCCATTTCTTCAACAGCCGCTCACGCTTCAGGCGCGAGAGCCTCATGATCCAGAAGATGCCGTCGAGCTGGTCTATCTCGTGCTGCATGCAGATCGCGGCAAAACCTTGCATCTCCTCCTCGACCACGGTCCCGTCCAGCGTCTGATAGCGGATCCTGACGGCCTCGGGTCGCGTGACCTCGTCGGTCATTCCCGGCATCGAGACACTGCCTTCAGTATGGGTCATCATGACATCGGAGGCCCAGAGGATTTCCGGGTTCACATAGTCGCGCCGCCCGCCAATTTCGGGGAGGTCGATCACCGTCAGTCTTTGCAGAATGCCGCAATGGGGTGCGGTGATGCCGACACCGGGGGCAGCCTTCATCGTTTCGTAGAGATCGTCGGCGAGGGTGGCGAGGTCAGCCCCGAAGTCGCTGACGGGCTCGGTGGTCGCCTTCAGGGCGGGGTCGGGATAGCGGCGGATGGTCAGGCGGGTCACGAAAAGCTCATGTCTTCAGGTGTGATGTGATTGTCGGCTGTGGCGGTCCGGCGACGCTAGCAGGCGCAGCATCGCTTTGCACTGACAACAGGAGATTTCCGCTATCTGCTTGTTGACTTGAGGGTTTTTGCGGCCATTCTCCGGGGCGTCCGAGTGTGGTGCCGCGAGTGAGAGGTTGGGATGACAGAGAACGAAGACGAAATTGTCAACCGTCCCGCGGCCGAAGAAAGCCACGACGACATCTATGACGACGAGGGATCTGTCCGTCACGATTTCCTGACGTTGGTCGGGGCGGCGATCACTGATCGTGACGTGCTGTTTCTCCGCCAGAACGTCGCGCGATTGCACGAATCGGAACTCGGCGACCTGATCGAGGCGATCCAGCCCGATCAGCGTTTGGCAATGATCCGCCTTCTCGGCGACGACTTCGACATGACGGCGCTGACCGAGGTCGATGAAACGATCCGTATGCAGATCGTCGACCAGATGCCGAACGAGCAGATTGCTGCTGCCATCGGCGATCTCGATTCGGACGATGCCGTCTATATTCTCGAAGATCTCGACGACGAGGACCGCGAGGAGATCCTTGCCCAGCTGCCGTTCACCGAACGGGTGCGTCTGCGTCGTGCGCTCGACTATCCCGAAAGCTCGGCCGGCCGACGCATGCAGACCGAATTCGTTGCCGTGCCGCCCTTCTGGACGGTTGGGCAGACGATCGACTATATGCGCGACGAGGAAGACCTGCCGGAGAGCTTTACCCAGATCTTCGTTATCGATCCCACCTTCAAGCTGCTCGGCGCGGTCAATCTCGATGCGATCCTGCGCACCAAGCGCCAGGTGAAGATCGAGACCATCATGCATGCGACCAACCACCCGATCCCGGCCGAGATGGACCAGGAAGAGGCGGCCCAACTCTTCGAACAATACGACCTCTTGTCGGCCGCCGTCGTCGACGAGAACGAACGGCTGGTCGGCGTTCTCACGATCGACGACGTGGTCGACGTCATCCAGGAAGAGGCGGAAGAAGACCTGTTGCGCCTCGGCGGCGTCGGCGACGAAGAACTCTCCGACAGCATTGCCGAAACGTCTCGTTCGCGCGTGCCGTGGCTTGCGGTCAATCTGGTGACCGCATTCATGGCGGCCTCGGTGATCTCGCTGTTCGAGGCGACCATCCAGGAGATCGTCGCACTCGCCGTCCTGATGCCGATCGTCGCTGGCATGGGTGGCAATGCCGGTTCGCAGACGATGACGGTGACGGTGCGGGCGCTTGCGACCCGCAATCTCGACATTCACAACGCCTTCCGCGTCGTGCGCCGCGAGGCGGGCGTCGGCCTTTTGAACGGTCTGATCTTCGGCGTTTCGATCGGTGCGGTGGCGGGTTTCTGGTTTCAGGACCCCAATATCGGCGTCATCATTGCCACGGCGATGCTGATCAACATGATGGCGGCCGCCATCGCCGGGATCCTCATTCCTATGTCGCTTGATCGGTTCGGCGCCGATCCTGCCGTCTCCTCGGCCGTCTTTGTCACAACCGTAACCGACATCACTGGCTTCTTCGCCTTTCTGGGGCTCGCGACCTGGTGGTTCATGTGACCGGCGACACAGGCAAGACTGCATAATCGCGCAAGAGGCGGTCAGGGCAATGCCGAAAAATTGACTTGTACGTAAAAGTCAATATCATGGTCATCCCTACAGGATCGGATGACCGTGAAGAAATACTATAGCATAACAGAGCTCACGCGAGAATTCGGTGTGTCAACGCGCACCCTGCGTTTCTACGAGGACGAGGGCCTGCTGCATCCGGAACGTCGTGGCCGGACGCGCCTCTACCGTGCCGCTGACCGCCGTTTCCTGCAGGAGATCCTGCGCGGTCGCCGTATCGGCTTCACGATCGCCGAAATCCGCGAAATCGTTCACGTCTACAAGGAGCCGCCGGGCGAAATCGGGCAGCTCAAGCTGATGATGAAGAAGATCGACGAGAAGCGCGACGAGCTTCGCCAGAAGCGCCGCGATATCGACGAGACGCTCTCGGAACTCGATCAGGCCGAAGAAGCCTGTCTCACCCGCCTGGTGGAAATCGGCGTCGGGACCTGATCCCGGGCCGGCAATCTCCCCGAATCAGATCCAGCGCCGCGTGCGCTTGCGGTAGCTTTCGTAATCGTAGCCGAAGCGGGCTTCGAGATGGCGTTCCTCCCTGGGGATCGCCAGGATCCGTGTCGCCAAAAGCGCCAGGAATGCCGCGATGAAGAACCAGGCATTGCCGGTTATAAAGCCGAGCGCCACCGTGAACAGCGTATAGGCGAGATAGATCGGATTGCGGCTGAACCGAAACGGACCGCAGGTCACGAGATGGCGCGCACAGCCGGTATCGAAAACCGGGGTCTGTCGCTCCATAAGGGTGCGCACCGCCCAGATGTCGAGGGTAACGGCAAAGAGGCCGATACTGAATCCGATCGACGGCAGAAGGTAGGGAAGCGGCGAGGGGACCGGCGCCAGGGCAGTGAACCTGCCGGCCATGATCGCACCGATGATGCCAGCCAGATAAAGCAGTGGCGGCCAGGGATATCGCAGAGGCTTCGCGCGGTAGGCATTCATATTAGAATTCCCCCTTGTACCAAGTCGAGGTGATGGAGGACCTATGGGGGCCTATCGTCGAGATTTGGTACTACGGCGCTGGCTGACTCCTGATGGTGCATTCCTCGGCCAGCGTCTGGATGCGTGTATTCTGCTCGTCCAAGTTTGCGCCAGACTGGACAGGGTCGAGGAGGTTTTCTGCCTGCAGGCGCTCCAGGGTGCAGCTGCAGAAACGCTCGCAGAGGCCCGCATCGTTGCCCTGCTGTGCACAACTTGCCTCGCAGCTCCCGATATAGGATGCGACCGGATCCAGGGCGGGCGGCGGTATGACGAAGCTCGCCAGATAGACGCCGGCAATCAGCACCGGTTGGTGTAGCAGATAGACGGTCAGCGAGTGGCGTCCGCCCCAGCGTAACCAGCGAGGCCCCGCCGGCAGCCGGTCGATCCAGCCGAGGCGGTTGCGATCGACCAGAAACCGTGCCGTGGCGATGCCGGTCAACAATGCGCCGATCCAGGGCAGGAGGGGCACATAGTCATTGGATCGGGGCAGGGTCTCCGAGATCCCGAGGAACCAGAACCAGGCCGAATTGAAGGCCGATGAGCGCAGGAATTCGGGGAGAGAAAACGCCACGACTGCCGAAAGCAGTGTCAAAATCGGCGGGACCCGGAGGAAGAGAAGGCCGATCAGGCTCGAGAGCGCGATGGCATGCAGAATCCCGAAAAAGATCCAGCTGTCGGGCGTGAACCAGTAGGTGGCAATGGAAATGGCGGCCGCTGCGGCGGCGATCACGCCAAGGCGCCGCAGGAAGGGGTCAAGCCTGAGCCTCGGATAATGCGCAAGCACGAGGCTGAAGCCCGCAAGGAACAGAAAGCTCGACGCGATCATGCGGGCGTAGAGACGCAGGAACCCTTGAGTAGATGTCCCGGGCGCGAGGTAACCGAAGAATTCCAGGTCCCAGCTGAAGTGATAGGTCGCCATTGCGATCAGGGCGAGCCCGCGCGCCGCATCAAGCGCCAAAAGGCGCGGTCGGGTCGCAACGGTTCGGGGCTCGGTCGGATCTGCCACTTGCTCTTCCTTAAGCTCTTCGACGGTGGACCTCGCCATCGTCACTATGGTTCGGCGGGGTCGGCACCAAAGACGGCGAATTCAAGGCTGCGGCCACCATGCCTGCCATCACCTGTCGCTCGTGTTGAGGAGGGCAAGGCGCGCCTCGGAGAAAAACTGACGGCGCAGCAGCACGATGAAGACGAGTACCGTGGCGATCATGAAGACCCAGGGGCTGACGAACCAGCCGAGATAACCAATCGAATAGAAGATCGCTCTAAGTCCCATGTTGAAGTGGCTGGCAGCGATGATGTTCATGCGAATTGTTCGCTCGGCGGTTTGCATCGCCCGCTCAGGATCCTTTGCCGCTTCGTCCGCCATCGGGATCGCGCCGAAGAGAATGGTGCAGTAGTTGAACAGGCGATAGGACCAGCCGAACTTGAAGAAGGAGTAAGCAAACAGTGCGATCAGGCCGCAGACCTTCAGCTCGAAGATCGCGCGCCCGCCCTGCACGATGTAGGGGATGTCCCTCAAGATGGCATCGACCTGCTCGGTCGCACCAAGAAGCGCGAAGCAGCCACCGATCGCGAAGATCGTCGTGGAGGCAAAGAAGGCTGTTCCGTTCTGCAATCCGCCCATGATCTGCGTGTCGATCATCTTCAGATCACGCTTCATCGAGTTCAGGATCCATTCGCGTCGGCGCTCGGCCATGGCCTTGGTGAGGCTCGTTCTCGACAGGATCTGCTGGTCGCCGGTGATGCGAGCATAAGCGAGCCAGAGCAGCAGAAAGAGCGCCATGGCGCAGTAGTCGACAATGGTCATATCGAGCGAATCCCAGGGGCAAGATCGGTTGGGGCATTATCCTGCCGTTCGGTTCATCCACAACGGAAATTAACCACCCGAAAGATATTGGCCCGAATTGGGGCAGGGCGGTTGCGGTTCTGATGTACGCAGCAAGCTGCTATCCCATTGAAATCTCGACAATCCATGCAAGCTGCGCATGCCTGCCTCCCATCTGGAGCCTTCCTTTTGCCATTTTTGCAGTTGCGAACCCGCTCCGATTTTAATAGATCAGGCGTCAGAAAGCGGTCGGGGGACGGCTTTCCCTGTGAATGTGATCTCACTCGGAGTTTTCATGGAAGGTAGTTTCCATAAGTCGTGCTGGGGTGTTACATTTCGTGCCTTGATGGGTTTCGCCGGCTTCATGTGCCTGGCTTACCTTTTTGGGTCGATCTGACTCCCGCCACAGGCGATTGATCAAACAGCGCGGTCCTCACGGCCGCGCTGTTTGCGTTTCCGCAGTTCCGATCTCATCTCTCGTCATGTCGCGGCGGTGAAAGCCGATGTCGATTGCAAGGAGCATTCGTGCTACGCGATGCTCTAGCCTTTGCGCTTTCAATCCCGCATGCGAGGAGCTCCATGTTTCTTTCGGTTTTCGACGTGTTCAAGATCGGCGTCGGCCCCTCGAGTTCCCACACCATGGGTCCGATGACGGCGGCCAACCGGTTCCTCGACCTCATTCTCTCCGACCAGTGGCCGCGTCCGGCTGGCGCGCAAGTGGCAGCGCTCAAGGCCAGCCTGCATGGTTCGCTCGCCTATACCGGCATTGGTCACGGCACGGGCAATGCTGTCATCATCGGTTTGATGGGCGAAGCGCCTGATAGCATCGATCCCGATCGCATGGAGGGCATCATCGCCGAGGTCGAGCGATCCGGGCGCGTCACCCCTCCGGGTCACCCGGCTTATCATTTCCAGCCCAAGGACGATCTTGTCTACGACAAGAAGACGCCGCTCTCGGGCCATGCCAACGGCATGCGGCTTTCTGCGCTCGACAAGGACGGTCGGGTTCTGCTCACCCAGATCTACTATTCGATCGGCGGCGGTTTTGTCGTCACCGATACCGAGCTGCTCGCCATGCAGAAGCAGAAGAAGCAGGCCTCGTCGCAAAAAGTGCCCTATCCCTTTTCCTCGGCGAAGGAAATGCTGGCGATGGCCGCGGCTTCAGGGCTTTCGATTGCCCAGATGAAGCGGGCAAACGAGGAAGCGGTCCGCTCGCGCGAGGATCTGGATGCCGGGCTCGACAAGCTCTGGGACGCAATGTCGAGCTGCATTGATCGTGGCCTGCGCCAGGAAGGCCAGCTACCGGGCGGTCTCAAGGTTCGCCGCCGGGCCAAATCGATCCACGACAAGCTGCAGGAAGAGTGGCGCTCCAACCGTCTCAATCCCGTTCTCGCCAATGACTGGCTCTCGGTCTATGCCATGGCCGTCAACGAGGAAAACGCCGCTGGTGGCCGCGTCGTAACCTCGCCGACCAATGGGGCGGCCGGTGTGGTGCCGGCGACTGTCCGCTATTACCTGCATTTCCATCCCGATGCCGATCAGGAGGGCATTCGCGACTATCTGCTGACGGCGGCTGCCATTGGTGGGATCATCAAGCACAACGCTTCGATCTCGGGCGCGGAAGTCGGCTGTCAGGGCGAAGTCGGCTCGGCCTCGGCCATGGCCGCAGCGGGTCTTGCCGCCGTTATGGGCGGCACGCCGGAACAGATTGAAAACGCTGCCGAAATTGCGCTCGAACACCATCTCGGCATGACCTGCGACCCCGTGGCAGGCCTTGTCCAAGTACCATGCATCGAGCGCAATGCGCTTGGCGCCGTCAAAGCCGTCACCGCCGCCTCGCTCGCGCTCAAAGGCGACGGCGTGCATTTCGTGCCGCTCGATGCCTGTATCGAAACCATGCGCCAGACCGGCAACGACATGAGCGAGAAATACAAGGAAACCTCGCTCGGTGGGTTGGCCGTCAACGTCGTGGAATGTTGATGCGGGCAGGGGGGCTGGCGTGGCGGCGGCTGTCTCGACACCTTCCCTCCGTCATCCTCGGGCTTGTCCCGAGGATCTGCCGCCGCTGCGATGTGTTCGGCGCCAGTGGTCTGTTCTTCCTGAACGTTCGGTCCTCGGCCTCTCTCAATAGATCCTCGGGGCAAGCCCGAGGATGACGCCGTGTCCAGAAAAACACCGAAACTGTTGAGCACATCACCCCTGCGACACGCGGGCCCTTGACCCGCCAGTGGGACTGTCTATCTCGGGTGTCATGGCACTGCATCTCCTCAAGCTCTGCGTCGGAGCCGACTCCATCGATGATCTGCGCGACTGGGTCGCCGAACGCTGCCTCGTCGCGGTTGCGGCGGGCCTGGAGCCGCATTCTTCGCATGTCACCCGCATGGTGCCGAAGCGCATGGAGGAACTGCTCGATGGCGGTTCGCTCTACTGGATCATCAAGGGCCAGTTGTCTGCGCGGCAGAAGCTCCTTGATATCAAGACCTTCACCGGCGGCGACGGGATTACGCGCTGCGAGCTGATCCTCGGCCCCGAGGTCATCGAGGTGGCACCGGCGCCGCGCCGTCCGTTCCAGGGCTGGCGCTATCTGGATGCGGATGTCGCCCCGCGCGACCTTGCTGCCTCCGGCGCCGATATCGAGGACATGCCTGACGATCTCAAGCGGGAACTGGCCGAACTCGGCCTGCTTTGAGTTGTCCTTTTTGATCCGCATCAGGAGAAGGTTCCGGCTTGTGAGTGCCGGTCTCTGACGGTACCCTAAATTTTGGGTGGATTGCGCTGCCAGGGGGCAGGGCGCGGTCCGGGATCAGGGGGAACCATGCCGTCTTATAAAATGCCTTGTCTTGCGCTGGCGCTGGCTGTCGCCGCGTCGCATCCTGCTGTGGCGGAAAACTCGTCGATCGATCTGAAGCTCTTCGGCAAACACGAGATCGAGGGCGGCCTCAGCACCTGTCATCTCGCCTTCTGGCAGAGCAACAAGGATCCCGAGACCGACAAGTATGCCTATCTGATCTATATGCCCTTTGATCAGGACGGCGTGCCGTTGCAGGCGGTTGTCGAGATCGGCACGGAGAAGATTGCGCTGACGGAGAGCGCGCGCGGCGATTTCGATCCGCCGTCGCGGCTCGGTTACCGCCTCTTTTCCAGCATCGACCACGAGACGCATATGCTGGTTCGGATCGAAGAGGCTGTCGTGACCGGTTCGTTGCAGACGGTCGGCAAGGCAACCGTCACTGTGGTGCGGCAGGATCTCCCGCCCTTCGTTGCGGGCGCCAAGGGCGTCATCGGCTGCCCTGGCACATCGGCGCCCGAGACGGCTGCCGCTATTCCTTCTGAGCCCGTCTCCGACGAGGGTGCCGCCGCCGGCGGGCCGTCGCCCTATACCGGCCCCGTCGGGCTGCCGCTTGCCCCGCCTGTCCTTCTGGCATCGACAAGCGAGGTGCCGGATGCCGTTCGCCGCGAGATTGCGACCTATGCGCCGGATCAATGCAGCGAGCCGGAAACGCTTGCCTATCCCGGTCAGCGTTATGCCGTGAACGACAACTTCACTCTCTGGGAAGTACCGTGTTTCCTCGGCGCTTATCAGGGCACGAGCATCTTCGCGATTACCCAGAACCCGCCTGCCGACTGGGCGACGATGCTGAGCCTGCCCAATCCGCCAGCGCTTGAGGGCGAGAACAATGCCCAGATGATGAACCCGGAGGTCTTTGCCGAAAAGGGTCTGTTCATCTCGACATCGCTCGCGCGCGGCGAGGGGGATTGCGGCACCTATCAGGTCTTCCGCCTGATGGATGCGCCGGGCGAGACCCTTGAATTCCAGCTGATGGAGTATCGCGAGAAGGTGAATTGCGACGGCGTGCAGAGCGAGCCATCCGAATGGCCGCTGCAGTTCCAGCCCGGAGAATGAATAGCGCGGGTGCCCTCATGCTGACCGAATTGCAGGATCTGCGACCAGGTCGGATACTTCGGCCATCGAAACGTCCCAATTCGATTTCAGTCGTCGATGACAGTCAACCAGTCGGCCATGAGAGGAACTCGTTTGCGCGCCCATGATCTGCCGATCTCCGATAAGACGCCTCAGCGGACAGGAACCCTCGCGCGGCGGATCGCGCTGCGCCTTGGGCTTACCCTTGTCGGCCTCGCCGGCCTATTCGGTGTCTATGACGGCCTGCTGATCTTCTCGGGCAATTTCCACGAAATTGTGCCGGGCCAGTTCTATCGCTCGGCGCAGCTTTCCGGCGAACGCCTCGGCGCCGAGATCGATCGCTACGGGATCAAGACCGTGATCAATCTGCGGGGAGAAAGTCCGGACAGGGGATGGTATATCGACGAGGTTGCGGCGACGGCTGCGCATGGGGCAACCCATGTCGATTTCGGGATGTCCGCCAGCCGCGACCTGACGCCGGAGCGGACACAGGAATTGCTGACGCTGCTGAAAACCGCCAAGCAGCCGATCCTCGTGCATTGCATGTCCGGCGCTGACCGCACCGGGCTTGCCTCTGTGATCTTTCTTCAGCAAGTGGCCGGCATCGACGAAGAGCAGGCCGAGTGGCAGCTTTCGCCGATCTACGGCCACATCAACCTGCCCTTCCTTGCCGTCTATGCCATGGATGATACCTGGGAGAGCCTTGAAAAACTGATCGGTCTGGAAAGCTGACGCAGCCACCCCTGGGCGCGATCGGTCGGTGTCCTTTCGTCGCAAAGCATGCTATGGGCGCGGCCATGACGACAGAACCCGACTTTTTCACCCGCGCCACTCCCGGTCCCGTCCCCTATGGGCGGGCGGTGTTTGCGGTTGCGCCCATGATCGACTGGACGGATCGGCATTGCCGGTTCTTCCACCGGCAGCTTTCGGCCCGCGCGCTGCTCTATACCGAGATGGTGGTGGCGGATGCAATCATCCATGGGCCGCGGGAGAAATTGCTATCGTTCAACGAGGCGGAACATCCGGTGGCGCTGCAGATCGGTGGTTCGGATCCGCGAAAGCTGGTCGAGGCGGTGAATATTGCTGCTGATTACGGCTATGACGAGATCAACCTCAATGTTGGATGTCCCTCGGACCGGGTTCAGTCGGGGACGTTCGGGGCTTGTCTCATGCAGACGCCCGCAGTGGTCGAGGCCTGTGTCACGGCCATGAAAAAGGTGGCGACGGTACCGGTGACCGTCAAGTGCCGGATCGGGGTGGATGAGCAGGAGCCGGCGGAGGTGCTTCCCGATTTCCTCGCCCGGATGATCGGGGCGGGGGCGGATGCGATCTGGATCCATGCCCGGAAGGCCTGGCTGAAGGGGCTTTCTCCGAAGGAAAACCGCGAGATCCCGCCGCTGGATTACGAGCTGGTCTACCGGATGAAGCGGGAAAACCCCGGTGTTTTCCTCGGCATCAATGGCGGGATCAGCGATCTCGATCAGGCCGTTGAGCATCTCTCCGTCATGGATGGGGTCATGCTGGGGCGGGCGAGTTATCACAATGCGACGCTTCTGACCGAGGTCGATTCCCGTATCTACGGCGAGCCGGCCGTGGCGGTCGATTGGGACCAGGTGCGTGATGTGATGATCGAATATGCGGAGCGGGTGATCGCATCCGGCGGGCGGCTCAACCATGTCACGCGGCATATGGTCGGGCTGTTCCAGGGCTATGCCGGTGCCCGCCGTTACCGGCAGATCCTGTCGTCGGAGGCGACCAAGCCGGGTGTCTCGCCACAACTCATCGCCGAGGCCTTTGCGGCGGTCGATATTGCTGGCGGGCCAAAAACACACGGCGCGTCAAGCACCTCTGCCGCTGCGGAATAATCTCTAGCGCTGCTTTTCGGCAAATCTTGGTCTGAAATCGAAAATGGCGTCCCGTGGGACGCCATTCGAAAGTCAGATCAGGCAGCCTGGATGTTGACGGCCTTGGGGCCCTTGCCCATGCGGTCCGGCTCGGTGTCGAAGGTGACCTGCTGGCCGTCCTGCAGGGTCTGGAGACCCGAGGCCTGAAGCGCGGAGATGTGGACGAATACGTCCTTCGCGCCGCCTTCCGGGGTGATGAAGCCGAAGCCCTTGTCCTGGTTGAAGAATTTTACGGTGCCCTTGGTGGCCATGGGGATAGTCCTTATTCCCGTGTTGTCGTCTGCGCCGCGGCCGGCTGACCGGAAGCGGCTGGTTGAAGTTCCGCCGAAACGGAACCGTCGAGGGATCGCGATAACGGGGAAAGAACGTCTACCGGCGGGAGAAGGCCCCCAATGACCGCGCGGGCGGTCGATACAAGTCAGTCCAGTCTCCGGGATCATTTGTGCCCGAACCTACAAAGAGGTAGGGACATTTCGGAATCTTGGCAAGTATGAAAAGTCACAGTCGGGCCGACAAAAGCGCGGCAACGGGCTGAAATCCTTGAGATTTAAAGGGTGGTACCGTTTCCATGCACCCGTCCTGCACCCGATACCCTTGGGCAGGCCGTGCAGATCGCGACCGGGGACAGATGTTTGTTCCGTCTTGAAGCAGCCGCCATCCGGGTTTAGGGGAGAGGTGGCTGGGCACGGGAGTGGATGAGTATGGCAAAGACGGGTGCCGCAGTGATCGACCCTTACGAGGTCCTGGGCGTGGCCCGCGATGCCGACGAGGCCGCCATCAAGGCCGCCTACCGCAAGGTGGCGAAAACAGCCCATCCGGATGCCGGTGGCGATACGGAAGCCTTCGCGAAGATCTCCGCCTGCTACGAACTGCTGAAGGATCCCGTGCGCCGCCGCGTCTTCGACGACACCGGCTATGATCCGCAGCTGGCCGAACCCGCCGACCTCAAGGGGCTGATGGTGCTGGAAACGCTGATCAACGACATGATCCTCGACGAGCGCGAACCCGGCTCGTTCGATCCGGTCGCGGGGCTGCGCCGCAAGCTGACCGACGACATCCTGAAGGCCCGCTTCCACATTCTTGAGCTGGAGCGCCACCGGGCGCGGGTGCGCAAGCATCTCGACCGGCTCGGCCGCCGCCCCGAGACCGATGTGCTCGGCTCGATGCTGCGGGCCCGGGCGCAATCGATCACCGATGCCATCAAGGCCTCCGATGTGCAGATCGCCGCGATCGAGCGGGCCTATTCCATGCTCGAGGGCTATTCCTACGAGATGGAGCCTTTGCCTTTGGAAGTCGAGACCGAGGAGCTGCCGAAGGCGGCTGAGTAGGGGCGGAACGTAAGCTCCGGCTGACCTTTTCCGGCCGAAAGCCTGACAAAACACAAATCTCGTGGAGAACCTGTCAACGCCTGTTGACAGTGACTTAGCGTTTTTTAGTATCGCGACATACTCCGGTGAACTGGCCCTTGTCGAAGACAGTATCGGCACTGTCACCCCAGTAGGACTGGCATGGCATGACATGGCATGGCATGGATCAGGTCCGCCGGGCGCTGCGCGCGTTTGCGCTGCCTCATCCTGATCCGTGAGCCCCTGGGAGGGGGTCCCCAGATACCAACAACTGGAGAAGGCACAGATGCATAGCGACGGCTTCGTATCGCAGGCGCGCGAGACGATCATACACTTCCCCCTTGCGCATCGTCGGCAACTCGTTCGCTCCGCCGCCTGTCGGCTGGATCAGCTGAACGGACAGGCGGCGACCGATTTCTGGAAAACGCTCTGCAGCCGGTTGAAAACCGAGCTGTTCGATACCGGCCAAACCTATGAGGATGTGCGCCGGGAGATCCTCGCCTTTCAGGCCGAGGTGCACCGGGAGCTGTTCCTGCTCTACGAGCCTAATGGCTGCGAGCGCAGTCTCGCGGCGACCTAGCGTCGCTTCCACTCCCTTGCGACAACAATGGCTTTGCGGCCTGTCTGGCGTGACGACGGCAGGCCGTGTCATTGCGTGTCGCAGGATGGGGGCCTGCCTCCTGACGACGCGGAGCCCGGATTTGCGCGTGGGTTTGTCTCCCGCTTGGAGTGGCGCCAGATTCGGCGGCACAGGGCGGATAGTTGCGGGTTTGGGTCGCTGGCGGCCCAGGCGGCAAGCGCTGTCCGTTCGCTCTCCGGATGCGGGCCTGGGCGGGTGTGGATGCGCTCGACGATCGCCAACGCCTGGCGAAGGTTGTTGGCCGCCTCTCTGTCATCCGGCCAGATGCCGGGGGCGGTGCTGTCATCAAGAGGCGGAAGCAGGTCACTCGCCATGGCCAGGAACTGCCGGCGTGCTTCGGGTTTGGCGCGGAGGGCGCAGGGCGGCAGCCTTTCGTCTGCGGTGAGCGGGGCGACCGGGCTGAGTGCTGCGCCGCTGCAGTGTCGGCTGCGCCGGCACTGGCGCCGTGGGCAGCGGCGCGGGATTCCGCGTTCGTCGAAGGTGTCGCGCAGCAGGCGCAGCTCCAGCGGTTCGGGGGCGGGGGTTCGTGGGTCTGGCATGTCGGGCTCCTTTCGGTTGTTAGGGAATTGGCGAAATAGGGAAGCAAGGAATGGGCGGGTGGGGTGCCTCTCCCCTTGTGGGAGAGGTTACAAAATCGAGGGCTTAGCCCGATCAGGGCTAAACCTCAGATTTTGTTGGTGAGGGGATCGGTGATGGTGGCACGACGAACGGACCCCCTCACTTGCGATTTCAGATGTTTAGGCGGCTTGCGCTCGCCTAATTCATCGAAATCGCTTTCTCCCCCACCAAGGGGGAGAGGGGCTCCGCGCTTGCGGCCCGCTCTCCACCCTCCAGGAACTGAACTGTCAAAAACCCCAAGCTTCGCCGCCGGTCGGGATCACCTCCCTCCGGGTGGGTCATGCTTGTTTCGGACGAGGCGCCAGAAGCAACCTGTCTAAGTAATGTATGTGGCTCCTTCCGGCGCCTCGTTCGGCGTCTATTCCCGCTGCATGCGTCTCTCTGGCAAGGCGGCGACGGTCCTTGGAACTTGCGTTCCAGGAATGACCGGGCGTAGGGTCCGGCTTGGCAGAGTCCCCCGAAGAGTGTTCTGCCAGAGCCTGGCCGGTGGCCCGGGAGGTTCCCGCCGGATGGTGCACCATGCCGACCGGGACCCTCGCCCGGGGGATGTTTTTGGATCATTGGCGACCGTCCATCATCCCCGCCGTTTTGTTCGCCCCGCCGTCTGGATATTCGCGACAGCGTGGGCGCCTTGTCTGTGTGCCTCTGAGGCACGTCCTTCCGATCGGGGTATCCGGTGAGAGGCATCCGACCCCGTCACCTTCGTATCCAGCCCCACGTCCGGAGGGAGACCGTTGCAGCGGGCCGGGGATTTGGATCTGCGACAACCCTCCACCCCGGCGCCGGCCCCGCCTCGCCTGACATCGCATCGTCAGGTGTATCCGAGGGCGGGACGGGGATTAGGGTAAAACAGGGAAAATGGGCGGGGATGAAAAAACTTTGTTTTGTTGATTTTGTTGGGGGATTTTCGAAAGTCGTCCCCCTCCGACTGCGGGAATTGAGGGGTTTTTGGCGGCTTTTCTCTTCTCCCCAGCGGGGAGAAGGTGCCCCGAAGGGGCGGATGAGGGGGCGGCGCAGCCGAATGCCGACGGGCACAGAATAGCCCGGAACCCTCAACCATCGTGCCTTGCGCTCCGCGCCCCCCTCATCTGGTCCTGCGGACCATCTTCTCCCCGCTGGGGAGAAGCGGGAGCGAAACGCAAGCGCGACGCCCATCTCCCCCCTTGCGGGGGAGAAAGCGAAATCGAGGAATTGGCCCGATCAGGGTCAAACCTCAGATTTCGCAAGAGGGGGGCTCGGTGAGGTGAGTGCCAACGGAACCGTGCCCCTCTCCAGGAAAATCTGAAGTTTAGGCGGCTTGCGCGGACCTCAAGCCTTCAATTTTTTGTTCAGATGGGCATGGGCGGAGGGGGGGCCATCTACCACCGTCTAAACGAACTGGATTGACACTGGTCGTCGATTATAGCCTCCGATATAGCAATGATGGGGAATACAACTTCAGCGGGGGACTATACCGATGGGAATTCGGCCGCCGGACAATGTCATGGCTTGGCTTGGCTCGGGCCTCTGGTGCTGATCAACACTTTCCTCTGGATTCTTCTTTCGGTGCCTGAAGCAGGTCAGGCTGTTTGCGGGCAGTCCGACACGTGTTTGGTTGACTGGGTCGGTGCGCTAAGCGGATGGGCCGGCGCTTTCGGCGCTTTGATCGCGGCTTGGTGGACAGTGTCGGGTCTCCGAAAGCAGATTCAACTACAGCAATTCCAGATTGATTTTCAGCTAGGCGATGGTGCGCCGACAATCCAACCGCTCGGCAAGAGAGGAGATCGCGCGCCAGCTCGATTCAAAATCGTCAATTGGAATCGAAGAACGATTTCCATCACTAGAATAACCGCTACGGCTGGAGACTTTGTGGCACCAATAATTGCGATGGAGCAAGAAATTGCTTCGACTAAAGGGGGTAGCGATTATTCCGTAAGACCCGATGGGACATTAGATTGGAAGCCCTATTTGGAAGGCTGGCTCGACCGTAGCGCAGCTGCTCCAGCTTTAGTCTTTAAAATCAAGTACAACGAAGAAGATCTAGATGTTTTTCCGACTTAACCGCGTCAACCGGTAACCATCCAAGTGTACCTCCGAGCTGTCGGCGAACCTACAGCTATGGAGTGGCGAATTGAGTTAACAATGGATCGATGGGCTGTGTTTCCGATCAGTGAGGCCTACTATTTTGACCATGACCATCTATTTCGGCAAGGAAATTACGAAGGATGAATTTGGCTGACGCGTAGGTGAACACAAATCAGGTTAGTGTTGTCCACAACACCCACACCAACCCTAGCACCAATGTTACCGTCACACCCCGCACCAGCCAACGCACGCCGCGGGAACGGCTGCGCGAGCCGGCGGTCATGTAACTGAGGATATCAGAGAGCAGGTTTGCCAGGTCTTGCATGGTGTCCGCTTGTGCCCCTCTCTTGGAATTTCTATCACTTAGCTGCGCTAAGATGCTGAAATTCCATTCTCCCCCGCAAGGGGGGAGATGACCTAGCGCCCCGGCCGCCCCGTCTTGCCCTTCGTTCGGCCCTTGCGCTTCTGATCCACCGGATCCTCGTAGGAGCCGGCGCCGGAGCGGGCGCGGATGATGGGGCGGGGGTCGTCGGACCCCCTCACCAAGTTCGCCTCGCCAATCGGCTTCGCCTCTTGGGGCGAACTATCCTCTCCCACAAGGGGAGAGGCGGGAGCGCGGGGCTTCTCGGGTAGCTTGCCGGTGACAGGCTTTTCCGTGCGGCCGACGGTCATTTCGTCGAGGGTGTTCTTGCGGAAATAGGAGCTTTCCGGGCCGGATTTCGGCATGGGGACGGCGCCATCGGTGCCGGGGCCCATGTCGTCGATATGGGGTTTGGAGAAATAGCTGCCCTTGCCTTCCGGGGCGCCGGATTTGTTGCGGCCGGAGGGGGAGATGCGGGGTTGATCGGCGTCGCCGGTTGTGGGTCCTTGGGTCAAGCCCGAGGATGACGACGGAGGGGGCGGCGCCAAGTTTTTCCCTCTCGTGCCTTCGGCACTCGACGCCTCTTGCTTGGCGATCGGGTCGTCCATGGCGGCGAGTTCGACGGCCTTGAGGCGTTTGATTTCGTCGCGCAGGCGGGCGGCCTTTTCGAAGTCGAGGTCGGCGGCGGCGTTGCGCATGTCTTTTTCGAGCGCGTTGAGATGGGCCTGGAGGTTGTTGCCGACGAGGTGGCCGCCATCGGCAAAACCCTTGCCGGAGGTGCCGGATATGTCGGCGCGGACGTGGTCGCGCTCGTAGACGGAATCCAGGATGTCGGAAATGCGGGCCTTGACCAACTCAGGCGTGATGCCGTGTTCGATGTTGTAGGCCATCTGCTTTTCGCGGCGGCGGGACGTCTCGTCCATGGCGCGCTGCATCGAGCCGGTGATCTGGTCGGCATAGAGGATGACCTTGCCGTCGACGTTTCTGGCTGCGCGGCCGATGGTCTGGACCAGCGAGGTTTCCGAGCGGAGGAAACCCTCTTTGTCGGCATCGAGGATGGCGACGAAGCCGCATTCGGGGATGTCGAGGCCCTCGCGCAGCAGGTTGATGCCGACGAGCACGTCGAAGGCGCCGAGGCGAAGATCGCGGATGATCTCGATGCGCTCCAGCGTGTCGATGTCGGAGTGCATGTAGCGGACGCGCACGCCCTGTTCATGCAGGTATTCGGTGAGGTCTTCGGCCATGCGCTTGGTGAGCACGGTGACGAGGGTGCGGTAACCTTTCAGCGCCGTTTCGCGGATCTCGCCGAGCACGTCGTCGACCTGGGATTTGGCCGGGCGGATCTCGACCGGCGGGTCGATGAGGCCTGTGGGTCGGATGACCTGTTCGGCAAAGACGCCGCCGGCGGCTTCCATTTCCCAATTGCCGGGCGTGGCGGAGACGGCGACGGTCTGGGGGCGCATGGCGTCCCATTCCTCGAAGCGTAAGGGGCGGTTGTCCATGCAGGAGGGCAGGCGGAAGCCGTATTCGGCCAGTGTCGCTTTTCTGCGAAAATCTCCTCGGTACATGCCGCCGATCTGGGAGACGGAGACATGGCTTTCGTCGATGAAAAGCAGCGCGTTGTCGGGGATGTATTCGAACAGCGTCGGCGGCGGCTCGCCGGGCTTGCGGCCGGTGAGGTAGCGCGAATAGTTCTCGATGCCGGCGCAGGAGCCGGTCGCCTCGAGCATTTCGATATCGTAGCGGGTGCGCTGTTCCAGCCGCTGGGCTTCGAGCAGGCGGCCGCCCTTTTCGAGCTCGGCGAGGCGGATCTTCAGCTCGTCCTTGATCGATTTGATCGCGCCGTTGAGGGCGGGGCGCGGCGTGACATAGTGGCTGTTGGCATAGATCTTCACCGTCTTCATGTCGCCGGTCTTGTGGCCGGTGAGCGGGTCGAATTCGGTGATGCTCTCGATCTCGTCGCCGAACAGGGTGATGCGCCAGGCGGCATCCTCCAGGTGGGCGGGGAAGAGTTCGATCGTGTCGCCGCGCACCCGGAAGGAGCCACGGACGAAGTTGATGTCCTGGCGCTTGTATTGCTGGGCGACGAGGTCGGCGAGCAGCTGGCGCTGGTCGATGCGGTCGCCGACCGACATCTGGAAGGTCATGGCGGTGTAGGTTTCGACCGAGCCGATACCATAGATGCAGGAGACGGAGGCGACGATGATGCAGTCGTCGCGCTCGAGGATGGCGCGGGTGGCGGCGTGGCGCATGCGGTCGATCTGTTCGTTGATCGAACTCTCCTTCTCGATGAAGGTATCCGAGCGCGGCACATAGGCTTCCGGCTGGTAGTAGTCGTAATAGGAGACGAAATATTCGACCGCATTGTCGGGGAAGAAGTTCTTGAACTCGGAATAGAGCTGGGCGGCGAGCGTCTTGTTCGGCGCGAGGATGACGGCGGGGCGCTGGGTCGCCTCGATCACCTTGGCCATGGTGAAGGTCTTGCCCGATCCGGTGACGCCGAGCAGGACCTGGGTGCGGTCGTTGTTCTCAAGGCCCTCGACGAGGTCCTTGATCGCGGTCGGCTGGTCGCCGGCGGGCTCGAAATCGGAGGCCATGCGGATCGGCACGCCGCCTTCGGATTTCGCCGGGCGGGCCGGTCGGTGCGGCATCCAGAGTTCGCCGTTCTTGAACAGCGGGTTGCCGCTTTCGATCAGGGCGGAGAGAGCTTCGACGGTGGCGGTGACGGCGCCGGGGGCGAGCAATTCGGCTTCCTCAAGCGAGACGTCCATGCCGGCGATCGGATTGAGGCCGGCGGCGGCGCGGGTCTTCGGATCGGAGGAGGCGCCGATCGAGACGCCGCGGGAGGTCTTCTGCGAGGTGGTGTTCTTGGCGGTTGGTTTGGTCGTCGCCTTTTCCAGCGCGACCTTTTCCGCATGGCGGCGGGCCTCGATCTCGATCTTCTTGCGGTGCTTGCCGGCTTTCGAAGCGAGTTCCCGCTGGCTCTCGACCGTGGATGCCTCGGCTTCCGCCTCCAATTGCTTCACCCAATCCGAAACCGACCCGGACAGGGGCGCGCCTTCGAATGCAGTCTGCGGGGCTTCCTCGAAACTATCAGAGGGGGCGGAGGATTTGGGAGACTTTGCCATGGCCGGAATATGGAGAAGCGCGCCGGCAAAGGGAAGGGGCGGGGCCAGGATAATCAGAACAAAAACGCAACAGGAAGAGGAGGTTGTTGCCAGCGTGGTGGCAGGAGGGAAAGGGCGTCAGTGCTTGAAGACGTTGTCGCGATGCCAGCCGAGATAATGCGGGTGGGGACGCAGATGCGGGGCGGCCGGGACGCGTGCCTTGCCGTCCTTGACGAGCAGGTGGGAGATGTCCTCGTTCAACTGGCGGGACTGCAGGATGGTGAAGTCGTCTGCGAGTGACAGGAGGCCGCGATCGAACATCCAGTGGACGGTGCCTGAGAGGGCGATACCGTTTTGCACGGAATCGTTGCCGCCACGTTCGACGGGCACGATATGGGCTGCTTCCACTTCGGGCCGGCCTCCGCCGTTGATCAGGCGAAGGCCCGTGAAGGCGCAGGTGCGATCATAGACCCGACGGATATGCTGGCGGAATTTCGCATCCCGGAACGGACGATTGATCGTGTGCTGCAGGATCGGCCGTTCATAGCCGTCTGCGACATACCCGGCTTGCGCCGGCTCATCGACTTCGAAGTAGGTTAGGGGGTCGGCTGGCAGATGACTGTCTCCCGCCTGGTCGATCCTTTGCGGCCACTCATCGGGTTCGGACAGGCCGCTGTTCACCAGGGCAGCAAATTCACCGTCACTGATCACGCGGACTGCCTGGACGCTGCGCCCGGGATTGACGCTTCCATCGGGGCTTACCAACTGCCGCTCTAACCCGCCGTTTTCGCGGTAATCCAGTGGACGGTCAAAATCGATATAGTCAGCCAACCTGGCGTAATAGTGATCCGCAATCTCGTTGTCGTCGTCGATCGCCGTGACCCTGGCAAGGCCAGAGTAGTAGCGGCTCGGCATGCCCGTCAGGGGGCCGTAATAGACGATCCAGTCACCCAGAGACTGCTGCACTCGGGAGAGGTACATTTTCGGGAAGTGATAAAGCTGTCCTCGGACATCCTTATAGCCGCTCCCGTCCTTGTGGTAGAAAATCGCCTTTGCCATGGCCGTCCCGAGTCATTTCGCTTCGCCACTATGCAGCCGTAGTCGGCGGACGCAACCATCGTTCAATCACGCCACCGACAGATGTTTTGACCGGGTCTTGCGCTTGAGTGCGGTCGGCTGGTTCTCGGCGATCCAAGTGTCGAGGGCGTTTGCAGGCATGGGGCGGGCGAAGAGATAGCCCTGGGCGATGCTGCAGCCGAGGCGGGCGAGGATGGCGGCGTCTTCGGGCGTCTCGACGCCTTCGACGACGATGTCGAGGGAGAGGGACTGGCCGAGGCTGATCATGGCCGAGATCAGTTTCTGGTTGGTCTCGCTGCGGGCGACGTCCTTGACGAAGCTGCGGTCGATCTTGAGGCGGTCGACCTTCAGGCCGATCAGATAGGCGAGGGATGAATGGCCCATGCCGAAGTCGTCGACGGCGAGCTTGTAACCATCCTGTTCGAGCTGCTTCAACTGCTCGTCGGCCAGTGCAGGATCGAGAATGGCCTCCTCGGTGATCTCTATCTCGAGTGCCGATGGCGCCACGCCATGGGCGCTGGTGACACGCTGCAGCATGCAAGGCACGGAATAGAGCGCAAATTCCCGCGGCGAAACGTTGAGTGCCACCGTCACCTCGCCGAGGCCGACATCAGGCAGGCGGCGGGCGAGCAGGCAAGCATCGCGGGCGATACTTGCCGTGAGCTGTTCCGAGAGATGCACCGTGCGTGCGGCGTTGACGATTTCCGGTGGTGACACGAAGCCGAGCTGCGGATGCTGCCAGCGCACCAGCGCCTCGAAGCCGGTGATGCGGCGTGTCGTCAGGTCGACCTGGGGCTGGAACCAGGCGCCAATGGCGCCGCTCTGTATGGCGCGGTCGAGATCCTGCTCGATGATGCGCTTGCGCTCGGCATTGCGGCGCAGGTCGGGGTCGAACTCCCGCAGCTGGCGGCGATCGGCGCGCTTGGCGTCGTAGAGTGCCATGTCTGCGCAGGCGAGCAGTTCTTCGGCATTGTCTGCGTGATCTGGATAGGCCGCGAGGCCGACGCTCAGGCCGATGACGGACTGGCGCTGGTGCCAGTGAATCGGCCGGCGGCTGGCTTCGAGCACGGCGGCCGCATGGGTGCGGGCGCGATTCAAGGCATCCGGACCGCTGACGACCACGGCGAATTCATCGCCGCCAAGACGGGCGATCAGGCTGCCGTCCTCGACGAGCGATGCAAGGCGGGTGGCGATCTCACGCAGCAGCGCATCGCCGGCGCTATGGCCAAGCGTGTCGTTGATCGACTGGAAACGCTCGACGTCGAAGATCAGCAGGGCGACCTGTTCGTTGACAACGGCGGCCCTGGCGATGTCGCCGGCGAGGCGTCCGTGAAAGAACATGCGGTTGGCGAGGCCGGTCAGCGTGTCACGGTTGGCCAAGGCTTCGAGACGCGAGTTCTGACGAAGGATGTCGCTGTTGGCACGGGTCAGACTATCAGCGAGTGCGGTCGCCTCATGGCGGGCGACCTGGCTGTTGACGAACATACGCTCCGCCCAGAGGCTGCGGCGGATGAAAACGAAGATCATCAGGCTGAGGCAGACGCCGACCAGCACGTCATTGAAGCGCCAGTTGCCGATCAGATTGACCATGAGGGAGAGTAGAATCGGGATGGAGTAGTTCAAGGCGAGCGGCGTGTAGCCGATCTGCTTAACGACCGATCCGGCGGCCATGCCGCCCATCATCAAGAAGAGTGGGGCATGGCGCCCGAGCGGTTCGAAGTCGTCAATTGTCCAGGGCAGTGCGGCCCAGACGATGCCCGAGGCGAGCGCGCCGAGCGAGAGAATGGTCAGGCTGCTCTGCGGCGCCGACAACAGCTTGCCGCGCCGATTGAGCGCATTCATGGTATAGGCCCTGATGGCGACCACGATGATCGACACGACATACCAGGAGACGTTTGTCCAGCCTGCCTCGTTCTGAAGGTGCAGGATGAACAGGCAGACGGTGAGTGTGATCAGGTTCAAGACGAGTGTGGAGCGATAGCCGTCGGCGATGTCCGCCACCTGGGCTTGCAGCACTGCCGGCACTGTTCCGCCGCTTCGGCTCTCGTTCAACCACATAAAACAAAACCCATACCAATCGCAATAAAACATCAATAACAAGAGCGACTTAACGGGGTGTTATCGCGGCTCGCCGCAATTTAACTAGAAATCATCGGCAACTTTTTGGTGGTGCAAAAATGTGAGTTCGCGTCGCTTTTGCCCGCTTTCACTCTGGCCTTCCAGGCCCTGATTTCGTCGCGCAGGTTGCAAAACGCTACACGCAAGGGAATTCATTGGCGGCCAAGAATGCACAGCCCATAGTCGAGACCATTTAATATGTAGAGATGTGCAGGCGACTCATGGGTCGCCTGCATCTCCCCCTCCATCTCACGAGTTCTCCATGCCGAGCCTCTCTCCCGCCGCTCTCTGGCCGATCCTGCTTCTTTCCCTCTCGAACGTCTTCATGACATTCGCCTGGTACGGGCATCTCAAATACAAGACGTCCGCCCTCTGGATCGCGATCGTCGCGAGCTGGGGCATCGCCTTCTTCGAATATTGCCTGGCGGTTCCTGCCAACCGGATTGGTGCGGAGGTCTATTCGGCCGCGCAGTTGAAGACCATTCAGGAAGTCATCACGTTGATCGTCTTTTCCGGCTTCTCGGTGTTCTTCCTCAAGGAAAGCCTGACCATCAACCATGTGATCGGCTTTGCCCTGATCGCTGCCGGGGCTGCCTTCGTCTTTCGCGGATGAAAGGCGGCGCGACCAAGTTCTGGTCGCGCCGTCTTCTGGCCGGTTTGGGGCCGCCGTGTCTCTAGCTTGCGGTAGCGACGCGATCCGTGCCGATACGCCAGGCCGGAAGGACGATGGCAGCCAAGAGGAGAGTGTTGAGCAGGACGTTGACGCTCGCGCCGGATACGAAGGAGCCAGTGCTGTCGACGAGATACCAGGCAAATGTCCCCTCGATCATCAATAAACGGGCAAGCTTTGGATCGGCCGGCAGCAGGCGGTCGATGATCAGCCACATCATGACCCCCCAGCCGACCATGACCCCGCCGCCTATGGCAGCGAGTACGCGGGCGGCCTGGGTATCTATGGGCTGTGCGCCGTCAAGCGGCCAGAACACCGCGTCGGCGAGGAGGGTTGCCGGCAGCGAAACGGCCGGGTGGGCGCCGAGGGCGACGAGCAGGCCCAGCAATACGATGAAGAGACTGGTCAGCTTCAGCCAGGTGGCGGCAAAATCACGGGACATTGGCAATTTTCCTTTCCGGTTGCGATGACGTGACCATGGCGGCCGGCCGGACGTGTCGCAATTACTCCGCAGGTAAGTGACGAGGCGCGCTGCATCTGCCAGAAGTTTTTGCAATTGCCGCTCGGAACGCTGCAGCATGGAGGATGTCATGACGGGTGATTTTGGTGGCCAGTTGCGCAACTGGCGCGGCAAGCGACGGATGAGCCAATTGCAGCTGGCGCTGGTTGCCGATGTCTCCGCGCGGCACATCGCCTTTCTTGAGACGGGACGGGCGAAGCCGAGCCGGCACATGGTTCTGCGGCTCGGCGAGGCGCTGGAGGTGCCGCGGGCCGAGCGCAACCTGATGCTGGATGCGGCAGGCTACCGCGCGGCCTATGCCCGCCGGCCGCTGGACAGCGCAACCATGGCACCTATCCGCAGGGCGATCAGCCACATGATTGCCGGGCATATGCCCTATCCGGCCTTTGTCTTCGATCGCTGCTGGACCGTGATGGATGCCAATGCGAGCGGTCATGCCATGTTGTCGGGCTTCGGCCTTGCTGCCGGGGACAGCTTCGTCGACTTCCTGCTGCAGCCCGGACGGGGCGCCGAACTGGTGGAGAACTGGCATGAGGTTGCCGGGCATCTGGCGGCCCGTTTCAGACTGGAAAGCGCTCATCTCGGCGGCGATGCGATGCTGGAGCGGGCAGCCGAGGCGCTGGCTTGCGAGGTGGGAGAGGGCGATCACGGCGTAAGCGGCGACCTGCCACCGGTTCTGGCGGTGCGCTTTCGCTTCGGTGGAATGGTCTATCCGATGTTCTCAACGATCACGCAGTTCGGCACGGCGGATGACATCGCGCTCGCGGATATCAAGATCGAAATGTTCTTCCCGTCGGATGACGCCTGCGAAGCTTTCTTCCTCAGCATGGCCGGCTGAGGCCGGTCAGGCCTGGGGCACCGGCGTCGGCTTGCCATCAGCATCGAGCGCGACCATGACGAAGGTCGCTTCGGTGACTTTTTCCATGACATGGGTCAGATAGCGCTGGGCCCAGGTCTCGACCTTGAGCGTCATGGATGTGCGGCCGACGCGGCTGATTTCCGTATAGACGCACAGCGTGTCGCCGATTTTGACCGGCATGGCAAAGGCCATCTCCTGGACGGCAGCCGTGACGACGCGGCCTCGGGCACGCTCGGCCGCCCGGATGCCGCAGGCAAGGTCCATCTGGGCCATGACCCAGCCACCGAAGATATCGCCTGCCGCATTGGCGTCTGCCGGCATGGCAAGTGTCCTCAGGGTCAGTTCGCCGGTGGGTGTTTGCGTTGTGCCGATCATCATTCTGTCGAGACTCCTGTGTGTGCTGCACAGAGAAGTACGCGGAGCAGCCGGTGCGCCACTACTAATATTCACATACAAAAAAGTACCCGTAACATTTTGTAAGACCGCATTTACGGAGTTTAGAACTGATAAATATCAAAATTTGGCATTCGAATCAAAGTTGGGGGTGGAAAGCATGAAATCGGTGTCTCTGTCTGTGCGGCTATACGCACTGGTCGCACTGGCTCTGGCGGTACTCGTGGGCACACTGACATACAGCCTCGTTCAATCGTATGACGCGCTGGTACACGAGCGTCGTCTGGGTCTGGCCCAAATCAATGATCAGGCGATCTCGATTTTCGACACGTATCACAAGCAGGAGCTCGACGGCACGCTGACGCGCGAGGAGGCGCAGGCGCGGGCCAAGGAAGTCACCGGCGCGATGCGCTACAATCCTGACGGCTACTACTTCGTCATCGATATGCAGCCGGCCATGGTCATGCATCCGATCAAGCCGGAACTGAACGGCAAGGATCTGAGCCAGAACAAGGACCCGAACGGCAAGTTCCTGTTCGTCGAGTTCGTCAATACGGTCAAGGCTAGCAAGGAGGGCTTCGTCGACTATTACTGGCCGAAGCCTGGCTTCGAAGAGCCGGTCGAGAAGCTGTCTCATGTGATCGGCTACGAGCCATGGGGCTGGGTGGTCGGCACGGGCGTCTATTCTGATGACCTCGCAGTGCTCTTCCGCGGCACGGCGCTCCGCTATGGTGTCGTGATTGGTCTTGCGGGCATCGGCATGGTGTTCTTTGCCTATCTCGTTGTGCGCAGCATCGTGCATCCGATCAACCGCCTGAAGGGCGCAATGAACGACATCGCTGAGGAGCGCGTCGACGTTTCCATCGGTGACATCGAGCGTCGGGATGAGATCGGCGGCATGGCCAAGACGCTTGAGGTTCTGCGTGGCAGCGTGCGCGAACGCATCGAGCTGCGCGATCGCGAAGCGCAGCAGCAGGCTAATCTGAACGGCGAACGCGAGCGCAACGAGCTCAATCTGCGCACCTCTTCCGAGCGGCAGAACCATGCGATCAATGCGCTGGGTTCGGCGCTGGAGCGTCTGGCAGAAGGTGATCTCACCGTGCAGATCGGCGTCATCGGTTCGGAATACGAAAAGCTGCGCGACGACTTCAACCGCGCAGTGGAATCACTGGGCGGCGTCATTGCCGCGATCAACCAGACGAGTGACATCGTAACGTCCTCGGCCGGCAATATCAGCGAGGCGACCAACAACCTGTCGAAGCGCACCGAGCAGCAGGCGGCAGCCCTCGAAGAGACGGCGGCGGCCCTCGACGAGATCACCGCAACCGTTCGCACGGCGGCTGAACGCGCCAATGAGGCACGTCAGATGGTGGCCGAGACCAAGTCGAGCGCCAACCGCTCCGGCGAGATCGTGCGCAGCGCGGTCGATGCCATGGGCCGGATCGAGGGCTCTTCGCAGAAGATCAGCCAGATCATCTCCGTCATCGACGAAATCGCCTTCCAGACCAACCTGCTGGCACTGAACGCCGGCGTCGAGGCGGCGCGTGCCGGTGAAGCGGGTCGCGGCTTTGCGGTCGTGGCGCAGGAAGTGCGGGAACTGGCGCAGCGTTCGGCGAATGCGGCGAAGGAGATCAAGACGCTGATCAGCGCATCGGCTGCCGAAGTCGATACCGGCGTTGGCCTGGTGCGCTCGACCGGCGAGGCACTGATCGAGATCGAGGCCTTGGTCAACCGCGTCAACGAAAGCGTCAACACGATCGCGACCGCGGCGAAGGAACAGGCCACGGGCCTGGCCGAGATCAATACCTCGGTCAACCACATGGACCAGATGACGCAGCAGAATGCGGCGATGGTCGAGGAAACCTCGGCTGCCGGCCAGTCGCTGGCGGAAGAGAGCTACAACCTGCGCCAGCTGCTCTCGCGCCTCAAGGTGAACGCTGCGCAGGCGGCGGCCGGTCATCGCCGAGCGGCGTAAGCGTCAGGCTTGACGCACGGACAATCGACAGACCGGGGCCGGCGGAGCGATCTGCCGGCCCCTAATTTTTGCCCTGGATTCCTCAAGGTTTTCGTTCATGGCGCATTAAGCCGGGATCGCCTATGCTGTCTTTCGTTGTCCCATAAGGGGATATCGAGGGTGAAATGAGTGTTGCGTTTTCGTCCCTTGGCAGCCGGCTGACGGTTGCCGTCCTTTCGCTCCTTCTCGTCGCCGGTTGTTCCGGCAGCGACCGGATTCCTTTCGCTGACGTTGGAGGGCCGCGCGCCGGCGACCAGCTGATCGGCAAGGTCGATCGCAGCAAAGACGGGCGGGTGCTTGTCGGTCGCGTCGGCGACCCACGAGCGGAGGCGGCGGCCTATGCGCCGCGGGCTGCCCAAAACGGTGGCGCCCAGGGGCTCGACTATCTCGATACACCCAACCTGGCTGACAGCGATGCCCCACAGGCCGCGCCGATGATGGCGGCGGGCACTGAGGCGCTTGTTGACGCCCAGGACCAGACGATGAGCGCGATGGTGATCCCGGAAGGTGGCGTCAATATTGATGGCGCGCTCGGGATCGGGGCCGAGCCCGGGATTTCCGATGTCGCTTACGCGGATGCGACGAGCCCGGTCGGCGTGCAGCCGCATGTGGTGACGCGAGGCGGGGCCATGGCGATCGCCGAGGGCTATACCAGCCAGCCGGTGGTCGACGGGATCGGCTTCGACGAGCCGACGCAGATCGTGACGGGGCCGAGCGGGGCGCAGCAGCCCGTAATGCAGGAAACGCAGGTGGCCGCGATGTCGGAGGAGGGCGGGATCCTGCCGCTTTCGGTGGATAGTGGCAATTCCGGCATTGATGATCCGGTCCCGGTTTCGAGCCGGCGGACAGTGGCGGCTTCGAAAGCGCGGGCGCCTGCGGGCAAGGATTGTTCGCTCTATCTCGACAAGCGGAACTGCCGCTGAGCGGCTCCTCAGCCCCTATCCTATTTTGCTAAATGCCTAATCGTTTCCTGGTAAGCGCTTGCTGACGTTCTGGTCCGGACCTCACCGGCGGGTGCGGGGGTGCTGGGGGGGGATGGGTGTGGGTGCTTGGCCATCATGCGTGGATTTTGGGAAAAGGCCCCTCCCAACCCTCCCCACAAGGGGGAGGGCTTAATCCGGCGGTACGGTCGTCTTTGCTGCCGGGTGCCGGGGCGATGGGCGATTGTGGGGGCAGGAGGGGCGCGAGCCGTACCGCCCGGGGCTTTGGCAGGCTTGCGGGCGGGGCGGTGAGCGCCTAGAGGCTTGGACAGGGGTGGTTGGCCTTCCACCACAGTCACTGTCGCGCGGGGCCCCGCGCTTGATCCTGCCGCTTTCCTCGCCGCCCGGCCGGGCGGTTTTATCTCCGGAGTGAGCCATGCCGCCGATTGCCGATATCCTGTTTTTCGTCGCCCTGCTGGTGGCGGCCGGCGCCGTGGCGGGGCTTCTGGCCGGTGTGTTCGGGATTGGCGGGGGGGCGGTGCTGGTGCCGGTCTTCTACCAGGTCTTCGGCTATGCCGGGATCCCGCAAGAGGTGATCATGCATCTGGCTGTGGGAACCTCGACGGCGCTGATCGTGCCGACCTCGATCCGCTCGTTCCAGGCGCATCGGAAGCGCGGGGCTGCTGATATGGACCTCCTCAAGGGCTGGACGATCGCGGTGCCGCTGGGTGCGCTGCTCGCCACCGTGGTCGCGGCTTACGTCTCGAGCGAAGGTCTTCGCCTGTTCTTCGCTGTCATGGGCCTCGTGCTCGCCGCCCGCATGCTCTTCCTCTCCAACCGGATGCATCTCGGCACGGAACTGCCGGGCCAGCCATTTCGGTTCCTCACCGGTTCGGCGATCGGGCTCTTCTCCGGGCTGATGGGGGTCGGCGGCGGGGTGTTCAACAACACCTTCATGACGCTTTACGGAAGGCCGATCCACCAGGCGGTGGCGACCTCGTCGGGCGTTGGCGTGCTGATCTCGATCCCGGCCTTTTTCGGCTTCATCTATGCCGGCTGGGGCGAGGCGGGGCTGCCGCCGTTTTCGACAGGTTTCGTCAACTGGATCGCCTTTGCGGTGATCTTCCCGATCGCCATGCTGGTCACGCCCTATGGCGCGCAGCTGGCGCACCGGCTCAACAAGCGGCAGCTTGAACTGGGTTTTGCGGTGTTTTTGTTATTTGTGTCGGCGCGGTTTTTCTGGAGCCTGTACGGCTGACGGCATGGACGCACCGGCCTTGTCGATGCGTTCCTGTTAAAACAGCAATCCCTTCTTGAGTTTGTCGTAAAGCTGGTCTCTCCTATCGGCACCGATCAACGGTGACACAATGAGGGAGACCGGCATGGGTTTGTTCAATTTCATCAAGAGTGCGGGCAAGAAGCTCGGGATCGGCGGCGATGACGACGCGCCGGATGCGGAGGCCGTGCAGAAGGAACTCGCCTCGCACGGGCTCGGCACCGATGCCGTCCAGGTCGAGGTCGTCGAGGACAAGGTGGTGCTGAAGGGCACGGTCAAGGACCAGTCGATCTTCGAGAAGGCCGTCGTCGCCGTCGGCAATACGCTCGGCATTTCCTCGGTCGAGGCTGCCGAACTGACGATCGCCGAGACGCCGGACGCAGCCCCGGTCGCCGCCAAGGAGCCGGTCTTCTACACGGTCAAGAAGGGCGACAATCTCTGGAAGATCGCCGAGGCGCAATATGGCAAGGGCAAGGGCGCGAAGAACCCGGTGATTTTTGAGGCCAACCGGCCGATGCTCAGCCATCCCGACAAGATCTATCCGGGGCAGGTGTTGCGGATTCCGGAATTGGCCGATTGAGAAGAGCGCGCGGGTGGCCACGATGGCGGCCCGCGCTTTTGCACCGGTTATGTCAATTGCATCGCCTTTGCGGTGATCTTCCCGATCGCCATGCTGGTCACGCCCTATGGCGCGCAGCTGGCGCATCGGCTGAACAAGCGGCAGCTCGAGACGGGCTTTGCGGTGTTTCTGCTGTTTGTGTCGGCGCGGTTCTTCTGGAGTTTGGTGGGATGAGGGACGAAAGGCAACTTATGGGCGTGACTAGCCGTTGCGGCTTATTCTGCCGCTATGGACGATCCATGCCCTCTATAGAGCTTTGATCGAAGCGTTGAAAATATGGCCTCAGAAATGATCGGCGATACACTATTTCCAATCATGCGGAAGCTGTGCCAAACGGTCGGGTGGAATACGAAGCTATCTGGAAAGCCTTGCAGCCGAGCAGCTTCCCTCACAGTTATAACACGTGGAAGGTCAGGGTGTATTGGACGCACCGATTGAAACGACCCTCGATCACTTCCGGTCCCCGCCCGTAATGTTGGGCATTGCCCATCCCAGGCAAGCCGCGGGTGTCGACCGACTTTATCTATTCCACCCATCGGAACATTTTTGAACCGCGCCGTTACTTCGTCAGTGTGCAGTGTCGGTCGATGCCCGGTAAATCTTCGATCTGCTGTAAGAAGTGCGTCACGATACCGATTTGGCACGACCTCAGGCGGCAACTGCCATATGTCGAAGCCATCAGTATGACCAATCTCTCTCGCGTGTCTCAGGTCTTCAATTGCATCTGCGACAGTCGCAGCAGGTCTGCGAGCTCCGAGGAAGTCCGCCGTGGTTAAGTCGTCGCAACGGGCTCGATCATAGCCTATTACAAAGAGACGGCGCCTTTTAGTTGCGGCTCCATACTCCGCAGCATCAAGCACGACGGGGCCGACGATTTCGTAGTTGCTGGTCACCAGGCTGAGCGCTTCTTCAAGCACCGGTTTGGCGTCTGGGTAACTAAGGCCTACCACATTTTCCATTACGAAGAACGACGGCCTTACTTCCGCAACCAGTCGGAAGAAATGCCCTAGCAGTTCTCGGCGTGGATCTTCACTATTTCTGTGCCCCATTGCGCTGAAGCCTTGGCATGGCGGCCCGCCGAATATTCCGTCAATTTCGTGCCCGGCGTACTGTATCAGTTGCTGTCCCGTCAGTGTCGAGACGTCCCTGTTTAGTAATGTGGTCTGGCCGAAATTTCTGCTGAAGGACGATGTCAGGGTCTGGTCGATGTCTATAGCTGTTGTGACTTCAAACCCCGCCCGGTGTGCTCCAAGCGAAAAGCCTCCGGTGCCGCAGAAAAGGTCGACGAGCTTCGGGCGTATCATGTTAGGTATTTGGTCTCCGGGTGCGGCTCGTATGCCTATGACAGGATTTGAGCAAAAGAAGGGTACTGGCGGTAGTAAGTCTGAAAGGCTTCGATCTGCTGATCCTCAAGGTCAAATCCTAAGCTCTGTATGATAGCCCTAGTTAGCTTTTCTTTTCGCGGCAGCTTTGCTTGGAGCATTGCCGCTTCCTTCAGGGTTAAATGCGGAGCGGTAATGGGTTTAGATGGTCTCCCGCACCAGTCTTGAGCATCGACCAAATCGCGCACTAACTTTGATGCCCCTTTAGTCGGCAAAACTCCGCCTACCGTGACCATCGGCGCAGAATCCTGATAGACAATTCGGAATCCTGGCACAAAGCCACCTGGCCGTCTGATGTCCAATGCGATCGACTGCATGAAATCTAGCAAGAGATCCGCAAGCGTCTCTTGCATACGCTCGTCGCGGCATGCCCTTTTCGGCATTTCGTCTGGAACAATTGCACCAAATATATCGCGGAGGCGCTCTACACGGTCAGGCACTCGACCGTAAGACATCTCATGCCCGTTCACCGTAACTAAGAGTACTGAATTCGCCGGTGCGTTTTCGATCACCGAACGGACATCATCAGCGCATCCCTCATCAAAGGCGCCGTCATAATCTAACCAGATCATCCACGGACGAGCGGAGTACGTTGGGTCCAGAAACAGTGCTGGAAGCACCTCGTGTGTGTATCCCTGCTTCACCTGTACTGTTGCATAGGGTGCATTGAACACTGCTCTCTTGTATCCTACTTCATGGGCCTCAATAGAAACCATATCTTCGATGCCAAGAACTTTATGGGCCATAGTAAAATCTGTAAACCATACCGATCCAAGGCCGATGTATGCCATCTTCTCCCAGTCCATGTGGTTTTGAAGACGTCTAGCGCCCTCAAATATAACATAACGCTGTATGCTTTTGCTTGGGCGGAGGCTGTAATTGATGCTGTCGAACGATGCCATTCAATCCTCTCCGACGAAATCATCAAACGCATAGTCGAACGTCTTCAGGCCGACGTCGCGGTAGGACATGTTGGAATTCCCAAGCTCTTTCGCCAGGCGTTTGAGGCGAGCCAACGGTACAGAATATGCGACGTTTGCAACTCTCTCTCTGGGCGCGGCAACCAACTTGGGTAGATTGACAGATGCTCTGGGAGCAACTTGGTAAATTGAGACGGTTTTCGCAGCCGCTTCAGCTTCCTTCGCGGCCTCTAGCGCCTGTTTGCGGACGTTTGTGTAATCTATCCATGCTCGTGACGCATCTCGCATCCTAGGCTTCGCTCGTCGGTAGACTTCCGAAGATTGATCAACGCTTCTTTTTGTAGTTGTCATCGGTAGGGCCGCAGCGTTCGCCGATGTGAACAGTATGATGCCTATAAAGCCGGAGTACTGCCTGTGCCACTGCGGCCAATTGTCAGTTCCCCAACCCGCGACTGTGCTCTTATCTGCAGCAAGCACGATACGGCCGTTACAGACCACATACCATCCGTATCTTTTGTCACCTTCGTCTTCTTCGTCTGGATCAGAGTCTTCGGGTGGTGGCGCGGCCATTCCAGCAATGATTTCGACCAACACGTCGTCTGGACCCGTATGGTCAGTATATTCAACTCGTACTGGCGCGAAGATATCGCTTTGTCGGAGTTCAATCGTCCATCCCGTGATCTTCTCGCCATTGAGTGTTATGGTAAGCCCCCGGTTGAGGTGCAGCGAGTAATCCCGACTAATCGTGCGCCGGAGATTCTGTAGGAAAGCCGCGCTTTCGAATGCAGCAGCTGCGCCGTCAGTCAGATCATTAATGGAAATTTCGACACCGTTCGAGATGAGATGCTTGCTAGCTTCGATGTCGAAATCCCATGGTGGGGTATCATCATTAAGCCAACTATTGACATTAATCGGCACAACGAAAGACTCGCTTAATCCCGCAGCGGTTTTGTATGTGCTCCGCACCTTGATGTCTCGTCCAATCTTGAAAACGGCACGCTTCATACCAATGCCGTAAACTCCAATACTATATTGGTCGTGCTCCTCTTTTGCGGGGCGTCCGAAGCTAAACGCGTGGTTGACAGCATCGTCTAGCGTCATGCCACCACAGTTATCTATAATCGAGAAGAGACCGCCCGATGCGATGATGTCAACGCGGTATTTGGCAAGATCGGCGCCTTCGGCGAGGCCTATCGGTTTCCCGCCTTCGCAACTCCAGGCACCATCAATGCTATTATCGATAAGATCCAGGATGCAGTCTTCGAGAGTAATGTCTCTCGTTATCATTGTGACGAAAAACTGTTTGGTTGGATTAGCAGTTGCTCTCTTGTCCGTTGTCGCCATCACTGTCTCCCTCTCGCCTGCTATGGATAATATGTCTCGATGAAGATGACAATCGCAGGTTGGGGAAACGTTTCAGCTAAAAATGCGCGCTATTTGCGTTACCGCGCCGAGACTTCGTGTCTGAGATTTGCAGCCTTTATTCGGATACATTCCATCTAAGCCAGGCGCATGTTTGAGCCATTATTGAAGCCTCAAGAGATCGATCTGGGTGCTTCGACGACCTCGGGTGGCGGACTTACACCACAACCCCCGTCCTATTGCTCGACATTGTGAGCTTCCGCTCCGCGCGCTCCTGCTGGGGGGAGCGGTTGTAGAGTTCGCGGTAACACTTGGAGAAGTGGGAGGCGGAGACGAAGCCGCAGGCGACGGCGACTTCGACGACTGGCATGGAGGACTGGACCAGTAGGTGGCGGGCGCGGTCGAGGCGGATTTCGAGGTAGTAGCGGGCGGGGGAGCGGCCCATTTCCTGTCTGAACAGGCGTTCGATCTGGCGGCGCGAGAGGCCGGCGTCATCGGCGATTTCCAGAAGCGACAGGGGTTCTGCGAGATTGGCTTCCATCAGCTCGATGATCTGCAGCACCTTGGAATTCTGCACGCCGAGGCGGGCCCGTAGGGGAAGACGCTGGCGATCGTTGGCGGAGCGGACGCGGTCGGTCAGGTGCTGTTCGCAGACGCGGTTGACGAGGCCTTCGCCGAAATCCTGGCCGATCAGGTTCAGCATCATGTCGAGCGAGGCAGTCCCGCCGGCGCAGGTGTAGAGATTGCCGTCGACTTCGTAGAGGTCGGCATAGACTTCGGCCTGCGGGAAGGTTTCGGAGAAACCGGGCAGGTTTTCCCAGTGGATGGCGCAGCGCTTGCCGTTCAGCAAGCCGGCCTGGGCCAGCACATGGGCGCCGGTACAGAGGGAGCCGACGGCGACATTCCGGTTGTAGGCTTCGCGCAGCCAGGCATTGACCGACTTGTTGTTGAACTCCTCAACATAGATGCCGGAACAGACGATCGCCATGTTCGGGCGGTTTTCGCCGCCGAGAAAGCGGCGCTCGTCGGCGAGCGAGGAATTCACCTCGATGCCGATGCCCGAGGAGGAATAGACCTTCTGGCCATCGACGGAGGCGAGGCGCCACTCATAGGCGGCATAACCCAGCATGCGGTTGGCGATGCGCAGCGTCTCGATGGCGCCGGCAAAGGGCAGAAGGGTGAAATGCGGGACGAGGAAGAAGACGATGGATCGCTTCTTGGTTTGCGGCTGTATCTTGCTCATGATGATGCCCAGTTGTCCTTGCTGCCGTTCCCTTGTTTTGCAGGCATGCTCCGCCTGAATCGATCGGCGCGATTGTCGTTTTACGACATTGTCATCCTATCGCGCGCCGCGCCCGCATCGGCAATTGCTAAAGAACGACATTTTCCGACTTTTTTCAGGCTGCGACGCCGTGAGCCAGGCGCCTGATGCGGCTCGGCGGCAGGTAATTGAAAAACCTTGATTTCGCGGACCGGGGTGGCTTGGACTGGGAGGTGGGCACTGCCCCGTTTGCGACGCGGTTGGGCGGCTCCGTCGCAAACGGGGTGCCGGATCGGCGCGAGGCGCCGCCGGGGTCGGCGGCCAGTGTCAGGGCGCGGTGTCGCCGGAAGGCCAGCCGAGGTCCTTGCGCAGGTCGAAGGGCAGGGCTTCGAGGGCGGCCGCGTCAAGACGCCGGCGGCGGTGCTCGGCGAGGGCGCGGGACAGCGTCCGGATGATGGTCGCGAGGCGATCGGCGGCATGGCTTGCGCGCTCGTCGAGCGTTCGCGCGGCGGCGGTCAGGCCGGCGCTGTCCGTGCGCGCGTTGAGCCGCGGGATCGTCCGGGAACTCGGCCGAGGCAAAGGGGTGTCGCAGCAAACCATGGTCATGGTTGTTATCCTCTTGGTGGTGGCCCGTCTTTCGCCTTGCTGGTTGGGCCAGAGCTCTGTTGTGATCGGCTTCATTCCATCAATCAAACGAATGTTTCTGATGTTTGGCATTCTGAAAACTGATCAATTGGCGATGGCGGGTGAGGCCGATATCATCGCGCAGGGCGGGGCCGAGGATGGCGAGCGCCGCGCGGGTCTGCTCGCGCACGGCATGGCGGCGAGTGTTGCTGAGCAGCGTCTCAAGCTTCTGCTGGACGGTCTGGAAACCTTGCTGTGTCATGCGGCAATCCTCCTGTTGGCGGTCTGTGAGGAGAAGGATGCGCCCGGATTGACATTCAATCAAACGCAATAGTATCGTTCTCAAGTTCAATTTTGTTGAAGGTCAATCCTCATGACTCTCATGCTGCGCCAACCGCTTCCGCTGCTCGACAACGATGTTCTCCGGACCTTCGTGGCAATCGCCGAGACCGGCAGTTTCACCACCGCCGCCGACCGGGTCTATCGCACGCCGTCGGCCGTCTCGATGCAGATCAAGAAGCTTGAGGAGCAGCTGAATGTGACGCTGTTCCTGCGCGATGCGCGCTCGGTGACGCTGACCGAAAGCGGCGAGGTGCTGCTTCCCTATGCGAGGCGGATGCTGGCGCTGTCGAACGAGGCGGTGGGGCGTTTCCGCATGCCGGAGATGAAGGGGGTCGTCAGGCTCGGCGCGCCCGACGATATCGGCGAGCGCTTCATGCCGACGATCCTGCGTCGCTTTGCCGAGCTCTATCCGCTGATCATGGTGGACCTGACGGTCGATACATCGGGTGCGCTTCGGCGCAGGCTTGCCGAACAGCGGCTGGATCTGACACTGGTCAATTGCGCGCCGGGTCAGGTGGTGCATGAGGGCGAGGTGATCCACCAGGAACAACTGGTCTGGGCGGGTGCCAAATGCGGTACGGCGCATATCCGCGATCCGCTGCCCGTGTCGATCTGGGAGGATGGCTGCTGCTGGCGGGCGGATGCGCTGGCGAGACTCGACAAGGACAAGCGACCCTATCGCATCGCCTATCTCTCGGCACACACGATGGCGCAGCGGGCCGCCGTGATTGCCGATCTCGCGGTGGCGCCGCTTCCGCGCAGCTATCTCACTGATGACATGACGGCGCTGGGTTCCAAGCACGGGCTGCCGGAGCTGGGGTCCTTCGAGGTCAGGTTGCTCACCGGCAAGGAGACGAGTGAGACGATCCAGGCGGTGGCCGACAGCGTGCGTTATGCCTTTTCCGAGATGATCGGGATGGCGGCGTAAGCCTGCGCGATCGGTAAACGGTTAGGGAATTGGCTAAGTGGCGAATAGCGAGTAGGATTTGATTTGATATGACGGATGACAAGCGGCCGGCACTGCGGCTCGAGGATTTTGCGGGGCAGGCTTACGACAAGCTGCGTTATGGCGATACGGACCGGCAGGGGCATGTCAACAATGCCGTCTTTGCCACCTTCATGGAAACGGGGCGTGTGGAGCTGATCTACAACCCGCAAGATCCGCTGCTGGACGAGGGTTTTTCCTTCGTGCTGGCCAAGCTCGATATTGACTATATCGCCGAGGTTTTGTGGCCGGGTAAGGTCGAGATCGGTACGCGGGTAACGCGCGTCGGGCGGTCGTCGGTCTCCATGCAACAGGCGGTGTTTCAGGCGGCCAAGCTCTGTGCCTCTGCCGAGACGGTGGTGGTGCATTTCGACCAGACGACGCGCAAGTCGCATCCGTTTTCGGAGGCGCAGCGGGCGAAGCTCGAGGGGTGGATGCAGGTGGGGTGAGGTGTCAGGCGATCCCGGCGAGGTGGGCTTTCTCGCCGAGCTGGATCACACTGCGGCTCTTCCACTGGGTGTTTTCCGCGAGATGGGTGATGCTGCCGGAGGGGACGGGGAAACTGACCCGGCCGAGGCAGTCAATCGGCATGCCGATCCACCAGGCGATGACGAAGGTCAGTGCGAAGCCGTGGGTAACGATGACAAGGGCATCGGCCGGATCGGCCATCAGCGCATCCATGGCGGCGTATATTCGGGTGCCGGTCTGGCGTCGGCTTTCGGCCCCTTCGATGCCGCCGGTGTCGTCGAGGCCGCCTTCATCGGGCACCGGCAGGCGGCGCGTGTCGAGCCAGGCCTGTGGCTTTCCTTCCGCGACACCGTAGCTCATTTCGCGCAGGCCGGGCGTCAGGCGGGGCGTGAGGGAGAGGTGTCTGCCGATGATTTCGGCGGTCTCGCTGCAGCGCAGGAGGTCGGAGGAGACGAGGGCCGGGGTGTCTTCGGCGCAGAGTTCGGTGATGCGGGCGGCGATCGCGTCTGCCTGACGGCGGCCGAGATCGGTGAGCGCGGTATCATACCAGCCGCCGACGCGGCCTTCGACATGATGGACCGATTGCGGATGGGTGACGACGTAAAGGGTCTTCATGCGGGGCCTCGCTTTCGATGCGCGCCCCGCAATCGGAGGCCTGGATCAGGTCTGCTTTTCGTAGAGAGCCTGGCTCTCCGTCAAGACCTCGTCGAGGCGTCTGCCCGCTTCAAAGTGGGCGAGGTGGTCGGGGAAGGTCACACCTTCGGGCACCTTGGGGCAGATTTCGGGCAGGCCGAGCCGTGTCTCGACCGGGATGACGCCGGCCCAGACGCGGGCATCGACATCGGCTGGGTCGTCGGAGACGCCGCCTGAGCGGACCTTTGCCGAGGCCTCCTCGATGCGCATGCCGATGACCATGGTGCCCTTGGCTTCCTGCGGGTCGTTTTCGCGCAACACGTCGGTGCGGCCGGGATAGAAGCGGTCGACGACGGCTTTGAGCGCGTCCGCCTTTTCCTCCGGGTCGTCGATGATATGGGCCGTGCCAAAACACATGGCGGAGCGGTAGTTGGCGGAATGGTGGAAGCCGGAGCGGGCGAGCACCAGGCCGTCGAGATGGGCGACGGTGAGGCAGACGGGGATGCCGGACTTCTGGCTCTTCAGCATGCGGCTGGCGGACGAACCGTGCCAGAACAGCCAGTCGCCGTCGCGCCAGTGGATGGTCGGCGTGCAATAGGGCTGGCCGTCAATGACATAGGCGACGTGACAGAGCAGGGCCGCATCGAGCACGGCATAGACGGCGTCGCGGTCATAGGCTGCGCGCTCATGCAGGCGTTTTGCCCGGTTGCGCGGGGTAACGGGGAAGGATTGTGGCTCGGGTCTCTCGTTCATGCTTGCCTCCTGACGGCTGATGCGGCAGGGATAGTCTGATAGATTGGTCCAAAGAAGATCCATAATGGCTAAAAATATCCGAACCAATTCCGACTGGTCTGCGAGCACGCCGATGCTGCCGGCGCAGGGGCCTCGGCGGCTGGCGCTCTATCGTTCGCTGCGCGGGCTGATCGAAAGCGGCCAGATGAAGCCCGGCGACAAGCTGCCGACGACGCGGGATATCGCCAAACGGTTTGGCGTGTCGCGTGGGGCGGCTGTCGCGGCTTACGAGATGCTGGTGGCGGATGGGTTTGCCGAGGCGCGTGTGGGGGCAGGGACCTATGTGGCCGAGGCCGTGCCACTGCTGCAGGCGGTGTCCGAGCCGCAGGTGATCGAGGTCCAAGAGGTGGAAGCGCCGCTGCCCGGCGCACTCGGTTGTTCGACGGCGGACGAGACGACGCTTCGCATCTTCCGCATGCTGATGAACCGGCATCTCACGCAGCCCTCGGCGCGGCATTTCCACTACAACGATCCGGCGGGAAGTCATGCGCTCCGTGTTGAGGTCGCGGCCTATCTGAAGGCGGCGCGCGGGGTGGTGTGCGAGCCGGATCAGTTGATCATGACGGCGGGGACGCAGCAGGGGCTGGATCTGGCTGTCAGGGCACTTCTGAAACCCGGCGATCCGGTCTGGATCGAGGACCCCTGTTATGCAGCGGCGCGCGAATTGTTTGACGGCACGGGGATTGCCGTGACGCCGGTGCCTGTCGATGGCGAAGGGATCGATGTGGCCTCAGGGATTGCGGCGCGGCCGGATGCCAAGGCCGTCTATGTGACGCCGTCGCATCAGTATCCGCTGGGTGTGACGCTTTCCATGGCCAGGCGGCTTGCCCTGATCGACTGGGCGCGGGCCACGGGAGCCTATATCATCGAGGATGATTACGACAGCGAGTTCCGCTTTGCCGGCCCGCCCTTGAGCGCGCTTCAGGGCATCGATGGCGAGGGGCGGGTGATCTATTTGGGCACGTTTTCGAAGACGCTGCTGCCCGGTTTTCGCTTCGGCTATGTCGTAGTGCCCCGACACTTAAGTGAGCGGATCCTGACGATTCGCCGGCTAATGGATCGCTTCCCGTCGACGCTGGCGGAGGATGCTCTGACGGAATTCCTGCGCGACGGGCATTTTTCGGCGCATATCAAGCGGGCGCGCAAGCGGGTGAAGGCGGCGCGGGATGCGCTCATCGAGGCGCTCCGCTGCGATCGGCTCGCGGTGACCGTGCCGGAACAGGGTTTGCATCTGGTGGCCGAGCTCGACGGGGCGGAAGACGATGTGGCGCTGGCGGCTGAGGCGCGGGCCGTTGGTTTCGGCGTCAAGGCGCTGTCGCCGCTTTATCATGGCGAGACGAAACGGCGCGGACTGGTGATCGGCTTTTCCGGCTTTGCGCCTGACGTGCTGGCGCAGGCGGCCCGGCGTTTCGTGTCAGGCCTTCAAGGCTCGCCGATACGCGACGCCGTCGACCCAGATCGTCAGCATCTGAGATAAGAGCTGCTGCGGCGGCGCAGGGTTTGGCCGCGACTGCTTTAGCCCTTCCGACATTTCGAAGACGATGACCTCATGGAACAGCGCCTGGGCACCCCGGGCGTAAAGGCGTGCTTCGCCTGAGGTGAGAGAAGGATAGACGCGGGTGAAGAGGGCGGCGACCTGGTCTTCCACCTCGAAGCAGAGGCGCATGAAGGTCTCGGTATAGGGGCCGGTGACGATGGCCGCCTGGCTGAGATAGAGCTCGGCAAAGGCCGGCTCGCGGCAGAAATAGGTCAGCCAGGGGCTGAGCAAAGCGCCAATCTGGGTGTCGAGCATTGATTCTGGATCGATGCCGACGCCCTTGCGGCCGGCTTCGGCCAGCTGTTCGATCTCGGTCAGGCCGAGGGCCGCCAGGAGATTGGTCTTGTCGCCGAAATGGGCAAAGACGCTGGATTTCGCGACTTTGGCGGCATTGGCGATCTGGTCGATGCTGGTCTGCTCGTAACCCTGACGGGAAAAGAGGTCTCGCGCGGCGGCCAGAATATGATCCCTGGTCTGACGGCTGCGGGTTTGGCGAAGCTTCATGCGCGAATCCTTTTGGTCGAGCCTACGCCAAATATATGTTGACCACGGTCAATTTCATCTCCATAAAATGACCACGGTCAAAAATACGAGTATTCCTCATGTCCTTCCTGTCGCGCGATGCACAGCCCTCCCGGCTTCTTGTTCTCAACGGCAATCCGGCCAGGGATGCCCTGTGCGGCGCCATGGCGGAAAAGATCGCCAACGAGGCGCGGCGGCGCGGCCAGACGGTTCGGCTGGTGCATCTTGAGGATCTCGATTTCGACGCCAATCTCCGCCAAGGCTACCGCGCGCGCATGGAATGGGAACCGGATCTTCAGGCCTTTGCCGATAGCCTGACCTGGTGCGACCGGCTGGTGATCGTGCATCCACTCTGGTGGGGATCGGCGCCGGCGCAGCTCAAGGGCCTGCTCGATCGTATCCTGATGCCCGGTTTCGGCTTTCAATACATCGAGGGTAAGGCCTTCCCGAAGCCGTTGCTGGCAGGCCGCAAGGCCCGCGTCGTCATCACCTCGGATACGCCGACCTTCTTCCTCAAATGGTTTTACGGCAATGGCTGGGTGAAGGTGCTGAGACGCCAGATCCTGGGCTTTTGCGGCTTCAAGGATTTGAAGGTGAAGTATTTCAGCCCCGTGCGCGGTGCAAAGCCGGAGGCGCTTGCGAAGATGGTGGAGGATGCGGCGGGGATTTTGGGGTGAGGAGAGCCGGGATTCAGCTTTAGTAGTGCCCGATGTGGAATGGCGGGTTTGGTACCCTGTGTCGCGCTACGCCTTCGGCGTTGAGGTTCTCACGAGGGTGCTCCGATTACTCGAACTCGCCGCGGACCGTTCGGCGAAGTCTCGAAACGAGGTCCCGCAAAGCGAACTCACCACCGCGATGGGTGGGGCGATAATAGTCTTTTCCAACCAGCAGATCCGGCGGATACTGCTGCTGGAGAACACCGTCTGCGTTCGTATGCGGGTAGCGGTAGCCGACTGCATTTCCCAGCGCCTTTGCGCCGGAGTAGCGACCATATCTCAGGTGTGCCGGTATGGATCCGACAGCGCCCGCTCGAACATCCGAAATAGCCTCATCGATCGCCATGATGACCGAATTCGATTTCGGGGCCGTCGCTAGATAAACTGTTGCCTGCGCCAGCGCCAAGCGCGCCTCGGGCATTCCGACGAGTTCAACAGTCTCTGCCGCAGCCACCGCAGTTACCAAGGCACTGGAATCGGCCAGCCCGACATCTTCACTGGCATGGACAATCAACCGTCTAGCGATAAATCGGGGATCTTCTCCCGCAACAATCATCCGTGCAAGATAGTGGAGGGCAGCGTCCGCGTCGGAACCTCTAATCGACTTAATGAACGCGCTTATGACATCGTGATGTTGGTCGCCATCGCGATCGTAGCGCACTGAGACTTCTGCAATCACCCTTTCCACCGCACTCAGATCGACCAAGCAGTTATCTTTGGAAATCAGGCCATCTGCGCTTGCCTCCAACACCGTGAGGGCTCGGCGGGCATCCCCCGCTGCAAGACGAACTATCGCGTCGATCGCTTCGGACGAGATCGAGATGCGGCGGTCAAGTCCGCGTGGATCCGTCACGGCCAAAGCAATGACTTCACGAATATCGGAATCGGTTAGTGATTGAAGCTGGAGCACCAGCGACCTCGACAGGAGCGGTGCCACGACTGAGAATGACGGATTCTCAGTCGTGGCGGCCACCAAGTGCACAACCTGGTCCTCAACGGCACCCAGCAGCGCGTCCTGCTGGGTCTTAGAGAACCGATGCACCTCATCTATGAACAGTACCGTCTGTTGAGAGAATTGATCCCGCCGCCGCCGCCCATCGTCGATAACTTCGCGTATTTCCCTGACGCTGGTGGAGAGCGCTGACAGAGCCACAAAGTGGCGCGACTCGACTGCGGCGAGCAGACGGGCGATCGTCGTCTTTCCGGTTCCCGGAGGCCCGAACAACACTATTGATGCTGCTGGGCCACCTTCGATGAGGCGTCGAAGAGGAGTGCCGGGACCCAATATCTGCGACTGCCCGACAACCTCCTCGACCGAACGCGGACGCATGCGTACCGCCAATGGTAAACGCACTCCCGTTTGTTTCGACTGAGAGGCGCCGGATTGCAATCCTTGGAACAGATCCTCTGTCACGATCGCCCTAGCTCCTTGACATCAATCCAGGGCAACAACTGCCTCTACCTCGAAGAGCATCGGGTCGATCGCCAGCTTTGGCACTGAGATCATGGTCTGTGCCGGCAGCGTTTGCCCAAACATACGGGTTACGTTTTCCGTGAGGATGCCGAGCTTGGACATGTCGTGATCGACAACAAAAACCGTAAGCTTGGCAACCTGATCCGGTCGAGCGCCGATCGCTTCGAGGGCCACCGCGAGATTGTCGTAGGCCTGCGTCACTTGGGTGGCAAAATCGGGGGAAAGTTGGCCTCTGCTGTCGAAGCCTCCCTGTCCCGATACAAAGGCCAGGCGTTTCCCCTGCGGGATAACGACTGCAGTGCTATAACCCTTTGACGTTGGGTCACCCAGGCTCGGCGGGTTCACTATAACCAGATCATCGGCAGTTGCATTTCCTGTAAGACCCATAATGATTGCTCCTCCAATGAGCAGATGTTTGCAGCCTTTTGTCATCGTGTTGTTCCCTTGCGTCTCAACACGATCAGCAGTACGAGCAAATGGTGCCAGAAATTGTCACCAATCATGCTAGGGTGTGGTCATGAAAAGCCGCACCCGCCAAGATGCAATAGTTCGCGCCCTCCGTCGCTCCTCAAGCGCGACAGTGGACGAGTTGGCCTCAGAAGTAGAGGTCTCTCGCCGGACGGTGCTTCGGGACATCAGCTCGCTGCGGGATCAGGGCTTCGTCATCCATTCGGAACCGGGGCCGGGAGGCGGCCTTCAGCTGGAACCGCGGTCAGTGCAGACTGCGTCGCCACTTTCTGTCGCCGAGGTGTTTGCGCTGGTAATCAGCGTCTCCACGATGCAGAACGGGCAGAGCTTTCCCTTTTCCACTCTGGCCGATTCCGGCCTTGGCAAGATCGAACGGACCCTTCCCCCGGAAAAGGTGCGTGAGCTACGTAGCCTTCTCGCCAGTCTGCATGTTGGCCGGTTATCCCCACTCCAAGACATCTCGGGAGCCGGCCCGGTCGATCCTGACTTGCTTCCCGCTTTCGAGGCTGCATTCCTTCAGCGAAGACTGCTGCGCTTCAGCTACAAGGATGCAAAGGGCGCGCAAACCTACCGAGAGGTTGAACCGCAAGCCATGCTGATTCTACCGCCGCTTTGGTATCTTGTGGCGTGGGATCCGGGACGCGCCGACTTTCGGCATTTTAGGATGGATCGGATCAGTAGCCCCCTTGTCGTTGACGGAGCAACGTTCCGCAAAAGACGCGTACCCTTCGAGGACGACGTATGCCCGTTCCGAGACCTGAAGGATCGTGGAGCTTGAAAGTGTCTGAGCTATAGAGGCATGCAGGCGCGGTTTCTTGGCCTATAGTCACATTCAAGGCAGAAAGCTGCCTATCATGATAAAACGCCCCCCTTCTACTCCCTACTCCTCCTTCTCCTCCGCCCGCCACCCTCACCATCCCCCTCCGCCAGCACCTTCCGCTCCGGCAGTGTCACGACGCTTGCGAGCTTCGGGAACGGATCGACCTTGTTGGGCAGCGCCATGGCGTCGATGAAGAGTTGCTGGAAATGCGGCTCGAGGGCTGTTTCGATCTTTTCGATGCGGGTGACGGTTTCCTCGATTTCGCGGCGGTAGTCGCGGTTGAGGAGGGCCATCAGGGCGCCTGTGCCGGCGGCGTTGCCGACGGCCTTGACTTCATCAAGCTCGCAATCGGGGATGAGGCCCAAGACCATCGCGTATTTCGGATCGATGAAGGAGCCGAAGGCGCCGGCGAAGCGGATGGTGTCGACGGTCTCGACTTCGAGCTTTTCCATCAGGAGCTTGATGCCGGCATAAAGGGCGGCCTTGGCGAGCTGGATGGCGCGCACGTCGTTCTGGGTGACGGTGATCTTCTGGGCGCCGTCATGCAGCAGGTAAGAGAAGGTGCGGCCGTTTTCGAGAATTCTATGGCTTTTCGCAGCCATGCCGCCGTCGACGACGCCATCGGTGGAGATGACGCCGGAGAGATACATTTCGGCGACGACCTCGATGATGGCCGAGCCGCAAATGCCGGTGATGCCGGTCTTTTCGGCGGCCTCGGCAAAGCCTTCCTCATCCGACCACTGCTCGACGCCGATGACCTTGAAGCGGGGTTCGAGGGTAACAGGATCGATGCGGACGCGCTCGATGGCGCCAGGGGCGGCGCGCTGGCCGCAGGAGATTTCGGCCCCTTCGAAGGCAGGACCTGTCGGGGACGAGGCTGCTACCGTGCGTTCGCGGTTACCAAGGACGATCTCGGCATTGGTGCCGACATCGACCAGCAGCATCATCTTGTCCTGACGGTGCGGGCCTTCCGAGAGCGTGGCGCCGGCGGCATCCGCGCCGACATGGCCGGCGATGCAGGGGAGGCAATAGACGCGGGCGCCATGATTGATGGCAAGATCGATCTCGCGCGACCAGGTGTGCACGGCGCCGGAGACGGCGAGCGCAAAGGGTGCCTGGCCGAGTTCCGTCGGGTCGATTCCGAGGAAAAGGTGGTGCATGATCGGGTTGGCGACGAAGACGGCGTCGAGGATATCATTCGGATCGACGCCAGCTTCCGCGCAGACCTTGACGGTGAGATCGTTGATCGCCTGACGCACGGCCTTGGTCATCGCCTCGCGGCCATCCGGGTTCATCATCACATAGGAGACGCGGCTCATCAGATCCTCGCCGAAGCGGATCTGCGGGTTCGACGTGCCCGAGGAGGCGATGACGCGGCCTGACAGAAGCGAGACGAGATGCATGGCGATCGTCGTCGAGCCGATGTCGCAGGCGATGCCATAGGCCTCGTTGTGCAGCCCCGGCCAGAGCGCGATCATGTTGGGGCGCGAGGTGTCGAGGTCGCGGTGGATGGCGGCGGTGACGCCCCAATTGCCCTTGCGCAAGGTCTTCTGGACATCCGGCAGGAGATGCTGAGCGACGAGGATGTCGTTGAAACCCCAGTCCTTTTCCAGCATCAGGTTCAGGCGGTCAAGATCGCCAAGCGGCTTATGCATGTCGGGTTCGTCAACCTCGACATAACATAGCTGGATGGCCGGATTGCGCGGGAAGGTGCGGTCGGTCGCGGCCTTGCGGATGACCTGGGCATTGACGACCGTATCCGGCGGCACGTCGACGACGAGATCGCCCTGGATGGTGGCCGAGCAGGAGAGGCGGCGGCCTTCCGGGATGGTGCGGACCTCGGCGTAACGCTTTTCCTTCGGGCCGACGGGCGAGATATGGTCGTTCGACGAGGTGATGCCGTGTTTGGCGAACTGGCCTTCCTGGACCTCGATCTGGCAACGCCCGCAGGTGGCGCGACCGCCGCAAACGCTCTCCACGTAGACGCCAAGCGTGCGCGCTGCTTCGAGCACTGTGGTGCCGATGGGGAAACGGCCACGCTTGCCGGAGGGCATGAAGAGGACGAGGGGATCTGCGGTCTCGGTCATCAGGGTCTTTCAGTTTCGAGGGACGTCTCCCTCATTGTTGGCGTCGGGGGTGGTATACCCCCCTCTGTCACTGCGTGATATCTCCCCCACAAGGGGGAGAGTGGTTTCCTTCTCTTCTCCCCAGCGGGGAGAAGATGCCCGAAGGGCAGATGAGGGGGCTGCTTGCGAGACGGTGGCTTCGCTCCCCCTCATCCGGCGCTGCGCGCCACCTTCTCCCCGCTGGGGAGAAGACAAGCAGCCAGCGTCTCATTCACTCCGTAGGTGCGCCACCGCCCACACGCGCGGCACGGCCGCCGCGGCGGCCGCCGCCGGTTGCGGCAGAGGCGGGGGAAGCGGCCGGGGCTGCGTGGGCGCCGCCTTCGGCGGGCTTGTAGTCGCGGTAGGTCTTGATCCAGTTGTAGCAGTTCTCGTCGGTGCCATTGAGCACGTTGGCGGCGCGGACGGCTTCCATTTCCTGCGGGCGGCAGGGGTTCATGATGGCAGAGGTCATGCCGGCACCAATGACCATGGGGATGAAGCCGGCATTGATGCCGTGACGATGGGGCAGGCCGAAGGAGATGTTGGAGAGGCCGCAGGTGGTGTTGACCTTCAGCTCTTCGCGCAGACGGCGGACCAGCGCAAAGACCTGCAGGCCTGCCGAACCGATGGCGCCAATCGGCATGACCAGCGGGTCGACAACGATGTCATGCGGCTTGATGCCATAATCCATGGCGCGCTCGACGATCTTCTTGGCGACGGCAAAGCGGACGTCCGGATCCTGGGAGATGCCGGTTTCGTCGTTAGAGATGGCAACGACCGGGACATTGTACTTGGCGCAGAGCGGCAGGATGGCTTCGAGCTTTTCCTCCTCGCCGGTGACCGAATTGACCAGCGGACGCCCCTTGGCGACCTTCAGGGCTGCCTCGATGGCGGCGGTGACGGAGCTATCGATCGCGAGCGGCACGTCGACGAGGCCCTGGACGATTTCCATGGTCTTGACCAGAAGGCCGGGCTCGGTCTCGTTCGGATTGACGGAGGTGACGCCGGCATTGACGTCGAGCATGGTGGCGCCCGCGGCGACCTGTTCCAGCGCGTCCTTGATGACCGTGTCGAAATTGCCAGCCTGCATTTCGGCAGCAAGCTTCTTGCGACCCGTCGGGTTGATGCGCTCGCCGATGACGCAGAAGGGCTGGTCGAAACCGATGATGATTTCCTTGGTGGCGGATGCGACGATGGTGCGGGTCATTTCAGTCCTCCGGTCGGTGCCGGCTCTCGCACGGCGGGAATGGGGTGTGCCGGCAAGAGCCGGGGAGAATCAATGGGGCTGGGTATTGGCGGCAAGGCCTGCGAGCGTCTGCTGGTCCTGGACCGGATCGGCGCCGATTTCGCGCATACGCTGGGCAGCGATGTCGTCGGCGCGGCCGTGCTCGCGCTTCCATGGGCGGCGGCCTTTGAGGATGCCCGACTCATGGACGATCTCGGCGACATATTCCTCCTGGCGATAGGCCATGACATGCACGCCGGAGACGCCCTCGATCTCCTTCACCTCATTGATGATGTCGATGCAGAGCTGCTTGCCTTCCTTCTTCTGATCCTGCGCCCCTTCGAGGCGGGCGATCACGTGGTCCGGAATGTGGATGCCCGGGACGTTGGAGCGGATCCACTTGGCCGTCTTGGCAGAGGCGAGCGGACCGACGCCGACGAGGATGTAGCATTTCTCGTGGAATCCGAGGTCGCGGACCTTCGCCATATAGTCGCGGAACATCGGCACGTCGAAGCAATACTGGCTCTGGACGAACTGGGCGCCGGCCTCGATCTTCTTGCCAAGCCGATAGGGGCGGAAGTCATAGGGCGGGGCAAAGGGATTGATCGCGGCGCCGAGGAATACCTTAGGCGGACTGGTCAGTTTGCGGCCGGACAGGAACTTCGATTCGTCGCGCATGGTGCGCACGGTCTCCAAGAGCGACATGCAGTCGAGATCGAAGACGGGCTTGGCGCCAGGCTGGTCGCCGGCCTGAACGCCATCACCCGTCAGGCACATGATGTTGGCGACGCCCATGGCGGCGGCACCGAGAACGTCGCCCTGGATGGCGATGCGGTTCTTGTCGCGGCAGGCGATCTGCATGATCGGGGCGTAACCCATGCGGGTCAGAAGCGCGCAGATGCCGACCGAGGACATGTGGCAATTGGCGCCGGAGGCATCGACCGCGTTGATGCCGTCGACCCAGCCGTCGAAAACCTTGGCGCGCTCATAGACGTCTTCCGGGTCGGCACTATCAGGCGGGTTGAGTTCGGCGGTGACGGCGAATTCGCCGCGGCGCAGGACGCGCTCCAGTCGGCCGAGCGAGGAATGGCCGGGCAGGGGATCGAGCGGCAGGTGGACCCCAAGCGGATTTTCATCGATATGGGCCATGCTCAGGCTTCCTTTGCCGTCTGTTTTTCCCGCTCGGCGGCGGCTTCCGCCGTGACGCGCAGCCAGGAGGATGTCTCGCGCAGCGACTGGTTGACCGGCTTCTGCACTTTCAGGATCGTGTCTCCTGCGACCATGTTGCGCGAGCCGTTCCAGGCCTGAACCCAGACGCAGGGCATGTCGGGCTCGACTTCGCAATTGCCGTTGGCGCGCACGCCGCCGCAGGGTCCGTTGCGCAACTGCTTGGGACAGTTCATCGGGCAGGACATGCCGGTCGAAGACAAGACGCACTGGCCACACATGCGACAGTCGAAAAGCAGGCCCTTCACATTGCGTTCGACGAAGGTGACCGGCGTTTCAACCCTGTTGTAGCCGAGCTTCTTCCAGACCGGATGGAGGAAGAGGAAGGCATTGGCGAAGTTGCGGTAGAACCATTCGAGGAAGCGCGAATTCCGTACGGCCCAGAGGCGGATCGTATAGGAGCGCCGGGCGCGGCGGTTGGGAGACACGCCTGCCGGCGTGAATGCACCGGTCTTGGCCTTGGCTGCGGGAGCGGCATTGCCCTTTTTTGGCGGGCCGGGATCCACGAGAACAGGTTCACCCATTGTCGCGGCCTCCGGCATGGACAAGCGCCACGAGGCGGGCCTTGTCGTAGGCGGCTTCTATTTCGGCGGCTGCCGTTTCGGCTTCGGCTTCGAGATCGTCACCGACCGGAACCGGATCGGCCTTGCGCCAGTCGGCGAGATAGGCGTCGGTTTCCGCAGCGCCAGTGCGCATCGCGGCCATGTCGATCGCCTCGGTGAAGCGCAGCGAGAGCTCGCGCTTGGCCGATTTGCGACCCTGCTTGACGATCACCTGAGCCGGAATATCCCGCCAGTAAACGACGATCTTGTCTGCCATGCCACTCTCTCCCTTTGGTGCCAGAATGCACGGGGGGCATTCGCCGGACTGCGCTTTTCACGACGTCGCTTGTCGCCAAAAACGACGCTGCCATGAGTCCTGATGTTTTTACCAGATTCGGCGCGTGAGACCGCACCAGATCCACGACCAGAGAGTGGGTGGGAAGCGCAGGGCGGACGGACCTTGCGGCTTGATGGGGGCGAGGCGACCGTTGAGCGCGTCGTCGATCGATTGGCGGGTGATGTCCAGAGCGGCAAGGGTCAGCAGAAGGGGATAGGTGGAGATGAAGTCTGATGATGCGGGTTTCGTGCGGACCTCGTAGAGCGTGCCGCCGGTATCCGTTCCGGCATCGACGAGATGCAGGGTGGCGCCGAAATTTTGCGGGTCGTTTTCGCGCAGCGACCAGTAGCCGCCCATCTGGCCGCGATAGTTCGGATTGATCCCGGCATGCAGGTTGATGACCGGGCAGGGCATGGCGGCGAGCTGACGCGCCGACATCAAGCGGGTCGATACGAGCAGGATGGCGCCGGGCTTCAACTGCTCGACGAGGACTTTCGTCTCCGGGGCGTTGATCGAGGTGACCGGATGGATCGGGACAGTGTCGGGCAGTGTGCGGTCCAGATCATGTTCGGCCAGCAGCGCCTCGACACGGCGATCCGCAAGGCGGCGCAGAAGGCGGGCGGCGATCATCGTGCCAAGCTGGCCGAGCGCTGTAATCCAGCCCAGTCTCCGTGCGCGACGTCGGGTGATCTCGCCCTTTCCCTCCGGGTTTTCCAGGAGAACGTGGACATCCATGCCGGCCTTGGCGAGATGCTGGATGACAATAATGGGATTGAGCCTGCCGGCGGTCATGACGACTACGCGGCGGGGTTCCGGTTCGGCTGCGTTCTCCATCATCATACGACGAGCGCGACAACGGCCACGGCGGTGTAGACGACAAAGGCGGCGACGACGAGAGAAAGCACTCCGATCACACAGCCGGCGACGACACCGAGACCGTCACGCTGGGAATGGGCAAAGCCGAGGACTGCCAGCGCAAAGGCCGGAGGCCAGTTTCCGAGCGGGATCGGCAGGAAGACGACGATGGCGAGGATCAGCGCGAACACCCCGATAAGCCGTTCGGCAAAGCGGCTCTCGAACAGCCAGAAGCGTGGGACTACCAGCTTTTCGGCCCAGCGCATCCAGGGAACCAGACGCTTGACGATTGCCTCGAAGGTCTGCGGCTCGACGCCGTAATCGCTTACGACACGAGGAAAGAACACACGCCCGCCCGGAGAGGCCATCATCTGCCAGGCGACGAAGATCAAGGGTAGCCCCAGGATGAAGGTGGCACCCGGTGGCATCGGCACGAGATTCGGAAGCGCGAAGACCAGAAGGAAGGCGCCGAAGGAGCGGTCCTGCAGCGCGATCGCGATGTCGCGGATCGTCACCTTGCGGTCCGTCGTGCGGGCCAACCGGACCAGAAGATCCGAGAGGTTTTCGGGATGCTTGTGTTCACGCGCGGTGGCAAGACCAGCCACCCATGTTTCCGCCCTGTCGGTCATTCGTTTTCTCTTGGTTCTTTGTTGACCTGACTGGCAGTGTCGCAAGGGTAGATTACAGGGAAATTAAAGCGGATCGGTGACACGGTCACGCTTTTGCGAATGGTGAAGGGAGAGTGAAGAGCGATAGGTCGAGTTATCTGATCATCGACGTAAGCCGCTGCCTTGATTTTTCCGCATGTGCTGGGCACCTAAGACGTCGGATATCGATCAGACGGGGAATCAGGATGACTGTTTTTTCTCAGCGCTTTGCAGGTGTCGGCGCCCTCATCATCGCCATCATGTTCGGCCTTTCCTCTTGCGGCAACACCATCCGCGGGATTGGCAATGATCTCGGCAATGCGGTCGACGCGACGCAGGATGCCGGTCGCAGCGTTGCGAATTCGGTGCGCTGACGCAGAGGTCACCCAAATTTGAGATGATCAGGCGGCCGGGGCGGCGCCCAGTGCTGCCGCAACCAGTTCAGGCTGCAGATCGCCGTAGCCTGTGAAGCGGTATTCGTAGTCCAGCTTCAGATAGTCTGCCGCCCATTTCGCCTTGGCTTGCAGTTCGGCGTCCTCGGTCTGGGCGAGGTAGACGATCTTCGTGTAATTGCCGAAGACCATGTCGCGCAGTTCGGGGTGCCGGTCGAGCTTCAGGGGTTCGATGACGAAGGCCTCGAACTGGCGGGTAATCAGGTCGGTCAGGTAGAATGCGGTAAATTCGGTCTCGCATTCAGCGAGAAACTTCTCGGTGCCGGTGAAGAAGGCATAACAGTGAGGCCCAGACAGGCGCTCGATGCCTTCCTCGCGACAAATTCTGTCAACTTCGCCTTGAGTGCCGCATTCGGCATAACCAATGAAGATGTTGTCATGGCCGGCAGCGCGGGCTTCAGCGATCTTTTCGTGCAGTGCCGGAGCGATGCGGTCCGGCCAGACATGCCAGATGGCGGGCAGACATTCCAACGTCAGATGATCAAGGCCATTCAGGGCTTTGACGGCCAGAATCTCGCGGGCAATCGCTCCGCACGCAATCACGTGAACCTTTTTTGATTTGGCGCGTTGTTCCATCGCATTCCACTCGTCACCCATACAGAAGGTACATCAACATGATGGCGAAAAAACTGACAGCCGGCGCAGCTCTCATCCTCACCGTCTTCGCACTGTCGTCCTGCGGCAATACGATCCGTGGCGTTGGCCAGGACGCTGCCAACACCGTCGATGCGACGCAGTCTGCGGGCCGCAACGTCGACGCTGCGGCTTCGCGCTAACCAGCGAGGCGAGGCAAGGCCCTGAGCGGCGCTGTAACAGGAGAGGGAGCATGACGCTCAGACGATTGCAAAGGCCAGTGCCATCTACATGATGGCGGCCATCCTGTACGCCGGAGGGCATGTCGCATGGCAATCCATGGCGAATGCCCCTCAGGACAACGTTTACGCAGAAGCCGGCCTCTAAGGCCGGCTTCTCTGTTTCTCAACCTCAGGCGCGAGCACCCATGCTGTTGTGCTTGCGGGAAATGAATTCCTTGGCCGTTTCAACGGCGACAGCGGCATCGCGGCAATAGGCGTCGGCACCGACAGCCTTGCCGAACTCCTCGTTGAGCGGCGCGCCGCCGACGAGCACGACATAATCGTCGCGGATTCCCTTTTCCTTCATCGTATCGATCACGACCTTCATGTAGGGCATGGTCGTGGTCAAAAGTGCCGACATGCCGAGGATATCGGGCTTTTCGCGTTCCAGGGCTTCCAGATAGTTTTCGACCGGGTTGTTGATGCCGAGGTCGATGACGTCGAAGCCGGCGCCTTCCATCATCATGCCGACCAAGTTCTTGCCGATGTCATGGATGTCGCCCTTGACGGTGCCGATGACCATCTTGCCCTGCTTCGGTGCGCCGGTTGCGGCGAGCAGCGGGCGCAGGATCGTCATGCCTGATTTCATGGCGTTGGCGGACAGGAGAACTTCCGGCACGAAGAGAATGCCATCGCGGAAGTCGATGCCGACGATGCGCATGCCTTCGACGAGTGCCTGGGTGAGGACGTCGTAGGGTGCCCAGCCACGGTCGAGCAGAATACGTGTCGCTTCCTCGATCTCTTCCTTGAGGCCGTCATAGAGGTCGTCATGCATCTGCTGCACGAGCTCTTCATCGGAGAGTTCGGAAAGAATGATGTCGTCTTCGGCCATGGTGGTGCTTCCCGCTTCTTTTCAAACGCGATTCCGGTCGCGCCGGGCATGAGACTGCCCGATCGAAAGTTAAACCTCAAGTTCGTGAAAAACTCTTTTCGATTACGACGTGGCAACCCTGAAAAGCGACGGTCCGGGACTAGTACGCCCAAAAGGCGATGTCTGTGAGACGCAAGCGGTTGGCGCATAAAGGATGGTTTCACATGCGGATTGGAATAGCATAATGGAGGAGAGAAGCAGCGCGGACGAGCGCTCGAGCGAGGAAGCAGACATGGACGACATCACGGCAGAACCGGGAGCAGGCCGCCGCCAACGCGGCGAAGGACGAGGGGCTGCGGCCCGCAGGGCATCGCGCAGCGGCGGCGGTGCCGGTCCGTCGATGCCCTATATCACCCGCAAGATCAAAACCTACGAGGTCCTCGACGAGGAAGGCCTGGAGCTGATCGAGCGCAATGCCGACACCGTTCTCGAAGAGATCGGCATCGAATTCCGTGAAGACGCAGAAGCGTTGGAGCTGTGGAGACAGGCTGGCGCCGACGTGAAGGGCGAACGCGTGCATTTCCCGAAGGGTTTGTGCCGCGAACTCTTGAAGACGGCCCCGTCGGAATTCACCTGGCATGCGCGCAATCCCGAGCGCAGCGTGCAGATCGGCGGCAATGCCACGGTGTTTGCGCCGGTCTATGGCTCGCCTTTCGTGCGCGATCTCGAAGGCGTTCGCCGTTATGCGACGCTCGAGGATTTCCGCAACTTCGTGAAGCTGGCCTATATGGCGCCATCGATGCATTCGTCGGGCGGCACGGTTTGCGAACCGGTCGACATTCCGGTGAACAAGCGTCACCTCGACATGGTCTACAGCCACATCAAATATTCCGACAAGCCGTTCATGGGCTCGGTCACGGCACCGGAGCGGGCGGAAGATTCGGTTGCGATGGCGAAGCTCGTTTTCGGTGACGAGTTTGTCGAAAACAATTGCGTCATTCTGAACCTGATCAACGCCAACTCGCCGATGGTCTTCGACGAGACCATGCTCGGCGCGGCCAAGGTCTATGCCCGTCACGGTCAGGCCTCGGTCATCTCGCCTTTCATCCTGTCCGGCGCAATGAGCCCGGTCACGGTTGCGGGCACGCTGACGCAGATCCTGGCGGAAGTTCTGGCTGGTGCCTCGTTCACCCAGCTCATCCGTCCGGGTGCGCCGGTGCTGTTCGGGACGTTTGCCGCTTCGATCTCGATGCAGTCGGGTGCGCCGACCTTCGGTACGCCGGAGCCGGCACTGGTGTCCTATGGAGCTGCCCAGCTCGCACGGCGCATGGGTCTCCCCTTCCGTACGGGTGGCTCACTCTGTGCGTCGAAGGTTCCGGATGCTCAGGCAGCCCATGAGAGCGCCAATACGCTCAACATGACGCTGCTTGCCGGTGCCAATTTCGTCCTGCACGCGGCCGGGTGGCTCGAGGGCGGCCTTGCTGCCTGCTACGAGAAGTTCATGATCGATCAGGACCAGCTCGGCATGATGCAGAAGATGGCACAGGGCGTCGATCTGACCGAAGACGGTCAGGCGATGGATGCCATCCGCGAAGTGGGTCCGGGTGCGCACTATCTGGGCTGCGCTCATACGCAGGCGAATTTCCAGACGGCCTTCTACCGCTCGGCGCTCGCCGACAACAACTCTTTCGAGCAGTGGGAAATCGAAGGTCGCAAGCGGATCGAGGATCGCGCCAATGTGCTCTGCCGCTCCTGGCTCGACGCTTACGAGGCGCCGGCGCTCGATCCTGATATCGACGAGGCGCTGCTTGCTTTCATCGCAAGCCGCAAGAATTCGATGCCTGACGCCTTCACTTGAAAGGGTCCCGTTGCCAGGGAGCAAGGCGGAGCCAACCAGGTTGCCGACATGATCCAAGAGGAGGTCTGGCGACCCCATTACAAGATCGAGGGGCCGCGATGAGCGGCCCTTCATTCGTTGTGCACAGTCTCGAGGCGCGGTTCGCTGCGCATGGACTTGCGCCGCGCGGACTTGTTCACTTCGGAGGGCAAGACGAGGCGCCGATGCTTGCCGACGGCGCGCCGGCAAAGGCCGCTCTCCTGATCGGGGTCATGGGTGGTGCGATGTGGCCGCATTTCGAGCGCTGGCGGATAGCGCAAGCCGACCATGGTGGCGCCGATCCGCTCGACCGTTGGTCGAAGCTGGTGATCGATCAGGTCGCCGATGAGATCGAGGCGGAAGCGTGCTATCCGTCAGATACGCCTTACCAACCCTTCCATCGCTGGGCGATGCGGGCCGAGGGACTGAAAGCATCGCCGCTCGGGATCCTGATCCATCCGCAGTTCGGTCTCTGGCACAGCTATCGTGGGGCGCTTCTGTTTCGCAACTGGGACGAAGCACAGGAGGAGCGGCCTGTGACCGGGCCGCAGCCCTGCGAGACCTGTCGCGGCAAACCTTGCCTGTCGACATGCCCTGTCGGCGCCATCTCGCTGGACGGGTTCGAAGTGGCGGCGTGCCGCGCGCATCTGGCGAGCCCTGAAGGGCAGGGTGGTTGCATGGCGTCGGGTTGTCTCGCCCGCAATGTCTGTCCGGTTGGAGCCGACTATCGCTATCCGAATTCGCAGCTGCGCTTTCACATGCAGGCGCTGAATTTGCTGGGATGATGGGGCTGCCCCGGTTCTTGGGATTTTCAGGCAAATGGCCTTCACATCGCCCGGAATCAGCGCCAAGAAGCGGGCTCACGAACAAGGGGGCTGCGTGCGAAAACTCCTCTCCATTCTCGGTCTTCTGATCGGCTCGAGCCTGCCTACGCTTGCGCTAGCGGCCTGCGAGGACCTTATCGACGGGGATGCCCGCTATCTCGCCTGCCGGTTCGATCCTGCCCGCGACGAGATAAGGCTGCATCTGGCCTCGCCCGAGGGGCAGGTCTATGGCGGGTTTGCCAGCTTGAGGCGCCAGCTCTGGGCCGAACGGCGCGTGCTGACATTTGCGATGAATGCCGGTATGTATCACGAGGACCTTTCGCCGGTCGGTTACTTCGCCGAATATGGCAAGGTGCTGAAACCGGCTGTCACGGGCGGTGGATGGGGGAATTTCCACCTGCTGCCGAATGGTGTCTTCCTGATGAAGGATGGCAAGGCGTCGGTGATCGAGACCAAGGCCTTCGTCGCCAGCGGACTGACACCCGACTTCGGCACGCAGTCCGGCCCGATGCTGGTCATCGACGGCAGACTGCATCCGCGGTTTCTGGCCGATAGCGACAGCTTCAAGATCCGCAACGGCATCGGCGTCGATGCCGAGGGGCAGGTGCACATGGTGGTGTCGCGGGTACCGGTACGGTTTTACGATTTCGCCCGCCTGTTTCGCGACAGGCTCGGTTGCGCCAACGCACTCTATCTCGACGGCACGATTTCAAGCGTGTTCATCGCCGAAGAAAAGCGGATGGACCGGCTCTTTCCCATGGGGCCGATCCTCTCGGTCAGCATGCCGATCCCGCAGTGAGACTGGGGTCAGACGGCGGCCTTGGGATAGGCGCGCTCGAGGCCTCCGGAACGATTGAGACCGGTGCGGAAGGCGGCAAATGCCGGGTGCTGGCTGGAGCGGGCGGCTTCCATCAGGCGGATCTGCAGGCGAGCCGGGGCATTGGCGCCGATCCACTCGCCATTGCGCTCGAGCTTTAGCGAATTCAGAAACCGGGATTCCGAGGCGATCTCGAGATAGACGTAGAGACCTTCAAGCAAGGCATCGTCCTGGGCCGGGTTTTCGAAGATGAGCTTCAGGAAGGCCTGGTCGGGCTCCTGCATAGAGGCGATCTTGGCGGCGACGGTGTCGCGGTCCGGAAAGGCGGACATGGGCTTACTCCCTCTGCTGGTCAAAATACTCATGAACGCATAGCCGGGCCACGCATCCATTAGGTCAAGCTACAGCATGCCAAGTTTGCCCCAAGCTGGTCGCGCAGTTCCGGGACCGGCCGTCATTCGTGGCGGAGCGCGTCGATCGGGTTCATCTGCGCGGCGCGGCGGGCGGGGAAATAGCCGAAGACCATGCCGATCGCTGCGGAAAAGGCGAAGGCGAGCAGGATGATCGAGGGGCTCGCGACAAAGGGGACCGACATCAGCGTGACGGCCGTATAGGCGATGCCAAGGCCGAGTGCGATGCCAACCACGCCGCCGAAGACGGACAGCGTGACCGCTTCGACGAGGAACTGCATCAGCACCTGGCGCTCGACTGCGCCAATCGCCAGCCTGATGCCGATCTCGCGCGTTCGCTCGGTGACGGACACCAGCATGATGTTCATGATGCCGATCCCGCCGACGAGCAGCGAGACGGCGGCGACCGCACCGAGCAGGCCCGTCATCAGCGTCGTGGTGCCGGTGAGCGTCGCTGCCATCTGGGTCATGTCGTTGACGGTGAAATCATCGTCGCGACCAGCAATAATCTTGCGGCGCTCGCGCAGCAGGCGTTCGACATCGGCCTGCACCTTTGCCGTGGATACGCCGTCTTCGGCCGAGAGCATGATGCTGGAGATATCCGTCGAGCCGCCGATGCGGCGCTGGAAGACCTTGAGCGGCATCATCACGACATCATCCTGGTCGCTGCCCATGCCGCTTTGCCCCTTCTTGTCGAGAAGGCCGATCACCTGGCAGGCGACATTGCCGACGCGGATGGTCTGGTCGACGGCCGGGGTCGAGCCGAACAGCCTGGAGCGCACCGTCTCACCGATGATGCAGACGGCCTGTCCGCCGCGCTCTTCGGATGGCAGGAAACTACGGCCGGAGGCGAGTTCCCAGTTCTGGGCCACGAGATAATCGTTACCCGAGCCGATGATCGTGGTCTGCCGGCTCTGGCCGCTGAAAACCACCGTCTGGCTGGACTGGTTGATGGCGGCCACGGCGCGCAGGCCCGGGATCTGCTCGCGGATCGCGTCGAGGTCCCGGATGGTGAACTTCTTGGCATCGGTTGCCGCGCGACCGGGGCCGAATTGGCCGGGGCGGACGAAGAGCAGGTTGGTGCCAAGCTTGGAGATTTCCGCCGTGACCTGAGCCGTGGTGCCGTTGCCGATCGTCACCATCGCGATGACGGCGGCGACGCCGATGACGACGCCGAGCACAGTGAGGAAGGAGCGCAACAGATTGCGGCGGATGGCGCGGAGTGCGAGCTTCAGGGTCTCAAAGAACATCGGCGACCTCCGCTCCAGCATGGGTGTCGGACTGGATATGGCCATCGACGAAACGCAGCGTGCGCTTGGCATAGGCTGCAATATCGTCTTCGTGGGTGACCATGATGACGGTTATTCCGTGGTCACGGTTGAGGCCGGTGATCAGTTCCATGATCTCGCGGCTGGTCTTCGTGTCGAGATTGCCGGTCGGCTCGTCGGCCAGGAGCACGGATGGGCTGGTGACGATCGCCCGGGCAATGGCCACACGTTGCTGCTGGCCGCCGGATAGTTCCTGGGTCGTGTGGTTTTCGCGGCCGGCCAGACCGACCTGCGACAGCGCGGTCAAGGCGCGGGTTCGCCGTTCACGGGCATCCATGCCACGATAGACAAGGGGCAGTTCGACATTCTCGACGGCCGAGGTGCGGGCGAGCAGGTTGAAACCCTGGAAGACAAAGCCCAGCATGTGACGGCGCAGCAACGTGTATTGCGCTCGGTCGAAGCCCGTCGTGTCGATGCCCTGAAACAGGTACTGACCAGAGGTCGGCACATCCAGGCAGCCGAGGATGTTCATGGCGGTCGATTTGCCCGAGCCGGACGGGCCCATGATCGCGACGAATTCATGCCGATCGATCGTCAGGTCGACCTTGTCCAGCGCGCGGATGGTTGCTTCACCGCGGCCATAGACGCGGGAAATCTGGCGAAACTCGATGAGTGGAGCCACTGCCATCCTGTGCCTCAACCGTTGCGAACCGTTTGATCGGTGATCACCCGGTCGCCTTCCTTCACATCGCCCTTGACGATCACCGTATTCTGCCCGTCGGAGGAACCGATCTCGATGTTGACGGCGACCGGCTGACCGTCGCGCAAGAGCCAGATGGTGCGTTCGCTGCCCGTCGGCTCAGGCGCGCTGGCGGGTGCCATGCGTGGTGGGCGAAACAGGCTGAATACGCCGCTGCCGCCTTCGGCGGTCTCGGTCTGCGTGGCGGGGGGCGAGTAACGCAAGGCGGCATTGGGAATGAGCAGGCCGTCTTCGACCGACTGGACGACGATATCGGCGGTCGCCGTCATGCCCTGGCGCAGAAGAAGCTCGTCATTGGCGACGGACAGGATGCCCTTATAGGTCACGACATCGTTGACCGTTTCGGACGCATAGCGGATCGAGGTGATCTCGGCCGGGAAACGCTGATCGGGAAAGGCATCGACCGTGAAGGTGGCGGTCTGACCCACGGCGACCTGCCCGACATCGGCCTCGTCGATAGAGACCTGCAGCTCCATTTCCCGGAGATCGCCCGCGATGGTGAAGAGTGTCGGCGCCTCCAGCGAGGCTGCCACCGTGGCGCCGGGATCGACATTGCGCGAGAGAACTATGCCGTCGATCGGCGACGCGATGGTCGCCTTGGAGAGTGACAGATTCGCCTGTTCGAGAGCGGCTTGTGCCGAGATGACATCGGCGTCTGCGCTCTGGCGCGCGGCAGATGCGGCCTGGAAGGTGTATTCGGCGGTGTCGAGATCCTGCTGGGTGGAGACGCGGCTGGAGACCAGCGTGGTCAGCCGGTCGAGCTTGGCCTTGGCGGACTGCTCGTCGGCCTCAGCCTTGGAAACGGAGGCGCGGGCAGAGGCAAGCGCAGCTTCCTTGGCCTTCAGATCGGCATTCAGCTTGTCTGTATCGAGGCGCGCCAGGACGTCGCCCTTATTCACCTCGCTGTTGTAGTCGACCAGTACCTCCCGCACGGTGCCTGATTGTTCCGAGGAAACGTCGACCTGAACGGTGGGCTCGACCGACCCGGTGGCGGTGACGATCACCGTCAGATTGCCGGGTTTCGGCTCCGACGTCGTATAGCTCACCGTCGTGCCGCCGGCCGACCAGAGATATGCGCCGTAGCCGAGACCAGCGAGGGCGAGGATGACAAAAACGCGCAGACCCCAGCGCCGCTTTGGCCGCGCGGCATTGGCCAGGATCGCTTTCAGTTCCTCGGCTTCGGCGGAGTTCTCCGGTTTTACGTCTTCGCTCACGTCTGCTCCGTCACACTGCATTCTCACTTTGCCGGGACCATGGCCCAAGCTCGGGCCGTCGCCCTTGATCGGGGTCAAGTGGCGACGGGTTCCCTATTGATGCAGATAGACCTTCGCGGCGGAAAGGACAGTGAAACATTGGTAAGGTTGGTGGGAGGTGCGGCAACTGCTCTCAGATGAGTGCTGGAGGCTGAGCATATGGTCGGCCTGACCGGCTATTTCCGTGCATCATACATAGACCGGGCGGCGTCGATCTCGGCTCGATGCTCAATCGCCCAGGTGGCGAGAGGGGAAAATCGAGCGAACAGGCTCTGACCCAAAGGGCGCAGCAGATAATCCACCCGCGGCGGGGCCGTTGGAGTGACGATGCGTTCAATCAGCCCGTCTCGTTCCAGCTTTCGCAGCGTCTGCGTCAGCACCTTTTGCGATAGGTCGGGGATGTCGCGACGCAATTCCGAGAAACGGCGCGCCGAAAGATGCAGCGCCGCCATGACCAAGATGGACCACTTGTCGCTGACGCCGTCCAGCACATGGCGGACGGGACAGGTCGCCGGGTCAAGCGAAATGCCGGGGGTCTCTGACAATTCTTGTATAATCACGACGTCCTCACGGGTTCCTGATCAGATTTGGCACGGTTACCAAAAAGTGCCTCCTTTATCAATTGCAACATTATTAATAGGACGTTGGTATCGAACGGATACCTACTTGTTGTGACGCTCTGTCTTGCGCTTCCCAATCGGTTCGGTGCCGGCTTGATCTCGCTCGTGAAACCTCAAAAATAGGAATCTTCCATGTCCCTTCTCAGAACCGGCGCGCTTGCGCTCGCGCTCACCTTTTCATCCCTTGCTGGAACCGCAATGGCGCAAGAATCCAACAAGGATTTTGTCGTGAAGGCTGTCACGGAGCTATTTTCCGAGAAGGATCTGACCGCGATCGACCGCTATTGGGCCGACAGCTACATGCAGCGTAACCCGGGTCTTGCCTCGACCAGCGCGGTGCTGAAGGAGGCGCTGAAGGACATGCCGGCCAACATGACCTATGAAATCGGCATGGTGATCGCCGACGGCGATCTGGTGGCCATCCATGGTCGCTATACCGGCTGGGGACCAACGCCGCTGATCGTCGTGGACATCTACCGCGTCGAGAATGGCAAAATCGCAGAACATTGGGATGTCGGCCAGGACGAGGTGCTGGAAACCGCCTCCGGCCTGCCTATGTTCGAACCGATGAAATGAGCCTGGTGGCGGGGGCTGCGGCCCTCGGCCCACTGCCTTTTCGAGCCGGTGGTTGCCGGCCGCGTCAACGACAGGAGACAAACCATGACCGACCAGAGCAAGGCCCCCGCCCGCCGCAGGTTTCTGAAATTTGCCGCCATGGTGCCGGCCAGCCTTGGCCTCTCGGTCTCCTGGGCCAAAGCACAGGAGGCCATGATCCCGACCTCCGACGACATGGAGGGCCCCTATTACATCAGCAACACCCCCGTAGTTCGCAATCTGAACCGCTTTGGCAAGCCGGGGGAGGTGATGCGGATCGCAGGCCAGGTGATGAACGCTGCGGCCCCGGATGTGCCGGTTGCTGGCGCAAAGCTCGAACTATGGCAGACGGACGGTCGAGGTCGCTATCACCCGCAAGAAAGCGGGGACTATAGCGATTTTCGCGACGACCAGATCGATCTGCGCGGCACAGTGATCGCTGATTCGCAGGGCCGATTTGATGTTCTTTCGGTCTTTCCGGCTGAATACTGGCCTCGACCGCCGCATATCCATTACTGGATCAAGGCCGAAGGTTTCCACCCGCTGGTAACCCAGCACTATCTCGATACGGGGCCCGGCACGCGGCCGCATCGCACCGCGCGCGTCCTGCGCGATCAGAGACCGGCACTCTATCCGGCACCGACATTTTACATCGAGCCAGTCTAGCCACCGTGTCACAGACGACGGGAAGCAAGGCTTGCGGAATATTCCGATGGCCTTGAGACGTGGGTAAGCACCACCCTCAGCGACCACCAATCGGACTGAACCGCGCAGCCAGCTCCCGCAAGGTCGAGCGGGGCGCAACCACAAGAGGTCCCTAATCTCTATTCAACCAATCTTAATTTCTCATCGGTACCGAAGTCATGCCGATCCGATAAACTGAAATGCCGCTCGATACGGAGCCCAGATGAGATCCTTGATATCGCCGAGTTTGCAATCCGCTTTGGAAGCGCAGGCCCTTGAGGAGGGGTTGCTTAGCCGAGATGATTACAGCTACGGCGAACTCTATGACGTGCCAGCGGCGCTGCGCAGCATCAAGGACCACAAAAAAATATTGCCCTATCTATGCCTCTTCCCCAACGTTGAAGGGACGGAGTCAGAGTTCGATAACAGAAAATTGGCGAGTCGGATCGGAATGGAGTTTGAGCCCGTCTCGGTTCGCGGCATCCGTTCACAGTTTTTCAAGCAGAAATCTGCTGACGGGGAAGGTTCAATAGAGGCATTTATGTACGAGTGTCACAGCCGCGCCTTCGCAACGTTTGAGTCACAACGCGACCAAATCCTGCCGATCGTATTTGCTCATATGAGCAAAGAGTGGAACAGCCCCTCGGCGACCCGCCATAGGCAACTGAACTTTTATACCGAGAGTTTCGCCATCCGCGAGGCGGCTTTGCATGCCGTCGATATGATGGCACAATGGTATGCAACCGACTTGGCATCTCCGATGTGGAGGTATGATACCCGCGCCGAACAGAGATTAGCCGACTGGTCTGGTCTGCCTCGGAACCTAATCGCGGAACCCGATTTTGAGCTCTGGCTGGACAAACTTGACGATTTTTATGTTCGGCACTTTGCGACCATTTTCTGGTCTGGCGTAAACGAGCGCGCCTTGTCTATTCAAGGTGAGGGGCGAACCGCTGCATCTCAATCAGTTGAAGTCAAGAAAAAGGCGGCGGAGACCGCCGCGCTTTTATCAATCAACTTTCGCGACGAGTTGAGGGTAGTGCCAGACCCGCGGAGCCTCGCTGAGGCAATCGAGATGGCGCATTCGACCGAGATGTCACGTCTGCGAGAAAAAATTTTTGAATGGATCTCTATCGCAGGCCAATCTGACGCCTCTCTAGATCAGCGAATCCGAAGAGACATCGCAAAGGCGTCGGCGGAGTTGAGGAGATTGCGCAGCTATAGGGAGTTAAACTCCAGCCCCTGGTTCTTCACTGCCAAGTTCTTAACTGCGCAGGTGCCGTTAGTTTCTAACGTCGCATCTGTTATTGAATATGGCCTCACTTGGTATGAAAAATGGGCTACAGAGAAGAATGTGTGGGTCGCCATACGCTGATCGCGAAGACCAAGATTTGCCAAATGAAACGTCCTAGTGACTGCCGACTAGTCAAACCTCCCCGAAGGGCAGGGGCTTCTTCATGGCTCATGTGCCGCAAATTACCATTATTACATCGTTGAAATCATTTAGACTTCGTTGGTGAGAGCGCAGGGATTCGAACCCTGGACCTACTGATTAAAAGTCAGTTGCTCTACCGGCTGAGCTACGCTCTCCCGTGCGGTTTTGCGCCGCCTCAAGAAGTGCGCGGAACATAGGCAGGTGACCCCGGCCGGTCAACCGCAAAAATGCAGTTTCGGCAGCAAAATTCAGTCCTGTTGTCGCAGTCTACGCAATGGTGATTGGCAAGCACCGGCTTGCGGGATTAGGAAGGGCCGGTTCGGGTTCCGGAGTTCACAGTGTCGATTGCCGATATTTCCTTTTTCAGCGCGCTTCTGGCCGGAGCCCTGTCGTTCCTTTCGCCCTGCGTGCTGCCGCTGGTGCCGCCGTATCTCTGTTATATGGCCGGTATTTCGGTCGATCAGTTCCGCGACGGAGCCCAGGCTGAAAATGCGGCTGCCCGCCGGACGGTGATGTTGACGGCGCTTGTCTTCACGCTCGGTTTTGCCACCGTCTTCGTCGCGCTCGGTGCCGGTGCCTCGACGATTGGCGGGCTTTTGCGTCAGCACATGGATCTCTTGTCGAAGATCGGCGGCGTTATCATCATCATCATGGGGCTGAACTTCCTCGGCGTCTTCCGCCTCGGGCTGCTTTCCTCGGAATATCGATTCGCAGGCGGGGGAAAGCCCGCAACGCTTTCGGGCGCCTATGTGATGGGTCTCGCTTTCGCCTTCGGTTGGACGCCCTGCATCGGCCCGGTCCTGGGCGCCATCCTCGGGGTTGCGGCCTCGAAGGAGACCGTCGGGGATGGTGCGCTGCTGCTGGCGATCTATTCTCTGGGGCTTGCCGTGCCCTTCTGGATCGCGGCCGGCTTCTCGGGCGCCTTCATGCGGTTTCTCACGCGCTTCCGCCGGCATCTCGGCGTGGTGGAAAAAGCCATGGGCGGGCTGCTGGTGCTGACCGGGCTTGCCTTCATCTTCGGTTATGTCTCCGACATGGCGATCTGGTTTCAGCAGACCTTTCCAATCCTGTCGCAAATCGGCTAAGTCCGGTCTGAACGCATCGTCGCGTTCGGGGGGAGTGAGCCATGGCGGATATCATCGCGCTGGTCTTGCCGTTTTTCGGCCTGATCCTGATCGGCTACGTGTCGGGGAAGCTCGGCGATCATTCCGCCCAGGCGCTCGGCTGGCTGAACTTCTTCGTCATCTACGTCACGCTGCCGGCGCTGTTCTTCAAGCTCGTTTCGCGCACGCCGATCGAACAGCTGACGCGGATCGACTTCATCGCGGCCTGCCTTGCGGCCACCTATTCGATCTTTGTCCTCGTCTTTGTGATCGGCCGCTATGTTCGCGGTAACAACATCGCCGAATTGACCGTCCAGGCGCTGGCGGGCGCCTATGGCAATATCGGTTACATGGGGCCGGGCCTGGCGCTGCTCGCCTTCGGCGAAAAGGCTGCCGTCCCGGTCGCACTCGTCTTCTGCTTCGAGAACGCGGCGCATTTCATCGCCGCCCCTGCCTTGATGGCCTTTGCCGGTGGCGACAAGCGTCCGCCGTTGCAACTGGCGCTCGATGTGGCGAGAAAGATCCTGACCCATCCCTTCATCATCGCGACCTTGGTGGGTTTCGTGGCCGCCGCCTTTGCCTTCGAGCCACCGCTCGCGCTGCAACGCCTGATCGACTACCTCGCTCAGGCGGCGGCCCCTTGCGCTCTGTTTGCCATGGGCGTGACGCTTGCGCTGCGGCCGCTCAAGCGCATTCCCGCCGAGATCGGCTACATCGTGCCGATCAAGCTCGTGCTGCATCCGATCCTGGTCTATGTCGTCCTGAGTTTTGTCGGAAACTTCGACCCGCTCTGGGTCTATACTGCAGTGCTGCTCGCCTCGCTGCCGACGGCCACAAATGTCTTCGTCATCGGCCAGCAATATGGCGTGTGGCAGGAAAGGGCGTCTGCGACGATCCTGATCACCACGGTCATTTCGGTATTCTCGGTGTCGGCGCTGCTGTTCGCCATCACCCAGGGTTACCTACCGGCGGACCTTTTCCCGTAGCAGTAACGGCAGGTTCTTCAGTCCACGCCCGGGCGCCACGCCTTCCTGCATGACGAGATTGCGCAGTGGGCCGACGCTCGCCAGCACCTGGAGGCCGGCCGCCCGCAGCATCTGAACGGGCAGCAGGCCCGACAGCAGCGATCGATTGAGAAGATCGACGCTTGCCGTTCGGCTTGCGATGTCAAGCCGGCGCTTGCGGTCGAAGAGGTCGCCCGCGTCCGCCGCAATCGGTGAAGAACTGGGGTCGAGCAGAATGTCTTCCAGGGCTGCGATGTCGCGCAGGCTGAGGTTCAAGCCCTGGGCACCGATCGGCGGGAAAGCGTGACCGGCTTCGCCGATGAAGGCCGAGCGGCCCTTGCCATACTGACGGGCCGTCATGCCCGAGAGGGGCCAGGCCTGGACGCCGTCCTCCACCTGAACCTTGCCCAACATGGACTGCATGCGCGCCTCGACTTCGGCCGAGAGTTGATCCGGTGACTGCGAGATCATCCTGTCGGCTTCCTGCGGCGGCAGGACCCAGACGAGGCTCGAGCGCAGGCCGGGCAGTGGGACCTGGGTGAACGGACCCGATTCGGTGTGGAACTCCGTCGAGACGTTCTGGTGCGGCAGGCTGTGGATGAAGTTCATCACCACGGCCGTTTGCGGGTAGGACCAGGTTTTCACGCCGACGCCTGCACTTTCGCGGGTCTTGGAGCGGCGGCCGTCCGCTCCGATCGCAAAGCCTGCGGTGATTGCGTCTTCACCGTGAATGCCGATGGTGACTGCTTCTGCGCCGATATGGATGGTCTCGGCCGCCAAGGTGCGGCGGGTAATCAGCGGCTCGGCCGCGACCGCCTTTGCCAGTGTTTGCAGCAGTGCGGAATTCGGAACGTTGTAGCCGAAGGCGTCGAGCCCGATTTCCGCGCTCCGGAATGCCACTGTCGGTGCGCGCAAGAGGCGCCTTGTGCCATCGACGATCTGCATGACGGTGAGGGCGGCGGCGGTCTCTTTCAACTCCTGCCAGAGACCAAGGCGTTCGATCATCGCCAGCGACTGGTCCATGAGGGCCGTAGTGCGCCGGTCCGAGCCGTTGGGTTCCGGTCCGACGAGCACGACGCGGCGACCGCCGCGGGCCATAGCAAGGGCGGCAATCTGTCCGGCGGGACCGGCGCCGATCACGGCAATGTCGAATTCGTAGCTCATGGTGAAGGTCCCGATTGGCATCTTGTAACGTTATCTAGAGCCGCCGCACGGTAAAATCCATGGGCCGAAATGGCGCATGCTCCTGGCGGGTAACGGGCGAAATCCGGGCATAGACCGCCACTTGTGTTGCAATGCGCGCCATTTCGTCCGATACCGTTTCCTCCGAAGTGCCGCCGACTGGAGCAGGGATGAAGATCTTTAATTACAAGCGTGTGCCCTATGCCGAAATCCGTGCCTTTTCGGTTCATATGCTCACTGCTTCCGGATCCTTTCTGGCCTTTCTGGGTGTCGTTGCTGCAGCTGAGAACCGCTTCGTCGACATGTTCTGGTGGCTGGGGCTTGCACTTGTCGTGGACGGCATCGACGGACCGATCGCCCGCAAGGTGCGCGTCAAGGAAGTCCTGCCGAACTGGTCCGGCGATACGCTCGACAATATCATCGACTATGTCACCTATGTCCTTCTGCCAGCCTTTGCGCTCTATCAGAGCGGCATGATCGGCGAGCCCTGGTCCTTCGTTGCCGCCGGACTGATCGTGGTGTCGAGCGCCATCTATTATGCAGACATGGGCATGAAGACGGATGAATACTTCTTTTCCGGCTTCCCGGTCGTCTGGAATATGCTGATCTTCACGCTCTTCGTGATCGATGCGAGCGCCACCACGGCCCTGATCGCGGTGCTCGTTTCTGTTGTCCTGACCTTCCTTCCGATCTTCTTCCTGCACCCCGTGCGTGTGAAACGGCTACGCAATCTCAACATGGCGGTTTTCCTGCTGTGGTGCGCTTTCGGCGGTTATGCACTCCTCCTGCATTTCCAGTCGCCTCCCTGGGTCGTCTGGGGCATGATCCTGACCGGGATCTACCTGTATGTCATCGGCGGCGTGTTGCAGTTTTTCCCGAGCCTTGGTCGCCGCGATTGACCGTTCTGGCACGTGGCTGGGCAAAACCAAAAAAAACTTTTGCCTATATATTGTGCGCTGCCGCAAACAGGTTATGAATTGAGCGGTGGACCGGGCGCAAGACCCGGCCGACGCGCATGAGAGTGCAAGGGGGACCTGTGCCGCATCAACCGCCCGAGGGCGAAAAGCCGCTTTTGACCGTGCGGGGGCTGACGAAGCTGTTCGGCAGCTTCAAGGCCTGCGACGACATCGACCTCGACATCGGCCATGGCGAGATCCACGCTCTTCTCGGCGAGAACGGTGCCGGCAAATCCACCCTTGTGAAGATGCTATTCGGTATTCTCGCACCCTCGGCGGGCACGATCGCCTGGCAGGGGCAAGACCAGGCCATCCCCAATCCTGCCGCAGCCCGGCGTCTCGGCATCGGCATGGTCTTCCAGCATTTTTCGCTTTTCGAAGCGCTGACGGTTGCCGAGAACATCGCGCTGTCGCTCGACGAGAAGATCTCGATCTCCGAGCTTTCCAAGAAGGCGGCAGAGCTTTCGGTCGCCTATGGACTGCCGCTCGATCCCAATGCCCATGTCGCCGATCTCTCGGTCGGTGAGCGCCAGCGCATCGAGATCGTCCGCGCGCTCTTGCAGAACCCCAAACTCATCATCCTTGACGAGCCGACCTCGGTGCTGACGCCCCAGGAAGCCGACAAGCTGTTCGAGACCCTGTTCAAGCTGAAGGCGGAAGGTCGCTCCGTTCTCTATATCAGCCACCGGCTTGAGGAAGTGCAGCGCATCTGCGATCGCGCAACCGTGCTCCGTCACGGCAAGGTCACGGGCGCCTGCGACCCGCGGCAGGAAACGCCGGCTTCGCTTGCCCGGATGATGGTGGGCGCCGATGTCGCCGGCGTCGAGAAGGTCGAGCCGCCCACGGATGGCGTCGTCCAGCTGCAGATCACCGAGCTCTCGGTCAGCCCGCGAACACCTTTTGCCATGCCGCTAAAAAACGTTTCGATGACCGTCAAGGCGGGCGAGATTCTCGCCATTGCCGGGGTCGCCGGCAACGGCCAGAGCGAGCTTTTCGATGCGCTTTCCGGCGAGTATGTCGTGCCCAATCCCGATGCAATCCGCCTGCGCGGCAAGTCCGTCGGTCGCCTCGGGATCAACGAACGCAGGCTGCTCGGCGCTGGCTTCGTGCCTGAAGAGCGCCACGGCCATGCGGCAATTCCGGCCATGAGCCTGTCGGAAAACCTGTTTCTCTCGCGCAATGCGTCCGACCGTTCAGCCTACCTCGCAGGCGGGAAAATTGGTCTCATACGCCATGGGCTGGTGCAGCAGGCAGCGCGTCGCATCTCCGAGATGATGGATGTGCGCAAGAGTGGTGATGATCCCTCCGCCGGTTCACTCTCGGGTGGCAATCTGCAGAAATTCATCGTCGGCCGCGAACTCGACCGCCAGCCTTCTGTGCTGGTCGTCAACCAGCCGACCTGGGGCGTCGATGCCGGCGCTGCAAGCCGTATCCGCCAGGCGCTGGTCGATCTTGCCAAGGCGGGATCCGCTGTGGTCGTCATCAGCCAGGACCTCGACGAGATCTTCGAGGTCGCAACTTCGATTGCGGCCATCTCCGAAGGCACGCTGTCCGACGCCTATCCCGCCTCGACCATGACCCGCGAACGCATCGGTATCCTGATGGGCGGCGTGCATGGCCTGACCACTGCCCCGGAGGCGGCCCATGCGCATTGAACTCGAACGTCGTTCCCGGCAGTCCAGCCTGTTTGCCATCGTCTCGCCTTTGCTGGCGCTGGCGCTCACCGTCTTCTTCGGCGGCATCATGTTTGCGATGCTTGGCAAGGACCCGGTCTCGGCACTCTTCAGCTTCTTCATCGAGCCGCTGCTGGAGGTCTGGTCGCTGCATGAGCTTGCGGTGAAGGCCGCACCGTTGATCCTGATCGGTGTCGGCCTGTCGGTCTGTTATCGCTCGAACAACTGGAATATCGGTGCCGAGGGGCAGTTCATCGTCGGGGCCATCGTCGGCTCGATCCTGCCGATCACCTTCTATGAATGGAACTCGCCGCTGCTCTTGCCGATGATGATCGTCATGGGTGCCATCGGCGGTGCCGCCTATGGCGCCATTCCGGCGCTCTTGAAGACCCGCTTCAACACGAATGAAATCCTGACCAGCCTGATGCTGGTCTACATCGCCCAGCTTTTCCTCGACTGGCTGACGCGCGGGGTCTGGAAGGACCCGGCCGGCTACAATTTCCCGCAGTCGCGCTCTTTTGTCTCGGAAGCCGTGCTGCCAGAAATCCTGTCCTCCGGCCGCGCGCATCTCGGCATCATCTTTGCGCTGATTGCCGCCGTCGCCGTCTGGTTCATGATGCGCTACACGCTGAAGGGCTTTCAGGTCGTGGTTCTCGGGCAGTCGGAACGGGCAGGGCGCTTTGCCGGCTTCTCCTCGCGCAAGATGGTCTGGTTCTCGATGATGTTCTCGGGCGCGCTGGCCGGGCTGGCCGGCATTTCGGAAGTGTCGGGCTCGATCGGTCACCTGCAGCCGACCATTTCGCCGGGCTACGGCTTCACGGCCATCATCGTTGCCTTCCTCGGGCGTCTTAATCCGCTCGGCATCATCGCCTCCGGCTTCGTGCTGGCGCTGACCTATCTGGGCGGCGAGGGCGCACAGTTGTCGATCGGCGTCTCCGACAAGGTCACACGCGTCTTTCAGGGGCTGCTTCTTTTCTTTGTGCTCTCCTGTGACACACTCATTCTCTACAAGGTGCGGATCGTCTTTGATCGTGCCCGCAATGCCGCGACGAAGGGGGCTTGATCATGTTCGAGGCCATCCTTCTCACTGTCATCACCGCCTCGACGCCGCTGGTGATCGCCGCCATGGGCGAACTCGTGGCCGAGCGTTCAGGCGTGCTGAACCTCGGCGTCGAAGGCATGATGATCATCGGTGCGGTCTGCGCCTTCATCGCGACGAACCTGACCGGCTCACCCTATGTCGGCGTTCTTGCAGGGATCGCGACCGGCGCGGCCTTCTCGCTGCTCTTCGGTTTCCTGACGCTCACCCTCGTCGCCAATCAGGTGGCGACCGGTCTGGCACTCACCATCCTCGGCCTTGGCGTCTCCGGTATGATCGGCGAAAGCGTGGTCGGTGTGCCCGGTGTGAAGATGCAGCCGATCGTCATTCCGCTTCTGTCGGACATTCCTGTAATCGGCCCCATCCTCTTCGCCCAGGACCTGTTTTTCTACCTTTCCATTCTGCTGGTTGCCGGCGTGAACTGGTATCTGTTCAAGAGCCGCTCGGGCCTCAAGCTGCGCGCGATCGGCGACAGCCACGGCTCGGCGCATACGCTCGGGCTACCCGTCATCCGGACGCGCTATCTGGCGGTGATGTTCGGCGGCGCTTGTGCCGGTCTTGCCGGTGCGCAGCTGTCGCTGGTGTATACGCCGCAATGGGTGGAGAACATGTCCGCCGGCCGCGGCTGGATCGCGCTTGCGCTCGTCGTCTTCGCCGCATGGCGGCCCTGGCGGGTTCTTGCCGGCGGCTACCTCTTCGGTGCCGTGACCATCGGGCAGCTGCATGCGCAAGCGCTCGGCATCGGTCTGCCCTCGCAATTTCTGTCCGCGCTGCCCTATGCGGCGACCATTGTCGTGCTGATCATAATCTCCCATAATCGCCGCACGACGCTGATCAACACGCCGGCCTGCCTCGGCAAGCCGTTCGTGCCGGATAGATAATCAAAACAAAAGCTTCAACCTAACCAGACAGGGGTACATCATGAAAAACATCCTCCTCGCGCTTGCCGCATCGGCAGCCGCAATCGTCGGCGTCGCGGCACCCGCCGCCGCTCAGGACAAGACGAAGATCTGCTTCGTCCACGTCGGCTCGAAGACCGACGGTGGCTGGACCCAGGCGCACGATATCGGCCGTCAGGAGCTTCAGGCTCATTTCGGCGACAAGATCGAAACGCCTTACCTCGAAAACGTGCCGGAAGGTCCGGATGCCGAGCGCGCCATCGAGCGCATGGCCCGTTCCGGCTGCGCCCTGGTCTACACGACCTCCTTCGGCTTCATGGATGCAACCCTGAAGGTCGCCGAGAAGTTTCCGGACGTGAAGTTCGAACACGCCACCGGCTACAAGACTGCAGACAATGTCGCGACCTACAATTCGCGCTTCTATGAAGGCCGCTTCATCAACGGTCAGATCGCCGGCAAGATGTCGAAGACCGGTGTCGCCGGTTACATCGCTTCCTTCCCGATCCCGGAAGTCGTCGCCGGCATCAACGCCTTCCTGCACGGCGCCCGCACCGTCAACCCGGAATTCAAGCTGAAGGTCATCTGGGTCAACACTTGGTTCGACCCCGGCAAGGAAGCCGATGCCGCAAAGGCGCTGTTTGACCAGGGCGTGGACATTCTGACCCAGCACACCGACACGACGGCTCCGATGCAGGTTGCCGAAGAACGTGGGATGAAGGCCTTCGGTCAGGCCTCCGACATGATCGCCGCCGGCCCGACTGCGCAGCTCAGCGCCATCGTCGACACCTGGGCGCCCTACTACATCAAGCGCACCCAGGCTGTTCTCGACGGCACATGGAGCTCGGCGCAGACTTTCGACGGTCTCGTCGACGGCATTCTGTCGATGGCGCCCTATACCAACATGCCCGACGACGTGAAGGCCATGGCCATGGACACTGAAGCCAAGATCAAGTCCGGCGAACTGAAGCCCTTCACCGGTCCGCTCAACAAGCAGGACGGCTCCGTCTGGTTGGCGGAAGGTGAGTCGGCTGACTACGGCACCATCCTCGGCATGAACTTCTACATTGAAGGTGTAGACGACAAGCTGCCGCAGTAATCTGCGACTTGCGGAAATGGAAAGAGCGCCTTTGGGCGCTCTTTCTTGTTTAGGATTCCTAAAATTGCAGGAATACTCAGATAGCGCCTTCACCCGCATTGGCCTTTCGTATAACTACCCCAGCAAATAAGTCGGGGTGTGAGTCAGGATGCGGAAGGAAGAGGTTCGGGAACTGAAGGTCGTTTCCAATCTTCGGACGAGCCATGCGAAGGTGGTCGAGCAACTCGGCCTTGCGATCGTCGGGGGTCGATTTGGCATCGGCGAACCCTTGCCTGGGGATGCTGAACTGGAGGCTCAGTTCGATGTGTCGCGGTCCGTGCTGCGCGAGGCGATGAAGACGCTGACCGCCAAAGGTCTGGTGGTTGCCAAATCGCGTGTCGGGACACGGGTGACTGACCGCTGTCACTGGAACCTTGTCGATGAAGACGTGCTGCGCTGGCATTTCCGGACGGGCGTCACACACGAGTTCATCGATCATCTCTATGACGTCCGCATGGTCCTGGAGCCGGCATCGGCTGCGTTCGCGGCGCTGCGCGCTTCGGCGGCGGACTGTGCGGAACTGCGTCATTACGCCATGCTCCTGGGTTCCAACGAACTCGACTGGCAGGGACAGGTGGAGGCAGACTTACGCTTCCACGTTCTTTTGACCCTCGTCGGGGCCAACCCGTTTCTCGAAAGCATGGTCGGTTTCATAAAGGCCTCGCTCGACGGCGCTTTCACCATGGCCTTCGATCCTGAACTTGCCGGCCGCGGGGAGGCGATCAGCGAGCTTCATCTGGCCATCGTCGATGCGATCGAGCAAGGCGATGCCGAGACTGCGCGGGCCGCCACCGAACGGGCGATCGAGCAGGGGCGTGCAGCAGCGCTGAAGGCCGTCGAGAACTCCCAGAAGCGCGGCTAGTTCTCCGAACACTTGCGGGCGGCACCTGCTGGTATTAGTGAGGAACGCCATTCTCAGCTTGGAGCCATCCATGAACCGTACCTGTCTCGCCGTCGTTCTCGCTGCTGGTGACAGCACCCGCATGAAGTCGTCGATGTCGAAGGTGCTGCATCCGGTGGGTGGGCGTCCGATGATCGCGCATGTCATGGCATCGATCGCCGCGTCTGGTGTGTCTGATGTGGCGCTGGTTCTCGGTCGTGATGCCGAGAAGGTCGAAAAGGCAGCCTCGATCGAAGGGCTTGCGGTCGCAGGCGTGTTGCAGACCGAGCGCCTCGGCACCGGTCACGCCGTTCTGATGGCCAAGGAGGCGATTGCCCGCCGTTATGACGAGATCCTCGTTGCCTATGGCGATGTGCCGCTGATCACTGCCGCGCCGCTGAAAGCTGCCCGCGAAGCGCTTGCCGGCGGTGCCGATGTCGCCGTCATCGGTTTTCATACGGCCAATCCGACAGGTTATGGCCGTTTGCTTGTCGAAAATGGCGAGCTGGTCGCCATCCGCGAGGAAAAGGATGCGACCGAGGCCGAGCGCGCCGTGACCTGGTGCAACAGTGGTTTGATGGCGATCGACGGCAAGAAGGCCCTCGATCTCCTCTCCCGGATCGGCAACCAGAACGCCAAGGGTGAGTATTATCTGACCGACCTCGTCGAGATTGCCCGGTCCTTGGGTGGCAAGGCTGTCGCCGTGGACGCGCCGGAGAGTGAACTGACCGGCTGCAACAATCGCGCCGAGCTCGCCGTCATCGAGCGCCTCTGGCAGGAGCGCCGTCGCCACGAGCTGATGGTTTCGGGCGTGACGATGATCGCACCTGAGACGGTCTTCCTGAGCCACGACACGGTCATCGGACAAGATGCGCTGATCGAGCCGAACGTCGTCTTCGGTCCCGGGGTCACCGTCGAGGGCGGTGCCATCATCCATGCCTTCTCGCATCTCGAAGGCGCCCATGTGGCTGCTGGCGCGACCGTGGGCCCCTTTGCCCGCCTGCGTCCCGGCGCCAGCCTCGCCGAAGGCTCGAAGGTTGGCAATTTCTGCGAGGTGAAGAAGGCCGAGATCGGCCGTGGCGCCAAGGTCAACCACCTGACCTATATCGGCGACGCCGTCGTTGGCGCCGAGACCAATATCGGCGCTGGCACCATCACCTGCAATTATGATGGCGTGAACAAGTTTGAGACGCATATCGGGGCCGGGGCCTTCATCGGTTCCAATTCGTCGCTGGTGGCCCCGGTGAAGATCGGCGATGGCGCGCTCATCGCGTCCGGCAGCGTCATCACCGAGGATGTGCCCGCCGATGCACTCGCCTTTGGCCGTGCTCGCCAGGAGATGAAGCCGGGCCGCGCCGCAGTGATCCGCGAACGCAATCTGGCAATCAAGGCCGCCAAGAAGTCCGGCAAGTAAGAGCGCTAAAACAAACTTCACCGCTTGTTATGCTGCGTTGCATTACGAGACGAAATGCAATTTGACCTCACGCACAATTGCCTATTGCGGTGGAACCGCTAGGAAAAGCCGCGTGGTTGATACGAAACGGAGAATTTCATGTGCGGCATCGTTGGCATGGTCGGTAACAAGCCCGTAGCGGAGCGTCTGGTCGACGCCTTGAAGCGGCTCGAATATCGCGGCTATGATTCCGCCGGTGTGGCCACCATCAACGACGGCAAGCTCGACCGCCGCCGCGCTGAAGGCAAGCTCTTCAATCTTGAGACGAAGCTCGCAGGCGATCCGCTGCCCGGCAATATCGGCATTGCCCACACCCGCTGGGCAACCCATGGCGTGCCGAACGAAACGAACGCGCATCCGCATTTCGTGGAGGGCGTGGCGGTCGTTCACAACGGCATCATCGAGAATTTCTCCGAGATCAAGGAAGAACTCGCTGCCGAAGGTGCCGTCTTTGCCACCCAGACCGACACCGAAGTCGTCGCCCAGTTGCTCGCCAAGTATTGCCGCCAGGGTCTTGGCCGCCGCGAAGCCATGCACGAGATGCTGCGCCATGTGACCGGCGCCTATGCGCTTGCCGTCATCTTCCAAGACGATCCCTCGACCATCATGGCGGCCCGTTCCGGCCCGCCACTGGCGATCGGCTTTGGCGATGGCGAGATGTTCCTCGGCTCGGATGCCATTGCGCTCTCGCCCTTCACCAACCGCATCGCCTATCTCCACGACGGCGACTGGGCTGTCATCGGCAAGCAGGGCGCCCACATCTTCGACATGGACGGCAATCCGGTCGAACGCCCGGTGCAGATCTCCTCGGCGTCGGCCTACATGATCGACAAGGGCAATCATCGCCACTTCATGGAGAAGGAGATCTACGAGCAGCCGGAGGTGATCTCCCACGCCCTGTCCCATTACGTCGACTTCGCCAAGCACACCGTGCGCGAAGCCGCGAACGAGATCGATTTCGCCGGTTTGCGCGGCCTCGCCATTTCCGCCTGCGGCACAGCCTATCTGGCTGGCCTCGTCGGCAAATACTGGTTCGAACGTTATGCCCGCCTGCCGGTCGAAATCGATGTCGCCTCGGAATTCCGCTACCGCGAAATGCCGCTTTCGAAGGACCAGGCCGCCCTTTTCATCTCACAGTCCGGTGAAACTGCCGATACGCTCGCGTCGCTGCGCTACTGCCGTGATAACGGGCTGAAGATCGGTGCTGTCGTCAACGTCAAGGAATCGACGATCGCCCGCGAATTGGATGCTGTCTTCCCGATCCTCGCTGGTCCGGAAATCGGCGTCGCTTCCACCAAGGCCTTCACCTGTCAGCTCGCCGTGCTCGCCTCGCTGGCGCTCGCCGCCGGTCGTGCCCGTGGCACGATTGATGAGACGGAAGAAAAGCAGCTGGTGAAGAGCCTGGCCGAAATGCCGCGCATCATGAGCCAGGTGCTGAATGCGGTACAGCCGCAGATCGAAGCCCTGTCGCGTGACCTCTCCAAGTTCAAGGACGTGCTCTATCTCGGCCGTGGCACCAGCTATCCGCTGGCACTCGAAGGCGCGCTGAAGCTCAAGGAAATCTCTTATATCCACGCCGAAGGCTATGCCGCCGGCGAGTTGAAGCATGGCCCGATCGCCCTGATCGACGAGAACATGCCTGTGATCGTCATTGCACCTTTCGACCGCTTCTTCGAGAAGACCGTGTCGAACATGCAGGAAGTGGCAGCCCGCGGCGGTAAGATCATCTTCATCACCGACGAGAAGGGCGCTGCCGCCTCGAAGCTTGAGACCATGGCAACCATCGTGCTGCCCGTCGTCGCCGAGATCATCTCCCCGATGGTCTATTCCATCCCGATCCAGCTTCTCGCCTATCACACAGCTGTCTTCATGGGCACCGACGTCGACCAGCCGCGCAACCTCGCCAAGTCCGTCACGGTCGAGTGATCCCCGATCGGGGCAGTCCGCTGCCCCAATTCTTGCTCTTGCGCCATAGGTGTCACTCCGGCATTGTCCGCAGCGTTACGGCACTGCACAATGACGGCGGGCATGACCGAAGGTTCTGACAGGATTTCGATGGCGACCCGGCTCAGGAACAACTTCCTGACTGGTCTCATCATCTGCGCGCCGATGACGATCACCATCTATCTGACCTGGACCTTCATCCGCTGGGCAGACAGTTGGGTGAAGCCCTATTTGCCGGATCGCTACAATCCGGAAGCCTATCTCAAGTTCGCGGTGCCCGGCACCGGACTTCTCATCGCCATCCTCTTCATCACGCTCGTCGGCTTTCTTGGCCGCAACCTGATCGGTCGCTCGATCGTTTCCTACAGCGAGAATATCCTCAACCGGATGCCGCTGGTGCGTACCGTCTACAAGAGCACCAAGCAGATCTTTGAGACCGTGCTGAAGGAGCAGGGCAATTCCTTCAAGAAGGTCGGCCTGATCGAGTTTCCGCGCGCCGGGACCTGGGCGCTGGTCTTCGTTTCGACGGATGCCAAGGGAGAGATTGCCGCGAAGCTCAACCAGGACGGCGAGGAAATGGTGGCGGTCTTCCTCGCGCCGACCCCTGTTCCCACAGCCGGCTTCCTGATGTTCGTGCCGCGCAGCAAGCTGATGCTGCTCGATATGAGCCCGGAAGAGGGGGTGAAACTCTTGATCTCGGCCGGTCTGGTCACGCCGGACTACAAGCCGACCGTCGCGGACGCCATGGCGGCGTTTCAGGACCTCGCTGCGGACGACCCGGTTGGACCGCCCAAGCGCGCCGGCCGTTCCTGAATACGTCTTTCCTCACCCCGCATGCAGGAAGCGGATCGCCTCGTCGCGGCGATGCAGATAAAGCAGCGTTCTGACGGCTTCTCCGCGCTCCGACGTGAGTTCGGGGTCCCGCTCCAGCAGATAGGCCGCATCCTTGCGGGCGATCTCCAGCAGGTCGCCATGATGTTCAAGGCTGGCTATCTTGAAGCCTGGCGTGCCCGACTGCCGTGTGCCGAGAAGCTCGCCTTCACCGCGGAGCTTCAGATCCTCTTCGGCGATCAGGAAGCCATCTTCCGAATCGCGCAGGATCGACAGCCGCGCCTTGCCGGTTTCGCCGAGCGGGCCCTTGTAGAGCAGGATGCAGCTAGAGGCCTCATCGCCACGCCCGACGCGACCGCGCAGCTGGTGCAGCTGGGCAAGACCGAAGCGTTCGGCATGTTCGATCACCATGATCGTCGCATCCGGCACGTCGACGCCGACTTCGACAACGGTGGTGGCGACCAGCAGCCGCGTCTCGCCATTCTTGAAGGCAAGCATCGCGGCATCCTTTTCCGGCCCCGCCATGCGCCCATGCACCAAGCCGATCGGCGCCTTGATGAACTGGGCCAGCACCGATTGCCGCTCCTCGGCCGACATCAGCTCGCTTTCCTCCGTTTCCTCGACCAGCGGGCAGATCCAGTAGGCCTTCTTGCCCTCTGATATCGCGGCCCTCAGCCGTTCGATGACATCGGGCACACGCTCGGTCGGCACGGTCACTGTCTGGATCGGCTTGCGGCCTGCGGGCTTCTCGGTGAGCTTGGAGACATCCATGTCGCCGAAGGCGGCGAGCACCAGCGTGCGCGGGATTGGCGTTGCCGTCATGACCAGCATATGCGGCGAGATGCCCTTGGAGGTCAGCCGCAGACGCTGATGCACACCGAAGCGATGCTGCTCGTCGACCACGGCCAGCGTCAGGTTGTTGTAGCTGACGGCATCCTGGAAGAGGGCATGTGTGCCGATGACGATCTGCGCCTCGCCGGATGCGATCCGCTCCAGGATTGCCTCGCGCTCCTTGCCCTTTGTGCGGCCGGTCAGGACCTCAATCTTCAGACCGGCCGGCGCGCCGAGCTTGGCAAGGGTCGCATGATGCTGCCGCGCCAGGATTTCCGTCGGCGCCATCAGCACGGCCTGTCCGCCGGCCTCAACGGCTGCTGCCATGGCAAACAGCGCCACCAGCGTCTTGCCGGCACCCACGTCACCTTGCACCAGCCGCAACATGCGCTGGTCCGTCGCCATGTCCTTCAGGATGTCGTCGATCGCCGCCAGCTGGCTGTTGGTCGGCGTGAAGGGGAGGGTGGCGCGGATCTTTTCGCTGATCTCGCCGGTCGGCTTGATGGGGATGCCGGGAACCCTACGGAGCTTCTGCCGCACCAAGGCGAGCGACACCTGGCCGGCGAGGAATTCGTCATAGGCGAGCCTGCGTCTCGCCGGCGCCTGCGGGTCGATGTCCTTCTCGTCGCGCGGATTGTGAAGCGCAACGAGGCTTTCGCGCACGCTGGCGAAGCCCTGTTTCATGGCAAGCGGCGCATCCGCCCATTCCGGCAGCTCCGGCATACGCTCGACCGCAGCCTCCACCGCCTTGCGCAGCACCTTGGGTCCAAGCCCCGCCGTCAGCGGATAGACCGGCTCGACCAGCGGCAGGTTTTCCGCCTCGCTCGCCTTCATCATCAGGTCCGGATGCACCATCGAGGGGCGACCGTTGAACCAGTCGACCTTGCCCGACACCATGACGATTTCGTCGACGGGCAGCGCCTTTTCGAGCCAGTTGCCCTTGACCCGGAAGAAGGTGAGCGCCAGTTCCCCCGTCTCGTCATGCAGCATCACGCGGTAGGGCAGGTTGCTCTTGCCCTTAGGCGGCGGCAGATGTCGGTCGACACGGCCGGTGATCGTTACCAGCGAGCCCTGTTGGGCGTAGGCGATGCCCGGCTGGTGGCGCCGGTCGATCAGCCGGTGTGGCGCGAGGAAGAGCAGGTCGACGACGCGTGCGTCCTCGGCATCCTCGCGCCCGAGCAGTGTGGCGAGAAGCTGGGCAAGTTTGGGACCGACTCCGCTGAGCGAAGCCACGGAGGCAAAGAGGGGATCGAGAAGATGGGGACGCATGATGGGGGCAAAATGCCTCGCAAAATGCCTGTTTGGCAAGCTGACATTTGCCGGTCGCTGCTCTATAGAACGCCTAGAATTGGAAGGATGCTAAGATGACTGGACTGGTGAAAAGCAGTGCCGACCTCGATCCGCGCCGTCGGCGCATCCTGTTCCGCTGCTGGCATCGCGGTATCCGCGAGATGGACCTGATGCTTGGCCAGTTCTGCGAGGCCCATATCAGCGAGCTCTCTGATGAGGAGCTCGACGAGCTGGAGCGCATCATGGTCGAGGAGGACAACGATCTCGTCCGCTACATCACTGGTGCCGATCCCGTGCCGGCCCATCTCCAGACACCACTCTTCGAACGCATAGCCGCCCTGCGCCCGGATTTCTCACCGGTGACCGGCGAAGAAACCGCTGCAAAGTAACTGATATGCCCCTGATCGATGTGAAGCGGATTGTCGGCGCACAATCCGCGCTGACGCTTTCCCATGTACCCGACGGCATGGATGCCTTCATCCTCGCCGAACTGGCGCGTGAGGGGAAACCTGTCGCCTATGTGGTATCCGACGGGCAGCGGCTGCAGAACCTCGAGCAGACACTGAGTTTCGCAGCACCGGACATTCCGGTGCTGAGCCTGCCGGCCTGGGACTGCCTGCCTTACGATCGCGTCTCGCCGTCCGCTGATGTCTCGGCCCGGCGATTGGCGGCACTGTCGGGTTTGATTGCGCTCTATCTCAATCCGCATCCGGCAATCGTGCTGGTGACGGTCAATGCCATGCTGCAAAAGGTGGCACCGGCAGACGTGATCGACAGCCTCGGTTTTTCGGCGAAGCCCGGCAACCAGGTGCGCATGGACGACATTGCCGCACGTCTGGAGCGCAACGGTTTCGACCGCGTCGCAACGGTCCGCGAGGTCGGCGAATTCGCCGTGCGCGGCGGCATTCTCGATGTTTTCGTGCCTGGTGCGGAAGAGCCTGTTCGCCTCGATTTCTTCGGTGACACACTCGAAAGCATCCGCTCCTTCGATCCGGCAAGCCAGCGGACGATCGCACAGGTCCGTTCGCTAGATCTCAACCCGATGAGCGAGGTGACGCTGACGCCGGAGAGCATCAGCCGTTTTCGCAAGAACTATCTCTCGCTCTTTGGAGCCGCGACCCGCGACGATGCGCTCTATGCCGCCGTCTCGGAGGGGCGCCGGTATGCCGGCATGGAACATTGGCTCCCGATGTTCTACGACAAGCTGGAAACCACCTTCGATTATCTGCGCGGCTTCCGTATGGTCACCGACCATACCGTGCGTGAGGCAGCGGAAGAACGCGCCAAGCTGATCCGCGACTATTACGAGGCTCGCCTCAACTCGGCGACACCCGGCAAGGGCCATCTCGCCCAGGGCACGCCCTACAAGCCAGTTCCGCCGGAGCGGCTCTATCTCGGCGCTGGCGAATTCGGCAAGGCGCTCGACGCCTTCGATCCGATCCGCATCACGCCCTTTGCCGAAGCCAGTGGCGAGAGCCGCAAGGTGATCGAGGTCGAGGCACGACCAACACCGCGCTGGGCGAAGTCTGCCAATGAGGCGAGCAGCGAAGAAGGCAATCGTGCCAACGTCTTCGGCCAGGCCGTCAGCTATATCGCTGACAAACGTGCGGCCGGCTCCAAGGTCGTGGTGTCTGGTTGGTCGGAAGGTTCGCTCGACCGACTGCTGCAGGTGCTCAACGAACACGGACTGGAGCGGCTGGTGCCGGTCGCAGCACTCAAAGATGTCGACAAGCTGAAGAAGGGCGAGGCGGGCACTGCCGTGCTCAGCCTCGAAGGTGGTTTCGAGACAAACAATCTCGTCATCATCGGCGAGCAGGACATTCTCGGCGACCGTATGGTCCGCCGCTCCAAGCGCCGCAAGAGGGCCGCCGATTTCATCTCGGAAGTGGCTGGTATCGACGAAGGCTCGATCGTTGTGCACGCCGAGCATGGCATTGGCCGCTTCGTCGGTCTGCGCACCATCGAGGCCGCGGGTGCCCCGCATGCCTGTCTTGAATTGCAATATGCCGATGAGGCCAAGCTCTTCCTGCCGGTCGAAAACATCGATCTTCTCTCGCGCTATGGCGGCGAGGCGACCGAGGTGCAGCTTGACAAGTTGGGCGGCGGCGCCTGGCAGATGCGCAAGGCGAAGCTCAAGAAGCGCCTGCTCGATATGGCAGGAGCCCTGATCCGCATCGCCGCCGAGCGCATGACGCGGACGGCTCCGGTGCTCACCACCCAGGAAGGCCTCTACGACGAATTCGCCGCTCGTTTCCCCTATGACGAGACGGAAGACCAGGAAACGGCCATCGAATCCGTCCGTTCCGACCTCGGCGCCGGCCGGCCCATGGACCGCCTCGTCTGCGGCGACGTTGGTTTCGGCAAGACGGAAGTGGCGCTTCGCGCTGCCTTCATCGCCGCGATGAACGGCATCCAGGTGGCCGTCGTCGTGCCGACCACGCTCTTGGCCCGCCAGCATTTCAAGACCTTCTCCGAACGCTTCCGCGGCCTGCCCATCCGCGTCCAGCAGGCCTCGCGCCTTGTCGGCACGAAGGAGCTGAACCTCGTCAAGAAGGAAGTGGCAGACGGCAAAACCGACATCGTTGTCGGTACCCACGCGCTGCTCGGCACCGGTGTCAACTTCGCCAATCTCGGCCTGCTGATCATCGACGAGGAGCAACATTTCGGCGTCAAGCACAAGGAACGGCTGAAGGAGCTGAAGTCGGACGTGCACGTCCTGACGCTTTCGGCCACACCCATCCCGCGCACTCTGCAGCTTGCCATGACCGGCGTGCGCGAACTCTCGCTGATCACCACGCCGCCGGTGGACCGAATGGCGGTGCGCACCTTCATCTCGCCTTTCGATCCGCTCGTCATTCGCGAGACCCTGATGCGCGAGCATTATCGCGGCGGACAAAGCTTTTATGTCTGCCCGCGTCTCGCCGATCTCGCGGATGTGAAAAGCTTCCTCGACGAGAACGTGCCGGAGCTGAAGGTGGCGATCGCCCATGGCCAGATGGCCGCCGGTGAGCTCGAAGACATCATGAACGCCTTCTACGAGGGCCGCTACGATGTGCTTCTTTCGACGACCATTGTCGAATCCGGCCTCGACGTTCCCACGGCCAACACGCTGATCGTCCACCGTGCCGACATGTTCGGTCTCGCCCAGCTCTACCAGATCCGTGGCCGCGTCGGTCGCTCCAAGGTCCGCGCCTTTGCGCTGCTGACGCTGCCGGTCAACAAGGTGCTGACGGCGGGTGCCGAACGGCGTCTGAAGGTTCTGCAGTCGCTCGATACGCTGGGCGCCGGCTTCCAGCTCGCCAGCCACGATCTGGATATCCGCGGCGCCGGCAATCTGCTCGGCGAGGAGCAGTCCGGCCACATCAAGGAAGTCGGCTTTGAACTCTACCAGCAGATGCTGGAAGAGGCGGTTGCCGAGGTGAAGGGTGTCGATGAAGTGGTCGATACCGGCTGGTCGCCGCAGATCCAGGTCGGCACCTCGGTCATGATCCCGGAAAACTACGTGCCGGACCTGCATCTGCGCATGGCACTCTATCGCCGCCTCGGCGAATTGGACGACCTCAGAGAGATCGACGGATTCGGCGCCGAATTGATCGACCGCTTCGGTCCGATGCCGATCGAGGTTCAGCACCTGCTCAAGGTGGTTTACATCAAGGCGCTGTGCCGCACGGCCAATGTCGAGAAGCTGGAAGCAGGCCCCAAGGGTGTCGTCGTTCAGTTCCGCGGCAAACAGTTCCCCAATCCGGCAGCGCTGGTCGGCTATATCGCCAAGCAGGGCAGCATGGCGAAGATCAGGGCGGACCACTCGGTGTTCCTCACCCGCGACCTCCCGACGCCAGAAAAGCGGTTGGCAGGGGCTGCAGTGGTGATGACGCAGTTGGCGGAGTTGGCGAAGGGCTGATCCGTCGGCTCTTCCTGTTCGCCAGCGAATCGGTCTAGTTTCGTTGGGTGCACGGCCCGTGCCTCCCCCCTCCACTCGGGAAAGCATTTTCTATGTTGGGCGTTGATTGACATCCGAACCGAAGATTCGGGCGCGGCATGAGGAGGGGTTGCGATTTTTGCCCGTCATCAGAGGTAATACGATGACGCAATCCATTCCGTTATTTTATCTGAAGCGCAAAGCACGTCTCATGAGCAGACGGGAGGGCATTCCCCTGGCCGCAGCGCTCAACGAAGTCGCACGCGAACAGGGTATTTCGAGCTGGAGTCTGCTTGCAGAAAGGCGAACTGCTACAACATCTAACCGCATGAATTATCGGCGTTTGCGGGCGGGTGAACTGGTGCTGGTTGCCGCCCGACCAGGGCAGGGGAAGACACTTCTCACCCTGCAGATACTAATCGATGCCATGCGCAATGGTCAGCATGGCGTGTTTTTTACCCTTGCCTATACCGAACGCGAAGTTCTTGAGCGGATGCATCGGCTCGATGCAACCCCGTCGGAATTCAACGGTCTCTTCGAGCTTCATGATTCCGACCGTATTGATGCGGATTACATTATCGCCTCGCTCGACGGTCTGCCGTCGGGCACTGTGGTGGTGATCGATTACCTTCAAATGCTGAACGAACGACGGGAGACCCCTGACCTCGAGCATCAGGTTGGTCAGTTGCGCGCCTACGCAAAGGCAAACGGGCTCGTAATGATCTTCATCTCGCAGGTCGATCGACGCTTCGAGGCGGAGCGGGGCGGATTGCCGGGGCATGCCCATATCCGCCTGCCCAACCCGCTTGATCTCTCCCTGTTCGATCGCTTCATCTTTCTGAACGCAGGTGCAATACAAGAGGTGAATGCAGCCTGACAGGGCTAAAAGAGGTCAATCACCGGCGCGGCGAGCTTCGCCGTCCTCCGGCTTGATCGCCAGCGCCGCATCCGTCTTGCCGGCTACCGGCGGCGGAAGCGGCGTGTCGCGTTTGCGCTCGCGGATCAGCGTCAGGAGCCCTGACCCGACGATCAGCACGATGCCGATGCCCATCGGCCAGTCGACCTTGTCGCCGAAGACGAGGTAGCCCAGCAGGATGGCCCAGAGCATCTGGCTGTACTGGATCGGTCCGACGATCGGGGCGGGGGCATAAAACGACGCCAGCATCATGAAGATGTTGCCGACGGCGGCGAGCAGGCCGAAGGCGGCAAGCAGCATCAGGTCATAACGGTCGGGTGCCTGGAAATCCGGCAGAGAGAAGGCAGCACAGATGATCACGCTGCCGAGCAGGCCCGCGCCGTAGAGCGAGATGTTCTTCTCCTGCGGGCCCATGGCGCGGAAGATGATGATCGTGACGGCGCCGGCAAAACCGGAAATCAGCGCTGCCAGATGCCCGATTTCAAGTTCGCGAAAACCAGGCCTCAGCACCACCAGCACGCCGAGGAAGCCGATCAGGACGGCTGCCCAGCGTTTCATACCCACCTCTTCCTTGAGGAAGATCACCGACATGATCGTCGCAAAGCTCGGCAGCAGGAAGATCAGGCAGAATGCTTCCGCCATCGATAGCTGGGTAAAGGCAATGATGCTGCCGACCGTGCCCACGGCAGAACAGACGAAGCGGAGGCCCCATAGCGGCCAGTTTGTGCTGCGCACCAGATCCGTATAGCGGTCGCCGCGCTTCATCAGGAAGGGGATTGCCAGGAAGCCGAACAGGCTACCGATGAAACCTGCCTCGAAGGCGGGTACGCGCCCTTCCACCAGCTTCACGGCGGCATCGCTGAAGGAATAGGCGGCAAAGCAGATGAAGGCGAAGAAGACGCCTTTGAGGGTCGTGTCGGAGGATGACAAGGTCATGATCCCGGGGAGGAGGTTGCCTCTCCGGGATACGGCTGTTCGTTACAACCGTCAATTCAGATTGCGGAGAGCTTCGGCCTTCGCCTTGGCGATTTCGCGCAAGGCATTGGCGAGTTCCGCCGGCGGCTGGGCGCCGCTGACCGCGTATTGCTGGTCGAAGATGAAGAACGGCACACCGTTCACGCCCATCTGCTTGGCGGCTTCCACCTCGGACAGTACGTGGTTGACGTCAGCATCGCCTGACAGCAGCGATTCGATCACCGGACGCGACAGACCGGCCTCGGTCGCGATGTCGAGCAGTACGGCAGTGTCGCCGATATTACGGCCCTGCTCGAAGTTTGCCTTGAACAGGAGATCGACCACGCGGGTCTGCGTCTCCCGGCTTTCCTGGCCGGCCCAATGGATCAACCGGTGCGCATCGAGCGTGTTCGGGCCGACTTTGATGGCTTCGAAATCGAAGGCAATGCCGACCTCGGCGCCGAGCGACTTCAGATGCGCATGCGCCTGGTCCATCTTGTCCTTGCCGCCCAGCTTCTTCGCCAGTTCCACCTGCTGGTCGACACCTTCTGGCGGATAGTCGGGATTGAGCTGATAGGGGCGCCAGTTGATGTCGACGCTGACTTCGTCTTGCACTTCGGCGATCGCGAGTTCGAGCCGCGCCTTGCCGAGATAACACCAGGGGCAGACCACGTCGGATACGAGGTCGATGGTGATGCGGTCCATGAGGGTGTCCTTTCCTGGCAGAGGTATGCCTGTCACTTAAAGCAAAGCGGGCCGGAGACAAGCTCCGGCCCTGAAACACAGCGTCAATTGCTTGGGGTTACTGGGCGCGTGCGTCGAACCAGGTCGAGCGCTGGTAGCCATAGAGCGGGGCTGCGTCCGGCCGTCCGATATGCTTCCAGCGGGCGACCCATTGCTCGCCGATATGATAAAGCGGCACGAGATAGTGCCCGGCAACCAGGAGCCGGTCATAGGCGCGTACGGCCGCCTGGAAATCGGCTGGATCGCGGGCCTGCAGGAGCGCCTCGATCATGCGGTCGATGTCGGGATCGGCAACGCCGGCGTAATTGAAGCTGCCCTGGGCGTCCTTTGCTTCGGATGCCCAGCGATTGACCTGCTCGGCGCCGGGCGAGAGCGACGAGGTGTATGCTTTGATGATCATGTCGTAGTCGAAGCTGTTGGAGCGCGCCTGATACTGCGCGTCGTCAACTGTCCGGATGGCCATGTCGATGCCGATCAGCTTCAGCGTCCGCTGAAACGCGATGGCCATCTTCTCCTGACCTTCGTTCTGGGTCATCACCTCGAAGGTGAGCGGCTTGCCGGCGGCATCGATCATCTTGCCGCTCTGGATCTTGTATCCCGCTTCCTGGAAGAGCCTGACGGCCTTGCCGAGCGCCTTGCGGTCGCCTCCAGAGCCGTCCGTGGCCGACTGCGTAAAGGTGCCGGCGAGAATTTCCGGCGACAACTTGTCCTTCGCAGGCCCGAGCAGAGCGAGTTCCTTCTCGTCTGCGGCATTGCCGAAGGCCCCGAGCCTAGAGTTCTGCCAATAGCTTTGGGTACGGGTGAAGGCATTGCCGAAGAGTGTCTTGTTCATCGATTCGAAATCGAAGGCGGTGCTGATTGCCTCGCGTACCTTGACGTCCGAAAAGATCGGGCGGCGGGTGTTGAAGACAAAGCCGAGCATGCCGGAGGGAAGGCCAGGTTTGAAGGCTTCCTTCACGACATCGCCATTCTCTGCGGCCGGGAAATTGTAGGCCCGCTGCCAATGGTTGGAATCGCCATCCGGATAGATGTCGATCTCACCCTTCTTGAAGGCCTCGAACAGCGTTGCCTCCTGGAGGAAATAGGTGACGCTGATCTCGTCGTAATTGTCGAAGCCGACCTTCGAAGGAAGGTCCTTGCCCCAATAGTCGGGATCACGCGCCCAGGTGACCTTCTCGCCGGGTTTCAGCTCCTTGATCCTGTAGGGACCCGAACCGACGGGGATGGCAAGTCCGCCCTGATCGAAGGTCTCAGGATCGATCGCGTGCTTCGGCAGGATCGGAGTTGAATTGGCGAAGATCAGCGGTGTCTCGCGATTGGCCTTTTCGTTGAAGGTGAACTTGATGCCGTGCTCGCCGACCTTCTCCATGCTGGCGACGGCATTGAGCCGGCCGTTGAAGGGCGGTCGTCCCTTGTCGCGCAACAGTTCGAAGGTGAAGATCACATCTTCGGGAGTGACCGGCTTGCCGTCATGCCAGCGCGCTTTGGGGTTGAGATTGAACTGCACATAGGTGCGGTCGGCATCCCATTCGACGGTTTCTGCAAGCAGGCCGTAGAGCGTGAAGGGTTCATCGGCAGACCGGGACATCAGCGGCTCGTAGAGCAGATTGCCGAATTCCGGATCCCAGACGCCGCGCGCCGTCGTGCGCATGCCCTTGAGGACAAAGGGGTTCAGCGCATCGTAGGTGCCGACCACGCCGTAATTGACCTTGCCACCCTTCTTCACATCAGGATTTACATAAGGAAAATGCGTGTAGTCGGCGGCAAGCGCAGGCTCGCCATGCATGGCGATCCCGTGCATGGGTTGTGCCTGAGCGGCAGCGGCAAAGGGTAGAATAAGCAGAGTGAACAAGAGACGGCGCAAGGCGGCGATCCTCCCCGAATTAGAATCTCGAATGTACCGGGACGCTAGCACACTCACCATAAAACCAACACAAGCGGGTGAGAATGAGGAGATGTGAGTCGATCCGGCGTCAAAGAAACGCTGGATATTGTGGCCGCCGCGATGTAACAGGTGAGCCAGATCGCAGGGTCATGTATTTGCCTCATTTGAACCACAGGTGAGGGCAGACAAGACCGGTGAATGACGCGGCACACAAGTCCGCGCGACAGGGGTTTTCAGGAGACGGAATACGTATGATGTTCAAACTTAGCAACGCAACGCGGACGGCTGTGTCTGCAATCGCTCTGTCCTTCGCGGCAAGCGCCATGCCGGTCGTCGCACAGGCACAGGAAGCCGCCGCTCCCTCCGAGCCGCGGTGGTTCAAGACCTGCGCCAAGCAGGAAGAATCCGACGTCTGCGTGGTCCAGAACCAGCTCGTCGCCGCAAACGGCCAGCTGATCACCGCCGTCGGCCTGATCACGGTCGAAGGCAAGGTCAATCGCAAGCTGCTGCAGGTCACGGTTCCCTCGGCCCGTCTCATCCCGCCGGGCGTGATGATGCAGATCGATGGCGCCAAGGGCACCAAGCTCGACTACGCTGTCTGCCTGCCCGACCGCTGCACCGCCGAAATCCCGCTGACCGACGCGATCATCGACAGCCTGAAGAAGGGTGGCGAGGTCGTGTTCACCTCGATCAACTTCCGCCGCGCGCCGAACCCGATCAAGATCCCGCTGAGCGGCTTCACCGGCGCGTTTGACGGCGAAGCGATGTCGCAGTCGCAGGCCGAAGAGCGCCAGCGTCTGCTGCAGGAAGCGATGCAGAAGAAGCAGGAAGAGCGCAACAAGGCGATCACCGACGCCCAGAACGCTGCCAAGCAGGGCAACTGATCCGCTTCACGGCACTGAAATGAAAAAAGCCCGCGTCATCAGACGCGGGCTTTTTCGTATCAGGCATAGGGCTTGCGTTTAGTGCGCAAAGTTCATCTTCGGCTTGTAGCGACCCGTCTGCTGGGGTTCGAAGATCTGCTGGATCTGCGGATTGCGCAGAGGCTCCGGGCTCTGGTCGCGCTCAAGATTCTGCTCGGACACGTAAGCCACATATTCCGTCTCGGAGTTCTCCGCGAGCAGATGATAGAAGGGCTGGTCCTTGTGCGGCCGAACCTCGGCAGGAATTGCGTTCCACCATTCCTCGGAATTGGCAAACTCCGGATCAACATCGAAGATCACGCCGCGGAACGGAAAGAACTTGTGCCGTACGACGTCCCCGATACCAAATTTAGCGCTTCGTTGTTTCATGGTTTGACTTCCTTTCCTTGTCATATCTGGGAAGAAAGCCCGGCAAAATCAAGGATGGTGTGTGACAGCGTGGCCGGATGCCACAGCTAGGCCGTTTTTCGCCCAGGTGCGGTTGCAAGGATCAGTCCGCCGGTCACCAAGACGATGCCGATGGCGTGATAGTGTTCGAAGCGTTCGCCGAGGAAGACGACGGCCATCAGGATGGACATCGGCGGCATGAGGTAAAGGGTCATTCCGGCGATCCCGGGCCCGAAGACCTGGACGGCATGCTGGAAGCAGTAGAAGGCCGCCAGCGAGGCAAAGAGAATGATCCCGGCAAGCTTGGCGAACTCCATCCAGGTGTCGGGCAGGGGGCCGCCCGAGGCCATTTCGATCAGTCCCGGCGGGATCAGGACAATCGCGCCGGACAAAGCCAAAAGAGCGAACAGAGGCAGCGGTGGCATTGCGCGGACGGAGGGGCGCCGCAGCAAGAGGGAATAGGCGGCAAAGGCGACTGCAGCCACAAGGATGGCGAGATCACCGATGTTGAAGGTGAGTTCGAGAAGCGCTTCGGGGTGGCCCTTCAGCACGATCGCAACGACCCCGCCGAAGGCGATGATCATGCCGAGAAGCTCACGACCGGTGATCGCGCGCTTCTGAAACAGCCACTGGAACAGGATGATGAAGAGCGACGAGGTCGTGTAGATCAGCGTCGCGTTCGAGGCGGTGGTGAGGGTCAGCGCCCAGTAGACCACGCCGCCGCAAATACCCATGCCGAGAATGCCAAGCGTCAGCCAGAGCGCGGTGTGTTGCCGGACAAAGGCCATGCAGGCCTGCCGCTGCTGCCAGATGAAGGGCGACATCAGGATCGCGGCTCCGACCCATCGCAACAGCGCCGTGGTGAAAGGCCCGACCTCACCGGTGATCCCGCGACCGAAGATCAGGTTTGACGAGAAGAACAAGGGCGCCAGGAAGAACAGCAGCCAGTCGTAGAGGCGCGGATCGGTGGTCTGGTGGGGAGCGGGCATGGAGGATCGCTGTCGCGGAGGGAAGGGCTATCCAAGTGCTAGCGCGTCACTGTCCTTCATGAAAGCAGCATTTCCTCGAAACCGTACCCATGTGAACGAAAAACGCCGGCGGATCTCTCCGCCGGCGCCTCTTCATTGTCAGGCTCGGACAATCAAGCCGAGTAGTACATGTCGAATTCGACCGGATGCGGGGTCATTTCGAAGCGCATGACTTCCTGCATCTTCAGTTCGATGAACGAATCGATCTGGTCGTCGTCGAAGACGCCGCCGGCGGTCAGGTACTTGCGATCCTTGTCCAGGCTTTCGAGCGCTTCGCGCAGCGAACCGCAGACCGTCGGGATCTTCTTCAGTTCCTTCGGCGGCAGGTCGTAGAGATCCTTGTCCATGGCCTTGCCAGGATGGATCTTGTTCTTGATGCCGTCGAGACCGGCCATCAGCATGGCAGCGAAAGCGAGGTAAGGGTTCGCGGTCGGATCCGGGAAGCGGACTTCGACGCGCTTTGCCTTCGGGTTGGAGCCGAACGGGATGCGGCACGAGGCCGAACGGTTGCGGGCCGAATAGGCGAGCAGAACCGGTGCTTCGTAGCCCGGGACCAGACGCTTGTAGGAGTTGGTCGACGGGTTGGAGAAGGCGTTGATCGACTTGGCGTGCTTGATGATGCCGCCGATGAAGAACAGGCAGCTTTCCGAAAGACCGGCATATTCGTCGCCGGCGAAGGTCGGCTTGCCGTCCTTCCAGATCGACATGTGCACGTGCATGCCAGAGCCGTTGTCACCGAAGATCGGCTTCGGCATGAAAGTCGCGGTCTTGCCATAGGCATTGGCGACCTGGTGGACGACGTACTTGTAGATCTGCATCTTGTCGGCGTTGCGCACCAGCGCGTCGAACTTGATGCCAAGCTCGTGCTGGGCTGCTGCCACTTCGTGGTGGTGCTTTTCGACGACGACGCCCATTTCGCCGAGAACCGTCAGCATTTCGGAACGCATGTCCTGCAGGCTGTCGATCGGCGGAACCGGGAAGTAGCCGCCCTTGACGCGCGGACGGTGACCGAGGTTGCCGGTTTCGTAGTCGGTGTCGTCGTTCGACGGCAGTTCCGTCGAATCGAGCTTGAAGCCGGTGTTGTAGGGGTCGGCCTTGTACTTCACGTCGTCGAAGACGAAGAATTCGGCTTCCGGACCAACGAAAATGGTGTCGCCGATGCCCGATGCCTTGAGATAGGCTTCGGCCTTCTTGGCGGTGCCGCGCGGGTCGCGGTTATAGGCTTCGCCCGAGACAGGATCGAGGATGTCGCAAAGGATGACCATCGTCGACTGGGCGAAGAAGGGGTCCATGTGGACGGTGGCCGGATCCGGCATCAGCACCATGTCGGACTCGTTGATGGCCTTCCAGCCGGCAATCGAGGAACCGTCGAACATGACGCCATCGGCGAACATGTCTTCGTCGACGCAGGCGATGTCCATCGTCACGTGCTGCAGCTTGCCCTTCGGATCGGTGAAGCGCAGGTCGACGAACTTGATGTCGTTGTCCTTGATCTGTTTCAGAATATCGTTTGCGGTCGTCATATTCTTATATTCCTCGCGTGAGCTGACGATTGAAACCCGACCTCCCTTGGTGTCGGGTCCGATTATATGGCGTCGATACCGGTTTCGCCGGTTCGAATGCGGACGACTTCTTCGACGTTCGAAACGAAGATTTTGCCGTCGCCGATGCGGCCCGTCTGAGCTGCATTGCGGATGGCGTCGATGACGGCCTCCACGTTTTCGTCGGCCAGTACAACTTCGACCTTCACCTTGGGCAGGAAGTCCACGACATATTCGGCGCCGCGATAGAGCTCGGTATGGCCCTTCTGGCGACCGAAGCCCTTGGCTTCCGTCACGGTGATACCCTGCAAGCCGACTTCCTGAAGGGCTTCCTTCACTTCGTCGAGCTTGAAAGGCTTGATGATCGCTTCGATCTTTTTCATGAGAAAATTTCTCTCCGCTTCCTCAGTAAAGCAGGATGAGCCCCGCCCGCCGGGCTGGATGCAGGGAATGTGCCAGTTTTTCGCGAAAATCGCGCGAAAACCGTCGCCTCCTCCGTCCGACAGGGCAAATCTCCAGCAAAATGACCGGAAAAGCCAGCCCGTTTCCTGCAAAATATCGATTTTAGCCAATCTTTTTTCCAGGGCTGCTATACCACTAACATGCTGGCCTCCTTGCGCATTTTCTGATCTTAAAGCCTGCAAACTAGGCATTTGCACAGAAAGACATCAATTGCCTTTGCCTAAAATCGTGCAGCGTTGCGCAAGGCGTGGATTCTGCTCTAACCTTGATCCATGACCCGCCCAAGCAAGCACGCCCGCCCCGAGATCCTTCTGACACCGAATGCCATGGCCCGTGTGGATGCGGCCGCTGCTTCGTCTGGGATCGACAGCTTTGGGTTGATGCTGCGTGCGGGGGAGGCGGTCGCGGCGGCAGCCCTTCGTCACTTTCCCGGAGCCTTGAGGTTCGTGATCTTCTGCGGGCCGGGAAACAATGGCGGAGACGGATATGTCGCGGCTTCTGCCCTGGCGCGCTCGGGCGCCGATGTCCACGTCTACAGTCTGGTGGAGACGGCGGCGCTCAAGGGAGATGCCGCTCGCGCGCATGCCGCCTGCCCACTTCCGGTGATGGCCATCGAGCGGTTCCACCCTGATGCAGGCGAGGTGATCATCGATGCACTGTTCGGGGCGGGCCTGACGCGGGATCTTCCGGACGCCGTGCAGGCGCTCATCCGCATGATCCGCGAGGCGGGACTGCCTGTGCTTGCCGTTGATCTTCCGTCCGGCATCGACGGTGCAACGGGGGAAATCAGGGAGAATCCTTCGAAGCTAGCCACACTGTGACCTTCATGACGAGGAAGCCTGGGCATGTGCTCCTGCCAGGGCGTCTCCAATGCGGGCCCCTTGAAGTTTTCGACATCGGCATTCCCCGGCGGATCGTCGAGGCGGACGCCCGACCGCTCTGGATCAACGGTCCTGCGATCTGGGCCGGGCATGCCCGACACAGTTCGGCGCACGACCACAAGTACCGCCGTGGCCATGTGACTGTGTTTTCCGGTCCGCAGACGGCGACCGGGGCAGGGCGCCTTTCCGCGGAGGCTGCGTTGCGGGCTGGTGCCGGACTGGTGACGCTTGCGTCGCCATCGGAGGCGCTTGCGACCAATGCCGCCCACCTGACGGCCGTGATGCTGAGTTCGGTCGACGGTGTCGATGACTTGTCCGAATGGCTGTCCGACACGCGCCGCACCACATTCGTGCTTGGCCCGGGTTTCGGTGATCGGCATCGTGCCTGCGCTTTTGCGGAGATGATCGGCCGGGCCGGACGCACGCTCGTTCTGGATGCCGACGGTATCACTGCCTTTGCGGGTGCCGCTGAGCGATTGGACGCGATTTTCAGTACCAATGAGCCGAGACTGGTCGTCACGCCGCATGAGGGCGAATTTTCACGCCTCTTTCCGGAGATTGCGGCGGACCGCAGCTTGGGCAAGTTGGAAAAGGCGCTGGCCGCTGCCAAGTGCCTGGGTGGCATCGTCGTCTACAAGGGAGCGGATACCGTGATTGCGGCGCCGGACGGGCGCTCAGCCATTGAGGAAAAGGCGCCTGCGACCCTCGCTACTGCCGGATCGGGTGATGTCCTTGCCGGCATCATTGGTGCAAGGCTGGCCAATGGGATGCCGGCGTTCGAGGCGGCCTGTGCGGCTGTCTACCAGCACGGTCAGGCGGCGCTCCGTGCCGGTCGCACGCTGACGGCCGAAGACCTGATCACCCAGATCCAGGCGGACTAGGCGTCAGCAACCTCGACTTTAGCGCTCACAACTCCGCCGGTTGCATGAGGCGGCTGCGCCGCAACATGCCTTCGCCCTCGAGCAAGGGATAGGCGATCGAGACGAAGAGGGAATTGATCTCTTTCAGATCGCGCATGGTGTCGATATGCAGCGAGCTCGATTCGAAACTTGCGGCATTGCCCTGGCGCAGGCGCTGAAGATGGCTCTCCTCGCTGGTCTTCACCAGGTTACGGATCGCTTCCTTGCGGGCGACGAGCTGGCGGGCATGCTCGAGATCGCGGGTGACGAGCAGGTTGAAGGCGAGGTGGGCATTCTTCACCACCTCGTTGTGCATGGCGCAGAGCTCCGCCCAGCCCTCGGCCGAGAAGGCGACGTTGCGCTCCTTCTTCTTGCGGGCGCGTGTCAGCATGTTCTGCGAGATGATGTCTGCCGCCTGCTCGATCTTGATCGTCGCGCCTAAGAGGTTCTGGCATTGCGCTGCCGACGTCTGGTCGAGTGCGGTTGCGGAAATGCGGGCGAGGTAGAACTTGATGTCGCGATGGATCGTGTCGATCTGGTCGTCGAGCGTTTCAATCCGCTCCATCTTCTTTGGATCCCAATGCTCGAAGAGATCGAAGATGCCGTCCAGCATCACCTCTGTCTTGTCGCAGACAGCCAGAACCTCACGCGTCGCGTTGGAGATCGCCTGCTGCGGATTGCCGAGATCCAGCACGTTCAGGGCCGAAAGACGATCGTCATTGGCCGGCCGCTCCTCGCTGCGGGCGAGCATGCGCTCCAGAAGGCCTGCAACGAGCCCGGCAAAGGGCAGACCGAGCACGAGCACGGCGCCGTTCATCGCCAGATGCACCATGACGACGGCATCCCCGGGAAGGGCGGCAAAGACCGTCGGGCTAATCGCAAACACAAACTGGGCCGCGAGCGCGATCAAAGTCATCATCCCACGGATCACAACATTGCCGAGCGGCACGATTCTGGCGTTCGGCGCGGCATTCTTGGTGAGCAGTGCAGCGATAATGGCGGCGCCGAAATTGATGCCGAGCACCAACGGAATGATCAGCGCATCCGGCAAGAGATGCTGGTCGGCGAGCGAAGCGACCAGGAGGACGGCGGCGACACTGGAATGGAAGGCCCAGGCGAGCAGGGCTGCGAGCGCAAAGGCGCTGATCCAGTCGCTGGCGAGATAGTTGAAGAGCACGGGCAGTATCCGGCTCTCGCGCAGCGGTTCCGACGCCTCGCCGATCAGTCTGAGAGACAGGAGCAGCAGGCCGAGACCGAACAGGATGCGGCCAATCTGCCGCCAGCCACGCGCCTCGGATGTTCGGAAGGCGACGGTGCCCGCGAGAAGCAGAACGGGAACAAGCAGCGAGAGATCGTAGCGCAGAATGCGCACGACAAAGGCAGAGCCGAAGTCGGCACCAAGCAGGGTCGCTACACCGATGGCCGGCAGCACATAACCGGCTGCGGAAAAGGACGAAACGATCAATGCGACGGCAGTTGCACTTTGCAGCGCTACCGCGAACAGAAAGCCTGCGAATGCCGCCGAAAAGCGGTTGCCGACGGCATGCCGGAGCTTGTCCTTCAAAACGCCGCCATAGGCGCGCTCGATCCCGGTGCGTACCATGCGGGTCGCCCAGAGAAGCAGCGCAACGGCGCCGGCGAGATGAATGAAGACGGCAATGCCCGACATGAAAGTGCCCCGAAAATTCGCAATGGTGGACGCGCACGTCCAAAACGGAAACCATGCCGGCCGAGGCCGCGGTCTTGTCCGCGACTCTGCGACCGAGCCTAGTCCAAATTCGCCATTGTCACAAATTGATGACTTTCAGTCGGCTGGAGCGCTCAACCAACCTTCTTTTGCAGTTCCATCGCGCCGCGCGGCGCATTCACCTTGCCGCCGGAGATGAAGAAGGCAAAGACGTCGCGAGGTTTTTTGGTCGCTGCACTGTCTTTGGCAATCAGCGGGAGATCGTCGGGCACACCGCCGCTAGCGTAGGTTTTCAGCCGTTCTGACCAGGCATCGAGTTCCGCCGGTGGGTAGCAGGTCGGCGTCTCGTCCGTGCCCTTTTGCAGCCGTGCATAGACGAAATCGGCCGTCGGATCGGCGAACATCGGGTAGTCGTGATGATCGGCGCAGACAGCGGCCACGCCATGGCGCCTCAGCATCTCGATGAATTCTGGCACCTGGAAGGAAGCATGACGCGGCTCGACGACATGGGTGAGGGGACGACCTTCCAGGGTCTTCGGCAGAAGCGCCAGAAAGGCTTCGAAATCCTCGGGCTCAAACTTCTTCGTCGCCATGAACTGCCAGAGGATTGGTCCGAGATGATCCCCGAGTTCGGCAATTCCCTGGTTGACGAATTTCTCGATCGACGGACCGGCCTCGGCCAGCACCTTGCGGTTGGTGCAATAGCGGCTTGCTTTCAGCGAAAAGACGAAACCCTCCGGCACCTCCGATGCCCATTTGGCGAAGGTCGCCGGCTTCTGGCTGGAATAGTATGTGCCGTTGACCTCGATCGCAGTCAGCTGCCGGCTGGTATAGTCGAGTTGCCGCTTCTTGGGCAGATCGGACGGATAGAAACTGTCGTCCCAGGGATCGAAGGTCCAACCACCGATGCCGGTGCGGATCGTGCCGGATTTGGTCATGAAACCTCTCTTGCGAAATAAATTTAGGCAACTGGCTAAACAAAGAAATACCAGCTTAGTAGCCGAGACGCCCCAGCGTTCGAAAGCGCGGGCGGATCACTCCGCCGCCTGCACCTTCTTCACCGGCCGCCGCTGCAAAAGCTCCTTCAGAAACTGCCCGGTATAGGAGGCCTCGACCTTCACCACCTCTTCCGGTGTGCCCTGGGCGACGATCTGGCCGCCGCCATCGCCACCTTCCGGACCGAAATCGAGAATATAATCGGCGGTCTTGATGACCTCGAGATTGTGCTCGATCACGACGACAGAATTGCCCTGATTAACCAGTTCCTGCAGCATTTCCAGGAGCTTGGCGACATCGTGGAAATGAAGGCCAGTCGTCGGCTCGTCCAGGATATAGAGCGTGCGGCCCGTCGAGCGCTTCGACAGTTCCTTAGCCAGTTTGACGCGCTGCGCTTCGCCGCCCGACAGCGTGTTTGCCTGCTGGCCGACCTTGATATAGCCGAGGCCAACATCAAACAGCGCCTGCAGCTTGTCGCGCACCGCCGGCACCGCCTGGAAGAATTCGACACCTTCCTCGACCGTCATGTCGAGAACGTCGGCAATCGACTTGCCCTTGAAGGTTACGTCGAGGGTCTCGCGGTTGTAGCGCTTGCCGTGGCAAACGTCGCAGGTGACATAGACGTCGGGCAGGAAGTGCATCTCGATCTTGATCACGCCGTCGCCCTGGCACGCTTCGCAGCGGCCGCCCTTGACGTTGAACGAGAAGCGACCGGCCTGGTAGCCGCGCGCCTTGGCTTCCGGCAGACCGGTGAACCAGTCGCGGATTGGCGTAAAGGCACCGGTATAGGTCGCCGGATTGGAGCGTGGGGTGCGCCCGATCGGTGACTGGTCGATGTCGATCACCTTGTCGATGAATTCGAACCCGTCGATCCGCTCGTGCTCTGCAGGATTTTCGCGCGCACCCATGACACGGCGGGCCGCCGCCTTGTAGAGCGTCTCGATCAGGAAGGTCGACTTGCCGCCACCCGACACGCCGGTGACTGCCGTGAACACGCCGAGCGGGATCGAGGCGGTGACGTTCTTCAGATTGTTGCCCTTGGCGCCGACGACCTTGATCTGCTGGCCCTTTTTCGGCTTGCGCCGTTGGGCTGGGACACTCACACCCATCTCGCCGGTCAGGTACTTGCCCGTCAGTGATTTCGGATTGGCCATCACGTCCTGCGGCGAGCCCTGCGCGATCACCTGGCCGCCATGGATGCCGGCCGCCGGGCCGATATCGACGACGTAATCGGCGGTCAGGATCGCATCCTCGTCATGCTCGACGACGATCACGGTGTTGCCGATGTCGCGCAGGTGTTTCAGCGTGTCGAGGAGCCGCGCGTTGTCGCGCTGGTGCAGGCCGATCGACGGCTCGTCCAGCACATAGAGCACACCCGTCAAGCCGGAGCCGATCTGCGATGCCAGACGAATGCGCTGGCTTTCGCCGCCAGACAGTGTGCCGGAATTTCGCGACATGGAGAGATAGTCGAGGCCGACATCGTTGAGGAAGCGCAGTCGCTCGCGGATTTCCTTGAGCACGCGCACGGCGATCTCGTTCTGCTTATCGGTCAGCTTCGCCGGCAGCTCCTCGAACCAAGAGCCGGCATTGCGGATCGCCATGTTCGTCACCTGGCCGATATGCAAGCCATTGATCTTGACGGCCAGCGCCTCCGGCTTCAGGCGGAAGCCATTGCAGGCCGGGCAGGGGGCGGCCGACATGAAGCGCTCGATTTCCTCGCGGGCCCAGGCACTGTCGGTCTCCTTCCAGCGCCGCTCGAGGTTCGGCACGATGCCTTCGAAGGTCTTGGTCGTGGTGTAGGAGCGCGCACCATCGGCATAGTGGAAGTCGATCTTCTCCTCGGTGCCGTGCAGGATCGCCTTCTGCGCCGCCTCTGAAAGATCCGACCACTTGGCCGTCAGCTTGAAGCCGAAGGCCTTGCCCAGCGCTTCCAGCGTCTGGTTGTAATAAGGCGAGCTGGATTTGGCCCAGGGCGCGATTGCTCCGTCGTTCAGCTTGCGATGCACTTCCGGAACGATCAGCGCTTCATCGATCTTCTGCTGCGAACCAAGGCCATCGCATGTCGGGCAGGCGCCGAAGGGATTGTTGAAGGAGAAGAGGCGCGGCTCGATTTCCGGAATGGTGAAGCCGGAGACGGGGCAGGCGAATTTCTCCGAGAACAATACGCGTTCATGCGTTTCGTTCAGCGACTTGTTGGCCGAACCGCCGGCAGATGTTTCCTCTGGCGGCAGCGGCTTGTCAGCAAATTCCGCGACCGCCAGGCCGTCGGCCAGCCGAAGGCAGGTTTCCAGACTGTCAGCCAGGCGGCTCGCGATGTCAGGCCGCACAACCACGCGGTCTACGACCACATCGATATCGTGCTTGTATTTCTTGTCGAGCGTCGGGGCCTCGGCGATTTCGTAGAACTGTCCGTCGATCTTGACGCGCTGGAAGCCCTTCTTCATCAGCTCGGCGAGTTCCTTCTTGTACTCGCCCTTGCGGCCGCGGATCATCGGCGCGAGGATGTAGAGACGGGTGCCTTCCTCGTAAGCGAGTATCCGGTCGACCATCTGGCTGACCGTCTGGCTCTCGATCGGAAGGCCGGTCGCCGGCGAATAAGGCACGCCGACACGCGCAAACAGCAGGCGCATGTAGTCGTAGATCTCGGTGACCGTGCCAACCGTCGAGCGCGGGTTGCGCGAGGTCGTCTTCTGTTCGATCGAGATCGCCGGCGACAGACCCTCGATCTGGTCGACGTCTGGCTTCTGCATCATCTCGAGGAACTGGCGGGCATAGGCCGAGAGGCTCTCGACGTAGCGGCGCTGCCCCTCGGCATAGATCGTGTCGAAGGCGAGCGACGACTTGCCTGAGCCGGACAGCCCGGTCATCACGATCAGGCTGTTGCGCGGCAGATCGAGGTCGATGCCCTTCAGATTGTGCTCGCGCGCACCACGGATGGAAATGGTCTTGAGTTCGCTCATGTCAGGCTCTGATCGGCAAAGGGAAGGGGACGGTCCTTGGGAGAACTGTCCTTATGTAGGCAACGGCGCCGTTGAGTCGAGGCACAAGGCGCAACGGCTGTGGAATTTCGATTCTGTTGACAGGATCATAGAGAAATACTAGAACAAATAAAGAACATTTTCGCTGTGGATTTAGCCGCCTGTTCTCCCACTCGCGGGAACGGATGGGATAAGGTGGCATTTGATTGGATTTTGAACGCCGCGGCGGCGCGGCAGTAAGGTGAGTGTCATGGCTGGTAGCGTCAACAAGGTCATTCTGATCGGCAATCTCGGTGCCGATCCCGAAATTCGCCGGACCCAGGACGGCCGGCCGATCGCCAACCTGCGCATCGCGACCTCGGAAACCTGGCGCGACAAGAACAGCGGCGAACGCAAGGAAAAGACCGAATGGCATTCGGTCGTGATCTTCAATGAAGGCCTCTGCAAGGTTGCCGAACAGTATCTGAAGAAGGGCTCGACCGTTTACATCGAGGGCCAGCTGCAGACCCGCAAGTGGCAGGACCAGAGCGGCGCGGACCGTTACTCGACGGAAGTCGTGCTGCAGGGCTTCAGCGGCAACCTGACCATGCTTGGCGGTCGCGGTGATGGCGGCGGCGCCTCGCGTGGCGGCAATGACTTTGGCGGTGCCGATTACGGCGGCGGCGGTGGCTACGACGGCGGCTACGGTTCGCCTGCACCTTCGCGTGGCGGCGCCTCCGGTGGCGCAAGCCGAGGCGGCAGCGCCCCTTCCGGCGGCTTCTCCCGCGATCTCGACGACGACATCCCGTTCTGAGAACAGGCCGGATCAGATGAAAAATGGGGGCCTCGGCCCCCATAATCATTTGCGGTCAATGCTGGTCTGCAAGTCGCCCGCCCGAAGGGAATTCGGCAATTGGCGAATTGCCTTCGGGCCTGTCAGCCAGCGAAGGCGGACTTCACGCCATCGACGACAAACTGGACCGAAAGCGCGGCCAGCAGCACGCCCAGCAGACGCGTGAGCAGCGCGCGGCCAGTCACTCCGAGGAACTTGTTCAGCCTTTCTGCGAGGTAGAGCGATACCAAGACGAGGCCGAGGACCACGGCGATGACGGCAATCAGCTGCAGCTTTCCGATCCATCCGTCCATCGTACCCGAGATCAGCACGGTGGCCGATATGGCGCCGGGGCCGGCGATCAGCGGGATGGCGAGCGGGAAGACGGCGAGGTTGTGGATGTGATCCTTGGTGATCGCATCGCCTGTCGTCTTTTCCTTCCGCTCGTTGCGCTTCTCGAAGATCATCTCGAAGGCAATGGCAAACAGCATCAAGCCGCCGGCGATGCGGAAGGCGCCCATGGAAATGCCGAGCGCGCCGAGAATGGTGGCGCCGAACAGCGCAAAGACGGTCAGGATGGCGAAACCCATCACGGAGCCGCGAATGGCAACCTGCTGGCGCTGCTCGCGCGTCATGCCCTGGGTGAGGCCGAGGAAGAGCGGGGCCAGCCCCGGCGGATCGACGGTGACCAGCAGGGTCGTCAGCGCGCTGATCATCGTTTCTGTCATCGCCATGGTGTATCTTTCTCCTGTCCAGGCACGCATAAAGCCGAAGCCTTGGTGGCCTTGCAAGGCTGGCCCCCAAGATATTGACGAAAATGCCTTTCCCAGGCCGTAAAAGCCTGTTTATAACCGGCCTCGAAATTGGCGCGCGCGCGCGTGTTCCGCTATAGATTTCCCAGTGATTCCGAACAGAGATCGTGACCTGATTTGACTGAGCAAAGCACTCCCGGCGGCGGCAAGTTCCCGCAAGGCATCGAGCCTATTTCCATCATGGAGGAAATGCAGCGGTCCTATCTCGATTATGCGATGAGCGTGATCGTGAGCCGCGCACTTCCCGATGTGCGTGACGGGCTCAAGCCCGTGCACCGCCGTATCCTTTACGGCATGAACGAGCTCGGCCTCGACTGGAACAAGAAATACGTCAAGAGCGCCCGCGTCACCGGTGACGTCATGGGTAAGTATCACCCGCATGGCGACTCCGCGATCTATGACGCGCTCGCCCGTATGGCGCAGCCATGGTCGCTGCGCATGCCGCTGATCGACGGCCAGGGCAATTTCGGCTCCGTTGACGGCGATCCGCCGGCAGCACAGCGTTACACGGAATGCCGCCTGCAGAAGGTCTCGCACGCGCTGCTCGACGACCTCGACAAGGAAACGGTCGACTTCCGCGACAACTATGACGGCACCATGTCGGAGCCGGTCGTCGTTCCTGCCAAGTTCCCGAACCTGCTGGTCAATGGTGCGGGCGGTATCGCGGTTGGCATGGCCACCAATATCCCACCGCACAACCTGGTGGAGGTTCTCGACGGCTGCACGGCGCTGATCGACAATCCGGCGATCGAGCTGCCGGAACTGATGCAGATCATTCCGGGTCCCGACTTCCCGACCGGCTCCATGATCCTCGGCCGCTCGGGTATCCGGTCTGCCTATGAGACGGGTCGCGGTTCCGTGGTCCAGCGCGGCGTCGCCCGCGTTGAGCCCATGCGCGGCGACCGCGAGCAGATCATCATCACCGAGATCCCCTACCAGGTGAACAAGTCGACGATGATCGAGAAGATGGCCGAACTCGTGCGCGAAAAGCGCATCGAGGGCATCTCCGACCTGCGCGACGAATCCGACCGCGATGGCTACCGCGTCGTCATCGAGCTGAAGCGCGACGCCAATGCCGATGTCATCCTGAACCAGCTCTACCGTTACACGCCGCTGCAGACCTCCTTCGGCTGCAACATGGTGGCGCTGAACGGCGGCAAGCCGGAACAGCTGACCCTGCTCGACATGCTGCGCGCCTTCGTCAACTTCCGCGAGGAAGTCGTCAGCCGCCGCACCAAGTATCTGCTGCGCAAGGCACGTGACCGGGCCCATGTCTTGGTCGGTCTCGCGATTGCCGTTGCCAATATCGACGAAGTCATTGCGCTCATCCGCAAGGCGCCGGATCCGGCAACCGCCCGCGAACAGCTGATGACGCGCCGCTGGCCGGCCCATGATGTCGAATCGTTGATCCGCCTGATCGACGATCCGCGCCACCGGATCAACGAGGACCTCACCTACAACCTGTCGGAAGAGCAGGCACGCGCCATTCTCGAACTGCGTCTCGCTCGCCTGACGGCACTCGGACGCGACGAAATCGATGAAGAGCTGAACAAGATCGGCGCGGAGATTTCGGACTATCTCGACATCCTCTCGTCGCGCGTTCGCATCCAGCAGATCATCAAGGATGAATTCACCGCTATCCGCGACGAATTCGGCACGCCGCGCCGCACCCAGATCGTCGATGGCGGTCCCGACATGGACGACGAGGATCTGATCGCCCGGGAAGAGATGGTGGTCACCGTTTCGCATGCCGGCTACATCAAGCGCGTACCGCTGACGACCTACAGAGCCCAGCGCCGTGGCGGCAAGGGTCGCTCCGGCATGGCGATGAAGGACGAGGATTTCGCGACCCGCCTGTTCGTCGCCAACACTCACACGCCGGTTCTGTTCTTCTCCTCGCGCGGCATCGTCTACAAGGAAAAGGTCTGGCGTCTTCCTATCGGTACGCCAACCTCGCGCGGCAAGGCGATGATCAACATGTTCCCGCTGGAGCCCGGCGAGCGTATCACCTCGATCATGCCGCTGCCTGAGGACGAGGCAAGCTGGGGCAATCTCGACGTCATGTTCTCGACGACCCGTGGCACGGTTCGCCGCAACAAGCTGTCCGACTTCATCCAGGTCAATCGCAACGGCAAGATCGCGATGAAGCTCGAGGAAGAGGGCGACCAGATCCTCGGCGTCGAGACCTGCACCGAACATGACGACGTGCTGCTGACGACGGCCCTTGGACAGGCGATCCGCTTCCCGGTCGACGAAGTGCGCGTCTTTGCCGGCCGCAACTCGATCGGTGTCCGTGGTCTGACCTTGGCCGATGGCGACCGGCTCATTTCGATGACCATTCTTGCGCATGTCGATGCCGAACCGTGGCAGCGTGCGGCCTATCTCAAGCGTTCGGCAGCCGAGCGCCGGGCCATGGGCGTCGACGAAGACGATATCGCCCTGGTCGGCGAAGAAGTCGGCGCCGAAGGCGAGTTGTCGGAAGAGCGGTATCAGGAGCTCAAGGCCCGCGAGCAGTTCGTGCTCACGGTCTCCGAGAAGGGCTATGGCAAGCGCTCTTCGTCCTACGATTTCCGTACCTCCGGTCGTGGCGGCAAGGGCATCCGTGCTACCGACACGTCTAAGACGGCGGAAATCGGCGAGCTGGTTGCGGCCTTCCCGGTCGAGGAAACAGACCAGCTGATGCTCGTCTCGGATGGCGGCCAGCTTATCCGCGTACCGGTCAACGGTATCCGCATCGCCAGCCGTGCGACCAAGGGCGTGACGATCTTCTCGACCGCCAAGGATGAGAAGGTTGTTTCGGTCGAGCGCATCACTGAACCGGAAGCGGATGACGAAGTCATTGAGGCTTCGGAAGGCGTCGATGGCGAGGGCACTGCTGCTCCGGTCGAAGACGCAGGCGGCGAGGCCCCTACGGAATGACATCTGGCCGGCCCGCAAGGGCCGGTTTCTCCATTCATCAATCGACAAACGAAAAGCCCGCCGGATTGTGATCCGAGCGGGCTTTTTGCTGGAGGTCTGCATCAAGTTTGACGCGGTCTTGTTTTTGGGCCGGTGTGTGGATCCACCGACTGTGACCGCTTGGGATCGGTCTCAGAAGGCCTTGCGGCGCTCCATCATGGCCCGGAAATCGTCGTTTTCGCGCTTCAAGGCCGTGAGCGCCGAGGCGACCGAGGCGACGAACATGCCGCTGATCAGAGCAGCCAGAACAGACAGGGTGATAAACATGTCATTCCTTTCTTTCTCAGCGTGTCGTTGCGTTTCTAGCGGCGAAAACTCGTATCCGATTAGTGGCCGAAGCTATGGTAACGGGCCGTCATCGGGGGGCCGTAGAATGCAGCGTCACTGCTATCCTTGATGTAAAAGGTTGCAGAGGTGGCAACCATGGCAGTCATCATCATCATCCATACGAGGTTGATCAGGGTAACTTTGTCATGCATTGCTTTAGTCCTTTGAATGCCGGCATTCGCTGCCGTAAAATGCTTGCGTGCGGAAATAGTTCCCGCACAGTGTAGGAAGACGTTTAGCGGGATGCGCCTGAAGTCCTCTTGAACGTGTCGTTCATCTCCCGTTCATCTTCGCAGTCCAATGGCGACAGCTCCATCCAGTCCCGCGCGACCATCAGCCCAAGCTCGATGAGCAGAGACGCGGCGATGGCGGAAGCGATCAGAAGAGCGAGCATTGGAACGTCCTTGAACTGTCTCGGTTTGGTTGACGATTCGAACTTAGTTATCTCGGCCTGAAGCACGCTTGAATGGCGCGTTCATCTGCGGTTCAGCGGTCTGACCCGGAGCGCCATTTGGGAAATACGTGACAAAGACGCGCGCTCAGAGTGCTTGCGATCAGCCGCCTTCCGTGACAAAAGGCGAGCGAAACCAACCGACGGGTTCTCATGGCGAGTGCATTTTATCCTGGCTCTTTCGATCCGATGACCAACGGCCACCTGGACGTAATCGTTCAGGCGCTGAACATCAGCGATCGCCTGGTGGTCGCAATCGGAACGCATCCGGGAAAGACGCCGCTGTTTACCTACGAAGAGCGTGCCGATCTGATCCGTGCGTCGCTTGTTGCAGTTCTGCCGGACAGGGCAGGGGACCTTGAGGTCGTGTCCTTCGCCGACCTCGCCGTCGATGCCGCCCGCAGGCATGGCGCCCGGATCATGGTGCGCGGTCTGCGCGACGGAACCGATTTTGACTACGAGATGCAGCTTGCCGGCATGAATGCCACCCTGGCGCCGGATCTGCAGACCGTCTTTCTGCCGGCGGCAACCGCCTCGCGGCCCATAACCGCCACATTGGTCCGCCAGATCGCCGCCATGGCTGGCGATGTCGGCTCCTTCGTGCCGGCCCCGGTGCTGGCTGCCCTCAATTCCAGATACGGCCGCTGAGCCGCAATTTTCAGAACGGGAGTGATCATGAAGCTCGTCCAACTCGCAACCGCATTCCTTCTGGCTGTAGTCGGTTTCGGCTCCGCCCAGGCCCAGTCCAACGAAGACTTCCTGACCATCCAGCTGAAGGACGGTCCGGTCGTGATCCAGCTGATGCCGGACGTGGCACCGAAGCACGTTGCGCAGATCAAGGATCTCGCCGCCAAGGGCGAATATGACAATGTCGCCTTCCACCGCGTGATCGAAGGCTTCATGGCCCAGACCGGCGACGTTCAGTTCGGTGATATGGAAAACGGCTTCGAGCCGGGTCGTGCCGGTACCGGCGGCTCCAGCCTGCCCGACATCGAGGCTGAATTCTCGAGTGTGCCCTTCGAGCGCGGCACCGTCGGCATGGCGCGCAGCCAGGACCCGAACTCTGCCAATTCGCAGTTCTTCATCATGTTCGCCGAAGGCGGCTTCCTGAACGGCCAGTACACGGTCGTCGGCAAGGTCGTGTCCGGCATGGAATATGTCGACAAGATCAAGCGCGGCGAAGGCGGCAACGGCGAAGTCACCGACCCGGACCGCATGGTCAAGGTCACCGTCGGTCGCAACTGATATCAAAAGGGCGCTACGCCCCAATCCAAGGAGAAACACCATGGCCGAGATCAAGGATCCGGAAAACACCATCCTGATGGAAACCACCAAGGGCAAGGTCGTCATCGCGCTCTTCCCGGATCTGGCCCCCGGCCATGTCGCCCGCATCAAGGAACTGTCGCGCGAAGGCGCCTATGACGGCGTTGTCTTCCACCGCGTCATCCCCGACTTCATGGCCCAGACCGGCGACGTGAAGTTCGGCAAGAAGGGCGGATCCGACTTCAACCCCGGCCGTGCCGGCATGGGCGGCTCCGACAAGCCGGACCTGAAGGCTGAATTCTCGGCCACCCCGCATGTGCGCGGCACCTGCTCCATGGCGCGCTCGCAGAGCCCGAACTCGGCCAACTCGCAGTTCTTCGTCTGCTTCACCGACGCACCCTGGCTGAACAAGCAGTACTCCGTCTGGGGCCAGGTCATCGAAGGCATGGACATCATCGACCAGATCAAGAAGGGCGAGCCTGTCAGCGATCCCGATTCGATCGTCTCGATGAAGGTTGCCGCCGACGCCTGATCGGCTTAAAGCCACACGAAGCCCGCCTCGGTGCCTGGCACCCGGGCGGGTTTTCGCGTTTAGATCTTCCACCCACATTCTGACAGACAGCGATGCGTGTAGACCTCTTCGACTTCGATCTTCCGGACGACAATATTGCGCTCAGGCCCGCAAGCCCGCGCGACCATGCCCGCTTCCTGGTGGTACGGCCGAATGCCACGCAGGTGCTCAAAGACCACCATGTTTACGACCTGCCGTCGTTCCTGAGACCTGGCGATGCGCTTGTGTTCAACGACACAAAGGTTATCCCGGCCCAACTCGAAGGCATCCGCCATCGTGACGGCGCGGAAGAGATCGCGGTCTCCTGCACGCTGCATATGCGGGTTGGTGCCTCCAGATGGAAGGCCTTTGCCAAGCCCGGCAAGCGCATCAAGCAGGGTGATCGCATCGATTTTGGTCTAGGGCAGGGCGAGGGTGCCGCCTGCCTCACGGGTTCCCTCGTTGCGACCGTCGCCGAAAAGGGCGAGGCGGGCGAAATCGACCTCGCCTTCGATCTCTCGGGCCCCGACCTCGATCAGGCGATCGCTACCGTCGGCCACATTCCGCTTCCGCCCTATATCGCAGCCAAGCGGCCGGAAGATGAAATGGATCGCGCCGACTACCAGACCATTTATGCCCGCGAGGAGGGTGCGGTTGCGGCCCCGACCGCCGGCCTGCATTTCACACCCGACCTCTTCGCCAAACTCGATGCCGCCGGCGTCGAGCGCCATTTCGTCACGCTGCATGTCGGCGCCGGCACTTTTCTGCCCGTCAAGGCGGATGATACCGCCGAGCACAAGATGCACGAGGAGATCGGCTATATCTCGCCGTCGACGGCCGCCGCGCTGAATGCCGTGCGTGCCCGTGGCAACCGCATCATCGCCGTCGGCACCACCTCGCTGCGGCTGCTTGAAAGTGCTGCGCTTGACGATGGCACCATCCCCGCCTGGTCGGGTGCGACCGGCATCTTCATCACGCCCGGCTATCGGTTCAAGGCAATCGATATGCTGATGACCAATTTCCACCTGCCCAAATCCACGCTCTTCATGCTGGTATCCGCCTTTGCCGGCCTCGACACGATGCGGGACGCTTATGCCCACGCCATCGAGACCGGCTACCGCTTCTATTCCTACGGGGATTCCAGCCTGCTCTTCCGGAAAGACGACTGACCGATGTCCGAGAATTTCACGTTCAATCTGAAGGCCACCAGCGGCAAAGCCCGTCTCGGCGAGATCACCATGCCGCGCGGCACGGTCCGCACACCGGCCTTCATGCCCGTCGGCACCGTCGGCACGGTCAAGGCCATGTATCTCGACCAGGTCAAGGAAGGCGGCGCCGATATCATTCTCGGCAATACCTATCACCTGATGCTGCGCCCAGGCCCCGAACGCGTCGCCCGCCTCGGCGGCCTGCATGAACTGATCCGCTGGCCGGGTCCCATTCTCACCGATTCGGGCGGCTTCCAGGTCATGTCGCTGTCAGGCCTGCGCAAGCTCGATGAGCAAGGCGTCACCTTCAAGAGCCATGTCGATGGCTCGCTGCACCATATGTCGCCGGAACGCTCGATCGAGATCCAGGGCCTGCTCGACAGTGACATCCAGATGCAGCTCGACGAATGCGTGGCGCTGCCCAACGAGCCGCGCGAGATCGAGCGCGCCATGGAACTGTCGCTACGCTGGGCCGAACGTTGCCGCGTCGCCTTTGGCAATCAGCCCGGCAAGGCCATGTTCGGCATCGTTCAGGGTGGCGACCAGCCGGCGCTTCGCATCCGCTCGGCAGAGGGCCTGAAGCAACTCGACCTCAAGGGTTACTCGATCGGCGGTCTCGCCGTCGGCGAACCCCAGGCCGTCATGCTCGACATGCTGCGCATCACGCTGCCAGTGCTGCCCACCGAAAAGCCGCGCTACCTTATGGGCGTTGGCACGCCGGACGATATGCTGAAATCGGTCGCTGAAGGCATCGACATGTTTGACTGCGTCATGCCGACCCGCTCTGGTCGCCATGGCCTCGCCTTCACTCGTCGCGGCAAGGTCAACATCCGCAATGCCCGACATGCCGAAGACATGCGCCCGCTGGACGAGCAGTCGTCCTGCCCGGCGACCCGCGACTACTCGCGCGCCTATCTGCATCACCTCGTGCGTTCCAATGAAGCGCTCGGCGGCATGCTCTTGTCCTGGAACAACCTCAGCTACTATCAGGAACTGATGCAAGGCATCCGCCAGGCGATCGCGGAAGACCGGTTCGAGGATTTCAAGGCCGAAACGATCGAGATGTGGGCACGCGGCGATATCGACCCGGTCTGATAAAGGTCAGGGCAGGGCGGTCATGCCGCCCACCCATCTTTCAGATCAGATGCCCTGACTGTTCGTTTCGCGCTTGATGCGGACACCGTTGATGGCGAACTGCCCATCGCGCTGGCGCTTCAGCTCGTAATAGACGGCCCAGTCCTTGCCGTCAGGCGCCGAGATCAGCACTTCCTGATAGGCGACCGTACCGTCGGGTGAGACCTGGTTGCGGCCGAAGGCGTAGTTGCCCGGTCTGTAGACGGGGCCATAGCTCTTCTTCACCATATCGAAGAAGCGCTCGGCATTGGGGAACACCGACTTGATCTCCGGCGAGGCGAAGGAATAGGCGGTCGTCGCATCGTCATTGAGGAAGGCTGCGATCTGCTGCTCGATCACGTCCTTGGCGAGACCCGCGGCCTCGGTCTTAGCATCCTGCTGGGCAATGGCCGGGGCAGCGAGCAGGCCGGCCATGAGAAATAGGGCAACTCCAATCCGCATGCGCATCATCATCCCCTTGTTTCAGGAAGTCCGAAATAAAAGGATAGGCCGATTCGTGACAATGGGAAGTCCGTTCAAGCGGATGTGAGCGGGGCATGCTCACATCCGCCGCTCAGCGGTACCAAAGTGTGGGCAGCCAGAGTGTCAGATCAGAAAACACCGTAATCAGCATCAAGACGGCGAAGAGAGGGATGAGAAAGGGTGCGGTCGCTTTCACCGTTTTCTCGATCGACAGGTTGGACACCCTGGCCAACACGAACAGAACCATGCCGATCGGCGGCGTGATCAGGCCAATCATCAGGTTGAGGACCATCACCACACCGAACTGAACCGGGTCGATCCCGACATGCAGGACGGCCGGCATCAGGATCGGCACAAGGATCGAAATCGCTGCGATCGTCTCCATGAAGCAGCCGACGATCAGAATGATCACATTGATGATCAACAGCAGCATGATCGGGTCATCGGTGATCGTCAAAAGCAGTGCCGTGAACTGCGCCGTGACCTGGGTTACCGTCAACACCCAGCCGAACAGCGAGGCAGCCGCGACGATGACGAGGACAGACGCCGTCGTTTCGATCGTCTGGATCGAAATCTGGTAGAAGCGTTTCACCGACAGGGTCCGATAGACGACAAAGCCGAGGATCAGCGCCCAGGCACAGGCCGCAATCGCAGCCTCCGTCGGCGTGAAGGCCCCTGTGGCGATCCCGCCGATGATGATTGCCGGTGTGAGCAGCGCGGGTACGGCGTTAATGAAACTCGTTGCCAGCACGCGCAAACGAAAGGCCTGATCTGCGCCGATCTTGTGCCGCCACGAATACCAGGTGATGTAAAGCATCAGGGAGCCGGCCATCAGCAGGCCCGGAATGAAGCCTGCGGCGAACAGCTGTCCGATCGAGACATTCGCCATCACCCCGAAGATCACCATCGGCAGGGACGGGGGGATGATCGGTCCAATCGTCGACGATGCGGCAGTCACACCGACGGCGAGGTGATCATTGTATCCGCGGTCCCGCATGGCCTTCACTTCGATCGTGCCGAGCCCACCCGCATCCGCGACGGCCGCCCCTGACATGCCTGCGAAAATCACAGATGCAATCACGTTGACATGGCCGAGTCCGCCCTTCAGCCAGCCGACGGCCGCCGTGGCAAAGTCGAAAATCCGGTTGGTGATCCCGGCGGAGTTCATCAAATTTCCCGCCAGGATGAAGAAGGGCACGGCAATCAGCGGAAAGCTGTCAACGCCCCCCACCATCCGGTGCAGTACGACGAAGTCCGGAAGATTGCCGATGAAATGCGTATAGGCCAAGGAGGCTCCGCCGAGTGCGACAAAGACCGGGACGCTGATCAGGAGCAGGACGAAGAAGACAACAAGAAGAAGGACCATAGCCAGACCTCAATCGAACATCTGCGAGGGATCCGACACCGGATCCCAGCGACGCTTGGCATTGGAGATGAAGGCCTGAACAGCCCTCCAGAGGATCAACAGGCAGCCGACGAGCACGCCGCCATAGACCACGCTCATCGACACATCGATCACGGTCATCCGCTGGATCATCATGCGCTGGGTCAGGTTCCAGGCGAACCAGACGAGCAGGATCACGAAGCCGAGCGTGATGACATCCGCGATGCAACGCATGATCCTTGCCTGCGGACGGGGAAGCATGTCGACGATCACCTCGACGGCGATATTGGTTCGTCGCCTGAAGACGATGGCGGCGCCAAAGAAGGTCACCCAGATCAACAGATAGCGCCCGATTTCTTCCGTCCAGGCAACGGAATCATTCAGGACGTAGCGGCTGAAGAATTGCAGAAAGGTGACGCCGCCGAGAAGCCAGAACAGGCAGAAGGCCAGAACATCATCAACGCGGAAAACAATGGGCGGATCGGCCTCGTCTTCCAGATGCAGCATGGTGGCTGCGTTCACAGGCTCGTCAATCGGCTCGTGTGTCATGTGCCTTGCTCCGCGCTGGCTGGCCACTGAAGCGGCTGCGGCGCCGGGCGCCACAGCCAGAGATCCTGAACGCGCGAAGTGTCAGAGCGCCTGCAAGGCGTCGTATTGCTCCTTAGACCAGCCGGCGCCGGCCTCCGGATCGTTGTGCAGAGGCACAGCCGCATCGATGAATGGTTGGCGATCCACCTCGACAACCGTCTTTCCGAGGCCCCGGAACTCGTCGGCAAGACGGCCTTCTGCGGCACGGATCTCATCCGTCGCGCGGGAGGCGGCCTCTTTCAGGACCTCATCCATGACAACCTTCTGCTCATCGGACAACTGCCCCATGACATGGCCACCGACGATGGTCAGGAGCAATTCCGTGATATGGCCGCTGAGCATGATATGGCTCTGTACCTCGTAGAACTTCTTGGCCATGATCGTCGGCAAAGGGTTCTCCTGGCCATCGACCGTGCCCTGCTGCAGGGCGAGATAGACTTCGGCAAAGGCGATCGGGGTGGCATTCGCACCGACAGACTTGGTGAACATCAGGAAGAGCGGAGCGGGCGGGACGCGAAGCTTCATGCCCCTCATGTCATCGGGCTTGGTCACTTCCCGGTTCGCTGTCAGATGCCGCTGGCCGTAATAGGTCAACGCATGCACCTTGTGGCCGGTCGCAGAGTCGTAGCCGCCCGCAATATCCTTGAAGAGGTCGCTGTCGCGATAGGCTTGCCAGTGGTCGAAATCCCTGAGAATGAAGGGGGCATTGGAGATCGCGATCGGCTTGTGGATGGCGCCGGCGAAGGCAACGCCGGTGTAGATGATGTCGACGGTCCCGAGGCCAAGTCCCTCGTTGATCTGGTTCTCATTGCCGAGTTGCGAGGCCGGAAAGACAGAGATCGAGATCTCGCCATTGGTCCGCTTCTTGATCTCCTCGGCCGCCCACATCGCTTGCGTGTGATAGGGCTCGCCGGTCTCGTATACATGCGCCCATTTGAACTCCATGGCCGCCTGTGCCGGTGCTGCGAAAATGCCTGCCAATGACAGTGTGGCGAGCGCCAGGGTGGCGCCTCTGCGCGTCAGTTTCATGATCAGTCCTCCCAATGCCGGGGATCCCGGCCGTTCCTCCGAATGATCGTCCAGCCGCGCAAGACAGCATGCCCGCCTTCCGCCGACGTGCCGCATGCGCCGTCGCTCTGTCCGAGGCTGAAACGCGACCTCCATCACGCCAACCTGTCATACAGGTAGTTTCTGATAAGTCGATGGTCAACAGACAACTTTGAGCGAGCTCAAATTTGCGCGGCTGGGCGCTCTAAACAGCCATGACGTGCATATTGCCCTTGTATTCTTGGCGCCTTTGTCGTTGGCTCCGGACAAAAGTATCCTCTTGGGGATTACCGCGTGCCCCGAGACATGAGATCAGGAGGAAGACGCGTGCTCGACGAATTGCTCGACCAGATGACCCTTGAGGAGCAGGTTGCGCTGCTGGCGGGGGCAGATTTCTGGACCACGGTTGCGGTTGAACGCCTCGGCATTCCCAAGATCAAGGTGACCGACGGGCCGAACGGCGCACGCGGTGGTGGATCGCTGGTCGGTGGCGTCAAATCGGCCTGCTTCCCCGCAGCCATCGGCATCGGCGCCAGCTGGAACCCCGAGCTGGTGCGCGATATGGGCGTGGCACTGGCTGAAGAGGCGAAGACAAAGAGCGCGCGGGTCCTTCTCGCGCCGACCGTCAACATCCACCGCTCAGGCCTCAACGGCCGCAACTTCGAATGCTATTCGGAGGACCCGATGCTGACCTCGGCGCTGGCGGTCGCGTATATCGAGGGGGTGCAGTCGCAGGGCATCGCTGCCACGATCAAGCATTTCGTCGCCAATGAAAGCGAGGTCGAGCGGCAGACCATGTCGTCGGATCTCGACGAGCGCACCCTGCGCGAGATCTACCTTCCGCCCTTCGAGGCGGCCGTGAAAAAGGCTGGCGTCTGGGCGAACATGTCCTCCTACAACCGGTTGAACGGTGTCTGGACCAGCGAAAATCACTGGCTGCTGACCGAACTGCTGCGCGCGGAATGGGGCTATGACGGAATCGTCATGTCCGACTGGTTCGGCTCGCATACGACAGAAGCCTCTGTGATTGGTGGGCTCGATCTTGAAATGCCCGGTCCGACGCGCGATCGTGGCGAGAAGCTGGTCGCAGCCGTCCGCGAGGGCAGGGTGCCGGCCGAAACCGTCAAGGCTGCCGCACGCCGCATGCTCTTGCTGCTCGAGCGAGTCGGAGCATTCGAAGACCCGAAGATGGAAGAAGAGAAGGCCGTCGATCGCCCCGAACACCGTGCGCTCATCCGCAAACTTGGCGCCGAGGGCATGGTTCTCTTGAAGAATGATGGCATCTTGCCGCTCGACAAATCTGCCCTCGACCGTATCGCGGTGCTCGGCCCCAACGCCGCCGAACCGCGCGTCATGGGCGGCGGCAGCGCCCAGATCAACGCGCATTACAAGGTGAGCCCGCTCGAGGGCATTCGCACAGCGTTGTCGGGTACCAATCGGGTCATGCATTTGAAGGCTTGCCGCAACAATCGCCTGACGCAGATGATCAGAGGCGAGGTATTCGTCGACTTCTTCCATGGCCGTGACTGGTCCGGCCCGGTCGTGCAGCGCTCCACGGCCGAGGAAAGCCAGTTCTTCTGGCTCGACATGCCGGATGCCTCCCTCGACCCTCGGAATTTCTCGGCGCGCATCACCACGCGCTTCCGCCCTGAGGAGACAGGCAACCATGTCTTCGGCCTGACCAATGCGGGCTTCGCCAAGCTCTGTGTCGACGGCGAACTTGTCGTGGATGGCGAGACCGGCTGGGCGAAAGGCGACAATTTCTTCGGCCTCGGGAATACCGAAGTGAGGGTCGAAAAGCCGCTCGAAGCCGGACGCACCTATGAGATCCGCGTCGATTACCGCGCCATGCCCGAGGGTTATGAGGGCATCGAGATCCGTGCCGTGCGCTTCGGCGTGGAACTCCCGACGTCCGATGCGGCGATCGCCGAAGCCGTCGAGCAAGCCAAGGCCTGTGACGTCGCCATCCTACTTGTTGGCCGGGAAGGGGAGTGGGATACCGAAGGCCTCGACCTGGCCAACATGCGCCTGCCCGGACGGCAGGAGGAACTGATCGAGAAGGTCGCAGCCGTCAATCCGCGCACCGTTGTCGTCCTCCAGACCGGCGGCCCGGTGGAAATGCCATGGCTCGACAAGGTCTCGGCCGTCATCGAGGCCTGGTATCCGGGCCAGGAAGCGGGCAATGCGATTGCCGACGTGCTCTTTGGCGATGCCGAGCCTGGCGGGCGTCTGCCGCAGACCTTCCCGCAGCGTCTTTCCGACAATTCCGCCATGACAGGTGATCCCAGAACGTATCCGGGCGAAAACGGCCATGTCGTCTACGCGGAAGGCCTCGCGGTCGGCTATCGCCACCATGATGCGGATGGCGCAAAGCCGCTCTTCCCATTCGGTTACGGCCTGTCCTACACGACATTTGCCTGGTCCGTGCCGCGTGCCTCGAGCGTCGATATGGGGGCTGACGGCGTTGCTATCGAAATCGAAGTGACGAACACAGGCGACCGGGCAGGGGCCGAACTGGTCCAGCTCTACGTCAAGTCAAAGGCGTCGCGCCTGCGGCGTCCGGTAAAAGAACTGAAGGCCTTCGCAAAGCTGCATGTCCCGGCCGGCGAGACTGCGACGGCAAGGCTTTCGGTCGCCGTCCGCGACCTCGCTTACTTCGATCCGCAAGCCCGCGCCTGGATTGCCGAAGCCGGCGAGTACGAGCTCGTCATTGCCGCCAATGCCGAGGATGTCCGCGCCAAGCTGCCGCTGAAGTTGGTCAGCGAGTGGCGGGAAGTGGTATCGGCCCCGCCTCTGCCTGCGGTCGTCGACTGAAGCGATACGCGATGCGGCGGAGAGATCGAGCCCTCCGCCGTCTCTTGCCGTGCCGTGAAATTCGATTAGAAGGCTATCATGTCTTCGAAACCGCAGCGGATCCCTTGAGTATGCGCCTCTTCCTCGGATCCGACTTTCACGTCGATTACCGTCAGAACCTTGACTGGCTGCGAGCGCTGTCCCGCGCCGATTTCACCGATGATGTGCTTATGGTCGCCGGCGATCTCTCCGACGAACTCGATCTGGTGAAAGCCAGTTTCGACGAACTGGTGCCGCGCTACGCCAAGGTGCTCTTTCTGCCGGGCAATCACGATCTCTGGACGGCGAGAAGCGGGAAGGGGCCGTCCTTCGAGAAATTCGAAACTCTGAACGCGCTCTGCCACGGCTACGGCATCGAAACCCGACCGGTGGCCTTCGGCAAGACCCTGATCGTGCCGCTACTCGCCTGGTATGATTATTCCTTCGGCGAGCCCGGCCCGACCATCCGCCGCGGCTGGATGGACTTCTACAAGTGCAACTGGGAAGGCTTGGACCCCGCCGAGGTCGCGGCCCGTTTCGACGCGATGAATTTGATGCCGGATACGTCAGGCTTTGATGCCATCTACAGCGTCTCGCATTTCGTGCCGCGCATCGACCTGATGCCGGCGCGTTATCCCGAGAAGCACAAGGCGCTGTTTCCGGTGCTCGGCACAGACCGCCTGGAGCGCCGCATTCGTTCGCTTGGATCCTCGAAGCATTTCTATGGACACAGCCATCTGAACCGCAACAAGGAGATCGACGGCGTCACCTACATCAACAATGCCTTCGGCTATCCCAAGGAAACCGAGATCTCGGCCAAGACCATCCTGCAGGTCGCTGATCTCTAAGCATGGGGAAGCGCCCGACCGAGCGCCTCGACCATACAAACAAAGATCGCATAAGATAGATTATGGAACTTAAGTGCACATTGTAGTGGGGCCTAGTCCGGTCACAATGCATTGAATATCACCGCCTCGCAGCAAACTCAGCTTCTCAGGAAACTCAGATATCCAATTCAAATTCCATGACAAACTGATCGTAGCCTGGCTCGACATGCGGCGGCGTCTCACCCATCACGGTTTCATAGTCGAGCGGCGTATGCATATGCGTGAGCACCGCATGTTTGGGCGCCAGACGCTCGATCCAGCCGAGTGCCTGTTCGAGCGACAGATGGCTCGGATGCGGCCGGTACTGCAGTGCGTCGATGTAAAGCAGCTCAAGCCCTGAGAGCTTGGCGACCGTCTCTTCGGGAAAGTCGGAGACATCGCAACAATACGCCACATCACCGATGCGAAACCCGAGCGATATGATGTCACCATGCTGCTGGACCAGCGGCAGAAGCATTATGGAACCACCGGCGCCATCTATGACGATGGGTTGGTCCATGTCCTCGACAATGACCGGCGCCACGATCGGCGGATAGCTGCTGCCCGGCGGCGTCTTCAGGCAATAGCCGAAACCTTCCTCGATGCGGGCCATCGTCGCTGGCTCCGCATAAATCGGGATCCGGTTCTTCTGGGTGATGAAATATCCTCTGACATCGTCGATGCCATGCAGATGATCCGCATGGGCATGGCTGTAGACGACGGCATCGAGATGCTCGACCTTGGCGCGGATCATCTGCTCGCGAAAATCCGGGCCGGTATCAACGACGACAGTCGTTTTGCCGCCATCGGGTCCGATCTGTTCGATCAGGAAGGACGCGCGGGTCCGCCGGTTGCGCGGATTTTCAGGGTCGCAATTGCCCCAGTCGCCGTTGATCCTGGGGACGCCGGGAGACGAGGAACAACCGAGCAGCGTGAACCGGCGCGTGACCTGCATCAGGGTTCCCTCAGCCCAGCCTGGGCATCTTCGAGAAGCAGCGGAAGGCGTTCTCTGTCGTCACGTCTGCCATCTCCGCGTAGCTCACGCCTTTGACCTCGGCAAGAACCTCGGCCGTGTTCACCACATAGGACGGTTCGTTGCGTTTTCCACGCCAGCGCTTCGGCGCCAGATACGGCGCGTCTGTCTCGACCAGCAGCCGGTCCATCGGCACGCTTTTCACGATCTCGCGTAGCTCTTCCGACTTCGGGAAGGTCACAATGCCGGAGAAGGAGACGTAACCGCCGAGCGCCACACCGGTATCGGCAAGCGCCTGGCCGGACGAGAAGCAGTGCAGAATGAAGGGGAAGGCGCCCTTCCCTGTTTCCTCGGTCAGGATGGCAGCCATATCTTCGTCAGCGCTGCGGCTGTGAATGACGAGTGGCAGGCCCGTGCGCCGCGCCGCCTCGATATGGCGGATCAGGCCCGTCTTCTGGTCCTCGGGCTTCTGCGTGTCGTAGAAATAGTCGAGACCAGCCTCGCCGATCGCCACGATCTTCTCGTGGCTTTCCGCAAGTTCCACCAGTTCATCTGCCGTCACATCCAGCTCGTCGCCGGCATTGTTCGGATGCGTACCGACCGAGCAGAAGACGCTGGGGTAACGCTCGGTGAGCGCCAGCAACGTCGGAAGCTTGCGAACCCGCGTCGAGATCGTCACCATCTGTTTCACGCCGGCCTGATGCGCGCGCGTGACAAGCTCGTCACGCTCAGCGTCGAAATCGGCGAAATCCAGATGGCAATGGGTATCGATCAACATCGTCTCACGCCTTGCCCGCGTCCGGGGCAACGTAGCGCGGATAGACCGGCGAGGGTGCCGGCAGTTCCGTGCCCGGCTGGAGACGTCCTGCAGCGCCGAGCTTGGCGAAGACGCGGTCTTCCTCAGCCACGGCGACCAGATCGAGGATCTTCGCCGAAGTTTCCGGCATGATCGGTTGGAAGAGGACCGCGATCTGGCGCACGACGTCCGCCGTCACATAAAGCACCGTGCCCATGCGCGCCTCGTCGGTCTTCTTCAGAACCCACGGTGCCTGGGCCGCGAAATAGCGGTCGGCCTCGTTGACGATGTTGATGATGGCAGCGACCGCCTTGTGGATCTGCTGCTTGCCCATTTCTTCGCGGCAGATATCGATCGCCTCGTCGGCGATCTTCAGGATCGCCTCGTCTTCCGGCGTCAGCGCACCGGGTGTCGGCACCCTGCCCTCGCAGTTCTTGTTGATCATCGACAGCGAACGGGAAGCCAGATTGCCGATGCCATTGGCGAGATCGGCATTGATGCGTGTCCCAATGCCCTCTTCCGAATAGCTGCCATCCTGACCGAAGGAAACTTCGCGCAGGAAGAAGTAGCGGACCTGGTCGAGGCCGAAATGGTTCACGAGGTTCACCGGATCGACGACATTGCCGAGCGACTTCGACATCTTCTCGCCCTTGTTGAGCAGGAAGCCGTGGGCATAAACTCGGCGGGGCAAAGGCAGACCCGCCGACATCAGGAAGGCCGGCCAGTAGACGGCGTGGAAGCGGATGATGTCCTTGCCGATGATATGCACGTCGGCCGGCCAGTATTTGGCGCGCGGGCCGTTTTCGTCTTCGACATAACCGGTGGCTGTGATGTAATTGGTGAGCGCATCGACCCAGACGTACATGACATGTTTGTCATCACCGGGCACCTTAATGCCCCAGTCGAAGGTGGTGCGCGAGATCGACAGGTCCTTCAGACCCGACTTGACGAAGGAAGTCACCTCGTTGCGGCGCTCGTTCGGACCGATGAAATCAGGCTGGTCCTCGTAGAGCTTGAGAAGCTTGTCTTCATAGGACGAGAGCTTGAAGAAGTAGCTTTCCTCTTCCACCCATTCGACTGGCGTGCCCTGGGGACCGTAGCGCACGCCATCGGGCCGCACTTCGGTTTCCTCTTCCTGGTAATAGGCCTCGTCGCGCACCGAATACCAGCCGGCATAGCCGCCCTTGTAGATGTCGCCGTTCTTCTCCATCCGGCGCCAGACTTCCTGCACCGTCTCGTGATGGCGCTTTTCGGTCGTGCGGATGAAGTCATCATTCGAGGAATTGAGCAACTTGCCCATTTCGCGGAATTCGTTGGAATTGCGCTCGGCAAGCTCTTCCGGCGAAATGCCCTCGGCGCGTGCCGTCTGCTGCATCTTCTGCCCGTGTTCATCCGTGCCCGTCAGGAAGAACACATCCCGGCCGTCGAGCCGCTGAAACCGCGCCATGGCGTCGGTCGCGATCAGCTCATAGGCATGGCCGATATGCGGCTTGCCGTTCGGATAGGAGATGGCAGTCGTGATGTAGAAGGGATCGCTCATGGCTTCTTGTTGTCTTTTCGTCGGTTGCGATTGTCGTGTGCTGTTGTCTCGGCGCCTGACCATGGCGGCGCGCAGCGGCCTGCCATGAACAGCGAAAACAAATGGGGTCGAACGCTCTTAAAACATTCCTCAGGCTTTAGGAACATCCGTTTTGCTGCAGCGCCATGAAGACGGGTAATCGCGCCCGTCAGCGCACGATCGCCGCGAGCACGTCGAGCATGGTCTGCTTGCGATCGAGATTGTAGGCCGCGGCAATGCCGAGCTGCTGATTGATGACAGACGAAAGCCGCGCATAGTGCTCGGCGCCTGAGAGATCGCCCGTCAGCGCGAGGCTTCTCGCGGTTTCGGCCAGGTGGTCGCCCAGATGTTCAACGAAGAAGCCGAAGGCGACCTCGCTGTCCTTGCCCGAGAGCGCATCGGCGATCTTGAACATCATCTTGCGCTGCGCGGGGCCGGATGCAGAAAGCATCTGCTCAAAGGCGTCGAGAATGTCGGCGCCACCGTAATTGACGAGCTTCAACGCGCGGGCGACGCTGCCCTTGGCGAGCGTCAGCACGGCTTCGCGCTTTTCGGCCGGGATCGTGAGACCCAGTTGTCCGAGCGCCTGATCCATCGCCTGAGGTGGCAGTTCGTGCAGCCGGAGCGGCAGGCAACGCGAGCGAATGGTCGGCAAAAGCTTGCCTGGGGCATGGGAGAGCACCAGGAACATTGCCCGCTTTGGCGGCTCTTCGAGGATCTTCAGAATCGCATTCGCCGCGTTGCGGTTGAGGTCGTCGGCCGGGTCGATGATCACGATGCGCCAGTTTCCGGTGCCCGAGGTCTGGGCGAAGAAATGTCCGGCCTTGCGGACCTCGTCGACGGTGATCGCGGTTTTGACCCGTCCGGTCTTTTCATCGACCGGCCGCGAAAGGTGCAGAAGGTTGTGACTTGCCCCGGAAGCGAGCTGGCGGGTGACCGGATGCTCGGGATCCGGATCAGAAATCACCTCCGGTGCGCTTGCCGGATCAGGATGGCGCAGGATGTGGTTGGCGAAACGGAAGGCAAGCGTTGCCTTGCCGATGCCTTCCGGCCCCTCGATCAGCACGGCGTGGTGCCCCTTGCCCGAACGGTAGCTGCGCGCCAAGAACGCCTCTGCGGCTTCGTGACCGAAGAGATGCCGATTGCTGACGGGTGCAATCGCCCCGTCAAGAAGCCCCGCCCTCTCCTCGCTCATGAGCGTGCCGCCTGTCCGCCGTCGCCGGGCGTCGCCGCCTTGCGCGTTATGACCTGCAATACCTCCGACAGTATACCGCTGGCGATCCTAGTCTGGTCGAGCGACGCATCGATCACGCGGCAGCGTTCCGGTTCACGGCTGGCAATATCGAGGAAGCCCTGCCTGCGCTTCTCGTGGATCTCGAGCTTTTCCTTTTCGAAGCGATCGGGGGCAGCAGGTGCCGCCTCCTCCCCTGCCCGTTTGCGGGCGCGCTGGAGGCCGACATCGGCTGACAAGTCCAGCACCAGCGTTACATCGGGCATGGTGGTGCCGATCGAAACGCGCTCAAGGGCCGCCATAAGCGGCGGCTCGATATTGCCGGTGACACCCTGATAGACGCGGGAGGAATTGACAAAGCGGTCGCAGAGCACGATATCGCCGCGGGCGAGCGCCGGCCGGATCACGCAATCCAGATGATCGGCACGGGCGGCGGCAAACAAGAGCGCTTCCATGCGCACTCCGAAGGCCTCGGCGGCGCCGGACAGGAGCACATGGCGGAGGGCTTCAGCACCCGGCGATCCGCCCGGCTCGCGTGTGGTGACGACCGTGTGGCCCTTCGCGCGCAGGTTCTCGGCCAGCAGGCGGATCTGGGTCGATTTCCCGGCCCCCTCGCCTCCCTCGAAACTCACGAACAATCCGCGCGCCGTCGTCAATGCCTTGCTACTTCCCGCCTGAAGCGTTTCAGAACCAGCCCCTCGGGCTTTCCTACGGCTCTAAACCAAGATGGCAGCCTGCGAAACCGCTGATGACCTGGAGGCTCCAAATTTTCCGTCAGATCCAGAAAAGCAGGAGCTCTATCAAGGCATCCCAGGCCCGCTGACTGAGCGTTCCGACTTCGACGGCTTCGGCACTCTTCAAGGGCACGCTGACCAGCGGTCGATCGCCTGAGAAGACATTGAGCGTAGCGATCGCGGCGTCGGCTGCAACCGGCGGATTGAGCGGCCAGCGATAGACGATGCGTGCCTGCAGACGTTCCGGATTGTTGACGGGGACATAAACTTCCACTGGCTGCGCGGCGACCAGCGGGACCTTGGACTGCGCCCCGCCATAGATGCTCGCCTCACCGATGATCTCGCCGGTCTGGAACAGGGTGCGCATCTCGAAGCTGTCAAAACCCCAGTTCAGCAAACGTCTTGCCTCTTCCGTCCGCTCCTTGTCGGTTGCAACGCCGCTCAGCCCCAGAAACAGCCGTCGCCCGTCGCGCTCGATCGAGGCGACGATGGCAAAGCCGCTGCCTTCGGCAAAGCCGGTCCCAAGCCCATCGGCGCCGAACGACAGAAGCGGATTGCGGTTGCGCTGCAGGATCTTGTTCCACTCGAATTCCGGCAGGCCGAAGGTCTGGTAGAGATCGGGATAGGTTGCGACCAGATGGCGCGAGAGCTTCACCAGGTCATAAAGGGTCGACCGGTTGTCTGGATGCGGCAAACCGGTGGCATTGCCGAAACGGCTTTCGACAAGTCCGAGTTCGGCCGCCCGCGCATTCATCCGCTCGACGAACTTCGCCTCCGAGCCAGCCATGCCCTCAGCGATGATCAGGCAGCCGTCATTGGCGGTCTGCACCGCGATGCCCCTGATCAGATCGGCGACCGGAACCTGGCTTTTCACGGCCGCGAACATCGTTGAGGTGCGGGACGGTGCGCCGCCTGTCCGCCAGGCATATTCCGAGACCGGAAAGTTCGTTTCCGGCCTGATTTCGCCCTTCTTGAGGGCATCGAAGACCACTTCCAGCGTCATCAGCTTGGCAAGCGATGCCGGCGCAAAACTCTGTCGCTCGTTCTTGGCGAGCAGAACCGTGCCGGTCGACGCCTCGACCAGATAGGCCTGGGCAGACTTGGTTTCGATCAACTGCGGTGTCGGAACGGCTTGCGCCCGTGCGGTGCTCGTGATGGACCCGTTTGGTGACAGCAATGCCAGCAGCAGGAAGGCGGAGAGGATAAGACGCATGTTCACACTTCGGCTGGCCGGCTCAACAGTGATGCGCCTTTTCCAGCACGGTCGCTGCGGGTTCAGCGCCCGCTGGAGAGCGTGATACCGCCCTTTGCGACCGAAGCGAGAATCGAACGCTCGGTGAGACCGTCATTGCGCACGAGAATAGCCTCGAAGGCAAGCGCGCCAGCTTCCGGACGTTCCGGTGCATAGGCTGCCGCGTAGCCGGATCCGTCGTAACCGTCGATATGGTGAGGACGCGCCATCGGCATCGGCCCAAAGTCCGGAAGGGCCGCGAAGCTTTCGCCTGAGACCACGGCACCCGGGGCGGCCGTGCCCGCCTGCATCAGCAGCTGCGCATCGAGCGTCTGAGGCGTCGTATTGCCGCTCGGTGTCGGCCCTGCGAGCGCCGTCTGGTAGGTCGTGGCCACTGGCGGCTGATAATCGGGCGTATTGGTCTCATTCGACGCCACCATCACGCCGGAGGCGATCTGGCCGCCCGGATCGATGACCGGTCCGCGCTCGCCCTTGCGGATGTAAGAGGCCATCAGATAGGGCATGTCATGGCCGTCCATGCGTGCCGGCCCGATATACTGCACCCGCACCTCACCGGTACCGCTGTGCTTCATGTCGAGCATGTCAGCCGTCTTGCGCGACAGATCGATGATGCGCCCCTTGTGAAACGGTCCACGATCATTGATTCGCACGATGACAGAGCTGCCGGTGTTGAGATTGGTGACACGGGCATAACTCGGCAGAGGCAGTGTCGGATGGGCGGCCGACAGATGTTCCTTGTCGTAGAGCTCGCCATTGGCGGTCAGCCGGCCGTGGAAGGCATCGCCATACCAGGACGCGACACCCACCTTGTCGTAGCGCGGATTTTCCTTCGGCACGAAGGTCTTTCCCTTCACCACATAGGGCTTGCCGACCATATAGCGGCCACCGCCCTTCGGGATCGGACCGCTCGCCACAACCCTCGGGCTCGCCTTCACGCCATAAACGGACTCGGCGAAATATTCCTTCGAGCGCTTCGGCTTTTCAGCCGTGTCCTTGGTGGTCGAGCAGGAGGCGGTAAAGGCACAGAGCAGGGTTAGCGCCAGCCACTTCCGGGAATTGGCCAAGAGGCCGCGCGTCGTCAGATGCATGTGTCCCACTTCAGATCGCGGACGCTGATCATCTGCGCCCTGTCCAAGAGGCCGCCATGCCTCCGCTCACTTGCGCGCAATGAAGGCTGTGCAAAAATGGCCAAAATGGGAAAAGTCACAATTTCAGTGATCATTCCGTTCCGGATTCGATGAGCATGGTTAACGCTTCGTTGCCGCTCGGCACTGTCGAAAACAGGTTTTGAGCACCAGCCAAGGCGCCCGCGTATGCCTTACAATTTGCTAGAGCACACCCTTGCCAAATCCTGCAGCTTTGCGCATAACGCAGCCGTCCGGATGGGTGTCCGAGTGGTTTAAGGAACCGGTCTTGAAAACCGGCGTGCGGGAGACCGTACCGTGGGTTCGAATCCCACCCCATCCGCCATTATTCTCACCAAGATACAGAATTCATTGTTTTTTCTTGTGGGTCGAAAATTCTGGCCCGCCACGCACAACTGACGTCAAACCGACGCGGAGACTTGTGGATCACGGGGCAAACTCAGAATTTCCAAATGCGATGACATTCGATTACACCGCACTGGTATAGGCATAGAACCTTTGCGCAAGACGTGCTCAGTCCTTCAGAAGGGACTTCCATGTCTGAATGCAGCTCTCCCTCGCTCCCCTCTTCCACGGATCTTCTCGAATCGAGTTCACCTTGCGAGGAAGTGCGGACGGAGGTGCGGGCATCTTCGGCTGCGCCACTAGCTGGAACGCCCGAAGCAACATCTTCCACAAAAGCTGCCCGCACGTTGAAACCCGGCTTCGAGGGCGGAGTTGAAGACGAGCGCTTCCTGTCGGCTCAGGACGTTGCGTTGCGATTGCGGTAAGTGTCGCCACCATTTGGCGCCAAACCAAGGAAAACACGGCATTCCCGAAGCCGCTGAAGGTCCTCAACGGATCAACGGGCGACGAATTGCCGGAGGCGGCGGAACGAGGGAACTGCCGAGTTGGTGGGTTGAGGCGACTCTGAGCCAGCTTGGTTCCTGGCAAGGCGGAGGCACGCCCGACAAATCAAGCGCGGCGCACTGGACCGGTCGCAGTATCCCTTGGGCATCTCCCAAGGACATGAAGCGCTTTCACATCTCAGAGGCTGAAGATCAGATCACGGAAACAGCTTTGGCTGGATCGTCGTCGAATTTGGTCGCCGAGAATTCTGTGCTCTTGGTCACGCGAAGTGGCATCGAATCCGCGCCGGGCGCGAGGCGGCACCGAAGGTGAAACGCGGGCGGGGAGCGAAGGGATGACAACGCTCTGTAAGCTTCGGCCGGGGCGCCTCTCGCCTCTGCGCTTGGACGCTGGAATGCAGGTAGAAGTCTTCATCATGACGGATGGCCGAACGCCCCTGCAGTTCTTCCTGAAGCCTGTTCAGGATCAATTCGCGCGGGCCTTCCGAGAAAGGTGACGAAGCAGCGCTTAGAGCGGCGGTGGCCGGGCCATGAGTTTGGTTTGAGCCTGGCGAGGACCAGAACATGTTGACGCTTGCCTCGTGAACAGATCTGCCATCAGTGACTGATCATCCAGGGGCGTGCGGAAGGAAAGGTCTTTGCGCCATCGGCGCGAAAGATTGTTTTGGATTTTTTCGGTGCACCACTGCAGCAGACACATCCAGCGCCGTGACCAAGCGACTTCGATGTCTTCGGCTCATGGGCAGATCGCTCGTTGGTGCCGATCGCACTGCGGGTCGCATTGTCCATCAATGCGAAGAAGGGGGTCGAGAAGAAGGCCCTCGGCGAGGCCGCGCCGCAATTTGGGCAGTCGCAAGGATCACCGGACATCGCCATTGGGCGGTTCTGAGTGAATCCGCCACAGTCCGTGCAGTTGTAGTCGTAGTTCGGCATGCTCTGTCTCTCCATCAGGGGGCTGCAGAAAGGTGCGGAGGGCGCGGATGGTCCATCGACGCCCTCCCCTTCCACCTTACAGGTCGCGGGCTAGCGGTACGTCGATCTTGCCGTCGAGGAACTTCTTCGGCCCATCGGAACCGGGCTTCATGTCGAATTCGAAGATGTCGAGCGGGAGCCAGAGCGTCGCGCAGGCATTTGGGATGTCGACGACGCCCGAGATGTGACCCTGGACCGGGGCTGTGCCGAGGATCGCATAGGCTTGCGCCCGGGTGTAACCGAACTTGGTCATGTATTCGATCGCGTTCAGGCAGGCCTGGCGATAGGCGATGTGGACGTCGAGGTAGTGCTGCTTGCCGCCCTCATCGACGGAGATGCCCTCGAAGATCAGGTAGTCGTCGTATTTCGGCGTGATCGGTGACGGCCGGAAGATCGGGTTCTTGATCCCGTATTTGGCCATGCCGTCCTTGATCAGCGAGACCTTGATATGCAGCCAGCCGGCCATTTCGATCGCACCGCAGAAGGTGATCTCGCCGTCGCCCTGGCTGAAATGCAGGTCGCCCATCGAAAGACCCGCACCGTCGATATAGACGGGGAAATAGATCTTCGAACCGCGCGACAGGTCCTTGATGTCGCAATTACCGCCATGCTCGCGCGGCGGCACGGTGCGCGCACCTTCGGCTGCGGCCTTGTCGCGCCCCTCCCCCTTGAGGCTGCCCATATGGGCGGTCGAACCACCATCCGGCAGGGCGGCGAGCGGTGGAACACGACCGGGATCCGTGTCGAACAGCGCCTTTTCCCGGCTGTTCCACATCTCAAGCATCTTGTGATCCGGCAGGCAGCCGATCAGGCCTGGATGGATGAGCCCGGCATATTTGACGCCTGGCACGTGGCGCGAGGAAGTGAACATGCCGTGGAAATCCCAGATAGACTTTTGCGCCTCGGGGAAGTGCTCGGTCAGGAAGCCACCACCGTTCTTCTTGGAAAAGAAGCCGTTGAAACCCCAGAGACTGTTGTCGAAGGCTCCAATGTCGAGAATGTCGACGACCAGCAGGTCGCCGGGCTGGGCGCCCTTGACGCCGATCGGCCCGGACAGGAAATGCACCTGGCTGAGGTCCACATCGCGCACATCAGCGGCATCGTCGTCATTCTTGATCTGGCCGCCGGTCCAGTCATAGGTCTCGACCCGGAAGTCGTCGCCCGGCTCGACCCAGCAGGCCATCGGAATATCAGGGTGCCAGCGGTTGTGGATCTTCTCGTTGGTATAGGGCGACTCGTTAAGATCAACCTTGATCAGTGTATCGGGCATGGCTTGGCTCCTTCCTTGGGTGTGAAGCGACTTGGTTTGGTGGGTCAGACGGAGAGGAAGCTGGAGACGCGCGCCTCGTCGATACCGGCGCGCGGCGCCTCATGGACGATCTCGCCCTTTTCGATCACCAGCACCCGGTCGGCCATGTCGAGCGCAAAGCTCAACACCTGTTCAGAGACGACGATGGAAAGACCGATCTCGTCGCGGATCCGGCAGAGCGTTCGCGCCATCTCCTTGATGATCGACGGCTGAATGCCTTCGGTCGGCTCGTCGAGCAGCAGCACCTTCGGCTTCGACGCAAGCGCGCGGGCGATCGCCAGCTGTTGCTGCTGGCCGCCGGAGAGATTGCCGCCGCGCCGCCCCTTCATCTCGAGCAGGACGGGGAAAAGCTCGTAGATCTGCCCCGGCACGGACTTTTCGCCAGTAACAGTGAGCCCGGTCTCGATGTTTTCCTGGACGGTGAGTGTGGAGAAGATCATCCGCCCCTGCGGCACATAGGCGAGCCCTTTGGCCACACGTTCGTAGCTTTCGAGCCGCTCGACCGGGGTCTCGCCGATCCGGATCGATCCGGCGGCGGAGGGAACGACCCCCATCAGCGACTTCATCAGCGTCGTCTTGCCCATACCGTTGCGACCCATGATCGCAACGATCTCGGCGGGTTTGACGTCAAAGGACAGACCGTGAATGACCTCGCTCTGGCCATAACTGACCTTCAGTTTTTCGACAGACAGCATGACGATCTCCTAGTGACCGAGATAGACTTCGACGACCCGGGGGTCGTTCTTGACGCGCTCCATGCTGCCTTCCGACAGGACCTTGCCCTGGTGCAGCACGGTGACGCGGTGGGCGATGTCCTCGACGAACTTCATGTCGTGCTCGATGACGATGACCGACTGGTTCTTCGTGATCGTGTTGAGGAGCTCTGCCGTCTTGATGCGTTCGGCCACACTCATGCCGGCGACCGGCTCGTCGAGCATCAGAAGCCGTGGCTTCTGGATCAGCAGCATCCCGATCTCCAGCCACTGCTTTTGGCCATGGCTGAGGATCGCCGCGTCGGTATTCAGGTGATCCTTGAGGAAGATCAGTTCGGCCACTTCCTCGACCCGCTCGATCACCTCGCGGTCGCGTCGGAATGTGAGCGCGCCGAAGACGGAGCGTCCTCGGGGAAAGGAGAGTTCGAGGTTCTCGAAGACGGTGAGATCTTCGTAGATCGATGGGTTCTGAAATTTTCGACCGACGCCGGCATGCACGATCTCGTGCTCGCGCATCCGGGTGAGCTCACGGCCATCGAACCGGATGGAACCGGAAGTCGCCTTGGTTCTCCCGCAGATGAGGTCGAGGACCGTGGTCTTGCCGGCCCCGTTCGGGCCGATGATCACCCGGATCTCGTTCTCATCGACATAGAGCGAGAGATCGTTCACCGCCTTGAAGCCGTCGAATGACACGGTGAGCGCATCAATGCTGAGGATGAAGTCTCGGGCGGGCTGGGCAGCAACTTGCATGATCGCCTCCATCATTCGGCTGCTTGCGGCTGCGTCAGCGGCGCGCGTTTCAGGAAGCCAGGCATCCGACGTGCGAAGAAGGGCTCGACATGGTCCTTGACGAGGCCCGCCAGGCCGTAGGGGAAGGCCATGACGACAGCGATGAACAGACCGCCCATGGCGAACAGCCACAGCTCGGGGAAGCTCTCGGAAAAGGTCGTCTTGGCGGCATTGACGAGAAGCGCGCCATAGATCGCCCCGAACAGCGACAGGCGTCCGCCAACGGCCGCAAAGATCACCATCTCGATGGATGGCACGATGCCGACGAAGGACGGCGACATGAAGCCGACCTGCAGCGTGAACATCGCACCACCGATGGCCGACATCGCGGCGGCCAGGCAAAAGATGAAGATCTTGAAATTGGCAACGTCATAGCCGGAGAAGCGAACCCGGTCCTCGCGGTCACGCATGGCAATCAGCAGCCGGCCGAATTTCGAGATGCGGACCGCCTGGGCGAGCAGCAGCACGCCGATCAACAGCACGGCGTTGACGAAGTAGAGGATCAGCTTTGCCTCGTCGGTACGAATATCCCAGCCGAGCAAAGTCCTGAGATCGGTGATCCCGTTGACACCGCCGGTATAGCCCTGCTGGCCGATGATCAAGATGGTGAGGATCGCGGCAACGGCCTGGGTGATGATGGCGAAATAGACTCCACCGACCCGTCGCTTGAACATGGCCGCCCCGATGATGAAGGCGAAAACCGATGGCACCAGGATGATGGCCACAAGCGTGAAGGAGAAGGAATAGAAGGGCGCCCACCACGATGGCAGCGCAGTGATCTGGTTCCAATCCATGAAGTCGGGAATACCCGGCGTCGATTGGATCTTCGTCGCTTCAGGCGTGGAGGCCTCAAGCTTCAGGAACATGGCCATGCAGTAGCCGCCGAGGCCGAAGAAGATCCCCTGACCGAGGCTGAGGATGCCGCCATTGCCCCACAGAAGCACGAGGCCGACGGCAACGAAGGCATAGGTCAGATACTTGCCGATCAGATTGAGCCGGAAGATGTCGAAGCCAAGGGGCAGAACGACGAGGAGCAGCGCGGCCAGGATAGCAAAGTAGAGCCATTCCTTGCGGGTAAAGAGAAAGCCGACAGCAGGCATGGGAGGTCTCCTTAGCGGCGGATGTTGAGGGAGAAGAGGCCTTGCGGGCGCAGCATCAGGATGCCGACGACGGTCAGCAGCGTCAGGACCTTGGCCATGGAGCCGCTGAGGAAGAATTCCATCGTTGACTGGGCCTGGGAGATGGTGAAGGCCGAGGCGATGGTGCCGATCAAGCTGCCTGCACCGCCAAAGACGACAACAAGGAAGGTATCGACGATGTACAGCTGTCCGGCGGTCGGACCGGTCGAGCCGATCATGGTAAAGGCAGAACCGGCAATGCCGGCGATGCCGCAACCGAGACCGAAGGTCATGCGATCGACTTTCTTGGTATTGATACCGACGGCACCGGCCATGACGCGGTTCTGCACCACGGCGCGCACCCGCTTGCCCCAGGAGGAGCGATACATAAGGAAATAGACGGCGCCCGCGATGATCAGGGTAAGGGCCATGACGAAGAGACCGTTGAGCGGCACCTCGATCGTGTCACTGACGGCAACGGAGCCCATCATCCAGTCGGGCAGGGTCACGCCGACCTCTCGGGCACCGAAGACCGAGCGATAGAGTTGCTGCAGGACGAGCGATAGGCCCCAGGTGGCGAGCAGCGTGTCCAGAGGGCGGCGGTAGAGATGGCGGATCAGCGCCCATTCCACGAACACGCCAAGCGAAAAAGAGGCGGCGAAAGCGAGCGCCATGGCAACGAAGAAGTAGAAGGGGAAAAGCGCGGGCAGATAGGCAGTCACCAAAGTGGAGACGAGATAGGTGACATAGGCGCCAAGGATCATGAACTCCCCATGCGCCATGTTTATTACCCCCATCTGTCCGAAGATGATGGCAAGACCGAGCGCCATCAGCACGAAGACGGAAAACAGGATCAACCCTGCAAAACCCTGCATGGCCAGGATCGAGAAGAATTCACTATAGGTATATTCGCCGATCATTGCGTCACCTCGCATGCCCTCGAAAACGTTCGGGAAAAAGGGGGCCGGCCTGTGCCGGCCCTCCAGGCGGGGAACAATGCTTATTGATAGCCTTCCGGGAACGGGTCCGGCTCCATCAGGTCCGTCGTCTCGTAGACGACGTCGTACTGGCCGTCGGCACGGGCGTGCCCGATGCGGGTCTTGGACCAAAGGTGGTGGTTCTCGTGGACCTTCACATAGCCTTCCGGTGCCGTCGTCAGTTCGATGCCAGGCGAAGCGGCGCGCACCTTGTCGATGTCGAAGGAACCAGCCTTCTCCACCGCCGCCTTCCACAGCCAAGGGCCGAGATAGGCGGCCTGGGTGACGTCGCCGATGACGATGTCGTCGCCCCACATCTTCTTGAACTCGGCGACAAAGGACGTGTTGTTGTCGTTCGGCAGGCTCTGGAAGTATTTCATGGCGGCATAGGCGCCCACCATGTTCTCGCCGCCAATGCCGAGGATCTCGTCCTCAGTGACCGAGATCGTGAGAAGCAGCGGCTTCTCCTTGGTCATATCAATGCCGGCAGCCTTCAGCTGCTTGTAGAACGCAACGTTCGAGCCACCGACGACGATGGCATAGATGACATCGGGCTTCTTCAGCTTGATCTTGTTGATCACCGAATTGAACTGGGTATGCCCGAGCGGGTAGTATTCCTCGCCGACAACTTCGAGGCCGAGTTTCTCGATGTGCTTGCGGGCGATCTTGTTGGACGTGCGCGGCCAGATATAGTCAGAGCCGAGCAGATAGAAGCTCTTTGCGCCCTTCTCCTTTACCACCCAGTCAATGCCAGCGAGAATCTGCTGGGTTGCTTCCTGACCGGTGTAAATGACGTTGGGCGACTGCTCGAGCCCTTCGTAGAATGTCGGATAGTAAAGCATGCCGTTATACTGCTCGAAGACGGGCAGAACAGCCTTGCGCGAAGCCGAGGTCCAGCAACCGAAGACGGCCGCGACCTTGTCCTCAACGAGCAGCTTCTTCGCCTTTTCGGCGAAGGTCGGCCAGTCGGAGGCACCGTCTTCCTGGATCACCTCGATCTTGCGACCAAGAATGCCGCCACTGGCATTGATCTGTTCGATGGCGAGCTTTTCAGCTTGAACCGAGCCGGTCTCGGAAATCGCCATGGTGCCGGTAACAGAATGCAGGATGCCCACTTTCACGGTGTCGTCGGTCACAGCCAGGCCAGTGGCATTGACGACTGCAGTGGATGTGTCCTGCGCGAAGATCGGCGTGCTCAGCGCCGTCAACAGCGGGATCGATGCCACGCCTGCAAGCAGGGCTCGGCGACTGATGCTCAGCGGTGGGATTTTGGGGTCGTCAGACATGGCGTGCCTCTTCGTCGTTGTGGAGGGTTGCAGCAGGGCCAGCAGCGAGGGAACCGGCCAACTGGAGGTAACCTCGTCGCAATTGGTGCAACGCAACAATGGAGCGTTTGACGTATACCCACCCGGGTCTTTGTCCCTTAAGGTCGTATCCAGTTGAGGCAATCCGACCGAGAAACAAAGAGAAACCAAGGACCTGCGCTACCCGTCCATTTGACCCGCATCCGTCTTTTGTAGGGTTATGAAAACGCTCGTTCTTTGACTGGTACGAGAATTGCTTCGCGAGAGGGCGTACAGCGCGCGACCGGCCGTCGCCGGTCGCAGGGGGATGAATTGAACCAGGCCGAGCGGATTCCCAGAATTCGGCGGACCTACAACAAGTGGGTCGCCAACCAGACCTTGGAGGATTATGCCCTCCGCTTCACCGCACACGAGGTGCGTCGCTTCTCGCCGGGGCGGATCGCCAATACGGCACTAGGCGCCATTTCATTCCTGGCGCTGGAGGCGATCGGGGGGGCTATAACCCTGAGCTACGGCTTCACCAATGCAACGCTTGCGATTCTGGTCGCATGCTCGGTCATGCTGGTGATCGGCATTCCGATCGCCTACAGCGCCGCCCGTTACGGGGTGGATATCGATCTGCTCACCCGTGGTGCCGGTTTCGGCTATCTCGGCTCCACGGTCACCTCGCTGATCTATGCCTGCTTCACCTTCCTCTTCTTCGCCATTGAGGCCGCCATCATCGCCAAAGCGCTGGAGTTGATTACAGGACTGCCGCTCTCGATCGGCTATATCGTCAGTGCAGTCGCGATCATTCCGCTGGTCACCCACGGCGTGACGTTCATCAGCCGGTTTCAAGCCTGGTCGCAGCCCTTCTGGGTGGTGCTACAGCTTGCTCCCTTTGTCTTCATAGCATCTCAGGGGCTGCAGCCGGTGCGGGACTGGACCGGTTACACCGGGCTCCTCGGCCCGATGGACCACAGCTTCGATGTTGCGCTTTTTGGTCTCTGCTCGGCCGTGGTCTTCTCTCTGGCCGCACAGATCGGCGAGCAGGTGGACTATCTCCGCTTCCTGCCACGTAAAACCGAAAAGAACCGAATCCAGTGGTGGGTCGCTCTTCTCAGTGCAGGTCCTGGCTGGATCGTGATCGGCGGCCTGAAGATTCTGGCCGGCTCCTTCCTCGCCTTTTACGCCTTCCGCAATGGGGTTGCATTCGAGGATGCATCCGACCCGACGCAGATGTATCTGACCGTGTTCAGCCAAATGCTGGGCTCACCCGAATTTGCGCTCGGCGTCACCGGCATCTTTGTTGTGATCTGCCAGGTCAAGATCAATGTCACGAACACCTATGCAGGCTCCATCGCCTGGTCGAACTTCTTCTCGCGCCTGACACACAGCCATCCGGGCCGTGTGGTCTGGCTCGTGTTCAACGTGCTGATCGGCCTGCTGCTGATGGAATTCGGCATCTACAAGGCGCTGGAGACCGTGCTCGGCCTCTATTCTATTGTTGCGATCGCCTGGACCGCCTCGATCGCCGCCGACCTGATGATCGCAAAGCCTCTCGGCCTGTCGCCGCCGATCATCGAATTCAAGCGTGCCCATCTCTACGATATCAATCCGGTTGGCTTCGGCTCGATGACGATCGCCGTGCTCGCGGCCTTCGCCGCCTATGGCGGGCTGATGGGTGAGCTCGCCACCAAGATTTATGTCTACGTCGCACTCGCTTTGCCGTTCCTGCTCGTACCCTTGATTGCGAAGGCGACGGGCGGGCGCTACTACATCGCCAGAACGAGCTGCGTTGAGGCCGACGCCCAGGGGCATACCGGATGTTCGATCTGCGAACTGAAGTTCGACCGGGAGGACATGGCGCATTGCCCAGCCTATTCGGGACCGATCTGCTCACTTTGCTGCTCACTGGACGCACGATGCCACGACATTTGCAAGTCCGATGCGCGGTTCAGCCAGCAGGCGAAGTCACTTGCCCAGTCCTGGCTGCCGGCCGGAGTGGCCGAGGCGGTGAACGGCAGCGTGATGCGCTATCTGGCGCTTTTCTCAGTTGTGAACGCCTTTATGGGCAGCGTCTTCTGGCTCATCCACTTCCAGAGCACGATCGAATATCCGGATGCTGCGGAACTGATCGGTTTCGAGCTCTGGAAGCTCTACATCATCCTCTTCATCCTGGCCGGCATCGTCACCTGGCTTTTCGTTCTGGCACAGGAGAGCCGTGACTTCGCAGAGGAAGAGGCCAGTCGCCACACCCGCTTGCTCATGGACGAAATCCGGGCGCATGAAGAAACCGACCGGCTGCTGCAGAAGGCGAAGGAGGCGGCGGAATCGGCCAATCTTGCCAAGAGCAAATATGTTGTTGGCCTCAGCCACGAACTACGCACGCCGCTGACCGCGATCCTGGGTTATGCTCAGGTGCTTGAGCGTCAGCAGGGCATGCCGAACATCGTCCACAATGCCGCCCGGACCATCAAGCGCAGCGGAGAGCATCTCGCCGACATGATCGAGGGGTTGCTTGATATCTCCAAGATCGAGGCCGGCAAATTTGAGATCTACCGCCACAAAATCGCGCTCGGTCCGTTCCTCGACCAGATTGTCGATATGTTCAGCCTGCAAGCCCAGGCCAAGGGTATTGGCTTCGAGTTCCGCGCCACCTCCCCCATCCCGGATTATGTGTTCGCCGACGAGAAGCGCCTGCGACAGGTGCTGATCAACATGCTCTCAAACGCCATCAAGTTCACCCATCGCGGGCAGGTCTGCTTCACGCTATCCTATCGCGGCCAAGTGGCCACCTTTGAAATCGAGGATACCGGCGTCGGCATCAAGCAGCAGGATCTGGAGCGGATCTTCCTGCCGTTCGAACGCGCGGAGCAACCACACGGCCAGACCCAGCCCCCAGGAACGGGGCTTGGGCTCACGATCACGAGACTGTTGGTCGAGATCATGGGCGGAGACCTGAAGCTCGCAAGCCGCCCGGGTAAGGGCACGCAGTTCACCATCCGGCTGATGCTCTCCGAGGCGCAAAGGCCTGAGGACATGGTGGCGCCGGCTCTGGCCGTCGCCGGCTATGAGGGACGCCGCCGGATGATCCTGATAGCCGATGACGATACAACCCAGCGGGCGCTGATGGAGGAGGTTCTGACCCCGCTCGGTTTCTCGGTGGTAACGGTGAATGATGGTCCGGCCTGCCTCTCCACGCTCGCTCTCCATCGCCCGGATATTGTCATTCTCGATCTTGCGATGCCCAGCATGTCCGGGTGGGACGTGGCCAAGCGCATCCGCCAACGTTACGGCCGGGATCTTCCCATCCTGATCCTGTCGGCCGATGCCGGAAACGAACGCACCAAGCCCGAATATGCCCCGCTCTTTGATTCCTACCTGATCAAGCCCTTCAATTTCGAAGGACTGTTCGAACGTCTGGCGACCCTCATTCCGCTGACATGGATTCTCGATGACGGCGTTCACGTCGAGGCTTCCCAACGACCTTCTTTCACGCTGGAGGAACTGCCCGAGCCGCGCAAGCTACAGCAGCTCAAAACGCTGGGCGAGACAGGCTTCGTCCGTTCGATAGAAGCGATGCTCAACGATCTGGAAATCTCCACCCCTGGAACAGAGCGCTTCTGCAGGCATATGCGCCAACTGGCCACGAACTATCGCCTCCGCGAGTTCCTGGCGATTATTGAGGATACCAAGAGCCATGCCTGACGCATTCGATGGCAACCGTGTTCTGATTGTAGACGATTCCAGCGAGGCGCTCGCCATGCTCTCGGACGCCCTCAGCCTTGAGGGCCTTGAGGTGCACACCTCAAGCAGCGGAAGATCAGCCATTTCCATGGCCAATTTCAAAGTGCCTGACATCGTCTTGATGGACGCGATGATGCCTGGACTGGACGGTTTCGAGACCTGCAGGATTCTGAAGGCGGCCCGCGGCTTCGAAGACCTGCCGGTAATCTTCATGACCGGGTATAACGAGAATGAGCATGTCGTGAAGGCGCTTGCATCAGGCGGCGTCGACTTTGTCGTCAAGCCGATCCGGCTCGATCAGCTCTTTGCCCGCATGCGTGTCCATCTGAGCAATTCTAAGCGCGCGCGGTCGGCCCGTCATGCTCTCAATTCTACGGGTCGCTGGATTGTCGCTTGCGACACGAACGGGCTGATCGCCTGGTCGACACCCCAGGCATCGGATCTCTTGGCCAAGGTTGGCATAAGGGCAGACACCAACAGCTATCTGCCGCTCGAGATCCTCTCCTGGCTGGCGGACGGCGCTTGCAATGATGTTGGCGGCAATCCGAACGTCTTTCATTACGCGCGGCTTGGCCACGACATTGAGTTTCGGCGCCTTTCGGACAGCGGGGACGACGAGATTTTGCTGCGGCTTGTCGACCGTCGTCGCGGCGCCGACGAGGAACAGCTTGCAAGGGCCTTCGGCGTGACACTGCGTGAGGCGGAGGTTCTCCTATGGGTGGCCCACGGAAAGTCAAACAAGGAAATTGCAGATATCCTGGACATGTCACCGCGCACCGTAAACAAGCACATGGAGCAGATCTTCAACAAACTCGCTGTTGAGAAGCGGACCTCCGCCGCCACTCTGGCCGTGCGAGTGCTGTGGCGGGAGTGATGAAAGAGCGACCACGAGTGCCATCATACTGGCCCGCTGCCGGTTTCATGGAAATCGGGCTAAAGCGTTCCTGCTGAACCCGGAGAGCAGGAATTCAAAGATGAATACTCACCCCGTGAGTCCAAGCTTGAAGCCGTGACGTTGCCGCGAGAACCTGGGGTCAGTGTTGCGCAGACCTCATGATCCTGATGTTCAAAAGGTGACCCGCGTTTCGGTCAACCACTGCCATCTGGCTCGACAAGTTGTCCGGCGTGTGGATAGTGTGAGGCCAGGAGGCTGGGAGGCGAGCCGAACGCAGATCAGTGAAAGCCGCAGTATCGATCGCTCGTGCCATCGCATGAGCGATGCATAGGAATGTCCGAAGGTTGCAAAGACAGCTATGACGGAACTCACCACATCGTTCAGCTATAGCCCGGTCCTCGTCGCCCTTTCAGTGGTGGTGGCAATCCAGGCGGGATACGTCGGCATCAGTCTCGCGCTTCTCATACCAGCCGCCTTTGCCAACCGACGCCGCCTCCTGATCGCAGGCTCGGCGATGACGCTCTCAGTCGGCATCTGGAGCATGCATTTCATCGGCATGCTGGCGATCACCACCGCCGTCGCGATCGACTATGCCGTCGTACCCACGCTTCTCTCATTCCTCATTTGCTGTCTTGTCACGGGCGTCGCGATCTACCTTGCGAGCCTGCGATCGCAACGCCTGCTGGTGATCGCCGCAGTGCTCATGGGCATTGGCATCACCACAATGCACTATGTCGGCATGACGGCCGTGCATTCGGTATTTCATCTCACGCACGATCCCGCCTACGCTCTGGCCAGTATAGCGATTGCCATCGCTGCGTCCGGCCTTGCGCTCTGGCTCGCCTTTTCCGCCGACAGGCGACCGCCACTGTTTCTCTGTGCCGTGGTGCTCGGCTGCGCAGTATCGGGTATGCACTATATGGCGATGGCAGGAACGACACTGCATCTGGCCGCTGCAGAGGTGGCAAACACGACATCCTTGATGTCCGGCGACATACTGGCAGCCATTGTGAGCGTGGTCGCCTGTAGCATCTCGGCCGTGTTCATGCTGGCGCTGGTCCCAACAGAGCCGAAAGATACGCGCGGCGAGAACGCCTGGAACGCGGCACATGCTGTGCCAGACGCGCGCCCACAGGAAGGCCCCCAATCGGACATTACCCCAACGATCTCGCTAAATCCGGCCGAGCAGCACCTCATGCAGACCGCGACCGAACCCGGCCCGATGGTGGCCGCAGTCGCTGCGTCGCCTGCCCCAATTCTGTCCGCAGACGATCTCCTGCTGCCGATCGAAAGGAACGGCAAGCGTTTTCACATTGCAGCAGATGACATCGTTTCGGTTCATTCCAACGCGCATTACACCTATATCTTCAACGGTCGTGACGACCTTTTCTGCCCACTGTCGATCTCCGACATCGCAGCACGCCTGCCCGAGACGATTTTTTCCCGGGTCCATCGCAGCTATATCGTGAACCTCTTCTTCGTTGTCCGCATCAAGAAGACCGGTGACTCGGGCGCGGTCGAACTGGATACGCCGATCAGGCGTACGGTGCCTGTCAGTCGGTCGAGGCTGACAGGCTTTCGGTCTGAGCTCGCCGCCTTCAAAGCATCGAGAAGCGGCACCACCCCCGACTGTCGTTAGGTCAATTCTCCTGCCGCATTTCGTGCGGAACTCGCTGCATTTCGTGCAAATGGAGGCGTTTTGGTGTGCTTGCCATTGTTTGGCGGCAACATTCATCGCCTGCTGTGCTGACTCGACAAAGGCCAAGGAGGTTCGGCCTTTAACGATGCGAGACGAAGCTTTGGGAGGAGCGACGGATGATACCTGGCACGTTCGATTACCATCGGCCAACGACAGTCGAAAGCGCTGTCGCATTGTTGTTGCAACTCGGCGAGGATGCCCGGCCGCTGGCCGGCGGTCACAGCCTGATACCGCTGATGAAGACACGGCTGGCAGCGCCTGAGCATCTCGTTGATCTCACCGCTATCGAGGGGTTGCGTCGCCTGGAAGTGGTCGGCACTGATGTGATCATCGGGGCGATGACAACACAGCATTCGGTCATCACCAGCACCTTGCTCGCAGACCTCGTTCCAATCCTTCGCGAGACAGCCCTCGTCATTGCCGACCCACAGATCCGCTACAAGGGCACGATCGGCGGCAATTGCGCCAACGGTGATCCCGGCAATGACATGCCGGCTCTGATGCAGTGTCTTGGAGCCAGCTACCAGCTGACCGGCACCGGTGGCAGCCGCCAGGTTCCGGCGCGGGATTTCTATCTCGGTGCCTATGAGACCGCTCTGGAACCCGGCGAGATCCTGACCGAGATCCGTATTCCGATCCCACCTGCCGGTCATGGCTACGGCTATGAAAAACTCAAGCGCAAGGTCGGAGACTATGCAACCGCAGCTGCGGCGGTGGTCATCACCATGGCGGGAGGCACCTGCACCAGTGCCTCCATCGGCCTGACGAATGTGTCCGAAACGCCGCTCTGGGCGTCCGAGGCAGCTGGCATTCTGGTTGGCAGCACGCTCGATGCGGCAACCGTCAATGCGGCAGTCGCTGCGGCCGAGGCCATCACCAATCCGGCCTCCGATATGCGTGGGCCTGCCGAATACCGCACCAAGATGGCCGGTATCATGCTGCGCCGGGCACTCGATCGGGCACAGACCCGCGCCAAGGGTTGAGGGGGGGAAACCATGACAAAGTCGCATATCAAGGTCACCATCAATGGCAAGGCTGTGGAGGCTCTCGTCGAGCCGCGCACTTTGCTGATCCATTTCCTGCGTGAGCAGCAGAACCTGACGGGCGCCCATATCGGCTGCGACACCGGCCATTGCGGCGCCTGCACGGTCGACATGGACGACATGTCGGTGAAGAGCTGCATGACCTTCGCCGTCCAGGCCGATGGCGCCAGCATCACCACGATTGAAGGCGTCGCCAATCCGGACGGAACGCTCAGCGCTCTGCAGGAGGGCTTCCGCATGATGCACGGCCTGCAATGCGGATACTGCACGCCGGGCATGATCTTGCGCGCCCATCGCCTTCTTCAGGAAAACGCCAATCCGACCGAGGAGGAAATTCGCTACGGCATCGCCGGCAATCTCTGTCGTTGCACCGGCTATGTGAACATCGTCAAGGCCATCCAGTATGCGGCGGCCAAGATCAATGGAACACCGTTTCAGGAGGCCGCGGAATGAACGAGCAAGTCAAGATTGACACCGATCGTGCCGAGCGGACCGAAAAGCTGCAGGGCATGGGCTGCAAGCGCAAGCGCGTCGAGGACATCCGCTTTACGCAAGGCAAGGGCTCTTATGTCGACGACCTGAAACTGCCGGGCATGTTGTTCGGCGATTTCGTCCGGTCGCCCCACGCGCATGCGCGCATTGTCAGCATCGACACGTCGCGCGCCAAGGCGCTGCCGGGGGTGATTGCGGTGCTGACAGCTGCCGATCTGAAGCCGCTTGGCCTGCACTACATGCCGACGCTTGCCGGCGACGTCCAGGCGGTTCTGGCTGAAGAGAAAGTGCTGTTCCAGAACCAGGAAGTCGCCTTCGTCATCGCCGAGGATCGCTACATCGCCTCTGATGCGACCGAACTTGTTGATGTCATCTATGAGGCGCTGCCCTGCATCGTCGACCCGTTCAAGGCCATGCTCCCGGATGCGCCGATCCTGCGCGAAGACATCAAGGACAAGATGGTTGGCGCCCACGGACCGCGCAAACATCCCAACCACATCTTCGAATGGCAGATCGGCGATAGACAAGCGACAGACGATGTTTTTGCCAAGGCGGATGTGACGATCAAGGAAATGCTGGTCGACCACCGCACCCATCCGTCGCCGCTCGAAACCTGCCAGTCGGTCGCCTCGTTCGACAAGGTCAAGGGCGAACTGACGCTCTGGGGTACCTTCCAGGCACCGCATGTCATCCGCACGGTCGTCTCGCTGATCTCCGGCCTGCCGGAACACAAGATCCACGTGATCGCGCCGGATATCGGCGGTGGCTTCGGCAACAAGGTCGGCGCCTATGCCGGCTATGTCTGCTCTGTCGTCGGCTCGATCGTGCTGGGCGTGCCGGTCAAATGGGTGGAAGACCGGATGGAGAACCTCTCCACCACATCCTTTGCCCGCGACTATCACATGACCACGGAACTGGCCGCCACCAAGGACGGCAAGATCCTCGGCATGCGGGTGCATGTGCTGGCCGATCACGGTGCCTTCGATGCCTGCGCCGACCCGTCCAAATGGCCGGCCGGCTTCATGAACATCTGCACCGGCTCTTATGACATCCCGGTGGCACATCTGGCCGTCGATGGTGTCTATACCAACAAGGCGTCCGGCGGTGTCGCCTATCGCTGTTCGTTCCGGGTGACGGAGGCGGTGTTTGCCATCGAGCGGGCCATAGAAGTGCTGGCCCAGAAACTCGGCATGGATGCCGCGGAGCTGCGGATCAAGAATTTCATCAAGGCCGAGCAGTTTCCCTATCACTCGGCGCTCGGCTGGGAATATGACAGCGGCGACTATCACACCGCCATGAAGAAGGCGATGGACGCAATCGACTATAAGGCCCTGCGTGCCGAACAGGCGGAAAAACGCGAGGCATTCAAACGCGGCGAAACGCGCGAGTTAATGGGCATCGGCATTTCGTTTTTCACCGAAATTGTCGGCGCGGGACCGGCCAAGAACTGCGACATTCTCGGCATCGCGATGTTCGATTCCGCTGAGATCCGCATCCATCCGACCGGCTCCGTGATTGCCCGGATGGGCACCAAGAGCCAGGGGCAAGGGCACGAGACGACCTATGCCCAGATCATCGCCACCGAACTTGGCATTCCCGCCGACGACATCATGATCGAGGAAGGCAATACCGATACCGCACCTTATGGTCTCGGCACCTACGGCTCCCGCTCAACCCCGGTTGCCGGCGCTGCAACCGCAGTGGCTGCCCGCAAGATCAAGGCCAAGGCCCAGATGATCGCCGCCCATATGCTCGAAGTGCATGAGGGCGATCTGGAGTGGGATATCGACCGCTTCCGCGTCAAGGGCCTGCCAGAGAAGTTCAAGACGATGAAGGAGATCGCCTGGTCGGCCTATAATGCCCCGCCGCCGAACCTCGAGCCCGGTCTGGAGGCGGTCAACTATTACGAGCCGCCCAACATGACCTATCCCTTCGGCGCCTATTTCTGCGTCATGGATATCGATGTCGATACGGGTGTGGCCAAGACGCGACGCTTCTACGCGCTGGACGATTGCGGCACGCGCATCAATCCCATGATCATCGAGGGACAGGTGCATGGCGGGCTGACGGAAGCCTTTGCCTGTGCCATGGGCCAGGAGATCCGCTACGACGAGATGGGCAATGTCATGGGGGCGTCCTTCATGGACTTCTTCCTACCGACCGCCGTCGAGACGCCGCATTGGGAGACGGACTTTACCGTCACGCCCTCGCCGCATCATCCGATCGGTGCCAAGGGCGTCGGTGAAAGCCCGCATGTCGGCGGCGTGCCGTGCTTCTCCAATGCGGTCAACGACGCCTATGCCTTCCTCGATGCCGGCCATATCCAGATGCCGCATGATGCCTGGCGGCTGTGGAAGGTCGGCGAACGTCTCGGGTTGCACGGGTAAGTACGGATCAGTCAATGGCAGTGACACTTCCTCAGGAGAAGATTGCCGCGCAGATGGCCGCGGTCGGGTATGTGCCCGATCGCGACCTGTCGACCGCGCTATGGCTGATGGACAGCCTGTCACGGCCGCTGCTTCTGGAAGGCGAGGCAGGTGTCGGCAAGACGGAGGTCGCACGCGCCCTGGCGCTGGCGCATGAAACAAAACTGATCCGGTTGCAATGCTATGAAGGGCTGGACCAGAGTTCGGCCCTCTATGAATGGAATTACCAGCGGCAGTTGCTGGCGATCAAGGCGCGCGAAGGCATCAATGCCGACGAGGTCGAAGAGGCGATCTTCTCCGAAAAATACCTGCTTGAGCGGCCTCTGCTGGCCGCCATCCGGCAGGCCAAGGCACCCGTTCTGCTGATCGACGAGGTTGATCGGGCAGACGAGGAGTTCGAGGCCTTTCTTCTGGAGATTCTATCGGATTTCCAGGTGTCGATACCGGAACTCGGGACGATTACGGCGACGGCCATTCCGCGGGTTATCCTGACCAGCAACGGAACCCGCGAGTTGTCCGACGCGCTCAGGCGCCGGTGCCTCTACCATTACGTCGATTTTCCCGATGTTGACCGCGAGGCGCGGATCATCCTGTCGCGGCTGCCGGGCATTGATGCGGCGCTGGCCTTGCAGATCGCTTCGATGGTCGGCCTCATCCGCAAGGAGGACCTGCGCAAGACACCGGGTGTCGCCGAAACGCTGGATTGGGCCGCAACGCTTGCCGGCCTCGACATCCGGCATCTGCATGACGAGCCCGAAGCGGTGCATGAGACCTTGATGTGTCTGATCAAGACAGCGGAGGACAAGGCCCGCATGTCGCGCCAGGTTACCGAGCGACTGCTCGGAAAGGTGGCGTGAGATGAGCGCGCTGCGGATGGCCGAGCCAGACCTGGGTGAGTTGATGCGGACTAAGCTCTCTGGCTTCGTGGCGACGCTGCGCGACAACGGTTTCATTGTCGGTCTCGCAGAATATCGTGATGCGCTCACTGTGATGAGCGGCGACAGCGCCAGCCGTCCGTCGCGGCTGCGTCCGGCACTCCGATCGCTCTTCTGCAGCCGACATTCCGACTGGACGATGTTCGATGAGATTTTTGATGCCTTCTGGCTAAAACGGGGCATGAAATCTGCCACGCGGATGTCGGGCGCACCGCAAAAGGCCCCTGACGGGGTGCAGGCGGCCGCGTCCGGAGCGCGCGGTCAGGGGGCCCAAGAACACGCGGATCATGTCCAGCGTGGTCAGGGTGAAGAGGCTTTCGAGACCGGCGAAACCCGGCGTGAGGGCGCGTCCCGCGCCGAGTTCATCGGCAAGACCGACTTCCGGCACCTGACGCATCCGGACGATCTCGCCGAGGCGCATCGCCTGGCTGAACGCCTCGCCGTTTCGATGCGTGCGCGCATCACGCGGCGCATGCGGGCACGGCGCCAAGGCCAGCGGCTTGATCTCAGGCGCACGATCCACAAGAGCATCGCGAATGGCGGCACGCCGATACAGTTGGTGTTTCGGAAGCGGCGGGAAAAACCGCTGCGGCTGGTCGTGCTTCTCGACGGTTCCGGCTCGATGAGCCTCTACTCGGCGGTGTTCCTGCGCTTCATGCATGGCGTGCTCGACGCATTTCGCGAGGCCGAGGCATTCCTCTTTCACACGCGCCTCGTTCATATCGCGCCGGCGCTGCGGGAGCGCGATCCGCAGCGTGCCGTCGAGCGGATGGCGCTGATGGGTCAGGGAACCGGCGGCGGAACCCGCATCGGCGACAGTCTTGCAACCTTCAACAGATGGCATGCGAAACGCTGCATCCATTCGCGCACCTGCGTCATGATCGTGTCGGACGGTTACGATACGGGTCCGGCAGAACGGCTGGGCGACGAGATGCGGGCGCTCCGGCGGCGGTGCCGGCGGATCGCATGGCTGAACCCGATGATCGGCTGGCAGGACTATGCCCCGGAGGCGGCCGGTATGAAGGCGGCGCTTCCTTACGTCGATCTCTTTGCGCCGGCTCACAACCTGGAGAGCCTCAAGGCGCTCGAACCCTATCTGGCGAGGATCTGAGCATGCAGGACACCTCCGATATTCTCGATCTGGTCAGTCAGACCAAGGCGCGTGGAGAGCCCTTTGCCATCGCAACGGTCGTCCGCACCGTCTCGGTTACGGCTGCCAAGGCGGGTGCCAAGGCTGTGGTCTTGGCAGACGGTAGCATCTCTGCCGGCTGGATCGGCGGCGGTTGCGCCCGTGGTGCCGTGCTGAAGGCTGCGGCTGAGGCCATCCGCGACGGTCAGCCTCGCCTGATCAGCATCCAGCCGAAAGACCTGCTTGAGGTGCAACAGGTCAAACCCGGCGACATGAAGGACGGCGTGTTCTACGCCCGCAACATGTGCCCGAGCCAGGGCACGATGGATGTGTTCGTCGAACCCGTCCTGCCGCGCCCGCACCTTGCTATTCTTGGCACCTCTCCGGTGGCTGTGGCCCTTGCCGATATCGCCCGGCGCATGGGATTCTTCGTCACGATCTGCGCGCCGCAGGCCGATCATGCCGCGTTTGGCATCACGGACCGGATGGTGGATGGTTTCGACCTGCCGACCGACGGTTCACAGCAAGGATATATTGTCATTGCGACCCAGGGACGCGGTGATAGCGCAGCGCTGAAGGCGGTTCTTGGCATCCAAAGCCGCTATACCGGCTTCGTCGGTTCGCGCAAGAAATTTGCGGCGCTGAGACGCGACCTGGAAGGCGACGGGATCGATGCCAGAGCGTTGGACGACATTCACTCGCCGGCAGGCCTCGACCTCGGCTCCATTACACCAGACGAAATTGCCTTCTCGATCGTCGCGGAAATAATCGAGATCAGGCGACGCGGCCAAAGAAACGCATAATGGGAGAACAATCATGGACATGAACGGATCACAACGCATAGAAGCGTCGCGCGAAGCCGTCTATGCGGCTCTGAACGACGTGGACATCTTGCGCCAGTGCATACCCGGCTGCGACTCCATCGAAAAGACGTCCGAAACCGAGATGGTCGCCAAGGTGACGCTGCGCATCGGCCCGGTCAAGGCGAGCTTTGCCGGCACTGTCACCCTGTCCGATCTGGATCCGCCGAATGGCTATACGATCTCTGGAGAGGGGTCAGGCGGCATGGCCGGTTTTGCCAAGGGGGGCGCCAATGTCACGCTCGAACCGGATGGCGATGCAACAATTCTGCACTATGTCGTGAAAGCCGAAATTGGCGGCAAGCTGGCACAGATGGGCAGCCGGCTCATCGACAGCACGGCGAAGAAACTGGCGGGCGACTTCTTTGAGAAATTCGGCGCGGTTGTCGGCGAACCGGCTGTCGTAGAGCCGCTTGCTGTCGAAGAACCTTCTGAAGAGAAGGCCAGCAAGGGGTGGATGAGCCGCATCCTCGGTACCAGCACCACAGCCTTCCTCATTCTCGCCCTCACACCGGGCCTATGCTGCATCGCCGGCGATCATTCGGCTATGGGAGAAGACATGATGATGTCCTCGATCTGTTCAGAGCAGCCAGGGTCGCTCTGAACACCTGCAGGCCTTTCGTTGCGTGTAAGCGGTGCGCAGGAAAACTTGAGGCATTTCTCCCAAGAATCTGGTTTTCGTCCATATTGCTTTTGAGGCATTCACATCCACCAAGCTGTTCCGATTCACGATGCCTTGCAGCTCTGGTCCCAGATCACAAGCGTTTCAGGAATACGGTGCAGGTGTGTGTGAACAGCACGCAAATGAGATTTCCAGTCCCGACTTTGCCTGCGGGAACCAGATTAGAGACCTGTGATCGTTCCATCCGATACTGGCTTGTCGTCCGGTTTCAACCGCCTGGCCTTGGCGTCGCCCAACATCAAAAAATCACTTCATTTCGCATCGCATGCATCCGGCCTAGCCCGCCATTTGGCCCGCCACTACCACTGAAATTCGGCGCAAAGACATGCGACGAAATGGAGTGTGGAAGATCGCGAAAGCTACATTTTGTGTTGTGCGTTCAATGCGATACGAGCCAAAAGTAGATCGATCGAGACTCAACGGTAGGCAGAAACCCGGTCCGCCACGAAACACAAATGTCCATACCGAAGACTTCCGTGATCGCTCGCGCCGGATCCACGGTGCCCTCCCCCGAACCTGACGTGCGCCCTACGGCGGTTGCCCTCCGGAGCTGCCCGTAAGGATTTCGCGTGCCGCGCCAGGGTGGAGCTCTGTTTTTTCCGCAAGATCGATCAGATTGTAATAATTGATTTAGCCGATCACCAAGGCCCGTGTCCTATTCTGGATCAAGGCAGGTTGGCAGGATTGGTTTCATGCGTGTGACGGTGGCCCTGATGATCGCGGCGGTGTTCAGCATCCTGGCGATCAAATATTCCGAGCAATCCCTCGGTGGCGGACGGTTGACGGCATCTGCGACCGATGTTTCTGCAGGTTGATCTTCTCAGACGACCGGGGTTGTGGCTTTTCGACCACAGCCTGCTGTCTTTCGATGTATTTCCAGCTTGAAAGCGGCCTCAGAGGAACCGGTTTTGCCGCAATCTCGTTGAGGATCGCCAGGCAGGAGCAAAGACCATGAGATACATTTTCATCCTGCTGATCGCCTCGGTGCTCAGCATACTCGCCTTAAAACATGCGAACAATTCGCTCGGCGGCGGCGAACTGATGGCATCGCCGATGGATGTGTCGCAGGAAACCTGATTGCGCAACCGTTCATCCGGCGGCTCAGAATGCGCCGCCCCGTCAGCCTAGAAGGCCATCCAGCCATTCACGCGACAGGCGTGTTTCCAACTCCGTCGCCAGATCGTCCAAGGCCGCGTCGACACTCGCCCGATAGTTCGTTCCGCCGCCATGAACCCCGAAACTCTCGAGAAGCTTGCGTCTATAGGCGTCGCTCGAGAATAGCCCGTGCAGGTAGGTTCCGATAACGCGCCGATCGGCGGAGCCCGCACCGTCAGCCCGTCCGTCGATGCGAATCGGGGCTCGTAGCGTATCCGGTCCTTGTGTCACCCCGAGATGGATCTCGTAACCCGCGAGAGCGACGTCGTGTTCGAGAGAGTGGGCCTCGCTGTTGCGGACCGTTTTTTCCGGCGCCATCACGGTTTCGACGTCGAGCAGGCCAAGTCCGTCAACTGTGCGTGGCGCGCCTTCCAGACCAAGGGGGTCGGAAATCTGGCGACCCAGGATCTGATAGCCGCCACAAATGCCGATTACGCGTCCGCCGCGCCTGACATGCATTTCAAGATCCCGGTCCCAGCCGTGGCTCCGTAGTTCCTCCAGATCAGCGATCGTGGACTTGGAGCCAGGCAGGACCACCAGACCAGCATCGACAGGCAAGGGTTCGCCTGCGCGGACATAAACGAGATCGACCTCCGGTTCGGCTGCGAGCGGATCGAGATCGTCGAAATTGGCAATGCGCGACAGGACGGGCACGGCGACCTTCAAGGCGCCGCCGGTGCCCTTGACCAGGCGCTCCAGGACGACGGAATCCTCCGCCGGCAGGCGCGCGGCGGCCTTCAGCCAGGGGATGACGCCGAAGCAGGGCCAGCCGGTAAAGGTGCCTATCGCCGAAAGACCGTCGTCGAACAGCGTGACGTCACCACGGAACTTGTTGATGATGTAGCCGATGATCTGGGCGCGATCCTCGTCCGGCAGTATCGTATGCGTGCCCACGAGGGAGGCGATCACCCCTCCCCGATCGATGTCTCCGACAAGCACTACAGGCACGCCGGCGCGGGTGGCAAAGCCCATATTGGCAATATCGCCGGCCCTGAGGTTGATTTCAGCGGGCGAGCCGGCGCCTTCGACGATGACGAGGTCCTTACCCGCACAGACAGTTTCAAAACTTTCAAGGACGGCGCCCAAAAGCTGCGGTTTCAGCCGTTGGTAGTCACGACCCTTGGCCTGGCCGAAGACCTTGCCCTGGACGATGATCTGGCTGCCAGTTTCGCTCTGGGGCTTGAGCAGAACAGGATTCATGTGAACGGATGACGGCGTGCGGGCGGCGAGCGCCTGGAGCCATTGCGCACGGCCGATCTCCCCGCCGTCATCGGAGACGGCTGCGTTGTTGGACATGTTTTGCGGCTTGAAGGGCGCCACCTTGAGCCCCCTGTTCGCAGCCAGACGGCACAGTCCGGCCACAAGTATCGTCTTTCCGACATCCGATCCTGTCCCCTGCAACATGATCGCTCGTGTCATCGTGTCCTGTCCCGTTTCCGCCGCGGCATTGTCTGCCTATTTTTCATGATCTTGCAGCGATCTCGCCCGCAAAGTTGATGCAAATGCGACACTGCGGCAGCCTGTCGCGGCCGATAGCTCAGCAGTTGATCATTTGCGACATTCAATGACGGTTTGCGCGCTGGTGCGGAGACTTCGCAGTGATTATCTGCGGCTCGAAACCAGCGCCCTCAAGAGCGCGGCAATCTAGGAAACACCCATGCTCTACATCCTGCAGAACCGCAATAGCCTGGCTATCGCCTGGAACGGCCGTGCGCCGCAGCACAAGACCATCGCACGCTGGGAAGTGCGCAATCCGATCTCGTTTCGCAAGGGTTGATTCTCAGCAGGCGGCCGATCGGTGACTGCACCTCTTGCGAAGTCACTCTGACTATCGGTCGAGCCTGAAAAACAAAACGCCCCGGGACGCAATACTCGATCCGGGGCGCAACCGACAGTAACGCGTCGGCCCTCTCATCTACCGCTGTAGATGTTACCGGATCGTTAGCCCGCCGCCGCGGGCGACATTTTTTCAATTTTTTTTGTGCCTGCACGCGCGCGCCTTCGCGCCTGTCATATTGACGCAGTTGGGACAGGTTAGGTCTCACGTTGGATTGCAGCCAAACCACGCTTCTGTTCCGCCCGACACAACTGCTCGTCCGTTGGGCGCATTGACCTCGCGCCGAGGCCGAAATGCGGCAAAATCAGTCGCAACAATAGCTTGGCGCCGCTGCCGCCGCTGATCACAGGGGTCGCGAGAGGTTGATTTTCGAAACCAAAGACGTAGGCTTAGTGTCGTGACACGAGGTCGACGGGCAACAACGCCCCTTAAGACAAGGCCTGGTCCACTGGATGACGCACCGGCCAGACGCGTCCGGGCGCTCATGCGCATGAAGACAAAATTGGCAGCGCGGTCCGCAGTAGCCGCCCCTGCCCTTCCCGATGAACGCTGCAAGATAAGACTGGGAGGTCTTAACTCCATGAAGAAGCTGATTGCTTCCACCATTCTCGCCGCGGGTCTCTACGCAGTTGCCGGCTCTGCCCAGGCTGCCGAATGCGGTGATGTTTCGATTGCCGAAATGAACTGGGCGTCGGCCGGTGTCGCCGCCTATGTCGACAAGATCATCCTGGAAAGCGGCTATGGCTGCTCGGTGACGGTCGTCACCGGCGACACGATGCCGACGTTCGCCTCCATGAATGAAAAAGGCCAGCCGGACATGGCTCCGGAATTCTGGGTCAATGCCGTGCGTACCGCGCTTGACGAAGCCATTGCCGAAGGTCGTCTGATCCAGGCCGCTCCGTTGCTGTCGGATGGCGGCGTGGAAGGCTGGTGGATTCCGAAGTTCATCGCCGACGCCAATCCGGACATCAAGACTGTCGAAGATGCGCTTGCCCGTCCGGAGCTTTTCCCGGCGCCGGAAGATGCAACCAAGGCTGCAGTGACCAACTGCCCCTCGGGTTGGAACTGCCAGGTCTCGACCGCCAATCTCTATCGTGCACTCGGCGCCAAGGAGAAGGGTTTCGAGCTGGTTGATACCGGCTCGGCTGCCGGCCTTGACGGCTCGATCGCCAACGCTTTCGAAAACAAGAAGGGCTGGCTCGGTTATTACTGGGCTCCGACCGCAATTCTCGGCAAGTACGAGATGGTGAAGCTCTCCTTCGGCGTTGAACATGACAAGGCCTCCTGGGATGCGTGCACCGCCGTTCCAGACTGCGCTGATCCGAAGGTAAATGCCTATCCGGTTTCCGACGTCTACACCGTCGTCACCAAGGGCTTTGCCGAAAAGGCAGGCGTTGCCATGGATTACGTGAAGACCCGCAAATGGGACAACGCGACCGTCGGCAAGGTTCTCGCCTGGATGGAAGAAAACCAGGGCACCAACGAAGACGGCGCCAAGCACTTCCTCGAAACCTATCCGGACATGTGGACGACCTGGGTTGCCCCTGAAGTCGCCGAAAAGGTCAAGGCGTCTCTGTAAGCAAGATCGACGACTAACTGCGGCGGGCCCTGGTGCCCGCCGCGCTTTCTGCGAAGCGGCATGCCGCATCACGCCATTCAACGACTCCCGACGTCGCAGACGGCATGAATTCCCTTCCGGAACTCAATTAGCCTCTCACTCGGGAATATGGCATCGCCGTCAGGGGCCCATCGCAGCGTTTCACACGTCATAAAGTGCGAGGGTCGACAAGGGGAACGAGATGGCTTCGACTTTATGTAACTACCTGCCCGAAGTGCTGTGCAGGTTTCCAGAAATCGACGATACCGTCATGCGCGTCGCGCGAAAAAGTATCGACGACAGTTTCAAGGGCTTCGTGCGTGCCTATGGCAATGTCATTGACGCGGTGACCCATCCACTACAGCTCTTCCTGAACTGGCTTGAAGCGCTGTTCGTCAGCACGCCCTGGTTCATCTTTCTGGCGGTCATGGTCCTGATTGTGTATTACGCCAGCCGCAACATGCGGATCGTAGGTTTGACGATCATCGGCATGCTGTTCATCGGCTTCGTCGGTCTCTGGGAAGATACGATGATCACATTGGCCATCGTCACCGTGTCCACTCTGCTCGCCATTATCATCGGCATCCCGCTGGGGATCCTTATGGCGCGATCAGACAGAGCCCAATCCATCATCAATCCGATCCTTGACGTCATGCAGACGATGCCGAGTTTCGTCTACCTCATTCCGGTCGTCATGGTCTTCGGCATCGGCAAGGTTCCGGGCGTCATCGCCGTTGTCATCTATGCCGTTCCGCCGATGATCCGCCTGACCAATCTCGGCATCCGACTGGTCGATCGCGAAGTGCTGGAAGCGGCAGATGCTTTCGGGTCCTCACCGCGGCAGAAACTGATGAACGTGCAGATCCCGCTCGCGCTGCCGACCGTCATGGCCGGCATCAACCAGACCATCATGATGTCGCTCGCCATGGTCGTCGTCGCCTCGATGATTGGTGTCGGCGGGCTCGGCAAGAACGTGCTGCAGGCGATCTCCAACCAGTTCCTGACGATCGGGTTCCTCAACGGTTTTGCGCTCGTTGCCATCGCCATCATCTTCGACCGCGCCAGCCAGGCTTACGGCAAGCGCCTTCAGCGCCACACGGAGGTGGTCCATGGCTAGTCACGACATCGAAATCCGCAATCTCTACAAGATCTTCGGCCCCAATGGCGGTGCCTTCATCGACCAGGTGAAGGCCGGCATGTCGAAGTCGGAGCTTAATGAGACCCACGGACATGTGCTTGGCCTCAAGGATATCAACATCGAGATGCCCGGCGGCGGCATCACCGTCGTCATGGGCCTGTCGGGCTCCGGCAAGTCGACACTGATCCGCCACATCAACCGGCTGATCGAGCCGACGTCGGGCGAAGTTCTCTATGACGGCGTCGACGTCTGTCAGATGAACCCGCTGGAGCTTAGAGAGTTTCGCCGCCACAAGACGGCGATGGTGTTCCAGAAATTCGCACTGCTGCCACACCGCACCGTGCTCGAAAACACCGTCTATGGTCTCGACATCCAGGGCATTCCACGCTCAAAGAGCGAGGAGATCGGTCGCCGCTGGATCGACCGCGTCGGGCTCTCGGGCTTCGAGGGGCATTATCCGAACCAACTCTCGGGTGGCATGCAGCAGCGTGTGGGGCTTGCCCGGGCGCTCTCCAACGATGCTGACATTCTGCTGATGGACGAAGCCTATTCGGCTCTCGATCCGCTCATCCGCGTCGATATGCAGACGGTTCTGCTCGATCTGCAGCAGGAATTGAAAAAGACTGTCGTCTTCATCACCCACGATCTCGACGAGGCGCTGCGTCTCGGTGACAAGATCGCGATCCTGAGGGATGGCGAGGTCATTCAGCAGGGTTCCGGCCAGGACATCGTGTTGCAGCCGGCCGACGACTACATCTCGGCCTTCGTCAAGGAAGTGAACCGCGGCCGTGTCATCCGTCTCGACACGATCATGGGGCCTCTGACCGGGACTGCCGAAGGTCTCGCGATGCCGGGCGCAACGGTCTTGGAGGCTGCAGCCCGCACCATGACGGATGCGCGGCAATCGAGCGCAGTGGTCACCAACGACGGCGGCACGCCAATCGGACGCGTCGATCTGCAGCAGATCATTGCCGCCATGGTCACGCCGAAGAGTCACGAAGACAACCAGATCGCCGCCGAATAACGACGATACTAGTCGATGTCTTCTACAATACGGCCCCGTCTCTCGCGGGGCCGCTCTGTTTTTCGAGATTGAAACCATATAAAGACTTCTTTATATGATTGGCATGACCATTAGAGGATCCGCCATGGTAACCGCTTCCAATCCGCTCTCCGAACTTCTGGCCGAAAAGGGCGTGTTGCTCGCCGACGGCGCGACCGGCACCAACCTCTTCGCTCAGGGCCTCGAGGCCGGTGAGGCGCCGGAACTCTGGAACGAGGCGCAGCCGGAAAAGATCGTCAAGCTGCATCAGGATTTCGTCGATGCCGGCGCCGACATCATCCTGACCAATTCCTTCGGCGGCACGCGCCATCGCCTGAAGCTGCACCATGCCCAGGACCGCGTTCATGAACTGAACAAGAAGGCCGCAGAGATCGCTCGTTCGGTTGCCGACAAGGCACCGCGCAAGGTGATCGTCGCCGGCTCTGTCGGCCCGACCGGCGAGTTGCTGATCCCACTCGGTGCGATGTCTTACGAGGAAGCTGTTGCTGCCTTTGTCGAGCAGATGGAAGGCCTGAAAGCGGGCGGTGCCGATGTTGCCTGGATCGAGACCATGTCCTCGGCGGACGAAATCCGCGCGGCTGCCGAGGCCGCCGTCAAGGTCGGCATGCCATATACCTTTACCGGATCGTTCGACACGGCCGGCAAGACGATGATGGGTCTTCACCCGAAGGACATTCATGGTGTTGCGCCCGACATCGGGACCGGTCCGCTGGCGGTTGGTGCCAATTGTGGCGTCGGCGCGTCCGACATCCTGCAGAGCCTGCTCGACATGACCGGGGCCAATCCGGAGGCGACTGTCATCGTCAAGGGCAATTGCGGCATCCCGGAATTCAAGGGAACCGAGATCTTCTATTCGGGCACGCCGCCGCTGATGGCGGATTATGCACGCCTCGCCCGCGATGCCGGCGCGAAGATCATCGGTGGCTGCTGCGGGACGTCCTGCGATCATCTAGCCGCCATGCGCAAGGCGCTCGACGACTATACGCCCGGGCCCCGCCCGACGCTCGACGTCATCGTCGATCGCATCGGGCCGCTGCGCAACAAGACTGCAGACGAGAGCGGCGCGCAGGAAAGCAGTCGTCGCCCCCGCCGTCGCGGCAACTGAGACAGCCAAACGAATGCAAATGGAAAAGGGCGCCACAGGGCGCCCTTTCTGTTTCCACGGTAAGCCGAGGGGATCGGCCGACGAAGCCGCAGATGACGAAGAGTTGGCTGATGGCGCCGAGGCAGCCAAACAGACATTCGAGATCGCCATCCCGCGCGTCACCTAAACGTGAGATGTAACTTCGAGCGCCCTTCGACACAGTCCGGCTATTGGACGGGTCCTCAAGGCTTCGGCTTTGCATCAAGGAGACATCACTGTGCGAAAATCAGGCCTTTTGACTTGGCTCGCAGTCAGCATGACTGCAGGCTTCGTTTCCGCCCAAGATATGAGCAGACTGCCGGATGGTGAGATAACCCGCTTTGGCAGCTATTCCGCATGGCTGGTTGGTCCGACAGATATCTATCGCCATGCGGCTCTGGGGGACGCCATTGAGGCGGAAGGCTTCGTCATCGAGCGAGACGGATCGCCTCTCTCCTATCGGCTACAGGCGGATCAGGTCTATGAAGATCGGCGTGTTCGGCTGACCGATGTGGATGGCGATGGCAGTCCGGAAGCCTTGATCATTCGGGCCGATCTGGCACAGGGCGCGTCCCTTGCCCTATACACAATCAAGGGAGACGAGATCGAGTTGATGGCGGAAAGTGAGCCTATCGGCCAGAGGAACCGCTGGCTCAATCCCGTCGGCATTGCCGACTTCAGCGGCTCAGGCGAGCCGCTCATCGCCGCAGTTGTCACGCCCCATCTGAGCGGATCGCTGCGCTTCTATCGCATCGAGGGCAAAGGGCTGGTCAATCTGGGCGGCATTGACGGTGTGACAAACCACATCAATGGTAGTCGGGATCTGGACCTCTCGCATGTTGCAGACCTGGACGGCGACGGCAGCATGGAGATCGTTCTGCCCTCGCTGGACAGGACGCGGTTGGTCGCAGTTTCCTTTCGCCAAGGACGCGCCAAAATCGAGACGGAATGGCAGGTGCCCTCGCCCATCCAACGAATGATCACGGCCGGCGACGGCACAGTCAAACTTGAACTGGCGAACGGCCAAAGATCGACTGTTAACCTGCAAAAATGAAAACGCCCGGCGCAATGGCCGGGCATCCTGTCGGAACTGCGTTTTCAATCAGCCAACGAAGGCGCGTTCGATGACGAATTCCGCCGGCTTGTTGTTGGCACCTTCGGTGAGACCCGCCTTTTCCAGGAGTTCCTTGGTGTCCTTCAGCATGGCAGTCGAACCGCAGATCATGCCGCGATCGATGGCCGGATCGAGTGCCGGGACGCCGAGATCGGTAAACATCTTGCCGTTCTCGATCAGGTCGGTGATGCGGCCCTTGAAGGGATAATCTTCGCGGGTGACCGTTGCGTAGTGCTTCAGCTTGTCGCCGACCACCTCTGCCAGGAATTCGTGGTTCTTGATTTCCTCGATGAGGTCGAAGCCGTATTTCAGTTCGGCGACGTCGCGGCAGGTATGGGTGAGGATCACTTCCTCAAACTTCTCATAGGTCTCGGGATCGCGGATCAGGCTCGCGAAGGGTGCGATGCCGGTGCCGGTCGAAAACATGTAGAGGCGCTTGCCGGGGGTGAGCGCGTCGAGAACCAGCGTTCCGGTCGGCTTCTTGCGCATCAGCACCTTGTCACCCGGCTGGATGCGCTGCAGGTGCTGGGTCAGCGGACCGTTCGGCACCTTGATCGAGAAGAATTCGAGTTCCTCGTCCCACGCCGGGCTTGCGATCGAATAGGCGCGGTAGATCGGCTTGCCCTCGACCATCAGGCCGATCATCGCAAACTCGCCGGAGCGGAAGCGGAAGCCGGCCGGCCTTGTCATGCGGAAGCGGAAGAGATGGTCGGTGTAATGGGTAACGCTCAGAACCGTTTCGGCATAGACGCCCTCGGGCACGATCAGTTCGGCATTGTCGGTCTTCACAGGAGCATTCATAGGCTGTCGGTCCTATCGTTCAGTCGATTGGGATCAAGCCTATAATCCAGACCGTCCCATTCCACAATTAAGCCGGCATGCAGATTTCGCAGCCGAGATATCCAGGAAAGCGAAGGCGGCATCCTTGACCGACGTCAATTCGCCGCCCTCACATTGCGATTTATTGATGTCTCAGGCGCCGGTGGAGCCGAGGCGACGCCAGCTGAAGCCGCCAACTTCCTCGGAATCCCGAGCCGTCGGCTGGTAACGCTGGGCAACGCCCGTGAGACAGTTTTCGGCCAGACGGCGCTGGGCGACCGGATTGGTGACGGCGAAGCTGTCGAAGCCGGTGCGCAGCATCAGCGGCACCTGGTCAATCAGCACATCACCGACGGCACGCAACTCGCCGGTATAACCCAGACGTTCGCGGAGCAGCGTTGCATGGCTGAAGCCTCGACCGTCGTTGAAGGCCGGGAAGGCGACGGCGATCAGCGCGATGCGGTCTAGATACGGCTCGAGCTTCGTCACGTCGTCCGCCGGTGCGATCAGCACGCCGAGGCCGACGTCGTTGGTTTCGCCAACGGCTTCGACGAAGGCTTCCAGCGATAGAATGGCCTTCTCCCCCTCGCCTGCCTTGCGCTCTTCCGTTTCGGTCACCCAGCTATCGCCAACAACGAAACCGGTTTCTTTCCAGATCTTGGTCATGTCTCGTTCCGTCTCACGCGGCTTCAACTGGGGCAGCGCCATAGAGCGCGTCCTTGAACGGCTTCGGACCGACACGGCGATATGCTTCGAGGAAGGTTTCCTTCGGATCGAGGCGCAGGCCGAGATAGGTATCGACGATCGTCTCGACGGCGTCCGTCACCTTTTCCGGCTCGAAGCCGCGACCGATGATCTCGCCGATCGAGGAGTTCTCGTCGCCGGAGCCGCCAAGCGTGATCTGGTAGAGTTCGGCTCCCTTTTTCTCGACACCGAGCAGGCCGATATGGCCGACATGGTGGTGGCCGCAGGCATTGATGCAGCCTGAGATCTTGATCTTCAGTTCACCGATTTCCTGCTGTCGCTCCAGCGAGCCGAAGCGGGTCGAGATTTCCTGCGCGACCGGAATGGAACGTGCATTGGCCAGCGCGCAATAGTCCAAGCCGGGACAGGCGATCATGTCAGTGATCAGGTTGGAGTTGGCCGTGGCGAGGCCTGCCTTTTCGAGTGCCTCGTAGAGCGGATAGAGATCACCTCTGGCGACATGCGGCAGGATCAGGTTCTGCTCGTGGCTGACGCGGATCTCATCGAAGGCGTAACGCTCGGCGAGGTCGGCGACCAGATCCATCTGTGAGTCGGAGGCATCACCCGGCGTTCCGCCAATCGGCTTCAACGAGATCGTGACCATGCCATAATCGGGATGGCGATGCGCCTGAACGTTCTGCTTGACCCAGGCGGCAAAGGCCGGATCCGCCTTCTGGGCGCGGGCGAGTGCTTCCCAGCCGTCCGGACGGTCTGTCAGCGCCGGCGGGGCGAAATAGGTTTCGATGGCGCGGATATCGCCTTCCGGCAGCTTCAATTCGCCGTCACGGATCTGGTCGAATTCGGCATCAACCTGACGCGTCAGTTCCTCGACGCCCGTCTCGTGGACCAGGATCTTGATGCGCGCCTTGTACTTGTTGTCGCGGCGGCCATGCAGGTTATACACGCGCACGATCGCGGTGATGTAGGTCAGAAGATCGGCCTCCGGCAGGAAGTCGCGGATCTTCTTGGCGATCAGCGGCGTGCGGCCCTGGCCACCGCCAACATAGACGGCAAAGCCGAGTTCGCCGGCTTCGTTCTTCTTCAGATGCAGGCCGATGTCATGCACCTGGATCGCGGCACGGTCCTTTTCGGCACCCGTCACGGCGATCTTGAACTTGCGCGGCAGGAAGGAGAATTCCGGATGCAGCGAGGACCACTGGCGCAGGATCTCGGCATAGGGGCGCGGGTCGGCGACTTCGTCGGCGGCAGCACCAGCGAAATGGTCGGCGGTCACATTGCGAATGCAATTGCCGGACGTCTGGATGGCGTGCATCTCGACGCTTGCGAGATCCTCCAGAATGGCCGGCGTGTCCGAGAGCTTCGGCCAGTTGTACTGGATGTTCTGGCGGGTGGTGAAGTGACCATAGCCGCGGTCGTACTTGCGGGCGATATGCGCCAGCATGCGCATCTGCCTGGAATTCAGCGTGCCATAGGGAATGGCGACGCGCAGCATATAGGCATGCAGCTGGAGATAGACGCCGTTCATCAGGCGCAGCGGCTTGAATGCGTCTTCGGCAAGCTCACCCGACAGGCGGCGAGCCACCTGGTCGCGGAACTGTTCTACGCGGGCCGACACAAAAGCGTGGTCGAATTCGTCATAACGATACATGTCTTACCTCAGGCCTCAAGCCGCGATGAATGCCGGGTCGGCATAACCGTGACCCTCGGCATAAGCAATGGTCGGGCCTTCCGCCCGGATGCGTTCCCGCAGGCGCAAGGGGCGCAGCTTGCCGTCTTTCTCCTCGATCTCGATGACGTTCACATCGACAACGAGATTGCTGGCAAAGGCCTGCTTGCCGGCGGTTTCCAGCGCTTCGACAGCCTCGGCATGGCGGGCAATGAACGCTTCCTGCAGACGCTCGGTCCACTGGCCATTTGCGTCGAGCCAGACGGCGATGCCGTCGGTCAGGCGGTTTGCGGTCAGAACCTTGTCTACCATGTCAATTCCTCTGCGTTTCCAGTTCAGCCGTCACGCGCGCGCCCAAAGGTTCGGAGCGGCTGAAATCGGCACCGGCGACGGCGTCGCCGATGATGACCATGACCGGACCCGTGAGCTCGGTGCGAGCCTCCAGGCCTGGCAATTCCTTCAATGTACCATGCAGCAGGCGGCTGTCGCGGCGTCCAGCATTTTCGACGACGGCGACCGTCGTGTCCTCAGCGAGCCCGCCTGCCATCAGCCGTTCGGCGACCGAGGCCGCCACTGTGCGACCCATATAGACGGCAACGGTCGCGCCGGACAGCGCGAGACGCGCCCAATCCGGCAGCACATTGCCCTGAAGATCATGGCCGGTCGTGAAAACCAGCGACGAGGACACGCCACGCAGCGTCAGCGGCAGTTCGAAATCAGCGGCGGCAGCGAGTGCCGAGGTAACGCCCGGCACGATCTCGTAGGCGATGCCGGCGTCGCGAAGTGCTGCCATCTCTTCTCCGGCACGACCGAAGACCAGCGGATCGCCGGACTTCAGGCGGACGACACGCTTGCCGGCATGGCCGAGTTCGACCAGCAGCGCGTTGATTTCGCTCTGCGACTTCGAATGACAGCCCTTACGCTTGCCTACGGGAATGCGCTCAGCGTCGCGGCGACCCATGTCGACCACTTCGCGCGGCACCAGCGCATCGTAGACGATCACGTCGCATTCCATCATCAGGCGATGGGCGCGGAGCGTCAGCAGATCTTCGGCACCCGGGCCTGCACCGACGAGAAACACGCGGCCCTCGACGCGGTCGGCAGCGACACCCTTCAGAATACGTGTCGCCTCACGGCGGGCGAGGCTGATCTCGTCGGATTCGACGTGGTCGGCGACCTTGCCCTTGAAGAAATCGCGCCAGAACAGCCGGCGCGGCGCACCGCGCGGCACGAGGCGATCGACGGCGCGCCGATAGGAATTGGCGAGGCGACCGAGCTTGCCAAGCGAACGCGGCAGGAGACGGTCGATGTCGGCACGTATCATTTGCGCGAGAACCGGGCCTACGCCTTCGGTGCCGATGGCGACCGCAATTGGTGCGCGGTTGACGAGCGCGGGCGTATAGAAATCGCAGTAGTCGGGCTGGTCGACGGCATTGGCGGGAATGCGGGCAGCGCGGGCGGCGGCCACGATCTCGCGGTCGAGAGCACCCTCACCCGTTGCAGCAAACACCAGGCGCGCACCGTCAACCTGCGAGGGCTCGAAGGGCAAAGCCACCTGTTCGATGCCGTGCTGGGCGAGGAAGGCAGCGTAGTCATCTTCCGGGGCATCGGCATAGGCGATGATGCGGGCTTCGGTGTTTTTCAGCAGGCGTGCCTTCGCATAGGCCTCGTCGCCGTTTCCGAAAACGGCGGTAACCTCATTCTCGACCTTGAAGAAGGCCGGAAAGACCGAAAGCTGTTTGTCCTGCTGCACCATGAATCATCCGTTCAACGTCGAACGCATCATCGCGTTTTGGCCTTAAGAATTGAAGAAACAGGAATCCCTTCGCCCCCACTCTGCGGTATTTCTGTCCTAGTCCCCCAGCCCTTGCGAGCAAAATGCACCGGCTTGCACACACTCCATCGCGATCCCGTCGACCTCTAGCAAATGGCGGGAAAAACCGAACTCAGCGCATCATTTCCCTTTCGGCTGGCGCTCGGCAAGCGCTAGGATCGCATTGCACAACATTGCGGAGCGTATCACCTTGACCACACCGGAGCTCACCCGTCGCCTTCTCGACGTGATCGAACATGACATCCTGCCGCTGACGGCCAAAGGTGTCGCAGCCGGCAACAAGGTTTTCGGCGCCGCGATCCTTAGGAAGACGGACCTGTCTCTCGTTCTCGCCGAGACCAACAATGAGCTCGAGAACCCGCTCTGGCACGGCGAGGTGCATACGCTCAAACGCTTTTACGAACAGGGCGAGCGTCCTGATACCAAGGACCTGATCTTTCTCTCGACCCATGAACCCTGCACGATGTGCATGTCGGCGATCACCTGGGCCGGTTTCGACAATTTCTACTATTTCTTCAGCCACGAAGACAGCCGCGACGCCTTTGCCATCCCGCATGATCTGAAGATCCTGAAGGAGGTTTTCGGCCTCGAACCCGGTGGCTATCGGCGGCAGAACGCCTTCTGGCTAAGCCATGCGATGATCGAAATGGTGGCCTCCGCCAGCGATGCCGATCGCCCTGCCCTTTTTGAACAGGTGAGCCGCATCAAGGCGGAATATGACCTGTTGTCGGAAACCTACCAGTCGTCCAAGGGCGACAATGACATTCCGCTCAACTGAGCGAGCCATACGGGATTACAATGGAAGCCTCCACCGACATCAACCGCCTGCTCGAGATCATGGCGGCGCTGCGCCAGCCCGAGACGGGCTGCCCCTGGGACATCGTCCAGACATTCGAGACGATCAAGCCCTATACGATCGAGGAGGCCTATGAGGTGGCGGATGCCATCGAGCGCAAGGATCCGGATGATCTCTGCGAGGAGCTGGGCGATCTCTTGCTGCAGGTGGCATTCCACGCCCGTATCGCCGAGGAGGAAGGCCTTTTCTGTTTCGGCGACGTCGTCGAATCCATCACGCGCAAGATGATCCGTCGTCATCCGCATGTCTTTGCCCGCTCGGATGCCGATACGCCGGAAGCCGTGAAGGCGCAGTGGGACACGATCAAGCAACAGGAGAAGGCGGAACGGCTCGCACGCCGCGCGGCCCGTGGCTCGGCTGCCGATCCCGACACCGGCTATCTCGGCTCGGTGCAGCGCTCCTTCCCGGCACTCACCGAAGCGCTGAAGCTACAGGAACGGGCCGCCAAGGTCGGGTTCGACTGGTCGGAAGCTGCCCCCATCCTCGACAAGATCGAGGAGGAGATCGGCGAATTGCGCGAGGCGCTGGCCGGGAACCAGCCGGACAAGGTCAAGGACGAACTCGGCGACCTGATCTTCGCATTGGTCAACATCGGTCGGCATGTGGGGGCAGAACCGGAACAGGCGCTGCGCGGAACGAATACGAAGTTCCGCAATCGTTTCAGCTATATAGAAACGTCTCTTCATGCATCAGGCGGAACGCTGGAAGCAACTCCGCTCGAACGGATGGAAGAGCTCTGGCAGGCGGCAAAAGGCATCCAGCGGCAAATTGGTTGAACCAGCATGAAGCTCACGGGACTTGATGTTGCCATTGCAGGTGCTGGCGTCGGGGGATTGGCGCTCGGCACCATGCTCGCCCGGTTCGGCGCCTCCGTGACACTTTACGACCAGATGGATGCGCCCCGTCCAGTTGGCTCCGGTTTCGTGCTGCAGCCGACGGGGGCTCAGATTCTTGCGGCCATGGGGCTTCTCGATATAGTCGCCGCACGCGGGCGACGCATCGACCGGATGGTCGGACGCTTGAAAGACGGCGGCAAGCCGGTGCTCGACGTGCGCTACCGGTCGGGCGAGTTCGGGATCGCTGTCCAGCGGGTGGCGCTGTTCGACACCTTGTTTGAGGCGGCGCGCGCGGCCGGCGTGACTTTCGAGGCATCGGCGCGGATCAGCGGCGTTGAGCCGGGGCCACGTGCCCGCCTTGTCTTTCAGGACGGTGTGCGTTCATTGCCGGCAGATCTTGTGATCGATGCCATGGGTGCCAATTCCCCGATCGGCAGTCGCCCGGATAGCGAACTCAGTTATGGCGCACTCTGGGCCACGGTGCCCTTCCCCGATGGCGGGCCATTCCAAGAGAACCTGCTCGAACAGCGCTACGACCGTGCCTCGCTGATGGCAGGTGTACTGCCGGTCGGGACCGCCCGCGAAGGGGCGCCCGCCATGGCGACCTTCTTCTGGAGCCTGCGAACGGCTGACCATCCCGAATGGGTCAAGGCTGGACGCGACGCTTGGCTGGAGGCGGTGGCCAAGCTCTGGCCCGCTGCGCTTCCGCTCGCGGCCGTCGCGGAGCCGGTTCATGCCCGCTATCGCCACCAGACGCGCCCGCCGGTGATCGGGCGGCATGTCGTGAGGATCGGTGATGCCTGGCATGCGACAAGCCCACAGCTCGGCCAGGGCGCGAACATGGCGCTGCTCGACGCTGCATCGCTCACCTCCGCACTGGTTGATGCAGAGGACGTCGAAGCGGCGATCACACGGCATCTGCGGCAAAGGCAGATGCATGTGCGCAGCTACCAGTTCCTCAGTCGGGTGCTGACGCCCTTCTACCAATCGGACAGCCGCCTCCTGCCTGCCTTGCGGGATCATCTGATCGCGCCAGTGACGACCTTGCCGGGCGTGCGATCCATCATCTCGACGCTTGTGACGGGCGATCTTCTCGACCCCGTCGGTCGGCTGCGGCTCTCCGAGACATTCGGGCCCGCCGCAGTGGCCCGGTCGCACTCGTAATCGTCCATTCGCAACAGTCATTGCCCTTGGCTTGGCAGCGAGGATGCAGGACCGAGACTTGGGTTGCGGTCAAGGTGGCGAAGAGGCGTTCGAAGACGGCGCCATGCCAGGGGCAGCCGGGCGTAGCAAGCGGGTTTTCCTGGATTGCTAGCTGCACGACCGGTTGGCGCCAGCCACGGACCTCACCTGAGAACCGGCCGCTCCCGGCAAAGGTCCAGGCATGGGCCGAGATAGCACGGACAAGCACGCGAGCCGAGACGGCGGCCGGCAAGTGCGGCAACAGGCGGCGGGCCGGTTTCGGGATGCGATGGGCCAGCAGATAGTGGCCGGTACGGTGTCCCGCTTCCGCCAGGACGCGGGTGGCGTCCTGATCCGACAAGGTGTCGCAGAGTACGGCGAAGAGGCGCTGCGGCTCGCGTTCATCCAGCATCGTGCCGGGTGGATCGGCGTAACGATGGCCGATGCCCGCGCGATCAAAGATCTGGCGGGCCGTTTCTTCGCCAAACAGCGCCGATAGCGCCTGTCCCGTCTGGATCAGGCTGTTCGGCCCGATCCGGGCTGGCGGCCTGGCTTCTGGGACATCATCTGCGACATCGTCGTCGTACAGTCGCGCCAAGCTGCTGTCAGACGTGGGCATCGTGGCTCTCCGGCCCTCCGCCGCAGGCCAAGACCGGGGTGCGCGCCTCTTCCGCCGCCCCAGCCTTGCGTGCGCGCAGCTGGCTTGCTCTGTCGGAGGCCGCCTGCCAATCGTCGATCTGGGCCGGTGCGATCTTGCGGGTCATGTCGAAGCCGAAATCGACCTTATCTTTGGATTGCGGGCCCCAGTAATTGTGCTTGCCGAGATCGTAGAATTTTCGTTCGAAGCCGGCTTTCATGAAGGCCTTGAGACAGCCGAGAAGATAGCGCCGCCGAAAGCCCTTGCCGCGCCAGGGGTAATGAAAGAGCGCCTTGATCGTGTAGAAGCGTCGGTAGTTGTTCATGACGCGGTCGAGCAGTTCTGCGCGGTCCATGGCATCCGGCTTCATGATCGGTGTTACGAAATTGTATTTCGAGAAGTCGAAGATCTCGACCTTGTCGCCGAGTTCCTGGAAAAGCGGCGAGAAGGGCCAGGGCGTATACATCGCCCAGTTGGCGAGATCCGGGTTCCAGTCGCGCGCCATGCGATAGGTCTCTTCCAGCGTCTCCGCCGTCTCATTTTCGAGGCCGACGATGAACTGCGCCTCGGTGAAGATGTCGGCCTCACGCAAGAGGCGGATCGCCTTCTTGTTCTCAGCGACCTTGGTCTCCTTGTTGAAGCGGTCGAGCTTCAGCTGGGCGGCGGCTTCCGTGCCGAGCGAGACATGCACGAGGCCGGCCCTGCGATAGAGGGCCAAATATTCCTCGTCGCGGATGATATCGGTAACGCGGGTGTTGATGCCCCATTTCACCTTGTCCGGCAGGCCGCGGGAAATTAGCTCTTCGCAGAAGGCGATGAACTTCTTGCGATTGATGGTGGGCTCCTCGTCGGCGAGGATGAAGAAGCCGACCTGATGGTCGTTGACCAGCTTTTCGATCTCGTCGACCACCTTCTTCGGATAGCGGATGCGGTAGTCGCGCCAGAACTTCCACTGCGAGCAGAACGAGCAGGTGAAGGGGCAACCGCGCGCCATGTTGGGGATCGCGACGCGCACGCCGAGCGGCACATAGATGTATTTCTCCCATTCGAGCAGCGTCCAATCCGGCTCGACGGCATCGAAGTTCTTGACGGTGGGAGCCGCTGGCGTCGCGATGATCTTGCCGTCGTCGGTGACATAGGCGAGACCCTTGATGCCCGCCCTCGCCTCCTTCCAGTTGCCGGCGGCAAAGGCGCGGGCAAGTTCGACGATGATCTCCTCGCCCTCGCCACGGACGATGACGTCGATATAGGGCGCCTCGGTCAAGACCTGCTGGTACATGAAGGTGGCATGGATGCCGCCGAGAACCCGGAGCGCCTTGGGGCAGACCTCTTTTGCGATTTCGAGACAGCGTTCGGCCATGTAGATCGACGGGGTGATCGCGGTGCAGCCGATCAAGTCCGGCTGAAGGCGGCGCAATTCGTCACGCAGCCGATCCTCGGTCATGTCGTTGGTCATGGCATCGAGGAAGTGGATGTCGGTGAAACCTGCGGACTTCAGCGCGCCGCCGAGATAGGCGACCCAGGCGGGTGGCCAGTTGCCGGCAATCTCGGCGCCGCCGGAATGATAGTTCGGATGAATGAAGACGACGCGCATGACCACCTCCCAAATGTGTAAACAAAAATTGACACATCTTGTCGGGCGATCAGTTGACCTGGATCAATGGGTTGAGAGGGGGCTCAGCGCTCCCAATCTTCTTTTTCGGTTGGCTTCTGGGCCCCGAGCTTGCGTTCGAGTTCCTGGGCCTGGCGGTCGGTCAGGCGCACGTCGAGGCTGACGGAGCCGTCTTCATGGTCCTCCCGGTCGCTGACTACGGCGTTTTCATAAAGCCAGGAGATCACCGCGTGCTTGTCGGCGGGAATGGTGATCGTCGCCTCGGTCAGGACGCCGGAGAGGCGCTGCGAGATCACGTCGAGAAGGGTGTCGACGCCCTCCCCGCTGATGGCAGAGACGGGCAGGACGTTTTCGCGGCCGGCCGCCTTTTGAAGGATGCCGTCGTGGTTCTCGGGATCGAGGCGGTCGATCTTGTTCCAGACTTCAAGGATGCGCTCGGCGCGTTCCTTCTCGTCGATGCCGAGGTCGTCGAGGATGCGCAGCACATCCGCCGACTGGGCACCGTTGTCCGGGTCCGACATGTCGCGGACATGCAGGACGAGATCGGCTTCCAGCACTTCTTCGAGCGTTGCGCGGAAGGCGGCGACGAGGTGGGTCGGCAGGTCGGAGATGAAGCCGACGGTATCAGACATGATCACGGTGCGGCCATGCGGCAGCTTCATCCGGCGGAGCGTCGGATCGAGCGTGGCAAAAAGCATGTCTTCGGCGAGCACGCCCGCACCGGTGATGCGGTTGAACAGCGTCGACTTGCCGGCATTGGTGTAGCCGACAAGTGCCACGATCGGATGCGGCACCTTGCGGCGCTTGGCGCGGTGCAGCTGGCGGGTCCGGACCACCTGTTCGAGCTCGCGCTCAAGCTTGATGATCTTGTCCTGCAGCTGGCGGCGGTCGGCTTCGATCTGGGTTTCACCCGGACCACCCATGAAGCCAGCACCACCGCGCTGGCGTTCAAGGTGGGTCCAGGAACGGACCAGACGGCCCTTCTGGTAATTCAGATGGGCGAGCTCGACCTGCAGCGTGCCTTCCTTGGTGGAGGCGCGGCGGCCGAAGATCTCAAGAATCAGGCCCGTACGGTCGATGACCTTGGCGCCCCATTCCTTTTCGAGATTGCGTTGCTGAACCGGGGTGAGCGGATGATCGACGATGACGAGACCCGCGTCGAACTCGTCGAGCAGTGCCTTCACTTCGGCGATCTTGCCAGATCCCATCAGCGTTGCCGGGCGCGGCTGGTTGACCTGAACAATCAGACCCTGAACGATGGTGAGGTCGATGGCACGGGCAAGGCCGATCGCCTCTTCGAGACGTGCTTCGTTGGACCGGCTCGGGGCCGGCGGGGCCCCTTCAGGCAGTGCTTGCGCCTTCGCCTGCTTCAGGACGGGCACGAGCACGAGCGCCCGCATGTCATCCCGGCGCTTTTCGTCCTCCGGGATGATCGATTCGTTCTTTGTATCTCGGCTTGTGATGATCTCAGTCCTGTCCGGAAGAGGCTTCGTCGTTCTCGAACATCGTCATCGGCTGGCCGGGCATGATGGTCGAGATGGCGTGCTTGTAGACCAGCTGGGAATGGCCGTCGCGTCGCAGGAGAACACAGAAATTGTCAAAGGATGTCACAACACCGGTCAGCTTCACGCCGTTGATCAAGAAGATCGTCAGCGAAATCTTCTGCTTTCGTACGGTGTTGAGGAAGAGATCCTGCAGGTTCTGAGAACGTTCCGCCATGGCGCCGCTTCTTTCTTTCTTGCCGGTCCTTTGTCGACCGGTGTGATTATTGTTTGTTAACTGATCAGCGTCGGGAAAATGCCCCTCGTCCCTTCGCCGAAAAAACGTGGTATCAAATCACCGTCTTCTCCGCAACGTCGAAAAAGGTCGAACGGATGCGCTCGGCCATGGCGCCGGGATGGCCGTTTCCGATCGGCTGGCCGTCGATTTCGACGATCGGAAAACAGATGCTGGTGGCGGCGGTGATGAAGACCTCGCGCGCATTGAGCATTTCCTCGCGGGAAAACTCTCGCTCCTGCACGTTGATCCCCAACCTGTCCGTTACGTCCATCAGGCCTGTGCGCGTGATGCCGCGCAGGATGCCGTGTTCGGCGGGACGGGTGACGAGCACCCCATCCTTATCGACGATCCAGACATTGGTCGCCGCCCCTTCCGTCACCATGCCGCGCGAATCGACATAGATCGCTTCCTGCGCACCCTTCTCCTTGGCCGCCTGACGGGCCATGGCATTGGGCAAAAGGCCGACTGTCTTGATGTCGACGCGGTCCCAACGGTTGTCCGGCAGAGTGATCGCCTTCAGACCCGTCTCATTCTTCTTCGCGATCACAGAGGGATCGGTGATCTTGGCTGTGATCACCAGGCTCGGCGGCGTGTCGGCTGAGGGATAGACATGGTCGCGCCGGGCCACACCGCGCGTCACCTGGAGATAGAAGAGACCATTCTTCACACGATTGCGGCGTGCCACTTCACGGATGACCTGGGTCAGGGCCGCGCGGCTCATCGGGGACTTCATCTGGAGTTCGGACAACGAACGATCAAGGCGATCAAGATGTCGGGTGAGATCGACGATCACACCATGGCGGATTTCGCAGACCTCGTAGACGCCATCGGCGAATTGATAGCCGCGATCCTCGATATGCACCGCCGCGTCGGCATGAGGCAGGTAACGGCCATTGACATAGGCGATGCGTGGCATGGGGTTGGGACCTTCAGAAATACTGGATGGAAACGCGGAAGAGTTGCTCGACGTGGCGCACGGCGTCGGCAGCGGCGAACATCACGACGCGATCCTTGGCCTTGATCTTGGTTTCACCATTCGGGCGGATAACCGTCTTGTCGCGCAGGATCGCGCCCACGCGCAGGCCGGGCGGAAGCTCGAGTTCACGGAAAGGTTTGCCAACCAGAGGCGAGGTCTCAAGCGCCTCAGCCTCGATGACCTCGGCTTTGCCTTTCTGGACCGCATAGACGGCGCGGATACGGCCTTTGCGCACGTGCTGGAGTACGCGCGAAATCGTCACGGCACGCGGATTGATGTGAGCATCAATGCCAATCGACGTCGCCAGATCATGGAAGGACGGGCTGTTGATCAGCGCCATACCCGACTTGCAGCCCAGGCGCTTGGCCATCGCGGCACTCAGGATGTTTGTCTGATCATTGTTGGTCAGTGTCACCATCAGGTCGGCGTCCTGGATGTCGGCCTGCTGGAGGATGTTCTGATCGAGCGCCGAGCCATGCAGCACGATGCCGTCCTGCAGTTGATCCGATACGGACAGCGCGCGCTCGCGGTCGTTCTCGATGATCTTCAGACGCGTCTTCGGCTGCATCTGCTCGATAGACTTGGCGACGTAGTAACCGATGTTACCGCCGCCGGCGATGACGATACGGGCGGCTTCCTGTTCTTCATGACCGAAAAGGCCAAGGGTTCGACGGGCGTGGTCCCGCTGGCAGATGACATAGGCCAGGTCGCCGACCTGCAGGTGGTCCTGCGAGCGAACGACGTGCAGCCGACCGTTACGCCAGATTGCGCAGACGGTCGCCATCAGATCGGGGAAAAGTTCGCTCAACTGATTGAGCGGCGTATCCACCACCGGGCAATCTTCCATGCACTCGATGGCAAGCATCGCAATATGGTCGTCTGCGAAACGGACGATATCGGTGGCGCCGGGGAAGGAAATCCGGCGCAACACCATCTTGCCGACTTCGATCTCGGGCGAGATCGTGACGTCGATCGGCAGATTGTCGCGACTGAAAAGGTCCGAATATTCGGGACGCAGGTAGTTTTGCGAGCGAATACGGGCAATCTTGGTCGGCACGTTGAAGAGCGAATGCGCGACCTGACAGGCCGTCATGTTGATCTCGTCATAAAGCGTGACGGCGATCAGCATTTCGGCCTGGTCTGCGCCGGCGCGCGCCAGCACGTCCGGATGGGCGCCGTGCCCGACATAACCGCTGACATCGAGGGTCTCGGTAATGTGGGAGACAAGCGATGCCGAGGTGTCGATCACCGAGACGTCGTTGCCCTCCTGGGAGAGGCGTTCGGCGATACCGTAACCGACCTGGCCCGCGCCGCAGATGATGACTTTCATGGCAAGCTTCCTGCCCCAGGTTCGCGTCTACCGGATTCGTTTCGCCCGCTTATACGCCAAGCGATTTCAGTTTGCGATGGAGGGCCGAGCGTTCCATGCCGACGAATTCCGCGGTCCGCGAAATATTGCCACCGAAGCGGTTGATCTGGGCAATCAGATAGTCGCGTTCGAACATCTCGCGCGCTTCGCGCAGCGGCAGCGTCATGATGTGCGTGTCGTTGCGAGCGGACACCTTCGGCAGCATGTCCGAGAGATCCTGCGGCAGCATTTCGGCGCTGATCGGCGAATCAGGGCTGTCGCCCTGAGCCAGGATCATCAATCGTTCGATGTTGTTGCGCAGTTGACGGATGTTGCCCGGCCAGTCGTTCGCCTGCAGAACCGCCATCGCGTCGTCGCCGATCTTGCGCTGGCGGATGCCGGCCTGTTCGGAAACCTGACGCATGAACATGTCGACGAGGAACGGGATATCCTCGCGGCGCTCGGCGAGTGCCGGCACCTTGACCGGGACCACGGCCAGGCGATGAAACAGGTCCTCGCGGAAGCGACCCTCCGCGATCAGGCTCTCCAGGTTGTAGGCGCTCGACGAGATGATGCGGACGTCGACCTTGACGCGCTTGGATCCGCCGACACGCTCAAACTGCTGTTCGACGAGCACGCGCAGGATCTTGTTCTGCGTCTCGCGCGGCATTTCGCCGATTTCATCGAGATAGAGAATACCGCGATGGGCCTCTTCGAGCGCACCGATCCGGCGCGGTTGGCCAGGTGTGCCCTCGGTGCCGAACAATGCCATTTCCATGCGATCAGGCGTGATCGCTGCCGCGTTCAGAGAGACGAACGGTCCGCCCGAGCGGGCCGATCGCTTGTGGATCATGCGTGCGACGAGTTCCTTGCCCGAACCTGAGGGCCCGAAGATCATGATGCGGCTGTTGGTCGGCGCAATCTTTTCGATCGTCTGGCGCAATTGCGAGACGGCGACCGAAGTGCCGATCAGTTCGATCGCGTCACCCGTGCGGCGCTTCAATTCGGAGACCTCGCGTTTCAGCTTGGAATTCTCCAGCGCGCGCTCGGCAATCAGGATCAACCGATCCGCCTTGAAGGGCTTCTCGATGAAGTCGAAGGCGCCCCGCTTGATCGCCGAGACTGCTGTCTCGACATTGCCATGTCCCGAGATCATCACCACAGGCAAGTCGGGATGGCGCAGCTTGATCTCGTCGAGCAGCGACAGGCCGTCGAGGCGGCTGCCCTGCATCCAGATATCGAGGAAGACCAGACGCGGCACCCGATCCGAAATGGCGGCCAGTGCGCTATCGGCGTCATGGGCGGTACGGGTTTCATGCCCTTCATCGCTCAGGATGCCGGAGACGATCTCGCGAATGTCTTCTTCGTCGTCGACTACGAGAATATCAGAGGCCATGGACCTTTTCCTTGTCGCTTTCAGTCTCGATGGCGGTAGCGTCTGCTCGCGGCAGGATGATGCGGATCATCGCGCCCCTGCCCCGGTCGAAATCGGCCGGTGCGTCATGCAGCTCGAGCTGCCCGCCATGCTCTTCAATGATCTTCTTCACGATCGCGAGTCCAAGGCCGGTGCCCTTCTCGCGCATCGTCATGTAGGGCTCGAGAATCCGATGGCGGTTCTCGCTCGGCAGCCCGCGGCCATTGTCGATGACATCGACAATGAACCGGTCCTGGTCACCGTCGAAGGCCGACCGAACCAGGATCTTGCCGCCCTCGCCAAGTTCGTCCTTCGGCACGGCTTCGATCGCTTCGACGGCGTTCTTGACAATGTTTCCGACCGCCTGCGCCAGCATGCGTGCATCGAAGTTTCCTTCGAGCGGCTCGGTGCCAAAGTCCCGCTGGAACTCGATTTCAGCACTGCCGATTTCGCGCAGAAAGACGGCGTCCGTCAGGATCTCGCGCAAGTCGGAGCGTTGCTTCGTCGGCTTCGGCATGCGGGCAAAGGCCGAGAACTCGTCGACCATGCGGCCGATGTCCTCGACCTGACGGACGATGGTATCGGTGCACTGGTTGAAGACGGCCTTGTCGTCCTCGGCAATCTGCTTGCCAAAGCGACGCTTGAGGCGTTCGGCCGACAGCTGGATCGGCGTCAGCGGGTTCTTGATTTCGTGTGCGATGCGCCGTGCAACGTCGGCCCAGGCCGTCGAACGCTGGGCCACGACCAGATCGGTAATCTCGTCGAGGGTGATGACGTAGGAATCGACCGAGCCCCGTGTCTCCTCGCGGGTGACCTGCACGTTGAGCGTCCGCTCCTTGCCACCTCGGATCATGTTGATCTGCTCGCGATAGCCACCGCGATGACGGACGGCGGCCTCTGCGAGAACGCGATCCACTTCCGGCGCCACCAGAGCAAGTTTCTGCCCGATCAGCTGCTCGGAGGGCAGCGCCAGGAAATACTCGGCCGATGGATTGACGATTGTGATGATGCCGTCGTCTTCGACGCCGATGACGGCAGCCGTGACACCGGACAATACGGCCTCGATGAAGCGGCGGCGGTCATCGACCTCATCCTTGGCCTCGAGGATCTCGTCACGCTGCGAACGGATTTGCGAGACCATCTTGTTGAAGGTCCGCGAAAGGCTGCCGACATCGCCATCGGCGGCGCGAACCGGCACGATGACGCTGAGGTTGCCCGAGGCGATGCTGTCCGCCGCCCCGATCAACAGCCGGATCGGCCTGACGATCCGGTCGGCAACCGCAATCGCCGTCCAGATGGCCGCGAGCAGAACGATCAACGCGAAGCCGAGATAGAGAATGGCGAAGGCGATCTGCAGCGTCGTTCGGCCATCTTCCATCGACTGGTATTCGGCGGTGTTCTCCTCCATCAGGCGCATGGCCTGCATGACCTTCGGATCGACGGCGCGTATGGTGTAGAGGAATGTGCCGGAAATGCTCTCCAGCTTGATGATGGCGCCGACGAGGTTGGTCACGCCGGGTGGGATCAGCGTCGGCTGGCCGGAAGCGGCGCTGCCAAGGGCATCGCGCGGAATCGCTGGAAGTGGCTTGTCCGTATCGATATCGGCCTGTGTGATCGCCGATCCGTCCTCGCGCACCAGAAAGGCACCGAGCATGCCGCGGCCCCGGGCCTGGCGCGTCATCAGATCCACAAAGCCCTGGCGGTCGAGATAGAAGAGGGCGCGATTGCGTTCCAAGTCGTTGGCCATCGAGATCGTCTGGCCCTGCAGATAGCTTGCGCTTTCCAGCATGTAGGCCTGGGCGACATTCATCGACGAGGAGACGATCGACTGCGTTCTGATGGAGAACCAACGGTCGAGGCCGACATTGAGCGTGATCGACGCGAAAATCGCCACCAGGATCGCCGGCGTGATCGCGATGATGGAAAACAAGGCAACGATTCGTACATGCAGTCGCGCGGCGGCACGCCCTCGGTTGCGCGCCTTGAAGAGACGCATCACCTCGCGGCCGATCAGGAACATCAGGCCGACGATGAACAGCGAATTGATGACCGCAGACGCAATGAGGACCTCCGAGGTCGGCTCGATTGCCGTAAGGCCCAGCAAGATCGGCAGCGTCAGTGATGCACACAGGAGCGCGCCGCCAGCCAAAAGAAGGCCCGGCAGTGCGAAGGATGCGCGCCGATCCTGCGCCAATGCGCTGTCGACGTCTGCTGCGGAGGCAGTCCTCACGCGTGCCATCATTTTCCCCCGGATCCGCGAAACCGGATCTCGTTGATGCGGCGACCTCTCGATCGCGGCAAATCTCTATGCTTCAAAGCTCCGACGAACCTGCCTCGCGTCAAGAGCGCGTCAGGCGTCGAAGCAACGTGGCTTTTGAGCAACGCATTGTGGCGAAATTGCAACGGCGGCTTGAGCCTTGTCAAGCCGAGCGGGAACTGCGGTAAACCGACACGCCGAGCTCGCGGATCTTCTTGCGCAGCGTGTTGCGGTTCAGGCCGAGCAGATCGGCCGCCTTGATCTGGTTGCCTCGGGTGGCAGTCAGGGCGGCAAGGATCAGCGGATACTCCATCTCGGTCAAGACCCGGTCGTAGAGACCCGACGGCGGAAGCGCTTCACCGAAGGATGCGAAATAGGTCCGCATGTTTTCTTCGACGGCCTGGGAGATCGTCATCGTGCCCGAGGGCATGCCGACCTTGGAGATCGGGCTGTCGGCGACATCGGCGCGCAGTTCCTGCTCGACGATTTCACGGGCAATCACGTCCTGTGGGTAGAGCGCCATCAGGCGGCGTACCACGTTCTCCAGCTCGCGCACGTTGCCGGGCCAGGCATAGGCCTTCATCACCTCGAGCGCCTCGTGGTCGAAACGCTTGGCATCGAGGCCTTCTTTTTCGCCCTGCTGAATGAAGTGTCGGACCAGATCGGGGATATCTTCGGCGCGGTCGCGAAGCGGCGGCAGGCGCAGCGGCACGACATTCAGTCGGTAATAGAGGTCTTCGCGGAAGAGGCCCTGATTGATCGACTGTTTCAGATCCTTGTTGGTCGCCGCGACGATACGGACATCAGTGCGTATCGGGGTGCGCCCGCCAACGGTCGTGTATTCGCCCTGCTGCAGCACGCGAAGCAGACGGGTCTGGGCGTCCATCGGCATATCGCCGATTTCATCGAGGAAGAGCGTGCCGCCTTCGGCCTGTTCGAACCGGCCGGTGGAACGGTTTTGCGCGCCGGTGAAGGCACCTTTCTCGTGGCCGAAGAGTTCCGATTCGATCAGGTCCCGCGGGATGGCCGCCATGTTGATGGCAACGAAAGGACCATTCCGACGCTTGCCGTAGTCGTGCAGCGCCTTGGCGACCAGTTCCTTGCCGGTACCGGATTCGCCGGTGATCATCAGCGTCAGGTCCGTCTGCATCAGGCGCGCCAGCACGCGGTAGATTTCCTGCATGGCGGCAGAGCGGCCGACGAGCGGCATGCCATCCTGCATGTCGTCGTCGAGACGGGCTGGACGCTTTTTCGGCTCCGACAGCGCGCGGCCGATGATGGCGATCAGTTCGGTGAGGTCGAAGGGTTTCGGCAGGTAGTCATAGGCGCCCTTCTCGGACGCCTTGATGGCGGTCATGAAGGTGTTCTGGGCGCTCATGACCAGCACCGGCAGATCCGGCCGCGCCTTCTTGATGCGCGGCAACAGATCGAAGGCGTTTTCGTCGGGCATGATGACATCGGTGACGACGAGGTCGCCCTCGCCCGCCGAAATCCAGCGCCAGAGGGTCGCCGCGTTGGAGGTGATCCTGACGTCGTAACCCGCGCGGCTCAGCGCCTGGTTCAGGACCGTGCGGATCGCAGCATCGTCATCTGCAACAAGGATCGTCGCTGTCATCAGTTCGTTCCCGTGGATTTTGGCAGAGGCGCGTCTTCGAGCGCCGTCTCTTTCGACATGGGCATCAAGACCCGGAAGGTGGTGCGGCTCGCCTGGCTGTCACACTCGACGATGCCGCCATGGGCGCCGATGATCTTGGCGACGAGCGCCAGACCGAGCCCCGAGCCGTTCGTCTTCGTCGTGATGAAGGGATCGAAGAGATGGGGCAGAAGGTCTGATGGTACGCCGGGCCCGTTGTCATGGACGCAGAATTCCAGCGGCAGGGAGATCTTTTCGCGCGAGCCAGCGACCGAGAGGCGAATGCCGGGTCGATAGGCCGTGGTGAGCTGGATTTCGCCGTCGGAGCGCTCGCCGATGGCCTCGGATGCGTTCTTCACCAGGTTCAGAAAGACCTGCACCAGCTGGTCCCGGTTGGCATAGACCGGCGGCAGCGACGGGTCGTAATTCTCGGTGATCCTGATGTTGCGGGCAAAGCCTGCTTTCGCCACAGCCTTTACCTGATCGAGGACAGAGTGGATGTTGATCGACTGACGATCGACCGGCCGCTCGTCGGAAAAGACCTCCATGCGATCGACAAGCGAGACGATACGATCCGTCTCGTCGCAGATCAGGCGGGTCAGCGCCCGATCTTCGTCTGTGACGGCTGTCTCGAGCAGCTGCGCAGCACCACGGATGCCGGAGAGCGGGTTCTTGATCTCATGCGCCAGCATGGAGGCAAGGCCGGTGACCGAGCGGGCCGCTGCGCGATGGGTCAGCTGGCGGTCGATCTTGTCGGCCATCGACCGTTCCTGGAAAACGACCACGACATTGCCAGGCTGGCTGAGGACCGGTGCCACATAGAGGTCAACGAGCTTTTCCTGACCGAGGCGCGGCGAGCTCAGGTCGACGCGGTATTCGTTGACCGGCGCGCGGCGTTCGCGCACCTGTTCGATCAGCGACAGCAGCGGACTGCCGAAAGGGATGAATGTCGAAATACGGTAGCGGGCGAGATGCGTGGCGCTGGCGCCAAAAAAGGCCTCGGCCTCCCAATTGGCAAAGGCGATATGCCCATTGGCATCCACCATCACCACCGGGTTCTGGATGGCGTTGAGCACGGCCATGGCGAGGCCACCGCTCTTGTCATTCGCCGTCATGCGGCCTCCTGTCTGGCGCGCGCGCCATCGTTCTCCGAGAGTGCCCGCTGCAAGGCCCCGACAACGAAGCCCTGATCTTTCGATGTCATGATGGCTGCCTTCGCCTCCGGTGCGAGATCCGGCGCGTGGCGATCGAGATACCAGCCGAGGTGCTTGCGGGCGTGGCGCACGCCGACTTCGGCACCATAGTGATCCAGCATCGCCCGATAGTGGTCCACGACGACATCTGATATCTCAGATGGAGCGGGGGCGGCATGACCTGCGAGAACGCCGGCATGCCATGGGCGGCCCTGGCAACCGCGACCGATCATGACGGCGTCGGCGCCGGAGCGGCGCAGGATCTCGTTGGCATCCTCGACGGTTTCGACGTCGCCATTGGCGATCAGCGGAATCCGGATGGCGTCGCGAACTGCGGCGATCGCATCCCAATTCGCCTTGCCCTCGTAGAACTGCATTCGGGTGCGGCCATGCACGGTAATCAGCTGCACACCGGCGGCTTCGGCGCGGGCAGCAATGTCGGGCGCATTGATCGAGGTGTCGTCCCAACCGAGGCGCATCTTGACTGTCACCGGGATCTTTACCGCCTTGACTGTTGCCTCGATCAGAGAGAGGGCGTGATCAGGTTCGCGCATCAGGGCGGAACCGGCATAGCCACCGATCACCTTTTTGGCCGGGCAGCCCATGTTGATATCAATGATATCGGCGCCATTGGCCTCAGCAATCACCGCCGCTTCGGCCAGCCATTTTGCTTCGCGCCCGGCCAGCTGCACCATATGCGGGGTGAGACCTGCCCCGTTCAGCCGTGACCAGCTTTCGGCTGCGTTGAAGACCAGTTCGCGGCTCGCCACCATTTCAGTGACCACGAGGCCTGCGCCAAAGCGGAAGGCGAGCTGGCGGAACGGCAGATCCGTGACGCCCGACATCGGCGCAAGCACAACACGGTTCCGAACAGGAACCGGGCCAATGCTGAAGGGCGTGTCCAACGCGACGGAAATCAAATGATTATCTTTCAGGCAAAGGGCGAATTTGCACTATTTTTAGCCAGCGTTGTCCGGCTTGCCAAGAGGCAAAGCTCACCGTTCGACAAAAATTCGTGCAAATGCTGGAAAAGCCGATAGCGAGCCGATAGAGCACGGTTGCGAAGGAAATGTGTCATGGACCAGGCGGAACGATGGAGCAAGAGCTGAGCGATACAATCGGTGTTGTCGTGGTTGCCGCCGGCCGTGGCGAACGCGCCGGAGCCTCCGTCGAAGGGCCGAAGCAATACAGGCGCATTGGCGGCAAGCCCGTCATCTGGCATACGCTGAAACGCTTTCTGGACTGGCCCAAAAGTGGCCCCATCGTCCTCGTCATTCACCCGGAAGATCATGGACTGCTGGAAGCTGCGATTGTCGACCTGTCTCCCCGGGATACTTTGATCGTGGTCGAGGGCGGCGCCACCCGTCAGGCCTCGGTGCTCAACGGGCTGCAGGCGTTGCACGACCAAGGCATTAGACACGTGATGATCCAGGACGGTGTGCGTCCCTTTGTCGACGAGGCTCTTCTCGACCGGATCGCCGTCGAACTCGATGCGGGGAAACCGGCCGTGTTGCCCGCCATCCCCTTGTCGGACACAATCAAGCGCGGCGACGCCGCAGGCCTCATCACCGGCACGGTGCCGCGCAAGGATCTTTACGCGGCGCAGACACCGCAGAGCTTTCACTACGCAACCATACTCGCCGCCCACGAGCGCGCCGCGACCGAGCAAGCCGCGGACTTCACGGACGACGCCTCGATCGCGGAATGGGCTGACATCCCCGTCCAGTTGGTTGAGGGATCAATCGACAATGTCAAACTGACCGTAAAGAGAGATATCGCCATGGCCGACGAAAAACTGAAGGCTAGCGCCCTCCCCGACGTTCGCACTGGAAACGGCTATGACGTGCACCAGCTCGAGCCCGGCGATGGCGTCACGCTCTGCGGCATCTTCATTCCGCATGATCAGAAGCTGAAAGGCCATTCCGATGCCGATGTCGCGCTGCATGCCCTGACAGACGCATTGCTCGCCACCTGCGGCGCCGGCGATATCGGCGATCATTTTCCGCCGTCGGACATGCAGTGGAAGGGCGCGCCGTCGCGTATCTTTCTCGAACACGCAGCGCGGGTCGTGCGCGGTGCCGGCGGCACGATCATGAATGCGGATATTTCGCTAATTGCCGAAGAACCTAAGATTGGGCCGCATCGTCAAGCCATGCGCGAGAAGCTCGCCGAGATCCTCGACATCTCGCTCGATCGCTGCTCGGTGAAAGCGACGACCAACGAGAAGATCGGCTTCATCGGTCGTCGCGAAGGCATCGCCGCCATCGCCACGGCAACCGTCGTCTTTCGAGGAACGGACTGATGGGGCTCTATCCGGGAGATATCGAGCAGCAGGCCGCAGCGATCATCGCGGCCTATCGGGATCTCGGCTGGATGATTGCGACGGCCGAATCCTGCACCGGTGGCCTGATCGTCGGTGCGCTGACAGAGATTGCCGGTTCGTCGGCGGTCGTTGATCGCGGTTTCGTCACCTATACGAACCAGGCGAAAATGGATTTGATCGGCGTTTCGAGCGCAACGCTTGAAGATTTCGGAGCCGTCTCGAAGGAGACCGCATTGCAGATGGCGCAAGGCGCACTTATCCGTTCGACCGCGCATGTGGCGGTCGCTGTGACAGGCATTGCTGGACCGGGTGGCGGATCGGCTGGCAAGCCGGTCGGGCTGGTGCATCTCGCGCTTCGGAGTCGCAGCGGGGAAGTCGAGCACAGGGAAATGCGCTATAGTGATATCGGCCGCGATCAAGTGCGGCTCGCCACTGTCAGAACAGCACTCGACATGCTGGCACGCGCGGCTCAGCTGCCAGCGTAAATCTTGTCGGCACGCTCCTCGAAGGCTTCCGAAAACATGCGGAAGGCACGGTCGAACATTGAGCCCATCAGAGCCCCGAGGATGCGGTTCTTGAATTCGTAGTCGATGTAGAAATGGACCGAGCAGGTGCCCTCGCCTGCGTCTTCGAAGCGCCAGCGATTGTCGAGATACCGGAACGGACCTTCGATGTATTTGACATCGATGGCGCGCTCGGCAGCCGTCAGCAGAACCTGCGTCGTGAAGGTCTCGCGGATCGCCTTGTAGCCCACGGTCATGTCGGCGAGCAGCAGTTCCTTGCCGTCACGCTCCCGGCGCGAGCGAATGGTCAGCGCTTCGCAGAGCGGCAAAAATTCCGGATAGCGCTCGACGTCGGCGACGAGGGCATACATACGTTCGGGCGAGTGCTTGACGAGGCGGCGGGTTTCAAACTGTGGCATGCCAGCGACTTAATGAGGAAGCCCCGCAAGATCAAGCAGGTGCGCCATTTCGCCATGGGATTTCAGGGTCACGACCGGCACGTTCGGGCCTTGACGCTCGATTTCCTGGATGATCCGCGGGGCATAGCGACGCTCGAAATTCCAGATGTAAGAGAGGAAATCGCGATCGGGCAAGGGCTCGGGGCAGCCTTCCGCCATATCCGGCCGTACCGTACCCCTGAAACGACAAACCCTCTTTGCAACGCCCAGCAGACATCTCCATCGGGGAATTCGCAACCAAAGGATGAGATCTGTGCGCGGCAGCCTGATATCGAATGATGACGAACCACTGCCGTCGATGACCCAGCCGTCGCCGTTGACAAAGGCGCCCAGTCGCTCACGCTGCTCCTCCCTGCTACGCTCCTGCCAACCGGGCAGCCAGCGCACATCCCTGTCCAGGGATACATAGCTCAGGCCCAGAGCGCTCGCGAGCTTCTGCGACAGAGTGCTTTTTCCGCTGCCAGACGATCCAATCACGCAGATGCGGCGGGCTTGGCGCAGGGCTTGTGCAGCAGCACTAAACGGCTCCAGTTCACGCATTTGGAGCAGTCCGTCAAGCTGCCGCAACAGGCCTGATCTGGTCGATCCCGGTCGCTGTTTTGCTGGCCAGGGCGAGGTCGTAGGTGCGCTGAAGATTGAGCCAGAACTCCGGTGTGGTCGAAAAATAGCGGGCCAGCCGCAGAGCAATCTCGGCCGTTATCGCACCATGGCCATTTTGCAGGCCCTCGAGCGCAGCCCTTTCGATACCGGTGTCAGTGGCAACCTGGTCAAATGTCAGGCCGAAGTCGGCGATGAAGTCGTCAAACAACACGCAACCGGGATGGATTGGTTCTTCAGTCACATGCAGCATTGCGCACCTCAGTGATAGTCGCACACTTCGACATCAAACGCGTCCCCGTTGGCCCATCGGAAGCAGATCCGCCACTGATCATTGATGCGGATCGAATGCTGTCCCTCGCGATTTCCCTTGAGCGCTTCAAGCCGATTGCTCGGTGGCACGCGCAAATCCGAAAGGACATGAGCTGCGTGGATCGCCATCAGCTTTCGCCGGGCACGCTCGGTTACGTCTGGCGGAAATCCTCGGACGTTCGATGTTCTGAAAAGCTGCTCCGTCAGTTTGTCTTTGAAATCTCGTATCATGATTTCACCCAAACCGACAGAGGCAGCCTAGGCCCGAACCAATTGCAGCTTCTCCCGCGCCGCCTTCAGCCGGGCAAAGTCATCGCCGGCATGGTGCGACGAGCGGGTCAGCGGGCTCGAGGACACCATCAGGAAGCCCTTGGTGTAGGCGATGTCCTCGTAGGACTTGAACTCTTCTGGCGTGACGAAGCGCTCGACCTTGTGGTGCTTGCGGGTCGGCTGGAGGTACTGGCCGATGGTCAGGAAGTCGACGTCGGCAGAACGCAGGTCGTCCATCAACTGCAGCACTTCGTTGCGCTCTTCGCCGAGGCCGACCATGATTCCGGACTTGGTGAACATGGTCGGGTCGAGTTCCTTCACCCGCTGCAGCAGGCGAACGGAATGGAAATAGCGGGCGCCGGGACGGACCGTCAGATAGTTGCCCGGCACGGTTTCCATGTTGTGGTTGAAGACGTCGGGCTTGGCCGCGACGACTCGCTCAAGGGCACCAGGCTTCTTGAGGAAGTCAGGGGTGAGGATCTCGATCGTCGTCTCGGGCGATGCTTCGCGGATCGCCCAGATCACCTTCTCGAAATGTTCGGCGCCGCCATCAGCCAAGTCGTCACGGTCGACGGAGGTGATGACAACGTGCTGCAGACCCATCTGGCGGACGGCTTTGGCCACATTTGCGGGCTCGTCGAGATCGAGCGGGTTGGGCTTGCCGGTCGCGACATTGCAGAAAGCGCAGGCGCGGGTACAGATCTCGCCCATGATCATGAAGGTCGCGTGTTTTTTGTCCCAGCACTCGCCGATATTCGGGCAGCCGGCCTCTTCGCAGACCGTCACCAGCTTGTGGGAGCGGACGAGCTCGCGGGTCTCGTGATAGCCCTTGGATGTCGGCGCCTTGACGCGGATCCATTCCGGCTTGCGCAATACCTCGGTGTCGGGCTTGTGGGCCTTTTCCGGATGGCGCACACGCTTTTCGTCTGCAGGCGCCAGGGGTGCCGCGTTCGAAAGATTGGTCCTGTCGAGAATGGTGACCATGGTCAAAACCCTATCCCGCCGCTGGTGCGGCTAATCGAGATTACCGCCGGACAAGCCGGGCAATGAAGAGAAGGAGGCTGGCGCCAACGAAACTGGTGATAAGGTATCCGAGCCAGTCACCCTCGACAAAGATGCCGAGGCGACGGAAGATCGCCGCTGCGATTGCCGCGCCGACAATGCCAATCACGATGTTCATGAAGACGCCAAAGCGCATGTCCATCAGCTTGCCGGCAAGCCAGCCAGCGAGGCCGCCGAAGAAGATCGTCGCGATAATGCCGACTTCAAACCCTGCCACGTCGAACTCCCTTTGGATCGTCAATTTGGAACCTGCCGCCCATATAGGCGGCGAGGTCCCGTTTCACAACCTTACTTCAGGCGTTCAGCACCCGGCCGTAGGCATCGAGCACGCTTTCCTTCATCATTTCCGACAGCGTCGGATGCGGGAAGATCGTGTGCATCAGCTCTTCCTCTGTCGTCTCGAGGTTCATCGCGACAACGAAGCCCTGGATGAGCTCGGTCACTTCCGTGCCGACCATGTGCGCACCGATCAGTTCGCCGGTCTTCTTGTCGAAGATCGTCTTGATCATGCCTTGGTCTTCGCCGAGCGCGATCGCCTTGCCGTTGGCGGCGAAGGAATAGCGACCAACGCGGATTTCGCGGCCCTGCTCCTTGGCTTTGGCTTCCGTCAGACCAACCGAAGCGACCTGCGGGTTGCAATAGGTGCAGCCGGGGATCTTGGCCTTGTCCATCGGGTGAACGTTCGGCAGGCCCGCGATCTTCTCGATGCAGATGACGCCTTCGTGCTCGGCCTTGTGGGCGAGCATCGGGGGCCCTGCCACGTCGCCGATCGCATAGAGGCCCGGCACGTTGGTCTTGCCATAGCCGTCGATGACGATGCAGCCGCGATCGGTCTTTACGCCGAGCGTTTCGAGGCCGAGGTTCTCGATATTGCCCTGAACGCCGACGGCGGAGATCAGGCGGTCAGCGGTGATGGTCTGGACCTTGCCGTCCTTGGTCTCGACATGGGCAGTGATGGAGTTTGCACCCTTCTCGACCTTGGAGACCTTGGCTTCGGTAATGATCTTCAGGCCGCGCTTTTCAAGCTGCTTGCGGGCGAAGGTGGAGATCTCCACATCCTCGACCGGCATGATGTTGGCCATCAGCTCGACAACGGTGACGTCGACACCCATCGAGCGATAGAAGGAGGCGAATTCGATGCCGATCGCGCCCGATCCCATGACCACCATCGACTTCGGCATGAAGTCCGGCTTCATCGCTTCGAAATAGGTCCAGATCAGCTTGCCATCCGGCTCGATGCCAGGGAGTGCACGCGGACGGGCGCCGGTCGCAACGATGATGTGCTTGGCGGTGTAGGTGCCTTCAGCCAGCACGCCCTTCGGAACCGGGTGTTGCGGCTCGACGACGGGCTTCGACATCTTGCCGACGACGATTTCGCCGGGCTTGGTCAACTTGGCTTCGCCCCAGATCACGTCGATCTTGTTCTTCTTCATCAGGAAGCCGATGCCACCATTGAGGCGGGCAGAGACACCGCGGGAGCGGGCGACGACTTCCTTCACGTCGGCTGTCATGGTGCCGTTCAGCGTCAGGCCGTAGGATTTCGCATGGTTGGCGTGATCGAGGATCTCGGCTGAGCGCAGCAGCGCCTTTGTCGGGATGCAGCCCCAGTTCAGGCAGATGCCGCCCAGATGCTCGCGCTCAACGATCGCGGTTTTCAGTCCGAGCTGGGCGGCACGGATGGCGGTGACGTAGCCGCCGGGGCCGGAGCCAATGATGATGACGTCGTAAGCGTTCGACATAGGTGCTTCCACTCCTCGGTTTCCTGCGAGCCTCCATTCTCACGGAGGCCCGTTTCGGGACTGGAAGCGAAACCCTCAGGCTGCGGGTGTCTCGGCTTCCGGTTCGTGACGAACCAGCATCCCGTAGATTTCATCCTTGAGCTGCATCCGCTTCTTGCGCATTTCCACGATGTGGAAGTCGTCTGCAGGCTCGATATCGGTTTCGGCGCGGTGGATGGCCCGGTTCACCTCATGATAGGTTTCGAACAATCTTGCAAAATGCCCATCCGTTTCTTTCAGATGACGCATCAGCGCGACGTGTTCCGGGAATTCCACTGCCAGTTCGTGCGGTGTGTTCGACATGATCCCATCTCCTCTTGTCGGGGTTGATGGGTACAGGTTAGACGCAGCGCACAAGACCTCCTTGATTTTGATCAACGCGCCCTGCCAGAGGATGCAGGATGCGGTCTTTCTTCAAAGCCCAAGCATCATGCGGACGACAGGCTCAAGACCGCGACCGATCGCACGGGTGTTTTCCGCATCGAGATGGATGCCGTCGAGCGGCGTGGTCTCTGCGACCGATCCTGCGTCGAAGAAGGCGCATCCCGATTCGTCTGCCGCATCGCGGTACATGCTGGCGAGCATGGCGCCTTCGTCCACCGAGTGGTTGAACATGGCGCCGAACACCGAATTGGCCGTCTCGCGGATCGCCGGCGGCGCGACGATCAGGATTTCGGGCTCGTCGAACTCGAAACCCCAGTCGTGCTTCTGAACGAGCTTGACCAGCCGCTTGACGCCACTGGTCGCGCCGATGGCCGTGCCCTGAATGCCCCGCTTGAGGTCATTCGTCCCCAGCATGATGACAACGAGATCGATCGGCTTGTGCGTTGCGAGAAGCGTCGGAAGCAGCTTGGTTCCGTTGCGCTCGCAATCGCCCAGATGGTCGTCATAGGCGGTGGTACGACCGTTCAAGCCCTCGGCGATCACCCGGACCCCGTGGCCGAGCGCCTTTTGCAAGACACTCGTCCAGCGGTCCTCATAGGCATGCCGACCCAGATTCACCGGGTCATATCCCCATGTCAGGCTATCGCCATAGGCGAGAACGGTCTTCATCTTAACCGCCCCCGGTTCAGACCAGCATACCCATCGGATTTTCGATGTAGCGCTTGAAGGCACCGAGCAATTCGGCTCCGAGCGCGCCATCGACGCAACGGTGGTCGGTGGAGAGCGTCACGGTCATGACATTGGCGATCTTCATCTCGCCGTTCTTGACAACGACCCGCTCCTCGCCGGCGCCGACCGCAAGGATCGTTGCATGCGGCGGATTGACCACGGCCGAAAAGCTCTTCACGCCCATCATGCCCATGTTGGACACGGCAGTCGTGCCGCCCTGGTATTCCTCGGGCTTCAGCTTGCGGTCCTTGGCGCGCTTGCCGAGGTCCTTCATCTCGTTGGAGATGGTGGACAGGCTCTTTTCCTCCGCCTTGCGGATGATCGGAGTGATCAGGCCGCCGGGGATCGAGACCGCCACGCCAACATCGGCATGCTTGTGCTTGACCATGTTGGTGTCGGTCCAGGAAACGTTGGCATCTGGCACGTCGCGCAGCGCGAGAGCCAGTGCCTTGATCACCATGTCGTTGACCGAGAGCTTGTAGGCCGGCTTGCCGTCTTTTTCGGGGGCTGCTGCATTGAGCTGGGCACGAAGTGCCAGCAGCGCATCCAGTTCGCAATCCACGGAGACGTAGAAATGCGGAATTGTCTGTTTGGATTCCTGTAGGCGCTTGGCGATCGTCTTGCGCATGCCGTCATGCGGCACGAGCTCGTAGGAGCCTTCGGCGAAGTTCTTGAGAACAGCTTCTTCCGAGGCGCCCTTGGCCATAACCGGGGTAGCTGCAGCAGTTGACGCTGCTGCTGGCGCCGGGGCAGCCTTTGCACCACCGGTGCTGACGGCCTTTTCGACGTCGCTCTTGACGACGCGGCCCTTCGGACCGGAGCCAGAGACTGCCTTCAAGTCGAGACCGGCTTCCTTGGCGAGGCGACGGGCGAGCGGCGAGGCAAAGACCCGTTCCCCGCTCGACGCTGCCGGAGCAGCCGACGCGGCAGCAGGAGCCGGCGCTACAGCTGCAGCCGTGGCGGGCGCAGGTGCTGCTTCCGCCTTCGGAGCAGGAGCCGCCTCAGCCTTCGGCGCGGACGAGCCGCCACCAGCAGCAGCGGCTGCGACGTCCTCGCCTTCCTCAGCAAGGATCGCGATCAGCGCATTGACCTTCACGGCCTCTGTGCCGGCGGGAACAACGATCTTTGCGACGATGCCTTCATCGACGGCTTCCACTTCCATGGTCGCCTTGTCGGTCTCGATCTCGGCGATCACGTCGCCGGACTTGACCTTGTCGCCTTCCTTGACCAGCCACTTGGCCAGATTGCCCTCTTCCATCGTCGGAGACAGGGCCGGCATGGTGATATTGATCGGCATGACCTTGCCCCCCTTACTTGTAGCAGACGGTTTTGACGGCCTGAACGACTTCGGCAACGCTCGGCAGTGCCAGCTTTTCAAGATTGGCCGCATAAGGCATCGGAACATCCTTGCCGGCGATCGTGAGGATCGGCGCATCGAGATAGTCGAAGGCCTGCTGCATGACGCGGGTCGCAATTTCGGTGCCGACGGAGGACTGCGGATAGCCTTCCTCGACGGTGACCAGGCGGCCGGTCTTCTTGACGGATTCGATGACGGTCGGCAGGTCCATCGGACGGATGGTCCGAAGGTCAATCAGTTCGACGTCGATGCCTTCCTTCGCCAGCTCCTCGACGGCCTTGACCGAATAGGTCATGCCGATACCGAAGGAAACGATGGTCGCGTCCTTGCCGGTCTTGTGGATGCGTGCTTTGCCGATCGGCAGGACGAAGTCATCCATCTTCGGCACTTCGAAGGAGTGACCGTAGAGGATTTCGTTTTCCAGGAAGATGACCGGGTTCGGATCGCGGATGGCCGCCTTCAGCAGCCCCTTGGCGTCAGCCGCCGTGTAGGGCATCACGACCTTCAGGCCCGGGATCTGGCTGTACCAGGCAGCGTAGTCCTGGCTGTGCTGGGCGCCAACGCGGGCAGCTGCACCGTTCGGACCACGGAAGACGATCGGCGCACCCATCTGGCCGCCGGACATGTAGAGCGTCTTGGCAGCCGAGTTGATGATGTGGTCGATCGCCTGCATGGCGAAGTTGAAGGTCATGAACTCGACGATCGGCTTCAGGCCGGCCATTGCCGCACCAACGCCGAGACCGGCAAAGCCATGCTCGGTGATCGGGGTGTCAACGACGCGCTGGGCGCCGAATTCCTGCAGAAGCCCCTGCGTGATCTTGTAGGCGCCCTGATATTCGGCGACTTCTTCACCCATGATGAAGACGTCAGGATTGGCGCGCATTTCCTCGGCCATGGCTTCGCGCAGCGCTTCACGCACCGTCATCGTCACCATTTCGGTGCCAGCCGGAACGTCCGGATCGGCAGCGACTTCAACCTTCGGAGCAGCCGGAACGGCGGCAGCAGCAGGCGCTTCGGCTGCCGGTGCGGATACCGGCTCGGCGGCAGCAGGCGCTGCCTTCGGAGCGGGGGCAGCATCAGCGCTTTCACCATCCTGAAGCAGAACGGCGATCGGCGTATTGACCTTGACGTTCTCGGTTCCGGCCGCGATCAGCAACTTGCCGAGCACACCTTCATCGACGGCTTCCACTTCCATGGTCGCCTTGTCGGTCTCGATCTCGGCGATCACGTCGCCAGACTTTACGGTGTCGCCTTCCTGCTTGATCCACTTGGAAAGCGTGCCTTCTTCCATTGTCGGAGAAAGGGCGGGCATCAAAATTTCGATCGGCATGGGTTCCCTCCCCGATTACAGAAGAATGTCGGTGTAGAGCTCGGAAACATCCGGCTCCGGATCGGCCTGGGCGAAATCGGCACTGTCCGCAACAATGTCACGCACATCCTTGTCGATCGCCTTGAGCTGGTCTTCTGAGGCCCAGCCATTCTCGAGGAGACGAGCCTTGACCTGTTCGATCGGATCCTGCTCCGACCGCATCTTCTGCACTTCTTCCTTGGAGCGATACTTCGCCGGGTCTGACATCGAGTGACCGCGATAGCGATAGGTCAGCATTTCAAGAATGATCGGACCCTTGCCGGAGCGGCAATGTTCAAGCGCCTCATCGGCGGCCGCCTTCACCGCGCGCACATCCATACCGTCAACCTGGACGCCGGGGATGCCGAAGCCGGAGCCGCGCAGCGAATAGTTCGACTGTGCCGTGGCGCGCGCCGTCGAGGTGCCCATGGCGTAACGGTTGTTCTCAACGATGTAGATGATCGGCAGCTGCCAAAGGGCAGCCATGTTGAAGCTCTCGTAGACCTGGCCCTGGTTTGCAGCGCCGTCGCCGAAATAGGCAACAGCAACATTGTCATTGCCGCGATACTTGTTGGCAAATGCAAGACCGGTTCCGAGCGAAACCTGCGCGCCGACGATGCCGTGGCCACCATAGAAATGCTTCTCTTTCGAGAACATGTGCATGGAGCCGCCCTTGCCCTTCGACAGGCCGCTGCGGCGACCCGTGAGCTCGGCCATGACGCCGCGGGCACTCAAGCCGGCTGCGAGCATGTGTCCATGGTCGCGATAAGCGGTGATGACCTGATCACCTTCCTTCTGCGCCATCTGCATGCCGACAACGACCGCTTCCTGGCCGATATAGAGGTGACAGAAGCCCCCGATGAAGCCCATGCCGTAAAGCTGGCCGGCCTTCTCTTCGAAACGGCGGATCAGAAGCATTTCACGATAGGCGTGAAGCTCTTCATCCGCGCCGAATTCGGGTGCGTTTTTTCCGGTGAATTCCTTGCCGGCCGACTTGGCCGAAGACTTCCGACCGTTCGCAGCTGCTGGCTTGCGAGGCGCCATGCATCCCTCCCATGGGTTTATTATGGTCCAGAGTTGGGGACAGAATAGGGAAGAAAGAGGACGGCGGCAATGCCATAAATGCATGGCTCACATTCGCCGCAAGCAACTGTAATGACTAAAAAATTTACGATTAACTCAATTCAGGTTAATCAGAAATAGGTATTGAAGATGACGATTTCGTCCGGACGCGACATGTTGAGCTGATAACGCGCCTTTTCGTCGATGATATCCTCATCGAGAGAGCCGTCACTCAAGAGACTGACATCCTTTTCAAGCACTGTCCGCTGGGCGACGAGCGCCTCAAGCTCCGATGCGCGCTCCTGCCGGATGCGCTCGAATTCTTGCCCCGCCCTGAGGCCGTAATCACCATGGATGGAATGGTAGCCGAAATAGGACAGGAAAGCGACGGTGACAGCGGGAAGAATAAGACGGCCGTATTTCTTCTTCTTGTGATGCCTGGTCCACATGCCGACAAATGCCCTGAAACGCGAAACTTGTCGCAAGAGTAACCGTCAGATCTTAACCGACCGTTGACCCTAATCGCAGCGCAAAAGAAAAAGCCCGCGCCGGGGAACCGGCACGGGCTTCGAAGGAATTCGACCGAGATCAGCCGCGCAGGATCGACGAGCCTGCGTAAACGGCCTGCGGTCCGAGTTCTTCCTCGATACGGATCAGCTGGTTGTACTTGGCGGTACGGTCAGAGCGGGCCAGCGAGCCCGTCTTGATCTGACCGCAGTTGGTGGCAACCGCGAGATCAGCAATCGTCGAATCCTCGGTTTCGCCCGAGCGGTGCGACATCACGGCCGTGTAGGCGGCACGGTGTGCGGTCGAGACGGCGTCGAGGGTTTCCGACAGCGATCCGATCTGGTTGACCTTGACCAGGATGGAGTTGGCCACGCCCATCTTGATGCCGTCGCGCAGGCGGGCCGAATTGGTGACGAAGAGATCGTCGCCGACGAGCTGGATCTTCTTGCCGACCTTGTCGGTGAGCGCCTTCCAGCCGTCCCAGTCGTCTTCAGCCATACCGTCTTCGATCGAGAAGATCGGGTACTTGGCGGCAAGCTCGGCGAGGTATTCGGCCATGGCTTCCGGCTCAAGCGTGCGTCCTTCACCTTCCAGCACATACTTGCCGTCCTTGAAGAATTCGGTCGAGGCACAGTCGAGCGCGATGTGCATGTCTTCGCCCGGACGATAGCCGGCCTTCTCGATCGACTTCATGATAAAGTCGAGGGCGGCAGGCGCGGAGGCGAGACCCGGCGCAAAACCGCCTTCATCACCGACATTCGTGTTGTGGCCGTCGGCCGCGAGCTGCTTCTTCAGCGTGTGGAAGACTTCCGAACCCATGCGAACGGCGTCGCGGATGCTGTCGGCACCGACAGGAACGATCATGAATTCCTGGAAGTCGATCGGGTTGTCAGCATGCGCGCCGCCATTGATGATGTTCATCATCGGAACCGGCAGGACATGGGCGTTCGGGCCGCCGACGTAACGGTAGAGCGGCAGGCCAGAGGACTGGGCTGCAGCCTTGGCGACGGCGAGCGAGACGCCGAGGATGGCATTGGCGCCGAGGCGCGCCTTGTTCGGCGTGCCATCGAGCTGGATCATCAGGTTGTCGATCTGGATCTGGTTCTCGGCATCGTGACCGCCGATCGCATCATAGATCTCACCGTTGACCGCTTCGACCGCCTTTTCGACGCCCTTGCCGAGATAGCGCGAACCACCGTCACGCAGCTCGACGGCTTCATGCGCGCCGGTCGATGCGCCCGAGGGAACCGCAGCGCGGCCCATGCTGCCATCTTCGAGATAGACGTCGACCTCGACGGTCGGGTTGCCACGGCTGTCGAGGATCTCGCGGCCGATGATGTCGGTGATGGCGGTCATGTTCGCTCCCTGTAGACGGAAATTGGACAAGGCTCGGTAGGCCGATCGCAAGCCAGAAGCCAGCGGACCCGCCCGTTGAGTCATCCTCTCTTATCCGATGATCGGGAAAATACAATGACGGATCAGAGCCGAAACGAACGAAATCTAATCGATTTAAACGGCGATGACCTCCGGCGCTTCCGGTTCAACCGATTGAAGCGCCGCGATAGGACGATCAGGATGCCTTGGCGATGTCGTCGAAGGCGATGAGTTTTTCGAGCAGACGACGCATGTCCGTGATCTTGACCATGTTCGGGCCATCTGACGGTGCGTTGTCCGGATCCTGATGAGTCTCGATGAAGAGACCACCGACACCGACGGCAACAGCTGCACGAGCCAGCGTTTCGACGAATTCCCGCTGGCCACCAGAGGACCCACCCTGCCCGCCCGGCTGCTGGACCGAATGGGTGGCGTCGAACACGACAGGTGCGCCCATGGCCGCCATGATCGGCAGCGAGCGCATGTCGGAGACCAGCGTGTTGTAGCCGAAGGAGGCACCACGCTCGCAGAGCAGGACGTTCGGATTGCCGGAACCGGTGATCTTGTTCAGGACATTCTTCATGTCCCAGGGCGCCAGGAACTGGCCCTTCTTGACGTTGATCGCCCGACCGGTCTTCGCCGCAGCCACCAGCAGGTCTGTCTGGCGGCAGAGGAAGGCCGGGATCTGCAGGATATCAACGGTCGGGGCAACGGCGGTGCATTGCTCTTCCGTGTGGATGTCGGTGAGAACCGGAACGCCGAATTCCTTCTTGATGTCGGCGAAGACTTCCATTGCCGTTTCCAGGCCAATGCCGCGCTCAGCAGACAGCGAGGTGCGGTTCGCCTTGTCGAAGGATGACTTGTAGACAAGGCCGAGTCCGAGTTCGCGGCAGAGCTCGACGAGCTGGCCGGCGATCATGAAGGCATGGTCGCGGCTTTCCATCTGGCAGGGACCAGCGATCAAGGCAAAACGGCCCTTCTGGGAGAAGACGGCCTTGGCCGCGCCTTCGCCAACGACGACTTCCGAATTGGGGGACACGCTCATTTCAACTCCTCGAAGGCAAAGGTAACACCCTGCCCCTTCTCCGGCGCGACGACGAGGCGTGCGCCCGTTTTTTGATAGGTGACGCCCTTAGCAGCGAGGCAGGCTTCTGTCACGCCGAGATCATCAACCGCGAAAACCACGGCTGCCCCGACGAGCCCCCGTTCCGAGACCGCCACGTCCTGTCCGAAGTGAAGCCGGAAACCCTCCGGTGTCAGGACATCGACGGACGTATGGGCGGCCTGGATGGAGAGGCCGAAGGAATGGGCCGTGACATCGCGCTGGTCGAGGACCATTTCCAGCAGATATTGGAAGTCGCTCGGGTTCTCTTCGACCAGCACCACGCTTCGAATCCCTGCTGCGCCATTGGCATGTACGAGCAGGGCCCCCCGATCGGTCGGGAGAGGATTGATGCGCTGACAGGCGAAGGCGAAGAAATCAGGCGCGCGCAGGTCTGCGGCAAAGGCGAGGCGGAACGAACCCTCCGCGGTCCGCCCATCCGGAAAACGAAACTGGCGTGCGAAATCAAGCACAGGGCCGGCACTCATGCCGTCTTGGCGATACTGCGAATCGTCAGCCAACGCGTCCTGCGTCTTCACGACAATGCCGGAGAGGCCCTCGCCTCGTCGAAAGCGAAAGGCCTGATCGCGAGCGACAAAGACATTGCCCATGCGCGCCGCTTCCAGACAGTCCTCTCGGCTGCCGACCGCCAGCGGTTCCAGATAGGTGTCGTCAGCGAAGAACACACAGGCATTCTCTGTGCCGAACGGGTGGCGGGCATCCGCCGCAACGGTAAAGCCGAGACGCCCGAGCCTGTCGCGGGCGGTTTCGAGCTCGAAGACCGGCAGGACGAGATGATCGATGGCGCGGGCTGAGGAAATGGGATTGGACATGTTTGCTCTCGATTAATTCTTCAGTCTTGAGAATTGTGCGCCTGGCTTGAAAGGGTCTCGATCGCCTGGCGCAGCGCATTAATCTCCTGGCGCGCCTCGCGCAGCTCTTTCACCACCTCCTCGTCGATCTTGTGGTGCAAGGCCAATACCTCGATCTCTGCCTTGAGATTGATCTCGTAGTCTTTCGCCGCCATGAAGCGATCCCGCTCGGTCTGGCGGTTCTGGCTCATCATGATGATCGGTGCCTGGATGGCGGCGAGCATCGACAAGAGCAGGTTCAGGAAGATGAACGGATAAGGATCGAGCGCACCTGTTGCCAGAATCACCGTGTTGAGGATGACCCAGGCGACCAAAAACAGCATGAAGCCGATGATGAAACCCCAGGAACCACCGACCCGTGCGATGCCATCAGCGACCCGCTGGCCGAACGTGGCATGAGCCAGAAAGTCCTCGCCGGCATTGGTCGACACCGTGCGTCGCTCGCGCGCCCGCTTCAGCACCTTCTGCTCTGCTGACGAAAGATCGGATGACGACTTTCCCAGAACGAGCTTCTCGATATCCTTCAGCATTTACAGCATCCTTGAGGGCGGTTTGCCTGATGTGTGGGGGGCGGATCTGCACTCTCCTCTGCAACACGCCAAAATCCGACAGTTTCAAGACCTTTGTCCGCGGCTATCGCATTTTATCACTGGCTCTTCACAAAAATTTATCCCCTTGCGGAACACAACTGGAACATATAGTGTCTGTTCTGTATTTGTTTCACCTCGGGGGCACCGCATATGCTGACGCGCAAGCAACAGGAACTGCTTCTCTTCATCCATGAACGGATGAAGGAATCGGGTGTCCCGCCGTCCTTCGACGAGATGAAGGATGCGCTGGACCTCGCATCGAAATCCGGGATCCATCGCCTGATCACTGCGCTCGAGGAACGCGGCTTCATCCGACGCTTGCCGAACCGGGCTCGTGCACTGGAGGTCATCAAGCTTCCGGAAGCCTATTCGCCAAGCATCCAGCCGCGCCGCGGCTTTGCGCCGAGCGTGATCGAGGGCAGTCTCGGCAAGACGCCGCCGGCGCCAGCACTGACAAAGCCGCCCGTCGAAGACAACGGCTCGTCCGTCTCGGTTCCGGTCATGGGCCGAATCGCAGCCGGTGTGCCGATTTCAGCCATTCAGAACAACACTCACGACATCACGGTACCGGCGGAGATGATCGGCGCGGGCGATCACTACGCGCTTGAGGTCAAGGGCGATTCGATGATTGAGGCCGGTATTCTTGACGGCGATACGGTTATCATCCGCAATGCCTCGAACGCCAATCCCGGTGACATCATCGTGGCGCTCGTCGACGACGAGGAGGCGACACTCAAACGCTTCCGCCGCCGCGGCGCATCGATTGCGCTGGAGGCCGCCAATCCGGCTTACGAAACCCGTATCTTCCCGCCGGATCGCGTCAAGATCCAGGGCAAGCTGGTGGGCCTCATTCGCCGCTATCACTGATCGGGCTTCGGCCTCGGTCGGACGTTCCTAGTCGGACCCGCAAATTCATGCGTGTTATCGGAAAGGCCGCTGCGCCAGTCGTAAAGTCGGTGCGCAGTCCAAGGTCTTGAGGGTCCGTCGAGCGCTGACCTGACCGTCATGGCTTGTGAGGTGGCGGCTAGGCCCGCGACCTCGAGGGAGCCGGTTGCGCGCTGGCTCGCCTCGGAAATCAGGAGCGCGCCAGAGCGGCAGGTTTTGACGCGCGTGCGCGCCGACAGAACCACGATATCAGCGCGGTCGCAGGCTGCGCCGATGAGGTCCGGGCGTTCCAGCGTCAGCAGCGTGTTGCCGTTCTCCAGTCTGATGGCACAGGCCTGCTTTACGCAGGTGAACTGTTCTCTCCCGGCGGCCTTGAGTAGGCTATAAAATACAGCCTCTGCGAGTTTGCGCTGCTCCTCCGACAGGGTTTGGCCATTACGCCATTCTGGCGCTGGCGGCAGGGGGGCGGTCTCGAGCATCACCGGGCGCCTTGGTTCATCGATGCCGAGCACGGGTCGCCATTGATCGAAGATGAAGGCAGGCGGGCGGGCTCGGTTGATTGCAATGATGGACGTGTCGTCATTTGCGACCCGAATCGCGACCAACCGAGCGTCCTCGCTGATCATCAGTTCGCCACCCGGGGGTCGTGGAGCAAGGAAGGCAGCAGCGAGCGTTGCGACGATGAGAGCCGTGCCGACATGCCTGATCGGGGTTCTGAGTAGCATCAGCAAGAGCATGCCGGCGATTGCGCCGGGCATGAACCATGCCGGCAGACGCGGGAAGACGTAGCCGCCGCCCCAGCCGGAGACGGTGTGAGCGACAATGAGCACCATTTCCAGGCCCTGTCCCATGATCCAGAAGAACGGCGCGTCGAGGCCAAATGGCATGAGCAGCATGGCAATGAAGCCGGACGGCATCACGACCAGCGAGATCAGCGGCATGGCGGCGAGGTTTGCCTCCAGTCCATGGGTCGACAGCCGGTGGAAATGGCTGATGGCAAAGATGGCGGTCGAGACCCCGCCGATGAAGGAGGTCGCCAGCGTCCCACCGACGAACATGGCAAACCCCGCCACAATCCGCATGGCAAGCGAGCGGGCTTTGGGCAGGATCGCGCGCGGTCGCGCCCGCCACCCGGCATAACCGGCAATCAGGGCTGCAGTCGCCGCGAAAGACATCTGGAAGCTCGGCCCCATGACGGTCGAGGGCTGGACCGCGAGGATCGCGGTGGCCGCAAGCGCGAGATTGTGGAGGCTGACAGCCGGGCGGTCGAAGAGGACGGCGCCGAGCATGACCGCCGTCATCAGATAGGCCCGCAGCGCCGAGACCTGGTAGCCGGAAATGAGCACATAGCCGGTCGTCGCCAGAAGCGCGCCGGCGGCCGCGATCTTCTTTACCGGAAAGCGATGCGCAAAAGTCGGCATTAGGCTCAGAAGCCCTCGCAATCCGACAAAGAAGATGCCGGCGGCAAGCGCCATGTTGAGGCCCGAGATCGCAGTGATGTGAGCGAGGCCCGAGACGCGCAGCGCCTCCGTCGCCTCTTCCGACATCGATCGGCGTTCGCCGGTAATGATCGCAGCTGCGAAGGCGCCGGGATCTCCGGGCAGGATGCTGCGAATGCGGTTTGAGATGCGATCCCGGAGCGAGAACAGGGCCGCGTCGAAGCGCGCCCACAGACCCTTTTCCTCCCATGAAGCGGAGGTTTTGGCCTGGGGCGGACCGAGGAAGAAGCCGACAGCGCCGATGCCGGCGAAGTAGCTTTGGAAGCTAAAGTCGTTCAATCCCGGCAAAGCCGGACCTGACGGTGGTGACAGACGGGCGCGGCCGCTCAATTGCTCGCCGATGGCAGCTGGCACATGCTTGCTTCGGGCAAGGAGGGACACGCGTCCCGGCGACCGGCGAATGCTCGGCTCTGCGGTCTGGATCACGCGTAACACGTAACGCCATTCACCGCCCGCCCCCTGCTCCCGTCGCTCGACGACCCCGGTGACCGTGGTGACGAGCGGCTGATCGAGGATCACGGTGGACGCTCGCCGTGTCTCCCATTCGGCCATCAGCATGCCGAGAAGGATCAGGCACATACTCCACAGGACCACATGCGCCACGGTGTCGCGCATCGCCCGCAAAAGTGCAAAAGCCAGGCAAGCAAGGAGCAGTCCGAGGACGATGGCCGGCGGGGGTTGCCCAACGGAAAACCAGATTGCAGCACCCGCGCCGAGCCAGACAGGCACGAAGAGGAAAAAATGCCCGTGCCGACTTTCGTCTGAGACGTACTGTCGAACCTGCCTGAGAATGCGATGCAAAACAGCGCGAGCGGCGACAGCACGGCCGATCGTCGTCAAACCGGGCATTGCGCGTTTTTCGAGTGGTCGAGGCAGGTCTCGCCGGCCCGATATACCACCGGACCGGAGGTGCCCTTCCCCCTGTATTTCCGCTACTTCCCCCATCAGCCATACCCGGCCGGATCTACCCCATCTGCAGACAGAATAAGCGAAAACTGTCAGCAATCAATGCGTGCAACGAATCGGGTTTTCGCCGCCTATCCAGGCTTCAAACGATTAGAACCGTTCGGTTCGATTGTTGCTGTTTTCGCGACGCACAATTTGCCCTTTGGATAGCTTGGCATTAACTTCGGTATCATATAGCTACATCACACGCTTAACCGATGGCGGCTTTTTCAAGACGCCTTCCCGCCAATTCCGGAGGATCAGCATGACGGACAAAAGCGCTTCTTTGAAACTCGGTGACAAGACGGTCGACCTGAGCGTCAAGGCCGGCACGATCGGCCCAGATGTCATCGACATCGGCGCCCTTTACAAGCACACGGGTACGTTTACCTACGATCCGGGCTTTACGTCCACGGCATCCTGCGAATCCAAGATCACCTATATCGATGGCGACGAAGGCACGCTGCTGCATCGCGGCTACCCGATCGAACAGCTTGCTGAAAAGGGCGACTTCCTCGAGGTCTGCTACCTGCTGCTCTACGGAGAACTGCCGACAGCTGCGCAGAAGAAGGACTTCGACTATCGCGTGACGCACCACACCATGGTGCACGAGCAGATGAGCAAGTTCTTCTCCGGGTATCGCCGTGACGCCCATCCGATGGCGGTCATGGTCGGTACGGTCGGCGCGCTCTCCGCCTTCTATCACGACTCGACCGACATCACCGATCCGCATCAGCGCATGGTCGCCTCGCTGCGCATGATCGCCAAGATGCCGACGATCGCGGCCATGGCCTACAAGTATCACGTCGGCCAGCCCTTCGTTTACCCGAAGAACGATCTCGATTACGCGTCGAACTTCCTTCGCATGTGCTTTGCCGTGCCCTGTGAAGAGTATCAGGTGAACCCGGTTCTGGCGCGCGCCATGGACCGCATCTTCATCCTGCATGCCGATCACGAGCAGAACGCCTCGACATCGACCGTGCGTCTCGCCGGCTCTTCAGGCGCCAATCCGTTCGCCTGCATCGCAGCCGGTATCGCGTGCCTTTGGGGCCCTGCCCATGGCGGCGCCAACGAGGCTGCCCTCAACATGCTGCAGGAAATCGGCTCGGTCGACCGCATTCCGGAATACATCGCCAAGGCCAAGGACAAGAACGATCCGTTCCGTCTGATGGGCTTCGGCCACCGGGTCTACAAGAACTACGACCCGCGCGCCAAGATCATGCAGAAGACCATGTACGAGGTCCTCGAAGCGACCGGCCATGCCGACGACCCGCTAATGAAGGTGGCACTCGAGCTCGAGAAGATCGCGCTCAACGACCCCTACTTCATCGACAAGAAGCTCTACCCGAACGTCGACTTCTATTCGGGCATCACGCTGCGTGCGCTCGGCTTCCCGACGACCATGTTCACCGTTCTCTTCGCGCTTGCCCGCACCGTCGGCTGGATCGCGCAGTGGAACGAGATGATCGAGGATCCGCAGCAGCGCATCGGCCGTCCGCGTCAGCTCTATACCGGTGAGCCGAAGCGCGATTACAAGGCGCTCTCGGAGCGCTGAGACATTCGTCTATCTTGAAGTATCGAGAAGGCCGGCTTTGTCCGGCCTTCTTTCGTTTTGACGAGGGCCGATTGCGTCCCGGATCGCAGGCAAGAATCAAACTCCCCGTGATGGTCGCGCATTTCGCCGTCGGATGCCTTCAATTCCCCGGAGCTTTGTTCTAAGGAAGTCAACCTGCTTCGTCCCGGACGAAGATTTACAATGAGGTTTATGCGTCCCGATGCTCGTCTTCTTGAGAAAAGCTTCCCAAACCCTGTTTGCCAAGATCTTGCTTCTCCTGCTCGTCCTCTCCTTCGGCGTCTGGGGTGTGTCGGCCTCGCTGTTCAGCAATACGTCCGACACCGTCGTCGCCGTTGGTGACCAGTCAGTGTCGTCTGCCGACTTCGCCTTCGCCTATCAGCGGCAGGTGACGGACATGAGCAACCGGTTCGGGATGCAGCTCACGACCGAACAGGCGCGCGCCTTCGGTATCGAATCCCAGGTGTTCTCGCAGCTTGCCGCAGGTGCTGCGCTGGACCAGTTGGCCGCAGACATGAACCTCGGCCTGTCTCAGGACCGCCTGGCGCAGCTGATTGCCGATGATCCGGCCTTCAAGAACTCTGGCGGAAATTTCGATCGTGCGCTCTTCTCCTCGCGGCTGCGCAATGCAGGTCTTCGCGAAGACGACTATATCGAGGAGCGCTCAAAGGTCGCCATCCGCAGCCAGATCGTCGACGCGACCGCTGACGGCTTCGTTGCGCCGAAGGTGTTGATCGACGCGATCAAGGCCTATCGCTACGAAAACCGCGACATCAATTACATCCTGCTGACCAACGCCAACATCGAGCTCATCAAGGCACCCGATGATGCGACCCTGGCAGCCTGGTTCGAGACGACGAAGTCCGGTTACCGCGCACCGGAATATCGCAGCTTCAACTATGTGAAGCTGGAACCCTCCGACATTGCCGACACGGCCTCCATCACCGACGAACAGATCCGCGAAGACTACGAGCGCCGCAAAGCTTCCTACGAGATCGCCGGGACACGCACGATCGAGCAGTTGAGTTTCGAAAACCGCGAAATGGCGGAAGCAGCGCTTGAAGAACTGCAGAAGGGCACGAGCTTCGACCAGCTTGTCACGGATCAGGGCAAGACTGCCGGCGACGTGCTGCTCGGCGACTTCACCCGCGATCGCCTGCCTGATCCGACCCTTGCCGAGGCAGCCTTTGCCGTGACGGCCGAGGGCGGCACGACTGGTGTCGTCGACGGTGCGTTCGGCCCGGTCATCCTGCGCGTCACCAACATCAAGGAAGGCCGCACACAGAGCCTCGACGAGGTCAGGGAAGAGATCCGCGAAGCGCTGGCCGAACAGGCCGCGATCGCCGACCTCACGGCTGTCCACGACCAGTTCGAAGATCTGCGGGCCGGCGGCTCGACGCTCAAGGAAGCAGCCGACCAATTGCAGCTTCAGACAGTGACTGTCACCGATATCGACCGCCGCGGGCTCGACAGTCGCGAGACGGAAGTTGCCGGTATCCCTGAACGGGACAAACTGCTCGCAGACGTTTTCAGTACCGAAATCGGTGTCGAAGCCTTGCCGGTTACCCTGGGCAGCAACGGCTTCATCTGGTTCGATGTCACCGACATCAAGGCAGAGCGCGAGCGCGAACTGGCCGAAGTGCGCGAGAAGGCCATCGCCGACTGGACCGCAGAACAGCAGCGCATCGCACTCGGTGCGAAGGCGGAGAGCCTGCGCCAGCGGATCGCAGACGGCGGCAATCTGGAAGAGGTCGCGGCCGAACTGGCGCTTGCAGTTGAAAGCAAGGCCGGCATCACCCGCCGCACCGAAGACGCAGTTCTTGGCGCAACGGCAATCACGGCCGCCTTCTCTGGCCCGCAGGGCACGGTCTCGACTGCCTCTGGTGCCGATCCCTCCACACAGATCCTGCTGACGGTCACGGCCGTTCGCGACCAGCCTACGGGCGGCGTGCCGCTCAATGAGGACGAGCAGATCGCTCAGGTCGCGAACTCCGCAGGCGACGACATCCTCGACCAGATGGTGGGTCAGCTGCAGTCGGAATATGGCGTGACGATCAATCAGGCGCTGGCTCAGCAGGCCATCGTCCGATAACCGTCGGCCAAAGGGGGAGTTGCAAATGTCCGGGTTGAAGCCCTTCATCGCCAAGATCGCAACGCGCCAGCCGCTTTCGCGGCAGGAGGCGAGCGACGCCTTCGAAATTCTGATGTCGGGCGAAGCCAGCATGGCGCAGGTCGGCGGCTTCCTGATGGGGCTTCGGGTCCGCGGCGAAACCGTCGACGAAATTGCCGGTGCCGTGTCGATCATGCGCCAGAAGATGGTGCCGGTGGATGCTCCCGAAGATGCCATTGACATCGTCGGCACGGGCGGTGACGGGACCAACACCTACAACATCTCGACGCTGGCCGCCCTGATCGTTGCAGGCGCGGGTGTCCCGGTTGCGAAGCATGGCAATCGGGCGCTGAGCTCGAAGTCAGGCACGGCCGATGCGCTGTCGCAGCTTGGCGTCAAGCTCGATATCGAACCGGACATGATCTCGCGCTGCATCCGCGAGGCAGGGATCGGCTTCATGTTTGCGCAGCTGCATCATCCGGCCATGCGGCATGTGGGCCCCGCCCGCGTGGAACTCGGGGCACGGACCATCTTCAACATCGTAGGGCCGCTTTCGAGCCCTGCCCGCGTCAAGAAGCAGCTCTTCGGCGTCTACTCGCCGGAATGGCTCGTTCCCGGGGCGGAAGCCTTGCGCGATCTAGGCCTCACCAGTGCCTGGGTCGTGCACGGCAGTGGGCTCGACGAAATCACCACCACCGGCCCGAGCCAGGTGGCCGAGCTGAAGGACGGCGAAATCCGGACCTTCGAGCTGACACCGGCTGATTTTGGCGTGGAAACCGTTTCTCTCGATGCGATCAGGGGTGGCGATGGAACTGTCAACGCAGCTGCACTGCGCGACGTGCTGGGTGGCGCCAAGACTGCCTATCGCGACGTGGCACTCTGCAATGCCGCAGCCTCGCTGATCGTTGCTGGCAAGGCCAAGGACGTGACCGAGGGCATGCATCTCGCCAGCCAGTCGCTGGACACCGGCAGTGCAGCACGGGCACTCGAAACGCTGATCGCCATTTCCAATTCTGCCGCTCAAGAGTAAACTTCAGACCATGACCGATATCCTGAAGCGCATCGAAACCTACAAGCGGGAAGAAATCGCGGCCGCCAAGGCTGCCGTCTCGCTGTCGGAACTCATGGACCGGATCGCGAGCCAAGACGCGCCGCGCGGCTTTTACCGTTCGCTTCTCAGCGCTCGGGACGAAGGCCGGTTCGGCCTCATCGCCGAGATCAAGAAGGCGAGCCCCTCCAAGGGTCTCATCCGCCCCGATTTCGATCCGCCTGCATTGGCGGCAGCCTACGAAGCCGGTGGAGCCGCATGCCTGTCCGTGCTCACGGATATGCCGAGCTTTCAAGGGGCGCCCGAATACCTGACGGCCGCTCGCAAGGCCTGCTCGCTGCCGGCGCTGCGCAAGGATTTCATGTTCGACGCCTATCAGGTCTACGAGGCCCGTGCCTGGGGCGGCGACTGCATCCTGCTGATCATGGCCTCGCTGTCTGATACAGAGGCCGCGGAACTGGAAAGCGTCGCCTTCGACCTCGGTATGGATGTACTGATCGAAGTGCACGATGCCGAGGAAATGGAACGTGCGCTGAAACTCAAGTCGCCTCTCGTCGGCATCAACAACCGCAATCTGCGGACCTTCGACGTCAGCCTCACGGTCAGCGAAGACCTTGCTGCCATGGTGCCGCCCGATCGGCTCCTGGTCGGCGAGAGCGGCATCTTCACCTATGAAGACTGCCAGCGGCTGCAGAAATCGGGTATCACGACTTTCCTCGTCGGCGAGAGCCTGATGCGCAAGGACGATGTTGCCGAGGCAACACACATGCTTTTGACCGGCAAGACCGGCGCGCTGGCTGCGGAATGACGGCCGCCGCCGGTGGTCTCACCCATATCGGCGCCTCCGGCGAGGCGCATATGGTGGACGTCTCGGCCAAGGATGACACGGTTCGAATCGCGGTCGCCGAAGGCTTCGTGAAGATGAAGCCGGAGACGCTTTCAACGATACGCGAGGGCAATGCCAAGAAGGGCGATGTGATCGGCACCGCCCGCATTGCTGGCATCATGGCGGCCAAACAGACGAGCAATCTCATTCCGCTTTGTCATCCGCTGATGCTATCCAAGGTGACTGTCGATATCGAGGAGGACTCGAATCTGCCGGGCCTGCGCGTCGCGGCGACCGTCAAGCTGACCGGCAAGACCGGAGTCGAGATGGAGGCGTTAACCGCCGTTTCCGTGACATGCCTGACGATCTACGACATGGCCAAGGCCGTGGACAAGACGATGGAAATCGGTGGGATCCGCGTGATGGAAAAGAGCGGCGGCAAATCGGGCGATTTTCGCCACCCGGAGCGGAGCTGATGTCGCTGCTGCCGGTCGAGGAAGCGCTCTCGCGGCTTCTGGCCGCAGCGCGACCTATGACCGATACACAGCAGGTTTCGCTGCATGAGGCCAATGGTCGGGTGCTTGCGGCCGATCTGGCGGCCCGCCTCACCCAGCCCCCCTTCGATGCCTCGGCCATGGACGGCTATGCGCTGCGCGCTGCAGACGCCACCCAAGTCGGGTCCATCCTCACGGTCATCGGCGAATCGGCAGCCGGGCATGGATACTCTGGAACCGTCGCTTCAGGCGAAGCCGTGCGCATCTTTACCGGGGCCCCCGTCCCTGCTGCTGCCGACAGTATTCTTCTTCAGGAGGATGCCGAAAAGCTTGAGGGCGGTCGCATCCGAAGCAATTTCGCCGTGACCAAAGGGCGACATATCAGACCACGTGGACAGGATTTTGCCGAGGGTGACGTCGCGCTGTCTGCGGGCCTAAGCCTCGATTTCAGCCATCTGACGCTCGCGGCTGCGATGAACCATGCGACGCTTCCCGTCTTTCGTCGCCCGCGCGTCGCAATCCTTGCCACGGGTGACGAACTGGTGTCTCCGGGGACGTCCCCCGGCCCAAGCCAGATCATCGGCTCCAACACGTTTGGCATTGCTGCACTTGCCCGCGACAATGGCGCCGAGGTCATCGATCTCGGCATCGTCGCCGACAACCGGGGCCTGTTGCTTGAGGCGATCGAGCGAGCGCGCGCCAGCGGTGTCGATGTCCTCGTCACCCTGGGAGGGGCCTCAGTCGGCGATCATGACCTTGTGCAATCGACGCTCGTCTCCGCTGGCATGGAACTCAACTTCTGGCGGATCGCCATGCGGCCAGGCAAGCCGCTGATGGTCGGCCGGCTGGGCGCGATGCAGGTCCTGGGACTTCCCGGCAATCCGGTCTCCAGCCTCGTCTGTGGGCTTTTGTTTCTGGAGCCTCTGCTGTGCCATCTCGGACATCGGCAGTCCCCCCGGCGGATGGCCTCGGCGACGCTGCGCAATGCCCTGCCGGCCAATGACAAGCGGCAGGACTATGTGCGGGCGAAGCTAACAGACCGAGACGGCGAACTGCCTTTGGTCGAGAGCTTCGGCAAGCAGGACAGCTCGATGATGCGGATCTTCTCGCAGTCGGACTGCCTGATCGTAAGGCCACCGCATGCGGCGGCTGCTGAAGCGGGTGAGACTGTCCCGGTTATGCTGCTCCGACCCTGAGCGCACCACACACCCCTCTAGAACGCGATTGAAAGCAGAAGACCCGGCACGAGGCCGGGTCTTTGCATTTGTTTATCGTCGGCCGCCTCAGACCAGTCGGCTCTGCTCCAGCGCCGCACCGATGAAGCTCGCAAACAGCGGGTGCGGGTCGAGCGGGCGCGACTTCAGTTCCGGATGGTACTGAACGCCGATGAACCAGGGATGGTCAGGATATTCGACGGTTTCCGGCAGCAGACCGTCCGGCGACATGCCGGAGAAGACCAGACCGCAGGCTTCCAGCCGGTCCTTGTAGTCGACATTGACTTCGTAGCGGTGGCGATGACGCTCGGAGATATCCTGGGAGCCATAGATCTCGGAGATCTTGGTGCCCTTCTTCAGCGAGGCCTTGTAGGCGCCGAGACGCATGGTCCCACCGAGATCACCGACAGCCGAACGTTTTTCGAGCTCGTTGCCCTTCATCCATTCGGTCATCAGGCCGACGACCGGCTCTTCGGTCTTGCCGAATTCGGTCGAGGACGCGTTCTCGATTCCGGCAAGATGACGGGCCGCTTCAACGACGGCCATCTGCATGCCGAAGCAGATACCGAAATAGGGCACCTTGCGCTCGCGGGCGAATTGGGCCGCGAGGATTTTGCCTTCCGAACCGCGCTCGCCGAAGCCGCCGGGCACGAGGATACCGTTGACCTTTTCAAGCCACGGCGACGGATCTTCCTTTTCGAAGATTTCCGACTCGATCCATTCGAGCTTCACCTTCACCCGGTTGGCGATGCCACCGTGATAAAGCGCTTCAATCAGCGACTTGTATGCGTCCTTGAGGCCGGTGTACTTGCCAACGATCGCGATCGTCACTTCGCCTTCCGGCGTGCGGATGCGGTTGCAGACCTCTTCCCAGGCATCCAGACGCGGCTTCGGCGCCGGCTCGATGCCGAAGGCGGCCAAAACCTCGTTGTCGAGGCCTTCCTTGTGGTAGGCCATCGGGACATCATAGATGTTGGCGACGTCAAGCGCCTGGATCACGGCACTTTCACGCACGTTGCAGAACAGCGACAGCTTGCGGCGCTCGGCCTGCGGGATCTCACGGTCGGCACGGACCAGCAGAATGTCCGGATGGATACCCAGCGCCTGCAGTTCCTTGACGGAGTGCTGGGTCGGCTTGGTCTTCAGTTCGCCGGCCGCCGGAATGTAGGGCATCAGGGTCAGGTGGACATAGACGGCCGTGCCGCGTGGCAGGTCGTTGCCGAGCTGGCGGATCGCTTCCATGAAGGGCATGGCTTCGATGTCGCCGACAGTGCCGCCGATCTCGCAGATGACGAAATCGTATTCGTCATTGCCTTCAATGACGAAATCCTTGATCTCGTTGGTGACGTGCGGAATGACCTGAACGGTTGCGCCGAGATAGTCGCCGCGACGTTCCTTGTCGATGATGTTCTTGTAAATGCGACCGGTGGTGATGTTGTCGGTCTTGGTGGCCGACCGCCCCGTGAAGCGCTCATAGTGACCGAGATCGAGGTCGGTCTCGGCACCGTCGTCGGTGACGAAGACTTCGCCGTGTTGAGTCGGGCTCATGGTGCCCGGGTCAACGTTCAAGTAGGGGTCCAGCTTGCGCAAACGTACGCGGTAACCGCGTGCCTGCAACAATGCTCCGAGTGCCGCGGCCGCAATTCCTTTGCCAAGAGAGGAAACCACGCCGCCAGTGATGAATACATATCGCGCCATGGGCTTCACCGGATACCGTTTCAGATTCGATTCCGCCAGCCCTAATCGGGTTTGTCCCACATTTTTCGTGGAAATGGCGGAATATGGACAAAAGAAAACCGGCGGACCCTGGAGCCCGCCGGAGTGATGGAAGTCGTTCCGATCAGTTGTTCGGAACGGCGTTGGGGTCTGCTGCAGGCGCTGCAGGCGTCGGCTGAGCCGGTGCCGTGCCCGGAAGCTGGTCGAGCACACTGCCGCCGCCCTGGGTCGTACCGTTGCCCGCCGGGATGCGGTCGAGGATATCGGTCGGACGCGACTCATGGCGGGCCAGAATACCGAGCGCCAGCGAGATCACGAAGAACAGGGTCGCTAGGATCGCCGTGGTGCGCGTCAGCGCATTGGCCGTGCCGCGTGCCGACATGAAGCCCGAGCCGCCGCCGATGCCGAGGCCACCGCCTTCGGAGCGCTGGATAAGGACGACGCCGATCAGGGCGACGACGACCATGAGATAGATAACGAGCAATACGGTCTGCATGGAATGTCCATCCTGCCCGATAAGGGCAAAATCAATGAGGTTGGCGGCTCTTTACATGAGAGGAACGGGCATTGAAAGCCCCTCTTCCGCATTTCGGGGCTTTGCCCCTCAGGCGGTGAGTTCCTCATAGACCTGGTATATGGCGAGGAAATCGGCTGCCTTCAAGCTCGCACCACCGATCAGGGCACCATCGACATTGTCGACCGCCATCAGTTCCTTCGCATTCGAAGGCTTGACCGAGCCGCCATAGAGAAGGCGCATCTTCTTGCCCACGTCGCCGAAGCGCTTGACCAGTTCGGCACGCAGGAAAGCATGCGCTTCCGCCACGTCCGCAACGGTCGGCGTCAGGCCGGTCCCGATCGCCCATACCGGCTCATAGGCGATAACGGTGCGTTCTGCCGTCGCGCCATCCGGGACGGAGCCGGCAAGCTGACGCTTAAGTATGTCGAGTGTCTGACCGGACTTGCGCTCGTCTGCCGTCTCGCCAATGCAGATCACGGCTGTCAGGTCCGCCGCAAAGGCGGCTTCCGCCTTGGCGCGCACCAGGTGATCGGTTTCGGCGTGGTCGGTGCGGCGCTCGGAGTGGCCGACGATGACATGCGTGCCAAAGCAGTCAGCGATCATCTCGGCCGAGAGATCGCCCGTATGGGCCCCCGACGCATTCTGATGGCAATCCTGGGCGCCGATCTGAAGCGGGCTGTCGGTACACAGCGCGGTCGCGACATAAAGCAGGGTTGCCGGCGGGCAGATCAGGCATTCGACCTTCTCGGACAGCGGTCCCTGGACACCTTCAGCAATCGCCTTGATCTGATCGAGCGAGGCTCGCGTGCCATTCATTTTCCAATTGCCCGCAACAAGCGGGCGAACATCCGGTGTCATATCGTCTCAACCCCTATTTCGCTTGTGCGAAGTAGCAAATCTGAGCCCAGAAGAAAAGATTGCGCTATCCGATTGGCCCGTTTATCGGGCGACATGGTGAAAATGTGAACCTCGGCCGCCCGGATAACCGGCAGACCAACCCGTTAGCGGATCAGCCAATTGAGAAGGGCACGCCAATCCGACATACGTACCGGCGTCCCGTGCGATCCGGTCTCGAACAGAGTGAAGCGTACCGGCTGACCGGCTGCGCGGAGCTTCCTGAAGATAGAAACCTGGCCTTCGGCCGCGTAGACACTGTCGCGGCTGCCATGGGTGAACCAGATCGGCAGCCTGGCCTTGGCTGCGGCACTCTTCGGCAGTGCCGGATCCGGCGCACCGCCGAGGATCGCCATGCCTGAGAGCTTCGCCACGGTTGCCGGGTCCCGCGACAGGCCCGAGCAGATGAAGCTGCCCATGGATGCACAAGCCAGAACCACCGGCTTGCCACCGGATTGAGCCGAGGCGTAGGCAACAAGGGACGCGATCTCGCTGACGCCCTTGTCGTCGAAGCTTCTCACCGAAGGCGCGTAATAGGTGCCGCCGTTTTCGGCGGCGAGGTTCTTCAGGCGATTGAAATTGCCACCGAAGCTGATGTCGTTCAGCCCAAGGCGTCTGTCCCCGCCCCTGCCGTGAATGAAGATCACGGTGAAGGCCTGGCCCTGATCACGGCCGACCCGTCCGACCTCCATCGGCCCGGTCGGGAGCTGCAGTGTCTGGTTCTCCTGGACCCGTCGAACCTTCAGCGACACATAGCGATCCTTCACGCGACGCTCAGGGATGCTGTCGCGACCGTTGATGTCGCGCATCTCATCATAATCGATGCGGGTGAAATCGCCGCCGTCTCCAGTTTCCAGCACCGTCTGGCTTGAAAACAGCTCATCCTTGAATGGTGCGATGGTCTCGGCTCTGGCACTCGACAGGAACAGAAACGGAAAGAGAACGCAGGAAATCGCCGCAGTGCGGAAATGAGCTGTGGACATCTGCATGGAAGATGGGTTTCCTCTCGGCTCACGCTTGCCTTCGCGAAATGCGCCACGCAAAGCTGGCCCGAATTCAACATGCGCCGGCTCTATGGCCCTTCGCGCCTGCCCTGCCTATCTGGCACAATCCGACCAATTCGCAGATGCGACTGGCCTGATGCGGCGGCTTTATGAAGGTGCCGCGAAGCCGGCATCGAACAGCAACAGAGTATCGAACGACGCCATGGACGACAACGATCTCTTTTCCGGCATGCCGCTCGCTCAGAAGGTCGAGGCGGAAACCGTAACGACGCCGACACCGACCCCTACGCCTGCCGCGCGACCGGCGGCCCCTGCTTCGACGGCGGGACCTGAGGAATATGGCGCGTCCTCCATTCGCGTTCTCGAAGGCCTCGAGCCGGTGCGCATGCGTCCGGGGATGTATATCGGCGGCACGGACGAAAAGGCGCTGCATCACCTGTTTGCCGAAGTCATCGACAACTCGATGGACGAAGCGGTTGCAGGACACGCCAACTTCATCGACGTGCATCTGGATACCCAGGGCTTTCTGACGGTCACGGACAATGGACGTGGTATCCCGGTCGAACTGCATCCGCAGGTGCCGGGCAAATCGACGCTTGAAGTGATCATGACCAAGCTGCATGCCGGCGGCAAATTCGACGGCAAGGCTTATGAGACTTCAGGTGGTCTGCACGGCGTCGGTGTCTCCGTCGTCAACGCGCTGTCCGACCTGCTCGAGGTCGAAGTCGCCCGCAACCGCAAGCTCTATCGCCAGACCTTTTCGCGCGGCGTGCCGCAGGGCGGGCTTGAAGAACTGGGCGAAGTGCACAACCGGCGCGGCACGCGGGTACGCTTTCACCCCGATCCGCAGATCTTCGGCGATCATGCAAAGTTCGATCCGGGCCGGATCTTCCGCATGGCCCGGTCGAAGGCCTATCTGTTCGGCGGCGTCGAGATCCGCTGGTCCTGCGATCCGGGCATGGTGCCCGAGGGTGGCGACATCCCGGAGAAGGCCGTCTTCCACTTCCCCGGTGGCCTGAAGGACTATCTTGCCGCGACGCTCGGCAAGGACTTCACCGTCACCCGCGAGATCTTCGCCGGCAAGACCGAGAAGACCGGCGGCCATGGTGCGATGGAATGGGCGGTCACCTGGTATGGCGGTGACCCGGCTCTGCATTCCTATTGCAACACCATCCCGACGCCTGAAGGCGGCACCCATGAAGCCGGTCTGCGCATTGCGCTGACCAAGGGCTTGAAGAACTATGCTGAACTGACGCAAAACAAGCGCGCCAAGGAAATCACCACCGACGACGTGATGATATCTGCTGTCGGCATGCTGTCGGTTTTCATCCGTGAGCCTGAGTTCGTCGGCCAGACCAAAGACAAGCTCGCGACCGTCGAGGCCCAGCGTCTTGTCGAAAACGTGCTGCGCGACCCCTTCGACCATTATCTCGCCGACAATCCCAACGAAGCGGCCAAACTGCTGGACTGGGTGATCGAGCGCGCGGAAGAGCGATTGCGCCGCCGCAAGGAAAAGGAAGTCAATCGCAAGACGGCCGTGCGCAAACTGCGTCTGCCGGGCAAGCTTGCCGACTGCTCACAAAACACGGCCGAAGGCGCCGAACTCTTCATCGTCGAGGGTGACTCGGCTGGTGGCTCGGCCAAGCAGGCGCGCAACCGCTCCAATCAGGCGATCCTGCCGCTGCGTGGCAAGATCCTGAACGTCGGGTCGGCGAGCCGCGAAAAGCTGATGGCCAACCAACAGATCGCTGACCTGATCCAGGCGCTCGGCTGCGGCACACGGACGAAGTATCGTGACGAAGACCTGCGTTACGAACGCATCATCGTGATGACCGATGCTGACGTCGACGGCGCACATATCGCATCGCTGCTGATCACCTTCTTCTATCAGGAAATGCCCGAACTCATCCGCGGCAACCATCTCTATCTCGCGGTGCCCCCGCTTTACGTCATTCGCCAGGGCGCCAAGACGGTCTATGCCCGCGACGACGCCCACCGGGCCGAGTTGATGGAGACCGTATTCAAGGGCAAGAAGGTCGAGATCGGACGCTTCAAAGGCCTTGGCGAAATGATGCCGGCTCAGCTCAAGGAAACGACCATGGATCCGAGCAAGCGGACGCTGCTCAGGGTCGGCATCGATGACGTGGATTTCGAGGGCACGCGGGACGCGGTAGACGCCTTGATGGGAACGAAGCCTGAGGCCCGCTTCCGCTTCATCCAGGAGCGCGCCGCCTTCGCCGAGAACCTCGACATCTGAGGCATAGTGACGATCACTTCCGGGGCCGCCGCTTGTTTCCAGCGCGAGAATGCGCCATATGCAGGGCAGCATTAACGGGATAGTCCAGAACGTGAGTCAGGCTGAAATTCAGACCCCGTCGAAAGGGCCGCGTTGGCTCGGTCAGGCAACGGCAAATCGTATCGCCCTGATTACACCGATCTCCGTCGCACGCTGGCTGCTGGTACTGATCGGCATTGCCGCGATCTACTTTTTCCACGGTTTCGTCGTGCCTGTGATGGCCGCGCTCGTCATCGCCTTTGCAAGCTGGCCGCTTTACCGCCGGCTGCTTGAACGCATCGGCGGCAACACGACGATCGGCGCAACGATCGCGCTCATCGCCATCTTGGCCTTCCTCATCATCCCGATCGGCATCGCGATTTCTTATGCGGTTGACGAGATACGCCAGTGGATCAGCTGGGCGGTGCAGGCAAACGAGACCGGCGCCCCGCCTCCGGCCTGGATTGCGGCCCTGCCACGCATCGGTGACTGGCTCGTTGCGCAATGGAACGAGCATATCGGGCAGCCAGGTGCGATTGGCGAACTCATCCAACTGGTGAGTGGTGCCAATATCGGCAACATCTATCGGGCTGTGATCGCCGCAGGAGATGGTCTTTTCCATCTGGTGTTGACGCTTCTGTTCATGCTGATCGCCCTCTTCTTCGTCTATCGCGATGGCGCCAACTTCTCGCGCCAGCTCGACCTGCTCGGCGAGCGCATTCTGCCCAACCGCTGGGAACGGATTTCACGCGTGGTTCCCGCGACGATCAGTTCCACTGTCACAGGCATGACGCTGATCGCAATCGCCGAAGGCATCATTCTCGGCATCGCGTATTGGCTCGCTGGCGTGCCCTCCCCGGTCACCCTGGGCGTGATCACCGGCGTCATGGCACTCATTCCGGGTGGCGCACCGCTCTCGTTCACACTGGTTTCGATCTATCTCGTCGCCAGCGGCTCCATGTTCGAAGGCGTTGCCCTTTTCGTCTGGGGCTCGGTCGAGCTCTTCATCGTCGACAAGACCGTCCGTCCGCGCCTCGTCGGAGGTCCCATCAAGCTGCCGTTCCTGCCGACCTTCTTCGGCCTGGTGGGCGGCGTGAAAACCATGGGCTTCCTCGGCCTGTTCATCGGCCCGGTGCTGATGGCGCTCCTTGTCTCCATCTGGCGCGAGTGGATCCGCGAGGTCGAACGCTCCGACGACGTCCTTCCCGTGGACGAGCAAGGGGAACTCGATCTCTTCACCGATTCGGGCCGTGAAGCCACGCGGGTTTCGATCGCCTAGCGGGATCTGCCGGTGCACGAGTTTTCGGCCCGTACTCGCCTGAAGCCCTTCGTCGACGAAGCAACGGTATCCTGCCTTGCTTCGGCTCCAATCATTCTGTTTCGTCTGACCGCCAACGACCCTGACGGGAGCCCCCTGCGATGAAGACTGCACTGATCATGATGACGATCCTTGGCTGCGACGACAGCGTCAGCCATTGCGAGTTCGTCGAGACGCCGGTCGAGCAATTCGTCTCCATCGAGCTGTGCAACGCTGCATCGGAACAGGTCCTGGGGCGCTATACCAATATCGGCTATCCGACGGCCGTTGCCGTCTGCCAGACGCCTCCACCAGAGATCATGGAGGCACTGGCTGCGCAGTCACCGCAGACGGACAGCAGTGCTGCTATTGTGGTGCCGACAGCAGAACAGGAGCGTACTCTAAAGGATCGTGCGATCGACGCGGTCCGCGAAGTCCTGCCCGGCAAGGCTGCGATCAAGATGATCTTCGAGAAGCCGATCCACGTTGTCTCGGAAAGCTATTCATGGGTCGCCAAGAAAATCGTGCCGTGACGGGTCAGGCGGCGGCGAGCGCGAAGCCGGAGGCATAATCCCGCGCCAGGCGACGTTCTTCCGCGATGGCGAGCCGCTCGATCATGTCGACGAGCACACTTGCGGGTTCAGTGAGATTGCTGTCCCCGCGATAACGCTGCACAAGGCGATGGGCGATGTGATCGAGGTCGAAGCCGCTCGCCGACTGGATGAGCCCGCGCCACAGCATGACGGCATCGACGAAAAGCGGGCTGACATCGCGGCCGAGACCAGCGGATTCCAAGAGTGCGCGCACGGCGTGGAAGCGTCCGGTTGCGAGGATAGAGCGCACGCGGCGCTCGTCGAGCCCGGAAATCGCAACGATGGCGCAGGAGAAAAAGTCGGTCCGGCCAGCGCATAGCGCATGCATCAGGAAGGCGGGAGTCAGCCGGCCTGCGACCCGGAGCTGCTCCGTCAGGCGCGCGAGTTCGTCGCCATGAACGTCGGCAAGCAGGGCGATGGTGGCGCTGTCGCCAGCTTCGCGTGCGATTCGCTCGATGCGACGACTGCCGATGGCGCCGATCACCAAACCTGAGCCGGCGAGCGCTTCAGTGACGAACTGGACGAGGAGTTGCCGCACACCACTCGTCAGATCGTCACGATCCAGAAGAAGGGCGCGGATTCGTTCGCTGTGGCCGTGACGCTCGGCAATGCGGCGCAGGGTAAAGGCAGTGATGCGGGCGCCGGGATTTTCCAGGAGGACCTCAAGCTCGGCCGCATCGCCGATCTCAGCAAGTGCTGCGGCCACGCCAACGCTGACCTGCTTGCGAGCAGCAATCAGGGCACGGGTTTCGACGGTGCCACGGCCGGCAATGTCGACCAGATCGGCATCTGACAGAACCGGCGAGCACAGAATGACGACCGAAGCGATTTCCGGCTGATCCTCGGCCAGCGATACCATCAAGGCCCGTGGAGCCCGCTCTTCCGGGGCAAGAATATCGGCGAGCGCGAGCCGCACCTGTGGTGCCGGGTCGTCGAGCAGATAGGTCATCGCCATCTGAGCTGCCTGGCGCTCGTCCGGGGCCATGTCGGACTTCAAATAGGCGCGAGCAAGCGCGTTTGCTGCACGCGCCCGATCCTGCGTCTTTGCCGTTTCGACCCATCTGAGAAAAGCTGCAACGATCAAAGTCGAACCCACTCGCCACCTGTACAAACCCGAAGCATTCGGTGTTTTGACAGTAGGATCAAAGTGTTTAAGAAACGTTCACCACGTTCATTAACCACAACACTCGACCCGGTTCAGCACCGCGTGGACCGGGTCGAGATGCCATGTCAGGTCCTCTGGCTCGGCCGTTTGAGTTCGAAGACAGGCCCCATGCCGGCATAGTCCATATAGCCAAGGCGCATGATCGGGTCGGCAACAGCCAGATCGAATTGTCCGTTCCGGATCACCGCGTCGGCAATATGGATGCCGACGATCTGGCCGAAGACGGCATGGCTGTCGGTGTCATTCCCGTCCATGTCGGGCAAGGTCAGAACCTTGGTCACCCGGCATTCGAGCGCCGCGACGGCTTCCCCGACAAAGGGAGCGTCGACGATTCTCCCGGGTGCGGGGGTCAGACCCGCCAGCTCGAATTCATCCGTCTCATAGGCAACGGCGGCCGACAATTCGTTCATCCGGTCCATCAACGTCCGGCTCACGAAGCTTGCCGTGAAGACGCCGGTTTCCTCGACGTTCCTTAAGCTGTCCTTGCGGCCGCTGGACGAGAACATGACCATTTTCGGTCTGTCGCCGACGGCGTTGAAGAAGGAATAGGGGGAAAGATTGCGGATGCCGTCCCTGCCCTTCGTGCCGATCCAGCCGATGGGCCTCGGCGCCACGATCGCCTTGAAGGGATCATGTGCCATGCCATGGGCATTCGTCTCGGTGTCATAGAACATCAGTCTTCGCCACCCTGCCAGGAAACAAGATCTTCCACCGCCGGACGCGGACGCTCGACGATCGGAAACTCGGTCGAGCCGATGTGAATGAATCCGGCTACCTTCTCACCGGCCTTTACGCCGAGAAGCGGATGGGCGCGCTCGTCGAAGGCGAACCATTCACTGAGCCAGTTCGATACATAGCCATGGGCATTGGCCGCCATCAGCAGATTGAGGCAAAGGGCACCGGCGGACATGACCTGCTCCCATTCCGGGATCTTCGCATGCGGGGCTGCCGTCGAGATCACAGCAACGACCACCGGCGCCCGGGTGAAACGCGCGCGTTCGACCTGGATCATCTCCTCGGAAAGACCAGGGTTCTTTTCCACTGCCATCTTCAGCAGTTCTTCGCCGATGCGGACGCGTTCTTCGCCACGGTAGACGATGAAGCGCCAGGGAGCGATCTTGCCGTGATCGGGAACGCGGACCGCCAGCGTCAGAATCAACTCGATTTCCGCCTTGTCCGGACCCGGCTCGCACATCTGAAAGGCGGGCACGGAGCGGCGAACTGCGAGATAATCGAGCAGCTTGATGTCTTTTTTCATTTTCTTGATACCTTCATAGGCCTTTACGGTAGCGGCAGGTCTTGAAATTGCCATGCGGTTCGGTTTGAAGTTGCCGGCATTGGGAAGGAAGTCAACACACAGTGCATCGCATGTCACGCCAATCTGGTCTTGTCCGACTGCTGCTCTGGCTACTCGTTGCCTCGGCGGCAGCGTCGCCGTCTTTTGCTCAGGAAGCCTTTGAGACCTTCAAACAGCTGAACGGCTCGACCAAGATGCCTAAGCTGAAGGCGTTTTCGGCTCCGGGTGCAGCCGCGATCGCCAATGTGACGCAAGGGCGCAGCGTCAAGCTCGATGCCAAGCTGACCGACCAGGGCGAACCGATGCAGCATGGGCTGTCCTGGCGCGTGTTCAGCCCCATTCCCGGGGCCGACGGCAAGCTGCCCTTGCTTGCCAGTGCCGAAGGTGGATCGGCTGCGTTTCAGCTGGCGCCCGGTGACTATTTCGTCAACGTATCCTTCGGGCGTGCAGGTGCTACCAAGAAGCTCAACGTGCCGGTCGAAGGTGAAGTCGCCAATCAGGTTCTGGTGCTTGATGCCGGCGGCATGTCGCTAAGTGCCATCTCTGGCGCCGACACCCATATTCCCGACAAGCAGCTGAGTTTCGACATCTACGCCTCCGAGGTGCGCGAGGACGGAGAGCGCGGCCTGGTGCTTGCGGATGTTAAGCCGAACACCATCGTGCGCCTGAACGCCGGAACCTATCATGTCGTATCGGAATACGGATCGATCAACGCCGTGGTACGCGCCGACATCACGGTCGAAGCTGGCGAACTGACGGAAGCGACGATCCAGCATCGCGCTTCTCAGGTGGGCTTCAAGCTGGTCTCTGACGAAGGCGGGGAAGCGATTGCTGATACCGCCTGGTCCGTCCTGACATCAGGCGGCGACATCGTGGCGGAAAGCGTCAGCGCCTTCCCGGTGATGGTGCTGGCGGAAGGCCAGTACACGGCGGTTGCCCGCAACAAGGACAAGCTCTTCCAGCGGGATTTCGAGGTGAAGGCCGGGGTCAACCTGGATGTCGAGCTGATGCTCGACCAGCCCTGACGCCTCAAGCGACGCGGCGAAACTTGCTTCGTTCGACGGGCGCCATGCTGAAAACCGCGCCGAAAAGCCGCGCCAAGAGATCCTTGCGGTCCGCATGCGTGCTCAGCTCTTCCCACGGAATCATCACCCCGACGCGCGCCCGAATCGTCGAACCGGACAGACGGCGGAACTCGCGGATCAGCAGCGACACGCGCAAGGTCAGTGAGATCTTGCTGGCGAGATGAAAGAGGCGGCCGTTCTGGCCTTCGAAGAAAACCGGCACGACATTGGCCTTCGCAGCCTGGATGAGCTTGGCCGGAAACATCTTCCAAGGCAGATCCTCCGCCCGGCCAAAACCCTTCCGGGCGGTCGCGACGCCGCCTGCCGGAAAAATCACGACGGTCACGCCTTCTTTCAATAAACGCAGAGCTTCGTGCCGGGTCTGCATGTTGATGGCGAGCGCTTCCTTGGTTTCCTCGAAGGAGACGGGCAACGAGTAAGGCGTCATTTCCGGCACCTTCAGAAGTTCGTTGTTGATAAGCACGCGGAACGGACGGCCGAGCTGTTCAGCCAGCGCGAGGACCGCGATGCCATCGCCGATGCCGAAGGGATGGTTGGCGACGATGACAACAGGGCCTTCGGGAATGTTCGCCGGCGGCCAAGTACCCTCGACCTTCAGATCGACATTGATCAGGTCCAGCATCTTGCCGAAGACGCGATCGGTCTTGCCGACGATATCGTTGCGCCAGATCTCGTAGAGCCGGGTAAAACGGTCGCGACCGGAAAGCCCTTCGATCGAGCGTATGAACCAGCGCTTGAGCTTCGGGTCACGCTCGTTGGCATAAGAGAGTTCTTTGAACTTCACGATAAGGCTCCGGTGATACGGAAAGTCATCGGACCGTCATATGCCGTTTCGATGACAGCCGTCTGACAGTGCGGCAACACACTGTCAGACGGCCAATTTTGGTTAGGCCTTACGGTTCGCCAGCTTGCGCTTAACGTCCGGCGGGGTCGCCTCGCCTGCCAGCACCGCGACGGCCTCAACGAGCGGCATCGCAACCTGCTCCTGCGAACCGAGACGACGGATGTTGACAGTCTTTTCTTCCGCCTCGCGCTTGCCGCAGACGATGATCACCGGCACCTTGGTGACGGAATGCTCGCGGACCTTGTAGTTGATCTTCTCGTTGCGGAAGTCGGTCTCGACCTGCAGGCCCGCGTCGCGGAGCTGCTCGGCCACTTCACGACCGTAGTCGTCGGCATCCGAGGTGATTGTCGCAACGACGACCTGCAACGGTGCGAACCACAGCGGCATGTGGCCGGCGAAGTTCTCGATCAGGATGCCGAGGAAACGCTCCATCGAACCGCAGATGGCGCGATGGATCATGACCGGCTGAACCTTTTCCGAGTTCTGGTCGATATAGAAAGCACCGAAGCGCTCCGGCAGATTGAAGTCGACCTGCGTCGTGCCGCACTGCCATTCGCGGCCGATTGCATCGCGCAGGGTGTATTCGAACTTCGGACCGTAGAACGCGCCCTCGCCCGGCAGAATGCCGGTCTTGATGCGTCCGCCGGACTGTTCCTCGATCTGCTTCAGCACGTCCATCATGACGCTTTCAGCGCGATCCCAGAGCTCGTCGGAGCCGACACGCTTTTCCGGGCGGGTCGAGAGCTTCACGACGATCTCGCCGAAGCCGAAATCCTCGTAGACCGAGAGAATCAGGTCATTGATGCGCAGGCATTCGGCCGCCATCTGCTCTTCCGTGCAGAAGACATGGGCGTCGTCTTGGGTGAAGCCACGCACGCGCATCAAGCCATGCAGGGCGCCGGAGGCTTCGTAGCGATGAACCGTGCCGAACTCGGCGAGGCGGACGGGAAGCTCGCGATAGGATTTGAGGCCATGCTTGAAGATCTGCACGTGACCCGGGCAGTTCATCGGCTTCAGGGCGAAGACCTTCTGGTCGGCTTCCTCGTCATCCGGATGCATGAAAGCATGCGCCGACTTCACGGCGAACATGTTCTCCTGGTACCAGCCCCAGTGACCCGAGGTCTCCCAGAGCGACTTGTCGAGGATCTGCGGCGCGTTGACTTCCTGGTAGGTCCCATCGAGTCGACGGCGCATGTAGGAGGTCAGCGTCTGGAACATGCGCCAGCCCTTGCCGTGCCAGAAGACCACGCCGGGGCCTTCTTCCTGGAAATGGAAGAGATCCATTTCACGGCCAAGCTTGCGGTGGTCGCGCTTTTCGGCTTCGGCCAGGATATGCAGATAGTTGTCCAACTGCTCCTGTTCGGCAAAGGCCGTTCCGTAGATGCGGCTCAGCATGGCGTTGTTGCTGTCGCCGCGCCAATAGGCTCCGGCGACCTTCATCAGCTTGAAGGCCATACCGATCTGCCCGGTGGACGCCATATGCGGCCCACGGCAGAGATCGAACCAGTCGCCCTGATAGTAGATCTTCAGATCCTGGTCTTCCGGGATCGCATCGACCAGCTCGACCTTGTAGTTTTCGCCCTTGGAGGCAAAGACTTCCTTGGCCTTGTTGCGCGGCCAGATTTCCTTGGTGAATGGCTTGTTGCGCTGGATGATCTCCGTCATCCGCTTTTCGATCTTCGGCAGATCCTCGGGCGTAAAGGGCTCAGCCTTGGCGAAGTCGTAGTAGAAGCCGTTCTCGATCACCGGCCCGATGGTCACCTGCGTACCGGGCCAGAGCTCCTGCACGGCCTCGGCCATCACATGGGCAGCGTCATGGCGAATGAGTTCCAGTGCCCGCGGATCCGTGCGGGTGACGATCTCGATCTTGCCATCAACGATCGGGTCCGAGAGGTCGCGCAGGGTGCCGTCGAGCGCAATGGCGACGGCCTTCTTTGCCAGCGACTTGGAAATGGACTCAGCGACCTCAGCGCCGGTCGTGCCGGCTGCGTATTCGCGGATAGAGCCATCGGGGAAAGTGAGAGATACGGAAGCGGACATAAACGTCTCCTGATCCAGTCCCGCCAACGAATGCGGGTGGTGAAAATTGCGGGGTTAAAACCTCGCCACGAACCGGCGCTTGATAGGCTGAAAGTGCTGATGAGTAAAGGATCTTGCTAGGCCGATCCCATCGACCAGAAGCCGCGGGCTTCGTCGGACAAGGTCTTCATGACCCGGTCGAAGGCAGCAGGGTCGACATGTCGCCTGATCGTTGAAGTTACTTCTTCGATCGCGGTTTCGGTCGACAGATTGTGTTCGTGGCGGAAGGCGCGGACTTCCTTCATCAACGCATCCCTTTGAGCAAAGGGCACCGTTGGAGACTCGACATCCCAATCGCTGATGAAGATGGCGCGCAAGACGGGCGGCAGCACACTTGCGAAGGATATGGCCTCAGCAGCGGTCAGCCGTCGCCGGAAGACCTGCAGCACAGCCTGCAACATCGTATAGGCCTGATGCGACGATGTGAGCATCGAGGTCGCGACCAGATCCTTCATGAAGGCATCGAAGTCGGCGGAGGCCTGGCGATATTCGAGCGGCATGGGCATGCGTTGTCTCCCGAGCGATTCGGAATATCAATCCTAGGGCGAAGTCCGGCCGCCTTCGAATTGTGATCACGGAGCCGGTTTACGGCCGAAGGTCCAAAGTCGCCAGGGCGCATACCAGGTGTAACGCTGAGCCAAAGTCTCGGGCACGGGATCCGGTCCCCAGGTTCCGCCGGGACCGCAGCGGACGACGCGAAACAAGGTCAGCCATCCGCCCTGCCAGAGACCGTGGCGCGCGACAGCCTCGTAGCCATATTCGGAACAGGTTGGCATGTGGCGGCATGAGCTGCCGACAATGCTGGACAAGGTCAGCTGGTAAAGGCGGATCAAGCCCATGCCGAGCAGCCGGCCCGGGGTCTTGCGGAACGGCCCCTGCCAATTGCGGCTCTTCAGTCCACCGCCCGCCGGCTGGTGACCGAAATCGGGGCTGTTGCACATGTTAGCTGGCCTCGGCGGCCGCAGCCGGGGATTCGAGACGGTCCAGACAGTCGACGACTGCGTCAAAAGTGAGCATCGTGGAGGCGTGGCGTGCCTTGTAGTCCTTTACGGGCTTCAGGAAGCGCATGTCCTCGAAGCGACCCGAGGGTCCCTCTCCGTCTTCCTTCAACATGGCCAGCATGTCCAGTCGTGCCTGCCGCAGTTCGGCCGATGTCGCCCCGACCACATGGCGGGCCATGATTCCCGACGAGGCCTGACCCAATGCGCAGGCCTTCACCTCATGGGTGAAATCGGTCACCACGCCGTCGCGAACCATAAGATAGACGCGAACCTTGGAGCCACAGAGCTTGGAATGCTTTTCCGAAACGGCATCCGCTTCGGCGAGCACGCCAATGCGGCCGATGTTTCCGGCAAATTCGAGGATCTTGGTGTTGTAGATGTCGTCCATGGTCAATCCGGTTCAGCGCCTCTCCCGTATATAGGAAGGAGTTCTGGCAATGCAGCCTTCATCATGTCGCAGCGGCCGTCTTTTCGTCGTTCTCGAAGGACACTATATCGGACTGACAGAGGCAGGACAAACGCAGGCTGGCCACGGACGAAACGATCTTCTCGGCTGAAACACCGATAACGGACTTGCATTATGAGCCGCATTACGCCTTTACAATCCGGCAAAGCCAAACCAGCGGCTCGCCTCACGCGGGACCGGGAGACCAAGGCCATGGATGCCATCGTCAAGAAACTGTCCGTCGAAGCCCCGCGGCCGACGCGCGAAGAGGCCGAACAGGCCGTGCGCACGCTTTTGCTCTGGGCAGGTGACGACCCGGAACGCGAGGGCCTGCTCGATACGCCGGCACGCGTGGCAAAGGCCTATGAAGAGCTGTTTTCCGGCTACAGCGCTGACATCGAGGACGTACTCGGCCGGACCTTCGAGGAGGTCGGCGGCTATAACGACATGGTGCTCGTCCGGGATATCTCGTTCTTTTCGCATTGCGAACACCACATGCTGCCAGTGATGGGCAAGGCGCATGTCGCCTATCTCCCCAACGGCCGCGTACTCGGCCTTTCGAAGATTGCGCGCATCGTCGATGTGTTTGCCAAGCGCCTGCAGACTCAGGAAAACATGACCGCACAGATTGCCCAGGCGATTGACGAGACTCTGCTGCCACGCGGGGTTGCGGTATTCCTCGAGGCCGAGCATATGTGCATGGCCATGCGCGGGATCCAGAAGACGGGTTCCACGACGCTCACCACAACCTTCACCGGCGCCTTCAAGGACAATGCGGCCGAACAGGCACGCTTCATGTCCATGGTTCGGAGCCGCTAAGACCGCGAGTGCCCATGTCCGGTTTCGTTTTCGACGCTCCCTCGGCAGACAAGAAGATCCTCGAGGAGGGTCTCGCCTTCACCCCCAAGTTCGATGACCATGGGCTTGTGACCGCCGTCGTCACGGATGCGCGGGACGGCGAGCTTTTGATGGTGGCGCATATGAACGCCGAAGCCATCGCGCTGACGCTCGAAACCGGGATCGGTCACTATTACAGCCGCTCACGCGCGAAGATCTGGAAAAAGGGCGAGAGCTCCGGCAACCTTCAGACGGTCAAGGAAATCAAGGTCGACTGCGACCAGGACGCGATCTGGCTGAAGGTCGAGGTCGCCGGTCATGATGCGACCTGCCATACCGGACGCCGCTCCTGCTTTTATCGGACCGCCCAGCTCGTTGACGGCGAGCCGTCTCTCAAGATTGCCGACGACCACCGGCACTTCGATCCGGATAACGTCTACGGCCATTGACCTCTGGCGTCTGCATAACGAAATCGTAAGCAGACGATGTCCTAATGGAGCCCTGAGTGTTCAGCTTATGGGGTAGCGGAGATGCTGAACTGGAGCATGATTTCGAACGGCGGTGCGACTGTCTCGCAACCGTCCAAGGACGTCGGCACGCCGCCGGCTGGTCCGATCGTTCCCGAGGTACGCGCAAAGGCTAAAGTGGCGCTTGCCCTTGGCGGCGGTGCGGCTCGCGGCTGGGCGCATATCGGCGTCTTGAGAGCGCTCGACGAGGAAGGCATCGAAGTCGGCATGATCGCGGGCACCTCGATCGGCGCCCTGGTCGGCGGCTGTTACCTCGCTGGCAAACTCGACGAACTGGAAGCCTTCGCCCGGTCGCTGACCATGCGCCGGATTGCCTCGCTGCTCGACCTGACCATCGGAGGCGGCGGGCTTCTCGGCGGCATGCGCCTGACCAAGCGCATGCAGGAGCATCTCGAGGGCCTGAATGTTGAGGATTTGCCGAAGCCCTTCGTTGCGGTCGCATCGGAGCTCAACAGCGGCCACGAAGTCTGGATCGACGGCGGCAGCCTGATCACGGCGCTTCGGGCATCTTACGCCCTGCCCGGCATTTTCGAACCCATTCATTGCAACAATCGAACGCTGATCGACGGCGCGCTTGTCAATCCGGTGCCTGTGTCCGTCTGCAGGGCTTATGAGCAGCCGCTGGTGATGGCGGTCAATCTGCATTACGACGTTTTCGGACGGTCCGCAGTCGTCAAGCACAAGGCTTCAACGCCGGACAAGGCGAGCGCAGAAACAGCCAGGGCACCAAACAAGGTCGGCCTGACCGGCGTGATGGTGCAGGCCTTCAACATCATTCAGGACCGCATTTCCCGGGCGCGCCTCGCCGGAGACCCGCCGGACCTCGCCCTGCATCCGCGTCTGAACGACATCGGTCTTTCCGAGTTTCATCGGGCCGGCGAGGCGATCGATCGCGGCTATGAGGAAGCGAAGGCCCGCGTGACGGAAATCCGCCGCATGCAGGAAGCAGTTCTCCGCTAGGCGCAGCGTCTGCCGCACCTTCTGACGGGCCTTCGCACAATCTGAGAATCAGCCGGCGATATAGGCCTTGATGTGTTCGGCTTCCTGCTCGATCTCGCGGATGCGCGACTTCACCACGTCACCGATCGAAATGATGCCTGAAAGCTTGCCGTTATCCTCGACGGGCACGTGGCGGAAACGCCGGCTGGACATCATCTCCATCAATTCATTGACGCCGGTCTCTTCGCGGCAACGATAGACATTTGCGGTCATGAAGGCCGAGACCGGCTGGTCAAAGGCATCTTTACCGCCTGTCCCGATCGCACGAACCACGTCACGTTCGGTGAAGATGCCGACGATGCGGCTTTCCATGCCGACGACGACGACGGCACCGATCTTGTGTTCTTCCAGCACCCGGGCCGCCTCGCCCAAGCTGATGCTCGGGCTGATGGTGATGACATCGCGGCCCTTCTGTTCGAGTATGCTTCTGGCTGATGCAGGCATGAGTTCCTCCTCGCATAGAACACTCGCGCGGCGGCCCAATCCTCCTTGGACCGCCAGGACGAAGGGTGCCCTTTATTCAAGGAGAATGCAATAAGTCCGGCATCACGCCCTTGTGTGACGGCCCGTGTAGGGATCGAAGGCTGCAAATCCGAAGAAGCCGAGCAGGAAGCCGCCGATATGTGCATCCCAAGCAATCGACGCGGAACCACCCCCGAGCATCGGAACGCCAAAGGCGATGGCAATATTGCCGAGAAACCAGACGATGATGAAGACGCGGACGGTACGGTCAGCCAGGGCCTGCCCCACCGACAGCAAGGGAGGCTGCCATCCGGACAATCGAGCCAGGCTGCGCTGCCGTTCGCCGAAAGCGAATCGGCAGGCGGCACCCATCAGAGCAGAAATCACCCCGGACGCGCCGACCATCAAGGATGGCTCTCCCCAATTGACGAATGCATGCAATGCGGCGGCAGCCACTGATGACACCACCCAGAACAGGAGAAATCTGACCTCACCGATGCGGCGACAAACGGGTGTCCCGAATGCGGCAAGCCAAAGACTGTTGAAGGCGAGATGCTCGAAGCTGCCGTGCAGCAACGAATAACTCACCGGCGTCCAAAGCCACGCCAGCGACTGTTCATCGAGCGGATAGAGATAGCGGATTGGCGAAAAACCGAATTCGACGGCGACCCACTGATTGAGTGCCGGCGACAGCAGGAATTGCTGGATCGCATAGTTGCCGCAGATCAGGGCAAGCGCCACAAGGATGCCGGTCGGCAGGTTGAAGATGGGCGGGTTCTCTTCGGATCGCGCGCCGATCTCGGGCACAAGGCCGTCGTTATCCCGGCGCTCCTCGCCTCGAGATCCTGTCTCATCCTGCATCTGCAATTCCTTCTGTTGCGAAACCATCAGGTAATGCAGGCCGCGGATAAAAAAAAGGCCGCCCGGAAACCGAGTGGCCTTGCTGGCGCTAGGCGGATCGTCGCGCCGACTGGAGTTGGTGCCGAAGGAAGCCCTTCGCGTTTGGTAGAACCCTCATGCCATGAGCAAGCGAGGGCCACAACCGAAAGCCTTCCTTAACCTTAATCCTGCGGCGATATCGTTCCGTCTGGAAAAAGCGCACCCAAAAGCAAACACTATATTAACGGCTCGCCCCCTAATGTCGAGCCATAGAGAAACAGACAGAATCTCCGAGATGTACTCAACGCAGGCAAGCCATACGAACACGATCGCTTCGCCGGGACAGCAACGCGCCTTTCAGCGCGTCGCCGTCAGCCTGCAGGGTCGTCTCATGCTTGCCAGCTATGAGGAGTATGTCTGCAAGGTTATCGACATGTCGCCAGGCGACGTGCGCTTCGCGTGTGCCGGCATGCCGCGTCCGGGCGAACGTGTGATCGCATATATCGATCATCTCGGGCGCATCGAAGGCACCGTGATCAAGTTGACCGATGACGGTTTCGTCATCTCCATCAACGCCACTGTTCGAAAGCGTGAAAAGCTTGCGGCCCAGCTGACCTGGATCGCCAATAAACATGAGCTTGGACTGCCGGAAGACCGTCGTCACGATCGTTTGACGCCGCGCCAGACGAGAACAGAACTCACGCTCGAAGACGGCAAGACCTATCCGTGCCGCCTGATGGACCTGTCCCTTTCGGGTGCGGCCGTCGATATCGACATTCGTCCGCCGATCGGCTCGGCCGTTCGCCTCGGCAACATGCGCGGACGGGTGGTTCGCCATTTCATGGAAGGCGTCGCCGTCGAGTTCCTGACACTGCAGTCCAAGGAAGCACTCACGGAATTCCTCTGAGGGGCTGAGAATTCCTCCCCCGACAAGGCGCCTGCGGACCCCGCAAGGCGCCTTTTTCTATCGCGAGACGAAAATCGTCTCAGACCGGCACAGTTTTTTTCAAAAAAATTCAGGCTCGAAAATGGCCTTGAGACGGCGCTCAAGGTGGATGATCGAACCAAGTTTCGACATCCGGAACAGTCAGCAACGCCACACTCGTCGGCCCAGAATCCAGGATCGCAACCTCCGACCTGAAATGACACCCCCCAATTAGCTCGCTGTATTTTCTAGCTTTTTGACCTTCGCAACGACCCAAGCCACATCAAAAGGTAGAATACCGATCAAATTTTCATCAAACTTGTCATGAATTCTATTCAAATATAATTCGAATAACTCTCAATATAGATTCTCTTTTTCATAGATTTAAGCTTATATCTTACCACTAATATTCGCGGGCCATCAAAATATCTCTGTCATTGCTATCTCCATTACCGGGAGACAACCAATGACAACAAAGAAAAATCTGGGTATTGGAACTCTGGCCGCCGCCATCGCTGGCGCACTGGCCTTTCAAGTGTCGGCCATGCCGGCCAACATGCAGGTGGTCGGCAAAGCCAATCCACCGATCGGGCATTACGAATTCTGTCAGACCTATCAGGGCGAATGCGCGGGCAGCCAGACGGATAGCGGACCGATGATGCTGACAGAGCAGCTCTGGAAAACCATCCTTGACGTCAATTATACCGTCAACAGCTCGGTCACGCCGCTGACCGATCTCGAGATCTATGGTGTCGAAGAACGCTGGACCTACCCCCGCAGCGTCGGCGACTGCGAAGACTTTGCACTCCTCAAGCGCAAGATGCTGGTTGATCGCGGCCTCGACCCCGCCGACCTTCTGATGACCGTGGTCCTGCAGCCGAATGGCGAAGGTCATGCCGTACTGACCGTCCGGACCGACCACGGCGACTTCATTCTCGACAACATGCGCAACAAGGTGCTGCTGTGGTCCGAGACCGAATACACCTATCTGAAGCGCCAGTCTTCGAGCCATCCAGCCCGCTGGGTGAAGCTTCAGGATGGTCGCGCGAGCTACGTCGGCAGCGTATCGCAATAATCACGTTGCCGCCGCCTTCTGGCCCGGTCTGTCCCCGCCTACCCGTCCCCCGACCGGAGCCAATGAGCCGGTCCCGTCCAACCGGGACCGGCTCTCTTTTTGCCCCCATCGCCGACACCCGACCTTAATCAGAATTTAACCACGTTCACCGAAGTCTGATCTCGCGGGCGCATTCCAAGAAAGCCGCACCGAGAGGATCAGGGCGAGATGCAAGGCGACGATAAAGGTCTGCAGGCGGACGAAGAACGTTCACCGCTCATTTCGACGCGCTTTCTGGTCATCGCGACAATCACCATCTTGGCCCTGGCTGCAGCCTCGATTGCCATCAGCTGGTTTGGCAGTGCCTACGGTGCGCGGCTCTCGCTCGCAGGCCACAGCGAAAGCACCGAGATCGTCGACATCACGATTGGCCGAGATCGGCTCGCCTTTCCCGCAAACGCCATCCGCTTCGAGCATCAGCGCCGCAGCGGCCTGGCCGAACGGATAGACCTGTATCTGCTCTGGCCCGAGATGACCGGCTATTCAGCCAAAGAACGACGCCGTTTCGACGACCTTGCGCTATCACAGTCTCTTGTCTTCCTGCAGATCTCGCAAAGCACGATGTCGAGAGACATGTCCGGACGCGTCGAGCCGATCTACAGGAGCCTCCTCGAGCCACAGACCAGCGAGGGGCCCGCCGGACTGCATAGCCACGTCTTCAGGGCGGGAACAGGTTACGAGGGAGAAAGCTTGCTGACAGCCACGGCTCCCGACGGAACCGCCTATGCGATCCGCTGTCTCCTTCCTTCAGTCGCCGAGAAAGCCACCAGCAGCGATTGCCAGCGCGACATCCATGTTGGAGAGGATCTTACGGTTCTCTATCGATTCTCAAGCCGAATGCTCGACGATTGGCAATCAATAGACGCGGCGGTTCGGGCCTATGTTGCGGGGCGTTCGGGCCCCGCAACCGCAACCACGACGCTTAAAAATCAATCCAAAGCGTCAACCGACCGTTCATCATAAACCTCTTGGTAAGGCTAATTCCGTAGGGTCCACGGGAGATGGTCGCGATTGGGGGAAGAGCGTCCGGTCGTCAATGGTGAGATTCAAAGAGTATCGTGGTGCATAAAGTTTTCGGAAGCTCCAACTTCGCAGCCGCAGTGCGTCGGCTTTTCCTCGCGGCGTTTGCGGTCTTCGTGGCGACGGTCGCTGCCGTCAGCACTGCACAGGCAAATCCTAAATATGCCGGCATCGTCATCGACGCCAAGACGGGCAAGGTTCTCTATAGCGAGAATGCCGACAGCCTGCGCTATCCGGCTTCGCTGACCAAGATGATGACCCTCTATATGGTCTTTGAGGCGCTGGAGGCGGGCCGCGTTTCGCTGAACAGCAGAGTTCCGTTCTCTGCCAATGCCGCCAAGGAGCCGCCGTCAAAGCTCGGCGTTGGCACCGGCCGCAGCGTCACCGTCGAGCAGGCGATTCTCTCGCTCGTTACGCGTTCGGCCAATGACGTTGCGACCGCCCTTGCAGAATATCTCGGTGGTTCCGAGCAGCGTTTCGCCCAGATGATGACCGCCAAGGCCCGGAGCCTCGGCATGACGAAGACAACCTACCGCAACGCCCATGGCCTGCCGAACACGGCTCAGATGACCACTGCTCGCGATCAGGCCCGGCTCAGCGTCGCGCTGCGCCAGCACTTTCCGCAGTATTACGGCTACTTCTCCACGCGCAGCTTCAAGTTCGGCAAGCAGACGATCGGAAACCACAACCGACTGCTGGGCCAGGTCCGCGGCGTCGACGGTATCAAAACCGGTTTCACCCGGGCTGCCGGTTACAATCTCGCGACTTCGGCTGAACTCGGTGGTCGCTCCATCGTCGCAGTTGTGCTGGGTGCAACATCCGGTGCACGGCGGAATGCGCAGATGACCAGCCTGGTTCAGCGTTATCTGCCGGCCGCCACAAGCACCCGTGGCGGCAGCAACCTGATCGCCAAGAACAACACCTCGGTTGCGCCTTCAGGGTCCGCTGCTCGGGCGGCCGGTGGCCTGCCGCAACTGCCGCAGACCGGCCCCATGCCTGACGTACGCTACACCGGTGTTGCCCAGGCCTATGCTGCGGCGCCGGCCGGCAATGCGGCAAGTGCTGCTCTGAACACCATGCCTGCCGCACCGTCGGCGTCGGCGCCCCCCGTCCCTGTACCGCAGCCTGCCCCGGCCTATCTGCCCAATGAGGGTGCGGCAGCTGCACCACCGGCAACCGCGGCGCAGTCGGTCGCAACGGCTGCCACCACGCCCCCCGACGTCGACGCCATGACGACCGCATCGACTGCTCCGTCCGGCGGTTGGGTCGTGCAGATCGGCACGTCGCCGGATCGGGAACTGGCCATGGAACTCCTGCGTGACGCGCAGGCGAAAGGCGGAAAGGTATTGCGTTCCGCCACCCCCTTCACAGTCGCTTACGGCGACGGCTCGAAGCAGATCTTCCGGGCACGCTTTGGTGGCTTTGACGAACAGAAGGATGCAGTCAACGCCTGCAAGGCGCTCAAGAAGAAGGGAATCGGTTGCTGGGCCGCCGCCCAGTAAGACGATCGCCCAAAACCCTCGATTTGTATTGTTTACGAGGATCATGAAATGGCATCGAAAGACTTCCACTATGGCTTGGTCGAGGATCAGGACAATGGCGGCCTCGCGTCCGCGAGCAGCGTCCTGCATCCTCTCCACGAGGCCGCTTATCGTCTGGCCGATCTCGGCTTGCGCGAAAAGCGCTCAAAGACCAAGGATCTGATCGGTTTGCTGCTCAGCCACGGCGCGCGCGCCTGGCGCTATTCGCAGCCGGAGGCCAACATCCATCTGCATGTCTCGGCACAGTCCGGCCGGTTCCCCGTCATCCTGCGGCTGCGTTGACGGAAAGGCGCCTGAGATGCCGCTCTATCGCCTCGGGGACAAGGCTCCCGTCCTTCCCGCAGCTGACCGGTTCTGGCTGGCACCCGATGCCCAGGTGATCGGTGACGTGCGTCTGGCAGAGGATGTCGGCATCTGGTTCGGGGCGGTTCTTCGTGGCGACAATGATCCTATCGTGATCGGTGCAGGCACCAATATCCAGGATGGTGTCATGGTGCATACCGACCCCGGCAAGGGTGTCACGATTGGCGAAGGCTGCACGATTGGCCACCACGCCATTATTCACGGCTGCACGATCGGAAACAATTCGCTTGTTGGTATGGGGTCGACCGTCCTCAATGGTGCACGGATCGGTGATAACTGCCTCGTCGGGGCAAACGCCCTGGTCACCGAAGGCAAGAGCTTCCCGGACAATTCACTGATTGTCGGCTCCCCAGCACGGGCGATCAGAGAGCTTGACGCCGCTGCTATTGCGGGACTTCGGCTGTCAGCCGAAAACTACGTGCGCAACTGGCGCCGCTTTGCACGGGATCTGCATCCGCTCTGACAAAGCCTAAGCCGCGATCTCCGTGCACTCAGCACAAAACCCTCTGATTTCAATCGTCGTCTTTTCAGGCTTGAAGCTGCGCCCACGGGTGATCGTTTCCAGGCGGTGATCGATCTCGTGGTCGTGGAATTCCGTCACATGACCGCACTTGTTGCAGATCATGAAGGCGACGGTGCCATGGCCCGTGCAGCCCTCATGCGGATGGGCGCAGGCGACAAAGGCGTTCAGGCTTTCGAGGCGATGGACCATGCCGAACTCGACCAGCTTGTCGAGCGCGCGATAGACCTGCAGGGGCGCGCGAAAGCCGTGTTCGCGCAACTTGTCGAGCAAGGTATAGGCCGAAAGGGGCCCTTCGGCATGGACGAGCGCATCGAAGACGAGCGACTGATTGCGAGTGAGATCGGTCTTGGTCATGTCATGCCCTCGTGCTGATGTCGCGAGCCTTGCTGCCAGGACGCGGCAGAAGGCTGACGAGGAAGAGAAGAAGTGCTGCAACGACGATCGACGGTCCCGACGGCGTGTCGTAGGTCAGTGAGCCGAAGAGCCCCATGACAACAGCAACGGCACCGATCAGCGAAGCGAGGACCGCCATGATTTCCGGTGTCGAGGCGAAGCGCCGTGCGGCGGCGGCCGGAATGATCAGCAGGGATGTAATCAGCAGAATACCGACGATCTTCATGGCAATCGCAATGACGAGCGCCATCAGCAACATGAAGATCAGGCGGGCACGTTCGGGCTGCATGCCCTCGGCCTCGGCCAATTCGGCATTAACGGTGCCGGCAAGCAGCGGTCGCCAAAGCCAGGCAATCACGCAGACGACAAACAGGCCGCCGATCCAGACGATGGCGACATCGGTCGGCGTGACCGCGAGAATGTCACCGAACAGGAAGGCGATGAGGTCGAAGCGCACCCAGGTCATGAAAGCCACCATCACGAGGCCGATGGCAAGCGTTGCATGACTTAGGATGCCGAGCAGGGCATCGGCCGACAGTCCCTGACGCTTCTGCAGGACGATCAGGATCAGCGACACCATCGAGGCAACGACGAAGACGCTGACCATCAAATTGAGCGAGAAGAACAGCGAGAGAGCCACGCCGAGCAGAGCGGAGTGAGCCATGGTGTCGCCGAAATAGGCCATGCGCCGCCAGATCACGAAGCAGCCGAGTGGACCCGTCGTCAGGGCGAGGCCGATGCCGGCGAGGATGGCGCGCACGAAGAAATCATCAAGCATTGCCGTGCTCCCGGTCCTTCACCGCCGCCACGGCAGGCGGCCCATCGTGATGATCATGGCAGTCATGATGGTGATCATGCCCGTGATGATCGTGATCGTGGCCATGGTGGTCGTGATGGTCGTGATGGCCATCATCCGGGTGGCAGTGGTCGGTGACGCTGCCATCGGCATGGAGCACGCGCCCGTCCGGCAGATGGGTATGGTCATGGTCGTGGCTATAGACGGCGAGCGTCCGTGCTGCCTTGGCACCGAAGAGCTGCATATATTCCGGGCTCTGGCTGACGGCCGCCGGCGTCCCGCGGCAGCAGACATGGCCGTTGAGACAGATGACCGTATCGGTTTCAGCCATGACGACATGCAGGTCATGCGAGATCAGCAGGATGCCGCAGCCCGTCGAGTTGCGGATGGAAGTAATCAGATCATAGAGCGCGATCTCGCCGGAGAAATCGACACCTTGGACGGGCTCGTCGAGAACAAGGATATCGGGCTTGCGGGCCATGGCACGCGCCAGCAGAGCACGCTGAAACTCGCCGCCAGAGAGGTGCTGCACCTCGGCACCCGCGAGGTGGGCGATGCCCACAGCCTCGAGAGCCTCTTCTACCTCCGTATTCGAAAGGGGGGAGGTCAGCGTCATCAGACGGCGAACCGTGAGCGGCATGGTCCAGTCAACGCTCAGGCGCTGCGGCACGTATCCGACGCGGAGACCCGCTTTGCGCTCCACCCTGCCCTCGTCTGCCTTGATCACGCCGATCGCCATCTTGGCGCTCGTCGACTTACCCGATCCATTCGGGCCGATCAGGGTCACGATCTCGCCGGGACGGACGGAAAAGTCGACCCCGCGGACCAGCCAGCGTCCGTTTCGGTAGACACCGGCGCCGGTGAGGGACACCAGCGGTGCGGCCTCCCGTGATTTCATCGCATTCATGGAGATCTCAAGATTTTGATGTTGCCTCTCCCTATGCCACACGTTATAGCATAACGCAACTTGGGTAATATTATTACATAACCATCCTCAGGAGCTGTGCATGACCCGCTATCGCCTCGGACTGGCTGCCTCGACGGCGTTTCTCTTTCTGTCTCCGACGCTCGCCTCAGCAGCGCCGGATGTCGTCGTCTCGATCAAGCCTGTGCATTCGCTTGTCGCCTCGATCATGAAGGGTGTCGGCGAACCGTCGCTGATCGTCGAGGGTGCGGCTTCGCCGCATACCTATTCGCTGAAACCTTCCAATGCGCGTGCACTCGAAAACGCAGACTTGGTCTTCTGGGTTGGCCCCGGACTTGAGGCCTTCCTTGAAAAGCCGCTCGAGGCGCTGCCAAAGAATGCCAAGGTCGTCGAACTGGAAGATGCGCCCGGCCTCACCAAGCTTCCGTTCCGTGAAGGCGGGGCATTCGAGGGCCATGACCATGACGCGAATGAGGAAGAAGGCCATGCCCACGGACATGATGACCATGGCCATGAGGAAACTGCCGCCGAGGCCGGCCATGATCATGACCACGGTCACGGGCATGATCATGGACACGAACAGGAAGCCGCCGAGGCTGGTCACGAACACGAGCACGACGACCACGCGCATGGCGGCATGGACATGCATCTCTGGCTCGATCCGACAAACGCTAAAGCCATGGCCACCGAGATCACCAAGAGCCTTATTGAAGTCGACCCATCGAACAAGTCGACCTACGAGGCCAATCTGACGGCCGTCAATGCCGAGATCAACGCTCTCGATACAGAGATCGCCGCGCAGCTGAAGCCTGTACTCGAGAAGCCGTTCATCGTCTTCCACGACGCCTATCAGTATTTTGAGAAACACTACGGTGTGCGCGTTGCCGGTTCCGTGACGGTGAGCCCAGAGACCATGCCGGGTGCAGAACGTCTGTCCACCATCCACGCCAAGATCGAGGAGCTCGGAGCGGCCTGCGTCTTCGCCGAGCCGCAGTTTGAACCCAAGCTGATCGGCGTCGTGACGGAGGGAACCGAAGCCAAGTCCGGCGTTCTCGATCCCGAAGGTGGTGCGCTGGAAGCGGGGCCTGCGCTGTATGGCCAGCTGATGCGCAATCTGGCGACGTCGATCAGCACCTGCTTGTCTCAGTAATCCCATCCCTCCCCCGGGCGACAAAGGCGGGACTTCGGTTCCGCCTTTTTCAGATTTACATTTGTTATGTTATTACATTAAATAGGAGCCTCATGAAAAAGCTACCTGTCACTGTTCTCTCCGGGTTTCTCGGCGCCGGAAAGACGACGCTGCTCAATCACGTACTCGCGAACCGCGACGGGTTGCGCGTTGCCGTCATCGTCAACGACATGAGCGAGGTCAATATCGACGCGGCACTCGTGCGCGGCGGTGATGCAGCCCTGTCACGCACGCAGGAACAACTGGTCGAAATGAGCAATGGCTGCATCTGTTGCACGCTGCGTGATGACCTGTTGAACGAAGTTCGCGGCCTCGCCGAGCAGGGTCGCTTCGACTATCTGCTGATCGAGGCGACGGGCATTGCAGAGCCCTTGCCGATCGCCACCACCTTCGATTTCCGCGATGAGGAAGGCCGCAGTCTCTCTGATATCGCGCAGCTCGATACTATGGTGACCGTGGTCGATGCCGCCAATCTGATCGGAGACTACTCCTCCAGCGACTTCCTTGCCGATCGTGGCGAGACGGCTGGTGAAAACGACAACCGAACGCTGGTCGATCTGCTAGTCGAGCAAATCGAGTTCGCCGATGTCATCATCCTCAACAAGGTCGGCACAGCGACCCCGGATCAGCTCGACGCGGCACGCAAGATCATTGCAGGTCTCAATGCCGATGCGCGGGTGATCGAAACCGATTTCGCCGAGGTGGCGGCAAAGGACATCCTCGGAACCGGGCTGTTTGATCTCGCCAAGGCGGAGACGCATCCGCTGTGGTTCCAGGAACTGCATGGCTTTCGCGATCATGTTCCGGAAACCGAGGAGTACGGCATCCGCTCTTTTGTCTACCGGGCACGAGCGCCATTCGATCCGACACGCTTCCGGGCCTTTCTCGATCGTCCCTGGCCGGGCGTCATTCGCGCCAAGGGCTTCTTCTGGCTCGCTACCCGACCGCATCACGTCGGCGAAATGAGCCAGGCAGGACCGCTCGTCCGCACGACGAAAATGGGGCTCTGGTGGGCATCTGTGCCGAAGTCACGTTGGCCGGACGATCCTGGCTTCCTCGACGCGATGGCACCCTATCTGGACAAGGAATGGGGCGACCGGCGACAGGAACTCGTATTCATCGGCGCCGATCCAATGGATCAGCGCAGGATCGAAGCCGAGCTCGATGCGTGCCTGGTGGCGGAAAAGAGCTTCACGCCTTCTGCCTGGGAAAGCCTTGCCGATCCCTTTGTGCGATGGGCTTGAGTCAGAGCCTGCCGCGCTTTTGAAGCACAGACAGAACCACGGCCGCGCCGGCTTGACCGGCCGGCCTTTCCGTCTGCAGCCTTTGCCAGACGTCGTCATAGCCCGCGAGCATCGAGGCGCGCTGTGGCGTGTCCGCCGACAGCCGTTCCGCCCAACGGACGAGGCTTGCAGGGCGCAAGACATCGTTGAAGTATTCCGGAATGACCGCGTAGTCGGCGATCAGGTTCGGCAACGCACCGGTCCAGATCTTGATGCGGTGACTAAGCATTCTGACGATCCAGTCGCCCTTGTAGGTCGAGACCACGGGCACATGCGCCAATGCCAGTTCCAGGATCACGGTCCCTGAGGCGGCGATCGCGGCATCCGCCTCTTCGAAGGCGCGCCACTTCGCTTCGTCTCCGAGCACGATCTCGGGCCTCAATGTCCAACTCTGAGTGATCTCCCGGACACGTGCTTCCTGACGCGGCACAGTGGGGAGCACGAAGCGTGTATCGCCATTGCGGACGACGAATTCCTGCATGGCTTCACCAAATACCGGCAGAAGCTGCGTGATTTCGCCACCGCGCGAACCGGGCAGGAGAAGGATGGTCCGCTTGTCGCCCGCAGCTCTCACTTCCCTCACCTTGCGTGCTTCCCGTATCCTCAGAATGTCGGCATTGCTTGCGAGCCGATGACCGACGAAATGGGTCTCCGGACCGCCGAGACGCTGCATCACTGACGGCTCGAAGGGCAGAACGGCGAGAACCGCATCGACATAGGCGAGCATGGCCTTGGCGCGATATTCCTTCCACGCCCAGACGCTGGGGCAGACATAGTTCACGACCGGCAGATCCGGCAGCTTGTGCCGAACCTTCCTGGCCACGCGATGGGTGAAATCGGGACTGTCGACGATCAGGAGCAAGTCCGGCTTGGCCGCAACAATCGCATCGGCTGTCCAGGAGATCAGCTTGATCAGCCGGGGCAGCTTCGACAGCACCTGGGTAATGCCCATGATCGAGAGTTCGGAGAAGTCGAAGAGCGACTTCAATCCTTGAGCCTCAAGCGCCTCACCGCCGACGCCGACCAGTTCGACCGGCCCTGAATGCAACGTCTTCAGATACGCAACCAGATCTGCACCCAGGAGATCGCCGGAGACCTCGCCGGCAATGACGGCAATCTTCAAGGGTTTGTCCGACATATTGCCTACTCCTTGCGCGAACGATCCAGACCGACGACGAACAGACCGGCAGCATCTGCCGCCGCAATCATCGCCTCACGCTCGACAACCAGCGCGCGGCCGGCTTCAACCGCTATGCCGGCAAGCCCTGCGGCCTTGGCATTCTCGACGGTCGAGACGCCGATGGTCGGCAGATCGGCCCGCAGATCCTGCTGCGGCTTGCAGAGTTTGACCAGAACGCCCTTGCGGCGCCTGGAAATTCGCCCCTCTGCGCGCAGACCCTGGACACGTGAGAGCATTGCGTCGGTGCCCTCGACGCCCTCCAGCGCCACGATGCGGCCGCCGACGGCGACAGCACCCTGCCCCACATCCAGCCGGCCAAGGGCTTCGGCGGCCTCTGCCGCCTTTTCAATGTCACGCTCATCATCAGCATCGGGGGATACGGCACCAAGCGGTCCGACCGTCGCCAGCAATCCCGGCAGGATCTCGTGGGCACCCAACACTTCGCAACCCTGTGCCTCGATCAGCGAGATGACCATGCGCAGCACCGCATCGTCTCCCCCGGCCAACAGCGTTTTCAGCGCCCTCGGCAATTTCAGCAGTGATTTCAGATTGACGCGGATTTCGCCGAAAGCCGGTCGGCGCTTGACCGCACCCGACATGACGACCCGGCGAATGTCGTGCTGGCGAAACAGCGCTGATAGGCCGGCCATGTCGCCGACGCCGATGACGGCGTTTTCAAAGCCCTGCCAGATATCGTCGGCCTCGTTCTTCAGCCTGAGAACGAAAGGATCTTCGCCGGCTGCCCGTGCTGCTTCGGCAAGAAAAAGCGGCAGCTTTCCACTGCCGGCAATAATGGCCAGACGACCGGTCCTTGGCAGGCCGTCCGGTTGAGCGGCCGCCGTCATCACTCAGTTCTTGCCGCGATTGGGCGAGGACAGTGCCCGATCGCTTTCGGCGGCGATGAAGTCGAGGATTTCGATCACCGGAGCGCAATCCAGATACTCGTCGCGAATGGCGGCCGCATTGGTACGGGCCGATCCTTCGCTTTCGAAGATCTGTTTGAAGGCGCGACGAACCTGGTGGATCACCGAGCGCTCGATGCCAGCGCGGGTCATGCCGACCACATTCAGGCCGCCGAGAATGCCGGGATTGCCGTTCAGCATGCCATAGGGAATGACATCGTAGGCAACGGCGGACAAACCACCGATGAATGCCTGACGGCCGATACGAGTGAACTGGTGCACGGCGCAGCCACCGCTGAGAATGGCTTTGTCACCGACGTGAACATGGCCGGCCAACATGACGTTGTTCGACAGGATGATGTCATTGCCGAGAATGCAGTCATGGGCGACATGCGAATTGGCCAAGAACAGGCAGTTGTCGCCGACGCGGGTGATACCGCCACCGCCGACCGTGCCGCAGTTCATTGTCACACCTTCACGCATGGTGCAGTTTTCACCGACGACCAGCGTGGAATCTTCGCCCGCCTCGTGCAGACTTTGCGAGACACCGCCGATCACGGCCATCGGGTGGATCTTGGTGCCGGCGCCGATTTCGGTCAGACCGGTGACAACAGCGTTCGAAACGAGCTCGACGCCGTCTTTCAGCGTCACGCGCGACCCCACCCGGCAAAACGGACCGATCCGGACATTCTCGCCGATCACCGCGCCGTCTTCGACCACGGCCATCGGATGGATGACGGCGCTTGCGGCAATCTGGCTCATTTCTGATCCTTGCGCATGATCATGGCACCAATGTCGGCCTCGGCGACCAGAGCTCCGTCGACCTTGGCGTCGCAATGGAATTTCCAGATATTGCCGCGCTGCTTCTGCTTGACGACATGGAATTCAACGCGGTCGCCAGGAACGACCGGCTTGCGGAACCGCGCGTTATCGATCGTCATGAAATAGACGAGATTTCCGCCCTCGCCCTGAAGCCGAGCACAGATGGCGCCGGCGGTCTGGGCCATGCCTTCGATCAGAAGGACGCCCGGCATGATCGGGCTTTCCGGGAAATGTCCGGTGAAATGCGGTTCATTCGCCGTGACATTCTTGATGCCAATGGCGGAATTGTCGCCGTCAATCTCGATGATCTTGTCCACCAGCAGGAAGGGATAGCGGTGGGGCAGAAGCTTCATGATCTCGAGGATATCAGCCGAACCCAATTCGCTCTTCGCGAGTTCAGTCATTGCTGGTTCCTTTTTCCTTGGCGCGGCTGTCGTAGCGGCTGAGCGTATCGGCCACCTCGCGCAGATAATCCTTCAACGGGCGGGCTGGAACGCCGCCGTATTTCTCACCGGGCGGCACCTCGGCCAGAACGCCGCTCATGGCGGCAATCTGAGCACCATCGCCGATCTTGATATGGCCGTTGATGCCGGCAGCACCGCCAATCATCACGCCATCACCGATCACCGTACTTCCGGCAATGCCGACCTGGCTGACGATGCCGCAGTGGCGGCCGATACGAACGTTGTGGCCGATCTGAACGAGGTTATCGATCTTCGTCCCCTCACCGATCACGGTGTCGTCCATCGTGCCGCGATCGATCGTGGTGTTGGCGCCGATCTCGACATGGTCCTGGATGATCACGCGACCGATCTGGACGATCTTCAGCATGCCGCGAGGACCCGGTGCGTAGCCGAAACCGTCCTGTCCGATGCGGGCACCGTTATGAATGATGACATTGTTGCCGACGAGAGCGACCTGGATTGTCGCGCCACCTGCAATCACGCAGTCGCGACCCATCCGAACACCCGGACCGATCACCGCACCCGGGCCGATCCGCGTACCACTGCCGATTTCGACATCAGCGCCGATCACGGCCATGGCCTCGACTTCGACACCATCTTCGAGCTTCGCTGTCGGATCGATATAGGCTGCCGGTGAGATCCGCGCCGGCTCGGTCGTCATCCTGATCGGCTTCAAGGCCGTCGGATGCAGGATTGCGCCTGCAAGCGCGAAAGCGGTCTGAGCGCTCTTGGCGAGAAGAACTGGAATATGCGCGGGAATGAGCGAGAGAAGCGGCTTTTCGCAAAATATCGCAGCAGCCTGGCAGGTTGCCAGCTCTTCCTTGTTGCGACGGGAGAGGATGTAGCAGACATCCCCTTCCTTCGCTCTTGAGACCGGCGATACGGACCTTACGATCCGTCCGCCGTGGCTCTCGTCCTGCAATTCCGCCCCCGTCTGAACTGCAAGCGCAGCCAGGGTCACCCCGGCATGGGGCGGAAAGAAATGATTATGGTCCATCAGCAAACGCTCCAGAACGTCAACCTGTCAGCAGTTCTGGACAACCAGTCTTAGAACTGGTTCGCCATGCTGAAACGGAATTCCTGGGTATCGTCGAAGTCTTCCTTGGCGACCGGAACCGCGTAGTCGACACGAAGCGCGCCGAACGGCGAGTTCCAGATCACGCCTGCACCAACCGACGCACGGAGCGACATGTCGGTACCGACGGCGCCCGGCTGGTTGCGCAGGTCGCTGCCGTAGAGCGTACCGGCATCTGCGAAGACCGCACCACGGAAACCGAGGTCCTGGGGCACGAGCGGAAGCGGGAACGTCGCTTCAGCCGAGGCCGTGAAATAGGTTGTGCCGCCGATCGAGTCGCCATTGATGCGCGGGCCGATACCGCTGTTGTCGAAGCCCCGGATTTCCTTGCCGCCGATCTTGAACTGATCGAAGACGTTCAGGTTGTCACCGAGGGCAACGACATGGCCGGCCGAACCAGCGAGCGATCCGACGATGTCGAACTCGTCAGACAGCGTGTAGAAGGCGCGAGCGCGGACAAATGCCTTATAGTATTCGGAGTCACCGCCGAGGCCGGCATATTCATGCGTAAAGCTCGCATAGATGCCTTCGTGCGGGTTCTGACGGTCGTCAACGGTGTTGTAGACGATCGAGTGACCGAGGATCGACTGCTTCCACGTGCTGCCCGTGATCGCATCGATGTAGGGGGCTGCCACACGATTATCAGTGCCGGTAGCAAGGCCGTCCGGCCCAAATGCACCGTCATTGATATAGTCGAGTTCCTTGTAGGTGTAGCGCAGCGTCGTCGCCAGATCTTCGGTGATCGGCGCAGTGACGCGAACGGTACCGCCCTGCTCTTCGTAATCATAGTAGGAGTTCGCGCTGGTCGAGCTCTTGAACACGTCAAAGCCGGCAGCCAGGCGATAACCGAGGAAGTAAGGCTCGGTGAAGGAGAAGTTGTAGGTCTGCGTCTCGTCGAAGCCACCACCGGCGGCAACGCGGATGAACTGACCACGGCCGAGGAAGTTCTTTTCTTCAACCGAGGCTTCAAGAACCAGGCCACCGTCACCGACGGAGTAGCCTGCACCGATACCGAACGAACCGGTCGGCTGATCCTGCACGTCAACAATCACGACAACGCGGTCCTGCGAGCTGCCAGCCTGGGTCGTGATGTTGACCGAAGAGAAGAAGCCGAGGGCTTCCAGGCGACGCTTGGCGCGCGAGATGGTCTCCTGGTTGAAGGCGTCGCCTTCGGAGATATCGAATTCGCGGCGGATGACGTAGTCACGAGTACGGGTGTTGCCACGCACTTCGATACGCTCGACGTAAGCGCGCTCACCCTGGTCGACCAAATAGGTCACGCCGATGGTGTTCGTTTCGAAGTTGCGGTCACCGCGCGGAACGACGCGAGCGAAGGGGTAGCCGGCCGACGACACGCGGCGGGAGATGGCTTCCATCGACTTCTGGATCTCACGGGCGCTGTAGGTCTGACCCTCGCGGGTCTCGAGAAGACCCTCAAGCTCCGCACCGTCGATGCCATCAACGGTCGATTCGACCGATACGGCGCCGAAGCGATAGCGCTGACCTTCGTCAACAGTGATATTGATCGTGTATTCGTTACCGGTCTCGTTGAGGACGGCTTCAGACGAGATCACGCGGAAGTCGGCGTAACCGTGGTTGTAGTAGAACTGGCGCAGCGCTTCTTCGTCCGCGCGCAGCTTGTCCTCGTTGTAGACGTCCTTGCGGGTCAGGAAGGACAGGATGCCCGATTCCTTGGTCTGCAGGACGGCGGCCAGACGGCCGTCGGAATAGGCGTTGTTGCCAACGAAGTTGATCGAGCTGATCTTGGTGCGCTCGCCTTCGTTGATGACGAAGGCGAGGTTTACGCGACCTTCGGCAACCGGAACGACCTGCGTCGTCACCTCGACATCGGAACGACCGATGGCGGAATAGGCTTCGCGGATGCGCTGGATGTCGGCGCTGATCAGGCTGTCGCTGTAAGGACCCTGGCCCTGCGTCTGAACGATGCCCTGGAGCTTGTCGTCCTTGATCTTGCGGTTGCCGTTGAAGACCACCTGATTGATCAGCTGGTTTTCAGCAACCGTCACCACCAGCGTCCCGCCGGAAACGGAGATCTGGACATCGGAGAAGAAACCGGTCGCGTAGAGGCGCTTGACCGATTCATCGATGTCGGCATTGGAGAAAGTCCGACCCGGCTGGATCGAAAGGTTGGAGCGCACAGCTTCCGGACCAACACGCTGAGCTCCGCGTACGTCGATACGCTGAACCACTGCGGCTTCGGCAGCAATTGCCGATGCAAGAACGGCAATACCTGCGCCCGAAGACACGACACCAGCAGACAGCGCGACCGCCGATACTGCGTTCAAAAACTTTGAACCAGCCTTCATGTGTATACTTTACCTTCTTCCATTGCCCCGTAGTCGGCACCCGACTCCGGCCCGTGTGTGGTTTTAACGGGTTTTACCCTACAAGCAAGTGCGTGCGTTAATTTCTGTTTACTTCATTTCAACGCGTGGCCCAATCGCCACTATCAATTTGAAACAGCGTAAACAAATCCTTTCGCGACATGCGTGCTCCCGCCTAGCCAATCAACCGGCTGATATCATTCCAAGTGGCGAAGACCATCAAAGACAAGATCATCGCCATACCGATCCGGAACGCGATTTCCTGTGCACCCTGCCCCATCGGCTTCCCCCGCACTGCCTCAATCGCGTAGAGAACGAGATGGCCGCCGTCAAGGACCGGAACTGGGAACAAGTTCAAAAGCCCCAGCGAAACGGAAAGAACCGCGGCCAGATTTAACAGAGCGATAACGCCGAGCGTCGCCATCTGACCAGAGGCCTGAACGACGCGAACCGGGCCGCCGAGCTGATCGGCATTCATGCGGCCGGCAATCATGTTGCCGATATAGTCGAAGGTCCCGGTGACGATGTGCCCGGTCTGACGCACGCCTTCCCAGACGGCCTCAAGCGGGGACAGCTCCACGATCCGGAAATTGCCGGCCTGCTGGTCGGTGATGATACCGATCTGGCCGACTTCCATTTCATTGCCGAATTGATCGCTGGTGACGGCACGCTTGGGGGTCAGGGCGAAATCGATCTCCTGGCCCTCGCGCCTCACCGTCACTTCCACCGGGATCTCCGGGCGCATGGTGATATAGCGGACGACATCGTCGAAAGTCTCGATCATGCGGCCGTCAAGCGCGAGCAGGACGTCGCCGCGCTGGATGCCAGCCTCTTCCGCAGCACTGCCGGCCTTGATGTCGGCGACGACAGGATCCGATACGGGCTTGCCCATGGTGGCGAACATGCCGGCGAAAATGACAATGGCCAGCAGGAAGTTTGCAAGAGGGCCCGCGGCGACGGTGACGGCGCGCTTCCAGAGCTTGGCGCCGTTTAGGGTCTGGGCACGCTCTTCCTCGGTCAACTCTTCTGCGAAGGAGCCGTCCGGACGGCTCGCAGCATCCGCATCCCCGTAGAACCGCACGTAACCGCCCAAGGGAACCGCGGAAAGTTTCCAGCGTGTCCCGTGCTTGTCGGTATAGCCTACGAGCTCAGGACCGAACCCGACGGAAAACGCCAGAATGCGTATTCCCGACCAGCGCCCGGCCAGATAGTGACCCATCTCATGAATGAAGACGAGCAGTGACAGAATGAGAATGTAAGGCAGGATGTATCCGCCGAGAAAGCCGAAGACTGCGCTGATGTGATCCATCTGTCCGTTTCCTGCACTCGCTTCAGCGAGAATTTATACCCGTCACCTGAGGCCCACCATCCGCCTCAGAGACCGAAGAGGAAGGCGCCCATCGAGACGACGGTGCCGACACCGCCGGCAGAACTGCCGATCGCCAAGAAGAACGCGGCAAAACAGGCAAATACAAGGCCATCGACTCGGTCCATGACCCCGCCATGCCCCGGTATGAGGCGGCTCGAATCCTTCACGCCGAACCGGCGCTTGATGAATGATTCGAAGAGGTCACCGATCTGGCTTGCGACCGACAAGGCGAAGGCGACGACCGCAACCCAAAGCCCGACATCCTGGAAATGTGCCATCGCGATCAGAACGCCGCCGATGACGCCGGCCACCGTGCCCCCGATTGCCCCCGACCAGGTCTTTCCAGGGGAGATCTTCGGCGCAAGCTTCGGTCCGCCGATCGCCCGTCCGACAAAATAGGCAAGGATGTCGGTCGACCATACGACGATGAAGACGAAAAGCATCGCAACGAAACCGAGCGAATCTTCGCCGCGGATAGCCGACAGCGAGATGGTGCTCAGCCCCGCGTAAAACAGTCCGCCCGGCTGCCACCAGTTCACACGGCGCAGAAAGGCCGGGATTGCCGCCGTGACCACCAGGCCTGCAAAGAGCGGCACGGTAAATTCCGCCTGCCCGAACAACATGTTGAGGCTGATCACCGCCATCGAGAACCAACCGAAGGCATTCGCCCGGATATTGCTTTCCGCGAGCCGCGTGATCGTCGACCATTCGTAATAGATCAACAGGCCAATGCTGGCAGCCACGAGCTTGAAGGACAGTCCGCCAAACCAGGTTGCCGCGAGAACCACCGCGATCATGACGATGGCGGAAACAATTCTGAGCTGAAGTTCTCGCGACATCGTAAGCGTCATGAGCCGACGGCCACGGCTTTGGCCGAGAGGCCGCCGAAGCGACGGTCGCGGGCAGCATATCGCTCGAGCACGGAATCAAACAAAGCCGGCGTGAAGTCCGGCCAGAAGTCCGGCACGAACATCAATTCGGCATAAGCCGCCTGCCACAGGAGGAAATTCGACAGACGTTCCTCTCCGCTGGTGCGGATCACCAGATCGGGATCGGGGATGCCCGCGGTATCCAGGCAGTCGTTGAGCTTGCCTGCGTCGATCTGCGACGGTTCAAGCCGGCCCGCCTGCACGTCGGCAGCCAGACGCGCGGCGGCGCGCGCAATTTCGTCACGTGACCCATAATTGAAGGCGATGACGAGCGTCATGCGGGTGTTATTGGTCGTGGTTTCTTCCGCTTCCAGGAGCAGTGAGCGGATATCGTCCCGCAGGTTGACGCGATCGCCAATGATCCGGATACGGATGCCGGCACGATGCAGATCGGCGAGATCGCGGCGAATGAATGCCTTGAGCAGACCGAACAGTTCGTTGATCTCAGCCTCGGGACGACGCCAGTTCTCCGAGGAGAATGCAAAAAGCGTCAGAAAACCGACACCTGCCTCGCCGGCAGCCTTCACGGTCTCGCGGACAGTCTCAACACCCTTGCGATGGCCAAACGTCCGGGGCAGGCCCCGGGCGTTTGCCCAGCGACCATTGCCATCCATGATGATCGCAACATGCTGCGGAACGATGCGATGTTGAACTGTCGACATTGGCGAGGATCCAGGCGGCGTTAAGAGTGCTCGAGCGAAACGACTCTGCCTTAAACCTGCATGATTTCCTTTTCCTTCTCCGCGAGCAAGCGGTCGACATCGACAATCGTCTCGTCGGTCATCTTCTGCACCCGCTCCGACTGGCTGCGGCTGTCATCCTGACCAATCGTGCCGTCTTTTTCGGCCTTCTTCAGGCCATCCATACCGTCGCGGCGGACGTGGCGAATCGCGACCTTGGCCTTTTCGGCGTAGTCGTGTGCCACCTTGACCAGCGACTTGCGGCGCTCTTCGTTGAGTTCAGGCAGCGGAATACGCAAGTTCTGGCCATCCACGATCGGATTGAGGCCGAGATTGGCTTCGCGGATCGCACGGTCCACAGCGCCGACCATGGACTTGTCCCAGATCGAAACACCGAGCATGCGCGGCTCCGGCACCGTCACGTTAGCGACCTGGTTCAGCGGCACGCGCGAACCATAGGCTTCGACCACGACCGGATCCAGTACGTTGGCGGAGGCCCGGCCGGTGCGCAGCGATGCGATGTCGTTCTTGAACGCGTTGATCGCGCCGTCCATGCGGCGCTTGATGTCGTTGAGATCAACCCCTGCGGTCATCATGGTTCTCCCATTGCTCTGTCAGTCGGCGGCATCAGATCGCCGCCATTCATGTGAAATCAGTTGTCGGTAACGATCGTCATACGGCCAGCGCCGGACAGAATTTCGCCGAAACCACCCTTCTCGTGGATCGAGAAGACGATGATCGGAATATGGTTTTCGCGTGCGAGTGCAACGGCGGCGACGTCCATGACGGCAAGGCCCTTCTGCAGGACTTCATCATGGGTCAGGCTGTCGAAGCGGGTTGCAGCGGGGTCCTTCTTCGGGTCGGCCGAGTAGATGCCATCGACCTGGGTGCCCTTGAATATGGCCTGTGCGCCAATTTCGGCTGCGCGCAATGCAGCGGCGGAATCGGTGGTGAAGAACGGGTTGCCGGTACCACCGGCAAAGATCACCACCCGGCCCTGGGCCAGATGGTGCAAGGCGGCGCGCTGCGAGAAGCTCTCGCAGATCTCAGGCATGGCAATGGCCGAGAGAACCACGGTGTCGATGTCGAGCTTGCGCAGCGACGTGGCAAGCGCCAGCGCGTTGATGACGGTCGCCAGCATGCCCATGTGGTCACCGGTCACGCGATCGCCACCCTTCGACGCGACGGCCACGCCACGGAAGATGTTGCCACCACCGACAACGACGCCGACTTCCACGCCCATGCGGCGGGCTTCGGCGATGTCTCCGGCGATCCGGTCGGCCACTGCCACATCGATCCCGAATCCCTGGCTACCCATGAGGGCTTCGCCCGAAGCCTTGAGGAGGACGCGCTTGAACAATGGCTTGGCTGACATGAATACTCCCGAGATCAATTCTGTGCCGGATACACGAAGGGCACCGCGTTGTCACGCGATGCCCGATGTTTTCCCTCGAAGAAGGGTAACTGAGATCAGCCCTTGGCGACGGCAGCCACTTCAGCGGCGAAGTCGCTCTCTTCCTTCTCGATGCCTTCACCGAGGAGAAGGCGGGCCATGCCGGTCACTTCGATCGGGGCGCCAGCATCCTTCTCGGCAGCCTTGATCGCGTCGCCGACGGTCACCTCAGGATTGATGACGAAAGCCTGCGAGAGAAGGGCGACTTCCTCGAAGAACTTGCGCATGCGGCCTTCAACCATCTTTTCGATGATGGCGTCCGGCTTGCCCGAAGCGCGGGACTGCTCGATGAAGACGTTGCGCTCGCGTTCGGCAACAGCGGCATCAACTTCTTCCGAACGGATCGCGAGCGGGTTGGTCGCAGCGATGTGCATGGCGACCTGGCGGCCGATGGCAGCCAGCACGTCCTTGTTGCCGGTCGACTTGAGCGCGACGAGAACGCCGAGCTTGCCGAGGCCTTCAGAGGCGGCATTGTGGATATAGGTCGCGACAACACCGTCTTCGACCGAGAGCTTGACGGCGCGGCGCAGCGTCATGTTCTCGCCGATATGGGCGATTGCGTCCTTGATGGTGTCGGTGACGGTCTTGCCGCTGGCCGGATAGGTGGCAGCGCCGATCGCCTCGACGGAACCGTCGGTGCCGATGGCAACCGAAGCCACACCGCGGACGAGGTCCTGGAAGGCGTCGTTGCGGGCAACGAAGTCGGTTTCGGAGTTGACTTCGACGACCACGGCCGAGGTGCCGGCGCCGTTGATGCCGATCAGGCCTTCAGCAGCCGTGCGGCCCGACTTCTTGTCGGCCTTGGCGATACCCTTGGCGCGCAGCCAGTCGATGGCGGCTTCGATGTCACCGTTGTTTTCGGTCAGAGCCTTCTTGCAATCCATCATGCCTGCGCCGGACTTTTCGCGCAGTTCTTTTACCAGTGCTGCAGTGATTTCAGCCATTGTGTGCCTCTTGTCTGTTCAGGCGGACGATCCGTGGCTTTGGGCGAACGGAGGACCGCTATGTTGGGGACGAAATGTACCCGGATGTATGACAACGTGATGAAGCAGGTCACCACGGAAACAATCGGCCGTCTTCGACGCCCTCTCGCCTATGGCAAGCGGCATCCGGAAGAACGGAGGCCGCCCGCTGCTCGAAGAGCGCACAGGCGGCCATTCCCTTGACGGGAAAAGCGGCGGGGAGCCCGCCGCTATACGCGATTATGCGTCGGCTTCGGTTTCGAGAGCCGGCTCGATCGGAGCTTCGGCAGAGGCGCCGATGTCACGACCGGAAGCGCCCTGCTGGCGAGCAATGCCGTCGATGGCAGCGCGCGAGATCAGTTCGCAGTAGAGAGCGATGGCGCGCGAAGCGTCGTCATTGCCCGGGATCGGATAGTCGATCAGGTCCGGATCGCAGTTCGAGTTGATGACAGCAACAACCGGGATGCCGAGGCGCTTGGCTTCGTCGATCGCGATCTTTTCCTTGTTGGTGTCGATGATGAACATCAGGTCCGGGGTGCCGCCCATGTCGCGGATACCGCCGAGAGCCTTTTCAAGCTTCTCGCGTTCGCGCTCAAGGTTCAGGCGCTCCTTCTTGGAGTAGCCAGAGGCTTCCGAGGCCAGGATCTCGTCGAGCTTGCGCAGACGGGCGATCGAGTTCGAAATGGTCTTCCAGTTGGTCATCATGCCGCCGAGCCAGCGGGAGTTGACGTAGTACTGGGCCGAACGCTTGGCGGAATCAGCGATGATTTCCGAAGCCTGACGCTTGGTGCCGACAAACAGAACGCGGCCGCCACGAGCGACGGTGTCGGACACGACCTGAAGGGCGCGCGACAGCATCGGAACGGTCTGAGCCAGGTCGATGATGTGGATGTTGTTACGATCGCCGAAGATGTACGGCTTCATCTTCGGGTTCCAGCGGTGCGTCTGGTGACCGAAGTGAATGCCAGCTTCCAGAAGCTGACGCATGCTAAAATCAGGCAATGCCATGCCTTTTTCTCCTTTTCCGGTTGAACCCCCGTGAAGCAAACAGCAGTCCTTTCGGACTGCCACCGGGCGGAAGCGGCAGGATTTCTCCCTGTCGATCCCAAGCCTCACGTGTGGAATAAGGCCGGCCATACAGGGGCGCCGGTCAAAAATCAAGGGTAAAACAAGCGATTTCCAGGCGTGCAGGCAGCTTTACGGGCAACCAACGTCCGGCTTGCCGAGAACTTCGAGCTTGGTCAGCTTGCCGGCCAGAACGAAATCGCCGTAGTCCAGCGTCAGGTCGCGTGTGACGCCGTTATCATACAGCTTGAAAGACTGACTGTAGATCGGCTCCTGATCGCCCCTGGTCTTCTCATCGAAATAGGCGATCGACACGGGCCAGTAGTCTTGGGCGCCGAGCGACTCCAGGGCCTTGGCTTCCGGATCTGTGTCGCTCGACTTCGTCGGGCCACCGACGATGGTCGTTGTCAGGTAGGTCTGGTCGCCATCCTCGGAGCCGTCGAAGATCCGCAATTCGAAGACCTGTTCACCCTTTCGCGCCCGGGCAATCACTTCGAGCATGTGCTCGGCCGGAAACCGGCTATCGGCAAGCTCGAGCGCCCGCTTGTCGGGGCCGGTCAGCTCGATCTTGACCTTGCCACCGGCTTCGGCCGCGGCGCCGCTGACATCCTTGTCGAGCTGATCGTCCGTGAAGGACTTGTTCTCAAAGCGAAATGTGCCAGCCGCGACATCTTCGAAGGTGGAAGAACGCTGGTCGGTGACACGCACGCCCTCACCGACGTCGATGCGGGTGACGAAACGGAACTGGGTGTTGAAGCCCTTGCAGGCCGAGCCGCTGAATTCATAGACCATGCGGCCGCGTACCAATTCGATACCGGAGCGGTCGGACGCTTCCTTCAGCCCGATCTCGTAGACGGCGCGATGCGGCACGAGGCCGACGGTCGCCGCGGATGCAACCTGCCCGGTCGCACCAAAGGCAGCCAGGGAAAGCGTCGCACGGACCGCCATTCGCAAAGGAAACATCGACACCCTCCTGTTGAACTCGTCGTCGATGTTATAAGAACACATCCGGCAAAAGCGAGACATGCTTTTCGTCACCACAACTTTCTCAACTTTTATCAACAGACCGGGAATCGACCATGTCCGACACAATCGACGGCCGCCTTGCAGCGCTGGGCATCAGCCTGCCGGAAGCCGCAGCCCCCGCCGCCAATTACGTGCCCTATGTGATCAGCGGAAACCTGCTGTTCCTCTCGGGACAGTTGCCGATTGAAGGCGGAAAAGTGGCGGTGATCGGTCTCGTCGGTGGCGATGTCGCGCTTGCCGAGGCTCAGAGAGCGGCAGAACTCTGCGCCATCAACATCCTTGCCCAGGCGAAAGCGGCGCTGTCCGGCGACCTTTCGCGGATCAACCGTGTCGTGAAGCTGAATGGTTTCGTTGCATCCGCTCCGGGCTTTATCGAGCAGCACCTCGTCATCAACGGTGCCTCGAACTTGATCGCAAACGTGCTTGGTGACGCCGGCAAACATGCACGCGCGGCCGTGGGCGTTGCGCAGCTGCCGCTGAATGCCGCCGTCGAAATCGACGCCATCCTGGAGATTGCCTTGTGAGCGATATCGACTGGATCAAGGACGTCCCCGTCGCCCATCGCGGCTATCACGACATGAACAGAGAGATCTGGGAAAACACACTATCGGCCTTCAGCCGGGCGATCGAGGCAGGCTTTGCCATCGAATGCGACATCCAGCTTTCGTCCGACAGCGTGCCGATGGTCTTCCACGACCACGATCTGCAGCGGCTCTGCAACATGAATGGTGAAGTGCGCGAGCGCACAGCGGGCGAATTGCGGATGCTGTCGATCGGCGGAACCGCAGACAAGATCCCGACGCTTCGCCAGATGCTCGATCTCGTGAAAGGCCGGGTGCCGCTGGTGATCGAACTCAAGGGCCTCGATGCCGAGCAGGATGACGGTTTCGTCGAGGCCGTGCTTGAGGTGCTTGAGGGTTACGAAGGCAAGGTCGCGCTGATGAGCTTCGACTATCACCTGCTGCGGGCATTGAAGGTCGCGGAATGCCCCTGGCCCGTCGGCCTGACTGCGGAAGGCGTGAAGCCGGAAAACTTTGCGGCGCATCGCGAAGCCATGGATCTCGGGCTTGATTTCACGTCGTATTGCGTCGCCCATCTGCCGAATGATTTCGTCGCAGACCTGCGTGAAAAGGGCGCGCCCGTGATTACCTGGACAGTCAGGGATGAAATCATGCGGGCACAGACCTATAAATATGCAGACCAGATGACATTCGAAGGCTTCGACCCGCGCCAGTCGCCGGCGATCGCCTGACGGGAGATCCATGGCAGACGAGGTGACAATCCGTGTAGTGCGCTCCTTCAAGGAGATCGCTTCCGCCGAATGGGGAGAGCTCACTGGAGCGTCCCGCTCCGCCCCAGGCTACAACCCCTTCACCTCGTTTGCCTTTCTCTCGTCCGTCGAGGAGTCGGGTTCCGCAACCGCCGAGACAGGCTGGATGGGCCACCATCTGCTGCTTGAACAGGAAGGGCGCCTCATCGGCGCCATTCCCTGTTATCTCAAGAGCCACAGCCAGGGTGAATATGTCTTCGACCATGGCTGGGCCGATGCCTTCCACAGGGCCGGCGGACGCTACTATCCCAAGCTCCAGGCTTCCATCCCTTTCACTCCGGCCAGCGGGCCCCGGCTGCTCGTCCGACAGGGCGAGGACGTATCTCGCGTCCAGGCGCTACTCGCCCAGGGACTGCAGCAGGTCGCCCGCGAACTCGGGACATCCTCGGCACACGTGACGTTCCTGCCGCAAGGGGAGCTTACTGCCCTTACGGAAGCCGGCTTTCTGCAGCGCACGGACCAACAGTTCCATTTCATCAATCGCGGCTATGCCGATCACGAGGCATTCCTCGCCGAACTCTCCTCGTCGAAACGCAAGAACCTGCGCAAGGAAAGGCGGAACGCGCTCGAGAACGGCATCAGCATCGACTGGCTGACGGGCAGCGATTTGACCGAGGAGATCTGGGACCAGTTCTTCCGCTTCTACATCGACACCGGTAGCCGCAAATGGGGCCGGCCTTACCTGACACGCCAGTTCTACTCGCTGGTCGGCGAGCGCATGCCGGACGACGTCCTGCTCGTGATGGCAAAGCGTGACGGTCGCTATGTGGCGGGCGCCATCAACTTCATCGGTTCGGACGCACTTTATGGCCGCCACTGGGGCTGCGCCGAGGACCACCCCTTTCTGCATTTCGAAGTCTGCTATCATCAGGCAATCGACTTCGCGCTTCACAAGGGCCTTGCCCGTGTCGAAGCCGGCGCGCAGGGCGAACACAAGCTCGCGCGCGGCTACGAACCCGTCACCACACATTCCGCCCACTTCATTGCCCACCCGGGGCTGCGCAGGGCCGTCGCCGACTATCTCGAACACGAACGGCGCGAAGTGGCCCAGGTCGGGGAGTATCTCGGGGAACATACGCCCTTCCGCAAGGGCGAGCGCCAACCGCGCGAGGGCGAGGAATTCGACGGTTGAGAGCCGCAAGCTCAGGCTTGAAGCCCAGCGTTCCTTGCCGTTAAGTGGCCGCAGAAATCGAGGAGACCACCATGACCGCCTATGATCCCAACAACATCTTCGCCAAGATCCTGGCCGGCGACATTCCGTCGGTGAAACTCTACGAGGATGAAAACACACTGGCGTTCATGGATGTCATGCCGCAGGCGCCGGGGCACTTGCTCGTCATTCCCAAAAAGGGTTCGCGCAACCTGCTCGACGCCGAGCCGGAAGTGCTGTCGACGCTGATGCCGGTCGTGCAAAAGCTTGCCAACGCCGCGAAGGACGCCTTTGACGCCGACGGCGTCTATATTGCGCAGTTCAACGAACCGGCAGCCGGGCAGACCGTCTTCCACCTGCACTTCCACGTCATCCCGCGCCACGAGGGCGTGCCGCTCAAGCCGCATGCGGGCGGCATGGCCGATGTCGACGTGTTGAAGGCTCAGGCCGAGAAGATCAAGGCGGCGCTCTGAAGCGAGCGCCAGCCCGATATTGCCGCGCCATCAGCCAATGAAGCCGCCGATCACCAACACGGCGGCAACACCGACGAGCGAGAGCACCATCAACGGAAAGGAGCCCGTCGCGCTCCAGCCGCCACTGCGGGCCGACGTCTTGCGCAGGTCATCCGGCAAGACCTTGAAACGGGGTGGGTCCCCGTGCTTCAGCTTTCGGAAGCGTACTACCTTTGACATTTCGCTATCCTCTGGTTGATCGGACACCCGATTTGGGAAGCGAAATGTGGCAATTACAGCGATCACACGTGTCTGTGAACGGAGATGAAGTCAGAGCCAGAGCAGGCCCGCACCCAGGATCGCCAGGGGAACCACGACACCGACGATGACACGCTGGCCGGCCAACAGGAAGGCAGCAAAGCCGATTCCGGCCGCCGCGAGCCTCAGCCAGAGCGGAGAGCTCTCGAGTGTACCCGTCGGGAAGACGACGAGTTTTGCCGTCACCGCCATCACCAGCGCCGTCGCGACCGCCCTCACCCAGTTCAGCGCTTCGGATCCCTCCTGCAGCCGGTTTCCGGCCAGCACGCCGAGCCAGCGCCAGATGTCCGTGGCAAGCCAGCCGGCGACGATGATGACGATATAAGGCCAATAATCCTGCATCAAACCACCTCGTCTGCTTGGGTGGTCGGATCGATGCCAGCGGCGGTGGCCTGTTTCTGTCCTGCACGGATCACGTAGCGGTCAAACAGGTAGGCCAGCGTGCCGCCGCCAAGGCCGGCAATCAGGATGTCGAAACCGGGTATGACCAGCGCCAGGAGCGGGCCGGAGACGGCGCCGACGACGAAGCCCACCTTGACGACGGACTGCCGGCCCGTCGCCCAGATGGACGCGATGAAATAGACCGGGGTCAGGAAGAAGAGAAGGCCGGCAACCACGGGCGGGAACTTCGCCACCAGCCCATAGCAGACGCCGACGAGGATCGTGTTCACCGTCACCAGGGTGATGCCGAAGCCGGCGAAATAGGCGACCCGCCCTTCCCTCGGCACAGTCTTGAAGCTGCCCATGGCAAAGACCCAGGCGGTTATCGCGATGAAATGCGACAGGAACAGCAAAAGCCAGGTCGGCGTGCGTTCGGTGCGCATTTCCGGCACGAGCGAGGCGACCATGGGCATCATGCGGATGGAAGAGAGCGAGACGGCCAGGAAGATCGCCAGCAGATTGGCGCCGCTGGTCATCGTGCCGATCAGAATCATCTTGGCCGGCAGCGCCCACACCGCCGCTGTCATGAACATCGCTTCCGCGCGACTGACGCCCGATTCAAGTGCGAAGGCAGAAAAGCCGACGAAGGAAATCATCAGGATGATCGCAGGCAGGCTGTAGAGCCCGCGCATGCCGGTGAAAAACCACCGTGTTTGGGAAATATCTGAAGAGGCCGAAGACATCTGAAAATCCGGATCGGCAAAAAGAAAGTGCCGGGCGGAACGCCCGGCACGGGTCTCTCAAGCTTGGGGTGCTTACTTCTTCTTCGGCACCTTCGGCACGGCGGAGCGTTTCGGCTGCTTCGGTGCCTCGTCGATGACGGCGACATCACCCTCATCGACAATCGCCGTGGCCTTTGCCGCCGGCTTGCGCTTCGCCTTGGCAGGCTTGGCCGATGCCACTTCGGCTTCCGGCTTCGGCTTGACGGCGGGCACCTCTGCAATCGACTCCAGATCGAGCACTTCCGCGCCGGTGTCGTCGGTCTTGGTCCCGACCTTGACGACGCCACCCTTCTTCAGCTTGCCGAAGAGGATCTCGTTGGCGAGCGGCTTCTTGATGTGCTCCTGGATCACGCGACCCAGCGGGCGGGCACCCATCTTCTCGTCGTAACCGCTCTTCGCCAGCCAGGCGATCGCGGATTCGGACAGATCGAAGGTCACGTTGCGCTCGGACAGCTGGGCTTCCAGCTGCATGACGAACTTCTGCACCACCTGATGGATGACTTCCGTCGGCAGCGGTGCGAACGGGATCGTCGCATCAAGGCGGTTGCGGAATTCCGGCGTGAACAGGCGGTTGAGCGCCTCTTCGTCTTCGCCGGTGCGCTTGGACGAACCGAAGCCGATCGCCGACTTCGCCATTTCCGACGCGCCCGCATTGGTCGTCATGATCAGGATGACGTTGCGGAAGTCGATCTTCTTGCCGTTGTGATCGGTCAGCTGGCCATGGTCCATGACCTGCAGCAGGATGTTGTAGATATCCGGATGCGCCTTCTCGATTTCATCGAGCAGCACGACCGAATGCGGGTGCTGGTCGACGCCATCGGTCAGAAGACCGCCCTGGTCGAAGCCAACATAGCCGGGAGGCGCACCGAGCAGACGCGATACCGTGTGCCGCTCCATGTATTCCGACATGTCGAAACGCAGGAGCTCGACACCGAGCGACGACGCCAGCTGCTTGGCTACTTCCGTCTTGCCGACGCCCGTCGGACCGGAGAACACATAAGAGCCGATCGGCTTGTTCGGTTCACGCAGGCCGGCACGGGCAAGCTTGATCGAGGTGGAGAGGGCTTCGATTGCCTTGTCCTGACCGTAGACGACGGAACGCAGTTCCTTTTCGAGATTGGCGAGCACCATCTCGTCGTCCTTCGACACCGTCTTCGGGGGAATGCGTGCCATCGTCGCGATGGTAGCCTCAATCTCCCTCTCGGTGATCAGCTTGCGGCGACGCGAGGCCGGCAGCAACATCTGGGCCGCACCCGTCTCGTCGATCACGTCGATCGCCTTGTCCGGCAGCTTGCGGTCGGAGATGTAGCGGGCCGAAAGCTCGACAGCCGACTTGATCGCTTCGTTGGTGTAACGGAGCTTGTGGTAGTCCTCGAAATAGGGCTTCAGGCCCTTCATGATCTCGATCGCATCATCGATCGAAGGCTCGTTGACGTCGATCTTCTGGAAGCGGCGGACGAGCGCCCGGTCCTTTTCGAAGAACTGGCGATATTCCTTGTACGTGGTCGAACCGATGCAACGGATCGCCCCTGAAGAGAGCGCCGGCTTCAAGAGGTTCGACGCATCCATGGCGCCGCCAGAGGTCGCGCCAGCGCCGATCACCGTATGGATCTCGTCGATGAACAGCACGGCACCAGGATAGTCTTCGAGCTCCTTGACCACCTGCTTCAGCCGCTCCTCGAAGTCACCGCGATAGCGGGTGCCGGCGAGCAGCGTGCCCATGTCGAGCGAGAAGATCGTTGCATCAGCAAGCGCTTCCGGCACCTTGCCTTCGACGATGCGCTTGGCGAGACCTTCGGCGATCGCGGTCTTGCCGACGCCGGGATCACCCACGTAAAGCGGGTTGTTCTTGGAGCGACGGCACAGAACCTGGATGGTGCGGTTCACTTCGTCGTGGCGGCCGATCAGGGGATCGATGCGGCCAGTCTTGGCCTTCTCATTGAGATTGACGCAATAGGCCTTCAGGGCCTCCTGCTTGCCCTTGGCGGAGGCTTCATCCGGCTCACGGCCCTGCTTGGCCTCGGGCTCGCCTTCATCAGAACCGCGCGGGCTGCGAACCTGCGACGCACCCGGACGCTTGCCGATGCCATGGGAGATGTAGTTGACCGCATCGTAGCGGGTCATTTCCTGTTCCTGCAGGAAGTAGGCGGCATTGCTCTCGCGCTCGGCGAAGATCGCAACGAGCACATTGGCGCCGGTCACTTCCTCGCGACCCGAGGACTGGACATGGATCACGGCCCGCTGGATGACGCGCTGGAAGCTCGAAGTCGGCTTCGAATCCTCGTCATAGCCGGTAATGAGATTGGCGAGATCGTTGTCGACGAAATCGGCGACAGTCTTTCGCAAGGCATCGAGGTTGACGTTGCAGGCCCCCATGACGGCGGCGGCATCAGCGTCGTCGATCAGAGCGAGCAGCAGGTGCTCCAGCGTCGCATATTCGTGGTGACGCTCGTTTGCGTAGGTCAGGGCCTGATGCAGCGCTTTTTCGAGGCTGGGTGAAAATGTTGGCACGTCTGATCCTCACTTCTTTTCCATGACGCATTGAAGCGGATGTTCATGTTGCCTGGCGAAATCCATCACCTGTGAGACTTTGGTTTCGGCGACTTCGTAGGTGAAGACACCACATTCCCCGACACCATGATTGTGGACGTGCAGCATGATGCGGGTGGCGGCTTCCCTGTCCTTCTGGAAAAAGCGCTCCAAGATGTGGATCACGAATTCCATCGGGGTGTAGTCGTCGTTCAGAAGCAGGACGCGATACAGGTTCGGCTTCTTCGTCTTCGGCTTGGTGCGGGTGATCACCGAGGTGCCGCGATTGGCATTCTCCCCGTCACCCTGGCTCTGCATGAAGACCGGCTTGGCAGTCATTTCAGTTCATTCTCCGTTGTCCGGCCGGTTTGCCGTTACACATCGGTGCGGACGAACACTCAGCACAGTAAGGTAGTTCATTATGCGGTGATTTTAAGCCCCCCAGGCTGCCATGACGACAATTTGTCACGAAGCCCGGAAATGCGAGGAAATGGAAGAATTAGGTTATACCAGCAGCCACAAATGACAAGACCGGCCGTGCGGGGCACGGCCGGTCTCGAATGTTACGCGCAAGCTTCGATCAGGCAGCAGAAGACATTGGCGCCATGGCCTTGCCGACAACACCCTCGTAGGGCTTGTAAGCGATCTTGGCGAGATCAGCATACATTTCGCCCATCTTGGTCGCTTCGGCAACGAAACTCTCATAGGAGGACTTCATGAAGGTCGTCTGGAGCTCGAAAGCAGCTTCAACGCTCTTCACCGATGTCAGGGCTTCCATGTAGGACGCCATGTCCTGGAACGACTTCTTGGAGTAGTCGGTCGCTTCTGTGGCGATCGCCTGAAAACCCTTGGTGACTTCCGAATAGTTCTTCATCATGGCTTCCATGGCTTCCTTGCCCTTCTTGCTGGCGTCATCGATATTGATCATGCGGACACTCCTCCTTGTTGGGCATATCAGATAGCGCGAAGATAGCAGTCGCACAAAAAGGGTCAAGTGAATTTGTGCGGCGCACAACAATCGTCAATTGTAAGCCGGATAAAGAAATGAGGCCGCACCAACAGGCGCAGCCCCATCTTCATGACACTTCTTTTGGCGCACTAGCGCTCTTCAGCGCCTTACAGAGATCCCTGCGATCAAAGGTCGACGTCGAGGATCGCCATCGAGAAATTGTAGGAGAGATCGCCGTCTTCGTCGTCCTTGAAGACAACGCCGAGGAACTCGTCACCGACATACACTTCAGCGGAATCGTCCTTGCGCGGACGGGCCTTCACACTCATCGTCGGGTTGAAGGTGCGCTTGAAATAGGCGTCGAGCTTCTTCAGTTCTTCGGGCTTCACACTGCGTCTCCGTGGACTGTTTCTGGGGTGCGCGCTTGTCGCACGGGCATTCCGGACCTGTAAAGACGCGAAGTGAAGTTTGCCCCAGGGAACCCGGGCAAACCTTGCCGTTCACGTTCTCGTGCTGTCAGTCGTCCGAAGCGATCATCTGGTCCATTGAGCGCGCCGGCTCGGCACAACCCGCCTCCCCGACCACGCGTGCGGGAACGCCGGCGACTGTTGTGCATTTCGGCACGGGCTTTAGAACGACGGAACCTGCAGCGATGCGCGAGCAGCTGCCCACTTCAATGTTGCCGAGGACCTTGGCACCCGCTCCGATCATCACGCCATCACCGATCTTCGGATGTCGATCTGCACCTTCCTTGCCGGTACCACCCAGGGTAACACCATGAAGAATGGAAACATTGTCTCCGATGCGTGCGGTTTCGCCAACGACGAGACCGGTGGCATGGTCAAGGAAGATGCCCTTGCCGATCCGTGCGGCCGGATTGATGTCGGTCTGGAACATGTTGGACGAGCGGCTTTGCAGGTAAAGCGCAAAGTCCTTGCGGCCATTGTTCCACAGCCAATGGGCCAGACGGTGGGTCTGGATCGCATGGAATCCCTTGAAATAGAGCACCGGCTCGAGGAACCTCGTGCAGGCCGGATCGCGGTCATACACGGCCTGAATGTCGACACGCAGAATGCCCGTCCATTCCGGCCAGTCGGCCATCATCGCCTCGAAGGCCTGGCGCAACACGATCGCCGGCACGTCGGAGTGATCGAGCCGTTCGCAGATCCGGTAGATCACACAATCCTCCAGCGAGCGGTGGCTGAGCACCGTCGAGTGGAAGAAGGCCGCCAGCATAGGATCGCGATCGGCGGCCACGCGGGCTTCATGCCGCAGGCTATCCCAGATCGGATCCATGGACTTGACAGTCTCGGTCTTGAGGACGTCGTTGTGTGCGACCATTGCCGGTCTCCTCATTCGTCGTAGAGACGCATTATATAGTCCAAGACCTGATGAACTCAAATGGGGGCCGCATGAAACAGTCGATCAGCTTCGCCAATGGCTTTATCAAAGCTTTCGTTGAAGCAGGAACGGGGCTGTTGATCCTCGACAATCCGCAACGCAAGAATGCCGTTACGGCGGCCATGTGGCGGGCGATCCCCGAGGCCATTCATTGGCTGCATGTCGAGGCGGAGGCACGCGTGATCGTGATTTCCGGGGCCGGCACCGCAGACTTCAGCGCCGGAGCAGACATTTCGGAATTTACCGAATTACGCAAGGATACTCAGACCGCACGCGTCTATGAGGCCTCGAACAGCCGCGCGTTTGCAGCCATCCGGGAAGCGCCGGTTCCGATGATCGCGGCGATCAGGGGCGTCTGCTATGGCGGCGGCTTCGGCCTCGCGGCGGCGACCGACTTGAGGATTGCGGCATCCGATGCGGTGTTTGCGGTGCCCGCCGCCAAACTCGGCCTTGCCTATCCGGCCGATGCCGTCCAGGATTTTGTCCGTGGCCTTGGAAGCCAGATGGCACGGCGCGCGCTTTACACCGGCGCCGCGATGAAGGCCTCAGACCTCTTCGACTGCGGCTTCCTGTCTGAAATCACCGAGCCCGACGAACTGGAGCAGCGGGTAAAGATGCTGGCCGACACCATTGCCGCGAATGCCCCCTTGTCGCTGCGCGCGTCGAAACTGGCCCTGCGCGCCGTCGAACAGGCCGATGATGACCTGCTGCGAGAAGCCGAGATCATTGGTGCAACGACCTTCGAAAGCGCTGACTATCGCGAGGGCCGCTCAGCCTTTGCAGAACGCCGACGGCCTGTTTTCACCGGCCGCTGAGTTTCAGTTTCCGGCTAGTTCCGAATAGAAGTCGAGGGCCGCCTTCTTGAACACCCGGTCGCCAACCGCCAGCATATGGTCGCGATTGGGGATATCGAGCGCCACGGCTCGCGGCATCAGTTCGGCCAGCGCATGCGGCGATCCGGCAATGTCATCCTTGGTCCCCACGCCGATCAAGGTCGGGATCTCGACCCTGGCTATATCCTCCCGACGCACCAGGTCTCGGGAGGTGCGAATGCAGGCGGCAAGTGCCAGACGGTCTGACTTCGTCTGGTCCGCAAAGGCGCGGAACATGCGGCCACGCTCGTGGGTCACGTCTTCGAGCGAGGGCGCAAGCAGTGCGTCAGCGATCGGATCCCAGTCGCCCACACCGTCGCACATGCCGATGCCGAGGCCGCCGAAGATCAGCGAGCGGACGCGGTCGGGATGTTCGATCGCCAGGAAAGCGGAAATCCGGGCGCCCATGGAATAGCCCATGACATGGGCATCGGCGATCCCGAGATGGGTGAGCAATGCCGCGGCATCAGCGGCCATCGCGGTCGGATGGTAAGCTTCCGGATCATGCGGCTTGGCGCTTGCGCCATGGCCGCGATTGTCGATGGCGATCACCCGGTAGCCGGCATCGCCCAACGTGCGCAGCCAGCCGGGATAGACCCAGTTGACGCTTGCCGAAGAAGCAAAGCCATGAATCAGCAGCACCGGATCGCCGGCCGGATCTCCATCATCAAAATAGGCAAGGTCGAGCCCATCGTTGCGGAAGCTGAAAAACGGCGGCGCGTCGAGATTCATCGATCAGTCCTTGTGAGCATGGGCCGGCAACCATAGCCATGGTTACGATGACATCAATTGCCGCAGGCAGATTTTCTGTGACTTTTGCGTCCGCCCGGCTCTACACATTTGGCGATGACGGCGCTAATGTCCGCGCAAATTCGCACAGCATTCGGAGCAAGTCATGGCCGGCCACACCATTCCCCATTTCCAGAACGACGGCGGTCACCGGGTGATCGAAGTCGGCGTGAAAGAATTCATGTGCACCGGCGCCTCCGTGCCCTACGACCATCCGCATATCTTCATCGACATGGGACATGACAACGAAAAAGTCTGCTCCTACTGCTCGACGCTCTACCGCTACAATCCGAGCCTGAAGGCCGAACAGACCAACCCGCCGGGCTGCGTCTTCCACATCAAGGCGGCGTGACCGCGGCGTCACGATCGGCATAGATTTCATGTCCATCAAGCACGCCGCCATCGTCGGAGCCGGGGTGGCGGGGCTGACTGCTGCCCTGTCGCTGGCCGCCAAGGGCATCTCCTCCGATATCATCGAGCAGGCTCCGCAACTCGGAGAAGTCGGCGCCGGCCTCCAGCTATCGCCGAATGCGACCCGCGTCCTCGACGCGCTTGGCGTGCTCGGCGAACTCGAACGTCACTGGCTGGAGCCGACGGCGATCAGCCTGGTTTCAGGCAAAGACCTGCGCCCCCTTGCATCGGTACCCGCCGGTCAATTCGCGAGGAAGCGCTGGGGTCATCCTTACGGCGTTCTGCACCGCTCGACACTCCAGCAAGGGCTTCTGCGGGCCGTGCTCAATCAACCGCTGTGCCGGATGCATCTCGGCCATCGGGTGCAGGGCGTAGGCATTGACGTTCTCGCCGCGATCACTCAGCGCAAACCCGATCTGGTCATCGGCGCCGACGGCGCCTGGTCGGTCGCCCGCGATGCGATCACCGGTGCGCCGAGCGTCAGCTTTTCCGGCAACATCGCCTGGCGCTTCACCATCAGCCGGGCTGCGGCGCCCGCCTTCCTGTCGCGGACGGGTGTGACTGCCTATCTCGGCGCCAAGGCGCATCTCGTGAGCTATCCACTGAACGAGATCGAGGGCTTCAATCTGGTTGCCATTGCAGCCGGCACGAGGAGCGACGAAAGCTGGGCCATCGATGCGGATGCGGCGCGACGCGCGATGCTGCTCGAACAGTTTTCAGGCTGGCATCGCGACATCAGAACAATTCTGGCCGGCGCGGAGCGCGCCACTTTCTGGCCGCTCTATCAGGCTTCGGAGGGCAACTGGCACAATGGGCGCGATACGGTCCTGATCGGGGATGCGGCGCATGCGATGATGCCCTTTTCCGCGCAGGGTGCGGCCATGGCGATCGAGGATGCCTTTGCTCTGGCGGCCCATGTCGCTCGGGCACCCCTGCCCTCGGCCCTTGCCGCCTTTACGAGCGAACGCAAGGCGCGCGCTGCCCGGGTCAAGGCACGCGGCGATTTCAACCGCTTCGCCTACCATGCGCGCGGCCCATTCCGCCTCGGACGAGACATCGTTTTGTCGCTGCGTTCACCCGAGACGCTCGCCGCCGACCTGGACTGGCTCTACGGCCACCGCATCGACGGCTGAACGATTTTGGCGTCAGACAGACGCTGCCGCTGCAAATCCACGCTCGAGATCAGCGCAGATGTCCTCGACATTCTCGAGGCCGATCTGGAGCCTGATCACGGCGCCGTCGGTGGGACCCTTGCGGATCTTGCGGTCTTCGAGATTGACGAGAACCGCGAGGCTCTCGTAACCGCCCCAGGACCAGCCCAGGCCAAAAAGCTGCAGGGCATCGAGGAAAGCGTGCGCCTTCGGCTTGATCTTGTCCTTGGAGGCTGCCGGAAGGACGAAGGAGAAGACGCCGCTCGCGCCCTTGAAGTCGCGCTTCCAGATGGCATGACCGGGAAAGCTTTCAAGCGCCGGATGCAGGACCTGCCCAACGTCGTCTCGGCCTTCCAGCCAGCGCGCGACCGAAAGAGCACTCTTGCAATGGTGCTCCAGACGCAGGCCCATCGTGCGCAGGCCCCGCAGGATCTGATAGCTGTCATCGGGAGCGCCGCAGATGCCGAGCGTGATGTTCGCTTCCTTCAGCACCGGCCAGTGCTTGGCATTGGCAGAAACGGTCCCCATCAGGATGTCGGAATGGCCCGACGGATATTTCGTGGCGGCGTGGATGGAGATGTCGGCGCCAAAATCCAGGGCGCGGAAATAGAGCGGCGTCGCCCAGGTGTTGTCGATCGTGACCACGCAACCATGCTTGTGCGCCGCGTCGGAGATCGCTCTGATATCCTGCATTTCCATGGTGTTGGAGCCCGGCGCTTCGGTATGCACCAGTCTGGTGTTCGGGCGGATGAGACGCTCGATGTCGGATCCGATCTCGGGATCGTAATACTCCACCTCGACCCCAAGGCGGGTCAGCATCGTGTCGCAGAAATGGCGGCAGGGCGAATAGACGGAATCGACGATCAGGGCATGGTCGCCGGCCGACAGAAAGGCGAGAAAGGGAACCGTGATCGCAGCCAGGCCCGACGGCACAAGTATCGTTCCGGCCGATCCCTCCAGCTCATCAATCGCACGGCACAGAGCATCCGTCGTCGGCGTTCCGCGCGTGCCATAGGTGTAGGGCTGCGTACGCGTTTCCATGGCCCGCGCATTGGGAAACAGGACTGTGGAGGCATGCACGACCGGTGGATTGACGAAGCCGTGGTAGTCGGCCGGATCATAGCCGATATGGCACAGTCTCGTGTCGGTGCCGGCAGACGCCAGCCAGTCTTTGGATTTGCTCATGGATTGACAATTCCTCAGGCTCGGATGTCTTGGTTTTCGCGCCTCATTGAAGAGCGGTCAAGTTGCACAATTCCGTGATCCGCGGCGCAAGTCTTGCAGTTCGAGCACATCAGAACAGTCAAAAAGGCGCGAATTTCATCACTTCAGGCTAAAAACCACACATTTTTGCCTATTTGGAGGGCGAATTTGGTAAATTCGCGCTTTTGTGGCCGTTCTACGGCATAAAGACTTGACCCTGCATGAATTTACGAATGGAATATGAATGCTCGCACCGGGAGGCTGCGAGCCGACGCGCACCGCTGAATTCGGCTGGTGGCCGTCGCTGGCATACAACAAGAGAAAAAAGGTTGGGAAAAATGAACAACAAGTTCCTGTCAGCTGCCATCGGCGCTGCGGTCCTGGGTTTTGGCGCGTCCGCAGCTTCCGCCGCGACGCTTGATGACGTGAAGGCCAAGGGTTTCGTCCAGTGCGGCGTGAACACGGGTCTCGCCGGCTTCGCTTCGCCGGATGCTGCCGGTAACTGGACCGGCTTCGACGTCGATTACTGCAAGGCCGTTGCTGCCGCCGTCTTTGGTGACGCCACCAAGGTCAAGTACACGCCGACCACCGCCCAGAGCCGCTTCACGGCGCTGCAGTCTGGCGAAGTCGACATGCTCGCACGCAACACCACCTGGACCATCAGCCGCGACACCGCGCTCGGCTTCAACTTCCGTACCGTCAACTACTATGACGGTCAGGGCTTCATGGTCACCAAGGGCCTGAACGTCAAATCCGCTCTCGAGCTCTCGGGCGCCGCCGTCTGCGTTCAGTCCGGCACCACGACCGAACTCAACCTCGCCGACTACTTCAAGGCCAACAACCTCGAGTACAAGCCGGTCGTTTTCGAAAAGCTGGAAGAAGTCAACGCTGCCTATCAGGCTGGCCGTTGCGACGTTTACACGACCGACCAGTCGGGCCTGTATTCGCTGCGTCTGACGCTGACCAACCCGGACGATCACATGATCCTGCCGGAAATCATCTCGAAGGAGCCGCTTGGTCCGGCCGTTCGTCAGGGTGACGACCAGTGGTTCGACATCGTTTCGTGGACCCACTACGCCCTGGTACAGGCCGAAGAATTCGGCATAACCCAGGCCAATGTCGACGAAATCAAGTCGTCTTCGACCAACCCGGACATCAAGCGCTTCCTCGGCGCCGAAGCCGACACCAAGATCGGTACCGACCTCGGCCTGACCAATGACTGGGCCTACAACATCATCAAGGGCGTCGGTAACTACGGCGAAGTCTTCGAGCGCAACATCGGCGCCAACACCCCGCTCAAGATCGAGCGCGGCGTGAACGCCCTGTGGACCAACGGTGGCCTGCAGTACGCACCGCCGGTCCGCTAAGATCAGGCTGGACTTTGCGAGGCGGCGAAAGCCGCCTCGCGCTTATCCAGACTACGTGTTCAGACCGGCACACGCGCTGCGGTCAGCGGCGATATCAGAGAATGCCGGCTGTCTCGAAAAACAATAACATTTAGGGCTCACAGAAGCCTCGGGGATTTGGCACAGCATGACAGATCACGCCACCAGTTTGCCCGCCGAAGGGCGGAGCCTTGGCTCGCTGATCTACGATCCGAAAGCAAGATCGATCTTCTTTCAGATCGCTACGATCGCCGTCATGACGTTTATCGTCTGGACCATTGCAAACAACACCATCGCAAACCTCGCCCGCAGCAACACCGCCACGGGCTATGACTTTCTGAACGGCCGTGCCGGTTTCGACATCGGGCAGAGCCTGATCGCCTACACGTCGGATTCGACCTATGGCAGGGCAATTCTCGTCGGCCTGCTGAATACGCTGCTGGTCGCCGCAACCGGTATCGTGACAGCGACCGTGATCGGCTTTCTCATCGGTATCGGTCGTCTGTCGCGGAACTGGCTGATCGCCAAGCTCTGCACTGTCTATGTGGAAGCCTTCCGCAACCTGCCGCCGCTGCTCGTCATCTTCTTCTGGTATTCGGGCGTGCTTTCGACCCTGCCGCAGCCGCGCGATTCGCTGGAACTGCCGTTCTCGACCTTCCTCAACAATCGTGGTCTCGCCTTCCCGAAGCCGATCTGGGGTGATGGCGCGGGCATGATCCCGATAGCGATCGTCGTCGGCATCATCGCGGCCATCGTCGTTTCTCGCTGGGCGAAGGCGCGGCAGATGCGCACCGGCCAGATCTTCCCGACCGGTTGGGTCAGCCTCGGCCTGATCATCGGCCTGCCCGTTCTCGCCTTCCTGGCGGCCGGCTCGCCATTGACGTTCGACTACCCGGTCGCAAGCCGTTTCAACATGTCCGGCGGCGCTGTCATCGCACCGGAGTTCGTTGCACTCTATCTCGCTCTGTCCTTCTACACCGCTGCCTTCATCGCGGAAATCATCCGTGCCGGCATCAAGGGTGTCTCGAAGGGACAGACCGAGGCTGCGTCCGCGCTCGGCCTGCAGCCGTCGACCACGACGCGTCTCGTGATCGTGCCGCAGGCGATGCGCATCATCATTCCGCCGCTGACCAGCCAGTATCTGAACCTGACGAAAAACTCGTCTCTCGGTGTCGCCGTAGGCTTCCCCGAACTGGTCTCTACCGGCGGGACCACTCTCAACCAGACCGGCCAGGCGATCGAGATCGTATCGATCTGGCTGGTGGTCTATCTCTCCATCAGCATTGTGACCTCGCTCTTCATGAACTGGTTCAATGCAAGAATGGCCCTGGTGGAGCGTTGATCATGGCGTCTGAAGTCACTTATATCCGCCAGGAAATGCTGGCTCCGCTGCCCCCGCCGACCTCGGAAGCGAGCGTCGTGGGCTGGGTTCGAAAAATCTTCTGGCAACCCCGAAGGATGTCGTCCTGACCATCATCGGGCTTGCCGTGCTGGCTCTGATTCTGCCCGGGGCCATCAACTTCCTGTTCCTCGACGCTGCGTGGTTCGGTGCCGATCGCTCTGTCTGCGCAACGATCGCCCAGGGCGGCACCCAGCCTAATGGTTGGAAAGGCGCCTGCTGGGCCTTCGTCGAGAGCCGGTTCTCGCAGTTCATCTTCGGGCGCTACCCGCTCGAGGAACGCTGGCGCGTTATCCTCGTCGGCGTGATGTTCGTCGCACTCCTGGTGCCGATGCTGATCCCCAAGGCGCCGCGCAAGGGCCTCAACGCCCTTCTGCTGTTCATCGTCTTCCCGGTCGTCGCCTTCTTCCTGCTGCATGGCGGGTTCGGCCTCACGGAAGTCGAAACACCGCTCTGGGGCGGCCTGATGGTGACGCTGATCCTGTCCTTCGTGGGCATTGCCGTCTCGCTGCCGCTCGGCATCCTGCTGGCACTCGGCCGCCGTTCGGACATGCCTATCATCAAGATGATCTGCGTTGTCTTCATTGAAGTCGTTCGCGGCGTGCCGCTGATCACAGTGCTCTTCATGGCCAATGTGATGCTGCCGCTGTTCATGCCAACGGGCTGGACCATCGACAACTTCCTACGCGCGCTGGTCGGCGTGTCGCTGTTTGCCTCTGCCTATATGGCGGAAGTCGTGCGCGGCGGCCTGCAGGCGATCCCGAAGGGACAGTATGAGGGCGCAGACTCGCTCGGCCTCTCCTATTGGCAGAAGACCCGCCTGATCATCCTGCCGCAGGCGATCAAGCTGGTCATCCCGGGCATCGTCAACACCTTCATCGGTCTGTTCAAGGATACCTCGCTCGTGTCGATCATCGGCATGTTCGACCTCCTGGGCATCGTCCGTCTCAACTTCACCGATGCCACCTGGGCGACACCTGTGACACCGCTCACGGGTCTGATCTTCGCTGGCTTCGTATTCTGGATCTTCTGCTTCGGCATGTCGCGCTACTCCGCCTTCATGGAGCGGCACCTCGACACCGGCCACAAGCGATAAGGACAAGGGGAAAAACAATGGCTGAAGCCAACTCCGCTAAAAAGACCGTGTCGGGCACCGATGTGGCGGTCGAGCTGATCAACATGAACAAGTGGTACGGTGATTTCCACGTGCTGCGAGACATCAACCTCAAGGTGATGAAGGGCGAACGCATTGTCGTGGCCGGACCGTCCGGATCCGGAAAATCGACGATGATCCGCTGCATCAATCGGCTTGAGGAACACCAAACGGGCAATATCCTTGTCGACAATATCGAGCTGACGAACGACCTGAAGAAGATCGACGAAGTTCGGCGTGAAGTCGGCATGGTGTTCCAGCACTTCAACCTGTTCCCGCACCTGACCATCCTGGAAAACTGCACGCTGGCACCGATTTGGGTGCGCAAGATGCCGAAGAAGGATGCTGAGGAAGTCGCGATGCACTTCCTGAAGCGCGTCAAGATCCCGGAACAGGCCAACAAATATCCGGGCCAGCTCTCTGGCGGCCAGCAGCAGCGCGTGGCGATTGCCCGTGCGCTCTGCATGAAGCCGAAGATCATGCTGTTCGACGAGCCGACCTCGGCGCTCGACCCTGAGATGGTCAAGGAAGTGCTCGACACCATGGTCGGCCTTGCCGAAGAAGGCATGACGATGATCTGCGTCACCCATGAAATGGGCTTCGCCCGCCAGGTTGCCGACCGCGTGATCTTCATGGACCAGGGTCAGATCGTCGAGCAGAACTCGCCGGCCGAGTTCTTCGACAATCCGCAGCACGAGCGTACCAAGCTCTTCCTCAGCCAGATCCTGCACTGATCTGCCTGTCAGGCACAAAACAAGAGAGCCCGCCGCGACACCGCGGCGGGCTCTTCTGCATTGAGGGCAGAGACTCAGCTGCCGTCAGGGGCACCAACTCTGCTGACGCGCCATGCGCGGCTTGGCCAGACCTTCCGAGACGAGAATGGAGCCCAGCGAGCGACCGTCGCGGGTCGCCACGCGCAATACCCCGGGTGCGGCGCCTGTTGCTTGCACCTTGAGCGTCTCGAGATCGAATTGGCCGGAACTCAAGAGATCCTTGAGCCGCACCTTGGCGGCGAAGCCCCGGTCGCGTTCCTGCTGGCAGGCGGCGCCATCGGTGCGCGGGGCGGCAATATCCGCCAGCACGATCTTCGTCTTGCGGTACCAGAAGGTGTCACCGCTCATGACGCAATTGTCGAGGCCGGACGTGCCGCAGAAATAGAACTTTCCGGAGAAATTCTCACCCGTCAGAGCAGCCGTCTCGGTCGAAGCAATGGCAGGCCGTGACGCAGGCACCGCTGCCTTCGCCACACCGACTGAAGCTGGTGGGACGGGCCCCTTTGCGGCAGTCGATTGCGTCTTCGCCTGTGGCTGCTTTTCCCGGCTCGTGTCCGGTTTCGGCGTCGGGCTCGCCGCGACGGATCGCTCCTTCGACAGCAAAGGTGACAGTTCCTTGAGGACGGTGGCCCTGTTGTCATAGAGCGCAATACCACCCGCCACCACCGCCAGGATGACGAGCCAGGATGTCATGCCCTGACCTGCGGAAGAACGGCTCGACTTGCGGCGCTTTGCGGGCGCGCGGCGGGATGAAGCGGTGCGACTGGACATGGTTAACCTCTCGTGAGCGCATCATGACGCCCAAGAGTTTCCGAAAGGTTGGCATGGGTGAGAAAACGTTGCGCTGTTTCGATTCTGCACAGGTCGTTTAGACGCCGGAATAACGAAGCTCGGCGGCCCGGCTAGTCGTCATGCATTGTGGCAGAGGATGGCGATCCCTGTAGGGCTCGAACCTACGACCTAGTGCTTAGAAGGCACTTGCTCTATCCAGCTGAGCTAAGGGACCGTCTGAGGACTGCAGAAAGCGGTTGAAGCCGGTTCAGTGCGTCCAGGGCTGCAGACGATTGTAGCGGAAATTATCGGTGTAGGAGACAACCTGGCGCTTGGCTTCCTTCGGCAGGAGCACGCGATACTCGATGCCCTCGCGCGTGGCATAGGCTTCGGCCTGCTCAAGCGTTTCGAAGGTCAGCTTGACCTGCTGGCGGGTGTCTCCCGAGGTGGTGTAGCCCATCATCGGATCGATCTTGCGCGGCGCGGACTGGTCGAATTCCAGAACCCAGAGATGGGTCTTTGCCTTGCCTGACTGCATGGCGGTTTTCGCGGGGCGGTAGATCTTTGCAGACATGGGTCTCATCCATCTCCAAGACTTCACGGCAAGGCAGCCTGCCGCACACTTCCCGACCGCCTTAGCCGGCGGTCTTTGATTGCTGGTCGGAGTGGAGAGATTCGAACTCCCGACCCTCTGGTCCCAAACCAGATGCGCTACCAGGCTGCGCTACACTCCGTTCCAGCAATGTTGCCGGAATACACGGTTCACCCTGCCCCCGCAACAGTAAAAAAGCGGTTTTACCGGCACTGATTTTTCAGGCGGCAGAGAGCGGAGACTTCGTCATTTCGGCAGATCGAGCGGCAAGACCAGGCGCGCGGATGTATCGAGCCCGAGTTCGGCCGCATGGCCGCCGCGAATCTCCAGGGCGTAGCGGACCGGCTCGCCTGAGGACACGATCGATTCGGACAGGGGCGTGGTGCGCTCTGCGATGCGAACGATGCGGCCGGTCTCGTCGATGAAGATCATGTCCAGCGAGGATGGCGTGCTGGCCATCCACATGGTGACCATGCGGGTATCACCGAAATCGAACAACATGCCGGTTCGATCGGGAAGCGGCGGCCGTTCCATCAGTCCCCTCGCCCGCTGTTCGGCCGTCAGGGCCCATTCGACGTCGATCGTAATGGTCTCGCCGGCACTTGTCTCGAAGCCGAGTTGACCGCGTTCGAAGATCACCTCGCTCAAGGCAGAAGTGACAGGACCGAAAAACACGAAAAGCGCCGCAAGGGCGCTTCTCAGAAGAATTGACATGCCGGCCATAGGCTCAATGCGCCCGTGCTGCGGGACCAGGATTGTCCGGATGGATTTCGGCGGCCATCAGCCCCTTGTCCCCCGGTCCGAACCGCACAAGCACCGTCTGACCCGGACGCAATTCCGTCAGGCCGAACCGGCGCAGGGTTTCCATGTGGACGAAGATGTCTTCCGTGCCCTCGCCGCGCGTCAGGAAGCCGAAGCCCTTGGTGCGGTTGAACCACTTGACCAAAGCGCGCTCAAGCCCGCTGGTCGGCGTGACCTGGACATGGGTGCGGACCGGCGGCATCTGCGATGGATGGATCGCGGTCGACTGGTCCATCGACAGTATCCGGAAGGCCTGATAGCCGCGATCACGCTTCTGGATGAGCGCCACGATGCGCGTGCCTTCCAGAATGGTCTGGTAGCCGTCGCGACGCAGGCAGGTCACGTGCAGCAGGACATCCTGCATGCCGTTGTCGGGAACGATAAAGCCGAACCCCTTGGCGACATCGAACCATTTGATGACGCCGGTGATCTCGATCAGGTCTACGGCCTCTCCGGACAGCTCTTCGAACTCGCCGAGCCCCTTCGATGATATCCTGTCCGCCATTTTCCCAAGCCCCTCGAAAACGCGTCACATTGCTCAGTTAACTGATTCTTGAGATTCAGATTAACATTTGGTCAACGGATCTGCGCAAGCCCTAGTTTTACATTTCACCAATTGCTTTTGCACCGCAGCCTTGCTCGAAGCTGACGGCTGTTCCATATCGTCCGGGTCAAAGGAGAACACCCATGCGCTACCTACACACCATGGTCCGAGTGAAGGATCTCGAGGCTTCCCTGCACTTTTATTGTGAGCTGTTCGGCCTCACTGAAATCCGCAGGTATGAAAACGAGAAGGGACGCTTCACGCTGGTCTTCCTGACCGCCGAGAAGGATCTCGAAAAGGCTAAGGCCGACATGTCGCCCTGCCTCGAGCTCACCTATAATTGGGATACCGAAGACTATACGGGCGGCCGCAATTTCGGCCACCTCGCCTACGAGGTCGACGATATCTATGCGATCTGCCAGAAGCTGATGGACAATGGCGTCACCATCAACCGTCCGCCCCGCGATGGCCACATGGCCTTTGTCCGCTCGCCGGATGGCATCTCGATCGAGATCCTGCAGAAGGGCGAAAACCTGGCGCCCGCCGAGCCCTGGGCATCGATGCCGAACACCGGCGCCTGGTAAGACCACCGCTTCGCGCAAGTTTGCGCGCCTAGTCTCCGCATCAGACGAGGGCCGCCCCGGCGGCCCTCCCTGCTTCCCCGATGGGAGCGATGACGGAGACCTGCCATGACCAGCAATTCCCATGCTCGCAGACCGACCCTCGGCATTCTTGCCGTCGCCAGCGGCCTGATGCTCGCCTCTTGCCAGACGAGCGCGGACGAAGTGCTCTCGCTCGGAGAAGCCTCGGCTGCGGAAGAAGCGTCCGGCAATTCCGCAGCCCAAAAAGCGTTTCGCGATCCCTATGTGAGTGCTGTTTCGGGACAGGTTGCCGACGCATCGGCCTCAATGCCGTCCCAGAACGAGACGGACCCTGCGCGCCTTAAGCGCAAGCCGGTGCCGATGGCCGCCGCCTATAGCGACATTGCCGAACCGCCGCCGGAAGTTCTCGCCCTGCAGCAACAGGCGACACAAGTCGATCCCCCTCAGGCCGCCTCCCGGGCCTCCGCCGATCTCGGCGACATCACCATGCAGCCGACCAATGCCTCGCCCAGGAGCAACAGCCTGTTCTCTGCCGGTCAGAGGCAGCAGGCGGCAGTCGTGCAGGCCATGGAGCCAGCTACCGCCCAGGCTGCGGCCGGAGAACCTGTGCCGAGCGGCAGCCTCGTGCCGAACGAAATGCCGACGCTCGGTGTCAATGCTGTCAGCAAGAGCCTGTTCAGTCCGTCTGCCGAACAGCAGATGCTGATGCAACAGCGGGCACTGGAGGAACAGGCGCGCGCGGAAACCGCAGTTCAGAACTCCGCTCGCCGAGCCTGCCGCAGTCGGCGGCGACGAACCGGTCCTGAAGAAACTCTCGGATCCCCGTCCGAAGCGAAAGATCCTTGCGCTGCGCGAGCCTGCCGGATCGGTGCCGGATCGGGTTCAGCTGACGCCGGACCAGTTGCAGGCCATGGGTGCAATCGAGGAAGCCGATCCGGCCGAGCCGCTCTCTGCCGAGGAACTGGTGGCGGATGCCGAGGCTGTAAAGAAGAAGAAGGGATGGTTGCCATCCTTTGCGGATCTCTTGAGAGGCGGCAAGAAATCACAACCGACGACCGCAGAGCCTTGATTCCTTCGGCAAGCGGCCTGGGCGCCAAGTCCTTCCAAAGACAGGGATTATCCGAGTTTTCAGGGGCCTGCGCGGCCCCTGTCATATTTTTTGCATGAAAGGCGAAAATGCCGCTTGCGGTCTTCAAACAGCCTGACTATAAGGGCGCCACGAAGCAGACGCGCCCTTCGTCTATCGGTTAGGACACCAGATTTTCATTCTGGGAAGAGGGGTTCGACTCCCCTAGGGCGTGCCACTTCGTTTCTCTTTTCCAGACATTATGAACTTCTTGATTGGTGTATCGCCGGACGCGGTTACGCCGTCATTCTGCGGGTTCACCCGCTCGGAATTTTTCCACTTCGGATCGTCAAATTTCCGCTTGCGGTCGTCAAGAGGCCTGACTATAAGGGCGCCACCGAAGCGCACGCGCCCTTCGTCTATCGGTTAGGACACCAGATTTTCATTCTGGGAAGAGGGGTTCGACTCCCCTAGGGCGTGCCACTTCGATCTCTTCCCGACATTGCAGAACCTGTGGACCAGCAAGGCTCAAGTGCTTGTTTGTACTTACGTTACCGTGCCTCGCCAAGCCTGTGGATAAAATCGTCACACGGGCCGAAAGAGCACTTGCGCTCGCGGCGAGTTCCGGCCATAAGGGCGCCACCGAAGCGCACGCGCCCTTCGTCTATCGGTTAGGACACCAGATTTTCATTCTGGGAAGAGGGGTTCGACTCCCCTAGGGCGTGCCACTTCGATCTCCCACACACGACAATCCTACAGCCCGTTCAGGGCGCCTTTGCGGCGTCCATGACGCGGAACTGCACCCGCCTGTTGCCCTGCCAATGGTCAGCACTCAACGTGCCAGCGACATGCACCTGGTTGCCACGATTGTTCATCAGGAAATGGCCGAGATCGGTTTCGGCTGCGCGGAATGCGATTCCCTCCAGTCGACTGCCGTCCATGCCTTCGAGCGTGATCTTGATATGGGTGGTGCCGACGGGACGGGCGTCCCTCAGGCGGTGCAACGGTACGGCAAAGATCGGCTGCGGATGACCGGAGCCATAGGGACCGGCGGCCTCCAGCTGGTCGACCAGTGCAAGTGTGGCACCGGAGGCGCCGATTGCGCCATCAATCTTCAGGGTCTGGTTTGCCGCGAGCGCCAAGACCTGCGAAGATGCCTGCTCCTCGAAGAAGCTGCGCAGCCGGCCGAGATTGGCACGATCGACCGTCAGGCCCGCCGCCATGGCATGACCACCGCCCTTGACCAGAAGCCCCTCGTCCACGGCTGCACGCACCATACGACCCATGTCGAAGCCATTGATGGAGCGTCCCGAGCCGGTGCCCTTGCCGAGCGGATCGAAGGCGATCGCAAAGGCGGGGCGTTTGAACTTCTCCTTCAGGCGGGCTGCCAGTAGCCCGACAATCCCCGGATGCCACTGCTCCTTGGCGGTCACGATGACCGAGGCTTTTTCACCGGTCCCATATTCGGCCATGGCTTCGGCTTCTGCCTCGGCGAGCATCACCGCTTCCATCGCCTGGCGCTCGCGATTCAGCTCGTCAAGCTTGGCTGCGATCTGGTCTGCCTCACTCGCATCGTCCAGCGTCAGCAGTCGGCTGCCCAAGGCCGCGTCGCCAATTCGGCCGCCGGCATTGATTCGGGGGCCGAGAAGAAATCCGAAATGATAGGGCGTCACAGGACCACCGATGCCCGCCACCCGCAGGAGGGCCGCGAGCCCGGCATTGTTCTGGTGGCGAGCCGCGATCAGCCCCTTCGTCACATAGGCGCGATTGAGGCCCTTGAGCGGCACGACATCGCAGACGGTCGCCAGCGCCACAAGGTCGAGCCATGCGAGCAGATCGAGCGAGCGCGCATGCGGATGGCCTGCCTCGCGCAGGACGCGGAGGGTCGCGACCAGCACCATAAAGACGACGCCGGCAGCACAGAGATGGCCCTGCCCTGAAAGGTCGTCCTCGCGATTCGGATTGACCAGGGCATGGCAGACCGGCATCTCGTGGCCCATCTGGTGGTGGTCGATGACGACGACGTCGACGCCGCGCCGCTCGGCAGCCCCCAGGGCTTCGATGCTGGTCGAACCGCAGTCGACGGTAATCAGGAGATTGGCGCCGCGCTCGATCAACTGGTCGATGGCGGCGGCATTGGGGCCATAGCCTTCAAAAATGCGGTCCGGGATGTAGATCTCGGCCTCGACACCGAAATGGTGCAGGAACCGCGCCATGAGGGCCGAAGAAGCAGCCCCGTCGACGTCATAGTCGCCGAAAATGGCGACGCGTTCCTTTCGGTCGATCGCGCCGAAGATGCGTGCAGCCGCCGCATCGCAATCGGTCAGCTTTGAGGGATCCGGCATCAGACTGCGGATGGTTGGGTCAAGGAATGCCGGCGCCTCGTCCACGCCCACACCGCGGCCTGCCAGAACGCGCGCGACGAGTTCGGGGATACCGTGGAGCTGGCTGATGGCCAGCGCCTTGTTCTGTCCTGCCTGGTCCGTGCGCGACATCCAGCGCTGGCCACTTGCTGACTGTTCAACGCCGAGAAAGGCGCGGATGACGGGATCTACCGGTTCGGTCGACATTCTTGCTCTTTACGGGGCGCGGCCAAGGTGTGGCTGCGCGACAGGGCCTTAGGCGGCGGAACCGCCCCTCCCCGTTCTATACCGATCGCAAAAAATCACCAGAGGCAGGAGGCCGCATTCAATCCGGTCGCAGCCGCATCACGCCATCAGCCAGGCGACCAGCGCGAAGGGCACGGCCATGACTGCAGCAAAGGCCAAGAGCGGCCCCCAGCCGGACTTCGTCTGCGCGGCCCGCAAACCTTCGTGCTCAACCTGGCCCTGATATATGGCAAACTCATCGCTGCGGCTCGGCGGCGGCGGGGCAGTGCCCGCGTCGTCCCAAAGCGCACTCCCCTCGCCCAGTGCCATCGACGAACTCCTCCCCAAGATCCCGACAGTGGGCGCAGATTACGCCCGCATTAGACTTTTGGCGAGAGTGTAAGTTTTGGCAGGGCCGAAATCATCAGATTGATGGCGTTTCAGACTATGCCAAGCCGTTCGGAGGCGGACTGGCCCTCGAACGGCATCTCTTGAACTCAGGTCTTGGGGCGCTCGATGCGAATCACCTGTGGCTCGCCGATCAGGTAGCCCTCGCCCTTGATTGCCCCCACGGCCTTGCGGACGGCGCTTTCCATCGTCGCGTGGGTCACGAGGATAATCGTCTGGGGACGGTCCGGCGTTACCGGTTGCTTCGAATGCTGGACGATCGATTCGAGCGAAATGGCGTTCTCCGCCATCTTCGTTGCAATGCTGGCGAAGACGCCGGTGCGGTCCTGCACGGTCAGGCGGATGAAGTATCCGCCTTCGTGGCTCTGCATCTCGGCCTGGCGATAGGGTTCCAGCAGATGGGCCGGGCGACCGAGAACGGGCACTTCCTGGGCACCCGGACGGCTCTTGGCGATGTCGGTGATGTCGCCGAGCACGGCGGATGCTGTCGCATTGCCACCGGCTCCGGGGCCGACCATCAGCAATTCGCCGAGAATGTCGGATTCGAGCGCTACTGCATTGGTGACGCCGTCGACCTGAGCAATTACCGAATCGAGCGGCACCATCGTCGGGTGGACGCGCTGCTCGATGCCGCTTTCGGTCTTCTGGGCAACACCGAGAAGCTTGATGCGATAGCCGAGATCGGCCGCCGCGTGGATATCCTCGATCGAGATATTGGTGATGCCTTCGAGGTAGATCTGGTCGGCCGAGATCTCGCAGCCGAAGGCAAGCGTCGTCAGGATCGACAGCTTGTGGGCCGTATCGTTGCCCTCGATGTCGAAGCTCGGATCGGCTTCGGCATAACCGAGGCGCTGGGCTTCCTTCAAGCAGTCGGCAAAGGACAGGCCCTCGCGTTCCATCCGGGTCAGGATGTAATTGCAGGTGCCGTTCATGATCCCGTAAATGCGGGAAAAGTTGTTGCCGGTCAGCGATTCGCGCAGCGTCTTGATGACGGGAATGCCGCCGGCGACGGCTGCCTCGTAGTTCAGAAGGCGACCTTTTTCCTCGGCGAGTTTGGCCAGCTCCACGCCATGACGCGACAGGAGCGCCTTGTTGGCCGTCACGACATGCAGACCGCGTCCAAGCGCTGCACGGACCAAGTCTTCGGCTGCCCCTTCGGAGCCACCAACGAGTTCGACGAAGACCTCGATATCGGCTTCCTTCGCCATCTCCACAGCATCGGCATACCAGTCAATGCCGTCCATCTGGATGCCGCGATCCTTCGACGCGTCGCGGGCAGAGACGGCCGTCACGGCAATCGGGCGCCCGCAGGCAACGGCAAGCGCATCGGCGCGGGTCTGGAGGATACGGACAAGCGAGGCACCGACGGTGCCGAGACCCGCCACGCCGATTTTAAGGGCATTCGCCATGAGGCATTCCTGACGTCATCGAAAAGGAAGTGAGGCGGTCCTGACGGGACCGCCTTTGGATCAACGCGGGGCTCAACGGTGGGCGTTGAGCGAAATCACGTTGTGCATCGTCTCGTCGGCCGTCGACAGGAACTTCTTGATGTTGCGGGCGGCCTGACGGATGCGGTGCTCGTTCTCGACGAGGGCGAGGCGCACATATTCGTCGCCCATTTCACCGAAGCCGATGCCGGGGGCAACGGCCACATCGGCCTTTTCTACCAGCAGCTTGGAGAACTCCAGCGAACCGAGATGACGGAATTTTTCCGGGATCTTCGCCCAGGCGAACATGGTGGCAGCCGGTGGCGGCACTTCAAAGCCGGCCTTGCCGAAGCTTTCGACCATCACGTCGCGGCGGCGATGGTAGACGCTGCGGACTTCCGCGATGTCGGAGCCGTCGCCATTCAGGGCGTGGGTCGCGGCGACCTGGATCGGCGTAAACGCGCCGTAGTCGAGATAGGACTTGACCCGCGTCAGCGCCGAGATCAGACGTTCGTTGCCGACGGCAAAGCCCATGCGCCAGCCGGGCATGGAGAAGGTCTTCGACATCGAGGTGAATTCGACGGTGCAGTCCATGGCGCCGGGCACTTCAAGCACTGATGGAGGCGGATTGCCGTCGAAGTAGATTTCCGAATAGGCGAGGTCAGAGAGCACGATGATGTCGTGCTTCTTCGCGAATGCGATGACGTCCTTGTAGAAGTCGAGGCTCGCGACGCGGGCCGTCGGGTTGGACGGATAGTTGATGATCAGCGCCAGCGGCTTCGGGATCGAGTGCTTCACGGCGCGCTCGAGCGGCGGGAAGAAGGTCTCGTCCGGCTCGATCGAGATCGAACGGATCACGCCGCCGGTCATCAGGAAGCCGAAGGCATGGATAGGATAGGTCGGGTTGGGGCAGAGGATGACATCACCCGGCGCGGTGATCGCCTGCGCCATGTTGGCGAAGCCTTCCTTGGAACCCAGCGTCGCCACGACCTGCGTATCGGGATTGAGCTTCACATTGAAGCGACGGGCATAATAAGCGGCTTGCGCGCGGCGCAGGCCCGGGATGCCCTTGGACGAGGAGTAACGATGGGTGCGCGGGTCCTGGACCACTTCGCAAAGCTTGTCGACGATCGCCTGCGGGGTCGGAAGATCGGGATTGCCCATGCCGAGGTCGATGATGTCGGCGCCACCGGCTCGCGCGCTCGCCTTCAAACGGTTGACCTGTTCGAAAACATAGGGCGGCAGGCGCCGGACTTTGTGAAACTCTTCCATCTTCAACCCCTGAAACCGCGCGGATCATAACCGCGGCAGGCGCGCTCGTTTTCCCAGTGACCACGCGCTCCGCAACGAACCGCAGAACCGAATGCACGTGATGATATCCCAATCAGAGCGCTCGCAGGAAATTTTGTCGCAAATCCGGCGTGAAGCCTGAATCGCCGACGAAATTTTATGTCAAAAACGCTTCGGTTGCTTTGCGAAAAAAACGCCGCCAGCGCAAGCCTTAATTGGCGATCTGAGCCTGCGTTTCGGGCCCGTGCTGGGCTGCGAGATTGCGCAGTTCAGCCAGTCTTGCCTGGTATGCCGCTTCGGTGATCGTGCCGGCCTGACGGGCAGCGCCTAGCGAGCTCAGCTGGGCCTGCAGCGCGGTCGCCTCTTCATTGCTCAACTGGACATTCGCGGCATTGAGCGAGCCGGCAAAATTCGGATAGCCGTCGGCATAGGTCGGACGGGCTTGTGGCGCGTCCGGGTTGTCGGGATCCTCGACATTGACTTCGAGCGCTGTCGGCACCGCCGCGACTTGCGTCGTCGCTGGCGCAGAAGACTGGCAGCCCGTGCCCGCCATAAGCGCGACGAAGGCCAGGACCAGCGCCTGCAGAGAATGACCCGAGAGACTGAACTTCTTGTGCACCATGGCCCCGACCGCCCGCATCTGCGCGGAAAACTGACATTCCTCAAGGGCGCAACCGTCGATCCTCATCGAAAGACTATGCGCCAACAGCTGGAACTTGTAGTCGTTTTCATGCAGGATAGGCAAACACAAAAGACACCAGAACAATCCTGGGGAGGATGGCATGGACAGGACGCGGGAAGAAGCCGAAGCGAGTGCCGCGTTCGATCCGAAGCTGATCGAGCCCTATATCATCAAAGATCCGCAGGCATTCGCCGTGAATGCCGCCAAGGCGCTTGAGAACCTTGGCAGAGCCGCATCCGCTTGGCTCAAACCTCGTGAAACTGGCGAAATCGTCGATCCCGTTTCCGAGCCGATGGCCGAGCTTGTGAAGATCATGGGCAAGGTGGCGGAATACTGGATGTCCGACCCGAAACGGACGCTCGAAGCGCAGACCCACCTGCTCAATGCGGTCTTCGTCGTCTGGAGCCGCTCGCTGGCGCGGTTCGCCACACCGGAGCAGCCGCTCGCCGATCCGCTGCCCAAGGACAAGCGCTTCTCCGACGAGGATTGGGAGCGCAATCCGTTCTTCGATTTCCTCCGCCAGACCTATGTCGTCTTGACCCAGTGGGCCGAAAAGATGGTCAATGACGCCGGCGGACTCGACGAGCATACGCGGCACAAGGCCAATTTCTACATGCGGCAGATCACGGCCGCACTCTCTCCCGCCAATTTCGTCGCGACCAATCCGCAACTCTACAAGGAGACGGTGCAGAGCAGCGGCGCAAATCTCGTCAAGGGCATGCAGATGCTCGCCGAGGACATAGCGGCCGGGGGTGGAGATCTCAGGATCCGGCAGACAGACACGAGCAAGTTTGCCGTCGGCGAGAACATGGCGATCACGCCGGGAAAGGTGATCGCGCAGAGCGACGTCTGCGAGGTCATCCAGTATGACGCGACGACCGAGACGGTGCTGAAGCGCCCTCTCCTCATCTGCCCACCCTGGATCAACAAGTTCTACATTCTCGATCTCAACCCGCAGAAAAGCTTCATCAAGTGGTGCGTTGACCAGGGCCACACGGTCTTCGTGATCTCCTGGGTCAATCCGGACGAGCGCCATGCGACCAAGGACTGGGAAGCCTATATCCGCGAGGGCGTCGATTTTGCGCTCGACACGGTGGAGAAGGCGACGGGGGAAAAAGAAGTCAACGCCATCGGCTACTGCGTCGGTGGCACGCTGCTTGCGGCGGCTCTGGCTCTTCACGCCCAGGAGAAGAACAAGCGGATCGCCAGTGCCACGCTGTTCACCACCCAGGTCGACTTCACCTATGCCGGTGACCTCAAGGTCTTCGTCGACGAGGAGCAACTGTCGGGCCTCGAAGAGAAAATGAAGTCCACGGGCTATCTCGACGGTTCGAAAATGGCAGCGGCCTTCAACATGCTGCGCTCCTCCGAGCTGATCTGGCCCTATTTCGTCAACAACTACCTGAAGGGCCAGGATCCAATGCCCTTCGATCTTCTCTACTGGAACTCCGATTCGACCCGGATGGCAGCTGCAAACCACTCCTTCTATCTGCGCAACTGCTACCTCAACAACACGCTGAGCCAGGGCAAGATGCAGCTCGCCGGCAAAACGCTGTCGCTGAAGGACGTGAAGATCCCGATCTACAATCTGGCCACCAAGGAAGATCATATCGCGCCTGCGAAGTCAGTCTTCGTGGGAAGCAGCCTCTTTGGTGGTCCGGTCGATTTCGTCGTCTCAGGCTCGGGCCATATCGCCGGCGTCGTCAATCCGCCGGACAAGCAGAAGTACCAGTACTGGACCAATGGCAAGGTTGTGGGAACCTACGAAGACTGGATGGCGAATGCCAAGGAGACATCCGGTTCCTGGTGGCCTCACTGGCAGATCTGGATCGAAAAGCTTGCCGACGAACGCGTTCCGGCCCGCAAGCCGGGTGGCGATGCCTTGAATGCGATTGCGGACGCGCCCGGACGTTATGTGCTTGCCCGCGTCTGAGTGCAGCGCCATCACAGGATGATCTTCTCCCCGCCCCTCATCCCTGCGCGGCTGGTGCGCCGCTACAAGCGTTTCCTCTTCGATGCGCTGCTGGAAGATGGCACTGAAGTCACCGGGTTCTGCCCGAACACGGGCTCGATGCGCGGGCTGACGGAACCGGGATCGCGGATCTGGCTCTCGCAGCACGAAGCCGCGACGCGCAAATATGCTCACGCCCTCGAACTTGTCGAGGCAGACGGGACTGTGGTCGGGGTCAACACCGCCATGCCGAACCGGCTCGCGGAGGAAGCGATCCTGGCCGGGCTTGTGCCGGAACTGTCAGGCTTTTCCTCCCTGAAGCGCGAGCAGCGTTACGGCCGCAATTCGCGGATCGACATCCTGCTGGAGGACACGACCAAGGGCAGCGTGCATGTCGAGGTGAAGAACGTGCATTTCATCCGAGAGGCAGGGCTTGCGGAGTTTCCCGACAGCGTGACGACCCGCGGCGCCAAGCACCTCGACGAAATGGGGGACCTTGTTCAGACTGGCCGGCGTGCGGCCATGCTTTTCGTGATCCAGCGCGCCGATTGCGACCGCTTGAAAATCTGCTCGGATCTCGACCCTGGTTATGGCCGCGCCTTCGCCCGTGCAATCGCTCGCGGTGTGGAGGCCTATGCCGTTCGCTGCCACCTCGAACCGGGCAAAATCGTGCCTGAAAGCCTCATCCGGATAGACGAAGACGGGTTTGGTCGTTTATGAACGGCCAAAGCTCCTAGATTAGAACTTGCGAAAGCCACCCCATGGTCACCTATATCGACGCGGCGACGGCACCGCTCAAGAACACCGGCGCGATCCGCCTCTACGGCGCAGACGACTTCGAAGGCATGCGCCGCGCCTGCCAGTTGACCGCCCGCTGCCTCGACGCGCTCGTGCCAATGGTCAAGCCTGGCGTGACGACAGCCGCCATCGACAAGTTCGTCTTCGAGTTCGGTGCCGATCACGGTGCCCTGCCCGCGACACTGAACTATCGCGGTTATAAGTATTCGGTCTGCACCTCGATCAACCACGTCGTCTGTCACGGCATGCCCGACGACAAGCCGCTGCGTGACGGCGATATCGTCAATATCGACGTGACCTACCTGCTCGATGGCTGGCACGGCGATTCGAGCCGCATGTATCCCGTCGGCCAGGTCAAGCGTGCCGCCGAGCGGCTGATGGAAGTCACCTATGAATGCCTGATGCGCGGCATCGCAGCCGTGCGCCCCGGTGCCCGTACCGGTGCCATCGGCGAGGCGATCCAGACCTATGCCGAGGCAGAACGCTGCTCGGTGGTGCGCGACTTCTGCGGCCATGGGGTCGGGCTTCTCTTCCACGACAGCCCGAACATCCTGCATTACGGCAAGGCGAACGAGGGCCCGGAATTGCGCGAGGGTATGATCTTCACCATCGAGCCGATGATCAATCTCGGCAAGCCGCATGTGAAGGTACTCTCGGACGGCTGGACCGCCGTCACCCGCGACCGGTCGCTGACGGCGCAATACGAGCATACGGTCGGCGTGACCGCCAATGGCTGCGAGATCTTCACCCTCTCGCCTGCCGGTCTCGACCGTCCGGGCCTCGGCTGACAGACGCGCGTCAATACGACCTGCCGCAACTTGAACTTGCGCACGGCGGCAGTCGTGTCACTATATCCTTGCGGCGGATCAGCCGCTCGACCATGAGGGTCAGGATTGGGTGGCATGACGAGCAAGTTTCCGTTCTCAGGTGAATCCCTGCGCCATGAAAGCGCAGCCGCACAACAGGTCAGCGACCTCTTCGGCTCCGGTCGACAGCTGCCCCATGATGAAGCCGACGAGCGCAGCTTCTTCGCAGAGCAGCCAGCAAGAGAAAACACCATTGCCAAGGCCGCATCGACACGCGCCGCAATGCCGCCAGAGGCCCATTATCTGGGGCACAGGGAAAGATTGCGCAGCCGCTTTCGCGAGGGAGGCGAGACGGCACTAGCAGATTACGAGATCCTCGAACTGCTGCTTTTCCGGCTGATCCCGCGCCGCGACACCAAGCCGATCGCGAAAGCACTGCTTGCCCGTTTCCAGACACTCGCCGGCGTGCTCGGTGCGCCTCCCGCGCTGCTGCAGGAGGTGAAGGGGGTTGGCGAGACAGTGGCGCTCGATCTGAAGCTGATCGCCAATGTTGCCCAGCGCATGCTGAAGAGCGAGCTTCGCGAAAAGCAGGTTCTGTCTTCCTGGTCGTCAGTCATCGACTATTGCCATGCCGCCATGGCCTATGAGACCACAGAGCAGTTCCGCATCCTTTTCCTCGACAAGCGCAACGTGTTGATTGCTGACGAGATCCAGGGCCGCGGAACGGTCGATCACACGCCGGTCTATCCGCGCGAGGTGGTCAAACGGGCGCTCGAACTGTCCGCGACCGCCATCATCCTGGTCCACAACCATCCGAGTGGCGACCCGACACCCTCGCGGGCGGATATCGACATGACACGAACCATTGTCGAGACCGCCAAGCCATTGGGTATCACCGTGCATGACCACATCATCATCGGCAAGGATGGCCATGCCAGCCTGAAGGGCCTGCGGCTGATCTGAACATGACGGTTCCCCCCATCTTGGGTGACCGAAAGCCTCATCTGTGGGTCGGCGATAACGAAACGGTGACGTTGCCCTGTCATACTGCTTCTTGATAATGTGCACTGCAGCATGGCGGCAGGCAAATCAGAGGCATCTCATGAACCAGTATGACTTCGTCGTGATTGGCAGCGGACCAGCCGGACGCAGAGCGGCGATCCAGGCGGCCAAGCTGGAAAAGAAAGTTCTCGTCATCGAGAAGGGCACGCGCGTTGGTGGCGTGTCGGTCCATACCGGAACCATTCCCTCGAAGACACTGCGCGAAACTGCTCTCAACCTCACAGGCTGGCGCGAACGAGGCTTCTACGGCCGCAGCTACCGTGTGAAGCAGGAAATCAACGCCGACGACCTGCGTCGCCGCCTGCTCATCACGCTCGACCACGAGGTCGAGGTGCTCGAACACCAGTTTTCGCGTAACCGCGTGCAGCAGATGCGCGGCACGGCGCGTTTCATCGATGCGCATACGATCGAGGTGACCAAGGAAGATGGCGAAGTGCTGCAGGTGCAGGCCGCCTCGGTCCTGCTCGCCGTCGGCACGCGCCCCTTCAAGCCCTCGCATATCCCCTTCGACGGTGTCAGCATTATCGACAGCGACGAGATCCTCGAGATCAAGGAACTGCCACGCTCGATGATCGTGATTGGTGCAGGTGTCATCGGCATCGAATACGCGACGATCTTCTCGGCGCTCGATACGGTCGTGACCGTCGTCGAACCGCGCGACACCATGCTCGATTTCATCGACAAGGAGATCGTCGAGGACTTCACCTACCAACTGCGCGACCGGAACATGAAGCTGATCTTCGGTCAGACGGTCGAGGGTGTAGAGAAGGTCGACGGCAAGTGCCGCGTGACGCTGAAGAACGGGCGTGTTCTGACCGCCGAAATGGTCCTTTTCGCTGCCGGTCGCGTCGGCGCAGTCGATTCGCTGAACCTGGAAGCCGCAGGGCTGGAAGCCGACAATCGCGGTCGGCTAAAGGTCAACCCCGAGACATTCCAGACCGCCGTCCCCACTATCTATGCGGCCGGTGACGTGGTCGGCTTCCCGTCGCTCGCCTCGACATCGATGGAGCAGGGCCGGATCGCGGCTCGCCATGCCGTCGGCGCGCCATCTCATGAACCGCCACAGTTCTTCCCCTATGGCATCTATGCCGTGCCTGAGATCTCGACCTGCGGTCTGACGGAGGAAGAGGTCATTCAGCGCAGCATTCCCTATGAAACCGGGATCGCGCATTTCCGCGAGACGTCGCGCGGCCATATCATGGGTCTCGACAGCGGCATGCTGAAGATGATCTTCTCGCTGAAGACCCGTCGTCTTCTCGGCGTGCACATTGTCGGCGAAGGAGCCACCGAACTTGTGCATATCGGCCAGGCGGTGCTCAATCTCAAAGGTACCGTCGAATATTTCGTCGAGAACACCTTCAACTATCCGACGCTGGCCGAAGCCTACAAGATCGCCGGCCTCGATGCCTGGAACCGGATGGGCGAGTTGAAGGTGGAGAAGATCGAACGACGCGCGGCGGAATGACTGCCGGACGGGGCAACGGGTCAGATCTGGCACGAGACGTAGCGCTGATCGGCTGCTAAGCAGGCGACCTCCTCATAGTTGCCCCCGAGTCGGCCATGTCCTCCTCCCTTCGCCAGATTGCTGACCGTCCGCAACTGGTCATTCTGTCCATCATGATCTTCGTGCAGGGCTGCGCTTATGGCTCGACCCTGCCCTATCTGGGTGTGACCGCCATCGGTGCGCTCGGCATGAGCGATCAGGCCTATTCCGCGCTGACGGTGGTCGCCTCGATCATGACCGTTTCGATCAGCGTTTCGCTCGGCATCCTTTCCGACGGCATGGGCGACAAGCGGAAAATGATCGCTGTTCTCGCGTTTGCGGGCACGATCGGCTACGGCGCCATATTCCTGTTCCCTTCTGTCACCGTCTTCGTTGTTGCGACCGCGCTCGTCATTCCCTTCGCCCAGGCTGTGCACTCGCTGCTCTTCGCCTCTGCACGGATCGAGACCTCCGCCCTGTCTCAGCGTGACGCAGCCGCGGTCAACACGGTGGTGCGCTCCTTCATGTCTATGTCCTGGGTGGTGATGCCTGCCGTGCTTGGCCTGGCCTTATCGCAATCGGCCAACATGATCGGCGCTTGGGGTGCGGCCGCCGCCTGCACGCTTTTGATTGTGTTGGCATCACTTCTCGTTCTTTCGCCTCCGAAGGCCGCAACACCAGCCACCGGCACCAGCGGTGCCGCATTCTTCGAAGCCTTGCGCGAACTCGTGCGAGCCGAGATGCTGATCCGCATGATCGCAATGGCCGCAGTCACCGGAATCACGCGACTGGCGATGATGATCTGGCCCCTGATTCTCACGCTTGAACTCGGCGGCTCCACACGGGATGTCGGCTTTATCGCCGCCCTCGTCGCATTCATCGAGATCCCGTTCATGCTGGTCGCGGCCATACTTCTCAAGCGCGTCAGCCTGCTCATGCTGATCATCGTGTCGGCGCTGCTCTACGGCTTGCATATGGTCGGTTTCGCCTTTGCGACGGCGCCCTGGCATTTCTATGCCCTCGCCGTGCCGGGCGCGGCTGCGGCTGCCGGGCTCCTCTCCCTGCCGATCACCTATTTCCAGGAGCTCTTTCCGACTCGCCCGGGTCTCGGTACCGCCTTCATGCCGATCAACTCCTTCCTCGGAAACGCGGTCGCCGCCAGCACCTTCGCGATCGGCGCACACTTCTTCGGCTACTCCGGAACCGCCTTGCTCGGGCTCGGGCTCGGGCTCGCCGTTGCCGGCGTCGCGGGGCTTCTTGCCATCGATAAGGATCGCATCAGGCTCACCTGAGGGTCCTGTCAAAGGTTCAGCGTTTCTCCGTCCTCAAGGATCCGGAGCCGTTCTGCGCCTTGTGTCTGACGATCCCTCATGGAACGGATATCGGCGCGCGAGACCGTCGCATGATCAACGGCGTCCAGGTGGGTTACGAGGACGATTGCAGCACCGGCGAGACGCAGCGTCTCCCGCACCATGGCCGCGTCCATCACTATGGGCCCTTTGCCATGCCAGAGCGCTCCACAACCATGCACCACGACGACATCAGGCTTTTCATCGGCCAGTACGGCCGCCACCTCAGGGCACAGGATCGTGTCACCCGCCCAGTAGAGGATCGGCTCACCTCGCGCCTCGATCAGAAAACCCGAGACCTCCCCCATGTCGTTAAGAACCTCCGGCGGGCCGTGTTGGCCATCCGTCGTGCGGATCTGGACCGAACCAAGCGCGAGCCCCTGCCCGATTGATCGGACGTCCTCGAAACCCATCGCCATGATCGCCGCCTGATCGCGACTATGGCAGAGGATCGGCATCGACTTCGGCAGCGCCCGTTGTGCCGCTTCGTCAAAATGGTCGGAATGGAGATGCGAAATCAGGACCGCATCGATGCCATCCAGCAGTTCTTCGACCGCCAGAGGCAGGTCTACGAGCGGTGATGTGGCGCGGCCGGAATAGCTGCGCCCTTCGCCCTTGGCCGCAAGCCAGGGATCGATGAGCAGCCGGCTGCCAGCCACATCGACAGTGAGCGTCGCACTGCGAATTAGCCTGATCTGCATGCCCCGTCTCCATCGCTTAAAGACGAAAAAGCCGCCCAGAAGGACGGCTTTCTCTCAAGTTCAAGAAGGCACGAAGATTACTCGGCGTCGCCTTCGGCGGCCTTCTTCTTCGGGGCTGCCTTCTTCTTCGGGGCAGCGTCGTCGCCTTCAGCAGCGTCTTCAGCCTTGGCAGCAGCCTTCTTCTTCGGAGCAGCCTTCTTGGCCGGCTTGTCGCCTTCTTCGGCGTCGTCAGCGAGGAGCTCGTCCTTGCTCACGGTCTTGTCGGTGACGGAGACTTCAGCCAGCAGCTTGTCGATGACCTTCTCTTCGAAGATCGGTGCGCGCAGGGAAGCGGCTGCACCCGGCGTGTTGCGGAAGAAGTCGAGGATCTGCTTTTCCTGGCCCGGGAACTGCTGCAGCTGAGCGAAGAGCGAACGCTGCATTTCTTCTTCGGTCACTTCAATGCCGGCCTTTTCGCCGATTTCGGAGAGAACGAGGCCGAGACGAACGCGACGCTCGGCAAGCGCGCGGTATTCGTCGCGGGCAGCTTCTTCGGTCGTGTCTTCGTCAGCAAACGTCTTGCCGGACTGGGCGAGATCGGTGTTGATCTGGCGCCAGATGTTCTCGAACTCGGCATCGACGAGCTTCGAGGGCGACTCGAACTTGTAGAGCTCGTCCAGCTGGTCGAGGATCTGACGCTTGACCTTCTGGCGGGTGACGTTGCCGTACTGGCTTTCGATCTGGCCGCGGACGATTTCCTTCAGCTTCTCGACCAATTCGACGCCGAGCTTGGTGGCCAGTTCGTCATTGATTTCGGTCTTGGCCGGGCTTGCGACTTCCTTGACGGTGATGTCGAAGGTAGCTTCCTTGCCAGCGAGGTTGGCTGCCGGGTATTCGGCCGGGAAGGTTACGGTGATGACCTTTTCGTCACCAGCCTTCAGGCCAACCAGCTGCTCTTCAAAGCCCGGGATGAAGCGGTTCGAGCCGATGACCAGCTCTGCGTCTTCGTCCTTGCCGCCGTCGAAGGCTTCGCCATCGACCTTGCCGAGGTAATCCATGGTGACGCGGTCGCCATCAGCGGCCTTGCCCTTCTTCGCTTCGAAGGTGCGGGCGCTCTCAGCGATCTTTTCGATCTGCTCGTTGATCTCGTCTTCAGAGACTTCAACGACTTCGCGGGTCACCTTGATGCCATCGACCGACTTCAGTTCGATCGCCGGGATGATTTCGTAAGACAGCGTGAACTCCAGGTCAGCCTGGGCCGACAGGATCTTTTCCGCTTCCTTCTCGTCCTCGGTCATGACGATTTCCGGCTGGGTCGCCGACTTTTCGCCGCGCTCCGACAGGATCGCCGACGGCTTGTCACGGATGATCTCGTTGACGAGTTCGGCCATGATCGACTTGCCGTACATCTTCTTGACATGGGAGGTCGGCACCTTGCCCGGACGGAAGCCGTTGATGCGGACCTTGTCCTTCACATCGGCCAGGCGCTCATTCATGCGCTGTTCCATGTCCTTGGCCGGAATGATGACCTTGATTTCGCGCTTCAGCCCTTCAGCGAGCGTTTCGATAACCTGCATGTTCTTACCTTCATGTCGTGGCGGCCGTGCTCGGACAGCCGGTGTTTTCCCTGAGCACGACGCCGGAATTGATTTTCCCGGACGTGGCTGCGTCGCAATTCGTCAACAATCTGCCAAGCAAAACGGCGCCGGACTGACAGGAGCCACACCTCGGTGTTCTCTCGTCGATCCCGCGCGGCTTAGCTGGTGCGGGTAGAGAGACTTGAACTCCCACGCCTTGCGGCACCAGAACCTAAATCTGGCGTGTCTACCAATTTCACCATACCCGCGTCCAAAAGCGCATGTCGCATTCGCGCATGGCCCCTCCGGAGCGCGCGTCTCTATAACACCCGTTTTCCCGCACGCAAAGGAAAAATGACAGGATTGCAGGGCGCTCGCGACCCACTTCACAGGCATTGCAGCAGGCAAGTGGCGCGGTTCAGTAAAGCGGCTCCTCGTAGAGTGGCTCGCCGTCGAGCATCAGGGCGCGAATCTGTGCCTGCCCCGTCTCCGAGATACGAACCGCGACCGAAACCCGGCCCTGGTTCCGACCATCTTCGATCGGCTTGCCCTCGCCTTCCGGCACGTAGTAGCGCTCGATCCCGTAGGAGACCGTCAGGTTGCCCGCGTTCTGCCACTCCCAGTCGTAAATCGTGACAGGCATCGAAAGCAGGATCACGCTACCCTCTTCAGCCTGAAGCGGATCGAAGGATGCCTCCGAGACAATCCAGTATCCGTCCGTGCCCGGCTTCAGGCGGACATGCAACCGCTCAGCGTCGCCAGTTTCGGGTTTCTGACCGGTGACCGAGGTCGTTGAGATGGTCGAGATGTCATAGGTGAGGATGACATAGTCGCCGCGCAGCAGATCACGCGGGTCGACAGGCGCCGTCTTCAACAGCACTTCTGTTCCCGATCTCAGGATGCCCGCGCGTCCCTCTATCATATAGCCGAGGATCGCCGTCTGCAGGAGTGCGACGACGAGTGCAGCGGCGGCAAAGGGTTTGGCAGCGATCATGACTTCACCTCTGCGGCAGGACGGGAGAAGCGCTTCTCGAGGCGGATGACCACGAAGGCAAGTACCGCAACCACGAGACCGGAGAGGAGGAAGAAGGCGGACGTGCCGAGAATGCTGTCGATCGTCTCGTAGGAGAGGTAGAGAATTTCCGCCGCGAATGCCCCGTAGGCAAGCAAACGCACCGCGCCATTGTCACGACCATCCAGGGCGATGGCGGCAATCGAGAGCGCCAAAATGATGATGCCGAGCACGGCGATAGACACCGCATCCACGGCACTTCCCTGCGCATAGGCGAAGCCGCTCATCGCTATGATCAGGGTATAGAAGCTCGCAGACGCGCCGAGCCTGCGATGCAGGTCCACCAGAGGCGAACGCGGCAGCGTCAGTGACAGGAAGAGAAGCGTCGCGACGACGGCCACGACGAGGGCGTGGAGCTCGCCCCGCTCAAGTATGACCATCCACCAGATCCAGGCGAGGAGAAGCATGTAGCCGAAATGCTTGGCTCGGTTCGGGGCCGTCCAGCGCGACAGGCCAAAGACCAAGGCCGCACCGAATGGCGGCCACCAGGCCCAAAGGCCATGGCTACCGACATCCCAACCGAAACTGTCGAAACCGCCGCCGAAAGTGACGAGTGCGAGCACACCGGTCACCACGGTCAGCGCGCCCGACCGGAAAAGGGCCGCCGAAACGGCGGTCACCGAAAACCACAGGAACATGGCTGAAAAGGTATCGCCCGAGAGGTGATACAGCTGGCCGATCAGCGCGATCGCCCCACCGAAGGCCGCAGACCCCAGAACAAGGGAGGCCGCCGCAATGCGGTCGGCGCCGCGGCTCCTGGCAAGCAGTGCCGCCAGATGAAAGATCCAGATCAGACCGATGATGCCGGCGACCTTGATCAGTCGGGGAATCAGTTCCCAGTTGGCCGCGATCAGCATCAACAGAGAGGCCGCGATCAGGACAGCTGCGAACATCGACAGGATCGACCCGATGCTGAAGCCCGAGCCGCGGCGATCCACGTCATCGAGCAGCCTTGCGGCCGCGGCGGCGTCGATCAGCCCCCGCTTGACCCAGTCGTCGAGGTCGCGTTTCAACCTGCCTCTGTACATCTGCCTGCCCCCTTGAATTCGAAGGCAATCTGAAACGACACAGGTAGAAAAACAAGCCGCAAGGCACAGGGAGCAACGAGGCCAGCCGCCCATGCAATAACCGCATGCCTTCCATGCTCTTTTTGCACTGCACAAAGTCGTACGTGTCGCCTATATTCATTCTCAACAGAGCGACGGAACTTCTGGCGCTTCTTCTTCGACCCGCTCACTCCTCCTCCCAGAGCGGGATCGATTGGCCAACGACACTCCTCCTCCCAGTCGTTGGTCTGCAAAAATGACGCTCACCGGACCTCCTCCCCCGGTGAGCGTTATTTTTTTGTCTTCTCCCCCCACTTCTGACTGCCTTGCGTTGCGGGCTGCCGCGTGACCTGCACGAATGCAATGCAAGATGGGATCTGAGGCAAACGCACAAAAAATCACCAGTTAACAATGGGTTAAATCGATCGATATGCGTAGAGCGCATGGGTGCTCTGCCGCATTATGTCTTCAATGATTTCGCATTGCAGCATATATTCAGATCAACAAATTCGAAGGGGCCCACAGACGGGTCCAAACCACCAAAGAGGTAGACCCCATGAACATCGCTCGCTCGCTCAACAACTGGCGCAAGTATCGTCAGACCATCACCGAACTCGGCCGCATGTCGGACCGCGAACTGCGTGACCTCGGCATCGGCCGCGAAGACATCCGTCGCGTTGCCCGTCACGCCGTCAACGGCTGATTGGTCCCGGCTTCGGTCGGATCCCAAATAGAAAAACCCCGGATCTCCTCCCAGATCCGGGGTTTTTCTTTGTCTGCTCGGCGCTGCTGCTCAGTCTTCGCGGACGGCCACGATCACATCGTGGATCAGCTTCAATACAGCCGGCGCATCGATCTCGGTGCAGATCTTCTGGCTCGGCAGGTCACCATCCCAGTCGGAGGGACCGAATCCGCGACCATCCGGCTTCTGGATCGTCTGGCCATCGGCAATGCCGCCGCAGACCACACGGATGACGCCGCTGCGGGTCTTGAAGAGTTCCGGTGCGACGACATAGACGCAGGCGCAGCTGTCATGCACGACCATGCCGTCATCGACCAGGCCCTCGTAGAAATCGATGTAGAACTGCGAGAGGTCGAAGAGCAGGCGCGCGCGGCTGGTGCCGGCGGCGTCCCTGATGTCGGCGAGCTGCGAACGCGTCATCACCGTCTGCATGGTGACATCCAGGCCGACGACCACCACAGGCCACCTTGCGGTCATCACCACGTCTGCCGCTTCCGGGTCACCGTGGATGTTGGCTTCGGCCGCCGGCGTCACGTTGCCGTTGACGTCGAAGGCGCCGCCCATGATGACGATCTCCTTCACCAGATTGACGATCTCGGGGTCTTCTTTCAGCGCATTGGCGAGATTGGTCATGCGGCCAACGGCAACGATCGTCACCTCGCCCGGATTGGCACGGACCGTTTCGACGATGAAGCGGTGGGCTGGACGCGGATCGGGATGGACGTCCGTCACCTCGGGCACGCCGATGTTGCCGAGCCCGTCATCGCCATGGATGAATTTCGGCGGCTCGTGGCTGACGCGATGCGGAATGAAGGTTTCGCCGGCGCCGCGTGAAACGGGGGCATCGATCTTCCATTCACGCTTCAGGTACAGCGCGTTGCGGGTCGTGATGTCGATCTCGGCATTTCCGAACACGGTGGTGATACCGAGGAGGTCGATCTCCGGATGATGGTGCAGGAAGAGGAGCGCCATGGCGTCGTCGACGCCGGGATCCGTATCGAAGATGACCTTGTGCATGGAAGAAATCCTTTTTTTGTTGTTGTTGTTCGGCGTCCGCCGAGCGCGTCGGACGATAGACCTGAAGCGTGACGGCGGGAAGACCGGGTATCAGCCGGCTGCCTTCTTCTTTTTGCCGACGTTTCTCAAGACATGGCTGAAATCCGAATTGTAGAGATCGCTGTCGCGGAATTCGACATGACCGAAGACCTTGCCGACCAGCACCAGTGCGGTCCGCGTGATCTTCGCCTTGCGTACCTCTTCCGCCATGTCCTTCAGGGTCGTGCGGATGAAGAGTTCGTCTGGCCAGGTGGAGCGATAGGCGATCACCACGGGGCAATCCTCGCCGTAATAGGGGGTCAGTGTGTCCCGGATATGTGCGAGATTGCGGATCGAAAGGTGGATCGCAAGCGTAGCCCGGGATTTGCCGAGGATCTCCAGCGTTTCGAATTCCGGCATGGACGATGCCTTCATCTCGGTGCGGGTGACGATGACCGTCTGGGCGATCTCCGGCAGGGTCAATTCGGTCTTCAACCGCGCTGCCGTCGCAGCAAAGGCCGGCACGCCGGGGACGACGTCATAGGGAATACCCAGCGCATCAAGACGGCGCATCTGTTCGGCGATCGCGCCATAGATCGAGGGATCGCCGGAATGCACACGGGCTACATCCTCGCCGCGCGCATGGGCGGACACCATATCTGCGACGATCTCGTCGAGATGCATGGGCGCCGTATCCTTGACGATCGCATCCTCGGGTGCCGCCGCGACGATCTCCTCCGGCACCAGCGAGCCGGCATAGAGGCAGACCGGGCAGCGCTCGATGAGCCGCAGGCCGCGCACAGTGATCAGATCGGGGGCTCCGGGGCCGGCGCCGATGAAATAGACGGTCATGCTTCAATTCCCTTCATGCCACTGTCTGCCTTGCCCGAATAACCACGCGGCGTGTAGACCCAGGTCTTGCCGTCGCCGGTCGTCACAGTCCGGCTCTCGGACGAGCCGACCACCACGACGGTCAGCATGTCGACATCGTCGACGTTCAATTCGCCAAGCGGCACGGTGCGCACGTTTTCGCCCTCGCGGCCAAGATTGGTGGCGAGGATTACGGGGGTCGTGGCCGGGCGATATTTCAACAACTCGTCGCGGGCATAAGCGAGCTGCGTGCGGCGTTTCATCGATACGGGATTGTAGAAGGCGATGACGAAATCGCCCTCGCCCGCCGCCTTGACCCGGCGCTGGATATGTTCCCAGGGGGTCAGAAGGTCGGACAGCGAGATGGTGCAGAAGTCGTGGCCGAGCGGCGCGCCGATCCGGGCAGCAGCGGCCTGCAGCGCGGAAATACCGGGCGAGACCTGCACTTCGATGCGGCTCGCGCCATCGGTGATGCCGCCCTTGTCGAAGAGTTCGAAGACCAGCGTCGCCATGGCATAGATGCCCGCATCGCCGGAGCAGACCAGGGCCACCGTCTTTCCCTCACCGGCCAGCTCCATGGCATGCACGACGCGGGCTTCTTCCTTGCCGAGATCGAAATCGTGGCGGGTCTTGCCATCGGCGAGCGGACCGAGCAGGTCGAGATAGAGCGAATACCCTATGAGATCGGTGGAGGCCGCAACCATGCGCGACACCTCGGGCGACCGCCAGCCTTCCGAGCCCGGGCCGATACCGACGACGAAGAGCGTGCCTCGAGCACGGCCTGTTGTCTTCGGGTCAATGATATCAGCAGCCCTCGCAATCGCGGCTGTGGCCCCCTTGGATTTGATCTTCTCGACAACGAGTTCGCCAGACGCGCCGACGGCCGCAAGCGCTGCCCCTTCGGCCACACCGTGGCAGCCGACTTCGGCAAAGACGACCTCAGACGGGTTCTTCAGACGCGGTGCCTCGGCTTCGAGCGCGGCTGCGCTGAAGAAGCGGGCCGGCACGCCGAAATGGGCGGCCACCGCATGGATCGCCGTCTCATCCGCCTTCAGGTCGATCGAGCAGACGGCCGCCAGGCTTTCCCGCGCGAAACCACCCTTTGCGAGCGCTTCCTCGGCAAGCGCGATGGCCTCTTCCGGCTTTGCATGCCGCTCGCAGCCCATGCCGAGCACCAGCGTCTTGGGGTGATAGACGAGTTCGAGCTCGCCTGCGGTCTTCTGTTGGTCGGTCACGGAGAGCGTCACACGGGCCTCTTGCTGAAATGGAAGTCTTGATTGAGTGAGCCAGGCGGCGGTTTCACCCTCGAGCCGGGCGCCAGCGCCGACCACGAGCTCGGCCATCACCAGCTTGGCGCTCTCGGGATTGACCAGCACATAACCTTCCGGTGGCTGGTCAAGTGCTAACCCGAACTTGAGATCGCCGGCTGTCGTGATGGCGGCATGGGCACCGATGGCGGTCGCAATTTGTCGAGCGAGGTCATTGGCGCCATGGTGGCCGCCGAGCAGCGGCACAACGGAGGAACCATCCTCGGCGACGGCAAGCACCGGCGGTTCCGCATGTTTGTCGGACAGGAGCGGCGCGAGGAGCCGGATCAGCGCGCCAGCGGCCATTACGGCAATAATCGGTCGACCGGCGGCAAACAGCGTCTGGACGTGATCTTTGGCAGATGCAAAGCGCAGATCTGCCTCCTCGACCCGGGCGGCAGCACCATGCAGTTCACCGCCGATGTCCGCTGCAATGCGGCGACCCAGCGAAGCGGCTGATGCACTTAGGATGACGACCACGGGCTTGGCCGGGGATGCGAGGACAGGCGTCATGCGGCTCCGCTTCCAAGCTTTTTAGCAAGTGCCGGATGCCAGCGCTCGTCACCCTTGTAGATCAGGATCATCGAGAAATAGGGGGCGGTGTCCTCTGCCACGTCGGCCAGCGGCGTGAGCTTCTGTTCGGCAAGGCTGACCCGCTCCGCATAGCCGGCCTGCGCCGTCAGTCCGAGGCTTTCGATCAGCGCACGGATACGGGCGAAATGCCGGCCGAGCTTGATGATCGCGACGGCGCCGGAGGTCTCGATGCGAGCTGCTAACTCTTGATCCGAGAGAGGTCCTGGCAGCACGGTCAGCACATCGTTGCGGGCAGCAAGCGGCCGTCCGAGACCAGCGGCAGCCGCCATCATCGAGGAAACGCCGGGCACGACCTCTGTCGGATAACGATCGGCGAGCCGCTCGAAAAGATACATGAATGAGCCGTAGAAGAAGGGGTCCCCCTCGCAGAGGACCGCGACATCGGAGCCTGCGTCGAGATGATGCGACAGCGTCTCGGCTGCCTTCGTGTAGATGTCCTGGGCCGGAAAGCGTTCGACCCGCATCGGCACGATGATCGGTACTTCCAACTGAGCGGCGGTCAGATACGGAGCCGCGATCTGACGGGCAAAGCTCGGGCCGGTATCGGGCGCCGGATAGGCGACGACAGGGCAGCTCGTCAGGATGCGATGTGCCTTCAGCGTCAGCAGCTCCGGATCGCCGGGGCCGAGGCCGAGGCCGTAGAGTTTACCGGTCATGTGGACTGCTCCTGAATGCCTACGTGTCCCTCATCCCCCTGCCGGGACCTTCTCCCCGTGAACGGGGAGCAGGCGGCACGACGTCGGCCACGATGGCCTTCTCCCCGCCTGCGGGGAGAAGGTGCCCGAAGGGTGGATGAGGGGCCAAGGTTCAAACTCATGCGCCCTCTCCCTTCACGACCGTCCACATCGTCACCGGCATCAGCGACTTCCAGCCACAATAGCGACCAACCGGGGCCGCCCGCGCCACCTGAATCCGTGAGAGATCACCGCCATGGCGGCTGCGCAGATCTACGAGTTTAGCCTCGCCTTCGATCGTAACAGCATTGGCGACCAGCCGTCCGCCGGGAGGAAGCGCTGCCCAGCAGGCCTCGAAGAGCCCCTCGCCGCTGATGCCGCCGCCGATGAAGATCACGTCAGGTGTTTTCAGGCCCGACAGCACCGCCGGCGCGTCGCCTTCGACGATTTCGAGGTCGGGCACGCCGAGAATTTCGGCATTCTCGCGGATCATCGCCAGCCGCTCGGGTTTCGCCTCGATCGCGATTGCTCTGGCGCCCATGCCAGCACGCATCCATTCAATCGCAATCGAACCACAGCCGGCGCCGACATCCCAGAGACGGGCATTCGGAAAGGGCGCAAGCTGGGCAAGGGTCGCCGCGCGGATCTCGCGTTTGGTGAGCTGCCCGTCGTGACGGAAGGCGTCATCGGGCAGGCCCGGCACAGGTGACAGCAACGGACCGTCCCAGGCGCAGTCGATGGCCAGCGTGTTGAAATCCGAGATGACGGGGCATGTCTCGGCCATTTCGAGCGCTGTCATGCGCAGGATACGCTCTTGCGTGCCGCCCATATGTTCCAGCACCTGCAGCACGGAAGCGCCGAAGCCGCGCTCGGCGAGCAGTACGGCCGCGGCCTGGACGGTAGAGGCGTCCGAGGTCAGCGCCAGGATGCGGGCGCGCGGCGTGACATGCCGGTTGAGGAAGGCGAGCGGGCGGCCATGCAGCGAGATCTGCGTCACCGATTGCAGCGGCCAGCCAAGCCGGGCAGCGGCGAGCGAAAAGGCGGACGGGCTCGGCAGCACGAACATTTCGTCAGCCGCCACATAGCGCCGAAGCGTCGCGCCGATGCCGAAATGCATGGGGTCGCCGGTGGCCAGTATCGTTACGGGCGTGCCACGCAGTTTCAGGATTTCGGTCAGCGTCTCGCGAAAACCGGCGCCCCAGGTGAGGATACGCTTCAGATCGGGCAGGTTTGACCCATCGATCACCGCATCGAGTCGTTCGCCGATAACAAGCGTTTCCGCCTGCCAGACGATCGCCTGCGCCTCGGGGGTGAGGCTTTCCAGCCCGTTGTCGCCGATGCCGATGATGGTGAGCCAGGGGGTGTGCAGCGCGTTAGACATTGGTGCCGAGCCCTCCTGCCAGGGCATTGACAGCAGCCGATGCCATGGCCGAGCCGCCCCGACGACCGCGCACGGCGATGTAGGGAATGCCTCTGGAATGGGCGATCAGTTCGTCCTTGCTTTCAGCGGCCCCCACGAAGCCGACGGGAAAACCGAGGATGATGGCCGGCTTGGGCGCGCCGGCATCGATGCGTTCCAGCAGGCGGAAGAGCGCCGTCGGCGCATTGCCGATCGCGACCACTGCGCCGGCAAGATGTTCATCCCAGAGGTCGACCTGTGCGGCCGAGCGGGTATTGCCGATTTCCTCTGCCTTCGGGCGCACGCGCTCGTCGTTCAGAAGGCAAAGTATCTCGTTCTCGGCCGGCAGCAGGCGGCGGATGATGCCGTGGCGGACCATCTCCACATCGACAAGAACCGGGGCACCCTTTTCAAGCGCTGCAGCACCGGCCTCGAAAGCGCCTTCGGACCACCTGACATCATCGGCGAGATCGACCATGCCGCAGGCATGGATGAGACGGATGACCAGCGGCTGCAGAACGGTCGGGAAGCGGTCGAGTGCTGCCTCCTCGCGAATGGTGGCGAAGGACTGGCGGTATATTTCATCGGGGTTGCGGATGTAGTCCAGAGAACCGGTCATGCGGCCAGCTCCGTCGCAAGTTCCCGATGCCCGATGCCGAGCACCCAGCCCTCCTCAGCAAGCGATGTCGCGACCTCCTCGTCTGACAGCATTGGCGGACGATCCAGAAGCATTGCAAGTCGGCCATCCGCATCGAAGCCTGCAAAGGCCTCGGCGACGGTGCGGACCTGCGCCTGGTCCTTCACCTCGTCCCGAGAGGCCAACGTGAAGAGCGAGGGATAGATCTCGGCAAAGACGACGGGCTGTTCGAATGAGGCAGCAAAACCGGTCTCGAAGGGCCAGACGGCGATGTTTTCACCGTGGCCGCTTTCGTCGAGGAAGCGCGACAGGCGTGCGATCCCGAGCAGTGTCTGGCTGCCGACGGAACCATTGTAGGTCAGTTGCCAGACGGACTTTGCTCCCTTGGCGAACTGCTCAGATCTGCGAAAGGCAAGCGGGGCCTCTGTCGACGCCGGCGGCTTCTTGTCGGAGAGATCGGCATAGGCATGCTGATGCGGCCGCCCCCAGAAGCGTGGTTCGCCGGCAAAATGGGTGGCATTCCAGCGCGAGGCGAGATCGAAGCGATTGTTTCGGTTATCGGGCGCATCCTCGATTTCATCGGCGATCTTGCGCCAGAGGGCCCGCCAGTTGGGCTCTCCTGTCAGCCGCTCGGCGGTGCCAGCAGGATAGCCGAAGGCGAAGTCGAAGCCGCAAAGCAGGCGTTGGCCCTCGGAGACCGCTGCGCCGACCACCGCGTCGAGGCGCTGCATGAAAGCATGACGGGTCGAGAAATTCTCGTTCCACTCGATCACATGACCATCGCCCTCGCGCCGGGCTAGGCACGCCCAGAGCGAGTTCTTGCCCGTGACCGGTTGCCCGGCACCGGACCAGTCGACGATCAGGATGCGATCGAAGAGCGGCATCACTTTTTCTTCTGCATCGACTTCGGCCCCAGCGGATGGTCGGCATGGGGATAAGGCGCATGGTGATGATCGTGACCATGCGAATGGCCATGCTCATGTGCATGATCATGGCCATCATGGTGATGGTCGTGCCCATGGTCATGCTCGTGGTGACCGCAGCCACAATTCGGTCCATGCTCGTGATGGGCCGCCTTGACCGAGGAAGGCGCGTCCATCACGGCCTGCAGTTCGGCATCCGGCGTCTTGTCTTTGAGGCCTGCATATTTGCCGCCCAAAGTGAACGACGGCGCGTAGTCGAAGGCCGGCTCCACGGCAACGGGCTTCAAAGGTGCCGGTTCCGCATGGCTGTGCACCGGCGTCCAGGGCAGACCATGCTCGCGACAGAAATCGGGGTCGCGGCAGGAGGCATCGCAATCGCCCTTGCAGGGACAGTTTTCCAGGCCACCGCCGATACCCTCCACATGGTGGTGGTGGCTCTCCTGCGGCTGGCCGACATCCGCTTCGAATCCGAGCACCTGTTCGCGATACTTGCACATCTGGCAGTTCATCACAGCGGCACCCTCGAGGATCTCCCTGACGCGATCCTGGAAGGCATCGAGCACCAGCGGGTGGTCGTTCAGGTAGCTCGCCTTGACGAACTGGATCTCCGGATAGCGCGCTGCCACCTCGTCGGTATAGCTGTAGATGCGCTTCACCAGGACGCCAGTGAAGAGGAAATAGGGGAAGACGACGATGCGCTTGTAGCCCAGCTTTGCAGCATGGGTCAGACCCGGCTCGACCAGCGGGAAGGTCACGCCCGAATAGCAGGTCTCGCCCCAACCGAACCCCATGCCTTCCCAGAGCATGCGCATGACCTTGGTGGCGTTGGAGTTGGCGTCCGGATCGGACGAGCCGCGACCGACCACCATCAGCAGCGTCTCGTGTTTGTCGACGAAACCAAGGGTATCGTTCGCCTCGTCGACAGCCGTCTGGATGCGGTCGCCGGCGGCGCGGATCATCTTCAGGTCGATACCGAGCTCACGGCCGTAATTGATGACGAAATCCTTGTGCTGCGCCTGGTAGGTGTTGAGCACCGAAGGGATGTCGTTCTTCGCGTGGCCTGCGGCAAACAGCATGCCGGGGACCGCAAGCACGCGGGTCACGCCCTGTTCGCGCAGGCTGTCGAGACCGGCTGAAATCACCGGATTGCAGAATTCGAGATAGCCATATTCGACCGGCATGTGCGGATTGCGGGCGCGCAGCGCCTCTGCAATCACGGCGAATTCCTTCGCTGCGTTCTGATTGCGGCTGCCGTGGCCGCAGACCATGATTCCGAGTTTTTCCGCCATGATGATACAAGGCCTCCCTGCTTCGTTCTTTCTGCCTGTACGAAGCGCCGGACTTATCGCGCCTTTCGGCACGGTCCATGGCCTTTGGGACAGCTCCGGAATTGGCCCCCTGATTGGGTCGGCCGCACCGGACTATTTCCAGCCTGTCGAACAGGCGCCGTCGCACATTACCACGAGCTTTATCGAAGCCTTATCAAACGGTCAAACCGGATTGCGGCGCTTTATGTGACGGAAGCGGCAGTTCACAGAATGTCCCTTGTGCGACCTGCACGACACGCTCTCGCAAGGTTGCGCAGCCGAGGCGTTTGGTCCACAAGAGCGCCACCTTCCCTCACCCTTCACGAGTCTCCCCGTGGCCGATCTCGCTTTCCAAGCTTTGCTGCTGCTGTTCATTGCCGCCTTCATCGCCGGCTTCATCGATTCGATTGCGGGTGGCGGCGGGCTGATCACCATTCCCGCGATGCTGATTGCCGGCATTCCGCCGCTGGAAACGCTGGGCACCAACAAGCTGCAGTCGATGTTCGGCGCAGGGTCGGCAACGCTCGCCTATGCGCGCAAAGGTCACGTGGATCTGAGGAAGCAGCTGCCGATGGCTGTCATGGCGGTGATCGGTGGTGCCATCGGTGCCCTGATCGCAACGGTGGTGCCAGGCGACGTGCTGCGTGTGCTCATGCCCTTCCTGCTGGTTGCCATCGCGCTCTATTTTGCGCTGAAGCCGAACATTTCCGACGAAGACCGCCATCAGCGCATGACGCCCTTCGTCTTCGGCGTGACGCTTGTGCCGCTGATCGGCCTCTATGACGGCGTCTTCGGTCCCGGCACCGGCTCGTTCTTCATGCTCGCCTTCGTCTCGCTTGCCGGCTTCGGCATGCTGAAGGCGACGGCGCATACGAAGCTTCTGAACCTCGGCTCCAATCTCGGCGCCTTCCTGATCTTCGTCGCCAGCGGCGTGGTGCTCTGGAAAGTCGGCCTCCTGATGGGCGTCGGCCAGTTCCTCGGCGCCCAGACCGGTTCGCGTTTCGCCATGCGCAAGGGCGCCAAGATCATCAAGCCGCTGCTGGTCGTCACCTGCGTGGCGCTTGCCATCCGCCTACTTGCCGACCCGACCAACCCGATCCGGGTGTGGATCGGGGTCTGAGGTTCAGTACTCCACGCCGATCTGAGCCTTGATGCCCGAGCGGAAGGGATGCTTCACCAGTTCCATCTCCGTCACGAGATCGGCAAGTTCAATCAACTCGTCCTTAGCGTTGCGGCCGGTCAAGACGACATGGGTCATCGGCGGCTTCTCTGTCGCCAGGAATGCCAGCATCTCCGCAAGATCGATGTAGTCGTAGCGGATGGCAATGTTCACCTCATCGAGCAGCACCATGGAATTCGAGGGATCGCGGATCAATTCCTTGGCCTTCTCCCAGGCGGCCTGCGCCATCGCAATGTCGCGCGCCTTGTCCTGGGTTTCCCAGGTGAAGCCTTCACCCATGGTGTGGAAGTCGCACAGCTCCGAGAAATGCTTGAGGATCATGTCCCGTTCGCCTGTTGACATGGCGCCCTTGATGAACTGGACCACGGCGCATTTCTTGCCGTGTGCGATGTGCCGGAAAATCATGCCGAAGGCAGCAGAGGACTTGCCCTTGCCCTTGCCGGTATGGACGATGATCAGGCCCTTTTCGCCGGTCTTGGTCGCCATGATCTTGTCACGGGCGGCCTTCTTCTTGGCCATCTTTTCCGCATGGCGGGCGAGATCGGTCTCGCCGGTGGCAATCGTTTCCTCAGTCATGTCGTACTCCCGGAAGTATTGAATTCTTTTGCGAATTAGATGGCTTGCGGTTTACTACAACGGTGACCGCGGCCCGTCTTCAAGAGACGCCACCTTGCCCCTTTGGCAAGTCGTCCACTATGTTGAGCCAGTCGACGCGCTCGTCCCAGTGCCAGTGCTCTCGGATCGCTACGGAAAGCCCATCATCAAGGCTCGCGACATAGAAATCGATATCATCAGGCCGTCGCTCAGTCTCGAATGACATGGGCGACCCGCAACGGCTGCAGAAGCCGCGCCGCACACCCGGGGATGAGGCGTAAAAGTGCAGACTATCTCCTTCGAGGCGCGTGCTGTCGCGCGGAACGGTGAAGAAGGTCGTTACAGGCGAAGAGGCAGCCCTGCGGCAGCTCTCGCAATGGCAATGACCAGAGCTGCGGACGGGTCCAGAGGTACGGAAGCGCACACCTCCACACAGGCAATGCCCCCGCAAGGCCATCGGGTCACTCTGTTGAACGTCAGACATGCAACTCTCCCTCAGCAAGTTCGCTCAAGGTGAATTTGGCTGAGTTGCTCTTCGGCGTCCACAGGCCGCGCTCGATCGCCTCGATCAAGCGGTCGGCGAGTTCCCTCTGCGCCGGGGCATTCTTTTCTGCCATGAAGTCGCGCACGCGCTCGTCCAGAATGAAGGCCTGGTAGACGGCTTCGAAATGGTGATCGCGGACGGCACCCGTCGTTGCGGCAAAGGCGAACATATAGTCGACGGTCGCGGTCATCTCGAAGGCACCCTTGTAGCCGTGGCGCATGACGCCTTCGATCCATTTCGGGTTGACGACACGGGCACGCACGACACGGCCGATCTCTTCCTCAAGGCTGCGGATGACAGGCTTTTCCGGCCGCGAATGGTCGTTGTGATAGACCTTGGGCCTGACGCCTGCGACATGCTCGATCGCCGCCGTCATACCGCCTTCGAACTGGTAGTAGTCGTCGCTATCGAGCAGGTCGTGCTCGCGGTTGTCCTGGTTCTGTACCACGGCCTGGACCGAGCGCAGGCGTTCCTCGAACAGCCCGCGTTCCGCCTTGCCCTCCTCGCCAGCACCATAGGCGTAACCGCCCCAGACGAGATAGCTCTCGGCGAGGTCGGCACGGTCATTCCAGCCCTTCTCGTCGATCAATGCCTGCAGTCCAGCCCCATAGGCGCCAGGCTTGGAACCGAAGACGCGGTAGCCGGCGCGGCGGGCGGCCTGCTTTTCGTCCAGCCCTTCGGCGATCAGTACCTCAGTTTCGGCCCTGACCCGTGCTGCAATCGGGTTGTCACCCTCGTCCTCGTCGAGGCTGGCCACCGCACGCACCGCCTTGTCGAAAAGCGCGATCTGCTCGGGGAAGGCATCGCGGAAGAAACCGGAGATGCGGAGCGTCACATCGACTCGCGGCCGTCCCAGCAAGGCCATGGGGATCACTTCGAAGCCGGTAACGCGCCGCGAGGCCATGTCCCAAAGCGGCTTGACACCGATGAGCGCCAGGGCCTGCGCGATGTCATCGCCACCGGTGCGCATATTTGACGTGCCCCAGGCGGTGATGCCGAAGGAAACAGGCCATTCGCCGTGATCCTGCACGTAACGCTGGATCAGGAGCTCTGCGGATTTCTTGCCAAGTTCATAGGCCGCCGGCGTCGGCACGGCGCGGCTGTCGACAGAGTAGAAGTTGCGGCCCGTCGGCAGCACGTCCGGTCGACCGCGCGTTGGCGCGCCTGAGGGGCCAGGGGAAACGAATTGGCCGGCGAGGCCCTTGAGCAGGCCATCGATCTCGGCGGGGCCGGAGGAGACGACGGCGAGTTTCAGGCGGGTCTCGATCTCGGCGAGCACGGCGCGGGTGCACGGCCAGTCATCTGGGCAGGCGATCTCTCCGGCGACCAACTGCGCAGCTAGTAACTCGATCCGTTCCACGGTGTCGCCGTGGGTACGCCAGGGGGCTTCGGTGAGATCGGCGAGGATCGCGGGCGTGGGGCCTGTCCAAGGGGCGGACATGACGCAGTCGAGGGGATCGAAGCCTTCGGTCTTCAGCAGATCCCCTGCGATCGCCCGCTGCAGGCTGGCATCGCCGCCATCACCCTGCCCACGCGGCACCCGGGCCAGCGCGACGACGAGATCGGTCAACAGCCGCCCTTCGGGTGCGAGCCCGAAGATGTGCAGCCCGTCACGGATCTGCATTTCCTTGAGGTCACATAGATACGCGTCGAGCTTTTCCAGTGCCGTCTCGTCTGCCTCGCCCTTGGCGATGCCGGCGTCCTGGTCGAGGCCGATATCGGTGATCAGCTCCAGGATCTGCTTCTTCAGCAGCACCAGACGGCGTGGATCGCCGCCCGAGGCTTCGTAGTATTCGTCGACCAGCGCCTCAAGATCCTTCAGCGGCCCATAACTCTCGGCACGCGTCAGCGGTGGCGTCAGGTGGTCGATAATGACGGCGGAGCTGCGGCGCTTGGCCTGCGTGCCCTCGCCGGGATCGTTGACGATGAAGGGATAGAGATGCGGCAATGGGCCGAAGACGGCTTCGGGGAAACAAGTTTCCGACAGTGCCAGCGCCTTGCCCGGCAGCCATTCGAGATTGCCGTGTTTGCCCATGTGGATGAGCGCCTGAGCGCCGAATTCACGCCTCAGGAAGGCGTAGAAGGCAAGATAGCCATGCGGCGGCACGAGGTCCGGGGCATGATAGGTTTCCTTGGGATCGATGTTGTAGCCACGCGCCGGCTGGATGCCGATCATGAGCTTGCCGAAGCGCATCAGCGGCAGCGCAAAGGCACCTTCCAGGTGAAAGGGATCGGCCTCCGGGGCACCCCAGCGCGCGGTTACGCGCTCCTGAACTTCTTTGGGAAGATCATCGAACAACTTTATGTAATCGCTGATGGAAAGACGTTCGCGAATGACCCGTCCGTCGTTCGCAGCATTCGTAGGGCCTGCCATCAGGGTCTGCATCAGCGCGTCACCATCGGCGGGTAGATCGGCAATGTCATAACCCGCGTCGCGCATGGCGCGCATGACCTCGATCGTGCCGGCTGGCGTATCCAGTCCGACGCCATTGCCGAGACGTCCGTCGCGGTTCGGGTAATTGGCCATAACAAGCGCCACGTGGCGGTCGGCGGGATCAGTTGCCCGGAGCTTCGCCCAGTTCGCCGCCAGTTCGGCGACGAAACGCATGCGGCCGGCATCCGGCTCGTGGCTGACCAGATTTACCTCGACCCGCTCGTCAAAGCGCGCCTTGGACTTGAAGGAGACGGCGCGGGTCAGCACCCGGCCATCGACTTCCGGCAAAGCGACGCTCATCGCCAGATCGCGGGCGCTCAAGCCCTGGCTCGAACTCTCCCAGGTGGTGCGGGGCGAGGATGAGAGGATTGCCTGTAGGACCACGGCACCTGTTTCGTCCAACACCGTCGACGGCTTTTCCGCGCCAGGCGTCGAGACGGCGAAACCGGTGGTGTTGATGACAACAGATGGCGGGAATCGGTCGAAGATGGCGCGGAGCGTATCGACCGAGACCTGATCCTTGAGGCTCGAGACGAAGACCGGTAGCGGGATCAGTCCCTCAGCCTTCAAGGCTTCGACCATGGCTTCGACGGGTGCCGTTTCGCCGCTCTGTACGAGGGCGCGATAGAAGCAGAGGGGGGCGACATTGCCTCCCCCTGCAGCCAAGGAGAGTGTCAGGGTGAGGGGCTGGTCTTGCGCAGAGGTTCGCCCCTCATCCGCCCTGCGGGCACCTTCTCCCCGTGAACGGGGAGAAGGAGGCATGCCGCCGGCCGCAACGCTGCTCTCCCCCCTTGTAGGGGAGATGGCCGGCAGGTCAGAGGGGCGCGCCAGGAACGCGAGCCTCTCCCATTCCTCGACCCCAATCACGCCCCTGCCCGGCCACCAGATGCCAGCTTTCAGCAGTGGACGCGCCGGTTCCGGACGTTCGTCCCCACCCAGCATAGCCTCAGCATAGGAGACGAAGGCCGAGGCATTGCCCGCCCCGCCTTCGGTGAGATAGGTCCAGAGCGCTTGCCGGTCGTCATCAACGCAAGCCTGGAACGGTGCTAGCCCCTCGTCCGGCTTGTCATCGCCAGGCAACACAACGATTGCCGTACCGCTGCGGCGGGCTGAGGCATGTAGCGCTTCCAGCGCATAGTGGAAGTAGCTAGCCCCACCCAGAGCCCGCACCACGATCAGCCGCGCATGCCGCGCCGTGCGCTCGATATAGGTATCGACCGACATCGGATGCTTCAGCGTCATCAGGCTGGCAAGCCGCCAGCGAACCACCTGTTCGCCCCTCGCCTCGACAGCTGCGGCTATTGCCGCAAGCTCCGTGTCCGCCGCAGAGAGAAACAGTACATCCCCCGGCGTCTGGCCGAGATCGATCGCCTCGTCGCCGTCGCTGATCGATCCCTTTTGGGCAAGGAGCAGATGCATGGATCAGCCAGCCGCTGCCTGGACGTCCTCGACCACGGCACCGAAATCCCATTCATGCAGGCCGATGACGACGATACGCGTCTCGCGCTTTTCGGCGCTTGTCCAGGGACGGTCGAAATAGGTTTCGATGCGGGTGCCGACGGCCTGGATGACAAGGCGCATCGGCTTGCCCGGCACGTCGATGAAGCCCTTCAAACGCAGGATGTCATGCTTCTCGATAACAGGCTTCAGGCGGTCTATGAAATCGGAAGCGTCCTTGATCGCGCCGAGCTTCAGGACGAAGCTTTCGAACTCGTCGTGATCGTGGTGATGGTCGTGGTCTTCGCCCGAGGCATGCAGCGCCTCGTGCTCCATCTCGTGATGCGACTTGCGGTTTTCGATGTCGTCTTCTGTGCTTGCACCGATGCCGAGCAGGACGAGCGAGGGCACTTCGCCGTTCTTCGCCTCGATCATCGAAGGCTTACGGCTGGTGCGGCCCGTGACTTCCGCGCGCACGGCAGCGATACCGGCAGCGTCCAGGAGGTCGGCCTTGTTGAGGACGATGAGGTCGGCGCAGGTCAGCTGATCCTCGAAGAGTTCTTCGATCGGGCTTTCGTGATCGAGATTGTCGTCCTCGGCGCGCTGGGCGGCGACCGCGTCATGGTCGTCGGCAAAACGGCCAGCGGCGACGGCGGCACTATCGACCACGGTCACGACGCCATCGACGGTCACACGCGTGCGGATATCCGGCCAGTTGAAGGCAGCGACCAGCGGCTGCGGCAGCGCCAGACCCGAGGTCTCGATGACGATATGGTCAGGCTTCACGTCGCGCTCAAGCAGCTTCAGCATGGTCGGTACGAAGTCGTCGGCGACCGTGCAGCAGATGCAGCCATTGGTGAGTTCGATGATGTCATCTTCGGTGCAATTGTCGGCGCCGCAGCCCTTCAAGACATCACCGTCGACGCCGAGGTCGCCGAATTCGTTGATGATCAGCGCGATCTTCTTGCCGCCGGCATTCATCAGCATGTTACGGATGATGGTGGTCTTGCCTGCCCCCAAAAAGCCGGTGATGACGGTGGCGGGGATCTTTTGCTGCAACATGGTTCAACCCTTCATTTTCAACGGCAAACCCGCCGCGATAAAATAGACTTCAGCCGCCTCGGCGGCGATGGCTTGGTGGAGACGGCCGGCATGGTCGCGGAAGGCGCGGGCCATCTTGTTTTCGGGCACGATGCCGAGGCCGACTTCATTGGAGACGAAGATGACGGTGGCGTGGAGTTCTCCGAGGATTGCAGCGAGTTCGGCGCCATCCGCGTCGACGTCACGGCCTTCTTCCATCATCAGATTGGTGACCCAGAGCGTCAGGCAGTCGACGAGGATCACCCGCTCGGGCTTGTCGAGCGTCTTCAGTGCACCGACGAGATCCAGCGGCTCCTCATGCGTCGTCCAGCCGTCATCGGCACGGTCGGCCTTGTGGGTCTCGATGCGGGCGCGCATCTCGTCGTCCCAGGCGCGGCCCGTGGCCAGATAAACGCGATCTAGGCCGGTGTTGCGCGCCGTTGTTTCGGCGAAACGCGACTTGCCCGAGCGCGCACCGCCGAGAACGAGGATGGATGGGGAATTGGATGCGGTCATGGTGCGCCATGACCTTCGACCGCGCGCAGACGGCCAGCGGTGCATGCCTTCAGCATGCACAAGAAAACAATCGATGCCGCGTCCGCGCATGCGGACCGGCACCGGCGGGGCGCAAAGGACCCGCGGATGCAGAACGTCGCCACGACAACCTCCGTGCTGGCAACGGGGAGACCTCCCCAGTGTGGGCACCATGCCCGTGGATGGCAGGTCTCCTGGCTCGCAGGTCGTGATCCTCGAAAGGACCGTCGGGTTCTCCTCGCCTTCCCAGGGTTTGCGGCAACACGAAAGAGCGGACGATTCGTAGAAAAAGAGGCGTCCTGCCCCGGCTGATCGCGTTGCCACCCCAGTGGCTTTTCCGTCCTGCCGTTCTGGCGAGCCGGTCGCACCCTGCGACCCGTCACTCGTTCAACGACAAAGCGGATGGAGAACCCTCGCTGCAATACAGTCGCGGGGTCGGCTGCGTTCGGCGTGCCCGGTTGGGGTCCACGCCTTCGCATTCCCTTTTGCTCTCCGGACAACATCTCTGCCGTTCGGAAACCATCCATCATGAGGATTAGGCCGAGGTCGAAGCCGAGTCAATCACAGCTGCGGCGCAGAGCTGCGTCATTGCGCCCGAGGGCCGATCAAGGGCTCGTGGAGCAGTCCGGCGTGACGGCGGGGTCGCAATCCGGCCGCAGGCGAATGGCACCCACGGCTCCCTGTTCGACCGGCGTGCCCTGGCCGATGTCGGCAGCGCGACGCGCAGGCTGGGCCGGGGCTGCGGGCCGAGGTGTCTGCACGTCGGCGACCGGCGGCGCGGCCATTTCGCGCGGTGGCGGAGGAACAGCCGTCTCCGGCACAGCCATAACGGACGAGTTTTGCGGCGCCGCCTGCCGCACCACCGGGGCGGCGCGTGGCGATTCCACCCGAGCATTCGGCACGATCACCGGCGGTGGCTCCGAAGCGAGCCGCGTTGATATGGTTCGCGGCTGCTGGGCCTTGCGGACACGCGGCGTGGTCAGCGAGAAGGCAAAGCGGATGCGGGCCGCGAGTTCTTCGGCAAGCGCCTGACGGGCCCAGCGCGGGTCGTCGGTCGGGCCGTTCACCCTGAAGCTTCCCTTGGCGACCGGCTCGCCGGTTTCGACCGAAACAGCAGTCACGGTAAAGTCAGCCTGAGCGAGGCGGCGACGGGCGCCCTCCCCAAATCCAAGGCGATCGATTTTGACCAGAAGCACGACGCGCTCGGCACCCGCGGGCGGGCGCGTCGCCGCAATCGCGGCAGAGACGCGGCGATCGACGCTTTCAATGAGGTCGAGCGGGATGCGTGCATCGGCCATGACCGTCACGTTGCGGACGTAGTAAACCAACGGACGGTCAATGCTGCGCCCGAAAAAGACGGAGCAGGAAGCGAGCAGCAGGGCGAAGCCCATGGCGACGGCGATGCGAAGGCTGCGAGCGAACATAAGGACCCCGGACAGGTGATTCTGAACCTGCCCGAGAATTCGCCATTTATGGTTAGTGTAGAGTTAACTTGCTGCCTGAAGGACCGCGAAGAGTGACGCTGCCGATGCGAACTCGCCGTAACGGGCCTCACGACGCGCTTCGGCCTCGGCATCGGAACCCCAATGCTCGATCGTCCAGTCCTCGTCGAGATGGGCAAGCGACCAGACATCGTCCAGATCGAAGGCACCCTCGGCAAAGGCAAGTGTCAGCACAGCCGAACCCGTCAGCGTCGTCACCACGTTGAGGCAGGAGATCTGGAAGGGATCGCGGTAGCGCTCCAGCGCCCGAGCGTAGGCGCCGATTGCCTCCTGTGGCTGTTCCTGATGCATCACGCCTTCGACAAGGATGAAGCGCGCGCCGTGCGCAGTCGATATCCAAGCAAGCAAAGGATCCCAGCGAGCCGACTGACGGTCGATCAGTTCCTTCGGTCCGTCAGCGCGGTAGCAGAGCAGATCGGTGCCGGCGAAACGGACGATCTCGTGGAACACGTCGTCCAGGCTGTTCGAAACGGCATCGATGGCGGTATTCGCGAGTTTGGTGATCGGCATGGTCGCCGGGTCGATGAACTCGCCCTGCCCGGCCCATTCGGCAACCACGAGTTCTGCGGCCTCACGGTTCGGCAGCGTCAGCAGGTTCTTCGCCGGCGTCTTCACGGACTTTCCATCCAGCGTAATGGAGAAGCCGTCATCGCGGGCCTCGGTGCCGACGGCCTCGTAGAAGCGCTTCGGCAGCGGCCGCTTCATCTGGATCTGCGCCCGGCGCACCGGATCCTCATGGCTCGGCTCCGGAATGAAGGTGCCGAAAATGTCCTGGCTGAGTTCGTCGCGCATCAAGAGCTCCTAGTGGATATAGGCCAGAAGGTCGGCCGCACGCTCGACCACGGCATCGGCACCAGCCTTCCAGAGATCGTCGGCCTTGGCATAACCCCAGGCGACACCGATCGCGGTCGCCCCAGCGGCCTTCGCCATCTGCATATCGTAGATCGCATCGCCGATGACGATGGTCTCGCGCGGCGCAATGCCCGCCTCGTCACAGCATTCCGTCACCATGGCCGGATGCGGCTTTGACGGGCAGTCGTCGGCCGTCCGGCAGAAGAGGAAATGGGGCTTCAGCCCATGACCTTCAAGAATGGTTTCCAGCCCGCGTCGCGACTTGCCGGTGACGGCGCCGAGCCAGACGTCCTCGCGGGCGATGAGCGCATCCAGCACTTCGCGGATGCCGTCGAACATGGTCTCGCCAAAACCAGAATCTCGGCGGACATCAGCGAAAATCGCCTTGTAATGGGCAGCCATGGCGACCGCTTCGTCATCGGCATGCGGTTTGCCGTCCATGCGGGCAATGGCGATGTCGAGCGTCAACCCGATGATCGACTTTGTCGTCTCGACGGCCGGCTCCGGCTTGCCGAAGGCGATGAAGGTGTGGCGCATGACTTCATGGATCAGCCCGGCGCTGTCGACCAGCGTGCCGTCGCAATCGAACAGAACAAGCTTCATTCGCCGTCCCTGTCACCGTCGCGCTGATCGAGGCCAAGCAGGTTCCAGGTCTGGACCATGTGCGGCGGCAGCGGCGCCGTCACCTTCAGGCGGCCACCGTTCGGGTGCGGCAGATCGATGAAGCGTGCATGCAGGTGCAACCGCTTCTGAACACCGCCCGGGAAATCCCAGTTGTGATCCTCGTCGAAGTATTTCGGGTCACCAATGATCGGGTGGCCGATATGCAATGCGTGGACGCGCAATTGGTGGGTACGGCCGGTGTAGGGTTCCATCTCCAGCCAGGCGAGGTTCTGCGCTGCGGTGTCGATCACACGGTAATAGGTGATGGCGTGGTCTGCGCCGTCCTCGCCGTGCCTGCAGACCCGCATACGGTCGCCTTCGTCGGTCTGGTCCTTGGTGAGCCAGGTCGAGATCTTGTCCTCATGCTTGCGCGGGACGCCCTTCACCAGCGACCAGTAGATCTTTTTGGTGTCGCGCTCGCGAAACGCGGCCGTCAGCTTCTGGGCAGCCCCGCGGGTACGCGCCACGACAAGCACGCCGGAGGTGTCGCGGTCGAGGCGGTGGACGAGGCGTGGCTTTTCGCCCTTCCGGCTCGTCCAGGCTTCGAGCATCTTGTCGATATGGCGATTGAGACCCGAGCCGCCCTGCACGGCAAGGCCGGCGGGCTTGTTGAGCACGAAGACCTTCTCGTCTTCATGCAGCAGCATGCGCGACAGGAGCTCGTGGTCATCACCATGCTTCAGGTCATGACTTGCGATCGGACCGGTCTTCTTGGCGTCGACATCCATCGGCGGCACACGGACCACCTGACCGGGCTGAACGCGTGCATCGGTCTTGACGCGACCGCCGTCGACACGGACCTGGCCGGAGCGCAGAAGCTTCTGCAGCGCGCCGAAGCCTAGACCCGGATAATGGATCTTGAACCAGCGGTCGAGCCGCATGCCAGCCTCGTCGACTTCCACGGTGATATGTTCGATGCCTGCCATCAGGATACTTTCTCGCTCGGGTTCTCCACCCACTTATCCCGTGCCTTTAGTAGATTTCGGGCGGAAAGGGAAAGCGGAAATGCAGGCTCGGGCGTCAGAACAGGCTGCGGCCGAGGGCGAGACCACCGAAAGCGGCCGAGAGGGACAGGACAAGGCTCGCTCCGACATAGGCCAGGGCCAGGTGACTTTCGCCACGTTCGAAGAGCGCCATCGTGTCGAGCGAGAAGGAGGAGAATGTGGTGAACCCTCCAAGGAAGCCGACCACGAGCAGCAGCTGCATTTCCATCGATGCGGAGAACTTCCGCGCCAGCAGTTCGGTTAACAGACCTATAATGAACGAGCCGACGATGTTGACGGTGATCGTGCCCCAGGGGAAGCCCATCCCCAGCCAGCGGGTCATGGCAATCCCGGCGAGATAGCGGGCTACCGATCCGGTCGCACCGCCGATCGCGACGAGCAGGATATTGAACATGGATGACTCCGGCTTGAACGGCTGTTGCGCGAGCCGTTCAAGCCGGTTCGGGCCGCCGCGTCAAGCCTTGGCCGATGCCAGAAATCCCGCCACGAACGCCGACAGCGCCTTCCAGTCGGTGAATTCGTGGTCCCGGCTCACATCCGTTGGAGCATTCTCGTGCTCTGCCATGCGCCGGATGATCCAGCGCTTGAAGAAGTCATATTCGGTATATCTGAGCGCGCCAGCCGCGTGATGGATCATGCCGGGCTTCCATCCGCTCTCCTCGAACAGGTGGTCGGGGAAATGCGTCGCTTCTTCCCGCTCCTCCTCGAATTCGGAACGGATCAGCAGGGATACGGACACGAAAGCCGAGGGCACAGCATTCAGCCAAGCGGCTTCCTGCCGAACGAACCGGGCGAAGGCAGCCGGATAGCGGGCCGCGTGAACCGGCGCACAAAGGATGGCTGCCTCGGGATGGGCAACCGCATATTCGCCACCCGAGGATATGTCGAACAGAAGTGCCCGGTCGCCTGCGGCCTCGACCGCCGACGCGACCGCTTCCGCGATCTTGCGTGTCTGCCCCTCAACCGTCGCGTAGCCGACAAGAATAATCATGGCTCTGGTCCTCTGCTGATGACGCACTCAGTGTGCGGCAAGGACATGGATGGCGCTTTGATCTGGCGCAAAGCGCCACATCCGAGGACGCCAACGCAACCAATACATTTTTATTCAAAGACGCTCATTCGACTTAAAGATGCATAGATAACCGTGGTTTATGATAATGTCGTTATGTATTATCTGGGAAACGCCCATGACACAGGTTGTCACAGTCTCTGCGCATACCGCGGCCTACGCGATGGAACCGGTGAAGCCGCCGCAACGCGCCTCCCGAGCGTCCTACGTGGAAGAGCATACGCGTGTGCTGGCGCAGCAGGCAGCACAGAGTGAGGATCTGCGGCTCAGGGCGCTCGTCAACGTCGTGCAGCCTCCGGCGCTCGCCCTCTACTTCCTCACCTCTTCGCAGCAACAGTTCGAGCAGGCCACGCTTAAGGAAACGATCGAGGCCTACAAGAGCTCGGTCGCCTGATCTCCCAAGCCCCCATCCGGGCAAAGAAAAACCGCGACCGGTGACGGTCGCGGTTTCTTATTTTCAGGGCATAGCGATCAGGGTCATTTGCCCCGGGCCGGACCGACTGGCAGCGCCACATCCACAGCACCGGCCTTCTCGAAGGTCAGTGTGACGTTGACGGTCGCGCCTTCCTGGAAGGGCTCTGTCACCTTGAAGAACATCAGGTGCAGGCCGCCAGGCTTCAGCTCAACCGTCTCACCGGCCGGGATGGCGATGCCGTCCGTCAGCTGACGCATCTTCATCACCTCGCCTTCCATCGCCATCTCGTGCAGCTGGACCTCGCCCGCCTGGGCTGAGGTTGCGGAAACGAGCTTGTCTTCTTCACCGCCATTGTTGACGATGGTGATGAAACCGCCGCCGACCGGCTGGCCTGGCAGCATCGCCCTGGTGAAACCGGCGGTCAGTTCGAGGTCACCGGCAGTCACGGCCTGAAAACCACCGGGATCGGTTGCCGCCATGTGATCGCCGTGACCGGAATGGTCACCATGGGCGCCATGCGCGCCGTGGCCATCCGCTGCAGCCTGCTCGGCGGGAGCACCGTGACCGGCATGCGCGCCGTGTGCACCGTGTGCGCCATGACCATGTGCGTCGCCTTCAGCGGCCGCGAGCTTGAGAACTGGCGCCGGACCGTCGAGGTCGTGCGGATCCTGGCCGGGGGCCGCGATCTGATCCCAGGCGACCTTGGCGTCAGCGCCGCAAAGCTGAACCGTCGGGAAGGCAAGTCCCGTCGCCGGATCGCCGGCAGCGACCTTACCGTAGACGACAAAAGTGTCGTAGAAATTGTCCGGCAGGTCACCGTTCTTGAAGCGGATTTCGACCGGGCCTGATGTCACTGCCTTGCCGTGGTTGTCGTAGCTGTTCTGGTAGTCGCCGGTGATGACCTCAACGTCCCAGCCGGCCTTCGGCATCGGCTTGGCGGAGATAAAGCCTTCCGGCAGCTTGATATGGACTTCGTTGGTCGCCTTGCCGTCGCAACCATGCGGCACCTGCAGCGCGGCGGCGACATAGGAGCCGACCTTGGCGGGCTGGTTGGCAAAGGTCGCATGGGCGAACACAGCCGTGGTCGATGCGAGTGTGGCAATCGCGGTTGCGAGAATGAGATTGGTCTTCATGGGTGTCTCTCCTTGCCGCGGTCCTTCTTGGCCGTCGGCAGTCGTCAGTCTTCGTCGATTGAGTGAGGGCGATCAGACGAAGAGCGGCGGCCCACGGAGGCGCGGACGATGGAGGAGATGGCTGGAGCGGACAGTTGTTTCAACAGGTGCAATCTGACCCAGACTTGTGAACCGGCTGAGCAGCCAGGATTGGTCCGAAGGCTCCGGCAGTAGAATCGCGCCAGCGAGACGGCAGGCCTCGCAATCCGCAGAAGGTCGCGCATGCTTCTGGCCACTATCGGCGATGCAGAGATCGGCAAACGATCCGTCGGGAAGCATATAGGCGACCGACTGAACTTCGCTGGCAAGAGCGGCGGGTGCCCGGTGGCCAAAACCGACAGACAGGAAGACCATCGCGCAGAAGATGCGCAATAGGATCGTCGCTGGCCTGACCTTCGGTTTCATCGTTGCCCCCGTTTCGCCGAATCCTTTATCGCGATGCCGGGGACAAGCCAAGTGGCGAGATGCCGCGCCTGCGGAGCAATCGCCAAGGTGTCTGCGCGCCAGCCAATCACGAGGCCTCAGCGACAATTATTTGTTCGGGAGCGACGCAGCCTCTTGCCAAGCCGCCACACTGCCAGATAATGCCTTGAAGACCTTGTTGGGAGATACCGGTTTGATCCGGAGCCGAAGGAGCAACCGCCCCGGAAACTCTCAGGCAAAAGGACCACAAGGCGTCGACTGCACTCTGGAGAGAGGCCCGTTTCCAAAGCGGGCAGCGCCGAAGGGATAACAATCTCAGGCACAAGGACAGAGGGGGCTCATGAAGCGGCACAACCGTGCCCAGACTTGAGCAAGCGCGCGAGCGCTCAAACCCGGAGGCGACGTCTTGGACGATCAGACCCAACTCAAACACACCCCCCTTTATGATTTCCATGTGTCGCTTGGCGCCAAGATGGTGCCCTTCGCCGGCTACGACATGCCGGTGCAGTATCCCGCCGGCGTGCTGAAGGAACACCTGCATACGCGCGCTGCCGCTGGCCTCTTCGACGTTTCCCACATGGGCCAGGTCGAACTGGTTGCGGCCTCTGGCTCTTATGAGGACGCTGCCAAGGCGCTCGAAACCCTCGTTCCCGTCGACATCCTCGGATTGAAGGGCGGGCGCCAGCGTTACGGCTTCTTCACCGATGAGAATGGCGGCATCCTCGACGACCTGATGATCAGCCGCCTCGGCCAGCGCCTGCTGGTCGTGGTCAATGCCGGCTGCAAGGATTCCGACATCGCCCATCTCAGGGCGAAGCTGCCTGATGGCGTCGAAGTTCTCGTGCATGACGACCGTGCGCTGCTCGCCCTCCAGGGTCCGAAGGCGGAAGCCGTGCTTGCGGCGCTCAATTCCGACGTCGTAACCATGAAATTCATGGATGTGCGCGAGCTTGCCCTTGGCGACATCCCTGCCCTCGTCTCTCGCACAGGCTATTCGGGCGAGGACGGTTTCGAAATTTCCGTGCCCGCAGACCGGGCGACCGATCTCGCCAAGGCGCTGCTCGATCAGCCGGACTGTCAGCCGATTGGTCTCGGCGCGCGTGATTCGCTGCGCCTCGAAGCCGGGCTCTGCCTCTACGGCAACGACATCGACACGACGACGTCGCCTGTCGAAGCCTCGATCGAATGGGGCATCCAGAAGGTCCGCCGCTTGGGCGGCGCCCGCGAAGGCGGCTTTCCGGGTGCTCATCGCATCCTTGGCGAACTGGAGAATGGCGTCTCTCGCCGCCGCGTCGGATTGAAGCCCGAGGGCAAGGCGCCGGTGCGTCCGCCGGCAAAACTCTTTGCCGACGCCGAGGGCAAAACCGAGATCGGCCACGTTTCCTCCGGTGGATTCGGCCCGAGCGCCGAAGGCCCGATCGCCATGGGCTACGTCCCGACGGAAATGGCCGAGGCGGGAACCCAGGTTTTCGCTGAGGTGCGTGGCAAGCTGATGCCGCTCACCGTCACTGCGCTTCCTTTCGTTACCCCCACCTATAAACGCTGACAAAAAATCTCCGGAGAGAACCATGTTGAAATTCACCGCTGAACACGAATGGCTGAAGATCGAAGACGGTATTGCCACCGTCGGCATCACCACGCACGCCGCCGGCCAGCTGGGCGACCTCGTCTTCGTCGAACTGCCGGACGAAGGCTCGAGCTTCAAGAAAGATGGGACCGCCGCGACCGTCGAGAGCGTCAAGGCGGCGTCCGACGTCTACTGCCCGCTCGATGGCGAAGTGGTCGAAATCAACCAGGCGATCGTCGACGATCCGTCGCTGGTGAACTCCGATCCGGAAGGTGCCGCCTGGTTCTTCAAGCTGAAGCTCGCCAACCCATCTGACGCCGACGCCCTGCTCGACGAGGCTGCCTACAAGGAGTTGATCGCCTGATGACGACAGAATTCCAGTTCACGGATTACGATCCGTACGACTTCGCCAATCGGCGCCATATCGGCCCCTCGCCCTCCGAGATGACCGAGATGCTGAAGGTGATCGGCTATCACTCGCTCGACGAGATGATCGACGCGACCGTCCCCGGCTCGATCCGCCAGAAGGTGCCGCTCACCTGGGGTGCGGCGATGACCGAGCGCGAAGCGCTCGACAAGCTTCGCGAGACGGCGAACAAGAACAAGGTCCTGACCTCGCTTCTCGGCCAGGGCTATTATGGCACGATCACGCCGCCGGTCATCCAGCGCAACATTCTGGAAAACCCGGCCTGGTACACGGCCTATACGCCCTACCAGCCGGAAATCAGCCAGGGTCGCCTTGAGGCGCTCCTCAACTACCAGACCATGGTGACGGATCTCACCGGTCTCGACGTCGCCAATGCGTCGCTGCTGGACGAGGCCACCGCTGCCGCCGAAGCAATGGCGCTCTGCCAGCGCAGCGCCAAGACCAAGGCGACCGGCTTCTTCGTCGACAAGGACTGCCACCCGCAGACGATCGCCGTCATACAGACCCGCGCCGAGCCACTGGGCTGGACGGTCACTGTCGGCGATCCCTTCACCGACCTCGATCCGACGGAGGTCTTCGGCGCGATCTTCCAGTATCCGGGCACACACGGTCATGTCCGTGACTTCTCCGGCCTGATCGCCCGTCTGCACCAAACCGGCGCGCTTGCCGCCGTTGCCGCTGACATTCTCGCCCTGCTTCTGTTGAAGTCGCCGGGCGAAATGGGTGCCGATATCGCCATCGGTTCGACCCAGCGTTTCGGCGTTCCCATGGGTTACGGCGGTCCGCATGCGGCCTATATGGCGGTCAAGGATGCGATCAAGCGCTCCATGCCCGGCCGTCTGGTCGGCGTTTCCGTCGATGCGCGCGGCAACCGCGCCTATCGCCTGTCGCTGCAGACCCGCGAGCAGCATATCCGCCGCGAAAAGGCGACATCGAACATCTGCACCGCGCAGGTCCTGCTCGCCGTCATGGCATCAATGTATGCCGTCTTCCACGGGCCTCAAGGCCTGAAGGCGATTGCCCAGCAGGTGCACCAGAAGACGGTCATCCTCGCCAAGGGTCTGGAAAAGCTCGGCTACACGATCGAGCCGGAGGCCTTCTTCGACACGATCACTGTCGAGGTTGGCCACATGCAGGGCCTCGTCATGCGGGCGGCTGTCGCGGAAGGTGTGAACCTGCGCAAGGTCGGCGAGACCAAGGTCGGCATCGCGCTCGACGAGCGGACCCGCCCGGCCGTGCTCGAAGCCGTCTGGCGCGCTTTCGGTGGCAACTTCAAGGTCGCTGATTTCGAGGCCGATTATCGCCTGCCCAGGGATCTGCTGCGCACCAGCGATTACCTGACGCATCCGATCTTCCACATGAACCGCGCGGAAAGCGAGATGACCCGCTATATCCGCCGGCTCTCGGACCGCGACCTCGCACTCGATCGCGCCATGATCCCGCTCGGCTCCTGCACGATGAAGCTGAATGCAACGGCGGAAATGCTGCCGATCACCTGGCCGGAATTCTCCGACATCCATCCCTTTGTGCCTGAGGATCAGGCGCTGGGTTACAAGGAGATGATCGACGATCTCTCGGAAAAGCTCTGCGCGGTCACCGGTTATGACGCGATCTCGATGCAGCCGAATTCGGGGGCTCAAGGCGAATATGCGGGGCTTCTGACGATCCGCGCCTATCACCTCGCCCGGGGCGATACGCATCGCACGGTTTGCCTCATCCCGACCTCGGCGCATGGCACCAACCCGGCATCAGCCCAGATGGTCGGCATGACGGTGGTGCCGGTGAAGTCGAAGGACAATGGCGACGTCGATCTCGACGACTTCCGCGCCAAGGCGGAAGAGCATGCGGCAAACCTCTCCTGCTGCATGATCACCTATCCCTCGACCCATGGCGTGTTCGAGGAAACGGTGCGCGAGATCTGCGAGATCACCCATCAGCACGGTGGCCAGGTCTATCTCGACGGTGCCAACATGAATGCCATGGTCGGCGTATCCCGTCCCGGCGATATCGGCTCTGACGTCTCCCACCTCAACCTGCACAAGACCTTCTGCATTCCGCATGGCGGCGGTGGTCCGGGCATGGGTCCGATCGGGGTCAAGGCGCATCTTGCGCCCTTCCTGCCCGGCCATGTCGTGACCGACGGTCGTCCGGGCGCGGTCTCCGCCGGTCCCTACGGTTCGCCGTCGATCCTGCCGATCAGCTGGTCCTACTGCCTGATGATGGGTGGCGAAGGTCTGACCCAGGCCACCAAGGTCGCGATCCTCAACGCCAACTACATCGCGGCACGGCTGAAGGGCGCCTATGACGTGCTCTACACGTCGGCCTCGGGTCGCGTGGCGCATGAATGCATCATCGACACCCGTCCGCTGCAGGCTTCTGCCGGCGTGACCGTCGACGATGTGGCGAAGCGCCTGATCGACTGCGGCTTCCATGCGCCGACCATGAGCTGGCCGGTGGCTGGCACGCTGATGATCGAGCCGACGGAATTGGAGACCAAGGCCGAGATCGACCGCTTCTGCGAGGCGATGCTGGCGATCCGCGAGGAAGCCCGCGACATCGAGGAAGGCCGGATGGACAAGGCCAACAATCCGCTGAAGAACGCACCGCATACGGTGGAAGACCTCGTCGGCCAGTGGGATCGTCCCTATAGCCGCGAACAGGCCTGCTATCCGCCGGGCGCCTTTCGGGTGGACAAGTACTGGTCCTCAGTCAACCGCGTCGACAATGTCTATGGGGACCGTAACCTGGTGTGCACCTGCCCGCCGATGGAAGCCTACGCGGAAGCGGCAGAGTAACAGCCTGAAATTCGCCATGAGAACGCCGCCCTTGAGGCGGCGTTCTTCATTTGTGGTGACATGCCGAAACGCCCTGTGATGGAACGGATCTGGCCACTATCCGTTTCCCCCGCTGTCCAACACAGGAGAACAGACATGCGCAACACTCTCATCCTCGCTGGTGCAGCGGCATTCATGACGCTCTCGGCGTCGGCCCATGCGCAGGACACCGTCATCATCCAGCAGGCCCCGCCGGTCACCTCGCAGTCGACCATCATCGTGCCGGCTCCGGTCGAAACTTATGTCTTGCAGCGCGAAGTGCGCTCGGTGCCTTATGAAGGCGACGTCCTGATTGGCCGCGTGATCGAGGATCCGGTCGAGCTCTATCCCGTTGATGGCTATGAGGATTATTCCTATACGATCGTCAACGAGCGACGCGTGATCGTCGATCCCCAGACCCGTCAGATCATCCAGATCATCGAGTGACCCGATCGCTGGTCAGCTACCGGAACCCGGCTCAGGCCGGGTTCTTTTGGTGCAAGACGCCAATCAACTGTGCCTGTCCCGTTTTCGCACAACTCTTCCCGGCGCTGTCATAAGCCGGAAACCCTGCCCGTTCGGAAAGTTCTAACACCTGCCGCTTATCCTGCGCTGAAGACCATCGAGACGGTTGGAAAGACGATGAGCATCTCAGCGATCATGGGCATCTCGCTTTCGGGCATGCAGGCGCAGCAAACGCGCCTTGCTGCGACCGCCAACAACGTCGCGAATGCCATGACACCTGGTTACGATCGTCTCGAAACCAGCTTTACCAGTCGCGCCCAGGGCGGCGTGTCCGCCACTGTTGCCCCGTCCGATGGACCGGTCCCCGATGACACGTCCAATGTCGACCTTGCGTCGGAAATGCTCTCGCTCGTCGAAACCGAGATCGGCTTCAAGGCGAATGCCGCGGCCTGGGAGACGGGTGCTGACATCTGGGACGTCCTGCTCAGCATCAAGCGCGACTGATTCCCTGACATGTATGGCACGCGTTTCCACCGTCAAAAGACGGTAACGCGAACGCGCGTTCCGTCATACCCTGTCTCCGCAAAGCGCGGATAGCACTGACTTTTTTAGGCCAATGGCTGCTCCGCCAGGCAAAAGCAGCCGAGGGAGCGAATTCTCCGATTGCAAAGATCCGGACATCCAGACACAGTCGGGAGTTGCATAAGGTTGCATCGAGGATGGCATGTATAACGACTCACTCAACTACCTGAAGACACAGATCCTTTCCGCACAGGTCGGGGACGCCGCCGGCATCCGCGGCCTGATCAAACAGCGTCTCGACCAAGCGCTCACATCCGTCCATACGAATGATTATGTCGAGGACTGTCTGTTTCAAATCACCGAGGCGCTCGAACAACTCGACACCGGATCAACGGACCCGGCGAAGCTTCGCGACTACTTATTGGGCGCGATCGAGGCGTTGCGAGACGAACTCCATCTTTGCGACATCGAGCCGGATGTCCGCCAGTCCGCTGTCGGTTTCTGAGGCACTGCGCTTGCGGCCTCCACCGGCGCGGCGGCGATCGAGACCGTCGGCGGCAGCAAGCGACACCATCTCCAGAAGATGATCGAGGAAGAGCGCGTCATCGCTGAGCGGGGCTTTCTGCGAAACACCCTTGATGATCTCCCGAAGACTACGAACCTGCTCTTCCACGATCGAGCGAACGTAGATTTCAGAGGATGGAAGTTGGCCATCCGGCATGTCATTCTCCTGCAATTCTTGCATATTCTATATGTCCGTGAAGTTCTTCGGCGAAGGCCAGACGTTGAAGGGCCGCCGAGGCGAAGGGATTGCCCGGTGCGCGCTCGAGATCGAGGACGCTGCCGGTAATCCCGTAGAGTTCGTGATGCCGCAGCAGCCCTGCCATGGAGGGTTTGGCCGTGATCGGAACGATCAGCGATCCGTCGAGCATGCTTGGAGCCGCCAGCGGCATCACATCCCAACCGGTCGTCAGAAGCAGGTTGACGAGCTTGGGATGTGTCTCGACAACCAGCGTGCCGATGCCCGCAACGAGGCAATACTCCATGACTCCGGTCATCAGGATGTTGGAAATCGGGACGCCGGCGATCGACCTGTCGCACACTTCGGCAATGCACCGGGTCCATTCATAGACACGCGGCCCACGCGGCCAGTCGGCACCGTCCATCAGATGCGGATAGACATCCGACAGAAGATGCGGCTTCAGTGTCGGCAGGAGGCGGCTATATCCCACCACATTACCGCCGACGATGAGCGGCAGATGGATGGCCTCGTCACCGTCGAACTGGTCGATCTCCCGTTCGTCGCCACGACGGCAGGCTTCCCATCCCAATCGGTCTACGAACTGGCGATGGCGAAACGCCCAGACCTGCTCCATGACGTCGGCATGGTCATGCGTGTTCCTGCCCAGAATTGTCGCAAGCATGTAGATCCCCAGAAAATCCAGGGGCAAGGATGCGATAAGCGGACCGAATTCAATATAGGCCGTTCTGCCTATTTATCGGATTATTCCAAGCCGAATCAATTCGGCAATCAGTTGCGCACGGTTCACGGAATTCAACTTACGGCACGCCGCCGCGATTTCGTGCTGAACTGTTTTCTCCGATATTCCAAGAATTTGGCCAATCTCCCAATTGGTCTTGCCGGCCGAGCACCAGAGAATAACCTCGCGTTCGCGCGGCGTGACCTTGGCCGCAACTGCCGCGCTGCGCTCGCTGCTGTCGACGAGGAAGGCACGCAACCGGTTGTGCGCGTAGATTGAAACGATGTGCAGCGCACCGCGCTGCTCGCTGGACAGCTCGACCTTGCGCGCACCGAAGGTGACGATCGCCTGAAAGCCGCCGACAGAATGGAGCGGCACACTGTAACCATCCAGCATTCCGAACTCGGTGGCCTCGTTCATGACGCGCTTGGCGGAGCGACTGAGCGGCTTGTCGGCCAGCGCTTCCGACCAGACGAATGCCTCGTTCGACATCTTCGTCCGGTAGATCACCGGATCGACATGCACATAGTTTTCCTGGACATAGCGCTCGAACCAGCCCTCCGGCCAGGCATTCAGCATGAAATAGGGATCGATCCGCTCGCCGGGGAGCGGGATGCCGGACACCGCATAGCAGTCCATGCCGAAGGCACCCGCCACCTTGCCAAGGCAGGCTAGGACTTCCTCATTGTCGCGGGCTCGCGACGATTCGGTGATAAAATCGAACATCGCATTGGCTGTCGCCTGCCTGTCTGACATCCGCACCCTCAAGATAGCCAGTCATCACATTTGTGACTTCTAGCACAGCCGGCGACCAGTCGATCCGATAAACATTGGATTTCCAAGAGAATTGATGGAGCATCCCGCAGTGCTCACCTGCAGGGTGACGGCATGTGCCGACACGCGTTGAAGGGGTTCAGATGGCGTTCAATGCGGCATGCAGCAGCGCGATGATACCGAAGGCGATCAGAATGAACGCAGAGACCCGGCTGACCAGGGTTGCAAATCCCTCGGGGAGCCGCGTGCGCACCACGGTCACGGCACCGCTCAGGAAGAACCACCAGGCAAGCGAGCCGAAGAAGACACCCGCCACCAGTAGCACGCCTTCCCAACCGCCCTCGCCCGCCGCGAGCCCCAGTCCGGCAAAAATCGCTGCGAAGGTAAGGATCGTCGCGGGATTGGCGATGGTGAGCAGGAAGGTCGCGGCAATTGTCGACAGCAGGCTGTGGGCCTGGACAGAAGCTGCGGAGACCTCTGGTCGCGGCTTGAGCGCCGTCACGCCAAGAGAGAGCAGGAACAAGCCGCCTGCGACCTGCAAGGGAAACACGATCCAGTCGAGATAGGATCCGAGCGCGTTAAAGCCGGCTGCAGCCATGGCGGCATAGACGCCATCGGCAATTGCGGTGCCCAGCCCTCCGGCAACGCCGGCCCAGAAGCCACGCTCCAGCGTACGATTGATGCAGAGCGCCCCTATGGGTCCGAGTGGTGCCGCGATCGCGACGCCCAGCACGAGCCCTTTCCCGAAAAGGAGCGCGTCCATGTCACTCCGTGCCGATCACGTAGCTGCGTTCACTCGCCGTCGACAGCGCGATCATCGTCTCGCTGCGCGCAATCAGGCGCTCGCCCTTCAAGTCGGCGAGGAATGTCTCGATGCCCGTGAGGTCGGCCGTCCGGATCTTCAGCATATAGGACCAGCTACCGGTTACATGATGACATTCGAGCACGGCCGGGTGGGATTCTGCATAATCGCGAAAGGCAGCCTGTTCGGTGTCCTGCGGCAGGGTCACCAGCATGAAGGCGGTGATCGGCAGGCCCAGCGCCGCAGGATCCACCTCCAGGGTGAAGCGTCTGATGGCTCCCGACGCGACCAAGCGACGGATGCGTTCATTGACGGCGGAGGGCGAAAGCCCTACCACATCCCCGATGCTGGCGAGCGAACGGCGAGCATCCTCGGCTAAGAGATCGATAATTTTGCGGTCACTGGTATCCATAACCGCAGTTTATTTGCCTACATCGATATATCGCAAGATATTTTTTCGAATCTTGGCGAAAAAGAATATTCTCACCGAATGAGAGCCGCCGAACTCTCCCGATCGGCGCATCGCCGTTCAAATCAGGCAGGAGCTGCCTGTCGCTGTTTCGCGAGTTCCGATAGATCAGCAGCCTTCAACTCCACGGACTCGCCGCAGCCACAGGCAGATGTCTGATTCGGGTTGTGGAAGGTGAAACCGGACCGCAGCGTTGTGGTCTCGAAGCCCATTTCCGTACCGAGCAGATAGAGAACTGCGGCCGGATCGATCCAGACTGACGCGCCATCTTTCTCGATGCGGTCATCCCTCGGATTTGGTTCAGTCACCATATCGATGGTGTATTCCATCCCGGCGCAGCCACCCTTCTTGATGCCCACGCGGATGCCCTTGGCATCGGGACCGGAATTCTCGACGATCGCCCTGACGCGTGCGGCAGCCGCATTGCTCATGGTCATTACCTGAAAGCCCATCGGCACAGTCTCCATCAACAACCGGGTTCAAGGTCCGGCGTTTCTTCTGGCAATGTAAGGGAGGCGCCTCGTCGGTTCAATAGCTTAGGCTGCCAAGTGTGCCGCAGGCAGCGCATTGCGAACATGCCCGTCGCCTGATGATGATCAATCCTTGAGCACGACAGGATCACCCGAAAAACTTGATCTTTATCAGAAGCTTGAAACGCGCTCTTGCATGACGCTCCCCTCGTCCGCGATCAAAAACATTGCAGTGCACAGCGAAAACGGATGCAAACTCGGGCAAAGGCTCGCGAAATCGATAGAAATTTTGACCATCCGGTAAATTATTCCTCGAGTCTATATCTAAGCAACTGTTATTATTGTTTTTTTCGGATTGGCATAGCGATTGCTTCGTTCTCTGCGAAACAAAAAGGCGCCCAGCGCGCCTCCAGAAGCGGAGAACAAATATGGAAATCGGCGTCTTTATCCCGATCGGCAACAATGGCTGGCTCTTGTCGGAGAATGCCCCCCAATACAAGCCAAGCTTCGAACTCAACAAGGCGATCACGCTCAAGGCCGAATCTTACGGCTTCGACTTTGCGCTTTCGATGATCAAGCTGCGTGGTTTCGGCGGCAAGACGGAATTCTGGGACTATAACCTGGAAAGCTTCACGCTGATGGCAGGCCTCGCCGCCGTCACCTCGAAGATCAAGCTTTTCGGCACGGCGGCGACCCTGATCATGCCGCCCGCTATCATTGCCCGCATGGCGACCACGATCGATTCGATCTCGAATGGCCGCTTCGGCGTCAATCTGATCACCGGCTGGCAGCGGCCCGAATACAGCCAGATGGGCCTGTGGCCCGGCGACGACTATTTCTCCGACCGCTACGAATATCTGACCGAATACACGACGGTGCTGAAGGACCTCTTGACCACTGGTCAGTCGGACCTCAAGGGCAAGCATTTCCAGATGGATGATTGCCGGATGAAACCAATCCCGGAAGGCGACGTGAAGCTGATCTGCGCCGGTTCTTCCAATGCCGGCATGGATTTCTCGGCGAAGTTTGCCGACTACAGCTTCTGCTTCGGCGTCGGCGTCAATACGCCGAAGGCTTTCGCGCCCACCAACGAACGGCTGCTCGCCGCCACGGCAAAGACAGGTCGCGACGTGCGTTCCTTCGTGCTGACCATGGTTCTGGCCGAGGAGACCACCGAGGAAGCTTTCGCCAAGTGGGAGCACTACAAGGCAGGCGCCGACGAGGAAGCCATCAAGTGGCTCGGCTTGCAGAGCGCCGTCGACACCAAGTCCGGCTCCGACACCAATGTCCGCCACATGGCGAACCCTGTTTCTGCCGTCAACATCAACATGGGCACGCTGATCGGCTCCTATGCCGAAGTCGCCGCCATGCTTGACGAGATGAGCGAAGTGCCTGGTACCGGCGGCGTGATGCTGACCTTCGACGACTTCCTCGAAGGCATCGAAAAGTTTGGCAAGTTCGTCCAGCCGCTGATGAAGAGCCGCGCGCATGTCAACCAGATGTTGGAGGCCGCCGAATGAGCGAGGCCGTTGTTGCAGGCTATCAGCCACGCCCGGAACTGACCAAAAGCGTCACGCTTCCGGCCCGCCCCGAACCGATCACGCTGAAGCCGTCGGAAACGGCCGTCGTGGTCGTCGACATGCAGAACGCATATTCGACCGAAGGCGGTTACGTCGATCTCGCCGGCTTCGACATCTCGGGGGCAAAGGGCACGATCTCCAACATCAAGAAAACGCTTGATGCAGCCCGCGAAGCCGGTGTGCTGGTCGTCTATTTCCAGAACGGCTGGGATCCTGATTATGTCGAGGCTGGCGGCCCCGGATCGCCCAACTGGCACAAGTCGAATGCGCTGAAAACCATGCGCAAGCGGCCCGAACTGCAGGGGCAACTGCTTGCCAAGGGCACCTGGGATTATGCGATCGTCGACGAATTGCAGCCTAAGCCGGGCGACATTCTGGTGCCGAAGAGCCGCTATTCCGGCTTCTTCAACACCAACATGGACTCGGTTCTGCGGGCCCGCGGTATCCGCAACCTGGTCTTTGTGGGCATTGCCACCAATGTCTGCGTCGAAAGCTCGCTTCGCGATGCCTTCCACCTCGAATATTTCGGCGTGATGCTCGAGGACGCGACCCATCACCTCGGCCCCGACTTCATCCAGCAGGCGACCGTCTACAATGTCGAAAAGTTCTTCGGCTGGGTCGCGACCGTCAACGACTTCTGCGGTGCGATCGGACAGGCAGCGCCTGCCGATGCAGCCGAGTGATCATCCCCATACGAACCAGGCCCCATCAAACCAGGAGAATGTGAGAATGCCCAAGACCATCGTCGTCCCGGAAGGCACCCAGAAGCCGATCGCCCCCTATTCGCCCGGCGCCCTTGCCGATGGCGTGCTCTATGTCTCGGGGACCCTTCCCTTCGACAAGAACAACGACGTCGTGCATGTCGGCGATGCGGGTGCCCAGACGCGCCATGTGCTGGAAACCATCAAGTCCGTCATCGAGACCGCCGGCGGCACGATGGACGACGTGACCATGAACCACATCTTCGTCACCGACTGGGCCAACTACCAGGCCGTCAACAAGGTCTATGCCGAATATTTCCCGGGCGACAAGCCGGCGCGCTACTGCGTGCAATGCGGCCTGGTGAAACCCGACGCGCTGGTCGAAATCGCGACCGTCGCACACATCGGGAAGAAGTGAGGGGAAGCACAGCCCCTCATCCCCTGCCGGGACCTTCTCCCCGCAAGCGGGGAGAAGAGACCTTTACGCAATCGCCTGCACCTGGGCTTCCCCTGCACAAAGGGCGGCCATCCCCTCTCCCCGCCTGCGGGGAGAGGGTCAGAGTGAAGGGCTAAGCCAGAGCAAAGACGTATGCATTACAACATCCACGGCCTTACCTCCCCCGATGCGCCGACCATCCTGCTCTCGTCAGGCCTTGGCGGCTCGGGCGGTTATTGGGCACCGCAGATCCCGGCCCTCTCAGAGCGTTTCCGCGTCATCACCTATGACCATCGCGGCTGCGGCAAGACTGGTGGCTCAGTGCCCGAGGTTGGCGGCATCACGGCCATGGCCGACGACGTGCTCGAAATCGTCGATACGCTCAAGCTCGAAAAATTCCATTTCATGGGTCATGCGCTGGGTGGCCTGATCGGGCTGGATCTGGCACTGCGCAGGCCTGAGCTCATCGAGAGCCTGATTCTCATCAATGCCTGGAGCAAGGCCGATCCACATTCCGGGCGCTGCTTCGACGTACGCATCGCACTCCTGGAAAACGCCGGCGTGGAGGCCTTCGTCAAGGCGCAGCCGCTGTTTCTTTATCCGGCGATCTACATGGCCGAGAACCCCGAGAAGATGGCGGCTGAAGAGGCCCATGCGCTCGCCCATTTCCAGGGACACGACAACATCCTGCGCCGGATTGCGGCACTGCGCGCCTTTGATGTCGACGACCGCCTCGGCGAGATCGGCACGCCGACGCTTGTCATCGCCACCCGCGACGACCTGCTCGTCCCCTATTCGCGGTCGCTGCGCCTCGCAGAAGGCCTGCCCAACGCAAATCTTGTGCTCACCGTCGCCGGTGGACACGCCGTCAACGTCACCTATCCGCAAACATTCAACAGCGCGGTGATCGACTTCCTGTCGACCCTCGAACACGCTTGAAGGAACCATCCATGCTGGCCACCAAGACCATCGCCCCTGTCGCAGCCGAGGGCAGCTCGCCGGAAGTGAGTGCGGCCTATCGCAACGGCATGGCCCGCCTCGCCGCAGCCGTGACCATCGTCACCACCGATGGCCCTGCCGGACGCGCCGGCTTTGCGGCAACCGCCGTCACCAGCGTTTCGGACAATCCGCCGACGCTGCTCGTCTGCCTCAACAAGGGCAGTTCAGCCTATCCGGCCGTTACCGCCAACGGCCTCGTATCAGTCAACGTGCTCGCCGCCGAGCATGAACCCGTCAGCCGGCTCTTTGGCGGCAAGACGCCCGTCGATGAGCGCTTCGCCGCCGCCACCTGGGATACGACGGCATCAGGCACGCCGCGCCTCGCAGACGCCCTCGTCTCGTTCGAGTGCCGGATCTCCGAAGTGCATGACGGAAAGACCCATGACGTTCTGTTCTGCGAAGTCCTCGAAGTCACTACCCGCGAAGAGGGTCAGGCTCTCGTCTATTTCGACCGCGGCTATCGCACCGTCTAAACAGTTGTGCCTAAACGCAAAACGGCCCGCGCAAGGCGGGCCGTTTCATTAATTGCCTAATTCTCTCAGTACCAGCCGACGGCGACCTGCGCCTCTTCGGACATGCGGTCCGGCGTCCACGGCGGATCGAAGCTCATTTCCACTTCGACACCCGACACGCCTTCGACCGAACCGACGGCATTTTCCACCCAGCCCGGCATTTCGCCGGCGACCGGGCAACCGGGGGCCGTCAGCGTCATGACGATCTTGACCGTGCGATCGTCTTCGATATCGATCTTGTAGATTAGGCCGAGTTCGAAGATGTCGGAGGGAATTTCCGGATCATAGACTGTCTTCAGCGCGGCGATGATATCGTCCGACAGGCGGGCAACTTCATCCGACGGGATCGCGGTGTGGATGATGCCGTCACGGACATCGGGCTTGGTTTCGGTATCACTCATGGTGTTCATTCCTCAGGCGAAGAAGCTGCGGGCGTAATCCAGCGCGTCCGCCAGCGCATCGACTTCTTCCCTTGTGTTATAGAGACCGAACGACGCCCGGCAAGTGGAAGTCACGCCGAAACGGGCGAGCAGCGGCTGGGCGCAATGGGTTCCGGCGCGAACGGCAACGCCGCGACGGTCGATCATGGTAGAGACATCATGGGCATGAATGCCGGCGAGTTCAAAGGAGAAGATCGCCCCCTTGCCCGGCGCATTGCCGATGATCCGCAGCGAATTGATCGCCGAGAGACGCTCATGCGCATAGGCGCGCAAGCTTTCCTCATGGGCGGCAATTGCCGGACGCCCCAAGCTTTCCATATAGTCGAGCGCATAACCCAGCCCGATCGCCTGGACGATCGGCGGCGTGCCCGCCTCGAAGCGGTGCGGCGGCTCGTTGTAGGTGACGTAACCCTGCGCCACCTCGATGATCATCTCACCGCCACCCATGAAGGGGTCCATATCCCTCAGGCGGTCCATCTTGCCCCAGAGCACGCCGATGCCTGAGGGGCCGTAGAGCTTGTGGCCGGTGACGGCATACCAGTCGCAGCCGAGATCCTGGACATCGACGGGCATGTGGACAGCCCCTTGAGAGCCATCGACAATGACGGCTATTCCGCGCTCATGGGCGATCCGGCAGACTTCCTTGATCGGCACGACCGTGCCAAGCGCGTTCGACATATGGGTTATGGCGATCAGCTTTGTGCGCTCGGTAAGGCAAGCCACGAATGCTTCCATGTCGAAGGCGCCGTCATCGGTAACAGGCGCCCAGACGAGCTTGGCACCCTTGCGATCGCGCAGGAAATGCCAGGGCACAATGTTGGAGTGATGCTCCATGATCGAGAGCACGATCTCGTCGCCCTCGCCGATATGCTTCATGCCCCAGCCATAGGCGACCGTGTTGATCGCCTCGGTCGACGACTTGGTGAAGATCACCTCGTCAATCGAGGGGGCATTCAGAAAACGGCGCACCTTTTCGCGCGCCGCTTCATAGGCGTCCGTCGCGGCATTGGACAGGAAATGAAGGCCACGATGCACATTGGCATATTCGTTCGAATAGGCGTAGCTGATCGCGTCAATCACCTGGCGCGGCTTCTGGGAAGAAGCTGCATTGTCAAGATAAACCAGCTTCTTGCCATAGACCTCGCGCGACAGGATCGGGAAATCCCGCCTGACGGCTTCGACGTCATATCCTGTCTTTACCGCGATCGTGTCAGCCATGATGCTCCAGCCAGTCGGTGATGATCTCTTCCAGGGCCTCGACGAGCGGCTCGTTTTCGAGCTCCTCGACGATTTCGGCGACGAAGCCGTTGATCAGCAGCGCGCGCGCCTTCTTTTCCGGAATGCCACGCGACATCAGGTAGTAGAGATGGCTCTTGTGAATGTCGGCAACCGTTGCGCCATGGGCGCACTGCACGTCGTCGGCAAAGATTTCGAGCTCGGGCTTGACCGAGAATTCGCAATCGTCGGACATCAGCAGCGTGTTGCAAGCCATGCGGGCATCGGTCTTCTGGGCGTCCGGGGCGACCCGGATCATGCCCTGGAAGACACCCTTGGCGCGATCGAAGACGACGTTGCGGATCACTTCCGTCGAGGTGGTGTTCGGCACGTCGTGGCCGAGCGTCATGGTGACGTCGGTATGGGTGTCACCGCCAAGCAGGTTGACGGCGCGCAGCGTGAAGTCGGAGCCTTCGCCAGCCGTCTTCACATGAATTTCCTGGCGCACCAGCTTGCCGCCAGCGTTGACGATGAAGAGGCGGAACTTGGCATCGGTGCCGAGCTCTGCACGGATCTGGCCGAGATGGGTATCGGCATCGCCTTCACCCTGGAGGATGATCCAGGTGATCTCGGCACCCTCGCCGAGCTTCAGGTCGGCGACGACGGAGGCAAGCGCTGCCGAACCGCTCTGGCCGACATGGCGCTCGATGACGGTGGCCTTCGAACCCTTGCCGAAGGTGGCCGGGAACCGCAGATGCAGTTGGCCTGCAGCATGCACAGACTGCAGTTCGATCGGTGCTTCGATTTCGGCGTCCTCGGCCACGTCGAGCGTGAAGCCGTCCCGCACGAAGGCGCCGTTCAGGCGGCCGATCGTGTCGTCGGCGTTGAAGGCGTTCAGGCCTTCGGCTGCGTCACCGTTCGTCAGCGCATCGCGATAGAGCGACACAGCAAGGCCTTCCGGCAGCGAAGCCGGCACCTCAGACACGCCCTGGAGGACGTTGAGCACGGTTGCGCCCGAAACCAGCGAACTGATCGCCTTGGCCACCGCCTGCGGCTCTTCGGCCGGAAGCGCCCGCAGCAGCGCCTTGAGGTCCGTGTAGTGGAAGGTCTCTACGCGGCGCGTCGGCAGACCCTGGCGCTTCAGGGCGTCGAACAGGCCGTCGCGCTTCAGAAGCACGGCGCCATCGCCCGGAAGGCTGCCGATCTGGTTGGTATAGGCGTCGATGATCTGGGTCTCGGCTACGGTGAGCCGGTTGGCCGCTTGCAATGTCATCGTTGCAACTCCTTTAAAACTTGAGAGCCCTTAGGCGGCCTGACCGGTGATGTCGGCATAGCCGTTGGCTTCGAGTTCCAGCGCCAGGCTCTTGTCACCCGACTTGATGATCTGGCCCTTGTAGAGGACGTGCACGCTATCCGGCACGATGTAGTCGAGCAGGCGCTGGTAGTGGGTGATGACAACCGTTGCGCGGTCCGGACGCTTCAGCGCGTTCACACCATCAGCGACGATCTTCAGCGCATCGATGTCGAGGCCGGAATCGGTTTCGTCGAGGATGCAGAGCTTCGGCTCGAGCAGCGCCATCTGCAGGATTTCGGCACGCTTCTTCTCACCGCCGGAGAAGCCGACATTGAGCGGACGCTTCAGCATATCAGGATTGATCTTCAGTTCAGCGGAGGCTTCCTTGACGCGGCGGATGAATTCCGGCGTTGTCAGCTCGTCTTCACCACGCGCCTTGCGCTGCGAATTCATCGCGACCTTGAGGAACTGCATAGTCGCCACGCCCGGGATTTCGACCGGATACTGGAAGGCAAGGAAGATGCCCTTGGCAGCGCGCTCGGCCGGGTCGAGTTCCAGAATGCTCTCGCCGTTATAGAGGATGTCGCCTTCGGTCACTTCATAGTCTTCGCGGCCTGAGAGTATGTAGGACAGCGTCGACTTGCCGGAGCCGTTCGGGCCCATGATGGCAGCGACTTCGCCGGCCTTCACGGTCAGGTTCAGGCCCTTGATGATTTCGGTGCCGTCTTCGGCGATGCGGGCATGGAGATTGCGGATTTCAAGCATGTCTGTGTTCCTGTCCATCGGGCGGTTCAAGGGCCGCCTGTCGTTTCCTGTTGCGCCGCGCGGCGCCTGTTCAATTCCGTCATCCTCGGGCTCGTCCCGAGGATCTACTGCCGTTTCAGTTATAGTCCGACCATTGCGGAGAGCTCGGGTGCGGTGAGTAGACGTTTTCGATCTCGTAAATCCGGTCATAGAGATCGAGCCATGTTGGGTTTAACCCTTCGATCAGCTTGATCTTCCAGTCCCGCAAATAGCGCTTCAGAGACTTCTCTCGTCGGATCGCGAGGACGATGTTCGGATGCTGCTCGAACCACACCAAAAGCTTCGCATTGTATCTGGACGTAAAACCCTTCTGAATTTCATTCCGGTGTTCCCAAACGCGCCCCTGAAGGTCGCTGGTCACACCGGTGTAAATCACGCCACGTGGCTTGTCCGACATCATGTAAACGAAGCCGGACATAGCGCATCAGCCTTGCCGGTAGTAGATCCTCGGGACAAGCCCGAGGATGACGACCGCACGTGGCTGATAGCGCCGTTTCATCAGCCGACCGACCCCTCGAGCGAGATGTTGATCAGCTTCTGCGCTTCAACCGCGAATTCCATCGGCAGCTGCTGGATAACGTCGCGGACGAAACCGTTGACGATGAGGGCGATCGCCTCTTCTTCCGGGATGCCGCGCTGCATGGCGTAGAACTTCTGGTCCTCGGAAATCTTCGAGGTCGTCGCCTCGTGCTCCACCTTGGCCGTCGAGTTCTTCACCTCGATGTAAGGCACGGTATGCGCGCCGCAGGTGTCGCCAATCAGCAACGAATCGCAATTGGTGAAGTTGCGGGCGTTTTCCGCCTTGCGATGCATCGAGACCTGGCCGCGGTAGGTGTTCTGCGACACGCCGGCCGAGATGCCCTTGGAGATGATCCGGCTCTTGGTGTTCTTGCCGAGATGGATCATCTTGGTGCCGCTATCGACCTGCTGGTGGCCGTTGGAGACGGCGATCGAGTAGAACTCGCCCTGGCTGTCGTCGCCGCGCAGAATGCAGGACGGGTATTTCCAGGTGATCGCCGAACCGGTTTCGACCTGGGTCCAGGAGATCTTCGAACGGTCGCCACGGCAATCGCCACGCTTGGTGACGAAGTTGTAGATGCCGCCCTTGCCGTCCTTGTCGCCCGGATACCAGTTCTGGACGGTCGAATACTTGATTTCGGCGTCATCCATGGCGACGAGTTCGACGACCGCTGCATGCAGCTGGTTTTCGTCGCGCTGGGGCGCCGTGCAGCCTTCGAGATAAGAGACGTAGGCGCCTTCTTCGGCGATGATCAGCGTGCGCTCGAACTGGCCGGTGTTCTTCTCGTTGATACGGAAGTATGTCGACAATTCCATCGGGCAGCGAACGCCCTTCGGAATGTAGACGAAGGAGCCGTCGGTGAAGACGGCGCAGTTCAGCGTCGCATAATAGTTGTCCGTGACCGGAACGACCGAGCCGAGATATTTCTTCACCAGATCCGGATATTCGCGGATGGCTTCCGAGATCGACATGAAGATCACGCCGGCCTTCATCAGTTCAGCCTTGAAGGTCGTGACGACCGAGACCGAATCGAAAACGGCGTCGACGGCGATCTTCGAGGTCTGGACACCTGCCAGCATTTCCTGCTCACGCAGGGGAATACCAAGCTTTTCATAGACCTTCAAAAGCTCCGGATCGACGTCGTCGATCGTCGTCGGGCCGGCTGTGCTCTTCGGCGCGGCGTAGTAATAGATGTCGTTGAAGTCGATCTTCGGATAATCGACGCGGGCCCAGGTGGGCTCGACCATCGTCAGCCAGCGCCTGTAGGCGTCAAGGCGCCATTCAAGCATCCATTCCGGCTCGTTCTTCTTTGCCGAAATGAAACGGACGATGTCTTCCGACAGGCCCTTCGGGGCCTTGTCGACTTCGATGGTGGTTTCAAAACCATACTTGTACTGATCCACATCGATCTGGCGGACCTGATCGATCGTTTCCTGCACAGCAGCCATGGTCGTTCTCCAATCTTGCCGGGCCAAATTCCGGCAGCTTGTTAACGTTGGGCGGTGACCCGCCATACTTAAGGTTCCCGAGCCACCATTTCACCCCTCTTGGCAAGGGAAAAACGACGTTTGGCCCGGTTTTTCGCCGCCTTAGGCGGCCTGCCCCGCCGGTTTGCGGCGGGCAGCAATCTTCACAAAGGCGCCCAGAAAGCGATCGATGTCGCTTTCCGTCGTATCAGGGCCGATCGACAGGCGCAGCGCCCCGGTCGAGGCATCCTCACCCATGGCGGTCAGCACATGGCTAGCGCCGACCTTGCCCGACGAGCAGGCGGCACCGGCCGATAGCGCAATACCTTCGAGATCGAAAGCGATCTGACCGGTTTCTGCCTTCAGCCCCGGCAGATGGAAGAAACTCGTATTGCCGACCCGCGCCTCGCCTCTCCCGTAGATGACCGTATCCCGTGCAGCAGCAAGCATACCGGCTTCGGCCTTGTCTCGCAGCGCTGCGATCGCGGCATTTCGCTCGACCAGATCCTTCGTCATCACGGAGGCCGACGCACCAAAGCCGGTCATAGCTGCCAGGTTCTCCGTGCCGGCGCGGTGGCCCTTTTCCTGGCCACCGCCGCGCACCAGAGGTTCCGGCATCAGCGTTTCGCCGCGCGCCACAAGCGCGGCAACACCCTTCGGGCCGCCCAGCTTGTGGGCCGACAGGATCAGGAAGTCGGCGCCGAGATCTGCGATCGACAGCGGAATGCGGCCTGCCGCCTGCACGGCATCAACCACCAGCAATCCGCCAAACTTCTTTACGGTGGCGGAGATCTCCCGGATTGGCTGGATGATCCCGGTTTCGTTGTTTACGAGCATGACGGCGACCAATGGCAGACCGTCTGCCGGATCATGCGACGCTAGCTGAGCGGCCAGCGCATCGACATCCAGTATGCCCGAACGGGTCACCGGAACTTCCGTCACCTGATCTGCGGAAAACCGGCCGCCGGCCCTCACTGCCGGGTGCTCAATGGCGGAAACATAAAGACGCCCGAGCGCCACACGGGACTTACCCATGCGATAGATGGGCGACAACACCTGATTGGCGGCTTCGGTCGCACTCGCGGTGAAGGTCACATGCGCCGGCTCGGCACCGACGAGGTGCGCCACCTCGCGGCGTGCCTTCTCGATGACGGCCCGGGCTGCGCGCCCCTCGGCATGAACGGAAGACGGATTGCCGGGCATTGAAAGCGCATCGAGCATGGCCTCGCGCGCCGCGCCCATCAGGGGTGCGGTGGCGTTCCAGTCGAGATAGATGCGCGCAGCGGCCATCCTTGCTTCAGACTCCCATACTCATGTCGGCGCATTTTCCTTGAAATATCCGCCGGGCTTGCCTTATGACACCTTCACCCCGGATGCGACGCCATCCAGTTTCGAACGGTTCTAAACTTCGTTCTAGAAAAGCTGACTGACGCCGTCAAGTCAGCTTTCTAATTTGGTGTTGACGAACCGCAAAAATGTCAGGGACCGGAACCTAATGCCCGAAGTGATTTTCAACGGCCCCGCGGGTCGTCTCGAAGGCCGTTATCAACCCTCCAAGGAAAAGAGCGCACCGATCGCGATCATCCTTCATCCGCATCCGCAATTCGGCGGGACGATGAACAACCAGATCGTCTACCAGCTGTTCTACATGTTCCAGAAGCGCGGTTTCACCACGCTCCGCTTCAACTTCCGCGGCATCGGCCGCAGCCAGGGCGAGTTCGACCATGGTGCCGGCGAGCTTTCGGATGCCGCATCGGCCCTCGACTGGGTTCAGAGCCTGCATCCGGATTCGAAGAGCTGCTGGGTTGCCGGTTATTCCTTCGGGTCATGGATCGGCATGCAGCTCCTGATGCGTCGTCCCGAGATCGAAGGCTTCATGTCGATCGCGCCGCAGCCGAACATCTACGACTTCTCGTTCCTCGCCCCTTGCCCGTCATCAGGCCTGATCATCAACGGCGACAGCGACAAGGTGGCCCCTGAAAAGGATGTGCTTGGCCTCGTCGACAAGCTGAAGACCCAGAAGGGTATCCTGATCACCCACAAGACGGTGCCGGGCGCCAACCACTTCTTCAACGGCCAGGTGGAAACGCTGATGGGCGAATGCGAAGACTATCTCGACCGTCGCCTCGATGGCGAACTGGTCCCCGAACCGGCCGCCAAGCGGATCCGCTAAGATGATCCGGATCGTGGCCGATACAAACGTTCTCGTCAGCGCTTGTATCGGCCGCGGCCCAGCCTCGAAAGTGATCGAGGCGTGCCTGGACGGGCGTCTCGTCCCTTTTCTGTCCGGTCCACTTCTGCTCGAATACCGCGACGTACTCTCCAGAACAGAGCCTTTTGCGAACGGACGAATGTCCGCCAACGAACGGCTAGCGCTGATGGATATCTTTGTTTCTCGCTGCCAATGGCGGACCGCGCATTTCAAGTGGCGGCCCAATCTCGTCGATGAAGCCGACAATCACCTGCTCGAATTGGCAATCTCGGCCAACGCGCATATACTCGTGACGTCGAACGTCCGAGATTTTGAAAAGGCGGAACTCAGGTTCCCGCACATCAAGATCGAGACACCAGCGGCTACTGTGCGGAGGCTTGAAGATGAACGCTTTAACCGTTGAGCTGAGTTCAGAGGTTCACGAAAAGGTGGATCTGATTGCAGCTGAGAAGGGTGTCTCTCCTGAACGCCTAGTGTCAGAGATGGCCGCGGAAATGGTCAAGCAACATGAGGCCTACCGGCTGTTCGAGGAAATGGCGGCGCGCGGCAAGGGAAGAGAAGCGGAAGCTCTCGAACTTCTTCGGCGTGATTAAACACTCTTTCGATTTCAGACTGTGATTTTGAATGACCTCACCCCTCACCTTTGACGCCGTCGGCCTCGCAGGCGGCGGTAACCGCTGCTACTGGCAGAGCGGCTTCCTCAAGGCCTATAGCGAACATCATCCGCTCAAGCCGCGCTTCTATGTCGCCGTTTCGGCCAGCGCCTATCACGGCGCGATGCACCTTGCCGGCGTCGGCGACCGTGTCAGGGCTTCCGCCTTCGCCTTTGCCGAAAAGGGCCATCGCGGTGTTGACTGGCGGGCGCTCCGGCGGCGGGAATCGCCGCTCGTGGTCGGCGCCCTCTTCCGGCAACTGCTCGCAGACGCGTTTGGCGAACAAGAACTCGCCGCGCTAAAGGCAGCACCGCCGATGCTGATCCAGCTCTCCGGCCTGCCGGACTGGATGCCCGGTGCGCTCGGTGCACTGGGCTCGATCGGCGCCTACCAGATCGAAAAGCTTCTGACCGACGGCACCCATTCCAAGGCGGGTCTGCGGATGAAATTGCGCCCCACCTGGATCTCGACGCACAATTGCGACTATCCCGGCGAACTTGTCGATGCGCTGATGGCAACCTCGTCCGTGCCGCCCTTCATGCCGGTCGGGCGCGTCAGGGGTCGCGCCTATCTCGATGGCGGCCTCGTCGACAATCCACCGCTGATGAAACTGAGCGAGGTCGAGACCAAGGGCTGGAAGACACTGCTTCTGACCACCCGATTTGGCCGACAGCCGCCTTCCGCCCCCAATCGCGTGGTGGTCGGCCCGAGCGAGGACATCCCGGTCAGCAAGTTCTCTGTCGGCGACGCGGCCGGGATCCGGCACGCCTATGAAGTGGGTTTGCGGGACGGGCTGGCGTTTGCGCGATCCGCATAAACGGCTCGGGTCATTTCAAAGAAGCGGCAGGGTTCCCCTCGCACGGTGCGCATGTCAATTTCCCGGAAGCCTGTCTTTTTGAGGATGTGTAAGGAGGCTGCGTTGTCGACATGCGCCATGGCCTCCAGCCGTTGTCCGATCTCTGCCTCGAAGAACCACCCCACCAGAGCACTGGCGATCTCGCCGGCATATCCCATCCCCCATTTCGACCGTTCGATCGAATAGGCAAGTTGATGGACCTGCGCGTCCTCATACCAGCTGATGCCGGCGCGCCCGACGAATTGCGAACCACTGGCCGTCATCAGCTTCAAGGTGGAGAAGCCATGGCGGTGAAAGCCTGTCCGCCACCCCGCCAGTCGCTCTCGTGCGTAGTCCCGATCCCAGGGCTTGCCGTTCCCGACATAGGCGCTGGTCTCCGGCGTGCCGTGCAATTCGACAAGACGCTCTTCGTCACCATCCAACCACCGTGTCAGGACAAGACGCGGTGTCCGCAGGATCACGGATGGCGCCAGCACACCACCAATGACCGGCGCTTTCACGCCGGTCGTTCCCGGAAAGGTCAGCGGCAGCCCCCGCGCCGAGCGCACCGCAAGATAAGCCCAGGCCTCTGCCTCCATGGCGTCACCATCGAAGCTCGCCTGTTCGGCAGTGAGCACCGTCGCCCCCTGTTCGCGGGCAAGGCTCACAAGATCTACCATGATCGTTCGGTTCAGGCGGCCCCCGCCGCAGATCACATAGGTCTTCGGAGAGCTGGGGAGATGGCCGGCCGACTTCAGGATAGCGGCCGCAGAGACATAGGCGAGTGTGCGGGCACCGTCGGATAGCTCGGCCTCGTGGCCTTCAGGCGGACGAAAATCGTTGCGGTCCAGCGAGCGGCGCGTGCTTGCGGTGAAGAAGGAACTGTCCAGATAGCGCTCGGCGAGCGGCATGATGACCGAACCTTCAGAGGCGATGCGACCGCCGTCGTCGTAAGGTATGCCCGCATGGGCCTCGACCCATTGATCGATCAGCGTGTTGCCCGGTCCGCTGTCGAAGCCGATGATCGTGCCGTCGCGATCGAGGTAGGTGAGGTTCGAGATGCCACCGATATTGACGAAACACACCGGCCAGTTCTCGGGCAGAATCTGCTGCGCCAGAGCCTGGTGATAGACCGGGACCAGCGGAGCGCCCTGCCCGCCATGCACCATGTCATTGGCGCGCATGTCATAGACCACGTCGATGCCAGTTTCGTCCGCCAGCAGCGGCCCGTCGCCAAGCTGCACGGTCAGGGCGTCGTCCGGCCTGTGCAACACCGTTTGGCCGTGGAGGCCGATGAGGTCGATGTCCTCACGCTTGAGCTTCTCTTGCTGCAGGAAAAGCGCCACGGCCTGTGCATGACGTAGAGTCAGGTCCCTCTCCATACGGGAGAGTTCTCCCGGCCGTTCGTCGCGTTGCTTGATGGCTTTCGCGTCTTCCAATGCCTGCTTCAACCGCTCGCGGAAGGCGGGCTCGTAGGGCACGGAGAGGAAACCGCCGCGCTCGACGACCGCCTCGCCATCGGTACGGACCAGCGCCACATCGATGCCATCCATCGAGGTGCCGCTCATCAACCCGATTGCCGTCCTGATTTCCGCCATTTCACACCCGATTCGGTCCGTCAACTCGCCGGACATTCATGACCGAGACGGGTGCACAATTCAAAAAACAATGCTAAAGCCCGCGCGGATTTTAAAGTGTGCCACCGAAAGACCAGAGAAACCGAAAGCAACAGCGTCATGACGAAGTTCAAGTCCGATTTCCTCCGCATCCTCTCCGAGCGCGGCTTCATTCATCAGATGTCCGATGAAACGGGGCTTGACGACCTGCTCGCCAAGGAGAGCGTGACGGCCTATATCGGCTATGACCCGACGGCATCCAGCTTGCATGTCGGCCACCTGATGCAGATCATGATGCTGCGCTGGTTCCAAGCCACCGGCCACCAGCCGATCTCGCTGATGGGCGGCGGTACCGGCATGGTCGGCGACCCCTCCTTCAAGGAGGAGGCGCGCAAGCTGATGACGATCGAGACGATTGAAGAAAATATCGCCTCGATCAAACGCTGCTTCTCGCATTACCTCGACTACAACCAGGGGCCGAAGGGCGGCGCCCTGATGATCAACAATGCCGAATGGCTGCGTCCGCTCAACTATCTCGAATTCCTGCGCGATGTCGGCCGGCATTTCTCGGTCAACCGCATGCTCTCCTTCGACAGCGTCAAGACGCGGCTTGACCGCGAGCAGTCGCTGTCCTTCCTCGAATTCAACTACATGATCCTCCAGGCCTACGACTTCGTCGAGCTGAACCAGCGCTACGGCTGCAGGCTGCAGATGGGCGGTTCCGACCAGTGGGGCAACATCATCAACGGCATCGACCTCGGCCACCGCATGGGCACGCCGCAGCTCTATGCGCTGACCGCACCGCTGCTCACCACCTCCTCCGGCGCCAAGATGGGCAAGTCGGCCTCGGGCGCTGTATGGCTCAATGCCGACCTCTTGCCGGTCTATGACTTCTGGCAGTACTGGCGCAACACCGAGGATGCCGACGTCGTGCGCTTCCTCAAGCTCTTCACCATCCTGCCGATGGACGAGATCGCGCGTCTCGCAGCGCTTGGCGGGTCGGAGATCAACGAAGCCAAGAAGATCCTAGCCACCGAAGTGACGACACTGCTGCATGGCCGGGAAGCCGCTGAGCAGGCTGCCGAAACGGCCCGCAAGACCTTCGAGGAAGGGGCGCTTGCCGACACGCTGCCGACTGTCGAAGTCGCCTCGGCGGAACTCGAAGCCGGGATCGGCCTGCTCGGACTGATCGTCAAGGCGGGCCTTGCCGCCTCGAACGGCGAAGCCCGCCGTCACGTGCAGGGCGGTGCGGTCAAGATCAACGATGCAGGCGTCTCCGACGAGCGCATGTCTGTGGGCACTGCAGAGGTCACGGCGGATGGCGTCATCAAGCTTTCGCTCGGAAAGAAGAAGCACATCCTGATCAAGCCGGTCTGATCAACGACCAAGCCCCCAGAACGCCTTCGAAAAGCCCGCAATCGCGGGCTTTTCTGCATCGGTAAACGGGCGTTAACGCATGGCGCATTTTTCGCCAGCCGACCCGGCCTGCCACATATCACGGCAACCTCATGCACAAATGCATAGCAGTCGCATATTATTTGCACTGCACAATCTTGTTTTACGAGCGTATAAGAAGGTCAATCGCCGATGCGGGAAAGACCGCAGGATCAGCGAACATTCGACGAGGAAACGACCATGAACCCGATCCGCATTGCAAAGAACTGGATCAGCTACCGCCGCACGATGAACGAACTGGGCAACCTGTCTTCGCAGACCCTGAACGACATCGGCATCACCCGCTACGAAATCCGCAACATCGCTTCGCGCTCCTTCCGTTAATCGGACCTGCGAGAAGCAGCCTGTCAAACGGCACCGCATGGTGCCGTTTTTGATTCCTGCGTCGCGAATGTGAACGCTCAGCGAGCTGCATGGCTTCAGACATGATAGACCTCGCGCCGCGAGCCGTGATATGGAGCCGCCCATGACAAACAGCTCCTTCTCCCTCATTCACATCATCGGCGGCGGTCTTGCAGGCTCGGAGGCCGCCTGGCAGGTGGCCCAGGCCGGCGTCCCGGTCATCCTGCACGAAATGCGCGGCGTGCGTGGCACCGATGCACACAAGACAGACGGCTTGGCCGAACTGGTCTGCTCCAACTCCTTCCGCTCCGATGATGCGACCTCGAATGCCGTCGGCGTCATCCATGCCGAGATGCGGCTCGCCGGTTCGCTGATCATGGCCTGCGCCGACAAGCATCAGGTGCCGGCGGGTGGCGCGCTCGCCGTCGACCGCGACGGCTTTTCGGACGCCGTCACGGCCGAGATCCAACATCATCCGTTGATATCAGTCGTGCGTGAGGAAGTGACGGGCCTGCCGCCGGAGGACTGGGATCTCGCCATCATTGCGACAGGCCCCCTGACCTCGCCGGCACTCGCCGAAGCCATCCGCGAGCGGACCGGCAAGGATGCGCTTGCCTTCTTCGATGCGATTGCACCGATCGTGCATACCGACAGCATCGACATGGACACCTGCTGGTTCCAGTCGCGCTACGACAAGGTAGGCCCCGGCGGCACGGGCAAGGACTATATCAACTGCCCCCTCGACGAGACACAGTACAATGCCTTCATCGACGCACTGATTGCCGGTGACGCCGTCGGCTTCAAGGAATGGGAAGGGACGCCCTATTTCGACGGCTGCCTGCCGATCGAAGTCATGGCGGAACGCGGCCGCGAAACGCTGCGCCACGGGCCGATGAAGCCGATGGGCCTCACCAATGCCCACAACCCGACAGTCAAGCCCTATGCCGTCGTGCAGCTGCGCCAGGATAATGCGCTGGGCACGCTCTACAACATGGTCGGTTTCCAGACGAAGCTGCGCTACGGCGCCCAGGCCGAGATCTTTCGGATGATTCCGGGCCTTGAAAATGCGGAATTTGCCCGGCTCGGCGGGTTACACCGCAATACCTATATCCACTCACCGACCCTTCTCGACCAGAGCCTGCAGCTGAAGGCCCGTCCGGGCCTGCGCTTCGCCGGCCAGATCACCGGTTGCGAAGGCTATGTAGAGAGCGCCTCGATCGGCCTGCTGGCCGGGCGCTTTGCAGCGGCCCAGCGCAAGGGCGAGACGATCAGCGTGCCACCGGCGACGACCGCGCTAGGCTCGCTGCTCAACCACATTACCGGCGGCCATATCGTTTCCGACGAGGAGCCTGGCAAGCGCTCGTTCCAGCCGATGAACATCAATTTCGGATTGTTCCCCGAGCTTGAGCCCGGATCGATCGTCAAGCCAGAGGGCGTCAAGCGCTTCCGCGGCAAGGACAAGACGATCATGAAGCGTCAACTGATCGCCGCGCGCGCCCTTGAACACTGCAAGACCTGGCTCGGCGCTGCCTGACGGCGGCGTCAGCCGGTCGTGCCTGAGGCGGGGTCCGCCTCTCGGTCGGCATGGCCGAGGTAGTTTCCGAGCAGCCAGAGGGAAACCTCTGCCGCGATTGCCGGGTTGGCAAAGGTGAACTCGCCGTTGTGGGAGGGGGCGTCGAGAAACTCGACGGCGATCCCCTTGCCGTTCGGCAAGGCGCGGACACGTACAGTGCCGGGCTCGATCAGATGGCAGGCGAAATGGTTGCGCATGCTGCGCATGAAGCCTGCCTTGTTGTCATGCAGACGGACGAAGACGGCCTTGCCGTCGACTGTGGCGTGCAGGCTGCGGATTGCCTCCTGCGGAAAGGCGCGGCCGAATTCGAGGATAGCGAGGCCAGCGTCCTGAAATCCCTCATCCTCCTGGCGCATACTACGCGTAGAGAAATAGGCCAGCCCCATGACGAGCGCAAAGACGATACCCCAGGTCACCATGATTTGATCTCGCCTCCTTCCGCGCACACACACTATCGCAATGGCTGCTAACAGGCGAGCCTTGCGTGAACGTGGTGTATCCGGGACGTGACCGCTGCGTCAGACCCGCCCCGTCAGCAGCAGACGCATCATCGCCATCTGCCGTCGCCATTGCGGCGGGCGAATATCGGTCGAGAGAGTGGCATGGCCGATCTTCATCGCTCGCTTGAGCAACGGTTCTGCCAGCGTCGCCGGCAGGAAGGCGGCAAGCAGGCTCTTCGGTATTGCCCCGGCCGCACGCGCCTTGCGCAGGTGATCGAGACCGAAACCGGCAAAGGCCTGGATGGCGGCAGTCACCCGCTCGTCGTTGCCCCCGGCCAGAAATGCGTCCCGGTCCAGTCCGACGGAGGCAAGGATCTGTGTCGGCAGGTAAATCTGCCCTCGGGCCCGATGGATCGGCATCAGCAGGATCGCGCCGGCAACTGCAAGCGCCACACCCGCATGCCCTGCGATCTCGGATACAGCTTCGGCAGCCTCTACATCAAGGACCAGAGATGAAAGCTGGATGAGCGCCGCTGCCGTCTCGCCGGCATAGCCTTCGAACATCGCGGTCGTTTCCATCGGATCGTCGTAAAGGTCGAAGATGCGCGCGTCGGCCATGGCGACGAGTGGCGCCACAGGCAGCCGCCAGGTCTGTACGGCGCGAAGAAGCTCGGCTGCAACGGGGTTTGCAGCGGTCTCGCCATGCGCCGAGCCCTCGAGCAGGTCGCGCCAGTATTGCAGTCGCACCTCGCCCGGCAAGGGTTCACGGACGACGTCGCGCACGCGGGCAAGCTCGGCGTTGTAGGCATAGAGCGCGACGATAGCAGCACGCCGATCGGCCGGCGTCAGAAGGCTCGCGAGATAGCGGTCGCGATCCGACTCTTGCAAGGCCCGCAGGCAAGGAGCCTCATTGGCCGACGGGGTCTCGCTCACAATGCACCTTTCGAGGGACGGGTTCAGACTGCGATCAACGCGGCCGCGACCGGACGCTGCTCGGCCAGCATGATGTTATACGTGCGGATTGCAGCACCGGTTCCCATGGGATCGGTCGCAATGCCCCTCGCCTTCAATGCGACCCGCAAATCGGGGACGACAAGGCGCAACTGCCGGCCGGTGCCCAAGAGCAGGAATTCGATGCCGGTTTCGGCAAATACGCGCGCGAGTGAGGCTTGCGTGATCGGCTCCTCTTCGGTCTGCTCCCAGCCATAGACACCGGAAGGAAGCAGGAGAAGCGATCCACGATGCGACATGTCGGCAAAGCGGAAGCCACCATTGCCGTAACTGTCGATACCGGGCCGCCCGGGGAAATGGGCGTCACGGATGGTGACGCCCTTGTCTCCGAAGCCAAAAACCATCGGATCAGGCCCCGGCCTTGGCCGGAACCTGCTCGCCCTCGGTCTCGTCCCGCTGGAAGTTTTCCGGACGCAGCTTGAAGGCGATCAGAACCGGGCCAGCGATGTAGATCGACGAGAAGGTTCCGATCAGAACGCCTGCCAGCATGGCGAAGGTGAAGGAGGCAATGACTTCCCCGCCGAACAGATAGAGCGCCCCAAGAGCGAGGACCGTACTGCCGGCGGTCAGAACCGTACGCGAGAGCGTCTGGTTGATCGATTCGTCGATCAGCACCTCAAGCGGCATCTTCTTGTATCGCCTGAGGTTTTCTCGCATTCGGTCATAAACGACGACCGTATCGTTCAGCGAGTAGCCGATGATCGTCAGGATCGCCGCGATACTTGTCAGGTTGAATTCAATGCCAGTCAGGACGAACAGGCCGAGCGTGAAGACAACGTCGTGCAGGGTGGCGATGATTGCGCCCAGCGCGAACTGCCACTCGAAACGGAACCAGATGTAGATCAGGATGCCGAACAGGGCTGCCGCAACGCCGATCGTCGCCGAATAGGTCAGGTCGCTCGAGACCGATGGTCCGACCACCTCGACACGGCGAAAGTCGTATTCCGCCTCCAGTTCGCCACGAACCTTGCTCAGAGCCGACTGTTCGGCATTCTCGCCGCCATCCTGCGCCTGCAGGCGGATCAGCGCGCTGGCATCGTCGCCGAAGCCCTGCGCCTGCACTTCGCCGAGGTTCAGCTGGCTCAGACGGTCGCGGATATCGGAGAGATCGGCGGTTCCGTCACGTGCCTGCACCTCGATGATGGAGCCCCCCTTGAAGTCGATCCCGAGGTTCATGCCAACAGTCGCAAACCCAACCAGGGAGGCAACCGAGATGAGCATGGCCAGTCCGAAATTGAACTTCCGGGCCGCCATGAAGCGAATGTTGCGGTTGTCGAAGAAACCAGTGCGTACGCTTTTCGGAATGTGCTTCGGGCGCTTCCAGCGGTACCAGAAGGCCATCAACCAGAAGGTCAGGGTGAAGGCAGTAAAGACGGTCGTCACGATACCGATCGACAGGGTGACGGCGAAGCCGCGCACTGGGCCGGACCCGAGGAAGAAGAGAACGACGGCCGCGATCAACGTCGTCAGGTTCGCGTCGATGATCGTCGCAAAGGCCTTCTTGAAGCCGACCTCGATCGCCTGCACCAAGGGCCGGCCATTGCGGGCTTCCTCGCGAATGCGCTCGTAGATCAGAACGTTCGAGTTGACGGCCATACCCATGGTGAGCACGATACCGGCGATGCCAGGCAAGGTGAGCGTAGAGCCGATCATCGACAGGGCCGCGAGGATCAGGGCAATATTGGCCGCGAGCGCGATGTTCGCCATCACGCCGAAGGTGCCATAGAAGGCGAGCATGAAGAGAACGACCGCGATGCCGCCAATGATGCTGGCGGTCACGCCGGCATTGATCGAATCCTGGCCGAGGCCGGGGCCAACGGTGCGCTCCTCGACGACCGTCAGCGTCGCCGGCAGAGCACCGGCGCGCAGCAGAACTGCGAGATCGTTTGCGCCTTCGACCGAGAAATTGCCGGAGATCTGTCCGGAACCGCCGAGGATCGGCTCGCGGATGACGGGCGCGGAAATGACCTGCTGGTCGAGGACGATGGCGAAGGGATTGCCGACGTTTTCCTGCGTTGCCTGGGCAAAACGCTGGGCACCGCGGCTGTCGAAGCGGAAGCTGACGACCGGCTCATTGGTGCGCTGGTCAAAGGCTGCCTGGGCATCAACGAGGTTTTCACCCGAAATCAGCGCACGACGCTCGATGAGATAGGGAACGGCCGGGTCATCGGCCGAATAAAGGATCTCCGACTGTGCCGGCGGACGCGTGTTCATCGCTTCCGTGACCGGCATCGTCGTGTCGACCATGTGGAAGGACAGTTTGGCCGTCTGGTTCAGAAGCGCTTTCAGGCGCTGCGGATCAGTCAGGCCCGGGACCTGGACGATGATGCGGTCATCCCCCTGGCGCTGGATGAGCGGTTCGGTCGTCCCCAATTCGTCGACACGGCGGCGAACGACTTCCATCGACTGCGTCAGGGCAGAGGATACGCGGTAGTCGATGCCCGCGTCGGTCAGCGTCAGGCGCAGCACGCCGCCTTCGGCCTGCTCAAGAGCGACCTCGGTCACAGAACCGCCGGTCAGACCGCCGATGCTGACGGGATCGGTCAGCGAGCGCAGCGCTTCGATTGCTTCCGGCACCTTGTCCGCATCGGTAATGCGAACCTGGATCTGCTGGCCGACGCCGGAAAGGCCCGTATAGCGGATGCCGGCTTCGCGAAGCTGGGTCCGGACGTCGCCGACGATCGTCTCAAGGCGTTCCTTGACGATATCCTGGCGCTCGAGCCTCAGCATGATGTGCGAGCCGCCCTGCAGGTCGAGGCCGAGCGTCACCTTGCTCGTGGGGAACCAGGAGGGGAATGCTTCCAGTTCCTCGTCCGTGAAGGCATTGGGCAGGGCGACAAGGACGCCGAGCGCAACGGTCAACCAGATGAACAATGTCTTCCAGCGGGAAATGTAAAGCATGGAACTCTCGAATCAGGGCATCGGAAAATGGCAAAGGCCGGCGCAAGGCCGGCCCAGCGGGATCAGGCGGCGGTTTCGGTCTTGACCGGTTCGCCCTTGACGCGGACTTCCGCCACATACTGGCGCATTGCACGAACCTTCACGCCGTCGGCGATTTCGAGTTCGAGTTCCTTGTCGTCGATCACCTTGGTGACCTTGGCGACGATGCCGCCACCCATGATGACCTGATCGCCACGACGGATGGCAGACAGCGTCTCTTCACGCTTCTTCATCTGCTGGCGCTGCGGACGGATCAGGAAGAAATACCAGACCACCATCAGCGGTGCGAAGAGCAGCAGCATTTCCAGTCCGGATCCCATCGCGCTCGGGGCAGTAACTGCGTCCTGGGCAAAGGCCTCGGTGATAAACATGAAAGACTCCCTATTGAAGCGTATTGGGGAGCCGCCCGGCCCCCTCGTCAGGTCGCCGGAATATAGTGAGAGAGCCCATGAATGCAACAGAAACAGCGCCGGGGCGTACCATTTTCAGGCCCCTTACCCTTTATGCCCGCAATTCTGCGTGATACCGCCCAAGCTCAGGCTTGCACAGCCGGACCGGACGACGAGGAGCAGGACGATGGATGATCAGACCGTGAGCGCACTTCTGGCGGAAGTGAAGCGTCTCACCGAGGCCGTGGAACGGCTGGCAGGGCCGGCACCCGCCGTCAACGACTGGGAGGCCGCAGACTGTTTCGTCTGGTCTCCGGCACGGCTTCACCTGCAACCCGTCAAGCGACCGAACCGGGTGGAACTGGGCCTGATCCGCGGTGTCGACCATGTGCGCGACATCCTGCACGAAAATACATTGCGCTTCGCCGAAGGTTATCCTGCGAACAACGTGCTGCTCTGGGGTGCGCGCGGCATGGGCAAGTCGTCACTGGTCAAGGCCGTCCATGCCGACATCATCAAGACCAACGGCATCGCGCTGAAGCTCGTCGAAGTGCATCGGGAGGATATCTCGACGCTGCCGGGGCTGCTCGAGATTATCAAGGATGCGCCGCACCGGATCGTCGTCTTCTGCGACGACCTCTCCTTCGACCATGACGACACCGCCTACAAATCTCTGAAGGCAGCGCTGGACGGCGGCGTCGAGGGCCGGCCGGACAATGTGCTGTTCTACGCCACCTCTAACCGGCGCCATCTTTTACCGCGCCACATGATGGAAAACGAGCAGTCGACGGCGATCAACCCGTCAGAAGCCGTAGAGGAGAAGGTCTCGCTCTCGGACCGGTTCGGCCTCTGGCTCGGCTTCCACAAATGCAGCCAGGACGATTATCTGACGATGATCGACGGCTATGCCACGCATTTCACGCTGCCGCTGCCCCGCGAGCAGTTGCATCATGAAGCGCTGGAATGGGCAACCACTCGCGGCGGCCGCTCAGGGCGCGTTGCCTGGCAATACATTCAGGATCTCGCCGGACGCCTTCGGATCTCCACCGACCGCCGCTGAATCTTTACACCCGCAGAATCAGAAAGGCCCGGAGCGCGAGCTCCGGGCCTTTTCACTGACCTGTACGCAATACACTATTCCAGGTAAGTGATCGGGTTGACCGGAGCTGCATCCTTGCGGACTTCGAAGTGCAGCATCGGACGCTTGACGTTGCCGGTCATGCCGGATGTGGCGATGGTCTGGCCGCGCTGGACCTTCTGGCCACGCTGAACCGACAGGCTGTCGGCATGGCCGTAGACGGTGACCTTGCCATCGTCGTGACGGACGAGAACCGTGTTGCCGAGTTCCTTGAGGCCGTTGCCGGCATAGATGACCACGCCGTTCTCGGCGGCCTTGATCGGCGTGCCCTGCGGCACGGAGATCGCGATACCGTCGCTGCGCTTGCCATCGATATTGGCGCCAAAATTGGCGATCACGGCACCGCGGGCCGGCCAGCGATACTTGCCGATGCCGGTCAATTCGGGTGCGGCCGTTTCCGGCTTGGCAGCGGCGACTTCCGTCACCGACTTGTTGGCGGCCGGGGCCTGGTATTGAGCGGGCTGACCGGCAGCCGGCACGGAGGCCGTCTTGACCGGATCGGCGGCCGCTGCAGCCGGAGCCTGGGCAACTGCGGGTGCCGCGGCCCTCTTTGCCGGGACGACGAGCGGCTGTCCGATGCGGATGTTCCCGGTCGTCAGACCGTTGGCGCTCTTGAGATCATCGACCGAAATGCCATTGGCCTTCGCAATTCGCGCCAGGGAATCGCCGGGCTTCACGATGTAGGAGCCGGCACCAGCACCGGCGCCCGCATCCGACTTGCCGGTGGCGGCCGATGCCGAGACCTGCTGCTTTTCGCGGGAATTCGGGGCATTCGGCAGGACGGCGACGTTCTGCTGCTGGTCGCCCGGCAGCACAGGCTTGCGGCCATCGGTCGGCAGGCCGGAAGCATCGGCCGCAGCGCGGGCAGCATTGGGACCGCCGAAGGTCGGGATGATCACGAGCTGGCCGGGGGCCGCATCGCTGACATGGGTCAGACCATTGGCCTTGAGGAGTTCCTTCTGCGGAACGCCATAGCGATCGGAGAGCGTCGCGATGGTCTCGCCGGGCCGCAAGGTCACGCGGGCAGCACCGGCCGTCGACCAACCGCCCTGACGGGGCGTCGAACCGGTCGATGTCGGCTCGGCCAGAACCTGACCTGGGTTGACTGCAGCCACCTGACCGGCTTGCGGCCGAGGCGCAGATGGGAAGGGCTGCGCAAGCGCTGCAGCACGCTCGGAATTATTGCCAGAACCTGATGGCGCGGCGAGTTCGGCGCGCTGCACGGAGGCCGGCGTGCTTGCCGCCCGGGCAGATGCCGGTGCCTCGTAAGCCGGGCTTGCCGGCATCGGCTGTGCCATGGCCTGAGACTGGCCGTACATGCCGCCGCCACCGATGTTCTCGGCGGGGACCGGCGGCTGATTGCGCAGCGCGGACTGACGTGGGATGGAGGCTGTGGTCAGACTGTCGGTGGAGAAGACCGAGCTGAAGCGCGAAGCGTCTGAACTACACCCGGCCGCCGTACCGGCCAGGAGGAGCGCGCCGCACAAACGAGCGACAGACAATCCAGCTTTCGGCGATACACTTTTACGCATGACTCGACCCACATATGACACAACTTGATGTGGGTTCATTAAAGCGCGTTAGTATTACCGGTCAGTTAACCCCGTGGATTCGTTATGAACGAATTCGGCGAAGCGCATATAAATTATGCAAAGGCGGGCGCTCTTGCGCCTGCGCTCAAAGGGATCTGGAAAGTTCGGAAAATATGAATTCAGAGGTGCTGGGCGATCTTCGGCTGCAGGGGCAGGAAGGGCACCTCGAACAGATCCTCCCGCTCGAAGCGGCTCCCGGTCTTGGTCAGACGGACCATGACGCAGCGCTCCTCGTCCAGCATGATCGGTGCAAGCAGCATGCCGCCGGACACGAGTTGTTCGGCAAAGAATCGGGGCATGACGGGATAGGCCGCCGTGGACACGATACGGTCGAAGGTCCCCTCGCCCGGCAGCCCGTTCGAGCCGTCGACCTGGCGCAGGATAACGTTACGAAGCGCAAGCCGCTCCAATCGACCCTGGGCGCTCGCAATCAGGGTCTTGTATCGTTCGATCGAGATCACCCGCTCGGCGAGCCGCCCGAGAACGGCGGTCGCGAAGCCACTGCCGGTGCCGATCTCAAGCACCCGATGTCCTGGCTTCACCTGCAGCATGGAAAGCAGTCGAACGGCGAGATCCGCGCCCTCCATGAACTGCCCGCATTCGATCGGGATCGAGCGGCTGGAATAGGCGCTCTGGGCGTATTCGGGTGGAACGAAGCTCGAGCGATGGGTCTGCTCGACGGCCGTCAGCAGGTCGAGATCGGTGATGCCTTCGGCCCTGAGCCGCAGGACCAGAGCCGCAAAGCCCTCGCGCTCGACCAGGGCAGATCTCACACTGCATCCCCATCGGCGAGTGCTGCCGCAACCATGTCCTGCACTGCATAGTCGGTCATGTCGAGCTTCAGCGGCGTCACGGAAATCTTCTTCTCGCGCAGCGCATGAATGTCGGTTCCGGCGCGGAAGTTGCCCTTGCGGTCGCCGAATCGCAGCCAGAAATAAGGAAGGCCGCGCCCATCCTGACGCTCTTCCACCGAGAGGCCGAAGTCCAGCTTGCCCTGCGACGTGACATCAATGCCCTGCACCTCTTCCGGTTCACAATTCGGGAAGTTGAGATTGAGAAATGTGCCGGGTGGCAAATCGATCGTCGAAAGCTTCCTCAGAAGATCCGGCGCCAGGGCTTCTGCAACATGCCACGGGATCGGCGCACCCGCCTCGTAGCTATAGGCCTGGCTCAGCGCGAAAGACCTGACACCGTGCACCGTCCCTTCGATCGCACCGGCAACCGTTCCCGAATAGGTCACGTCGTCAGCCATGTTTGCGCCGGCATTGACGCCGGACAGGACGAGATCAGGCTTGCGGTCGAGCACCTTGCGGATCGCCATGATGACGCAATCGGTCGGCGTGCCACGCAGGGCAAACTTCTTGTCGTCGAGCTCGCGCAGACGCAAGGGTTCCGACAGCGTCAGCGAATGGGCAAGCCCGCTCTGGTCGGTCTCTGGCGCGACGATCCAGACATCGTCGGACAGGCTGCGGGCGATGCGCTCCAGGGATGCAAGGCCCGGAGCGTTAATACCGTCGTCATTCGTCAGCAGGATGCGCATGGCCACTCCGGTTGCGGCGTGATCAGGCCGCCTTCTCGATTTTCTTGATGCCGCCCATGTAGGGCAGCAGAACGTCAGGCACAGTGATCGAACCGTCCTCGTTCAGGTAGTTTTCCATGACGGCGATCAGGCAGCGGCCGACGGCCGTGCCAGAACCGTTCAGCGTGTGCACGAAGGTCGTGCCCTTGCCGTCCTTGTTGCGGTAACGCGCATTCATGCGTCGGCCCTGGAAATCGCCACAGACCGAGCAGGAGGAGATTTCGCGATAGGTGTTCTGGCCCGGCAGCCAGACCTCAAGGTCATAGGTCTTGCGGGCGCCGAAGCCCATGTCGCCGGTGCAAAGCGTCATGGTGCGGAAGTGCAGGCCAAGACGCTTCAGGACCTCTTCTGCGCAGGCCGTCATGCGCTCATGTTCGGCCATCGAGCTTTCGGCATCGGTGATCGAAACGAGTTCGCATTTCCAGAACTGGTGCTGACGCAGCATGCCGCGTGTGTCGCGACCGGCAGAGCCAGCCTCCGAACGGAAGGACGGTGTCAGTGCTGTAAAGCGCAGCGGCAGCTTTTCCTGGTCGAGGATTTCGCCCGAGACGAGGTTGGTCAGGGTGACCTCCGCCGTCGGGATCAGCCAGCGACCGTCGGTCGTCTTGAACAGGTCTTCCGCGAATTTCGGCAGCTGGCCGGTGCCATACATGGCGTCGTCGCGCACCATCAGCGGCGATGACACTTCGGTATAGCCGTGTTCGCTCGTGTGCAGATCGAGCATAAACTGGCCGAGGGCGCGCTCAAGCCGAGCGAGCTGGCTCGTCAGGACCGTGAAGCGGGCGCCCGAGAGTTTCGCGGCGCGCTCGAAATCCATGTAGCCGAGGTTCTCGCCAATCTCGTAGTGCTCGAGCGGCTTGTGGTTCCAGGTCGGCTTTTCACCGACAACGCGGGCGACGACGTTGTCGTGCTCGTCCTTGCCAACGGGCACGTCATCATGGGGAATGTTCGGGATGCGCGACAGGGCGTCGTTGAGCTCAGCGGTAAGCTGGCGTTCTTCCTCTTCGGCTGCCGGCAGCGTGTCCTTGAGCGAAGCGACTTCCGCCTTCAACTTCTCGGCGAGCTCCATGTCCTTCTGCGCCATGGCGGCGCCGATTTCCTTGGAGGCCGAGTTGCGGCGCGACTGCATGTCCTGCATCGCCTGGGCGACAGACCGGCGCTTCTGGTCGAGCGCGATCAGCGAGGCAGACAGCGGCTCGGCACCGCGCTTGGCGAGTGCGGCGTCGAGGGCCTCGGGGTTTTCACGGATCCACTTGATATCGAGCATCGTCGTTCCAGGTCTTGGTTTTCGACCGGGATCGGAGCTGGCCGGCGGCCACGTCCGGCCCCATGTCGGCATGGGTTAAATGCGGCGGGACCGCCCGGTCTGCCTCAGGCCTGCTCTTTAGAGCCAGCCTCGGCGAGTTCCGTGGCAGCGCGCTTCTTTTCGATGAGTCGCGCCGCATAGATCGCAACCTCGTAGAGAAGGATTGTCGGCAGTGCAAGACCGATCTGGGACAGCGGATCCGGCGGCGTCACGATGGCTGCGATGACGAAGGCAACGACGATGAAATACTTGCGCTTGTCGGCAAGCCACTGGCTCTCGAGGATGCCGACCCGCACCAGAAGACTGGTGACGACCGGCAACTGGAAGACGAGGCCGAAGGAGAAGATCAGGGTCATGATCAGACCTAGATATTCCGAGACGCGCGGCAGAAGCGAGATCGCAACGCCGCCCTCTTCAGGCGCCTGCTGCATGGCCAGGAAGAACCACATCACCATAGGCGTGAAGACGAAATAGACGAGCGAGGCGCCGAGCAGGAAGAGGATCGGAGACGCGACCAGGAACGGCAGGAAGGCAGCGCGCTCGTTCTTGTAGAGGCCCGGTGCCACGAACTTGTAGACCTGCGAGGCTATGACCGGAAAGGCAATGACCATGGCGCAGAAGGCGGCAACCTTCACCTGGGTGAAGAAGAATTCCTGCGGCGCCGTATAGATGAGTTCGGTCTTCGTTACGTCGAGCCCGGCCCAGTCCACTGCCCACTTATAGGGGACGACCAGCAGGTTGAAGAGCTGCTTGGCGAAGTAGAAGCAGACGAGGAAAGCGACGAAGAAGGCGCCGAGCGCCCACATCAGGCGCGAACGCAACTCGATCAGATGCTCAATCAACGGCTGGGGCTTGTCGTCCATATCGCCGCTCATGCGCGGTCCTCACTCTTGCTCTTGCGTGCCTTGGGCGCCGGCTTGGCCGTAGGTTCGGGAGCGGGCGCGGCCTTTGCCTTGGCAGAAGCAGCCCCAACAGTCGCCGGCTTCGGCTTCGCGGTTTTGGCGGCCGGGTTCGCTTCGACAGCGACGGGCACCGTCTTGGTCGACTTGGCAGGCGCCTTTATAGCAGCTGGCGCCTTGGCGGCCGGCTTGCGGGCTGCCGTCTTCTTTGCAACCACGGGCGTGGAGGCCGGTGCGGAGGTCGCCGGAGCCGTGGCAGCAACCGCAGGCGCCGCAGCGGCTGCTGCCGGCGCAGGTGCTGCTGTTGCGGCGGGTGCTGGCGACGCGGGCTGGGCGACTGCTGCCGGCGCAACAGGCTGCTGGACCACGGGCTTCAGCTCCTCGGGCGGTTCGCCAAGGCCGAGCGGCATCTCGGGCAGGATCGAATTGTCCTCGTAGCCGTTGTCCAAAGGCGCGGATTTTGGCTCAAGACGCGTGGACCGCTCCAGGTCGGACTTGATCTCCTGCCCCATCTGGCGCAGCGGATTGAGCGTCTCGCGGATCGTGTTTGCCGGATTGAGCGACCGGATGTCGTTGACCGAATTCTTCAGGTCATCGAGCTCTGCCTCGCGCAGGGCCTCGTCGAACTGGGCGCGGAATTCGCCTGCAGTCTGACGCAGGCGCTTGGTCATCTTGCCAAAGGCCCGGATCATCGGCGGAAGGTCCTTCGGACCCACCACGACGATCAGGATGACCGCAATCACCAAAAGCTCGGTCCAGCCTATATCCAGCATGCAAACGGGCTCCTGATGCCACGCCATGGCGCCTCAAGACGGGCGCCGGTCTTCCAAGATTTCAACGAAGAACGGGCAGCTCAAGGAGCCGCCCGTCCGATCGGCTTCGGCCGATCACTTTACCTCGTCGGCCTTGTGGTCGACCGTCTTCGTCACGGTGGGCTGTGCGTTGGAGGCGGTCTGCTTCTCGCTCTCGTCCTCTTCGCTGATGCCCTTCTTGAAGCTCTTGATGCCCTTGGCAACGTCACCCATCAGTTCCGGGATCTTGCCGCGACCGAAGAGAAGCAGGACGATCGCCAGAACGATGATCCAGTGCCAAATGCTAAACGAACCCATGCCTGCCACTCCTTAGATTTTCGTTTCCCCGATGTAGGGGCTTTGCGGTGTCTTTTCAAACACCAAAATGTCCTTGGGCTCAACCGCAATCGTCACGTCGCGCACACCCGCTGACAACATGTCGGCCCGAATCCGCGCTCGAACCGGTCGCTCTGTGCCGGGAACGGCAAGATCGAGCAACTCGACGACGCCAAGGAAGCGCCGCGCGATGATGCGGGCCGGAATGGGACCGCCGCTTTCGCGAACCGACAGACCGGAGAGCCGCACCGCAACTTCAACCTCGGCGCCTTCGGCAATGTCTCCGGAATCGGCGGCCCCCAAGGGCGTCTCGACGCGACCGCCACGCACTCTCCCGGAGAATTCGTTGATCTCCGAGAAGAAGGCAGCCGCGAAAATGTCGTTGGGCCGGCGATAGAGATCGTCCGAGGTCCCAACCTGCACGAGCCGACCATTCTTCAGCAATGCAATCCTGTCGGCCATGCGCATGGCTTCCTCGGCGTCATGGGTGACGACGACGGCAGTCGCGCGGGTCTCACGGAGAATTGCGAGCGTGTCCGCCCGCACGGTGTCTTTCAGGCGCGAATCGAGGCCGGAAAAGGGCTCGTCCATCAAGAGCACGCTCGGCCGGGGTGCGAGCGCTCTCGCCAGTGCCACGCGCTGCTGCTCGCCGCCCGACAGGGCATGCGGAAACTTATCGGCATAACGCGCGAGGCCGACGCGCTCCAGCGCAACCATGGCTTCGGCCACAGCCTCTTTGCGTGGCAGTGCAGTCAGGCCAAAGCGGGCATTGTCGAGAACGCTCATGTGCGGGAACAGGGCAAAATCCTGAAACATCAGCCCGATGCCACGCTTCTCCGGCGGCAGAAAGGTTTGGGGACCGGCCACTTCGCGGTCGTTGATCAGAACCCGGCCTGCGGCCTGCGCCTCGATACCGGCAGCGATCCTGAGCAGTGTCGTCTTACCCGATCCGGAGGGACCCAGCAGGCAAAGCACTTCGCCCGGTTCGGCGGTCAGCGACACGCCACGGATCGTCTCCTTGCCGTGATAGCGATGCTGAATGTCCTCGAAGGTCAGGCGCGCGGCAAAGGTTACGCCCGCCGTGCGCTGGCCGTCTCCATGCTGGATCTTCGCTGGGTTCATTCTGCCGTCCGCGCGGCTCATCCCGGATCGTTGCGGATTTTTGGAGCCGCACGACCCGGCATCACCGGTCACCGTTGAAAAAGCTGACCCTATTCCTCTGCTTCACCGCCCGGAGTCAAGAGGCCGAGTTCCTCAAGGTCGAGCTGGGTAATCGGATCTTCCTCGTCGGTCAGATCGTCATGGGCCATGGGAAGCGGTATGTTGAAGTTGGCGGGGATGCGGCCAGACAGCAGCCCTGCCCCCTTCAATTCTTCGAGACCGGGCAAATCACGCAACTCTTCCAATCCGAAATGATCGAGGAAATCGCGGGTCGTGCCGAGCGTGACAGGACGGCCCGGCGAACGACGGCGACCGCGAAACCGCACCCAGCCGGCCTCCATCAGCACGTCGAGCGTGCCCTTGGAGGTCTGGACGCCTCTGATGTCCTCGATCTCGGCGCGCGTTACCGGCTGGTGATAGGCAATGATCGCAAGCACTTCGAGGGCGGCACGCGAGAGCTTCTTGACCTCCGCCTCGTCGTTGCGGATGGCAAAGGACAGGTCTGCGGCTGTGCGAAAGGCCCAGTGGTCGTCGACCTGCACGAGGTTCACCCCGCGCGCAGCATAGTCCTGCTTCAGCTGGTGGAGGATTTCGGGCGCTGAAATACCGCGCGGCAGACGCTCCTCGATAAAGCTTGTCGAGACGGGCTGGGCCGAGGCGAAGATGAGGGCTTCAGCGATCCTCAGCGCCTCGCGGCGATCGAGCTCTGCGCGCAGGGATGCGGAATGACCGCCCTCCTCTGGTTCCATGCCCTCCTCCGGCTCGCGATCGTCCACATCGGCCACGGCTTACTCCACCGCCTTGAGCGCCTCGGCCCTCGGGCCGCTGCGCATGTAGATCGGCTGAAAGGCACCGTCCTGGCGGAGTTCGAGGCGGCCCTCGCGCACCAGCTCAAGCGAGGCTGCGAAGGCACTGGCGATCGCGGTCACCCGTTCCTCCGGGCTCGGCAAGTAGCGCAGCAGGAAATGGTCGAGCGCCGTCCAGTCGGAGATCTCGCCGATCATGCGGGTGAGAATGCCGCGCGCGTCCGAGAGTGACCAGACGCGCCGCTTCTCGATGGTCACCTGCGTGATCGCCTGGCGTTGACGCAGTGAGGCATAGGCGGTCAGCAGGTCGTAAAGCGATGCCTCATAGGCGCTTACCGCGCGCGAGGGGACATGCTCCGGCGCCCCGCGCGGGTGGACGTCACGACCGAGACGATTGCGGTTGATGAGGCGGCTTGCGGCCTCGCGCATCGCCTCCAGCCGCTTCAGGCGGAAGGCAAGCGTCTGGGCCATTTCCTCGCCCGAGGGACCATCGTCCTTCGGCTGCTGCGGGATCAGAAGACGCGACTTCAGATAGGCGAGCCAGGCGGCCATCACGAGATAATCGGCGGCAAGCTCGATGCGAATGCGCCGCGCACTTTCAATGAAAAGAAGATATTGCTCCGCCAATGCCAGCACCGAGATGCGGGCGAGATCGACCTTCTGGTTTCGGGCGAGGAAGAGCAGCAGATCCAGCGGCCCTTCGAAGCCGGCGACATCGATCAGCAGCGCGGGGTCGCTTGCGGCCCTCTCCTCGGCCGTATCCTGCCAGAGGCTGTCCATCGGCGTCGGTGCCGGTGTCTCCCCGTTGGAAGTCCGGTTCAAAACCGTCGGCTGGACGGGACCACGCACCATCAGGCCACCGCCATCAGGTTGGCGAATTCGTCGCGAAGGGCCTGCTCGTCGGCAGCTTCCGGAACACCAAATACCGCCTCGACGGCATCCGCCCGCTCCCGTGCCTTGCCGGAGAGCTGCGACACGGCTGCAGCAACGGCTTTCATCTCGTCCATATGGCCATGGCAATGCAGGACCACATCGAGGGCGGCGGCGATACGCACCGCGCGCTCGCCGATCGTGCCCTTCAGTGCATTCATCGAGATATCGTCGGACATCAGCAGCCCCTCGAAGCCGATCGCCTTGCGCACGATTTCCTCAGTCACAATCTGAGAGGTCGAGGCGGGATGATCGGGGTCGATGTCGGTATACACGACATGGCAGCTCATGCCCATCAACTCGTGGGCCAGCGCCTTGAAGGGCACGAAATCATGGGCTTCGAGTTCAGCCCGCGGCACGGTCACAACAGGCAATTCGTGGTGGCTGTCGGCCATACCCCGACCGTGGCCGGGTATGTGCTTCATGACCGGCAGCACGCCGCCGGCCTTCAGGCCATCGGCTGCCGCCTGCCCCATCTTGGCAACGACATGCGGATCGTTGGAATAGGCCCTGTCGCCGATGACGTTGGAGGCACCGACGATCGGCACATCGAGGACCGGAAGGCAGTCGACATTGATGCCGAGGCGATAGAGATCGAAGGCGTGCAGGCGCGACATCAGCCATGCGGCGCGCAGCCCCTTCTCAGCGTTCCGGTCATAGAGCGCACCGAGATCGGCGCCGGAGGGATAACGCGGTGCGATCGGCTCGCGGATGCGCTGCACGCGCCCGCCTTCCTGGTCGATCAGCACCGGAACTTCGGCGCCGCCACCGACCGTCTCGCGCATTTCGGCGACCAGATCCTTGACCTGCTCCGCCTCGCCGATGTTGCGCCCGAAGAGGATGAAACCCCAGGGCTGTTCATCACGATAGAAAGCCTTCTCGTCAGGGCTCAAGCGCTGGCCGAGGCAACCGAGGATCATGGCTTTGGCGGGTCGGGACTGTGTTGTCATGGCAAGACCATATCGAGAGGGAGAAGAAAGCGAAGGGCCCGGGAGTGAGCGCCAAGCCCTCATACACAAAAAAAGAGGCGGAACGCGCGGTTCCGCCTCTCGAAGATTTGACAATTGGGTCTGACCTCAGCGTGAAACGAGGCAGCTTCCGCCGGCGGCGCGATACTGCTCACAGAGCGCCACGGCGTCATCCTTGGAGCCCGCGACGACCCGCACGCGGTAGAAGGTGCCCTTGCCGGGAATGTCCGCCTGACGGATTTCCCAGGGCTTGCCACCCAATACGCCAGCAAACTTGGTGGACAGGTTGCGATAGCTCTTCTGGGCGTCGGCCTCGGACGGCAGGGACGCGATCTGAACGCCGAAGCTGCCCGCCGGTGCTGCAGTGGCAGGAGCAGGCGTTGCCGCGGCCGGTGATGCCGCAGCAACCTCAGCCGGGGCTGCTGGCTGCGCCGGTGCCGTGGCAGCAGGAGCAGACGGACGAAGATTGCCCTGATCCGTTACGGTGCCGACGACGTTGACCGGCTGGTCGGCCGGGCGGGTCGTCGGGACCGGCGCACGCGATGCGGTTGTATCTGCGGGAGCCGCTACCGTCTCTGCCGTCACAGGCGTTGCGGCAGCCAGCTCAGCTGCAGCGGTCGTCGTGGCGGCAGGGGCAGTCGCCGACGCGTCGGTCGTACCACCCGGGGTCACGACGCGAGTATCGACGGTCCTCACAGTATCGGCGGCATTGGTGTTCGGGACGCTCGGCGGTGCAAGCACCGGAGCGTCGGCTGTCGATTGCGACGAAGGCGCAGACGCCGTCTCGACCGGAGCCGGTGTCGGCTCGGCTGGGACTTCCTGAGCGACCAGCGTGCCGTCGGGGCGAACGATCATCGTGCGCACCTTGCGCGGCGTGATCGTCGCCGGGTCTTCGGCGGCGGCCTGCGGCAGCTGGCCATCGGGGAGCAGGCGCGGATCCTCGGTTTCGCCAACAGGCGTCGCCAGGGCTTCGCTTCCACCATCCATCGGCAGCGTTTCCGGAATCAGGGTACGCTGGACAACATCGATCGGCTGCTCTTGCGAGGAAATCAGGCTGGGCTGCGTGGGATCCTCGACCCCATTGCCGGCCACGCGATCATAAACTGCCTTGTCCTGGTTCGGGACGGACTTGCCGCCCGGGTCCTCGGGGACAATCTTGACCGGAGACTTGTCAGCAGCGATCACCTGCGGCTCGCCGCTGCTCAGCGTGCCAACTGCTCCGCTGCCGAGCCAGGCATAGAGGCCGCCTGCACCAGCGAGCAGCACGATCACGGCCGTGCCAGCCATCAAATACGGCTTGATGTGACGGAAACGGAAGCCCTGCCCCTCACCTGAAATGGTGATGTGGCCACGACTTTCAGGCTCCAGAGCCCCCGAGGAGGTCATCGAGCTGCGGAAATCTTCCTCCAATGCCTTCTCGAAGGCGTCGAAGTCATCCAGCGGTGCGGCAGGCGCCCGGGCGCCCGTTGCTGCGGCCGGTGCAACCTCTGCAGCAACACGGCTCACTGCGGCCGGGTTCGGCTGGCGTGCTGCCGGTACCACGGGCTGCTCGAACAAGGTTGCCAATTCCGCATCGATGTCGATGTCGTAATCTGGCTGGGGCGCCTGTGCAGGGCGTGCATCAGCCACCGGAACGTCCGGCACGTCCATGCCGCTCAGGGTTTCCAGCAGATCGTCCTGCTCGGAGATCTCGGACGGATCGAAGGCAAAGCTGTCGTCGACCGGCGTTGCAGGGCGCGCGGGCGCGCTTGGCATGGCGGGCGTAGCCACTTGGCTTTCAAAAGCCGGGCGAGCGACGGCCGCTGCGAAGGCGGAAGCCGAGACGGTTGGCGCGGCAACATAGGCAGGCGCCGAAGTGCTGGCGCCGTAGGACGGTGCCGTGACAGCAGGCTCGACGCGGGCCGGTGCGACAGCAGGGGCAGTGGCAGCCGCGAACGCAGCAGCGCTGACGGCCGGTGCAGGCTGCGGCACAGATTTCTGAGGTGCGACGTCGAGCTCGGAAAGATCGAGCTCGATATCGTCAAGCTGCAGATCGAATTCCTGGTCATGGAAAGGATCGAATTCCTCGTCGGCAATCACAGGGGCCGCGCGCTGAACGACCGGCTCTGCGGCCTGGGGCTGAACGACAACATCCTCGTCGATCGCCAGTTCATCGAGAAAATCGAAGCTGAAATCGACGTCGTCGCGGTCCGCCACAGGCACTGCCGGAATGGGCGCAGGTGCAGTAACCGTCGAGGTGGCACGCGGCTCCGCCTGCACGGCGAAGCCTTCGAAATCAGCCGAAACGGCAGGAGCAACAACAGGCTCGATCCGCTGCGGAGCGGGAGTGCTTGTCGGAATTGGCTCTACCGGACCCGCAGCCCAGTCAAAGCTTGCCTTGCCGAAATCAAGCGCCATCGGCTCCTTCGCGACCGAAATCGACGGACCGCTCGGGGCATCGTAACCCTGCAGATCGAGTGCCGGAATATCGCGCGGCGGCTCGACAGCAAGCTGCGGCTCCGGGCGACGGGCCGGCTGGGCGGAAAAATTGGCGAGCGGCAGCCGCAGACGCGGCGGCTCGACCTGAGCCGGCTGCTGCGGCGCGACCGGGCGCAGATCAGCATCGGCGACAGCGAATTCAAGTTCGTCGGCAAGATCAAACGTCACTTCCGGCTCGACCTGCTCCGCGACAGGCGCGTGATCGACACGACCCGGCTCCTGGGCATCGGCCACGTACAGATCCATATCCGATACAAAGGCGTCATCATAAGCTGAGACTGGCTCAGGATATTCGACCGGTTCGGGCGCATAGGCCGCCTGCGGCGCAGAATAGGAAACGATCGGCTCCGACTCGAAACGCGGCTCTTCGCGGTACTGAGCCACAGGAACGCTCTCGACGATGGCCGGACGCGCGACGACCGGCTCGGGCACAGACAGGGGCGGCGCATAGGACGGCGGCGCGGGCGAGGCCTCATAGCCCTCGAACTCGCGCATCAATTCGTCTTCGAGATTGAATTCGGCCGAGCGCATGTCGGGCGCCTGCGGAAGCGAGACAACCGGCTCACGCTTCAGCGGCTGATCGAACCCAACGATGCGGGCGAGTTCCGCCAACGGATCATCGTCCGCGAAACCGTCGCCCTGCGATCGAATGCTGTTTGCAGCCTGCTTCTGTACCATTACCTGTTCCACTCACTCACGCGACTCAACGCCTGCCAGCGCAATGTGGGGAATTGGTGACGATACTATCGCATTTCTACCGGAGCTTCGGTGCCAGTAATGGCCAGTCCCGACTTCAACACGGAGGCGACAGCATGCACCAGCCCAAGCCTGGCGATGGTTAATTCTCTATGTTTATCGTTAACAAAGCGTAATTCGGGCGAATCCTTGCCCTTGTTCCAGTGAGTATGGAGTGAGCTTGCCAGATCATGCAGGTAAAATGCAAGTCGATGCGGCTCCTGCGACAGTGCGGCCGCCTCGATGATCCGGGGATATTCGGCAAGCTTGGCAATCAGGGCGAGTTCCGTCGGATCTTCGATCTGTCCCATTACGGCACCGGCAAGGTCGAGCTGCTCGATATCGAGATCGGGCAAGGCTTCCTTCGCCTGGCGCATGATCGACATGCACCGCGCATGGGCATACTGCACGTAGAAGACCGGATTGTCCTTCGACTGCTCGGTTACCTTGGCGAAGTCGAAATCGAGCGGTTCGGAGTTCTTCCGGTAGAGCATCATGAAGCGCACCGAATCGCGGCCGACTTCCTCGACCACTTCACGCAGCGTTACAAAGTCGCCCGAGCGCTTCGACATCTTCACCGGCTCGCCGTCACGATAGAGCTTGACCAGCTGGCAGAGCAGCACGGTCAGCTTCGACTTGCCTTCCGAGACCGCGCGGTTGACGGCTTCCAACCGCTTCACATAGCCGCCGTGGTCGGCACCGAGCACGTAGATCATCTCGGAGAAGCCGCGGTCGAACTTGTCCTTGAAGTAGGCGACGTCGGCGGCGAAGTAAGTGTAGGAGCCGTCAGACTTCATCAACGGACGGTCGATGTCGTCACCGACCTCGGTCGAGCGGAACAACGTCTGCTCGCGGTCTTCCCAGTCTTCCGGCAGTTGCCCCTTCGGCGGCGGCAGCGTGCCGCGATAGACGTGGCCCTTGAAGGTCAGGTCGTTGATGGCGGTACGGATCTTGGCTGCACCATTTGTATGCAATGTGCGCTCAGAGAAGAAGATGTCGTGATGCACATTCAGCGTGGCGAGATCGTCGCGGATCATCACCATCATCGCATCGATGGCCTTTTCCTTGACGATGGCCAGCATGTCCTCTTCCGGCATGCCGTAAAGCTTGGTGCCGTATTCGTCGGCAAGCGCCTTGCCGACCGGCACGAGATAATCGCCCGGATAAAGCCCAGTCGGGATCTCGCCGATATCCTCACCGAGCGCCTCGCGATAGCGCAGGAAGGCCGAGCGGGCGAGCACGTCGATCTGTGCGCCGGCGTCGTTGATGTAGTATTCCTTGGTTACCTCATAGCCGGCAAAGCCAAGCAGGTTGGCGAGTGTGTCACCGACGACGGCGCCACGGCAGTGGCCGACATGCATCGGCCCGGTCGGATTGGCCGAAACATATTCGACATTGACCTTGTGGCCGGCACCGACGGTCGCGCGACCGAAATCGGTCCCCTGACGGATCATGGTCGCCAGCAGACGCTGCCAATAGGGCACCGACAGGCGGATGTTGATGAAGCCTGGACCGGCGACGCCGACGTCTGCGATGTCGGGATCCTGCTTCAGCTTTTCGCCGATCAGGTCGGCGAGCGCGCGCGGGTTCATGCCCATGCCCTTGGCGAGCACCATCGCGGCATTGGTCGCGGCATCGCCATGGCTCGGATCGCGTGGCGGCTCGACAACGATGCGGCTGAAGTCGAGGCTGTCGCGCTTCTCGCGCACCGCCTCGATCTCGTCGAGCGCTGCTTTGATCCGGATTTCGAAATCGGCGAAAAGGTTCATGGCGTGTCCCTGCGCGCCGGAGCTCAGTCCCGGCGTTCTCTAAAGAATTTCGTCGGGTGCCTATCGCAATTCAGGAGTCCGGTCAAACAGCTCGCGATGCGTTCGCACCGCATAGGTGTCGGTCATGCCGGCCAGATAGTCCCCGACATGGCGGGCCTTCTGGCCATCGTTGAGGCCCGAGATATGGTTCACCCAGAAGTGGCTCTTCATCAGCTTCGGGTCGTTCATATAGGCGTTGAAAAGATCGGTGACGATCTCGGCCGCCGCGGCCCGGATGCGCATGATGTCGGGGTGGCGGTAGATACGGCTGAACAACAGCTTCTTGATTGCCTTGTCGGTCTCGGCCATCTGATCGGAGAAGGTCGCGATCGTCATTGAGGCCGCCCTCACCTCCTCGACGCTCTGCGGTTGGACCGTCTTCAGCCGCTCCTGCGCCACGCTGATCACGTCCTCAACCATGCGGGTGATCTGCCGGCGCATGATCTCGTGGGTGAACCTGTCAGGATCGAGATGCGGATAACGGTCGCGCACCTCCTTCATCAGGCCGGCGAGAAAGGGGACGTCCTCCAGCATATCGAAGGTCAAGTAACACGAGCGCAGACCATCGTCGATGTCATGAGTGTTATAGGCGATGTCGTCTGCAATCGCCGCGACCTGGGCTTCGAGCCCAGCAAAGCTCGCCAGTTCCAGATCATGGATCTCGCAGTAATCAAGGATCGGCTGCGGAACCGGGCCGCGGGTGCCCTGCCCGTCCTTCGTCAGCAGGGGCCCATTATGCTTGACGAGGCCTTCGAGCGCTTCCCAGGTGAGGTTCAGGCCGTCGAAATCGGCATAGCGCCGTTCGAGCTTGGTGACGATGCGCAACGACTGGGCATTGTGGTCGAAGCCGCCATAGGGCTTCAGCACCTCGTGAAGGGCATCCTCGCCCGTATGCCCGAATGGCGTATGACCGAAGTCGTGAACCAGCGCCACACCTTCTGCCAGGTCCTCGTCGAGCTTCAGGGCGCGGGCGAGAGCACGGGCGATCTGTGCCACCTCGATCGTATGGGTAAGCCGGGTGCGGTAGTGGTCGCCATCCGGGCCGATGAAGACCTGGGTCTTGTGCTTGAGGCGGCGAAAGGCGGTCGTATGGACGATGCGGTCACGGTCGCGCTGGAATTCGGAGCGGGTGAGGCTGCCGCCCTCTTCGAAGAGACGGCCGCGGCTCGCCCACGGATTGGTCGCGTAGATCGCCCGTTCTCCGGTCCCGAAACCCAATGCTGCTTGATCGATCGTCATGCGCGTGCCGCCTGCTCCCCATTGACGCAACTCGTGTGCCTTCATACCTATAGCGGACAAAGCCGCAAGGCGATGCAGGTTCCGAAGGGTCTTCGGGCCGTCTCGCCGGATCAAAAGTCGCGCAATTGCGTGACATTGTGGTGATTTGCGCCGAATAGAACCGTTTTCACCGGGCCTTGAACCCGGCAGGAGGCAGAATGAGCACCGAAACCGTTACCCTTTCCGAAGCCGCAGCGAAGCGAATCGCCGCGATCGTCGCAGCCGATGCCGACAAGCAGGCGCTGCGCGTTTCCGTCGAAGGCGGCGGCTGTTCCGGCTTCTCCTATAAGTTTGACCTGGACGGCCAGCCTGCTGGCGACGACATCGTGATCAGCCGTGACGGCGCCACCGTCCTGATCGACCCGATGTCGATCATCTACATGGCGGGCTCGGAGATCGACTTCGTCGACAACCTGCTCGGCCAGTCCTTCCAGATCAAGAACCCCAATGCGGTGGCGAGCTGCGGCTGCGGCACCAGCTTCTCCGTGTGAGTGCATGATGAAAATTGCCACCTGGAACATCAACGGCGTCAAGGCGCGCATCGAGAACCTGTGCCAGTGGCTGAAGGATAGCCAACCGGATATTGCCTGCCTGCAGGAGATCAAGTCGGTCGACGAAGGGTTTCCGCGTGGAGAGATCGAGGCGCTTGGCTATCACGTCGAGACCCATGGTCAGAAGGGCTTCAACGGCGTGGCGCTTCTGTCGAAGATCAAGCCCGACGAAGTGAACCGCGGCCTGCCGGGTGACGAGACCGACGAGCAGGCGCGCTTCATCGAAGGCGTCTTCTCCGTCGAGGGCGGCGTCCTTCGTGTCGTCTCGCTCTATCTGCCCAACGGCAATCCGTCTGACGACCCGGTCAAATATCCCTATAAGCTCGCCTGGATGGCACGCCTTGAGGCCTTTGCGCGCGATCGCATGGCGCTCGAAGAGCCGCTGATCCTTGCCGGTGACTACAATGTCATCCCCGAGCCGCATGATGCCAAGGACCCGAGCCAGTGGGTCACGGATGCACTCTTTTTGCCGCAGACACGGGCGGCCTTCCGCCGCCTGGAAAACCTCGGCTTCGTTGACGCCGTTCGTGCGACCAATGACGAGACGCCGCTGTTTTCCTTCTGGGATTATCAGGCGGGTGCCTGGCAGAAGAACAATGGCATCCGCATCGACCACCTGTTGCTTTCGCCCGAGGCGTCCGACCGGCTGCGTTCGACGGCGATCGAAAAACACGTGCGGGCCTGGGAAAAGCCGTCGGACCACGTGCCGGTCGTTGGGCATTTCGCGTTCTGAGACAGCGACGGATCGCAAACGCAGAAATGGGCGCTGAGGCGCCCATTTTCATATCCGCATTCGGGGACGAACGGCTTAGTCGCCCTGTTCGTAGACCTGCGGCGCAAGCGCCACCGCCACCCTGCGGTCGTCTTCGGTGGCGAGGGAAAACGCCCGCTCCTGCAATTCCTGCATCCAGGGACAATCCTTGGCGCTGCAACGATCCAGGGCTGCGGTCAGGAAAGCGAGCCCGCGCACCGTCTGGCCTTCTTCGAACAGTACATTGCCGAAGATCGACATGGCGCCGGCATGACCGCTCTTGCGGGCCATGTTCAGCCACTTCTTGGCCTGCTGGACATTCACCCTGCCGCCCTCGCCAGCGAGGATCATACGCGCCAGCTGGAATTGCGCTTCCGGCACACCAAAGGTCGATGCTACCTGGAAATAGATCTGCCGTGCCTGCGCGAGGTCCGCCTTTACGGGGCTGTCCGGGATCCCCTGCCGGTAATAGCGGGCAAGCGAAAGAAGCGCATTGACGAAGAAACCGGTATCCGCCGAACCCGGCTCGACACCCTGATTGGCAATCTCCGCATAGATCTTGAAGGCCTCGAAGTCGTTTTCGACGACGCCGTCGCCAGCCGCATACATGTTGGCGAGCGCCCAGCGCGAGCCGGTATGGCCCTTTTCCGCTGCGTAGCGATAGGCCTCGACGGCCTCTTCCTTCTGGCCCTTCTTGTAGGCATTGAAGCCGAACTTGAAGAGATCGAAGGGACCGGATTCCTTGTTCACGCCAGCATTCATATCGAATGCACGAGCGGACGGGCCCGACGACAGCAGAAGAGCCGCCGTCAGAAGCATTGCCGAAGTCTTCCAGTCACCGAGACGCATGGGTCCGCACAATTTCCAAGTCATGATGGACATCAGAAGCCTCGCCCCACGTGTGCGACGAGTTCACCTGCGCCCGATCCGAAGAATACATCCAACCGATGAATAGACGGTTCATGACCGATTGCCCGGTCGGAGCTTCCGTCATCGCTCCTTCTTGTTCTCGTCTGCATGGAAGAGAGACTAGACTCGATTTCCGGCAAGACCGGGGCGATCGATCGCGCCCGATCCATTTTCCCTTCGAGACAGTCTGTACGCTCCCCAAAAGCGACCGAAGTCATTGCTATCAGCACCGAATTTTCGCCCCAGAGGCTCATGTGAAACTCTTAACACCACGCTCGGAAACAGCCCCCGCCGTTCCACGCAACACCGGTGCTCTTCGTTTGTGGCGGGAAATGGACAAATTCACCCGATGGGCGGCCTGACAGGAAGGATAGAGGCGATGTTGCAGAATCATCACATTCCGGAAAGCTGAAAGACCGTTGCACGGGCTTAAACGAAAGAAGCCCGGACAAGCCGGGCTTCGATCAATTCGATGTCGCAGAGATCAGAAGCGAACCTTGAGCGACGTGGATACGGCTGCAGCGAGGTCGGTGCCGAAGTCGTAAGACACGTCGCTGCCGTAGGTTTCACCACCAACGGTGATCTGGCCCGAGCTACCTGAGGTGAGCAGGCTTACAGCGCCTGCGAGACGGAACTCAATATTCTCTGAGGGATTGTAGGAAACACCCGTACCGAATGTCCAGGTATCAGTCTGGCTGCCAAAGCCCTGCGACGTTCCCCGATCCCAAGTCACGGAACCTGCAACACTCCACTGTTCGTTCAGTTTGTGACCGATACCGCCACTGATCGTCCAACCGTCACGATAGGCAAGATCAAGAGAAGTGCGCTCCGCATTCGTTGTCGAGCTGTAGAAGCGAATTCGCTGCAACTGGCTCCAATCGGTCCACTTCACCGAGCCGAAAGCCAACCAGTCCGGCGCGATACCCGACTGAAGCTTCATTTCGATGGAGTCGGGCATTGCTGCCGAACCGTAGACGTTTTCGATGGAAGATGCCGTGACCTGACGCAAATCCAGGGTACCGGTAATGTCGTCCAGCTTCACCTGGCTGTTGTAGACGAGGCTTGCACGGAGTGCGTATTCGGGGATCTCGTAGGCTGCCCCGATCCGCCAGCCATAGCCATCCCCAGCAAGGTCAAGGCGACCGATACCCGTTCTTCCGGTAAAACCGAGACCAGCCAGAACCGCAGGATCGAGGACGATGCGCTCTTTGAAGCCATCAACTTCCTGATAGAAACCGCCGCCGATCACTCGAAGCTGGCCCGGACCCACATCGAACTTGTATGAGCAAGTCAGCCCGTAGTTATGACTGTTGACCTTCGTCTCGACGTTCTGGTTGGCGCCAGCCCAGTTTGTACCCGGCTTCGTGTGCACGCCCCACGGCTGTGAGTAGTCAGCCATGCAGGCTACACCTTCATTAAGGTTTGCCTTGAAGCCGACGCGCGGCACCCAATAGCCCTCGGTCTCGTCTACTGAGTTTGCACGCGCATTCAGATTACCGCCGCCAATCGCATTGTTCGCCGTGTTGGTATCCACGACATTGTTCAACGTCCTGTCCGGCGCCACATAAACAACGCCACTCTCGAACGTGTACTGGCCCGGATCGAACAGAAGGTCGATGTTGTAACCGCCACGTTCAAGACCGCCTGCCTGCGCGCCTCCCACGAATGCGCATGCTGCGATCAGCCCGAGGGCCGTTGTCTTCATCAAATGGTTCGCCATGTCTCTCCCCAATTCAGGCAAAACTGTGATTGGCATACTAGACATGTGCGAGAGGATGGCAATCCGGTGACGGCCATCACAGGATTGTTCCCTCACCCAAATTTTTACGTAACGATCCTTACGCGCACGTCAAAACGCCGGGGCCATGGACAAAACTTCTCCAATGCCGCCCAAAAATCCTGATCTGTGAGAAAAATATTTTACACAAAACACCATGCGTTGCGCGTGCGCAACAGTATTGCCGATCATCACCTTGGTCGAATTTTATGCATCTCGCCCGGCCCAGGCAGGCAATTAGGACCTTGGCAACGAGATAACGCTCAGAATCAATATGAAATAGAGCAAAACACCCTTTTCAGCATGGTGCAGCGCAAAAAAGAAAAGGCCGGATGCAAGATCCGGCCTTTAGAATTTCATTCCTGAAGCTTTTGCAGATCAACCTGCCTCGATAACCCGCGAAAGCGCGGTCAGGAGGCCCGCCTTCTGCACTTCAAGCTCCTGCTGGCGTTCGCGCTCGGCAGCCACCACCTCCGGATTGGCATTGGCGACGAACTTCTCGTTGCCCAGCTTTCCGGCGATGCGGCCCAGCTCCTGGTCCACCTTGGCGATTGCCTTTTCAATTCGGGCCTTTTCGGCAGAGAGATCGATCAAGGCCCCCAGCGGCAGGCAGGCGGTTGCCTCACCGACGACAATCTGGGCAGCGCCCTTCGGTGCGACATCGGCAACGGTAATCGCCTCGACACGGGCGAGACGCTTGATCGCCGCATCATGACGGATCAACCGCTCCTGGGTCACGCCATTGGCGCCGACGACGACGAGCGGGGCTGTCGCGCCCGGCGGCACATTCATTTCCGAACGGGCAGAGCGGATACCAGTGACCAGATCGATCAGCCAGTTGATGTCAGCTGCCGAATTCTCATCGGAGAATTCCGGCGTCGGCCAGTCGGCGTGGCAGAGTAGCGTATCGCGGGACACACCCTCGCCTGCCGTGTGGGCCCAGAGCTCTTCCGTCATGAAGGGCATGAAGGGATGCAAGAGCTTGTAGATCTGCTCAAGCACAAAGGCCGCGCAGGCCTGCGCTTCCTTCTTGGCGCTTTCGTCCTCGCCCATGAAGACGGGCTTGAGCAATTCCAGATACCAGTCGCAGAACTGGTTCCAGACGAAGCGATAGAGGCTGCCGGCGGCGTCGTTGAAACGATAGTTCTCGATCGCCTCTGTCACCTCGGCTTCCGTGCGGGCAAGCTCGGTGAGGATCCAGCGGTTGATGGCGAGCGAGGTTGTCTCCGGCAGGAATGCCGGATCGGCCTTCACGCCGTTCATTTCGGCAAAACGCGTGGCGTTCCACAGCTTGGTGCCGAAGTTGCGGTAGCCAGCAATACGTGCCGGGTCGAGCTTCACGTCGCGACCCTGCGCTGCCATGATCGCCAGCGTAAAGCGCAGGGCGTCGGCACCGTATTCTTCGATCAGCTCCAGCGGGTCGATGACGTTGCCCTTGGACTTCGACATCTTCTGGCCGTTCTTGTCGCGAACCAGCGCATGCACATAGACCGTGTGGAAGGGCTCGACGGGCTTGCCGTCCTCGTCCTTCATGAAGTGCAGGCCCATCATCATCATCCGGGCGACCCAGAAGAAGATAATGTCGAAGCCGGTGACCAGAACGTCGGTCTGGTAATACTTCGCCAGTTCCGGCGTCTCGTCCGGCCATCCGAGCGTCGAGAAGGGCCAGAGTGCGGACGAGAACCAGGTGTCAAGCACGTCCTCGTCGCGGGTCAGGATCTCGCCGGGCTGGAAATTCTCGAGCTTCTCTTCGACCCAGGCCTTCCAGGGGCCTTCATGGGCGATGTAGTGCTGGATCGCAGAATGCAGCGCCTCTTCCTCGGTCTTCTCGACGAAGACCTGACCGTCGGGACCATACCAGGCAGGGATCTGGTGACCCCACCAGAGCTGGCGGGAAATACACCAGGGCTCGATGTTCTCCATCCACTCGAAGTAGGTCTTTTCCCAGTTCTTCGGCACGAAGTTGGTGCGGCCTTCGCGCACGGAAGCAATCGCCGGCTCGGCCAGCGTCTTTGCGTCAGCAAACCACTGGTCGGTCAGCATCGGCTCGATGACGACGCCGGAACGGTCGCCGAAGGGCTGCATGATCTTCTTGTTCTCGACGAAGGGAATGTCGTTGCCTTCGGCGTCTTTCACCATGACGGCGAGACCTTCCGCATTGATCGTCTCAACGATGCGTTTGCGGGCTTCGTAACGGTCGAGGCCGCGATATTCTTCGGGGACCAGATTGATATCGTCAACCTCGGTCTCGTTCGGCAGTTCGCCTGATTTGGCGATGTCGAGGGCACGCGCGGCGTAGACGGCATAATCCTCGCCATCGGCGCGCATCTTCGCCTGGGTATCCATCAAGCGGTAGAGCGGGATCTTGTTGCGGCGGGCGACCTGGTAGTCGTTGAAGTCATGCGCGCCGGTAATCTTCACCGCACCCGAGCCAAACTTCGGATCCGGATATTCGTCGGTGATGATCGGGATCAGACGGCGATGCTCCTTGGGTCCAACAGGGATCTCGCAGAGCTTGCCGACGATCGCCGCGTAACGCTCATCCGAGGGATGGACGGCCACCGCGCCATCGCCGAGCATGGTCTCAGGCCGCGTCGTTGCGATCGCGATATAGTCGCGCTCCTCCTGGAAGGTGACGTTGCCATCCTCATCCTTCTCGACATAGGTGTAGGTTGCACCACCGGCGAGCGGATATTTGAAGTGCCACATATGGCCTTCAACTTCCTTGTTCTCGACCTCGAGGTCGGAAATCGCCGTCTCGAACTTCGGATCCCAGTTGACCAGCCGCTTGCCGCGATAGATCAGGCCCTCTTTATAAAGCGAAACGAAAACTTCGAGGACTGCGGCCGACAGACCCTCATCCATGGTGAAGCGCTCGCGCGACCAGTCACAGGAGGCGCCGAGGCGCTTCAGCTGGTTGAAGATCAACCCGCCCGATTCTTCCTTCCATTCCCAGACCTTCTCGATAAAGGCCTCACGGCCCATGTCACGGCGCGAAAGGTTCTGGCCGTTTTCAGCAAGCTTGCGCTCGACGACCATCTGGGTCGCAATGCCGGCATGGTCCATGCCCGGCTGCCACAGCACATCCTTGCCGCGCATGCGCTCGAAGCGGACCATGATGTCCTGCAGCGTGTTGTTCAGCGCGTGACCCATATGCAGCGAACCGGTGACGTTCGGCGGCGGGATCACGATGGTGAAGGTGTCCTCGCCCGGCTTCGCATTGGCGCCGGCACGAAACGCATCGGCGTCTTCCCATGCTTTCGCGATTTTCGGTTCGACGGCGGCTGAATCATAGGTCTTTTCGAGCATTTTCCGACCGGATTTTCGAGTTCTGGATGTGGCTTGGTAAATAGGACTGACAAAACCAAGTCAATAAAAAAGGCCGCTCTTGCGAGCGGCCCATGATCCCCAAAGGGAGTTCGATCAGCGTCGCGGACCGCGGGCAACGCGTTCGATTTCCTCGCGCACGAGACGCTCCACCAGCGTCGGCAGATTGTCGTCGAGCCAGTCCTTGAGCATCGGACGCAGCATCTCCTCGGCAACCTCGTCGAGTGAACGGCGCTCGCTGCCGTCAAAGGCGGCGGCGAGTTCGGAGAAGGAGCGCGAAACCTGCTCGACGGTTGCGGCGGAAACAAGGGCGGTCAGATCCCGTCCCTCGTTTTCCGTCTTCTGATGCATATCGGTGGCCGCGGACGTCGCCTGCATGTCCACCTCGAACGATGGCTCTGCCTGCTCCGTGGCGGGTTCCAGGAATGTCGGCTCCCTGCGTTCAGCGCGAACCTCAACATGGGCCATGCGCGCGATCGGCGACGGTTCTGCGGGGCGCTCGGCTTCCCGTTCGGCACGCGGCACTGGTGCCTGAGCCGGTTCGGCGGCGATCGTCGGGCGCAGCTGCTGGTCGCGCATCTCGGAGAGACGCGTCGTCATCACCGGCGCCCTATGCTGCGCCTCGTCGGCAGAAATTTCGCTGTCGCGACGTGGCTGCGAGACCGTCACATGGGCAGTCGTGTTGGACAATTGCGGCGGGCTCGGACGTTCGGTGCGCTCGGAGGCGGATCGTACACGGGCGGCGAGATCGGCAAGCGACACGCTCTTGGGTGCTTCCGGAGCCTGTTCGGGGACCGGCTCGCGACGCGGCTCGACTTCGGCGCGCTCCATGTCCCGCTGCGGAAACAGGGGGAAAGCGGAACCGGCATCGTTGGCCGGGACGAATTCGCCGCCGTCATAGCCCATGTCCTCGTCGCTTTCGCCCTGATCGTCGGTCAGCGACGCTGCATCCTGCGTCAGGCTTCCACCGTTCACGGGATCATTGCTCTCGATGATCCGGCGGATGGATGCCAGGATCTCTTCCATGGACGGTTCACGCGCTACGCTTGGCTGAGCCATACTAATCCCCGTTGTCCTCAGAAATTCTCGGTCGGGACATAAGCACCCACACCGATTCGCGCCCACCCTAGGATACGCGCCTCTCGAAAAAAATCACGTGCGCAGAATGAATTGCGGTGATGCACAGCTTTGTTGCGCACCAACGAAAAGGCCCGCACGTGGCGGGCCTCAAATGCACTCGTTGAACGTCGAGCTTCAGAAGACGAATTCGGCTGCCTTACGGAAACCGGGCAACGGCTTCACGGCGGCATTGAAATATTCGGTGTGGGAGGTGATGCCGCCGTTCTTGACATAGAGGCGGGCGCGGGCCGCATTGCCATAACCGACGACGGCGACAAGACGACCACCCTCGCGCAGCTGCGCCAGCAGGGTTTCCGACAGCTCCTCGACGGCACCGTTGACGAAGATCACGTCATAGGGTGCTTCGGCGGCATAGCCGTCCTCCAGCTTGGCGGAGACCACGGCGACATTGTCATAACCGAGTTCGGAGAGCGTTTCGGTCGACCGGGCCACAAGCGCCTCGTCACTCTCGGTCGCCACGACGGAACCGGCGAGCAGCGACAGAAGTGCTGCGGCGTAACCTGCACCACAGCCGATCTCGAGCACCAGGTCATCCTTGGTGATGGCGGCCAGCTGCAGAAGCTTGGCGAGCGGCGACGGCTCCATGATGTAGCGAGCCGGATTGCCATTGGCGGCGGGAGCCACCTGCATATCCTCGTCGATATAGGCGAGCGGCTTCAGCTCGGCTGCAACGAAGGCTTCGCGCGGCACCGTAAGGAAGGCGGTCAGCACGGAATGGGACGTGACGTCCGTCGTCCTGATCTGGTTGTCCACCATCTTGGTGCGTGCTGCTACGTAATCCATCATTTCATTCGCGCCCCGTGTCGACCGGCCATAGCGGCTTATTCCACCCGTGTCTTTAATTGCAGGGCGAGGCGCTTTCAAGCCGGTCTTCTTCTCGCACACCAGAATATCGCGGTCGCGAAGTGACGCAGTCGCTCTTGCGGAACGCGCAAAGACGACATCACCGATGCCGCCGGGATAAGGTCGATTGTATCTATGGAGAGAGTTCGGATGGAGGCCTCGCCCGGAATTGAACCGGGGTACAAGGATTTGCAGTCCTCTGCGTCACCACTCCGCCACGAGGCCATCCGAGTAGAAAAGTGCGTGTGGTGGGCGGCATTTAGAACGGATCGAGAGTGAGCGCAAGGGGAAATTCATCAAATTTCGCGGCGCTCCTGTGGATGCCCGAAGGCGCCCTTCCCCGCCCGATTTTCCTTAAGAGTCCTCTCGCCAGCGACGACGATCAAGCAGGCGTGTTGCGGCCATGGTGCTGGCGGCTTCGGCCAGGCGTCCGGGATCGGTCATGCCCGATGTATAAAGCCGGATCACCGCCTTGCCCACCGCTTCGCGATGGCCGTCATCGGAATAAGCGGGCTGTGCCGGTTCGGCCGCCCGCATCGCGTGATCGATAATGTGAAAATCTCTTGGCGTCAGAATCAAGGAACTCTCCGCCTGGATTAATATGTTCATGTCGTATGACCTTTCCGGGAACCAGACGGCGAGCGCCGCGTTCGGTATCCCCGATTGAGTCCGCCCAAGGTATCGGGTTGGAACCATCAGGTCATTTCACTATGACATGTGCCGCGTTGTGGGCGTCAGCTCCCGCTGCCGGGGCGTGACGCGTCCTTGCGGCGACTCCACCAGACGGTCAAACGCCGACGACGGCGTCGAACGGCCGGCAGGTCATGCGAGAGAACGATCAGGCCAAGCGGCACCATCCAGAAGCCCAAGATCGGCAGGAAGCCCAGAAAGCCACCGCCGACGAGTGCCGTTCCCGTCACGATTCGACCGGCCTTGGAGCGCGGAACGGGGATCTCGAGCCTGCCGAGGACAAGGCGCCCTCGCTGTTGGTCGAGCCGATACCGACGTTCTGGCATTCACGAGACTCCCTGCGTTTCAGCGGTTTTGGGCCCCCTTCCCACGGCCCTCCAGATGGTGAGCCCACAAATAAAAACAAGACGATGACATTTTTTTTGAAAAACCGCTTGGCAAACGGAGCGAGCATCAGTATTACCCCGCTCACACCGCGGCAAGCGGCTGTTCCCTGGTAGCTCAGCGGTAGAGCATTCGACTGTTAATCGACAGGTCGCCGGTTCGAATCCGGCCCGGGGAGCCATCTAATTTCAAAGCCCGCGCCTCACAAAGGCAGCGGGCTTTTTGATTCAATGCTCGTTGCCGGCCCACAAAATCTAATGTGGACTTTCCGGCAATGGTTCCGAAACCCCCTCTTCACCTTTCGCTGCTATTTCCCTCCTCGTACGGAAAAGAATGCAAGGAGGACGGCCGATGTGGCTTGAGCTTCACGATGGGGACGGCTTTCCCTTCTACGTCAACATGGACAATGTGGTGGATTTCCGCTGGTACGGGCGGGAAGGCTATACCTGCCTGCTGACCACCGCCCCGGTCGCCGAAAAGCTGCATCGCCTCTATGTCCGCGAAAACGCCCAGGAAATCATGGCCATGCTTCGGGCCGAACAGGCCCGGCGCATCCCTGCACGCTCCGCCGCCTGACAAACCGGCATGCAGGCGCATGCCAGAGTGTGAGATTCGTGACAGCGGCGTGATCTTGTCGCGGTAACCCTTCGTATGGCTTTGAAAGCCAACGAAGAAGAACAACGCATGCCGCAATCCGCCAAGACGCTCATCCTCTGGTTCCGCAAGGATCTCCGGATCTCCGACCACGCCGCGCTCGCAACCGCGGCGGATGAGGGGTTTCGCATCGTACCTCTTTATATAAGGGAGCCAGAGCACGCCGGCACCGGACCGCTCGGCGCGGCGCAAGCCTGGTGGCTGCATCACTCGCTCGAAGCCTTCGGGGAATCGCTGGCAAGGCTCGGCTCCAATCTGATCCTGCGCAGCGGCGCCGCAGACGCCGTGCTCGCCGATCTCATCACAGAAACCGGCGCTTCGGCCGTCTTCTGGAATTGTCGTTATGATCCCTCAGGCATTGCTGTCGACAAGGCGTTGAAGGCAAAACTGATCGCTGATGGCATCGACGTGCGCACCTTTGCCGGCCAGATCCTGCACGAGCCGACCAAGCTCAAGACCGGCGCCGGCGGCCATTTTCGCGTCTATACGCCCTTCTGGAAGGCGCTGGACGGGTCCGGCGAGCCGCCCGAGCCGATCCCTGCCCCGAAGTCGCTCACCGCACCTGAGCATTGGCCGAAGAGCGAGACGCTTTCGGACTGGAACCTGCTGCCGACCAGGCCGAACTGGGCGAAAGGCTTTGAAAGCGAATGGCAGCCCGGCGAAGACGGCGCAAGCAAGCGCCTCGCCGCTTTCATCGCATCCGGCCTCAAGGGCTATCGCACCCGCCGCGATTTTCCCGGTGAAGCGCATGTCTCGATGCTCTCGCCGCACTTAGCGCTGGGCGAAATTTCGCCCGCGTCCGTCTGGCACGCAACGCGCGGGCTGCCGGACGCCTATTCGAGTGAGGACTATATCCACTTCCGCAAGGAGCTTGTCTGGCGCGATTTTTCCTATCATCTGCTCTTCCATTTTCCCGATCTCGCGACCAAAAACTGGAACGCCAAGTTCGACGTCTTCCCCTGGCGCGACGCGCCGGATCTGCTCGAAAAGTGGCAGCGCGGCCAAACCGGCTACCCGATCGTCGATGCCGGCATGCGCCAGCTCTGGCAGACGGGCTTCATGCACAACCGCGTGCGCATGATTGTCGCCTCCTTCCTGATCAAGGACCTTTTGATCGACTGGCGCGAAGGCGAACGCTGGTTCCGCGACACGCTTGTCGATGCCGACCCGGCCTCGAATGCAGCCAGCTGGCAATGGGTCGCCGGCTCCGGCGCCGATGCCGCTCCCTTTTTCCGCATCTTCAACCCCACCAGCCAGGGCGAGAAATTCGATCCCGAAGGGGCTTACATCCGTCGCTTCGTACCGGAGCTGAGAGGCATGTCGAACAAGTTCATCCACAAGCCATCGGAGGCGCCCTTCGCGATGCTGAAGGAAGCAGGCGTGAGCCTCGGCAAGACCTATCCTCTGCCGATCGTCGATCACGGCAAGGCAAGGGATGCGGCGATGGCGGCGTTTCAGGGGTTGAGGGGGGAGTGATGCGGCCACGCCGAGTTGTGCAAATCACGGGGCACCCTGCAGAAAGACAGCAAGTGTTGCTTCTTGTACGCGATCAAGTACAACAAAGGAATGAGAACGACCTCCTACAGCGACCTGCGCAAGAACCTGGCCTCTCTGCTCGACAGCGTGACTGAGGACCGGACGCCCGTGCTGATCACCCGTGATCGCGGCAAGCCTGCTGCCGTTCTGATGTCGGTGGAGGATTTTGCGTCCTATGAGGAAACGCAGCATCTCCTAAAGAGCCCCCGCAACGCCGAACGCCTGCTTGAAGCGGTGCGGGACCTCGATGAAGGCAAGGGCGAGGCGCGCGAGCTCTCGGAGTGAAGCTCATCTTCCATGCGCGCGCCTGGGAGGACTACCTGTATTGGCAGTCTACCGATCCGAAGATGCTGGCGCGCGTCAATCAATTGATCAAGGACAGCAGCCGATCACCCTTTCATGGCATCGGCAAACCGGAGCCGCTGCGGGGCGAGTTGCGCGGCTGGTGGTCGCGGCGGATCGATCAGGAGCATCGGCTCGTCTATCGTCCGAAGGAAGACGGGCTCCTGATCGCGCAGTGCCGCCATCACTACTGATCGACTTTGGGAAGGACCCTAGTGGCCAGTTCGACGGCCAGCAAACTCAGCCCCCCGCACTGGACCTTGATCCATCTCTCCGCTAAAATGACTATACATAGTCATTTTAGGAGATCCACATGTCGAGCATGAGTATTGCCGATGCCAAGGCCGGATTCGCCAGCCTCGTGGATGATGCCGCCAACGGCGAATTCGTTACGATTACCCGTCACGGGAAGCCTGCCGCCATGTTGGTCAGCGTCGAGGCCGGAGAGGCGGCGAAACGGGCGATGTCGAAGCCGAGACCGAATTTCGGAGAGTTCCTGATGTCTTATCCCGGCCCCGCCGATCTAGTCCGCAATCCATCCCCCATGCGGGACGTCGAGCTTGAGTAGCGGCTTCCTCATCGACACCAACATCATCTCGCTCTTTTCGCCCGACCGGAAGCAGACGCCATCCGAGGCGATGCGTATGTGGTTTCGAAATGAAGGCGAAGTCCTCTATGTGTCGGCCATCACGCTGGCGGAGATCGAGAAGGGCCTGCGCAAATTGCATCGTCGCGGCGGCTTCGAGCGGTCGCAGCGCTTAAGCGACTGGCTCGATACGATCACTGAAACCTTCGGCGACCGAATCTTGCCCGTCGACCCCATCGTTGCCCGGATCGCCGGCGGGCTCGACGATGTCGCTACCGCGAGCGGCGCGCATCCCGGGTTCGCCGACATCCTGATTGCCGCCACAGCAAAGGCTTACGGGCTGATAGTGATTACCGCCAATCTGAAGCACTTCATGCCTCTTGGCGTGGCCTGTGATTTTCCGGAAGCCCTCAGATCCTAGTCCCGAACGCATTTTCCCTCTCTCCGCCGCCACGCGAAAAGCCATTCCTTGCCTTTGCCTGCCCTCGGGCGGAAAAGACCTGTCCACGTTTCGCGCTGACCGCTGCCCCGCAGAATCTTGCCCAGAAGGACAAAATTGCGCGGCATACCGGTTTTCTTCCCCGCGCATTTGGTTCTAGTGTCCGCGTCAGACAAAAAAGGCAGGCATCATGGCATTTCACCCCTCCGTGCTCGAGGCGATCGGCAATACGCCCCTCATCCGGCTGAAAGGCGCCTCGCAGGCGACCGGCTGCACCATTCTCGGCAAGGCCGAATTCCTCAATCCCGGCCAGTCGGTCAAGGATCGCGCGGCGCTGTTCATCATCCGTGATGCCGAGCGGCGCGGGCTGTTGCGCCCCGGCGGCGTGATCGTCGAGGGCACGGCCGGCAATACCGGCATCGGGTTGACGCTGGTTGCCAAGGCGCTTGGCTACCGCACCGTGATCGTCATCCCGGAAACCCAGAGCCAGGAAAAGAAGGATGCGCTGAAGCTGCTCGGCGCCGAACTCGTCGAAGTGCCGGCAGTGCCGTACAAGAACCCGAACAACTATGTGAAGATCTCGGGGCGTCTCGCCGCCCAGCTAGCGAAGAGCGAGCCCAACGGTGCGATCTGGGCGAACCAGTTCGACAACACCGTCAACCGTGACGCCCATATAGAGACGACGGCGAAAGAGATCTATGAGCAGACCGGCGGCGCCGTCGATGGCTTCATCTGCGCGGTAGGCTCAGGCGGCACGCTCACCGGCACCGGCATCGGCCTTCGCAACATGAAACCATCCGTCAAGATCGGCCTTGCCGATCCGGAAGGGGCAGCCCTCTTCGAATACTACAAGAACGGTGAGCTCAAGTCCTCGGGCTCCTCGATCACCGAGGGCATTGGCCAGGGCCGCATCACCGCGAACCTCGAAGGTTTTGCGCCTGACTTCGCCTATCAGATCCCCGATTCCGAAGCGCTCGACATTGTCTTCGACATCGTCGAGAACGAGGGCATCTGCCTCGGCGGCTCGTCAGGCATCAACATTGCGGGTGCCATGCGTCTGGCTCGCGAACTCGGCCCCGGCCACACGATCGTGACGATCCTCTGCGACTACGGCAACCGCTATCAGTCGAAGCTCTACAACCCGGATTTCCTGCGTTCGAAGGGCCTGCCGGTTCCGGCCTGGCTGGAAAAGCGCCCCGCCTTCGACCTGCCCTTCGAAACTGCCTGATTGTTATTGAAAGCATAGCCATGACCACCATCGCCCTCTACCGCGACGATTTCTATCTCTCGACGGCGGAAGCGGTGGTCACGGCCGTGCATGAAGACGGCGCGGTCGAACTCGACCAGACCTGTTTCTATGCGGCATCCGGCGGGCAACCGGGCGATACCGGTTTCCTGGAGCGGGAGGATGGCAGCCACATCCAGCTTGCCGAGACGCGCCACGGCGCCAGCAAGGATATCATTTTGCACCGCCCTCTCGACGGCGAACCTCTGCCCGCAGTCGGCGAAAAGCTCGTGCTGCATGTCGACTGGGCGCGCCGCTACAAGCTGATGCGCATGCACACAGCCTGCCACCTGCTCTCCGTCGTCTGCTCCTATCCGATCACGGGTGCGGCCGTCGGCGAAGAGGAAAGCCGGGTGGATTTCGACATGTCAGAGACGATCGACAAGGACCAGGTGACGGCAGACCTGATGAAGCTCGTCGGCGAAAATCACCCCGTTTATCTCCAGTGGATCACCGACGAGGAGCTCGCGGCCAACCCCGGCATCGTCAAGTCGAAGAATGTCCGCCCGCCCGTCGGCCTTGGTCGGGTGTCTTTGGTCTGTATCGGCGAGCATTCCGCCGTTGACAGTCAGCCCTGCGGGGGCACACATGTTTCCGAGAGCCAGGAGGTCGGTGCGATTCATATCGCCAAGATCGAAAAGAAGGGCAAGGAGAACCGCCGGTTCCGCATTCGCTTTGGAGCCCCGGAGACCTAAGCCATAGGAACTTACGGGAGAAGTGCATGTCCGGTGAAAGAAGCCGTTTCGTCGTTTCGGCGGATTGGGTGGAAAAGAACCTCGGGTCTCCCGGCTTCAAGCTCGTCGATGCCTCCTGGTATCTGCCGGCTCATAACCGCAACGGCGCCGTGGAATATGCCTCCGGCCACATTCCAGGTGCGGTCTTCTTTGATCAGGACGTGATTGCTGACACGACCACCGGCCTGCCCCATTCCCTGCCCTCGCCCTCCTTTTTTGCCCAGGCCGTCGGCCAGCTCGGCATTTCCGCCGAGGATACGATCGTCGTTTATGATGGTCCCGGCTTCTTTTCGGCGCCGCGTGTCTGGTGGATGTTCCGTGTCATGGGCGCGCGGCGCGTCTACGTGCTTGAAGGCGGCATCGATGGCTGGAAGGCGGAAGGGCGAAAGCTTGAAACCGACCTGCCGGAACCGGCACCTGTTACCTTCGAGGCGCAGTTCGACCGCTCGAGACTCACCTCCTTCGACCAGATGTCGGCGATTTCAGACGAGGGCGACAAGCAGATTGCCGACGCCCGTCCGGCCGGCCGCTTCACCGGCGAAGAGCCCGAACCCCGCGAAGGCATGCGCTCCGGCCATATCCCCGGGGCACGCAGCGTGCCTGCATCATCGCTGTCGGAAAACGGCCGCTTGAAGGATCTCGCCACGCTGCGCTCGATCTTCACCAGTGCCGGTATCGATCTCAACAATCCGGTGGTGACGTCCTGCGGCTCAGGTGTGACGGCAGCTGTCGTGACGCTGGCGCTTGAAAGCCTGGGGCATACCGACAATTCGCTCTATGACGGCTCCTGGTCGGAATGGGGCTCGAAGACCGATACGCCTGTCGTCACCGGCGACGCTTCATCGCTCAGCTCGAAGACGTCGGGGCCGCTGACCGCCCATGTCACGCGGCTCGAAATGACGGCCCCGCCGAAATCCAGCCTTCCGGTGCCGGTCAACATTCAGACGGCAATCATGCGCACGCATGAAATCCCGCTTTCCTTCTACCGCTTCCTGCACCGCCAGGTTGGTGCACGCTGGCACTGGTATGAGCGCCTGCGTTTGCCCGACGAGCAGTTGAAGGCGATCATCCATGCCGAGAAGGTGTCGATCTCAGTTCTCTATGTGAACGGGGCGCCGGCCGGCTTCTACGAGCTCTCGCAGGAAAGCGACGATCTCGTCGAGCTCTCCTATTTCGGCCTCTTCGAACATGCGCTGGGGCTCGGCATCGGCAAGTGGTTCCTGCTCCAGTGTCTCTATGCCGCATGGGCGAGCAATCCGAAGACAGTCACCGTCACCACCAATTCGCTCGACCATCCGCGCGCGCTGCAGCTCTACCAGCAGTTTGGCTTCTCGCCCGTCGGCACCTATGACGCCCTGGTCGATCCCCTGACCGATCAGGAGCTGTTGGCGCTCATCAAGCGCGACGGCTGACGCCGCCGTCGCTCATTCCTTCCTCTTCAGCTTGACGGACGTCGCCTCATCGCCGGAACCGGTCGCGTCGTCGTCGCTCGAGGTGTCCTCCGAGCCCTGGTTCTCGAACCAGTTGGCGATGAGACCGGCATGGAAGGCGGCCATCTCGTAGCAGTAGGTGATTTCGCGCGCCTCTGGATCCCAGAAGGCATTCTCAACGCCACAGGCCGTGCCGGTGATCTTGATGCCGTCCTTCAGATTGTAGCCCTCGCCGAAGACGGTGGCGATCGTCTCCAGAGCGCCAGCGCTCTTCAGCAGATCGGCAAAAGTCTGCAGGTCCGCGTCACCCGCCGGTTCGTAGCGGACGTCGAAGCGGGTCTTGGCGCCTTCCTTCATGTTGGCAGCGAGCAGGCTCATCCAGCTGTCGCGCGCCTTCTCGTATTCGAAGAGGCATTCCTCGCGACGATCCTCGGGAAATTCGAGCGAGTCGGCAAACTCATCAAAGAACTCCGCATTCGCCCCGGTCATCATGCAGACGATCGAATAGGCACGCTGGCGATCCAGGCCATGGGTGCCCATGAAGTCATCTTCCTGCGGACCATCCTCATTGGCTTCATCGAGCAGGAACCAGCCATCGGCGGCATCCTGCATGGTCGTGTAGAGATCCTCGTCCTCGGCGCCGAGCAATAGCACAGAGGAGAGCGCATCGACCGCGTCCTCCTCGCGTCCGAGCACCGGCAGATTGAACTCGGAGACCAGCATGTGGCCGGCCTCGTGGAAGAGGATGAAGATGGCATTGTTGACGACGAATTGCTGGCCTTCCTCCACCTGTTCGGCAGTCAAATCTTCTGCCTGAACACGCGTGGTTGGCTGGAAAAGCCATGCTGCAGCGAAGGCCAGCATGACTGTTGTGACGGACTTGAGCGACAGCATATAAGAGACCCCGAACCCCTGATACCTCGCCCATTCTCTACAGCAGAGATGCGGCGAGAGAGAAGCACCATTTCTGACCGCACGAACGCACGCAGGAATCGGGTGGCCGCAGATGCCTCAGTGACAGAAGCTAGCCTATCTCAACTGTCGACATGAGGCTTCCATGATGTCCGATCTCCGTTTTCTCGCCATACCTTCGCAACAGGCCGCAGCCTATCGTCAGGGGGCCCCCGACGCCTATGGGCTCACGCCCGAGCGTCGCATCTCCCCCGGCGGTTATCCCTGCCGCCATTGCCTTGGCGACATTGCCGAAGGTGAGGCCTATCTGACGCTCGCCTATCGGCCTTTTCCCACGCTCCAGCCCTATGCCGAGACCGGGCCGGTCTTCCTGCATGCCGATGCCTGCCCGCGCTATGAAGCAAGCGACGTCCTGCCGCCGATGCTGGAAAGCCCCGACTACATCGTGCGCGGCTATGGCGCGGACGACCGGATCGTCTACGGCAGCGGTAGCGTGGTCCAGACAGAGGCCATCATCGCGCGGGCGCAGGAACTGCTCGCCAGTCCAGGGATCGCCTATCTGCATGTCCGATCGGCACGCAATAACTGCTATCAATGCCGGATCGAGCGCGCCGACACGGCAGTGACCGACAGCCGGAGACAAGCATGACTACCGCCCGCCCCTCCATGACCGCCACCGAATGGGGCCTGCTGCTCTTGCTTTCCGTCATCTGGGGCGGATCCTTCTTCTTCACCGGTGTTGCCGTTCGCGAATTGCCGCCGCTCACGATCGTCGCAGCGCGCGTTGGTCTTGCTGCCCTTGCCCTGCACGCCGTGGTGCGCCTCTCCGGAAAACACATGCCGACTTCACCGAAGATCTGGCTCGGCTTTCTCGGCATGGGGCTTCTCAACAACATCCTGCCTTTCAGCCTGATCGTCTGGGCGCAGACCCATATCGAAAGCGGCCTCGCCTCGATCCTGAATGCCACGACGCCCCTGTTCGGCGTGGTTGTGGCGCATCTGCTGACGAGCGACGAGAGGATGACAGGCAACCGCCTCTCAGGCGTGATCGTGGGCTTTGCCGGCGTTGCCGTGATGATCGGCCCATCTTCGCTGTCCCATCTTGGACAGGATCTGCTCGCACAGATCGCCATCCTCTGCGCCGCTCTCTCCTATGCTTTCGCAGGCGTGTATGGCCGTCGGTTTCGGCTCTGGGGGCTCAGCCCGATGGTTACCGCCTGCGGCCAGCTCACGGCGTCGAGCGTCGTCATGCTGATCTTCGCCATGGCTTTCGATCACCCTTGGACCCTTCCGGCTCCAAGTGCTGCCACCATCGCCGCCGTGATCGCCATCGCGCTCATCTCGACTGCGCTTGCCTATGTCATCTTCTTTCGCATTCTGGCGAGCGCCGGCGCCACCAATATCATGCTGGTGACCTTCCTGATCCCAGTCAGCGCCATCATGCTCGGCGCCGTCTTTCTGGGTGAACGCCTTGATCCGGAGGATTTTACAGGCATGGCGATCATCCTTCTCGGCCTCGCCCTGATCGACGGTCGGGCATGGCCTCGTGTGCGACGCATCGCGACCCATGCTCTTGATCGCAGCGGGCGGGGCTGAAGCAACGGCCTTTGGCCTCTTGGGAACCCGGGTCACTGACGCTGCGTTCCGTTCGCTTGTCTACAGAGAACGGAGCCCTTGATGCAGCCCAACACGCCAATCCGCTACCATGCCGACCTCGAAAGTCCCTCCGCCGACGAAAAGGAGGCGATCGAGGATATCAAGGAGAGCATGCTCTACATCATAGAGAAGACACACGAGGATCTTGGCCATGCGCAGCGCAGCGTACATGCCAAGAGCCACGCCCTGCTCGAAGCCTCCATCACCGTCCATCCGGATCTTTCGGCCGAACTGCGGCAGGGGATCTTCGCTGCACCGGGTCGGACCTATCCGGCGATCATCCGCATATCCACCATCCCTGGCGATCCCTTGCGCGACAGTGTTTCACTGCCGCGCGGTTTCGCCATCAAGCTCTTCGACGTCGAGGGCACGCGGTTGCCAGGCAGCGAAGGCGATCTCACGCAGGATTTCCTCTTTGCCTCCGCGCCGGCTTTTGCTGCACCGGATGCCGCAGGTTTTGCCAAAAACCTGAAACTCATTTCCCGCACCACCGATCGGGTGGAATGGGCCAAGAGTGCGCTCAGCTGGATCCTGAGACCCATCGTCCGTGGACTGGAAGCCATGGGCGCGGATGCCGGAGCGTTGAAGGCGATGGGCGGCTATCCGGAGACCCATCCACTTGGCGAGCACTACTACACCCAGGTTCCCTTGCGCTTCGGCGACTATGTGGCAAAGCTCGACATCGTGCCGCGGTCCGAGAGCTTCAAGCGCCTGGTCGACGAAAGGATCGATCTATCCGAGGGTCCCGACGTGCTGCGCGAAGCGGTTGCCGAGGTGATGGCGCGCGATGGCGGAGAATGGACCTTGCGCGCACAGCTCTGTCGCAATCTCGAAACACAGCCGATCGAGGATGCTTCCGTCGTCTGGCCAGAGGAAGACAGCCCCTATCTGGAGATCGCGACCATCAGTGTTGCGCCGCAGACGGGCTGGTCGGAAGGTCGTTCGCGTGCCGTCGATGACGGACTGACCTTCCGCCCATGGCGCGGCATCGAGCAGCATCGACCCCTCGGCAATGTCATGCGCGCCCGCAGGGAGGTCTATCCGGTGGCGGCGGCAAAGCGCAGCGCCTTGATCGGCTGCCCGATGCATGAGCCGAAGAGCCGGCCCGATCTGCCTTGATCTAGGCATAAAAAAACGGGCCGGCCGATGGGAAGGCCGGCCCGGATCGGCCGCTTTACACGTTACATTCGCGGACCTGACGCAGCGTGAGGCGACCGGAGAGTGCAGCCTTACGCAACGTTGAGTACGGATTCCGGCGCATGGGCCGGATAACCCAGAGCATCGGCCACCGGCTTGTTGGTGATCCGGCCCTTGTGAACATTGAGACCGTTGCGCAGGTGACGATCCTCGGCAATCGCGCGCAGACCGCGATCGGCGAGCGCCAGACCGTGGACCAGCGTTGCATTGTTGAGGGCATGCGCCGAGGTAATCGGAACCGCGCCCGGCATGTTGGCGACACAGTAATGCACGATGCCGTCGACGACATAGGTCGGATCGGAATGGGTCGTGGCATGCGAGGTCTCGAAGCAACCGCCCTGGTCGATGGCGACGTCGACGATGACAGCGCCCTTCTTCATGCCGGACAGCATCTCGCGCGTGACGAGCTTCGGGGCAGCCGCACCGGGGATCAGGACCGCGCCGATGACGAGATCGGCGGAGAAGGTTTCCTGCTCAAGCGCATCGATGGTGGAGTAAACGGTGTGAACGCGACCGCCGAAGATGTCGTCGAGCTGGCGCAGACGCGGCAGCGAGCGATCGAGGATTGTGACATCGGCGCCGAGACCGACGGCCATCTTGGCCGCATGCAGGCCGACAACGCCGCCACCGATGACGGTGACCTTGGCCGGCAGCACGCCCGGCACGCCGCCAAGCAGGATGCCGCGGCCGCCATGAGCCTTCTGCAGGGCCGTCGCACCCGCCTGGATCGCCAGGCGTCCGGCGACTTCCGACATCGGCGCCAAAAGCGGCAGGCCGCCACGCTCGTCGGTTACAGTTTCATAGGCAATGGCAGTCACGCCCGAGTCCAACAACCCCTTGGTCTGGTCCGGATCCGGCGCAAGGTGGAGATAGGTATAGAGGATCTGGCCTTCGCGCAGCTGCACCCATTCGGAGGGCTGCGGCTCCTTGACCTTAACGATCATGTCGGACTTTTCGAACACGTCCTTGGCCGAGGCTGCGATCTTCGCGCCAGCGGCGATATAGGCGTGGTCGTCTGCGCCGATCCCGGCGCCTGCTCCCGTTTCGATCAGGACATCATGGCCATGAGCCACATATTCTCTGACTGCACCGGGGGTCAGACCGACACGGTATTCATGGTTTTTGATTTCCTTCGGGCAACCGACACGCATGAAGCGTTCCTCTCTCTTATTCGCAGCCGAAGCTGCTTTGTTTCAGATACGGAAATTCAAACATTCTCCGCGCAAAATGTCCTTGCAAAGTGAAGCCTGGGACATCAGACAATTCGCAGCTTCTTGCGTCAGGCAGCTGCAAAACGGAGAAATCTACGAATGGCGGAACTGGATGCCATTGATCGTGCCATTCTGAAGGCGCTTCAGGAGAATGGACGGATGACCAATGCGGAGCTTGCCGAAACGGTGGGCTTATCGCCCTCCGCCTGCTCGCGACGCCATGACATGCTCGAAAAATCGGGCGTGATCAGCGGCTATCATGCGCGCCTGTCGCACAAGGCGATCGACTACAAGATGATGGTGATCGTGCACATCTCGCTGTCCGGCCAGTTCGCCAAGACGCTGACCGAATTCGAGGCCGCCGTGAAGCGCTGTCCGAACGTGCTTGTGTGCTATCTGATGTCGGGCGAATACGATTACATTCTGCGTGTGGCCGCCAAGGATCTCGAGGATTACGAGCGCATCCATCGCGACTGGCTCTCGGCACTGCCGCATGTGGTGAAGATCAATTCGAGCTTTGCGCTGCGCGAAGTGATCGAACGTCCCAATGTGGGTCTTTGATGGGGGATCCTGAAAATCCTAATGAATTGGTTTAGACCGTTCTCACAGATCGGGCGTAGGTTCGTGCCATTCCTTTTTCTATTCAGGACGGCATCATGAGCAATAATCTCGGTATGGATGTTCGTAAATCACCCCGTAACCGCTGCCGGATCGACAGCAAGATCCGCTATTTTCAGCAGCAGGCGGATGCGCGCGTGATCAACATTTCGCGCACCGGACTTGCTCTGGAACTCGCCACCAAGCTGACCGCCGCCGCCGGCAGCCAGGTGACCATCGAGAACGCGGATATCGGCCATCTCGAAGGCGTCGTCCGCTGGAATTATGGTGGCCGGATCGGCATCATGTTCCGCCCGAACAGCAACTCGATCGCCAAGGTCGCGGCCTATTTCCGCAACTACCACCAGGAAGTCCGGCCGGTCCTGCGCGGCTGACCCTGCCGAGCGGAAGTTAACGGTAAACACCCCGCATAACTGGCAAAACACCCAAAATCTCCTGAGGAGATCGCTCGCATTCTAATGACCTTGGCCAGATGCCGTTAAGGCGCCTGACCGAGGTTTTCTGCGTTTCTTTCATCAATTTGACGGAGCGCAATTTTATGCTTGCTGCCAAATTCAATCCGGACGGCCGCCGAAGCCATCGTATCCGCTGTCACATCAGGGGCACGCTGGAATTCATCGGCCAGAAGTTCAACGTCCGTATTCTCGATATTTCCCGAACCGGCATGGCCCTGCATCTGGAGGGCTGGATCGAAGCCAAGCGCGGCGCGACTGTTACCGTCAGCTGCGCCGAACTCGGTCACATCGAATGCACCGTCCGCTGGTACCGCGCTGGCAAGATGGGGCTCGAATTCGAGCAGACCACCAATGCGGTTGCGCAGGTCACCGCCTATTTCCGCCACTTCCATCGGGATCCGCGGAACCTCGTGCCGAGCTAGACACGGCCATGGCAACGTCTCACCCCTGTCATTTTACAGGTGCAAGCCTCTTGAAAGCGACTTAACCTCTGTCGCTTTCAGAACCTGTTCTTCGCGAGGCCCCCATGCCGTCTTTGCTCGATCTTCATCCGATTTCCCGCCGATCTTTCCTCAGCGGCGTCGCGGCCTCCGCGGCGCTAATCACGCTTCATCAGTTTGCGGCGCGCGCCAATGGCAATCAGGCGCATCTCAGGCTGATGGAGACCACCGACATCCACGTCAACGTGATGCCTTACGACTACTATGCCGACAAGCCGAACGACACGATGGGCCTTTCGCGCACCGCAAGCCTGATCGATTCCATCCGCGCCGAGGCCGCCAATTCGATGCTGATCGACAATGGCGACTTCCTGCAGGGCAATCCGATGGGCGACTATATGGCCTATCAGAAGGGCATGAAGCCAGGCGACGTACATCCGGTGATCAAGGCGATGAACGTGCTCGGCTATGACTGCGGCACGCTCGGCAATCACGAATTCAACTACGGCCTCGACTTCATGTTCAACACTCTGGCGGGTGCGCAGTTTCCCTTCGTCTGTGCCAACCTGACCAAGGGCCAGCTTGCGGCCGATCCCAAGCAGGATCCACTCTATTTCAAGCCTTACCACATCATCGAAAAGCAGATCCGCGACGGATCCGGGGCCACCAGCCCGATCAAGGTCGGCTTCATCGGCTTCGTGCCGCCGCAGATCATGCTCTGGGATGCGAAGAACCTCGAGGGCAAGGCGATGACGCGCGACATCCTGCAGGCGGCCCGCGCCTGGGTGCCGCAGATGAAGGAGGACGGCGCCGACATCGTGATTGCCCTTTCCCATTCCGGGATCGACGGGCAAGGCGAGACAGAGGGCATGGAAAATGCCTCGCTGTATCTCGCAGGCGTCGAAGGTATCGACGCGATCTTCACCGGCCACCAGCATCTCGTCTTCCCCGGCCCGAAGGATTTCGAGGGCGTGCCTGGCGCGGACGCCGTCAAGGGCACGCTGCTCGGCAAGCCTGCCGTGATGGCCGGATTCTGGGGCTCGCATATGGGGCTGATCGACCTGCTTCTCGAAAAGGACGGCGCAAGCTGGAAGATCGTCGACTTCACCTGCGAGGCACGCCCGATCTATCATCGCGACGACAACCGCAAGGTCGTTGCCGACGTCAAGGACAAGCCCGAGGTCATCGCCTCGGTCGCCGCAGAGCATCAGGCGACGCTCGACTATGTGCGAACGCCGGTCGGCAAGAGCTCGGCACCGCTCTATTCCTATTTCGCCCTCGTGGCAGACGATCCCTCGATCCAGATCGTCTCAATCGCGCAGTCCTGGTACATAAAAGACATGCTTAAGGATGGGCCGCACAAGGATCTGCCGGTGCTGTCGGCGGCGGCCCCGTTCAAGGCCGGCGGTCGTGGCGGCGCCGATTACTTCACCGACGTGCCGGCCGGCGATATCGCGATCAAGAACGTCGCCGATCTCTATCTCTATCCGAACACCATCCAGGCCGTGGCGATCACCGGCGAACAGGTGAAGAACTGGCTTGAAATGTCGGCCGGCATCTTCAACCAGATCGAGAAGGGCGCGAAGGACGCGGCCCTGATCAATCCGGATTTCCCGTCCTACAATTACGACGTCATCGACGGCGTGACCTATCAGATCGATCTCACCAAGCCCGCCCGCTACGACAAGGACGGCGTGGTCGTCCATCCGGAGGCGAGCCGCATCGTCAACCTGCAGTTCGACGGCAAGCCGATCGACCCCGGCCAGACCTTTGCGGTCGCGACGAACAACTACCGCGCCGGCGGCGGCGGCAAGTTCCCGGAGATTGCCTCCGACAAGGTGATCTTCGTCGGCCCGGATACCAACCGGGACATCATCGTTCGCTACATCGTCGAACAGGGCACGATCAATCCGTCAGCCGACGGCAACTGGTCGTTTGCACCGATCGGCGAGACCAGCGTGATCTTCGAGACCGGCCCGAAGGCACGCGAATTCCTCGCCGACTTCAAGGGCGGCCAAATCGAAGATGCCGGCGAAGCGGCGGAAGGTTTCGCGAAGTTCCGGCTGATGCTCTGAGCAGGGCCAGCATGATGCTGATCCATCAAGAACGGAGTCGATTCAGGATGTTGAATCGATTCCTTAAACTGCCGTTGCAAGTGGCGGTGGGGATGCCAGATCCATGGGGCAGTTCGAAAGCTGTTCTTCGAAGGCCCGGATCAGCCAGGTTCCGGCGGGGCCCGGCGGATTGTCGGTCCGCCTGATGGCATAGAGATTGTAAGACCCCTGCTCATAAGCCGGCAGATCGAGATGCACGATCCGGCCGCTTGCCATGTCTTCGCGAATGATCGAGGCCGGCAGCCCGCCCCAGCCGAGACCGCCACGAATCAGCTGATGTTTGGTTGCCATGTCGCTCACCCGCCAGATCTTGAACGACAGTACGTTGAAATCACGCCCCGACGTCAGATCCGAGGCGTCGCTGACGACGATCTGGGTTTCCTCGCGCACGTCCTGCAGGGACAGCGTGCCTCTGCGCTGAGCGAGCGGATGGTCGGCCGCCGCCGCGGGCAGAAGGAAATTGTGGCCGATGCGGGTGACGATCAGCGTGTCGTCCTGCCGGGTCGGCGCACCGCCGATGCCGATGGTCGCCCTGCCGCTCATCACCAGCTCGACCAGCCGTCCGAGTTCGCCCACTTCCAGTCGCAGCGAAACGGACGGAAACTGCCGCTGAAACTCGCGGAGCACCGCCAGCATGGCGCCGGTCGGGACGAGCACGCTGATGGCAACCGAAAGTTCCGCCTCAAGCCCCTGATGCATGCTGCGCACCTTGGCGCGCATCACCTGCAGATCACCGACGATCCGGCGGGCATCGGTCAGCATGGCTCTGCCCTCTTCCGTGAGCTTGGGTTGCCGTGTGCCGGTCCGCTCGAACAGGGTCACGCCGAGCTGGCTTTCCAGATTGCCGATCGTATAGCTCACCACGGATTGGGCGCGATTGAGCTGCCGGGCGGCCGCGGAAAAGCTGCCGGTATCAGCCACGGTGAGAAAGACCTGCAACTGGTCGAGAGTGGGATTGGCATCCATGCGATCGGGCATCCATCCAGTTATTCGATATGACCGATCTAGATTATCACAGTTTCATTGATGCGTGCTCGGACATAGATGCATGGCAGGCCTGCTCCCAAGGGCCCACCACCATTCGAGGAATTGCACATGTCTTCCATCCTTCTCGTCACCTCCAGCCCGCGCGGCTCGGAATCCCTCTCGAACGCGATCGCCACCGAGCTCGCCGAGAAGTTCGCCGGTCAAACCGGTACGCTGGTCCGCCGGGATCTCGTCGAAACCCAGCTCGACCACGTCGACGGCGCCTTCACCACTGCGATCCGCAAGTCGGCCGATGCACGCACCGCTGAAGAAACCGCTTCTGTTGCTATCTCCGACGCGCTCGTCGCCGAACTGATGGCCGCCGACACGATCGTCATCGGCACCGGCCTCATCAACTTCAACATCTATTCTTCGCTGAAGAGCTGGATCGACCACATCGCCCGTGCCGGCCTCACCTTCAGCTACACGGAAAACGGCCCGGTCGGCCTCGCCAAGGGCAAGAAGGCATATCTGGTTCTCGCCGCCGGCGGCATCTACTCCTCCGGCCCCGGCGCCCCGATGAACCATGCCGAACCCTATCTCAAGACGGTTCTCGGCTTCCTCGGCATCGAGCTGGTCGAGACTGTCTATGTCGAAGGCGTGGCATACGGTCCGGAAGCCGCCGAAAAGGCCGTGGCTTCAGCCAAGGCCAAGGTCGAGGAACTGGCGCGCGCCGCCTGATCCATTGACGATCCAGCGCGGCAGCCTCGCTGCCGCCCCACTTCTGCAAACGGCAAGAACCTTCAGTTGCCGTTTGCCGCCAGAGCAAGCCCTGTCTCGCTCCCCGTTCGGGACAGGCGCTTGTGGCGATGCGCTGCCAGCCGCGCGACACTGGTCAGCTCGGAGACAATCTCTGCGCTCACCTCGGATGCGACGCTGTCGAGCGGCTGAGGCCGGCCGAGCAGATATCCCTGCAGCTCGTCACAGCCCGCGACGCTCAGGTAACGAGCCTGGTCCACCGTCTCCACACCTTCCGCCACGACCCGCATGCCGAGCCCGCTGCCGAGATCGATGATGGTGCGGACGATGGCGTCGGCGGTCTCCTCTGTGCCGAGGGCAGACACGAAGCTGCGATCGATCTTGATCACGTCGAAGGGGTAGCGGCTCAGATAGCTGAGCGACGAATAGCCGGTGCCAAAATCGTCGAGCGCAATCCTCAAGCCCAGCGTCTTCAGATGGCCGAGAATGAGGCGCGCCCGTTGATCGTCGTCGATCAGCACGCTCTCCGTGATCTCAAGCTCCAGCTGATGCGGCGAAACCCCGGAAGCATCCAGGATCGCTTCGATCCGTTCCAGAAACTGCGGATGGCGGAACTGTACCGGCGAGACGTTGACGCTGATATGCAGATGCTCTGGGAAATCGGTTGCCAGACGGCAGGCTTCGATCAGTACCCATTCTCCCAGTTCGATGATCTTGCCGGACACCTCGGCGACCGGGATGAAATCACCCGGCTGCACCATGCCGCGCTCCGGATGTTTCCAGCGCACCAGCGCCTCGTATCCGACGATCAAAGCATCCGATGCCGAGACCCGAGGCTGGAGATAGAGCTCGAACTCACCGCGCTCCAGTCCGCGCTCGATATCGGCTTCGAGCGCACGTCGCTTCTCGATCAGTTCGTCCATGCCCCTGCGGTAGGATCTGAACGTGTTCCGACCGGACTTCTTGGCGTGATAGAGGGCGATGTCAGCACGGCCGATCAGTTCGTCGAGCTCGCCCGCATGCTCCGGGCAAAGCGCACCACCGATGCTGACACCGCATTTGATGCGTTCGCCTTGGCCGGTGTCAAAGGGTTGCCGGAAGGCTTCGACCAGGCGGCGACCGAAATCTTCGCATTGGGCTTCGAAATGGCAATTGCCGAGGATGATCGCGAACTCGTCACCGCCGAGGCGGGCCGCCATGTCGGCGGGACCGAGCGCCGCAGACAGGCGCCGCGCCGTCTCTCTGATCACCTCGTCGCCAGCAGGGTGCCCGTAAAGATCGTTGACGTCCTTGAAATGGTCGAGATCGACCAGAAGAACCCCGCAACCCCACCCGTCATTCGCCTGTTTGACATGGGCGGCGAGCGTTTCGGTAAACAGCGCACGGTTCGCAAGCCCTGTCAGCGGATCGTGCTGCGCCAGATGGCGCATGCGGCTTTCGACGGCCTTGCGCTCACGAAGATCGACGAGGCAGCTGATCCGGATATGCCGGCCGCGATATTCTATATTGCGGCCCCGAGCCTCGATCGGGATGCTTGAGCCGTCGGCGCGGACGATCTGGAACTCTCGCGACACGTCGGGCGCCGGATTGGGATCCTCGATGAGCATGCGCCGCCCGGTCTGGTCGACAACATCGAGGATCGACGTTCCGATGAGATCTGCAATCTTGCGACCAGTCAGCACCTCGAACTGCTCGTTGCCGTCAATGATCACGCCGCCTTCGTGCATGACGATCGCTTCAAAGGTGGCGTTGGCGAGCGCCGACACCCGATCCGCCTCTTCCTGGTCGCGGACCTGGGATTCGAGTACGCTTCGATTGCGTTCCTGTTGCTGGATATTGTCCATCAGGTGGTTGAACAGCCGGGTCAGCTTCTCCGCCTCGTCGCCCGGATCGACCGGTAACCGGTCGCCCAGATCGGCCTTGCCGGAAACGAGCTTTGAAAGAGCGTCCTCGACATGGCCGACACCGAGCCGCGTCCCATGTTCGGCGACGTTCAGGCCGATGTCTTCGGCCTCGGCCGTGACGCGAACCGGCACGAGTTTGTCGAGCGTCCAGAAGAAGGCATAGCCGAGGCCGAAGGCCCAGTAGAAGTTCAGCGCGGAGCCAAAGATCTGGATGTAGAGCTGATCGAATTGTCCACCGAGCGGCAGCCGATCGACCGGCGCCAGCAGTGCAAGTGCCACGGTTCCGGCGACACCGGCGAAAGCGTGCACGCCGACGGCTCCGACGGCATCGTCGACCTTGAGCTTCTCTTCGAGATACTGGTTGCCGACGATGGCGACGATGGCGCCGAGCGCGCCCGTGATGAGGGCCCCACCCGGCTCAAGCAGGTGGCAGCCCGCCGTGACGGCGACCAGCGCACCCAGCATGCCACACAGCGCCTTTTCCGGCAGCACCACACCATCTTGCCTCGCACCGATCACATAGCCGACGCAGGTGCCCATTCCGCCGGCGAGAACCGTGTTGAGAATGATCGGCGCCACATCCGCATTGGCTGCCAGGGTGGAACCGCCATTGAAGCCAATCCAGCCGAAAAACAGGATGAGGCCCCCGGTGGTCGCCAGAACCGGATTGTTGCCGGCAAGGCGTACCGGGCGTCCCTCGGCATCAAAACGCCCGCGTCTTGCGCCGATCACCAGGCATGCAGCAAGTGCTACCCAGCCACCCGTGGCGTGCACCACCGTGGAGCCGGCAAAATCGACGAAGCCGAGATTGGCGAGAAAGGCACCTGAGTTCGGCCCGATCGCCGCTCCCCAGACCCAGTGCACGAAAATTGGATAGATCAGCGTCGACAGGATGATCGACCCGAGCACATAGGCCGAGAGTGTCATGCGCTCGGCGACGGCACCGGAAACGATGGTCGCCGCCGTACCGCAGAACATCACCTGGAAGACGAAGAACCCGGCGAGCCAGCTATCGAGGCCCTGCAGCAGGAAATAGTCAGGATCGAGCCCGACCGGCAGGAAGCCGGAGCGGCCGAAGGCGAGCATGAAACCCACGACTGCGAAGCCGACAACGCCGAAGACAAAATCCAGGAGGTTCTTCTGGGCGACATTGATGGAATTCTTCGAGCGCACCATGCCGGCTTCAAGAAGCAGGAATCCCACCTGCATCATCATCACCATGCCGGCCGCCGCCATCAGCCAGGCGAGATCGGCAGAAGCCTTGGCCGCCTGAACGGACACTGCGTCAGCGGCATGAACGGGGAGCGCTAAGCCGAACACGAGGCTCGCTGCCAAACCGTGAAAAGCAAGGAATGAAACGGAGCGAAACGCAATGATCACTGGAAAACCCGGACAATATCTCAGGGGCCAGTGTTGCGGCGCATCATTAACATTCGGTGATCGCGAAGAAACATTTCTTCGCAATATCAAAGTGCAACGTCAGACGATGCGCGTTTCCTCGCCATCACCGAACAGCGAGGGGCCATTCTGATCGATGATCTGCTGCGCCTTGCGGAAGGTGCAATCGAGGGCATCATCGAGCGAGGTGAAGACGTCGGCGCGGATGAACTTGCGCTCGAGCACCCGACCATCCACGGTCTGTACGATGCGACCGGCCAGACGATACTGACTGCCTTCACGCATGGGTTCGGCATGGATGACGCAGTCCTTATAGGTCTGCGGCTCGGCCAGGGGCTTGGTAGCGGTCTCGGAAGAGGAACCACCGGTGAAAATGGAGAGGATGCTGGACAGAATAGACATGGCCTGACCTAGCATAACCGGGCCTGCCGAGGAAGAGCAGGTGGGACGGCTTCCCGCATCATGATGGCGTGATACAGTCGGCACCGGTCGGGAGGGACCGTGGGAGGCTTGAGGATGCGGATCGTCATGGGCTTGTTGCTTGCACTCGTTTTTCTCAGCATCGCGGCTATCGTCTTTCTCTATCTGAGACCACCGGTACTCGCCCTGGAACGAGAGGCAGAGATCGGTGCGGACACGCCGCTCGATTCGCTTGAAGCCCTGATCGCCGACAATGAGCATGACGCAGGCCGCATCCGCGAAGGGCTTGCCAAGCAGATCGTCTGGGCGGACCCCATCCGCAAAGCGAAGACGCCGGTCTCGGTGGTCTATGTGCATGGCTTTTCCGCCTCATCCGCCGAGGTTCGCCCCCTGCCCGACCTCGTGGCACAAGCGCTCGGCGCCAATCTCTTTCTCACCCGTCTCACCGGTCATGGCCTCGACGATCCCGACGCCTTGGGCCTCGCGACGATCGATGACTGGGCGGCGGATGTGGGTGAAGCGCTGGCCATCGGTAAACATCTGGGGGAGCGGGTCGTCATTATCTCGACATCCACCGGCGCCTCGCTTGTCACCTGGGCGCTCGGTCGCCCTAAGCTTGCGGACAAGATCGCGGCTTCGGTGTTCCTCTCACCCAATTATGGCGTACAGGCATCCGGCAGCTTCCTGCTGACCGGCCCGTTCGGCGCCCAACTGGCCCGCCTGATCATCGGCAAGCGCACGGGATTTGAACCGATCAGCCCGCTCAACGCACACAACTGGACGACAAGTTACCCGGTGGCCGCGCTCATTCCCATGGCGCAATCGGTCCGGCTGGCAAACCACACGCCGGTGCAAGAGATCCGCGTCCCCGCCCTCTTCCTCCAGTCGGCCGAGGACAAGGTTGTCAGGCCGGATCGGACGGCGGCGGTTGCGGCGCGCTGGGGTGCCGATCACAAGCTCGTCGATCCAGGCCCGACCGGCGACGCCAACAACCATGTAATTGCCGGCGACACCTATTCGCCCGAGACCACCGAGCCGATTGCGAAGATAATCGTGGACTGGCTCGCCGGCCAGGGCATCAGATGATCAGGTTGGCCAGGATCTCGTTTTCGGTGATGTCCTCGAAGCCAAGACCTGCCTGATCGAAACGGTCGAACAGCTCTGCGAAGTTCTCGCGCTTGCCCGTCTCGATGCCGATCAGGATCGAACCGAAGTTGCGCGCCGACTTCTTCAGATATTCGAAGCGGGCGATATCGTCTTCGGGCCCGAGAAGATTGAGGAAATCGCGCAGGGCGCCTGGACGCTGCGGCAGACGCAGGATGAAGTATTTCTTCAAGCCGGCGTAGCGCATGGCGCGTTCCTTGACGTCAGGCAGCCGCTCGAAATCGAAATTGCCGCCGGAGACGACGGCGACGATTGTCCGCCCACTCAGGGCAACCCGCGGCAGAAGGTCGAGTGCGGCAAGTGCCAGCGCGCCTGCCGGCTCCAGAACCACGCCCTCGACATTCAGCATGTCGGTCATCGTCACGCAGATCGCGTTTTCCGGCACGATCAGCACCTGATCGGGGCGGAAAGCCTTCAGCGCCTCGAAATTATGGTCACCGATCCGGGCGACGGCTGCCCCATCGACGAAGTTGTCGACCTTGGGGAGCGTGACGACCTTGCCGGCCTCGAGGCTCTTCTTCAGGCTCGGCGCGCCCTGGGGCTCGCAGAAGATCATTGCCTCGGGCGAAACCTTGCCGGCGAGATAGCCGGTCATGCCCGACGAGAGCCCGCCACCGCCGACCGGCATGATGACGAGATCCGGCGTCACGCCTTCCGGCAACTGCTGCATCATTTCAGCCGCGACCGTCGCCTGGCCCTCGATGATATCGGGATGGTCGAAAGGCGGCACCATGTAGCCGCCGATCGCCTCGACATGTTCGCGGGCAGCCTGATAGCACTGGTCGAAAATGTCGCCGATCAGGCGGATGGTGATGAATTCGCCGCCGAAGATGCGGGTCTTGTCGATCTTCTGCTGCGGCGTCGTCACCGGCATGAAGACCACGCCCTGAACGCCGAAATGGCGGCAGACATAGGCAAAGCCCTGGGCATGATTGCCGGCAGAGGCGCAGACGAAGGTGGTACCGGAAGGGCTGTCTTCGACGATCTTGCGGAAGAAATTGAAGGCGCCGCGAATCTTGTAAGAGCGAACCGGCGTCAGGTCCTCGCGCTTCAGATAGACATTCGCACCGTAACGGGCACTCAAATGCTCGTTGAGCTGCAGCGGTGTCTCGGGAAAAAGCCCGCGCATGGCTTCCAGCGCTTCGTCGACCTGATCGGGGGTCACGTCAGCCTCCGTTGAATTTTGGACAGAGCCCCGCTATGGCATAGACATCGGGCAGAGACAAAGCCTCTTTGCGCTGCAACAGACGGAAGTCATTCCTTGAACACCAATCTGCTCCGCTCCGTCGTCTATATCGCAGCCCTTTGCGGGCTCTATCTGTCCACGGCCATGCTGATCCCGGCCATGGTGGACCTCTATTACGGCGACCCGCACTGGTCTGTCTTCACGGTGTCTGCCGCCATGGTCGGCGGTCTATCGGTCACGGCTGCCATGGCGACGCGGGGGCCGCCGCCGGCCTTCTCCAAGCGCATGGGCTTTCTGCTCGTCAACGTGCTCTGGGCCACCTTTTCGCTGGTCGGTGCGATCCCGATCTATTTCTCCGAACTGGACCTGACCTTCGCCCAGGCCCTGTTCGAATTGGTTTCGGCCATCACCACGACAGGCTCGACGGTTCTTGCCGGACTGGACGACATGGCGCCCGGGCTTCTCGTCTGGCGCTCGCTGCTACAATGGCTGGGCGGCATCGGGATTGTGGCGCTCGGGCTGTTCGTGCTGCCATTCCTGAGAGTAGGCGGGGTCTCCTTCTTCAAGATGGAATCCTCCGACATCGCAGACAAGCCGTTCGCGCGGATCGCCACCTTTACCAGCGCCTTCGTCGCCATCTATGTCGCGATCACCCTGATTTGCATGATCGCCTACGACATCTTCGGCATGAGTCATTTCGATGCGCTCAACCATGCCCTGACAACGATCGCCACAGGTGGCTTCTCCACCCATGACGCCTCCTTCGGCTATTTCGACAGCTATGCGCTTCGCGGGATCGCAACCTTCTTCATGACGGTCTGCAGCCTGCCTTTCTCGATCCTGATCGTCTTCTTCATAAAGGGGCGCCTCGACGCCCTGCGCGATCCACAGATTCTCGTCTTTCTTGGCTATCTCGCAGCCTTCGCCGTTTCTGCAGCACTCTACAACCACCTGCGCAATGGCGTGGACCTGCCGCTCGCGCTGTCGCATTCCTTGTTCAATTTCGCATCGATCCTGTCGACCACCGGCTATGCCAGTGAAGACTACACTCTGTGGGGGCCGTTTGCAGTGGCCGCAGCCTATTTCGCCACCTTCATGGGCGGCTGCTCCGGCTCGACGGCCGGGGGCATCAAGGCCTACCGTTTCGTCATCATTTTCAACATCATCGTGACGGGGCTGAAGCGGCTCATCTATCCGAACGCCGTCTATTCTGTCCGCTACGGCAACCAGATCGTCGATGCAGACACGCAGCGCGCCGTGTTCCTGTTCTTCAGCGCCTATATCTTCATCTGGGTGATCGGCAGCCTCGCCATGGCGCTGGCCGGCTACGATTTCGCCACTGCCTCATCCGCCATGATCACGGCGCTCTCGAATGTCGGCCCCGGCATCGGGTCGCTGATCGGCCCGGCCGGCAACTTCGCCACGATGCACGATCCGGAACTCTACATCCTGTCGCTTGCCATGCTGCTCGGTCGTCTCGAAGTGCTGACCGTCATGGTGCTGCTGGTGCCAATGTTCTGGCGCTCGTGACCATCAGGCCAACGTGATCGCACAGAACCGCTCTGCGCTTGACGCCCGGGCCTGGTTCTTCCCACACTCCCGCAAGATCAATGCGGGAGAATCACGTGTCCCTGATGCCCTCAGCCCCTGCCCGCGGCCTTGCCGTCACCCTGATCGGCGCATTCCTTTCTGCGGCACCGGTTGCGGCCGGCCCGCTTCTCGATGCGGCGATCGAGGCGGAGAAACTTGCGGCACAAAACGATGCGAAGGGCGCCTTCGAGGCCATGCGTTCGGGGCTTGCAGCCTTCAGCCAGAGCTTGCCGCTCACGGTCCCCCGCGCCGTCTTCATCACGGAAGTCCCGAAGGCCTACAGGGCCTATACCGCAAAAGCGGAGCCGGTCTTCGTCACCGGCGAGAAGCTCATCACCTATGTCGAGGTGGCTGGGCTCAAATGGCAACAGGCGCCTAACAACCAGCGGCAATCGCATTTCACCGTCGATCTCGAACTCACCGACGACGAAGGCAAGACGCTCGCGCTGCAAAAGGAATTCGGCAACTTCACCTTCACCGGCCATTCGGATGCGATCGAGGTCTATACCCATCTCACGCTCGACGTCGATGGCGCCAAGCCCGGCGCCTATGTGCTGCGCTATACGGTGAACGACGTAATCGCCGAACGCTCGACGCCTTTCGAACTGGCCTTCACGCTGAATGACAAGAGCTGAACGCCCACATCGGGCGTCCAGTTTTTCGGATCAATTCGCCATGGTCGAGCGATGCGCCCAGCCGGTCATGCGCTTTTCTAGCCAGGCCATCAGCGCATACATGGCGATGCCCTCGACGGCGAGCGCCAGAAGCCCGGCAAAGACCAGGGGCACGTTGAACTGGCTCTGGGCCGAGCTCATCATGTTGCCGAGACCGTAATTCGAGGCCACCGTCTCCGAGACAACCGAGCCGACGAAGGCGAGCGTGATCGCAATCTTCAGCGAGCCGAAGAAATAGGGCATCGACCGGGGAATGCCGACCTTCAGCATGATGTCGAGCTTCTTCGCGCCCAGCGCCCGCAGCACGTCTTCCGTCTCCGGCTCGATCGTGGCGAGACCCGTCGCGACATTGACGACGATCGGGAAGAAGGAAATCAGGAAGGCGGTCAGCACAGCCGGCACGGTGCCGATGCCGAACCAGATGACGAGGATCGGCACGAGTGCCACCTTGGGGATTGCATTGAAGCCGATCATCAGGGGGTATAGCCCGGCATAGATGGACTTCGACCAGCCGATGAAAAGACCGAGCCCCAGTCCGGCGACAACGGCGATCATGAAGCCGAGCGTCGTCGTGTAGAGCGTCTGCAGCGAGTTCTTCCAGATCGGCGACCAGTATTGCACCACCGCTTCAAAGACCCGTGACGGTGCCGGCAGGATGGTCGGCGGCATGTCGAGCACGATGACCGTCAGTTCCCAGATGGCAAACAGGGCCAGCGTGTAGAGGAAGGGCGCTGCCCGCACCCAGTTGATGCGCTGCATCAGGGGCTTTACGACCGGGCGGGTCGGCGCTGTCTCGATCGTCATCGTCATGCCGCAACCCTCGCCTTTGCGATCTCGCCGTGCAGCACATGCACCATGTCGTTGAATTCGGTCTGGTACATCAATTCCAGATCCCTTGGTCGCGCGAAGGGCACCGTGTGTTCCTTGACCACCTTGCCGGGTCTGGCACTCATCACGAAAATCCGGTCGGCGAGGAAGACCGCCTCGCGAAGGTCATGGGTCACAAGCACGATGGTCACGCCCTGGGCCGCATGCAGATCGCGGATGACGCACCATAGCTCCTCGCGGGTGAAGGCATCCAGCGCACCGAAGGGCTCGTCGAGCATCAGGAGTTCCGGTTCGTGGATCAGCGCCCGGCAGAGATTGGCGCGCTGCTGCATGCCGCCCGACAACTGCCAGGGAAATTTCGAGCCGACACCCTTCAGGCCGACGATCTCCAGGAGGTTCTCGGCCTTTTCGACATACTCCTTCTTGTTCGCTCGAAGCCGATGCCGATGCTTCTCGACGATCTCGAGCGGCAGGAGAATGTTTTCGAGCGTCGTGCGCCAGGGCAACATGGTCGGGTTCTGGAAGGCCATGCCGACGATCGACACCGGCTTGGTCACCTGCTGGCCGGCGACGATGACGACGCCGGATTGCGGGATGTGCAGCCCGGTCACGAGCTTCATCAGGGTGGACTTGCCACAGCCGGACGGGCCGACCACGGCGGAGAATTCGCCCTTGTCGACGCGCATGGTGAGGCCGGATACGGCAAGCGTTCCGTCGGCGCCGCCATAGCGCATGTCGACATTGTCGATGGAAACGAGGTGGGACATCGGGGCTCCGGTCTAAATGGGATTACCCAACCTCCCCTTGAGGGGGAGGTCGCTGCGAAGCGGCGGGTGGGGTGATCTCGCAAAAAGGTCACCCCGCCCCGAACCTGCGGTTCGACCCTCCCCCTCAAGGGGAGGGTGAGGTCATCAAGGCAACATCCGCTCTTCCTTGGCCGGCAGGAAGCTTGCGTCGAAGACCTGCTCGGCCGTGACATTGCCCTTAAGGCCCATGGAGACCTTGAGCGTCTCGATCGAGGCGGAAAGGCGCGCCATGTCGACGCTGCCCATGCCGTTTTCGACAACATAGGGCGTCTTGATGTTCATGGCGTTGGCCATTTCGAGACGTTCCTTCTCGATGTCGACATTCAGCGTCTCGTTGCGCTTCAGGACAGCGGCGGCACCCTCTTCCGGATTGGCAACGGCATCGGCAAAGCCCTTGGCCAGCGCCTTCAGGAAGCCTTTCACAGCCTCAGGGTTTTCGGCGGCGAAGTCGGAGTTCACCAGAACGCTGTTGCCATAGAGGTTCAGGCCGTTATCGGCCATCAGGATGGTCGCGATGTCGTCTGCCGGGATGCCTTGCGCCTTGAGGTTCAGGATGACCGAGAAGGCGAAACCGAAGACGGCATCGACGTCGCCCTTGGCGAGCATCGGCTCGCGCACGGGAAATCCGATCGATTCGATGGTGATGCCGCTGTCGTCGATGCCGGCGGCCTGCTTGAAGGCCGGCCACTGGGCAAACGCGCCATCCGGCGGCGGTGCGCCGAGCTTCTTGCCTTCCAGCGACTTCGGATCTTCCGTCACGCCGAGCGACTTGCGGCCGACGACCGAGAAGACCGGCTTGTCATAGACCATCATCACGGCCTTGACCTTCTGGGACGGATCCTCATCGAGGAACTTGATCACCGAGTTGATGTCGCCGAAGCCCATCTGATAGGCGCCGGTTGCCACGCGCGGGATCGCCTCGACCGAGCCATTGCCCGAATCGATCGTCACATCCAGGCCTTCCGCTGCGAAATATCCCTTGTCCTGCGCCAGCAGGAAGCCGGCGGCCGGGCCCTCGAACTTCCAGTCGAGCGTGAACTTGATGGCCGTCTCGGCATGCGCCTGACCGACCGGCAGCGTCACGCCGGCAAGCAGACCCGCCGCCACAACGGCGGCCGAAAAGAGACGTCTTGATATCATGGATTTGAGCTCCCCTTGTTTTTGGTGGTCGCATCAAAGCAGGAATTGAGCAGGCCGCAAAGCGGAAAAATGCTCAAACTTTCGCCAACAATGGATTTGCACAAATTTGGCGCATTGAGTGCAAAGAGATGTACGACATCAAGAACCTGTCCCGAAGGGAAGGGGCCAGCGCTAACAGTCAAGAAACAGGAAGATTTGGTGCGGACGGCGGGGATCGAACCCGCATGACCTAAGGCCGAGAGATTTTAAGTCTCTTGCGTCTACCAGTTTCGCCACGTCCGCGTGCGGGCCCTGTTTCGATCAGATCGGCGGACGCGTCAAGGGTGGCGGGCCAATGCTGTGGCCCGCCCCGTGTCATCGATCACTCAGCTTGCAAGCGCATCCAGGAATTCGACGCCGATCTCGCGGGGGCTGCGCCATTTGACGGCGCAGTCATGGGTCGTGCCGTCCTCCAGGCGCAGGCGGAACTGAGGGGGAATGTCGGCGGTCGATTCGAAGCTCATCTTGGCGCCGAGAGGCGACAGATTGCGAATCATGCAGTCGAAGGTGGAATGGCCGCCGGGGAGGATGGCGCGGCCGGCTTTGAGCGCCCGCAGGCGGGGCTGGCGACGACGATCTGGCTGTTCCATGGCATGCGTCCTTTCAGGTCTTACAACCCGAAGCATGCGCCAAAGCGCTCAAGAGACCCTTGAAACGATCGATCACCTTTTACCGATCGGGTGGCCCAGTTGCCCCAAAGACGAAAAAAGGCGGAGCTTGCGCCCCGCCTTTTGACGATAGTCAATTCTACGCTCAGGCCAGCTTGGCAGCAAGCTTCGCCACATGGGCGCCCTGATAGCGAGCACCTTCGAGTTCGATCTCGGAGGGCTGGCGCGAACCGTCGCCGGCCGTGATCGTGGAGGCGCCGTAGGGCGAGTTGCCCATGACTTCGCTCACACCCATCTGACCCTGGAAGGCGTAGGGCAGACCGGCATAGAGCATGCCGTGATGCAGGAAGGTCGGAATGAAGCCCATGATGGTGGTTTCCTGGCCGCCGTGCTGGGTCGCGGTCGAGGTGAACATCGAGCCGAGCTTGCCGGTCAGCTTGCCCTGGGCCCAGAGGCCGCCGGTCTGATCCCAAAAATTGCGCATCTGCGAGGCGACCGTGCCGTAACGGGTCCCGGCACCGACGATGATGGCGTCATACTGATCGAGCTCGGACGGGTCGGCGATCGGCGCCTGCTGGTCCATCTTGTAGTAGGAAGCCTTGGCGACATCGTCCGGCACGAGTTCCGGAACGCGCTTGACGGTGACGTCGGCACCGGCCGACTTTGCGCCTTCGGCAACGGCATAGGCCATGGTTTCGATGTGACCGTAAGCGGAATAATAGAGAACCAGTACCTTGGCCATGTCGTATCTCCCTTTGAACATGCGGCCCTGCCGCGCTGTGGATGTGCGAGATGTAGCGCATTCCGCATCGGGAACCAGTCGCGGCTGCGGGAACGCAGTGTTCAATCAATGAGTGCCTTTACTTCTCTTCACGGACATAAAACGGTAACCTCTCGGTCCCCGCCTGCCCCATTCCCATAGGACTTAATCCATGACCTCGACGATCAAGACCGCCGCCATGCTCGCCATCGGCGACGAACTCCTGTCCGGCCGCACCAAGGACAAGAATATCGGCCATCTCGCCGACCTGCTGACGGTTGCCGGCATCGATCTGAAAGAGGTCCGCATCGTCTCGGACGAGGAGGATGCGATCGTCGAGGCGCTGAATGCGCTCAGGTCGAAATACACTTATGTCTTCACCTCGGGCGGCATCGGCCCGACGCATGACGACATCACGGCCGATGCCGTGTCGAAGGCCTTCGGCGTGCCCTGCCTGCACGACCCTGACGCCATGAAGCTGCTCGGCGACATGTATGCCGGCCGAGGACTGGAATTCACCGAGGCCCGCCAGCGCATGGCGCGCATGCCGCAAGGCAGCCGCCATATCCCGAACCCGGTCTCGACCGCCCCCGGCTTCATCATCGGCAATGTGCATGTCATGGCCGGCGTGCCGCAGGTCTTCCAGGCGATGATGGCGCATGTGATCGAAACACTGCCGGCCGGCCAGCGCGTGCTGTCGCGCTCGATCGCATGCCCGTTCGGTGAAGGGGATATCGGCACGGCGCTTGGCGCGATCCAGAAAGCGCATCCGGAAACCTCGATCGGCTCCTACCCGCATTTCGACGGTCGGCGCTTCTCGACCGAACTTATTGTCAGGGCGCGCGACCAGGCGATCGTCGATGCGGCAGCCGCCGATGTCGAGGCGATGATCGATGCGATCCGGAACGAGAAGGATGCGGCCGCCACGCGCGATCTCGGCACCGGCGAGGTGGCCTGAGCCCGCTTTCCTTTGTGCCTCAAACCACTCCCGACTTGACCTCGGTCAAGGCGGAACCTGGTGATGGAACCCATAGTTATCTCATGCGGACAATAAATAAGGGCCGCAAGAGGAGACGACCATGGGTTACCGCACACTTCTTGCCATATTGGACACACCGAAAACCACGCAACAGGTGACGGATTTTGCCGTCGCCATTGCCAACCAGTTTCAATCGCATGTGATCGGCGCCCATGCGGAGGCCGTGGCCATGGTGCCGCTGGTCGCGCCGATGGAAATCCCCGATCCCGCCACCGTGCAGGCGCTGCAGGACATGGCGCATCAGGAGACGGAAAGCGTGGAGCGGATCTTCCGCGGTATCGGCAACCGCGAAGGCCTGTCGCATGAATGGCGCAGCTTCGTCACATCCTCCGGCTTCAATTCCGCCGCCCTGATCGACAGTGCGCGCAGCGTCGATCTCGTCATCGCCGCCCAGGGTGAAGCGGGCATGCTGTCGGAGACCCGTTCCGAACTCGAGAGCTTCCTGTTCGAAAGCGGACGCCCAGTGCTGCTCATCCCGCATATCCTGAAGACGCCCAAGCCGATCCGCCGGGTGCTCGTTGCCTGGAACGGCTCGCGCGAGGCGGCCCGCGCCACCTTCGACGCCCTGCCCTTCCTGATGGCGGCGGAAGAGGTCGAGATCTTCACCGTCGACGCTTCCGACACCTCCACACAGACCGGCGCAATCGCCGGCGCCGAGATCGCCGCTTCGCTTGCCCGCCACGGGATCAAGGTGACCGTCACGGCGTCGGAAAAGACCGGCCTCGACCCGGCGATCGCCATCGAGAACCGGCTGTCGGACAGCTCCATCGATCTCCTGGTCATGGGCGCCTATGGCAACAAACGCTGGTGGGAAATGCTGTTCGGCGGCGTCACCCGCACACTGCTCGATTCGATGACGGCACTGACGCTTCTGTCGCGCTGATTGATCGGCTGACCGGGCGGGAACGCGAGGCCTTGCCAGAGGCTTCGGATTCCCGCTAATAGCAACGGCCAAAGACTGGAACCCTTTGAGGGGACGAGGTTCGCGCGGTATCTGCCGCGCGAAACGCGTTTCGGGACCGCGCAAGACGGTCCGCCTGAAAGGATCCGGTCGACGGCGCCGCAATCCGGCGCGGACGATATCATCCAGCCAGCGGAGCCCCGTGCATGTCTCTCCCCGATAAAGCCTTTCCCGTTTCCTGGGATCAGTTCCACCGCGATGCGCGTGCGCTCGCCTGGCGCCTCGCCGGCCTCGGCCAGGACTTCCGCGCCATCGTCTGCATCACCCGCGGCGGCCTGGTACCCGCGGCGATCATCTCGCGCGAACTCAACATCCGCCTGATCGAGACGGTCTGCATCGCCTCCTACCATGACTACGTCAACCAGGGCGAAATGAACCTCCTGAAGGGCATCACCGCCGAGCTGATGGTCAATGGCGGCGAAGGCGTGCTCGTGGTCGACGATCTGACCGACACCGGCAAGACGGCGCTTGAAGTGCGCGAAATGATGCCGAAGGCGCATTTCGCCTGCGTCTATGCCAAGCCGAAGGGCGTGCCGACCATCGACACCTTCGTTACCGAAGTGTCCCAGGACACCTGGATCTATTTCCCCTGGGACATGGGCTTCACCTATCAGGAGCCGATCGCCAAGGGCTCGAAGGGCTGATCCAAGCCCCGCCGCCAGCATCAAACCCGCCTGTCACCCGCAGGCGGGTTTTTTCTTGGCCGGCAAAAGCCCTCCTACCCTCCAATATCTCGGCCAGACGCCTCGCTTATTGCGCACGCCTGGTGATAGGACGGAACAATTCGGCCGCTCGGCCGTATGGCTCTCATGTTCCACTCCCAACGGTAGAGAGCAACTGATGGCCACCCTCCACTCGCCGCCGACAGCCTCGAACGCCTATCCGGCTTCGGCGCTATTCGTCCCCTTCCCCTTCGTCTGCTTCACGCTGACGCTGATCACCGACATCCTCTACTGGCGGACGTCACATCTGATGTGGAGCAACTTCTCCGACTGGCTCTTGTTCTTCGGCCTGATCTTCGGCGGCTTGTCCATCCTGGCCGGCCTCGTCGATCTCGCCCGCCCGGCAACTCGGGCGCTGCGCCCGAGTTGGCCGGCGGTGCTTGCCTATCTCGCGGTTCTGGTGCTCGCCTTCATCAACAGCTTCATTCACGCCGGCGACGGCTGGACGGCGATCGTACCTTACGGTCTTGCCGCATCCCTGATCACCGTGATCGCGATGATCGCCTGCGTCTACCTCACCGCCGAACAGCGCAGCGCCGACGCCTGGAGAACACCATGACCCGCACCACCTTCACGCTCCGTCACGCCGCCCTCGCCTCCACCGCCGTCCTGGCGCTGGCGCTTGCCGGCTGCAGCGACGACAACGGCAATTTTGACGTCACCAGCCAGATCGGCCCCGACCCCGTCCTGCCCGAACCGAGCCAGTCGCTTGTGCCCGACCTCAAGGTCGCGGAGGTCATTGGCTGGGGTGCAGACGAAACACCCGACGTCATCGACGGCTTCACGATCACGGCCTATGCGAAAGATCTCGTCAATCCGCGCACGGTGCACACGCTGCCGAATGGCGATGTGCTTGTCGTGCAGAGCAAGGCACCTCCCGGCAAGCCGGTCGAGCGACCGAAGGACGTCATTCGCGGCTTCATCATGTCGATGGCATCGGGTGGGGGTGGCGGCGACAAGCCGACCAACCTCATCACACTGCTGCGCGACACGGACCGCGACGGCACGGTCGATGAGCGCCACGATCTGCTGACCGATCTCAATTCGCCTTTCGGTCTCGCCTTCGCCGACGACACGCTCTATGTCGCGGCCGCCGATGCAGTGCTCGCTTACGACTACCAACTCGGGCAGAACGCGATCACCACGCCACCGCGCGTGCTCAGCCCCTTGCCGGGTGGCCCGATCAATCACCACTGGACCAAGGATCTGGCGCTCAGCTCCGACGGTCGTTTCCTCTACGCCTCGGTCGGCTCGAACTCGAATGCCGGCGAACGCGGTCTGGAGGCCGAGAAAGGCCGCGCCGCAATCTGGCAGATCGACCGGGAAACCGGTGCCTCGCGCGTCTATGCATCAGGCCTGCGCAACCCGAACGGCCTGACGATCAACCCGGAAAGCGGCGCGCTCTGGACCGTCGTCAACGAGCGCGACGAACTCGGCCCCAATCTCGTGCCCGACTACATGACCTCGGTGCAGGACCGCGGCTTCTACGGCTGGCCGTGGAGCTATTATGGTCAGCATGTCGATCCGCGCCTGCATCCGCCACGGCCTGACATGGTCGAGCAGGCGATCAAGCCGGACTATGCGCTCTCGAGCCATGTCGCCGCGCTCGGTCTCGCCTTCTCCATGGGCATGGCCATGCCTGACGACTTTACCAACGGCGCCTTTGTCGGCAATCGCGGCAGCTGGAACCGCGACCAGTTCAACGGCTACAAGGTGCTTTACGTGCCCTTCGAGAACGGCGCACCCGCAGGCGAGGCGCGTGATGTCGTGACCGGCTTCCTCAATGGCGAGGAACAGGCGCGCGGCCGCCCCGTCGGCCTCGGCTTCGATGGCACCGGCGCTCTGCTTGTCGCCGACGATGCCGGCAATACGGTCTGGCGGGTCGCGGCGCAGAATGCGACGGCGCTTGCCGAACCACTCGGCACGGACGAAATGCCGCCGGGCTCCCCAGTTGCTGCTGAACAGGCTGCCGCGGCGGAAGCCGTGGAAGGCACGCCTCCGGCGAACGCACCGGCCGAGGGCACACCAGCCAGCGACACCCCTGCGCCGGACGCCACAACGCCGTCCTCCACGCCGCCGACCTTAGAAGATCCGGCGGTAGCACCAACCCCGGATGCGCCGGCCAATACTGGTGATGGCACGCTCGCAGCCCCGACCCCGCCACAGACGGATGTCCCGGCAACGGGTCCGGGAGGTGCTGTCCAGGACGCGACGCCTGCAACGCCAGCGCCTGCACAGCCCTGACCTTTTGCGGCTTCGAAAGACCAGAAAGCCCTCTGCCGGATATGGCGGAGGCTTTCGATTTGATCAGGCTCACTTCTGTGGTCAGGCTGGCAAACGCCGATCGTATTCGCCCTTGAGCTTGAGCCAGCCATCCCAGAACGGTTCCGCCCGCGTGCCGTCGAGCTTGGCCTTGAGAATGTCGATATGCATGTGCCAGCCGGCACCGACCATAAGCAGATTGGCACGATCGGAAATGCGGCGATGGGTGATCGTCAGCAGCACCTCATCTCCGTCCGCCTTCAGATCGAAGGCGACCTCACCACTCTCGCCCCAGGTGAAAACGAGCCGTTTCTCCGTCTGCACCTCGAGCACGCGGCTTGTCATCCGCATCTCCTCACTGAACCCTTCCGGCCTATGCCCGGGCGGATCCGTCAGTTCCTCGTTGCGCCATACCAATTCAAAGGTCGAACCCGCCTTTTCTTCCATCGCGCCGGCCGCCAGCCATTTGCGCCGCATCTCGCCATCGGTCAGGTATGACCAGATCCGCGAAGCGGGTCCGGGCAACAGCCGTTCGATCACCAGCGTTGCGGGCTCGGTCAGTCGGCCATAGGGATTTATGTCCAGTCTTTCCGTCATCGTCATTCTCAATCAGGTTTCTGTCGGGGAAATGCGGCATCCTCCGCGTGAAGGAGCCGTTCGAGGACATCCAGCCGGCCGGTCCAGAAGTGCTCGTAGGCGCTCAGCCACTGGTGGGCACCGGCGAGCGGTCCCGGATCCAATCGGCAGAGATGGGTGCGGCCCCGGATCTCGCGGCGGATGAGGCCGGCGGCTTCCAGGACCTTGATGTGTTTGGAGGCGGCGGCCAGCGACATGGAAAAAGGCTCGGCCAGTTCGCCGACGCTCCTTTCTCCTTGCGACAGGGCCGCCAGCATGCGCCGACGCGTTTCGTCGCCCAGCGCGTGAAAGATCATGTCCAAGGGGATTTGCGCAATATCAACCATGTGGTTGAATATCTGCGGACATCACTCGATTGTCAACCTTTTGGTTTAATGACGGATGATCTGGGAGCTCTAGAAGAGTAGCAGTCCAGCGACAAACAGCAGGATGAAGCTGCCGCCGATGACGAGTGACCAGGCCGAGAGCGCAAAGCCGGGCTTTGCGCCACTGTCTGACTGCGCGGAGTAATCGGTGGTCCGTAGCACCTCCGTGCCTTCGCCGTTTTCGCTTGGCTCCGTCGCCATCAGTGTCTCCCTTGTCGTTACCTCAGCAGGTAACCCGTCGATTATCCCTTGGTTCCGATGACTGTCCGGTGTGCTGACGCAAGAAGGCAAGGAACCCTGCCCCCCCTCCTCCGTTTCTTCCTCACAGCAGGAGAGGATTTCCATGAACACGCGGTCGAAATTTCAACTGATGGCACGGGCTGGTTATGGCGCCCGCGGCATCGTATTTCTGATGATTGCAGCTATCGCTCTGTTTTCGAGCTTCGCCGGATCGAAGCCGGACACCAATTCGGCGTTGGAGACAATCCTGCAGCAGCCGTTCGGACGGATCTGGATCGGCCTCATCGGCCTCGGCCTTGCGGGCTTCGTCGTCTGGCGTCTCGCCCAGTCGCTTGCCAACGCCGACGGGCAGGACAATGACATGAAGGGCTATGCGATCCGCGCCGCCCTTTTCGGCAGCGCGATCACCTATGCGGGTCTTGCGATGACAAGCCTGTTGATGGCACTCCAAATGTCCGGTGGCGGTGGCTCGGGCGGCGAGGAAGGTCTGGCCGCCTGGGTGATGGCCCAGCCTTTCGGTCGCTATCTCGCCGGTATCATCGGCATCGGCTTTGTCATCGGCGGTATCGTCACGGCCTTGAAAGGTATCAGGCGCAAGTTCGGCCGCTATCTCGACCTCGACGCAGAGAAGAACTCGCCGGCCGTGCTGATCTCGATCTACGGGCTCGTCGCGCGCGGCCTGGTCTTCGGCATCATCGGGGTCTTCTTCCTCTATGCCGCCTTCACTGTTGATCCTGACCAGGCCGGCGGCATGGCCGACGCTCTGGCCTGGGTGCAGAGCCTGCCCTTCGGCGGCATCATCTATGCCGTGGTCGCAGTCGGCCTCGCCGCCTTCGGTGTCTACAACTTCGTGGAGGCCCGCTACCGGCACATCAATGCGCCCGAGGCCGGCGACCTGCGCCGTCATCTACCCATCGGTGGCACGAACTGACCTTTGAGAAGGTGTTTCGCGCGCCGTCACAACAGAGCCTGTGACGGCACGATGGTCACCCCCGATGTCGCCGACACGGCGGCATCGAGCATGGCGCGGGCGATCGCGTGCGGCGGGTTCGGCTTGATGGAGGGCGGCAGGATCGGATCCAGAATCGAAAGCACCCTGCCCGCCCAATGCTCCATAGGCCGTGGCTCTTGGCGCGGACCATCGATGAGCCCGGGACGAACCAGCACGGTCCGTTCGAAGCCGAGCTGAAGGATATCACGCTCCGTCTCTCCCTTGACCCGACTGTAGAAAAAGAGCGACGTCACATCCGCTCCCTTTGCCGAATTGAGAACGAAGGTCCGCGCGCCATGGGCCTTTGCCAGCCTTGCAATCTCCAGAGGATAGTCGTGGTCGACCTGACGGAAGCGCTCGCGTGATCCGGCCGTCTTCAGCGTTGTGCCGAGAGCACAGATCACCGTATCGACGGCCCAGATCGACGGATCCTGCGGAAGATTGTCGAAATCCACCACCGGCGCCGAAAGGCCAGCTCGTTCCGGCAGCGGCCGGCGGGTCGGGGCGGTTACCGCCGATACGCGTGGGTCGGCGAGCGCCAGGTTGAGGACATGACTGCCGACAAGTCCGGTGGCGCCCAACAGCAACAGATGCATGATCCCGTCTCCTTCGTTCCGATGTCTCGCCTCAGGGCCAGTGCCACGGCGCAATGCAGGTTTCAATGCCGGCCGAGACTGACCGTTCCATCACACAAAAGAAAGAAGCGCCGCATTGCTGCGACGCTTCTGCATTTAACTAGTTAGCTATTTCCCGAAATTTCTCAGGCGGCCGTACGATAGCCGGCCGAGCCGGCCGATGCGCCACCTTCCAGCTTGAAGCGGGCGAGCTGCGCCTGCAGCTGGCGGGCTTCGCTGGCGAGAACCTGGCTGGCGGCCGTTGTCTCTTCGACCATGGCGGCGTTCTGCTGGGTCATCTGGTCCATGTGGTTGACCGAGGTGTTGATCTCGCCGAGCGCTGCCGACTGCTCTTCGGCAGCACGGGCAATCGTCACGACGTGATCGTTGACGCGGTTGACCAGCGATTCGATTTCCTTCAGCGCCTCGCCGGTGGACAGAACGAGCGACACGCCGCCCTTCACTTCCTCGGCCGAGGTGTTGATCAGGGTCTTGATCTCCTTCGCAGCATTCGCCGAGCGCTGGGCCAGTTCACGCACTTCCTGAGCGACGACGGCGAAACCACGACCGGCTTCACCGGCGCGCGCAGCTTCGACGCCTGCGTTCAGCGCCAAGAGGTTGGTCTGGAAGGCGATCTCGTCGATCACGGAGATGATCTGGCTGATCTTCTGCGAGGACTGCTCGATGCGGCCCATGGCGTCGATCGCGTTGCGAACGATATCGCCCGACTTGCCAGCGCTCGACTTGGTCTCGTCGACCATGTGCGAAGCTTCCTTGGCGCGCTGGGTCGAGGTCTTGACCGTGGTGGTGATTTCCTCAAGCGCTGCGGCGGTCTCTTCCAGCGAAGCAGCCTGCTGCTCGGTGCGGCGGGCGAGCTGGTTGGCGGCCGACGACAGCTCGCCGGAATTGCCGGTGATGGTGCCAGCAGCGCTCAGGATGTTCTGCATGGTCTGGCGCAGAACGGCCATGGTCTGGTTGACGTTGCCCTGCAGTTCGGCAAAGGCGCCCTGGAACTGGCCCTGCATGTCATGCGTGAGGTCAGCATCGGCAAGCGCTGCAATGACGCGGCGCACTTCGGTCACGCCGCGATCGACGCTTTCGACCAGCTCGTTGACCGAGGCTGCAAAGCGCTGCAGGTCCGCATCCTCATAGGTCTTGGAGATGCGCTTTGAGAAGTCGCCGGCAGCAGCAGCGGCGACGATATCGCTGATCGAGGTTTGCAGGTCACGGCTCTGGGCGTGGAGGGCCGCTTCCTGCGCTTCCATGGCACGCATCTGCGCTTCATTGGTTCGGAAGACTTCGAGCGCACGCGCCATCTCGCCGATCTCATCCTTGCGCTCGGTACCGGCAATCGCGTTGCCGAGCTTGCCGGAGGCCATTTCCGTCATGACGGCGGTCAGGCTGCGGATCGGGTTGACGATGCCGCGGCGGGCAAGCAGGAAGCTGATCGCGACGCCTGCGAGAATGCAGACGGCGGCGGTGACGATCTGGACCAGCATGGTGAAGCCAGAGGCGGCCAGCGCGTTTTCACGCGAACCTGTCAGGCTCTCGGCCGACGAGGTCGAATACTCCTTGACGACTGATGTCACCGTCTTCTGCGCCTCGAGCGCCTTGGCGAGCTCGGCCTTCATGACGGCGAGATCCTGACCAGCCGGCGTGGCGGCAACGGCCACCATGGCGCGGATCTGGTTGAAATAGGCATCGAGCGCCTGCTTGGTGCGATCAAGGATCTGGGCTTCGGCCGGGCTTGCGGTGGTCGCGATCTTCGGCAGGCGTGCGAGCATTTCGGCGGCCCGCTTGTCGGTTTCAGCCGCGAAATCTGCCGCCTTTTCAGGCGCCAGCGCCAGCTGGTAGGTCATGCGCGAAATGGCGATGATGTCGACGCGCAGGTCCATGGCCTCGCGGGCCACCTCCTCACGGGCACCGGTATCCTTGAGGGCCGCGCCCAGCGAGGACAGACCGCTTGCGCCGACGGCTGCAATAGCGGCAGCCGCCACGCCCATCAGGACGACGACAAGGCTGACCTTCTTCAGAATGGAAAGATTGGCAATACTCATGGAAAATCTCACTCCGTGCGAACCCGCCATCCTGGCAGGCGGCCCTGACCGGCCGGGCATGGAGCTCATTCCACACGTCTGCACCTCTTCTAAGCGTCACATGTTGCAATTTCGTTGCTGCGCAATACAGGAAAGACGCAGATGATTTTTAGGCCACTCCCCGCGGGGCGCGGACGGGGCGGGCGATGCAGCGTGTCAATGAGCAAATTCTTGGCAGGCCTAATCCCCAGGTTTTTGAGCAACAGGTGCAGCCTTTCGCGAAAGCCCCCAAATGCGGGGCGCCGTTTGCCCCGGCGGCTCATTTCGGCACGAATTTTATCCCGTGACATCTGGTTGACGGAGCGACATGCGGGGCCGCTTGCATCACATCGTCCGAGAAAGCCCTTTCATTCCCGTGACTTCGCTCTTTTGCCCGTTATCCACAATCCAACACCACAAGATATAGCGTTAACATTTCCTTCACAGACCACCCCTTGACGGAATCAGTCGGGACGATGTTAATGGACCCTGTTGCGGCGGCGACTGGACCGGGCATTAACGAGGCCGGGTTTCATCAAACATTGTGGCGGCTTTCTTTGAGGTGGAACGGCGTTCTGACGACGCCCTCCGCGGCGGGAAATTTGTGCGATTTTTGACCGCCGGACAGGGGGTCTGGGTCTGGCGGCAATTGTGTGGTAAAACTATATTTAGTATTTGCAGCCACCATCACCACAAGATAGAGGGTGCACTCATCTCCGGATGAATCACCTGACGGACGAACCAGTGAACGGCTGCGCGACCCATCGTGCGACCGAACGAAATTTCTCGCGCCGATTTCCGGCGCCCTAGATCGAGGGACACAGGCAGATGCGCATTGAACGTCGCTTCACCAAACCGGGACAGTCCGCTTACGCGGAGATCGAGTTCCGCAAGGCCATCAGCGAAATCAAGAACCCCGACGGCTCAATCGTATTTCGTCTTGCCGACATCGACGTCCCCGCCCAGTTCAGCCAGGTGGCGGCGGACATTCTCGCCCAGAAGTATTTCCGCAAGGCCGGCGTGCCGAAGGTGCTGAAGAAGGTTGAGGAGAACGATGTTCCTTCCTTCCTCTGGCGCTCGGTTGCCGATGAAAAGGCACTCGCTGCCCTCCCCGAGAACGAGCGTTATGGCTCGGAAACCGATGCTCGCCAGGTCTTCGATCGCCTGGCCGGCACCTGGGCCTATTGGGGCTGGAAGGGCAAGTATTTCTCCTCCGAAGAAGACGCTGCCGCCTTCAAGGACGAGCTTGCCTACATGCTCGCCACCCAGCGCGTCGCACCGAATTCGCCGCAGTGGTTCAACACCGGCCTGCACTGGGCCTATGGCATCGACGGCCCCGGCCAGGGCCATTTCTATGTCGACCCCTTCACCGGCAAGCTCGTCAAGTCCAAGTCGGCCTATGAGCACCCGCAGCCGCATGCCTGCTTCATCCAGTCCGTCGAGGACGATCTCGTGAACGAAGGCGGCATCATGGACCTCTGGGTTCGCGAAGCCCGCCTCTTCAAGTACGGCTCCGGCACCGGCTCCAACTTCTCCTATCTGCGCGGCGAAGGCGAAAAGCTGTCCGGCGGCGGTCGCTCGTCCGGCCTCATGTCCTTCCTGAAGATCGGCGACCGGGCTGCGGGCGCGATCAAGTCTGGCGGCACCACGCGTCGTGCGGCCAAGATGGTCGTCGTCGACATCGACCATCCGGATATCGAAGCCTATATCGACTGGAAGGTGAAGGAAGAGCAGAAGGTTGCCGCCCTCGTCACCGGTTCCAAGGTCGTCGCCAAGCATCTGAAGGCGATCATGAAGGCCTGCGTCAACTGCGAGGCTGACAACGGCGCCTGCTTCGACCCGAACGAGAACCCTGCCCTCAAGCGCGAAATCAAGGCCGCGAAGAAGGACCAGGTTCCGGAAAACTACATCAAGCGCGTCATCCAGTTCGCCCAGCAGGGCTACAAGGATCTCGACTTCAAGACCTATGACACGGACTGGGATTCGGAAGCCTATCTCACCGTGTCGGGCCAGAACTCCAACAACTCGGTTTCGCTGAAGGACGACTTCCTGCGCGCCGTCGAGAATGATGGCGACTGGAACCTGACCGCCCGCAAGGACGGCAAGGTGATGAAGACGCTGAAGGCCCGCGACCTCTGGGACAAGATCTCCTATGCCGCCTGGGCATCGGCCGATCCGGGCCTGCACTTCAACACGACGATGAACGACTGGCACACTTCGCCGGCAGCGGGCCCGATCCGCGCGTCGAACCCGTGCTCGGAATACATGTTCCTCGACGACACGGCCTGCAACCTGGCTTCGCTGAACCTGCTCCGCTTCAAGGATCAGAAGACCAAGAACATCGACATCGCCGACTACGAACATGCCGTTCGCCTGTGGACCGTCGTTCTCGAAGTCTCCGTGATGATGGCGCAGTTCCCGTCGCGCCAGATCGCCGAACGCTCCTATGAATACCGCACGCTCGGCCTCGGTTATGCCAACATCGGCGGCCTGCTGATGTCCTCGGGCATCCCGTATGATAGCGCCGAAGGCCGTGCCATCGCCGGTGCGCTGACCGCCATCATGACCGGCGTCTCCTATGCGACATCAGCCGAAATGGCCTTGGAACTCGGCCCCTTCCCGGGCTTTGCGCCGAACCGCGACAACATGCTGCGCGTCATCCGCAACCATCGCCGCGCAGCACTCGGCCTGTCGGACGGCTATGAAGGCCTCTCCGTCAACCCGGTCCCGCTGGTCCATGCCGAATGCACGGATCCGGCCCTCATTGCCCATGCCACGGCTGCCTGGGACAAGGCGCTGGAACTCGGCGAAAAGCACGGATACCGCAATGCCCAGGTCTCGGTCATCGCGCCGACCGGCACGATCGGTCTTGTCATGGACTGCGACACGACAGGCATCGAGCCCGACTTCGCGCTCGTGAAGTTCAAGAAGCTCGCCGGTGGCGGCTACTTCAAGATCATCAACGCTGCCGTTCCGGAAGCGCTGCGCTCGCTCGGCTATTCGGAAAGCCAGATCGCCGAAATCGACGCCTATGCCGTCGGCCATGGCAACCTGAACCAGGCGCCGGGCATCAATCCCTCGACGCTCAGGGCCAAGGGCTTCACCGACGAGAAGATCGAAGCCGTCAACGGCGCGCTGAAGGCCGCCTTCGACATCAAGTTCGTCTTCAACCAGTGGACGCTCGGCGCCGACTTCCTCAAGGAAACCCTCAAGGTCTCCGACGAGCAGCTCGCCGACATGAGCTTCAACCTGCTCGACCACATGGGCTTCTCGAAGAAGGACATCGAGGCCGCCAATATCCATGTCTGCGGTGCGATGACGCTGGAAGGCGCGCCGTTCCTGAAGAAGGAGCACCTGCCCGTCTTCGATTGCGCCAATCCGTGCGGCAAGATCGGCAAGCGTTATCTCTCTGTCGAATCCCACATCCGCATGATGGCGGCTGCCCAGCCGTTCATCTCGGGCGCGATCTCCAAGACGATCAACATGCCGAACGAAGCCACCGTCGAAGATTGCGGCTCCGCCTACATGCTGTCCTGGAAGCTGGCACTGAAGGCCAACGCGCTTTACCGCGACGGCTCGAAGCTCTCCCAGCCGCTCAATGCCTCGCTGATCGAGGACGAGGATGACGAGGACGGCGTCGACGAACTGCTGCAGCAGCCGATGGCGGCCCAGGCGGTCACCATCACGGAACGCATCGTCGAGCGCATCGTCGATCGTGTCGTGCGCGAGCAGGAAAAGCTGCCGACCCGCCGCAAGGGTTACACCCAGAAGGCCAAGATCGGTGGTCACACCATCTTCCTGCGCACCGGCGAATATGACGACGGCCGTCTCGGCGAAATCTTCCTTGACATGAACAAGGAAGGCTCGGCCCTTCGCGCCTTCATCAACAACTTCGCCATCTCCGTCTCGCTCGGCCTGCAATATGGCGTGCCGCTTGAGGAATATGTCGACGCCTTCACCTTCACCAAGTTCGAGCCGGCCGGCATGGTCACCGGCAACGACGCGATCAAGAATGCGACGTCGATCCTCGACTACGTCTTCCGCGAACTGGCGATCTCCTATCTCGGCCGCCATGATCTCGCCCATGTCGACACCTCGGACTTCTCGACCACGGCACTCGGCCGCGGCATGAAGGAAGGCAAGGCGGATGTCGTCTCCAAGGGCCTGACCCGCGGTTACAAGCCGACGCTCGTCTCGAGCCACATGCCGGCTGCGGCAGGGGCTGAACCCAAGGGTGCAGCAACCGCCGCCCCCGCCAAGGCATCGGCCACCGTCACCGCCTTCTCCTCTTCGGGCGCCACTGCCCGCAAGCTCGAAGTGACGACCGCAATCGCCACCTCTGAAGTCGTGTCCTTCAAGCGCGACTACGAGGAACGTGCCGTGGAACTGGCCGAGGAAATCGCCTCCGAAAGCGTCTTCACCGACGCCGCCGCGGATGAGGCAGCCACCGCCAAGGCCGACGCCAAGAAGCTCGAGGCCTCGCGCCGCATGCGCTCGATTGCGCAGGGGTATACGGGCAACATGTGCTCGGAATGCCAGAACTTCACGATGGTGCGGAACGGCACCTGCGAGAAGTGCGACACGTGTGGTGCGACGAGCGGGTGCAGCTGAGGATGACAATCGACATCGTCGGTTATGAAATGAAGAAGGCTCGGGGTTCAGTACCCCGAGCCTTCTGCGCAATGAGCCGAGGCAGACATAAAGACTTCCACATGTCTGCAAGGTCCAGAAACGCCAAAGCCGAGACTGGCAGGTCTCGGCTTTGGTTACCACGAACAAGCTCTCGCTCTCGTGGGACGAAGAGTAGCTCTCCATCCTGTAGCAAGGTCACCATATGGGGAGTTGATCTCAGAGTCGAGTTGGGCGAGATGTTTCTCCAAAGCATGCTGCGGCATGCGGACAGGATATCGCAATGAAAACAGCTCCAAAAATAGCTTTGAACAAGCTCATTGAGTACGCGTTGGCGAACGGCCCTCGTCGTACCAGGATCATCGAAGACATCCTTCGCCCTAAGCACTACTTGTTGGACACTGGCTACAACGATATCGAGCGCGCCTTCTCTATGAGGCTTTCCAGCGGTGGCACGAGTTCGGCTAATCTTCTCGACCTCGATCTCCAACTCCAGCACAGAGAAGCGCGAACTGATCACGAGGACAGCAGAATTCTTAACGCACTCGACATGATCGAAAGAGCTAGAACGCTAGACCTTTCCATTTTCACAGCTCTGAAGATTGAACCCGTCAATGCAAAGATGCCAAAACTCGAAGTTTCGGGCCTCGCTGTTAGTGTGAACCCCAGCAATTTCGTCTCTTGCGCGCGGCGCGGCACTAAAACCAGACTGGTGGGCATCGTGAAGCCTTATTTCTCAATGACCGCGCCGCTGACTGGAAAACGTTCAGCCGAGAGAGCCGCGTTGCATGGAATGATGTTGCACTGGTACGCTGAAACTTTTTTGGAGCATTTGGGTGATGTGGCACCGTCCATGTGTTTTTCGATTGACGTATTCGCACAGAAAATCACATCAGCCCCTAAAGCTTTCAAGTCTCGTCGTAGACACATAGAAGCGTGTGCTCTGGAAATTTGCGATCGTTGGTCAGTGATTGAAGCCCGTCTTGTGGAAGATGAGGGAACAATACATCGACGGGCATCCCGATAACTTCAGATCGGGCACCTCTCCCCTTTGTGGGAGAGGTTGCAAAATCGAAGGCTTAGGTGAGCGCAAGCCGTCTAAACTTCAGATTTTCCTGGAGAGGGGATCGGTGCTGGGGGCACGACATAACCGACCCCCTCACTTGCGATTTCTGATGTTTAGGCGGCTAACGCTCGCCTAATTCATCGAAATCGCTTTCTCCCCCACCAAGGGGGAGATGGGCGTTGCGCCCGGCGGTTCGCTCCCGCTTCTCCCCAGCGGGGAGAAGATGGTCCAAAGGACCAGATGAGGGGGGCGCGAAGCGCAAGGCAAGATGGTACAGCGGTTGAGGGTTCCTCACTATTCTTGGCCCGCCGGCATTCGGCTGCGCCGCCCCCTCATCCGGCGCTTGCGCGCCACCTTCTCCCCGCTGGGGAGAAGAGGAAAGCCGCCGTCAGCCCCCCATTTCCCGAAAAAAGGGGGACGAATTCCAAAAATCCCTCAATAAAATCAACACAACAAAGTTTTTTCATCCCCGCCCATTCCCACCGCTTTACCCTGATCCCCGTCCCGCCCTCGGATACACCTGACGATGCGATGTCAGGCGAGGCGGGGCCGGCGCCGGGGCCAAGTGCTGTCGCAGACACAAATCCCCGGCCCGCTGCAACGGTCTCCCTCCGGACGTGGGGCTGGTAACGAAGGTGATGGGGGCGGATGCCTCGACCCGGATACCCCGATCGGAAGGACGTGCCTCAGAGGCACACAGACAAGGCGCCCACGTCGTCGCGAACATTACCAGACGGCGGGGCGGACAAAACGGCGGGGATGATGGTGAGGTCGCGAATGGCCGGACGATCATCCCCCGGGCGAGGGTCCCGGTCGGCATGGTGCACCATCCGGCGGGAACCTCCCGGGCTACCGGCCAGGCTCTGGCAGAACACTCTTCGGAGGTCTCTGCCGCAGCCGGACCCGCGCCCGGTCATTCCTCGGTCCTCGGGTCAAGCCCGAGGATGACGAGGACCGTCGCCGCCTTGCCAGAGAGACGCATGCAGTGGGAATAGACGCCGAACGAGGCGCCGGAAGGAGCCACATACATTACTTAGACAGGTTGCTTCTGGCGCCTCGTCCGATCCCTCGGGTCAAGCCCGAGGACAAGTTTCAAACCACCCGGAGGGAGTTGATCCAGACCGGCGGCGAAGCTTGGGGTTTTTGAAATCGACAGATCACCCTCACCCTGAGGTGCCCGACACATCAGGGCCTCGAAGGGCGAGGCCGCCGGTACATCAATGCAGAGGAATGCTTCGAGGCCCGCGCTTCACGCGGGCACCTCAGCATGAGGGCGTTCAACCGCCCGCAGTCCCCGTGGGCCCCGTGGGCCCCTGGGGGCGAGAAGCAGGACACCGGAACCAATTGCAATTGAAACTGTTAGCCCCTTGCAACAACCAAGGAGCGAACATCATGCGCGCACTCCACCTCGTCACCCTGCTGCTCGTCATCGTCGGCGGCGTCAACTGGCTGCTCGTCGGGCTGGCCGATTTCGACCTCGTCGCCACCCTGTTCGGCGGTCAGGATACAGCACTTGCCACGATCGTTTACGTTCTGGTCGGCCTGTCGGCCCTCTGGCAGATCGTCCCCTTCGCCAAGGCCATGCAGGTCGGCGAGACGCGGGCAGAAGCCAATATCGGCGGTCATCGCTGATTGAAGCCATCTTCCGGATTGCAGCCCCATTTCAGGCTGCAACTCACAGGGCCAGCCACGCCGGCCCTGTTTTCGTTCGGATGGCACCTTTCATTCCGATGAACCCCGCGTCCCAAAAAAGTCCGCCCTGCCCCGTCCTTCGGCACCGCCCGGCCAACGCTTCCTTAACGGCCTTGCGGTACATTATGATAGATTAAAAGACTGGACGGAGACCCGAGCGAAATGTCCAAACCGACCTTCCGCTTCACCCATTATGACCTGAAAGAACAGCGCGCCGGAACGATCATCGAGGTGACGCTGTCGGCCGTGAACAATGTGCGGCTGATGACACCGACAAATTTCCAGCGGTTCAAGGAAACGCTGGACTTCAAGTTCCTCGGTGGCGTGGCGAAGAAATCGCCGATCAATATCGTCATTCCCGAGAGCGGCCACTGGCACTTGATCGTCGACATGGAGGGCCATCACGGACTGGCCGAATCCAAGGTCAAGATGATCGCGGCCCCTGCCGTGCAGCCGAAGCAGAAGGCCTCGTAAGGCCTCCATCCCCTTCCGCCAAACCTTGACCGTCAGCCCCTGCCGCGCTTGAGAACGGCTAAGGCGGCGCGTTGGCCGCTTTCCAGCGCGCCATGCACCGTGCCGAAATGGTCGCGGCTCGTATGCTCGCCGGCAAGCAGCAGCCGGTCTGAAGCCGGCCCCGCCAGCACATCGTGATCCCCAGGCCTCGCCCCGACGGCAGGATAGGAATAGGTCCCAAGCGTCAGAGGGTCGGTCGACCAGGCGTGGCGGGTGATGGCTTCAGGTGCCGGCACCGCCTGCCCGAACATGTCGCGCAGCACCGCCGTCACATCGGCGCGCAGGGCCGCCTCGTCCATGGCATCCACCTTGTCGGCGTAATCGCCGCTCGCCATCAGCGTGAGCACCGGGGCGTCGTGGATCGGCACCAGGCTGAGCATGTCGGCAAAGCGGCCACGCTCCTTGCCGGCATAACCGAGATAATGCAGGTCCGTCGGCCAGAAGACCCTGTCGAACAGCACGGAGACCTTGGCGAGATTGCCGAAGCCGATGGCGGCAATCGCGGCCTGATGTTCCGGCGGCAGCGGCGGATCGAAGGCGATGGCGCCAGCCTTCAGCACGCCGAGAGGCACCGCAACCACACAGTGATCCGCCTCGAACCGTGCCGTTGCGGTCTCCACGGTCACGGTGTCACCCGCATGGCGGACGTGGCGGACCGCCTCGCCCAGCCTGATGTCGAGACCGTCGGCAAGATGGCGCGGCAGGAGATCATAGCCCTGGAGCAACACGGCGTCCGGACCCGGATAGACCTCGCCGGAATTGAAATGCAGCGCCGAAATCGCCGAGAGCGGCGCACCGAGCTCGTTCTCCCACATGTCGGTGAGGCCCCAGTTGCCGATCGGCTCCTGCAAGAGTGCAGGGTCGAGCAGTTCGATGATGTCGAGGAGCGAGAGTGAGGCATCACCATCGGCTTCCTCGACCGCCTTTTCCTCGATGCGCTCGATCTCCTCCCAGAGATCATCGATCTCGAAATCCTCGGGCTCCTCGCCGCCCGGAAGCAGGACGGAGGACTGCTCCTCGTCGACAAAGAAGGGCATGCCACCTGCCTTGGAGGCGAGCGCCGCGACGGGATTGCCGTTGAAACCGTGGATGAAATTGGCACCCTGCTCGACCGGCACACCGAGGCTGCGGTCGGTGAAGATTCGGCCACCGATCCGGTCACGGGCCTCGAGAACAACGACTTCGGCACCGGCTGCAACCAGCGTTGCGGCGGCAGAAAGGCCGGCCATGCCGGCGCCGACAACCACGACCTTCAGCCCCTTGCCGGCATCGGATGCCGGCGCCTGTGTGCCACTGCGTGAGGGCCGCGCGGCCTCTGCGAGCGCCCGGCGTGCAAGCGGTGCGGAATACAGTGTTGAGGCCGTGAGCAACAGCAACAGGCGGCGTCGACGCAGGTCAGGCCGCATGCACCGCCTCCCCGGGGGGCAGGTCCTCGGCAAAGAAGGCGCGGCCACGACCGCCCTGCTTGGAGGCATAGAGGGCGCGATCGGCGTTCGACATGATGGCACGGGCCGAAGCGCCGTCTTCCGGCGCCGTGGCAATGCCAAGGCTGATGCCGACATCGACGACGGCTCCGTTCGACAGCGTCATGGGCTGGGAGACCGAGGCGATGATCGACTGGGCGAGCATCGACAAGCGCGCCCTGTCGCGGAAGGCATGGACGAGGATGACGAATTCGTCGCCGCCGACCCGGCCGACCAGACCGTTTTCACCAACGGCCTCGCGGAGCCGCTCGGCCACCACGCGGATGACCTCGTCGCCGGCGCCGTGACCATGGAGATCGTTGACGGCCTTGAAGCGGTCGAGATCACAGGCGATCACCGCAAACGGCGCATGGGCCAGCCGATCCGCGGCCTCGTTCAGCGCCTTGTCGAAGCAGAGGCGGTTGGCAAGGCCCGAGAGCGCATCCCGATGGGCGAGCTCGCGATTGCGCCACTCGCTCTCCTCCAGCCGCTCCGACAGCCGGCCGATATAGCGGCCGAGCACGAAGCTTGCGGCGAACATGAGGCCGCAGAGCAAGACGACGGCGGGAACGACGATGGTCCAGATATCGGCACCCGGCTTGAACAGCGTGAAGTCGAAACTGCCGAGTGCCTGACCATCGGCGCTTTTCACCGTCAGCAAGCCGTCGCCATTGCGGTTGAACTGCAGGTATTCATATTCGAGTTGCGAATTGAGGTCCGCCACCAGATCGGCATCGATCGGACGGGCGGAAACCAGGATGACCGGATCGCCTTCCGGCAGCGCCACCTCGCCGTCATCGGGCACGATCGCCATGGCGGTCGCCAGCATGACCTCTCCCTCGACTTCGGCAAAGCCGAAAGCCGCGATGGCATGGACCTGCGATGCCGGCACCGGCCGCTGGCCGAAACCGCCGTCGATCGTGGTGCGATGCGCATGGTGGCGGGTCAGCGCGAGTTCGGCGATTGCCCTCAGGTCATCGCCGGGCTTGAGATCGCGGGCGGTCAGATCCACCTCGTCCTGCCAGGCCGACATCAAGACACGGCCATCAGGGCCGATCAGGAAACTGCGCTCATGGCCAAAATCGTACCAGAGCGAAGAGACGAATTCCTCGATGACGTAGGAGGCGTGGAATTTGAGGGTGATGTATTTGACCGAGCGATCCCAGCGCGCCAGACCCAGCTGGTCGCGCGCCAGCAGGCTCTGGCGATCGCGCAGCACATTCTCCAGCAGTATGATCTGCTTTTTGGCAGCGATATCGTCGGCCTTGCGTGAGGCGATATAGCCGATGAAGAGCAGCGACAGAGCTGAAAGCGTGATGAGCACAATAGAGAACAGCTTGACCATGGCCGGCAGGCCAAAACGCGGCGCGACGGTCGCGCCCTGCATGTGCCATCCATCCATCTCTTTCGCCATGCACGATCCCCTGTTCGACCAGGAGCCTAGAGCACAGCGCTTAAATTCGGCTTAAGCTGAAATGACGATAAGCAAGTCTGTTTCAGCCGCCTCGCTCGCGGCGAAGCTTCGCCCACCAGTCGAGACGCTTCTTGATCTCCCGCTCGAAGCCGCGTTCCGGCGGATCGTAGAAGGTCTGGCGGCCCATTTTCTCGGGGAAATAGTCCTGGCCGGAAAAGGCATCCGGCTGGTCGTGGTCATAGCGATAGCCGTCGCCATAGCCCTCGCCCTTCATCAGCTTGGTCGGGGCATTGAGGATATGCTTGGGCGGCAGCAGCGAGCCGTGTTCCTTCGCCGCCCGCATGGCCGCCTTGTAGGCGACATAGACGCCGTTCGACTTCGGGGCCGTCGCGAGATAGACGCAAGCCTGCGCCAACGCCAGCTCACCTTCCGGGGAGCCCAGATAGTCATAGGCGTCCTTGGCGGCATTGCAGACGACAAGCGCCTGCGGATCGGCAAGCCCGATGTCCTCGACGGCCATGCGGACCAGGCGACGGCCGAGATAAAGCGGATCTTCGCCTGCATCGAACATGCGGCAGAGATAGTAGAGGGCTGCATCGGGATCCGAGCCGCGCACGGCCTTATGCAGGGCGGAGATCAGATTGTAGTGGCCGTCCTGGCCCTTGTCGTAGACGGGGGCGCGGCGCTGGACGATGCGGCCGAGGCCCTCGGTGTCGAAGACCTCGTCCGGACGGGCGGCGCGCCAGACTTCCTCGGCCAAGGTGAGCGAGGCACGGCCGTCACCATCGGCCATGCGGATGAGGGCCTGGCGGGCATCGGCATCCAGTGGCAGCGGCTTGGCTTCGGTTTCCTCGGCGCGTTTCAAAAGCGTCTCGATGCTTTCGGCATCATGGCTCTTGAAGGTCAGGACCCGGGCGCGCGACAGGAGAGCGGCGTTCAGTTCGAAGCTCGGATTTTCCGTCGTGGCACCGACCAGAATGACGGTGCCATCCTCCATGACGGGCAGGAAACTGTCCTGCTGGGCGCGATTGAAACGGTGGATCTCGTCGACGAAGAGCAGCGTCTGGCGGCCTTCCATGCGCCGCAGGCGGGCACTTTCGAAAACTTTCTTGAGGTCGGCGACGCCGGAAAAGATCGCCGAGATCTGCTCGAAGGCAAGGCCCGCCTCGCCGGACAGGAGCCGGGCGACGGTGGTCTTGCCGGTACCCGGCGGCCCCCAGAAGATCATCGAACCGAGCGAGCCGGAGGCGATCATGCGGGCGAGCACGCCATCCTCGCCGGTCAGGTGCTCCTGGCCCGTGACTTCACTCAGGCTTTTCGGCCGCAGACGATCGGCGAGCGGACGGCGCTCGGCCATTTCCTTCGACATCTGCGGCGCAAAGAGATCACTCATCGGAAGATCTGCCGGATGCGCTGACCGCCACGCTCGATCTCGACGCGCCAGAAACCGGGATCGCTTTCGGCCATGGTTTGCAGGTCATCAACCGAATTGATCGCCTCGCCATTGACCGAGACGACAATATCGCGCGGTGCAAAGCCGAGCCGGGCGGATGGAGAACCGCGCAAGACTTCGGTGACGACAACGCCGGTTACGTCGGAGGGCATCTTCAGCTCAGAGGCAAGACGCGGCGACAGATTGCCGGCACGGATGCCGGCAAAGGGGCTGCGGCCTTCGATCAGCTGGATATCACGCGGGCGGGTTTCAGGCGCGGAGGCAAGTTGAAGCGCCATGGTTTCCTGCGCGCCGTCCTGCTGGATCGTCAGTTCGGCCCGTTTGCCAAGACCGGCTGTGGACAGGCGGTACCCCAGGGCATCGGGATGCTCGACGGGGATGCCATTGACGGCGGTGATGACCTGGCCGGGTTTCAAGCCCGCCTTTTCCGCCGGGCCGCCTTCGACCACGCTCACCACGAGCGCGCCGCGCACGGTCTTCAGCCCGAGTGCTTCGGCAACGTCGGAGGTGACAGGCTCGAAACTTGCGCCGATATAGGGGCGCTCGAAGGAGGCATCGCCGCGGTCGGCTGCATCGAGGAAGACGCGAACGAGATTAGCGGGAATGGCGAAGCCGACGCCGTTGGAGCCGCCGCCGCGCGAGAAGATTGCCGTATTGATGCCGATCAGCTCGCCATTCATGTTGACGAGAGCACCGCCCGAATTGCCGGGATTGATCGCGGCATCGGTCTGGATGAAGAAGCCGAAATCGCCTTCCGTCACCTGGTTTCTGGCAAGTGCCGAAACGATGCCCGAAGTCACCGTCTGGCCGACACCAAAGGGGTTGCCGATGGCCAGCACGAGATCGCCGACCTCGGTCGCATCGGAATTGCCGATCGGCAGCGTCGGCATGGCCTCGTTGGTCTCGAATTTCAAAACCGCGAGATCGAGCCGGTCGTCCTTCAGCACAACCTTGACCGGAAACTCGCGGCCATCTGCGAGCGCCACCTTGATATCGTCGGCGCCATCAATAACGTGGTTGTTGGTGACGACGACGCCATCCGCCTCGACGATGACGCCGGAGCCGAGCGAAGACTGCTTCTCCGTGCGGTTCGGCATGCGCTGGCCGAAGAACTGTTCGAAGAAGGGGTCGCCGGCAAACAGGCTGGAGCGGGTCTGAACGAGGCGCTCGGCATAGACGTTGACGACGGCGCCCCGCGCCTGCTTGACCAGCGGCGCGAAGGAGAGCTGCATCTCGATCTGGCTTTGCGGCACCGCCTTGTCCTGGGCAAGCGCCGGCGATGCGACAGGCGCGATCAGGGCGATGATGACGGCAACAGGTTTGAGGCAGTCGAAGCGCGGCATTCGAAGATCCTTCATGCGATATGGACGTTCTAGACCCGGTTCGTGCGCCGTCAAATAGGCAGAACCAAGGAAGGTGTATCGCAGATGGGGATAACGCGCGTCGGCCTCAAGTGCTGACGGTTTCGATGATGCGTGTCATGAGGCCGTGAAGCTCGTCCCGGTAGCCGGTGCGTGCCGATGGGGCGCTTTCATTCGATGTCATAGTGACGGTTACACCAAGGCTCGGTGTGATGTAGAGCATCTGGCCGCCATAGCCCCAGGCATAGTTCACCTGCTCGCCGGCCATTTCCTTGAGGAACCAGGCGTAGCCATAGCCATCGCCGTTGAAAACGGAGTTGGTGCGGCGGATCCAGCTTTCGCGGATCCATTCTTCCGAGATCAGCCGTGTACCGTCCTCGGTGACGCCACCGCGTCGATACAGTTCGCCGAAGGCGTGGAGCGACCGCGGCGTCATCGCCATCTGATTGCCGCCAAGATAGTAGCCCTGCGGGTCGCGGTGCCAGGAGCCGATGCGGAAACCTTCAAGCGGCTCCAGCCATTCACGGGCGAGCGCCAGCGTCGGCTTGCCGGAGACCTTGGTGAGGATGACGGAGAGGAGGTGGGTGGACGCGGTCGAATAGAGCATGCCGCCGCCGGGCTCCCCGACGAAGTCGGCGGCGAGCGCGAAACGGGTCCAGTTCCGGCTCGCGACCCAGCGGCCATAATTGGGGCCGGACATGCGATCAAGGCCAGCGCGCATCGAGAGCAGGTGGCCGATCGTGATCTGTGACAGGCGGGGATCGGGATCGGCGGGAAACTCCGAGCGCAAGACAGTTTCGATGCGCTGGTCAACGCCTTCCAGCAGCCCCTTGTCGATGGCGATACCGACCAGCGCGGAGACGACGCATTTCGACGCCGACTTGATGTTGGTCGAACCTGTCAGCGAGTTGTTGCCATAGGCGCGCTCGGCGAGCGTCTCCCCATTGCGCGTGACGATCACCGTTTCCAGCGTCTCCAGGCGGCGCGCCTCCTCCAGCAGATTTGCGATTCGTGGTCGCAAAGCATCGAGATCCAAGGGGGCTGCTGTGGCCGGCGTTGTCGCGGGCGACGGCTCAACCGTGGGCCCGGCCTCCGGCGCGGCGGTTTGTGCCAAGGCCTGTCGGCCGGAGATGACGGAGACAGCACCGGAGGCGCCGAGGATGGAAAGGAATGTTCTTCTCTGCATGTGTCCCAAGGTAGTGAGCATCGCGCGTGAGGGAAGCCTGAGCAGCCAAGATCTCACCGGATCGTGACGGATTTGCAAGAGACGTCGCGCGGAACGTTCTCCACGCGGCAACCGTTGCCCTGTTATCAGGAAAGGAGACCGACCATGTCCCGAACCCGCCCAGTTATATCCACCCTTGCCGCCTTCACGCTGGCCAGCCCCCTGTTGATCGCCCTTCCCCAACTGCTCCAGGCCGCCAGTTTCGATTGCCGTACGCCTGGCCTTGCGCCCGACGAGGCGGCGATCTGCCAGAACATTGACCTCAACGACATGGATGTGCGCATGGTGACGACGTTCGAACTGTTGCGCGAAGTCTTGCCGATGGGCAGCCGTGGCGCGTTGGAAGCCTCGCAAATCGAATGGCTGGAAAAGCGCCGAGCATGTGAGGCGAACCTCGACTGTCTGGCCGCCGCCTATGCCAGCCGCATGGCAGAGCTGCGCAATGGCGTGGGCGAAGTGCTGAGCCTCATCGAGGGCGTGCCGCCCATCCAGAAAGTCAATTAGCATATTGCCTAACCGGCAAAATAATACAGCCACAGGGCAGCAGCCAGCAGTGCCGCGACGCCGCCAAAGACGAGGCTCCGACGACGATCCTGGCGCGAGGTCGCTCCTCCGGCGTAGTCGAACCGCTCGTAGACCACGTTCTTCATCGGAAGGCCGAGATCGAGCAAGGTGTCGGACACAGCCGTAACCATGCCGCCGGGGCCACACATCATTGCGACACAGCTGCGCGGCTCGATCCCCACAAGGAGATCCTTCAGCCGGGCGTGATCGAGCCGACCGACCGCACCCTCGTAGCCGGGCGGCGAATCCTCACTGATCAACAGGACTTCCAAGTCGAGCGCAGCACCGGCAGCGGCTATTTCGTCCAGACAGGCGAAATTGCTTGGCGTTCCCACAGCATAGGCGAGCCGGATGGGCCGATTGTCGCGCCGTGCGGTCAGATCCCTCAGCATGCCGATGATGGGCGCAATCCCGACACCACCGGCGATAAGGAGGACGGCATCGCCTGGATGTGCCTCCATGGCGAATTCGCCATAGGGCCCGTCAATGCCGATGGGGGTGCCGGGTTGCAGATTGCCGATGCGCCGGGTGAAATCGCCGACCTCCTTGATGATCAGGCTCAAGCCCGGACGGGTCGGGCTGTCGGCGATCGAAAACGGATGATCAAACAGCGGGAAGCGCCTTCGGCCTTCCGTCATCCAGACGAACTGGCCGGCATGATATTCGAGCGTCGGGGTGTTGTCGGCGGGCTGGATGTCGAGCTCCCACAGACGATCGGCCCGGCGCGTGACAGACCGAAGCCGCCACGGCTTGCGATGCAGATTGAGCCAGCGATAACCATAGAGGATCGCAAGCACAGCAAGAATCGTGGCGGCGATCAGGAACCAGTAGATCTCCAGAGGCCCCCTCGCCGCAAATCGGCCCGTGGAAATGGCATGGAGCAGCCCGCCGGCGGTTGCCACTGTGCCGAGAACGAGATGCGTTCCCCGCCAGACTTCGTAACGCCAGGGCAGACTGTTGCGCAACACTGACGACAGGACCAGGAGGATAAGGGCTGCCCAGGCAACCACGCCAGAGCGATAATGCGGCTGGGTCAGGTATGCGACCAGACGCTCCGTACCGAGGTTGGGATCCTCAAGCCAGGTCGGAGCGACATAGGCCAGAGGATGAAGGACGATGGCCAGAAGGATCCACCAGGCGGCAAGTTTGTGAAAGGCCATGATCTTGTCGATGCCGAGACGGCCGGAGACCACTTCGAAACGGCCGGAGGTCACAAACTGCACGGCCATGGCAGCCAGTCCGACCATGCCGAGGCCGGCGGCCAATCGCTCCAGCGGATCGTGCGGAGAAACATCAGTCATCAGGGAGAGAGCAAGTGGCAGGGTGCATAGCCCGAGATAAAGGGCTGCCAGAAGGCTGGCCGGCAGACGGGGCAAGCGGCGGGCGGAGCGTTGCGACATGGCGGCCATGTCAGGCGTCACGGTTTCGGTCATGAGGTCCTCCTGAATGCCTTTCTAGCAGAAGAACGCGGTCCGGATTTGATCTCGGTCATGTCGCGACGTCGCTTTGCAGCTCATCATGCTCCCATCGCCACGACGCATACGACCGAGGAGGATCCCATGACGCCGCGACGACCAACCCGCATTTTCACCCTTTTCGCCAGCCTGGCGGCATGGACCGCCGTGCTGATCGCCGCACCGTCCGTGCAGGCGAGCGACGACACTCCGATCAGCAAACTGGTCGAAGCCTGGCTCTCTTCGCCACATGGCAACTACCACTCCCCGTCCTTCACTTACTGGAACAAGGAAGGCGAGGTGCCGAAGGCTTGCGCCACCTGCCACTCCGAGACGGGCTTCCTCGATTTTCTCGGCGCAGACGGCAGCGCTGCAGGCAGCATCGAGCAGCCGGGTGTGATCAATTCGCCGATCGGCTGTGCCTCCTGTCATGCCGAGGCGGCGCATGCGCTGGATGCGGTGCGCTTCCCATCCGGCACGCAGGTGAGCGGACTGGGGAGTTCCGCGACCTGCACCGTCTGCCATCAGGGTCGGCAGTCGGGCGCTTCGGTCACCAAGGCGGTCGGCACACTCGGGGAGGACGAGGTTTCGGCCGATCTCTCCTTCATCAACATCCATTATGCCGTGGCTGCCGCGACCCTGCATGGAGCGGATACGGCAAGCGGCTATCACTATCCCGGCAAGACCTATGCAGGGCGCTTCCAACATGTGCCAAGCGCCAACAGCTGTGTCGCCTGTCATGATCCGCACACCACCAACGTGGCTGAAGACAGCTGCATGACCTGTCACAGGGGCGTCGAGACCATTCGCGACATTCGCATGCGGCATGCCGATTACGATGGTGACGGCAATACCAAGGAAGGCGTGCATGGCGAGATCGGCACGCTGCATGAACGGCTCTACGCCGCGATTCGGGCCTATGGCGACACCGTGCTCGACACGCCGATTGGCTATCACAAGGGACGTCATCCCTATTTCTTCGGGGATACGAACGGAGACGGGATCATCGGCGACGACGAGGCAGTGCGCGACAATGCCTACAAGGCCTGGACCCCTCGCCTGCTCAAGGCCGCCTACAACTACCAGGTCGCGATGAAGGACCCGGCGGGCTATGTCCACAACCCGGCCTATCTCCTGCAATTGCTGTATGACAGCCTCGAAAGCCTGTCATCGGCGGTGGAGATCGACATGCCCCAGATCTCCCGGCCTTGAGGTGGCGTCAGCGGGTTGAACTCTCCGCCTCCGCCCCAAGCCACGCCACGAAAGCGTTCACGGGAGGCCGCTTTGCCGCTGCCGGCGCGACCGTTGCGAAATAGGCGGTGCCGAGATCGAGGGCGCCATCGGGCCAGGACTTGAGGCTGCCGTCGGCAACGAGCTTTTCGGTGATCGAACGCCAGCCGAGCATCAAGCCACGGCTGTCGAGTGCCGCCTGAACCGCCTGGACGTAGTTGTCGAAGACATGGGACTGGCAGCGCTGCTTAGGCAGGCCGCGTCTTGCGAGATAATCGCTCCAACCTTCCCAGTGTCGCGCCTCCACTGTACGCACATGAATGAGCGGCGCGGCGTCCAGCCCGGCGCCCCTGGCCAAGAGGTCGTCGACCAGAGACGGATGGCCGACAGGGCAAACGGTTTCGGAAAAAAGGCGCTGGGTCGTGCCATCTGTCCAGGTGCCACGGCCGTAGCGCAGGACGAGATCGGTGCCCGGCCAGATCTGCGGCAGGTCGGTGGGCGGCACCTGCACATTGACGAAGAGACCGGGATGGCGGGCGTAGAAATCGCTGAGGCGCGGCATCAACCAATGGGTGGCGAAACCCATGGTGCAGGCAACGGTCAAGCGCTGGTCTTCGAGGCCGCTGCTGGTGCGGATCTCCTCGATCGTCTCGACGATCAGGTCGAGGCCATCGCGGGTAGCGCGGGCGAGTTGCTGACCGGGTTCGGTGAGCCTGGCCGGCCGGGTCGAGCGGTCGATCAGGACGGCGCCGACATGGTCTTCCAGCGCCTTCAGCGCCTGGGTAACGGCGGGCTGGGTGACATTCAAGGCGGCGGCTGCCTCGCGCATCGAGCCGAGCCGCGCGACGGCTTCGAACGTGGTCAGCAGACGCAGGGGCGGCAGACGGCTCAACTTAACCTCCAGCTTAACTCAGCATAAGCATAATCGCTCTGTTTTCCCCTGGGAAGTCGGATGATGATCTACAAATAAGATCCGCTCTCTCGCCAGCCAGACTTAAGGAAAACCGCGATGAACATGCATGTTGCGACCGGGGCCGTCACACTCGCCGAAAAAGGCCTGCACCTGCCGCTCGCTGACGGCAAACAGGCTTACTTCAATTATTACTGGCTGCGCGACAATTGCCCCACTTCGTTCGACAGCAAGACTCGCGAGAGGAGCTTCGACGTTTTTCATCTCTCAGCGCCCCCGCGCGCGGAGAGCGCCGAGTTGGAGGGTGATACGCTGGTCATCCGCTGGGCGGGCGAGAACCACGTGTCACGTTTTCCGCTCGCGCTGCTTGAGCTCTACAGCGAAGGCAAACAGCGGCCGGATCCGGGCGACCTGCCGCGCAAGGCGTGGTTCAGCGACCACTATCCTGACATTCCGCGTTTCTCGCAACCGGAGCTGATGCGCGATCCGGCCAAGGTTGCGGAGTGGATCGAGGCGATGATCGTCGAGGGCCTGACGATCGTGACCGACATGCCGGACAGCCATGAGGGGTTGACGGAAACCGTCAAGCTGATGGGCCATGTACGGCCGACCTTCTTCGGCGAATATTTCGACGTCAAGACGCATATCAACCCGACCAACACCGCCTACACGGCTAAGGCCTTGGAGCTACATACCGACACCCCGGCAGAGGAACATGCGCCGGGCATTCAGTTCCTGCATTGCCGGGCCAATACCGTCGAGGGCGGCATGAGCATCTATTCCGACGGCGTCGCAGTCGCCAATGCTTTCCGCGAGATCGATCCTGATGGCTTCAAGCTGCTGTCGGAAATCGACATTCCCTTTTTCTGTGAGCACGACACCTACGACATGCGCTCGCGGCAGCGGGTGATCGAGCTCGACAAACATGGCGAGGTCTCAGGCCTGACGATCAGCCAGCACATGGCTGATCTGTTCGACCTGCCGCAGACCGTGCTCGACGACTATTACCCGGCCTTCTGCCGCTTCGGCAAAATGCTGCAGGACGACAAGTTCATGATGCGCTTCCTGATGAAGGCGGGTGACTGCATGGTGTTCGACAACCACCGCATCGTGCATGGACGGATGGCCTATTCGGCGACCAGCGGCGATCGCTATCTGCGCGGCTGTTATGCCGACCGCGAGGAGATGCGTTCGACCTACCGCGCGCTGACGACGGAAGGACGGTTCAAGGCATGAATATCGCAGCTTCCGGAAACGATATGCTCGACGATGCGGCACTGACCACGCTGCGTCAGGATCTCGCCGCTGCCTTCCGGCTCTGCCATCGCTTTGGCTGGAGCGAGTCGGTCGGCAATCATTTCAGCGCGGCGGTCTCGGCGAATGGGCGCAAGTTCCTTCTCAATGCGCGCTGGCAGCATTTTGCGACGATCAAGGCGAGCGATCTGCTGCTGCTCGATGCCGACGATGCCGATGTGATGAACCGACCGAATGCCCCCGACCCTTCCGCCTGGACCGTACATGGCACGCTGCACCGGATGCTGCCGGAGGCACGCGTGATCCTCCATTGCCATTCGCCCTATGCGGTGGCGCTTTCCTGCCTCAAGGACCCGACGCTTCTGCCGCTCGACAACAACACGGCACGTTTTTTCGGTCGGATCGGCTACGACCTCGACTTCGGCGGGATCGCCGATGCGGCGGAAGAAGGCGAGCGGCTTGTCGAAATGATACGCGGCAAGGCGGTGCTGGTCATGGGCAATCACGGCGTGTCGGTTGCCGGCGAGACGGTGGCGGATGCTTTCGAGGACCTCTATTTCTTCGAGAAGGCGGCCCAGACGATGGTGCTGGCGCTTTCGACCGGCAAGCCGCTGGCGGTGCTGTCGGATGAGATCGCGCAGGGCACGTCAGACGGCTGGATCCCCTATCGCGGCATGGCGGAGAAGCATTTCGCCTATCTTAAATCCTGCCTGGATAAGGAAGATTCGTCCTGGCGGGATTAGAGTTCACAGATAAACGGGAATGACAAAGACCCGCCGGATCGCTCCGGCGGGTCTTTGATTTTGCAGGTGGCAGGACCGTTGACCTTTATTCCGGCAGCTGGCGCACCGCGCCCTTGTCGGCTGACGAGGCGAAGGCGGCGTAGGCCTTGAGTGCTGTCGTGACGTTGCGCTTGCGCTTTTCTTCGGGGAACCAGCCCTTGGCATCCTGTTCGGCGCGGCGGCGGTCCAGCTCGGCGGGGTCGACGACGAGGTTGATCGTCCGGTTCGGGATGTCGATGTCGATCAGGTCGCCTTCGCGCACCAGGCCGATCGCGCCGCCCTGGGCGGCTTCCGGCGAGGCATGACCGATCGAAAGACCGGAGGTGCCGCCGGAGAAGCGACCGTCGGTGACCAGCGCGCAGGCCTTGCCGAGGCCTTTCGACTTCAGATAGCTCGTCGGATAGAGCATTTCCTGCATGCCGGGGCCGCCCTTCGGGCCTTCGTAGCGGATGACGACGACGTCGCCGGCGACGACCTTGTTCGACAGGATGGCCTTGACGGCGTCATCCTGGCTTTCGAAGACGCGGGCCGGGCCCTTGAACTTCAGGATCGATTCATCGACGCCGGCCGTCTTCACGATGCAGCCGTCGAGCGCGATGTTGCCCTTCAGAACGGCGAGACCGCCGTCCTTGGAGAACGGGTGATCGACCGAGCGGATGACCCCCTTTTCGCCGTCGGTGTCGAGATCATCCCAGCGCGAGGCCTGCGAGAAGGCCTGGGTGGTGCGAACGCCACCGGGGGCGGCCTTGAAGAATTCGCGAACCGTTTCCGAATTGGTGCGGGTGATGTCCCAGCGGTCGATGGCATGGCCAAGCGTTTCGGCATGCACGGTCGGGCAATCGCGGTTGATCAGGCCGCCGCGATCGAGTTCGCCGAGGATGCGCATGATGCCGCCAGCACGGTGGACGTCTTCCATGTGCACGTCCTGCTTGGCAGGCGCCACCTTGGACAGGCAGGGCACCTTGCGCGATAGGCGGTCGATATCGTCCATGGTGAAGTCGATGCCGCCTTCATGGGCAGCGGCCAGGATGTGCAGAACCGTGTTGGTCGAGCCGCCCATGGCGATGTCGAGAGCCATGGCGTTTTCAAAAGCCTGCTTGGAGGCAACATTGCGCGGCAGAACGCTTTCGTCGTTCTGTTCATAGTAGCGGCGGGTGATGTCGACGATCAGGTGGCCGGCCTCGACGAAGAGGCGCTTGCGGTCGGCATGGGTGGCGAGCGTCGAGCCATTGCCGGGCAGCGACAGGCCAAGCGCTTCGGTGAGGCAGTTCATCGAATTTGCGGTGAACATTCCGGAGCATGAGCCGCAGGTCGGACAGGCGGCTTTTTCGATCTCATCTACTTCAGCATCGGAGATGCTGTCGTCGGCAGCGGCAACCATGGCATCGACAAGATCGAGTGCCACCTTGCGGCCCTGCAGGATCGCCTTGCCGGCCTCCATCGGACCGCCGGACACGAAGACGGCGGGGATGTTGAGGCGCATGGCGGCCGACAGCATGCCGGGCGTGATCTTGTCGCAGTTCGAGATGCAGACCATGGCGTCGGCGCAGTGGGCGTTGACCATGTATTCGACCGAGTCGGAGATGATTTCGCGCGACGGCAGCGAATAGAGCATGCCGTCATGGCCCATGGCGATGCCGTCATCGACGGCGATCGTGTTGAATTCCTTGGCCACGCCGCCGGCGGCTTCGATTTCACGGGCAACGAGCTGGCCGAGGTCCTTCAGGTGGACGTGGCCTGGCACGAACTGGGTAAAGGAGTTGACGACCGCGATGATCGGCTTACCGAAATCGCCGTCCTTCATGCCGGTCGCGCGCCAGAGGCCGCGGGCACCGGCCATATTGCGGCCGTGGGTGGTGGTTCTCGAACGATAGACGGGCATGGGTGTCACCTCGATGGCTTGTTCGCCGCCATGCCTGCACCCTCGGCGCCAAGGCAAGGCGGCCACTTTGGAACTGGTCTAAGCCATGTCCCCTGCCCTGTCACTAGCATCCAAGGGCAAATCGGTACGCCTTGACCTCACGGAGGGTGCGTCTTTGTTCGCATTTTAGTGATCGGCTTAAGCCTGCGGCAAGATGTGTTTACTAGAGTTTACCGCGGAAAGGGGAGTCATGATGACCCGGAAACCTGCCCGCGTGATTCTGCTGAAAGATGCCCGCCAGAAGCTCAATCCCGAGCCTGCGCCGCGCTGGAACCCGTTCAAGGCACTCTACCGGATGCGCCGCATCCTGATGATGGCCTGCCTTGCGGTGCTGGCCGTCATTCATTTCGAAAAGCTTCCCTATTCCTATCTGGTTGTCCCGGCATCGAACAAGCTGATCGACTACGCCATCACCGGCGCGGTCGCGCCCCGTACCGAGCCAATCGAAGGCCGCTTCGTTACCTGTGTCGGGGCGCAGCGGATCAACTGCGTCGTCGACGGCGATACCTTCTGGTATCGGGCGGTGAAATACCGGATCTCTGATATCAATACGCCGGAGATCGGGCGCCCTGCCTGCGAGCGGGAACGCGCGCTCGGGCTCGAGGCGCAGGTTGCGCTGCTTGATGCCCTGAATGGCGGCGATCTCGTGATGGAGCGCCGGGAGCGTCGCGACACCGATCGGTATGGCCGCAAGCTTCGGGTGGTCCTTCACGACGGACGCTCTGTCGGCGATGACATGATCGCACGCGGCATCGCTCATCGGTGGGAAGGGCACAAGCAGAACTGGTGCGGCTGAGGCGTGTCGGCGAACGCCGCCGATCCTTACACGCGCCGGCCGGCGCGGACCTACACGAAATTGTTCCTGTCGGACTTCTTTTCCAGACGATGAAACTCTGGTCTCTATGCTCCCGTCTTCTATTTTAGAGTGACAGAGAAAGCCTCAAGAGGTCTGCCATGCCGGTCTACCATCCGCCAAAGATTGCAAGTTCCGAGATCACGCCAAAGTCGCTCTATCTCAAGCGACGGCATTTCATGGGTGTAGCGGCCGGCGGCATCGCCGCGGCCGGGCTCGGCGCTCCGGCTTTGGCGGCGCCACTGGCTGCAAAACCCAGCATCTACAAGCTCGATGAGAAGCTGACCTCGAAAGAGGACGTGACGACCTACAACAACTTCTATGAGTTCGGCACGGGCAAGGAAGATCCGTCCCGCAATGCAGGGTCTCTGACCACGCGGCCCTGGACGATCGAAGTGGGCGGACTGGTCGCCAAGCCGCAGGTGATCGACATCGAAACGATCATGAGCGAGATTGAGATGGAAGAGCGCGTCTACCGGATGCGCTGCGTGGAAGCCTGGTCGATGGTAATCCCGTGGATCGGCTTCCCGATCTCGGCTCTGCTCGACCGGGTCGAGCCTCTGGGTTCGGCGAAATATGTGGCGTTCGAAACGCTTGTAAGACCCGAGGAGATGCAGGGACAGGCCGGCATCTTCCAGGCGCTGGAATGGCCCTATCGCGAGGGCCTGCGCCTCGATGAGGCACGCCATCCGCTGGCGATCCTTGCGACCGGCCTCTACGGCGAGACGCTGCCCAACCAGAACGGAGCCCCGATCCGCCTCGTCGTGCCGTGGAAATACGGCTTCAAGGGCATCAAGTCGATCGTCAAGATCACGCTGACGGAAGAGGAGCCGGTGTCGACCTGGAATAAGCTTCAGCCGTCCGAGTATGGCTTCTACGCCAACGTCAATCCTGCTGTCGATCACCCCCGCTGGAGCCAGGCGACCGAGCGGCGGATCGGCGAAGCGGACGGGCTCTTCGGTGGCGCGCGGATTGATACGCTGCCGTTCAACGGTTATGCCGACGAGGTCGCAAGTCTCTATGACGGCATGGACCTAACGAAGTTCTACTGATGGCTGCGCTTGCACTCCCTGCCCTGCCCGCCCGCTACAAGCCGGCGTCAATCTGGGCGCTTTATGCCATCGGGCTGATGCCGGGGCTCTATGCCTTCTATCTCGGGATCTTTGGCGGACTGGGCGCTGATCCCGTGCGTGCCTTCGAGCATCTGCTGGGGCTCTGGGCCTTCCGCTTCCTCTGCCTCGGCCTGGCTGTCACCCCATTGCGGGATCTGCTCGGCATCAATCTCATCGCCTATCGGCGCGCGCTCGGTCTGTTGGCATTCTACTACGTGCTGGCGCATTTTGCCGTCTACCTGACGTTGGACCGGGGTCTGATCCTGTCCTCGATCGTCGGCGACATCCTGAAGCGTCCCTACATCATGCTCGGCATGGCGGGGCTTTTGATGCTGATTCCGCTGGCGCTGACCTCCAACCAGTGGTCGATCCGGAGGCTCGGTCAACGCTGGAACAAGCTGCACAAGCTGACCTATCCGATCCTGCTCGTGGCAATCCTGCACTACGCGCTGTCGCTGAAGGTGATCGATCCGGAGGCGGCCTTCTATATCACAGTCACGATCCTGTTGCTCGGTTACCGGCTGCTACGGCCGAAGATCATGGAGCGGCGGCGGGCCAAGCGCATGGCGGCGACGCGGGCCTGACAGCTTTTTCGACAATCGACAAACAAGGGGTGTAACCGATGAGAAGCCTTCGAAAGACATGGAGTGCGGCGCTTGCCGGTGCCGTGATGCTCGCCACGGCCGGTATTGCCAATGCCATCGAGATTGCGCCCTTCCAAGCTTCGGCTTTCGAAGCTGCGAAAGCGGAAGGTAAATCGGTGGTCGTCGACGTCACAGCCAGCTGGTGCAGCACCTGCAGGGCCCAGACCAAGATCATCGACACGCTGGCGGCCAAGCCGGAATTCAAGGACGTCCTCGTCCTGAAGCTCGACTACGACAAGCAAAAGGACGAGATGCGCAGTCTTGGGGCACAGAACCGCTCGACGCTGATCGCGTTCAAGGGTGCAGACGAGACGGGCCGCAGTGTCGCGGACACGAACCCGGCCTCGGTCGAACAGCTCTTCGCCTCGACCCTGGGACAATGATGCCATGCTGGGCAGCGCTCTCCTTGCCTTTCTCGCGGGCGTGCTGTCCCTGCTCAATCCCTGCACACTGCCGCTGATCCCGATTGTTCTGGGAACAGCGATCAACCGTCATCGCTACGGACCCGTCGCGCTTGCGGCGGGGCTGACGCTTTCCTTCGTGACGATCGGTCTCTTCGTCGCGCTGGTCGGCTTCTCAGTCGGCCTCGACTTCGCCGTCTTCCGGATGGTGGCCGGGATCATCATGATCGTGTTTGGGGCGGTTCTCATCGTGCCGATGGCCCAGCATAGGGTCGCTGCGGCCGCCGGACCGGTCGCGGCCTGGTCGCAGTCACGCTTCGGTCAGGTCGACGACAAGGGTCTCAAGGGGCAGTTTCTCGTCGGTCTGCTTCTTGGCGCCGTCTGGAGCCCCTGTGTTGGCCCTACCCTCGGCGCTGCCTCGCTGATGGCTTCCCGTGGCGAAAACCTGCTGCAGGTGATCACGACCATGGTCGCCTTCGGTTTCGGTGCGGCGCTGCCGCTGCTCCTGATCGGAATGCTGTCACGCGAGGCACTTGCACGGTCGCGTCATCGTCTGCTGACGCTAGGTCAGGCCGGCAAGAGCCTGATGGGCGGGCTGCTGATCATCACAGGCGCGCTCGTTGTCTCAGGCTTCGACAAGACCATCGAGATCTGGCTTCTGGAATATTCGCCGGAGTGGCTGATCGACCTGACCACACGCATCTAGAGCCGCGCGTTAGCCAGGCATACTGCTGGCGCGGGCCAAGTGGCGGTTCTCGAGCCGGGCAGCGATCACAATGCCGAGGGCATAGGCGACAATGTTCCACCAGGAGAAGATGCGCCCGAGCAGGAGAGCGCCCGCCAATGTCAGACGGAATTCATCGAGCCAGGGTGTGTGATAGAGCCGGCTGAACTCGATGAGGGCCGCCGCGATGATGGACAAGAGCGCAAGGCGACCGAGGGGCTGGCGGGGCAAAAGCGAGGCGAGGAGGAAAAAGACCATGCCGCCCCAGAGCGTCGAACCACCGTATTTCACCAGATAAAACGGCAGTCCGATCTCATAACCGCCGAGCCTCAAAGCCACGCCACACGCGATGATGGCAAGCGCTATCCCCAGCCGGCGCATGCGTTGTGACATCGTTGCCTTGATTTCGTCCATCAGCGCTTAGTACTGAGGTTGCAATGGAATGCAACAGCGGGGCTGGCAAATGACATTGGTGGCAGAGGGGCGCAGGGATCTGCTGAGTGCGCTGGATCGGCGACTTATCGACAATGCCCCGCACCCTCATCTCACCGGCATCAGGCGATTCGTCGTCGAGTTCGTCATGTTCGGCATCAAGGAGGCGCGCGCCTGCCTGTTTGCCGGCCTGTTCTTCATCTCGATATTTGCGGTGCCACGCGCCGGCCTCTTCGGTATTCCGCGCTACGACGTGCTGCTGATCATCGCGCTTGCCATACAGATCTGGATGGTCTGGACCAAGCTCGAGACGATGGACGAATTGAAGGCGATCTGCCTCTTCCACGTGGTCGGTTTCGCGCTTGAAGCCTTCAAGACCGCTGGCGCCAATCCGTCCTGGACCTATCAGGACTTCGCCTATACGAAGCTGCTCGGCGTGCCCCTGTTCTCCGGTTTCATGTATGCTGCGGTCGGCAGCTACATCATCCAGGCCTGGCGATTGCTCGATGTCAGGATCCGCCATCACCCGCCCTACTGGATGGCGATTGGCGTGGCTGTCGCCATCTATCTGAACTTCTTCACCCACCATTATATCGGCGATTATCGCTGGTATCTGGCAGCGCTTGCCATCGGGCTCTATGCGCGCACCACCGTCATCTACCGGCCCTTCGACCGCGACCGGCAGATGCCGATGCTGCTTGCCTTCATCCTGATCGGCTTCTTCATCTGGGTGGCGGAGAACATCTCGACCTTCTTTGCAATCTGGCACTATCCGAACCAGCTGGGCGCCTGGTCGACCGTGCATCTGGGCAAATGGAGTTCCTGGACGCTGCTGGTGATGATGACGTTCACGATCGTCGCCTCGCTCAAGCATATCCGCGCGACGATCCACATTCCGAAGTGACAGACATAGACCGCGATAGATTTTTTTCGCATGTCGTGTCGAAATGGGTTTAGCTCATTCGTTGGGGGAGCAGGATCGCAAGGGCGGTCCTGACAACGAGAGGAGTGAAGACATGCGTGTCATGGTGATGGTGAAGGCGACCGAAGACAGCGAAGAAGGGATCATGCCGCCGCCCGAATTGTTCGAGGCCATGGGCAAGTTCAACGAGGAACTGGTGCAGGCCGGGATCATGCTCTCGGGCGACGGCTTGAAACCCTCGAAGATGGGCAAGCGGATCGCCTTCAACGGTCCGGACCGCCGGGTGATCGACGGGCCCTTTGCCGAGACCCGGGAACTGGTCGCCGGCTACTGGATCTGGGAGGTCAAGGACATGGACGAGGCCGTTGCCTGGGTGAAGCGTTGCCCGAACCCGATGATGACGCCAAGCGAAATCGAGATCCGGCCTTTCTACGAGATGGAAGACTTTGCCGAAGTGGCCTCACCCGAGGGCCAGGCGAGCCATGACCGCGCGGCAGAAGGGCTTGCAGCTCAGCAGAAGTCGAAGGGCTGAACCGTCATGAGCAAGATGATCTTCATCAACCTGCCGGTGACGGATCTTGGTGCCTCGACCCGCTTCTACGAGGCGCTGGGGGCGACGAAGAACCCGCAATTCTCGAACGACAATGCCACCTGCATGATGCTGACCGATACGATCGGCGTGATGATCCTGACGCATGACTTCTATCGGACCTTCACCAGCCGTCCGATTGCAGACGCCAAGGCGACGAGCCAGACGCTTCTGGCGCTGACTGTCGAAGCGCATGCGGATGTCGACCGGGTTGTGGGGGCAGCGAGTGCTGCCGGCGGACGGGCTGACCCCAACCCGCCGCAGGATCACGGCTTCATGTGGAGCCGTTCGGTCGAGGACCCGGATGGACATGTCTGGGAGATCTTCTGGATGGACCCGGCGGCTGCCGGTGGCGACACGACTGGTGTTGACGCCTGACACGATGACCGCGGTTGACCGGGCTCAAGCCGTGTCCATACTCCGGACCATGACACGAAACGGACAGGCGGGGCCGAACGTTGCAGACAGCCAGGCGCTGGCGCCCCCGGACATCGAGAGGATCTATCGTATGGAGCGGGTCCGGCTGGTCGCCGGGCTCGCAAGACATGTCCGCGATCTGAGCCTCGCCGAGGACCTGGCGCAGGAAGCGCTTGTGGCGGCACTCGCGGCATGGCCGGCTTCCGGCATACCGCCCAATCCCGGCGGCTGGCTGATGACGACGGCGAAGCGCCGGGCCGTCGATCTCTGGCGCCGACGGCGGATGATGGCCCGGCACGAGGCCGCATTGGCGCATGACATCGAGACCGGCAGGGGGGACGAACAGGCTGCCATCGAGGCCGCGCTCGACAACGAGATCGGCGACGAGCGGCTGTCGCTGATCTTTACTGCCTGCCATCCGCTGCTCTCCCGCGACCAGCGCACGGCGCTGACGCTGAAGGTCATCGGCGGACTGGCGACGGAGGAGATCGCCCGGGCCTTTCTCACGCAGGAAACGACAGTGGCGCAGCGGATCGTGCGGGCGAAGAAGACCCTGCGCGAGGGCGATGTGGCGTTTGAAGTACCTGTGGGTGAGGCGCGCGGTGCCCGCCTCGCCTCGGTGCTGGAAGTCATCTACCTGATCTTCAACGAGGGTTATGCGGCGAGCTCAGGCGAAGACTTGATCCGACCGCAGCTTTGCGAAGAGGCGATGCGGCTCGGACGCATCCTGGTGGGGCTGGCACCGGAGGAACCGGAGGCACATGGCCTGCTGGCACTGATGGAGTTGCAGACATCGCGCTTCAAGGCGCGGATCGGACCGGATGGCAGTGCTCAGACGCTGGAAACGCAGAACCGGCGGCTTTGGGACAGGTTGCTGATCCAGCGCGGTCTGGAAGGCTTGTTAGCGGTGAAGCGGCTTGGCGGCGAAGACGGGGTCTATGCGCTGCAGGCGGCGCTCGCAGCCGTGCATGCTCGGGCGGCAAGGTTTGAGGACACGGACTGGGCGCTGAGTGCTGCGCTTTACGACAAGCTGTTGGCACGCTCCCCCTCGCCCGTGGTGGCGCTGAACCGGGCGGTGGCGCATGCGATGGCGTTTGGACCCGAGACGGGTCTGCTGCTGCTGGCGGAGATCGAGGCAGAGCCGCAGCTGGCCGGTTACGCGGCGCTCTATGCCGCGAAGGGCGATTTTCTGATGCGGCTGGGACGGATGTTTGAGGCGCGCGTGGAGTTTGAGCGAGCGGCTGAATTGAGTGGGAACGAGACAGAGCGGTCGTTTCTGATGGGGCGGGTGCGTAGCTGCACCGAGGCACCAGACTGAATAAACGACACCCGGCCATTCGACCGGGTGTCCTTGTGCTTCGCAAGTATCAGAACTGCTTCTTGAACAGCAGCTGGTCGAGCGAGAGGTAACCGCCGCCAAAGGCGGCGAAAAGGAAGGCGCCACCCGTCCAGAAGAGCGAAGCGAGTTCTGCCTTGCTCTGCACCTGATGCAGGAAGACATGGCCGCTATCAGCAAGCCGTGCCATGGCCTGCGGCGTGAAGAAATCGCTGCCTGCCTTCAGCGCATCGATGCCGGCCTGGGTGAGGAAGGCGTCGCCATACGGGTTGGCCATGTGGAAATAGAGGGTGATTGCCAGCATCACGCCATTGGCCAGCGCTGCGGGCCTCGTGAAGAGGCCGAGCGCGATCAGGAGGCCGCCCAAGACCTGCATGACGGCCAATGTCGGGGACCAGAGCCAGCCCGGATAGAAACCGAGCTTCTCGACGAAACCAACCTGGGCGAAAGGCGCCATGATTTTTGGCAAGCCTTCGATGACCAGCATGCCGCCGACAGCAAGACGGAGGATCGTCCAGGCCATGGGCTGGGCAACCTTATCATAAAAGGTCGAGAGCGGCGGGATGATGAGCTTGTCTTTGTCATTGCTGAAAATGGATGCAGTAATCATTGGGAACCTCGCTTACATCGATAATTCGATGCAGGGAGATTAGCGCTGTTCGTCAGCTTGACCTTGACGCAGATCAATTAGTTATATTGCACATCTATTAGCATTCAATTTCTAATATAGATACCCCTACCCCATCGGCGGGCTCCCTGCGGCTGGCCTTGCAGACGCCTCACGCCACTCAACGCTGAGGAAAGAAGCGCCCATGCCAGAGATACCCCAACGTCAAAAGGCCGGGTGATCGCTCACCCGGCCTTTTGCACATCCTTCCCTTAGGGGAAGTAACTTACGCTGCTTCAGCTTCGGCTTCAGCGGCGACGCGGGCCTTGTCGGCTGCGCCCTTGGCATCAACGTCGCGCTCGACGAACTCGATGACAGCCATGGCGGCATTGTCGCCCTGACGGAAACCGGCCTTCATGATACGCAGGTAGCCGCCGTTGCGGGTGGCGTAGCGCGTCGCGATGGCGTCGAACAGCTTGGCAACGACGGTAACGTCGCGGATCTGCGAGATCGCCTGGCGGCGAGCATGCAGGTCGCCGCGCTTGCCGAGCGTTACGAGCTTTTCGACGATCGGGCGAATTTCCTTCGCCTTCGGCAGGGTGGTGACGATCTGCTCATGCAGGATGAGCGAAGCCGCCATGTTGGCGAACATCGCCTTACGGTGGCTGGCGGTACGGTTCAGCTTGCGGCCGGCTTTCTGGTGGCGCATTGCTATTCTCCTTTAAGTGCAGGCTCTGTCTCAGAGGCTGCCGTTTCCTGACACATACGGGCATTCACCCGCAGTTTGACGGGGAAAGGCAGATTTAGAGGCTGCCTTCACTGTTATTAATACTGGTCTTCGTAACGCTTCGCGAGATCTTCGATGTTCTCGGGCGGCCATGCCGGTACTTCCATACCGAGGTGCAGGCCCATGGAAGCGAGAACTTCCTTGATTTCGTTCAGCGACTTGCGGCCGAAGTTCGGCGTGCGCAGCATCTCTGCCTCGGTCTTCTGGATCAGATCGCCGATGTAAACGATGTTGTCGTTCTTCAGGCAGTTTGCCGAGCGGACCGAAAGCTCCAGCTCGTCGACCTTCTTGAGCAGCGCCGGGTTGAAAGCGAGCTCGGTGACGGCTTCCTCTTCGGCTTCCTTCTGCGGTTCGTCGAAGTTGACGAAAACGCCGAGCTGGTCCTGAAGGATGCGGGCAGCGAAAGCGACAGCGTCCTCACCGGTGACGGAACCATCGGTTTCGATGGTCATCAGCAGCTTGTCATAGTCGAGAACCTGGCCCTCACGGGTGTTTTCGACCTTGTAGGACACCTTCTTGACCGGCGAATAGAGGCTATCGACCGGGATGAGACCGATCGGTGCATCTTCCGCGCGGTTGCGCTCGGCCGGCACGTAACCCTTGCCGTTGTTGACCGTGAACTCCATACGGATTTCGGCTCCCTCGTCGAGGGTGCAGATCACGTGGTTGGGGTTCAGGATCTCAATGTCGCCGACCGTCTGGATGTCACCGGCGGTTACAACGCCCGGACCCTGCTTGCGGACAACCATGCGCTTGGCATCGTCGCCGTCCATCTTGATGGCGATTTCCTTGATGTTCAGGACGATATCGGTGACATCTTCGCGAACGCCCGGGATAGACGAGAACTCGTGCAGAACGCCGTCGATCTGGACAGCCGTGACGGCTGCACCACGAAGCGACGACAGGAGAACGCGACGCAGAGCGTTGCCGAGCGTCAGGCCGAAGCCACGCTCAAGCGGCTCGGCGACGAGCGTCGCCTTGGTGCGGCCGGAGGAGGAGAATTCCACCTTATTCGGCTTGATCAGTTCCTGCCAATTCTTCTGAATCATGATTTTACCTTCCGTTCGCCATCACCATTCAATCGTGACGGCCGAATATGAGAAGCACCGGGAAGGCGAACCGCCTGCCCGGCAAAACGAAGAATGATTAGACGCGACGCTTCTTGCGCGGACGGCAGCCATTGTGCGGGATCGGGGTCACGTCGCGGATGGACGTGATCATGAAGCCGGCAGCCTGGAGGGCGCGCAGAGCGGATTCACGACCGGAGCCCGGACCGCAAACTTCAACTTCCAGCGTCTTCATGCCGTGTTCCTGAGCCTTCTTGGCGCAGTCTTCAGCAGCGATCTGGGCAGCGAACGGGGTCGACTTACGCGAACCCTTGAAGCCCTTGGCACCGGCAGACGACCAGGCAATTGCGTTGCCCTGTGCGTCGGTGATGGTGATCATCGTGTTGTTGAAGGTCGAGTTGACGTGAGCAACGCCCGACGAGATATTTTTACGTTCGCGACGGCGAACGCGTGTGGCTTCCTTGGCCATGGTCTTCCTTTCAGTTGATCTAAGCACCGCCGTAATGCCAGCGGCTACACCAATCGCGGCAACAGGATGAAGGCAGTGGGCATCAGGTCACCCTGACGCCCACTGCCCTTTTCCGAATGCCGCGAAAAATTACTTCTTCTTACCAGCGATCGCCTTCGCCGGACCCTTGCGGGTGCGGGCGTTGGTGTGCGTGCGCTGACCGCGAACCGGCAGACCACGACGATGGCGCAGGCCACGGTAGCAGCCGAGGTCCATCAAACGCTTGATGTTCATCGCGGTATCGCGACGCAGGTCACCTTCGACCTGGTAGTCGCGGTCGATGGTTTCGCGGATCTGAAGAACTTCAGCGTCGGTCAGCTGGTGAACGCGCTTGTCAGCCGGAAGACCGACCTTCTCCATGATTTCAGATGCGAACTTCGGTCCAATCCCGTGAATGTAGGTCAGCGCGATAACAACGCGCTTCGCAGTCGGGATGTTGACGCCAGCGATACGTGCCACGCCTATTCTCCTTGCTTCCAGTTGCCATCCGGCAAGTGGTGTCTCGTTACACGGCCCAAAGGGACCGCAATTACAATTCGGGTTCTCGACAAACCAAAACGATCGAACCCGGTCTCCCAGCGTTTTGGAAGAACGCGCCGATCGCAGTCATGTCGCGAGTTGGCGCGGTCTTTAGCGGAATCGGCTGCCAAAAGCAACCGGCCCCGCGAAGATTCTTGGACTGCCAGCCTTTAGAGCTTGGCGAGAATGGCCTCGATCTCGCCGGTGACGGCATCGATCTCACCCATGCCGTCGACCGAATGTAGCTTACCCTTGGCGTGGTAATAGCCGATCAGCGGCGAGGTTTCCTTGTAATAGGCCTGCAAGCGGGTGCGGACCGTATCACGGTTATCGTCGGGACGACGCTTGAAATGGGTCGAACCACACTTGTCGCAGACGCCATCCACCTTCGGCTTCAGGTTCTCGTCGTGATAACCGGCGCCACAGTTTGCGCAGGTGTAGCGGCCGGCAATTCGATCCGCGAGGATCTCGTCGTCGACGCGGATCTCGACGACTGCCGACAGATCGAGGTCCTTGCCCTTGAGCATCGCCTCGGTGGCATCCGCCTGGACGAGCGTCCGGGGAAAGCCATCGAGGATGAAGCCATTGGCACAGTCGGGCGCATCGATGCGCTCGGAGACGATGGCGATGACGATATCGTCGGAAACCAACTTGCCAGCATCCATCACGGCCTTGGCGCGCTTGCCGACCTCCGTGCCCGCGGATACCGCGGCACGGAGCATGTCACCGGTGGAGAGCTGCGGAATGCCGTGCTTCTCCACGATCCGCTGGGCTTGGGTTCCCTTCCCCGCGCCCGGCGGTCCTAACAGAATCAGTCTCATCGTCCCCTCTTTCCTCCACGCAACTTCGACTTCTTGATCAGGCCTTCATATTGCTGGGCGATCAGATGTCCCTGAACCTGTGCTACAGTATCAAGGGTCACGCTGACAACAATCAAAAGCGAAGTACCACCAAGGGCTAATGGGATCCCGGTGCGTGCGATGAGGATTTCAGGCAGGACGCAGACGAAAACGAGGTAGGCGGCGCCAACGACCGTAATACGGGTCAGCACGTAGTCGATGTACTCTGCGGTGCGCTCACCCGGGCGGATGCCGGGGATGAAGCCGCCATGCTTCTTCAGGTTGTCGGCCGTATCCTTCGGGTTGAAGACGATAGCCGTGTAGAAGAAGGCGAAGAAGGCGATCAACGCGCCGTAGAGCATCATATAGACCGGATGACCATGCTGCAGAGCGGCGATCACAGTGGTCGCCCAGCCCGGAAGCTGACTGTTGCCGGAGAAGCCAGCGGCGGTGGCCGGCAGGAGCAGCAACGACGAGGCAAAGATCGCCGGAATGACGCCTGCAGTGTTCAGCTTCAGCGGCAGGTGCGAGGTGTCGCCCTGGAACATGCGGTTGCCGACCTGGCGCTTCGGATACTGGATCAGAAGACGGCGCTGAGCACGCTCGACGAAGACGATCAGCGCGATGACGGCGATGGCCACGAAGATGACGGTGAGAATCATCAGGGTGGACAGCGCGCCGGTGCGGCCGAGTTCAAGCGTCTGGGCGACAGCGGCCGGCAAACCGGCCGCGATGCCGGCGAAGATGATCAGCGAAATACCATTGCCGATGCCGCGCGAGGTGATCTGCTCACCGAGCCACATCAGGAACATGGTGCCGCCAAGCAGCGTCAGAACGGTCGAAATGCGGAAGAACCAGCCTGGATCGGCAACGATTCCCTGCCCCGATTCGAGACCGACGGCAATGCCGTAGGCCTGCAGCGTGCCGAGAAGCACGGTGCCGTAGCGGGTATACTGGTTGATGATCTTGCGGCCCTGCTCGCCCTCTTTCTTGAGCTGCTCGAGGGACGGCACGACCGACGTCATCAGCTGCACGATGATCGACGCGGAGATGTAGGGCATGATGCCCAGCGCGAAGATCGCCATGCGCTCGACGGCGCCACCGGCAAACATGTTGAAAAGACCGAGGATACCACCGGACTGGCCCTGGAAGGCCGCGGCATAAGCCTCCGGGTTGAGGCCGGGCAGCGGAATATGCGTGCCGAGGCGATAAACCAGCAATGCGGCCAGAGTGAACCACAGACGCTTCTTCAGATCTTCCGCCTTGGCGAAAGTCGAGAAGTTGAGGTTCGAGGCCAGTTGTTCCGCTGCAGAAGCCATAGAATTCTCCGCAAACCTAAACCGGCGACGGTAATCCGTCGAAACCGGAGGCTATTCGTTCAAACTGTTTTTAAGAAAACAGGGCGCGGGAGAAGTTGCGAACAACCGCATGCCTCACACTCGTGTTTTCCAGATGACCCGGAAGACGAAACGACGTCCATTCCGTCCTGGGATCGTGAGGCTCACATATGGGAGCAAAATCGCCCGGTGTGAAGCACCCCGGGCGATTGTCTTTCACTTATTCAGCGGCTTCCTTGGCTGCTTCGAGCAGCTTGATGGAACCGCCGGCCTTTTCGATCTTCTCGACGGCTGCCTTGGAGGCGCCGGCGACTTCGATCGTGACCTTGGCCTTCAGTTCGCCATCGGAGAGCACGCGCACGCCGTCCTTGGTGCGACGGATCACGCCGGCTGCCTTGAGCGAAGCGGCATCAACCGTTGCCTTGGCGTCGAGCTTGCCAGCATCGATCGCGGTCTGAATACGGCCGAGCGAAACGGTGACGTATTCCGATGCGAAGATGTTGTTAAAGCCGCGCTTCGGCAGACGACGGTAGATAGGCATCTGACCGCCTTCGAAGCCGTTGATGGCAACGCCAGAACGAGCCTTCTGACCCTTGACGCCGCGACCACCGGTCTTGCCCTTGCCAGAACCGATACCGCGACCTACGCGGATACGTTCCTTGGAAGCGCCTTCGTTGTCTTTGATTTCATTCAGTTTCATGATGACTTCCCCCGTCTCACTTCTCGTCGACGACGCGAACGAGATGCTGGACAGCACGGATCATGCCACGAACGGAAGGTGTATCTTCCAGGGTGCGGACCCGGTGCATCTTGTTGAGGCCCAGACCAACCAGCGTTGCGCGCTGGACAGCCGGACGGCGAATAGGCGAACCGATCTGCTCGACCGTGATCGTCTTTGCTTCAGTCTTCTTCGTAGCCTTGGCCATGGATCAGACTCCTCTTATTCTTCAGCTGCGTTGCCAGAAGCAGCGCGGCGAGCCTGGAGGGTAGCATACTTCAGACCACGCTGAGCAGCGACGTCCTTCGGATGCACCTGGTGCTTCAGGGCGTCGAAGGTAGCGCGAACCATGTTGTACGGGTTCGACGAACCGGTCGACTTGGCGACAACGTCGGACATGCCGAGCGTTTCGAAGACGGCGCGCATCGGACCACCGGCGATGATACCGGTACCGGCCTTGGCGGAGCGCAGCAGAACCTTGCCGGCGCCGTGGCGGCCATTGACGTCGTGATGCAGCGTACGGCCGTCACGCAGGGGAACGAAGATCAAGTCGCGCTTTGCAGCTTCGGTCGCCTTGCGGATGGCTTCCGGCACTTCACGTGCCTTGCCATGACCGAAGCCTACACGGCCCTTCTGGTCGCCGACGACGACGAGGGCTGCGAAGCCGAAACGACGGCCGCCCTTGACGACCTTGGCGACGCGGTTGATGGCGACCAGCTTGTCGACAAACTCGCTATCGCGCTCTTCACGGTTCTGACGGTCATCCCGCGAACCACGCTTTTCTTGTGCCATTGTCCTTTTCCTTTTTCTTTTCCGGGTGCAATCGGCAGATTACGCAAAGTTCCACCCTGCCCTGTCGGGTCAAGGTGGAATCCGGTGTGACCGGCATAAAGCCGGAAATCCACCCGGACGCAAGCCCGGGTGGAAATTCAGTCTTAGAAGGTCAGACCACCTTCACGAGCCGCTTCGGCGAGAGCCTTGATGCGGCCGTGATAGATGAAGGCGCCACGGTCGAAGACAACTTCGTTCACGCCAGCCTTGACAGCGCGCTCGGCAACCAGCTTGCCAACGGCAGCAGCTGCTGCGATGTCGGCTCCGGTCTTGAGCTCGGCCTTCAGGCCACCATCGAGGGTCGAGGCAGCCGCAAGGGTCTTGCCAGCGACGTCGTCGATGATCTGAGCGTAGATGTTCTTCGAAGAGCGATGTACCGACAGACGCGGACGGCCATTTGCCACCGCCTTGATCTGACGCCGTACGCGGTTCGCACGGCGAACAAGTGCTTCTTTTCTGCTTGCCATTTCGCGCGATCCTTACTTCTTCTTGCCTTCTTTGCGGACGATCCGCTCTTCGGCATACTTGACGCCCTTGCCCTTGTAGGGCTCCGGACCGCGATATTCGCGGATCTCGGCGGCAACCTGGCCGACCTGCTGCTTGTTGATGCCGGACACGATGATTTCGGTCGGCTTCGGAACAGCAATCGAGATGCCAACCGGCGGCTCATAGACGACATCATGGCTGAAGCCGAGTGCCAGCTGCAGGTTCTTGCCCTGAAGCGACGCACGGTAACCAACGCCGTTGATTTCGAGCTTGCGCTCGTAACCGTCCTTAACACCCTTCAGGATGTTTTCGATCATCGTGCGGGACATGCCCCACTTCGAACGAGCATCCTTGGAGTCGTTGTTCGGCTGAACGACAACAGCGTTGTCTTCGAGCTTCACGGAGATTTCGTCGTTTGCGACGAAGAAAAGTTCACCCTTCGGGCCCTTGACGGAGACCTTCTGGCCTTCGACAGAGGCGGTCACACCAGCCGGAACCGGAACGGGCTTCTTACCGATACGAGACATAGTTTTTATCCTGTCTGTTCGCTATGGAGATCCCCTGCCCGTCTTAGAAGACGGAGCAGAGTACCTCACCACCAACGTTCTGTTCGCGAGCCTGGTGATCGGCCATCACACCCTTCGGAGTCGAAAGGATGGTGATGCCGAGGCCGTTCGCGACCTGCGGGATGGACTTAACCGAGACATAAACTCGGCGGCCCGGCTTGGATACGCGGCCGATTTCGCGAATGACCGAAGAACCTTCGTAGTACTTCAGTTCGATCGTGATCTCGGACTTGCCATTGTCGTAATCGACCTGGCTGTAGCCACGGATGTAGCCTTCGGCCTGCAGAACGTCGAGAACGCGGGCACGGAGCTTGGAGGCCGGGGTGGTGACAGAGCTCTTGCGGCGAGCGGCACCATTCCGGATACGGGTGAGCATATCGCCCAACGGATCAGTCATCGTCATATTGGCGTCTCCTTACCAGCTCGACTTTACAACGCCCGGCACCTTGCCGGTGTTGCCAAGCTCACGAAGCGCGATACGCGACATTCCAAGCTTGCGGTAGAATGCACGCGGACGACCAGTGACTTCGCAACGGTTGCGAATACGGGTCTTGGAGCCATCGCGCGGCAGTTCTGCCAGCTTCAGGGTGGCCTTGAACCGCTCTTCAATCGAAAGAGACTGGTTCATGATGATCGCCTTGAGCCCGGCGCGCTTTGCGGCCTGGTTTGCGACGATCTTGCGGCGGCGCTTGTTCTTTTCAACTGCGCTTGTCTTCGCCATATTGAAGTTCCTCTTCTACGCTCGTCGTTACGGTTACTGACGGAACGGGAAGTTGAACTCTTTCAGAAGAGCCCGAGCTTCGTCGTCGTTGGTCGCCGTCGTGCAAACGATGATGTCCATGCCCCACATCTGATCAACCTTATCGTAGTTGATCTCCGGGAACACAATGTGCTCCTTGATGCCCATGGCGAAGTTGCCACGGCCGTCAAAGGACTTCGGGTTCAGGCCGCGGAAGTCGCGAACGCGCGGAAGCGCGATGTTGACCAGGCGGTCCAGGAACTCATACATGCGGGCGCCGCGCAGGGTGACCTTTGCGCCGATCGGCATGTGCTCGCGAACCTTGAAGCCAGCGATCGAGTTGCGGGCCTTGGTGATGACCGGCTTCTGGCCGGCGATCGCAGCAAGGTCAGCAGCAGCAACGGTGGGCTTCTTGGAGTCGGCAGTTGCCTCACCCACGCCCATGTTGATGACGATCTTGTCCAGCTTCGGGATCTGCATCTCGTTGGCGAAGGAGAACTGCTCCTGCATCGCCTTGCGGATGCGGTTTACGTATTCAACCTTGAGCCGCGGCTCGTACTTGGACTCAGCCATCGATCACTTCTCCCGAACGCTTGGCCACACGAACCTTCTTGCCGTCGACGACCTGGAAACCGACGCGGGTCGGCTTGCCGTCCTTGTCGACGATCGCGATGTTCGACAGATGGATCGAAGCTTCCTTGCTGATGATGCCGGCTTCCGCGGTCTGCGTCTGGCGCTGGTGGCGCTTGACAACATTGATGCCACGGACGACCGCACGGTCTTCCTTCGGCATGACCTGGAGGACTTCGCCCGAACGGCCCTTGTCCTTGCCAGCGAGTACGACGACCTTGTCGCCCTTACGAATCTTGTTCATCGCTCGTCGCTCCCTTACAGTACTTCCGGAGCCAGCGAGATGATCTTCATGTGGTTCTTGGCGCGAAGTTCGCGCGGAACCGGTCCGAAGATACGGGTGCCGATGGGCTCTTTCTTGTTGTCGATAAGAACAGCTGCGTTGTTATCGAATCTGATGACGCTGCCGTCGGCGCGACGGATGTCCTTGGCGGTGCGCACGACAACCGCCTTCATCACGTCACCCTTCTTCACGCGGCCGCGCGGAATGGCTTCCTTGATCGAAACGACAATGATGTCGCCGATGGAAGCGTACTTGCGCTTGGAGCCGCCCAGCACCTTGATGCACATGACACGACGTGCGCCGGAATTATCCGCCACGTCGAGGTTAGTCTGCATCTGAATCATGTCAGGTCGCCTTCTTGTTGTAACCCGAACGGTTGGGCCGAGGCCCCCTATTCCGGCTTATGATAAATTTCTGGTGTGCGCGGGAAGACAAATACAGGGTGGTTTCCCATATGGGACCTTCCGTGCGCTCAAAGCAAAAGAACGCCCGATTCCGAGCGTTCTCAGCCAGTGGCCTGCTTCATACAGATTTCTGCGCAAGGTGCAAGCCCTTGCGCAGGAAGTCCGTAAATTAAGCCTGGGCGGTGATAACCGTCCAGCACTTGTCCTTGGAGATCGGAGCGCATTCCTGGATGGAAACGACGTCACCGGTCTTGAACTGATTGTTTTCGTCATGTGCCTTGTACTTCTTGGACCGGCGAACGGTCTTCTGAAGCAGAGGATGGGCGAATCGACGCTCAACGCGAACAACGATGGTCTTGTCGTTCTTATCGCTGACAACTACGCCCTGCAGAATGCGTTTCGGCATATTTCTCGGTCCTTAGGCCTTGGCTTCTGCCGCCTTCTGGCGGGCAATGGTTTTCACGCGTGCGATGTCACGACGGACTTCCTGAATACGGGAAGACTTCTCGAGCTGGCCGGTGGCCTTCTGGAAGCGCAGGTTGAACTGCTCCTTCTTCAGCTTTGCAAGCTCGTCGTTCAGCTGGTCAGCGCTCATGGCGCGTACGTCTACGGCTTTCATCGACTTGATCCTCACTCTGCAATGCGCTGTACGAAGCGCGTCGTGACAGAGAGCTTGGCGGAACCGAGGCGGAGAGCCTCGCGCGCGATCTCTTCCGATACGCCGTCGATCTCGAACATGATACGGCCGGGCTTGACCTTGCATGCCCAGTATTCGACCGAACCCTTACCCTTACCCATACGAACTTCGGTCGGCTTGGCCGTGACCGGAACGTCAGGGAATACGCGGATCCACACGCGACCAGCACGCTTCATGTAGCGGGTGATCGCACGACGGGCTGCTTCAATTTCGCGAGCGTTCACGCGGTTCGGTTCCAGAGCCTTCAGGCCGAATTCACCGAATGCCAGATCAAAACCGCCCTTGGCGACGCCCTTGATGCGGCCCTTGAACTGCTTGCGGTACTTTGTACGCTTTGGCTGCAACATTTTCTTACTTCTCCGAGCTTATCTTTCGCCAGCGTTCAATCAAGCGTTCTCGCGGCGACGGTCGCCACGATCACCGCGTTCGCGGCTTGCGGGACCCTGGGCATCGCCCTCCATCGCACGGCGTTCCGATGCCATCGGATCGTGCTCGAGGATTTCGCCCTTGAAGATCCAGACCTTCACGCCGCAGATGCCGTATGCGGTTTCGGCTTCAGCCGTACCGTAATCGATGTCTGCACGCAGGGTGTGGAGCGGAACGCGACCTTCGCGGTACCATTCGGTACGAGCGATTTCGGCACCACCGAGACGGCCGGCGCAGGTGATCTTGATGCCTTCGGCACCGAGACGCATGGCCGACTGAACGGCGCGCTTCATGGCGCGACGGAATGCAATACGACGCTCGAGCTGCTGGGTGATCGACTGAGCAACGAGCGTTGCGTCGACTTCCGGCTTGCGCACTTCAACGATGTTGAGGTGGGTTTCCGAGTTGGTCATCGAGGAGATCTTCTTGCGAAGCTTCTCGATGTCTGCACCCTTCTTGCCGATGATCAGACCCGGGCGAGCCGAGTGGATCGTGACGCGGCACTTCTTGTGCGGACGCTCGATGACAACCTTGGCGATGCCGGCCTGCTTCAGCTCGTCCATCAGATACTTGCGGATCTTCAGGTCTTCGTGGAGCAGCTTGCCGTATTCGGCGTTGTCGGCGAACCAACGGCTATCCCAGGTGCGATTGATCCCGAGGCGGAAGCCAATCGGATTGATTTTCTGACCCATTATGCGGCCTCCCCTTTGGCTTCGACTTCACGCACCACGATGGTGAGGTGCGAGAACGGCTTTTCGATGCGCGATGCGCGGCCGCGGCCACGAGCGTGGAAACGCTTCATGGTGATCGACTTGCCAACATAGGCTTCGGCGACGACCAGCTGGTCGACGTCGAGGTCATGGTTGTTCTCGGCGTTGGCGATCGCAAACTCGAGAGTCTTGCGAACGGTTGCGGCGATACGCTTGCGGGAGAATTCCAGCTCAGCGAGAGCGCGCTCGACCTTCTTGCCGCGGATGAGCGCGGCAACCAGGTTGAGCTTCTGGGGGCTGACGCGGATCGTGCGGGCGACTGCCTGCGCTTCGTTGTCCTTGAGCCGGCGTTCGGTTTTAGCCTTGCCCATCGTTACTTCCTCTTCGCCTTCTTGTCCGCACCGTGACCGTAATAGGTCCGGGTGGGAGCGAATTCACCAAACTTGTGTCCGACCATGTCTTCGTTGACCGAGACGGGCACATGCTTCGAGCCGTTGTAAACGCCGAAGGTGAGACCTACGAACTGCGGCAGGATGGTAGAGCGACGGCTCCACATCTTGATCACTTCACTGCGGCCGGTCTCGCGAACCTTCTCAGCCTTCTTGAGAAGATAGCCGTCGACGAACGGGCCTTTCCATACTGAACGAGCCATTTCTGACTACCTCTCTTACTTCTTCTTCAGGTGGCGCGAACGCATGATGAACTTGTCAGTCGACTTGTTCGAGCGAGTCCGCTTGCCCTTGGTCGGCTTACCCCACGGGGAAACCGGGTGACGACCACCGGATGTGCGGCCTTCACCACCACCGTGCGGGTGGTCGACTGGGTTCATGACGACACCGCGGTTGTGCGGGGTCTTGCCGCGCCAACGGGTACGACCGGCCTTGCCGTCGTTGGTGTTGCCGTGGTCCGGGTTGGAAACGGCGCCGATGGTTGCCAGGCAGGAGCCCGGAACCAGACGCTGCTCACCCGAGTTCAGGCGCAGGATTGCCATGCCGGCATCGCGGCCGACCAGCTGGACGTAGGTGCCAGCCGAACGTGCAATCTGACCGCCCTTGCCAGGCTTCATCTCGACGTTGTGGACGATCGAACCGACCGGGATGTACTGCAGCGGCATGGTGTTGCCGGGCTTTACGTCGACAGCCTTTTCCGATGCGATGACCTTGTCGCCGGCAGCGATGCGCTGCGGAGCAAGGATGTAGGCCTGCTCGCCGTCGGTGTAGGTGACGAGAGCGATAAAGGCCGAACGGTTCGGGTCGTATTCCAGGCGCTCGACGGTGCCTTCGACGTCGAACTTGCGACGCTTGAAGTCAACCAGACGATAGGTGCGCTTATGACCACCACCGATGAAGCGAGCGGTGATGCGACCGTAGTTGTTACGGCCACCGCTCTTCGAGAGACCTTCCGTCAGCGCCTTGACCGGCTTGCCCTTCCAGAGGCCAGAGCGGTCGACGATGACCAGCTGACGCTGGCTGGGGGTCGTCGGATTGTAGCTTTTCAATGCCATTGTTCTTGTTCCCTACCTCAGACGCCCGTCGACACGTCGATGGACTGACCTTCGGCGAGCGTCACGACGGCTTTCTTGACGTCCTTCTGCTTGCCGGCGAAGCCGCGGAAACGCTTGGTCTTGCCCTTGCGGACGAGCGTATTGACGGCGGTGACCTTGACGCCGAAGAGGGCTTCGACAGCAGCCTTGATTTCCGGCTTGCTTGCACCCTTGGCGACGTTGAAGACGACCTGGTTGAACTCAGACACCATGGTCGACTTTTCCGTGATCGACGGAGATACGATCACATCATAGTGGCGAAGATCCGTCATTTGAACCGCTCCTCCAGAGCTTCCACCGCAGCCTTGGAAAGCACGAGCTTGCCACGGCGCAGGATGTCATAAACGTTGATGCCCTGAACCGGCAGAACATCGATGTTCGGGATGTTCGAAGCGGCGAGCTTGAAGTTGCTGTCGATTTCGGCGCCGCCGATGACGAGAGCGTTGGTGAGGCCGAGCGAGGCGAAGCTACCGACGAGCAGCTTGGTCTTGGCTTCAGCAGCCACCAGGTTGTCGACGATGATCACGTCTTCCGACTTCATCTTGGCAGAGAGAGCGTGGCGCAGAGCGAGCGCACGAACCTTCTTCGGCAGATCATGAGCGTGGCTGCGAACAACCGGGCCATGAGCCTTACCACCGCCGCGGAACTGCGGAGCGCGGGCCGAATGGTGACGAGCACGACCGGTGCCCTTCTGCTTGTACATCTTGGAGCCAGTGCGGGAAACTTCCGAACGGCCCTTGGTCTTGTGCGTACCGGCGCGCTTCTTGGCGAGCTGGTAGCGGATCATGCGAGCGATCAGGTCTTCGCGGGGCTCAAGGCCGAAGATTTCGTCCGACAGAGAAAGCTTGCCGGCGTCCGTGCCCTCGAGGGTCTTGACGTTCAATTCCATGTGCTTGGCTCCCTTACTTCGCCGACTTCACGGCGTCGCGGACGATGATCCAGGAACCCTTGGAGCCGGGAACGGCGCCCTTCACAAGGATAAGACCACGATCTTCATCGGTCGAAACGACTTCGAGGTTCTGGGTGGTGACGCGCGTCTGACCCATATGACCAGCCATGCGCTTGCCCTTCCAGACCTTGCCCGGATCCTGGTTCGAACCGGTCGAACCATGCGAGCGGTGCGAAACGGAAACACCGTGGGTCGCACGAAGACCACCGAAGTTGTGACGCTTCATGGCACCGGCGAAACCCTTACCGATCGTCGTGCCCGTGACGTCGACTAGCTGGCCGGCTTCAAAATGGCTCGCGGTCAGCTGTGCGCCGACATCGATGAGGTTGTCTTCGGAAACGCGGAATTCAACGAGCTTGGCCTTGGGCTCAACGCTCGCAGCTGCGAAGTGACCACGAAGGCCCTTCGACGTGTTCTTGACCTTCGACGTACCGGCACCGAGCTGAAGCGCGACATAGCCGTTCTTGTCGGCCGTGCGCTGAGCCACGACCTGTACGTTATCCAGACGCAGAACTGTTACCGGGATATGTTCGCCGGCGTCGTTATAGACGCGGGTCATTCCCACTTTCTGTGCAATCACACCTGAACGCATTGGTTCATTCCTCTTGAGAGTCGCGGCCGGGAAAAGTGATCCAGGCCTTTCCTCTTTGTTTAAGGATTCCACTCAGGCCCTTCCGAACCATCGGGTTTCCCGTTTCGAGAAGTCGTTGGCAGGTCTTGCCACGTACCTTCCTTGTTATTACGGCTCTCGCCGGAATTTCTTCTTAGAGCTTGATTTCGACGTCAACGCCGGCAGCCAGGTCGAGCTTCATCAGCGCGTCCACGGTCTGCGGGGTCGGGTCTACGATGTCGAGCAGGCGCTTATGCGTGCGCATTTCGAACTGTTCGCGGCTCTTCTTGTCGACGTGCGGCGAACGGTTGACGGTAAATTTTTCAATGCGTGTCGGGAGCGGTACCGGGCCGCGAACGCTTGCACCGGTGCGCTTTGCCGTCTGCACGATCTCGCGCGTGGAGGCATCGAGAACCCGGTGATCAAACGCCTTCAGGCGGATGCGGATATTCTGGCCGTTCATTCGACTTGTCCTTGTTTCTTTTCTTGCGTCCCGCATACGCAGAGACAGTGAATTACCATGACTGGCCGGCCCCTAATTTTCAAAAATCACAGCAGCACCGCGGGGTGCCCCTGTCACTCTCTTCATTCATGAGGAGCCCTGCCGAACTCAGCCCGTCACCAGGCCTTGAAATCTGCAGCGCTGAGAACCGCGGTGCAAATCACCGTGCGATTCTGATCGTGGCCGGCGACATACACCGCAATCGGCCTCTCGTCAATCCGCCCGACTGGACGAATTGGCGACATGCGCGCTGTCTGCATGACTGGCTTGCACCAATCAACAGACGGAAACGAAAAGCGGCCCCGGGCTCGTGGCCCAGGGCCGCCATCTCAATCGATTACTCGATGATCGAAGCGACGATGCCGGCGCCGACGGTACGGCCGCCTTCGCGGATAGCGAAGCGCAGCTTTTCTTCCATCGCGATCGGAACGATCAGCTCGACTTCAACCGTGACGTTGTCGCCCGGCATAACCATTTCCGTGCCTTCCGGAAGCGACACGATGCCGGTCACGTCCGTCGTACGGAAGTAGAACTGCGGACGATAGTTGGTGAAGAACGGCGTATGACGACCGCCTTCTTCCTTCGTCAGGATGTAGGCTTCTGCCATGAACTTCTTGTGCGGCTTGACAGAGCCGGGCTTGCACAGGATCTGGCCACGCTCAACCGCATCGCGGGTCACGCCACGCAGAAGTGCGCCGATGTTGTCGCCAGCCTGGCCCTGATCGAGCAGCTTGCGGAACATTTCAACGCCCGTGCAGGTCGTCTTCGTCGTCGGACGGATGCCGACGATTTCGATTTCTTCGCCGACCTTGACGATACCGCGCTCAACGCGACCCGTCACAACCGTACCACGGCCAGAGATCGAGAACACGTCTTCGATCGGCATCAGGAACGGCTGGTCGATCGGACGCTCAGGCGTCGGGATGTAGGCGTCAACCTGAGCCATCAGCTCGCGGATCGCGTCTTCACCGATCGTCTTGTTCGAATCTTCAAGAGCGGCCAGAGCCGAACCCTTGACGACCGGGATGTCGTCGCCCGGGAAGTCGTAGGACGACAGAAGTTCGCGAACTTCAAGTTCAACGAGCTCGAGCAGTTCGGCGTCGTCGACCTGGTCAACCTTGTTGAGGAAGACGACGATCGCGGGAACGCCAACCTGACGGGCGAGCAGGATGTGCTCGCGGGTCTGCGGCATCGGGCCGTCAGCGGCCGAGCAAACCAGGATCGCGCCGTCCATCTGCGCTGCACCGGTGATCATGTTCTTGACGTAGTCGGCGTGGCCGGGGCAGTCGACGTGCGCGTAGTGACGGGCAGGCGTCTCATACTCGACGTGCGCCGTCGAGATGGTGATGCCGCGTGCCTTTTCTTCCGGAGCGGCGTCGATCTGGTCATAGGCCTTGAACTCACCGAAATACTTGGTGATCGCTGCCGTCAGAGACGTCTTGCCGTGGTCGACGTGGCCGATCGTGCCGATGTTGACGTGCGGCTTGTTGCGCTCAAACTTACTCTTTGCCATTTTCGGCTCTCCATTTTCTGGTCCCCGTCAGGGGAAATTCACAAATTCAATTGAATGGGCGGGGTATCCCGGTCACTTCTGACCGGAATACTTTGCCTGGATTTCAGCAGCAACGTTCGACGGGACCGGTGCGTAGTGATCGAAGGTCATCGAGTACTGTGCGCGGCCCTGCGACATGGAGCGCAGGTTGTCGACGTACTTGAACATGTTCGCGAGCGGGACGTGAGCATTGATCACGATCGCGATGCCGCGCTGTTCCTGGCCCTGGATCTGACCGCGACGCGAGTTCAGGTCACCGATCACGTCACCGACGTAATCCTCAGGCGTTACCACTTCGACCTTCATCATCGGCTCGAGCAGCTGTGCGCCGGCCTTCTTGGCTGCTTCACGGAAGCAGGCACGCGATGCGATTTCGAAGGCGAGAACCGAGGAGTCGACGTCGTGGAAGGCGCCGTCGATGAGGGTCGCCTTGACGCCCAGCATCGGGAAGCCCGCGAGCGGACCAGACGACAGAACGCTTTCGATACCCTTCTGAACGCCCGGGATGTATTCCTTGGGAACAGCACCGCCGACGATCTTCGACTCGAACTTGAAGTCTTCGCCTTCAGGGTTCGGTTCGAAGACGAGCTTGACGCGCGCGAACTGACCGGTACCACCGGACTGCTTCTTGTGCGTGTAGTCTTCTTCGTGCGTCTTCGTGATGGTTTCGCGATAGGCAACCTGCGGCGCACCGACGTTGGCTTCAACCTTGAACTCGCGACGCATGCGGTCGACGAGGATATCGAGGTGAAGTTCGCCCATGCCGGCGATGATGGTCTGGCCGGATTCCTGGTCGGTCTTGACGCGGAAGGACGGGTCTTCGGCAGCGAGGCGATTGAGCGCGAGGCCCATCTTTTCCTGGTCGCCCTTGGACTTCGGCTCGATCGCGATCTGGATGACCGGCTCAGGGAATTCCATGCGCTCGAGGATAACCGGCTTCAGGGGATCGCAGAGCGTGTCACCCGTCGTGGTTTCCTTGAGGCCGGCGAGAGCAACGATGTCGCCTGCAAAGGCTTCTTCGATGTCTTCACGGCTGTTGGAATGCATCTGCAGCATGCGGCCGACGCGCTCGCGCTTGTCCTTGACCGTGTTCAGAACCGACACGCCCTTTTCGAGCTTGCCCGAATAGATGCGTGCGAAGGTGAGCGAACCGACGAAGGGGTCGTTCATGATCTTGAACGCGAGCATGGCGAGGGGCTCGGCATCGTCAGCATGACGCTCGATCTCGGCTTCCGTCTTGAAGTCGATACCCTTGATCGCCGGGATGTCCAGCGGCGAAGGCAGGTATTCGACGACGGCGTCGAGCAGCGGCTGAACGCCCTTGTTCTTGAAGGCGGTACCGCAGAACATCGGATGGAACTTGACGTCGATGGTGCCGCGGCGAACCAGGGCACGGATCTTGTCGTTGTCCGGCATGATGCCGTTCAGGTAGTCTTCCATCGCCTGTTCGTCGATCTCGACAACGGTCTCGATCAGCTTTTCGCGATATTCTTCGGCCTTGTCCTTCAGGTCGTCCGGGATCTCGACAACGTCCCAGGCAGCGCCGAGGGACTCGTCACGCCAGACGAGAGCGTTCATCTCGATCAGGTCGACAACGCCCTTGAACTCGAACTCAGCGCCGATCGGGAGCTGCATGACAACTGCGGTGGCGCCGAGACGGGTCTTGATCATTTCTACCGAGCGGTAGAAGTCAGCACCGGTCTTGTCCATCTTGTTGCAGAAGATCATCCGCGGGACGTTGTACTTTTCAGCCTGACGCCAGACGGTTTCGGTCTGCGGCTCAACGCCGGCATTGGCGTCGAGAAGGGCTACTGCACCGTCGAGAACCCGCAGCGAACGCTCGACTTCGATGGTGAAGTCAACGTGGCCGGGGGTGTCGATGATGTTGAAGCGGCGCATCTTGCCGTCGCGACCCTTCCAGAAGGTCGTCGTGGCAGCGGAGGTGATCGTGATGCCACGCTCCTGCTCCTGCTCCATCCAGTCCATGGTGGCTGCGCCGTCATGAACTTCGCCGATCTTGTGCGACTTACCGGTGTAGTAAAGGATACGCTCGGTGGTCGTGGTCTTGCCGGCGTCAATGTGCGCCATGATGCCGAAGTTGCGGTAGTCTTCGATTTTATATTCGCGAGCCATAACGGACTGCCTTTCGATATTCGATCGGTTGATTACCAGCGGTAATGCGAGAAGGCGCGGTTTGCATCGGCCATCTTGTGGGTGTCTTCGCGCTTCTTGACGGCGCTACCGCGGTTGTTCGCTGCGTCGAGCAGCTCGCCGGAAAGGCGGTCGACCATAGTGGTCTCGTTGCGCTTGCGGGCAGCAGTGATCAGCCAGCGGATCGCGAGAGCCTGACGGCGCTCCGGACGAACGTCGACCGGGACCTGGTAGGTCGCACCACCAACGCGGCGCGAGCGGACTTCAACATGCGGCGCGACGTTGTCGAGCGCCTGATGGAAGATCGCAATCGGTTCCTGCTTGGACTTGTTCTGAACGACGTCGAAGGCACCGTAGACGATGCTTTCAGCAACCGACTTCTTGCCGTGAAGCATGATGGCGTTCATGAACTTGGTGACGACGAGATCGCCGAACTTCGGGTCCGGATTGATTTCGCGCTTTTCTGCACTGTGGCGACGGGACATACTATTTGTCTCTCAACGGTTAGGGACGCTTTATCACGCGGAGAACCTCGCGCAGCGCCGGTATCTTGTGAATGAAGGACCGAATCTTACTTCGGACGCTTCGCACCGTACTTCGAACGGCGCTGCTTACGGTTCTTGACGCCCTGGGTGTCGAGAACGCCGCGGATGATGTGGTAACGAACGCCCGGCAAGTCCTTTACGCGGCCGCCACGGATCATGACGACAGAGTGTTCCTGCAGGTTGTGACCTTCACCCGGAATGTAGCCGATGACTTCGAAGCCATTGGTCAGGCGGATCTTGGCAACCTTACGGAGAGCCGAGTTCGGCTTCTTCGAAGTCGTGGTGTAGACGCGGGTGCAAACGCCACGCTTCTGCGGGTTTTCCTGCAGAGCAGGAACCTTATTGCGCTTTACCTGTGCCTGACGCGGCTTGCGGATCAGCTGGTTTACGGTAGGCATATACCCATCCCTTGCAAAATCTAGTCTCAAGCCCTTTCAGGCCCTTGTGGTTTGCCGTTTCCGGCGGCGGCCGCACAGTTTTCTTCATGCGCAAAATGTGGCCCGACCCGTTTTCGCGGATGGACCACAAAAGACAGAGGACGCACTGCAAGAGTGCGTCGTGCGAGCAGCATTTGTGTCGTCAACGTGCGTTTGGAGACCTGTTTGAGATGAACTTCAGGACGAGTCGTCCCGAAAAATGCGATCTCACATGGGCTCCGATGGCCGGGGTACTACTGTTTTCCCCCCTGAACGTCAAGTCACATCTCACAATTAATGGCCTGAGCCCCCTGCCCGGCCGGGAGTCTGGCCGTTTCCGCACGGGAAAACGGAGATGCGAAGACGATTTGGCTTGGCTTGCGCCGCGAAACTTCTAGATAGGTAGAGACAGAGGGTCAACCGCCCTACCGTCTGGTCGAATCGGCCGAGGCGAAAGAATCGTTCCGCCACAACAGGAAGACCAGGCGCCATGATCACCAGCCCCGACAATGACAACAACCGCGACGAGCCCATGGTGTTCATCGTCATCGCCAAGGCCTATGAGACCGAAGGCGGCCAGCCGATCGATCTGCACGTCATGCTGACCGCCCCCGACGATGACACGGCCGTGCGTCTCACGCTGAACGCGCTCTCGGAAGAAGGCTTCCTGGAAGCCGATCTCGACCAGATCGGCATGATCACGGGTGCGCCCGACGAAGAGCCGCATGCCTCAGCCTATCAGGGCGCGCTCGAAGGCGAAGTCGCGATCATCCGTTTCGCCTGAGATTACACCCACACAGCCGCTGAGCCAGAGGCCGGTCCCATCGACCGGCCTTTTTCGTTGCGTGTTTCAGGACGCATGCTCGTGGCGACGGCAGCCGAAAGCGTGGCTGACGCCCACCCTCCCGCCAAGAGCCGGAATGAAAAGACCGCCCGGAGATGGCTCCGGGCGGTCTTTCTAGGTTCAGAACGGTCCAGCTTCCGATTACTCGGCGGCAGGCGCGCTTTCGCCAGCGAGGTTCTGCAGCATCGGCGTTGCGACATCTGCGCCGGTGCCCTTCTTGCGTTCCTCGAGGATGAGGTCGTCGCGAGACGTGGCGATGCGGCGGATCTGCGTCATGGTACCACCGGTACCGGCCGGGATCAGACGGCCAACGATGACGTTTTCCTTCAGACCCTGCAACGTGTCGGTCTTGCCGGCGATCGCAGCTTCCGTGAGAACCTTGGTGGTTTCCTGGAAGGATGCGGCCGAGATGAACGACGGCGTCTGCAGCGAGGCCTTGGTGATGCCGAGAAGGACCGGATCGCCGTATGCCGGCTTCTTGCCCTCTTCGACCAGGCGGTCGTTGTTGTCGTCGAGCTCGATGCGGTCGACGTTGTCACCCACAATATAGTGGCTGTCGCCCGCGTCGGTGATCTCGACCTTCTGCAGCATCTGGCGAACGATCACCTCGATGTGCTTGTCGTTGATCACAACGCCCTGCAGACGGTAGACTTCCTGGATTTCGTTGACCAGGTACGAGGCAAGTGCCTCGACGCCCTTGATCGCCAGAATGTCGTGCGGAGCCGGGTTACCGTCGAGGATGTAGTCACCCTTTTCGATGTAGTCGCCTTCCTGAAGGTGGAAGGGCTTGCCCTTCGGGATCAGGTATTCGACAGGCTCGACACCGTCTTCAGCCGGCTCGATGATGACGCGACGCTTGTTCTTGTAGTCGCGGCCGAGGCGGATCGTACCATCGATCTCAGCGATGATGGCATGGTCCTTCGGACGACGAGCTTCGAACAGTTCGGCAACGCGCGGCAGACCACCGGTGATGTCCTTGGTCTTGGCGCTTTCCAACGGCGAACGTGCAAGCACGTCACCCTGAGAAACCTTCTGACCAGGCTCGACCGAAAGGATCGCTTCAACCGACAGCTGGAACCGGGCTTCGCCACCACGGGCAACCTTCAGAACATTGCCGCTGGCATCCTTGATGACGATCGCCGGCTTGAGGTCCGTACCGCGCGGGGTCGAACGCCAGTCGATAACCTGACGCTTGGTGATGCCGGTCAACTCGTCGGTGGCTTCGAGCACCGAGATACCGTCGACGACGTCCTCGAAATGCACGATACCCTCGACTTCCGTCATGATCGGGCGTGTGTACGGATCCCACTCGGCCAGACGCTGGCCGCGCTTCACCTTGTCGCCATCGTCGACGAAGACCTTCGAACCATAGGCCACGCGCTGAGACGAACGCTCAACGCCACGCTCGTCCAGGATCATCACCGCCATGGAGCGACCCATGGCGATCAGGGTGCCATCGGAATTGCGCAGCATGTTGCGGTTCTTGATCTGCACCGTACCTTCGTACGAGGCCTCCAGGAACGACTGGTCGACCACGGTCGCGGTACCGCCCAAGTGGAAGGTACGCATGGTAAGCTGGGTGCCCGGCTCACCGATCGACTGTGCGGCGATAACGCCGACGGCTTCGCCCATGTTGACGGGCGTGCCGCGTGCAAGGTCGCGGCCGTAGCAGATCGAGCAAACGCCGGTCTGAACTTCGCAGGTCAGGGCCGAACGGATGCGGATCGACTGGATACCAGCCTTTTCGATCTCGATGACATCGGGCTCAAGGATCATCTTGCCGGCATCGACGATGCGCTCACCCGTGATCGGATGATCGATATCATCGAGGGCCGTACGACCGAGAACGCGGGCACCGATGGAGGCAACGACCTGACCGGCATCGACGATCGCCGTCATGGTGAGGCCCTTGTCGGTGCCGCAATCCACGAGGTTGACGATGCAATCCTGGGCCACGTCGACGAGACGACGGGTCAGGTAACCGGAGTTCGCGGTCTTCAGAGCGGTGTCTGCGAGGCCCTTACGGGCACCGTGGGTCGAGTTGAAGTACTCGTTAACGGTCAGGCCTTCCTTGAAGTTCGAGATGATCGGTGTCTCGATGATTTCGCCCGACGGCTTGGCCATGAGGCCACGCATGCCGCCCAGCTGACGCATCTGGTTCGGTGAACCACGAGCACCCGAGTGCGACATCATGTAGATGGCGTTCATCGGCTTCTGGCGGTTGGTTTCCGGATCGAACTCGACAGCCTTAATGCGGGCCATCATGTCTTCGGCGACCTTCTCAGTGGCCTTGCCCCAAGCGTCGACGACCTTGTTGTACTTCTCGCCCTGGGTGATCAGGCCGTCGTTGTACTGCTGCTCGTATTCCTTGACCAGCGTTTCGGTGTCGCCAACGATCTTCGCCTTGGTTTCCGGGATGATCATGTCGTCCTTACCGAACGAAATGCCAGCCTTGCAGGCGTGGGTGAAGCCGAGCTGCATGATGCGGTCGCAGAAGATGACCGTGTCCTTCTGGCCGCAATGGCGGTAGACCGTGTCGATCATCTTGGAGATGTTCTTCTTGGTCATTTCCTGGTTGCAGGTCTCGAAGGGCACGTTGACGTTCTTCGGCAGAAGTTCGCCGATGATCATGCGGCCAGGCGTGGTCTCATAGATCTTCGATACCGGGTTGCCCTCGGCGTCGACGGTCTTGAAGCGGCCACGGATCTTGGCGTGCAGCGTGACGACCTTGTTCTCCAGAGCGTGGTGCAGTTCGCCCATGTCGGAGAAGGCCATGCCTTCGCCCGGCTCGTTCTGGTTCTGGATCGACAGATAGTACAGGCCGAGAACCATGTCCTGCGACGGAACGATGATCGGCTGACCGTTGGCCGGGTGCAGGATGTTGTTCGTCGACATCATCAGGACGCGGGCTTCGAGCTGAGCTTCGAGCGACAGCGGCACGTGAACGGCCATCTGGTCACCGTCGAAGTCGGCGTTGAAGGCCGTGCAGACGAGCGGGTGCAGCTGGATGGCCTTGCCTTCGACCAGGATCGGTTCGAAGGCCTGGATGCCCAGGCGGTGCAGCGTCGGTGCGCGGTTCAGCAGGACCGGATGCTCGCGGATGACCTCGTCGAGGATATCCCAGACTTCCGGCTTTTCCTTTTCAACCAGCTTCTTGGCCTGCTTGACGGTCGAGGAGTAACCCTTGGCGTCGAGGCGGGCGTAGATGAACGGCTTGAACAGTTCGAGCGCCATCTTCTTCGGCAGGCCGCACTGGTGCAGCTTCAGTTCCGGACCCGTCACGATGACCGAACGACCGGAATAGTCGACGCGCTTGCCGAGCAGGTTCTGACGGAAGCGGCCCTGCTTGCCCTTGAGCATGTCGGACAGCGACTTCAGCGGACGCTTGTTGGCGCCGGTGATGACGCGGCCACGGCGACCGTTGTCGAAGAGCGCGTCTACAGATTCCTGCAGCATGCGCTTTTCGTTGCGGATGATGATGCCCGGAGCGCGCAGTTCGATCAGGCGCTTCAGACGGTTGTTACGGTTGATGACGCGACGATAGAGATCGTTCAGGTCAGACGTTGCAAAGCGGCCGCCATCGAGCGGGACCAGCGGGCGCAGGTCCGGCGGGATGACCGGAACGACCTTCATGATCATCCATTCCGGACGGTTGCCCAACTCCATGAAGTTCTCGACGATCTTCAGGCGCTTCATCAGCTTCTTCTGCTTGAGATCCGAGGTGGTCTCGGCAAGCTCAGCGCGCAGATCGCCAGCGATCTTCTCGAGGTTCATCGAGGCCAGCATCTCGTAGATGGCTTCAGCGCCGATCATGGCGGTGAACTGGTCTTCGCCGAACTCGTCGACGGCCATCATGTACTCTTCTTCAGAGAGCAGCTGGTTTTCCTTGAGCGAGGTCAGGCCCGGCTCGGTCACGATGTAGTTCTCGAAGTAGAGAACGCGCTCGACATCCTTCAGCGTCATGTCCAACAGCGTGGAGATGCGCGACGGCAGCGACTTAAGGAACCAGATATGGGCGACCGGGGCTGCGAGCTCGATGTGGCCCATGCGCTCGCGGCGAACGCGCGACAGCGTAACTTCGACGCCGCACTTTTCGCAGATGATGCCCTTGTACTTCATGCGCTTGTACTTGCCGCACAGGCATTCGTAGTCCTTGATCGGTCCAAAGATACGCGCGCAGAAGAGGCCGTCACGCTCGGGCTTGAACGTGCGGTAGTTGATGGTTTCCGGCTTCTTGATCTCGCCGTAGGACCACGACAGGATCTTTTCCGGGCTCGCGATCGAGATCCGGATGGAATTGAAGTGCTGAGCCGGCACTGTCGGGTTGAAAAGGTTCATGACCTCTTGGTTCATGCCTGTCTCCTTGATGGGGCTAAAAAGCCCTCGATTGGGTCGCGGTGGCGGCGAATTCCCGGGATGCCGCACCAGACCCTGAAATGACAATAACCGCGAAATGCGGCGAAACTCCCCTTCCCGTCCCGATATTGGCCTTCGGGACGATCAGGGAATGGCGTGCGCGGCCGAAGCCTCGCACGCCTTTGTCAAACCGTTATTCGGCGGCGTCCGGCAGCTGACCGTCTTCCGTCAGGAGCTTCGAGTTCTCGAGTTCGACGGAAAGGCCGAGAGAGCGCATTTCCTTGACGAGAACGTTGAAGCTTTCCGGAATACCGGCCTCGAAGGTGTCGTCGCCACGGACGATCGCCTCATAGACCTTGGTACGGCCGGCCACGTCGTCCGACTTCACCGTCAGCATTTCCTGCAGGGTGTATGCCGCACCGTAAGCTTCGAGCGCCCAGACTTCCATTTCCCCGAAGCGCTGACCGCCGAACTGCGCCTTACCACCGAGCGGCTGCTGGGTGACGAGCGAGTACGGGCCGATCGAGCGAGCGTGGATCTTGTCGTCAACCAGGTGGTTCAGCTTGATCATATACATGTAGCCAACGGTGACCTGACGGTCGAAGGCTTCACCGGTACGACCATCATACAGGGTCGACTGACCCGACGGGTTGAGACCTGCACGCGTCAGCATCTCGGAGACGTCGCTTTCATGCGCACCGTCGAAGACGGGCGTGGCGATGGATACGCCGCGCTTGGCTTCTTCGGCGAGCTTGACGAGTGCGTCGTCGTCGAAGTGCTTCACTTCGTCATGCGCTTCCGACTCGTAGATCTCCGTCAGTTCCTTGCGCAGATCGGTGATGTCGAGGTGCTTGCGATAGTCCTCAAGCATCTGACCGATCTTCTTGCCCATGCCGGCGCAAGCCCAGGCAAGGTGGGTTTCGAGGATCTGACCGACGTTCATACGCGAGGGAACGCCGAGCGGGTTCAAGACGATGTCGACATGCGTGCCGTCTTCGAGGAACGGCATGTCCTCGACCGGTACGATGCGCGAGACAACACCCTTGTTGCCGTGACGGCCGGCCATCTTGTCGCCTGGCTGGATCTTGCGCTTCACAGCGACAAAGACCTTGACCATCTTCATGACGCCCGGGGGCATCTCGTCGCCGCGCTGGACCTTTTCGACCTTGTCCATGAAGCGCTGTTCAAGGCGCGACTTGGATTCGTCGTACTGGCCGCGGAGCGCTTCGAGTTCGCCCTGCACCTTTTCGTCTTCGACTGCAAACATCCACCACTGCGAGCGGGGATATTCGGAGACGACGGCGTTCGTGAGTTCGACGCCCTTCTTGAAGCCCTTCGGACCCGCGATCGAGACCTGACCACGGAGCATGTCGATCAGACGGCCGTAAACGTTACGGTCGAGGATCGCCTGCTCGTCGTCGCGGTCCTTGGCGAGGCGTTCGATTTCCTCGCGCTCGATGGCCATCGCGCGCTCGTCCTTCTCAACGCCGTGGCGATTGAAGACGCGAACTTCGACAACGGTACCAAACGTGCCCGGCGGCATGCGCATGGAGGTGTCGCGAACGTCGGAGGCCTTTTCACCGAAGATGGCGCGCAGAAGCTTTTCTTCCGGCGTCATCGGGCTTTCGCCCTTCGGCGTGATCTTGCCGACCAGGATGTCGCCAGGAGCAACTTCCGCACCGATGTAGACGATACCGGCTTCGTCGAGGTTCTTCAGCGCTTCTTCCGAAACGTTCGGAATGTCGCGCGTGATTTCTTCCGGACCGAGCTTGGTGTCGCGGGCCATGACTTCGAATTCCTCGATGTGGATCGAGGTGAAGACGTCTTCCGAGACGATGCGCTCCGACATGAGGATCGAGTCCTCATAGTTGTAGCCGTTCCACGGCATGAACGCGACGAGCGCGTTGCGGCCGAGCGCCAGATCGCCGAGGTCGGTCGACGGACCGTCCGCGATGATGTCGCCCTTGTTCAGAATGTCACCGACGGTGACCAGCGGACGCTGGTTGACGCAGGTGTTCTGGTTCGAACGCTGGAACTTCTGCAGACGGTAGATATCGACGCCGGACTTGGACGGATCGAGATCTTCCGTGGCGCGGATAACGATACGCGTTGCATCGACCTGGTCGACCACGCCGCCGCGACGGGCACCGATGGCAGCACCGGAGTCACGGGCAACGATCGGCTCCATGCCGGTTCCAACGAACGGGGCTTCGGCACGCAGAAGCGGCACGGCCTGACGCTGCATGTTCGAGCCCATGAGAGCGCGGTTGGCGTCGTCGTTTTCCAGGAACGGAATGAGAGCGGCCGCTACTGACACCAGCTGCTTCGGCGAGACGTCCATCAGGTTGATGGTGTCGCGCGGGGACAGCATAACTTCGCCAGCATGACGGCAGACGACGAACTCTTCGACGAACTGGCCATCGGCCGTCAGCTCGGAGTTGGCCTGGGCCACGTAGTACTTGGCTTCTTCCATTGCCGAGAGATAGACGACGTCCATCGTCACCTTACCGTCGATGATCTTGCGGTACGGGCTTTCGATGAAGCCGTACTTGTTGACCCGTGCGAAGGTGGCGAGCGAGTTGATCAGACCGATGTTCGGGCCTTCCGGCGTCTCGATCGGGCAAATACGGCCGTAGTGGGTCGGGTGAACGTCGCGGACTTCGAAGCCAGCGCGCTCGCGGGTCAAACCGCCCGGTCCAAGAGCCGAAAGACGGCGCTTGTGGGTGATTTCCGAAAGCGGGTTCACCTGGTCCATGAACTGCGACAGCTGCGAAGAGCCGAAGAATTCGCGGACGGCTGCAGCAGCCGGCTTGGCGTTGATCAGGTCCTGCGGCATGACGGTGTCGATTTCGATCGACGACATGCGTTCCTTGATCGCGCGCTCCATGCGGAGCAGGCCAAGACGGTACTGGTTTTCCATCAGTTCGCCAACGGAGCGAACGCGACGGTTGCCGAGGTTGTCGATATCGTCGATCTCGCCCTTGCCGTCGCGCAGTTCGACCAGCATCCGGACTACCGCCAGGATGTCGTCCTTGCGCAGAACGCGGACGGTATCCGGGCAATCGAGGTCGAGACGCATGTTCATCTTGACGCGACCAACGGCCGACAGGTCATAACGCTCGGCGTCGAAGAACAGCGACTGGAACATGGCCTCGGCCGAGTCCATGGTCGGCGGCTCACCCGGACGCATGACGCGATAGATGTCGAACAGAGCGTCCTGACGGTTCTCGTTCTTGTCGGCTGCAAGCGTGTTGCGGATGTAGGCGCCGACATTGATGTGGTCGATGCCGAGAACCGGGATCTCTTCGAAGCCAGAATCGAGGATCTGCGGGAGCGTCTTCTCGTCGATCTCCGCGCCGGCTTCCATGTAGATTTCACCGGTCGACATGTTGACCAGATCTTCGGCAAGGTAGTTGCCAAACAGGTCTTCGTCCGATGCCTTCAGGAACTTCAGGCCCTTGTCGGTCAACTGACGCAGAAGACGCGGGGTCAGCTTCTTGCCGCCTTCGACGACGACTTCACCGCTGTCGGCGTCGACGAGGTCGGAAAGCGCCTTCGCACCCTTGAGGGTCTCAGGGTTGAACGGGAAACGCCAGCCCTTGCCATCACGCTCGTAGACCGACTTCGAGTAGAAGGTCGACAGGATTTCTTCGCCGTCCATGCCAAGCGCCATCAGCAGCGAGGTCACGGGGATCTTGCGGCGACGGTCGATACGGGCGTGGACGATGTCCTTGGCATCGAATTCGATGTCGAGCCAGGAACCACGATAGGGGATGACGCGGGCAGCAAACAGAAGCTTGCCCGAGGAGTGGGACTTGCCCTTGTCATGGTCGAAGAAGACGCCCGGCGAACGGTGCATCTGGGACACGATGACGCGCTCGGTACCGTTGACGATGAAGGTACCGTTGTTGGTCATCAGGGGCATGTCGCCCATGTAGACGGACTGTTCCTTGATGTCCTTGATCGAGCGTGCGCCCGTATCCTCGTCAATATCGAACACGATCAGGCGAAGCGTGACCTTCAGCGGTGCAGCATAGGTCAGGTCGCGCTGACGGCATTCGTCGACGTCGAACTTCGGCGGCTCGAATTCGTAGGAGACGAACTCCAGCATCGATGCACCGGAGAAATCGGTGATCGGGAATACGGACTTGAAAACGGCATTCAGCCCCTCGTCGGGACGGCCACCCTTGGGCTCGTCAACCATGAGGAACTGGTCATAAGATGCCTTCTGAACCTCAATGAGGTTCGGCATTTCTGCGACTTCTGGAATTTTTCCGAAAAACTTGCGTACGCGCCTGCGACCGTTAAAGGTAAGGGTCTGAGCCATCGTCGCTCCTTGTCAGTTTGCACCCGGGCCTGCAACAGACGGTGACCGCTGGCCAGGCGGCTCCGTCAAAAAATGGATCGCTCAATCTCGTCTCGAGATCCGGACGGCCGGCCGGTTTGCCGGGCGCGCGGGTCAAGACCATCCTCTTGAGAACCCATTACCCAGGAACCGTTTTCATACGGTTCCTGGGTAATATGTTCGGAGGAAACGGGCGGGAGAAGAAACTTCCCCCGCCGCATTCCGATATTACTTGACGTCGACCTTAGCGCCGGCTTCTTCAAGCTTCTTCTTGAGGTCAGCAGCTTCAGCCTTCGAAACGGCTTCCTTGACAGCCTTCGGAGCGCCTTCGACGAGATCCTTGGCTTCCTTGAGGCCCAGGCCGGTGATGGCGCGGACTTCCTTGATGACGTTGATCTTGTTGGCGCCGGCATCCGTCAGGATGACGTCGAATTCGGTCTTTTCTTCTTCAACGACAGCAGCAGCAGCGCCGCCAGCAGCAGCAACGGCTACCGGTGCAGCAGCAGATACGCCCCACTTTTCTTCGAGCAGCTTGGAAAGCTCAGCAGCTTCCAGAACGGTCAGAGAGGAGAGGTCTTCAACGATCTTTGCGAGATCAGCCATGATACTAGTTCCTTAATAGATGTTCGGTTCGAAGCGAACGGGTTAGGGTATGAACAGCGAAAAACCGCCTTACGCGGCTTCGTCCTTCTTTGCATAGGCCGCAAACACGCGAGCAAGCTGAGCTGCCGGTGCTGCCACAACACCTGCGATGCGGGTAGCCGGGGTCTGAATCATGCCGACCAGCTTTGCACGCAGTTCGTCCAGCGAAGGCAGGGTCGCAAGCGACTTGACTGCATCTGCGGACAAGGTGGTTGTTCCCATGGCGCCGCCCAGTACAACGATCTTGTCGTTGGTCTTGGCGAAATCCATGACGACCTTCGGAGCCACAATCGGATCAGCGCTGAATGCAATCAGCGTCTGGCCCTTGAAGAGATCGGTGATCCCTTCGGCTTCCGTGCCCTGAAGAGCGATCTTGGCCAGGCGGTTCTTCGCGACTTTGACGGTGCCGCCAGCAGCGCGCATCTTCGAACGGAAGTCGTTCATCTGCGCAACCGTGACACCAGCATAGTGGGCCACAACAACCGAACCGGAAGCCTTGAAGACTTCGTTCAGTTCTGTGACGAATTCGCGTTTTTCCGCTCTTTCCACTGTCTGTCTCCAGTTGATGGGACCGCAATCCTGCAGGCCCCACCGGGTTTGCCTTTGCCTCAAGGGATCCATGTATCAGATCCCAAGCGACGCTTGAGGATCCTGTCCCCTCCGGTTGGAAAATGTTTCCAGCCAAAAGGCGAATAAGGCTCGAACCGAACTTCAAGACGTCATCAGACGTTTAAATACCGGATCTCACCCGTCTCATGCAGGCATGTATTAAGGCCCTAAGGCCGCCCACAATCTCGGACAGGAGTGCCTGGTTTTGACACCAGGCATTTCCGGCCCCGAAAGGCCGGAAACTTGGTCAGGCCGGCGCTTTCGCCCCGGCCGAATTGATAATCAGGCCGTAACCGTGGACGGGTCGATCTTGACGCCCGGGCCCATGGTCGAGGAGATGGCTACGCGCTTGACATAGTTGCCCTTGGCGCCAGCCGGCTTTGCCTTGATGACGGCGTCAGCGAAAGCCTTGATGTTTTCTTCGAGCGCCTTGGCGTCGAAGGAAGCCTTGCCGATGCCGGCATGGATGATACCAGCCTTCTCGACGCGGAACTCGACGGCACCGCCCTTGGAAGCCTTGACGGCGCCCGTGACGTCCATGGTCACCGTACCGACCTTCGGGTTCGGCATCATGCCACGCGGGCCGAGAACCTTACCGAGGCGACCGACGAGCGGCATCATGTCCGGGGTCGCGATGCAGCGATCGAAGTCGATCTTGCCGCCCTGAACGATTTCGAGCAGGTCTTCGGCGCCGACGATGTCTGCGCCAGCAGCCTTGGCTTCGTCAGCCTTGGCGCCACGTGCGAAAACGGCAACGCGAACGTCACGGCCGGTGCCGTTCGGCAGGTTGACCACGCCGCGGACCATCTGGTCTGCGTGGCGCGGGTCGACGCCGAGGTTCATGGCGATTTCGATCGTTTCGTCGAACTTGGCGACGGCACGTTCCTTGACCATCGAGATGGCGTCGGTGAGGGCGACGAGCTTCGTCGGGTCAACACCTTCACGGATCTTCTGAATACGCTTTGCTACCTTGGCCATGATCAACCTACCACTTCCAGGCCCATGGAGCGGGCAGAGCCCTCAACCATCAGCATTGCGCCTTCGATGTCGGCGGCGTTAAGATCCTTCATCTTGCCTTCGGCAATTGCGCGGACCTGCGCCTTGGTGATCGTACCGACCTTCGCACCCTTGCCCGGAGTCTTCGAGCCAGAGGTGATCTTTGCTTCCTTCTTCAGCCAGTAGGTAACCGGCGGCTGCTTCATTGCGAAGGTGAAGGACTTGTCCTGGTAATAGGTGATGACGACCGGGATCGGCATACCCTTTTCCATTTCCTGCGTGGCGGCATTGAACGCCTTGCAGAATTCCATGATGTTAATGCCACGCTGACCAAGTGCCGGGCCGATCGGCGGGGACGGGTTAGCCGATCCTGCCTTGACCTGGAGCTTGAGCTGGCCTGCAACTTTCTTAGCCATTACTCTCTGCCTTTCATTTCAGACCGGTTTCCCGATCCATTATGCCAACTTTAGGTTGGCGGCTGCGGTTGCGTGGTGCGTCTGGACGGTCCGGCTTAAGAGACCGCCATCCTCCCACGCGGGTCGGGGAGTTACCTCCCCTTCTCCGATCAGACCTTTTCGACCTGACCGTATTCGAGTTCGACGGGGGTCGCGCGACCGAAGATCGAGACCTCGACCTTGAGGCGCGAGCGCTCTTCGTCCACGTCCTGGACGATCCCGTTGAAGGAGGCGAAAGGACCGTCGGAGACGCGAACCTGTTCGCCGATTTCGAAGGACACGGAGGACTTCGGACGCTCGACGCCTTCCTGGACCTGCCCCAGGATGCGCTCAGCCTCGAAATCCGGGATCGGAACCGGCTTGTTGTCGGAACCGAGGAAACCCGTGACCTTCGGGGTATTCTTGATCAGGTGGTAGGCTTCGTCGGTCAGGTTTGCCCGCACCATGACGTAGCCCGGGAAGAACTTGCGCTCGCTATCCACCTTGCGGCCGCGACGAACCTCGACGACCTTTTCGGTCGGAACGAGGATCTTTTCGAAGAGATGATCAAGACCCTTCTGCTTGGCCTTGTTCTCGATGTCTTCCGCGACCTTCTTCTCAAAATTAGAATACGCGTGGACGATGTACCAACGTGCCGCCATGTTCGTCTCCGCCCGATTAATTGCCGACGCTCAGCACAAGGCCAAGCAACCAGCTTATCAGCTGGTCCGCGCCGAAGAAAAACAGCGCAGCGAAAAACACCATCGCCAGGACCATGAGCGTCGAAATCGTGGTCTCGCGACGCGAGGGCCACGTCACCTTGGACGTCTCGGAGCGAACCTGCTGCAGAAACGCGAATGGATTACCCTTGGATGCCATTTATTGCCCACGCATTTACGGCGCGTAAAGCCGACCTTCGTCAGCCCCACGCACCGCGTGTCTGTTTGAACCCTACATAGAGACCGATTCCCCTTTTCACAAGAGGAAATCGTCTCCAGCACTCTTTCGGCTTTGCCAGATCCTTATGCTCGTCGCAGCATGATGCGCGCCGTGCGACTTGGCAGGGGCAGCCGGGCTTGAACCGACGACCTGCGGTTTTGGAGACCGCCGCTCTACCAACTGAGCTATACCCCTAAGCCTTACATCGGACCGGAACGTTCCCGTCCGAGGCATGGAGCACCCTTTAAGGCGGGCGCGCCGGATTGGCAAGTGTCTTTTTTCTGCTTTTCACAGAGCGGTCAATGGCATCGCTCACCACTGCCGCTCAAACCGCGCATTGACCCGTGCGGCAGGTTCGTGCGCGATATCGGAAATGACCGCGCGCAGCTTGATGCCGGGCCACAGGCGCTTCTCGACAGCCAGTTCGGCATGAAATGGCGCGGCACTGTCCATCACCACACTGCCGGTCACGGTGGTGTCTATCCCGCCGAGGAAAAGCCGGAGATTCTGGCGCGGACAAACACCGCTTCGCCATCATGGCGGCGTCCCGCCTCCAGTGCGCGGTCGTGCGAGAGCGTCGCCGGGCCCTCGTCCACGAGGGCGCGGTGTTGGCGGAGTGCTGCGCGGGCTGCACCGCTCACGAGATCGACCGTGAGGCCGACAGAGGCGGGGTTTGGCGCAGTCTTGCGCAGATCAACCTCACCCCAGAGGCGCATGGGCGGATGAGTCGTGCCCGAATCGGTGCGGGTGGCACGACGCAGGTTCGATTCGGCGCCGAGCCGAGGGCGCCCGGGCATATCGAGGGCGACACCGGTGCCGATACCAAGATCGTCCGCAGAGCCCGTGGCATTCCACAGAAAGGCGCCTTCCTCGGCCGCAGCCGCCCAAGGCCAGAGGGGCAGCGCAATCAGCAACCAGGTAGCAAGAGGTGAGCGGGCCATCGGCAGTTCGTCCGATATGTGGGGCACAGCCAACGGCAGGCCTGGGCGAATCAGGATGGTTTCAGAAGTAACCGAGGGGGAATCAGACGAGAAGTAGCAAGCGCGCATGGAAGCCATGCAGAGAGGAGGTCAGGAGTTTCCAGACGTTACGGGTCCAGGAGTGGCGCCGGGCGCCCGCTTGCCATGTTCTCGGCTTTGGCTGATACTTGGCCTTGAGCCCTCGCGGAGGACAGCCATGATCCGTATCAGCAATGCCGCCCTGCCCGGTTCCGAGTTCGACGATGCCGACCTGTCGGAAGCCCGCTTCAGCGACGTCTCGCTCAAGGAAGCCGTGTTCAGCAACGTGGACCTCGGCCGGAGCCTGATCACAGATGCCAATGCCGAGCAGATGGTGATCCGCAATGTGGCGATGAATGCCGCGGTCATGGAGAATGTGGTGATGCATGCGGCAAGCCTCACCCATGTCGACCTCAACGGCAGCACCATCCAATTCGCCAGCCTCGCCGGCACGTCGATTGCCGAATGCGATCTGACGGGACTAACTATCAACGGCTACCTGGTGACGGATCTCCTGCGGCTTGCCGAAGAGCAGCTGCTGCAGCGGGCTTGAGGCCCCTCATTCCAGACTAGCAATTTCATAGCCACGCTGGCGGTAGCGCTCTCGCATTGTCCTGAACATCGGATACATGGTCGCGCCACTCTTGAACCATGCGACGTAGGGCTGAGGCTCCGATATCCACCAACCTGGAGCCAGTGTTCGGCGGGCTTCCTCATCATCCCAGAAAGTCTGATCGGGTACACCGCTATAGGGCCGCGTAGCGAGCCAGGACGTTTTCAAGGGATTGTGAGCTGCGGTGTATCTGTCTCTGTATCTTAAGTGGTCAGGGCTGCCGCACGGATGGATCGCGATGTCGCGTCCTTCCCCGAATTGATCTGCGGTACCATCCACCAGGGTGCCGTCCGACATCATGTTCCATGAGTGCAGAAAGATCGGGCGTCCGTCGGGCAACTCATACACGCCATCGATGCGGCGCCAGTCAAACTGATGTTCGATAAAGCAAGCGACCTCGAAACACGCACCCCAGCACCCCGCCAGCCTCATCTCGTGACGGAAGCTTCGGATCACATCGGTCTGCTGAGGCGTGATGAGCATAAGATAATCCATAACGGAAAAGGCCCCGCTGTTTCCAGCGAGGCCTCTTTATTCTTATCGATCGATCAGATCACCGATTACTCGATGATCGAAGCGACGATGCCGGCGCCGACGGTACGGCCGCCTTCGCGGATAGCGAAGCGCAGCTTTTCTTCCATCGCGATCGGAACGATCAGCTCGACTTCAACCGTGACGTTGTCGCCCGGCATAACCATTTCCGTGCCTTCCGGAAGCGACACGATGCCGGTCACGTCCGTCGTACGGAAGTAGAACTGCGGACGATAGTTGGTGAAGAACGGCGTATGACGACCGCCTTCTTCCTTCGTCAGGATGTAGGCTTCTGCCATGAACTTCTTGTGCGGCTTGACAGAGCCGGGCTTGCACAGGATCTGGCCACGCTCAACCGCATCGCGGGTCACGCCACGCAGAAGTGCGCCGATGTTGTCGCCAGCCTGGCCCTGATCGAGCAGCTTGCGGAACATTTCAACGCCCGTGCAGGTCGTCTTCGTCGTCGGACGGATGCCGACGATTTCGATTTCTTCGCCGACCTTGACGATACCGCGCTCAACGCGACCCGTCACAACCGTACCACGGCCAGAGATCGAGAACACGTCTTCGATCGGCATCAGGAACGGCTGGTCGATCGGACGCTCAGGCGTCGGGATGTAGGCGTCAACCTGAGCCATCAGCTCGCGGATCGCGTCTTCACCGATCGTCTTGTTCGAATCTTCAAGAGCGGCCAGAGCCGAACCCTTGACGACCGGGATGTCGTCGCCCGGGAAGTCGTAGGACGACAGAAGTTCGCGAACTTCAAGTTCAACGAGCTCGAGCAGTTCGGCGTCGTCGACCTGGTCAACCTTGTTGAGGAAGACGACGATCGCGGGAACGCCAACCTGACGGGCGAGCAGGATGTGCTCGCGGGTCTGCGGCATCGGGCCGTCAGCGGCCGAGCAAACCAGGATCGCGCCGTCCATCTGCGCTGCACCGGTGATCATGTTCTTGACGTAGTCGGCGTGGCCGGGGCAGTCGACGTGCGCGTAGTGACGGGCAGGCGTCTCATACTCGACGTGCGCCGTCGAGATGGTGATGCCGCGTGCCTTTTCTTCCGGAGCGGCGTCGATCTGGTCATAGGCCTTGAACTCACCGAAATACTTGGTGATCGCTGCCGTCAGAGACGTCTTGCCGTGGTCGACGTGGCCGATCGTGCCGATGTTGACGTGCGGCTTGTTGCGCTCAAACTTACTCTTTGCCATTTGAATGCTTCCTGTGAACGAAACGGGGTTGCCCCGGCGAACCGGTTTGGTCCCGCCGTTTAAGGCTTTCATGCGCAATGCGCAAGCGTTAAATAACAAGCCTTCCGGAGGCCGAAACGCACGGTTTCCACAGCCGAATCCTGCAGCTGCGCAAAGCACTTCACGCAAGGCGAAGCAGCGCCGGAAAACCGTTTGAAATTCGAACGTTAGGATCGGAAGGTGTCTGGAGCGGGTAACGGGAATCGAACCCGTGTATTCAGCTTGGAAGGCTGCTGCTCTACCATTGAGCTATACCCGCATTTTCAGATCCGAGGACGAATGGTGGAGAGAGTTGGATTTGAACCAACGTAGGCTGAGCCAACGGATTTACAGTCCGTCCCCTTTAACCACTCGGGCATCTCTCCATTCTTTCGTCCGGATCTGGCGACCAAGCTTTCTAGTCCAGACCAGAGTGCGTCGCCCCCTGATCTGCGGCGGGTATATGACGGCCCAACCGGCTCATGTCAACACGAAGTTTGACGAAAAATTCCGAAAAGTTTCATAGGCCAGACACATGCCCGGACACACAGGGGATTTTCTGCCTGGGTCTATGCCCGTCCCCTGCCCGCCGCTATAAGGGCGCATGGCCAAAGATCCGAAAACCGAAAAAACCGCCCGTGACACTCATTATGCGACGCTGCGCCGACAGGTGCGCGATGCCAAGCGTGAGCGGGGCGAAATCCCGACGCCGGGGCCGCAGAAGCCACGCAAGAGCAATGCAGACTGGACGCCGCCGAAACTTGCACCCGAACAGGTCCTGCTCTACGGACTGCATACCGTGCGCGCCGCCCTCGACAATCCCGAGCGCAAGCTGATCAAGCTTTCGGCGACACAGAATGCGCTCGTCAGGCTCGAGATCTCCTCTGTGGAAAACTTCGGCATCCCCTTCGAGACGGTGACGCCGCAGGACCTCGACAAGATCCTTGGTCCCGAAGCTATTCATCAGGGCGTCATGCTGGAAACCCGTCCGCTTCCCCCGCGCCGACTGGAAGCATTGAAAGACAGCCCGCTGATCCTCGTGCTCGACCAGGTGACCGATCCCCACAATGTCGGCGCGATCATGCGCTCGGCGGTCGCCTTCGATGCGGGTGCTGTCATCACCACACAGCGGCACAGCCCGACGGAATCGGGCGTGCTGGCGAAGTCGGCTTCCGGCGCGCTGGAACTCATCCCCTATATCCAGGTCACCAACCTTTCGGATGCACTAGGCGAGTTGCACAAGCTCGGCTTCTTCTCGGTTGGGCTCGATTCGGAAGGACCGGCCCCGATGGAAGGCACGCTCACCGGCGACCGCATTGCGCTGGTGCTCGGGTCCGAAGGCAAGGGCTTGCGACAGAAGACGCGTGAAACCGTATCGGCACTCGCACGCCTCGACATGCCCGGCACCATCAAGTCGCTCAACGTCTCCAATGCGGCGGCGATTGCACTCTACGCCTCACGCCAGCATCTGGCGGCCAAGGGCTGATGAAGCTCGTCTTCACCGATCTCGACGGAACGCTGCTCGATCACGACAGCTATTCCTTCGAGGCGGCGCGGCCGGCGCTCGATCTACTGGCGTTACGCGGCATTCCCGTCATTCTCGCCAGCAGCAAGACAGAAGCAGAGATGCGACCGATCGCGGAAGCGATCGGCATTACCCATCCGATGATCGTCGAAAACGGCGCGGGCGTCGTTGGACTTGATACGGAAACAGCCTTCTCCAAGGGGAATTTGCAGAGTCCTTACAGCGACCTGCGTTCTTTTCTTAGGGAATTACCTAAGGAGCTCGGCGCCTGCTTCGAAGGCTTTGGTGACTGGGACGTTGCGCGGGTCGCCTCTGAGACCGGGCTGCCATTCACCGCAGCCGAACTTGCTCGCCAACGGCACTTTTCCGAGCCGGGGCGCTTTACCGGCACCGAGGTGCAGAGGCAGGCATTTATCGCGCTGCTTGACGCGCAAGGTTTCAGCGCCGTGCAGGGCGGACGCTTCTTCACCTTGATGCCCAAGACCTCCAAGGCCGAGCGCATGGCCGAGGTCGTCGCACATTACCAGCGCCTCAACGGCGGCGAGATAATCCGCACAGTCGCGCTCGGCGATGCGCCGAACGATCTTGCGATGCTGGAAGCCGCCGATTGCGGCATCATCATCGCCAATCCCGCACACAAGGCCCTGCCCGTCACAGAGCGGGAAGAACGGGGCTTTATCCTGCGCTCGGAACAATTCGGCCCGGAGGGCTGGAACATCATGATCCACCAACTCGTTGCCACGGGGTTTCTCTGAGTCGGCCGCAACCGGCTTCATCACGAAAGGATTTAGACATGGCGGATTTTCACCAGAACGGCGTGGTTGCCACCCTGCACAATCTCAGGGAGCGATCGCTGGAACGGATGGAGAAAGAGCTCACCGTCTTTTCCGCCTCGCGACCGATCACGCTGATCCTGCCATCGCTCTATTCCGAACTTGAGGCCCCTGCCCTCGAACACATCGTATCCGAGCTGTCGCAGGCACCCTACATATCCGAGATCGTCATTGGCCTCGACCAGGCCGACCAACAGCAGTTCCGCCATGCGAAGCAATACTTCTCGCGGCTGCCGCAGAAGCATACGATTCTCTGGCATGACGGGCCCCGGCTGCGTGCCGTCGACGAGAAACTGAAGGCCGAGGCCCTTTCGCCCGACCAGCCCGGCAAGGGACGCAATGTCTGGTTCTGCATGGGGTATGTGTTGGCCGCCCGGCAGGCCGGCGTGGTTGCCCTGCATGACTGCGATATCACCACCTATTCGCGCGACATGCTGGCACGGCTCGTCTATCCCGTCGCCAATCCGCGTTTTCCTTACGTTTTCTCCAAGGGATATTATCCGCGCATCGCCGACCGATCGCTCAATGGTCGCGTGACAAGGCTGCTGGTCACGCCGCTGCTGCTCAGCCTGGAAAAGGTCATCGGACACCACCCCTATATCGACTTCCTCAAGGCATTCCGCTATCCGCTCGCCGGCGAGTTTGCCATGCAGACCCAGATCCTCTCCGATATCCGGATTCCTTCCGACTGGGGGCTGGAGATCGGCGTCCTCTCGGAAATGTGGCGCAACTACTCGACCCAGTCGATCTGCCAGGTGGATATTGCCGATTCATATGACCACAAGCACCAGCCGCTCTCGCCCGAGGATGCGGCCAAGGGTCTGTCGCGCATGTCTGTAGACATCACCAAGGCGCTCTACCGCAAGCTCGCGACCGACGGGGTCGTGTTCGGCAATGACGCCTTCCGGACGCTCAAGGCCACCTATTACAGGACGGCACTCGATCTGGTGGAAACCTATTACCACGATGCCCGGATGAACGGGCTCACCACCGACCGGCATCGCGAGGAACAGGCTGTCGAGCTGTTTGCGGCGAACCTGATCGAGGCGGGCCAGGTCTATCTCGACAATCCGAATGCCACGCCCTTCATGCCGAGCTGGAACCGCGTGCAGGCCGCCCTGCCCGACCTGTTGCGCGACATACAGGATGCCGCGCGGCTCGATGCCGAAGACTGAACGGGAAGCTGCCGGCCCTCACCTTCACATGGAAGGACGGCAGACGAGGTCGCCATCCACGGCAACGAAGGACGTACCGGATGCTGAAAGTTTGCGCTCGACCGGATAGTCGATGACGCTTGGCCAGGCTTCGATCGCTTTGGCAGCGTCCGGATCGGCGTCGATTGCCGGCTGATAGGCGGGGCGGCAATCGGGCATGGGACGATCGGCAGCGAGACCAAGCTCCTGGCGGATGGTCGCAGCACAGGTCTCCGGAGCCGCCAGCAAGGAACAGGAAGCGGCATAGGTGCGGCGATAGCGCAGGGTAAGCTCCTCTCCGACCAGGGAGAGAGCGGCAAAATCGCCGGCAATCAGATCCTCAATCAGTCGTGCACCAGTGCGGGCGTCATAGACGACGAATGGCAGGCCGCCATTCAAGCCATCGGCACCGCGGAAGAAGGCATAGGGACCGACAGCACCCCAGAGATAGCCGGCCGTGTCGTCCTCTATCTTGCGGTCGAGCGTCGGATTGAGCTGGCAGGGGCCCTCGGACGACGCGATGTAGATCCCTGCTGCACCCTTTTCGCCGAGGTCGAGTTCTTTCAAGGCGAAGTTGGGATAGCGCAGGCAGGTGAGCTTGCCCTTGATGTCAAAGCCGGTGTCCTTTTCGGCGAGCTCGACCTCGGCGCGCGTGGCGCGATCGAACTTACCCGCCGCCTCGCCGGCATTGCGGCAGGTGACCGGCGCCATGCGGCCGATGGCAAACTGTATTTCCTCGCCCTTGCCGCGCATCTCGTAGCGGCCATTCGAATACCAGAAGCCGCTCGCCGCCTGCTGCTGCGGCAGCCCGATCTTCGTGCCGTCGGGGATCGTCACCTCGGCTTGCGCGTCGCTGAACGCAACGGTGAGCGAGGTGCCGTCTTCACATGCATATTTGATGTCGGCAGCCCGGCTCTCGGCCGGCAGCAGAAACAAGGCAGTCGCGGCCAAAGCCAGACCGGCATGAAATGTCTTGCGCATCGGATCTCCATCGGCTGTCGGCCGAGACCATGCCAAACAAGTGCCTGTTAGGACAATGGGAAAAACGAAAATGTGTGGTGAGAAGTGGTGCCCCCGGCAGGGTTCGAACCCGCGACCCCCTGATTACAAATCAGGTGCTCTACCAACTGAGCTACAAGGGCAGTGCGGGGTGTTTAGGCGGAAATCGGTTTGCGGTAAAGCAAAAAATCGGGCCAGGGTTAGCGGAAATGGTGAATAAGTGACCGCAGGCCAAATGCTTCGCCCGCCGGCGCGCCGAACCAATTCCGGGGCAAAACGGCTTGTGGTTACAGGTAGATGTCATGTACCACTTGGCGACATTTCATCAGGGCTCGCCATGTCTCGCACGTTCCGGTCGCTCGCCTTCATCGCCTCCAATACGGACGAAGCCCAGGCTTCGCGCAATGAGCTGATTCGTCGCTACGGCCATACCGAGCCGGCCGAGGCCGACGTCATTGTGGCCCTCGGCGGCGATGGCTTCATGCTGCAGACGCTGCATGACACGATGAACACCGGCAAGCTGATCTACGGCATGAATCGCGGCTCCGTCGGCTTCCTGATGAACGACTATTCGACCGACAATCTTCCCGAGCGGATCTCGGCGTCGGTCGAGAACGAATTTCATCCGCTGAAGATGACCACGAGTAATTCGGACGGGTCGGTCTCCTTCGCATTGGCGATCAACGAGGTCTCGGTGCTCCGGCAGTCCTATCAGGCAGCCAAGCTCCGGGTGATTGTCGACGGACAGGTACGGCTCGAGGAACTGATCTGTGACGGTCTGATGGTGGCGACGCCGGTGGGTTCGACCGCCTACAATCTTTCCGCCCATGGGCCGATCCTGCCGCTCGAGGCACCGCTTCTGGCGCTGACACCCGTCAGTGCGTTCCGGCCACGACGCTGGCGTGGAGCGCTGCTGCCCGACAAGGTGACCGTGGTGCTGGAGGTGCTGGAGCCGGAGAAGCGGCCGGTCAATGCGGTGGCCGACCATACCGAGGTCAAATCGGTTCTTCGGGTAGAGATAGCGCAATCGGAAGACACGACGGCGCGTATCCTGTCGGATCCCGATCGCTCCTGGTCGGACCGGATCATTGCCGAACAGTTTTCCGATTGAGGTTCCCGATGAAGGTTCTCACCGTCTCCGCCCTACTGGCCCCTATCCTGTTTTCCGCTCCCGTCATCGCGGACGAGATCAGTGCGCTGCCGGTGACGGCAACCTTTGTGATCAGCGGCGGCTATTGGGAATCAGGGGCGGAAGGTGCGGCTGATGTCGAGGCGCCGGTTGAAGCCGGCGAACGCGGCTATTACAAGCTCGTCGCGATCCGCCAGCAGGACCGAACCGCCCGCCTCCATCTGCAGATGATCGCCTCTGGCGAAGGCGGGCTCAGGCTTGTCGAGAGCGTCGAGCTCGAAGAATTCACGGCCATCAAGCCCTATGTCACCGGCATTCGTCCCGAAAGCATGACCGGAGTTGCGGCAACGCCCGGATTCTTTGCCACCGTCTATCTCAAGACTTCGCCGGAAACCGATCGTGTCGAGGAATGGACAGTGCTGATCGACGAACTCGGCGACATCAAGGTGGAACGCGCGAGCAACTGATGCTGCGTTAACCAAGCATTAAGCATCAGATTTACAAGCACAACACGAATTGCCTATGGGTTTCCTTCTCTGCCAGCGTCAGGAACCCTTTATGCTCAACATTTCCCCGACTTCTTCGGGCAATCGGTTCCGTCGCAGACGCATCGAACAACTTGGACGAATGATCGACGATGTCGTTCGGACGAAGGGCACCTGCCGCATCATCGATCTTGGAGGGACTGCCGAGTTCTGGCAGACATGGCAATACCAGCTCGATCTGGCGCACACTTCGGTCGAATGCATCAACGTTGCGGACCAGTCCGAGAACCAGGGCGGCCATCTGCCAGGCGTGAAAACCACGATCGGCGATGCCTGCTCGCTTCCGATGTTCGAAGACAATGCCTTCGATATCGTCTTCTCCAACTCGGTGATCGAGCATGTGGGATCCTGGGCCAGGAAGCGGGCCTTCGCCGCTGAAGTCAGACGGCTTGCGCCATCCTACGCGATCCAGACACCGAGCTTTTCTTTCCCGATCGAACCGCATGCGAGGCTGCCCTTCATCCACTGGCTACCCAACCCGATGCGGTATCGGACACATCTGATGATGCGCACGGGATTTTATCCGAAGGCCGCCAACCTCGACGAGGCCATGGGCGCGTTGGAGGATGCGAGCCTGCTGGATCGGCGTCAGATGCAGCACCTGTTCCCGGACGCCTCGATCTGCACGGAGACCTTTCTCGGATTTGCGAAGTCCTTCACAGCGATACGCCACACCGTGGCGGGTGCTCAGGCCGGGGATACGCCTGGGGTGGCGAGCAAGGTATCGGCATGAAAAAAGGCGGAGCACCCGGTGCCCCGCCTTTTTGATGTCCATTGACCGATCTGATCAGTCGATGTCGGAAACCTCAGATGCCTTGCCGCTGATGCGGTGGGCGAGAGCGGCTTCCATGAACTCGTTAAGCTCACCGTTCAGGACGCTATCCGGATCGGTGCTTTCGACGCCTGTGCGCAGGTCCTTGACCAGCTGGTAGGGCTGCAGAACGTAGGAGCGGATCTGGTGACCCCAGCCGATATCCGTCTTGGAGGCCGCTTCGGCATTGGCCAATTCTTCGCGCTTCTTCAGCTCGACCTCGTAAAGGCGGGCGCGCAGCATGTCCCAGGCCTTGGCCTTGTTCTTGTGCTGCGACCGTTCCTGCTGGCAGGCAACCGCGATGCCGGTCGGAATATGGGTGATGCGCACGGCCGAATCGGTCGTGTTGACGTGCTGGCCGCCGGCGCCTGAGGAGCGGAAGGTATCGATGCGGCAATCGCTCTCGTTGATGTCGATCTGGATCGAATCGTCGACCACGGGATAAACCCAGATGGACGAAAACGAAGTGTGGCGACGGGCGTTCGAATCATAGGGCGAGATGCGGACCAGACGGTGCACGCCCGATTCGGTTTTCATCCAGCCATAGGCATTGTGGCCCTTGACCAGGATGGTCGCGGACTTGATGCCGGCCTCTTCGCCGTCATGCACTTCCAGCACTTCAACCTTGAAGCCCGAGCGCTCTGCCCAGCGGGTATACATGCGCAGAAGCATGTTCGCCCAGTCCTGGCTTTCCGTGCCGCCGGCGCCGGAATGGACTTCGATATAGGTGTCGTTGCCGTCGGCTTCGCCAGACAGCATGGCCTCGACCTGGCGGCGCGCCGCTTCCGTCTTCAGGGCCTTCAGCTGGTCTTCGGCGTCCTTGACGACGCTTTCATCGCCCTCTTCCTCGCCCATCTCGATCAGCTCGATGTTGTCATTCATCGCCTGTTCGAGCCGCTTTACGCCAGCAATGCTGTCATCCAGCTGCTGGCGCTCGCGCATCAGCTTCTGGGCTTCCTGGGCATCGTTCCAGAGGTTCGGATCCTCGGCCTTGTTGTTCAACCAGTCCAGTCGTCTTATCGCCTGGTCCCAGTCAAAGATGCCTCCTCAGCAGGCTTATGGCCTGCTTGATTTCGTCGACGACATTCTCGATTTCATTACGCATGCGTTCGGTTCTCAACCTCTGAAACTGGTGAAAATCTGGTCTTCCGCATAGTTGCGCCCGGCCCTGATGTAAAGGGCCGGGTCGCGACTGATGGTCATATGAGGGTTAGAACAGGCCGCCGGAACCCGAGGTCACTGCCTGGTTGGCCTGCGGCGAGTCGCGCAGAATTTCTTCTGGCGGCGCGTAGCCGTCCATGCCGATGATCGAGAGCGTGTCGGCCGGACCCGTGCCGGGCTTGAAGGCCTCGATGATCGTGTCCGGCTCGCCCTCATAGGCGAACATGCCAGTGGTTCTGTTGACCGGAATGAAGCTCATGCCGGCGGGCACGAAGAACTGGCCGGGTGGGGTGTCGGCCGTCGCCATCTGCATGAAGTCATTGAAGACGGGGGCTGCAAGCGAACCACCGGTCGAGCCACGCCCCATGGGCGCCGGCTGATCGAAACCGATATAAACGCCGGCGACCAGATCGGGGGTATACCCGACGAACCAGGCATCTTTTTCGTCATTCGACGTACCGGTCTTGCCAGCAACGGGGCGGTCGAGCTTGATCTTGCCGCCTGCCGTACCGCGGGTCACAACACCTTCCATCATCGAGGTGATCTGGTAGGCGGTCATCGGATCGAGAACCTGTTCGCGGTTGTCGACGACGACAGGCTCTTCCTGGCCGGTAAAGCGCTCCGCGTTGCAGGCCTCGCAGATGCGGTCCTCGTGGCGGAAGATAGTCTTGCCGTGACGGTCCTGAATGCGGTCAATCAGTGTCGGCTTGATCTGCTTGCCGCCATTGGCAAACACGGCGTAGGCGGAGACCATGCGCATCACCGTGGTTTCGCCCGAGCCGAGCGACATGGCAAGCACCGGGTTCATCTTGTTGTAGATGCCGAAGCGTTCGGCATATTCGGCGACGAGGTTCATGCCCATGTCGTTGGCGAGGCGGACCGTCATCAGGTTACGCGACTTCTCGATGCCGAGGCGCAGGGTCTGTGGGCCGGCCGATCCGCCGCCATAGTTCTGCGGACGCCAGACCTGGCCGCCGGAGACGAATTCGACGGGCGCATCCATGATGACCGACGCCGGGGTGTAACCGGTGTCGAGAGCGGCCGCGTAGACAAAGGGCTTGAAGGACGAACCCGGCTGACGCATCGCCTGTGTCGCGCGGTTGAATTCGGACTGGGCGTATGAGAAGCCACCGGCAAGTGCCAGCACGCGGCCGGTATGCGGGTCCATGGCGACGAGACCGCCCTGGACCTTCGGCAACTGGCGGAGACGGTAGGCACTTGAACCCTCTTCCTTGGCCTCGACATAGACCACATCACCTGGATTGAGGACACCGACGGGCGACTTGGTCGACTTCCGATCGGCGCTCGCGGAGCGGAAGGCCCATTCCATGTCATCGGGTGCAATGCGGCCACGAACCCGCTCGGCGACGACCTGACCACCGCCTTCCTTGGCCGGCTGCAGGCCGATATCGACGCCATCGGCGACGACGTCGAGCACGACGGCGACCTTCCATTCCGGCACGTCGGCAAGCCCGGAGATTTCGGCGAGCGGAACGCCCCAGTCGCCGTCCAGCGAAATGGTCTTAATCGGCTCACGGAAGCCGCGACGCTGATCGTAGGTCAAGAGGGCCGATTGCAAGGCCTTGCGGGCTGCGATCTGCATTTTCGGGTCGAGCGAGGTGCGGACCGAAAGGCCACCTTCGTAAAGTGCCTTGTCACCATATTTCTCGATGATCTGGCGGCGGACTTCCTCGGCGTAATAGTCGGACGCGAAGAGCGAGGAGCCGGTGCGACGCAGATTGACGCCGAGCGGTTCCTTCTTCGCCTCCTCACCCTCTTCCCGGACAACGAAACCATTTTCGACCATGCGGTCGATGACCCAGTTGCGGCGCTCAATCGCCGCCTCGGTGCGGCGGAAGGGATGGTAGTTGTTCGGCCCCTTCGGCAGGGCTGCGAGATAGGCTGTCTCGGCGATGGTGAGTTCAGTCACCGACTTGTCGAAATAGGTGAGCGCTGCGCCGGCGATGCCATAGGCGTTCAGGCCGAAGAAGATCTCGTTCAGATAGAGTTCGAGGATCTTGTCCTTCGAATAGGCCTGCTCGATGCGGAAGGAGAGGATCGCTTCCTTGATCTTGCGGTCCATGGTCTGGTCGGACGACAGAAGGAAGTTCTTTGCCACCTGCTGGGTGATCGTCGAAGCGCCCACCGGGCGACGGCCAGACCCGAGGTTCTGCACGTTCACCAGGATCGCGCGGCCCAGGCCGGTGATGTCGACGCCAGGATGGTTGTAGAAATTCTTGTCTTCAGCGGAAAGGAAAGCCGCCTTGACGCGGTCCGGGATCGCCTGGATCGGCAGGAACAGCCGGCGCTCGCGGGCATATTCGGCCACAAGCGCGCCGTTGCCGGCATGAATGCGGGTCGTTACCGGCGGCGAATAGCTGGCGAGAACCTCGTAGTCCGGCAGGTCCTTGGTCACACCTATCAGATAGACGGCAACAACCGCCGCGACGCCGAGCGCAAGCACGGACGCCAATCCGAAGAGATATCCAATCAGTCTGATCATGTTTCCGCTACCGGCTCTGCTTCAGGTTCGCGCGCCCTTTTTTTAGAGCTTCGCATACCCTGTGGCGTTTTGCACGTCATGCGGTGGATGGCAAGACATGCGGACTTCACGTGTAAGGCCCCGCGATTCGAGATCGCTCACCTTTGCGTAACCTACATCGGAGTAACGGAGACAATGTGAGGAAAATAGGGCCGTTAGCGGTAGAAATCCGCCTCGACCACAGGTTCCCTCGGCGGATGTTGCCTAACCGCCATTGGCGAACTGCGGCTCGCGATAGCGCTTGATCGCCTCGACCAGAAGATCGGCCACCCTGTCGCGCCAGGCCGGGTCGAGCAGGAGCTTTTCGTCTTCCTTGTTCGACAGGAATCCGAGCTCGAGAAGAATGGAGGGCACATCAGGCGCCTGCAGCACGCGGAAGCCGGCGTGGCGATGGGGATTGTTGATCAGCGAGATCTGCCCCTCGAAGGATCCGACCACGGCCTGGGCCATGGCGATCGAGAAAGCCTGCGTCTCCCGGCGGGTCAGGTCAAGCAGGATATCCCCCACCTCCGCCTCGGTTTCCGTCGGCAGTTGCACCCCGCCGATGGTGTCGGAAAAGTTCTCGCGCTCCGCCAGCTGGGCCGCCATGTGGTCGGAGGCCTTGTCCGAGATTGTATAGACGGTGGCTCCCCGGATGTCCGCCTGGCGCAGCGTGTCGGCGTGCAGCGAGATCAGGAGATCCGCGCCCTTCTGCCTCGCAATCAGCACGCGCTCGGAGAGCGACAGGAATTTGTCGGCGTCACGCGTCATCACGGCGCGGATGCCGGGCTGCCCCTTCAGCTTTTCATTCAAGATCTTGGCAAAGGCGAGCGTGATGTCCTTCTCTGCCGCCTTGGTGGACGCCCCTGTGGCGCCGGCATCGATCCCGCCATGGCCAGCGTCGATCGCAATGACGAATTCGTCGGTCGCGGCTGCCGCAACCGGCAGCGCGCTCGTGGACGAAGCTGCTTCTTGCGGTTCGCTCCAGGCCTGGCCCGACGCGAGGGCTGCGAAGTCCTGGGCAGGAACCAGTTCGGCATCAAGCACCAGCCGATAGCCGCCTTCGGCCTCGTTCGGCATCACGGTGGCGGCTGCAAGCCGTGCGGGACGTGCCGCCGTCAGGACCAGACGGGCAGAGGTGGAATCCATAGACCCATAACGGATGTCACTGAACAGTCCGGTCGCCTTCAAGTCGCCTTCCGCGAAGGCAAAGGCCGTGGCCGGAAGGTCGACGACGATCCGGTCGGGGTTGGCGATGTAGCGGGTGGCGATCGTCGGTGCGCGATCGAAATCGAGAACGATGCGGGTCCGCGCCTCGTCTCCAGCGATGCGCGCGCCATAGGCTACGAGACGCTCGACAGGAGGCTCAGCGGTTACGGTATGGGCCGTGCCGACGACAGGCGCAATCGGCGCCAGCCAGACGAGCGCCGCCAGACCGATTCGGGCCCAAAGCGCAGGTTTTCGCCCCGCCGGCACCGCCAATGCTCTTGTCAAATCCTGCCCCCGTCGCGGCAACGTCACAACTGTGATACAAATCACAAGCCGCACGCTTCGCCATTTTCTGCAATTGTCCGCCGCATGCCTCGTCCTGTCGGCCCGATGAGCGTCGAAATTGCGGTTCGGAACCGCTTTCACCCTCGGAATCACGCGCACAGAGGCAATGTCTCTAATTCACTGCCATTATGGCATAAATCCGTTTGCTCTTGCTATTGTGACGTAGAAAACATACAAGGCACACGAGGGATAAAAGTGCAAACGGGATAGAATTCCGCCCACGGCTGCCAACCTCAGATAATGGAATTGGCGCCTGTTCAACCGGACATTCATCTGCCGTCGCCGCATTTTTTCCTGAAACTGGTTCAACACGCCGACAAGGTCGGCACATCATCGGTGGCTCTCCACCATCAGCTCTTTACCGAGCATTCATCGGGCCCCGTGGGGTTCATATCATTGTCGTTGACGTACGGTTTTTGATGTCTTTGCAACAGGTTTACATAACCAGGAACGGATCGGGATCAGAAAGTGTCCCGCTGTCCGTCCGTATGTTGCAAACCCGGTCCTCCGTGCGTCCACATCTATATCCGGCGCACAGTCCGCTAGGTTCCAGCCGCTTTAAAGTTCAGCGCGCGGGTGGACCACCGACCGAGGGCGCCGAGGAGCACAGCTTAAATGGCAGACAAAATGCTAATCGACGCGTCTCACGAAGAAGAGACGCGCGTTGTCGTCGTTCGCGGTAACCGTATTGAAGAATTCGACTTCGAATCCCAACACAAGAAGCAGATACGCGGCAACATCTATCTGGCGAAGGTAACGAGGGTCGAGCCCTCGCTGCAGGCCGCTTTCGTCGATTACGGCGGCAACCGTCACGGCTTCCTGGCTTTCGCCGAAATTCACCCCGACTACTATCAGATCCCCCTCGCCGACCGTCAGGCACTGCTTCGTGCGGAAGCCGAAGAGCACCGCAAGGAAAACGACGTCGAAGGCGATGAGGTCTTCAACGACCCTGCCCAGCAAGATCAGCCCGACATCGGCATCAACACCACCAACTCCGTCACCTCGGCGATCGTCGATGACGTGGCAGCCGAACTGGCGGCTGAGGCCGATGCAGATGTCGCCGCGACAGCCGTCGTCGAAGGCGAGAGCGAAGCCGCAGCCGAAGAGCCTGTGGCCAAGGCCAAGCCGAAGCGTGTCCGCAAGCCGCGTGCCAAGAAGGCCGCCGCAGAGGAGACCGCAGCCGAAGAAGGCAGCGAAGGTTCTGATGACGTCGAAGGCGGCACGATCGCTGCCATGGTCGACATGGACGAGATTTCCGAAGAAGCCGGCGGACGCCGTGGCGGCCGTCGCGACGATGATGACGGCGACGATGATGACGACGATCACATCGAGGAAAAGGAAGAAATCGAATCCGTTGGCGCTGAAGACGCCATGGAAGAGGTTCCGGATCGCGTCGTGCGCAAGCCGCGCAAGCAGTATCGCATCCAGGAAGTGATCAAGCGCCGGCAGATCCTGCTGGTGCAGGTTGCCAAGGAAGAACGCGGCAACAAGGGTGCAGCGCTCACGACCTATCTGTCGCTCGCCGGCCGTTACTCGGTCCTGATGCCGAACACGGCGCGCGGCGGCGGGATTTCCCGCAAGATCACCCAGCCGACCGACCGCAAGCGTCTGAAGGAAATCGCCCGCGGCCTCGAAGTGCCGCAGGGCATGGGCGTGATCCTGCGTACCGCAGGTGCCAACCGCACCAAGGTCGAGATCAAGCGCGACTTCGAATATCTGATGCGCCTGTGGGAGAACGTCCGCACGCTGACGCTCGCCTCGACCGCGCCATGCCTCGTCTATGAAGAAGGTTCGTTGATCAAGCGCTCGATCCGCGACCTCTACAACAAGGACATTTCCGAGATCATCGTCTCGGGCGAAGAAGGCTATCGTGAAGCGAAAGACTTCATGAAGATGCTGATGCCGAGCCATGCCAAGGTGGTTCAGCCGTATCGCGACCTGCATCCGATCTTTGCGCGCTCGGGTATCGAAGCCCAGCTCGACAAGATGCTGCAGCCGCAGGTGACGCTGAAGTCGGGCGGCTACATCATCATCAACCAGACCGAAGCGCTCGTCTCGATCGACGTCAACTCCGGTCGCTCTACCCGCGAATACTCGATTGAGGACACCGCCCTCCAGACGAACCTCGAAGCGGCTGAAGAAGTCGCCCGCCAGCTGCGTCTGCGCGACCTGGCCGGCCTGATCGTCATCGACTTCATCGACATGGAAGAAAAGCGCAACAACCGCGCTGTCGAGAAGAAGCTGAAGGATTGCCTGAAGAACGACCGCGCCCGCATCCAGGTTGGCCGCATCTCGCATTTCGGCCTTCTGGAAATGTCGCGCCAGCGTATCCGCGCTTCGGTTCTGGAATCGACCACGCAGGTCTGCCCGCATTGCGCAGGCACCGGCCTCATCCGCTCACAGTCTTCCGTTGCCCTGCATGTTCTGCGCGGTATCGAGGAGTTCCTGCTGAAGGCAACAACGCACGACATCATCGTGCACACGACGCCGGAGACGGCACTGTACCTCCTCAACCAGAAGCGCGACACGATCGTCGACTATGAAGGCCGCTTCGGCGTTTCGATCGTTATCGACGGAGGCATGCCCGCCCAGCATGGCGGCTCGCAGCACTTCACCATCGAGCGCGGCGAAGCCGTCGAGAACCCGGTGAAGATCGAAAGCCTGATGTCGCTTCTGCCCGAGATCGAGGAAGAGGACGACTACGTTCCGGAACCCGAGGACGAAGACGAGGAAGAAATCGTCGTCGCTGCCGCCAAGGCCGAGAGCGCACCGCAGCCGGCGCGCGCCGACAGCGATGAAGGCAATCGCAAGCGCAAGCGTCGTCGTCGTCGCCGCGGCAAGAATGGCCAGAACGGCAACGGCACCCATGCAGACGGCCAGAATGGCGACAACGGCACCGACCTCGATGACGAGGATGGCGACGAGGGCGAGGACGATGCCGGCGAGAGCAATGGCGAAATCCGCGCAGTCGAAGCCGAAGGTGACGGCAACGGTGACGACGCCCAGAAGCGCAAGCGCCGCCGTCGCGGCAAGCGCGGTGGCCGTCGTAATCGTCCGGGCGAAGAAGGCTCGATGGAAGCATCCGACGAGAACGACGACAATGGTGATGGCGATGACGCGGACGATGCGCCCGTCGACGCCGCAGCCACCGAGACCGTAGAGGTCGTTGCGCCGGAGACTGCAGAGGTCGTCGAGGAGGCTGTTGCGGCCACAAAGCCGAAGCCGCGCCGCACTCGCAAGGCCAAGTCTACCGCAGAGCCCGAAGCTGTGGCTGAGGTGGCACCTGCCGCCGTTATCGCGGCGCCGGTGGCACCTGTCGCCGAGACCGTCGTCGAAGAAGCACCGGTTGCCGCACCGGCTCCGGTCACTGCGCCGGCCCCTGCCCCGGCTGCCGAAGAGGCAAAGGCCGCCCGCGCCAATCGCGAATCCAACGTAGCGTCGTCCGAACCGGTCGTGACTTCGGTCAAGGCCACGGAAGACAGCACCGATGCCAAGCCCAAGAAGGGCGGCTGGTGGCAGAAGCGCGGTGGTTTCTTCTAAGACCCGCGCGGTTGTGATCGAATGCAAGAAGGGCCCTTCACGGGGCCCTTTTTTTATCTCCAGGATCTGGCCGGTCAGGCGCTGGGACGTGCGCGTTTCATCACTGATGTCAGACCACCGGCGAAGTTGGTGTCATAGGCGTGGGCATAGCCGCATTTCTCTGCCACGCGGATCGATGCAGCGTGTTCTGGCGCCAGGATACAGACGGTCTGGCCATGGGTACCATGAGCATCGATCCACGCATGGGCGGCCTGCATGGCTTCGGTTGCGAGACCACGCCCGTGGCTTGCCGAGACGATCGCCCAGCCGGCTTCTGGCGCAGACCCGAGCGGTGGATCCATGTCGCGGTGAAAATCGGCGAAGCCCGCTTCTCCGAGGTAAAGCCCCGTCTCACGGTCCTCGATCACCCAATAGCCAAAGCCGAGGGAATGCCAGTGGCCGATATAGCGCAGGAGCCGGGACCAGGTTTCGTTTGACGTCGAGGGGCGACCGGTGATGTGGCGGACGATGACCTCGTCCTGCCACATGGCGAGCATCGCATCGAAATCCTCGAGCCGGTGGGCGCGCAACCGCGTCCGCTCGGTGAGAATGTCGGGCGCGCTGACCAGCTGGCTGATCCGTTGCGATATTATGACCCCACCTCCCCATGCCTTTGATCCGGCGACTTCAGAAACTGATTCAGCTTGCTTTCAAACAGAGTCAGCAAAATTCCCGAAGCCCTTGATTGTGAATCTATTTCGCTCAATGCCTAAGCGCTTTTCGGCAGCCACTTCTCCAACCGATCGGTCGCCTCGACCATGTCGGCCATGGTGCCGGCATAGGACAGCCGCAGTGCCAAATGGCCATCGATCGGATCGAAATCACGGCCGGGTGTGACGGCCACATCGGTCTCGGCGAGGATGCGCTTCGCAAAGCCCATGCTGTCATTCGTAAAGCTGCTTGCATCGACATAGGCGTAGAAGGCGCCGTCCATCGGCGACAGCAGCGGCAGGCCAAGCGCCGGCAGTCGGGCCATCAGGAAGTCGCGGTTGGCCTGACAGGCGGCCTTGTAGTGCTCCAGCTCGTCGGTCGCGCTCAGGGCGGCAAGCGCTGCGATCTGCGAGAGTTCCGGGGCGGAGATGTAGAGGCTCTGGGCGACACATTCGACGGGACGCACCAGTTCCTCTGGCAGCACCATCCAGCCGATGCGCCAGCCGGTCATGCAATAGTATTTGGAAAAGGAATTGATGATGACGGCATCGTCGCCGATCTCCAGCGCGGTCGCCTCTTCTGCGCCATAGGTCAGGCCGTGATAGATCTCGTCGGAGATCAGCGTGATGCCCTCACCCTGGCAGTAGTCATAGACGGCCTTCAGCTGCGCCTTGGTCGTGACCGTGCCGGTCGGGTTGGCGGGGCTTGCGAGCAGCACGCCCTTGAGGCGAACGCCCGCTTCGGCCTGCGCAAGTTCCAGACTTTCCGGCGTCAGCGTGAAGCCGGTATCCGGACCAACGGCGACCTCGACCACTTTCAGGCCAAGCGCTGCCAGGATGCTGCGATAGGCGGGATAGCCGGGCCTGGCGATTGCCACGGCATCGCCGACATCGAAGAGCGAGAGGAAGGCAAGGTTGAAGCCGGCCGACGAGCCCGTGGTGACGACAATGCGGTTCCAGTCGACGGAGACATTGTGGCGACGCTGGTATTCCTCGGCGAGCGCCTGGCGAAGGCCGGTCAGCCCAAGCGCATCGGTATAGCCGATACGGCCGCCTTCCAGCGCTTGGCGGGCGGCATGAAGCGCCGCCTGCGGTGCCGGATGGCCCGGCTGACCAACGGCCATGGAGATAACCGGGCGCCCCTCCTGGCGTCTGCGGGTGGCCTCAGCCAGGATGTCCATGGCGTGGAAGGGTTCGACGGCACTGCGCTTGGAAATGGAAATCAACGGATCGCTCCTCGGTCTGACGCCCGACATTTGCCGCAAAGCGCGTGGCATCACAATGGAGAGGCTAGACAAGGCAGTGCAAAAAAGCCATTCCGCTTGAAAGCATGAGCCTTTAGGCTCGATATCAGCCGGTGACGACGAGCCGATATCGGCGCGCCTGACGAATGAAGACGGCAAGGACGAGGAACAACATGGCCCTGAACTTCAAGATGATCGCCAGCGCAAGCGTGGCACTCCTTCCCGCCCTGATGCCGCTTCCGGCCGTGGCTCTCGACGAGGCACAGAAGAAGGAATTCGGCGAATTCATCCGCGAATACCTGATCGAGAACCCCGAGATTATGCTCGAAGTGCAGGATGCCCTGCAGAAGAAGCAGGAAGAGATCCGCTCGCAGCGCTCGGCCGAGGCGCTGTCGACCAATCAGGATGCGATCTTCAACTCCGCCTATGATCTGGCCATCGGCAATCCTCAAGGCGATGTCACCGTGGTCGAGTTCTTCGACTACAATTGCGGCTATTGCCGCCGCGCCCATGCCGACATGGAAGCCGTCATCTCCGAGGACAAGAATGTCCGCTACGTCCTGAAGGAATTCCCGATCCTTGGACCGGACTCGGAAGCCGCGCACAAGGTCTCGGATGCCGTACGCAAGCTGTCGCCCGACAATTACGGTGCCTTCTTCCGCGCCATGATGACCCAGGACGGCCGGGCCTCGGAAGAGAGCGCGATTGCCATTGCCAGCGAACTCGGCATTGCGGAGGATGCCATCCGCGCCAAGATGGCCGAAAGCCCGAATTCCGCACAAGTGCAGGAAGCCTATCAGCTGGCGACCAGCCTCGGCATCACCGGCACGCCTTCTTACGTGATCGGCAATGAAACCGTTCCCGGCGCCGTTGGCAAGGAAGCGATCGTCGCCAAGGTCGGCAATGTCCGCGCCTGCGGGAAGGCCACCTGCTAAGGGGCGACCTGCTGAAGGCAAAACCACTCTTTTCCCCTCCCCGCGCCTGCCAATACCCGGTTTTCCGGGGACGGTTTGGCGCGATCACGGCAAAGGGCTTTCCCTACAGGGGCTCTCGGTCTATAGGAGGCGGTTGAAAGTCGACGGAAGCGTAGATGAGCAAAACCATTTTCGTGCTGAACGGCCCCAATCTCAACATGCTGGGAAAGCGGGAACCGGGGATCTATGGCGGCAAGACGCTCGCCGATATCGAGGCAGACTGCAAGGCCGCCGGCGCCGAACTCGGGCTGACCATCGACTTCCGCCAGTCCAATCATGAGGGTGACCTCGTGAGCTGGTTGCACGAGGCAGGCGAGAAGTCGGTCGGCGTCGCAATCAATGCCGGAGCCTATACGCACACGTCGATTGCCCTGCATGACGCGATCAAGGCCGTATCCCCGCTTCCGGTGATCGAGGTGCATATTTCCAACGTGCATGCGCGCGAGGAATTCCGCCATAAATCGGTGATAGCGCCCGCGTGCAAGGGCGTGATCTGCGGCTTCGGACCTCATAGCTACATCCTGGCGCTTCAGGCGCTGAAAACCATCACGCAATAACAAGAATTACAGGACATCCACCCATGGCTGAAAAGAAATCGGGCATCGATCAGAAGCTGATCCGCGATCTCGCGAACATCCTCAACGACACCGATCTCACCGAGATCGAAGTGGAGCAGGACGACCTGCGCATCCGCGTTTCGCGCAATGGCACCCCTGTCATGATGCCGCAGCAGATGCAGGGCTATGCCTACCAGGCACCGGCCGCACCGGCTGCTGCTCCTGCCGCTGTCGCTGCACCCGCTGCCCCTGCCGCCCGTGACCTTTCCAACGCTGTCACCGCACCGATGGTCGGAACCGTTTACCTGTCGCCGGCCCCGGGCGCGCGCGCCTTCGTTGAAGTCGGCCAGATGGTCAAGGAAGGCCAGACGCTTCTCATCATCGAAGCCATGAAGACCATGAACCAGATCCCCTCGCCCAAGTCCGGCAAGGTCGTCGAGATCGTTATCGATGATGCAAGCCCGGTCGAATACGGCGAGCCTCTCGTGATCATCGAGTAAGCCGATGACAGCCATCTCGAAGATTCTCATCGCCAACCGCGGCGAAATTGCGTTGCGCGTTCTGCGCGCCTGCAAGGAGCTCGGCATTCAGACGGTGGCGGTTCACTCCACCGCCGACGCTGACGCCATGCATGTGCGGCTTGCCGACGAAAGCGTGTGCATCGGCCCGCCGCCGTCGCGCGACAGCTATCTCAACATCCACCAGATCGTCGCTGCCTGCGAGATCACCGGCGCTGACGCAGTGCATCCGGGCTACGGCTTCCTGTCTGAGAACGCCAAGTTCGCCGACATCCTCGACGCCCATGGCATCACCTTCATCGGACCGACGGCTGAACACATCCGCCTGATGGGCGACAAGATCACGGCAAAGAAGACCGCGGTCGAGCTCGGCATACCCGTTGTTCCGGGCTCGGATGGCGAAGTGAAGCCGGAAAACGCGCTGGAAATCGCCCGCGAAATCGGCTTCCCCGTGCTGATCAAGGCGACGGCCGGTGGCGGTGGTCGCGGCATGAAGGTGGCAAAGACCGAGGAAGAGCTGGAAGAGGCTGTTTCGACGGCGCGCTCCGAAGCGCTTGCAGCCTTCGGCAACGACGCCGTCTACATGGAAAAATACCTCGGCAAGCCGCGCCATATCGAGGTGCAGGTCGTCGGTGACGGTGCCGGCAACGCCATCCATCTCGGTGAACGCGACTGCTCTCTGCAGCGCCGCCACCAGAAGGTCTGGGAAGAGGCGAACTCCCCGGCCCTCAACGTCGAGCAGCGGATGAAGATCGGTTCGATCTGCGCCGAAGCCATGAAGAAGATGAAGTACAGGGGCGCCGGCACGATCGAATTCCTCTACGAAAACGGCGAGTTCTATTTCATCGAAATGAACACCCGCCTGCAGGTGGAGCATCCGATCACCGAAGCCATCACCGGCATCGACCTCGTGCATGAGCAGATCCGTGTCGCTTCCGGCGCCGGCCTCTCGGTCACGCAGGACCAGGTGGTGTTTTCGGGCCATGCCATCGAATGCCGCATCAATGCCGAGGATCCGCGCACCTTCGTGCCCTCGCCCGGCACGATCACGCATTTCCATGCACCGGGTGGCCTCGGCGTTCGCGTCGATTCGGGCGTCTATGCCGGCTACAAGATCCCGCCTTACTATGACAGCCTGATCGGCAAGCTGATCGTGCATGGACGCACCCGCGTCGAATGCATGATGCGTCTGCGCCGCGTGCTCGACGAATTCGTCGTCGACGGCATCAAGACGACGCTGCCGCTGTTCCAGGATCTCGTGGCCAATCAGGACATCGCCAACGGCGACTACGACATCCACTGGCTGGAAAAATATCTGGCCGAAACTTCGGCCAAGTAAAAAATGGCTGGGCGACGCAGCAGGGACCGAAGCATCACGCCGGAGCTCCTGCTGCGCGCCTATTCCATCGGCATGTTCCCGATGTCGGAATCGGCCGATGACCCCGAGCTCTTCTGGGTCGAGCCAGATATCCGCGGGATTATCCCGCTCGACGACTTCCACGTCTCGAAAAGCCTGCAAAAGGCGATCCGCAAAGCCCCCTTCGACATCCGCTTCGACACCGCCTTCGACCAGGTGGTGGCCAAATGCGCCGAAGCAGCAGACGACCGGCCGAGCACCTGGATCAATCAGACCATCCGCGACCTCTACAGCGCGCTGCACCGCCTCGGCCACGCCCATAGCGTCGAAGCCTGGGAGGGCGACGAACTCGTCGGCGGCCTCTACGGCGTCACGCTTGGCTCCGCCTATTTCGGCGAGAGCATGTTCTCAAGGCGCACGAATGCCTCGAAGATCTGCCTCGTGCATCTGGTGGAGCGGTTGAGGGAGCGCGGGTTCACGCTCTTGGATACGCAGTTCACGACGGAGCATCTGAAGACGTTCGGGGCGGTGGATATTCCAAAGGCGGAGTATGGCGTGTTGCTGGACCGGGCGATGGAGGGGGATACGGTTCGGTTTTGAGTGGTTCTGATTTGAGAGATGGAAATACATGAAACAGAATCAACCGATCTGTAAGCATGATCGGTATCGGGTCCCATACATGTAGCCGTCGCTGCCTTGGCGTCTCATTTTCGAGGCATCGGCTCCCGGCACGCGATCTGAGTTGCCGAAGAGAGCATCAAAGAGAATCGCGCGAACATTTAAATGGATTATTGAAACTTTAGGTGGCTATACTAGTTTGACGATTCCCAAGAGCGAGTTTGAATACAGTCATCGACACGCGTTTTTTTTGGAGCCGCAACCATGGATACATATGCAATTATCGCTGGAAGCGTACTTGTCCTATCGTTTGGCGTGTATATAATATTTAATGATAGAAAGATCGCTACCAAGCTTATTAACAAATTCAACAAAAAGAACATCAATAGGCTTCTTTGATGCGGCGTCCGGGGGCACATGAAGCTAAAAACAAATCTAAACTTCTTGGGTTGGCAAATCGCTGTCCTTGGGGCAAGCGCTGGTTTTTTCACGGCTGATTTGTATTCAGCGTTTGGCTTGGATTCAAACTATAGCAAGCTGGCATATTATTGGTTCGGACTTCTGTGTTTGGCCATAGTGCTTACTGTTTGCCATATTTGCTGGAGGCTAGCGGCAGAAAACATTAGGGTTTCAGATTACTTTAGGCGAGAAGGCAGTTTTGACACAGACGTCTGCGACATCGAAGACCTCGAGTACATAATTGCCCACAGCAGCACAAATTCTGACAATCACACCAATGACGATGAAACTCGCCGTCTCTATGATCTGGATAATGAGTCCTTCACAGTGATCAAGGATAGGAAAGGGCACCGTCGAGGATACTTCTGCCTAATAAAACTGACAAAGGCCGGCGAAGAAGCAATAAATGAGGGTGTCTTTTCCCTCAGAAAACTTAGTTCCGGATTCGTCCGTAAGGACAAAAAGGATAAATATTTACCTTTATACATTGCTGGCCTTTATGGCGACAGCTCATCAATTTCCAACACATTTCTCATAGCTTCGATCAATGCGCACGTAAGGGCCCGCAAAACTCCGAGGGTCTACGCTAGAGCTGAAACAGACAAAGGACTCTACTGGCTCAATCGCTATTACTTTAAGCCGGTTGATGTAAGCAAAGTCGGGCTTGGTCATTTCTACGTCCGCCGAATTAGGTATTAAAGATGGTCGTGCGCGACCGGACGTTACATCCTCTGTTTTAGGTCGCTCCACAATATCTCAGTTATATTTGTGTTAGCCTTGGGCAGAGATTCGTCTTAATCCAGTCGCTAGCTAAAGTTTCGATGGGCTCACAAGTCCCAAGCCCCCAGAACTTTCCTCTTGAGCCGGACCCAAGGTTATAGCCTACAACCGTCCCATCCGATGACGGAGGCGACATGACCGACCACAGAACAAACGCCATCTGGCTGACGGCAGCGCAATGCGCCAAGCGCACGGGGCTGACCGTGCGGGCGCTCAGGATCTATGAGGCGGCGGGGCTTCTCGCCCCACTCCGCACAGAGAAGAACTGGCGGCTTTATGGCGCGCAGGATCTGGCGCGGCTGACTGAAATCCTGACTCTGAAGCGGCTCGGGCTGACGCTGGAGCAGATCAGCCGGCTGCTGGCCGGGCAAACAACCGATCTTGATCGTGTCCTGTCCGTCCAGGCGAGTGCACTCAGGGAACAGATCGTGCGCGTCCAGCAGAGCCTCACCCTCATCGATAACATGCAAACGAAGATGGCAACCGGGGAGATCCTCTCCACGGATGACCTGCTCGCACTCGCAAGGGATCATTCGATGACCGAAACAACCTCTGACACCATCGCCTGGCGGCGTTATGACCAGATGCGGCCTCGCACGGAGCGTGCGATCGACAGCAGGCTCTATGCCGACTACGCGGGGCATTATCGGCTCGACACGGTCGTCTTCACCATTCGCCACGAGGACCAGAGGCTCTTTGCCCGTGTCACCGGGCAGGTCGAACTTGAGCTCTTTGCCGAAGAGGTCGACCGGTTCTTCTACAAGGCGGTGCCGGCGCAGATCAGCTTCATCCGGAATGCGGAGGGGATGGTCACTTCCCTGACTCTGCATCAGAACGGATACGAAGAGACCGCGGAGCGAGTGGAGACTGGCGCCGCCGCAACGTTAGAGGCGACACTGGCCGAGAGGATCAGGGAGAAGCGTCCCGTTGAGAACAGCCGGCTTCTTTTACAAGAGCTCGTGCACCAGCATCAGAAGGGGGAACCCGATTATGCCAAGATGACGCCACCGCTTGCCGCGATCGCGCGCGAACAGGCCGAGATCATCCGGGGCGAGTTGCAGCGGCTTGGAGCCTTGAAAGACATCAGATTCAAGGGTGTGACAGATGACGGCTGGGACGTCTACGATGTGAGCTTCGAGAAGGGATGCCAGGAATGGAGTTTTTCGCTGGCGTCAGACGGGCTATTCGACGGGATGATAATGCGGCGGACAATGTGAGGCCACCCTCTACCCGCCCGCCTTCCGCCGCCTCGGCCGCTTCAACATCCCTCTAAACAGCCCCCGCTTCTCGATCGGCTCAAACACTGCATCCGAGCCTTCCGGGTCGAGGATCTCGTGGTCGGCGAGCCATTCTTCGAGGTCTGATATCGCCGGCGTCTCGTAGGGCTTCAGCGTTTCGCCCCCTGCGGCCTCGTTTTCTGCCCTCAGCATATCGATGGCCGCAATCAGCGAGCCGCATTGAGCGATGGCCCGGTCGATCGTCTCGGGCGTCACCCCCAGATGCTCGGCCAGCAAGTCGTTGCGGAAGCTTGTGATCTTCGCCGAGAGGTCTTCCGAACCGCCCGCCTCAAGCGCCACATCGCATTCTTGGTCGAAGCGCATCGAGCGGTTGTTGATGTTGGAGGAGCCGACGCGGAGATACTGGTCGTCGACGATCATCAGCTTGGCGTGGACGTAGATCGGCTGGCCCTTGGCGGTGACCGGGTGATAGATCTTGAAGCGTCCAAAGTCGTCGTGTCGGCGCATGGATTCGGCGAGCCGGGCGCGGGCCGTGTCCATGGCGATCGTGCCCAGCCAGTTGTCCGAGATGACAGGATTGATCAGCACGAATTCCGGCCCGTCCGGTTCGGCGAGCCTCCGGGCGATTGCCTGTGCGATGGCACGCGAGGCGAAATACTGGCTTTCGGCATAGACGGTGTGCCGGGCCGCGTTGATCATGTCGAGATAGAGCTGCTCGATCTCGGTGACGGCGCTCTCCTCCTGATAGGCCGGGCTCGTGCGGGCGATCGCGAGGTTGACGCTGCCGAAGGAAAAGTTCGGCGCAACCTCGGCCTGAGCCGGCTCTGACGTCACCGGGGCCACGTCCTTTCCGCCGGCACGCGTCCAGCGATGACGGCAGAGTTCGCCGAGCGCCTGCGCGGCCGGGCCGGTAAAACGGCTCGAGATGTCGTGCCAGGGGCCGTAGGGCTTGCCATTGGGGCGGCGCCTGTCGGGGTTTTCATCGAGATGCTCGCGCGTGTCCCAGCGATCGAGCGTCACGTCGATGCCGCCGCAATAGGCAACCGCCTCGTCGATCACCAGCATCTTCTGATGGTGCGAACTCCCCAGGGGATGCTTGCCGTCGAGGCGGACGGTAATCTGCCTGTTCCATTTCCAGCGCAAGAGATAGGGCAGGTTCGCAGGCCTCGCCCAGCTGGCCAGTGGAGCCGGGCTCCACAGCAGGATCTTGATTTCGAGGCCCGGCGTTCGACGGGCCAGCCAGAGCAGGAAGTCGCCAACCCGGCGGGGGGCTCCATCATCGACCTTGGGATGACCAAGGGTGATCGTGGCATCGAAGTCCCAGCCGACAAAGTAGATCACCCGCTTTGCCGCCATCATCGAGGCACGGATCGAGGCGAAATAGTCATTGGCATCGATCAGGATAGAAAAGTCGTCGGCTTTCTCGACGCGCCAGCAGTTCCGGGAAGGCGAAAAAAAGGGGGAAGGCGCCATCTCATACTCCAGACACTGGGTCGCCCTATCCGGCTATCGCAATGGCGGCGTGAGGTCCAGTCTTTAGGGTCGTGGCTACGCTCCGGCTTGCTGACCGCCGGGGATGAGAATGCCCGGCGCACACCGTATTCCAAGAGCGGACGCCTCACCCGGTATGTGTAGACGCGCAAGCTGTTGTTCCCCGCCCCGCGCAACCAATCGCGCCTCCAGTCGTTCTCCCTTCGAAACACTTTGGAAGGGAGCGGATAATGGCGAAGGATGATGCGACGGTGACGTATGACGGGCCGGCCGGCGGCTGGGGTTCGCTTCGGGGGATTGCCCGGATCGCCGGCGACGAAGGCATCAGCGCCGGGGCGATCGCGACACTTCTGGAACAGAACAAGCCGGGTGGTTTCGCCTGCGTCTCCTGCGCCTGGACGAAGCCCGCCGATCACCATCCCGTCGAGTTCTGCGAAAACGGTGCCAAGGCAACGCTCTGGGAGCTGACCAGCCGAACAGCCACTCCAGAAGTCTTTGCCCGGCACAGCGTGACCGAGCTCAAGACCTTCAGCGATTACGATCTGGAGCAGCTGGGACGGCTGACCCATCCGATGCGTTATGACCGGGCGAGCGACCATTACGTGCCCTGCTCCTGGGACGAGGCATTCGCCGAGATCGGGCGCGAGTTGAAGGCCATGGATCCGAAGAAGACCATCTTCTACACCTCGGGCCGCGCGAGCCTTGAGACGTCCTATTGCTGGGCGCTGTTTGCCCGCGCCTATGGCCACAACAATCTGCCCGACAGTTCCAACATGTGTCATGAGACGACGTCGGTCACCCTGAAGAAGGTGATCGGCTCGCCGGTCGGCACGGTCGTGCTCGACGATTTCAAACATTGCGACGCGATCTTCTTCTTTGGCCAGAATACCGGCTCGAACAGCCCGCGTTTCCTGCATGTGCTGCAGGCGGCGGTCAGGCGCGGCTGTCGGATCGTGACCTTCAACCCCGTTCGCGAGCGGGGGCTGGAAAGCATGATCAATCCACAGGAACCGACGGCGATGGTGACGGGCAGCGAAACGGCGCTGTCCTGCCAGTATCACCAGGTGAAACCGGGGGGCGACATCGCCGTGCTGCTTGGGCTCTGCAAACATGTTCTGGCCGCTGACGATGCGGCGCAGGGGGATAATCGCCATGTCATCGACCGGGCCTTCATCGCCGAGCATGCCGTCGGCTTCGAGGACTTCGAGGCGCGGCTGCGGGCGCTCGACTGGGCCGAAATCGAGGACGTCTCCGGGCTCACGCGTGCGGCCATCGAGGCGGCGGGGACGGTCTATGTGGAAGCCGAAAACACCATCGGCATCTATGGCATGGGGCTCACCCAGCATGTGCATGGCTTCGAGAATGTCTCGACCTATGTGAATTTGCTGCTGATGAAGGGCAATATCGGCCGACAGGGAGCCGGGATTTCACCCGCGCGCGGTCATTCCAATGTCCAGGGTCAGCGCACCGTCGGCATTGCGGAAAAGCCGGAACTCGTGCCGCTAGACCGGCTTGCGGAGATGTTCGCTTTCTCGCCGCCGCGCGAGAAGGGCATGAACACGGTCGAGGCCTGCGAGGCCATTCTCAAGGGCGAGGTCTCGGCCTTTGTCGCGCTCGGCGGCAATTTTCTGCGCGCGATCCCCGAACAGAAGGCGATGGAGGAGGCCTGGCCGCAGCAGCGGCTCACGGTGCAGATCGCCACCAAGCTCAATCGCGGTCACCTGTTCAACGGCGAGATCGCCTATCTCCTGCCCTGTCTCGGGCGGAGCGAAATAGATCCATTGACCGGCCATCCGCAAGTCGTGTCGATGGAAGACAGCCTGAGCTGCGTGCATGGTTCCGTCGGCAAACGCACGCCGGCGAGCGAGCACCTGAAATCCGAGATCGAGATCGTCAGCCGGCTCGCTGAGGCTACCCTGCCGCAAAACCCGAAAATGCTGTGGAGCCACTGGGCGCGCGACACGGCGTCCGTCCGCAATCTGATCGAGAAGACCTATCCGGAGGAATTCCGCGATTTCAATGCCCGGATCTTTACGCCCGGCGGCTTCTATCGCGGCAACTCCGCCCGCGAGCGGCAGTGGAAGACGGAGAGCGGCAAAGCCGAGTTCGTCACGCCCGACATGCTCTCGGCCACCGGGTTTCAGCCAACACCGGGCCGAATGAGCCTGGTGACCCTGCGCAGTAACGACCAGTTCAACACGACGGTCTATGGCTATAGCGACCGTCTGCGAGGCATCGAGGGCAAGCGCGACGTGCTGCTGATCAGCCCCGCCGAGATCGAGCGGCATGGGCTCACCGTCGGCGAGCGGGTGACGCTGGTGAGCGATGCCGAGGATGGGGTCGACCGTCGCGTCGGCGGTCTCGAGGTTCTGCCCTTCGACCTGCCGGACGGCTGCGTCGGCGGCTATTACCCGGAGCTCAATCCGCTGGTGCCGCTTGCGCATCACGACCGCGCGTCAAAAACCCCGGCCTATAAGTCCGTTCCGGTCCGGATCGAACGGGGCGGCTGAGGTCGTTCCATCCGGCTTCTCCGATCTCCCGAGCCGATGGAACAATTTGCATGGAACAATGTGGCGTCACGCGTGTTGCCCTCGCAGGGCAGCGGCCGAACGGAGGGTGCGCGTGCGCGGGGCAATGACCGACTTTGACGGCAATTCGGGACTGACATCATGAACCTCGATATCTATTGCGGCCCGGCGCCGACACCGGAGATGCTCTGGCGTGACTGGAATTTCGATCCGCCCCTGCTTGCGGCCATTGGTGCGGTTTTCGTGCTTCTGATGACCACGGCCAGCAATCCGCGGCAGCGGATGGCGGCCGGTGCTGCCCTTCTGGTGATGCTGATCGCTTTCGTCTCACCCCTCTGCGCACTGGCATCCGCGCTATTTTCGGCCCGTGTGCTGCATCACATCCTGCTCGTCACGTTTCTGGCGCCGTTCATCATTCTTGCAATCCCGCCCAAGGCGCGCGAGCGTCAACCCCTGCCGGCGCAGCTCTCCTTTCTCGTGCACACGATCCTGATGTGGACCTGGCACGCCCCGGAGCCCTATCTCTTCGCCCTCTCATCGCCTGCCGCCTACTGGCTGATGGAACTGACGCTGATCGGATCGGCGGTCTGGCTCTGGTACGACATTCTCTCGCCACGGCGCACCGTCGGGCCTTCGGTGGCACTTCTGCTCGGCACGACGATCCAGATGGGCATGCTGGGGGCTTTGCTGACATTTTCGCGCGAGCCGCTGTTTGCCGCGCACATGGACACAACGCATCCCTTCGGCCTCTCCCCGCTCGCCGACCAGCAGCTTTCAGGGCTTCTGATGTGGGTGCCGGCGGCCCTGCCCTATCTCTTCGCCGCTCTTCTCAAGCTGCGCAGTCTGTTTGCGGGACGAAGCTTCGACAGCGAGGCGCCACGCTGATGATCGCCCTCCTGAAATTCGTCCATATCGCAGCCATTGCCATCTGGACCGCCGGGCTTATCAGCCTGCCGAGCCTCTACGTCCAGCGGGCACATGTCGAAAACGACGATGCGCTCTACCGCATGCAGCGGATGACACGCTTTGCCTTTGTCGTGCTGATATCGCCGGCAGCTTTCATTGCTGTGGCAAGCGGCATCGCGCTGAGTTTCATGAGAGAGGTGTTTGCACCCTGGTTTTCGTGGAAGCTCGCCTTTGTCGGGCTGCTCGCCATCTTCCACGTCTTTTCCGGCCTCGTCGTCATCCGGCTGTTTAAGCAGGGAGAAGTCTATCCGGCCTGGCGTTTCGTCGTCGCGACCGCGAGCTGCTGCGCGGTAGTGCTCGCGATCCTCATCCTCGTGCTGGCCAAGGAAGCGCCCCAGTTCACCCTGCCTCCGGTCATGTCCGAGCCGGGCGGGCTGAAGCGCCTTCTCGAACCACTCAATCCTTGGGCGACACCATGAGGCCGATTCCGTGATCGAAGATCAGCTTACCACCGTGCCAGCCAGCAACACCGGTCAGGACGGCCGCCAGAACCGAGAGCAGCATGCCATGCGGCAGAACCACATTGGGATCGATGAGCCGCAAGCCCCAGTTGGCGCCGGCAACCGAGATCAGGGTAATGGCCGCAATCGCATGGGCCCAGCTTGCGGCACGCGCGCGAATGCCGGGCACGAGCAAGAGCTCGGCCGTTCCGACCAGGCCCGCGGCGACACCGGCCCCAAACGCCGTGCCGGAGGACCAGAGGCCGACGCGCAGCCAGAAGGGGTCCGCCGTGAACCAGTAGAAGACATCGACGGCGAGCGTGCCGAAGACCAAGGCAATCGGGAAATGCACGCTCATGGCATGCAAGGGGTGACCGGCAACCGCGACGGCGGAGGTCTTGTCCTTTTCTTCCAGCTGTTCAATGACGGGATTGGCAGCGTCGGTTTGAGATGTTTCGGCCATGGGGGTTCTCCGTTTGCGGGGAAAAGGCCTGTGATCGGCGGAATGTTCCATCGCCTTGCGCCGCTCTCTCTGGGGGCGCTGTTTCTCACTTCCTGTTCCGGCGATCTCTCAGCGCTTGATCCCGCAGGGCCTTATGCAGGCGCGATCGCCGACCTCTGGTGGATCATGCTTTTCGGGGCCGGATTGATCCTTTCGCTGGTGCTCGTGCTTCTCGGCCTCGTTTTCTTCAGGCCCGGCTTCGGACGCAGCCTTTCACCCAAGGGCTGGATGATCGCCGGCGGGCTGTTCCTGCCTGTTCCCGTGCTGATCGCGCTGATGACCTATGGCATGGCGCAGGGGGAATATCTGATTGGCGCCTGGCAGAACGAGCCGGTGGTCGCCCGTGTCGAGGCGCATGGCGCCATGTGGCAATGGGGCTTCCGTTATCCGGATCTCGGGGATGGTGTCAGTACCGACGGGACCTTGCATATTCCGGCCGGCGGCGTGGTGGAGGTGCGGGTCACCAGCGCCGATGTCGTGCACAGTTTCTGGATACCGAGGCTCGCCGGCAAGATCGACGCCGTGCCTGGGCATGAGACGGTCGTGCGCATCCGGGCCGATGTGCCGGGCCGCTATGGCGGCATCTGCGCCGAATATTGCGGCAACGGCCATGCCGGCATGCGCTTCACCGTCGAAGCCCATCCGCCCGAAACCTATCGCCAACGTCTCACAGCACTGTCCGCAGGAGTGTCCGCACCATGAACGATGCCAGACCCGAGACGGGCTATCAGACACCGGAAACGGCGATCCGGCTGCACCATGAGCTCGACGCCGTCTGGGGCTCGGGCCATGGCCTCGAGAGGCTGTCGGCGGTGAACCACACCGTTGTCGGCAAGCGCTTCATGGTGACGGCACTCGTGTTCTTCGCGATCGGCGGCGTGCTTGCCATGCTGATCCGGGCACAGCTCGCCTCGACCAACAGCGCCTTCCTCGATGCCGCCCAATATGCCCAGGTCTTCACGATGCATGGCGTCATCATGATGTTCCTGTTCGCCATCCCCTTCTTCGAGGGCCTGGCGATCTATCTCCTGCCGAAGATGCTCGGTGCCCGCGATCTCGCCTTCCCGCGCATGTCTGCCTATGGCTACTGGTGCTACCTGTTTGGCGGCACCTTCCTGGTCGCAGCCCTCCTGTTCGGCATTGCCCCAGATGGCGGCTGGTTCATGTATACGCCGCTCTCCTCGCGGCCCTATTCCCCCGGCATCAATGCCGATGTCTGGCTGCTCGGCATCACCTTCGTCGAGATCTCGGCGCTGTCAGCGGCGATCGAGATCATGGTGACGATCCTCAAGCTCCGGTCACCGGGCATGTCGCTCACGCGGATGCCGATCTTCGCCTGGTACATGCTGGTTGTCGCGGCGATGATGATCATCGGCTTCCCGCCGCTGATCCTCGGCTCCATTCTGCTGGAGGTGGAGCGGGCCTTCGACCTGCCCTTCTTCGACCCTACACGCGGCGGTGATCCGCTGCTCTGGCAGCACCTGTTCTGGCTGTTCGGCCATCCGGAGGTCTACATCATCTTCCTGCCCGCGGCCGGCGCGCTATCGACCATCATTCCGGTTCTGTGTCGCACACGACTGGAAGGTTATGGTCTGATCGTGGCCGCCATCGTCGCCATGGCCTTTCTCTCCTTCGGGCTTTGGGTGCACCACATGTATACGGTGGGCATTCCACATGTGGCGCTCTCATTCTTCTCGGCGGCCAGTGCGCTGGTTGCCATCCCCACCGGCATCCAGATCTTCGCCTGGCTTGCCACCATGGCGCATGGCAGGCCACGCTATTCCATCCCGATGCTGCATGTCTTCGGCTTTTTCTTCGTCTTCGTGGCGGGAGGCCTGACCGGTGTCATGCTGGCCATGGTGCCCTTCGACTGGCAGGCGCATGACACACACTTCGTCGTGGCGCATCTGCATTACGTGCTGGTCGGCGGCTTCGTCTTTCCGATGATGGCGGCCGCCTATTACTGGCTGCCGCACATCACCGGGCGCCAGCCCGTGCAGCATCTGTCGAAGCCCGCCTTCTGGCTGATCTTCATCGGCTTCAACGTCACCTTCTTCATCATGCACCTGACGGGCCTGCGCGGCATGCCGCGCCGGGTCTTCGAATACCCACAGGCCGCCGGCTGGGAGGTCTTGAACTTCATCTCCTCGGTCGGCAGCTTCGTGATGACGATCGGTTTTGCGCTGGTGGCTCTCGACCTGATCATGCTCATTCGCCATGGCCGGCCATTCCGTCGTGACCCTTGGGAAGCCGGCACGCTGGAATGGGCGACGCCCACGCCGCCGCCGTCCTATAATTTCGGCTCGTTGCCACACATCGACATCCGCGCCGATGCGCTCGCGCCGCGCAGCCTCGGTCCGGAGCTCGCCGCCGGACGGGGCTATCTCGGCTTCATGCGCAATGGCTGGATGGAAACGCTGACCGTCGACATGGTGAGCGGTCGCCTCGACCATGTGGTCATCCTGCCCCGCCCGACCTATCTGCCGCTCTGGACGGCGATCGCGACGGCCGCCTTCTTCGCCAGTCTGCTCGCCAAGATCTACTGGTTCACACCCGTCGCCTTCGTGGCGGTCGTCATCCTTTTCTTCCTCTGGACGCCGGCGACGGGGCTGAAGCAGGATGTCGGCCCGCTGGAAGTCGGGCGCGGCGAGCGGGCTCTGCATCACCAGGAAGTGGCGCAACCGCCCTCGTGGTGGGCCGTGGTCTTTGCGCTCGCCGCCAATGCGACGCTCTACACGTCACTGGTCTTCGGCGCCTTCTTCCTCTGGCTATCCGCCCCCAACTGGCCGCCGCCGGATCTCGACTTCACCTTCGTTCTGCCGTCGCTGATCGGTGCTGGCACGCTCGTCACAGCCGCCATCGCCGGACGGTTCGCCAATGGTCAGGCCGGTCGGACGGTCACGAGCCTCGCGGTGACGCTTGTCGCACATATGATCAGCGTCGGCGCGGTCGCGGTACTGCTGATGTCGATCCCGGCGCCAACTGGGCATGCTGCCTCTGCGGCCGCCTTTGCCGTCGCCGTTTACGTCGGGCTGCATGCGGCGATCGGCGCGGTGCTGGCGATCTACGGTCTGTGGCGCTGGAACAGCGGGTATATCGGGCCGTCACGCATGCTCGATCTGCGGATCGGGCGGCTGTGGCACGACTATACCGCCGTTGCCGGTCTGATCGGGCTCGCCTTCCCCTTCGTGTTGCAGAGCCTGACCGGGATCGGAGGGCGATGAGATGAAAGTATCCCCGTTCGTCCTGCTGCTCACAGGCTTCGTGATCTGGTCAGGTGCCTTCCTGCTTCTCTATGGGGTGCAGGCGACAGGATGCCATCTCGGCTGGCACCAGATCGATGTCGGCCCGACCTCGGCGCTGCGACTTTTGCTGGCGGTGATGCTCGTCATTGTTTTGGCGCTGATCGGTGGGCTACACCGGTTTGCGACCAGGGCACTCACAGAGCCGCAAACCGATGAGGTACGGCTGCTGCACAAGATCGGCGGAATGCTGCAGGCAGCCGCACTGGTGGCGACGCTGATCACCTATGGCGGGGTGATGTGGCTGACCTTGTGCTAGAGGCTCGCCTCAACCACGGCTAGCTGCGACGATCTTGGCGACGCCGATCTTGCTCTCTTCGCTCATCTCTTCAAAGGCCCGCTTCGCCGTCGCCTGCGGCCATGACTCTCTCGCGCCCATCAGAGCGGGTCAGCCGGCAGCTTGCGGGTCGTCATGATCCCCCGCTTATTGCGGGATCGGCGCCCTCATTGTGCAGACGAGGCCTGTCGGGTGGTATTCGACGCTGACCTGTCCGGCGAAATCGGCAGCGAAGATGCGCGAGATGAGCTTAGAGCCAAAGCCTTGCGTCTTCGGCTCTTGCACATGCGGCCCACCACTTTCCTGCCAGACGAAGTGGAAAGCTTCGTTGGGATTGTCAGCCTTGCGATCGACCTGCCAGCGAATGTCAATCTTGCCATTGCCATCGGAAAGCGCGCCATATTTCGTCGCGTTGGTGGCAAGCTCGTGGATGGTCAGCGCCACCGTCAGGGCGTGTTTGGCGGTCAGGTCGAGATCGTGACCGGAAATCGAGAACCGCTGCTCGCTCTGCACATGCGGGCGCAGCGCGTTTTCGACCACGGCACGGATCGGCGCATCCTGGAGGGCCTTCGTCGAAATCATGTCATTGGCCTCGGCGAGCGCCTGCAAGCGGCCGGTAAAGGCATCGCGGCGATCGCGGATATCGTCGCCTTTCAGCGTCTGACGCGCGATAGCGCTAACCACGGCGAGCGTATTCTTAATGCGGTGTTGCAGTTCACCGTTCAAAAGCTCCAGCCGCTGCCTGGCGTCGGTGACGTCCGAGATGTCCTTGGATATCGACAGGATATGGGAGGGGCTGCCATCGGCGTTGAATATGGGTGCCACCTGCACATCCCAGAAGCGGCTATTGCCCTTCACGGTGTTCGCTTCACCCACGAAGCGGGATGGTTTTCCGGCAATCGCCGCTTCCACGGCCTGTCTGGCGGCGGTGTTGCCATCGCCACTCCAGAGGTCCGGCCAGGGGCAGCCCTTGAGCGGCGCGAAATCGTCGACTTCCATGACCCGCTTGCCGCCTTCGCTCATGAATTGCAAGCGACCCTGGAGATCGAGCACCTTGATGCAGTCGCCGCAGCCACTCAGGACCGCCGCGAGAAGCGCATCGTTGCCGACCAATAGCGGATCAGCCGCCGTCAGTTCGCCAACCATGCTGTCAACGGCACCAGCCGTCGTTGTGGACCGCATCACAGGGTCAGTCATTTCAAATGTTGGTCCAATTGAAAAAGAAAATATCCGGCTGAATCCTTGCTATCAAAAACGACAGGTGGCAACCCAAAAACGTCATGCCGGGGCCGTGAAGGCTCCGTCAGTTCACGGTCAGGTCTGCCGTTTCGCCGAAGGCGATGATCAGCTTGGGACTGTTCATGTCGCCGCTCTCCTCGTCGACCTGAATGGAATAGGCGGCGACACCGAGGTGGCGGGCGGACATGGCGGTGGCGATCTTCTCGGCGGCGGCGGCGCTGGAGGCCTGGCGCATCTCGCCGGGCACGATATTGCCACGGTTCTTCTTGAAGGGAAGGACGATGAATTTTTCAGAGAGAGACATGGGTGAACTCCTGTTCGTTCGCCTCTTGTTCTCCCTATTGGGGAGGATGTCAACCGCGAAGCGTCTCGCCGTCGAGGCGCCCGCAGGAAGGCGCTGTCGTTTCCCGGAGAACCGCTGCTCTCAGGTCAAACTCTTGTTGAAGCCGGGCACCGCCCAAGCAGAGGAGACCGCATTGCGGGAAAAGCAGGTGAGGCGCCCGGTGGTCTGGAAGCACAGCTATCGTGTCTGATTTGACCGACCTTAATCGCCTCAGAAGAGACCAACGCCCGGAGGCGGTGTCACCTGGGTCGGTGGCGGCAGCGGCTGGCCGCCCGGAATGAGATCGTCCTGCTGCAGACCGTCCTGCTCCGGCAGCGCGCCTCCAAAGACCTCATTGGGGACTTCCACCGGCGCATCGAGCGGCGGCAGGGCGGTCTGGTTGGGATCTACACCCGGCACGGTGGCCTGAGACGGATCCGTGACTGCCGCACCCGGCTGCGCGGAGGCTGCGGTCGGTGCCGGCGTAACGGCATCGGCAGTCTTTGCGGGTTCCGGCGCGGGCTTGGCGACAGCCTCGACACCCGGTGGTGGCGGGACTTCCGACTCGACCTTGCAGCCGGTCAGCCAGACGTCATAAATCGGGTGCTCGACGGCATTCAGCGCCGGGCTGTCAGCAAACATCCAGCCGGAAAAGATGCGGCGGATCTTGCGGTCGAGCGTGATTTCGTCGACCTCGATAAAGGCGTCGATCTTCTGCGCTTCCGTCTCGTCACGCGAATAGCAGACCTTGGGCGTCACCTGGAGGGCGCCGAACTGGACCGTTTCGTTGACATAGACGTCGAAGGTGGTGATGCGGCCGGTGATCTTGTCGATACCAGAAAACTCAGCGACGGGATTTTCGAGGCGGGCGGCATCAGCCTTGCCGGCAAGACCAAGCGACGCCGCGGCGGCAAGCCCGACAACCGGAATGGCCCATGCCCATCCACTCAACTTCATCGTCCCGCTCGCTTTCATCGATCCTCTTGCCCGTCTCGACCGGATGCCAGATACAAGAAGGGCCTCACGATAGAGGCCCTAATGCCGGATTATGGCCAAATCGGGTATCAGCTGCCCGGCGTCCAGGCATCATAGTCGCCGGTGACACGCGGACGCTCGCCGGTGGCGGAAATCGAGCCCTGCGGGCGATAGGCAGCAGCCGTGCCGGTCTGGTTCGGGCGATGCGCCTTTTCCCATTCGCGCGGCTTGTAGTCTTCCTTCGACGGCGGGGTATCGGTGCGGTAATGCATCCAGCCGTGCCAGCCGGAGGCGATCTTCGAGGCTTCGGCGTAACCGCTATAGATTACCCAGCGCTTCGGTTGACCCCAGCTCGTCATCGGACCTTCGTAATAGACATTGCCGAACTCGTCTTCGCCGACGCGCTTGCCGTGACGCCAGGTGAAGAAACGCGTGCCCATGGTCTGGCCGTTCCACCAGGTGAAGATCTGCAAGAGAAACTGCTTCATCGTGTATCCTTGGGCAATTAACGCAGGCCGCAGAACGGCCTTGTCGAACCTGTCTCGCTTATGCCGCCTCGACCGGCTGTTGTCCAGTGATTCCCCGTCGCACCCCCGTCATTTCAGCTTCAGCTTGAAGCCGATATGGGAGGGCGTGAAGCCGAGCCGTTCGTAGAAGCGATGGGCATCCTTGCGCACGGCGTTCGAAGTCAGCTGGACGAGGCGCATGCCGGTTTCGCGGGCATGCTCAATGGCAAAGTCGATCATGGCCGCGCCAATACCCCTGCCCCGCATGTCGGCCCGCGTCTGAACCGCTTCAATGATCAGCGAGGAAGAACCGAGCGCTGTCAGGGTGGTGGTGACCATCGTCTGGAAAGTGCCGACAACCTGACCGTCGAGTTCCGCGACATAAAGCGTCTCGTTTGGAGACGCGGCAATCTTCCGGAATGCGGCGCGATAGTTGGGCAAAGCCTCAGGATCGGTCGTGTCGCCATGGCCGCCGAGGGGATCATCGGCAAAGAGGGAGACGATCGCCTCCAGATCATTCTCGGTGGCTTCTCTTATCTGCACTGATTGGACTTGCATGCCGCCCCCGCTGTTGCACTAGTCTCGTGCTCCATAGCGATCCGGGAGGACTTCTTGATGACAGTGATGCGACGGCTGGTGACAATTCTGTGCGTAACTCTTTCTGCCATGGCGGCCGAAGCTCAGGAAGGCGGACGCAAGGCGATTGCCTATGTGCAGGCGCCGGAGATGAGCTCAGGGCTCTGCGCGGAAAAGGACGCGACCAGCGCAATCGACTGCGCCGTCAAGCAGTGCATCGCGGGCGGCGGAACGGTCGAGGCCTGCGAGGTAAATGCTGTCTGTTCCCCGGGCAACTGGAGCGTCGACATCTTCATGATGGCCGATGGCGGACCGCACTGGCACCAGTTTTCCTGCGGCTGGCAGACTAGGGAATTGGCGCTGAAGGCCGCAGAGCTTGCCTGCAGCAATGCCAAAGCGGACGGGCTTATCGAATGCACCGCCGTGCAACTGATCGACGAAGATGGCACGGTGACGGAAGCCCCGTTCAACTGACTGTCGCGCAAGCAACAAAAAAGCCGATCACTTGAGCGGCTTTTCCATGATCACAGCCTCGATCCCGCTGTCGGGACCGCCGCAATTCTTGGTACGGTCGACCTCGACGAAGTCATGTGCCTCGTAAAAGGCGATGGCGCCAGCATTCTGCGGCTCGACTTCCAGCCGCAGGATCTCGGCATCCGGAAAGCAGGTCTCGATCTCGGCGAAGAGATCGCGACCGATGCCCTGGCGCTGATGGTCCGGGTGGACATAGAGCTGATGCAGAATGGCGGTCTTGGTCAGCTTCTCGGAGATGGCCGCGAAGGCCATGCCGCCGATCCGCTTACCGTCGTCGGCGACGAGATATTCGCCGCCTTTGACGTGAATGCGCCGCTTGATTTCGGCCGGCGAATGCCAGGCCGCGATCAGCTCGGCGACCTTGGCCGGTCCGTAGAACCGGTCATAGGTCGCGTGGAAACTCTGCGTCAGCAAGGCGCGAATTGGTTCGACATCCCGGTCGTTGGCCGTGCGGACGAAGAACACCGATCTTACTCCTCGACGATGCCGAGCTTGGCCTTAACGAGTGCCTGGACAGCCTGCGGATTGGCCTTGCCGCCGGTCGACTTCATCACCTGGCCGACGAACCAGCCGGCGAGTGTCGGCTTGGCCAGCACCTTGGCGACCTGGTCAGGGTTGGCGGCAATGATCTCGTCGACGGCCTTTTCGATGGCGCCGGTGTCGGTCACCTGCTTCATGCCGCGGCTCTCGACGATTTCCGCCGGGTCGCCGCCCTCGTTGAATACGATCTCGAAGAGGTCCTTGGCGATCTTGCCGGATATGGTCTCGGCCTTGATCAGGTCGATGATGCCGCCGAGCTGAGCGGGCGAAACGGGAGTCTCTTCAATGGCTTTGCCGGCTTTGTTCAAGGCGCCCAGCAGGTCATTGATGACCCAGTTGGCGGCCGTCTTGCCGTCACGGCCTTCGGCCACGGCTTCGAAATAGTCGGCGATCGCCTTTTCCGAGACGAGCACGGAGGCGTCGTAGACGGAGAGGCCGAGTTCCGCCACGAAACGCGCCTTCTTGTCGTCGGGCAGCTCGGGAAGCGACTTCTTCAGCTCCTCGACGAAGGCATCGTCGAATTCGAGCGGCAGCAGGTCCGGATCGGGGAAGTAGCGATAGTCATGCGCATCTTCCTTGGAGCGCATCGAGCGCGTCTCGCCCTTGCCCGGATCGAAGAGGCGAGTTTCCTGGTCGATGGTGCCGCCATCCTCGATGATCGCGATCTGGCGACGGGCCTCATACTCGATGGCCTGGCCGATGAAACGGATCGAGTTGACGTTCTTGATTTCGCAACGCGTGCCGAACTCGCCGCCGGGCTTGCGCACGGAGACGTTGACGTCGGCGCGCATCGAGCCTTCGTCCATGTTGCCGTCGCAGGTACCGAGGTAACGCACGATCGAGCGCAGCTTGGTCATATAGGCCTTGGCTTCGTCCGAGGAGCGCATGTCGGGCTTCGACACGATTTCCATCAGAGCGACGCCGGAGCGGTTGAGATCCACATAGGACATGGTCGGATGCTGGTCGTGCATCGACTTGCCGGCATCCTGCTCCAGATGCAGGCGCTCAATGCCGATCTCGATATCCTCGAACTGGCCCTGGCGATCAGGTCCGAGCGAGATGATGATCTTGCCCTCGCCGACGATCGGGTCCTTGAACTGCGAGATCTGGTAGCCCTGCGGCAGATCCGGATAGAAGTAGTTCTTGCGGTCGAAGATCGAGCGCTTGTTGATCTGGGCTTTCAGACCGAGACCGGTGCGCACGGCCTGGGCCACGCATTCCTCGTTGATGACGGGCAGCATGCCGGGCATGGCGGCATCGACCAGCGAGACATTGGAATTCGGCGCATTGCCGAAGACAGTCGAGGCGCCGGAAAACAGCTTGGACTTCGACATCACCTGGGCATGGACTTCCATGCCGATGATGACTTCCCAGTCACCGGTGGCACCGGGGATGAAGCGTTTCGGATCGGGCGTGCGGGTGTCTACCAGGGTCATCGGATGCTCGTGTCATGCGTGGACGTGTTGTCTCGTGAGGTAGAGCAATTGGGCCGAAGGTGCAAGACTTGTGGGATGTTGGCAACGCGACCCTCCGTTGACGGAAAAGGCACAATGACTGGCTAGACTTCGGTCGCCATGCCAACTGACACCGTCCTCACCCTTCTCGCGATCTTTGCCCTGTGGAACGGGATCGTGTTCTGCGTCTATGCCTTCGACAAGATTGCGGCCACGCAAGGGGCGTGGCGCGTACGCGAGGACACACTCATCCTGCTTGCGGTTCTCGGTGGCGGCCTGGGCGCCTTTGCCTGCCAGCGGCTCCTGCGTCACAAGACACGGAAAGCGCCCTTTCCTGTCCTGTTGCCGCTGATGGCGGGGCTGCACATTGTTATCATCCTGCTGATTGCACTCGTTCCAGACGCGGTCCTTCATACGGCGGACGAGGCTGCTCTTCTTTTGGAACGGCTCATCTAGAATTCCTGACCATAGCCGCTGCCGCCAGCATCGGATAGTAACTTGGACAGGCCGACCGACTGCACATCGCGATCGAGTTTGGGATTGTAGCTGACGGTAAGCCAGTTCACCTGATAGCCCCTTCTTTCGAAGAACTTCAGTGCATCGGTGTTCATCGCATGGGTCTGAAGGCGGGCGAGCGGGATGCCTTGTGCCCTGAGTTCATCCTCGACCGCCTCAAGCAAGGCAGTGCCGAGCCCCTGGCCTTCCAGATCCGGTTCGATCCAGAAATCGGTGATGTTTTCATCCATGTCTTCGCGCGCGGCCCAGCCGGCGGGAACACCGGAGACCTCGACGACGGTGATGGTGATCCAGCCATCTTCCGCGAAGCGCGCAAAAGCGTCCCGCGCATTGGCCGCCATTTCCTCCGCCTCGCCGACGGACGCCATGGCCTTGCGCCAGGCACGCATGCCGACCTCCGTCAGCAGCCTTGCATCATCCTTTCGTGCCTTGCGGATCGTGACCATCCTCACCTCGTCGTTGAGAATAGTAAAACATCGGTGATGATTCTTGGCCAGAGCGTGTGACATTGCGGTCATGGACGCCGCAAACCGCATCGTGATATCAAAACACTGTCTACAGGAGTTTTGATGTTCGGTTTGTCCGAGACCCGGTAAAGGCCCTGCCCGCGCCCCTTCGAGGGAGCGATCGGCCAGGGCCAGAAAACGAAGCCCCGACGCCTTCAGGCGCCGGACCCGTTTTCATGCGCGCTACGCGGCGCGCTTCTCCGGACATCACAACATGGATATTTCACGCACGGATCAGCGTATCCTTCATCTCATGGCCCAGGGCGGCTGGATCGAACTTCACCGCGACGACCGCCGCAGGATCGAGAAGGCCTTGTGCTTCTCCCGCGACGGCTGGCTCTATCCCGGCTTCGACGTCGAGCTCTTTCGCAGGCTGAAACGCCTGAAGGCGATCAGTTCGAAACAGGGCAAGCCCTATCGTATTACCGAACGGGGCTTGAGGCTTGTAAGGGCTGAACTGGATAACCGGTGAGCTGGACGCGAGACTCTTGCCCGCCACTACATTCGTAGTTACACTTAAACATGAACTACGAGTGGGACGCCGCGAAGAATATCACCAACCAGATCAAGCACGGCATCTCCTTTGAGGAAGCCCGGCTGATCTTCGAGGGCGATGTTCTGACCGGCGTCGATGGGCGTCGCGATTATGGTGAAACCCGCTACATGAGCATCGGCGCAATCCAGGGATTGATCGTGATCGCCGTCATGCATACAGACCGCGACGGCACCACCCGCATCATCTCAGCCCGTCTCGCGAACCGCAGCGAAAGGCAAAAGTATCATGACCATCTCAGCCGCTCGTCTTAAGGAGCTTCAGTCCCGTCCGGACGCAGAGATTGATTACAGCGATATCCCGGAACTCGATGACGCGTTCTTCGAGACGGCCGTCCTCGTGACACCATCCGCTAAAACGCAGATCACGGTCCGGCTCGATAGCGACGTGCTTGACTGGTTTCGACAGCAGGGCAAGGGGTATCAGACGCGGATGAATGCGGTATTGAAGGCCTATATGGAAAGCCAGCGTCGGCGCTCGCGCTAAAACACCAGCTGCATCTTCACCTTGTCGACCGCCATGCCCATGGATGGCGAGTGCTGCATTCCGCGCCAGACGATGGTGAAGCCCAGATCCTTGTAAAGCCGGATCGCAGCTTCGTTGGCGGCGTGCGTGTCGATCCGTGCGCGTTTCAAACCTTCGGCGCGCATCTCGCGCAGCAGCCTCGAGACGAGCGCCGAGCCGATGCCGAGGCCCTGATGGGCGGGGCTCACCCAGAGATCGGAGATGTAGTCACGCGCACCGTCACGGGCGATCCAGCCCGCAATTTCGTCGCCGAGCTCGCCGATGGTGATCAGGCTGTAATGCTCATGGGCAAAACGGCGGAAGCTCAGGCGAATGCGAACCATCATGTCGACGCCGAAGGCATTCAGCACGGGATTGGCGGCCCAGGCGTCGAAACCGACGCGGCCGACGCTATCCGCATCGGCCGCTGTCATGTCACGGATGACGAAGTCCTTTACCACCACTTGGCCGGCGTGAACTTGCCGGCAGCCTGTTCGATGACATGGGCCGTCTTGAAGAGGGTTTCCTCCTCGAAGGGCTTGCCGATGACCTGAAGACCGAGTGGCAGGCCCTTGGCATCGAGGCCGGCGGGAACCGAAATACCCGGCAGACCGGCCATGTTGAGCGTGATGCTGAAGACGTCCTGCTGATACATCTTGACCGGATCGGCCGCGAGTTCCTTGTCGCCGATCGCGAAGGCAGACGACGGCGTGATCGGCGTCAGGATTGCGTCGACGCCGGCTTCGAAAGCGAGTTCGAAGTCGCGCTTGATCAGCGTGCGGACCTTCTGGGCCTTCAGATAGTAGGCGTCGTAGTAGCCGGCGGACAGCACGTAGGTGCCGATCATGATGCGGCGCTGGACTTCCTTGCCGAAGCCTGCTGCACGGGTCTTTTCATACATGTCGACAATGTCCTTGCCGTCGACGCGCAGACCGTAACGGACGCCGTCATAGCGGGCGAGGTTCGACGAGGCTTCGGCAGGTGCCACGATGTAATAGGCCGGCAGCGCGTATTTCGTGTGCGGCAGGGAAATATCGACGATCTCGGCGCCGGCCTCCTTGAGCCAGGCAATACCCTGTTGCCAGAGGGCCAGGACCTCTTCCGACATGCCTTCGATATGGTATTCCTTGGGAATGCCGATCTTCATGCCCTTCACCGAGCCGCCGATGGCCTTTTCGTAGTCCGGAACCGGCAGGTCGACAGAAGTCGTGTCCTTCGGGTCAACGCTGGCCATGGATTTCAAAAGGATTGCCGCATCACGCACGTCGCGGGCTATCGGACCGGCCTGATCGAGCGACGAGGCAAAGGCGACGATGCCGAAACGCGAGCAGCGGCCGTACGTCGGCTTGATGCCAACGGTGCCGGTCAGAGCAGCCGGCTGGCGGATCGAGCCGCCGGTGTCGGTTGCCGTGGCACCGGCGCAGAGATGCGCAGCAACGGCTGCGGCAGAGCCACCGGAGGAGCCGCCGGGAACCAGCTTCTCATCCGACCCCTTGGCCTTCCACGGGTTGACGGCAGGACCGTAATAGGAGCTCTCGTTCGACGAGCCCATGGCGAATTCGTCCATGTTGAGCTTGCCGAGCATGACAGCGCCGGCATCCCAGAGGTTCTGGGTCACGGTCGATTCATACTTCGGCTTGAAACCGTCGAGGATGTGGCTGCAGGCCTGGGTATGCACATCGCGGGTGGCGTAGAGATCCTTGACGCCGAGCGGAATGCCTTCGAGCACACCGGCCTTGCCATCCGCGATGCGGGCGTCGGATGCCTTCGCCATGTCGCGGGCAACATCCGGGGTCACGGCGACATAGGCGTTCAGATCGTTATTCGCACCCTCGATCGCGGCGAGATAGGCGTCCGTCAGTTCGACGGCCTTGATCTCCTTGGCGGCGAGTTTCGCGCGGGCTTCGGCGATGGTGAGGCTGATCAATTCGCTCATGGTCGGTTCACTTCAAACTGTCGGCGGGCCGGCAGGCCCTCAAGAAACGGGAGGCGCACTTAGGATGCGGACGGCGTCTTATTCGACGACCTTCGGCACCTGGAAGAAATTGCGATCGGTGGCCGGCGCATTGGCGACGATGTCGTCGGCCTTGTTACCGTCGGTGACGACGTCTTCACGCTTCTTCATGGCCATGGGGGTGACCGAGGTCATCGGCTCGACACCGGTCACATCCACTTCGTCGAGCTGCTCGACGAAACCGAGAATGCCATTCAATTCCCCGGTCATGCGTGCAGCATCCTCCTCGCTGACAGCGATGCGGGCAAGGCGCGCGACGCGCTTGACGGTGGCGAGGTCAACAGACATGGCATTCTCCGGATAAGCTGTTTTCTTCGCTATAATGGCCGTCAAGCGCCGAAGCAACGGGGTTTGTCAGACCTCGATGGCCGTTCCGGCCTGCGGGGTCGCCACACGGGTGCGCGTTCCATCCATGCCGGCGACGAATTTCTCCGGCGTCTGGTCGATGATCGGGAAGGAGCCGTAGTGGCAGGGTATCGCCGTCTTGAAGTCGAAGAAGCGCTGGCAGGCCAGTGCCGCCACCGCGCCGCCCATGGTGAAACGGTCGCCGATCGGGACGATGCCGACATCGGGCTGATGCAATTCGTGGATCAGCTTCATGTCGGAAAAGATGTCCGTGTCGCCCATGTGGAGCACCGAAGCTTCGTCGTCGAAATGCATCATCAAGCCGTTGGCATTGCCAAGCGCGTGCGACACGCCGTCTTCGGTGATCTGAGCGGAGGAATGCAGGGCGTTGGTGAAGGTCACCGTGAAGCCCTCGAAATGGATGGTACCGCCGGTATTGCCCATTTCCAGCTTGTCGACACCCTTGGAGCCAAGCCAGGCGGCGAGATCGGCATTGGCGAGGACGGTCGCGCCGGTTTCCTGGGCAAGCTGGACCGTATCGCCGACATGGTCGCCGTGACCGTGGGTGAGCAGAATATGCGTGACCCCCTTGGTCATTTCCTTCCGGTCGAGACCGGCAAAGCCTGGATTGTGGGTCAGAAAGGGATCGATGAGGATCGATGCCTTGGCTGAATCGAGACGGAAGGCGGCGTGGCCGAGCCAGGTGATTTTCATGCGTTGAGTCTCCGGTCCTTGAATATGGTCTGCAATATATGGCGAGGCGCTCCGTCGGCAACGGTCGCGCCGAGTTGCTTCTATGCCTATGCTGGTCTAAGCGACCAGCATGACAGCCGTAGCGCTGAGTGCAAGAAAGGAACCACCATGGCCGATGACGACTACGTGTATGACGAGGCGACCGGCGAATGGCGTCCGGCGTCCGAAGTTGCAGCGGCAGCCGCGGCCAAGCCCGTCGCCCGTGACGCCTCCGGGACCGAACTTGCCGATGGCGATTCGGTGGTGCTCATCAAGGATCTCAAAGTGAAGGGTGCCGGCCAGACGCTGAAGCAGGGCACTGTTATCCGCTCAATCAGACTGACGGATGATCCCGAGGAAATCGACTGCCGCTTTGACGGGATCAAGGGCCTGGTGCTCAGAACCGAATTCGTACGCAAGCGTTGATCGGCGAGACAAGATGGCCACGCTGACGATCGAGGAACTGGCTGAACGGTTGAGACCTGGCGAGGCCATCGCCGGGCTCGACCTGGGCACGAAGACGATCGGGCTTTCGGCTTCCGATCTCGGCCGGCGCTTTGCCACCCCTCGCCCTGTTATCAAACGGGTGAAATTCACGCAGGACGCGGAGGTTCTGCTCGCCTTTGCGGCGAAGGAGAAGATTGTCGCCTTTGTCATCGGTCTGCCGGTCAACATGGACGGCTCGTCGGGCCCGCGCGTCCAGGCGACACGGGCCTTCGTGCGCTCGATGTCGGAAAAGACCGACATCCCCTTCGTCTACTGGGACGAGCGGCTGTCGACGGTCGCGGCCGAAAGAGCGCTTCTGGAAATGGATGTCTCCAGGGCAAAGCGCAGCGAGCGGATCGATTCCGCCGCTGCGAGCTTCATCCTTCAGGGGGCGCTCGACAGGCTCTCAGGGCTTGCCCGCACTTCGGACAATTCCGCCGACTTCGCCTGACGGGAGGCCCACCAGGCCCTGATCTGCTTGCGACGGCGGAAGCCGATGATCGCGAACAGGATGAGGCTGTCGACGATGATGGCGCGCAGCACCAGCGGCGGTATTGTTTCAGGCGCAATGCCGAGGACGTTGCCATAGATCTGGAAGACCAGATCATGGGCATCCCGCGTCAGCATGAATATGCCGAAGCTCATGTCGTAGTAGGACAGACCGTACCAGGCGCCCAGGATCGTGATGGGCAAAGCCCACAAGAGCAGAAGTGTCTTCATGCCGTTTCCGCCTTTTGATCAAACGACAAATCATTTGCCGCCGGCCAGTTTTCCACCAGCCATTTCAGGGAAGCCATGACGGACAGCACGGCAGCCGGGACGGCGATATCGAGCGCCAACCCCGAGAAAAATACCATCATCATGATGGTCGCTACCGGCCGTGAACCAGCGTCCGTCACCACTCTACCCTTTAACGTCTGTCCCGTGCAAAAGGTGGCCTGTTCGACACGAACACGCAACGTAAACCCTTTGTTAAGGTTAACGCCGCCTGTGGATGAGCAGTTACAGCCACTTGGCCGAAAATGTCGCCGGGACACGATTTTCGATTGAAAGCAGGGGTTGCCGGGTCTACCCCTCCCCTGCCCGCCATCCTGGACCTGCCATGCTCATCATCTTCGAAAGCATCCTGCCGATCTTCCTGCTCGTGATTCTCGGTGTCGTGCTGAAACGCACCAGGCTCATCAATGAGAGCTTCTGGAGCGGGCTTGAGCAGTTCGGCTATTTCGTTTTGTTTCCGGCCCTGCTTTTTCAGACGCTATCGACCACCGACTTCTCGTCGCTCGACAGCGGAAGCGTCGGACTGGTGTCGCTGCTCGCGGTCGGGGTCATGACCGCACTCGTTCTTGCGATCTGGCCCCTGCTCAAGGCTCGCGGCATGGGCGGGCCTTCCTATACCTCCGTGTTCCAGACATCGACGCGCTGGAACGGCTTCATGGCACTCGCCATCGCGGAGAAGCTGACGGGACAGACGGGCCTCTCCGTCATCGCCATCATCATGGCTTCGATCATCGTACCGCTCAATCTCATCAATGTCGGCGTGATGGTCTGGTTCTCCGGCGAGAGTCGGGGCTTGAAGACCTTCGTCGTCCGGATCGTCACCAATCCGATCATCATCGGTGCCTTGCTGGGTGTGCTCGTGAACTTTGCGGGGATTTCCATATATGCGCCTGTCATGACCGCGGTCGACCTGATTGCCAGCGCCTCGCTCGGGCTGGGTCTTGTGACCGTCGGCGCAGGTCTGCGGGTCGCGGATGCCCTCAAACCGCAGCCGAGTGTGCTGATGACGGTCGTGCTGAAGCTCCTGGTCTTCCCGGCTGTCGCGGTGCTGCTCGCTCTAGTTTTCGGTCTCTCAGGCGAAATCGTCGTGATGATCGCGCTGGGTGCCGCAGTTCCCACCGCGATGAACGGCTATGTGCTGGCCAAGCAGATGGGTGGCGACGCCGATCTCTACGCGGCAGCGGCGACCGTGCAGACGGTCGCAGCCTTCTTCACGATCCCCGTCGTGCTCTATCTCGCCGGTCAGGCAGCCGGCGGATAGAGGAGATCGAGCACGTAGCGCGAATCGAATCGCGCATCGAGCACGCCGTAGGTATGGCGCCATCCACCCGCGAGGCGTGATTCGAGGAAGGCATCGGCGATCTTGCCGGCACCCAGACGATAGAGCTCGGCGGCACCGGCCGCGAGCGCCAGTTGCTCGATGAGCAGGCGACCGGCGGCTTCGTCACGTTCGGCAAGCGCCGTTGCAGCGCGCAGGACTTCGACGGTCTTCTTGCCGGAGGGGCCGAGATCGCGCTCAAGGCCGGCAAAGAGTGTTTCGAAGAGATCCTTGCCACGGCTCAGCACGCGCAGAACATCGAGCGCCATGACATTGCCGGAGCCTTCCCAGATCGCATTGACCGGTGCTTCGCGGTAATGCCGGGCGATCGGGCGCTCCTCGACATAACCGTTGCCGCCGATGCATTCCATGGCCTCGTAGATCAGCCCGGGGGCGATCTTGCAGATCCAGTATTTGGCAACCGGTGTCATGACGCGGGCATAGGCCGCATCAATGGGACTTTCGCGCGCCTTGTCGAAACTGTCGGCCAGACGGAAGGCGAGTGCGGTCGCTGCTGCGACATCGAGCGCCATGTCGGCGAGCACGCGGCTCATCATCGGTTGGTCGATCAGCGTCTTGCCGAAAACCATGCGGCCACGCACGTGGTGAACCGCCTCGGCCATAGAGGCGCGCATCATGCCGGCAGAGGAGAGCGCGCAGTCAAGGCGCGTCAGCGTCACCATGTCGAGGATGGTTCGCACGCCATCGCCGGGCGTGCCGAGAAGAAAGCCGAAAGTTTCGGAGAACTCGACTTCGGAAGAGGCATTCGAGCGATTGCCGAGCTTCTCCTTCAGGCGCTGGAATTCAAGGCCGTTGGCAGAGCCGTCCTCGAGCAGGCGCGGCACCAGGAAGCAGCCCATGCCATCCTTGGTCTGGGCGAGCATGACGAAGGCGTCACTCATCGGGGCCGACATGAACCACTTGTGGCCAGCGAGGCGGTAGATCCCCTCGCCCACCCGTTCGCCCATCGTGGTGTTGGCGCGCACATCCGTGCCGCCCTGCTTTTCGGTCATGCCCATGCCGATGGTGACTGCGCTCTTCTGCATCGGCGGCTTGTTGCTGCTGTCGTATTTGCGCGACAGGATGCGCGGCGTCCATTCCTTCTGGACAGCCGGAGACGCGACGAGGGCAGCGACCGAGGCACTGGTCATGGTGAGCGGGCAGAGATGGCCCGATTCGAGCTGGGCGGTCAGGAAGAAGCGGACGGCACGGGCCTTGTGTTCATGGCCACGGGCTTCCGGTGCATTTTCCCAGACGGAGGAATGCAGGCCTGATGCCATCGAGCGGCGCATCAGGGCGTGCCAGGCGGGGTGAAATTCGACGACGTCGAGGCGTTCGCCACGCACGCCATGGGTTCTGAGCTGCGGCGGGCTGGCATTGGCCATGCGCGCCAGTTCCTGGGCTTCCGGCGAGGTCACATATTTGCCGATGACATCGTATTCCTCGCGCAGCGGGCGTGACAGCGAGGATGTAAGATCGACGAGAAGCGGATCGGACCGATAGGCATTGATGCCGGACCAGGGCTTGGGCTGGTTCAACGCTGCGAGTTTTTCTTCAGTCCGGTTCATCAATCCTGCCGATCTTGAAAGGAGACATGCGCTGGCCCGCCAACGCTTCGTCTTCGTCATTCCATTGCGGTCGGAGCATCCAGGGCGAAATCTGCCGGTGTTCCCTACCGTTCATTCGCTCCTATTACATGGGGACCGTGCGTCAATCCACCTAGCATGTGCTTGCCCGGCCCGATCCCACACTTTATAGACCGCGTGACATCTCAGGAGGACGTCCATGGTCTTCTTTCCCCATCGCCATCTCATCGGCATCAAGGGCCTTACCGAGCAGGACATCACGTTCCTGTTAGACAAGGCAGACGAAGCCGTCAAAATCAGCCGCCAGCGGGAGAAGAAGACTTCCACGCTGAGGGGCCTCACCCAGATCAACCTCTTCTTCGAAGCGTCGACGCGGACGCAAGCCTCGTTCGAGCTCGCAGGCAAACGCCTGGGTGCCGACGTGATGAACATGTCGGTCGGCAATTCCTCGGTGAAGAAGGGCGAAACGCTGATCGATACGGCGATGACGCTGAACGCCATGCGGCCGGACGTGCTGGTCGTGCGGCACTCGTCTGCCGGTGCGGCCGCCCTTCTCGCGCAGAAGGTCGCCTGTTCAGTGGTCAATGCCGGTGACGGACAACACGAACATCCGACCCAGGCCCTGCTCGATGCGCTGACCATCCGGCGCGCCAAGGGCAAGCTGTCCCGCATTATCGTCGCGATCTGCGGCGACGTGCTACATTCGCGCGTGGCGCGCTCCAACATCCTGCTGCTCAATGCCATGGGTGCCCGCGTCCGCGTCGTGGCTCCCGCCACGCTTCTGCCGGCCGGGATCGCCGACATGGGCTGCGAGGTCTTCCACGACATGAAGGAAGGGCTCAAGGACGCAGACGTTGTCATGATGCTGCGCCTGCAGCGCGAGCGCATGTCCGGCTCCTTCGTGCCGTCTGTGCGCGAATACTTCCACTTCTATGGCCTTGATGCGGAGAAGCTGAAGGCTGCCAAAGAGGATGCGCTCGTGATGCATCCGGGCCCGATGAACCGCGGCGTCGAGATCGCCTCCGAAGTCGCCGACGGTCCGCAGAGCGTGATCGAGAGCCAGGTCGAGATGGGCGTTGCCGTTCGCATGGCCGTGATGGAAACGCTGCTCGTCTCGCAAAACCAGGGTCCGCGTTCGGAGGGAATGAGCGCATGAAAAAGCCGCTTGTCCTCAAGAATGCCCGCATCGTCGATCCCTCGCGCAAGCTGGACGAAATCGGGACCATCATTGTAGGAGCAGACGGCAAGATCCTTGCCGCTGGCGCCGACGCCCAGAACCAGGGCTCGCCCGAGGGCGCTGAGATCCGAGATTGCCGGGGCCTCACCGCCATTCCGGGTCTCGTTGACGCTCGCGTCTTCGTCGGCGAGCCGGGGTCGGAGCATCGCGAGACGATTGCGTCCGCAAGCCGGGCGGCTGCGGCCGGTGGCATTACCTCCTTCATCATGATGCCGGAAACGGATCCTGTCATCGACGACATTGCGCTCGTCGAGTTCGTCAAGAAGACGGCCCGCGATACGGCCGATGTGCGCGTCTATCCGGCAGCGGCTCTGACCAAGGGCATGACCAGCGCCGAGATGACAGAGATGGGTCTCCTGCAGCAGGCCGGAGCCGTTGCCTTCACCAATGGCCGCTACGGGTTGAACGACAGCCAAGTTCTGCGCCGTGCCATGACCTACGCCCGCGAATTCGGCGCCGTGATCGCGCTGGAAACGCGGGAGAAGTATCTCGCGGCCAATGGCGTGATGAACGAAGGGCTGCTTGCAAGCTGGCTCGGGCTTGGCGGCATCCCGCGTGAGACCGAACTCATTCCGCTGGAGCGCGACCTCAGGATCGCGGCGCTGACGCGGGCCAAGTATCACGCCTCGCAGATCTCTATTCCTGAATCGGTCGAGGCGATCGAGCTCGGGCGCAAGCGCGGTGCCAAGGTCACCTGCGGCATCTCGATCAATCACCTGAGCCTCAACGAAAACGACATCGGCGAGTACCGGACCTTCTTCAAGCTCTATCCGCCGCTGCGCTCGGAAGACGATCGCATGGCAATGGTCGATGCGCTGGCCAAGGGGCAGATCGACATTATCGTTTCCTCGCACGATCCGCAGGACGTCGACACCAAGCGCCTGCCTTTCGGCGAGGCCGCCGATGGTGCCATCGGCTTGGAAACCATGCTCTCGGCAGCGCTTCGCCTGCATCACGCGGACCAGGTGCCGCTGATGCGGCTCATCGACGCAATGTCGACGCGTCCAGCCGAAATCTTCGGGCTGCCCGGTGGCACGCTGAAGCCGGGTGCGCACGGCGACATCGCGCTTGTCGATCTCGACGAGCCGTGGCTCGTGTCGCGCGACAATCTTCTTGCACGCTCGAAGAACACGCCTTTCGAAGATGCCCGCTTCTCGGGCCGGGCCGTTGCGACCTATGTTGCAGGCCAGTGCGTCCACGCGCTCTAGACTAAAGAGGACAGGGATACCCATGATCGACATTTCCGCCCTCGGCTGGGGCAATCTCGCAATCGTCCTCTTGTTTGGTTACCTGCTCGGCTCCATTCCCTTCGGCCTCGTGCTGACCAAGATGGCGGGCCTCGGCGATCTGCGCTCGATCGGTTCGGGCAATATCGGCGCGACCAACGTGCTGCGCACCGGCAACAAGAAGCTGGCGGCCGCCACCCTCCTCCTCGATGCGCTGAAGGCCACGGCTGCGGCGCTGATTGCGCATGCGATCTTCGGCCACAATGCTGCTCTCTTCGGTGGCTTCGCAGCCTTTATTGGTCACCTTTTCCCGGTCTGGCTGGGATTCAAGGGCGGCAAGGGTGTCGCGACCTATATCGGCACCTTGCTCGGGGTTGAGCCTCGGATGGTTCTGGTCTTCGCTATCGTCTGGCTCGCGGTCGCCTTCATCACCCGCTACTCTTCGTTGTCCGCACTCGTCGCCACACTTGTCATTCCGGTTGCATTGTGGATACTTGGGGTTGAAGAGGCTGCAGTCGTAACGGCGGTCATGACCGTCATCACTTACTGGCGTCACAAAGAGAATATCGGACGGCTGATCGCGGGAACGGAAAGCAAGATCGGCAAAAAGGGCTAGAGGAAAGCCATGGGGTCAGAAAGCGCAAGACGAAAGGGGATTGCGCTGACGGACCGCCAGAGGATCGCCTGGCTGAGGCTCATCCGCAGCGACAATGTCGGCCCCGCAACCTTTCGGGACTTGATCAACCACTTCGGCTCGGCCGAAACGGCGCTCGAAGCCCTTCCGGAACTCTCGAGGCGCGGCGGATCGACCCGCAGCATTCGTATCGCAACCGTCGGTGAGGCCGAGCGCGAAATCGAGACGGCCTCGCGTTTCGGGGCCCGCTTCATCGGCATCGGCGAGCCCGACTATCCGGCAGCGCTCAGACAGATCGACGCAGCCCCTCCCCTGCTTGCTGTCAAGGGCGACCTAGACGTCGCGACCCTCCCGGCAGTCGGCATCGTCGGATCGCGCAATGCCTCGATCAGCGGTGCGAAGTTCGCAGCGATGATGGCGGGGGAGATCGGGCGTGCCGGCTATGCGATCGTGTCGGGCCTTGCCCGCGGCATCGACGCATCAGCGCATCGGGCCAGCCTCGACACCGGCACGATTGCGGCCATGGCGGGCGGTCTTGACCAGACTTGACGGACAGCCTACAACAATTCTATCCCTCTGAGATCACAGGGGGATAGCCGCTTTGGAACTGTCTGATCTCAAAGGCCGCAAGGCCATCTCTTACGCCCGATGGTCGTCCGGGAGGCAATCGAAAGGCAGCTCCTCCGAGCGCCAGTCGAAGATGGCCGAGGTCTTCGCAGAGCGTTACGGCCTCACCCTAGAGAGCAAGATTGTTGACAACGGGGTGAGCGCCTATACCGGCGACAACCTCAACGAAGGCCTTGGTAGGTTCCTCGACGGGATCACGAACGGCGACATTCCGACTGATACCGTTCTCCTGATCGAAAACATGGACCGCTTTTCACGGCAGAAGCCCGTGAAGGCCGTGCCAAAGTTTCTAGATGTGCTGTCTACCGGGCTGACCATCGTCACCCTGAGGGATCAAGCTATCCATACTTACGACCGCTACGACCGGGAGCCAACCGCGCTACTTCAATCGCTGCTGATGATGCAGATGGCGCATGAAGAGAGCAGACAGAAGGGCGACCGTATCAAGGCTTCTTGGGACACCCGGCTTTCCCGGATCGCCCAGGGACAGAAACTCAGCATCAGCAAGCTCCCCTTCTGGATCGACCGGACAACAAACGGGTTGAACGAGAGGGCCAAGGACGCAAACCGCTTGTTTGAGATTGCCATGGAGGGCAACGGGGCAAGCAATGTCACCCGCATGTTGAACGCTGAGGGCATCGTTGCGCCCCGTGGCTCAGGGACGTGGGGAAGGAGTGTTGTGCAAGACATCCTCAAGTCCCGTGCCGCCTACGGCTCACTGGTCATCAGGGGTGAAGAGCACCGCGACTACTTCCCCGCGATCATCTCTGAGGACAACTGGCTTGCCCTCCAGAACCGCGCTCAGCGGCAACGGAAAAACCCGCAAGCTTCGACCAATGCGAACCTTTTCTCCCGGCTCCTCAAATGCGGAGGATGCGGAGGGCCGATCTCAGTCAGCTCCTACAAGGAGTACCGTTACGCCCGTTGTGACAATCAGGTGCACAAGCGGCTTGAGTGCGATGCCGGGTCATGGCCGTACAATGAGTTGGAAGAGTTAGTGGTGTCCAACCTCGGTGCGATCCTCAGCGTACCCGGCAAGCCCCTTGAGGCTCCCGCTGAGGCCGTGGCGATTGCTGAGCAATTGGAAAGCCTTAGGTCCAGACAGCAACGCGCCCGTGACATGGGCATGGATGCTGAGACAGCGGACAACATCGCCTACTTCCGGCAACTTGCCGATGACCTATCCCGGCAGATCGATGGACTGTCAAAGAAGCTCTCAGAGGTTCACGCAAAGAGAGCGGCAAGGGTTCTCGCGGGACAAGTCGCGGATGACATTCAGGAGGCTTGGGAGGCAGCGCAGGAAATGCGCACCTCTGACCGACGACAGCTACAGGCTATGATTGCGGCTGTCGTGGATCAGATCAAGCTTGAGCCGTTCGACCCTGAGGAGGAGTTCAACGTTGCGGTGGTCCACTTGAAGACCCGCAGCGAACCACACAATCTGATCCTAGAGCACTACCGGCTCAAGAGGCGGAGGAAGTACACAAGGAAGGCGCGAACTGTTGTCACTCCTAAAAGCTCTGATCGCTGACGTCATCCATGGCGCTCAGGATCACCACACACTGAGCGCCGCACTCTGCGTCGCGTCGTACCATGCCCCGTACGTAGTAGCCTTGCGCCCTCAGTGATAGCAGTCCCCGCACGATCTCCCTCGTGGAATCGTCATCTCCCGAAATAGTATCCAAGCCGATAGCAATGTTTTTCTCCTCACCGCGCTTGGCCCGTTTTTCGAAGCCTTGAACGTGCCGGTCAAACATCACAGCCATCTTCGCATTGATTTCGCCAGACAGCATGACCAAGTGAAATGCGCCATTCAACCGTTTATATATCGCCTCACCTGCCAAGGCTTGAACGCCTACCGACAACGCGATGCCGAACACAATCGCAGCCACCAACCCACGCAAGCGCATAAACTCCCCCTATACCTGCTTACCCGATACAATCGATGGCTGATTTCTAGGAGGAAGACAAGCTGTGTGGAGTCCTCAGGCTTCAAGCGCCGTGTCACACCAAGAGATCTCCGGGCGGTCCAAAGGCTGTCACTTGACGATTTCGTAGGGGCCGCTTGGAGGGCAGTAGACGAAGTATTTTCCGCCCAATCGTTGCGTCAGCTTCCCGTGCACCCGAAACCTTGTGCCAAGAGCGTGAAGGGACCGCATTTCATTTGAGCAAGACACGTCAAGCCCCTCAGGAAATGGTTGTCCTGCTATGACACGAACCCTGCGGTCATGTTGGTGGCCACCCTTGGAGCCTGAGTAAGTTTCCACGACTACCACCTTGTAAGGCGGTTTCGGCTTCGGCAGATCAGACAACTGCACCTCCAAGCGAGTCGTTACGCTGCATATTCTTCCTCGACGGCAGCAACGTGTCCAGCAGACACCTCGACGGCCCCGCAAACACCCCTAAGGGACTCGCTGGGGGCGATCCGGCGAATTTTGGTGTGCAGATACCGGAAAGCAACTTATGCGCGTCAATGAGCCCCTGAGGCCCCTCAGCGCAAACCATCCGTTCCCCTCCGGTTCACCTGCCGTTCCCGATCCATTAGCTCAGCTTCATTCACCAGCCCAAGAATGGAACAAAGCTCATGTGACGAGCCGCACAATTACCCGCCCATACTGCACTACGAAGCGCCCTCCGGGATAACCGGCCATGCCGCAGCGGGAACCCGCATAATCGGCCTCGACGGCAACAGAAAGAATGCAGGTTTCAAAGCGGGGAGCAGGTCACCGGCAGCAACTTCGGAATAATTGCCCCTTCATACAGAGAACTACGAAGTTTTCGGCTCGATCTGGCACGGCCCCGGCATGATCCCGGCGACCACCCTGCGTTAACGTAGGGATTACCCCTGCATACAGCACTACGAAGAATTTTCCCGGCTCTCCGAGCGACCATCGCGACGATTTCTTGTGATGTTTCGGTCGTGAAAATCGACCGTCGCAGCATCGAAAATCGGCACCTATAAGCAATTCCTTTAATTTATTGAATTCACAGCATAAAGTGAATTTCCCCTCCATATTGTACATAAGACGAATTTTCTCAGCCCGAAAAGCGGAACGCGCCGGGGCGAGAAGTGAAGAGCAACCCAAGCAAGAAAGAGACCATCATGCGTGTAAAGGTATCAAGCATGTTCGACAGCATCACCGTCTTCGGAAAGAGCGTCCTCGTCAGAGAATTCAAGGGCCGGACCTATGTCGCGGCAAAGCAGCTTGTCGAAGCGCTCAGCCTCCCCTGGCCGACCCAAGCGGCGGCTATGCGGCGCAGACTTGAGCGAGTCCGCTGCCTTCATTTCAAGGACGCGCACGGTAAGCGGAAATGGATGCTGGCAATCCCGGCTGTTGACGTGAACGAGTGGGCTTCTGCCGTCACGGCCACATCCAATTCCGACAGCGATCTTCTGTTGACGGCTTTCATGGATATGCTGGAGGACGAAGCGTTCGAAGAGTCGGCTGAGATGGTCCTCAATGCTCGCACAGTGAGCCTTGGCGACAAGTATGCGAACCTTCCCCTGACTTCTCCCGAGTTGAAACTGATCTACACAGACCGCAGAAGTTACGGCACCCCGCTGGACGGCTTCATGACGTTCCTAGGTTACAGGCGTATCGCAGCGTCTGCGAAGCGAGAACTGGAGTGGACATTGACCAAGCAGAGGCTGGGGGAAATCGAAGCTCTTGCGGCTTGACTTGGCACAGCGGAAAGACAGAGGGGGCGGTTGTCGCCCCTTCTCTGCTAGCAGGAACTGAGGACGGCCAAAGAGGCGCACGAAACAAAATGCAACCCTAAGTATTGACAAAGCAACCGAGACCAATTAAGGTATCTCTCTAAGATAACTTAGAGATATCTCTGAGTCTTAGGATAGTTATCAGCAGGAGTAGTACCCTGGGGTTAACTCAAGGTATTCCATGGCTCCTGCCGGATGTCCTCTCGAGACCTCCACCTCCCCTGGCTCCATCAGCACCTATACTGCCGAGTCCCACAGCGACTCGCTGAGGGCCCTCCCGCTCTCTCCTCTATCTCGACACCACCGGGATCCCTGAACGCTCTCCACGGGCTTCTGTGAGTCAAACAGGGCACCTTCCGCCCGACACTGCTCCCCATCCTCGCAACCCCATCACCCCTTCCGCCCCTCTGGGACACCCAGCGGGACGCCTCAGCGTGTCCAGTCGCAGCCCCGCGCTGCCTCGATCGCTCTCAGCGTCACACGACGCAATCCCACCGGGACACCCTCCCGGCTCTCCGCATACTGGAAAAGGTATCCAGCAGCATGACCACCACCTTCCCGTTACATCCTACCGAAACCATCGAACTCGTCGGCTCCTACACGGCTCGCCATGTCGAGAGCGGCACGACCGTTGATCTGACTGCACGACGGAACCGCAGCACCACCAAAAGCCCCCTGCCGGTTCTCTGCCGGGAACTCCTCGCCTACGGCTTGGACCCTGAGACCCGCGCCCATGTCATCACGAAGTCTCTAGACCGTGACGGCTTCATTCCTGTCTTCAAGCGTGATCGCACCCTAGCCGTCTGGGCAGGGCTGGACGCCGTGGAGAGTGAGACCCGTTCCGTCCATGTCGAGAAGCACCGGCCATACCGTGGCCCCGTCAGGGGCAAGGGAGAGCAGGAGGTTGCCGAGGTAACCAGTGACACCCCGGAGAGCCAGCCGCAGAAAATCGCCTCGACGGCAGCACGGGAAACGGCAGTGAGGGCAGCTGCATGACCAACGCTACCGCAGCCATCGCCCCGACCATCCGTCCCGGAATGGGCATGCAGTACACCTCCGAAATCTTCGACAGGAAGACAGGGGAGATGGTTTCCATCGACCAGGGCCACTGGATCACCATGGATGAACTCAGCAAGGCCTTCGAGATCGGCAGGAGGCAACTCGCTACTGTCCTCCACCAGATGGACTTCCTCCAGATTGAAGGCACCGGCAGAAATGCCCGTAACCGCATCCAAGATTGGGTGATCGCCAAGGGGTACGGCAAGCGCAACAAGCGCAAGTCTGACGGGATGCCGTTTGATGTTGTCTCAGCCGAAGGTGTCCGATGGATTGCGGAACGCTGGGAAGCGGCAAAGAAGGCGGTGGAGGCGAAGACCTCAGGTCCCGCCGAGGAAGCCCGAGAAGCCTTGCAGGAGTTCAAGAAGCGCCGCAGCGGCCCCATGGGTGGAAAGCAGGAAATCCACTGGGTTGCCGACCACTTCCCACACCTCACCCACGATCAGATGGCGCAAGCTCTCAGCCTGTCACGCCAGTTGGTTACAAGGTTCATGAGGATGAGGAGTGATCAGATTGCCAATGCAAAGGCACTCCGAGAACGCCACCGGAGACCCACGGGGGACACCTCGCGGTATGTTGCGTAGTAGACCTATACACAAGAAGGCAACACCCTGAAAAATGACCGCGGGAGCGGGAGAGAGCTTAGGCCCTGTCGCTCCTGCCGGTACTTGCGCTGATCTCGCAGAGAACCCCGAGGGCCACACCTACAGCAAGCGCTATTGCAGCAGTGTCGAGCTTATCACCTAGCCCTTCAAGACCGCCGCTGCCGATGTACCGCCTCACGAAAGCCTGTCGCTCGTCAAGACTGAGAGGCCCGAACATGGCGAAGAGACACATGGCGACCCGAAAGGCGCTAAGCCAGAAGACGAGGTGAGCAATCACCTTGCCGATGCGAGTGAAGAACATGAACCTATACCCTCCAAAGTGGTCCCCGGCAGCGGCCTTAGCAGAGACCGGCAGTGGGGAGCAAGGCAGGGTGTGGAGACAGGTGGAGCGCTGATCTCAGCGTTTCCCGAGAGGATCGCCGGGGATGATCGAACAATAATCTACTCACCGCCCCCCGCACCGCTCCAGCCCCCCCAGCGATCAGCAATTAGGGTGCAACCAGTCAAAATTCACTGGATGTTCCTCAGAGCTTATTGATTTCTTGCCAGCCTTTGCACTTATGGTTGAGGAGACGGTGTGACTGACATTGAGGGGAAGATGGCGGACAACGATCCCGAGGGTTTGTACAGAGTTTTAGGAGTGCAACCTTCTGCGACTGCAGCGGAAATCAAGACCGCCTTCAGAAAGCTTGCGAAAGAGACCCACCCCGACATTTCACACGACAAATCGAGCGATACCTTTCGCAAGATATCTGCCGCCTATGAAATCTTGAGCGACCCTATAAGGAGAGCAGAGTATGATAGCTCAGCCTTTCAGCATTCTGCGTATGAGAGTAAAGCTATTGCTCCGATTTGCTGTTCACGGTGCGGACAGGTCACCGCTCAGCCCCGCAACATCGTATTCTTTCGAGTTTATAGCTTCATTTTCGTGACAACCCGCAATCCAATACAAGGGATATTCTGCGCAAGTTGCGCCAGAAAAGAAGGCTTGAAATCCTCCGTCATCACCTTGTTCACCGGTTGGTGGGGGGCACCTTGGGGGCCGATTTATTCAATTGGCTCGATACTCAGTAACGGTTTCGGCGGCAAACACGACCGCTCTGCGGACGAGGGTATGGCTTGGTATAACGCCCTTGCCTTCCTCTCACGGGGAAATATGCAACTGGCGTACGCTCTCTCCTTGAAATCCAAAAAAGCACTGAACAAAGACATTGCGCGGGATGCCGCCGAGTTAGTTGCTCAGCTTGAAAAGGCTGGGGCCAATCCCAAACAGGGCAAATTGCTCAACCCGTGGCGCACGTCGCTAGCCTACAAGGCGGGTCATTTGTTTATGGCGTTTGCTCTGCCTGTAGCGCTGGGGATAGCGATATTCGCGAGCACACAGGGCAGTCGTGCAGGTAGTGGTGACGGAGGAAGTCAGCTGTATTCAGCACCTCCGGCTTCAACACAGTATCGGCCCAGTACACAAACTACAGCCAGAAACACAAATGTACCAACATGCATGAACGAGCCTTTTAGTGGCCAATTGTTGGGCGCTAGCCGTCTTTCGGAGCTTGAAGGTCACTCGTTGGAAATCCAGAACGGCTCCAGCGGGAACGCTATCATTAAGGTGAGAGCCGAACTTTCTGGTTCGGTAGTCGCAGCATTTTTCGTACGCAGCAACCAGACCGCACAAATCACTGGCATTCCTGACGGACGCTATACAGTGCAGTATGCTTTCGGTGATGTCCTCGATGTAAGTTGCCGGAATTTCGTGAGTTTAGCTGGGGCCGGTCAGTTTCCCGGCACTGAAACACTACAGACTGAACGGACAGAAACCCAAATTATTACTCAGGTCCTGTCGTACACGTTATACGCGGTACCCGCCGGAAACGTCAGACCGCAGAGCATTTCGGCTGAGGAATTCGAGCGGCAATGAGTATCAGGCCCCGCCGGGGGATCATCAGCCCCCGGCAGGTCCCTCCCGTGTCACGGCGAGAACACCGAGGGAACCCCGTGTTGCCTCAAGAGGGTCCGCAGGGACACCGTGATGTCATGCGTCATCTGTCGAACCTCCAGCACCTCGTCAAAAGCCTCGTACCTAACGGCTCCGCCTGGCATGTGCCGGGAGGCGTAGAAGCCCACATCATCCGGCCCGTAAGCCCTCCGGGTTTCCGTTAGGACCACCTCCCCGGCCTCGTCGTAGAAGACAACCGTGTAGAGGGTTTTCTTGTCGTACTTACGCCGTGGCATCGCAAGCACCCTCCTCCGCCTTGTCCCTGCCCAGCAGGTCGAGCAGGAGCGAGTAGATCGAAGGACCGAATAGCTGGCGGTTCCCAGAGGGTGCCAAGGGTCCCACGATATCGAGACCTTCGACCAACTTGAACTCCAGCCCGTCAGCCTCTTCTAAGGCTTGGTCCGCAGCGTCGAAGTAGTCCGTCGCATTAAGGAAGTCCGTGCAGAGGACCGTGCCGTCCTCTTCGAAGTAGATGACACCCCAGAGGTTCTCCAGCGTGGTCACAGTGGCGGCATTGGTGAGCGTGTGCATGTCCCTTGTTCTCCTTTTGGAACGCCGCAGGATCGCGGCAGGGACCTCCTACAATTCACACGAAATGACAGGCCGCAACATTATAAAATCTACGATATCGCAGGGATTTCAATAACTTCGTTATCGCAGGGACAGCCGACAGTCTCTCACCTTGTGGGTCCCATGGGAAACATCAGCCCACTTCCGGCTGTCTCTGCGATAACGCAGCATCGCTCTTTTTTTGGGCTAGTGTATCTCCTGCCTCTTCCTCCGCCTCTCCTGACTCCGCAGAGCCCAACAGAGAGCGTTCTGTTGCGGGAGGTGTCGCAGGTCATCCGAGTTGCTGGAGGCGCATAAATGCCCTCGACGGCAACAAAAAGAAACGCCATGGGACCACACGGGAGACCCCGCGACCTTTTTCAGAAAAGTTGTGTGAGCGTCTTACGTATACTCCCCTTCCCTCAAAACCCCCCGGTGGCGGGGGTGGGGGTCCCGCCCCGCCCTATCCCGGCCCATCGACCCGAGACCCCGGCACCTCTTGGTGCTCCCGGCATGTCCTGCCGGTTCGTCCTGTTGATCGCCGCTGATACCTCCGCACTGTCCCGGAGGATCGGCAAGGGGCAAGGGAGGGGCGGGAGCGGCCCCTGCTAGTTCAAGGCAGGTGGAGGGGTGACACGGCAATCAAAATTGCCCTTGATCCTCGCATTGTAGAACCTGCCGAGGGATGGCGAAGACAGGAAAGCGGTAACGGTCCCGGCATCTACTCCGCAGTAGTGGTAGTACGTGCTCTTCAATTGCAGGACCATGTAGCCGTGCTGCTCATTATAGCAGACGCGATTGACCAAGCTGCTTTCCGTCCATGAGCAGGTGAAGGCAGAGGCGGGAGCGCAATCCCCATACTTCGGACAAATGTCCTCCGCCGAAGCAGCCCCGGCACCGAGCATTGCGGAAGCAGTAACAAGGGCTAACAGTCTTTTCATTGGTCTCCACTCCTTCACCTATCCCGCCAAACCATCGACCATGGCGAAACGAAGCGCAACGCCTCCCATTAGTGTTTTCAGCCGGTCCCATTTGGATATATCCCAGCCGAACCGACGAATACCTCCTCTTCTCCCGGTCTCATAATTCCTCTTGACCATTTAAAACGAACCGGCATATATGGAACCACCCATATCGAACCGGAGACGTTTCATGTCCTTCATCCGCGCTTACCTCAGGGCTTCCACCAAGGACCAAGACGCAAGCCGTGCCCAGTCCGACCTCCAGCGCTTTGCAGAGGAGCGAGGATTGAGGATCGCAGCCACGTACATGGAGAATGAGAGCGGCGCGTCCCTGCAACGCCCGGAGTTGTTCCGGCTCCTGTCGGATTGCCAGCCGGGGGACGTGCTGCTGGTCGAGCAAGTGGATCGCCTCAGCCGCCTTAATGCGGAGGACTGGGAACGCCTTAAGACCGAGATTAAGTCTCGTCGTGTGAAAGTGGTGGCTCTGGACCTTCCGACCTCTTGGGGAATGGCGACAGCCTCAGCGGATGACATCCAAAGCCGGATGCTGGACGCAATCAACGGCATGATGCTGGACATGCTCGCAGCAATCGCCCGGAAGGACTACGAGGACAGACGGCGGAGACAGTCGCAGGGCATTGCCAAGGCCAAGGACGCCGGAGCGTACCGAGGGAGACCCGAGGACACCGACAGGAACGCAGCAATCCTAAGGATGCTCCAGTCCGGCCAATCGTGGAGCACCATCATTGCCGCAACGGGATGCTCCCGCTCAACGCTGTCACGCCTTGCCAAGCGGCTAGTGACAAAGGAGGAGGTGCACACCTGAGGGACCCGTGGGCAATCTTGCTCGCGTCTGTCCTTCCACATTTTTCCACCTCCCCGCCTGAACCTCTCCTATCCCGCTGCGAACCCCGCAGATTACCCGCAAGGAACCCGCCATGACCACCGAAGAAACCATCTTCCTCACCCTCGTGACCATCGTGGGCTATGGGACCCTCTTTGGCCCTCCGATTGTCGTCCTCATGAGCAAGCTTCGGGAACGCAAGCAGAGTGGGAAGTGAGTAGTCGGTCACTCCAATTTTTGTATACTGCTCACCACGTCCAGCCTTACCCTCCAGAGAATGTCGATCTGCTAGACCAGATCTGCAGCGGTCGCGGCCTCGCCATTTCCGAAATGCCCTTTGGCTGGGAACCGCGGGCACGGGATTTTCCCCGACGCAACCGGCTGATCGCCGGCGTGGCTCTGGGTGTAGTGGTGATCGAAGCGGCTGCACGCTCCGGTTCGCTGATCACCGCAAGACTTGCGGGAGAATTCGGTCGGCAGGTCTTTGCCGTTCCCGGCTCACCACTCGATCCGCGCTGCGAGGGCACCAACGGCTTGCTCAAGGATGGGGCGACCGTCACCACCAGACCACAGGATGTGCTGCAGGCGCTGGCTCCGATCTCCGAGCTCGATCTCTTCAGTCCGAACGAAGCAGACGAGCCCGCTGACGAGCCCGGCGAGAGACCGCTTGCACCTCCGCCGAATGACAACGAACGCCTCGTCATCGTGCAGGCGCTTGGCCCGACGCCTGTCGAGATCGACGATATCATCCGCCATACAGCCTTGCCGGCGTCTTCGGTCTATCTGGTCTTGCTGGAGCTCGATATTGCCGGACGGCTAGAGCGGCATGCGGGAGGGTTTGTCTCGCTGAGCATGATGGATTGAAAGCGCACGACGGCCGGACTGGACATCGCCGGCTTCGACATAGGCCATCTCGATCAGATAACAGAGCATCTCGGCGCCTTCATTTTCGGCAACAAGCCGCAACTCGGCGAGCATCTGGCGGATGTAGGCGATGTTTTCCATCGTGCGGGTTCCGCGACCGTTCGTGTCGGCTGTGTCTCGTGCCATCGCATTTGTCCGTCTTCACCGGAGGCCATCACAACCCAGCCTCGCCATGCCCTGTAAAATACAATAGATCATTTATCTAGGATTGCAATCTACCTGTGATCTCTCTCCGGTTGCATATATTCACAGGTCGGAAAATAGGCCCCGCCTCTTGACCGCAGCCGTTTCGCCCTCCATGTCGGAAAACCGTGTTCCGAAGACTGTGGTGCGGTGCCGCTGATCGGATGCGTTGAAGGTATAGTTGTCCAATGAACGTCGTAGTCGTAGAATCCCCGGCCAAGGCCAAGACGATCAACAAGTATCTGGGTCCCGGATACAAGGTGCTCGCCTCGTTCGGCCATGTGCGCGATCTGCCGGCCAAGGATGGCTCCGTTCTGCCGGACCAGGATTTCGAGATGTTCTGGGAGGTCGATGCCGCCTCGCAAAAACGCATGAAGGACATTGCCGATGCGGTGAAGTCCTCCGACGGCCTGTTTCTCGCGACCGACCCTGATCGCGAAGGGGAAGCGATTTCCTGGCACGTGCTCGACCTTCTGAAAAAGAAGAAGGTGATCGGCGACAAGCCTGTGAAGCGCGTCGTCTTCAACGCGATCACCAAGAAGGCCGTGCTCGACGCCATGGCCAATCCGCGCGATATCGACACGCCGCTGGTCGACGCCTACCTGGCGCGCCGTGCACTCGATTATCTCGTCGGCTTCAATCTGTCGCCGGTTCTCTGGCGCAAGCTGCCGGGTGCGCGCTCAGCCGGTCGCGTGCAGTCTGTGGCGCTGCGCCTCGTCTGCGACCGCGAAAACGAGATCGAACGTTTCGTCGCCGAGGAATACTGGAACATTTCTGCGCTGCTGAAGACGCCGCGCGGTGACGAGTTCGAGGCAAGGCTTGTCTCGCATCTCGGCAAGCGCATGCAGCGCAACTCGGTGACCAATGGCGACCAGGCCTCAGGCATCAAGGCATTGCTCGAGGGTGCAGCCTTCGCTGTTGACAGCGTCGAGGCAAAGCCGGTCAAGCGCAATCCTGGCCCGCCCTTCACCACGTCCACGCTGCAGCAGGCCGCATCCTCGAAACTCGGCTTCTCGGCGTCGCGCACCATGCAGATCGCCCAGAAGCTCTATGAAGGCATCGACATCGGCGGCGAAACCGTTGGTCTCATTACCTATATGCGAACCGATGGCGTGCAGATGGCGCCCGAAGCGATTGAGGCAGCGCGTGCAGCCGTGCTTGACCAGTTCGGCCCGCGCTATGTGCCGGAGAAGGCGCGCCTCTATTCCACCAAGGCGAAGAACGCCCAGGAAGCCCACGAAGCCATCCGTCCGACCGATTTCAACCGCTCGCCGGACAAGCTTCGCCGCTTCCTCGACAGCGACCAGATGCGGCTCTACGACCTGATCTGGAAGCGCGGCATTGCGAGCCAGATGGCGTCCGCCGAAATCGAGCGCACGACGGTCGAGATCCTCGCCGACAACAAGGGCGAGAAGGCAGGCCTGCGCGCCGTCGGTTCCGTCATTCGTTTCGACGGTTTCATTGCCGCCTATACGGACCAGCGCGAGGAAGGCGAGGCGCCCGAGGATGGTGACGACGAGGATGGTCGTCTGCCCGAGATCAATGCGCGCGAGGCACTGGCCAAGCAAAAGGTGAATTCCAGCCAGCATTTCACCGAGCCGCCGCCGCGTTATTCGGAAGCCTCGCTGATCAAGAAGATGGAAGAGCTCGGCATCGGCCGCCCTTCGACCTATGCAGCGACGCTCAAGACGCTGAGCGACCGCGAATATGTGGTCATGGACAAGCGCAAGCTGATCCCGCATTCGAAGGGGCGTCTGGTCACGGCCTTCCTGGAGAACTTCTTCAACAAGTATGTCGAATATGACTTCACCGCCGAGCTCGAGGAGAAGCTCGACAAGATCTCGGCCGGTGAGCTCAACTGGAAGGACGTGTTGCGCGCCTTCTGGCAGGACTTCTTCGCCCAGATCGAAGACACGAAGGAGTTGCGCGTCACCAACGTGCTCGACGCGCTGAACGAGGCGCTTGCGCCGCTCGTCTTCCCGAAGCGCGAGGACGGATCCGATCCGCGCATCTGCCAGGTCTGCGGCACCGGTAATCTGTCGCTGAAGCTCGGCAAGTACGGCGCCTTTGTCGGCTGCTCGAACTATCCGGAGTGCAACTTTACCCGCCAGCTGTCCTCCGAAGGTGGTGCCGAAGCCGACGCCGGCGGTAATGAGCCGCGGGCACTTGGGAAAGACCCGGTCACCGAAGAAGAGATCACGCTACGTTCGGGCCGGTTCGGGCCTTACGTCCAGCGGGGCGACGGCAAGGAAGCCAAGCGCTCCTCGCTGCCGAAGGGATGGGCGCCAGCGGATATCGATTTCGAAAAGGCGCTTTCTCTGCTGTCGCTGCCGCGCGACGTGGGTGCGCATCCGGAAACCGGCAAGATGATTTCGGCCGGTCTCGGGCGCTACGGGCCCTTCGTGCTGCATGACGGCACCTATGCCAATCTCGAAGGTATTGAGGACGTGCTGTCGATCGGTCTCAATCGCGCCGTGACCGTGCTCGCCGAAAAGAAGGCCAATCCGGGCGGCCGTGGCCGCACGGCGGCGGTTGCGCTGAAGGAACTTGGCGAGCATCCTGACGGTGGAGCGATGACGGTCCGCGAAGGTCGTTTCGGTCCCTACGTCAATTGGGGCAAGGTGAATGCCACCCTGCCGAAGGGCAAGGACCCGCAAAGCGTCACCGTCGAGGAAGCGCTTGTGCTGATCGCCGAACGCGCGGCCAAGGATGGTGGCGGCAAGAGCAAGACCAAGAAGGCTCCGGCCAAGTCTGCCAAGGCGAAGTCGGACGACGGTGCGGCGGAAAAGCCGAAGAAGACGGCCGCCAAGCCGAAGGCCGCTGCCACCAAGAAGGCGCCGGCCAAAACGGCCACGAAGGCAAAGACAACGAAGAAGAGTGCGACTTGAGCAAGAGACACCGCGACCCCTCCGAGACACCCGGCTCCGGCAACCGCAAGAGCCGGCGTGCGGAAGGTGCGGCCAAGGCGAGGAGCGAAAACCCCACCGCCCTCATCCACGGGGAAGTGCCTCCCCGTGAAGTGCTCATGCAGTTCATCACCGACAATCCGGATCGCGCCTCGAAGCGCGAGATCGCGAAGGCCTTCGGGCTGAAGGGCGAGCAGCGGGTCGAACTCAAGCAGGCGCTGAAGGATCTCGAAGAAGACGGCCTCGTGCAGAAGAGCCGCAAGTCCCTGACACGACCCGGCGCCCTGCCCCCGGTCACGGTTCTCGATATCACGACACGTGACAAGGACGGTGAGCTGATCGGCAGGCCGGCCGAGTGGCCCGAAGAGGCTGGGGCGGCGCCAGCTGTTTTGATCCGCCAGTCGAGTTCCGACCGTTCCAAGGGCAAGACGCCTGTTGGGGGCCTCGGCGACCGGGTGCTTGCCAAGATCTTCGCCAACAAGGACCGATCCGGTCCAGCCTATACCGCCCGTGTGATCAAGATCCTCGATCGTCATGTCGGTGCCGTGATGGGCGTGGTGCGGATGATGCCTGACGGTGGGGCACGCCTGATGCCGATCGAGCGCCGCGGCGAGGAAATGCAGATCGACGCCAGCGACATCGGCGAGGCCAAGGATGGTGATCTGGTCGAGGTGGAAGTCGCGCGTGCCAGCCGTTTCGGCCTGACGCGGGCCAAGGTGCTCAACGTCGTCGGCTCGGTTGCCTCGGAAAAGGCGATCTCGATGATCGCGATCCACGCCCATGGCATTCCGCATATCTTCCCGCAGTCGGTAATATCGGAGGCCGAGGACGCGAAGCCCGCGTCCATGTCGCATCGCGAGGACTGGCGCGACCTGCCGCTCATCACCATCGACCCGCATGACGCCAAGGACCATGACGACGCCGTCTATGCCGAACTCGACACCTCGCCCGACAATCCTGATGGCGTGATCGTGACGGTGGCCATCGCCGATGTCTCCTATTACATCCGGCCGAAATCGGCGCTGGATCGCGAAGCTCTGAAACGCGGCAATTCCGTCTATTTCCCTGATCGCGTCGTGCCGATGCTTCCCGAACGGATCTCCAACGATCTCTGCTCGCTGCGCGAGGGCGTCGACCGGCCGGCGCTTGCCGTGCGCATGGTCTTCTCGCATGAGGGCCGCAAGGCGAGCCATACCTTCCACCGCATCATGATGAAGAGCGCGGCGAAACTCTCATACCAGCAGGCGCAGGCGGCAATCGACGGCAAGACCGACGACAAGACCGGCCCCCTCCTGGAGCCGATCCTGAAGCCCCTGTGGCATGCCTATGCCGTGATGAAGCGCGGCCGTGACCGTCGCCAGCCGCTCGAGCTCGACATGCCGGAGCGCAAGATCATCCTCAAGGAGGACGGCACGGTCGATCGCGTGCATGTGCCCGAGAGGCTTGATGCGCACAAGCTGATCGAAGAGATGATGATCCAGGCGAACGTCGCGGCTGCCGAGACGCTGGAGAAGAAGCGGCAGGCGCTGATCTACCGGATCCATGACGCGCCGACGCTCGCCAAGCAGGAAGTTTTGCGGGAGTTCCTCGCCACGCTCGGCATGTCGCTGGTCAAGGGCGGCAACATGCGCTCCAACTCGTTCAACGGTATTCTGGCGAAAGCCGAAGACACGCCGCATCAGGTCATTGTCAACGAGATGGTGCTGCGCAGCCAGAGCCAGGCGATCTACAGCCCCGACAATATCGGCCATTTCGGCCTCAACCTGATGAAATACGCCCACTTCACCTCGCCGATCCGCCGTTATGCCGACCTCATCGTTCACAGGGCGCTGGTGGGTTCGCTTGGTTTGGGCGAAGGCGGGATCACGCCGGACGAGGAAGCAAGCCTCGAGGACATCGCGGCTGAGATCTCGACCTTCGAGCGCCGCGCGATGGCGGCCGAGCGCGACACGGTCAACCGCTTGATCGCGCATCATCTTGCCGGGCGTATCGGCGATGAGTTCGAGGGACAGATCCGGGGCGTGACCAAGTCCGGCCTTTTCGTCGCCCTGCCGCAATTTGGCGCAGATGGCTTCATCCCGGTTTCCACGCTGGGCCGGGACTACTATATCTACGACGAAGCGCATCAGGCCCTGACGGGCGAGAAGTCCGGGCTCGGTTATCAGCTCGGCGACATCGTCGAGGTCAAGCTTGTTGAAGCGGTGCCACTGGCCGGCGCGCTGCGCTTCGAGATGCTGAGCGAGGGACGCAAGATGCCGGTGGCGACGCGTTCCTTCCACAAGGCAGGACGGCGGAACGGGCACAAGCAGCCCGGCACACGTCCGCCGCGCTCGCGACGTTGACACTTTCGCCCCGGAGGCATGACATGAGCGGCAACCAGACCCAGGCAACGATCCAGTACGGCGGCGGCGAGAAGGCCGATCGCCCGCTCGGTCGCTCGATCAAGCGCGGCATGCTCAATCAATGTCCGTCCTGCGGCTCGGGCAAGCTCTTCCGCAGCTATCTCAAGGTGGTGGATAACTGCGCGGCTTGCGGCGAGGATTATCATCACCATCGGGCGGACGACCTGCCGGCCTATCTCGTCATTCTCATTCTCGGCCATGTCCTGGTCGGCGGCTTCATGGCCACCGATCTGGTCTTCGTTCTGCCTGCCTGGGTGCATTTTGCCATCTGGGCACCGATCGGCGTCGTTACGTCCCTGCTCTGCCTGCAGCCGATCAAGGGCGGAGTGGTCGGGCTGCAATGGGCACTGCGGATGCACGGATTCGGTGGGCATGATGACGCGCCAGAAACCTTCAAGGACGGCCGCGACTGAGTCATCGATCCGTCACGCGGCTGTGGCGGTTTTTCGTTAAACGTCGCCCAGAGGCGCAGTCTTGATTCGTACCGTGAGATCAGAAGCGCTTGACAGGCGTGCGGTTTCCAGTCTGAACATGCCGCGCCGATCGACTATGCCCAGGAGCTGGTACGCGCCGATGCCATCACAGATTTCGACACATGCGCGCCTGCGGTCATGCCTCAGGCCGGAATGCGACATGAGCGACCGGGTGTCCGATGTCTGAGACGAATGTCGGCCTGAACGGCGATCGCGACGAAATCCACTGGCCCTCGCTTTTCGCAGCGATTTCAGCGATTTCGGCTGTGGGCATTGCAATTGGCCTCGGCCTACCGTTGCTCAGCATCATTCTCGAAAAGCGCGGCATCTCCTCGACGCTGATCGGTCTCAACTCGGCGATGGCCGGGATCGCCGCCATGGCGGCTGCTCCCGTGACCACCAAACTCGCTCACAAGCTCGGCGTCGTGCCGACCATGCTCTGGGCCGTAGTCCTGTCGGCAGTAAGCGCGGTCGGCTTCTATTATGCCGAACAGTTCTGGATGTGGTTTCCGCTGCGCATCGTGTTCCACGGTGCGACAACGACGCTCTTCATCCTCTCAGAGTTCTGGATCAATGCGGCGGCCCCTTCGCGCAAGCGCGGCCTGGTGATGGGCATCTACGCCACTATGCTCGCCGTCGGATTTGCCTGCGGCCCCCTGCTCTTTTCCGTGCTGGGGAGCGACGGGCTCCTGCCCTTCGCGGTCGGCGCCATCGCGATCCTTGCGGCTGCCATCCCGATCTACATCGCCCGCAACGAAAGCCCGGTGCTGAGCGAAAAGCCGGAGATGCATTTCTTTCGCTACATCTTCCTGGTGCCGACAGCGACGGTTGCCGTTTTCGTCTTCGGGGCGGTCGAAGCCGGCGGCCTTTCCCTCTTCCCGATCTATGCCACCCGCAGCGGCTTTACAGAGACGCAGGCAGCGCTTCTCCTGACCGTCATGGGCGTCGGCAACATGATCTTCCAGATCCCGCTGGGGCTGCTCTCCGACCGTATGCGTGACCGGCGCCTGCTTCTGTCGATTCTCGCCATTGTCGGGCTTGCCGGATCCCTGACATTACCCTGGCTGTCCGGCCACTGGCACCTGATGGCCATCGTTCTGCTGTTCTGGGGCGGATGCGTTGCCGGGCTCTACACCGTCGGCCTGAGCCATCTCGGCTCGCGACTCACCGGCGCCGACCTCGCGGCGGCCAATGCCGCCTTCATTTTCTGCTATGCTGTCGGCACCGTCGCCGGTCCTCAGGCCATAGGAGCGGCCATCGATATCACCGGCAATGACGGATTTGCCTGGGCAATTGCGGGCTTCTTCGCGCTCTACGTGGTGCTTTCCCTGGGACGCCTGCTTTTTAAGCCGAAACGCACTTGACTTTTCGGGCGCGATTTGTAGTTTCGCGCCAGATTTGCCGTGGGCCTCGTTCGGTCGTCCACGGCTTCGTTTATTAGAGGCAGGACGACCATGGCCAAGGCTACAACCATCAAGATCAAGCTTCTGTCGACGGCTGACACGGGTTTCTTCTACGTAACCACGAAGAACAGCCGCACGATGACGGAAAAGATGACGAAGACCAAGTACGACCCGGTTGCTAAGAAGCATGTCGAGTTCAAGGAAACCAAGATCAAGTAAGACTTGATCGAGGGCTTCTCAAAAAAGGCGTGTCGCATTCTGCGACACGCCTTTTTCTTTTGCAGTGATGCCACCTGCTCCAGGCATATCGCCAAACGAAAAACACCGGCTTCCTTGCGGAAACCGGTGTCCTATTAGGGGGTCGGCCGGCACACAACACGGCACGAGGAACCGTTTTTGACGTTGCATACCAACCGACCGACCCCACGACCCAGGAGATGCGGCGGACCTGAGCATCATGGGGTATTGATGACCTCCGAAGGGGTCTTGTCCGATGGCTGCAAGTTCTCTCAAGTAGAGACAAAAATCAACAGATTATTAACTGCTTACCCGGGCTTCGCTGCTTTATGGTTAAATTAGGCTCAGATGAACTTGCGATTCACAGGTGATAGTCAGTTCTACACACATTGAGACTTGAGAATACCGCAGACACATTTCGGATGTTCTCAAGCTTAGTTGTGAAAGATCACAGAGACTGACTTGAGCGGGTGAGATCAGTCAGCGACAGCGGAACCTAATATTCAATTAAATACAAAACCGAGTAAGCACATTCTCGATCCAGTCGGGCGTCATTGGCAGGATCAGCCTCAATACTATTCGGGCTGCTAAAAATAAGTCGCTTTGTAACTGCTCAAAAAGTCAGCAAGATTTACCCGGCATGCCAAGGATGGCGGCAATTGAAAAAGCTGTGAAGATCTTTCAGGGCGACGGTCGAAACTTGAGATTTTGTCACCGCCCTTGGTCCCTGGGGTCAAGCAGCAGCGCCCACGACGCGGTTGCGACCGGAGTTCTTCGCTTCATAGAGAGCCCGGTCGGCCTGCTTCAGAAGCTGCTCGGGCGTTTCGATACCGGGACCGATCGTGGCAATGCCCATGGATGCTGTCAGCATCAGAGGGGTCTCACCCGATCGAAGCTGGAAGGGCCGTGCCTCGATCATGCCACGCAGCCTCTCGGCAACGGTTGCGGCGACTTCCGCCGGTGTGTCGGGCATCACGACGACGAATTCCTCGCCGCCAAAACGGCAGGCAAGATCGGCCCCCCGCACGGTCGAGCGGATCCGGCCGGCAAACTCCTTCAGCACTTCGTCGCCGGCATCGTGCCCGTAGACATCGTTCACCTGCTTGAAGCGGTCGATATCGGTGATGCATAGCGTCAGCGGCCGACCACGCACCTTGGCGCGGGCGAACAGTGTGCGCAGATGCGTATCGAGATAGCGGCGATTGTGGAGGCCCGTGAGCCCATCGGTGACGGCAAGTTCGATCGTCTGACGCACACTGTTGCGCAGGCGATCGTTGAAGCGCTTGCGGCGAACCTGGGTCAGCGTGCGGGCGATCATTTCGTTGGGATCGAGCGGGCGCACGATGTAGTCGTTCACGCCGAGATCAAGCGCCCGGATGATCATCTGCTCATCCCCCTGCTCCGTGATCAGGAGAATCGGAATGAAGCGGGTGCGTTCCAGCGAACGGATCTGCGAGCAGAGACGCAAGGGGTCGTAGTCTTCGAGATTGCTGTTGACGATGACCAGATCGAAAGCGTTCTCAGCCGCCTCGAACACCGCCGCCTGCGGGTCTGACATGGCGCTGACTTCGGCAATCGGCTTCAGCGCCTTGATAATGCGCTCCTGGGAGGCACCGCGGCTGTCGACGAGCAGAACCTGCGCCTGCTCTTCGAGGCGCCCCTCCTGGAGCCTGAAGACGTCACCGATGCCGGCCTCACGGGTCGTGTCGTGGCGGATGCGCAGCTCGTCCGTCAGCGTCTTCAAGCGCACCAGGCTCTTCACCCGGGAGATGAGCTGCAGGTCGTTGACCGGCTTCGTCAGGAAATCGTCGGCACCGGCCTGCAGACCGCGGACACGATCAGAAGGCTGATCGAGGGCAGTGACCATGACGACCGGGATATGCGCCGTACGCGGGTTGGACTTCAGCCGCTCGCAGACCTCGAATCCGTCCATCTCCGGCATCATGATGTCGAGGAGGATGACGTCGACCTGGGTGCGATCGCAGATATCCAGCGCATCACGGCCATTGCTTGCCGTCAGCACGTCGAAATACTCCGCCATCAGCCGCGCTTCGAGCAGCTTGACGTTGGCAGGAATATCATCGACGACCAGAATACGGGCAGTCATGGCTGTCAGTCCTCACGCATCTCCGAGATAGGTCTTGATCGTCTCGATAAACTTGGGGACCGAGATGGGTTTGGAGACATAGGCTTCACAGCCACCCTGCCGGATCCGCTCCTCATCGCCCTTCATGGCGAATGCCGTTACGGCAATCACAGGGATCACGTGGAGCTCGGGATCGTCCTTCAGCCACTTGGTCACTTCAAGTCCTGAGACCTCCGGCAACTGGATGTCCATCAAGATCAGATCCGGGCGGTGGCGCCGCGCGAGATCCATGGCTTCCATGCCGTTGCGGGTCTGCACTGTCTCATAGCCGGATGCCTCGATCAGATCGCGGAAGAGCTTCATGTTGAGCTCGTTGTCTTCGACAATCATCACTTTTTTCGGCATTCACCCGGTCCTTTGTCTCGCGCATTCAGTCAGTCCGGAACACCGGACCCAGCGCGAGTTGCGTCTTCCGTCAGCGAACATGCTAGTGCTATTTGGTTTCGAAATCGGTAATTTGCCAGGGCAAGAGGAAAAGACTTTATGAAAAACAGAGATATACCTGCCGATGCCGAAGCCACTGCGGTTGCCGTGCTTGGCTGGTTGGCAAATGAACCGGAGATGCTGTCGCGTTTCCTCGCATTGTCTGGCGTACAGCCGACACAGCTTCGCCAGGCGGTCGGCGACCCGGCCTTTCTCGCCGGCATGCTAGAGTTTCTGATGCAGCACGAACCGACGCTGATGGAATTCTGCACCGCGACGGACACCAAGCCTGAAACGGTGGTCGAGGCCTATCACCGATATGCGGGTCCGAGCTTCGATTCGGCCGATTTCTGATGCTGACGGATCTCGACCACATCCGCCTGACGGACAGGCCTTTGATCGTCTGCGATGTCGATGATGTCGTCCTGCAGTTCGCCGCACCGTTCGAGGCCTTCCTGCAGAGCCGCGGCCACAGGCTGTTGCCGCGCTCCTTCAAGCTGACCGGCAACATCGTCACCGGCGCCGATGAAAGCGTGATCGAAGCGCCAGCCGTCAAGGCGCTGATCGATGATTTCTTCGTCGAGCAGGAGCGCTGGCAGACGCCGTTTGCCGATGCGGTCGACAGCCTTCATGCGCTCGGCCAGAATGCCGATCTTGTGTTCCTCACTGCCATGCCGCCTCGCCACGCCGAGGTGCGGCGACGGCTGCTCGACCAGCTGACACTGACCTTTCCAATGATTGCAACGGAAGAGGCCAAGGGGCCGATGGTAGCGGCGTTGCAAGGGGAAAGGCCCCTGCCCGTCGCCTTCGTCGACGACATGGTGCACAATCTGCACTCGGTCGGCCAGCACGTGCCAGACTGCCTTTTGATCTATCTTCCGCCACCGCTCGAAATCTTCCGCTTCGCACCCGAGCCACCCGAAACGGTCCGGCGTGTCGGCACCTGGCCGGAGGCGTCCGAGCTGATCCGATCGCATTTCGCGGGCTAACCGAACGACAACCGCTCGTCCCGGCCTTGCCGCCCTTGCCTGCATTCGCAGCGCGGCCTATGGTGGGAATGTTCAATCTTTGTTCTGGCCATGACGCGCGCTGCTCCTGATCACCCTGGCTTTTGTCGTGACTGCCTGACCGGGCAGGCAGAGGGTGCACGGCGCTGTCGTTCCTGCGGCAGCCCGCGGCTCGTCTACCATTCCGAACTCTACGACCTGTCGATCGCGCATATCGATTGTGATGCTTTCTACGCCTCGGTGGAGAAGCGCGACAATCCGGAGCTGATCGACAAGCCCGTGATCATCGGCGGCGGCAAGCGCGGGGTCGTCTCCACCGCCTGCTACGTCGCACGCATACATGGGGTGCGGTCTGCCATGCCGATGTTCAAGGCTCTGGAAGCCTGTCCGCAGGCCGTGGTCATCAAGCCCGACATGGAGAAGTATTCGCGCGTAGGCCGCGAAATCCGGGCGATGATGGAGGAACTGACACCGCTCGTGCAGCCGATCTCGATCGACGAGGCCTTTCTCGATCTTCGAGGCACCGAACTGCTGCATCACGATCCGCCGGCCCGGGTGCTGGCAAGGCTCGCCCGACGCATCGAGCAGGAGATCGGCATTACCGTTTCCGTCGGGCTGTCCTACTGCAAGTTCCTCGCCAAGGTCGCTTCCGACCTGCAGAAGCCGCGCGGTTTCTCCGTCATCGGCGAGGCCGAGGCGCTCTCCTTCCTTGCCGACAAGCCGGTCACGATGATCTGGGGTGTCGGAAAGGCACTTGCCACGACACTACAGGCCGACGGCATCCGGACCATCGGCCAGCTCCAGGTGATGGACGAGAGCGATCTCATGCGCCGCTATGGCTCGATGGGACAGCGTCTGGCGCGTCTGTCCCGCGGCATCGACGAGCGGACGGTGCATCCGAACGACCCGGCCAAGAGCGTCTCGGCCGAGACGACCTTCTTCGACGACATTCACCGGCTCGACGAGCTCGTGGTGCATCTGCGTGCCTTGTCCGAAAAGGTCGCCTGGCGGCTGAAGCGACACGAGATCGCCGGGCAGACCGTCGTCCTGAAGCTCAAGACGGCCGATTTCAAGCTCAGAACGCGCAATCGACGGCTGGATGACCCCACCCAGCTGGCCGATCGGATCTTCCGCACCGGCATGTCGCTGCTGGAGAAGGAAACGGATGGAACGCGATTCCGGCTGATCGGCATCGGCGTCAGCGATCTGCAGGATCCAATGCTTGCCGACCCGCCTGACCTCGTTGATGCCCAGGCAGCAAGGCGGGCAGCGGCAGAGGCGGCGATGGACAAATTGCGCGACAAGTTCGGCAAGGGTACGGTTCAGACGGGTTACACTTTCCCGTCCAAACGATAGGCGACTACGTGGCGCAGGCACCCTCCATCATCACGGATCACAGCCGGCTCCCAGGGCGCCAGGGCGGATACATGCGGCTCTTGCGGTTTGCCGCCGCCCATCGCCGCACGCGGCCTAACGACCTGCTGCTCGGCACAATCCTGGCTTTTGTCGCGGGCGCGATGAATGCCGGCGGCTTCCTTGCCATCGGTCACTACACCTCGCACATGACCGGCATCGTCTCCGCGATTGCCGACAATCTGGCACTCGGGCTTTTCGGGCTGGTCGGCGCTGGCATCGCACTTCTGGTCAGCTTCACGCTCGGCGCTTCGTGCTCGGCAGTCCTTATCAACTGGGCCCGGCGCCATGCGCGCCGACAGCAATATGCCTATCCGCTGGCGCTCGAATCCGGCCTGCTGATTGCCTTTGCCGGGATCGGCGCCGTCGTGCCGGCGGCTTCAGCCGCAGCGGTGACGGCCCTTCTCCTCTGCTTCGTGATGGGCCTCCAAAACGCGACGATCACCAAGATCTCCGGCGCCCGCATCCGCACCACCCACCTGACCGGCATGATTACCGATGTCGGCATCGAATTCGGCAAGCTCGCCTATGGCCGGATCGTCCGGCTCCTCGATCAACCACCGCTTGCAACGGACAGCCGCAAGCTCGGCATCCTACTGCCCATCGTTGGCATGTTCTTCGTCGGCGGCCTCGTCGGTGCTCTCGGCTTCAAGCATGTCGGCCATGCCTTTTCCCTGCCGCTTGCGGCCCTGCTGCTCGTGGTCGTCTCACCGCAACTGCGACCGCGGCAGACAGCCACCCCGTGAACAAGTCACAGCTCGTGACAAGTGTGGAAACACGATCACAGCCGCGTGAGTAGCAACGCAACGGCTTTTCGCGAAACTTTTCTTAAACATCGTCGCTTACACTGCGATTGCTTGTGTATTGCGTTTCAAATGGTCGACCATGTTTCAGCGTTTCGCCCTCGCCGTCAGCCTATCTCTCATATCCAGCACGGCGCTTGCCGCCGATGGTCCGCTCCAGATCTATATCTCAAAGGCGGAACAGACGCTGACCGTCTACGACGGTGACGAGGTGGTGGCGACGACAAAAGTATCGACCGGCAAGCCCGGACATACCACGCCATCGGGGATCTTCTCGATCCTGGAGAAGCGCAAGTATCACGAGTCCAACCTCTATTCGAACGCGCCCATGCCCTTCATGCAACGTCTGACCTGGTCGGGCATCGCGTTGCACGAGGGCAAGCTGCCCGGCTATCCGGCCTCGCATGGTTGCGTGCGCCTGCCGAACGGCTTCGCCAAGACGCTCTTTTCCATGACCGAGCGCGGCGCGCATGTGATCATCACCGACGATGCCATAGCGCCAAAGTCCATCACCCACGCCAATCTGTTCACGCCGCGCCTCCCGATTGACGATGGCGGGCTGCTGTCGGACGTAGAGCTCAGGCCCGGACGTGTCGAGCCGGGGCTGGGCCCCGTCGAAGTGGCCATGAACGCAGTTCCACCGCGCAGCGGTGCCGAGACAAAGGTGACGATCGAGGAACCACCTCCGCTGCGTATCCTGATTACACGACGCACCCAGCGCGACGTCGTGTCCGACGTCCAGCGGCTTCTCGGCACGCTCGGCTTCGATGCCGGCGTTTCCGATGGCTTGCTCGGCACGCGGACCATTGCGGCGATCAAGGCGTTCAAGGAGAAGCATGAAATAGCAAAGGACGCACAGATCCTGTCTGAGACTTTTCTCGGGACGCTCTATGTGCAGGCCGGCGAGGACCACCCGCCGACGGGCCAGCTGATGATCCGGCAGAAATTCGCGCCACTCTTTTCAGCCCCCGTCAACATCCGGGAGCCAGAGAAGGCGCTTGGCACCCATTTCATCGAAGCGACTGCTGTCGATCGCTACAAGCGGAAGGCCGAATGGCGTGGCGTGACGCTCGATGACCACCTTCCTGCATCGACGCAGAAGCGTCTTGGCATCGTCACCCCGGCGGACGACAAGTCGATCTTCTCGGCCGAGGCGGCGCTGTCGCGCATCGTCATCCCGGACGACGTGCGTGCCCGCATCGAAACCATGCTGAGCGAGGGATCCTCGATCACCATCTCGGATACCGGCATCGGCCCGGAGACCGGCGACGGGACAGACTTTATCACCGTGACGCGTTCGAAGCCGCAGGCCTGACGATCAGACCAGTTCTACGTCGAGAACACCGGGGGTGGAGCGCATGGCGGCGGCGATCTCCGGGGAAATGCGGAAGCGCTCCGTCAGTTCTACCTCGATTTCACGCTGGCCTTCGTCCTTGATGACGATGAAGGAGACAAGGCCGTCGCCCCTTGCGTTCAGATGTGCAGCGACGGCGCGCAAGGGACCGGAATCCCGGACGAAAACGCGCATCGCCTTCTGCATGCGGATCGACTGTTCTTCGAGCGACTGCGCCGTCTGGATGCGCAGGCCGATGCCCTCGGGGCGCTCTTCCGCCTGCACAGTCAGCACCAGCGACTTGCCGGCCTCGAGCAGGTCGCGATACTGGTTGAGACCTTCCGAGAAGAGAACCGCTTCATACTGGCCCGAGGCATCCGAGAAGGTGATGATGCCCATCTTGTTGCCAGTGCGGGTCTTGCGCTCCTGGCGGGAGATGACGGTGCCGGCGAGCCGGCCGGCGGAGGCGCCCTGCTTTACGGCAACCGAGAAATCCGCGAAATTCTGGACGCGCAGTTTGTCGAGCAGGTCTCTGTACGCGTCGAGGGGGTGAGCGGAGAGATAGAAGCCGAGCACCTGGAATTCCCGCATCAGCTTTTCCGAGGAAAGCCAGGGCGTATAGGGTGCAAAGGCGATCCGTTCGGGCCCGCTTGCGCCGCCGGAGCCGAACATGTCGGACTGGCCGCTGACGGCATTTTCCTGGGCCCGCTGGGCATAACCCATGATGCGATCGATGCTGCCGACGAGTTCGGCGCGGTCGCGACCGAAGCAGTCGAAGGCACCGGCGGCGATCAGGCTTTCAAAGACACGGCGGTTGATCTGTTTCGGATCGATCCTGAGGCAGAAATCCTCGATGCTGTCGAAAGGCTTGTCGCCTCGGACCTCAACGATGTGATCGACGGCGCCTTCTCCGACACCTTTGAGAGCGGCGAGCGCGTAGTAGATGCAATTCGGCCCGGTCTGGAAGTGCCGGTAGGAGGTCTGGACGGAAGGCGGCACGACTTCGATGCCGAGACGGCCGGCATCCTGGCGGAAGTCGACGAGCTTTTCGGTGTTCGACATATCGAGCGTCATCGATGCGGCGAGGAACTCGACCGGATAATGCGCCTTCATGTAGGCCGTCTGATAGGAGACGATGGCGTAGGCTGCGGCGTGTGACTTGTTGAAGCCGTAGTTGGCGAATTTTGCCAGCAGTTCGAAGATGTTGTTCGCCTGTGGCTTGGAGACCCCATTCTTCATCGCGCCGTCGACGAAACGGACCGACTGCTGGTCCATCTCCGCCTTGATCTTCTTACCCATGGCGCGGCGCAAAAGGTCAGCTTCGCCGAGCGAGTAGCCCGACAGGACCTGCGCGATCTGCATGACCTGTTCCTGGTAGACGATAACGCCCTGAGTTTCCTTGAGCAGGTAGTCGATCTTCGGATGGATCGAGGCGATCTCCTCCTCGCCATGCTTGCGGGCATTGTAGACGGGGATGTTTTCCATCGGGCCCGGACGATAAAGCGCGACGAGGGCGATGATGTCCTCGATGCAGTCGGGGCGCATGCCGATGAGGGCCTTGCGCATGCCGGCACTTTCCACCTGGAACACGCCGACCGTTTCACCACGCGAGAGCATTTCGTAGGTCAAGGTGTCATCGAGCGGGATGGCCGCGAGATCGACCTTGTGGCCACGCTGCTCCTCGACGAAATCGACAGCCGTCTTCAGGACAGTCAGCGTCTTCAGGCCGAGGAAGTCGAACTTCACGAGACCGGCCTGTTCGACCCATTTCATGTTGAACTGGGTGACCGGCATGTCGGAGCGCGGATCGCGGTACATCGGCACCAGCTTCGACAGCGGGCGATCGCCGATGACGATACCGGCAGCGTGGGTCGAGGCGTGGCGGTAGAGACCCTCGATCTTCTGGGCTATCTCAAGAAGCCGCGCCACCACGGGCTCCTCCTCGGCAGCCTCTTGAAGCTTTGGCTCCTCCTCGATCGCCTTGGAGAGCGGCGTCGGATTGGCAGGATTGTTCGGCACCAGCTTGCAGATCTTGTCGACCTGGCCATAGGGCATTTCCAGCACGCGGCCGACGTCGCGGAGGGCCGCGCGGGCCTGCAGCGAACCAAATGTGATGATCTGGCCCACCTGCTCGCGACCATACTTTCGCTGAACGTAGCGAATGACCTCTTCGCGGCGCTCCTGACAGAAGTCGATGTCGAAGTCGGGCATCGAGACGCGTTCCGGGTTGAGGAAGCGTTCGAAGAGCAGCGAGAAGCGCAAGGGATCGACGTCGGTGATGGTCAGGGCATAGGCGACGAGCGAGCCCGCACCCGAACCACGGCCCGGACCGACCGGGATGTCATGCTGTTTCGCCCATTTGATGAAGTCCGAAACGATCAGGAAGTAGCCTGGGAACTTCATGCGTTCGATGACCGAGAGCTCGAACTCCAGCCGGTCGCGATAATCCTTTTCCTCGTAGCCCGGCGCCATGCCGAGGGCTGTCAGACGCTGGTCGAGCCCCTCCTCCGCCTGACGGCGCAGCTCGAGTGCTTCCTCGCGTTCGGCTTCTTCCGGATCGTCGCTGCCACCGGTAAAGCGCGGCAAGATGGGCTTGCGGGTATCGAGAACGAAGCAGCAGCGACGGGCGATCTCGACGGAATTCTCCAGCGCTTCCGGCAGGTCGGCGAAGAGCTTCATCATATCCGCCCGGCTCTTCAGATAATGATCGGGGGTCAGGCGGAAGCGGTCGTCGTTCGAGACGATGGCATTGTGAGCGACCGCCATCAGGGCGTCATGGGCATCGTAATCGTCGCGGGCCGGGAAGAAAGCCTCGTTGGTCGCGACCAGCGGCAGATCATGCTCATAGGCGAGCTGGACCATGCGCCGCTCATGCGTGCGATCATAGTCGCCATGGCGCTGCAGTTCGACATAAAGGCGATCGCCGAACAGGTGCTTCAATGCGACGAGGCGGCTTTCGGCCTGGGTCTTGTGACCGTCTTTGAGGATACGATCGACCGGCCCGCCACCGGCGCCCGTCAACAGGATCAGGCCCTCGGTGCCGCTCTCTTCGAGCCAGGAAAGCTTTACATGGGTCGGCTGCCCCGCGTCGCCGCCGAGATAGGCCCGGCTGACGAGATCGACGAGGCGCTCATAGCCGTCAGCGTCGGAGGCCAGGACCACAACCGACGGCAGATCCGGCATATGGCCATTACCGCCGCGCTTCTCGCCGGTCGAATCTTCCATGTCGATCGACAGCTGGCAGCCGATGATCGGCTGGATGCCATCGCCGAGCGCCTTCTGGGAAAACTCGAGCGCAACGAAAAGATTGTTTGTGTCAGTGATCGCGATCGCCGGCTGGTCGTCGGCGACAGCTTTGCCAAGGATCTTCTTGAGCGGCAGAGCGCCCTCAAGCAGCGAATAGGCAGAATGCACCCGCAAGTGCACGAAACCCGGGCCATCACCCAGTCCACCGGACGCCTGCCTGTCGACGCTGTCCTCGCCCATACCGCTTCATTCCCTGATTTCTGAATCGGTCGTGATTTTCGGCTTTCAGGCTCACGAAGTCCAGAAGGAAGTCGGGCGGCAAAGCCTTCCTCACCAGCTTTGCCGCCCGCAGTATCAGAGCGCCATCATCAGCAGAGCCATGCTGGATACGAAAACGGCCATCGAGGCAAATGCAGCAACGTCACGAAGAATTTCGGTCATTTCTGTCTCCTTGTCCCTTTATGTTTTTATTTTGTTCCGCTCTTGTTCCAATGTCAACCTAAAAAAACCGCAACCTCGGCTGAACAAACTCCACCGAGGCGCACGGCCATCAGGCAAGAAGACAGAAACTGGAGAGAGGTCAGACCTGGAATTCGACGACCTTGCCATCGACCAGGGTGACGCAGCGGTCCATCCGGCGGGCGATGTCGTGATTGTGGGTCGCAATCATCGCTGACAAACCAGACTGGCGGACCAGTGCTTCGAGCGCCGAGAAGACATAACTTGCCGTCTCGGGATCGAGGTTGCCGGTCGGTTCGTCGGCAAGCAGCACCAGCGGGGCGTTGGCGACTGCGCGGGCGATCGCCACGCGCTGCTGTTCGCCGCCGGAGAGTTCGGCCGGGCGGTGATCGGCGCGATTGCCGACACGCATGTAGTCGAGAAGCTGCTTGGCGCGTTCGGCGGCCTCCGGCTTGGTGAGCCCGGCGATCAGCTGCGGCATCATCACGTTTTCCAGCGCGGTGAATTCGGGCAGCAGATGGTGGAACTGATAGACGAAGCCGATCGACTTTCGGCGAATTGCGGTGCGCTGCTCGTCGCCCAGTTCCTGGCAGGCAACGCCGCCAACCGTCACGTCGCCGCCATCGGGGTGCTCAAGAAGCCCGGCAACATGCAGAAGCGTAGACTTGCCGGTGCCCGACGGGGCGACCAGCGCCACGGTCTCGCCAGTGCGCAAGGTAAAGTCCGCACCTTTCAGGATCGAGAGCACGGTTTCGCCCTGACCGTAATGGCGATCGATGCCGGCAAGCGAGAGAACCACGTCTTTTGCCATTGATTTCGGCATCCTCATTCGTAACGCAGGGCCTGGACAGGATCCAGGCGCGAGGCCCGCCAGGCCGGGAAGATGGTGGCCATAAAGGACAGGCTGAGCGCCATGATGACCACCGAGATGGTCTCACTCGCATTCATGTCCGCCGGCAGCTGGCTCAGGAAATAAAGCTCGGGATCGAAGAGCATCGTTCCCGACACCCAGGAGAAGAACTGGCGGATGCTTTCGATGTTGAGACACACGACCACACCCATCACGACGCCGGCAAGCGTGCCGGCCGTGCCGATCGCTGCACCCGTCATGAAGAAGATGCGCATGATGGCGCCCGATGTCGCGCCCATGGTGCGCAGGATCGCGATGTCGCTCGCCTTGTCCTTCACCAGCATGATCAGGCCGGAGATGATATTGAGCGCCGCAACAAGCACGATCAGCGTCAGGATCATGAACATGACGTTGCGCTCGACCTGGAGCGCCGAGAAGAAGGTCTGGTTGCGCTGGCGCCAGTCGGTCAGGAAGATCTGGCGGCCGGCGGCTTCCTCGATCAGCGGGCGCAGTTCGTCGACGGCGTCAGGATCCGAAATGAAGAGCTCGATCGACTGCACGATGCCTTCGACGTTGAAATAGAGCTGCAATTCCTCAAGCGGCATATAGATGATCGACGCATCATATTCCGACATGCCGATCTCGAAGATGGCCGCAACGGGGTAGGACTTCACGCGCGGATTGACGCCGAGCGGCGTGATGTCGCCTTCGGGCGAAACCAGCGTAATCGTATCACCGGCGGACAAGCCCAGTTGGGCTGCCATGCGCGAGCCGATCAGCACGCCCTGCCCCGTGGCAAAGCCGACCATGTCGCCCTGTCGGATATTGGAGGAGACGACGGTGAGCTTGGTCAGGTCATCCGGACGGATGCCGCGCACCAGCGCACCCGTGCCAGCGCCCTGGCGACCCGAGGCAAGCGTCTGGCCTTCAACCAGCGGCAGCGCCATGGTGACGCCCGGAACGGCAGCAAAGCGCTCGGCAAGCCCCGCATAATCGGTCAGCGGCTGATCGACGGCTTGAACGATCATGTGGCCATTGATGCCGAGAATGCGCGAGACGAGTTCGGTGCGGAAGCCGTTCATCACCGCCATGACGATGATCAGCGTCGCCACACCGAGCATGATGCCGATGAAGGAGAAGCCGGCAATGACGGAAATGAAGGCTTCCTTGCGCCGGGCGCGCAGATAGCGCCAGGCCACCATGCGTTCAAAGCCGGAAAAGGCGCGCGCTGATGCGGCCTTGTCCGTGTCCACCGTCTCTTTGCCAACGGCCGTCGTCGCCATGGTTTCTCCTTGCCTCGGGATCAAGTCTCAAGACCCGACCTTGGTTCGGCGTAAGGCTTTTGCCTCAGGCCGTCAGCTTGTTGATCGCCGCTTCGATCGTCAGCGTCTCACGGGCACCGGTCTTGCGGTCCTTGAGCTCGACTTCGCCGGCAGCGACGGCACGCGGGCCCGCAATGACCTGGACCGGCACGCCGATCAGATCGGCAGTCGCGAACTTCGTACCCGCACGATCGTCGGTGTCGTCGTAGAGCACGTCCTTGCCGGCATTCTGCAGCGCGACGTAGAGGCGATCGCAGGTCGTGTCGCAGCCCTCGTCACCCGGCTTCATGTTGATGACAACAGCATCGAAGGGCGCGACCGAAGCCGGCCAGATGATTCCGTTCTCGTCATGCGAGGCTTCGATGATGGCCGGAACAAGGCGCGTCGGACCGATACCGTAGGAACCCATGTGGACAAGATGCTCCTTGCCGTCGGGCCCTTGCACCTTGGCGCCCATTGGCTCGGAATATTTGGTGCCGAAATAGAAGATGTGACCGACCTCGATGCCGCGCGCCGAGAGACGATCATTCTCACCGATGGCGTCAAAGGCGGCTTCGTCATGCATTTCGGAGGTGGCGGCGTAAACCGAGGTCCACTTGTCAAAAACGGACTGCAGGCCATCAACGCTGTCGAAATCGGTGTCGGCAGACGGAATGTCGAAATCGACGAAGCTCTTGTGGCAATAGACTTCAGATTCGCCGGTGTCGGCCAGAATGATGAATTCGTGGCTGTGATTGCCGCCGATTGGGCCGGTGTCGGCGCGCATCGGGATGGCGCGCAGACCGAGGCGATCGAAGGTGCGCAGGTAAGCGACGAACATCTTGTTATAGGAATGGATCGCGTCGGCCTGGGTCAGGTCGAAGGAATAGGCATCCTTCATCAGGAATTCGCGCGAGCGCATGGTGCCGAAGCGCGGACGGATCTCGTCGCGGAACTTCAGCTGGATGTGATAGAGGTTGAGCGGCAGGCTCTTGTAGGACTTGACCGACGAGCGAAAGATGTCGGTGATCATTTCCTCATTGGTCGGGCCATAGAGCATCGGACGGTCCTGCCGGTCGCGAATGCGCAGCATTTCCTTGCCGTAATCCTCGTAACGACCGCTTTCCTGCCAGAGCTCGGCCGACTGCAAGGTCGGCATGGAGAGTTCGATGGCACCGGCGCGGTTCTGCTCTTCGCGGATGATGGCGTTGACCTTGTCGAGCACGCGCTTGCCGAGCGGCAGCCAGGAATAGATCCCCTGGCTCTGCTGGCGGATCATGCCCGTCCGCAGCATCAGGCGGTGGGAGACGATCTCGGCTTCCTTGGGGTTTTCCTTCAGGATCGGCATGAAGTAGCGCGACAGACGCATAACGAATTCCAGATGGTTATCGATGCCGCCAAATCAGGCGGAATCAGCGATTGAAACGGGATGTCAGGAAGCGTTCATAGCCGGTTGGACATGAGAAGAAAACCCGCAAGCGCCGTTCGCTGCCCTCGCCCACAGCCGGCACCTCAAGCGCGCCATTGGGCCGCGCAGGGGACACGTGATTGCGACGTCGAAACCTGAAAATCAGATCATTCCATGACGCTTATGCGACAAAGCGACATGAGGAATTTTTTTTGGATGGGTGTAACAAATCTGCAAGATTCAGGGGTGACAAGGGTCACTGATTGGGCTAGGTTCAGCCCATAAAAGAGGCAGGGAGTACAAATCTTTGCCACACTCGCGGTCAAGTCTTGGGAGGATCAGATCTAGGCGCGCCCGTTCGCAGCCCCTTAATTGGTGAAGGATCACGCGAAGCTTCGAACAAGGTCTTTTGACCTTGTTTTTTTTTGCCTAGTCGACGGAATGGGCGCGCTGAGAGGCGCCGATCAGCCTTGCGGCTCAACGCCCGGCATGATGACCGGCAGATCGTTGAAGCTGATGCCGAAATAGGCGCCGGCGACATACCAGGCGCCATAGATCAGTGCAGAGACGATGGAAGTGGTCAGGAAGATGCGCGCCGCGCGGAAGCGGGTGGGAGCACTGGCCACTGTTCCCGGCACGACGTTCTGATCCTCGTCCTGGGTGCGAAGGCCGATAGGCAGCACCGCAAACAGCACCAGCCACCAGATCACAAAATAGACTGCCAGTCCCGACAGGATCGCCATGATGTTTCGCTCCAGACATGAGATGGCGCCAAACGTTACGCCTGCGCCGCTCTTTCTCCCCCTATAATCGCGGAAACGGCCTGGCACAAAGACAAAAGCGTCGCAGGCCCGTCCGAGCCGCGATCAACAAGACTTCATCGGTTCGTGAATGGGCCTCAGACCTGTTCGAGCTCGATCAGGGTGCCGAAGAAATCCTTGGGATGCAGAAACAGGACCGGCTTGCCATGGGCGCCGATCTTCGGCTCGCCACTGCCGAGTACACGAGCTCCGGATGCTGAGAGCTGGTCGCGGGCGGCAAGGATATCGGCGACCTCGTAGCAGATGTGGTGCATGCCGCCCGAGGGAGCCTTCTCAAGGAAGGCGGCAATCGGCGAATTCTCGCCAAGCGGTTCGAGAAGTTCGACCTTGGTGTTCTCGAGTTCGACGAAAACGACGGTCACACCATGCTCGGGAAGCGCCTGTGCCTGGGACACCTTGGCGCCGAGCGTATCACGATAACTCGCGGTCGCGGCCGTGAGATCCGGAACGGCGATGGCGATGTGATTGACGCGGCCGAGCATGTCTTCCTCCAGTCATTGCGGGCAAAGATTAGGCCATCCCTGCCCGCCTCGTCCCTCAGACTTTGGTCAGGAACACCGTGACGATCGGCTTCTTGCCCCAGACTTCGTTGGCAGTCGAGCGCACCGCGCGGCGGATGGACTCGCGAACAGTATCGAGATCCTTGCGACGGCTGCGCGGAATGCTTTCCACCGCTCCGAGAACGGCGTCGTAAAGCGTATCCTCCATCAGTTCTCCCTCATGGTCGACTTCCGGAAGGCCGAAAGCCACGACATCGGGATCACCAAGGAAATCGAAGCGACTGTCGAGAAGCACACTGACGGCAACATGGCCGACATAGGAGAGCTTCTTGCGGTCGGCGATGCCCATTTCCTCGATGTCGCCGACGAGTTTGCCGTCCTTGTAGACGCGGCCGAAGGGTGCCTGATCGATGACTTCGGCGGGGCCCGGCGCGATGCGCAGCATGTCGCCATTGCGGACACGCGGTACGGTCGGGATGCCGGCCTGAAGCGCCAGTTCCTTCTGGGCGACCAGATGGGCGGCCTCACCATGAACGGGCACGAGGATCTGCGGACGGACCCACTCGTACATCTTGAGCAGTTCGTTGCGGCGCGGATGGCCCGAAACGTGGACAAGTGCATCACTGTCGGTGACGATGTGGACGCCCTGCTCGATCAAACCGTTCTTGATTTCGAGGATGGCCTTCTCGTTGCCTGGAATGGCGCGCGAGGAGAACACGACCGTGTCGCCTTTCGTCAGCGCCACGTTGCGCATCTCGTCACGCGAGAGCTTGGCGAGTGCTGCGCGCGGCTCGCCCTGGCTACCGGTGAGGATAACGACGATCTTGTCGCGCGGGATGAAACCATATTCGTCTTCGGCAATGAAGGGCTTGACGCCCTGCATGATGCCGATGTCATCGGCGACCGCCGTTACGCGCTTCAGCGAACTGCCGAGCAGCAGGACTTCGCGGCCGGCCGCTTCCGCCGCCTGGGCGATCGAGCGGATACGACCGACATTCGAGGAAAAGGTGGTGATTGCCACACGGCCTTCCGCAGCTTCGATGATCTTCTGCAAACCTGCCGAAACCTCCTCCTCGGAGGGCGAGACACCATCACGCATGGCATTGGTCGAATCGCAGAACATCGCCAGCACGCCCTCGTCGCCGACGGCACGGAAGCGCTCTTCGTCGGTCAGTGGGCCGAGCGAGGGATTGTGGTCGATTTTCCAGTCACCCGTATGGATGAGATTGCCGAGCGGCGTGCGGATGACGAGCGACATCGGCTCAGGGATCGAGTGGTTCACGCCGATCGCTTCAATTTCGAACGGGCCAACATTGATCCGGTCGCCCTGCTTGAAGGGCGTGATCGGGATCTCGGCGCGCGAGCCCTCATAGTCGCGCTTGGCTTCGAGCATGCCGGCCGTGAAGCGCGAGGCATAGACAGGTACATTGAGGCCTGGCCACAGATCGTTCAGTGCACCGTAATGGTCTTCATGGGCATGGGTGATGATGATGCCCTTGAGGTTCTTTTTCTGCTTCTTGATGAAACTGATATCGGGCAGCACGAGATCGACACCCGGCAGATCCGGCCCGGCGAATGTCACGCCGCAGTCGACCATGATCCACTGGCGATTGGACGGCGGACCATAGCCGTACAATGCGAGGTTCATGCCGATTTCTCCCACGCCGCCCAGCGGCAGGAAAACCAGTTCGTCGTTATTGGCCATTCTCAGTTCCGATCCAGTCTACCCGAAAAACACATCTCCGGCGGCAACCGACATCATTCCGTCGGAGCCCCGGTCGAGCAACAAAATTCCCTTATCATCGATTCCGGAAAAGATACCGGAAATCGAGCGGTCCGGGAGGTTCACAGTAATTTTCTCGCCAATGCCACAAGCGACGCGACGCCAGCGCCGCACGATCTCGGCGATCCCCCTGCCCTCGTCCCAGACGTAAAGAGCCTCTGACATCTCGACGAACAGATGGGCGAAGAACTCCGGCGGCGAAATCGAAACGCCCTGATCGGCAAGCGAGGTCACCGGATAAAGCGTCAGGTCAGGGCGGTGGGCGATATTGATGCCGATCCCGATGGCAAGTGCCATGCGGCCATCGGCGATACGTTCCGCCTCGAGCAATATTCCTGACGTCTTCTTACGACCGATCAGTACGTCGTTCGGCCATTTGATCTCCACGGGTTTGGCGCCCGACGGCATCACCGCTTGAACCGCGGCATGAACGGCCAGCGCCACGGCAAGCGGCAGCGATCCCAGTTGTTCGGCCGGTGCTGGATCCATCAGCAGAAGGGTCGAATAGAGATTGCCACGCTCGGACACCCATGGCCGGCCGCGGCGGCCGCGGCCACCGGTCTGGCGCTCGGCTGTCAACCACAGAAAACCGGAATCGCCCGCGCGAGCGCGGGCGAATGCTTCCGTATTGGTGGACGAGACTTCGTCGAGGGATTCGTGCCGGAAGTCGTCGAGCGAAATCCGGCGCGGTCTACCGAGGCTGGTCAATTAAACAACGTCTTTGCAGCTGCTTCCGCCGCGGTCCCGAGCGGACCGCCGAAGAGGACGTAACCGACCACGAAGAAGCCGGAGAGACCGAAGACGAGGCGCAGCTCGATCGACGTGCGGGCGAATTCACCCTTGGCTTCGTCGAACCACATGACCTTGATGATGCGCAGGTAGTAATAGGCGCCGATGACCGAGGCCAGAACACCGATGATCGCAAGCGCATAGAGCTTGGCTTCGATGGCAGCCACGAAGACGAAGTACTTGGCGAAGAAGCCTGCGAGCGGCGGAATGCCGGCGAGCGAGAACATCAGCGCGGTCAACACGAAGGCCATGAACGGCCGCGTGGTCGACAGGCCAGCGAGATCGTCGATGTTCTCGACATTGCCGCCTTCCTTCTGGCGCATCGCCATAATGCAGGCAAAGGTGCCGAGCGTCATCACCAGATAGATCATCATGTAGAGCAGAACGCCGGCGACACCGGTGTCATTGCCGGCGGCGAGACCGACCAGCGCATAACCCATGTGACCGATGGAGGAATAAGCCATCAGTCGCTTGATGTTCTTCTGGCCGATCGCGGCGACCGAACCCAGGACCATCGATGCAATCGCGATGAAGACGACAATCTGCTGCCACTCGGCGAAGATCGGCAGGAAGGCGTCGATGACGATGCGCACGAAGATCGCCATGGCACCGATCTTCGGGGCCGCGGCGAGGAAGGCGGTGACCGGGGTCGGAGCGCCTTCGTAAACGTCTGGTGTCCACATGTGGAACGGAACGGCGGAGATCTTGAAGGCAAGGCCAGCGAGAACGAACACAAGGCCGAAGATCAGACCGAGCGACGGTTCGCCCTGCGACAGAACGGCAGCAATCTCGTCGAAGCCGGTATTGCCAGTGAAGCCATAGACCAGCGACATGCCGTAGAGCAGCATGCCGGAAGAAAGCGCGCCAAGCACAAAGTACTTGAGGCCTGCTTCCGTCGAACGCAGGCTGTCACGGTTGATGGCAGCGACGACATAGAGAGCCAGCGACATCAGTTCGAGGCCGAGATAAAGGGCGATCAGGTCATTGGCCGAGATCAGCAGCATGACGCCAAGCGTGGCGAGAACCAGCAGCACCGGGAACTCGAACTTGTCGAGATGATCGTAGCGGGCATGGCCGACCGCCATGATCATCGCCGTGACCGAACCGATCAGGGCGAGGATCTTCATGAACTTGGCGTAGCCGTCAGCGAGGTAGGCGCCATTGAAGGCCTCTCCTTCCGCGCCGGAGAAAACCAGCCAGGCACCCGAGAAGATCAGCAGCGCGATCGCCAGTCCTGTGACAACACTGTTCGACTTCTCGCCCGAAAACACGCCGATCATGAGCAGCACCATGGCGCCCACGGCCAGGATCAATTCCGGCGTGACCAGATGCAGGCTAGCAATGAGAGTTTCAACGGTCATGTCCAAAGGATCCTGTCGTCAGTTCGCAATCAGCGCCAGGGACTGGGCTGCTTGCAAGGCTGCGGAGTAGTTGTTCACCAGATTGTCGACGGAGGCGGCGGTCGCATCGAGGATGGGAGCCGGATAGACGCCGAAGAAGATGGTGAGGGCGATCAGCGGATAAAGGGTCAGCTTTTCGCGGGTGGAAAGGTCGAGCATGCTCTTCAGGCTCTCCTTTTCGAGCGCACCGAAGACGACCCGGCGATAGAGCCAGAGCGCATAGGCTGCCGAAAGGATGACGCCGGTGGCGGCAAAGAGCGCGACCCAGGTGTTGACGCGGAACACGCCGATCAGGGTCAGGAATTCACCGACGAAACCCGAGGTGCCCGGCAGGCCGACATTGGCCATGGTGAAGACCATGAAGGCGAGCGCGTATTTCGGCATGTTGTTGACGAGGCCGCCATAGGCCGCGATCTCGCGGGTATGGAGACGGTCGTAGATCACGCCGACGCAGAGGAAGAGCGCGCCGGAGACGAAGCCGTGGCTGATCATCTGGAAGATCGCACCCTGGACGCCCTGCTGGTTGGCGGCGAAGATACCCATGGTGACGTAGCCCATGTGCGCGACCGAGGAATAGGCGATCAGCTTCTTCATGTCTTCCTGCATCATCGCGACCAGCGAGGTGTAGATGATGGCAATCACGGACAGCGTGAAGACGAAGGGCGCGAAGAAGTCGGATGCCAGCGGGAACATCGGCAGCGAGAAGCGCAGGAAGCCGTAGCCGCCGAGCTTCAGGAGGATGCCCGCCAGGATCACGGAGCCTGCCGTCGGTGCTTGAACGTGCGCATCCGGCAGCCAGGTATGCACCGGCCACATCGGCATCTTCACCGCGAAGGAAGCGAAGAAAGCAAGCCATAGCCAGGTCTGCATCTGCGGCGGGAAATCATGCTGCAAGAGGGCTGCGATATCGGTCGTTCCGGCATCCCAGTACATTGCCATGATGGCGAGCAGCATCAGCACCGAGCCGAGCAGCGTGTAGAGGAAGAACTTGTAGGATGCGTAGACGCGATCCTTGCCACCCCAGACACCGATGATGATGAACATCGGGATGAGGCCTGCTTCGAAGAAGACGTAGAAGAGCACGATGTCGAGCGAGACGAAGACGCCGATCATCAGCGTCTCGAGCACCAGGAAGGCGATCATGTATTCCTTCAGGCGCTTCTCGACCGAGGTCCAGCTCGCAAGAATGCAGAAGGGCATGAGCAACGTCGTCAGGATGACGAACAGCATCGAGATGCCGTCGACGCCAACATGATAGGAGATGCCGGTACCGAGCCAGGCATGCTTCTCCACCATCTGGAAGCCGGTGTTCGAATTGTCGAAGTTGATCCAGATGAAGAGCGACACGACGAAGGTGAAGACCGTCGTCAGCAGCGAGACGTTCAGGATGTTGCGGCGGCCGAGAGAAGTATCACCCCGGGTTAGCAGAAGCAGAGCCACGCCGACCAGAGGAAGGAAGGTGACCGTCGAGAGAATGGGCCAATCGGTCATCAGAGGGAGCTCCCGAGCATCATCCAGGTAACAAGTGCCGCAATGCCGATGAGCATCGCGAAGGCATAGTGATAGAGGTAGCCCGACTGCAGGCGGACGACCTTCTGGGTCAGGCCGCCAACGGCAGAGGCAACGCCGTTCGGGCCGTAGGCGTCGATGGTGGCGACGTCACCCTTCTTCCACAGGAAGCGGCCGAGCGCCTTGGAGGACCGAACGAAGAGGAAGTCGTAGAGCTCGTCGAAGTACCACTTGTTGAGCAGGAACTGGTAGAGCATCCACTGCTGTTCAGCGAGCTTCTTCGGCGCCGACGGGTTCTTGATATACATGTACCAGGCGGTGACGAAGCCGAGCGTCATAGCAATGAACGGGCTCCACTTCACCCACTTCGGAACGTCATGGAACTCTTCCAGTACCGTGTTGGTCGGAAGCGTGAAGAGCGCGCCCTTCCAGAACTCGGCATAGTGATGGCCGAAGAAGTAGTCGTGGAAGATGAAGCCGGCAAACAGTGCGCCGAAACCGAGCAGGTAGAACGGGATCAGCATCACCTGCGGGCTTTCATGCACATGGTGCATGACGTCAGCAGACGCACGCGGCTTGCCGAAGAAGGTCAGGAACGCCAGGCGCCAAGAATAGAAGCTCGTGAACAGAGCCGCAATCACCAGCATTGTGAAGGCAAAACCACCGACGGCCGAGCTCGAGGCGAAGGCAAACTCGATGATGTAGTCCTTCGAGAAGAAGCCAGCGGTACCGATCAGGGTTCCCGGGATACCGACACCGGTCAGAGCGATCGTACCGATCGTCATGGCCCAGAACGTCACGGGGATGTGCTTCCTCAGACCACCCATGTAGCGCATGTCCTGCTCGCCATCGACGGCGTGGATGACGGAGCCTGCGCCCAAGAACAGGAGTGCCTTGAAGAAGGCGTGCGTGAAGAGGTGGAAGACGGCTGCGCCATAGGCGCCGACGCCGAGCGCCACGAACATGTAGCCGAGCTGCGAGCAGGTCGAATAGGCGATGACGCGCTTGATGTCGTTCTGCACAAGGCCGACGGTCGCCGCGAAGAAAGCCGTGATTGCGCCGACGATGGTGACGACGGTCAGCGCATCCGGCGACAGTTCGAAGACGGGCGACATACGAGCGACGAGGAAGACGCCGGCGGTGACCATGGTTGCGGCGTGAATGAGCGCCGAAACCGGGGTCGGGCCTTCCATGGCGTCCGGCAGCCAGGTGTGCAGCAGGAACTGCGCCGACTTACCCATCGCGCCCATGAAGAGCAGCAGGCAGGCGCCGGTCAGCGCATGGCTGCGGTCAAGCTGCATGCCGAAGAGGTTCAGCACGACTTCGGGCGACGCTGCAGGATCGGTCGGCAGATAGGACTGGGCCGAGGCGAAGATCGTCTCGAGGTTGATCGAGCCGAACATCACGAAGAGCGCCGAGATGCCGAGGATGAAGCCAAAGTCACCGACGCGGTTGACGATGAAGGCCTTCATGGCAGCGGCGGAAGCGGACGGCTTCTTGTACCAGAAGCCGATCAGCAGATAGGACGCAAGACCCACGCCTTCCCAGCCGAAGAACATCTGCAGCAGGTTGTCCGACGTGATGAGCATCAGCATCGCGAAGGTGAACAGTGACAGATAGGCGAAGAAACGCGGCCGATGCGGGTCGTGGTGCATGTAGCCGATCGAGTAGAGGTGCACGAGGCACGACACCGAGTTGACCACTACGAACATCACAGCCGTCAGGGTATCGATGCGGAAGGCCCATTCGACGTCGATGCCGCCGGACTGGATCCAGCGCATCACGGGCACCTTGATGACCTCGTGGGCCTCGTGGCTCATCGCGACGTTGAAGAACACGATCCAGGAGAGGATCGCCACGATGATCATCAGACCCGTGGTGATGTATTCCGACGCCTTGGCGCCGATCTGGCGGCCAAGCAAGCCGGCGATCAGGAAGCCGATCAGGGGGAGAAAGACGATAGCCTTGTAGATCATGACCCGATCAGCCCTTCATCATGTTGACGTCTTCGACGGCGATGGAGCCGCGATTACGGTAGAAGACCACCAGGATCGCCAGACCGATGGCCGCTTCGGCGGCCGCGACCGTCAGGATAAACAGCGCGAAGACCTGGCCGACGAGGTCGCCGAGGAAGCTCGAGAAGGCCACCATGTTGATGTTCACAGCGAGCAGGATCAGTTCGATCGACATCAGGATGACGATGATGTTCTTGCGGTTCAGGAAGATGCCGAAGACGCCCAGGGTGAACAGCAGTGCACTGACTGTCAGGTAGTGGGAAAGACCGATTTCCATAATTCTTGTTCCTTGACCTCGTGCTCGGCTCAGACGCCCTGGCCCGGCTTGACCTTGACAACCTTGACGGCGGTTTCCGGCGTGCGGGCGACCTGGGCGGAGATGTCCTGGCGCTTGATGTTGGTGCGGTGGCGCAGCGTCAGCACGATCGCGCCGATCATGGCGACGAACAGGACGAGACCGGCGATCTGGAAGAAGAAGACGTAGTCCGTGTAGAGCACGTCGCCAAGCGCCTGGGTATTCTGGCGGTCTGCCACAGCGGGAATAGGCTGGGTGATCGCGTTCAGGGCTTCCGGGCTGATCGTGGTTCCGCCGATGACGACGACAAGTTCGACCGCAACGATGAGGCCGACGAGCGCGCCAACCGGTGCGTATTTCGCAGCCCCTGCCCTCAGTTCCGTGAAGTCGATGTCAAGCATCATCACGACGAAGAGGAAGAGAACCGCGACCGCGCCGACATAGACGACCAGCAGGATCATCGCCAGGAATTCAGCCCCCGTGAGGAGCAGAAGACCCGCCGCGTTGATGAAGGTCAGAATGAGGAACAGGACCGAATGGACCGGGTTCCGAGCCGATATCACCATGAAGGCCGAAGCCACAGCGACAAAGGCGAAGAGATAGAAAAAGAGAGCCTGAAGACCCATGTTGGTGCCTTTTCATCTTCCCCCGGACGAGGGCCCTGCCCCGCCGCCCGATAAGGCGTGACCGATATCCCCATCGGCACGCCCGTTACAAAATTCATCATGTGCCCCGGCGAAGCCCCGCGCTCCGCCCAAGGCGATCGATCCCAAGGGATCAGCGGTAGGGCGAGTCGATCGCGATGTTGCGTGCGATTTCCCGTTCCCAGCGGTCGCCGTTGTCGAGCAGGCGCGCCTTGTCGAAGTAAAGTTCTTCGCGGGTCTCGGTGGCGAACTCGAAGTTCGGTCCCTCGACGATCGCGTCGACCGGGCAGGCTTCCTGGCAGAAACCGCAATAGATGCACTTCACCATGTCTATGTCGTAACGCACCGTGCGGCGAGTGCCGTCATTGCGGCGCGGCCCGGCCTCGATGGTGATGGCCTGGGCAGGACAGATCGCCTCGCATAGCTTGCAGGCGATGCAGCGCTCTTCGCCGTTCGGATAGCGGCGCAGCGCATGCTCGCCGCGGAAGCGCGCCGAGACCGGGCCCTTTTCGAACGGGTAGTTGATCGTTGCCTTCTGCTTGAAGAAGTAGCGCATCGACAGAAAGAAAGCGCCGACGAACTCCTTCAGGAAGACCGAATTGATAGCCTGTGCAATTGCCATCTTATTCTCCAATGCAGCTGAGGTTGCGGCAGGGCGTCATCACGCCCAACCCATCAGCTTGAGCACGAATGCCGTGATGATGACCATGGCGAGCGAGATCGGAAGGAAGACCTTCCAGCCAAGACGCATCAGCTGGTCATAGCGGTAGCGCGGAACGAATGCCTTCACCATGGCGAACATGAAGAAGACCATTGACGCCTTCAGCACGAACCAGACGATGCCGGGGACCCAGTTCAGGAACCAGACGTCGACCGGCGGCAGCCAGCCCCCGAGGAAGAGGATCGTGGTCAGCGAGCACATCAGGACGATGGCGGCATATTCGCCGAGCATGAACATCATGTACGGGGTCGAGCCGTATTCGACCATGAAGCCGGCGACGAGTTCGGATTCGGCTTCCGGAAGGTCGAAGGGCGGACGGTTGGTTTCTGCCAATGCCGAGATGAAGAAGATCACGAACATCGGGAAGAGTGCCAGCCAGTGCCAGTCGAGGAAGGACGCCGGAAGTCCCATCATAGTGCCGAGACCCGTGTTCTGGGCAAGCACGATGTCGGTGAGGTTCAGCGAACCGACGCAGAGCAGAACGGTGACGATGACGAAGCCCATCGAGACTTCATAGGAGACCATCTGCGCTGCCGAGCGAAGCGCGCCGAGGAACGGGTATTTCGAGTTCGACGCCCAGCCACCCATGATGATGCCGTAGACTTCGAGCGAGGAGACCGCAAAGACGAAGAGGATGCCGACATTGATGTTGGCGATCACCCATCCGGCATTGACCGGGATGACGGCCCAGGTCGCGAGCGCCAAAGTCACAGCGACGAGAGGAGCGAGCAGGAAGACGCCCTTGTTGGCGCCGGCCGGAATGACCGGTTCCTTGAAGACAAACTTCAAGAGGTCGGCGAAAGACTGGAAGAGACCCCAGGGGCCGACGACGTTCGGGCCGCGGCGCAACTGGACGGCAGCCCAGATCTTGCGGTCTGCGAGCAGGATGTATGCGATGAAGACCAGAAGGCAGACGAGCAGAAGAAGCGACTGCCCGATCATGATGGCCGCCGGCCACACATAGGTGGAAACGAAATTATCCATGGTCCCCTGCCCTTACTCTGCCGCGGCCTTGAAATTGTTGCGGGCCAATGCCGAGCACTCTGCCATGACGGCCGAAGCGCGTGCGATCGGGTTCGTCAAATAGAAGTCTTTGACCGGCGACGCAAACAGAGACTTGCCCATCTTCCCGGGTTTTTTCGCCAGTGCAGCAATATCGGCCGAAGAGCCCGGTGCGATCTCGTCGATCTCGGCGAAATGCGGGTAGGCTTCGTAAAGCTTCACGCGCAGCTGCAACAGCGAATCAAAGGGCAGCTTCTTGCCGAGCACGTCGGAGAGTGCACGCAGGATCGCCCAGTCTTCGCGGGCCTCGCCCGGCGCGAAGCCGGCGCGGTTGCCCATCTGGACGCGGCCTTCGGTATTGACCCAGGTCCCCGACTTCTCGGTGTAGGTCGCGCCCGGCAGGATGACGTCGGCACAGTGTGCGCCGTTGTCGCCATGGCTGCCGATATAGACCACGCACTTGGCGGACTTCGCGGAGAAGTCCAGCTCATCGGCACCGAGCAGGAAGACGACGTCGAGCGAGGACAGCATCTGACCGGCGGCAACAGCCCCTTCGCCCGGCACGAAGCCGAGGTCGAGCGCGCCGACGCGCGAGGCTGCGGTGTGCAGGACGCAGAAGCCGTTCCATTCGTCGGAGAGCGCGCCGACATCGGCAGCGAGCTTTGCGGCGTTTGCCAGAACAGCGTTGCCGTCGGCGCCCGAAAGCGCACCCTGGCCGATGATAACAAGCGGATTCTTTGCGGCCTTCAGAGCTTCAGCGAAGTTGTTCTTGCCAGAAACGAGGTCAGACAGCGTCTCGGTGCCAGCACCGAGATACTCATACGGGTAACGCAGCTCACCGCCTTCGCCGATCACGCCGATCGGCAGACCGCCGCGGCGCCAGCGCTTGCGAATACGGGCGTTCAAGACAGCTGCTTCGTAGCGCGGGTTGGCGCCGACGACCAGGATTGCGTCTGCGGCTTCAATGCCTTCGATGCCGGCGTTGAAGAGGTAGGTCGAGCGGCCGAGCGACGGATCAATTGCCGTCCCATCCTGGCGACAGTCGGTATTCGAGGACCCGAGTGCGTTGACGAGCGACTTCAGCGCGAAGATTTCCTCGACGGAAGCGAGGTCTCCGGCGACAGCGCCGATCTTGTCCGCGGAGGTCGAGGCAACGGCCGACTTGATCGCCGCAAAGGCTTCGGCCCAGCTTGCGGGCTGCAGGCGGCCATCCTTCTTGACATAGGGACGGTCGAGACGCTGGGTCTTCAGGCCATCCCAGATGAAGCGGGTCTTGTCGGAGATCCACTCTTCGTTGATCTGCTCGTTGACGCGCGGCATGATGCGCATGACTTCGCGACCACGCGTATCGACGCGGATCGCCGAGCCCAGCGCGTCCATGACGTCGACCAATTCGGTCTTGTTCAGTTCCCAGGGACGAGCCGTGAAGGCGAAGGGCTTGGAGGTCAGCGCGCCGACCGGGCAGAGGTCGACGACATTGCCCTGGAGCTCCGACGTCATCGCCTGCTCGAGATAGGTGGTGATCTCGGCGTCCTCGCCACGGCCGATCAGGCCGAGTTCGGCAATGCCGGCGACTTCGGTGGTGAAGCGGACGCAGCGCGTGCAGTGAATGCAGCGGTTCATCACGGTCTTGACCAGCGGTCCGATATACTTGTCTTCGACGGCGCGCTTGTTCTCGGTGTAGCGCGAGCTATCGATACCGAAGGCCATGGCCTGGTCCTGCAGGTCGCATTCGCCACCCTGGTCGCAGATCGGGCAATCCAGCGGATGGTTGATCAGCAGGAATTCCATCACGCCTTCGCGGGCCTTCTTGACCATCGGCGTGTTGGTGAAGACTTCCGGCAGTTCACCGTTCGGGCCACCGCGGATGTCGCGCACGCCCATGGCGCAGGAGGCTGCCGGCTTCGGCGGGCCACCCTTCACCTCGACGAGGCACATGCGGCAGTTGCCGGCAACCGACAGCCGTTCATGGAAACAAAAGCGCGGAACCTCGGCGCCAGCTTCCTCGCACGCCTGCAACAGCGTGAAATGATCCGGAACCTCGATCTCTTTTCCGTCGATCTTCAGCTTAGTCATATTCGCCTTCCTGCCTCACGCTTCCGCGCATCCTGCCGGGGCATTCCTGCCGCGACTGACAGTCTTCGTCCGCACCGGATGAAAACTGCCGGTTTTATCCCTCAAGTCCGGCGCATCGCCCCCGCGCGGCCGAACCTTAATCTTAACTGCCTGACCGAGCCTTGCCACCCGCCAACCGGCGCGCCTGGCCTGCCCAGTCGTCTCGCAGCACGCGGCCGCCGAGACCCAATTCCTTGTCCAGCGCATCAAGCGCCTTCTCATTCATCTCAGCGAGGTCCTTGAAGCGGGTAATCCCACTGCCCTTCAGGACCTGCTCGACCTTCGGCCCGATGCCATCGATCTTCTTCAGATCGTCGGCCTTGCCGCTGGCCTTCCTCGGCTTCGCCGCCGGCGCGGCGGGCTCGACCTTTGCAGCCGGCAGAGCCTTCGCTTGTGCTGCGGCCTTTGCCTTTGTTCCAACGGCCGGCTTTGCAGCCGCCTTGGCCTTCGGTGCAGGCTTCGGCTTTTCAGCCTTGGCTTTCACCGGGGCTGCGGCCTTGGCCTTCGCCTTCGCCAGAACCGGCTTTTCCGCCGTCACCTTGGCCGGGGTCGGCTCAGGTTCAACCTTTTCGACCGGGGCCTCGACCTTCGTCTCAGCCCCAGCTGCCGGCTTCGCCTCCGCCGCCTTGCGCTCTTCTTCCAGTTGCCGCGCAATCTGGCCGGTTACTTCCATGGCGCCCTGAATGGAGCCAAGGAAGAGCTTGCCCATCTGCGCCGCCATGCCGAAGCCGAAGGCGGTTGCGGCGGCCATGGCGGCCGCCGGATTGGTCATCAGGTCCTCAAGACCTTCGGAGGCGCGAGCGTCAGATGCCGGTTCGTCCGGCCCCTTTTTCCCGTCCTTGTCCGAAGAGCCTGTCATCCCCTTTGTCCCTTACTCTGCCGCTTCCATGACCACGCCATGGGCGATCGCGTTGCGGGTGTACTGGTCGATGCGCTTTTCCATCTCCGGACGGAAATGCTTGATCAGGCCCTGGATCGGCCAGGCGGCGGCATCACCCAGCGCACAGATGGTGTGGCCTTCCACCTGCTTCGTCACCTGGAAGAGCATGTCGATTTCACGCTTCTGGGCATTGCCCTTCACCATGCGTTCCATGACGCGCATCATCCAGCCTGTGCCTTCGCGGCATGGCGTGCACTGGCCGCAGCTCTCGTGCTTGTAGAATGCCGAGAGGCGCCAGATGGCCTTCACGATGTCGGTCGACTTGTCCATGACGATGACAGCGGCGGTGCCGAGGCCGGAGCCCAGCTCACGCAAACCGTCATAGTCCATGATCGCGTCCTTCATCTGGGTGCCTGGTACGCAAGGTACCGAGGAGCCGCCCGGAATGACGGCGAGCAGGTTGTCCCAGCCGCCGCGGATGCCGCCACAGTGCTTTTCGATCAGCTCCTGGAAGGTGATCGACATGGCTTCTTCGACCGTGCACGGCTTGTTGACGTGACCGGAGATCGAGAACAGCTTGGTGCCGGCATTGTTCGGACGGCCGAAGCTCGAATACCAGGACGCGCCGCGACGCAGGATGGTCGGGGCAACGGCGATCAATTCGACGTTGTTGACCGTGGTCGGGCAGCCGTAGAGGCCCATGTTCGCCGGGAATGGCGGCTTCAGGCGCGGCTGACCCTTTTTGCCTTCAAGGCTTTCCAGAAGTGCGGTTTCTTCGCCGCAGATATAGGCGCCGGCGCCGTGGTGGACGACGATATCGATGTCGTAGCCGAGCTTGTTGTTCTTGCCGAGCAGGCCGTAGTCGTAGCACTCGTCGATCGCAGCCTGCAGGGCTTCGCGCTCGCGCATGAACTCGCCGCGAACATAGATGAAGGCATGATGCGCGCCCATGGCGAAGGAAGCGATGACGCAGCCTTCGATCAGGGTGTGCGGATCATGGCGCATGATCTCACGGTCCTTGCAGGTGCCAGGTTCCGACTCATCCGCATTCACGACGAGGTAATGCGGGCGGCCGTCCGATTCCTTCGGCATGAAGGACCACTTGAGACCGGTGGGGAAGCCTGCGCCGCCGCGACCGCGAAGACCCGAGGCCTTCATCTCGTTGATGATCCAGTCACGACCCTTTTCAAGGATTTGCTTGGTGCCGTCCCAATGGCCGCGGGACATCGCGCCCTTCAGGGACTTGTCCTTGAGGCCGTAGATATTGGTAAAGATGCGATCCTGATCTCTCAACATACCCTAACCTCTCAGCGCGGCTTCTTGCCGAAGACCTTGATGTATTCCGCTTCGCCGCCCTTGGCGAGCGCCTTGGCCTGCTTGACCCAGTCGTCCCGCTCGATACGGCCGGAGAACTTGAGATAGGTGTCGACCCACTCGCGCTCTGCCTTCTTCCACTTGGCGACCTGATCGAACGTGTAGACGCCGAGGCCGTTCAGTGTCGCTTCGATCTTCGGGCCGACGCCCGAGATCATCTTCAGGTCGTCAGGCGTTTCCGGGCGCTCGATGCCGGCCGGACGGTTCTTCTCGTCCATGACCGTAGCGGGAGCCGGCGCGACTTCCTTCTCGACCGGGCGGGCCGTATCGGCAGAATCGCCCTTCTGCTTGACGTTCTCGGCAGCAGCCTTTTTGGCAGTTGCCGGGGTCTTGAGCTTCTCGTCCGTCACCGGCGCATCCGTAACCGGTCTCGCGGCGTTGGCGGGCGGTACGGACACTTCCTCGGTCTGTGCCGGGGCCGTGTCGTTGAAGCGGATCGGCTGGATGTCACCGGTCAGGGTGGTCGGACCACCGACAGGCGCCGAGAAAATGCGATCAACCTGCGGGCCAGGCTTGACGTCGGAACCCTTGCCGGCGGCGAACCGATCGATGATGTGCTCGAGCTGGGTCACGGTCAGGTCTTCATAGGCATCCTTGAAGATCATCACCATCGGCGCATTGACGCAGGCGCCCTGACACTCGACTTCTTCCCAGGACAAGGTGCCGTCTTCATTGCGTTCGAAGGGCTCCGGGTGGATCTTCGACTTGCAGACGTGAATGAGTTCTTCCGCCCCCCGCAGCATGCAGGGTGTCGTGCCGCAGACCTGGATATGGGCGCGCGTACCAACAGGCTTCAGCTGGAACTGGGTGTAGAATGTCGCGACTTCGAGGACCCGAATGAAGGGCATGTCGAGCATTTGGCCGACATACTCGATCGCAGCCTTGGTGACCCAGCCTTCCTGTTCCTGTGCGCGCATCAAAAGCGGAATGACCGCCGATTGCTGGCGCCCCGCCGGATACTTGCGAATGGTGGCTTCAGCCCAGGTCGCATTCTCCGCGGAGAAGGAGAATGCTGCGGGCTGGAATTGCTCTTCGGCTAGTCGACGAACGGACATACTTCCTCACGCCTTGTCTCAGTTTATGGAACCACACCGCGTATTCGTCACATTGGCGAATTCGCAGGCATAGGCCGAATTGTCTTTCTGAAGGAATACGAAGAGCTTCGAGCCGGTCCAGCTGGAGCTCTTGATCTCGTATCCATCCCGGATCAGCTTGGCCATCGACACTGTTTCCCTCGACGATACAGCACTGTTCTCCTGAGCCACCGCCTGGGTGGCGCCGAGACAGATCAGCAATGCCGCGAGGGTCTTAAGCATCAGCGGTCTACTTCCCCGAACACGATGTCGAGCGAGCCGAGGATCGCCGAGACGTCGGCCAACTGGTGGCCGCGGCACAGGAAATCCATGGCCTGCAGATGCGCATAACCCGGGGCGCGGATCTTGCAGCGATAGGGCTTGTTGGTGCCGTCGGAGACGAGGAAGACGCCGAACTCGCCCTTGGGGGCTTCGACAGCGGCATAAACCTCACCGGCCGGTACGTGATAGCCTTCGGTGTAAAGCTTGAAGTGGTGGATCAAGCCTTCCATCGACCGCTTCATCTCGCCACGCTTCGGCGGAACGACCTTGCCGTCGAGCGAGGAGACGGGGCCGGTCTTGGCATCGCCCAGCAGACGGTTGACGCACTGCTTCATGATCTTCACCGACTCGCGCATTTCGAACATGCGGATCAGGTAACGGTCGTAGCAGTCGCCGTTCTTGCCGACCATGATGTCGAAGTCGAGATCGGAGTAGCACTCGTAAGGCTGCGACTTGCGCAGGTCCCAGGCAGCGCCCGAACCGCGGACCATGACGCCCGAGAAGCCCCAGGCCCAGCAATCATCGAGGCTGACGACGCCGATGTCGACGTTGCGCTGCTTGAAGATGCGGTTGCCGGTCAGAAGGTCGTCGATGTCATCGAGCTTTTCCGGGAACTGGTCGCACCACTTGCCGATATCCTCGACGAGCTGATGCGGCAGATCCTGATGCACGCCACCGGGACGGACGTAAGCGGCATGCATGCGGGCGCCGGAGGCGCGCTCATAGAACACCATCAGCTTTTCGCGCTCTTCAAAGCCCCAGAGCGGCGGCGTCAGCGCACCAACGTCCATGGCCTGCGTGGTGACGTTGAGGAGGTGCGAGAGAATACGACCGATTTCCGAATAGAGAACGCGGATCAGCTGACCACGGATCGGAATCTGGATGTCGAGCAGCTTTTCGACGGCCAGCGAATAGGCATGTTCCTGGTTCATCGGCGCGACATAGTCGAGGCGATCGAAATAGGGCAGCGCCTGCAGATAGGTCTTGGTCTCAATCAGCTTCTCGGTGCCACGATGCAGCAGGCCGATATGCGGGTCGACGCGCTCGACGATTTCACCGTCCAGCTCAAGCACGAGGCGAAGAACGCCGTGCGCCGCCGGGTGCTGCGGGCCGAAGTTGATATTGAAGTTGCGGACGTTGTGTTCGTTCATGGTCTCTGCCCTTCCGCTCACTTGGCCGCTTTTTCATCGCCGGGCAGCACGTAATCCGTGCCTTCCCAGGGCGAGAGGAAGTCGAAATTGCGGAATTCCTGCTTGAGCTCGACGGGCTCGTAGACGACGCGCTTGGCGCTGTCGTCGTAGCGAACCTCGACGAAACCGGTCGTGGGGAAGTCCTTGCGCAGCGGATGCCCCTCGAAACCATAGTCTGTCAGGATACGGCGCAAGTCCGGGTGATCGGTGAACAGGATGCCGTACATGTCCCAGGCTTCGCGTTCGAACCAGTCGGCGCCGGCAAAGACCGGACAGGCCGACGGGACCGGCTTGAACTCGCCGGTTGCGACCTTGATGCGGATGCGCAGGTTCTGACGCGGCGAGAGCAGGTGGTAAACCACGTCGAAGCGGTCTTCGCGCTTCGGGTAGTCGACGCCGCAGATGTCGATCAGGTTGACGAAGCCGCACTGGACGTCGTCACGCAGGAAGGTCAGGAGCGGAATCAGGTTTTCCGACTTCGCCGTCAGCGTCAGTTCGCCGAAGCTGATGTCGCTCGACGAAATCAGCGCACCGCGGACTTCTGCGAGGTAGGAAGCGAGCTCGTTCAGGGCTTCACTCATGTTTTCAGTCCCTTCGCCTTACCGCTCGATCGTGCCCGTGCGCCGGATCTTCTTCTGCAGGAGCATCACACCGTAAAGCAGAGCTTCTGCCGTGGGGGGACAGCCCGGCACGTAGATATCAACCGGCACGACGCGATCGCAGCCGCGCACGACGGAATAGGAGTAATGGTAGTAGCCGCCGCCATTGGCGCAGGAGCCCATCGAGATCACGTAACGCGGTTCCGGCATCTGGTCATAGACCTTGCGGAGTGCGGGCGCCATCTTGTTGGTCAGCGTGCCGGCGACGATCATGACGTCAGACTGGCGCGGTGATGCACGCGGTGCAAAGCCGAAGCGCTCGGCGTCGTAACGCGGCATCGACAGCTGCATCATTTCGACGGCGCAGCAGGCGAGACCGAAGGTCATCCACATCAGCGAGCCGGTACGGGCCCAGTTGATCAGCTCGTCGGTCGAGGTAACCAGGAAGCCCTTGTCGGCGAGCTCGTTGTTGATCTCGCCGAAGAAGCGGTCATCGGCGCCGATCGGCTTGCCGGTGTTGGGATCGATGATGCCCTTTGCCTGCGGCGCAATCATCGTCGTATCGGACTGGATCACTCCCATTCGAGCGCCCCCTTCTTCCATTCATAGATAAAGCCGACGGTGAGAACACCGAGGAAAACCATCATCGACCAGAAGCCGAACCAGCCGATCTCACCGAAAGATACTGCCCAGGGGAACAGGAAGGCGACTTCGAGGTCGAAGATGATGAAGAGGATCGACACCAGGTAGAATCGGATGTCGAACTTCATGCGGGCATCATCGAACGCGTTGAAGCCGCACTCATAGGCCGACAGCTTCTCCGAATCGGGCGCCTTGTAGGCAACGGCAAACGGCGCCACCAGGAGCGCAATACCGATGATCAAGGATATGCCGATAAAGATGGCGATCGGAAGGTAAGAACTGAGCAGATCAGTCATCATATCACCCTGCTTGTCTCGCATGCCTGATGGCATTTAGGGCGGAGGCGACAAGCCGTAAAGAGAGTTGCAACGCGCCGTGGTTAGCGCAGGCAGCCACCCAGCGCAAGTCCAACCAAAGCCTTTTCACCCGATACCGGATTGCACCTTACCAGCGGGCAAAATGCATGTCTCGCGCAATCGAGCGTGCAGTGCAAAAAGACGCAACACACCGAGCCTGCAAGCAGGCTCGTCACATGACAAAATCGTCTGAGAGAAGAAGTGGCGCGAGTGACGGGGCTCGAACCCGCGACCTCCGGCGTGACAGGCCGGCACTCTAACCGACTGAGCTACACCCGCGCATTTCATGGGGTTTCCCCATGTCTTCGCTGCCTTAAGCAGCATGCCCCGAAAGCTTTGGAATGGCGCGAGTGACGGGGCTCGAACCCGCGACCTCCGGCGTGACAGGCCGGCACTCTAACCAACTGAGCTACACCCGCGCATTTCCAAATCGGGGTTCAAGGCGATCCCCGTCGAGCGGCTTGCCGTTCGATGAGCGGCTCTCTACGGCGTTCATCTGGAGGTGTCAAGCAGCATCTGAGACAAAACCGTGACGGCCCGATTTTTTCCCCCGCCCCTCCCCCGGGGTCATCGGAAGCTCGCTGCTCGCGACAACGCGCCGCAGGCGCAAAACAAGGATTCTGCTCGGTTTTCCACAAGAGCCGATCGGCCGCATGACAAAAAAACAAAAAATCTGCACAAACACTCTTGCGGATTTTCCGCGATCCGCATAGATCACGGCCACCGACGCGGCGGACATGATCCGCAAGGCGCACGGGCGATTAGCTCAGTTGGTAGAGCGCTTCGTTTACACCGAAGATGTCGGGAGTTCGAGTCTCTCATCGCCCACCATTTTTTCTCTTCCTTTGTTCACTTTTTCTTGCGCAGCTTGATGCGCATCGCCTTTCCGTCTGTCTGATCGACGTCGAAGGCACCCGTCTTCCGGATCAGATCGCTCAATTTTGAACATCCATAAGTTCGCGAATCGAAATCCGACTTGAGGTTGGAGAGCTGCGTCCCCAACGCAGAAAGCGCGACCCAGCCATCCTCGCTGTCGATGTCGGACAAGACGCGTTTGATGATCGGGACGGCAGCGCTCGGCGTTTTGAGCGGCGGGAGTGCCTTCGTGTCATCGTCCGGCGATGCCGGGACACCGATGTTTTCCGTGTAGATGAAGCGTCGGCAAGCCTGACGGAAACTCTCGGGCGTTTTCTGCTCCCCAAAGCCGAAAACATCGACACCCTGCTCACGAATGCGGGAGGCGAGTCGGGTGAAATCACTATCCGACGACACGAGGCAGAAGCCATCAAATCGCCCGCTCAGCAGGAGATCCATGGCATCAATGACGAGCGCAATGTCAGAGGCATTCTTGCCGGTCGTGTAGGCAAACTGCTGCTGAGGTATGATCGCGTGCCGCGTCAGCGTTTCGATCCACCCTTTTGATCTGGGACTGGCGAAATCGCCATAGATCCGTCTGACACTCGCCTCTCCAAGGCGAGCAATTTCCTCGAATAGCCCATCGGCGATCTTGCTTGAGGTATTGTCCGCATCAATCAAAACGGCGAGACGCTTCAAACGATCGTTCGGTGCCATTCCAAGTCTCCCCGTTGCAACCAGAGCCAAAGCTGCCCTCAGACTTCAGCCTCGAAGACTCGCTTCGCATTGGCAAGTGCGACAACACCGATTAGCAATAGGCCCGCCGGATTGCTCCAGCGGGCCTCATTCATATCAATGTCTCTGCTTATTACTTCCCGCCGATCGGGCGGGTCGCAGCAGCCTTCTCGACCATATCAGTCACCTCGGCACGGCGGGCGCCCTGAAGCGGCATGCGCGGCATGCGGACGCGCTCGGAGCCGCGGCCCATGATCTGCTCGGCGAGCTTGATCGACTGGACGAGGTCGTGTTCAGCATCGAGATGCAGAAGCGGCATGAACCAGCGGTAGATGCGGCGGGCTTCCATCCAGTCGCCGCGGTCGGCGGCAGCGACCAGCGCCACCAATTCGGCCGGGAAGGCGCTGGTGAGGCCGGAGACCCAGCCCTTGGCGCCGAGCATCATGCCTTCGAGCGCCACGTCGTCGAGGCCGGCAAAGATGTCGTAGCGGTCGCCGAAAGCGTTGATCAGGTCGGTAAAGCGGCGCGGATCCGGCGCGCTTTCCTTGACGGCCTTGATGTTCTTCACGCCGTCGAGCGCTTCCAGCACTTCCGCGCCGATGTTGACGCGATAGGCCGGCGGATTGTTGTAGAGCATGATCGGCAGGCCGGTCGCTTCGGCAACGGTCTTGAAATGGGCGACCAGCTCATGCGGCTTTGGCACATAGACCATGGCCGGCAGCAGCATCAGGCCGTCAGCGCCGATCTTTTCCGCATCCCGGGCGTAGGCGCTCGCGCGGCGGGTGTCGAATTCCGACACGCCGGTGACGATCGGCACGCGGCCATTCACCACCTCGACGGCGGCCTTCAGGATGGTGCGCTTCTCTTCCGGATCGAGCGAGTTGTTCTCGCCGCAGGTACCCATGACGATCAGGCCGTTTACGCCGTCGTTGACGAGGGCGTCGAGCACGCGCTGGGTGGCGTCGATATCGACCGAGAGATCTTCATGGAATTGAGTCGTTGCGGCGGGGAAAACGCCGTGCCAGCCGGTGGTCATGGGATGCTCCTGTTGAAGTGATCAAATCACAGTATACAGTTTGTCGACAAAATCAAGGCGCGCGTTTCAGAGATCGCTGAAACGGGATTGCAGGACTTCAGATGTCGGGAAGTTCGGCTGCGGCGGCGATGTTGCGGGCGACGTAATCCTGGATCTGGCGAACGATCTGGTCGGCATGGGCAACCGACAGCCGGTCGGCCTCCTCGACATCGCCTGAACGGATCGCCTCGATGATCTTCTCGTGTTCCTCGACATAGCGGCGCGGCAGGCGGTCGTCGAAGGTCTGATAATAAAGCCGGAGAATGCGCCGCCCCTCGTCCAGGAGCCGGGCAAAGAAGGTGGTGTAATAGGGATTGCCGGCGCGCTCGGCGATCGCGACGTGGAATTCCCTGTTAGCCTCGATCATGGCGAAGGCGTCCTGGGCCTCGACGGCGCGGGAAAAGGCCTGCTGCTGCCTTATGATCTCGGCCATCCAGGCATCGCCGGAACGCTTTGCGGCGCCACGGGTCGTCACGCGGTACATCAGGCAGAGCGCCTCGAAATAGGTGGGCAGGCTGGAGAAGTCGATGACCGCGACAATCGTGTTGCGATTCGGCAGACTGGTGACCAGGCCGTCCGAGGTAAGCCGCAACAGGGCCTCGCGAATCGGGGTGCGCGACATGCCGAAATGTTCGGAGAGGCGCGTCTCATCGAGCGGACTGCCGGGCGGGCGCTCCATGGTCAGGATTTCGTGGCGCAGCGCCTTGTAGACCGATTCGGTGCCGGAGCCCCGGGTGCGTGCCCCCTCACCCTTGCCATTGTCGGCATCCGTGCCGCCCGTCTCGTTCATGCCCATCCATCGACCTGTGTGCTGCCTCGGTTTGAAGCCAGCACAGCGACGAACGGCGCTTAAAGTCAAGCACCGAGGAGGACGGCTAGTCAGTCAGGCGATCAGGCGAGCTGGCCTGTCGGTGCATCGTCGCCCCAAAGCAGCGGGCTCCAGGCCAGTTCGGGCGGAACGGCATGAAAAAGGGTGCGCGCCGGATAGGCAGAGCGTGGACGTTTGCCGAGCGGCACGAGCTGGAAGCCATGGCCGATCATCTCGTCTTCGTCGAAGACATTGCGCAGATCGACCACGACAGGCGATTTCATCAGATCTTTCAGACGCGGCAGATCGAGTGATTTGAACTGATCCCATTCGGTCACGAGAACGACGGCGTCCGCACCCTCTGAGACCTCGTAGGCGTTCCGCCGATATTTGACAGCACCGAGAACCGCCCTCGCCGCCTCCATGCCTGCGGGGTCGTAGACATGCACATCCGCGCCGCCATCGAGCAGGGTTCTGATGATGGCGATCGACGGCGCCTCGCGCATGTCGTCGGTATTGGGCTTGAAGGTCAGGCCGAGGACACCGATTCGCTTGCCGCGCACGCTGCCGTCACAGGCGGCAATCACCCGGCGGCCCATGGCCCGCTTGCGGTTTTCGTTGATCGCCACCGTTGTCTCGATCAGCTTCAAGGGCCGGTCGTAATCCTGGGCCGTCTTCACCAGCGCCAGCGTATCCTTCGGGAAGCAGGACCCGCCGAAGCCGGGACCCGCCTGGAGAAACTTGTCACCGATGCGGCGATCCATGCCCATGCCCTTGGCGACCTTCTGCACGTCGGCGCCGAGTTCTTCGCAGAGATCGGCCATTTCGTTGATGAAGGTGATCTTCATCGCAAGAAAAGCGTTGGAGGCGTATTTGATCAGTTCGGCTGTGCGGCGCTCGCAGAAATAGAGCGGCATCTCCTTGAGATCGAGGGCCTCATAGATGTCGCGCATGACCTCGGTGGAACGTTCGTCATCCGAGCCGACCACGATCCTATCAGGGCGGCGGAAATCGGAAATGGCCGCACCTTCCCGCAGGAATTCGGGATTGGAGACGACGGCGATATCCTTTTGCGGGAATTCTTCCCGGAAGATGCGTTCGATCTCGTCGCCCGTGCCGACGGGCACGGTGGACTTGGTGACCACGACGGTGAAACCAGTGGCAGCGGCAGCAATCTCGCGGGCGGCGGCGTAGACATGGCTGAGGTCGGCGTGACCATCGACGAGACGCGACGGCGTGCCGACCGCGATGAAGACCGCATCGGCCGCCGCCACCGGTCCCACGAGATCGCCGGAGAAGCTCAGGCGGCCGGCGGCACAATTGTCGGCGATGATGATCTCCAGACCGGGCTCATAAATCGGCACTTTGCCGGCCTGCAGCGCCTCGATCTTGTCCCGGCTCTTGTCGACGCAGACCACGTCATGACCCAGCGCCGCCAGGCAGGCTCCGGAGACAAGCCCCACATATCCCGAACCGATCATCACAATGCGCATCCGTCACCCTTCCCGAAGAGAATTGAGCTTGAACCTCACGCCGTCACATGTGACCGAAAGACACGACGACTGGATGACAGCCGCTCGCCAGGTCGCAGGGACGGGTGATCGGATAGCGAATCGTCTTGTTTCAGGCGCCGAGGCTTGCGCGCAATTTCTGATGGGCCGCCTCGTCGAGGGAGAAATTCCACATCAGGGCGATGGCTGCGAGCTTGGGGAGGATCGGCAGGAAGGCGTAGAGGGCCGTCAGTGCGGTGAGTGCCCCGGGCGTCTGGGTGGCCGTCTGGCTGCCGATGAAGCCGGCGAGATCGAGGAGCGGGAAGACGACACCGGCGGAGAGCGCCACCGCAAGCTTGGTGGTGAAGCTCCAGGCGGCGAAGTACAGGCCGGAGCGCTGCTCGCCTGATGAAACCGTGTCGTTGTCGATCACGTCGGCCTGGATCGCGGGTGGCAGCGTCAGATCGAAGCCGAGCAAAAGACCGGTCACGACGCAGACCACGGTGAAGGCGAGCACATCGCCCTTGCCCAGGAAACCCGCCACCGAGAAGACGGCACAGGCGAGCATCATGGCGTAGCACCAGGCGCGGTGCTTGCCGAGGCGCTTGGCGGTGGCAACTGCCAGCGGCACGCCGGCGATGGCGCAGAGGAAATAGGTGAAGAGCAGCGGCCCCTGCATAGCCGGCGCATCGAGACGCTGGCCGACAAAATAGATGAAGAGCGATGCGGGGATCGCATTGGCAAAGCTGTTCAAGAGGAAGGCGCTGACCAGTCGCAGGAAGGGACCATTGGCGCGCAGATGCCGGAAGCCCTCCCGCAAAGAGAGCTTCCGCTGTGAGAGATCGATCGGTTCCGGCACCACGGCCACCGCCAGCAGTCCCGCTAAGGGTAGCGCGACGGCAATGAAGACGGCGACCCAGGCGAGGCCATGAAACCCGGCTGCCGTGTCCAAGCCGCCGACGAATGGCAGGGTGATCGCGATCAGCGAGCCGATCAAGGTGGCGCCCTCGCGCCAGGCCGACAGCTTCACGCGGGCCTGATAACCGGTCGCGAGTTCCGCACCCCAGGCGGTATATGGCAGCAGCGACCAGGTGGCGCCGATGGAGAGCGCCACGCCCCAGAAGGCGAGATAACCGACGCCCGCGTCCTCCGGCGGCCAGAAGAGCATGAAGGCAGCGAGCGCCGTCAGCGGCGTGGAGATGACGAAGAAGAAACGGCGGCGACCATAGCGAGAGCGGACACGGTCGGACAGCCAGCCAAACAGGGGATCGGTGATCGCGTCGACCAGCCGAATGGCAAGCAGCAGCGTGCCGATGGTCGCGAGCGACAGGGCGAAGTGATCGGCGTAGAAGGTCGGCACCACGATGTAGAAGGGCAGCGCAATGGCGGCCATCGGTATTGCGGGAAGCGCGTAGAAAGCAAGGCGCTTCGACGACGGGGCCTGGTCTGTCATGGGGATCCGATCACTGAACTCTCTGGAAAGGTCTACGCCTTGTCGGCGTTAACGGTTTTGCCCGTGCGGCGGCAGCGCTCCGAACAGTAGATGACATTGTCCCAGTCCCGCTCCCACTTTTTGCGCCAGGCAAACGGTTTGCGGCAGACGGGACAGGTCTTCTGGGGCAGATCGCCCTTGCGGATCATCTTGGGCATGCGGGGCTCGCGTTTGAATTTCACCTCCCATTTCGCATGGGCGGCGGTAGCGGATCACTTCAAGAGATTAGAGCGGTTGAAGCTTGCCACCCCCTGCCCCACTTGCTAGCTCGAAACCGCAATCACGGGAGAGACATCACGATGCGAGAACATAAATTCGGCCGGACGGAATTCACCGTCAGCGATATCGGCTTCGGCGCCTGGCAGATCGGCGGATCCTGGGGCGAGGTATCCGAGGCCGACGGCCGTGCTGCGCTGAATGCGGCGCTCGATGCCGGCATGACCTTCATCGACACGGCAGACGTCTATGGCGACGGTCGCTCGGAAAAGATCATTGCCGAGGTCCTGAAGGCACGCGGCGGCACTCGGCCGATGGTGGCGTCCAAGGCCGGGCGGAGGCTCAACCCGCATGTGGCTGATGGTTATACCAAGGCCAATATCGAGGCCTTCATCGACCGGTCGCTGAAGAACCTCGAAATCGACAGCCTCGATCTCGTGCAGCTGCACTGCCCGCCGACCGATGTCTACTACCGTCAGGAGATGTTCGAGGGGCTCGAAGAGATCCGCAAGGCTGGCAAGATCAAGCATTACGGCGTGTCGGTCGAAAAGGTCGAGGAAGCGCTGAAAGCGATCGAATATCCGGGCGTCGTCTCGGTGCAGATCATCTTCAACATGTTCCGCCAGCGCCCGGCTGCCCTGTTCTTCCAGGAAGCCAAGCGCCGCAACGTCGCGGTCATCGCGCGCGTGCCGCTGGCAAGCGGTCTGCTTTCGGGCAAAATCACCGCAGCTACTCAGTTTGCCGCAGAAGACCACCGCAACTTCAACCGCAATGGCGAAGCCTTCGACGTGGGCGAGACCTTTGCCGGCGTTCCCTTCGAGACGGGTCTCGCAGCAGTTGAGGCAGTCCGCAAGCTGGTGCCGGAAGGTGCCTCCATGGCGCAGTTCGCGCTGCGCTGGATCCTGATGCACGAGGCCGTCACGGTCGTCATCCCCGGCGCCCGCAACGGCGAGCAGGCGAAGGCGAATGCCGCTGCCTCCGATCTCGCGGCGCTGTCGGTCGACGTGATGGCAGCATCGCGCGAGGTCTATGAGCGGCTGATCGCACCGCATGTGCATCAACGCTGGTAGGACTGAGCGGTATCGACATAAAAGGAGGCCGGGAGAGCTATCACCCGGCCTCTTCTGTTTCAGCTGGCCCGATCTTTCGATCAGTTGGTGCCCTGAAGGTTCACTTCCCAGAACAGGGTCTCGCCAGACGAGTCATCCACGCCGTCATTGTCGGTCACGGCAAAGGCCTTGCCCGATGCGTCGAAGGCGAAGCCTTCGAGCTTGTCGACGACATAGCCATTGGTGGCGGCCTTCAGGTCCGGGATGAAGTCATGGACTTCTTCCTTCGCAACCGTCGGGAGCTCTTCACCGATCTTGGCGGGCTTCAGATCGGCAATGGCGACGCGGTAGAGCTTCTTGAGCTTGACGTTATCGCCGATCTGGTTGTCGCGCTCGACGATATAGACGTGGTCGCCATGGGCGGTGATTTCCGACAGACCGACCCAGCCTTCGCCAGCCGCTTCCAGCGGATAACGAACGGCACCCCATTCCTTGGACTTCGGGTTGTAGGAGAGGAGCTTCACCGAGCCCTTCTCGTCATCGCCCCATCCGCGCTGAACGGCCATCCAGAGCGTCATGTCGTCGCCGGTGCCGACAGAGGTGATGCCTTCGAGACCGAAGCGGGTCTGGCCGGCCAGGAGTTCGACCGGCAAGCCGATCTCGGCCTTGATCTCGCCCTTGGCGTCGACATTGTAGAGGCCGTGGCCGACGAGCTTGGCGGCATCGCCTTCGGAAGCCAGCCAGAAGCCGCCCTTGCCGTCGAGCGTGATGCCTTCCAGGTCGAGCTTCTGGGCCGCAGCGCCGCCCCGGGTGATCGGCAGGGCCGTGGTGATGACGGCCGGCTTCTGCGTCGCATCGATCGTGAAGATCGTCGGCTGCATGGCGTAGAAGCTGTCGTTGACGGCATAGAGCGTGCCGGCCTTCTCGGCATCGCCGACGAGGCCAGAGAGAGCGCCCCAACCGATCGGTGCGCCATCGACCATGGCCGACTGAATCATCGGATAGGCGGGCGTACCTTCAGCCAGTTCATAGAGCATGACATGCGACCGCGCCCCGCCGTCCTCCCCGAGATCGACCTCGTTCGCCGTGACGAACAGGTTGCGCGAGGGAATGGCGACGGCGCCTTCCGGCGAGACACCCGAGGGCAGAAGCTGGGTGAGTTCAGGCTCGGCGCCCGTGTCCTTGTAGACGGCGGCAATCGAGGAACGCTCGGCGAGAACGAAGAAATAGTTCTGGTCGCCGAAGGTTGCGGCTTCCAGGCCTTCCGGCTCGACGCCCTTGGAACGGGCGCGCTTGTCGGGGAAGTGGCCGATCTGGGCGATCGCCATTTCCAGCGAAGCACCCGATTCGTAAGCAACCTTGCCGGTCTTGTCGAAAATGGTGAAACCGCGTGAACCGCCGTTCCAGTCGCCTTCATTGGCGATGACAAGACGATTGTCATCGAGCCACTTCACGGCGTCGGGCTCGCGCGGAACGCCGTCCTTGGTGCCGGTGAACTTCAGCGCGCCATCCGACTTGGTGTCGATGCCCGTCAGATCGACCGTACCGGCGGAGAAGTGGCTCTTCACTTCGCCGGTCTTGCCGTCGACGATGGCAATGTGGTTGTTTTCCTGCAGCGTGACGGCGATTTCGCCGAGGCTGTTGACCGAAACGAATTCCGGCTCCGGATCTTCTGGGGCGACTTCGGCGAGACCGGTCAATGCGACGCGCTTCATGGTGCCGCAATCGGCAACGCCATCCTTCAGCGAGATGATGACGAGGTCACCGGCCGGCATCTGCGGCAGGGCGCCGTCGTTGACGTCTTCGTCACGCTCGTTCTCGATGGCGATCGCGACGAAAGAGCCGTCCTTGGCAACAGCAACCGAATCCGGCTGACCGCCGATGTCGCAGGTGCCCTCGACGGTCTTGCCGGCGATGTCGACGATCGCGAGCTTGCCCGACGGGTTGGTGAAGCTCTCGGACGTGTTGACGCCGACGAGAACCTTGCCACCGGCGACGGAAACAGAAGTCGGTTCGCCGTCCATCATCAGCACACCGGCGGCCTTCGGCCCCTTGGCGTCCGTGATGTCGATGAAGCCGATGCCGCCGAGCGGGCTGTCGGAATAGATCAGGGTATTGCCGTCTTCCGAGGCCGTGATGATCTCGGCCGAGGTGGTGGAAAGCTTGTCCTTGTCAGCCGGCAGATTGGTGGCGACCGGGAAAGCGGCAATACGGTTGAAAACCTGTTCGGCTGCGGCCGGCAGGGCCACGGATGCAAAAAGCGCCGCCGTCAGGGCGACGCGGGAGAGACCATGGGTCATCGGGAAACCTCCAGTATCCAGAAATGGAACAAGAGGGTTCTGAGGCAGTCCGATGACAGTCGAATGACAAGGCGGGAATGAACCCACTTTTCATCGGTTCAGGGTTGAGGCGACACTTCCTTGCCAGCCTCGCGCAGCATCAGGAAGAGCGATGCGCCGAGGATAAGAAGAGCGCCTAGCCAGAGATAGCCGCTCGGCGCATAGCCGAAGACGAGCCAACCGGCAAAAACATTGAGCGGCAGTTTCAGGTCGTCGAAGGGCTGAACATACGCTGCATCCGCCGCATTGTAGGCGAGCGTCAGCAGATACTGGCCGATGGCTGTCAGAAGACCTGCTGCCAGAAGCAGCCAGAGCGCCGAACCTTCAGGAATGGCAAAGCCGGATGCTGCAGCAAGGCCGAAGTTGATCGGCGTCAGCAGCACGAGAAGCCAAACGGTCACCGTCTCCGGAGACTCGTAATGGGTGAGGTTCTTCATGATCAGCGAGGAACCGCCCCAGAGAAGCGCAGAGAGAACCGGCAGCAGCGCGGCGAGCGTGAAGCTGTCCGACCAGGGCTGCAGGATGATCATCGCACCAACGAAGCCTGTGAGGGTCGCCAGCCAGCGATCACGACCGACGGTCTCGCCGAGAAAGAGCCGCGCACCAATGATGATGAAGAAGGGCGAGGTCATGACGAGCGCGATCGCCTGCCAGATCGGTACGGTGGCAAGGCCCGTCACCCAGGCCTGGACGCCGAAAGCCGCGAGCAGCACCCGCAGAATGTGACGGACGGGATAGGCTGTCTTCATGGCCTTCAGACCAAGGCGGAAGAGCAGCGGAAGGGAGAGGACAAGAGCGAAGCCATATTGCCAGAAGGCCGTTGAAGCCGGCGGAAAGCCGAGCGTCATCGAGAGCCACTGGGTGACGACATTGAGAATGGCAAAGGCAACGCCTGCCAAAACCATAAAACCGGCACCGACAACGGCCCGGGAGCGCAGAACAGAAACCGAGCTCTGATTCATGTCATTTTTCCTTATCCAAAGGACCAACACAAATCAGGACAGATGAGGACGACGAAAAACCGCGCCCGGACGGGCACGGACCTGCGCAGCAACGCCCAACTGATCCGCGTGACGCGGATGCAGGGCACAGCCTGACCTCATTCTCTTTCATCCGGACTTTAACCGTCGGCTCCGGAGTTACACCGGATCTGCTGACCCTGCCCTTCCCTTAGAGAAGACCAGGCGCTCGCGGGCTTGGAGTTTCCTCCTTACCGCCGGTGGGGAGTTTCACCCCGCCCTGAGAACGAATGCCGGACAATCCGGCGCAACAGAAATATGACAGCCCATGCTGCAGCGCAAGAGCGCAAAAAGAAAGCCCGGCACAGAGGCCGGGCTAACCAGGGTGTCAGCTGACCATCGGCACCGAAGGGTGGCGACGGTCACGACGGATCAGCTGTTGACAGCGTCCTTCAGGCCCTTGCCGGCCGTGAACTTCGGCACGTTGCGAGCCGGGATATCGACTTCAGCGCCGGTGGACGGATTGCGGCCCTTGGAGGCTTCGCGACGGGCGACGGTGAAGGCGCCGAAGCCAGCGAGACGAATGTCGCCGCCGTTCTTCAGTTCAGCCTGGACCGTTTCAAAAACGGCATCAACGGCAGAGGCAGCGTCAGCCTTGGTGAGGCCAGCCTTCTCGGCGACCGCGGATACGAGTTCGTTCTTGTTCATGTTTCCACCCTTTCTGATTGGTATGAAACGACTCAAATGATTAAGTCGGGCGGAGAATACGAAAGCTTCTGCCCTTCGCAACTCAAAAGCACCCGAAAGCCCCGGAAAACAAGCCTTTTAAGCGGCTTTTCACAAAAAAGGCTGGCAAAAATGCCAGCCTTTTTGTCGGTTTTGGAGCTTTGTGGCTCACTTATGGCAGAATTGCCTCAGTGAGCGACTGTTGCACCGGTTTCGTCGGTCCCGTCGACCACCGCAATGGCCGGCGTTTCAACGGTTCCGTCCCATTCAATCGGTTCAGGCACGCGAACCAGCGCATGACGGATCACCTCGCCCATGCGGGACACGGGGATGATCTCCATGTTGTTCTTCACGTTGTCCGGAATGTCAGCCAGGTCCTTGGCATTCTCTTCCGGGATCAGAACCTTCTTGATGCCACCACGAAGCGCTGCGAGCAGCTTTTCCTTGAGACCACCGATCGGCAGGACGCGGCCACGCAGAGTGACTTCGCCCGTCATTGCGACATCCTTCGAGACCGGAATGCCGGTCATGATGGAGACGATGGCGGTTGCCATGGCAATACCGGCCGACGGACCATCCTTCGGGGTTGCACCTTCCGGCACGTGGACGTGGATGTCCGACTTGTCGAAGCGCGGAGGCTCGATGCCGAAATCGACGGCGCGCGCACGGACATAGGATGCCGCAGCGGAAATCGATTCCTTCATCACTTCCTTCAGGTTGCCCGTGACCGTCATGCGGCCCTTGCCGGGCATCATGACGCCTTCGATGGTCAGCAGCTCGCCGCCCACTTCCGTCCAGGCCAGACCCGTGACAACGCCGACCTGGTCTTCGCCCTCGGCTTCGCCGTGGCGGAAGCGCGGTACGCCCAGATATTCGTTGATGTTCTCACCGGTCACGGCAACCGAGGTCACCTTACCCTTGATGATTTCGGTCACGGCCTTACGGGCAAGCTTCATCAGCTCGCGCTCGAAGGAACGCACGCCGGCTTCGCGGGTGTATTGCTGGATGATCGCCAGGATCGCCGAGTCAGCCACGGAGAATTCCTCCGGACGAAGGGCGTGTTCCTTGATCGCCTTGGGCAGCAGGTGCCGCTTGGCGATCTCGAGCTTCTCATCCTCGGTGTAACCGGCAATACGAATGATCTCCATACGGTCCATGAGCGGACCCGGGATGTTCAGCGTGTTGGCGGTCGTCACGAACATGACGTTCGACAGGTCATATTCCACTTCGAGATAGTGGTCCATGAAGGTCGAGTTCTGTTCCGGATCCAGCACCTCAAGCAGGGCCGAAGACGGGTCGCCACGGAAGTCCATGCCCATCTTGTCGATCTCGTCGAGCAGAAAGAGCGGGTTGGACTTCTTGGCCTTCTTCATCGACTGCACGATCTTGCCGGGCATCGAACCGATATAGGTGCGGCGGTGGCCACGGATTTCGGCTTCGTCACGCACGCCACCAAGCGCCATGCGCACGTATTCGCGGCCGGTTGCCTTGGCAATCGACTTGGCGAGCGAGGTCTTGCCGACGCCCGGAGGGCCGACGAGGCAAAGGATCGGGCCTTTAAGCTTCGTCGCACGCGCCTGGACGGCGAGATACTCGACGATGCGTTCCTTGACCTTGTCGAGACCGAAATGATCCTCGTCGAGGGTCTTTTCAGCCGCGTTGAGGTCGATCTTGACCTTGGACTTCTTGCCCCAGGGAAGCCCCAGCAGCCAGTCGAGATAGTTGCGCACGACGGTGGCTTCCGCCGACATCGGGCTCATGTGACGCAGCTTCTTCAGCTCGGCATCGGCCTTTTCCTTGGCTTCCTTGGAAAGCTTGGTCTTGGCGATGCGCTCTTCCAGTTCGGCCATCTCGTCACGGCCGTCTTCACCGTCGCCGAGTTCCTTCTGGATCGCCTTCATCTGTTCGTTGAGGTAGTATTCGCGCTGCGTCTTCTCCATCTGGCGCTTGACGCGCGAGCGGATACGCTTCTCGACCTGGAGAACCGAGATCTCGCCTTCCATGAAGCCGAGCGCCTTTTCCAGACGCGTCTTCACGCTCACCGTTTCCAGCATTTCCTGCTTTTCGGTGATCTTGATGGAGAGATGCGAAGCAACCGTATCGGCGAGCTTCGAGTAATCCTCGATCTGGCTCGCGGCGCCGACGACCTCAGGCGAGATCTTCTTGTTGAGCTTGACGTAGTTTTCAAACTCGGAAACCACGGAGCGGGACAGGGCCTCGATCTCGACCGCATCTTCTGCCGGCTCGGCGAGGATGCTCGCCTTGGCTTCGTAGTAATCTTCGCGGCCGGTGTAGCTTTCGACCTTGGCGCGTGCACGGCCTTCGATCAGCACCTTCACGGTGCCATCTGGCAGCTTCAGCAGCTGCAGGACGTTGGCAACAGTACCGACTTCGTAAATGGCGTCCGGGGCCGGATCATCGTCGCTTGCGTTGATCTGGGTGGCCAGCATGATCTGCTTGTCGGAGCCCATCACCTCTTCCAGAGCGCGAATGGACTTTTCACGACCGACGAACAGCGGAACGATCATGTGAGGAAACACCACGATGTCGCGCAGAGGCAGCACCGGATAGGTGTTCACCTCGTTTGCAGCTGACGTATTCGTCATTTCACTTCCTTTCAAACGTCCCGGGGAAACCGGGACTCCATGCCGACCCAAAAGAGGCATCAGGCATATTTTTCGATCCTCCAACAAGTGGAGTGGCGCTCCCGCCAATTCAAGCCTGCCGCCTGTGCCCGCGCCGAATTTGTGACATCAGCATGACAGAACCTGCCCGCTTTCACACTACATTGCGGACCTGATGCGAACCATGCGCGTCACTTCGTCGCCTGAAAGGCAGCCGGTCGTCGCATGGATGATCGGGAACGCGGATACGCGGTAACGGCGACGCAGAACTCAAGCGTTCACTCGCCCCTGTTCTAGCCCAATCGACGGGCCTGACAACAGCGAATACCGTAAATGGACAAGGGCTCCGGAGATAACCACAGGCAGCACCAAAAAAGATCGCCCGAAACGGAAAAGCCCGCCACAAGGGCGGGCTTTTCGCTGCAATCGATCCGAAACGATCAGGCGGAGGCGTTGGCCTTCTCTTCCTGGCGATCGGCATAGATGTAGAGCGGGCGGGAATTGCCGTTGACGACGTCGTCGGAGATGACGACTTCGCGGACGCCTTCCAGTTCCGGCAGCTCGAACATCGTGTCGAGCAGGATCTTTTCCATGATCGAACGAAGGCCACGGGCACCGGTCTTGCGGGTGATCGCCTTGCGGGCAATCTCGCGAAGCGCGTCCTCGTGGAAGGACAGTTCGACGTCCTCCATTTCGAACAGGCGCTGGTACTGCTTCACAAGGGCGTTCTTCGGCTCGGACAGGATCTGGATCAGTGCATCTTCGTCCAGGTCTTCAAGCGTCGCCAGGACTGGCAGACGACCGATGAATTCCGGGATAAGGCCGAACTTGACGAGATCTTCCGGCTCGAGTTCACGCAGAACTTCGCCGACGCGGCGATCGTCTTCCGCCTTCACCGTTGCGCCAAAACCGATCGAGGTCTTTTCGCCGCGGGCGGATATGATCTTGTCGAGGCCGGCAAAGGCGCCGCCGCAGATGAACAGGATGTTGGTCGTATCCACCTGCAGGAATTCCTGCTGCGGATGCTTGCGGCCACCCTGCGGAGGAACGGACGCGACCGTGCCTTCCATGATCTTCAGAAGCGCCTGCTGGACGCCCTCGCCCGATACGTCGCGGGTGATCGAGGGATTGTCCGACTTGCGGGAGATCTTGTCGACTTCGTCGATGTAGACGATGCCGCGCTGGGCGCGCTCGACGTTGTAATCTGCCGACTGCAGGAGCTTCAGGATGATGTTTTCGACGTCTTCACCGACATAACCGGCTTCGGTCAGAGTCGTGGCATCCGCCATGGTGAAGGGCACGTCGATGATGCGGGCAAGCGTCTGGGCAAGATAGGTCTTGCCGCAGCCGGTCGGGCCGACGAGCATGATGTTCGACTTCGCCAGTTCCACGTCGCCGCCCTTGGAGGCGTGCGAAAGGCGCTTGTAGTGGTTGTGCACGGCCACAGCGAGGATCTTCTTCGCCTGCTTTTGACCGATCACGTATTCGTCGAGGATCTTGATGATGTCCTGCGGCGTGGGAACGCCGTCACGAGACTTGACCATCGAAGACTTATTCTCTTCGCGGATGATATCCATGCAGAGTTCGACGCATTCATCGCAGATGAACACCGTCGGTCCGGCAATCAGCTTGCGGACCTCGTGCTGGCTCTTGCCGCAGAAGGAACAATAAAGGGTATTCTTGGAGTCACCGCCGTTGCTTCCGCTGACTTTGCTCATGTCTTTATCCTTCCAGCACGCCGCGCCACCGCAGTCACGGCAGGGCGGTCACTCACACTGTTCAGCTTCCACCGCCGCCTTTGGTGAAAACCTCTTCCGATCCGGAGCTACTAGCCGATCCGACCTTGTCGGAGCGGCGGCAACGAAAACTCTCAGTCTCGGCAGACTATGTCACAAAGATTTAACATAGCCTTAATCCTACTATTAGCGCTTTTGCGTCGACTTTAAACCCCGGGTGCCATCACGTCTGCCGGCATCGGTCCGATACCGGCATCCGCAACAAGGGTCAGGCCGACGGTGCAGCGCCTTCCATTTCAGCGCGCGAGGTCAGGATACGGTCGATCAGACCCCATTCCTTGGCTTCGCTCGATTCCATGAAGTGGTCACGATCAAGCGTGTTCTCGACTTCGTCATACGTCTTGCCCGTATGCTTGACATAGACCTCGTTCAGGCGACGCTTCATCTTAATGATGTCACGAGCATGGCGCTCGATGTCGGAGGCCTGCCCCTGGAAGCCGCCGGAAGGCTGGTGAACCATGATCCGCGAGTTCGGGGTAGCAAAGCGCATGCCCTTCTCGCCTGCAGCGAGGAGCAAAGAGCCCATCGAAGCGGCCTGGCCGATGCAAAGCGTCGACACGGCCGGACGGATGAACTGCATCGTGTCGTAGATCGCCATGCCGGAGGTGACGACACCGCCCGGCGAATTGATGTAGATGGCGATTTCCTTCTTCGGGTTCTCGGCCTCAAGGAAGAGAAGCTGGGCACAGACGAGCGAGGCCATGGTGTCTTCGACCGGGCCCGTCAGGAAGATGATCCGCTCCTTCAGCAGTCGAGAAAAGATGTCGTAGGAGCGCTCGCCACGGTTGGTCTGCTCGACGACCATCGGCACCAGAGCGAGAGCGGTATCAACGGGATTTCTCATGTCGGTCCTTTTTAAGCCTCTCCCCGGCACATCCGGTGGCGGGAATCACGTAATCTTTGTCAATCCCTACATAGAGTGTCCGCACCCAGACATTCAAGACACGAGGACCGGATATCCTTAATGGTCGCGATGCGCTCCCTGCTGGAGATCCTGGCTTTCGGCCGGCTCGACGGACGGCTGAGTGCCATGGCGCGATATCCGTACACAAGAAACGGCTAACATGGTGAAATTTCGGTAAGTCTGGCCTTTGCTCAATTCCTGGCCGGGGCAGGATTCTGCGCGTTTTCATAGTGACTGCTTAACCTGCTTGGCCCATTCTGCAGCGATAGACTGCCGAATTCGTTTCAGGAATTGCATCGTGATTGACGTCAAGACCGCGTTTTTGCTCTGGGTTATCCAGGCCAGCACGCTCGCGATTCTGCTCATGGCCATCTGGTGGCACGCCCGTGACCAGAAACACTTCTTATGGTTCGGCACCGGATTCCTGTTTCATGCAAGTGGCCTTGGACTGGTCGCGCTGCGCGGACAGATCCCCGATTTCGTTTCGATCCAGACGGCCAACACCATATCGCTCCTCGGCTTCAGTCTCTGGGTGAAGGGGCTCGCAGCCCTTGATCACAGGCCGGCACCGCGGCTTTTGTGGATCCCGCCCGTAGTCTGGCTCGCCGGAAACCTCGCCCCCTTCATCCGGATGGAGTTCGCCTTTAGGGTCTCGCTTTACAATGTGGCCGCCGCCATCGGCTTCGCGACGCTGGCCTTCATCGCCGCGCGCGCGCATTTCAGCTCCCACCGCGATCGCGCCCTGCTTGTCTGCATCTGGGGTGGTCAATCTGCGGTGACGCTGGGTTTTGCCGCGTTCGTCATTTTCCAGCGCCCCACGAGCTTTGCCGACAACTATTTCTCCATGTGGATAGGAACGCTCGCGGTCATCGGCTTTGTGACCTCGGTCGTGATACTCGCCAAGATTACAATGGACCGTTCCCAGGAACAGCTGCAGGCACTGGTCAGGACCGATCCACTGACCGGCGCGCTCAACCGGCGTGGCTTTTCCGAGGCCTATCAGGGCCTTGTGGAAAGCTCCCCCCTCAACACACTGGCAGTCCTGATCTTCGACCTCGATCATTTCAAGCAGATCAACGACCGACATGGCCATACGGTCGGTGACCGGGTCCTGCGGGAATTTGCCGAAGTCTGCCGGTCGCTCCTGCCGCAGCGTGCAGTTTTCGCGCGGACAGGCGGTGAAGAATTCGCCGCAGTCCTCGCGATTTCGGAACCGAGGGATGCGGCGCTGTTTGCCGAGACCGTGCGGCTGGCGCTGGCGGATCGCAGCATCCCGACCGATGACGAGGCGATCTCTGTCACCACCAGCGTCGGCATCGCGACCAGTTCTCTGCGCGACGCAGATCTGGACAAGCTCCTGTCCGAGGCCGATCTCGCGCTCTACACGGCCAAGGCGCAAGGGAGAAACCGCACATCGCTGCGTTCGGGCAACCACACCGTGACCGTGCCGCCAGCGCGCGAAGATAACATACAGGTAGAGGTCGATCGGCAGGCGAGCCGACAGGTGGCCATTCTGAAACGCATCTCTGCCGTTGCCCACAAGCTGGACGACTGAGCGCATCCGCTTCCCCTTGCGCGCGGGAATGCAAAGGATAAACAGAACACATGACACAGACATCCTTCCTTTCCATCGACCCCGCCACCCGTCGGGTCTCCCTCGACGCCTGCGATCCGGCCTTCTACAGCGATCCGAACCGCACCTATGCGGCACTGCATGACAGCTGTCCGACCTTCTACTGGGAGGAACAGAAGCAATGGTTCTTCACCGGCTATGACCATGTGAACGCGCTTTTGCGCGACCGCCGCTTTGGCCGGCAGATCCTGCATATCGCGACCCGCGAGGAGCTCGGCATGCCGGAACCGGCCGAGCACACCCGTCACTTCGACAAGGCTGAGGAGTATTCCCTGCTCGAGATCGAGCCGCCGGAGCACACGCGCCTGAGGACGCTCGTCAACCGCGCCTTTGTCTCTCGCCATGTCGAGAAGATGACGCCTGAGATCGAACTGCTCGCGAACCGGCTGATCGACGATTTCGAGAAGGATGGAAAGACCGAGCTTCTGTCGACCTTTGCCGACATCATCCCGGTCACGATGATCGCGCGGATGATCGGCATCCCCGAGGACATGGGACCACAGCTCCTCAAATGGAGCCACGACTATGTCGGCATGTACATGTTCAAGCGGACGCGTGCAGACGAGGAAGCCGCAGACCGCTCGGCGAAGGAATTTGCGGATTATGTTCGGACAGTGATTGCCGAGCGCCGCGCCAATCCGAGCGACGATCTCTTGAGCCACATGATCCACACCGAGCACAAGGGCCAGTTCCTCACCGAGGACGAGCTGATCTCGACAACGATCGTGCTGCTCAATGCCGGCCATGAAGCGACCGTGCACCAGATCGGCAACTCGGTGCGCGTGATCCTCGACAGCGGCATCGATCCCTCAACGCTGTTTTCCGACGAGAAGACGACCGAGCGGACCGTCGAGGAAACACTTCGCATCTGTGCGCCGGTGCATATCTTCCAGCGCTGGTGTCTGGAGCCCTGCGAGATCGACGGCGTCAGCTTTCAGCGTGGCGACAAGGTGAGCCTGATCCTGGCTGCGGCCAATCTCGATCCGCAGAAATTCCCCGAACCACTCGCCTTCAAGCCTTGGCGCGAGGAAGGGGCCAATCTCTCCTTCGGCGCAGGCATTCATTTCTGCATCGGAGCTCCGCTCGCCAGGCTCGAGCTCAACATCGTGCTGCCGCTGCTCTTCAAACGGCTGCCAGGGCTGAAGATTGCAGAGACGCCCACCGTCAAGGACGTCTATCACTTCCACGGGCTGGAGCGGCTCGATCTTACCTGGTGAGGGCAGTCGGCTCGGCGTAGCGGACCATCAGCGCTTCGACGGCCCGCCGCATGGCGAGCCGCAATTCCGGCGGGTCGATCACCTCGACCTCCGTTGCGAGCTTCAGCATTTCGGAGACGGCCATGCGCTCATGCGCCACTGGCAGGCGGACCGTCTGCCAGCCATACTCGTCAGGCTCTCCCAGCAATTCGAGATTGGCGCGCACATAGGGTGGCGCCATGTGCTCCAGCTCTTTTAGTCCCCAGGCCGAGAGCCGGATCACTGCCGAGTTCGGGTAGAGCTCGAGTTCGAGGCGCCGCGTGTTTTCGTTCCAGTATTCTGCGAGATCAAAATCTCTCGGCCAATCGAAACGCTCTTCGGTGACGATCAGGTCGAGGACACGCGAGATCCTGTAGGTGCGGACAGTGCCGTCGACGCGAGCGGCAAGATACCAGGCTCCGCCCTTCATGACGATGCCGAGCGGTTCGGCCTGACGGTTCTTTTCCGCCGTCCAGGAGCGGTAGCGCATGCGGATGCGCTTGGAGTTCCAGACCGCATCGGCGATCGCCTGCAAATAGACGGGCTGCTCACCCTCAGCGAGCCAGGCCGGTGCATCGAGGTGGAACTTCTGTTGCATACGCCGGGCGCTCTCCCGCAGATCCTCGGGCAAGGCGGCCGTCAGCTTCTTCTGGGCGCCGGCCATCAGCGAACCGAGACCGAGATCGGCGGCGGCACCGGGAATACCGGACAGGAACATGGCCTCGGCCTCTGACGGCGTCAGGCCATTCAGCCGCACGCGATAGCCATCCAACAGCCGATAGCCGCCGTCCGAGCCCCGCTCGCTGTAGACGGGGATACCTGACAGCGATAGTGCGTCGATATCCCGGTAAATGGTGCGCACCGATACGTCGTTTTCCTCGGCCAGTGCCTCGGCTGTCACCAAACCCTTCGCCTGGAGTGTGGTCAGTATGTTGATGAGCCGGCTCGCCCGCATCGAAAAATCCTCTTTTCGACAAGTATGCTAAACCAACCTGACACAAACTGACAGGTATGGTGGCGCAATCTCCCTTCATCGCCTTATGGCGTGATCATTTTCGAAAGGGAGACGTCCAATGACGCAGACACGATCAATCACCCTCTTCTACTCACCCCAGACCCGCGCCACCGGTGCGCGCGTGTTACTCGAGGAACTGAAGGTGCCTTACGATCTGCATGTGCTGAACATGAAGACGGGCGAGCAGCGCCAGCCCGCCTATCTCGCGATCAACCCGCTCGGCAAGGTGCCGGCGGTGCGAGTCGGCGATACGTTGGTTACCGAACAGGGCGCAATCTACCTCTATCTCGCTGATTTCTACCCCGAAGCGGGGCTTGCCCCTGCCCTGACCGATCCGGATCGCGGCGCTTATCTCCGCTGGCTCTTCATCTATGGCAGTTGCTTTGAGCCGGCAGTCGTCGATCGCTTCATGAAGCGCGAGCCGGGATCGATGAACGAGACCCCCTATGCCAGCTACGAGTCGCTGATCGACATGCTAGAGGAGGCGCTCAAGACGGGCCCCTACCTGCTCGGCGAGCGCTTCACGGCAGCGGATCTGCTCTGGGGGATCGCGCTGCGCTGGACGACGATGTTCGGCCTCGTCGAGGCGCGCCCGGCGTTTCAGGCCTATATGGCCCGCATCGACGGTCGCGCGAGTGTTCACAAGGTGTCGGCCGAAGATGTCGCCATGGCTGCCGAACACGAGGCGGCAGCGGCCAGGCTTAAGGCCGCAAGCTAAAGCCGGATCACATAGTCCTTGCGAGTCGTTTCAAGCACTTCCCAGGTTCCCTTGAAGCCGGGTCTGAGGATCAGGCGGTCGCCTGCCTTCAAGTGAACAGGCTCGCCGCCTTCCTCGGTGACAACAGAGTGGCCTTCGAGAATGTGGAAGTACTCCCATTCATCGTAGACGATCCGCCACTTGCCGGGCGTCGACTGCCAAATACCGGCATAGATGCCACCGTCGGCTTCCTCGATGTTCCAGGTGGTGAAGCGTGGGTCGCCTGAAATCAGGCGATCGGCGGCGGGAGCGCCCTCTTCCGGCGTGACGGTGGAGGGATCGAACGGCAAGACAAAGCTCATGATGCTCTCCGAAATGAGGGGCGGCGCTGTCCGTGCAGCGCCGCCATTAAATTGTCAGGCGTTGGCCAGAGCCTGCTCGAGATCGGCGATGATGTCTTCGGCGTCCTCGATGCCGATGGACAAGCGGACGACGTCAGGCCCGGCACCGGCTGCGACCTGCTGGGCTTCGGAGAGCTGCGCATGGGTCGTCGACGCCGGATGGATGATCAGCGAGCGGGTGTCGCCGATGTTGGCCAGGTGCGAGAAGAGCTTCAAGCCACCGACCAGCGCTTTGCCGGCCTCGAGCCCGCCCTTGATGCCGAAGGTGAAGACGGATCCTGCGCCCTTCGGCGAGTAACGTTTCTGCAGCGCGTTGTTCGGATCGTCGGCCAAGCCGGCATAATTGACCCAGGCGACCTTCGGGTGGCTCTTCAGCCAGGTTGCGACCTTCATGGCGTTGTCGCAATGACGCTGCATGCGCAGCGGCAGCGTCTCAATGCCGGTCAGCAGCAGGAAGGCGTTCATAGGCGCGATGGCTGGTCCAAGGTCACGAAGGCCGAGGACGCGGCAGGCGATGGCGAAGGCGAAATTCCCGAAAGCCTGATGCAGGACGACGCCGTTATATTCCGGGCGCGGCTCTGACAGCATCGGATATTTGCCAGGCTTGGCCGACCAGTCAAAGGTGCCGCCATCGACGATGACGCCGCCCATCGAATTGCCGTGTCCGCCGAGGAATTTGGTGACGGAATGCACGATGATGTCGGCACCGTGTTCCAGCGGGCGGATGAGGTAGGGGCTCGCCATGGTGTTGTCGACGATCAGCGGCAGACCGTGTCGATGGGCGACCTCGGCGATGGCTTCGATATCGACAAAGGTGCCGCCGGGATTGGCCAGGCTTTCGATGTAGACGGCCTTTGTCTTGTCATCGATCTGAGCGGCGAAGCTCTCCGGATCAGCGGGATCGGCCCAGCGGACCTGCCAGCCGAAATTCTTGAAGGCATGGCCGAACTGGTTGATCGAGCCACCATAGAGCTTCTTCGCCGCAACGAAGTTGTCGCCGGGCTGCATAAGCGAGTGGAAGATCAGGAGCTGGGCGGCATGGCCCGAGGCGACCGCAAGTGCTGCCGTTCCGCCTTCAAGCGCTGCAATCCGCTCTTCCAGAACGCCCTGGGTGGGGTTCATGATTCGGGTGTAGATATTGCCGAACTCCTTGAGGGCAAAGAGATTTGCGGCGTGATCGCTGTCGTTGAAGACGTAAGCCGTCGTCTGGTAGATCGGCGTGATCCGCGCGCCCGTGGTGGGGTCCGGCTGGGCGCCGGCATGGATGGCAAGCGTGGCGAAACCCGGATTGTTCTCCGACATTATTTGGTCCTCCCTATGTGACTTCGGGCCGGATCATAATCAGTCGCCGCCCGATGTCAGCCCGGATTATTCCAAAGTGCGGGGGTGATCGGGAAATTCATACTTGATCGAGGTCAATGCGGTGGTCCGTCGTGCTGGCATGCTCTTCGCAGTTAAAGGAGAGACGCATGACACTCACGATCGCCGATCCGGTCCGCCACACCGTGCAGCAAATCCTCTCCTGGTTCGCCCAGGGTTTCGAAACCGCCAATGAAGGCAACATGCTTGCCGCCTTATCCGATGCCGAAGTCGATGCGCTCGCAGACGACTGCGGCATCAGCACCCATCAGCTGCTTGCGCTCGTGAAGGCCGGCCCGCATGCCGCCGACGAAATGCCGGCGATGATGCGGGCCCTGAACATCGATCCGGCAGAGGTGGAGTACCGCATGCGTCGCCTGTTCCGCGACATGCAGGTGACCTGTGCGCAGTGTTCATCCAAGGATACCTGCCGGGCGCACCTGCACCAGGGCAAGGCCGAGCAAACCTTTGTCGACTATTGCGGCAATGCCGATACGCTTAACGCGCTGCGCGCCAATCCGGACTTGCTGGTCGGCGCTTAACGCGTCAGAGCCCGAGCCTGGGGATTTCGATCGCCGGGCAGCGGTCCATGACCACGCGGATGCCAGCCTCTTCGGCCGGCCTGACGGCTTCATCGTCGCGCACTGAAAGCTGGCCCCAGATCACCTTGGGCCGGTTCGACAGAGCAAGTGCTTCCGTCACCACCTCGCCCAGGTATTCCGGTGCCCGAAAGACGTCGACCATATCGATCGGTTCAGCAATGTCAGCCATTGTGGCGTAGACGGTCTGGCCGAGAATTTCCTTGCCGGCCTGCCCCGGATTGACCGGATACACCGTGTAGCCCTTCGACAGAAGGAAACGCATGACGCCGAAGCTCGGTCGATCCGGCTTTGGAGACGCGCCGAGCAACGCGATCGTTCGAACGCTTCCGAGGATGTCCCGCAGGTCATCCGCGCTGTAGTGATCGTGATCGGCCATGTCTGTCTCCTCATCTCGTTAGATCAGGATTAAATGGTGTGGCCGCCGTCGACAACAAGGCGGAACCGCCCTGCCCGGCCACACGTTGATCTGCCGTCTCAAGGAGGACCGCCATGCGCCCGACACAGCTTGCCATCACAACCATCGCAGCCCTGCTGCTTGCCCAGCCGGCACTCGCGATTTCGCGCTACAACTCCACTACGCTCACCTGCGACCAGGTCCGGCAGCGCGTCCTGAACGAAGGCGCGGTCATTCTGCGCTACCCGTCGACGCGCGTGAAAGGCATGACGCTCTACGACCGCTATGTCACACGCAGCGCCATGTGCGATCCGCATGAATATGCCGAGCGCGCCTATGTGCCGACGCGCGATGCCGCCCGGTGCCCGGTGCTCAACTGCCAGGACTACGATCCGGAGACGCGTCGTTTCGGCTTTGGAAAACCGATCATCCGCTTCTGAATCGCCTGAGCGTATTAGGCTGCATGACCTTGCGCCGAGCCCGGATGCAGCCGCTCATAGACAAGCGGATATTCGGAGACCAGCGCGCGGTTCATGACCATGCTGATGCCTGCTGCCTCTGCCTTTTCGGCCGCCGCATCATCCCGGATCCCGAGCTGACACCAGATCGCGAAGGGCCGGGGCGACATTGCCAGGACCTCGTCGACGATGCCCGGCAGGCATTCCGTGCGGCGGAAGACATCGACGAGATGAACCGGTTCCGGAATCTCCGCCAGTGATCCATAGACCTGCTGCCCGAGGATGCGCTCGCCGCGATGCAGCGGATTGACGGGGAAGACGTGATAGCCCTTGCCAAGCAGAAAGCCGGAGATCCAGTGACTGGGGCGCTTGTCATCCGGCGAGGCGCCGACGACGGCCACGTTCTTGGCCGTCGCAAGGATATCGGCAAGGTAGCTGTTGAGGTAGGTGTCGTGGTTCATGGACGTTCCTCCCGGCCCGCAAAGGCCCTTGGTTTACCCGTCCATCTTGTCCCAATCTCACTCTAGCGCGGACCGCTTAACGAGCGCGTATCCATATCGGTCAAATGCGAGCGATCATTCCGGAAGGATGACATGTCCGTGTTCATCCTGCGGGAAGAAGGGGTTGAAGGCGATCTCCCACAAATGACCATCGGGATCGGCGACGTAACCGGAGTAACCACCCCAGAAGACTTTCTCCGGCGGTTTGACCAGCCTTGCCCCGCAGGACACGGCAAACTTCACGACGGCATCGACGCCGATCTCGCTCGAGACATTGTAGGCGAGCGTGACGCCGGAAAAGCCCGGGGGCGTGTCTTCGACATGCGCATCTTCCGCCAGGCTGGCGCGCGAAAACAGACCAAGGGCCGTGCCCTTCAGCTGGATGAAGGTCACCTGGTCGTTGGACGCGGCGGATTTTGTCCAGCCCAACCTCGCGTAAAACTCGGTGCTGCGAGCGACGTCGGCGACGCCGAGCGTGATTAGCGAAATTCGGCGTTCGAGCGACATGGCGATCTCCGTTGACGACCCCAGCCGGTACGTTCGGTTTATGTTTTCATTATGTTCATGCGCATATTAGCAAAATCATGGGTTGCGCTGGACAATTATGACACGTCTGTTCCATTTGCTTGCTTCGCTGGAATGCGGAATTCCGCCTTTTCCGGCCGATTAGCGCGGTCATGGAGTCTGATGCCGACAGCGATCGACATGCGGTAAAATAACACCACACCATCAAGTCATTGTTTTACATTCGGTTTCTCCGAACCCGCCGAGCTGCCGCGATCTTGACCTCCAGCGGCACTCCCTCTATACCCCTCCTCGGAATGCGGCCCTTCGGGACCGCCTTCTTTTTTGCGTCGAAAACGGCGCGAAACAAGCAACAAGAAACGCCTGTCGCTCCCACAATTGGGAAACACAGGATCACACTGAAAGAGACCTCAATGTCTACCTTCGTTCAGAAGCCTGCAGAGGTGGAGAAGAAGTGGATCCTCATCGACGCCGAAGGGCTCGTTGTCGGCCGCCTCGCCACCATCATCGCCATGCACCTGCGTGGCAAGCACAAGGCCACCTACACCCCCCATGTTGACGACGGCGACAACGTCATCGTCATCAATGCCGAAAAGGTCGTCTTCACCGGCAAGAAGTATGCCGACAAGAAGTACTACTGGCACACCGGTTATCCGGGCGGCATCAAGGAGCGTACGGCTCGCCAGATCATCGAAGGCCGCTTCCCGGAGCGCGTTCTCGAGAAGGCCGTCGAGCGCATGATCCCGCGTGGCCCGCTCGGTCGTCGCCAGATGAAGAACCTGCGCGTCTATCCTGGCACGAACCACCCGCATGAAGCTCAGCAGCCCGTCGCTCTCGACGTTGCCAAGCTGAACGCCAAGAACACAAGGAGCGCCTAAGTATGGCCGATCTTTCTTCCCTGAAGGACCTTGCCCCGGCACAGGACGCAGCTCCGGCTCACGTCCGCAAGGTCAACTCGCTGGGTCGCTCCTACGCCACCGGCAAGCGTAAGAACGCCGTTGCCCGCGTATGGGTCAAGCCGGGCACCGGCAAGATCACCATCAACGGCCGCGAGTTCTCCACCTACTTCGCACGCCCGGTCCTGCAGATGATCCTGCAGCAGCCGATCGTCGCAGTGGCCCGTGACGGCCAGTTCGACATCATCGCGACTGTCGCCGGCGGCGGCCTCTCCGGTCAGGCCGGTGCCGTTCGTCACGGTCTCTCGAAGGCCCTCACCTACTTCGAACCGGGCCTGCGTCCGGTCCTGAAGAAGGGTGGCTTCCTGACCCGCGACAGCCGCGTCGTCGAGCGTAAGAAGTACGGCAAGGCGAAGGCCCGTCGTTCGTTCCAGTTCTCCAAGCGTTAATCGCTGGACAACCGGAAACGGAAATCAAGGCGGGGCTTCGGCTCCGCCTTTTTTTTCGTTCGCCTCGACCCGCGCAGCTGCTGCCGGCGATCGGGGCTTGACCGAGCAAGTCGACCAACTAACTTGATCAAATTTTCAGAGGGAGAAGAGCATCATGGCCAGCAAATCGATCGACAACGCGTTTACCGCAAAGACCCTGCGCGGTGCAGCGACCGATCCGACCTATGCGGGCGTGCTCTCCTTCATGCGCCGCAAGCATTCCAAGGACCTCACCGACGTCGATGCGGTCGTGCTCGGCATTCCCTTCGATGCGGCCGTCTCCAACCGTCCCGGTGCTCGTTTCGGACCCCAGGCAATCCGGCGCGCCTCAGCCATCTTCGACAATGATCCGCAATATCCCTTTGCGCGCGATCTCTTCGAGCAGATGGCCGTCATCGACTATGGCGACGTGCTGCTCGATTACGGTAATCACCAGAACACCCCTGCCCTGATCGAGCAGGAGGCCGCGAAGATCATTGCCTCCGGCGCCTATCTGCTCGGCCTTGGCGGCGACCATTTCGTCACCTGGCCACTCCTGAAAGCCCATGCGGCCAAACACGGACCGCTGGCGCTGGTGCATTTCGATGCCCATCAGGACACCTGGGATGATGACGGCCAGCGGATCGACCATGGTTCCTTCGTCTGCCGGGCCGTGCGCGAAGGCGTGATCGAGCCGACGAAATCGATCCAGATCGGCATCCGCACGGAAGCGCCGGAGGAGTTCGGCATCCGGATCATTCCAGGCTACGAGGTCGAGGACATGGGCGCGCAGGCGATTGCCGATGCGATCCTCTCGCATGTTGGCACGGCTCCGACCTATATGACCTTCGACATCGACTGCCTCGACCCGGCCTATGCTCCGGGCACGGGGACACCGGTCGCCGGCGGCCCCTCCTCCGCCAAGATGCTCTCGGTCCTGCGCAAGCTCGGGGCTCTCGACATCCGTGGCTCTGATATCGTCGAGGTGGCGCCGGCCTATGACCATGCCGACATCACCGCAATTGCCGGTGCGACGGTTGCAATGTATATGCTGGGCCTGCGCGCCGAGAAACTCGCGACACGCACCTGACACATTGATTCAACACACTCACAATCAGATTCCGCATTCTCATCCAAACCTCTGACAGGATTAGACAAATGGCAGCGAAGATCTTCATCGACGGCGAACACGGCACAACGGGTCTGCAGATCCGCACGCGCCTGGCCGACCGCCGCGATCTGGAGTTGCTGTCGATCCCCGAAGCGGAGCGGCGGAACGAGAAGATGCGCGAGGACATGCTGAACAGCGCCGACATCGCCATCCTCTGCCTGCCCGACGATGCGTCGAAGCAGGCCTATGAGATGACGGCCGCGAACAACAATGTCCGTTTGCTGGATGCCTCAACCGCATTTCGGGTGCATCCCGATTGGGCCTATGGCTTTGCCGAGATGGACAAGGCGCAGAAGGCGAAGATCCGGTCGGCGCGCTATGTTTCCAATCCCGGCTGCTATCCGACCGGTGCGATCGGCCTCATCCGGCCGCTGCGCGCCGCTGGCATCCTGCCGGATGGCTATCCGATTTCTGTCAATGCCGTCTCGGGCTATACCGGCGGCGGCAAGCAGCTGATCGCGCAGATGGAAGACGCTGATCATCCCGAGCATCTGGCTGCGAACAACTTCCTCTACGGCCTGACGCTGAAGCACAAGCATGTGCCGGAAATGCAGACGCATGGGCTGCTCGACCGCGCACCGCTGTTTGCTCCCTCCGTCGGCCGCTTCGCCCAGGGCATGATCGTGCAGGTACCGCTGTTCCTGGACGATCTCGCCGCCGGCACGACCGTCGAGAGCATCCAGGCGGCACTCGTCGCCCATTATGCGGGCCAGGATATCGTCAGCGTCGTTTCGCTCGGCGAAAGTGCCAAGCTGCCGCGCGTGGATGCGGAAGAGCTGGTCGGACAGGACACTATGAAGCTCTTTGTCTTCGGCACACCCGGTGGCGCGCATGTCAATCTCGTGGCGCTGCTTGACAATCTCGGCAAGGGCGCGTCGGGGGCTGCCGTGCAGAACATGGATCTGATGCTGTCGGCGTGAGCCCGTGGCCGCGTCGTCTGCGCTACCCATCGCCCTTAGCGAAGCCTGGAGCATCGATAAGGCGGAGCTAATCGCTGACACTCCGTCCAGTCTTGTTTTTCGGGTTTGGCGAAGTGGCTCGACAAACATTGTAAAGAGCCTAAAGCCCGCTGGACACGGGGAACTGCCTGGCCTCGACTTTCTCGAGTGGCGGCAGGGTCTCGGCGCCGTTCGCCTCATTGACCGTATCGGCCACTCATCTCTGCTCGAAGATGCGGGCGCAGGGACACTTCGGGAACATCTTGATCGCTGGGGCGACGAGGACGCAACGGACGTCGTGCTCCGTCTGTTGGGCAAGTTGCATGCTCCAAGCGGACGAACGGTTCCAGAAGCACTCGTGCCGCTCGATCGACATTTCAAGTCTCTGTTCTTGCTTGCGGAAACATCTGGATCGTCCGAACTCGGCACGGTCGCACGCTGGGCCGCGCATATCGCACGCGGCTTGCTCAGCGTGCAACTGGGCCAAAGACCGCTTCACGGTGACCTCCATCACGAGAACATAGTCCAGGATGCGTCCGGCGAGTGGCGGGCGATCGATCCCCAGGGACTTTATGGCGACCCGGTCTATGATGTGGCCAATGTCTTCGGAAACCCACTGGGGAATGAGCGTCTCGTCCTGGATCGGCTGCGCATCATGCGCCTAACGGAGAGATTCGCGGTTCATTTCGGCTGCAGCGGCAGGAAGGTCCTGAGTTATGCGGCGGTTCACGCGATGCTCTCTGTCGCCTGGATGCTGGAAGACGGGGCGTCGCTGGCAGGCGATGCAAGGCTTGCGGAGCGTCTGGCCTTTGCCCGGATCGCAAGATCGCTCGTTGTCGAACACTTTGTCGACTGAATGACGGATCGCCGGCCTCATCACCCTTTGGTAGCATCAAAGGGTACCAGCGAGGTCGTCATGAGCAGCGAAATCCCACATCGCCATCGTTTCCCCGTCTACTTCATTCCCCATGGTGGCGGCCCCTGGCCGTTCATGGAATTCCCGCGCGATGCCGAAGGCAAGGCGCCCTGGGACGATCTTCGGGCCTTCCTCGAAGGCCTCGATGCGGAAATCGGGCGGCGGCCGAAGGCCGTGCTCGTGGTTTCAGGCCATTGGGAGAAGGAACCGGTGCCGACGGTGAGCACGGCTGCAAAGCCTGGCATGCTCTTCGACTACTATAATTTCCCGCCGCACACCTACGAACTCTCCTACCCTGCCCCGGGCTCGCCGGACCTTGCGGCCCGCGCGCGAGCGCTACTGGCAGTGGCGGGGATCGAGAGCGCCGAGGATGCCACGCGCGGCTTCGATCATGGCGTCTTCATCCCGTTCATGCTGCTCTATCCGGATGCGGATGTCCCGCTGACGATGATCTCTCTCAAGAATACGCTGGATGTTGAAAGCCATGTGGCGATCGGCGAGGCGCTGGCGCCGTTGCGTGACGAAGACGTGCTGATCATCGCTTCGGGCATGAGCTATCACAACATGCGGATGTTCCGGCAGGCAGAACCAAATCATGTTGAGCAAGCGATCCGGTTTGACGACTGGCTGACGCAAGCGGTCTCCTCACCCGACAGCGCGCTTCGTTCAGAAGTGCTCGCGACCTGGGAGCAGAACCCGGATGCCCTGGCCTGCCATGTGCCCGACCACGATCACCTCGTGCCGCTGTTCGTCGCGTCAGGTGCAGCAGGCTCCGATGCTGGGCGGCAGGTCTTCCGGGGTGTGTTCCTCGGAAAACCTTACTCCGCCTATCGCTTCGGCTGATCTGGCTCAGTCGCGGACTTCGACCACAACCGGCTTCGGACGCTCGCCATAGAAGGCGCGCAGATGGGCGACGGCAAAGGCGAGCACCACCAGCGCCATGCCCTGATGGATGACACCGGCAGCCAGCGGCACCTGCATCACGAGCGTCGCGATGCCGATTACCGCCTGGATGCTGATGAGGACGAAAAGCACCACGCTACGGCGGGCATGGGTGGTCTCGGGAGCCGCCCGCAGAGACTGGATCATATAGGCGAGTGCCGCCCCCCACAGAACATATGCGCCGATGCGATGGATGTACTGCACCGTCTTGGGGTTTTCGAAGATGTTGATCCATGCGGGCGACTGGATGAAGAGCCCCTGCGGCACCCAGGCGCCGTCCATAAGCGGCCAGGTGTTGTAGGTGAAGCCGGCATCGAGACCCGCGACAAGAGCGCCGAGATAGATCTGGACGAACGTCATGATAAGCAGAACGCCCGCGAAAAGACGGCTCTTTTCCGTCGGAACAGCATCGTCCGTATGCGGGTAAAGGCTGCGATAGATCCAGACACAGCTGGCGAAGATGAAGCAGGCCATCATCAGATGGACGGCGAGACGATACTGGCTGACGTCAGTCCGCTCGCTGAGACCTGAGGAGACCATCCACCAGCCGATGAAGCCCTGCAGGCCTCCAAGCGCGAGAAGCCCGACCAGCGGCTTGCGCAGGCTCGGCTCGATCTTGCCGCGCAGCCAGAAATAGGCGAGCGGGACGGCAAACAGCACGCCGATCAGGCGGGCGAGCAGTCGATGCGCCCATTCCCACCAGAAGATGAACTTGAACTCGTCGAGGCTCATGCCCTTGTTGATCTGCTGGTATTCCGGGATCTGACGATAAAGTTCGAGCTCTTCTTCCCACTCTGCGGCGGTCAGCGGCGGGATGACACCATGGATAGGTTCCCACTTGGTGATCGACAGGCCCGAGTCGGTCAGGCGGGTTGCGCCGCCGACCAGCACGAGACAGAACAGCGCAAGAATCACCACGCCGAGCCAGATGCGGACCGCCTTTCGGTCAGCATCCACGCGAGCGATTTCCTTGCGCACCTGCAACTCGGTTCCGGTCAATACTGCTGTCATTCGTCAATCCTCTTTTCGACCGTTGATTTGCATCAGTCAGCCGTGCAAAACAAGCCCGCCGGTTTGCGGCAAGCGGTCGCGTCGCGGAAGACGGCGACGTCGAGTAGGAATAAGGCATGACAAGGCGCCCGAAACTGAGATCCTTCATCGGTACGATCCTGATCATCCTGATCGTGTCGGTCTATGCCCTGCTCGCGACGACGATCGCGACGGCAACGCTCGCGACCGCGCCCTGGTGGGCTCATCTGCTTTACTTCCTCCTGACCGGCCTGCTCTGGGTCATTCCGGCCATGCTCGTGATCAAGTGGATGGCCGGTCCCTTCAAGAAGAAGGACGCGGATTAACTCCGCCTTTACCCTGGCACGGTGTCAGGCTGCCCATCTCCGAAACCGATAACCGTTTGTTGGCAGTGTCCGTCTAAGCTCCTGCGCGTCAGTGAAACCGGACAGGATAGGGTACATGCGGGCCCAGATACGCCATGATGCGATGGCATTTGCCGAAGATCTGCCAGATGACGGCGCCACTGTCGAACGCAATCGAACGACCCTCGACAGCCCCGCTGGACGGCTCTCGCTGACGGTTCATCAGCGCATGAAGCCGCTGGAACAGGTCTGGCGGCAGCTCGAGGCCGATCCGTGGAACTCCCTGCATCATGGCTATGACTGGTGCCGCGCCTGGGTCGAGACCCATGGCCATCCGCTTGCCATCGTCGAAGGACGCCTGAACGACGAGACCGCCTTCCTGCTGCCGCTCGAAATCGAACGGCACTATCTCGTGCGCAATGCCCGCTTCATCGGCTCCGCCTTCACAAACTTCAACAGCGGCCTGTTCAGCGCCCGCTTCCGATCGGTAGCATCGACGCTTCCCGGCCACGCGCTCGAAACACTGCTGGTCGACGCGTTGCGCGATCATGCCGACCTGCTCAGCTTGACGAACATCCCCTTCGACTGGCGGGGCGAGCGGCATCCGCTATCGGCTCTGCCGCATATCCGCAACCAGAACGCATCCTTCCAGCTGCCGCTGTGTGCGACCATGGAAGAGACGATTGCGCTGCTGAATGCCAAGAGCCGCCGCAAGAAGTATCGCGCACAGATCCGCAAGCTGGAAGCCGCAGGCGGATTCGAGCATATCCGCCCGACCAAGCTTGCCGAGCAGCAAGCCCTGCTCGAACGCTTCTTTCAGCAGAAGGCCGCCCGGTTTGCCTCAGGCGGCTTGCCGAACGTCTTCCAGCCTGCGGAGACGCAAGCCTTCTTTCGGATGCTTCTCGAGGTGGATCGCGGCGGAAGCGACGTGCCGCTCGAACTGCATGCCGTTCGCCTGAAGGGCGAGCATGACGGCAAGATCGCCGCCATCACCGGTCTCTCGCGCAAGGGCGACCACGTCATCTGTCAGTTCGGCTCAATCGACGACAGTCTGATGGCGGAGGCCAGCCCCGGCGAACTCCTGTTCTGGTTGGTCATCGAGCGCAGCGCCCTGAACGGTGCTGCCCTGTTCGACTTCGGCATTGGCGATCAGGACTACAAGCGTCGCTGGTGCTCCGTGCAAACCGTGCACCATGATGTGTTGCTGCCTCTGCGCCCTGCAGGTCACCTCGCGGCGATGACGCATCGCAGCCTCACCCGGACGAAAACCTTCATCAAAGGCAATCCGCATCTCTATACGCTCATCCAAAGGATGCGAGCCCAGGGCACGGCTGCGCCGATTGGCAAACCAGAGGATTGATCGTTCCCGGCCCGGGGAACGGCCGATATCAGGCTGCGTCCCTCGCGTGGCGGCTTGGCGGCGTCTTCACCGAAAGCAGAACGAGATCCGAGTAGCCGACATCCTCGAAGGTCACCATGATCTCGGCAAGCTCGTCCGCCCTGGGATCGGGAGCCGAGAGGATGATCTCGTGGCGGCCATTGCGGCTGAGACGGGCGACGCTTTCTGCATTCGCAGGACCGCATTCGACCAGAACCAGATCGTAGACGTCAGCGAGTGCATCGACGATCATGGAGAGACGGTCCGCGCCACGCATGGCCTGACGGATATCCGCATTGCCCTGCGGGACGATATCGGCCGTCGAGGAACGATCAGGATGGATGCAATCGGCAAAGGCGGCTTCGCCGGTCAACAGATCCGTGATTCCAGGAAGATCGCGCCAGGACGCCATCAACCGCGTCGGGCAGGCTGATCCCGTCATGTCGACGAGAACCATACGCTTGCCACGATCGGCCAGTTCGCGGGCGAGAGCGACCGTACCGAGCGAGCCATCGTCGCCCGATGGCGAAATCGCAAAAGCGATCCGCGTTTCCTGCTCGACGAGAAAACTGGCCACGGATGCGATAGAGAACTCGTCATGCTCCTCGACAGTCTCAGCCGCAGGAATCTCGGCAGTGACGACCTGCTCCATCTCCTCGACCAGTTCGGCGTCCGGGGCAACATTCAAAAGGCTCGCGGGCGTATCGGCCGAACGCTCGGGCTTGCCCGGATCGGGAGCGGCTTCCTGACGCGGTAGCGCCTCTTCCTCCCGACGGACCGCAACGGGAGCCACCGTCCCCGTGGGACGCAAGGCCCGACCGCTGAAAAGCTCGGCAAGCATCACGGCGACGGCCGCGAGAATCATGGTCGACAACGTGGCGACGATCGTAATCGGCAGAACCTTCGGGAAGTTCGGCTCCTGTGGCTCGATCGCAGTGGAAATCACACGCGCATCAGCAGGGCTCGAAATCCTTGTCGAGGCGTGACGACGCCTCGCGGTAGCGGGCCAGATAGGTTTCGAGCAGCTGACGCTGGGCGGTCGCCTCGCGTTCCAGTGACTTCAAGCCGACTTCGTCCTCGCCGGCACGGGCCGTGTCAGCCTTCAAGGTATTCAGCTGGGCAAGCAGCTGTGTTTCGCGCTCACGCGCAACGGCGGCTTCATTTTCGAGGCCGGCCGCGACCTTCAGCGATTCGGCCTGTACCTGCTCGCGGATACCCGAAAGCTGGGCACGCAGGGCCTTCATCTGGGGATGACCATCGAGGAGGCGCGTGGAGAGATCGGAAATCTGGGCGCGCAGCTGCAATTCGGCGGCCCTCAGGCGCTGGATCGATTCCGAGCGGGCAACCGCATCCAGCGTTTCGGTCGACCTTCCAGCCTTGATGCTGGCACGCAGGTTTTCAGCGGTTGCTTCGGCATTCGCGCGTTCGCCACGGACCCGGGCGAGTTCCGTCGAGATATCGGAGAGCTGCTTGCTGCTGAACGAGCTCTGATCGGAGCCGAGTGACATCAAGCCCGCCGAGGAGCGATATTCCGCAACCTTCTGCTCGGCCTCGCGGACCTTTTCGCGCAGATTGGCGATCTCCGTCTCCAGCCAGCGGACGGCGTCGGAATTGCTGTCGAGCTTGGCTCCGCTCTGCAAGGAGCGATAGACGTCCATCATCGTGTTCGGGACAGCCGCTGCGAGCTTCGGATCCTGCGACGTGAACTCGATCCCGATCACCCGCGACTTGTCGACCTGATAGACGGCGAGCTTTTCCTTGAAGGCGTTGATGACGCGCTCTTCGGGCGGCAGTTCCAGCGGGTTGCTCTTCAGTCCAAAGAGCACGAGGAAGTCGGTGACGACGGAGGGGCTGGAGTCCGGATCGAATTCGGTGCGCTCATGCAGCTTGAGGTCCCGGGCCACCTGCTTGATCAGATCAACGGACTGGAGCAGTTGCACCTGGCTTGCGATATTCAGTTCGTCGGGCAAAGGTTCGGCGATCGAGGACGAGGTTCCCGATGCCGAGAAGTTCGGCTCGCGCGGCTCGATCAGAAGTTTTGCATCGCCCTTGTAGGTGGGCGAGATCGCATTGGCACCAACGAAGGCCAGCACCCCGACAAGCGCAGTCGCGGCCAGGATCCTCCCCTTTCGCTCCCACACGGCGCGAAAGAGCTGGGCGAGGTCGATATCGACATCATGTTGATCGCGGTCCACACTCGGCATCACAGACTCCCGGAACATCTTGCCCGCGAAAGTAAAGGATCATGGTAACTCAAGGGTTAACCGTGATGCTCCCAGTTTTGGCGTCTGAATGAGGCAATCCGCCACCAGACGTTTACCCGGCATTAACCCTAACCATTCGATAACAGGCCAACGAATGTGGGTTCAGTGGGAGCGCAGCAGCGCATGGCGATGGTCGGCAAACAGGCGATGGTTCTGATCGCAAGCGTGGTCCTGTCGATCGGCGTTTCGGGCTGCGCGAGTTATCGCCCTGCCCCGAAGGTCTTTCACGAGGCCACTATCCAGCCGTATCGGCTCGACAGCGGTGACCGGCTGCGCGTCACCGTTTTCGAACAACCGAGCCTCACCAACACCTATACCGTTGACCAGGCCGGCTACATCGCCTTCCCGCTCGTTGGTCAGGTCGCGGCTCGCGGTGCGACCCTCACCCAGCTCGAAGGCGCGATCGCCCAGAAGCTCAAGCAGGGGTACCTGCGTGATCCCGACGTCTCGATCGAAGTCGATCGCTACCGGTCCATCTTCGTCATGGGCCAGGTCGGGCAACCGGGGCAATACGCCTATGTGCCGGGCATGACGATCCTCAACGCCATCGCCGTCTCCGGCGGCTTCAACAGCCGCGCCAATCAACGGGATGTCGACGTGACCCGCAAGATCAACGGACAGATCATCACCGGCCGCGTGCCGATCACCGACCCGATCCTCGCCGGCGACACCGTCTACGTGCGCGAACGGCTGTTCTGATCGATGGCCGAAGCCCCGTCGCTGCGCATCGTGCATTGCTTTCGGTCGCCGATCGGCGGGATCTTCCGCCATGTCCGCGATCTGGCAGAGTTGCACAGCGCGGCCGGACACAAAGTCGGCATCCTCTGCGACAGCTCGACGGGCGGCGCCCATGAAGACCGGCTCTTCGAGCAGATCATGCCGCATCTTGCGCTCGGCGTCACACGCTTCCCGATCCGGCGTTCCGTCAGTTTGAAGGACATGGCGGCGCTCGGCGAAGCTTACAAACTCATCAAGGAATTGCAGCCGGATATCCTGCATGGTCATGGCGCCAAGGGCGGCGTGATCGCGCGGTTGATCGGCTCACTGCTGCGGGTTCGAAGGTATCGCGTCGCCCGCCTCTATTCACCGCATGGCGGCAGCCTGCATTTCTCGCGGGCAAAACCGTCAGGACAGGCCGTCTTCATGGCCGAGCGCGTTCTGGAGCGGATGACGGAATCGATTTCTTTCGTCTGCGACTACGAGCGCCAGACCTACGAGACGAAGATCGGCAGGCCCCACTGTCAGGCGACGCGGGTCTATAACGGCATCAGCGAGAGAGACTTCGGGCGTATCCCGGTCGAAGCCGAGGGCGTGGATTTCGCCTATATCGGGATGCTGCGCGACCTCAAGGGGCCCGATGTCTTCATCAATGCCTTCGCCGAAGCTGAACGACTGGTTGGTCGACCGTTGAGCGGGGTGATCGTCGGAGACGGCCCCGACCTTGAGCGCTATCGTCGAATTGTCGAACAGAAGGGCCTCAGCCGCCGGATCGGCTTCAGACCCGCCATGCCCATCGCCGAGGCCTTTGCGCTCTCCGACATCATCGTCGTTCCCTCGCGCGCCGAGGCCATGCCCTATATCGTCCTGGAGGCGCTGGCCGCAGAAAAGACGGTTATCGCCTCACGGGTCGGGGGCATTCCCGAGATCCTCGGCCCTGACTGCGAGGCCCTCGTCGAGGCCGGCCGCGCCGACTTCTTCGGCGCCGTGATGGCCAAGGCGCTCACCGATCCGGACTGGTCGAGGCGAACCATGCCAAGCCCTCAGAGCTTCCGCTCCCGTTTTTCCGCAACAGTCATGGCCAGGGACATCGAAACGCTTTATCGGGCGCAACTCGCGCGCATTTGACCGCGGCTTGCGCCGAAACGGAACAGATCACACCATTTCTGAGGGGATCCTAAAGCGTTTCTTAGGACCTTCGCCGTAGTCTTCCCGCACACACGTGCGAGATCCAGACATGAACAAGGTCGACAAACCCGAGGCATTCGATCTTGACGCATTGCGTCGCGGTCAGACGGTCGGCGACGATCCCCTGCACAAGGTGGAAGGGGAGCGTAAAGCCGAAATCAGCGCATTGGCACGCCAGATCGCGTCACAATACGCGGTGGCCAACTATTCGCCGTCGATCGTGATCGGCCAGCTGCGTTTTCTCGAGTTCTTCAGTCTGTTCGGGATTGCGCTCGGCGCCAACTTCTTCTTCGCCTTCGATCCGGGCGCTCACTTCCTCGACACGAGCGTCAGTGCCTTTGTCGGCTCGCTGATGGCATTGCTCTTCATGCAGGCCAGCGATTGCTACCATGTCTCGATTCTGCGTTCGCCGATGGGATCCATGGCGCGGGTTCTGGGAAGCTGGATGGCTTCCCTCGGTCTTGTCGCTCTGACGAACTTCCTGTTCATCGACCATGACCCCAATTACCGCAGCATACTCGCCGCATGGTTCGTGCTCGGTGCGATTTATCTCCTGATCGAGCGCAATCTGATCGGGTTTGGCTTTCGGCGCTGGGGACGCAACGGCGTGATGGAGCGCCGAGCGGTGATCGTCGGCGGCGGCAAACCTGCCAAAGACCTTATCCGCGCTCTGGAACAGCAGCCGGAAAACGATATCCGGATCTGCGGTATCTTCGACGATCGCAACTCTACACGCTCCCCGGACGTGGTTGCCGGTTACCCGAAGCTCGGGACCGTGGCGGAACTCGTCGAATTTGCGCGTCTCGCCCATATCGACATGCTGATCATCTCGCTGCCGCTCAGCGCTGAAGCCCGCATCATGCAGCTCCTGAAGATGCTCTGGGTGCTACCGGTCGATATCCGCCTCGCCGCCCATTCCAACAATCTGCGCTTCCGGCCGCGCGCGTATTCGCATGTCGGTGCGGTCCCGCTTCTCGACATTCTCGACAAGCCGATCCGTGACTGGGATTCCGTCGCCAAGCGCGCCTTCGACATCTTCTTCAGCGTTCTCGCCCTAATCCTGCTGTGGCCGGTTTTCATTGCCACGGCGATTGCGGTCAAGATGACATCCAAGGGACCGGTCTTCTTCGTGCAGAAGCGTCACGGCTTCAACAACGAGGTAATCAACGTCCTGAAATTCCGGTCGATGTATACGGAAATGAGCGATCCGACGGCCAAGAATGCCGTTACCAAGAACGACCCGCGCGTGACGCCGGTCGGCCGTTTCATCCGCAAGACGTCGATCGACGAGTTGCCGCAGATCTTCAACGTGCTGCGCGGTGATCTCTCGCTGGTCGGTCCCCGTCCCCATGCCGTCCTCGGCCAGACCCGCGACAAGACATTCGGCGAAATCGTCGAGGGTTACTTCGCCCGGCACCGGGTCAAGCCCGGCGTCACCGGTTGGGCGCAGATCAATGGCTGGCGCGGAGAAATCGACACCGACGACAAGATCAAGTTCCGCACGGCCTATGACCTCTATTACATCGAAAACTGGTCTCTCTGGTTCGATCTGAAGATCCTGTTCCTGACCCCGCTCAGGCTTCTCAATACCGAGAACGCCTATTGAGTGCCGTCGTCAACCAAGCGAGGCCCTTCAACCCGCAGGCAGCTGCCGTTCAGCTGATGATCTCCTGGATCATGGCCTTCGGCGTTTTCCTTTCGGGCTTCGTCATATCCGAGCCTGCCCCTTATGAACTTCTGATGGTCGGCCAGGTCGCGCTCTGGTTCCTCTTCGGCCTGAAGATCTCGCGCGTCGTCGCGCCCCTGCTCGCTATGTTGCTGATCTTCAACGTCGGAGGGCTTTTGGCACTTACCATGCTACGGACCATCCTGACGGAACAGGTGCTCTATGTCGCGGTGTCGATCTTTCTGGCGCTCACGGCCGTGTTTTACGCTGCGGTCATCGAGGACAGGCCGCAGCGGCTAAAACTGATCTTCCAGGCCTGGGTGGCTGCCGCCATCATCACGGGCATGCTCGGGATCCTTGGCTATTTCCACGCCTTCCCCGGAGCAGAAGTCTTCACGCGCTATGATCGCGCCATGGGCGCCTTCCAGGACCCCAATGTCTTCGGCCCGTTTCTCGTCGCGCCGACACTTTACCTGATGCATGGCATGCTGAAAGGGCGGCTGCTCGAGTCCCCGCTGCGGATTGTCGGTATTCTGATCCTTTCCTTGGCGGTGTTTCTCTCCTTCTCGCGCGCCGCCTGGGGACTGTTTCTCTTCTGCACCGTCGCCCTGGTCTTCGTCATGCTCCTCAAGGAGCGAACCAATGCCTTCCGCCTGAAGATCCTGGTGCTGTCGCTTGCGGCGGTTGTCGCCATGGTCTTGGCGCTCTCGGTCGCTCTGCAGTTCGAGAAGGTGCAGGCGCTGTTCGAGACCCGGACCCAGCTGGTGCAGGAATATGACGGCGGCCACCTGGGGCGCTTCGCCCGGCACCGTCTCGGTTTTGAACTGGCGATGGAGAGGCCGCTCGGGATAGGGCCGATGATGTTCGGTCGGATCTTCCCGGAAGACGAGCACAATATCTGGCTGAAATCCCTGATGGCCTATGGCTGGATCGGCTTTGTCTCTTACGTGACCCTGATGATCTGGACCGTGTCGATGGGCTTCCGCTACTTGCTGCGCGAACGCCCCTGGCAACCCTATCTGATGGTCGCCTGGATCGTTCTCGTCGGGCATATCCTGGTCGGCACCGTGATCGATACCGACCACTGGCGGCATTTCTATCTCGTGCTCGGCATCGTCTGGGGCTGCGGCGCTGCCGAATGGCGTCACCAGCGCGCCTTGCGGAACTGACGCAGAAATGGCCGATTGCGGGCACTGCATTGATTTATTGCCCGCGCACCCCATACTTTACTCATGATCACACCTGCTCAGATACGCGCTGCGCGCGCCATGCTCGACGTCACCATCGACCGATTGTCGCAGGAAAGCGGCGTGCCCGCGCTGCTGATCCTCCAGATCGAAGCCGGGAATGGCTATGACGCCACACCACAGCATTACGCGGCGCTGAAGACCGCGCTCACGGATATGGGCGTCGTCTTTCTGGATGCGGGCGAAGGCGGCCAAGGTGCAGAAGGACTTCGTCTTGCTGCGCGCGGCAGTGACGACGGCATGCGCCCCGAAGAACTCACCGCCGCCAACGACGATTGAGTTTTTCCAATATGGCGATGGAACAATAACCGGCGCCCAGACTTTCCCTGTCCGACATCATCAGACAGGAGAATTTCATGAGCCGGAACAATGGCCTCTACCTCATCATCGGTGCACTCGTGGTCGCCGTCATCGGCCTTGGCATCTATGTCTACCAGGAAGAGCAGAAGCCTGACGGCGTCGAACTCCGCATCGGCGAGAGCGGCGTTTCGATCGAGGAAAACTGAGCAACGGCCTCAGCGGCTCAAATTCGGCCTGGCCGAATGAAGGTTTCGTAGAACTGCTGGGGGGCGCCGATGGCGCCCTCAAGCATGTAGGCCTGGCGCTCAGAGCCGGCGCGTCGCGCGATGACGGGCAGGCCATGGTCCAGGGCATCAAGTAGGCGATACTCCACCAGCCGTCTGCCATTCTCATCCTTCCAGACGATCATCGATCCTTCCGGCCGGGCTTCACTCTCTCCGGCGAATTCATCAAGCCCATGGAAATCCAGCCATTGGGCGAGCAGCGCCTCGCCATTGCCCGGCGACACCACCCGATCCGCCCTGCCCTGCCAGATCGCCACGGCTGGTTTGCGGCTGGACACGTCTCCTGCCGCACTCCGTGCCAGGTCACCCCATTCCCGTCTGCTGCGGCGAGGACCTGATTTCATCACTGAAAGTGCCGACATGGCGTCGCGGGCCGCGCCAAAGGGGAGGCCACCCACCACCTGACCGGCGGCAAAGAGATCCGGATATGTGACGAGAAGCGCATTGGCCATGGCACCGCCCGCCGACAGGCCCTGGATAAAGACCCTGCTTTCCGCGATCCCGTGACGCTCGATCGCGTGTTCGATCATCTGGCGGATCGACATCAGCTCACCGCGATCGCGCGCCACCATGCTCGGGCGGAACCAGTTGAAGCAGAGATTGTGATTGTTCTCCTTGGTCTGCTCCGGATAGAGCAGCACGAAACCCTTTTCCCGCGCCATGCGGCTCCAACCGCTGCCACGATCATACTGTTTTGCAGTCTGCAGGCAGCCATGCAGGACCACCACGAGCGTGGCTGGGTCCCGGCGGGCGGAGGGCACATATTCAAACATCCGCAGTCGTCCGGGATTGCTGCCGAAGGCATGCACCTGCGCGAGCCCGGAGCGCGGCGCACGGGGTTTTGCGACCTTCGGCTCATACATCCTGAGCTTGGGCATCGCCTTCTCCAGCCTGCGCTGCAGACGCTTCTGGCTTCGGAGCAGCGCGGAGAGCGGAGACATGGAGAACTTGAAGCGCATCGGATTCCGGCTCCCTTCGAACCTCTTTCCAATATAATGCTGCATTGCAGCAAACATAGGACAGAAACCAAAAGAAGCCGAGTGACATTCACGCTCGGGAGTTTTGCGACGACCTGTCGCCCAAGAACGAAAAAACCGGGCACCTTGCGGTACCCGGTCTCTCTAACCATGTCACGAAATCAACTGCTTGATCCGCAAACATAAAATGGTCGGAATGGCGGGATTCGAACCCACGACCCCTTGACCCCCAGTCAAGTGCGCTACCGGGCTGCGCTACATTCCGTCATCTGCCAATCGTGCTTTTTGGGTCACGAGTGACCCGCTCGACAGCCAGTTCCCTTTAGACAGTCAGCCATTTCTGCGCAAGGGGAAACTCCAGCAGGGACGAAAAAATGCGAGGATGATCAGTTCAGACGCTGCATCAGCGCTCTGATTTCCTCGAAGCGCCGGCGTTCTTCGGGTTCTTCGCTGTTTGCGGCGTAGCAGGTCAGGTCCATGCAGAAGCGCGTTACCTGCAGCGGTTCGGCGTCACGTTCGAATTGGCACTCGATCTCGTCAGAAATGTCCTGCGGTTCGCTGTCCATCCGGGTGGAATAGGTCAGCCTTGCTCCTGGCGGATCAAGCTCAGGAAAGGCCTGGACAACGCCGACCTTGAGATCTTTGACCATCACCATGTTCTTCGCCACGAAGATGCAGGCATCCTCGACGGTAGCAGGTCTGGCCTCGGTGGCGTCAGACGACGTTGCTGCCTGCTGCGCGAGCGCCGGGGCGGCGGCGAGCAGGGAGAGAACTGGGAGTGTGATAAAAAGCCGTTTCATGGAGCCTCGCGCGGGTTGCGTGTCGGTCCTTCAACGCCTCAAGGTCAGCGGTGTTCCGTTCAACGGAACGATGCGTCATCACCGCACCTGGTCGAGCAGCCGCTTGCATTCGAGCAGGTCGAAGAGAGCCTCCTGCAGGAGCGCACGGTCTTCCTTGCCGACGGAGCCCTTGCCGACCGAGATTTCCGGTGCGTCATCATTGGCACTGCCACCGAAGCCGAAGAAACGACCGCTGGTGCGCACCTTGGGTCGGCCGACGACCTGGTCCTCGTCGAGATTGACCTTCGGCTCGTCGCTCTTAGAGGCATTGGCGGCAACAAGCGCTTCCATGGTGGCGACATCGCCGGTGGCAACAGCCATGACGAACTTGTTGCCGTTGGTCTTCAGAAGCTTCTGCACGCCCTTGATCGTATAACCCTGATCGTAGAGCAGATGGCGGATGCCCTTAAGCAGTTCGACATCGTCGGGACGATAGTAGCGCCGACCGCCGCCGCGCTTCAGGGGCTTGATCTGCGGAAAGCGGGTTTCCCAGAAGCGCAGGACATGCTGCGGCAGGTCGAGGTCATCAGCGACTTCACTGATCGTGCGGAAAGCATCCGGGCTCTTGTCCAACTGCATCACAGCGCTCCTCGAAGATCACGCGGGCGCGCGACTCGGATCACATTTCAACGGGGTGAGGGCTGGTTTTCAAGCGCTCGATGACCGGCGGCACGATGCTCCACCGATTTTGGTCTTTTCTCAGGCGGCCGGATTGACCGGCTTCTGCTTGGCCTTGCGGGCTATATGAGCGCGAAGAATGCGCTGCTTGAGAACGTTGGACGCCTTGAACGTCATCACCCGACGGGGAGAAATCGGCACTTCCTCGCCGGTCTTCGGATTACGGCCGATTCGCTCGTTCTTGCTACGAACCTGAAAGGTGGCGAAGGACGAAAGCTTCACGGATTCACCACGCACAATGGCATTGCAAATCTCGTCGATGACCGTTTCCACGAGTTCGGCGGATTCCGTCCGGGAGAGACCGACCTTGCGAAAGACTGATTCTGCCAAATCCGCACGCGTCACTGTCTTTCCGGCCATTGTTCTCGCCCGCCTAAATCAATGATCTTGTTGAATTGGGCAGAGACTATTGCCCTTGGCCGCAACGGTCAAGTGCTTGTCGATGCGCAATTTTTAGGGTTTCAAATGCTACCAGCGCACCAGCACGGCGCCCCAGGTGAAGCCGCCGCCCATGGCCTCGAGCATCACCAGATCTCCCTGCTTGATCCGGCCGTCGCTGGCCGCCGTCGCAAGGGCCAGCGGAATGGATGCCGCAGACGTATTTCCATGCTTGTCGACGGTGATCACGACCTTCTCATCGGGAATGCCGAGCTTCTTCGCCGAGCCGTCGATGATGCGCTTGTTGGCCTGATGCGGGACCAGCCAGTCGATGTCGTCAGCGGTCGTACCGGTCGCCGTGAACGCAGCCTCGATGACGTCGGTGATCATGCCGACGGCATGCTTGAAGACTTCGCGGCCTTCCATGCGCAGATGACCAACCGTGCCTGTGGTCGAGGGACCGCCATCGACATAGAGCTTTTCACGATGGGCGCCGTCCGAGCGCAGGTTCGAGGTGAGAACGCCGCGGTCTGCAACCGTCCCCTCGCCTTCGGCCGCCTCGAGGACCAACGCGCCAGCACCGTCGCCGAACAGAACGCAGGTCGTGCGGTCGGTCCAGTCGAGGATGCGGGAGAAGGTCTCGGCGCCGATGACCAGCACGCGCTTTGCCATGCCGCCGCGGATATAGAGATCAGCCGTCGCCATGGCATAGACGAAGCCGGAACAGACGGCCTGAACGTCGAAGGCGAAGCCGTGATGCATGCCGAGACGGTTCTGGATGTTGACGGCCGTCGCCGGGAAGGTGTTATCGGGCGTCGAGGTCGCACAGATGATCAGGTCGATGTCTGCAGCCGTCAAACCCGCGCGATCAAGCGCTTCCTGAGCTGCCGCTGCACCCAGCGATGCCGTCGTCTCGCCTTCACCTGCGATGTAGCGCTGCTTGATGCCGGTACGCTGAACAATCCACTCGTCGGAGGTTTCGACCAGGCTTTCGAGATCAGCATTGGTCATAACCCGTTTCGGGAGCGCTGCTCCGAAACCGCGAACTACAGAACGGATCATTGGAGTTTCCTACCTTTCACGCCGCTTCGGGGCCGGCCGGAGACGGGTGCCGCGCGTGATATTTTTTCAAGTCGTTTTCGATCTTCTGGGTGAGACCGTTCCGGGCCATGTCATAGCCCACATCGAGAGCCGCCGCAAAGCCTTCGGCATCCGTGCCGCCGTGGCTTTTGATGACGATACCGTTCAAGCCGAGGAAGACACCGCCATTGACCTTGCGCGGGTCCATCTTCTCGCGCAGGCGATCAAAGGCGCCCTTTGCCAGGATGTAGCCAAGCTTGGCCATCCAGGTGCGCGACATGGCCGCGCGCAGGTATTCGGCAATCTGCTTGGCCGTGCCCTCTGCAGTCTTGAGGGCGATGTTGCCGGTAAAGCCTTCGGTGACGACGACGTCGACCGTGCCCTTGCCGAGGTCATCCCCTTCAACGAAGCCATAATAGTCGATCGTGTCGAGGCCGGCCTCGCGAATGAGGCGCCCGGCTTCCTTGACCTCTTCCTGGCCCTTGATCTCCTCCACGCCGACATTGAGAAGGCCAACCATGGGCTTCTCGATCTCGAACAGCGCGCGCGCCATGGCGCCGCCCATGACGGCGAAGTCGAGCAATTGCTGCGCATCGGCACCGATGCCAGCACCGACATCGAGCACGATGCTCTCGCCCGACAACGTCGGCCAGATCGCGGCGATCGCCGGGCGCTCGATGGTCGCCATGGTGCGCAGGCAGAATTTCGCCATGGCCATAAGCGCGCCGGTGTTGCCGGCCGAGACGACCACATCCGCCTGGCCGGACTTCACCGCCTCGATCGAGCGCCACATGCTGGAGACGTAGCGGCCGCGGCGAAGCGCCTGGCTCGGCTTCTCATCCATGGTGACGGAGATGTCGCAGTGGTGGAAGGTCGACTTTTCCTTCAGCTTGGGAAACTGCGCGAGGATCGGCAGGCAGCGTTCCTGCTGGCCGAAGAGAAGGAAGGTTACATCGGGATGACGCTCAAGTGCCTTGGCGGCTCCGGGGATGACGACCTCGGGACCGAAGTCTCCACCCATGACGTCGACAGAAATTCTGATCACTTAGACCTGACCCTTCTTCATCGCTGGTCAGCGATATTTTCGGCCAAAATAGCGCTTTTCACTCGGCACACAACCCACCCGCAGGTGCAGATGGGGGATGATCAGTCCTTTTTCCAGTCTTTCAGGACCGCAAAGGGCGACGGCTTCTTGTCTTCTTCAGCCTTGCTTTCGATGTGTCCGGAGAAGGCAACGCCTTCTTTCTTCGGATAGGGATCGATGTCGAGAGCGGCGAATTCGGCGACCAGCGCGCCGGCGTCGATCGTGTCACCGGTAAACTGTTCAGGAAGGTCGGGACCATCCGGATCGAGCACCATCTCACCGGCGCCATCGAGCACGATGCGGGCAAGCTTGGATCCCTCCGGCACGAAGATCTGGTCGATCTCCTGATCGATCGTGGAGACCACCGGTTCCAGGGTGACGACGCAGGCCTGCACGAGTTCGCCCGTGACATTCCCCTTGATGCGTACACCGTCCTTTTTCCAGCGGGCGATCTGCAGGTCGGCGGACAGCCGATTGACCGCCTCCACGTTCCAGAGGTCCGCAAGGCCCGCGCGCTCACGCTCGTCGGCTTCCACATGGACCTGTACCGGGTTGGCGGAGATATGGGCGACTTTCACCAGATAGGTGAACTCGCGAGGGTCCCTTGCATTGCTGCCTGTCATGTCGTCAATCCTTGTTCTACCGTCCGGTGCGACCTCTGCGTTCCAAGCGCTTGCCGCTGCTCAGGTTCCCGGGACGGCCAGGCGGGCCATGCCCGTCTCGATTTCGTTTTCATCCAGGGCGGCCAGCGCCTGCTCGGCTGCAAACATCCAGTCGGCCAGCGCCTGCATGGAGGGAGCCGCCTCGCCTTCTTCGGGATGAATGTTGCGCTTCAGCGCGGCGCCAAGCGCTTCGCGGTCGTTTTTATCCAGTGCCGCCGCGTAGGACTCCAGTCGACCATAATACATGCCGGCGAGCTTCTTCATGCGCTTCGGCACGCCGGGATCGCCGACGCCCAGTTCGCGGATGGAGTGATCGACATCCTCAAAGAAGGCGTCGATGATGTTCTGGGCGATCTCCTGGCCGCTGCGCGGAGATTTCGCCGTGCGGCGAAAATAGAGAATCAGCATGATCGTCAACAGCTCGAACCGACCGATCACGGTGTCCGGAACATTCATGTCGAGATAGAATGCGGGCGTGCGCGCCGCCGCCGTCAAAGCCCCGTACTGGCGCTCGACGATCACCTGATTGTTTCTTTTCTGCCGAAAGAAGCCGAATACCATCCAATTCCACCAAAAAGAGCCGGCCGAAGTGGTGAGCCCGGACGTGGTCGTGTTGCATGATTGCGAAAGCTGGTTTACCGAAGCAGGCGTGAATTGCAATGCCGATATCCGGCACGGATGCCGCATCTCGTGGCAGATTGACCGGCAAATCGGCAGCGCGAGCTTTGCGGCGGCTTTCCCCGGAAAGGCCACAATGCTATGCGCAGAAGCGATCAGGCTCCGTCAGGTGCCATCGACAGTCATGGGAGACGTTTGCGTGAATATCAGGATTTTCAAGTCGGACAGGAAGCTCCTGAGCACGACCGCACTTGCTCTTGCCGTCACCATCGGCCTCTCCGCCTGCCAGACCTCCGAGGTCTTCCACAACGGTTATGTCGTTGATCAGGCAGCGCTGGACCTGGTGCCGGTCGGTTCCAGCCGCGAACAGGTCCTTCTCTCGCTTGGCACGCCGTCGACCACGGCGACCTTCGACGGCGAAGTCTTCTACTACATCTCCCAGAAGCGCACCCGCCCGGTCGCCTTCATGAAGCAGCGCCTCGTCGACCAGCAGATCCTAGCCATCTACTTCGACAAGGACGGCGTCGTTGCGCAGCGTGCGAACTACACGCTGCAGGACGGCAAGGTGTTCGACACGATTTCCCGCACGACGCCGACCGGCGGTCGCGATCTCACATTCCTGCAGCAGCTGCTGGCTGGTGGCGGTGGCGCCGCCAACAGCGTCCGCAATATCCTGAGCAACTACTAAGACCATCCGCCGAGGGAGCTATGCCCTCGGCCCATAGAGACATGAAAAAGACCGCGGAAGTTTCCTTCCGCGGTCTTTTTGTTTTGGCATCTTCGCCTCAGCCCGCGAGAACGGCGAGCAGCAGCAGCGCAACGATGTTGGTGATCTTGATTGCCGGATTGACGGCAGGCCCTGCGGTATCCTTGTAGGGATCGCCGACCGTATCACCGGTGACAGAGGCCTTGTGGGCGTCCGAACCTTTCAGGTGCTTCACGCCATCCTTGTCGATGAAGCCGTCTTCAAAGCTCTTCTTGGCATTGTCCCAGGCACCACCACCGGAGGTCATCGAAATGGCGACGAACAGGCCGTTGACGATGACGCCGAGCAGCGAGGCGCCAAGCGCAGCAAAGGCGGAAGCCTTGGAACCGGAAATCAGGAGCACGCCGAAATAGACGACGAGCGGCGCCAGAACCGGCAGCAGCGAGGGAATGATCATTTCCTTGATCGCGGCGCGGGTCAGGATGTCGACCGCCCGGCCATAGTCAGGCTTTTCGGTCCCCTGCATGATGCCCGGCTTCTCGCGGAACTGCCGCCGGACTTCCTCAACGATCGAGCCGGCTGCGCGGCCGACGGCCGTCATGGCGATACCACCGAAGAGGTAGGGGATCAGACCGCCGAAGATGAGGCCGGCGACGACATAGGGGTTGGAGAGATCAAAGGAGATCGGTCCCATGTCCGCGAAATACGGGTACTGGGCGCTGTTTGCGGCAAAGTAGGCCAGGTCGTTGGAATAGGCGGCAAAGAGCACGAGCGCGCCGAGGCCGGCAGAGCCGATGGCATAACCCTTGGTCACGGCCTTGGTGGTGTTGCCAACGGCATCGAGCGCGTCGGTCGACTTGCGGACTTCAGGCGGCAGATGCGACATTTCGGCGATACCGCCGGCATTGTCCGTGACCGGGCCGAAAGCGTCGAGGGCGACGATCATGCCGGCCAGGCCCAGCATGGTGGTAACCGCGATCGCCGTGCCGAAGAGGCCGGCAAGCTGGTAGGTCGAGATGATACCGCCGACGATGACAATGGCGGGAAGTGCGGTCGATTCCAGCGAGACCGCCAGACCCTGGATGACGTTGGTGCCGTGACCGGTGACCGAGGCCTGGGCGATCGAGTTGACCGGGCGCTTGTTGGTGCCGGTGTAATACTCGGTGATGACAACGATCAGCGCCGTCACCACGAGGCCCAGAATGCCGCAGATGAACAGGTTCACACCGGTGATGTCCATCCCGGCAACGGTGCCGATGGAACCCCAGCCAATGGTCAGCGACGTGGCTATGGCGAGACCCGCTACGGACAGGAGCCCGGTGACGATCAGACCCTTGTAAAGCGCGCCCATGATCGAGCCGCTGGTGCCGAGCTTGACGAAGAAGGTGCCGATGATCGAGGTGATGATGCAGGCGCCGCAGATGGCGAGCGGGTAGATCATCGCAATATCGAGCACGGCCGAACCGGCAAAGAAGATCGCAGCAAGCACCATGGTGGCAACGACGGAGACCGCATAGGTCTCGAACAGGTCGGCAGCCATACCGGCGCAGTCGCCGACATTGTCACCGACGTTGTCGGCGATTGTTGCCGGGTTGCGCGGATCGTCTTCGGGAATGCCGGCTTCCACCTTGCCGACGAGGTCCCCACCGACGTCGGCGCCCTTGGTGAAGATACCACCGCCCAGACGGGCGAAGATCGAGATCAGCGAGGCGCCGAAGCCGAGCGCGACAAGCGCATCGATGACGGCACGCGAGCCGCTTTCATGACCGAGTATTGCGGTCAGGATGTAGAAGTAGATGGAGACGCCGAGCAAAGCGAGACCTGCGACCAACATGCCGGTGATGGCGCCAGACTTGAAGGCGATGTCGAGACCGGCCGCCAGACTGTGGGAAGCGGCCTGGGCGGTGCGCACATTGGCACGGACCGAGACATGCATGCCGATGAAGCCGGCAGCCCCCGACAAGACGGCACCGATCAGAAAGCCGATGGCAGCGGTGCCCGAGAGAAGAAGCCAGGTGGCGACGAAGACGACGGCGCCGACGATCGCGATGGTCAGGTATTGCCGAGTGAGGTAAGCTTGAGCACCCTCGCGAATATAGCCTGCAATTTCCTGCATTCGGGCATTGCCCTGATCAGCTGCAAGCACCGAGCGTGTCGCCCAGACCGCGTAGACCACCGACAGCAACCCGCATAAAATTACGCCTAGAAGAACCGTCATTCGCAATACCCTCCCGTATTGCCCGCGCCTCACTCATCGCGGGCCGTGACTCGCAAACTCAGGCCCCCTCCTCCGAGACCTCGTCAACGCGTGGCGAGATTGCGTCGCGCTTTTAGCGGCGTCAAGTACGCATATTTTGCCGTCTCAAGGGAACTCAGGCGGCTTTGCGGGCAGCCGCGCGAAGCTGGAGAACGACCAGCAGGAGGCAGGCGATCGTGATCGGCCAGATCACCAGATTCATGACCGACCATCCAAAGGCGGTGAACACCTTGCCCGAGGAGAAGGACGAAAGTGCTACGGTCGAGAACAGGATGATGTCGTGGAAACCCTGCACCTTGTCGGCCTCGGCCGGACGATAGCTCGAGGCGACGATCGCGGTCGCACCGATAAAGCCGAAGTTCCAGCCGATGCCCAGGAGAACGAGCGCGCCCCAGAAATTCCAGAGCGCAATGCCCATATGGGCGACGACCGCGCACGCCATGAGGATCAGCAGGCCGCCCGCAACCACCTTCTCGGCACCGAAGCGGGTGATCAACATGCCGGTGAAGAAGCTCGGCGCGAACATGGCGATGACGTGCCATTGTATGCCGAGCGTCGCCAAGTCGGACGAAAATCCGCAGCCGATGACCATCGCGAGCGGTGCACCGGTCATCATGAAGGTCATCAGGGCATAGGAACTGATGCCGCAGATCATTCCGGTCATGAAGCGTTGGGTCATGACGATTTCGCGCAACGGGCGCACGGGGCCTGAGGCTTCCGCCTTCTTGTCAGCAAGGCTCGGCAGCTTCAGGAAGAACAAGACACCGATCGCGCAGAGCAGCAGAGGCACCATGCCGAGGAAGGCGCCGGCGAAGGTCACAGGTGCGAGCGCATCCTTGAACCAGATGGCGATCTGCGGTCCGACGATGGCGGAGATGATACCGGCGGCGAGGATCCAGGAGATTGCCTTGCCCTTGTAGAAGCTTGGCGATGCGTCGGCGGCGGCGAAACGGATCTTCTGGGTGAAGCCGCCAGATATGCCCATGAGCAAAAGCGAGAAGGCAAAGAGCCAGAAGTTCGACTGGATGAGCGAGAAGGCGGCCAATGCGCTGCCGAGCGCACCCATCAATGCGCCGACCATGAAGCTTTCGCGGCGGCCAAGAACCCTGGAGGCCGCTGCCACCACGATCGCGCCGACGGCCACGCCGATGTTGAAACCCGTCAGCGGAGCGGTCGAGAGCGACTTGTCGGCGCCGAGCATCTGGAAACCGGCGAGACCACCGACAGCAAAGGCGAGCGGCGGTGCAGAGCCGAGGATTGCCTGGGCCACGGCAAGCAGACCGACGTTACGCTTGGCTGTCGAGAATTGTCCGTCCAGCCCTGCTCCCGTCGTCGCGTCCATCTGCCAATTCCTACTTCTGCGCCGGAGCGCGAACCTGCTTTGCAATCCGGTCGAGAACGGCGTTGACCAGCTTCGGCTCGTCTTCGGTGAAGAAGGCCTGCGCGATCTCGACATACTCCGTTACAATAACAGCGATGGGCACATCCTTGCGCTCGATCAATTCGAAGGTGCCGGAACGCAGAATGGCGCGCACGGTGCTATCCATGCGCGACAGTGACCAGTCGTCCTGCAGGGCGCCACGGATCATCGGGTCGATCTTCGTCTGGTCGCGTACGACACCGGCGACGATCGAGCGGAACCAGGAGGCGTCCGCCTTCAGATAGGTTTCTCCGTCGACCTCCTGGCCGAGGCGATGGGCTTCATATTCGGCCACAACCTCAAGCACGCCGGAGCCGGCGATGTCCATCTGATAGAGCGCCTGCACAGCTGCCAAACGAGCTGCACCGCGCTGGTTTGCCGGCTTTACCGGATGCTTGCCTTCGCCCGTCATCACTCAGCCACCCAGCTTCTTCTTCAGGTCGATCATGGACAGGGCTGCGCGCGCCGCAAAGCCGCCCTTGTCCTTTTCGCTACGCTTGACGCGTGCCCAAGCCTGCTCGTCGTTCTCAACGGTCATGATGCCGTTGCCGATCGGCAACGATTCCGAAACAGCGAGATCCATCAGCGCCCGCGAGGACTCGTTGGCAACGATATCGAAATGGTAGGTCTCGCCCCGGATGACCATGCCGAGCGCGACAAAGCCATCATACTGTGTCCCCTCGTCGTCCATGGCATCCAGTGCCATAGCGATCGCCGGCGGGATTTCGAGCGCACCCGGCACCGTGATGACGTCGAAAGTGGCGCCGGCTTCCTTCAGCGCGTGTTTCGCGCCATCCAGGAGAGCGTCCGCCATGTCGTCATAGAAGCGTGCCTCGACGATCAGCAAATGCGGCGATGCCGTCTTGTTTCCCATGGGTCTGATCCGATCTTGAATGTGATTGCGGCGCCTGGCCGAACAGAGACGCGGTCAAACCACGCCGTTTCCCGGAAGGCAAGTGTTTTTGCTGATGGCCGGACCTGCGTTCCCGGCACGGCTCATCATGTCAGGCCGATCAAGGCTTTACACCGATTGTTCCACTCTCGCTAATGCAGGCGAAAATCAGGCAACCAGCGTGACAAATGTTTAATGGAATTCAGTAACTTAGAGCCAGGATTTCGCCACAAACCGACACCACCTTCAGTCCTGCAAGCGAGCGACGGAATCCCCCGCCATCGCAAACATCCTTGAAAGGAACAGGAACATGAATCGCTTTGCAACCGTTCTGAGTGCCTCTGCACTGTCGGCCATCGCCTTCGGCGCCGAGAGCTATGCCGCCATGCCTTCTGCAGCCGGCATGTCCGGCAGCAGGATCGAAAGCACCATCCAGACAATGTCGTCCAAGGCCTTCAACGTCGTCCCCCTCAACTCTCTGAAGACCCATGACACGGCGCATGAACGCTTCGCCGCGGTCTCTCCCACCTCGCAGGAAGCCCGACACATTCAGGCAGCGGTGATCGCAAACCGCTCGCTTGCCCAGAAGCTTGAAGGCCAGAAGGTCGAGCTCACCAATATCGTCGGCGCCGATCAGGCTGCCGATGGCGGCGTCACCTTCTACGTCCGCTGATCAACCTCCGCCTCCCCTCCATACCCCACCTTGCCCCCCGTGTCCTAGGACACGGGGCTTTTCGCGCGCAATGGAACCTTTCATGGAGCCCACGTGTTTCCGGTCATGAAAGGCGCCCGGAGGCGGTTGCCTCGCAACACGAAAGATGGAGGCACCCCATGGGTCGCGGCATTCTATTCTGGCTGATCGGCGTACCGATCCCCCTGATCATTCTGTTCCTGCTGTTCTTCCGTTAAACCCAGGCAGACGCAGGCAGTCTCTCAAAAATCTGCAGCCGGTCGCTCCCGACCTGTCTCTCGTCGATCTTGACGAAACCAGCAGGCAGGCGGCCGGCTGAAATTGGCGAAGGGATACCGCCTTCCCCGATCGTCACCGCGGAATCGTAGAGTTCGATCCGGTCAACCACTCCGCGCGCCAGCATGTCGGTCGCGACACGAGCGCCACCTTCCACCATCAGTGACGAGACACCCCGCCGCGCAAGAAGCGCCAACAGTCCATCGACATCCGGAACCTCCGACACTTCGACACCCATGCTGACCAGCGCGGCGCGATTGCCTGTTGCGCCGGGTGCCACGGCGAGGAGAACGGGGACGTCCTGGGCCGTCTTGGAAAGCTTGGATGCCACCGGTAGTTCCGCCTTGCGATCAAGCACGATCCTGAGCGGCGAGGCGCTTTCGAGACCCGGCAACCGAACCGTCAATTCGGGATCGTCGGCAAGCGCGGTGCCGATGCCGACCAGGATTGCATCGCACTGCGCCCTCAGACGATGCACGGCTTCGCGTGCCTCTGGACCCGTAATCGCGACCTGGCCTGCGCCAACGCGACCGACCATACCATCAGAAGAAACGGCAAGCTTCAGAATCACTTGCGGACGTCCCTTCGTCTGCCGGGTGAGATAGCCTGCCATCGCCCGGCGCGCCTCTTTCTGCAGGATGCCGATGGTCACCTCGATATCGGCATCCGCGAGGATCTTGAGCCCCTGGCCTGAAACCCGAGGATCGGGATCAGCAACGGCGACCACGACGCGGGCAATGCCGGCAGCAACGATGGCATTGGCACAGGGCGGGGTCTTACCATGATGCGAGCAGGGCTCGAGCGTGACATAGGCGGTCGCCCCCCTTGCCTTCTCGCCGGCTTCGGCGAGCGCCTGGGGTTCGGCATGGGGGCGCCCACCGAGCGCGGTGACGCCACGACCTACGACTTCGCCATCCTTCACGATCACGCATCCGACGGAGGGGTTGGGGCCGGTACGGCCGACATGCTTCAGGGAGAGCTCGATTGCCTCCCGCATATGCCGTTCGTCGCGGGCGGTAATGGACACGCCGTCAATCCGCCGTGCTGTCTCTGGAGATCTTGGCGTTGATCTCGGCAATGACGTTCTCGAAGTCTTCGGCATGGCTGAAGTCGCGATAGACCGAGGCGTAGCGCACAAAGGCAACGTCATCGAGGGTCTTCAGGGCTTCGAGCACCTGCAGACCGATTTCTTCCGAGGATATCTCGGTCTCGCCGGAACTTTCGAGGCGGCGCACGATGCCCGACACGGCACGTTCGATGCGGTCGGCATCGACAGGTCGCTTGCGCAGTGCGATCTGGAAGGACCGCACCAGCTTGTCGCGCGCGAAGGGTGCCTTTCGGCCGGTCTTCTTCAAGACCATCAGCTCGCGCAGCTGCACCCGTTCAAAAGTCGTGAAGCGCCCCCCGCAATCCGGACAGATGCGCCGCCGGCGGATGGAGGTGTTGTCCTCCGCCGGTCGCGAGTCCTTGACCTGGGTTTCATCCGATCCGCAGAAGGGGCAGCGCATCAGCCTTGGGCCTTACATGTAGGGGTACATCGGGAAACGGTCGGTGAGAGCAACGACCTTCTCGCGAACGGCACCCTCGACGGCGGCATTGCCTTCATCAGAATTGGCGACCTTCAGGCCGTCGAGAACTTCGACGATCAGATTGCCGATTTCGGTGAACTCGGCTTCCTTGAAACCGCGCGTGGTGCCGGCCGGCGTGCCGAGACGGATACCCGAGGTGACGAAGGGCTTTTCCGGGTCGAAGGGGATGCCGTTCTTGTTGCAGGTGATGTAGGCGCGGCCGAGGCCGGCTTCAGCACGCTTGCCGGTGGCGTTCTTCTTGCGAAGGTCGACCAGCATCAGGTGGTTGTCGGTACCGCCGGAGACGATATCGAGATTGTGCTTGATCAGCGTGTCGGCCAGAACCTTGGCGTTCTTGACGACCTGGGCCGCGTAATCCTTGAATTCCGGCTTCAGCGCTTCGCCGAAGGCGACCGCCTTGGCGGCGATGACATGCATCAGCGGGCCACCCTGGAGACCCGGGAAGACGGCCGAGTTGAACTTCTTCGCCAGATCCTCGTCGTTGGTCAGGATCATGCCGCCGCGTGGGCCGCGCAGCGACTTGTGGGTCGTCGAGGTCGCGACGTGGCAATGCGGGAACGGCGACGGATGCTGGTCACCAGCGACGAGGCCGGCGATGTGGGCCATGTCGACCATGAGGTAGGCACCGACAAAGTCTGCGATCTCGCGGAAACGCTTCCAGTCCCAGGTGCGGGAGTATGCGGTACCGCCGGCGATGATCAGCTTCGGCTTGTGCTGCTCGGCTTTGCGGGCAACATCTTCCATGTCGAGCTGGTGGTCGTCTTCGCGCACGCCGTAGGAGACGACGTTGAACCACTTGCCGGACATGTTGACCGGAGAACCGTGGGTCAGGTGACCGCCCGAGTTCAGGTCGAGGCCCATGAAGGTGTCGCCGGGCTGCAGCAGCGCCAGGAAGACGGCCTGGTTCATCTGGCTACCGGAATTCGGCTGGACGTTGGCGAAGTTGACGCCGAACAACTTCTTGGCGCGCTCGATCGCGAGTTCTTCCGCGATATCGACGAACTGGCAGCCACCGTAGTAGCGCTTGCCCGGATATCCCTCGGCGTATTTGTTGGTCATGATCGAGCCCTGGGCTTCGAGCACGGCGCGCGAGACAATGTTCTCAGAAGCGATCAGCTCGATCTCGTGGCGTTGACGACCGAGTTCCTTCTCGATCGCACCGAAAATTTCCGGGTCGGCATCGGCGAGAGAACGAGAAAAGAAGGCATCGTTGTTCGACATGATCGCTGGCTCCTCAAAAGCGTTTGATGCTGTGGGGTCTTAAACTTCCGCAGTCACGAGAGCAATACGGAGAGCGACATTTGCAGATCAATTGACGCGCGGAGGCGAATGGCCGCAGCCCCCGAAAAAGAAAAGCCGCGCACGAGGCGCGGCTTGGGTTAAGTCAAGTGCGGCAGAGGCGCTTATTGCAGCGGCACGAAGTCCTCTTCGACAGAACCTGCGAACTGCTCGACGCCGATATTGGCCTGGAGCGCCAGCTGCGCATCGCCGTCCTTCTGGTAAATGTCGTCACGGAACTGGACGATGTTGTCGCGGGTCGACCAGGCGCTGATGTAGACGATGTAAACAGGCACTTCTTCGGCCAGCTTGATCGGATTGTTCTGGCGGGTCGTGATAACGCGCTCGATCTCCTGACGTGACCAGCCGGGCGTGTCGCGCAGCAGCCAGGTGACGAGGTCGCGCACGTTCTGCACGCGGATGCAGCCGGAGGATTCAAACCGCATCAGCTTGTTGAACAGGCCCTGCTGGGGCGTGTCGTGCATGTATTCGTTGTGCGGATTGTGGAAGTTGATCTTGGTGGAGGCCATGGCGTTGATCTTGCCCGGATCCTGACGGAACATCAGGTTCGGCGCCTTCTCCGCATTCCAGTCGACCGTTTCCGGCGCGACTTCGTTGCCATTGCCATCGAGCAGGCGGATGGCATTGCGCGTCAGATAGGTCGGATCCTTGCGCATCAGCGGGACAATGTCCTTCTCGATGATCGAGCGCGGCGCGGTCCAGTAGGGGTTGAGGATGACCTCGTAGATCTTCGAATTGATCATGTGGGTCGGGCGGTCGATACGGCCGACGACAGCGGTGTTGCGCAGCGCGACGCGATCGTCTTCGACGGCTTCGACGGAGGCACCGGGAACGTTGACCGTGACGTAGCGACGACCGAGATCGCCGGACATCGACTGCAGACGCACCAGATTGGTGTTGAGCTGGTTCAGACGGACATCGGCGCTGACATTCAGTGCCTTGACGGTGAATTCGCCGAGAACACCGTCTTCCGGCAGGCCGTGACGGGCCTGGAAGCGCTTCACCGCACCTTCGACATAGGAATCGTAGGAATTGGACATGCCGGCTTCTTGCGGGAGGTCGCCTGCAATCATCAGACGCTGGCGCAGGCTCTGGACGGCTGGGTCCATGGCGCCGATCCGCAGCGCCGAAGGTGCGTTGACCATGGGCCAGCCACCGTTCGAGACGATCATCTGATACCGGCCGATCGCCTGCTGCATGTTGACGAGGTTGCCGGCGCTCAGCATCGGCGTGTTCGAAGTGACGGCGGCAGCGGTGCGCGACGCCTGGGCGTCGAACTGGTCGTCCCAGTTGCCGCGACGCGGTGCGTTGATCAAGTCATTGACTGCATCCTGCGCCATGGCCTGTCCGGTGAATGCCGCAGCACCGGCAGCGGCAGCACCACGCAACAGCGAGCGGCGCGAGAGAGCAACAATTCCAGACGTCTTGGACATATTTCCTACCGTTTCATCCTGAACCTGTCCCAAACGCATACCGCGCCATGGTTAACAAAGCGCCGCCAGAGAGGCAGAGACATGCATTTCGGGGTTGATCGGAGACTGTTGACGCACCTCCGTTCCTAGCTTCGCCGGTCCCATATCAATATGGCCAATTCGTGTCACCAAGGGTTGCGTCACGGGAGTGTGTAGATCGAATTCGGGGCTGTCGGCAGCAGGCGGCCCCGTCCAAAGATCGTCGTCGAGACATCGTTCAGGCCGCTTGCTCGCGCGCGGATTTGCTGATTCCCTCGGATGTGCGCGGTGATTTGCGGGAGGCTTTTATGGAAGAGGTCGATGACAGTGTGGAGGTGTTCAGCTTTGAGGATGGGTGGCGCATCGTCGAGCTACTGACCAAATTCGACTACCAACGCGAAGGCGGTTTGATGGGCAATTGCGTCGGCATGTATTACGACGGGCCTCACACCATCTATTCCCTCCGCAACTCGCTCAACGAACCGAGAGCCAACATTTTGCTTGTGGGCCGAGAGGTCACAGAGGTCGCGGGGCGATACAATACGGTTCCCAAACCCAAGTACATAAATCGGGTGAAACGGTTCCTTGCCGAACGCGGCTACACGGTGGCGCCTACAGCGTTTCTCATTACGGAACTGCGGTCGAGAAACGTGGGACGGATCCAAAACGAGACAAGGCGCTACGGTGCAGGCTGAACCCGCGACCTAGCGCCTTCTCAATGCCACCGCATGACTGGAGGAAATGCGTGGGTGTCTCAGCCTCTCGTGGATTAGAGGCGGTACATGATGCTATCGTTCCAGAAGCGGTCGAGGCGCTGCAGAAGCTTGTTCATCTGGGTGAACTCGTCTGTGCCGATGCCGCCGACCTTCTGGATCGAGCCGATGTGGCGCTCGTAAAGCTTGGCAACAGTCTCGGCGATTTCCTGGCCGGCATCCGTCAGGCTGATGCGGACCGAGCGACGGTCGACGCGCGAGCGCTGGTGGTTGATGAAGCCGAGGTCGACGAGCTTCTTGACGTTGTAGGAAACGTTCGAGCCCAGATAATAACCGCGCGAGCGCAGTTCACCGGCGGTCAGTTCAGAATTGCCGATATTGAAGAGCAGGAGTGCCTGGACGGCGTTGATGTCGGAGCGACCCTTGCGGTCGAACTCGTCCTTGATGACATCGAGAAGGCGGCGGTGAAGACGCTCCACGAGGTGGAGAGATTCGAGGTAGAGCGAACGGATCGCTTCTTCCTGCGGGTCGAGAGTGGCCGGCTGCGGCTTGAGCTTGGTGTTCATATCGGTCTGCCTCACTGTTTTGTTTGGCGGTGTTGGTTTTTTCTCCCGCCTTGGTGAGGACCGTATCCAATGCGCATAAAATTCTATTTAAAACGCAGGCTTAACAGAGGCTTACTAAAGCCCAGCCTGCGATCAGGGTAAATCAACCGTTATACGCTCCTGCTTGTGTCTCCCTTCGAGCCACAACGCCAGGCGGAAAACAACGAAGACGACAAAGACCACCGAATGCATGGTGACGGCGAGCGTGTTGCGGCCGAAGATCTCCGGCCAGACGGTGAACATCAGCATCTGCCCGCCCGCTGCCAGAAGCCACATCACCGGCCCCCACGAGCCAGCAACCCAGAGGCCGAGGGCGGCGACCGGAAACACGACCGCAAGCCCTGTGGCCGCTACCCGCCAAGGTGTCGACAAGAGATCGAAGCGGCCGAGGCCGTTCTGGCTGTAGCCGACAAGGAGCGCCCAGTACTGCAGACCGAACCACAGGCAGGACAGCGCCACCACGCGCAGAAAGAGCACGAAGATGGTCTCGGTGAGACTGCGAATGGGTGTCTGCGACGAATCAGCTTCCATGAAAGGGAGGATAGGCTGGCGACAATGCCTCCGCCAGCACGGCTAGCCGCCCTCCCCTGCTGATGTCAGCCCCTCTGCCAGGCGCCTGCTCAACAAAACACAGATCACACATCTTCAGGCTACTGTTTTGCAAGCCCCGGTCGGCGTGCTAATCAGCAGCCGGACAGAGACGAAGGATCGCGATCATGACGGACAAGACACATCAGGTAGACGACGTCACCGGCCACCGGCGCATGCGCCGCCTGCGCAAGGCCGACTGGCAGCGCCGCATGGTTCTGGAGAACCGCCTGACGGTCGATGACCTGATCTGGCCGATCTTCGTCGTGCCGGGCTCCGGCATCATGGAGCCGATCGCGGCAATGCCCGGCGTCTTCAGAATGAGCGTCGACAAGGCGGTCGAGGCTGCGAGGGAAGCGGCCGACCTCGGCATTCCGGCACTCGCGACTTTCCCGAATGTGGAAATGGAGCTGCGCGATCAGACCGGCTCAGAAGTGTTGAAGGGCAACAACCTTCTCAATCAGGTAACAGCTGCGATCAAGAAGGCGGTTCCCAATATCGGCGTAATCACCGATGTGGCGCTCGATCCCTTCACCAGCCACGGCCATGACGGGATCTTGCGGGACGGCGAGATCGTCAATGACGAGACGGTCGACCAGCTGGTGCGCGCTGCTGTTGCCCAGGCCGATGCCGGGTCCGACATTATTGCGCCCTCCGACATGATGGATGGCCGTATCGGAGCGATCCGCCGCGGGCTGGATGCCGCCGGTCACCAGAGCGTCGGCATCATGTCCTATGCCACCAAGTTCGCCTCCTGCTACTACGGCCCTTACCGCGAGGCGATCTCGACCAGCGGCCTTTTGAAGGGCGACAAGAAGACCTATTACATCGATCCGGCTAACGGCACCGAAGCCGTGCGCGATGCAGCGCTCGATGTCGAGGAAGGCGCAGACATGCTGATGGTCAAGCCTGGCCTTCCGTACCTCGACATCTGCTGGCGCCTCAAGGAAAGCTTCGGGCTGCCGGTCTTTGCCTATCAGGTGTCCGGCGAATACAGCCAGATCAAGGCTGCCGCCGCCAATGGCTGGATCGACGGCGAGCGCGCCATGCTGGAAACGCTGCTCTGCTTCAAACGGGCCGGCTGCGATGGGATCCTCACCTATTTCGCACCCGAAGTGGCACGTCTTCTGGCCAAACAGGGCTGAGGTTCACGGATTATTGTATTCGGCATCGGGCTCCCCATATCTGAGGCACAACCTCAAAGGAGCCTGATATGAGCCTCGACAGCAATTCGTCCTATGCCGCCCCCGAAGACTGGCGCGCCTATAGCGGCGTGCTTTCGCGGCGCGTCTTTGCCTTCCTCGTCGACTACCTGTTCATCGGCCTCCTCTGGATTCCGGCGGCCGTGGTGGTCTTCTTTCTCGGCATCCTGACGCTCGGCCTCGGCTGGCTTCTCTATCCGATCCTGTTCTTCGTCGTCGCCGGTCTCTATTTCGGCATGTCTCTGGCGGGTCCGTCCCAGTCCACGCCGGGCATGCGGATGATGGGCATTGCCATGGTCCGCCTCGATGGGCGCAAGATCGACTTCGTCACGGCGATCGCCCACCTCGCACTGTTCTGGATCCTCAACTCCGTGCTGACGCCGCTCGTGCTTCTCGCCGGCCTGTTCATCGAGCGTTCGCGCCTGGTGCATGACCTGCTGCTCGGCACGGCTGCGGTACGAACCTACTAAGCGTCACAATCTCCTATTGCGACAATGCACTCCGGCATCACGCCGGAGTGTTGACCTTTTTCATTCTTGCGCCATCCTACTTCTGACAGGTCACGCCAAAGGATTCTCTTCATCCGCATATGAACACGCAGACCAGCCCCTCCCCACAATTCTACCTGACGGCGCCTGCGCCGTGCCCGTATCTTTCGGGAGAGATGGAGCGGAAGGTGTTCACCCACCTGGTTGGGCAGCGTGCAACGGAGATGAACGATCTTCTGACGCAGGGCGGTTTCCGTCGGTCTCAAAATATCGCCTATCGCCCGGCCTGCGAATCCTGCCGCGCCTGTGTGTCGGTCCGGGTGCTGGTCAATGAGTTCGAACAGAGCCGTGGCTTCAAACGCGTCGAGGCCGCCAATGCGGATCTGGTTTCCACCGTCTTTCCGGCCCAGCCTTCGACGGAGCAATTCTCTCTCTTCCGCCACTATCTCGACCATCGGCACCAGAACGGCGGCATGTCGGACATGTCGGCGCTCGACTATGCGATCATGGTCGAGGACAGCCATGTGCAGACGCGGGTCATCGAGTACCGGCTGCGCTCACCGGGCGACGGCATCTCGGCCCAGCCGCGGGGAGAACTGATCGCGGTTGCGCTGTCCGACCTGATGAGCGACGGGCTGTCGATGGTCTATTCGTTCTACAATCCGGAAATGGAAAAGCGGTCCCTCGGCACGATGATGGTGCTCGACCACATTCGCAGGGCCAAGGCGCTCGGCCTGCCGCATGTCTATCTCGGCTACTGGGTGCAAGGCTCGAAGAAGATGGGCTACAAGACGCGCTTCCAGCCGCAGGAACACCTGATGAACCAGGGCTGGACACGTTTCCCCCTCGATTCCGAGGGCTGAATCCATAAGAGGACGTGGGACGGACGGTCCCATTTCGGGACAGGTCAGCCCTTCACATCTGAAAAGCTGCGAAGGGCTGTCTCATATCAGGACAGTTTGCGGATAATGCCGTAAACGATGTTCTTGTTCTGGCCGAAGCGCAGCGAGCACTCGACGTCGAGGCCTTCTGTCGTCGCCCGCATGATGCGCCACATGTCTTCTTCCGAACGCAGCAACAAGGCCCAGTTCATGAATGTTTCCATGTAGCCGTCATCCGGCACTTCCTGCGAGAAGTTAGCAAACAGGAAGGTGCCATTCGGCTTCAGCATCTGCAGGCAGCGCTGCGAGAGCTTGATGGCCACTTCGTCGGCGAGGTAGTCGTAGAGACCGGCTGCATAGACGAAGTCGAAGGTTCCGAGCGTCTGTGCGCGGGTCAGCACGGTACGGACCGAGCCATTGACCGCTTCAACCGCAGTCCCGGCGAATTCGCTGGCCACCGCGCCAACGCTCATCGGATCCTGATCCAGCGCAATCCACCGCTTGATCGCCTTGTCCTTCAGGGCCTGCGACATGCTGCCTTCACGCAGATGGCCGGCCGCGATCGTCAGGATTTCCGCCTCTCCACCGCGGGAAGACGCGACGTCGTCAACGAACTGAGCGAGCAGATCGCGACGTTCACGAACTGCGACGCATGCCGGCGACTGGCTGGTGAAGGCATGGACTTCCTTGCCCATCGGGCTTGCGGCGTCCAGCATCGACTGGACAGACGGATGGCCGTAGATGAAGTCGAGGAGACCCGCGTCGCCCGAATAACCGCGCGGCTTTTCGAAAGACCAGCGGGTGAACGGATCTTCGTGAAAATGCCGGGCAATGGCGTGGTTCTGGGCCACCGGGATGAGCTGTTCCCAGACCTTCGGAGAATACCGATTGCGGATTTCGTGGAGGCCGGTCAGCAAGCGCAGCATGATCTGGCCAACCGGGGTCTTTTGATCGAACTGCTGCTCTGCGACACGCAGGTGAAGTGCCATTTCGGCACGTGCCAGCGCAAGATCCTTATCAGTGGCGTCGACCGATGTCGAAAACACCGTCGCCGCAATAGAGTCCGGCGTGATGAGGCTCTGTCCGTCAAATGCAATCTTTAGATCACTCACACTTCGCTCCTTATTTAGTCAAAACTCACATTAATTCTTTGTAAACCATAATCGCGGACGGCAATAAGTGCACTCCGATTTTAATCAGACTTTAAAACATAGTTAACACGTGGGCGAGCTAGTGTAGACGAGCGCGTGACATGCGCGGTGACGATGGAGTCGTGATGGATCGGGTCATCAAGAACCCAGTGCGCGGAAATCGCGAAACAAACTCGCGCATGCATAGCGGGTCTACAGCTGACGCTGTGTGGACAGACGGTTCCAGCTACAGCCCGCCAGCCATCGACGTCAAAACGCTGACCACCCCTGCTCTCAATGCGCTGTATCAGACGCACCGAGGCATGACCCTGCTGCGCCAGACCCGCCAGGGTCTGTGGCTTGCTGCGCTCGTCTACCTTCTCTTCGGCGTGACGGATGCCTTCCTGTTGCCAGATGTGGCCTTCGAGACGGTCACGGCGCGACTGATCGCGGCGATCCTCGCCATCTCGGTCATGGAAGTCTGCGTGGCGCGGCGGGTCGGCCTCCATTGGGTCGATCTCAGTTGCGCCGCAACTGTCGTCGTCGGATATGTTGCCTGGCTTATTCCGGCGACCTACACCGCGTCCGAGGATGCATTCCGTTATTACATGCTGTTCGGCACAATCTTCATGATGAGTGCCAACCTGTTCTTCAACCTCGTCTTCCGCCTCTCGGTTCTGACGTCGGCGACCATCCTCGTCATCTTCCTCTACAGCATGCTGCATGCACCAGCGTTGACGCTGGAACAGACCGTGGTGGTCGTCCTATTCTACACATCCTGTTTTCTGTTCACGTCCTATGTGAACTGGAAGCTCAATGAGGAACGCTACAACGTGTTTCTCAATGCGGTGGAAGCCGCCCACCAGCACAGTGAGGCTGAGAAACGTGGGGAAGCTCTGGAGCGCCTCTCCAACACCGATTACCTCACCGGGATGGACAACCGCCGCGCTGTCGACAAGCGACTCCGCGACTACTGGAACGACTGGCAGAGCGAAGGCAAGGCCTTTGCTGCGATCTTGGTCGATGTCGACTTCTTCAAGAAATACAACGACTTCTATGGCCATCAGGCCGGCGACCGCTGCCTGATTCTGGTCGCGAGCGTGCTCAACGACACGCTGAAGCCGCTCAATGCATCGGTCGGCCGCTACGGCGGCGAAGAGTTCATCGTGCTGTCACGCGTCACGGGCCGCGATCAGGTCATGGCGCTTTGCGAGATCATCCGCAGCGCCGTGGAGGGACTGCATCTCGTCCACGACCAGCGACGTGATGGCCAGGCGGTGGTGACCGTCAGTGTCGGTGCCTCCTATACGCGTCCGCAGAGCGGCCCCAAGCTCGAACGCATCATCAACGAGGCGGACCGGGCGCTCTATTCGGCCAAGGCGAACGGTCGCAACTGCATCCGGCTGTTCAACCCGAACGATCCGCTGACCAGCGACGACAATGAGAACATCGCGGCGACGCTGAGGATGGCGGTCAAGAACGACCTGGTTCATCTCGTCTATCAGCCGATCCAGAACCTTCGCACCGGCCGCATCGAAGCGGTCGAGTCGCTGATGCGGATGAAGATGGTCGACGGCACGCCGCTGTCGCCGGCCCAGTTCATCCCGGTCGCCGAGCGCACCGGCGCCATCCTCGATCTCGGCCTCTGGGCGATCCGCCGGGCCTGCACGGAGGTGCTCGCGACCGGCATAGCGCCGATGGCGAGCGTCAATGTCTCGGCCATTCAGCTCAAGTCGCGCGGTTTTGCTCTGGCCGTCTCGACGATCCTTGAAGAGACCGGCGTCTCCGGTTCGCAGCTCGCCTTCGAGATCACCGAGGGCATCGACATGGAAGGGCAGTCGGATGTCATCCGCTGCATCACCGATCTGCAGGCGCTCGGGATCCGCATCTGGCTCGACGACTTCGGCACGGGCTTTGCCGGCCTCTCCTGGCTGCGCCTGTTCCCATTCGACACTGTCAAGATCGATCGCTCCTTCCTGCAGGATGCCCGCCGTCCGGCAGGGCGCGCCATGCTCGAGGACATCATCCGCCTCATCCGCAATCGCGGCCTGAAGATCCTGATCGAGGGCCTGGAGACGGCTGACCACGTCGAGCTTATGCACGAACTCGGGATCGAACTCGGCCAGGGCTATTATCTCGGCCGTCCGGTGCCGATCGACGAAGTCAAGATCAAGTCCTTTCCGCGACTGGCGAGCGTGTCCGGCCTTTGAGGGCGAGTGCTGATTGACCCCAGAATTGGACGATCGACACCTCTGCGTTTCCTGAACGAAATCAGTAGTATCCGGCCAGATTCCAATCTGGACGGATACACGCATGAGCACGGTCGACGCAACGCAACGGACCGGACAGCCTGATTTTGCCGAGAAGCTGCTGAAAGACACATCCATCAGGGTGAGCGACAGCTATCTCGACGCCTTCCGCAGCCATGTCGATCCGGTGCAGCATGAAGCAGGCACACTCCTCTTCCGAAAAGGCGATGACAGCAGCTTCGCCATCCTGATCGCCGAGGGCGAGATCGAGGTCTATGACGAGGAGAGCGGCAATGTTCTCGCGATCGCCGGCGAAGGGTCGCTCATCGGCGAACTCGGGCTGATCAGCGGCGATCCGCGCAGCGCTTCGGCCAGAACACTGACCCCGCTGCGTGGCTGGACAATCGACCGCGCGCAGTATCGCGAGTTCCTGAGCGATCGGCCCGAACTCGCCACCCTCCTCTTCCGCAAGATCTATGCTCAGCTGTCGGCGAGTTACGGCAAGCTCAGACAGCAGTTCGTGGCGCTCGAAGAGGCCGACCGGCGCTATCACGCGCTGGCCTTCCTCTTCGTCACCATGGTTCTGATGATCAACATCTACGCCCTGGTGAACAGCCTCATCCTGACCAATCTCAAGGAGACCCATCAGTCGCAGGTGATGTTCTGGACTTCGCGGGTGATGGAAGTCTGGGGCGCCTTCGTCATCTGGGGACTGACCGTGCGCTGCGGTCTGACGCGACACGACATGGGCATCCGGATGGAGAACCTCTGGAAGTCGATTGGCATGGGACTGGCCATCAGCGCCATCGCTCTGGCCGCCATGGCCTATTTCCGCACCCTTCTCTATCCGGAGCTTCAGGGAACGCCGATACTCGACCCGAAGCTGGTGACGATCACCGTCTACACCTACATCATCGTCGCGCCACTGCAGGAGTGGATCTGCCGCGGGGTGCTGCTGACGGCGATTGCCGATCTGATGCCGGGCAAAACCCGCCCGATGTCGGCGATCGTGATCACCTCGCTGATCTTCTCCACCCTGCATCTGCACTATTCTCAGCCGCTCGCCGTCGTCGCCCTCGTCTCCGGCATTGTCTGGGGCTGGTTGCACCTGAAGTATCGGAACCTCGCTGGCCCCATCGTATCGCACTTCATCCTCGGCAATGCAGCGACGCTGATGGGTGTCTGGTCGATATGGGAGCGCGGCTGACACAGAAAAGCCGGCCGCGAGGCGACCGGCTGTCATTGTCTGAGGCCTTGGGATCAGCCCGAGAATTTGCCGCTGCGCGGGAAGCCCTTCGGGACAAGGCGGCCGGCCGAGGCGCGATCACCCTGCCATTCGACGAGTTCATCCTTCGTCTTGGTGAAAGTGCGTCCGGCACTGTCGGCCCAGGTCAGACCGTCTGCGATCGCGAAGAACTTGACGTCGGAAATGCCGCCATCCTTGTAGCGCTGCAGGCGCACGCCCTTGCCGCGGGTCATTTCCGGGATCTGGGTCAGGGGGAAGACCACGAGCTTGCGGTTCTCGCCAACGACCGCCAGATGATCGCCGCTGACGGGGACCACGAGCTTTGCCTCATCAGGCATGCCGACATTCATCACCTGCTTGCCCTTGCGGGTGTTGGCGACAACCTCCCCTTCCGGCACGATGAAGCCGTTGCCAGCCGTCGAGACGAAGATCAGCTTGCGGCTTGCATCATGGACAAAGGCGGTCAGCACGTCCTGATCGTTTTCCATGTCGACCATGATGCGCAGCGGCTCGCCATGGCCACGGCCACCGGGCAGCTTGTCACCGCCGAGCGTGTAGACCTTGCCGCCCGTGGTCACGAGCAGGATCTTGTCCGTCGTCTGGGCCGGGAAGGCCACCTTCAATCCGTCGCCTTCCTTGAAGGTCAGCGACGAGGTCTCGGAGATGTGGCCCTTCAGCGCGCGGATCCAGCCCTTTTCGGAGATGACGACGGTGATCGGTTCCTTTTCGATCATCGCCTGCTGGATCGCTTCGACATCCGCACTCGGAGCGTCGGAGAAGACGGTGCGGCGGCGGCCGAGCTCGGTCGCCTTGGCGTATTTCTTCTTCACCTCGCCGATTTCCCAGGCGACGGTCTGCCACTGCTTGTCATCGGAGGCGAGCAGGGATTCGATTTCGGCCTTCTCGGCCGAGAGCGCCTCATGCTCCTTGCGGATCTCGAACTCTTCGAGCTTGCGCAGATTGCGGAGCCGCATGTTGAGGATGGCTTCGGCCTGATTGTCGGTCAGATCCCATTTGGCGATCAGGACAGGCTTCGGCTCATCTTCCTCGCGGATGATCCGGATCACCTCGTCGAGGTTGAGATAGGCGATCAGCAATCCGCCGAGGATTTCCAGGCGCCGATCGATGGCGGCCAGGCGGAACTTCGAACGGCGGATGAGAACGTCCTTGCGGTGGGCGAGCCACTCGGTCAGCACCTCGTTGAGGGCCATGACCTTGGGCACCTTGCCCTGGGAGAGGACGTTCATGTTGAGCGGAATGCGGCTTTCGAGCTCGGTGAGCTTGAAGAGCGATTCCATCAGCAGCGTCGCGTCGACCGTGCGGCTCTTCGGAACGAGAACGAGGCGAACATCTTCCGCACTTTCGTCGCGCACGTCTTCCAGAAGCGGCAGGCGGCGGGCTATCAGCAGTTCGGCGATCTTTTCGATCAGGCGCGACTTCTGCACCTGGAACGGGATCTGGGTGACGATGATCTGGTAGCCGCCGCGGCCGAGGTCTTCGGTCTCCCATTTGGCACGGACGCGGAAACCACCGCGACCGGTGCGATAGGTTTCGAGCATCGAGGCGCGGCTCTCGACGATCACGCCACCAGTCGGGAAGTCGGGGCCTTCGATGCCGCCGCGTTCCGGATGGGCTGGATCTGCCAGGAGTTCCTCGACGGGCGCGCCGGGGTTCTTGATCAGGTAGAGGGCGGCGTCGCAGAGCTCATGGGCGTTGTGCGGAGGAATGGACGTCGCCATGCCGACCGCGATGCCTGAGGCGCCGTTGGCCAGCAGGTTCGGGAAGGCACCCGGCAGAACCGTCGGCTCGTCGTCTTCCTCGTTATAGGTCGGGCGGAAGTCGACTGCGTCCTGATCGATGCCCTCGAGCAGCAGGGCCGCGACGTCGGTCATGCGGGCTTCGGTGTAACGATAGGCGGCTGCACTGTCGCCGTCGATATTGCCGAAGTTGCCCTGCCCGTCCACGACCGGATAGCGCTGCGAGAAATCCTGCGCGAGGCGCACCAAGGCGTCATAGACCGACTGGTCGCCATGCGGGTGGAACTTACCGATGACGTCGCCGACGATACGGGCGCATTTCTTGAAGGCCGAGTTCGGGCGGATGCCCATCTCGCTCATCGCGTGGATGATGCGGCGATGCACGGGCTTCAGGCCGTCGCGGACGTCCGGCAGCGCACGGTGCATGATCGTCGACAAGGCATAGGCGAGATAGCGCTCTTCGAGCGCCGCCTTCAGGTCAACAGGAAGAATGTGATCGCCACCCTCATCGGGCGGAAGCTGATTTGTCCCCATGGGTTTCCCCTATCGGAGAAGACCCGCAACAGCAAGGAATCCGGGGATTCTGCCTGTGGATTAAGGCGATGTGATCGCCATCACGCCGCAATCTTGCTGCATCAGGCTATGGCGAAAACCGGTGGACGTTTTTTCAATCCCACTTATAAATATCGCCGACCAATTTTGTCCGCACCTCTCGCGGAACCAGCACGAAGGACCTTCTCATGACCCAGTACCGCTCCACCCGACTTCTGCTCGCGAGCGCTGCGCTCACAGTCTTCGCCGGTCCTGCCTTTGCGCTGGACGGGCAGGATTTGTTGAAGAAGATCAATGCTGCCTTCGCGACGGGTGGCAGCAACATCACGGCTGAGAACGTCGAGGTCGATGGATCGAACGTCGTCTTCAAGGGCCTGAAGCTTGGTGTGGAAGGCGCTACGGCTGAGAAGCCCCTGATGCTTGAAGAACTGACGCTCGAAGGCGTGACCGAGGAAGAAGGCGGCGCCTACTTCATCGAGCGCGTCGAATTCCCCGAGGTTAACGTGACCGAGGAAAAGTCGAGCTTCAAGGTTCAGGATCTCTATCTGGCCGGCGTCTATGTGCCAGGTGATGCCAATGCCGAGGGTATTGATTCGCTGATGTTCTACGAAGAGGCCCATAGCGGTCCGGTCGATGTCACTGTCGATGGCAAGTCGGTGTTCTCGATGGCGGAAGCGGTCGGCACGATGGGACTGTCGGACGACGAGAGCACGATCACCTTCGAAGGCACAGTGACCGGCGTGAAGGCCGATCTCAGCACCGTTGAAGACCCGCAGACCAAGGCACAGATCGAAGCGCTCGGCCTCACCACGCTCGACGGCAGCATGAACATGTCCGGCAGCTGGGATGTCGAAAGCGGCACGATCGACATCGAGGACTACTCGATCGATTTCGCCAATGTCGGCAAGCTCTCCCTCGCCTTCTCGATGTCCGGCTACACGCTTGATCTCGTCAAGCAGATGCAGGAACAGGCCCGCATGATGCAGGCACAGCCGCAGAACGAGCAGGCCCAGCAGGCAGCGGGTCTTGCCATGCTCGGCCTCGTGCAGCAGATGACGCTGGTCGACGCGCAGATCCGCTTCGAGGATGCCGGCATCACCAAGCGCGGCCTCGACTATGCCGGCAAGAGCAATGGTGCCGACGGCGCCCAGATGGCGCAGATGGTCAAGGGCATGGTCCCGATCCTGCTTGCTCAGGCCAAGCTCGGCGCGATCCAGAACGAAATCTCCGCCGCCGTGAACACCTATATCGACGATCCGAAGGCGCTGACCATCGCTGCAGCGCCTGCGAGCCCTGTCGCCTTCCCGATGATCATGGGTGCTGCCATGGGCGCGCCGGAAACGATCCCCGGCCTGATCGGGCTGAAGGTCACCGCCAACGACTGATCTCAGCGTTAGCTGAGACACAGAGCCCGGCCCGCGAAAGCGGCCGGGCTTTTTCTTGGCCTTGAGGTCAATAAAAAAGGCCGGGATCGCTCCCGGCCTCTTCCATTCAATTCATCGAACCCGATCAGTCCTTCTTCGGCTGCGGCACGACGCGCAGCGACAGATCGCGCAGCTGCGCGGGCGTTGCCGGCGACGGGGCGTTCATCAGCAGGTCCTGGGCCTGCTGGTTCATCGGGAAGAGCGAGATTTCGCGCAGGTTCTTCGCACCGACGAGCAGCATGACCACGCGGTCGATGCCGAAAGCGCAGCCGCCATGCGGAGGAGCGCCGTACTGGAAGGCACGGTACATGCCGCCGAAGCGTTCCTCGACATCATCCTTGGACAGGCCGACCTTTTCGAAGGCCTTGACCATCAGCTCCGGCGACTGGTTACGGATCGAGCCCGAGGCGATTTCGAAGCCGTTGCAGACCGCGTCATACTGATAGGCCTTGAGCGACAGCGGATCCTGACTTTCGAGCGCTTCCAGACCACCCTGCGGCATCGAGAAGGGGTTGTGGGCGAAGTCGATCTTCTTTTCTTCCTCGTTGTATTCGTAGAACGGGAAGTCGACGATCCAGCACATTTCAAAACGATCGCGGTCGACGAGGTTCAGTTCCTCGCCGGCGCGGGTGCGGGCTTCACCGGCAAACTTGTAGAATTTGGCCGGATCGCCGGCGACGAAGAAAGCCGCGTCGCCCGGCTCGAGGCCGAGCTGCTGGCGGATCGCTTCGGTGCGCTCTTCGCCGATGTTCTTGGCGAGCGGGCCGGAGCCGGCGATCTTGCCGTCCTCTTCCTTCCAGAAGATATAGCCGAGGCCCGGCTGACCGGTCGATTGCGCCCAGGCGTTCATGCGGTCGCAGAATGCTCTGCTGCCACCGGTCTTGGCCGGGATCGCCCAGATCTCGACCTTCGGGTTGGACGCGATCATGCCGGCGAAGACCTTGAAGCCGGAATCACGGAAGTGGTCGGTAACGCCTTCCATGACGATCGGGTTGCGCAGGTCCGGCTTGTCGGAGCCATACTTCCGGATCGCGACGTCATAGGGGATGCGCGGCCATTCCTTGGTGACCGGCTTGCCTTCGGCGAACTGCTCGAAGACCGAGGTCATCATCGGCTCCATCGTCGCCCAGACATCTTCCTGCGTGACGAAGCTCATCTCGACGTCGAGCTGGTAGAACTCGCCCGGCAGACGGTCGGCGCGCGGGTCTTCGTCGCGGAAGCAGGGCGCGATCTGGAAGTAGCGGTCGAAGCCGGCAACCATCAGAAGCTGCTTGTACTGCTGCGGCGCCTGGGGCAGCGCGAAGAACTTGCCTTCGTGGATGCGGCTCGGCACGAGGAAGTCGCGCGCGCCTTCCGGCGACGAGGCCGTCAGGATCGGGGTCGAATATTCGGCAAAGCCGGCAGCGGCCATGCCCGTGCGCATCGACGAAATGATCTGGGTGCGCTTGACGATGTTCTTGTGCAGCGTGTCGCGGCGCAGATCGAGGAAGCGGTACTTCAGGCGCACGTCTTCCGGATAATCGGGCTCGCCGAAGACCGGCAGCGGCAATTCCTTGGCGGCCGAAAGCACTTCGATTTCCTGAGCGTAAAGCTCGATCTCGCCGGTCGGCATGTTCTTGTTGACGGTGTCGTCCGTGCGGGCCTTGACCAGGCCGTCGATGCGGATGACCCACTCGCCACGCACGGTTTCGGCCGCCTTGAAGGCCGGGCTATCCGGATCTGCCACGACCTGCGTGATGCCGTAATGGTCGCGCAGGTCGATGAAGAGCACGCCGCCATGGTCGCGAACACGATGGACCCAGCCCGAGAGGCGGACGGTCTGACCGACGTCGGATTTGCGAAGAGCGGCACAGGTGTGGCTGCGGTAACGATGCATGATCAGGTATCCCGAATGTGACGGTCGAAAGGGCACCTCAAGACAGGCGCGCGACCGATAGAAAATCGGGCGGAAAAGCGCATGGTGCGCCTGATTTGTCAAGGCTGCGTAGTGCTGGGCCGGGGCACCATCGGGATTTGACGGGAGGCAAAGGACACGTTTGGTAGAAGGGACTGCGGCGGATTGACTGCAATTTGAACCCAAACGACTGGAGTGCCGCGAGCGGCTGGATCCGCCGATGGCCATTACCTGCCCGAAGGCGGCGTTCGCCGCACCGGCGCCTACTCGTTGGTGAAACTCGCATCGAAGATGGACTTGACCCAGTCATATTGCGTGCTGATACGTCCGAAACCGCCCGTCGAACCATAAACCGCATCGTCGCCCCAGGCGTTGACCCCGACAATAGCCCAACCCTCGTCGGTCTCGATCCAGAGCGAGCCGCCGCTGTCACCCGAGCCCAGCACGCCTTCATATTCATCAACCGGCAGGGAATTGCCGTCCTCAAAGACATTGGTGGAACCGTCCTCGCTGTCGAAGTCGACCAGCAACTGATTGCCGCCTTTGCCGTCGGGGGCGGGGTCCTCGACCACGTCGATGATGTTGCGCGCCGCAGCGGCATCTTCGCTACTGTAATATTTGTCATCCTGGCCGACCGAGCCGATGCCCCTCGAGCCAAAGCCGACCATTGTGGCGCGTTGTCCCAGTTCATCGTCCCCGCCATAAAGGAGTGGCGGCGTATCGCAATCCGTCACGGGCCCGTTCAATTCCACGATGGCCATGTCATAGCCGGGCGTTTCGTCGCTATTGGCGTCGTAATTGGGATGGATATGCACGGCCTTGCCGGTAAATTCGGTACCAGCGCGGGTGTAATAGGTCCAGGTGGCGGGGTCGTTGCCATCGCCGAAATTATGCGCCGCAGTCAACACATAAGCCGTGCCGTCCTCATCGTTGCCGATCCAGGTGCCGGAGGCGCCAATCTGCTCGCCGTCGAAAAAGCTCATGATGGCGCAAAATTGCGGCTCCATGGCCAGCGCCTTGGCGGCGCCGAATCCGTCGCCTTCCGCACCATCCGCCCCGCCCTGATCGGCCCAGGTGCTGTCGAGAATGATCACCGCCTGGGCTGGACCAGCCGCAGCCAAACTCAGCAGCGCCGTGCCCAGCAGCGCCGATACGATCCTCGATTTCATGCCTCTCCCCTTGGGTGTCTCACTCGGCATTTGTGCCGTCGGGCAAGACCATCGATCCGTCTCTGTTGTTTCCGCGCAAACGCCCGGAGGCTGTCACCCCACCGTTTCATCTTGTTACCAGCGCAATTGATTGAACGACAGCTTTCGAAGGGGAACTTCATCGACGCCTCCAAGAATGTCCGCAATTGGCGCAAAGCGGCCATGTTCGCCATCACTCCGGCAACAACACGCTCGCGAGATCTAGCGGCGCCGCAAAAGGCTCGCAGCCGGTGCCGCCGTCGCCTTCCGGTGGCAGCTTGCCGTCGATCATCAGATGCGCGTGGCCGTGGATTTGCGACCAGACGAGTTGCTCGACAGCCGCCCTACCCTGGGGCGTGTCCAGTTTCATGCGCTTTGCCACCGGCCACGAGATCTCCTCGAGAACGGCATGGGCGGCGTTGGCGGGCTGGCCGATGGCCGGGTCGTCCCAGTCGAGGCGGTTTGCGGTGAACATCAGGCGGAAGAGATGCGGGCGGGATCTCGCAAAGTTCAGATAGCCGCGGGAGGCGGCCCGTAGCTGCTCCGCCGGATCTTGAGGGGCTGCCGCCATGGCCTCCCGCATCGAGGCGGCAAACAGCCTGAAGCCTTCGACGGCAAAGGCGGTCATCAGGTGACGCAGGGTCGGGAAATGATGTTCGGGGGCCGCATGGGACACGCCGACCCGGGCGGCGAGTTTGCGGAGCGTCAGGCCTTCCAGGCCCTGCTCTTCGAGCATGTCGAGCCCGGTGCCGATCAGCGCCTGGCGCAGGTCGCCATGGTGATAGGATTTCTGTCTTGCCATGCCCCTTCATAACCGGTCGCACCCACGTCGTCAAAATCAATCTTGACATTGCCAAGTTATGCCGCATTGTTATCTTGTCACCGTCAAGATGAGGCTCCCATGTCCCCCGACACCGTGTTTTCGATTGCCAGCAGCACTGCGATGGCCGGCTGGATGCTGCTCATCCTCGCGCCGCGCTGGGCAGCCCTCATCGCCTTCATTCGTTTCGGCCTGATCGGGGCGCTTTCGCTCACCTATGCGGTGCTCGTCTTCGTCTACTTCTTCCGCGTCGAGGGCGGCGGCTTTGGCTCGATCGCCGAGGTTCGGGCGCTGTTCACCAGCGACCCCGTGCTTGTCGCCGGCTGGGTGCATTACCTCGCCTTCGATCTCTTCATTGGCACCTGGATTGCCGTCGAGGCGGACAGGCGCGGCTACAATCGCCTGCTGCAGGCGCCAATGCTGGTGGCGACCTTCATGTTTGGCCCGCTCGGCCTCCTGCTCTTTTATCTCACCCGCGCGACGGAAACCGCGCTTGAGCCCCGAAAGGCCTGACCGATGACCATGCTCTTCAATGACAGCGCCATGCTCGCGCCGTCGCCGGACCTTGCTGCTGCCGAACAAAGAACCCGCCGTGTGCTGATCGTCGGCATCGGATTGTCGGTGGCGCTCGCCCTTCCGAGCCTTGTGGCGCTTAGCCTCGACGACCGGCTGATCAACGGCATCAGCGTCTGGAGCAAGCCGCTGAAGTTCCAGGCTTCGCTGGCCATGATGCTTCTGACCCTCATCCTGCTCCTGCCGCTGATCGAGGCGCGGACGCGGGCCGGGCTCGGCGTTTTCCTGGCGAGCCTGATGGCGGCGATCACAGCAAATGGCGAAGTCTTCTACATCACCCTGCAGGCCGCCCGGGGCCGCGCCTCGCATTTCAACGACAGCACACTTTTTGAGGCGATAGCCTATAGCGTGATGGGCGCGGGGGCGGCGCTGCTGGTGCTGTCGAGCCTGGTGATTGGCGTTTACATCCTGCTGCGTCCAAGACCCGATGCGCCAACGGGCTTAAGGCTTGGCGGTGGCTGGGGCCTCGTGCTCGGCAGCATCACCACCCTGATCACCGCTTTCGCACTCGGCAGCGGCCAGATCGACGGTCCCGGCCACTGGGTCGGCGGCATCAAGACGGATGTCGGCGGGTTGCCGCTGTTCGGCTGGTCGCGCACCGGCGGGGATCTGCGTGTGCCGCATTTCTTCGCCACCCATATCATGCAGGCCTTGCCGATCCTCGGCCTTGGCCTCGACCGCTTCACGCCCCGGCTCGCGAGACCCGGCATCGCACTTGGCGCCGTCATCTCCATCGCCGTGGTCATCGGTACTTTCGTGCAGGCCGTCCAGGGGCGACCATTCCTCTGACGGTTAAATCCGGGCGGATGGCGATGGGCCGCGATTTTGGCCTGTCGCCGTCTGTCGAACAGGTCTACGAATTCAGACCTGCCACGGCACCAACTCAATGATCACACGCCCTCGCCGCGGCCTGCAGGCCTTCACATGCACGACATCCGCCCCCTTATCCCGCTTCTCATCACCGCCGGCATCCTGATCGGCGGCAACGGATTGCAGGGCACGTTCATCGCGCTGCGCGGCATCGAGGAGGGCTTCAGCACCTCCGTGATCGGCATGGTGGGTGCGGGCTATTTCATCGGGTTTGTCTTCGGCTGCGTTTACATCACCAAGATCATGCGGGCGATCGGACACATCAGAGCCTTCTCCGCACTTGCCGCCATCGCTTCGGCCGCCTCGATCATGATGGTGCTGGTGATCGATCCGATCTCCTGGTTCCTGATGCGTCTCGTGCAGGGTGTCTGCTTTGCCGGCTTGTTTGCCGTCGTCGAAAGCTGGCTGAACGCCCGCGTCACCAATGCCACACGAGCGCGCACGCTCTCCGTCTACCGCTTCGTCGATCTCGGTTCGGTGACGGCGGCGCAGTATATGATCCCGCTCTTCGGGGTCAGCGGCATCGATCTCTTCGCCATCATCGCCATGGCGCTGTCGCTTTCGCTCGTGCCGATCTCGTTTGCCGACAAGTCGAGCCCCGCCCCGCCCAAGGATGTGAAGTTCGATATCAAGGTGCTCTGGTCGGTCTCGCCGCTTGCCACCGTCGGCTGTATCGTCATCGGGCTTACCAATTCGAGCTTCCGCTCGCTCGGGCCGATCTATGCCGACGGCATCGGCCTGTCGGTAACCGCGATCGCCACCTTCATGAGCATCGGCATCTTTGCCGGAATCGTGCTGCAATATCCGCTCGGGCATTATTCGGACAAACTCGACCGTCGCGTGATCATCCTCGTCTCGACGATCGGCGCTCTGCTCGCCTCGATCTATCTCGCCTTCCTTGCGGGTGACGGGGAGCTTGCCAATTTCATCGGCATCTTCGCCTTCGGCGCCTTTGCGCTGCCGCTTTATTCGCTCTGCTCGGCGCATGCTAATGACCATGCGGCACCCGGCCAGCATGCGCTGGTCTCGGCCGGCACGCTGTTCTTCTGGTCGATCGGCGCTGTCGTCGGACCGCTGATTGCCTCTTTCCTGATGGAGGCCTTCGGGCCGCATGCGCTCTTCGCCTACGTCATCGTCGTGTTGACGTTCTTTGCGGCATATACGCTCGCCCGCATTCGCGTGCGTGATGCCGTGCCGACCGAAAAGCGGCGGATGCGCTTCCGCAGCCTGCTGCGCACCTCGACCTTCTTCAGCAAGCTCGCGACGCCGCCGAACGAAAAGGACGGCGGCTAACCTGAACATTGTCAGGCCTGCGACAGCATGGACGGTCAGGACTATTGCTGATCGCACGCCTCAACTTTAAAAACGGGACGACCAGCGAGAGTTCCGACCGTGACCTTTGTTTCCCGCCGTACCCTTCTCAAATCCGCAGCCGTGCTTGGCGCATACGGCACAGGCCTTGCGGTGATGCCGCGTCTCAGCCAGGCGCTGGCTGCCAGCGACCCGATCGAGATCGAGGCATTCACAGGCGATGTCTTGCTCGATGGCAAGCAGGCGACGCGTGGGGTGATGCGTTACGCGCTGGGTGGACAGACGTCCGCCGATCCCTCCCCGCCCATTCTGCGCGCCAGACGCGGCGAAGCCTTCAAAGCGCAGCTGATCAACCGGCTGGACGAACCGACCACCATCCACTGGCACGGCATCCGGTTGCCGAACGACCAGGACGGTGTGCCCTTCGTCACCCAGCCCTACGTCTATACCGGCGACCGCTTCGACTATGCCTTCTCGCCGCCGGATGCAGGCACCTTCTGGTATCATCCGCATTGCAACACGCTGACCCAGATGGGCCGCGGCCTTGCGGGCGTGATGATCGTTGAAGACGACCGCGATCCCGTCTTCGATGGCGAGGTGGTGCTGAACCTGCGCGACTTCCGGCTTGGCGGCAACAGCCAGTTCATCGAACAGTTCAAACCGCGCGATGCGGCAAAGACGGGCACCTTCGGGACGCTCAGGACCGCCAACTGGCAGCCGGAGCCGACCTACGACGTTCCGGCGGGCGGTGTCGTTCGGGTCCGCATCCTTGCAGCCGATGTGACCCGGATCTACAATTTGCGCCTTGCCGGCGCTGACGCGCAGATCATCGCGATCGACGGACACCCGGTGCCTCAACGTCTGCCGCTCGACATGGCCGTAGTCTCGCCCGGCCAGCGGCTGGACCTCGCCGTCCGTATCGCCGACAGCGAAGGGTCGGAAATGGTGCTGGAGGACATCAGGCCCTCGACACCGAAGGTCGTTGCGCGGCTCCGTGCCGTTGGTTCATCGCTTAAACGCGATCTCGGGGATCTCGGGCCGCTTGTGCAAAACGCCGGCGTGGACGCCGATCTCTCCAACGCAACCCAGATCCCGCTGCTGCTGAGCGCCACTGCGGAAAGTGCGGCCCGCAATTCGATCTGCGGGACGCTCGGTTATTCCTTCTGGGCGATCAACAAGGTGCCCTATCCCGGCGACACACCCGATCCGACTGCGCCGATCGCCGAGCTGAAGCTTGGCCGCAGCTATCTGCTCAATGTCGAGAACGTCACCCCACATGCGCATCCGATCCATCTGCATGGCATGAACTTCAAGGCCATTTCTTCGAACAAGCGAGAGGTCCAGCCTCTCGTCTCGGACACCTATCTTGTGCTGCCGGATGAAAAGATCCAGCTTGCACTGGTGGCCGACAATCCAGGCGACTGGGTCTTCCACTGCCACATCATCGAACACCAGAAGACCGGCATGACCGGCTATTTCCGAGTGACATGACATGAGCCTTGCCGAGACGATGCGGATCCACGAGCCCTATCCGGGGCTGTTTGCCTATTACGACGGACGCATCCTCGGCAAACGTCTGCATTCCGACAAGCCGAACTGGCTCGACGACGGCGCCTACAGTCTCGGCGTTGCGAGCTATGCCATCGTCTCGGGGCGCGAGGCGCTGGTCTATGACACGCATATCTCCTTCGACCATGCGCGTGCCATCCGCAGCCATCTCTCCAGCCTCGGCGTCACCAGCATCCGGGTCGTGCTCAGCCACTGGCATACAGATCATGTCGCCGGCAATGCCGGCTTCATCGACTGCCCGATCATCTCGAACACGCTGACGCGCAACACGCTGATCGAGAAGCGCAAGGTGCTTGCGGAGAAGGATCCGCCAATCAACCCAGTGGTCATGCCGACCGAGATATTCGAGGGCGAGATGGTGCTTCAGGTCGGCGATATAACCGTGACATTGATGCAGTTCGACATTCACAGCGCCGATGGGACTATTCTGCTGCTGCCGCATCTCGGTGTGCTGCTGGCCGGCGACACGCTGGAAGACAGTGTCACCTATATCTCGGAGCCCGAGAACACGGCGCGTCACATCGCCGAACTCGACCGACTGGCGAAGCTCGATTTCAGCCGCATCCTGCCCAATCATGGCGACGAGCAGGTGATCGCATCCGGCGGCTATCCGCCGTCTCTGGTGATCGCCACGCGCGACTATCTTACCCGACTGCTTGCGCGTCTGGATCATCCCGACCTAGACCAACAGAGCCTTGAAAGCTTCATCGCGCCGGAGCTTGCAGCGGGAACCCTCACCTACTTCGCACCCTACGAGGCCGTCCACAACCAGAACATCGCGGCTCTCAAGGGCGCCAAATTCGACGAATAAGGGGACATCGGCCCGGGATTGCCCGCTACAGACTGCTTTCCAAGTCGTTCATATTGACAAGGAAGGCCAGAAGGGAAACTAAGGTTGATCCTGTAGTTTCCATGACCGAGCCGAAATGATCGATACCACTGCTGCGCTCGAAGAGGCCTGCCGCCTCCTCGCCCAATCCGATTTCATCACGATCGACACGGAATTTCTCCGCGAAACGACCTTCTGGCCGGAACTCTGCCTCATCCAGATGGCGAGCCCGGACCATGAATACATCGTTGACCCGATGGCCAAGGGCATCGACCTCAAGCCCTTCTTCGAACTGATGGCGAATTCCGCCGTGGTGAAGGTCTTCCATGCCGCCCGCCAGGACATCGAAATCATCTTCCATCTCGGCGATCTGATCCCGCATCCGATCTTCGATACGCAGGTTGCGGCCATGGTCTGCGGCTTCGGCGACAGCGTCTCCTACGACCAGCTCGTGCAGAAGGTGAAGAACGTCCATATCGACAAGACCTCGCGCTTCACCGACTGGAGCCGCCGTCCGCTGTCGGAAAAGCAGCTCGATTATGCGCTGGCCGATGTCACCCATCTGCGCGATGTCTATCTGAAGCTGAAAGGCCAGCTGGAAGCGGAAGGCCGGGCGGAATGGCTGACCGAGGAAATGGCGATCCTCGAATCCCGCGAGACTTACGACCTGCCGCCGGAACAGGCCTGGCAGCGGCTGAAGATGCGGCTGCGCAAGCCGACCGAGCTTGCCGTCATGCAATATGTTGCCGCATGGCGTGAGCGCGAGGCGCGTGCCCGCAACGTGCCGCGTTCACGTGTGCTAAAGGACGATGCGATCTACGAAATCGCCCAGCAGCAGCCGAAGGATGTGGAGGCGCTCGGGCGGCTCCGCACCATCCCCAAGGGCTGGGAACGCTCATCTTCAGGCGCCGCCATCATCGAACAGGTGAATACGGCCCTTGCACTTCCGAAGTCTGAAATGCCGCATTTGCAACGTCACGCGCATGCACCCGAAGGCACGCAGTCGGCGGTCGAACTCTTGAAGGTTCTGCTGCGCCTCACCTCGGAAAAACACGGCGTCGCCTCCAAGGTCATCGCCAACAGCGAAGACCTGGAAAAGATCGCAGCCGAAGGCGAGAAGGCCGAAGTGGCGGCCCTGCAGGGCTGGCGCAAGGAGCTGTTCGGTGACCTCGCGCTGAAGCTGATCTCCGGCGGTGTCGGCCTGCGCTTCGTCGACAAGCGCGTCGAAGCGGTGGAGTTCTGATCCGTGACGGCGCTATCCCTGCGCCGTGCAACGGAGGCCGACATCCCGTTCATCATGGAGACCGAGCGCAAGCCGGGCTATGACCAGTTCATCGGCCGCTACGGCGTTGACGAGCACATGGCGCAGCTTGCGAGCCCCTCGTTTGCGTACCTGATCGGCGAGGATGACGATGGCCAAACGCTTGGCTTCGTCATCCTTATGGATCTCAATCGGCGCGACGGGAATGCCTGTGTCAAGCGCATCGCCGTTGCCAGCCCGGAAAAGGGCGTGGGCACGCCACTTCTGGCTGGCGCCGTCGACTTTGCCTTTCTCGCAACCAATGCCCATCGCCTCTGGCTCGACGTGGTGAGCGGTAACCTGCGTGCGCAGGCGGTCTACCGCAAGATCGGCTTCATTCAGGAAGGCGTGTTGCGCGAGGCAGCGCTTCTTCCCGACGGCAGCCGCTCGGATTTCCTCCTGATGTCCATGCTCCGCCCCGAATGGGCGGCGCGGCGCGGCTGAGGACACCCCATGGAACTTCCCGCCCCGCTCCGCTCCGCCGTCGACCAGATGCTCCAGGGCGAACCGCTGGAACGGATCGCCAAGGCGAGCGCCATTCTGTCTGATCGCTATCGACGCGAGGTGCGCGACGGGCGGTTTCATATCGATGATGCGCTTGCCGCCAAGGCCTATCTTGCGACCCGCCTGCCCGCAACCTTCGCCGCCGTTCGGGCAGCACTCGCCATGGTCGAGGATGCGGCACCGGATTTCCAGCCGGAGACCCTGATCGATCTCGGCTGCGGCCCCGGCACAGCACTCTGGGCAGCAGCCGATACCTGGGGCAGCCTAAGCTCCGCAGAGATGGTGGAAGCAAGCGGCGCGATCCGAAGCGTCGGCGAAAAGCTCGCCGCTTCCGGCAGCGTGAAAAGCCACTGGCAGGCGGGTGATGTGACGGCCAAGATGCCGACGCTTGGGCCAGCTGATCTCGTGACGCTTGCCTATGTGCTGGACGAGCTTCCGCCGGCAACCATCGGAACCGTCACGGAAAAACTCTGGACGCTGACCAAAGGCATGCTCGTCGTCATCGAGCCGGGCACACCGGCCGGCTGGCAGCGCATACTTGCCGTTCGTGACAAGTTCCGATCCCTCGGAGCGCATCTCGTGGCGCCCTGCATGCATGCGGAAAACTGTCCGATCGTGGCACCGGACTGGTGCCATTTCTCCCGGCGGGTGGCGCGTTCGCGCGTGCATCGTCTGGCCAAGGGCGCCGAAGTGCCGTGGGAGGACGAGAAATACATCTTCATCGCCGCCTCGCGCGAGCCTGTTACGATCAGCGGTGACCGGGTGCTGTCACCGCCGCGCGTCAATGGCGGTGTCGGGCGGGTCAAGCTCTGTCGCACCGACGGCACGGCTGCCGAGCTGACGCTCAGCAAACGCGATGGCGAGGCCTTCAAGGACATCAGGCGGGCCGACTGGGGCGACCGGCTGGAACTGGGGAATAAGGGATGACCACGCGGCTGACATCCGAGCTTGCCTCCCGCCTTGCGACGATCGCGCTCGGGCATGTCACCCGCGAATATCCCAATCATGTTCTGCACGGGCTCGAAGGGCCGGAGGATGCGAAGACGCCATCCGAGCTTCATCCGGTCTTTTACGGCAGCTACGACTGGCATTCCTGCGTGCATGGCTACTGGATGCTGGCGCGTCTCTTGCGCCTCCACCCCGAGATACCCGAGGCGCAGGCGATCCGCGATCTCTTCTCAACGATGCTGGTGCCCGACAGGATCGCCGGCGAATGCGCCTATTTCGACCGGCCGATGGCGCGTGGCTACGAGCGACCCTATGGCTGGGGCTGGTTGCTGAAGCTTGCCGCCGAGTTACACGGCCACGAAGATCCCACCTGGGGCGCAGCGCTGTCGCCGCTGACGGAGCGGATCGTCCAGCGCTTCCGGGACTTCCAGCCGCTGGCCACCTATCCGGTGCGGGTGGGCACGCATTTCAACACCGCCTTTGCGCTCAGGCTCGCAGCCGACTATGCCGACACCGTCGGAGATGCGGCCCTCTTCGATCTGCTGCGCGCCACGGCGCTGCGCTGGTACGGCACTGACGCCGCCTGCCCCGCCTGGGGCGAGCCCTCGGGCGACGACTTCCTGTCGCCAGCGCTGATCGAGGCGGAATGCATGCGCCGGCTTCTGCCGGCTGCCGATTTCGTCGACTGGTTCGACGGTTTCCTGCCCGACATTGCAGCCAAGCAGCCGCGCACGCTGTTTGCGCCCGTCTCCGTCTCCGATCGCTCGGATGGCAAGATTGCCCATCTCGATGGCCTGAGCCTCAGTCGCGCCTGGTGCTGGGCCTCTCTGGCGCGCACCGTGCCGGTCACCGACACACGCCGACCTGTGATGATCAAGGCCGCGCATGAGCATCTCGAAGCCGGGATCGCGCATGTGGCTGGCGACTATATGGGCGAGCACTGGCTGGCGAGTTTCGCGGTCCTGGCGCTTTCGGAGACGGAATGATGAGCAGCCTCACTGACACCGTCGACATCAGGGGCCGCGTGCTCGTTTCAGGCTCCGCCGAGGGCGAGGTCTTGTTCACCGATACGGCGCTCAGCTTCTGGGGCGGTGCCGATGCCGTGACCGGCGAGATCATCGACCGGCATCACCCGTTGAGCGGCGAGCGACTGACGGGCCGCGTACTCGCCCTGCCCACGAGCCGCGGCTCCTGTACCGGCAGCGGTGTGATCCTCGAACTGATCCTCAACGGACAAGGTCCGGCCGCGATCGTGCTTGAGCATCCCGAGGCGATCATCACACTCGGCGTCATCGTCGCCGAGGAGGTTTTCGGGCGGTCGATCCCGGTGATCGCTATCGGGAAAGAGGCGTTTGCAGGGCTGCGGACGGCGAAACGCATCCGAATCAGCGATGCGATCGCCGAGATCGGTTCAGACATCGCGCTAACGGATCAGGACCAGGCCATTCTCGCGGGCGAGCGGGGCGAAGCGGCTGCCGTTGCCATGCGGATGGTGCTCAGGATGGCGGCGCTCGAAGGCGCAAAGGAGCTAATCGACATCACCCGCGCCCATATCGACGGCTGCATCTATACGGGTCCTGGAGGCCTGGCCTTTGCCGAGAAACTGCGCGATCTCGGCGGTCGTGTCGTGGTCCCGACGACGCTGAATGCGATTTCGGTCGATCACCGCCGCTGGCAGGCGCAGGGTGTTTCTGAGGATCTAGGGCGTCCGGCGTCCGCAGTGGCCGACGCCTATGTTGCGATGGGAGCTGAGCCGACCTTCACCTGCGCGCCCTATCTGCTCGACGACCGACCCGCGCGCGACGAGCAGATCGTCTGGGCGGAATCGAATGCCGTAGTCTATGCCAACAGCGTGCTTGGCGCCCGGACGATGAAATACCCTGATTATCTCGACATCGCGATTGCGCTGACGGGACGGGCCCCCAAAGCGGGCTGTCATCTGCCGGAGGAGCGCGCGCCGCAGGTCCGGGTCACCGTGCCACCGCTTGAGGGCGTGGATGACAGCTTCTGGCCACTACTCGGCTATCTGATCGGGACAATCTCGCCCGATGCGATTCCGCTGATCGAGGAAGTGTCCGCGCACAGTCCTGACACGGATGCCCTGAAGGCCTTCGGGGCAGCGTTTGCCACCACCTCGGCAGCACCGATGTTTCATGTCGCTGACGTCACGCCGGAGGCACTCGACCCCAAGGCATTTGCAACGCTCGACCTGCCGACCATCTCACTCACCCATCAGGACCTGCTGCGGGCCTGGCGCGAGCTAAACGGCGCGGATGCGGGTCCAGTGCAATTGGTCTCGCTCGGCAATCCGCATTTCTCAGCCACCGAGCTTGCCGCCCTCGCAGCGCTCTGTCGGAATAAGACACGCCATCCGCAAGTGCCGCTCGTCGTCACCTGCGGCCGCGCCGAGATGGCAAAGGTAGAAGCCTCAGGCGATGTGGCTCTGCTCACCGCCTTCGGCGTCACCCTCGTCAACGACACCTGCTGGTGCATGGTGACAGAGCCCATCATCCCCGTCGATGCCCTGACCATCATGACCAATTCCGGCAAGTATGCCCATTACGGCCCTGGCCTCACGGGGCGGACAATGCGCTTCGGCAGTCTGGCCGCCTGTGTGGAGGCTGCGGTCACGGGCAAGGATCGCGGCGATCTGCCCGCTTGGCTCGGCTAGCCTGTGGGTAACGGGTGACGTCACTGAAACTTCACCCAACGGCAATCGGTGCGACATGAAGGTTCCTTAAGGACAGCGGCGTTTCCTCCCTTTCAACTAGGTGACGCTATGACCAAAGCTCTTTTGACATCTGCCGCCCTCTTCATTCTCTTTGTCTCCCAGGCCTCGGCCGAGGAGAAGGCTTTCCCGGCCAAGCTCGTCAATCACGCCATCCTGCCGGGCAACACCATCATCGGCGCTCCGGCGGATGCGCCCGCTCATCTCAAGACCTCCGGCAAGTTCTCGACCGCGGACCGCAAGCGTGCGGACGCGCTTGGCAGCGTCCCCGGCAAGGACGGCGTGCGCCTGACAGGCCTTTCGCTGCCCTTCGACGGCCAGCCGCTGCAGGGTTTCTCCGGCATCAAGGCCATGGAAGACGGCACATTCTGGAGCCTCTCCGACAACGGCTTCGGCTCGAAGAACAATTCAAGCGATGCCATGCTAATGTTGCATCATCTGACCTTCGACTGGGATGCCGGCGCGGTGAACGTCCAGAAGACGCTCTTCCTCACCGATCCCGACAAGAAAGCCCCCTTCCCGATCGTCATGGAAGGCTCGGACAAGCGTTACCTGACAGGCGCCGATTTCGATGTCGAATCCATCCAGCCGGTCGCGGACGGTTTCTGGGTCGGCGAAGAGTTCGGCCCCTACATGCTGAAGTTTTCGACCGAAGGCGCCCTGACCGACGTCATCGCCACCAAGGCCGGCGAGATCGAGGTGAAGTCGCCCGACAATCCCACGCTCGTCGTGCCTGCCAATCCGGCGGCGAAGATGCCGGTCTTCAACCTCAGACGCTCCGGCGGTTATGAGGGCCTCGCAATCTCCAAGGATGGCTCGAAACTTTATGCCATGCTGGAAGGGCCGCTCTACCTCGAAGACGCTTCTGTCGAAAAGGCAGATGGCCTGACGGCGCTGCGTATCATCGAACTCGACGCCGCGTCCAAGGCCTGGACGGGGAAGACCTGGCTCTATCCGCTGTCTGAAGGCGGCGAGGCGATCGGCGATTTCAACATGATCGACGAGACGACGGCCCTCGTCATCGAGCGTGACAACGGTGCGGGTGTCGTTGAAAAGGCCTGCGCCGATCCGAAGGCGCCGGCTGCCGACTGCTTCGCCGTTCCGGCCAAGCACAAGCGTATCTACAAGATCGAGATGACGGAAGAAAACGCCGGCAAGGCCGTGCGCAAGATCGGCTACATCGATCTGATGAAGATCGAAGACCCTGACAACAAGAAGCGCCAGGGCGGCGGCGAAGGCTTCTACGACATGCCTTTCGTCACCATCGAGAATGTCGATGTCGTCGATCCGACCCATATCGTCGTCGGTAACGACAACAACCTGCCCTTCTCGGCCGGCCGTGCGCTCGACAAGGCCGACGACAACGAGTTCGTTCTGCTCGAAGTGGGCGAATTCCTCGCAGCAAAGTAAGCGACCACAAGATCTCGGGCCGGGCAACGAACGTGTTCGGTCTGACGCATGAAAGAGAAAAGCGCAGGGGTTCAGGATCCTGCGCTTTTTTATCGAATCTAGGACCGTGTGAGCGTCAGGTCGGCTTGGCGCAGGCCGCCTCGATCGGTCCTATGGATTTTGCCGCCCCGGTCAGCGGATAGGCAAAGGTCTTCTCGCCTATGGTGAACTTCAGTTCTGTTCCCTGCATCAGCATCCGGGCAATGGCGGCATCGAAGGCTGGGCGCGCTTCGAGGAATGTCAGCTCCATCTCTTCCAGAAACTGGATCTCTGCATCGACGACCAATTGATCGGCGAGAGGCGGCGCGGTCACCGTCAGCTTTACCGTGCCGCTCTTCGATTCAAAATCCGGATCCAGCGAGAGCGTCATGATAAAATCACGTGCTGGCAGTTCACAGCGGAAGCTCACCGGCACATCATCGGTCTGTGGCATGCCGTAGAGGAGCACGGCGCCACCCTCTTGCGCCTCCCCCATCCATATACGCGCCTCTTCGGCGTTCACGTGAGGCACAAGGAAGATCAACGGCGAGGTGGCCACCGCCAAGGCCAGCATCGTTTTGCGGATCGCTGCAGGAAGCGGTCCTTGCTTGGGATTGCTGCTGACCGCCATGACACCCTCTCCAATCAAGGCTGCAAATCTTGGAGATTTGTAGCCCGTCCCTCAGACGCGAGCAATCGCCATAGCGATCACAGCGCTCAAGCGAGAGATGGGTGGATAGGAGTGCGCTAGCGCCCCTATTCGAAGACGAACGCCAGCCGTTTGCCGGTCAGCTTCGACAACTGCATCAGGCGGCCGTCCAGCCGCTCGCCGGCAAAGTCCTGGTAGGACTTCGGGACAACGAATTCGAGGTCGAGCTCCGGGCTGTCCGAACGCCGGAAGGTCAGGTTGTTGACGACGCCGGGCATCGAGGCCGAGAAGAGATAGACGACGCGCAGCATGCCGCCGACGAGCTTTGCCCTATCCAGCAGGCGTTCGGTGGCGATGGCAGCGAGCGGGCCGGTCTGGCCGTCGTCATGCAGGCCTTCGAAACGGTAGTAGTTGGTGAGCGCAATGAAGGCGCGGCCCGGATGCGTAATGCCGACGAAGGAGGAGTGGGCAATCACGTTCAGCGCCTGCAGGCCGCGATAGTCGGGATGGGCGCGCCAGCTGATATCGGCAAGCAGGCAGGCGGCCTGGCGATAGCGGCTTTCCTCTTCCGTCTCCTGGATGTCGAAGAAGGGCATCATGCGGCCCGTCCAGTCGGCGAGCTCACGGGCATGTTCCGGTGAGCGGGCACGCAGGATGGCGAGTTCATCGGCAGCCTCGATCAACGGATCGAGCGCTTGTTCTTCATCGAGCAACAGCGAATAGAGGTAGCCCTCACGCACCCCTTGCGCCGAGAAGCAGACGCTTTTCGGCTGCATGATCTCGATCACTTCGCGCATGGCGACGGCCCCGAAGGGGATCAGGTTGCGGCGGCTCTTGGAAATGGTCGACCAGGCAGGATCGCGGCTGTTGGCGCCCGAGATGATCTCCTCCAGGAAGAAGGCGATCTCGTCATAGGGCAGTTCATAGCCCTGCATCATGTGCAGCGGGTATTTGCGAATTTCCATGTGCAGCTTGGCGATGTTGCGCCAGGTGCCACCCACTGCATAAAATGTGCGCCCCTGCCCCTTCTTGAGCAGCGATACGTCACCCATCAGTTTCTTCGCGAGCGCACGGGCCTTGGGCAGCGACCCTTCCACACTTTCCGACAGGCGCAGACCGCCGAGCGGCAGCGTGACGCCCTTGCCGAAGCTCTTGCCCTTGATGTCGATGAGTTCCAGCGATCCGCCGCCGAGGTCGCCGGCAATGCCGTCGGCATCGTGGAAGCCGCTGACGACGCCGAGGGCGGAGTATTTCGCCTCTTCCTCACCGGTCAGGACCTGAATTTCGTGGCCGAGGATCTCCTCGGCTCGGGCGATGAAATCGGGACCGTTGGAGGCCTCGCGCGCTGCGGCGGTCGCCAGCACATACATGCGCGTCGCCTTCGCCTGATTGGAGAGCGCGCGGAAGCGGCGGAGCGCCACCAGCGCCCGTTCGACGCCATCCTCGTCCATCCGGCCGGTCATTGCGACGCCCTTGCCAAGGCCGCAGAGAACCTTCTCGTTGAAGAGGACCGTCGGCGCGCGGGCCAGCCCCTCATAGATCACCAGGCGGATCGAGTTGGAGCCGATGTCGACGACGGAGACAGGGGCGATACCGGGAAGACGCCCCTGCGCTTCAGATCTTGTCATGAGGTACCAGAGTTATCGTTTCCTGCCGGATATCAGACCGGCGATCAGTTTCGGTGCGCTTGATTTCAATGCTTCTCCGCGACCCGAAAGGCTCGGATTGGTCATGAAATAGTGCTGGGCGTTGAAAGGTTCCTCACCCTGTCGCACCTCGATGCGGCGTGACGTACCGTCGGCCAATATCTCGTAGCTCTGCTGGTTGTCAATCAGGTTGCCCAGCATGATCTGGGACAGGACCTGCTCATGCACAGTGGGGTTAATGAGCGGCACCAGCGTCTCGACACGGCGGTCGAGATTGCGCGGCATCATGTCGGCGGAACCGATATAGACCAGCGCCTTTTCCGACGGGAGACGATGACCGTTGCCGAAGCAGAAGATGCGGCTGTGCTCGAGGAAGCGGCCCACGATCGACTTGACCCGGATGTTGTCGGAGAGACCCGGCACGCGCGGCCGCAGGCAGCAGATGCCACGGATAACCAGATCGATCTCGACCCCTGCCCCGCTTGCCGCATAAAGCGCGTCGATGATCTCGGGGTCGACGAGCGAGTTCATCTTCATCCAGATCTGGGCCGGACGACCGGCCTTTGCGTGCGCGATCTCCTCGTGGATGTGCTTGAGGATGCGTGGACGCAACGTATAGGGCGAGACGGCCAGCTTCATGCTCTCTTCCGGTTCGCCGTAGCCGGTGATGAAGTTGAAGACATTCGCCATGTCATGGGCGATCTTCGGATTGCAGGTGAAGAAGGAGAGGTCCGTATAGATCTTCGCCGTCACCGGGTGATAGTTGCCCGTGCCCAGATGGCAGTATGTCCGGAGCTTGCCGTCTTCGCGACGCACGACCATGGACATCTTGGCGTGGGTCTTGAGTTCGATGAAACCGAAGACGACCTGCACCCCGGCGCGTTCGAGGTCGCGGGCCCAGCGGATATTGGCTTCCTCGTCAAAGCGCGCCTTGAGCTCGACGAGCGCCGTCACCGACTTGCCCGCGTCAGCGGCATCGATCAGGGCGCGCACGATCGGGCTGTCGTTCGAGGTGCGGTAGAGCGTCTGCTTGATTGCGAGAACATCGGGGTCGCGCGCGGCCTGCAGCAGGAATTGCACGACGACATCGAAGCTCTCATAGGGATGATGGACGATCATGTCCTTCTCTCGGATCGCGGCCAGGCAGTCGCCGGCATGTTCGCGGACCCGCTCGGGGAAACGGGCGTTGTACTGCTCGAAACGCAGGTCGTCGCGCGGGGCCTTGGTGATTTCCGAGATCGTATTGAGGGCGAGCAGGCCGGGGAGAACGGCGACGCGATTGTCGGCAACACCGAGTTCGTGAACGACGAACTGGCGCAGAGCCACCGGCATCTCCGAGTCGACCTCGATGCGGATCACGGAGCCGCGGCGGCGGCGCTTGAGCGCCGTCTCGAAGAAGCGGACGAGATCCTCCGCCTCTTCCTCAACCTCGATATCGCTGTCGCGGATAATGCGGAAGGTGCCGAAACCCTTGACCTCATAACCCGGGTAAAGCCGGTTGATGAACAGCCCGACCATGTCCTCGAGCGTGATGTAGCGGATCGTCACGCCCTCGTCCGGCAGACGGATGAAGCGGTCGAGCGTCGGCGGCAGACGCAGCAATGCCGTCATAGGCTCGCCGGTGCGGCTCGAGCAGAGCTGCAGGCCCATGGAGAAGCCGAGATTGGGGATGAAGGGGAACGGATGCGCCGGATCGATCGAGAGCGGCGTCAAAACCGGGAAAATCGCTTCTTCGAAAGTCGTTTCAAGCCAGGTCCGGTCAGCCTCGGATAGCGCCGCCGGCCGGACAATCAGGATCTCCTCCTGAGCGAGATACTGCTGCAGTACGGCAAGCGAGGCTTGCTGCTCCATCTGCAGATTATCGATTTCCTTGAGGATGTCGTCGAGCTGCTCGGCCGGGGTCTTTCCATCGGGACTCTTGACGACGATGCCCTGCCGCACCTGCCCTTCGAGACCGGCGACGCGGACCATGAAGAACTCGTCGAGGTTCGCTGCAGAGATCGACAGGAAGCGAATACGTTCCAGCAGTGGATGGGCGGTGTTGAGGGTTTCCTCGAGGACACGCCGGTTGAACTGCAGCCAGGAGAATTCGCGATTTATGAAGCGTAGCGGGCTGGACAGCAGGTCCTCGGCCGGCGCCACCTCCAGACCGGTTTCGCCATCTGTGCCGTGTACTGCGCTGTCCATGATTCGCCCCTTGGTTATCGTTGGTGCCGATTATAACAATTTAACGACAGATCTGTGACGACTACTCCTGGGCGTCTGCCGCCTCCAGCGTTTCCAGAACCTCCGCAGCCAGGCTGCGGCTGATCTTGGCCCGGCGCGCCAGCGCCAGCTTGTCCATGCGATCGACGACAACCTGAGCGGCCAAGAAGGAACGCTCCATACGGCTGACGATATAACCGACGATCTTGTCATCGATGTAAAGCTGGCGGTCGGCGAACAGCTTGGTGATCAGCTGGCCGAGCAGGTCTTCATCCGGCGCTCCGATTTCCACGACCGTGGCCGCCTTCAGGCGCGAATTCAGATCCGGGAGCGCGACGTTCCAGGACGGGGGAAAGCTGCGCGAGGTGATCAGCAGCGTCGTACCATGCTGACGCACGGCATTGATGACATGGAAGAGCTCGACCTCGTCGAAGCCGGCGCGGTCGGCATCCTCGAGGAGCACCGGACCTGCGGCTGCCACCTGCGACGCGCCCTGTCCGGGTTGCAGCACGATATCCGTCGCGCCGCTGGTGTCGCGAAAAATCTGGGCGAGGTGAGATTTTCCCGAGCCTTCCGGCCCGGTCAGGATCACCACCGGCGACGGCCAGTTCGGCCAGGCATCGACGATCGACACGGCAGCGGCCATACGTTCGGAAACGAGCAGGTCGTCACGACCGGTCGCCGAACCATGCTCGAAGGCGAGCGGCAATTGTTCGGCGGCTCCACGCTTTTCGGGAGCCATCTTGGCGTCAGTCATTCATGCCTCGGGCACGTCTTTGGAGCTTGGGGATGCGATCTCGCCAACGGGCTGGGAAGGCGGCGCGATGACGACCGAGGTTCCGTAATAGAGATCGCTGTCAAGATAACGCGAGATCGCGAAACGAACAAGTACGCCGACGGCCGCGGCCGCGGGCACGGCCACCAGAACACCGACGAAGCCGAAGAGCGCACCGAAAGCAAAGAGGGCGAACATCAGCCAGACCGGGTGCAGGCCAACGCTTTTGCCGACGAGCTTCGGCTGCAGAATATTGCCCTCGATGAACTGGCCGAGGAAGAAGATGCCGGCGATCACGCCGACCCAGATGAAATCCGGCCAGAACTGCACAAGTGCGACACCGAGCGACAGGAGCAGGCCGACTGTCGATCCGACATAGGGGATGAAGCTGATCATACCGGTAAAGAAGCCGATCAGGAGGCCGAAATTCAGGCCAGCGGCCGAAAGCGCGACCGCATAGAAAATACCGAGGATCAGGCAGAGAGAACCCTGACCGCGCACGAAGCCGGCAATCGTGTTATCGAGTTCGGTCGCGAGCTGGCGCACTGTGCCGAGCTGGTGGCGCGGCACCCAGCTATCGACCTTCTCGATCATGCGGTCCCAATCGAGCAGCAGGTAAAAGGCAACGACAGGTGTGACCACCAGCAGCGAGGCGATGTCGAGCAGCGCCTTGCCGGAATTCCAGATCTGCTCGACAAGCGTGCCGAGGAAGCCGACGCCTTCGCTCAAATAACGAGAGAAGTTCTCCCGGATCGTGCCCATCTGACCATCCACCCAATCCGGCAGCCACGAGGCATTCGAGGTCGCAATGAAGGTCTGCAGTTGCGTGACATATGCGGGCACGCGCTGGATGAACTCATTGAGCTGGCTGGCAAGCACGGGGATTATGATCATCAGCGACATCACGAAGACGACAACGAAAGAGACGAGAATGACCACCGTCGCCATCAGGCGGCTCAAACCGATCCGCTCCAGCCGATCGGCGACCGGATCGAGGAAATAAGCGAGCGCCATTCCGGCGATGAAGGGCAGAAGGATCGACGAGAACAACATCAGGAAGGCGACGAATATCGCAAGCGTCAGCAGCCAGAAGAAGACCTGGCGGCGGAGGCCGATTGCACTGATGTTGTGAGCCATGTGCGTCTCCGTTCGAAGTTCGAGCCCTGTGCAGGACCGCAAACCATGCTGCGGCGCCACAGTAGGAGATAGGTTACCGCAGAAGCCTTGGTCAAGAACTGCCACCCGATCGGCAGTGACAAGATGCAATCGCGGGCCAGAATGCCCGGGAAATCGTGGGCTTCTGCGGCTCGCAGCTTGCATCCGAGGGCTCTTCATGCCATGGCCAGCCGAAATTCTCGCAGGATCGGAGGCAGGCATGAGCCAGGCTGGCAAGAACGGGTTGACCTATAGCGATGCGGGCGTCGACATCGACGCGGGCAACCTGATGGTCGAGAAGATCAAGCCGGCCGTGAAGTCGACGCGCCGTCCGGGTGCGGATGGCGAGATCGGCGGCTTCGGCGGGCTCTTCGATCTGAAGGCCGCCGGCTTCAAGGATCCGATCCTGGTTGCGGCAAACGACGGCGTCGGCACCAAGCTGAAGATCGCCATCGACGCCAATATCCACGACACCGTCGGCATCGATCTCGTCGCCATGTGCGTGAACGATCTCGTCGTCCAGGGTGCTGAGCCACTTCTCTTCCTCGACTATTTCGCCACCGGCAAGCTTGATCCGGATCAGGGTGCGGCGATCGTTCAGGGCATTGCCGCCGGCTGCCGCGAGGCAGGCTGCGCGCTGATCGGCGGCGAGACCGCCGAAATGCCGGGCATGTATTCGAAGGGTGACTACGACCTTGCCGGCTTTGCCGTGGGTGCTGCCGAGCGCGGCGAGTTGCTGCCATCGGGTAACATTGCCGAAGGCGACGTGATCCTCGGGCTCTCATCCTCGGGCGTGCATTCCAACGGCTTCTCGCTGGTGCGCAAGATCGTCGAAGTCTCGGGCCTTGCCTGGGATGCGCCGGCTCCGTTCGCTGAGGGCCAGTCGCTGGGTGCAGCGCTTCTGACCCCGACCCGCATCTATGTGAAGCCGCTCCTGAAGGCGATCAAGGAAACCAAGGCGCTCAAAGCACTCGCCCATATCACCGGCGGCGGCTTCCCTGAGAACATTCCGCGCGTGCTGCCGAAGCACCTCGCTGCCGAGATCGATCTCTCCTCCTTCCAGGTTCCGGCCGTCTTCTCCTGGCTCGCCAAGACCGGCGGCGTTGCCCAGAACGAAATGCTGCGGACCTTCAACTGTGGCATCGGCATGATCGTCGTCGTCTCCGCCGACAAGGTGGACGAGGTGACGAAGGCGCTGGAAGCCGAAGGTGAGACCGTTGCCCGTCTCGGCCGCATGATCGCCCGCGAAGAGGGTGCGCATGGCGTGACCTACAAGGGTACGCTCGCCCTATGAGCGGACCACGCAAACGCGTCGTCGGCTTCATCTCCGGCGGCGGGTCGAACATGCTGGCGCTGGCCAGGGCTTGCGAAGCGGCGGATTATCCAGCCGAGATCGTCGCGGTCTTCTCCGACAAGCCTGAGGCCGGCGGCCTCGCCAAGGCGGAAGCGCTCGGCATTCCGACACGCGTATTCGAGCGCAAAGCCTATGGCTCGAAGGCGGAACACGAGGCCGCAATCCTCGCCGCCCTTGCCGACATCGGCCCCGACCTGATCTGCCTTGCCGGCTATATGCGCCTGCTATCCGGCGACTTCATCCGTCCGCATACCGGCCGGATCCTCAACATCCACCCTTCCCTGCTGCCGCTCTTCCCCGGCCTTAACACCCATCAGCGGGCGATCGATGCCGGCATGAAGGTTGCGGGCTGCACGGTGCATTTCGTCACCGAAGGCATGGATGAGGGGCCTGTTATTGCGCAGGCGGTCGTGCCGGTGCTGATCGATGACACGGCAGAGACGCTTGCTGCACGCGTATTGACGGTAGAGCACCAAACCTATGCGGCGGCACTGAAGCTCGTTGCCTCCGGCAGCGTCTCCATGCTTGCCGATGGCAGCGTCGAACGTCTGGCTTCGGAGACGGATGCGGAAGCCAGGTTGATCAGCGCCTGAGGCCTGGCTTGCGATCTATTCACCCCCCCGTTTAAATCTAAGGGTTCCTCTCCCCGCTGGACTCAGCTCTATTCGTGTTCTCATTTTGATCACGTAAAGCTGTTGCCAGGGACCTCTCATGACGTTTTCCGATCGGATTTTCACCCCCTTTGAAAGGCTGCTCCGACCGCTCGAAGTACCGTATCGAAGGATTCCGAGTGATGGTCCCCTGCGGCTGATCCTGCATTTCGTCGCATACGCACCGAAGTCGTGTTTGGTCGTGCTTGGCCTGTCAGCCAGCGTCGAGATCGTCAACCTGACTGTCCTCTGGGGTGTCTCACACCTGATCGACGGCATCTCCAGCCAAGGTCTGCTTCCCTATCTCGATGCCCATCGCTGGCCACTCGCTGGTTTCGTCGCACTCTTTTTCCCAGTTCTGCCGCTGCTGATCTTTCTCTGCAATGCATTGGGCGTCCATGTCCTCAGCGTCAGCCTTCCCACACTCATCCAGTGGCATGGCCACAAGGCGGTCGAAAGCCAGGATCTCGGCTTCTTCCATGACCAGTTTTCGGGCCAGGTGGCCAGCCGGATCGCTCAGGTGGCGGGGGCCGTCAAGCAACAGATGGCGGCGGCGGTCCGCACGCTGCCAATCTTCTTTGTGCAGATGGTCGGTTCGGTCGTGCTTCTGACGGCGCTGTCCTGGCCGTTGACGCTCCCGGTCCTTGTGTGGATCGCCATGAATGCCGTGATCGCAAAACAGGCCGTGCCGCAGTTCAGCGCAACGGCCAAGACGGCGGCGCGGGCACGCAGCCGAGTGGTCGGGGAGATGACCGACCTCTACAGCAATATCCAGACGGTCAAGCTCTTTGCCGCCGAGGACAGCGAGGCCGGTGCGCTGCGGCGCGTGATGGAGCGCTCGATGACCGCTCAGTATCGTGAGCGCCGCATCGGCCTTACGGCAGATCTCCTGGTCATTTCCTCCAACACCTTGTTGTTCATCGCCATATTTGCAGTCAGCCTCTGGGGGATTGCCGATGGCTTCGTCACACTCGGCGAATTCGTCGCTGCGATAACCATCACCCAGCGGCTGGCCTCCAACTCCCGGGGCTTCCTCAATCTCGGCCAACAGATTTCCGAAGCGATCGGCACAATTCGCGACGCCATGCCGGTCATGACCACGCCGCCGACCGTGGTTGATTTGCCGGGGGCGAAGGCGCTCACCGTCACGCACGGAGAGATCCGCTTTGAAAGAGTGAATTTCGAGTATCACGATGGCCAGCAGGTCATTCACGACCTGTCGCTTGCGGTTTCAGCCGGCGAGAAGGTTGGGCTCGTGGGTTTGTCCGGCGCCGGCAAGACCACGCTGGTGAGCCTGCTGCTACGCCTCTACGACATCGATGGCGGACGCATTGTCATCGATGGACAGGATGTCGCCGAAGTGACCCAGGCGAGCCTCCGCGAGCAGATCGGTTTCATTGCTCAGGATGTATCGTTGCTGCATCGCTCGGTCGGCGACAACATCCTCTATGGCCGGCCGGGGGCAACACAGGCAGAGCTGGAAACCGCAGCACGCCTTGCTCAGGCCGATGCCTTCATCGCCGACCTGAAGGACAGTGAGGGACGCACCGGTTATGCGGCATATGTCGGGGATCGTGGCGTCAAGCTCTCAGGCGGTCAGCGTCAGCGCGTCGCCATCGCCCGCGTGCTGCTCAAGGATGCGCCGATCCTGGTTCTGGACGAGGCAACGTCAGCGCTCGACAGTGAGGCGGAGGCGACCATCCAGGAGAAGCTCGACCTTCTGATGCAGGGCAAGACAGTGATCGCCATCGCCCATCGGCTTTCCACGATCGCCCGCATGGACCGCATCGTCGTGCTCGACAAGGGGCGGATCATCGAGGAAGGAAGACCAGACGATCTTCTGTCCTCGGGTGGCCTCTATAGCCGCCTGTGGGCGCGACAGACCGGCGGTTACATCGCGACGCTGGACGATTAAGCGCCCCCGGCACTCCGCCGCAACGCTGCCCATTGCAGCAGCATGATCGTCTTCGCGTCAATGATCTCGCCGGCCTCGACCATTTCCAAGGCTTCCGTGAAGCTCAGTTCGACGACTTCGAGGTCTTCCTGCTCGTCGTCGAGCCCGCCACCGTCGGCAATCCGGTCGGCATCGGTCACGGCAGCGTAGAAGCCGTGGAGCTTTTCGGTGACCGAACCGGGAGACATGTAGGCGGCGTAGGCAGGGGTGGCCTTGGCGATCCGGTAGCCGGTCTCCTCTTGCGCCTCACGTAGCGCCGCCTGCAACGCGGTTTCACCGTCGTCGATAAAGCCTGCCGGAACCTCGAGCAGATAGGGATGCTCGCCGCTCAGATGGACTGCGATGCGCAGCTGGCGCACCAGGGTGACGGTGTCGCGTTCGACATTGTGCAGCAGAATGGCCGAGGCATTCCACCGGTCGAAGACCTCCCAGGTGAGCCGATGCGGCGCCCTGCCTTCGCGGAAGAAGTCGAAGGTGATGCCGCGCAGGTGGCTCCAGCCCTTCCACAGCGTCTTGTCTTCCAGGATCGCAATCCGGGCCTTGTCGAAAATGCTCATGTCTTCAGGCTTTTCTCATCCAGACCTTGTTGTCGTGGAAGGCGGCACCGCCATGCGGGGCTGCCGGGTCGGCACCGGTCAAGACGTTGATACCCTCACCGTCGAGATGGGACTTGTTCGGCCAGAGGCCCTCGGCCACCAGCACGCCTGGTTTCACCGCATCGGTGATCTTCGCGTGGATGCGGAGTTCGCCCCTGACATTGCCCAATCGCACCACGTCACCGTCAACGAGGCCAAGGCTCAAGGCGTCGGCCGGATTGACCATGACCTCGGGGCGACCTTCCTTGTCGCGCGAGGTCTTGGTCTCGGCGAAGGTGGAGTTGAGGAAGTTACGCGCCGGCGAGGTCGCGAGGCGGAAGGGATGTTCTGCATCGGCCACTTCGATCAGATCGACCTGGTCAGGATAGACAGGCAATTCCTTCACGGGACCGAGCGAGCCGAGCCTTGCCGGCGGCTTGTTCGGGGCTGGCGTTCCTTCCCAATCCGGCTTGAAGCGGAACTTGCCGTCGGGATGGGCAAAGCCGTTCAGGTAGTGTGCGTCCTCGAAAGCCGGCTGGCAGTCGAGCCACTTGTCCTCGATCAGCGTGTCGAAATCCGGCTTGCCGCTGATATAGAGCATACGCTCGATGTGCTCGCGCTCGGTCTTGCCGAAGCCGGGGCGATCAGCGATGCCGAGGCGTTTGGCCAGTTCCTCGATGACGAAGAGATTGGTGCGGACCAGAGGTGGCGCATCGACGAGCTTCGGTCCGAGCAGGATATGGCTCTGGCCGCCGCCGCGATAGATATCGTCATGCTCGACGAACATGGTCGCGGGCAGGACGATATCGGCCAGTTCCGCCGTCTCGGTCATGAACTGCTCGTGCACGGCAACGAAGAGGTCGTTGCGCAGGAAGCCCTGTTTCACCAGCCGCTGCTCGGGCGCGACATTCACCGGGTTGGTGTTCTGGATGATCAGCGCATCAACCGGACCGCGATGGCGAAGCGCCTCGGCGTCACCGGTCAGGACGCGGCCGATCTGCGACTGGTCGAGCATGCGGATCTCGGGGTCGACCATGGCCGTGCCCATCAGCTCGGCCTTGTTGAGCTGGAAGATGTCGCTGTTCGAGTGGAAGGCTCCGCCGCCCTCATATTGCCAGGCGCCGAGCACGGTCGCGAGCGACAGGGCTGCATGCATGGAAACTGCACCATTGCGGCTGCGGGTGAAACCGTAGCCGAGGCGGAAATAGGTCTTTTTCGTCTGGCCGACCAGGCGGGCGAAAGCCTCGATCTCCTCAACCGAGAGGCCCGTAATCGCCGAGGCCCATTCCGGCGTCTTGTCCTTGAGATGCGCGTCCAGTCCTGCCGGATCATCGGCGAACTTCGCCATGTAGGCGCGGTCCGCATAGCCATCGCGGAAAGCGACATGCATGGCGGCGCAGGCGAGCGCCGCATCCGTACCGGGCTTGAGGATGAGGGCCATATCGGCCTGCTTCATCGTCGGATTGTCGTAGATGTCGACGACCACGATCTTCGCGCCACGGTCTTTCCGCGCCTTGATCGCATGGGTCATGACATTGACCTGTGTCGCCACCGCATTGGTGCCCCAGATGACGACGCAATCGGAGACCGCCATTTCACGCGGGTCCGGGCCGCGCAGCGTGCCGGTGCCCATGACATAGCCGGTCCAGGCCATATTGGTACAGATCGAGCCGAAGAAGCCGGAATATTTCTTGGCGTGGCGCAGGCGTTCGATGGAATCGCGCTGCACGAGACCCATGGTGCCGGCGTAGAAATATGGCCAGACGGCTTCCGAGCCGTGGCGCTGCTCGGCCTTGACGAAGGCGTCGGCGATCTCGTCGAGGGCCGCCTCCCAGGTGACATCCTGCCACTGACCTGCCCCCTTGGCCCCTGCCCTGCGCACCGGCTTGATCAGGCGGTCGGGATGGTAAAGCCGCTCGGCATAACGCGCGACCTTGGCGCAGATGACGCCCGCCGTATAGCTGTTCTCGGTCGCGCCGCGCATACGGCCGATGCGACCGTCCTCGGTCAGCTCGACGTCAAGCGCGCAGGTGGATGGACAGTCATGCGGACAGGCCGTATGACCGACCGACCGGTTTCGGATGGGGCTCTGGATGTTCATGGGGCCGTTATAGGCCAAGGCCTGAACGCTCAAAAGCCCCATTCGAACAATTCATCACTGCCATCGGAACGATCAATGAATTATCGCCACATCTATCACGCGGGCAATTTCGCCGATGTCTTGAAGCACCTCGTCCTGTCGCGGCTGATCGTCTATTTGCAGCAGAAGGACAAGGCGTTCCGCGTGCTCGACACCCATGCCGGGATCGGGCTCTACGATCTCTCCTCCGAAGAAGCGCAGAAAACCGGCGAATGGCTTGAAGGCATCGGCAAGATCATTGATGCGGAGCTGCCGGAAAAGGTCGCGGAGATCATGGCGCCCTATCTCGATGCGGTGAAGGCGCTCAATCCGGATCGTGAGACCGGCGGCCCGCTTAGCAAATATCCGGGCTCGCCGAAGCTCGCCCGCGATCTCTTCCGCCCGCAGGACAGGCTCTCCGCCATGGAGCTGCATCCCGAAGACGCGCGGGCGCTTTCGCGGCTGTTCGAGGGCGATTTCCAGGTCCGCGTGACCGAACTCGACGGCTGGCTGACACTGAATGCGCATCTGCCGCCGAAGGAAAAGCGCGGCATCGTGCTGGTCGATCCGCCCTTCGAGATCGAGGGCGAATACGAGCGGCTGGTGGACGGGCTTGCCAAGGCGCATCGCCGCTTTGCCAATGGCGTCTACTGCCTCTGGTATCCGATCAAGAAGGGCGCGCCGATCAAGGAATTCCACGAGGCCCTACAGGCGCTTGGCATACCCAAAATGCTCTGCGCCGAGTTGCATGTGAAAAGCGACCGCGAGCAGACGGGCCTTTCCGGCACCGGCCTCGTCATCGTCAACCCGCCCTTCACGCTGAAGGACGAAATGCATCTGGTGCTGCCGGAACTGAAGCGGCTGATGGCGCAGGATCGATACGCCTCACATCGCTGCTTCTGGCTGCGCGGCGAAGACTGAGCGGGAGCCGAGCAGCGCATGGGACGCTATACCGGTCTTTTCGCCTTCGGCCTGCTGCTTGCGGCTTCGGTCGTCTACAGTCTGCTGCCGGCAGACGGTCCCGCCGAACGGTCCACGCCAATTGCGTCATCAACAGAAACTGCCCCGCCTCGCTCTCCCGAACAGCGTCAGCCGGCAAAGGGGACGGACACCCCGGAAGCGCCGCAAGGCAGCGGGTTCGATTTCTACGTGCTGGCGCTTTCCTGGTCGCCGACCTTCTGTGACGGCGAAGCTGCCGGCCGCAACCGCGAGCAATGCGGCGCGGGCAAGGACTTCGGATGGGTGGTGCACGGGCTTTGGCCGCAGAATGAAACGGGCTGGCCGGAGAATTGCCCGACACCGGAAGGCAGCCGTGTCCCCGAGCGGATCGGGCGAACCGTCATCGACATCATGCCGAGCATGGGGCTGATTGGCCACCAGTGGCGGAAACATGGCTCCTGTTCGGGGCTCGGCATGACCGATTACTTCAAACTCGTGCGCCAAGCGCATGATACCATTCGCCTTCCGACCGAGCTTTCCAATGTGGACATCGAAAGCCGGACATCACCGCAGGCCGTGGAGGCGGCCTTCATCCGCAGCAATCCGGGGCTCACCCGCTCGGCAGTCGCCGTGACCTGTGATAGGGAGAGAGTCGACGAAGTCAGGATATGCCTCGACCGGTCGCTTGGCTTCCGCGCCTGCCCTGAGGTCGACAGCCGGTCGTGCCGCCGCTCCGAGATCACTATCCCGCCTACGCGTTAACTCGCCACGAGAGCCACAGGAAACCATCATGAAGCTGCTCTTCGCGCCCGCCTCGCCCTATTCGTCCAAGGTTCGCATGGCGGCCCGCCATCTTGGCATCGAACTGGAAGAGGTCAGGGTCAACACGGCGGAAAACCCGTCGGAACTCGTCGACGCCAATCCCCTCGGCAAGATCCCGACGCTGATCACCGACGACGGAACGGCCATCTTCGACAGCCGCGCGATCATGCAATATCTGCATCGCGCGTCCGACAAACGTCTTTATCCAAAAAAGGACGAGAAGCGGACCGAAGCGGATGTGCTCGAGGCCCTGTCCGACGGTATCTGCGACAGCCTGCTGGCCATCGTCTACGAAAAGCGCTTCCGGCCGCCGGAACTCGTCAGCCAGGATGCGATCGACCGGCAATGGGCGAAGATCAACCGCAGCCTCGATCATCTCGACAAGCACCTGCCAAAGATCGGAAAGAAGCTGCATGGCGGCCACTTTGCGCTGGCGTCCACCCTCGGCTACCTGATGTTGCGCTTCCCCGGCGAATGGGAAAATGGTCGGGCCGCGCTCACGGAATGGCCGGCCAAGTTCGCGAAGGCTTTCGAGCCCTACCCGGCTCTGCGCCCGAAGGCCTGATCGCCCGAAGCTACCAACCAGAAACAGAAAAGCCGGGACGATGCCCGGCTTTTCTTCATTTCTGGATCGCGTGGATCAGAACTTCACGCCCATGCCGACCTTGACCGAGTGGTCGTCGAAGCCACGGGAAATGGTCGAACCACCGAGGTTGAAGTCGCGCTTCTGGTAGTCGCTGTAGCGATACTCGACGCGTGCCGTGATGTTGTCGGTGACGAAGGTCTCGACACCGGCACCAACCGTGTAACCGGCTGCCAGTTTCTCGTCATCGGTTCCGGCGCCGGACAGCTCATGGTTGGCAACAGCCAGACCAGCCGTACCATAGACCAGGAAGGGGTTCAGGTCGTAACCGACGCGACCGCGGACCGAGCCGTTGACGCCCTGGGTGCCAGTCAGGCCGCCAGCGACGCCAGCCTGGGTGCCAGCATTGCCTTCTTCGCCATTGTAGCTGATGTCGGCTTCAGCACCGTATACGATCGAGCCATTCTGCATGTTGTAACCGCCGTACAGGGTGCCGCCGAGGTCCTTGGCGTCACGGCCGTTGTTCGAGCCGGTGAACTTGCCGAAGTCGTAGGTCAGACCACCACCGACATAGGCACCCGACCAGTTGCCTGCCGGCGCAGAGTAGGATTCGGCGGCAGCCGGGGCTTCCGGTGCCTGGTAGATGGCGTCAGCTGCCTGGGCGGCGAAAGCTGCGACGGAGGTGGCGGATGCCAGAAGCATGATCTTGAGGGTACGCATGTTAGTCTCCTTTCGGTTCCCGGCCGCTCTTCACTAAGAACCAACGGCGGCCTGAACGTTAGTGGGTAATCTGTCCGTTCCGACTGTCTAGATGAATAGAAATTGAGGAAATGAAAGAGCGGAAATGTGAATTCATTGTGGCATCGCCATGACCAAATCGGGACGTTGCTTAAAAGACACAAACGATTCGTTAACCATAACAAATGCTTTACGCGATTTATTGAAGATTCCATCAAATTATACTTACGTTATACGCGGACCCCACAAAGCAAACCCCGGGCAAAGTTTCAGGAATGCCCCGTTTAAATGTCGCCTCGGCGCCATATATGCAGCGCAACACCACTGACAGCATAAGGTAAGACACATGCAAAACGGCATCCCGAAGGTGGCTTTGGTCACCGGATCCGCAAAACGACTTGGCCGCGCCATCGCCGAAGACTTGGCGGCCCATGGCTTTGCCGTGGCATTGCATGCCAACGGTTCGCTGGATGAGGCAGAGGCCGTGGCCCACACATTGCGATCCGAGGGAAAACGGGCAATCGCGCTGAAGGCGGACCTTGGTAACATTTCCGAGACCGGATCGCTGATTGCGCAGACGGAAACCGAATTCGGGCCTGTCGGGCTGCTCGTCAACAATGCCTCGATCTTCGAGGATGATTCCGCCATCGATTTCGATCCCGAAATCTTCGATCGGCATTTCAATGTGCATGTCCGCGCGCCGGCGATCCTCAGTGGCGCGCTCGTCAAGGCGCTGCCCGAGGACAGCGCAGGCCTGATCGTCAACATCATCGATCAGCGCGTCCTGGCGCTGAAGCCGACCTTCTTTTCCTATACGCTGTCGAAATCGACCCTCTGGACAGCAACGCAAACGCTGGCCCAGGCCTTTTCGCCTCGCGTTCGGGTGAATGCGATCGGTCCCGGGCCCAGCTTGATCTCAGAACGGCAGCGGCCGGAGGATTTTCAGGCGCAGATCGACAGCCTGCCCCTCAAGCGCGGCCCCTCGCTCGATGAATTCGGCCGCACGATCCGCTTTCTTTTTGACACGCCGTCGATCACCGGCCAAATGATCGCCTTGGATGGGGGCCAGCATCTGATTTGGCACGGCACGGAGATCAATGAATGAATGGAGGAAAGCTGCCCGATGGCGGCATTCTCTATGACGGTTCGGAAGAAGATGACGACGACGTTGTGGCGGAGGTGGATGCCACCCGCCCCGGCATCGAGATCGACTGGCATGTCGACGGCCTTGATGAAACAGGGCTCACCGGCGCTGACCTGATTGCCGAATTCGTCAAGCGGCTGCCCAATGCGCCCGGCGTCTACCGCATGCTGAACAAGGCCGGCGAGGTCATGTATGTCGGCAAGGCGCGCAGCCTGAAGAAGCGTGTCAGCAATTATGCCCAGGGCCGCGTTCACTCGAACCGTCTGTCACGCATGGTGCGGGACACCGTGCACATGGAGTTCGTCACGACCCGCACCGAGGTCGAGGCGCTGCTGCTCGAAGCCAACCTGATCAAGCGCCTACGCCCGCGCTTCAACGTGCTTCTGCGCGACGACAAGAGTTTTCCCTATATTCTGATCACCGGCGACAGCCGATCGCCCGCCATCTACAAGCACCGCGGGGCGCGCGCCCGCAAGGGCGACTATTTCGGCCCCTTTGCTTCGGCGAGTGCGGTTGGCCGCACGATCAATTCGCTGCAGCGCGCCTTCCTTCTGCGCACCTGCACCGACAGCGTCTTCGAGAGCCGCACGCGACCCTGCCTGCTTTATCAAATCAAGCGCTGTTCGGGTCCGTGCACGCATGAGATCAGCGATCAGGACTATGCTGGCCTGGTGCGCGAAGCGAAGGACTTCCTGTCGGGCAAGAGCCAGAACGTCAAGGAAGCCATGGCGCGCGCGATGAACGAGGCGGCCGAGGATCTCGACTTCGAGCGCGCCGCCGTGTTCCGTGATCGTCTCGCGGGTCTGTCGCATGTGCAGAGCCATCAGGGCATCAATCCGGCAGGTGTGGACGAGGCCGATGTCTTTGCCATCCATCACGAAGGCGGGCTGTCCTGCATTCAGGTCTTCTTCTTCCGCGCCAGCCAGAACTGGGGCAATCAGGCCTATTTCCCGAAGGCCGATCCGCAACTGAGCGCAGCCGAAGTGCTCAACTCGTTCCTGGCGCAGTTCTACGACGACAAGCCAGTGCCGCGGCTGATCCTCTTGTCCGAAGAGGTCGAGGAGCAGGACCTGCTCGCCTCCGCCCTGTCGGAAAAGGCCGGGCACAAGGTTTCGATCAGCGTGCCGCAGCGCGGGGAAAAGAAGGATCTCGTCGATCACGTGAATGCCAATGCCCGCGAGGCACATGGGCGGAAGCTTGCCGAAACCGCGTCGCAGTCGCGTCTGCTGGCCGGTCTCGCCGAGACCTTTCAGCTGCCTTACGTGCCGCGCCGCATCGAGATCTACGACAACTCCCATATCATGGGCACCAATGCGGTGGGCGGCATGGTGGTCGCGGGGCCGGAAGGCTTCGTGAAGGGGCAGTACCGAAAGTTCAACATCAAATCGACCGACATCACGCCCGGAGATGACTTCGGCATGATGCGCGAAGTGATGACCCGACGCTTCTCGCGCCTGCTGAAGGAAGAAGGGAAGCCGGACCGCAGCGCGACCCCGGAAGACTCTGGGGACAGCCCCTTCCCCGCCTGGCCTGATGTCATTCTGATTGACGGTGGCCAGGGCCAGATGAGTGCAGTGCGCAAGATCCTTGCCGATCTCGATATCACCGAGAGCGTGATTGCCATCGGCGTTGCCAAGGGTGTGGATCGCGATGCGGGCCGCGAGCGCTTCTTCGTCGAGGGCAAGCCCGACTTCACGCTGCCACCGCGCGACCCGGTTCTCTACTTCATCCAGCGCATGCGCGACGAAGCGCATCGGTTTGCAATCGGCTCACACCGGGCGCGGCGCAAGAAGGAAATGGTCAAGAACCCGCTCGACGAGATCGCCGGTATCGGACCGACGCGCAAACGGGCGCTGCTGCAGCATTTCGGCACGGCCAAGGCTGTATCCCGCGCCGCGGTCAGCGACTTGATGGCTGTCGAGGGCATCTCGGAAGCGGTTGCGCTGCTGATCTACAACCATTTTCACGAAAGCAGGGGTGACTGACACGGAAACGACGCATCCGGGGTCGAGATGATGATACAGACGATTCAGAATTCTTGAGTTGACGGCCTCGACGGAAACCCATCACATCACTCAGAGCACCAGACTTCAAAGACAGGGCATCATGGCTTCGCGCGCATACAACATTCCGAATCTACTGACCTACGCTCGCATTCTCGCCGTGCCGCTCATCGTCGTGTGCTTCTTCCTGGAAGGCCGACTTCAGAGCTCCGACTTCGCCCGCTGGACGGCGCTGACGATCTTTGTCGTCGCCTCGATCACCGACTATCTCGACGGCTATCTGGCACGCATCTGGAACCAGACATCCAATATCGGCAAGATGTTGGACCCGATCGCCGACAAGCTTCTGATCGCTTCGGTGCTGCTCCTGATGGCGGCGGATGGCACGATCGCGGGCTGGTCGCTCTGGGCCGCCATCACCATTCTCTGCCGCGAGATCCTGGTCTCGGGCCTGCGTGAGTATCTGGCGGCGCTCAAGGTGTCCGTGCCAGTTACCCAGATCGCCAAGTGGAAGACGACCGCGCAGATGTTCGCACTCGCCTTCCTTCTGGCCGGCCCGGCGGGGGATAAAATTCTACCCTATGTCGAGTTTGGCCTCGCCACCCATATCGGCATCGCGCTTCTCTGGATCGCCGCCATCCTGACCATCTATACCGGCTACGACTATTTCCGCGCCGGCGCGAAGCACATGGTGGATTGAGATGGTGAAGGTTGTCTACTTCGCCTGGGTTCGCGAGCGGATCGGCAAGGGCGAGGAAGAGCTGGAGATCCCGGCCGAGGTCAAGACCGCCGGCGAGCTGGTATCCTGGCTTGGGACCCTCGCCGAAGGCTATGAGGAAGCGCTGCGCTTTCCCAAGGCGATCCGGGTCGCCGTCAACCAGGAACATGTCGATCATAACGAACTGATTGCTGGCGCCCGTGAGATCGGCATCTTCCCGCCGATGACCGGCGGCTGAGAGGCGCCCGCTGGAGGACAAGCCGTGACGATCAGGCCCGCCCCCACCATCCGCGTCCAGCGCGAGGATTTCGATCCGGCAGCCGAGTCGCAGGTTCTCTCAGCCGGGCGCAAGGACATTGGAGCGCTCGTTTCCTTTGTCGGCCTTTGCCGCGACGAGGCGGGAACGCTTTCGGCGCTCGAACTCGAACATTATCCGGGCATGGCGGAAACAGAGATGACCCGGATCGCGGAACTTGCGATCGATCGCTTCTCGCTGCTGGGGCTCACTGCCATCCACCGTTTCGGGCGGATCGAGGCGGGGGAACAGATCGTCCTCGTCATTGCCGCCGCCCCGCATCGACAGGCTGCCTTCGACGGCGCCAATTTCGTCATGGACTTCCTCAAGACCTCAGCGCCGTTCTGGAAGAAGGAACACGCGCAAGATGGCACCAGCGGCGATTGGGTCGCGGCAAAGGACGCCGACGATACGGCACGGGATCGCTGGAGCCGATAAGCGAGTAGCCTCGCATGAACTGCCACAGCCGCCAATCGATCTCGACTTGGCAGGATCGCTCACGCGTTGGCCGAGCCGACGTGTGCCTTCCCTTGTCTCGCGCACATGGCGGCATGAAAAAACCGGAGCCTTTCGGCCCCGGTTCTTTAATCTGTCCAACGTCTTGAGGCTTCAGCCTCAGGATGCGATTCAGCCAACGATTTCGGTGTCGGCGAACCAGTAGCTGATTTCCTGGGCAGCGGTTTCCGGAGCGTCCGAACCGTGAACCGAGTTTTCGCCGATCGACAGGGCGAACATCTTGCGGATCGTGCCTTCGTCGGCATTGGCCGGGTTGGTCGCGCCCATGATTTCGCGGTTCTTCAGGATGGCGTTTTCGCCTTCGAGAACCTGAACGACGGTCGGGCCCGAGGTCATGCCTTCAACCAGTTCGCCGAAGAAGGGGCGTTCCTTGTGAACGGCGTAGAAGCCTTCAGCTTCGCGCTTGCTCATCCAAACGCGCTTCGAAGCGACGACGCGCAGGCCGTTGTCTTCGAAAACCTTGGTGATGGCGCCGGTCAGGTTGCGCTTGGTGGCATCGGGCTTGATCATCGAGAAGGTGCGTTCAATCGCCATCTGTCTCATCCTTTTGTCTGTCAGGGAAAGTGGGCGGTATCTACCCGCCCCGAATCACGAAGACAAGAGGGCTTCGACAATTTCACGACGACGTCACAATCACACGGTTTTGACCGGTCAGGCGACCGCATGGGCGACGCCGTCATGGAGTTCGAGGCAACGGTCGAACCAGAGGCTCACTGGATCATCCGCCGGCAGGTGGATGGCGCCCGTGGTGACCCTCAGCCATTGCAGCGCACCGAACAGGATATAGTCGCCGAAGAGCGGGGTTGCGCCGCCGACGAAAGGCTGGAAGCCCAGCATGTGACGGAGCGGCTGGAGCGCTGCCGGAAGGGCTGCAACTGCGGCGTCGCGACCGGCGGCCATGTCCTCCAAGGTCCGTCCGAGCCTTTCCTCACGGCTCTTGCGGAAATAGGCCTGGTCAGCGGGAGCCAGCATGTCGTGGATGTCGACGAGAGCGATCTTCGTGATCGCGGTATGGACGACATGCTGGGAATAGCCCTCCACCAGGCGTGCTGCGGCGACACCGCCCTGCCCGCCAAACAGGCTCGGCTGCTCGGGATAGGCCTCCTCCAGATAGAGCGCGATCCGAAAGCTGTCGGAGATCAGTTCCTGACCGTCCCTAAGGATCGGAACCGTCTTTGAGAACCCGCCCTCGATTGTTGGGATCGCCGTGAAGGCGAGCGGCCGCTCCTCGAATACAAGGCCCTTGTGGTGGAGGGCCATCACGGTCTTCCAGCAATGGGGCGAGAAAGGACGCGCGGCATCGGCGCCGCACAGCGAATAGAGGGTCATCGTCATCGGGATCTCCTAGGTTCGCACCAAAAAAGCCGATCACGGGGCCGGATGCAAATCAGCATTTGTCATGGAACCCATAACCCCCATTTCGGTCGAAGCCGGCTAGACTGGATGCAGGACCACAATCAGGAGCGTACCATGCAGAACTATCAGATGCTCGCGGACTACAATGCTTGGGCCAACAGGCTGCTTTATTCTGCTGTCGCAGACCTCTCGACCGAAGAACTCCACCGCGACACCGGCGCCTTCTTCGGATCAATCTTCGCCACGCTCAGCCACATCCTGACCGCAGACCGGATCTGGCTGAACCGGTTCACCGGCGAAGGCCCGATGCCCCGCTCCCTAGATGAGCGCCCCTATGATGACTTCGAGGATCTGCGGGCCGCTCGGCTGGAAGAAGACACGCGGATCATCCGTTATGCGCAGAGCCTGACTGCGGAGCGGCTGGATAGCGACTTCAGCTACACGCCGGTCACATCGCCGGAACGCGTAAACCATAAGCTCTGGCCGGCCCTCACCCATGTCTTCAACCACCAGACCCACCATCGTGGGCAGGTTCATGCCGGATTGACCGGACTGGGCAAGCCGAGCCTCAGCCTCGACCTGATCTATTTCGTCCGCAGCCAGGGCCAGCAGTGGCTGTGAGACGCGACAGAGGCCTGACGGGGCTCTAAAACGGAAATGGGGCCACGACAATCGTGACCCCAAGTCTTTCGTGCGGATATGGGCTTGGCTGCGGTCAGGCCGCGCGACGCGCTCCAGAACCTGTCTTCGATCCGGTCTTGAACTGCGCCATCAGGTGATCCAGCGTGGTGGCCTCCTGGACGAGTTGCTGGATCGCAGCGCTCAACTCCTCCACCATCGCAGCATTCCGCTGGGTGTTCTTGTCGATGTGCCCGACCGCCTGATCGATCTCGACAAGGCCCTGTGCCTGGGTCTTGGCACCATCGATGATCTTGGAGATCTCGTGGCTGATCGACTGAACCTCGGTCGCGATCGTGCTCAAAGCCTCGCCGGCCTGGTCGACCAGTGACACACCGTTGCGCACTTCTTCCCCGGATGCGTTGATGAGGGTCTTTATCTCCTTCGCTGCATTGGCGGAGCGCTGAGCGAGTTCGCGAACCTCCTGTGCGACGACCGCAAAACCCTTTCCGGCCTCACCGGCACGCGCCGCTTCGACGCCGGCGTTCAGCGCCAGAAGATTGGTCTGGAAGGCAATCTCGTCGATGACGCCGATGATATTCGAAATGGACTGCGACGATTGCTCGATACGGCTCATGGCAGAGACCGCGTCGGTTACGATCGTGCCGGATCGTTCCGCACCCATCCTTGCCTGGTTGACCAACTTGCCGACCGAATCCGCGACAGACGCGGTTTCCTTCACTGTGGCCATCACGCTGGACAGCGCGCTCGCGGTTTCCTCGACCGACGCGGCCTGGCGCTCGCTGCGGGCGGAGAGATCGTTGTTGGCCTGGCCGATCTGGCCCGTACCGTTGCGGAGAACTGAGGCCACCTGACCGACCTGAGAAACGACGACTTCGAGCTTCTGCACCGATGCATTGAATGACGTGCGCAGCTCATCAAGCGGGCCTGAGAAGGCGCTGTCGATGCGGTAGGAGAGGTCCCCCTCCGCCAGCTTCTGCAGCGATCTGGCCAGTTCGGAAACGGCGTAGTCCACCGCTTCGGCTTCCCGCGCCTTTTCCGCTTCCCGCTTGCGGCGGTCGGCATCGGCAGCGGCATCGGTTCGCTTGACGTGATCGGCCATCTCTACGGCCTCGCGCTCGGCAGCGACTGCATCGGCAACAGCCTTGTCGGAGACATCGAATGCCTTGACGACGGCCGAGGTCAGAGCGATCAGGACGATGCTCTGGACGATCAGCACCACCGCATGCAGGACGACGCGCGAGAAGTCGGAATCACCCGGGAAGACCGCCAGCGGCATCGCAACATACAGCAGCAGATGGTGGACCGCGACGAGCGCGGCGTAGCCGATAATCGCCTTCCAATCGATCCAGGCGGCACAGATCGCCAGGCTCGCGAAGAAGTACATATGGATGTCGATTTGGAGCGGCGAGCCCTGGAAGGCGAAAACGAGAACAGCGACCGTCGCCGCATTCGCCATGGAGGTAACCATGCGGGTGGTCGCGCCGGTACGATCCCTTGTCCACAAGAGTGTGGCCGGCACCAACAGGGCGAGAGTGGCCAGGATCATGGTCCAGTCGACACCCTGCTCGCGGACGAGATTGCGGATGACGATCAGGGCAAAATTGATCCAGAGCAGTCCGACGATGCCGTAGGAGATCCTGTCTCTGAGCTTATTCAGTTCATTCATGTGTTCATTCCTTGCAGGCAACCAAGCGCCAGATCATGGTTGATGACGAGCAAAGCGCCCGCATCGAGAAGCCGCTCCGGAAAATCCGGAGCCTGCGAATAAGCGACCGACATCCACGGGACGCTTCCAGCCCAGACGAAAGCACCGTCAGCCCGGTCGATGACTGCCATCGAACCCGCCGCATGTGCCGCGGGTGAGGTTACAACGAGGACGAAGGGGCCGGACGGCCTTGCCGCTATGACAGCGACAACGGCGACCGCCAGCGAGAAGTAGACAGCGGGAATAAGGGACTTCATGGTGCCTACGTATGTTCGCCGGTCGAGTTCTGAGAAGGCTCTTCCCCAGCTGGTTTTCAGAACTTCAGCAAACCACAAACATCTCTAAAATATAATTAACCGAAGGGCGGAACCCGCTCATATTTCGAGCAATTCCGCTTTAGCAAAAGGCAAAACGGAAGCCCCTGAGCAGGCCTTTGCCTTAACCGTTTCGTATGTGGTGCCGTGTTACGAGACCACAATTCTGCGGGAATAGTTCCGGCCTCCCACAGACCAAGCGCAACTCATCGGATGATCAGGACGAATTGATGAGCGGAATTGCAGACGATCTCCAGAAGATCACGGTCTTCATGCTGAAACATCAGATCGCCGGGATCCCCCGCAACTTCGAACTGGTTCATGAAGCCTTTGCCGGCAGCAAATCGGATTTTGCGCGTGAGCTTGCAGCCCTTGGATCCCGTCCGACGCAATCGGCGCTCGACCAACTCGGCCTCAAGCACCGGCTTGCCGGCCATTGCGGCGTCTCGGCGGAACGCTTGCAGGACGAAACGCTGAAAACGCTGAAACGGCTCAGCGACCAACTGTCGCTCGGACTTACCCAGAAGCGCGCTTTCACGAACTCGGTGGAAGGCGTCATCCGCTCGATCCGCGAGGATGTCACCGTCGGGATCGACCAGTTGCTCGGGGAGTTGGATCTGCTTTCCTCGATTGCCGGGGACATGATCAAGGCGGAAACAGCGCTGGCATCCGATGTTGCCGAGGGGCTGGACAGTCTGAATGCCGCAGACCGGGCCATTCGCGCAGCGCAGGCTGCGATGAAACGGGACCATCTGACCGGCCTCGCCAACCGGATCAGCTTCATCCAGACGCTGGAGGACGCCCATTCGGCCGCCTCGGCGGCCAAGCCGAGCGCGCTTGTGCTGATCGAAGTCCTCGATCTTCCCGGACTGCAGCACCAGTATGGGGACGAAGCGGTCAGCAAGCTCATCCGTGGTCTGGCGACGATCTTCCGCAAGGCGATCAAGAAGCACGACTTCATCGCCCGCATCGAGGCCGACACCTTTGCCTTCGTCTTCCAAGGCATCAACGCCGACGAGGCACACATCATCGCCGAACGGCTGTTCACGACGGCGGATAACAATCTCGTCTTCGCTTCCGAGACCTCGCCGGGTTCCGGCGGCCTGCCACTCGCGATCGGTCACGCCATGGCACACGAAGCCGCCGATCCGACAAGCTGGCTCGCCATTGCCAAGACCGCCACGATATTGGCACGGCAAAACCCGCGCCAGCCGATCATCGGCTACAAGCCCGGACAGCGCCAGGTCGCCTGACGAGATCGCCCGGCAGGCCCGACCGGGCGCCCTCGCCCGCTTGCCTTTGGCCGTGACATCGGCCAAAAGCCAGAACCATGATCACGATCAACGATATCTCCGCCCGCATCGCAGGCCGCCTGCTCATCGACCACGCCAGCGTCGCGCTGCCGGCCGGGACCAAGGCTGGCCTTGTCGGCAAGAATGGTGCGGGCAAATCGACGCTGTTCCGTATCATCACGGGCGATCTGGCCTCCGAAAGCGGCAATATCTCGATCCCGAAGAATGCGCGCATCGGCCAGGTCGCGCAGGAAGCGCCGGGAACGGAAGACTCGCTGATCTCCATCGTGCTTGCCGCAGACAAGGAGCGCGCAGCCCTGCTCGTAGAGGCAGAGACGGCGACGGATCCGCATCGCATTGCCGAAATCCAGACACGGCTTGCCGATATCGGCGCGCATTCGGCGGAAGCGCGTGCGGCGACCATTCTCTCCGGCCTCGGTTTCGACCACGAGGCGCAGTTGCGCCCGGCCTCGTCCTTCTCCGGCGGCTGGCGCATGCGCGTGGCGCTCGCCTCGGTGCTCTTCGCCGAGCCGGATCTGCTGTTGCTCGACGAACCGACCAACTATCTCGACCTTGAAGGCACACTCTGGCTTGAGGACTATGTGCGGCGCTATCCGCACACGGTCATCATCATCAGCCATGACCGGGATCTCCTGAACACCGCCGTCAACTCGATCATCCATCTCGACCAGCAGAAGCTCACGCTCTATCGCGGCGGCTATGACAGCTTCGAACGGCAGAAGGCCGAGAACGACGAATTGCAGATGAAGGCCAAGGCGAAGAACGACGCCGCGCGCAAGCATCTGCAGAGCTTCATCGACCGCTTCCGCGCCAAGGCGACCAAGGCCAAGCAGGCCCAGAGCCGCATCAAGGCGCTGGAGCGCATGGGGACGGTTGCCGCCGTCATTGAGGACCATGTCCATCCGATCACCTTCCCGAAGCCTGAAAAGCAGCCGGCCTCGCCGATCGTTGCGATCTCGGGCGGCGTGGTCGGCTACGAGCCGGGCAAAGCGATCCTGAAGAACCTCAACCTGCGCATCGACAACGATGACCGCATCGCGCTTCTCGGTTCGAACGGTAACGGCAAGTCGACCTTCGCCAAGTTCATTTCCGGCCGACTTGAGGCCCAGGGCGGCCAGTTGAAGACGGCATCGAGCCTGAAGATCGGCTTTTTCGCCCAGCACCAGCTTGACGACCTCATCCCGAACGAGAGCCCCGTTGCCCATGTGCGCCGGCTGATGCCGCTGGAGCCGGAAGCCAAGGTGCGTGCCCGCGTCGCGCAAATGGGGCTTGCGACGGAAAAGATGGAGACGGCTGCCAAGGATCTCTCGGGCGGCGAGAAGGCGCGCCTGCTGATGGGGCTTGCCGCCTTCCACGCCCCGAACCTACTGATCCTCGACGAGCCGACGAACCACCTCGACATCGACAGCCGCAAGGCGTTGATCGAGGCACTCAACGACTATGAGGGCGCCGTTATCCTGATCAGCCATGATCGCCACTTGATCGAGGCGACCGTCGACCGGCTCTGGCTTGTGAACAACGGCACGGTCACCAGCTTCGACGGCGACATGGAAGAGTATCGCTCGCTGATCATCGCCTCGGGCAAGAAGCCGGTGGAGAAGGACAAGGGCGACGGCGGCGCTGATACCGTCAACAAGGCCGAGCAACGCAAGGCGGCTGCCGACAGGCGCGCGAGCCTTGCACCACTCAAGAAAAAGATCAACGAAGTCGAGGCCTTGACGAAGAAGCTGGAGACTTTGATTCAGGCGCTCGACAAAGAACTTGCCGATCCGGCTCTCTATGAGAAGGCGCCGGCCAAGGCGGCAGAAAAGGCCAAGCAGCGCGGAGAAGCGGCGGCAAAGCTTTCGGCAGCGGAAGAGCAATGGCTGGAGCTGTCCACCGAATACGAAGAGGGCATGGCGGGCTGACCGCTGGCCTTACCTCTTTGCAACCCGAAGCAGTCTAAACCCGCCTAAGAGGCGGCAAGGCTCAAATCCTACGAATTTGGTTGTAATCCATAGCGTTCCCATTGTTTTCTCGTGATATTTAAATCAGAAAATCGTGATGTCGCGCAACTCAGGCGCGATTTTTAGTAAACTTTTAAATTCCAGACCACATCATTCCCGCGAGTTAGGTCAGCCTACTTCAATCCAAAGTGCATTTCGTACCCTTCGTCAGCCTTCCGGCCGGATGACTGTGCGCAAACGTTTTTGTCCCCGACGGGCCCCTCCGTTGCCGGGAATTGCGAAGCTGTGCGCGGAACGATCTGCACACCTGAGAAGCGCCTCGGTGATGCAACCGGGGCTCCCCCTCCCCGCGATCCATTCCATGAGGGCACGGACCCGGAGTGAACGGAAAGCTGCGGAATGTCGACGAAACCCTTGTCCATCAAAGCCTCGCTGCTCGGGGCCTTCATGCTTCTGCTTGCCCTTCTCGTCGTCCAGGGTGGCTTTGCCCTCTGGTCGATGAATGGTGTCTTTTCCAATGTCCAGCGACTGGCGCAAGGCTCGGTACCGGTCGTCGACATCACCAACCGCCTGAATATCTCCATTGCCAACCTGCGTGCCTTGCAGACGCGGCATATACTGAGCACGACCCCGGAGACGCTTGCTGCAGCCGACGCGGCAGTTGCCAAAGAGGTCGATAAATTGAGGGACCGGATGGCGCGCTATGAGGCAATGATCACACTTCCGCAGGAAAGGCCCGCTTTCGAAGGATTCAAGGCCAGCGCCGAAAACTATCTTATCGCAGGCGACCGCATGATCGAACTTTCGCGCACCGGCGACAAGGCTGCCGCTGCGGCGTTGCTCACGGGGGAAATGGTTGTCGCCTATGACGAGATGGATGGCTATGCAGACACATTCCGCGACGCCAATGTCGATGCGGCTGCCGCGATGTTCGAAGAAAGCGCCAGCAGTTTCCGTCTCTCGCTTCTGAGCAATGCCGCGATCCTGGTTGTCGGTGCGCTGGCCGGCATTGCCGCCATGATCTTTGTCGCGCGCGGCGTTACCAAGCCGATCGAACGCATGACACGGATCATGGGGCGCCTCGCCCGCAACGAGTTCGATGTCGAGATCGCCTATCTCGAACGGCAGAATGAGATCGGTGACATGGCGCGTGCCGTCGATGTGTTCAAGCAGAACGGTCTTCGGGTGCGGAAAATGAACGCGCAGGAGCACCGGATGAAGCAGCGCTGCGACGAGTTGCAGGAAAGCATCGGCCAGGTTTGTGCTGCGGCCATTGCCGGCGACTTCTCCCAACGGATCGATCGCGATTTCGAGTTCCCGGATCTCAATGCCTTCGCAAGCTCGATGAACGACCTGGTGCGCTCGATCGACAACGGCCTTGCGGAAACACGGCGCGTCATCGCCGGTCTGTCCGATGGCGATCTGACCGATACCATGCGCGGCGAATTCAACGGCGCCTTTGCGGAACTGCAGGGCAATGTGAACGGCACGATGCAGGTTCTCAGAACCGTCGTCGCCGAGGTTCGTACCTCAATCGATCAGATCCGCTCCGGATCGGGCGAGTTGCGTTATGCCTCCGACGACCTTGCCAAACGCACAGAACAGCAGGCGGCCGCACTTGAGCAGACCTCGTCTGCACTCGAGGAAATCACCGCAGCGGTCCGGCAATCGACCGACACGGCGCTTCAGGCGACCCGCATGGTCGATGAGGCGCGCCGCAGCACCGAGGAATCGAGTTCTGTCGTCGGCGACGCGGTCGCGGCGATGGGACGGATCGAGCAGGCGTCAGGCGAGATCGGCCAGATCATCAATGTGATCGACGAAATCGCCTTCCAGACCAATCTTCTCGCCCTCAACGCCGGCGTCGAGGCGGCGCGGGCGGGTGAGGCTGGCAAGGGCTTTGCCGTCGTTGCCCAGGAGGTCCGGGAACTCGCCCAGCGTTCGGCAGGTGCGGCCAAGGACATCAAGGCGCTGATCACCAAGTCGGGCGAGGAAGTCGGGATCGGCGTGCGCCTTGTGACGGCAACCGGGGATGCGCTGTCGCGGATCAGGGAGCATGTCATGCATATCAACCAGTCGGTTCACCAGATCGCGGCAGCGGCCAGGGAACAGTCCCACAAGCTCCATGAGGTCAATACCGCCGTCGGCCAGATGGACCAGTTCACACAGCGCAATGCTGCGATGGTGGAGGAGACGACCGCCAGCACCAACAGGCTGGCCGATGATGCCGTCAACCTGTCGCACCTGATCAGCCACTTCAAGCTCGATACCGCCTCGTCCCGGGCACGATCATCGCTGCCCGCGGCAAACGACACTGGGAACGGGCTGCGAAGAGCAGCAGCCACGCGGTGATCAAGACATCATAGCACACTGCGAAGGGCCGCCCTGTGGCGGCCCTTCTGCATTTCTGGCATTCGACGATTTCAGGCCTTCTTCTCCCAGCGCCCCTCTGGGCTCTGTTGCCAGTAGGTCAGTGTGTGACCCTGGCTCTTCAGCCGTTTCCATTGCGAGCGGGCCCCGTCGAGCTGTTCCGTGTCGTATCCGTCGAAGACGAAGACGACGCGGTCGTAAGGCAGCTCATCCGGCGGCTCGGCGCCATCGACCAGAAAGCGGACGCTTGCCTGGTTGGTGTTTTCGGTACCCGTGGTCAGCAGCACCGGCTGGCGATCCGGCGAGGCGCCGTCTTCTGTGCCATGTGGCAGAAAACTCTCGTCCCGATAGGTCCAGAGAAGCGCATCGAGCGCATCCCGGCGTTCGGGGTCACGCGTCTGGACGGCCACGCGCCAGCCGCGCTCCACGCTCTTTTCCAGGAGCGGCGGGAGCGCGTCTTCCAGCTTCGATTCCGTCAGATGGTAGAAGAGAACATCGGCCACGGAGGCAGTCACCGCCATCAGGATTTGTAATGCGCGCGAACGAGTTCATCGAGCAGGCGTACACCGTAGCCCGAGCCCCAGGACTGGTTGATCTCGTCGTTGGGTGAACCCATCGCCGTGCTGGCAATGTCGAGATGGGCCCAAGGCGTGTCCTTCACAAAGCGCTTGAGGAACTGGGCTGCCGTAATTGAGCCTGCCTGACGGCCGCCGGTGTTCTTCATGTCGGCGAACTTGGAATCGATCAGCTTGTCGTACTCCTTGCCGAGCGGCATGCGCCAAAGCCGTTCATTGGTCGCGAGGCCGGCGGCCAGCAGCCTTTCCGAAAGCTCATCGTCGTTGGAGAACAGTCCGGCATGCACACTGCCGAGTGCTACGCCGATCGCCCCCGTCAGCGTGGCAAGGTTGATCATGAAGGTCGGCTGGAAACGATCGTTGCAATACCAGAGGGCATCGCAGAGCACGAGGCGGCCTTCCGCATCGGTATTGATCACCTCGATCGTCTGGCCGGACATCGATGTCACGATGTCGCCGGGACGCTGGGCATTGCCGTCGGGCATGTTTTCCACCAGGCCGAGGATGCCGATGGCATTGACCTTGGCCTTGCGGGCGGCAAGCACATGCATCAAGCCCGCGACGGCAGCGGCACCGCCCATGTCACCCTTCATGTCCTCCATGCCGCCTGCCGGCTTGATCGAGATGCCGCCGGTGTCGAAGACCACGCCCTTGCCGACAAAGGCGATCGGCTTGTCTTTCGACTTGCCGCCCTTCCACTGCATCACAACGAGGCGAGGCGGACGCACGGAGCCCTGGGCGACGCCGAGAAGCGCACCCATGCCGAGCTTCTTCATCTCTTTTTCCGTCAGGATCTCGACCTCGACGCCGAGCTTTTCGAGCTCCTTAGCCTTGGCGGCGAATTCGAGCGGTCCCAGCACGTTGGCAGGCTCGTTGACGAGGTCGCGGGCGAGGATCACGCCGTCGGCAACCGCTTCCGTTTCCGCAAAGGCCTTCTTGGCGGCTGAGGCCTCAGCGGTGACGATCGTCACCTTCACCGTCTTTTCAGCCTTCTCTTCCTCGTCTTCCGACTTCTTCTTGGTCTTGTAGGTGTCAAACTTGTAGGCGCGAAGCAGCATTCCAAGCGCGAAATCCGCGACAGCCTTCGGCGAGACCTGAAGTCCGGGGACATCGACGTAGACGGTTACGGTGTCAGCCCCCTTCACCGCCGCCGTGGCAACGCCCCCTGCCTTCAACCAATCATGCGCGGACAAGCTATCGCCCTTGCCGAGCCCGAGAACGACCAGCCGGTCGAGCGGCGAGCCATGCGGAGCAACGATGTCCAGGGTTGAAAGCGACTTGCCGGTGAACTTGCCGGACTTGGCGGCGCGGGCATAGACGCCGGCCGGATCCGCTTCAGTCGCCCCCGCCGGCATGTCTGCACCTGACGTCGTCAGGAGAATGGCGAGCCCTTCCGCAGCGGCGTGGGACTTTGCGAAGGAGACGGCGAGTTTCAGCGACATGACGGGCATCCTGGATACGTGATGAGAAGACTTACAGGGATCATGGTCTTTTCGCGAACGATGGCAAGAGTTTGACCGGGCATTCCTCATCCAATCCCCCGATTGCAGCCAGCGCCGCGCCAGCGTGTCCGATTTATCGCGGTGGAGAAAAAAACAGGATCACGAAGCCGGGGAAATTGACATCCGTCGGTCGCCAAAATGCCGCAAGCGTTGTAGAGAACGCCAATCCTCGGCGCGACGTCTGCGTGTCGCGCCTGCAAGGGAACCCTATGAAGATACTCGAACAATACATCCTGCGACGGGTCGTCCTGATGTTCACGACAGCGCTTTTACCGGTGCTGGCGATCATCTGGACGACGCAGGTGTTGCGACGTATCAACCTCGTCACCGACAGTGGCCAGTCGGTAGGGTCCTTCATGCTCTTGGCGACGATGATCCTGCCGACCATCATCGCGACCGTCCTGCCCTTCGCACTCGTCATCGGCATCACCCATACGCTGACCACGATGAACAACGATTCGGAGCTTGCGGTCATCGATGCTGCCGGAGCACCGAGACGGACGATCCAGCGTCCTCTCCTGATGCTGGCGGGCGGCCTCAGCATTTTCTCGCTGGTCATGCTCGGCTTCGTCGAGCCGGCAATGCGCGTCAACGTGCGAAGCATGATCGCCACTGCTTATGCCGACCTGCTCTCTTCGGTGATCGAGGAAAAGACCTTCCGACAGATCGAGCCCGGCCTCTATGTGCAGATTTCCGAGCGGCAGGCAGGCCGCCAGATGAAGGGCTTGCTGGTCGCCGATTCCCGTGATCCGGCTTCCGAGCTCATCTATTATGCCCGTGAGGGCGCGGTCGAAGAGACCGGCAAGGCGCTCGTGATGCAGGATGGCGAAGTGCAGCGCAAAGCGCCGAACGGCGATGTGACCGTCATCCGCTTCGACCGCTATGCCTTCGATCTTTCGGATCTCTCCGAGGAACGCGGCCAGGCCCGCTTCGGCGCCAAGGATCGCGACCTGTTCTATCTGATGGATCCCGATCCGCTCGACGAGCGCTATGTCAGCAATCCCAACGACTTCAAGGCCGAACTCCATCGCCGCATCAGCGCGGCCTTCTTCCCGCTGGTCTTTGCTGTCATCAGTCTGATGATGTGCGGTGACGCCCGGTCCCACCGCGAAGCGCGGCTGCATCCGATGGCGTCGACCCTGCTGATGTCACTCACCCTCTTCTGGGCTTCGAACTACGTCACCTCGCTCGTCGAAACATCCGCGGCCTACGTGCCTCTGCAGTATTTCGTGCCCCTGGCCAGCGGGGCCGCTGCCGCCTTCATGCTGGCAACGAATCGTAGCCCGCGATTGCCGCGTATGGTCTCCACTCTGGTGAGCAAGGCGATCACACTCACGCAGAAGCGGCTGGGCGCAAGCACCGGGGGCGCGGCATGATCTGGACTCTCGGGCTTTATTTCTTCCGACGCTACATGATGACGTCGCTGTGGTTCTTCCTCGGCGTCATCTCGATCACCTATCTCATCGATTTCACGGAAACCTCCGGCCGCTACGACAACCTGCCGGGCTATTCCGTGACAGGCGTGCTCTACCTCACCGCCTTGCGGCTGCCGCTGATCCTGCAACAGACGGTGCCGTTCATCGGCCTCTTCGTCGGCATGGCGACGCTGATTGCGCTCAACCGCAAGTCTGAACTGGTTGTCGCGCGGGCGGCCGGTATTTCCGTCTGGCAGTTCATGGCGCCCTTCCTGATTGGCGCCACCCTGATCGGTCTGACGACGACACTGGTGATCAATCCCCTCGCCGCCTGGGGTGAACGCCAGGGCACCGAAATCGAAACGAAGTGGCGTGAAACGGCGGGCAGTGCGAAACCGACGCCGATTCCGTGGCTGCGCCAGTCCAGCGGCGACAATGACGTGGCGCTCGGCGCGCGTGCCGTCCTCGAGGACGGAACCCTGCTTGTCGATGCCGTTCTACTGCATTTCGACCAGGATGGCCGCATCGTGCTGCGTCAGGATGCGCGCACGGCGACTTTGAAAGATGGTTACTGGATGCTTACCGACGTTCTTGAGACGCGTCCGGGAGAAATCCAGACGCGTCTCGCCGAGGCGCGGGTTGCGACCAATCTCAACGAGGAATTCGTCCAGCAGCGTCTAGCCAGACCGGAAAGCGTTGCTTTTTATGATCTATTTCAGAAAATTGAAGTTGCCCGATCCTTCGGGATCGCACCCCATGCGCTGGAAACGCAGTTTCATTCGCTGCTTTCACTGCCGTTCCTGATGATTGCAATGACGCTGATTGCTGCAACCGTTTCGCTGAAATTCAGCCGTATCAACCAATCGAGAACGGTGATTCTCGGTGGAATATTGTCAGGCTTCGTGCTTTATGTTGTCTCTGTGCTCGTTAGGGCATTCGGAAGCAGCGGCGTCATGCCGCCATATGTTGCGGCCTGGGTCCCAGTTGTCGTAGCCATGGCACTGGGGGCAACGATTCTGCTTCACAAGGAGGATGGTTAGTGGCGGTAAAAGACCGCGGGAATATCAGGAGGCTCTCAGTAGCCCTGCTGACCAGTGTCGCTGTGTGCGCTATGGCGCCCGCTGCGCCTCTCGTGCATGCGCAGAGCCTGTCCGACTCAGCGTCGATGGCAGGTAACGTCCCTGATGACGCGAAGCTGCTTCTGGCAGCCAATGAACTCGTTTATGACCGTGATGCCGAGCGCGTTGTCGCGAACGGTGCGGTACAGATCAATTATGCCGGCTACCAGATGGTGGCCCGTCAGGTCGTCTATGACCAGAAAACGGGCCGCGTCACAGCGGCGGGCAATATCGAGCTGGTCGAGCCGACCGGAAACCGCATCTATGCGGATTCACTCGATGTCACCGACAATTTCTCCGACGGCTTCCTGCGTGCTTTGCGCGTGGAGAGCACGGATAACACCCGTCTTGTTGCCGAAAGCGCCCAGCGCGTCGGCGGCACGCAGATGATCCTGCACAAGGGTGTGTACACGGCATGTCTTCCCTGCGCGGAAAACCCCTCTCGTCCGCCGCTCTGGCAGGTGAAGGCTGAGCGCGTCGTTCAGGACGGCACCAAGAAGACCGTGCGCCTCGAAAGGGCCCGGTTCGAACTCTTCGGCAAGTCGCTTGTGACGCTGCCGTTCATCGAGGTGCCGGACAATACCGTCAAGCGGAAGTCGGGCTTCCTGTTCCCGCAGTTCCGTTCCGGCGAAAATGTCGGCTTCGGCATTGCGGTCCCCTACTACATCGCCATCGCTCCGGACCGCGACGCGACGGTCACCGCGACCGGCTTCAGCTCCCAGGGCGTGCTCCTCGAAGCGGAAGTCCGCCAGCGCTTCGAGAAGGGTCAGGCCAGCATCCGATTCGCGGGCATCAGCCAGATGAACACGGACGAGTTCACTGCCGGCACGAGCGATGCCGCGCGTGATACGCGTGGCCTCATCGCGTCGAAGGGCGAGTTCAAGATCAATCCGCGCTGGGCATTCGGCTGGGATGTCATGGTGCAGAGCGACAACAACTTCGCGCGAACCTACGGCATCGATGGCCTCAATGCGTCCACCAACACCAATGTCGTCTATTTGACCGGCATCGGCGAACGCAATTTCTTCGACATGCGCGGCTACTATTTCGACGTTCAGGACGCGGATCTGAACAACACGTCGGAGAAGAAGCAGGCGACCGTTCTGCCGGTCATCGACTACAGCTATTACGCGCCCGAACTGGTCGCCGGCGGCCAGTTGTCGGGTACCTTGAACTTCACCTCCCTGTCGCGCTTCTCGAGCGAATTCGCCGATACGAACAGAGATGGTGCGTTTGACGTCTATCGCGGGCTCAAGGGCAACATGAACCGCCTGACGGGCGAACTCGAATGGGAACGCACCTTCGACGGTCCGGGCGGATTGCAGATCACGCCGCTTCTCGCTGCCCGTGGCGATGTCTATGGCTTGGCCATGGACGCCCCCGGAAACTACACCGGCGGCTATACAAGCAACGATGCCCTTGGTCGCTACATGCTGACCGCCGGCATCGAGGCCCGTTATCCGTGGCTGATTACCACTGCGAACAGCTCGCATATCATCGAGCCGATCGCGCAGATCTATGCCCGCAACAACGAGGGCTATGCTGGCCAGTTGCCGAACGAAGATGCGCAGAGCCTGGTGTTTGACGCCAGCAACCTCTTCTCGCGCAACAAGTTCTCCGGCTTTGACCGTGTCGAGGGCGGAACACGCGCCAATGTCGGCATGCGCTACACCGGCAGCTTCGACAACGGGATCGGTGTACGCGCGGTCATCGGTCAGTCCTACCATCTGGCGGGCCTGAACTCCTACGCGACACAGGACCTGCTGGCCGTAGGCTCCGATTCCGGCCTCGAGACGGATGTTTCCGACTATGTGGCATCGGCTGGTTTCGAACTGCCGATCGGGCTTTCGCTGAGCGCCGGCGTGCGGCTTGATGAGAAATCGCTCGACGTTCGTCGTACCGACCTCAATGCGACCTATTCTCAGGACAGGTTCGAAACAAGCCTGACCTTCACCCAGCTCGACGCGCGCCCGGGCTACTCGTTCAACAACGACAACCAGACGATCACCAGCTCGACCACAGTGAAGGTCACCGAGAACTGGTCGGTGTTTGGTTCGTTGAACTACGATATCGATGCTGACAAGTTCAACCGTCGAAGCGTTGGCATCTCCTATGCCGACGAGTGCACGGTCTTCTCGATCGCCTATTCGGACAAGTATGATCCGAATGCGGAGACCGCGAACGACTGGACGATCGGTGGAAAGCTGGTGTTCCGCACCCTCGGAGAGATCAATCTCAGCGACACCTCGTTCGAGTGAGGCCAAAGCGCTGCGATGCAGGTCATTGTTTCGCCGCATGGATTGTGCAATCCGTGCGGCGGTTCTAAAATCCGTTACATGATCTACGTCCGGAGCAGGCTTCTGCAGTTCGGAGAAAGGATGACAGATGGCTCATGCAAACAAAGGCACCGGTCTGCTGCTTGCCGGCGTCATCGCGCTGTCCTTAAGCGTCAGCCCGACACCAATCTTTGCGCCGGCTCAGGCAGCAACATCGGTGGCTGCCGTTGTCAACAAGACCGCAATCACGAGTGCTGACGTCGCTCGTCGAGTGGCCTTCCTGCGACTGCAGCGTCGCACTGGCAATCTCCAGCAGATCGCCCGCGACGAACTCGTGAACGAGACGCTGAAGCGCGAGGAGATCGCGCGGGTCGGCATGTCCGTCAGCACGGCGGATGTCGATGCCTCGTTCGAACGCTTTGCGTCGTCGAACAAGATGTCGGTGTCGCAGCTCAATACTGTGCTCGATCAGGCCGGCGTCGGTGCCGCGCACTTCAAGTCCTTCATCGCTGTCTCCATGAGCTGGCCGCGCCTCGTGAACGCACGCTATGGGGCGGGAGCGCGTGGCCGTTTGTCCAACCAGGATCTCGTGACGCGTCTTCTCGAAAACAAAGAGAAGCCGGTGACGACGGAATACTTCCTGAAGCAGGTGATCTTCGTGGTGCCTGCCTCGAAGAAGGGCATCGTCGGCAAGCGCAAGGCGGAAGCCGAAAAGTCGCGCGCCTCCTTCCCCGGCTGCGATCAGGCCATGGAGTTCGCCAAGAACTATCTTGATGTGTCGATCCGCAATCTCGGCCGTGTTCTCGAGCCTGAAATGCCGCCGGAGTGGAAGCCGCTCGTGGAGAAGGCAAAAGGTGGCACGACGGCGACCCGCGTGACCGATCGCGGCGTCGAGTATCTCGCCATCTGCAACCAGCGTCAGGTTTCTGACGATGTTGCGGCTGAGGTCGTCTTCCGCGCCGAGGATATCGGCAAGGAACAGCAGGGCGAAAACCCGAATTCTGATAAGTATCTGGAAGAACTGCGCTCCAAGGCCCAGATCGTAATACAATAAGCCGCGAAAGGCCGATCCATGACCAATGGCGTCCTTCCGCTGGCGCTCAGCCAGGGCGATCCGGCCGGTATCGGGCCGGATATTGCTCTTCAGGCCTGGCTGAAACGTGATGAGCTGGCGCTTCCGCCGTTTCTCTATGTCGGCGATCCCGAGGTCCTGAAGGTTCGCGCCCGCCAGTTGGAACTCGACGTTACCGTCGAGGAGACGGATGCGGCGCATGCAAGCGACGTCTTCGTCCGGGCGCTTCCGGTTCTTCCCATTCCGACGGGCGTCGATGTCTTGGCCGGAAAGCCGCATGTGGCGAATGCCCGCGGCACGATCACAGCCATCGAGACGGCCGTCGCCCTGTGCCTCTCGGGTGCAGTGCGCGCGGTCGTGACCAATCCGATTGCAAAATCCGTGCTGTACGAAGCCGGCTTCGGGTTTCCCGGGCATACCGAGTTTCTCGCCGATCTCGCGGCGCGTGCAAAGGGTGGCTCCGTAATGCCGGTCATGATGCTCGCGGGGCCGAAGCTGAAGGCCGTACCCGTGACCATACACATTCCGCTGAAAGATGTTCCCGGCGCCCTGACCGAAGCCTTGATCGTCGCCACCTGCCGGATCGTCGCGCAGGATCTCGCCGATCGGTTCGGGATCGCCTCCCCGCGACTGGCGGTCGCCGGCCTTAATCCGCATGCGGGCGAGAATGGCGCGATCGGCCATGAGGACGATGATATCATCCACCCGGCGATCGGCAGGCTGCGTGACGAGGGCATCGATGCGTTTGGCCCCCTGCCCGCCGACACCATGTTCCACGACGATGCGCGTGATCGATACGACGTGGCGATCTGCATGTATCACGACCAGGCACTGATACCGGCCAAAGCCCTCGGCTTCGACGACAGCGTCAACGTGACGCTCGGGCTTCCCTTCATCCGCACCTCGCCTGACCACGGAACGGCTTTCGGTCTCGCGGGCAGCGGTTTTGCCAAGGAAACCAGCCTCGTTGCAGCCTTGCGGATGGCTGATCGAATGGCGCATGCGCGGGATGCATCCAGCTGATGGCCGCGCTCGATGGACTGCCGCCGCTGCGCGACGTGATTGCGCGCCATGGACTGGATGCCAAGAAGGCGCTCGGACAGAACTTCCTGCTCGATCTGAACCTGACCCAGAAGGTGGCCCGCAATGCCGGGTCACTTGAAGGTGTGACGGTGATCGAGGTCGGGCCGGGTCCGGGCGGCCTTACCCGGGCAATCCTTGCTTTAGGCGCGAAGAAGGTCATTGCCATCGAGCGTGATCCGCGTTGCCTCCCGGCTCTGCAGGAAATTGCCGACCATTATCCCGGTCGCCTCGAGGTGATCGAAGGTGATGCGCTGAAGACCGATTTCGCGAGCCTGGCTCCAGGCGAGCCGGTGAAGATCATCTCGAACCTGCCCTACAATGTCGGTACGCAGTTGCTGGTCAACTGGCTGTTGCCAAACCAATGGCCGCCCTTCTGGCAGTCCCTGACGCTGATGTTCCAGAAGGAAGTCGGGCAGCGGATCGTGGCGCGCGAGGACGACAATCATTACGGCAGGCTCGGCGTGCTCTGCGGCTGGCGGACGGAGGCGCACATGGCCTTCGACATCCCGCCGCAAGCCTTCACGCCACCTCCCAAGGTGACCTCGACCGTGGTCCATCTGGTCCCGATCGAAAAGCCCCTGCCCTGTGATCCTGACAAGCTGGAAAAAGCGACGCAGGCTGCTTTCGGCCAGCGCCGCAAGATGCTCCGGCAAAGCCTCAAGCCGATCGGCGGGGAAGCACTGCTCGCCCGCGCCGAGATCGATCCTCAACGCCGGGCGGAAACGCTCAGCGTCGAGGAATTCTGCCGGATCGCCAATCTGCTCTGACTACCCGGCTCTTCGTCAGGCGGCCTCGCGGCCGCGCTGACAATTCTCGTTTCCAGGCAATTTGAACATGGCGATCTGACCGTTGAGCCGGTCGGCTTCAGTCGCCACGCTCGACGTTGCTGCACTCGCTTCCTCAACCATCGCCGCATTCTGCTGGGTCACCTGGTCCATCTGGCTGACGGCCTGACTGATCTCGTTGAGGGCTGCCGACTGCTCCTTTGCAGCCGAAACGATGGCCGTGACGCGTTCGTTGATCTTCATCACATGATCTTCGATGCCCTTCAGCGTGTCGCCGGTTTCGTTGACCAGCCGAACCCCGGCCTCTACCTCCTGCGCCGAGCGATTGATCAGTGCCTTGATCTCGCGGGCGGCGTTGGCAGACCGCTGGGCGAGTTCGCGGACTTCCTGCGCGACGACGGCAAAGCCCTTGCCGGCCTCCCCTGCCCGGGCGGCCTCGACGCCGGCATTCAGGGCGAGAAGATTGGTCTGGAAGGCGATTTCATCGATGACCGAGATGATCTGGCTGATCTGCCCGGAGGACTGTTCGATATGGTGCATGGCCTTCACCGTATCCGCCACGACGGCACCGGATTTCTGGGCGGTCACGCTTGCTTCGCGCACCAGATGGCCTGCCTCTTCCGCACGTTGCGTGGAACTCGTCATGGTCGCGGTGATCTGGGTGATCGAAGCGGCAGCCTCTTCCAGGGCGGCAGCCTGGCGTTCGGTACGGCGGGCGAGGTCGTCGGCTGCCAGCTGCAGTTCCTGCGAGCCGCCATGCAACTGTCCGGTACTCTCGCGGATGGTCGACATCACGCCGCACAGCCGCTCCATCGAGCCGTTGAAGCTTATGCGAAGCGGATCGAGAGAGGGCGCAAAGGGTTTGGAGAGACGATAGCCGATTTCCCCCGCTGACAGCGCATCCAGGCCGCTGGCGAGTTGTTCAACCGCATAAGAGATCTCCGCGGCACGTTCTGCCCGTTCGCGTTCGGCCTCCAGTTCGGCCGCACGCTTGATCCGCTCGGCTGCTTCCTGCTCCTCGCGTTCCTTGACCATGCGGGCCTTGGCAAGCGCGATATATTCGGTGACGGCGCGCCCCATCTGGCCGATCTCGTCCTTGCTCTCGGCTCGGATCAGGTCGACTTCGACATTACCGGCGGCCAGATCATTCATCGTCCGTGTCAGGCGCCGCAGCGGACGCACGACGGTCAAGGACAGGGAGATGGCAAAGAAGCAGGCAAAGGTGAGCACCGTACTCGTGATCCCGGCAACACGCAGCAGATGATGGTACTCCTGATCAGCCATCCCCTGCGCATCCACGACAATGGTCGCCAGCGTCTCGTTTTCGAGTTCCTTCAGACGCTCGATACGGCGCGCCGAACGCTCCAGCCACTGGCCGCTGTCGATCGCCGAGAGGTCAGCCGACAGGCCACCCACCATCATCTTCGAGCGTATATCCTCGACGGCCTCCGCATCCGGCGTATGCAGCAATTCGCGGTAGTGTTCGCGATCCTCGTCCGGCAGCAGTTCGAGATACTGGTCGATCAGCGATTTCTGCGAACCGAACATACCGACGAAATCAAGATAATGCGCCTCGTCGAACTTGCCTTCGGAGAGGAAGGCGTGCCCCAGATTACGCTCCTGGCCTGCCACTTCCTTGGCGTTCATAAGCAGGCTGTAGGCCATCATCTTGCCGACCACGCCCTTGGCGCCGGCAGCGAGCGAGAACTCGCGCGAGACATTCATGAGCCGGTGAACGAGATCGGTGTAGTAGACGAAGACTTCTGCGGGCGCCAAGGCCAGATTGTCGGTCGAGGACCGGATCTGCGGAAGCTTCGCCAGCACCGCCGTGAGCTCCTCTTCGTGGCGCATCAGTGTCGGATCGCCCTCGGCCTTCATGTCGGCGAGAACCTGGTCCATCTTGTCGAGGGCGGGCGCACCGGCGGTTCGAGCGGCCTCAAGTTCGGCGCCATGCTCCCGCCCCCTGGAGGCGAGCAGGCCCACCGCTTCGGCGCGTTCCGCCTGGAGCGCATGCACGAAATCACCGATCACGCCGAGATCGGCGCTGACGATGTTCAGATGGCGAGCATGCTGATAGGCAGTAAACGTCGTATTGATTTCGACATAGGCCAGACCGGCCAGAGCCACGAGCGGTATGGCAAGCGCCACCGCGAGGCGCCAAGTCACTGAAACATCCGTCAGTCGCATCTCGATCCCCAGCGTTGCATCGGATTTTACTAAAATTACGCAACCATAGCGTCAAACTGATCATGCGTTGCAATGGTTAAACATTAGTCATTCTGAAATTGAGAAAATTGAGAGATGAGGCCGTTTCTTTGGCTTTCAGTTCGCAAAACGTCCAGCAACTGAGCCAGCGGCCTCGTCGATCAACCATGTGGCCAGCAGATTGACGGCTTCGCTGCTGCTGCCCGGCACAAGCCAATATCCACGCCCTTGGACCGCCATCACCTCACCCGCCACGACCAGCAAATTGGCCTCGAGCAGCTGATCCACGATGCCCAGCCAGCCGAGAGCCACACCCTGCCCAGCCATGGCGGCCTGAACCACGAGCGCATAGGTGTTGAAGCGGAGATCGCCCGGACTGTCCTGCAGGCTTTCGCCCCGTTGCAACCGCGACAAGTATGCATGCCAGTCGAGCCAAGGCGAGACGTGCTCGGCTTCGAGATGGATCAGGGGACATTGCCGGATGGGCAGGCCCGGACCATCCTTGAGGCTTTGCGCCAGGATGGGCGTGCAGACAGGCACGACCCGTTCGGGCATCAGCAGGCGGGCGTCGGCGCCAAACTCGCTGCCCGAGCCGAAGGCGACAGCGAGATCCGCATCCTCGCGCCAATGGGGCCCGAGGCGCTGGGTTGCGACGATCTGCAAATCGATTTCCGGATGGCTTTGCCGAAAGACATGCATGCGAGGAATGAGCCAAAGGCTGGAGAAGGCGTAATCCGTGGCGAGCCGCACGGTGGGTCTTCTGCGCGCAGCACGCACGCTGCGCTGCAGGGCATCCACCTCCGACACCGTGCGTTCCGCAATCGCGAGCAGTCGCCGCCCTTCATCGGTGTATCTGACGCCCCTGTGCAGGCGATGCAGCAAGGGCTGACCAAATCGCTGCTCCAGAAGGCGGATCTGATAGCTCACGGCCGGCTGGGTCAGGCCGAGCGCTTCGGCTGCGGCCGACAGGGAGCCTTTCCGGTCGATCTCGACCAGCAGTCGCATCCAGGCGAGATCGATCAGCGCTTCAGACATAAATTTTCTCTATGTGAAACATCAAAATTCTCCCGCTTCACAGGTGAATGGTACGGCTCTTGAATAAGGGTAACCAATATCACAACAAGAGGGAACCATCATGCGCAAGACACTTACGTCCGGCACACGCCTTGGCGGGCTCGCCGCTCTGGCAATGCTGTTGATTACCACCAATGCGGCGGCTGCGGACGCCGAAAGCTGCAAGGTCGTCCGGTTGTCCGATCCGGGCTGGACCGACATTACGGCGACCAATGGTGTCGCCTCGGTCGTTCTCGATGCGCTCGGCTATGAGCCCGATGTGAAGACGCTATCCGTGCCGATCGGCTATCAGTCGATGAAGAACGGCGAGATCGACGTGTTTCTCGGCAACTGGATGCCCGCTCAGCAGGCCTTCATCGACGACCTGAACGCTGCACAGGCGATCGAAGTGCTGGCGAAGAACCTGGAAGGTGCAAAGTTCACCCTCGCTGTCCCGACCGCGGTTGCAGACAAGGGCATCAAGGATTTCGCCGATCTCGGCAAGAATCCCGACGAGTTCGAAAGCAAGATCTACGGCATCGAGCCCGGCGCGCCGGCCAATGCGAACATCCAGAAGATGATCGATGCCGGCGAATTCGGCCTGAAGGGCTGGGAACTTGTCGAGTCCGGCGAGCAGGCGATGCTGGCCCAGGTCGAGCGCGCCACGAAGGAAGGCAAGGGCGTGGTCTTCCTCGCCTGGGCGCCGCATCCGATGAACGAACGATTCGACCTCACCTATCTTTCGGGCGGAGACACCTATTTCGGCGCGAATTTTGGCGGCGCGGAAGTCTATACGCTGGCCCGCACTGGCTGGAGCGGCAACTGCCCGAACGCTGCCACCCTCTTCAAGCAGATGACCTTCGACGTCTCGATGGAAAACGTCTTGATGGGCGAGATCCTCGGCGGCAAGGATTCGAAGGAAGCCGCAACGGAATGGCTGAAGGCCAATCCTGCCGTCATGGATGGCTGGCTGAAGGGCGTGACGACCTTTGACGGTCAGCCGGGTGACGCGGCGGTCAAATCCGCTCTCGGTCTTTGAGGTCGTATCCAGTGACATCACGCCCCAATATTCTGATCCTGATGGTGGATCAGGCCAACGGGACCTTCTTTCCGGATGGTCCCGCCGACTTCCTGCATGCCCCGCATCTCAAGTCCCTGGCGAAGCGCTCCGTGCGCTTCGCCAACACCTATACGGCAAGCCCGCTCTGCGCACCGGCGCGTGCCTCCTTCATGTCCGGGCAATTGCCGAGCCGGACCCGCGTCTACGACAATGCGGCGGAATTCGCCTCCGATATCCCGACCTATGCGCATCACCTCAGGGCTGCCGGTTATCAAACCAGCCTGTCGGGCAAGATGCATTTCGTCGGGCCTGACCAGTTGCACGGTTTCGAGGAGCGGTTGACGACCGACATCTATCCCGCCGATTTCGGCTGGACCCCCGACTATCGCAAGCCGGGCGAGCGGATCGACTGGTGGTATCATAATCTGGGTTCCGTCACGGGCGCCGGCGTTGCCGAGATCACCAACCAGATGGAGTATGACGACGAGGTGGCCTACAACGCCACGCGACGGCTCTACGACCTGTCGCGCGGACACGACGAGCGGCCCTGGTGCCTGACGGTCAGCTTCACCCATCCACACGACCCCTATGTTGCGCGGCGAAAATATTGGGATCTCTACGAGGGCTGCGACGCCCTGCAGCCGAGTGTGCCTGCGATCCCCTATGACGAACAGGATCCGCATTCGCAGCGCCTGATGGATGCCTGTGACCACCTCGCCTTCGACATCACGGACGAGCACATACGCCGTGCGCGGCAAGGCTACTTCGCCAACATCTCCTATGTCGACGACAAGATCGGCGAGATCCTCGACGTGCTCGAGCGCACCCGGATGGCGGAGAATACAATCATTCTCTTCGTCTCCGACCATGGCGACATGCTTGGCGAGCGAGGCCTCTGGTTCAAGATGAACTTCTTCGAGGGCTCCGCGCGGGTACCGATGATGATGGCTGTGCCCGGGATCGAGGGACGCCTGGTAACAACGCCGGTCTCGACGCTCGATGTGACGCCGACGCTTGCCGGTCTAGCGGGCATCGACATCTCGACGATCAAGGACTGGACCGACGGCGAGGACCTGATGCCGCTTGCGACCGGCACTGGCGGCCGCAGCATTGTTCCGATGGAATATGCGGCGGAGGGCACGGTGAGTCCCATGGTCGGGCTTCGAAACGAGCGTTACAAACTGACGCTCTGTGCGGCGGATCCACCGATCCTGACCGATCTAGAAGCTGATCCCTGTGAGATGACCAACCTCGCTCACGATCCGGCGGCGGCAAGCGTGTTCGAGGCATTGCGCGAGGAAGCAGCCCGACGTTGGGATCTGATGCGTTTCGATGCCGCTGTGCGGGAAAGTCAGGCGCGGCGACACATCGTCTATACGGCGTTGCGCAACGGCGCCTATTTCCCCTGGGATTACCAGCCGCTGCAGAAGGCCTCGGAGCGCTATATGCGCAACCATATGGACCTCAACATTCTCGAAGAAAGTCAGCGCTTCCCAAGAGGCGAATGATCCAAACAAGAAGGGCGGCCGAGATAATCGGGCCGCCCTTTTCAATGAATCAGAGACAATCTCAGGCGATCAGACCTTCAACAAAGTCGAAGAGGCCATGGCGACGATCGCGGCGCAGGCGCTCGGCCTTGACGATGGACTGGACGGCATCGAAGGCGGAGTTCAGGTCGTCATTGACGATCACATAGTCATATTCGCGCCAGTGCTTGATCTCTGAGCGGGAATTGTTGAGGCGTGTCTGGATGACCTCCTCCGTATCCTCTGCACGGCGATGAAGGCGCGACTGCAGTTCGGCCATGGTCGGCGGCAGGATGAAGATCGAAACGACATCGGCCGACATCTTTTCCTGCAGCTGCTGGGCGCCCTGCCAATCGATATCGAAGAGCATGTCGCGGCCCTCCCCCATGGCCGTCTCGACGGCCTCACGCGGCGTACCATAGTAGTTGCCGTGCACCTGCGCCCATTCGAGCAGCGAGTCGCTATCGCGGAGCCGTTCGAATTCGCGCTGGGAGACGAAGTGGTAGTGAACACCCTCGATCTCGCTCTGGCGGCGCTGCCGGGTCGTCACACTGACCGAGAGGCTGATCTGCTGGTCGCGATCCATCAAGGTGCGGGCGATCGTCGACTTTCCGGCGCCCGAGGGCGAGGAGATGACGAGCATCAGGCCGCGCCTTGCGATCTTGACGGAGGTGGGGGCGGCAGCGGCCATGGACTACTCCAGATTCTGAACCTGTTCGCGGAACTGGTCGATGACGACCTTCAATTCGATGCCGGCGGCAGTGACTGCGACGGCATTGGACTTGGAACAGATAGTATTTGATTCGCGGTTAAATTCCTGCGCCAGGAAATCGAGCTTGCGGCCGACGGGACCACCAACGGACAACAGTTCGCGGGCGGCCGTCACATGGGCCTTGAGGCGATCGATTTCCTCACGCAGATCCGCCTTGGTGGCGATCAGGGCGATTTCCTGATGCAGGCGGTCGCGGTCGAGGCCGCTGGTCGTGTCCATCAGACTGGCGAGCTGGGCTTCAAGCCGGCGTGCGATCTCATCGGGCGAACGCGACGGATCCGCCTCGATCTGCAGGGCAAGCTCTTCGATCCTGGCGATGTGCTCTTCGAGGATCCGGCGCAGTGCCGCCCCCTCGGTCGTGCGCATGTCGACCAGTGCGGAGATAGAGCGTTCGAGGCCGGCGAGAATGTCCGCGTCACGCTCGGCGATCGCTTCGGCATCGTCCGTCGCTTCGCGCATGTCGACGAGCCCTCGGATCGACAGGAGTGTGTCCAGCCTGAGCGGAGCCGGGTCCAGTACATCGGGTCCGAGCTCGTTGCGCAACGCGAGAACGGCCGCCAGTGCATCATGATTGAGCACCGCTTCGACGCGGTTTTCACTGACCGTCACGCTGAGGCCGATCTGCAGATTGCCGCGAGTGAGACGCTCGCTGGCAAGGCGACGGATATCCGTCTCCAGCGCTTCGTGCCCCTGCGGCAGGCGCGTGCGCAGGTCGAGCCCCTTGCCGTTCACCGAGCGCAGTTCCCAGGCCCAGCGATAACGACCGGACGAGCCCTCGACCCGGGCGAAGCCCGTCATGGATTGCAGTGTCATGTCCCCGCCCCTTACCGCCGGTGTCAGTTATTGGCCGACGGATCGACTTCCGGATCGACATCCAGTGTGGCTGGCGGCGTTTGAGCGCGCTCGGCCTCGATCTTGCGCCAGCGACGGACATTCGCATTGTGCTCATCGAGCGTCTTGGCGAAGGCGTGACCACCGGTTCCGTCGGCGACGAAATAGAGATCATCCGTCTTCCACGGATGGGCGACCGCTTCGAGGGCAGCACGGCCCGGATTGGCGATCGGGCCTGGCGGCAGCCCCCTGATCACATAGGTGTTGTAGGGCGTTTCCTTGCGGATGTCCGACTGATAGATCGGGCGATCTGCCGGTTTGCCGTCACCACCGAACAGGCCATAGATGATCGTCGGGTCCGACTGGAGCCGCATGCGCTTGTTCAACCGGTTGATGAAGACCGAGGCAACATGGGCACGTTCGTCGTCCTTGCCGGTTTCCTTTTCGACGATAGAAGCCAGCGTGACGAACTCTTCCTTGGTCGTGACAGGCAGATCCGGATCGCGCTTCTCCCAAATCTGGTCGATCAGCCGCTCCTGGGCGGCCCGCATCTGGGCAACGATCTCGGCACGGTTCGTGCCGCGCGTGAACTTGTAGGTATCTGGACGCAGGCTGCCTTCCGGCGGAAGCTCCGCAGGCAGGTCGCCTTCAAGCACCGGATCGGCGGCAAGCCGCAGGAACATCTGTTTGACGGTCAGGCCTTCCGGGAAGGACACCGAATACAGGATGGACTTGCCGGATTCGAGCAGCGCCGTGATCTCCTTCATCGAAGAGCCGGCCTTGATCTCATATTCGCCGGCCTTCAGCGTCTGGCCGTCCGTAAGGTAGGTCGTCGTGACATAGCGATAGATGCGGGCGTCAGAGACGATGCCGTTGCGTTCCAGGTTGTTGGCGATCTCGGCGAGGCCAGCACCGCTGCGCACGACGAAATTGGTGTTGGCGACGAGCGGACCGGGCTTCTGGTAGCTGTCCATGACGTAGAAGAAGCCGGCCACGGCCACGACGCTGACGAAGACCACCATGGTCATCAGGAAGTTCAGGAAGATCACCAGCTGGCTGCGCGCCTTGCGCGACCGGCGCGGCGGCTGCGGCACGCGCTCGGGGCGCAGGGCCTCGTTCGGCGACTTCGGAATGAAGGGTCCCTTGCCCGGCTGGGTCTCGGCATCGCGGCCGAAGGAGACACCGTTGTTCTGGCTACCGCCGTTCTGGCTGTTGTCGGTCACCGGCAATCCTTCTTCGTTTCGCACTCGCGGCTGTTTTATCCAGCAATGCGGCAAAAATCCGGGTCATCGTCCGGCACAGGTGCGCCGGGCGTTGGCATGATTTCTACCCGCTAAAAGTGGTGGCGGGCAAGAGCGCCCAGCCTTCATCCAGTGCAATCGCGGGCGGCAGATCAGCGACCGGCCGCCCGGGTGCGATCAGGCCTCGTAGCGCTTCAGCACGAGCGAGGCATTGGTCCCGCCGAAGCCGAAGGAATTCGACAGGGCAACATTGATCTCGCGCTTTCTCGCCTTGTGCGGCACGAGGTCGATCTTGGTCTCGACATCGGGAGTGTCGAGGTTAAGCGTCGGCGGCGCGATGTTGTCGCGGATCGCCAGCGCCGAGAAGATTGCTTCCACCGCACCGGCCGCACCAAGCAGGTGACCGATGGCCGACTTGGTCGACGACATCGAGACATTTTCGGCATGATCGCCGAGCAGGCGCTCGACGGCACCCAGCTCGATCGTATCGGCCATGGTCGAGGTGCCATGGGCGTTGATGTAGTCGATGTCGGACGGCTTCAGACCGGCACGCTTCAGCGCCATGGTCATGCAGCGGAACGCACCGTCACCATCTTCGGAGGGAGCCGTGATGTGGAAGGCGTCGCCCGAGAGGCCGTAACCCACGACTTCCGCGTAGATCTTGGCGCCACGGGCCTTGGCGTGTTCCAGTTCTTCCAGAACGACGATGCCGGCGCCTTCGCCCATGACAAAGCCATCACGGTCCTTGTCGTAGGGACGCGAGGCGGCGGTCGGATTGTCGTTGCGGGCGGTCGACAGCGCCTTGCAGGCGGCAAAGCCGGCAAGCGAGATGCGGCTGATTGGCGATTCGGTACCGCCGGCGACCATCACGTCGGCATCGCCGAGCGCGACCAGACGGGCAGCATCGCCGATCGCATGGGCGCCGGTCGAGCAGGCCGTCACAACGGAATGGTTCGGGCCACGCAGCTTGTGGCGGATCGAAACCTGGCCGGAGGCGAGGTTGATCAGGCGGCCCGGAATGAAGAAGGGCGAGAGGCGACGCGGCCCCTTGTCGCGCAGGATGTGGCCGGCTTCGACAATGCCTTCGAGGCCGCCGATGCCGGAGCCGATCAGGACGCCCGTGGCACACTCTTCTTCGTAGTTCTTTGGTTCCCAGCCGGCATCCTTCAACGCCATATCGGCTGCAGCAAGGGCATAGATGATGAAGGCGTCAACCTTGCGCTGGTCCTTGGGCTCCATCCAGTCGTCGGGGTTCCAGGCGCCCTCGCCTTCGGTCGGGATGCGGCAGGCGATCTTGGCCGGCAGGTCCTCAACCTCAAATTCCGTGACCAGGCGGGCACCGCTCTGGCCGGCCAGTAGCCGCTGCCAGGTCAGTTCCGTTCCACATCCCAGAGGCGATACCATGCCGGTACCGGTGATGACGACACGTCTCATCGTGCGAAGCCCACCCTAAATTGGTTGACCGAAGTCACTGTAAACAAAGGTCCAGATACAACAAGGCCCGCTCATCGCGGGCCCAAGCGGATAGGACGGGCTCGCGCCCGCCTTCCGCAGCAGTGTGATCGATCAGGCCTGGGCCTTCTCGATGAACTTGACAGCGTCGCCGACCGTCAGGATCGAGTTCAGCTGCATCGTCCGGGATCTCGACGCCGAATTCTTCTTCGAAGGCCATGACGAGTTCGACGGTGTCGAGCGAGTCAGCGCCCAGATCGTCGATGAAGCTCGCGCCTTCGACGACCTTTTCAGCGTCAACGCCGAGATGATCAACTACAATTTTCTTCACGCGTTCTGCGATATCGCTCATGTCGGTATCCTCGACCTTCTAAAATTCAGAGGGAGCCTTAATGGCGTCCCTACCCTGCATTCAGCCAGTGACGCTTTCGTCCCACCAGCAAACCTGTTCGGCCCTGACCCAGAGCGGTTTATGCAAACAAAAGCATAAACTTCGGCTCATGAGACGGAGCAACTGCTCACAGTCATGGCCCGCTTAACACGGTTTAAGCGCGCCGCAAAGCCAGAAATTCGCCCCCTCGCCTTGGTCAACATCCTATTGCGCAGGGGCTGTTTCCGGCAATGTTATCAGATCATCGCCATGCCGCCATTCACGTGCAGCGTCTGGCCCGTCATGTAGGCAGCCTCGTTGGAGGCGAGGTAAACGACGGCGGACGCGACTTCTGCGCCCGTGCCCATGCGCTTCATCGGGATGGCGCCCATGATCGCATCCTTCTGCTTGTCGTTCAGCTTGCCGGTCATGGCGCTTTCGATGAAGCCCGGCGCCACGCAGTTGACCGTCACGTTGCGGGTCGCGATTTCCTGGGCGAGCGACTTGGAAAAGCCGATCATGCCGGCCTTGGAGGCGCAGTAATTGGCCTGGCCCGGATTGCCGGTCACGCCGACGATCGAGGTGATGTTGATGATGCGGCCGAAGCGGCGGCGCATCATCGGATGGGTCAGCTCGCGCGTCAGGCGGAAGACGGCGGTCAGGTTGACTTCGAGCACCGCATCCCAGTCGGCATCCGACATGCGGACGAACAGGCCGTCCTTGGTGATGCCGGCATTGTTCACGAGGATGTCGACGCCTTCGAGTTCAGCTTCGGCCTTTTCGCCGAGCGCCTTGACTTCGTCGCGATCGGAGAGGTTGGCCGGGAAGATCTTGACGCGATCGCCGAGCTCGGCGGCCAGTGCTTCCAGCTTTTCGACGCGCGTGCCGTGCAGGCCGACAATTGCGCCCTGGGCATGCAGCTGGCGGGCAATTTCTTCGCCGATGCCGCCGGTGGCGCCAGTCACGAGGGCCTTGCGGCCGGTCAGATCGAACATGGTCGGGTTCCTTGTTATTCGTTGAGGCGGTCAGCCGTTGAGGGCGGCGAGCGCTGCGTCGATGTCGGCCGGGCCGTTGACGGCCACACCGCTGATGTTCTTGTCGATGCGGCGGGCAAGACCTGTCAGGACCTTGCCGGCACCCACTTCATAAAGCGTGGTGACGCCATTGGCGCCAAACCACTCCACCGTTTCGCGCCAGCGCACCTGACCGGTGACCTGCTCGACGAGCAGATCGGCGATCTCGGCAGCGGAGGTGACGGGGGCTGCACGCACATTAGCGATCAGCGGCACGATGGGGTCTTTCTTCTCGACCTTGGAAAGGGCCTCGCGCATGGCGTCGGCTGCCGGGCCCATGAGTGCCGAATGGAAGGGTGCGGAGACCGGCAGCATGATGGCGCGCTTGGCGCCCTTTTCGGTGGCGAGTGCTGCGGCCTTCTCGACGGCGGCCTTACCGCCGGAGATGACAAGCTGTCCGCCGCCATTGTCATTGGCGATCTGGCAGGGACCGATTGCGGAGGCTTCAGCGCAGATCGCCTGCACATCGCCGTGCTCCAAACCGATGATCGCGGCCATCGCGCCTTCACCCACAGGGACGGCGGCCTGCATGGCATTGCCACGAATGCGCAGGAGACGCGCGGTGTCGCCGATCGAGAAGGTGCCGGCAGCGCAGAGCGCGGAATACTCGCCGAGCGAATGGCCGGCGACGTAGGCAACCTTGGACTTGAGATCCAGGCCCCTGGCCTCCAGCACGCGGATGACTGCCATCGAGACGGCCATCAGCGCCGGCTGGGCATTGGCGGTCAGCGTCAGCGTCTCTTCCGGACCATTCCACATGATATCGGAGAGTTTCTGGCCGAGCGCTTCATCGACTTCTTCGAAAACGGCGCGGGCCTCGGCAAAACTGTCGGCAAGGTCCTTGCCCATTCCGACAGCCTGACTGCCCTGACCCGGAAAGGTGAATGCGACTGACATGGGCGTTTCTCCCTTGGTTTTTCCCTGTCAATTCACAGTTGGCCCTTGCGAGTCAAGCCTTGGCACCATTCCTCGACCGCCCGAAACACCGGAAATAGAGGGCTGTTCCACAGCTATCGACATCTTGCGACGCATCAATTTCTGACTAGATTGCTCCGGAACTCATCCCGCCTCCCAAGGCAATCCCTCCGCATCAGAGGCTTCCCCCATGAAGATGAACCGGCTCGGCCGAACCGATATCCTTGTTTCCGAGATCTGCCTGGGCACCATGACCTGGGGTTCGCAGAACACGCGCGAAGAAGCCTACCAGCAGATGGATTACGCGCTCGACCACGGCGTCAATTTCTTCGACACGGCCGAGCTTTATCCGACGACGCCACTTTCGGCTGAGACCTATGCCGACACGGAACGCCTGATGGGCGACTGGTTTGAAAAGACCGGCAATCGCGACAAGGTGGTTCTGGCAACCAAGGTCGCCGGCCCCGGCCGCCCCTACATCCGCGAGGGCAAGCCGATCACCGGCGCCGTGGTCAAGGAAGCGCTCGACGCCAGCCTGACACGGCTGAAGACCGACTATGTCGATCTCTACCAGATCCACTGGCCGAACCGCGGGCATTTCCACTTCCGCGGCGCCTGGAACTACAATCCTTACAAACAGGATAAGACAAGGGCCTCTGCCGACATCGCGGAAATCCTGGATGCCTTGGGCGACTGTGTGAAGGCCGGCAAGCTTAGGGCCGTCGGACTGTCCAACGAGACCACCTGGGGCACACAGAAATATCTGACGCTTGCCGAAGCCAAGGGGCTTCCGCGTGTCGCCACGATCCAGAACGAGTATAATCTGCTCTATCGCCACTACGATCTCGATCTGGCTGAACTTTCTCATCACGAAGACGTTGGCTTGCTCGCCTATTCACCGCTCGCGGGTGGTATTCTCTCGGGCAAATATCTCGACGGAAAGAAGCCGGCGGGCTCGCGTGGCTCGATCAACGGCGATATTGGCGGCCGCCTCGTGCCGCATCAGGAAGCGGCAACGCGAGCCTATGTCGAGCTTGCGGCCAAGCATGAAATTGATCCCTCCGCCATGGCGCTCGCCTTCTGCCTGACGCGCCCGTTCATGGCCTCCGTGATCATCGGCGCCACGACGATGGAGCAGTTGAAGACCAATATCGACGCTGCGGAGCTGACACTCTCAGACGAAGTGATGCAGGAGATCGCCAAGATCCATCGTCTCTATCCGATGCCGATCTGACGACACGAATACCGGGAAGCCGTCCGACAAACAAAAACGTGAACGGACGTGACCTAAACATCGCCGCAGTGCATCACCACCTGCGGCGACGATCACATATCGGCCGTTTGGGCCTTGTTTTATGGGGGTTTGTCTTGGATTACCTGTTCGTGGCCGGGGGCCTGGTCGGCCTTTATTTCGGGGCCGAATGGCTCTTGCGCGGTGCAATCGGCGTGGCGCAGAAGCTCGCCATACCGACGCTGATCGTTTCGCTCGTGATCGTTGGCTTCGGCACATCGATGCCGGAGCTGCTGGTCTCCGTCCGCGCCGCACTCACCGGTTCATCCGACATCGCCATCGGCAACGTGGTCGGCTCCAATACGGCCAACATTCTCCTGATCGTCGGAGCCTGTGCGATGATTTTTCCGATCACGCATTGGGACAAGGGCGTGAAACGCGACACCTATGTGATGATCGGCGCTGCCGTTCTGCTGCTGGGTCTCGTCCAGTTCGAGGCCATCGGGCGAATCGCAGGCCTCCTTATGGTCGCAGGTCTGATCGCCTACATCCTATACGCCTATGTTCAGGGTAAGGACGCGGTCGAAGAACTGGCGGATGAAGACGTGAAGCACGAGACACTCGGCACGGGCTTCATGACCCTTCTGATTGTCGGCGGCCTGGCCACGCTGTTTATCGGCGCCGAACTGCTGGTCCGCGGTGCGACCAATCTCGCCCGCGACTTCGGCGTCTCCGAAGCCGTCATCGGCCTCACCGTCGTTGCCGTCGGCACCTCGCTGCCGGAGCTTGCCACCGGCATCATGTCGGCGCTGCGCAAGCATTCCGATATCATGATCGGCAACATCGTCGGATCGAACATCTTCAACATCCTGTTCATTCTGGGTGTGACCTCCGTCATTCAGCCGATCTCGGTCGATCCGCGATTCGGCAGTTTCGACGTCCCAGTCATGCTGGGCGTCACCATCGGCTTCGCCTTCCTGCTTCTTGCGCATCTGGGCGTGCGCAGATTGACGGCCGGCGCGATGCTCGTGGCCTATGTCGGATACACGCTCGCACTGGTTCAGGTCTGACGTACCAGCGCCATTGCAAACCTTGACACGGGCCGCCGGCATAAAATGCCGTGCGGCCCTTGCTTTTGTGGCTAATCCGCGTATAAGCGCACCGTTCACAACACCCGGTCTCTGGCTGGTGGCTGAACGGAGGGCTGGCAGGCCGATAAGGCTTGCAGCAGGAACCAGAAGGGTTTCCGGTCTCCCGTGTCTCCGCTCTCGACCGTCTCGAACACAACACTTTTCTTGCCGCGGCACACGCCGCACAGGAGCAGTCTGTGAGGCTTAGCGCCGGATCCGGGTGACGACAACCGCAAGAAAAGGCAAAGCTTACATGGCTCTTTACGAACACGTATTCCTTGCCCGGCAGGATATGTCCGCTCAGCAGGTTGATGCCCTCGTCGAACAGTACAAGGGTGTCATCGAAGCTAACGGCGGCAAGGTCGGGCGCGTAGAAAACTGGGGCCTCAAGTCCCTCACCTACCGCATCAAGAAGAACCGCAAGGCTCACTACGCCCTGATGGACATCGATGCTCCGGCACCGGCCGTCCATGAAATGGAGCGCCAGATGCGCATCAACGAAGACATTCTTCGTTACATGACCATCGCTGTTGAAGCCCACGAAGAAGGCCCGTCTGCCATGATGCAGAAGCGCGACCGTGACGACCGTCCGCGTCGTGACGGCGACGATCGTGGCCCGCGTCGCGATTTCGGCGACCGTGGCGATCGTGGTCCGCGTCCGGACCGTGGCCCGCGTGAAGGTGGCTTCGAGCGTCGTCCGCGCGAAGACCGCGCGTAATCTGAGCAATAGGAGAACACACAATGGCTGATGCATCCTCTTCTCAGGCACGTCGTCCTTTCCATCGTCGTCGCAAGACCTGCCCCTTCTCGGGCGCAAACGCTCCGCGCATCGACTACAAGGACGTCCGTCTCCTGCAGCGCTACATTTCCGAGCGCGGCAAGATCGTTCCTTCGCGTATCACCGCAGTTTCCCAGAAGAAGCAGCGCGAACTGGCCCAGGCCATCAAGCGCGCCCGTTTCCTTGGCCTGCTGCCTTACGTCGTAGCGTAATCTGATCCGAAGCCTGCCGGCTCTCCGCCGGCGGGCTTCATCCCTTCCGCGTTGGGCGCGGATCGGAACCGACCGCCAGATGGCGCGATTGCCGCGACGTCGGGTGAAAACCCATGTTGGGGATGGCTCTTGCGAGATCGCGTTAGCCCCTCCCCTAACTGCTAGAACAGCAGGACAGCGACATTGAAGAACCTGGATGCGAAATCGCTGACGACCGGCTTTGTTGCCGGCATTGCCGCCGCCCTGCTCGTGCTGGGTGCTGCGGCACAGCCCACGCTTGCCTCCATCCTCTATGCTGCTTCCGCCCTTCCCGTTCTGATCGTCGGCCTCGGCTGGGGCAATGCCGCCGCCATCACCGCGATCGTGACGGCCGCCCTTCTCGGTATGGTCAGCGTATCGCCGACATTTGCCTTCGGCATGACAATCTTCACGCTTGGGCCGGCCGGCTGGCTGGCACACCTGTCGAGCCTGGCGCGTCCAGCGTCCGAAATCGGCGGCCCTGACCACCTGATCGCCTGGTATCCGCTTTCCGATATTCTTCTTCAGCTCTGTGCTTTCGTGTCGATCGCCGTCGTCGTGCTCGGCGTGATCATCGGCTTTGGTCCGGAATTCACGGGCCAGCTTGTCGATGCGATGACGCAGGCGATGAGTACGCAGGATCCGGCCATGCTGCCCGATGCCGTGGCGCTCGAGCAGTTGAAGCGGACCATGGTCATCCTGCTGCCGATCATCCAGGGCGGCACCTGGGTTCTGCTGCTGACGATGATGTATTACATCGCCATGCGGATCGTCACGGCTTCCGGCCGCAACAAGCGTCCGCGCGAAGACTTTCCGTCGGCGCTCCGGATGAACCGCAACACGGTCTTCATCTTCCTCGCCGGCATTGTCGCCTGCTTCATCGGCGGCGTGCCCGCCATGATCGGCGCAGTTGTCTGCGGCACCTTCGGCGCGGGCTTCCTGATGGCTGGCTTTGCCTCCATGCATCTCAAGACCCGGGGCAAGGACTGGCGCCTGCCGGCCCTCGTGCTCGCCTATCTCTCTTCGATCATGCTGCTTCCGCTCATGATCCCCTTCATCATCGGCCTTTCGGACACACGAAGGACCGTTGCCCTGACGCCGGCCGGCAAGGCCGACACTTCAAACTCCGACACTGACAACTGAAAGGAACAGGATCATGCAAGTCATTCTCCTCGAACGCATCGCAAAGCTCGGCCAGATGGGCGAAACCGTCAAGGTTCGCGACGGTTTCGCTCGTAACTTCCTGCTGCCGCAGGGCAAGGCGCTGCGCGCCAACGAAGCCAACAAGAAGCGTTTCGATGCCGAGCGCGCCACGCTCGAAGCCCGTAACCTCGAGCGCAAGTCGGAAGCCCAGACCGTTGCCGACGCTCTCGCCGGCAAGTCCTTCATCGTCGTCCGTTCGGCTGGCGAAACCGGCCAGCTCTACGGTTCGGTCGCTGCTCGTGACGTCGTCGAAATCCTGGCTGCCGAAGGCTTCAACATCGGCCGCAACCAGGTTGAACTGAACACCCCGATCAAGGCTATCGGCATCCACCAGGTCACCCTGCACCTGCATGCGGAAGTCGAACTGTCCGTCGAGCTCAACGTTGCCCGTTCGGCTGAAGAAGCCGAGCGCCAGGCCAAGGGCGAAAGCCTGACCTCGGCCGACGCCATCTATGGCGTTGACGAAGACGCTCTTCGTCCGGAAGACTTCTTCGATCCGGACGCAGACATGGACGGCGAAGACGACTGATTTTTCCGCCATCGCGGAGACGAAACGCCCGGATTTTTCCGGGCGTTTTTCGTTTGCGCTCTGCTAAAATGAACGCTCCAGATCGCCGATTCGGCTGATGTCACAGTCAACCGAAAAGATCGGATTGCTCGGCTTTTTCTAAAGTCGCGATTGGGCGCCTGTGAATCAATGTGGGTTGCTGCGCGGGCCATTCCGCTGGCCCAGGTTCTCGCTATGGTGCAGCCACCGCCGACACTCTGAACGGATATGAACGAATGAATGATGCTGCGCGCAAACTGAGCCCGGTCCAACCGACTGAGCCGCTCTATCGGGAGGCTCCGAACAATATCGAAGCCGAACAGGCCCTGCTCGGCGCCATTCTCGTCAACAACGATGCCTTCTACCGCGTTTCGGACTTTCTGAAGCCCGAGCATCTCTATGAGCCGCTGCACCGCAAGATCTTCGAGGTCGCCTCCGAGATCATCCGCATGGGCAAGACGGCAAACCCGGTCACGATCAAGACCTTCCTGCCGGCCGACCAGAAGGTCGGCGACCTGACGGTTGCGCAGTATCTCGCGCGGCTTGCTTCCGAAGCGGTCACCATCATCAATGCGGAGGACTATGGTCGCGCTATCTACGATCTCGCGCTGCGCCGCTCGCTGATCCAGATTGGCGAGGACGTCGTCAACATCGCCTACGACGCGCCGCTCGACATGCCACCACAGGCGCAGATCGAAGACACCGAACGCCGGCTCTTTGCGCTGGCCGAAAACGGCCGCTACGACGGCGGCTTCCAGTCCTTCTCGGATGCGGTCGCCCAGGCCGTCGACATGGCAGGGGCTGCTTTCGAGCGTGACGGCAACCTCTCGGGCGTCTCCACCGGCATCATGTCGCTCGATGCCAAGATGGGCGGGTTGCAGCGCTCCGACTTGATCGTGCTCGCCGGTCGTCCGGGTATGGGCAAGACCTCGCTTGCGACCAACATCGCCTGGAACATAGCGGCCGCCTATGAGCCGGAAGTCCTGCCCGACGGCTCCTTCAAGGCAAAGAATGGCGGCGTGGTCGGCTTCTATTCGCTCGAAATGTCGGCCGAACAGCTCGCCACCCGTATCATGTCAGAGCAGACGGAAGTCTCCTCCTCGAAGATCCGCCGCGGCGACATCACCGAGCACGAGTTCGAAAAGCTTGTCGGCTTTTCCCAGACCATGCAGAAGGTGCCGCTGTTCATCGACCAGACCGGTGGTATCTCGATCGCCCAGCTCGCTGCCCGTGCCCGTCGTCTGAAGCGTCAGCGCGGTCTCGACTTCCTGGTCATCGACTATATCCAGCTGATGACCGGCTCCGGCAAGTCGGGCGAAAACCGTGTTCAGGAAATCACCCAGATCACCACGGGCCTCAAATCGCTGGGCAAGGAATTGAACGTGCCCATCGTGGCGCTCTCACAGCTCTCCCGTCAGGTCGAAAACCGCGAAGACAAGCGCCCGCAGCTCTCCGACCTTCGCGAATTGGGTTCGATCGAGCAGGACGCCGACGTCGTGCTCTTCGTGTTCCGCGAGGAATACTATGTGAAGAACCTCGAGCCCCGCGACATCGCCGATCCGAAGTATCCGGAATGGGAAGCGCATATGGAGAAGGTCAAGGGTACGGCCGACGTGATCATCGCCAAACAGCGTCACGGACCGACCGGCACCGTCAAGCTCGCCTTCCAGTCGGAATTCACCCGCTTTGCGGATCTGGCCGAGCCGAGCTTCATCCAATACGAAGAACCGTGAGATCGGAGGGCGCCCCAGAGGCGCCCTACTCATTTTCGGGTCAGAGGCCGAATAGACGCAGGAGCGCTACGGAGATGACGCCGAGTACTGCTGCCGGCAACAGTGACAGACGCAGCGCCGCTGCGACAACCACCAGGCAACCGATCGTCTCAGGCCAGCCCGTTGCCAGCGCCGTCGGCGCGACCACGGCCATCAGCACGGCGGGCGGGACGGTGGCGAGTGCCTTTTCGGCGCTGGCACCGAGTTTGAGACGGCGCACGAGGAATGCGCCGGACAAGCGGGTGAAAACCGTGGCGGCCATCATGGCAAGGATGGTCGCGAGGGTTGTGGGATCGAGGCTCATGCCGCCTGCTCCTTCTGCTTCAGCGGAATGAAAGCCGCCGCAAGGCCCGCGAGTGCGCCGGCGGCAATGTACCAGGCGCCCGGCACGAACGCCTGGACGGTGAGCGCCGCAAGTCCGCTGGCCGCCAGCACCAGTCCGGTCTCCCTGCCCTTCCAGAATCCGGTCAGCAGCACGATGAAGACCGCCGGGAAGGCGAAATCCAGGCCATAGATGGCGATGTCGCCGATCAGCGCACCGAAGAGCGCGCCAGCGAGGCTCGATGCCACCCAGCCGAGATAGAAGGGCAAGGCGAGCCCGAGATAGTAGGCTGGCGTCAGCACGGTCGTCCTAGCCCGCGCCTCTGCGAGCGCCCAGTTCTCGTCCGCCATGATGAGCAGCGTCGGCAGCTTCTGCCAAGGGCGGAAGAGGCCGAGGCTGCGTTCCAGCGAGGCGCCCATCAGTACGTGGCGGAGATTGACCAGAAGTGCTGCGAAGCCGAGCGCCGTCCAGGAGGCCGGGTGGGTCCACAGATCCATGGCAACGAATTGCGAGCCGCCGGCAAAGACCAGCGCGCTCATCAGCGTCACCTCAACCGGCGAAAGACCCTTGCCAGTCGCGACCGCGCCGAAGACGAAGCCGATGGGGATTGCGGCGATGATCAGGGGAAGGATGGCGCGAAAACCGTCGAGGGCTTCGCGCCGCAATGCTTGTGCTTTCATGGGGCCTCCTGTTCACGGAGGGTCTAGCCGGTTTGGTAACGCGCCGTCTTGAACGAAAGTGACTGATATCAGCCGGCGCGGAAAACGGCTGGCGTGAGGCCCGTGCGCGCCTTGAACTGCCGGGTCATATGCGCCTGATCCGCGAAGCCACAGGCCGCTGCCGTGTCCGACGGAGTGGCGCCTGATCGGAGCAGATGCCGGGCGTGGCGGATGCGCATGTCCGTCTGGAAGGCATGCGGCGTGATGAAATACTGCTTGCGGAAGGCGCGGATCATGTGGGCACGGCTGAGGTTCGCCACTTTCGCCAGCGCCTCGAGGCCGATCTCCTCATCGAAATGGGCGGCGATATGATCGCGGACCCGGCGCATGGCCGAGGGTTCGCTGTGATCAGGCGCGCGGATGATCTCGCTGCCATGGCGGGCGAACATGGTGGCGAGCACACAATACATGCTCTCCTCGCCCTCCAATGCCGCAACCTCACCGCTCTCGATCCGGCGGTGGGCAAGGTTGAAGGCCTTGGCGAGTTCCGGGTCGGTCAGAAGCTGTCGACCGAAGCTCGCAATGCCATGGAAGGCGCGGCCCGTCACTTCCTCGATGATGTCGGTCAGCAGCGCGACCTCGGGATAGATCATCCGGTAGCGATACCCGTCCGGCGCGCCGGGCTGGCCGTCATGGATCTCGCCCGGATTGATCAGATAGAGCGCGCCGGGGCCAGTGTGTTCGCGCGTGCCCCGGATGCTTGCCACCTGGCAGCCGACCTCGATCGCACCGATCGAAAAGGTGTCGTGCGAATGCGGCGAGAATTCATGGGTGATGAACGAGGCCGTCAGGCATTCCATGTCGCGGAAACGCCCGTCCCGCCAGAAGCGGGTTCGCTCCTTGCGTGAGACCGGATTGGCCTCGGCGGCCTCCTGCTGCGAAACACTGTGCATAGCAGCATAATATCGGGCCGCCGCATTTTCGTCTTGAAGAAAAGTGCTAGGGTCGGCGCATCGTTCAACTGACCCGAAGCCTTCATGACAGACCGTTTCACCATTCTCGATGCGCCGGAGGAGTTTCTTTCGGCACCGCTGCGCCTGACCGTGGATCTCTCGGCGATCGCCGAGAACTGGCGAGAGATGGCACGCCGCTCGGGCAAGGCGCGGGCTGCTGCCGTCGTCAAGGCGGATGCCTATGGTCTCGGCATCGAGGATGTCGGCCAGATGCTTTACCGCGCTGGTGCCCGCGACTTCTTCGTCGCCGTGCCGGCGGAAGGAGCGACACTCCGTCCCTATGCGCCCGAGGCCCGCATCTTTGTGCTGTCAGGCATCTGGCCCGGCCAGGAAGAGATCTTCTTCGAGAACGATCTGGTCCCGGTGATCGCATCCGAGGAGCAGCTTGCCTTCTGGATGGCGGTGCTCACCGAGCGCGGCCCCTACCCTTGCGCCCTGCATGTCGATACCGGCTTCAACCGCCTCGGTTTACCGATGGCCGACGCGCTGGCGCTGACCGACGATGTTTCGCGTCCCGCCAGTCTCGATCCGGTTCTTGTCATGAGCCACCTCGCCTGCGGCGATGATCCGTCTTCGCCGATGAACCGCCAGCAACTCGAGAAATTCCGGGAGGTTAGCGCGGCTTTCGAAGGTGTTGATTCCAGCCTCTCGGCATCTGCCGGCATCTTCCTCGGCTCGGATTACCACTTTGATCTCACCCGTCCCGGAATCGCGCTCTATGGCGGGGAGGCTGTCAGCGGCGCCAGAAACCCGATGCAGCCGGTGGTCAAGGCCGAGGCCCGCATCCTGCAGATCCGCGAGGCAAAAGCCGGCGAAAGCGTCTCTTACGGCGCAACGCATGTGCTGGCGCGCGACAGCCGGCTTGCCGTTACGAGCGTCGGTTATGCGGATGGCTATCTGCGCAATCTCTCCGGCTCGGGTATCGCCTTGCGCGGGACAAGAATTGCTGGTGCAGAGGGGGTGAGCGCCAGTCGGCGTGTGCCGGTCGTCGGCCGGGTCACCATGGATCTCTCCGTCTTCGACATCACCGATCTGCCCGACAATGCGGTGCGCAGCGGCGACTATATCGAACTCCTCGGCCCCTCCATGCCGCTCGACGAGGTGGCCCGCGCCGCCGGCACGATCGGTTACGAAATGCTGACTGGACTTGGGCTGCGCTATGAACGGATCTATCTCGAGGGGGAAGACTGAGGTCTGGCGCGGGTGGATTTGTTCTGCTATTGTTCCCGTAAATGGAGCATCTGATGACCGAAGAAAGCCCATCCCAAGCGACCGTTCAGATACAGCTCGAACCTGACGAATTGGCGTTTGTAGAGCAGCAGATCAGCAACGGCATCTATGCTTCTGCTGAGGATATGCTGCGGGCTGGCCTTCGTCTGCTGGCTCAGAACGAGCGGCTGGAGCGGATCAAGGAACTGCGCACGATGATCGATGACGCGGACCGATCGGTGGATGCTGGTGACTTCAGGGAGTTCTCCAAGCCCGGCGACCTCACGGCATTCATTGTCGCCGAAGCGAAAGCACGACGGTGAACAGCAGTCCCGGTCGACCGTATCGACTGTCACCCCAAGCCATCGAGGATCTCATCGAGATCTACGCCTACCTTTATGTCCGAAGTCCTGTTCCAGCCGAGCGCTTCACGGCCGATCTCGAACAAAAGATTGGCGACCTGGCTGCCTCCAGAAACCCGCGGGTCGCCCGCGATTGGGTCAAAACCGGATTGCGCGCATTTCCCTATCGACGTCGATGCATCTATTTTCGTCTCGTCGACGACACACTGATTGTGCTGCGCATCACGCACGGCCGCCAAAACATCTCCCCCGACGATTTCCCCGAAAGCGACCTGTAATTCATGGCCAAAGCCAAGACCCAATTCATCTGCCAGAACTGCGGCACGGTCCACTCCCGCTGGGCGGGAAAATGCGATGGATGCGGCGAGTGGAACACCATCGTCGAGGAAGATCCGATGGGCGGGATCGGCTCCGGTCCCGGCAAGGCGCCAAAGAAGGGCCGTCCTGTCACCCTCACCTCGCTGTCTGGCGAGATTGAGGAAGCGCCGCGCATTCCGACAGGCATGGGTGAACTCGACCGGGCAACCGGTGGCGGTTTTGTGCGCGGTTCGGCGGTCCTGATTGGTGGGGACCCTGGCATCGGCAAGTCGACGCTTCTGATGCAGGCGGCAGCGGCGCTGGCGCGGCGTGGTCATCGGGTCATCTATGTCTCGGGCGAAGAGGCTGTCGCCCAGGTCCGGCTGCGCGCCCAGCGCTTGGGGGCTGCCGATACGGATGTGCTGCTCGCCGCCGAAACCAATGTCGAGGACATCCTCGCCACCATCTCCGAAGGCAAGCGACCCGATCTAGTCATCATCGATTCGATCCAGACGCTGTGGAGCGATACGGCTGACAGCGCGCCGGGTACCGTGACCCAGGTGCGCACCGGGGTTCAGGCAATGATCCGCTTTGCCAAGCAGACCGGGGCGACCATGGTGCTGGTCGGGCACGTTACCAAGGAAGGCCAGATCGCCGGTCCCCGCGTCGTCGAGCACATGGTCGATGCCGTCCTCTATTTCGAGGGCGATCGCGGCCATCACTATCGCATCCTGCGCACGGTGAAGAACCGCTTCGGACCGACCGACGAGATCGGCGTCTTCGAAATGTCGGACAAAGGTCTGCGCGAAGTCGCCAATCCGTCCGAATTGTTCCTCGGCGAACGCAATGAGAAAGCCCCGGGCGCAGCCGTCTTTGCCGGCATGGAAGGCACACGGCCCGTGCTGGTCGAGGTACAGGCGCTGGTGGCTGCCACCTCGCTCGGCACGCCTCGTCGTGCGGTCGTCGGTTGGGATTCGTCCCGCCTCGCCATGATTTTGGCGGTATTGGAGGCGCATTGCGGGATCAGGCTCGGTCAACATGACGTTTACCTGAACGTTGCCGGCGGCTATCGGATCAGTGAACCGGCGGCCGACATGGCGATTGCTTCGGCACTGGTTTCGTCGCTGGCCGGTATTGCCCTTCCGGCCGATTGCGTCTATTTCGGCGAAGTCAGCCTGTCGGGGGCGGTGAGGCCGGTGGCCCATACGGCCCAGAGGCTGAAAGAGGCGGAAAAGCTCGGTTTCTCCGCTGCGGTCTTGCCGGCTGCCTCCCCGGACCTTCCAAAGGGTTCGGCAGGCAAATGGAGGGAAGTGGACAGCCTTCCCGATCTCGTGGCGCGGATCGCCGGTTCCCGGCTGAAAGCCCCCACGGGTCAGGAGGACGGTTGATCCGGTCCGACGCGTGTTATCACGCGTTCCGGCGGAATCGCGGTGACATCAATGCCGGTCTTTTCCGGCAGCCTTGGAGTTGGTATTTATGCCCATCACAATTTTCGACGGTATCGTCATCGGCGTCGTTCTGTTTTCAGCGGTGCTGGCGATGGTGCGTGGCTTTTCGCGTGAAGTGCTGTCCATAGCGAGCTGGGCGGGTTCGGTTGCTGCCGCCTACTATCTCTATCCCCTGCTCGTTCCCTATCTGATGAGCTATACCAACGATCCGCGGATCGCGATGGCAGGCTCTGCCGGCATCATCTTCCTGATCGCGCTGATCGTCATTTCCTTCATCACTTCGCGCATTGCCGACTTCATCATCGACAGCCGCATCGGCGCGCTCGACCGCACGCTCGGCTTTCTCTTCGGCGCGGCCCGTGGCCTGCTGCTGCTCGTCGTTGCGGTGGCTTTCTGGAACTGGTTGATCAACGAGCCGCAGCGGCCGGACTGGGTCAACAACTCCAAGTCCAAACCCTTCCTCAACTCGCTGGTGCAGAAACTCGAGGCTGTCCTGCCGGAAGACATCGAGCCGCAGATCCGCGAGCGCATCCTCGGCCGCGACGAGCCGGAAGCCGGCGCTGCTGGCGAAACGGCTCCCGCCGAGCAGGCGCCCGAACAGGCTCCGGCCCAGAACAACTGATCCTCTCGCGGCTTCGGCCGCGCGACATGAGACAAGACACAGATGCCGCCGGATCGGGACAGACCGGCGGCTTCCCTGTTCAAAGCGCAGCATCCCGCGTCTGTCCCCGGAGCAAAGGCCCTCGCCATGAAGCAGATCAGCCCTTCTTACGTCGTCTATGGCAGCCAGGACGACAAGTTCCACGAGGAATGCGGCGTGTTCGGCATTCTCGGCCATCCGGATGCAGCAACGCTGACGGCGCTCGGCCTGCATGCGCTCCAGCATCGCGGCCAGGAAGCGGCCGGCATCGTCTCCTTCGACGGGCGTCAGTTCTACACCGAAAAGCATATGGGCCTCGTCGGTGACCACTACACCAATCCGGCGACGCTCGCGAAGCTGCCCGGCCCGCAGGCGATCGGCCACACGCGCTATTCGACGACAGGGGAAGTTGCGCTGCGCAACGTCCAGCCGCTGTTTGCCGAGCTCGAAGAAGGCGGCATTGCCATTGCCCATAACGGCAATTTCACCAACGGTCTGACGCTGCGCCGCCAGATCATTGCGACCGGCGCCATCTGCCAGTCGACCTCGGATACCGAAGTGGTGCTGCATCTGATCGCCCGCTCGCGCCATGCCTCGACCACCGACCGCTTCATCGATGCGATCCGCCAGATGGAAGGCGGCTATGCGATGATCGCGCTCACCCGCACCAAGCTGATCGCTGCCCGCGACCCGATCGGCATCCGTCCGCTGGTCATGGGTGAACTCGACGGCAAGCCGATCTTCTGTTCGGAAACCTGTGCGCTCGACATCATCGGCGCGAAGTTCGTGCGCGACGTGAAGAACGGCGAAGTGGTGATCTGCGAAACGCAGGCCGACGGCTCCGTGACGATCGAGTCCCGCATGCCGGCCCGTCCCCTGCCGGAACGCGTCTGCCTGTTCGAATATGTCTATTTCGCGCGCCCGGACTCGGTCGTTGCCGGCCGCAACGTCTACACCACCCGCAAGAATGCCGGCATGAACCTCGCCAAGGAAGCGCCTGTTGAAGCCGATGTCGTGGTGCCCGTGCCGGATGGCGGCACGCCGGCTGCCCTCGGCTACGCGCAGCAGAGCGGCATCCCCTTCGAATACGGCATCATCCGCAACCATTATGTCGGCCGTACCTTCATCGAACCCACGCAGCAGATCCGCGCTTTCGGCGTAAAGCTCAAGCATTCGGCCAACCGGGCAATGATCGAGGGCAAGCGCGTCGTGCTGGTGGATGATTCCATCGTGCGCGGCACGACCTCGCTGAAGATTGTCCAGATGATCCGCGATGCCGGCGCCAAGGAGGTGCATATCCGCGTCGCGTCCCCGATGATCTTCCATCCTGATTTCTACGGCATCGACACGCCGGATCGGGACAAGCTGCTTGCCAACCAGTATGCCGGCGACGAGGCGATGGCGAAGTATATCGGCGCGGACTCGCTTGCCTTCCTGTCGATCGACGGCCTCTACACCGCGGTCGGCGGCGCTCCGCGCGATCCGGCCAACCCGCAATTCACCGACCACTATTTCACCGGCGACTATCCGACGCGCCTTGTCGACAAGGAAAGCGAGAAGCCGGGCCGCAAGGAAAGCATGCTCGCCGCCAACGGCTGAGCTCCAGAGCAAGTCCAGCAAAAGTGCGCCAGCGGTTTTTGCGTCCGGACTGCGTTAAAACAAGGAGATAGAGCATGTGATCCGGCTTAAGCCGGACATGCTCTAGGGATATAGGACAGACCATGACCATCGACCTCAAGGGACGGCTTGCGCTCGTCACCGGCGCCTCGCGCGGCATCGGCTATTTCACCGCGATCGAACTCGCCAAGGCCGGCGCGCATGTGATCGCCTGCGCCCGCACCGTGGGTGGCCTGGAAGAGCTGGATGACGCCATCAAGGCCGTCGGCGGGTCTGCGACGTTGGTCCCCTTCGACCTGTCGGACATGGCCGCCATCGACCAGCTCGGCGGGCATATCTTCGAGCGCTGGGGCAAGCTCGACATCGCAGTCCTCAATGCCGGTGTGCTTGGTGTCATCTCGCCGATCGGCCATGTTGAGGCAAAGGTTTTCGACAAGGTCATGACGATCAATGTGACCGCCACCTGGCGCCTGATCCGTTCGCTGGAGCCACTGCTGATCAAGTCCGACCAGGGCCGTGCGCTGATCCTGTCGTCGGGCGCTGCGCACAAGTGCCGCCCGTTCTGGGGGCCCTACTCCGCCTCCAAGGCCGCCGTCGAGGCGCTCGCCCGCACCTGGGCGGCCGAGACCCAGCGCCTGCCTCTGCGCGTCCTCTCCGTCGATCCAGGTGCTACCCGCACCGCCATGCGCGCCCAGGCCATGCCGGGTGAAGATCCAGCCACTCTGCCGCATCCGTCCGAAGTTGCCGCCAAGCTCCTGCCGCTCGTCGGCCCGGACCAGACGGAAACGGGCAAGCTGTTCATCGTTCGCGAAGGCAAGATGGTCGATTACCGGATGCCGGAGTAAGAAGGACCACCACCCTAGCGGCGGCCGTCCCGTAGCAGGATCACCCATGTCGCCCAGAGATTTTGCCGCTTATGCCTATCTGTCCCTGGCCTGGGGACTGTCGTTCCTGCTGCTCTTGCATGTCGTCGATGCGTTCGGCTGGATCGGCGCGGTGACCTTTCGCTGCTTCATCGCAGGCGCCCTGCTTTACGTGATTGCAAGGGCTATGCGACGCCGGCTTGACTTCGGCGCAGGCTGGCTTCCTTTCGCGGTCGTAGGCGCCACGACCGTGGCCGGGCAGCTGGTGGGGCTTTCCTATGCGACGCCGCTGATCGGCACGGCGATGGCCGCAATCTTCGTCGCGTCCATCCCGCTTTTTTCCATGGTCATCGCGCAGCTCTGGGGGTTGGAGCGGATCACGCCTGCGCGTGTGCTTGGACTTGCGCTTGGAACGATCGGCATCATCATGCTGGTCGGCTTCCCGGCCGTGCCGGTCACTGGCGCCTTCCTGCTCGGCTGTGCCGCCATGGTCGGCTCAACCTTCTCGGCCGCCTTCGGCAGCAATTATGCGAGCCGGCACCTTTCCGGCACCGGCCCCTGGGAGGTGACGATCGGCTCCTTCATCGCCGGCGGTATCCTGACGCTGCCGCTTCTGTGGTTCGTGCCTGTTCCCGGAACACCTGTAGCGATCGACTACCTCTATCTCGTGGCACTGGCAGCCTTGATGAGTGCGCTGACCTATGTGCTCTATTTCGGTCTGGTCAAAAGCATCGGCGCGACCGCCGCGATCAGCGTCGAATTCGTCGTGACCGTCGTTGCCGTGCTGGTCGGGGCTCTCGTACTCGACGAACCGCTGACGGTGATGCAGCTGGCGGGTGGCGCCGTCATCATCGTCGGATGTGCTCTGGTTCTGGGCCTCGTCCGCCCGGTGCGAGCAGCTACCTGATCACTTGCCTCGCCGACGGATGCGAGGAGCCGAGCGACGCGGTTCACCCGCGACCAAGGCGAGCGTTGCTGCCGTTTGCTCCAAAAGGACTGCGGGTTCGCAGAGACGAACGCAGTTTCGTCCATCCGCCTTGGCCCGGTAGAGAGCGGCATCGGCGCTGGCCAGGAGCATATCGAGATCCGCACCGCTCGCACTGGCTTCGGCAACACCGATGCTGACGGTAACCTGCAGGGGTGAGAGCGGCGACATCGCCATGCCCGCGACTGTAAGGCGCAACTCTTCGGCCAGGGCGAGCGCCTGTTGCACGCCAATGCGCGGCAAGAGACAGGCGAATTCTTCGCCACCCAGACGGGCAAAGAGGCAGCCCTTGGGCATCCGCTGTTCGATGGCACGTGAAAAGGCAATCAGGACCTGATCGCCGGCGGCGTGGCCATGGGTATCGTTGACGGTCTTGAAGTGATCGATGTCTAGCAACAGCACACTCGTGCCGCCCTCCTGGCTGAGAGCGGCCTTGGCTTCCGTTACGAAGGTGCGCCGGTTGGCGAGATTGGTCAGGGGATCGCGCTCGGATGCCAGTCGATAACGGAGTTCGTCGCGCTCCTTCGCCAGCATCAGCAGAGCGACGAGCGTCAGCACGATCATCATGGAGTTGGCCAGCACGACATAGGCAAACCAGGGTGCCGTCGTGCCATCGGCCGCATAGGCCGGGCCCACGAGAAGAGAGAGCGGCACCGGCACCAGCCAAATTGCGCCTCGAATGAGATTTGCTACCGCAGCAATCGACCTGGACGGCAACGGCTCTCGCTTTGCCTTGTGCAAGATATCTCGCGCCGTAAGGAAGCAGTAGCCGGCAATCAGGGCGCCGAGAATAGTGGTTCTGAGCTCTATCGATTGATAGACGACAGGCATCAGCCAGAGCGCCGTCCAGACAATCAGCCCGATGGAGGCCTTTGTTAGAGAGGCCTTGCCGCCCTCGAACACAACGACCGCCTGCCAGTAGAGGCCGACGGCGAAGACGCCGAGCCCGAGACCGATGCCCGACGACAAGAACAGCGGCAACGAACTACGCGCCGAATGCAGAAACATGGCCGTGCAGCCAGCGAGCCCCGCCGCAACGAGGAGAGGCAGGATCCGGCTGTCCCGGTTTCGCAGCCACATATAAATCGTCACGACCGTCGATATCAGTGTGATCAGCGCGTGGACGATCATCACTGTTGGCAGATGCAGGCTGTGGTCCATACCGAAGATCATCTCCGAGGGCGGGGGAATACCACGCTAGAATTGGGGTAGTAATCTTGAAAAAGACTTAAGCCGAGGAGCAGGTATCCACAGTGACGGACACGGACATGCCGCTTTTCGGGACGCCGCAAGCGCCCTTGACCAAAATCACGACCCGCGCCATAACACCCAGCATGAAAACGAGCCTCTGCACCATTTGCGGGATCATTATTCGCTAGCGCATTCGCTGGCCTGGCCGTTTTCGTCTCCTGCATAGCCCCAGATGACAAACGACCCGGTCCAGCCGGGTCAATCATTCTGGGAGTTTCACATGGCCGGCGGCCTCAAGCTTTACAACACGCTCACACGCGAGAAGGTCGATTTCGAACCGATCGACCCCGACAATGTGCGCATGTATGTCTGCGGGCCGACCGTCTACGACTTTGCCCATATCGGCAATGCGCGCCCCGTGATCGTCTTCGACGTGCTCTACCGGCTGCTGCGCCACACCTATGGCGCCGATAAGGTCACCTATGTCCGCAACATCACCGACGTCGACGACAAGATCAACGCGCGGGCATTGCGCGATTTCGGCGACCGTATCGCCGACGGTTCGATGAGCCTCAATGAGGCCATCCGCGCCGTCACCGGCAAGACGGAGAGCCAATTCCACGAGGACGTGGCGGCGCTGGGCTGCCTGAAACCCACCGTCGAGCCACGCGCCACCGACAACATTCCGCAGATGATAACGATCATCCAGCGGCTCCTCGACATGGGCCATGCCTATGTTGCCAGCGGTTCGGAAGGCCATGAAGTGCTGTTTTCGACAGCTTCCATGGCCGATTACGGCATGCTGTCGAAGCGCAAGCTGGAAGACCAGCAGGCGGGTGCGCGTGTCGCGGTCGAAAGCCACAAGATGAACCCCGCCGATTTCGTGCTGTGGAAGCAGTCCGCCGATACCGAGCCGGGCTGGCCGGCGAGCTTTACCTTCGAGAAGACCACCACGCCGATCTATGGGCGTCCCGGCTGGCATATCGAATGCTCTGCCATGTCCGACCGCTATCTCTGGGAAGAGATCAAGGACCGCTTGTCCCCCAAGGCGAAAGCCAAGCCGCACCAGTTCGACATCCATGGCGGCGGTCTGGACCTGATCTTCCCGCACCACGAAAACGAGATCGCCCAATCCTGCTGCGCCTTCGACAACGACCTGATGGCGACCGTGTGGATGCATAACGGCTTCCTGCAGGTCGAAGGCCGCAAGATGTCGAAGTCGGAGGGCAATTTCGTCACGATCAACGAGTTGCTGGCGACGGAGAAATTCGGCGGTCGCCAGTGGCCGGGCGAGGTGCTGCGGCTGGCGATGCTGATGACGCATTACCGCGAGCCGATCGATTTTTCGGTGAAGCGGCTTGAGGAGGCGGAACGCCTGCTGGCGAAGTGGCCGGCGGGTGATGCCGGGGATACCGCCCCGGATGCATCGGTTATTGAGGCCCTTTCGGACGACCTGAATACGGTTGCTGCCGTTCAGGCGATTCATGCACTCGCGCAGGCAGCGAATGCGGATCCGTCGAAGCTGCCGTTGTTCGCGGCTTCCGCCGCCTTGCTCAGTGTTGCGCCGAAGAAGGCAGAAGTCAGCGACGACCTCTCCGCCGCCGTCCAGGCCCTCGTCGACCTCAGGCTCGAAATGCTGAAGGCGAAGAACTTTGCCGAGGCCGACCGCATCCGCGACGAGCTTGGCGAAAAGGGCATTCAGCTCAAGGACGGCAAGGACAAGGATACCGGCGAGCGGGTAACGACCTGGGAGGTCAAGCGGTAGTTGCTTGGGGGAAACCGTTGGCATATGCTTGGCATATGCCAACTCAGGAGATGCGAATGGAACTGGAAAGACATGTCCGGATCTTCAAGAACGGTCGCAACCGCGCCGTTCGCATTCCCGTGGAGTTCGACTTCCCCGGTGACGAGGCGATCATGCGCAAGGAGGGTGACAAGATCACCCTTGAACCCGTCCAGGCAAAGAAGGAAAGCATGATCGAATGGCTGCGCCGCCAGGAGCCAATCGAAGAGGACTTCGACTTCGACCTTCGTGAACCGCCAACGCGGGACGTCGAGCTGTGAATACGCCTCGCTACATGCTCGACACGAATATTGTTTCGGACGTGATCCGCAACCCGCATGGATCCGCCGCCACGATGATCGAGAGCGTCGGCGACGCGCAGGTGGCGATCAGTTCGATCGTTGCGTCCGAACTGCGTTTCGGCATTCTGAAACGCAACTCCGAGCGCCTGACGTTCCTGGTCGAAAACCTTCTCGAACGGGTTTCGATCCTGCCCTACGAAGACAAGGAAGCTTCCCATTTTGCCGAGATTCGCCTCGACCTTGAACGGAATGGAACGCCGATCGGTTCGACGGATCTCTTCATCGCCGCGCATGCAAGATCTCTGGACGTGACCCTGGTGACGGCCAACGTCCGAGAATTCGGCCGAGTATCAGGCCTCAAGGTAGAAAACTGGGTCAGGTCGAACCCATGACCCAACCCAACCCCAACACCAAAATGCCGAAATGGCTGCTTTACGGGCTGATCGCCAAGGGCGTTCTGGTGGCTGCCGTGATCATCGGCGTCACGGTCTATGTGACGATGCAATGAGGACGTCGAGATGAGCGAAATCGAAAGCGGTGGCTGTCAATGCGGCGCGGTCCGGTTCCAGGCGTCGAAGCTTGGGCGCCCGTCGATCTGCCATTGCCGTATGTGCCAGAAACAATTCGGCTCCTTCTTCGGCGCCTTTGTCACCGCCGACCAGGCGCATCTGACCTGGACGCGCGGGCAGCCGATGCTTTACCGCTCGTCGGCGAAGGTGAAGCGCGGGTTCTGCGGCAAATGCGGTACGCCGCTCACCTATCAGCATCCGGGCGGGGTTGAACTTGCGATCGGCGCTTTCGATCATCCGGAGCGCTTCGAGCCGCAGATCCAGGTCAACCATCACCAGCGGCTGCCCTGGATTGATCAGCTATTCGAGAAGCCTGTCTATACGAGCCCCGAATACGAGGCCTTTTTCGCCTCGATCGAGAGCTTCCAGCATCCCGACCATGACACGGCTGAGTGGCCGCCGGAGGATGATCAATGACCCGTCAGGTGCATTCCGGTGGCTGCCAATGCGGCGCGATCCGCTACAAGATCGCGGGCGAGCTCGGCTATCCGCATATCTGTCACTGCCGCATGTGCCAGAAGGCGAGCGGCAACTTTTTCATGGCGCTGGCCGGCTCGCGCCAGGAAGATTTTTTGCTGATGCGCGGCGAGCCAAGCTGGTTCCAGTCGTCTGACCCGTGCGGGCGCGGCTTCTGCAAGGATTGCGGCACGCCGCTCTTCTTCCGCACCAAGGGTTCGCCCTATATCAGCGTGACGATCGGCAGTCTCGATAAGCCGGAGCTAGCCGAACCCATTTCGCAGGACGGGGTCGAAAGCCGAGTGCCGTACTTCGACAGACTTTTCGGACTGCCGGAAAAGCAGACCGACCGGTCGGACCTTCCGGCGGGCAATGCCGGGATCGCCGCCACCTCACGGCAACATCCCGATCACGATACGGTGGCCTGGCCGCCGAAAAGGACATGACATGACGAATGAATTGCGGGGCTTTTATCCCGAGATCGAACCCTATGAGACCGGCATGCTCGATGTCGGCGACGGGCACCAGATCTATTGGGAGCGTTTCGGCACGAGGGGCGCCAAGCCTGCCGTCTTCCTGCACGGCGGCCCGGGCGGTGCGACCAGCCCGTCGCATCGCCGCCTCTTCGATCCCGCGCTTTATGATGTGATCCTCTTTGACCAGCGCGGCTGCGGCAAGTCCACGCCGCATGCCTCGATCGAGGCCAACACCACCTGGCATCTGGTCGCCGACATCGAGCGGCTGCGTCAGATGATCGGCGCCGAACAGTGGCTCGTCTTCGGCGGCTCCTGGGGCTCGACACTGGCGCTTGCCTATGCGCAAACACATCCCGAGCGTGTCTCCGAACTCGTGCTGCGCGGCATCTACACGCTGACGAGGGCCGAGCTCGACTGGTACTACCAGTTCGGCGTCTCCGAGATGTTTCCCGACAAGTGGGAGCGTTTCTGCGCACCGATCCCGGAAAACGAGCGTCACGAGATGATGGCGGCCTATCGCCGCCGGCTGACCGGCACCGACCGCGAGGAACAGCGGCGCTGCGCGGTGGCCTGGAGCTCCTGGGAAGGCGAGACGATCACGCTTCTGCCGAACCCTGATTATTCCGGCCATTTCTACGACGCGGACTTCGCACTGGCCTTCGCCCGCATCGAAAACCACTTCTTCGTCCATGCAGGCTGGCTGGAGGAAGGTCAGCTCTTGCGCGATGCCTACAAGCTGAAGGACATTCCCGGCGTGATCATCCATGGCCGCTACGACATGCCCTGCCCAGCGAAGTATGCTTGGGCTTTGCACAAGGCCTGGCCGAAGGCGGATTTCCACCTCATCGAGGGGGCGGGGCACGCCTATCTCGAGCCTGGCATCCTCGATCAGCTGATCCGTGCGACGGATCGGTTTGCGGGGAAGCGTTGAATCTGAGAATTGCCCCTCACCCTACCCTCTCCCCGCAGGCGGGGAGAGGGAGTGACAGCAGCGCCGTTTCGGCCTTCTCCCCGCTCGCGGGGAGAAGGTGGCGGCAGCCGGATGAGGGGCTGACATCACCGAGTTGCCTGAGGACACCAGCATGACACGCGAAAAGATCACCCTGTTCGATACGACGCTCCGCGATGGCCAGCAGACGCCGGGGATTGATTTTTCCGTCGAGGACAAGATCGCCATTGCCACCCTGCTGGACGAATTCGGCATCGACTTCATTGAGGGCGGTTATCCCGGCGCGAACCCGACGGACACGACGTTCTTTTCCAGGAGGCGCACGCAAAAGGCCGGCTTCGTCGCCTTCGGCATGACCAAGCGTGCCGGCATTTCCGCCTCCAACGATCCGGGCCTCAGCCAGCTTATCCAATCCAAGGCGGATGCCGTCTGTCTGGTGGCCAAGAGCTGGGACTATCATGTGAAGGTCGCGCTCGGCTGCACCAACGAGGAAAACCTCGACAGCATCCGTGACAGCGTGCACGCCGTGGTCGAAGCGGGCAAGCTTTCCATGGTCGATTGCGAGCATTTCTTCGACGGCTACAAGGCCAATCCTGATTATGCCATCGCCTGCGCCAAAGAGGCCTATCAGGCCGGCGCCCGCTGGGTGGTGCTCTGCGACACCAATGGCGGCACGCAGCCGCCGGAAATCCGCGAGATCGTCCAGGCCGTCATCGCGTCGGGCATTCCCGGGTCCTCGCTCGGCATCCACGCGCATAACGACACCGGCCAGGCGGTTGCCAATTCACTTGCTGCCGTCGAGGCAGGCGTGCGCCAGATCCAGGGCACGCTGAACGGCATCGGCGAACGCTGCGGCAATGCCGATCTCGTCACGATCATCCCAACGCTCTGTCTGAAGGAGACCTATTCCTCGCGCTTCGAGACCTCGATCGATCGTGAGAAGCTTGTCGGCCTGACGCGCCTGTCGCGCGCCTTCGACGAATTACTCAACCGCTCGCCCAACCACCAGTCGCCTTACGTGGGCGGCTCGGCTTTTGCCACCAAGGCTGGTATCCATGCCTCGGCGCTCTTGAAGGACCCGAAAACCTACGAACATGTCGAGCCGGAAACTGTCGGCAATTTCCGCAAGGTGATGGTCTCAGACCAGGGCGGCAAGGCGAATTTTCTCAACGAACTGAAGCGGCGCGGCATCACCGTTGCCAAGGACGATCCGAAGCTCGACACGCTGATCTCTGTCGTCAAGGAGCGCGAGGCGACCGGCTATGCCTATGAAGGGGCCGATGCAAGCTTCGAGCTGCTCGCCTTGAAGACGCTCGGCACCGTGCCGGATTTCTTCGCCGTCGAGAGTTTCCGGGTCATGGTCGAGCGCCGATTCGACAGCCACGGCCAGCTGAAGACCGTGTCCGAAGCCGTGGTCAAAGTGCTGGTCGATGGCGAGATGGTGATGTCGGTGGCGGAAGGCGATGGCCCGGTCAATGCGCTCGACATCGCGCTCAGAAAGGACCTCGGCAAATACCAGAGCGAAATCATCGATCTGGAACTGTCGGATTATAAAGTCCGTATCCTGAACGGCGGCACGGAAGCCATAACACGCGTCCTGATCGAATCCACCGATGCATCAGGCGCCCGCTGGTGGACGGTTGGCGTGTCGGAAAACATCATCGACGCCTCGTTCCAGGCGCTGATGGACAGTATCGTCTACAAGCTGATGAAAAACCGGGAACTCGCGGGGCAGATCGCGGCGGAGTGAGATCGGCCGCGCCCAAACGATCGGTCTGCCTGAACGATGCTTCACAGAAATGAATTGGTGCCTGCAACCTTGCAGGCGTAATCCCGTTTCCAAGCATAACAAAAGTCAGGAAACACCATGGCCGACGTCTCCGCTCCTGCCGAGAACCGGGACAGCCTGAACGGCTTTCTCTTTGCGCTCTCGGCCTATCTGCTGTGGGGCTTCCTGCCGCTCTACATGAAGGCGCTCGCGCATATCTCGCCGGCGGAGGTGATTGCGCATCGCATTCTCTGGTCGATCCCGGTCGCCGGATTGTTGCTGATCATCCTCAAGCGCACCGATGACCTCAAGAAGGCCATTCGCAATCCGCGCATGCTCGGCATGGCCGCCGTCACCGCGACGCTGATCAGCGTCAACTGGGGCATCTATGTCTGGGCGATCGGGGCCGGCCATGCACTGGACACCGCGCTCGGCTATTTCATCAATCCGCTGTTTTCGATCCTGCTCGGCGCGGTCATCCTGAAGGAAAAGCTGAAGAAGACGCAGATTGCGGCCCTGTCACTGGTCGTGATTGCCGTGGTCATACTCACCGTCGAAGCGGGCCGTCTGCCGGTGGTCGCGCTGGCGCTCACCTTCTCCTGGGGCTTCTACGCCTTCTTCCGCAAGACATTGCCCATCGGGCCGAACCAGGGCTTCCTGCTGGAAGTGCTGCTGCTGTCGCCGATCGCGCTCGGTTATCTCGTCTATCTGAACCTTGAGGGCGGCGGGCATTTCCTGATGGGCAATGCAACCGATACGGTGCTGCTCGCCTCGTCCGGCCTGGTGACGGCGGTGCCGCTGATCCTCTATGCCAACGGCGCCAAGCTGTTGCGCCTGTCGACCATCGGCATCATGCAGTACATCGCGCCGTCGATGATCTTCATCACCGCCGTCTTCGTCTTCGATGAACCCTTCAGCGTGGCAAAGGCTGTCGCCTTCCCGCTGATCTGGGCAGCACTGGTGATCTATACGCTGCCGATGCTTCGGCAGCGCTGATCAGCACTCAAGTTCAGAGCTTGGAAATCGTCTCCGGGTCGCCTTCGGGCGCTCCGGTCTCGGCCCAGCGCTGATGGATCGCCGGCACGATGTCCTCGATGCGATCAATCACCAGCGGCCGCACAAGATGGGCCGTGTGGATGAAGCCCGAGGCCGACATGTGGTCGATCAACTCCAGCATCGGCTTCCAGAAGTCGTTCACATTGGCAAAGACCATCGGCTTGGCATGACGGCCAAGCTGGCCCCAGGTCATGATCTCAACGATCTCCTCCAGCGTGCCAATGCCACCCGGCAGCGTGACGAAGGCATCCGAGCGCTCGAACATGGCGTGCTTGCGCTCATGCATGTCCTTGGTGATAATCAATTCGTTGAGCTGGCCGAGCGAATGGCGTGTCGCTTCCATATCGACGAGGAATTCGGGTATGATGCCGGTGACATGACCACCAGCCGAGAGCAAGCCGGAGGCGACCGCTCCCATGATGCCCTTGGTGCCGCCGCCATAGACCAGGCGAAGGTTGTTTTCTGCCAAGGCGCGGCCGAAATTGCGGCCGGCCTCCAGGAAGGCAGGATCGCGTCCGGGCTGGGAACCACAATAGACGCAGACGGATCGAATCGGGTTTTTCTGTTCGCTCATGCGAAGCAAAAAACAGTCTGCGCTGACCAAGGTCAACAAAATTGGCTGATAACCCTTGTTCAGCCGGGTGGATTGATCCATCGCCGCTTGTCGATTCATCAGGTTGACGCTAGCAATTCCAAGGGAATGGCGGCTGTTCCGCCGGGAGACTTGAGAAATGAAGAACCGTGCCCTCTGGGTGGTCCTGCTGGTACTTGCCATCGTCAGCCTGCTGATGGTGTTCGTCATCATGCCGCGGCTCAACACGCCAACGGCCAATCTGCCGACGGTGAACGCGGCTGCCGATGCTGCGAAGTCCGCAGCCGACCAGGTCCAGGCGACGGCCGAAGGCGCCGCACAAGACGTTGCCATCGTAGCCAGCCAGAAGATGGATCGCCTGAAGGCCGAGGCCGAAAAGGCCATCGATGGCATCTCGGCGCTGTTTGCCGATGGCCGTACGCCGGGCATCGAAGCCTATACCGCCGCCAAAACACTGGCTCAGGTTGCCCTGCAGGCTCTCTCCTCGGTCGAGATCCCGGAAGGCCTCGATGCGACGATCATGGATGGGATCAAGACGGCACAGGCGGATGCTGCGCGAGCTCTGGAGATGGTTCAGCAGCTGCCGGCCGATCCGGCAAAGGCCGCAGGCCTCGTCGCCTCGATCAAGGATGCGCTGCTCGGAAAGCCGGTCACCACCCCTGCTCCGGTCGCCGAGACGCTGGCGGACGTCGCTCCGCGCTTCGACGTCCTTCGCGTCGAGCCCGATGGCTCCACGGTCATCGCTGGCAACGCCGTGCCCGGCGCCACCGTCGAGATCCTCAATGGCGAACAGGTCATTTCCTCGCAGACGGTCGACGGCACCGGCGATTTCGCCGCCGTGCTTGATCAGCCGCTGCCGCCCGGCGACCACGCGCTGCAGATTCGCGCCACGGCTCCCGACGGCAAGGTCGTGACCTCGGAAGAAGTCGCCACGATCTCCGTACCCGAAGGTGGCAAGGGCGAGCTCCTAGCCATGGTGTCTAAGCCTGGCGAGGCAAGCCGGCTGATCACGCTTCCCGGTTCCGAAAATGCTGCGGCATCGGCAAGCCAGCCGGCAGCAGCAACTGAGACCGCTTCGCCGGCTGCAGCACCTGCCGCACAGGCTGGTGGCGTCACACTGCCCGACCTTCCTGCTGCGGCGACCGAGCTTGCCGGCTCGGCACCAGCCATGCCCGGCACGACCGACACGGCTGCAGCATCCACATCGAAACCGGTGGCCGAAGAACCCGCCGCCCTTCCCGGCGCAACCGAGGTTCAAGTCACAGCTGTGGAGATCGAAGGCGATCGGATTTTTGTCGCCGGAAAGGCACGCGCCGGTGCCACGGTTCGCGGCTTCGCCAACAAGGCCGCCATCGGTGAGGCTGTGAGTGATGGGAATGGTAATTTCGTCATTGAAGGCGAAATGAAACTCGACGTCGGCAACCACATCATCGAAGTGGAACTGCTGGATTCCGCCGGCAAGGTTGTCGTACGCGCCTCGGTGCCGTTCGAGCGCCCCGCCGGCGAGCAGGTCTCCGTCGTAGCGCAAACCGCTCCAGGAGCCACCTCCTCGGCTGCAACTCCCGACCAGTCGGAATTTGAGCGTCTGCGCATCTCGTTGACCAAGGCGGTGACGATCCTCGAAAACCTGTTCGCCAACGGCCAGAAGCCGGCGCTGGAGCAGGCGGCAGCGGCACGTTCCGCCACGGAAATCGGATTACAGTCGATCATCGGCTTCCGTCCATCTCCGAATGTTGCTCCTGAACTTGCTGCCGCCTTTAGCAGCCACGCCGCCAAGGCACGGGAGGCGCTCGCGCTCTTGCAGTCGGTGCCGAACGGCAATGTCGACGCATTGGGCGCCGCCCTGCCGCAGCTCGTCGCGCTGATCCGTGATCTCCTCAACGATCCGGCACCTGCTCCTGCTGCACAAGCACCGGCCGCACAGCCGGAGGCCGGTGTTGCGTCAAGCTCGCCCGCCCCGGAAACGGCGGCGGCCTCCGGCGAGCCGAAAACCATCCAGCAGGCGCCGCTCGAACAGAGCGACAGCAGCGTCATCATCCGCCGCGGCGACACGCTCTGGCAGATTTCGCGACGGGTCTACGGTCAGGGTGTCCGCTACACCACCATCTATCTCGCCAACGAGAACCAGATCAACAATCCTGATCTGATCGAGCCCGGCCAGATCTTCATGGTGCCGCGCGATGCGCTTCCCAATGCGGAAGAGATTCATCGCAAACGTCTGCGCGGCGAGGCGGTGAACTGAGCTTTCACAGTTCCGTTATTGTATTCGCGCGAACTGGAACCTAATTGAGTGATAGCGGCGACTCCTCCGAGGGGTCGCCGCTTTTTGATCTTGATACAAGCGAGAGGCTCGGGGATGGCAGAGGCGAAGAAGAAGACGGTATCGGCCGACGACGGCAACCCGATGCAGACCCTCGTCAATCTCTGGCCCTATATGTGGCCGGCGGACCGCTTCGACCTCAAGATGCGGGTCGTCTGGGCGACCGTCTTCCTGATCATCTCGAAATTCGTGCTGATCCTCGTGCCCTATTTCTTCAAATGGGCGACCGATGCTCTCGACGGCAAGCTCGACATGGCGGGCCTTTTGCCGACATTCCTGCTGGGCGCCGTGGCGCTGGTCATCTTCTATAACGTCACCCGCATCGCTCAGGTCGGCCTCAACCAACTGCGCGACGCGCTGTTTGCCAGCGTCGGCCAGCATGCCGTGCGCCAGCTTGCATACCGAACCTTCGTGCATATGCACCAGCTGTCGCTGCGCTTCCACCTGGAGCGCAAGACGGGTGGGCTTTCGCGCATCATCGAGCGCGGCACCAAGGGCATCGAGACGATCGTGCGCTTCACGATCCTCAACTCGATCCCGACGCTGATCGAATTCCTGCTGACGGCCGTGATATTCTGGTGGACCTACGGCTTCTCCTATCTCGGCGTCACCGCATTCACGGTCTGGGCCTATATCTGGTTCACCATCCGCGCCTCCGACTGGCGCATCGGCATTCGCCGGGCGATGAACGACAGCGACACCGACGCCAACACCAAGGCGATCGACTCGCTTCTCAACTTCGAGACGGTCAAATATTTCGGCAACGAGGAGATGGAGGCCAAGCGCTTCGATGCCTCCATGGCTAAGTACGAGAAGTCGGCCACACAGGTCTGGACCTCGCTCGGCTGGCTGAACTTCGGCCAGGGCCTTATCTTTGGCGTGGGCACCGCGATCATCATGGTGATGTCGGCGCTTGCCGTGCAGCGCGGCGAACAGACGATCGGCGACTTCGTCTTCGTCAACGCCATGCTGATGCAGCTGTCGATACCGCTCAACTTCATCGGCTTTGTCTACCGCGAAATCCGTCAGGGTCTGACCGATATCGAGCAGATGTTCGATCTGCTTGAGGTGCAAGCCGAGGTTATCGACAAGCCGGATGCAACGCAGCTCGTCATTGCGCAGGGTGCCATCGCCTTCAAGGACGTGCATTTCCACTACGACCCTGAGCGACCAATCCTCAAAGGCGTGTCCTTCGATGTCCCAGCCGGCAAGACGGTGGCCGTCGTCGGCCCCTCTGGTGCGGGCAAGTCGACGATCTCGCGCCTGCTCTACCAATTCTACGACGTGCAGAAGGGCTCGATCACCATCGACGGCCAGGATGTGCGGGAGGTAACCCAGAAGTCGTTGAGAGCCGCGATCGGCATGGTCCCACAGGATACCGTGCTGTTCAACGATACCATCGCCTACAACATCCGCTATGGCCGACCCGGTGCTGCCGAAGACGACATCGTCCAGGCGGCGGAGATCGCCCAGATCTCGCATTTCATCAGGGATCTGCCCGATGGCTTCGACACCAAGGTCGGTGAACGCGGCCTGAAACTGTCCGGCGGTGAGAAACAGCGTGTGGCGATTGCCCGCACGGTTCTCAAGGCGCCGCCGATCCTGATCCTCGACGAGGCGACCTCGGCGCTCGATACGACCACAGAGCACGAGATCCAGTCTGCCCTCGACATCGTCTCGAAGAACCGCACGACGCTGGTCATCGCTCACCGTCTCTCGACCGTCGTTGCCGCAGACGAGATCATCGTTCTGAAGGGCGGCGAAATCGCAGAACGCGGGAGCCATAGCGAGCTTCTGGCCCAGGACGGCCTTTATGCCTCGATGTGGAACCGTCAGCGGGAGGCGACGCAGGCAGAGGAAATGCTTCGGCAGGTGCGCGAAAGCGACGAACTCGGCGTCGTTGTCCGGCGCCCGCCAGCCGTCTGACGCGGCTGGTCAGCGACAGAGGACGATCAGTCCGCCCGGCATAGCCGATTGCGCCCGTCGCGCTTGGCCCGGTACAGCGCGAGATCGGCCCGCCGCAGCGCGTGGTCGATCGTCTCCTGCAGCGGATCGAAATCGGCAAGGCCGATGCTGATGGTGCCGACCGTGCCTATGCCGGTCACTACCGCGCAGTAGCGAGCGATATCGGCCCGCATCCGCTCGAGGATGGCAGCGGCCTGAGACGCATTGTCGCCAGTGAAGAAGGCAAAGAACTCTTCCCCTCCGGCACGTGCAATCAGAACCCCCTCCTCCTCATGGGCCCGCAGGGTGTCGACAATCGAACAGAGGGTTACGTCTCCCTCGCCATGCCCCAGCTCGTCGTTGATCGACTTGAAGTGGTCGATGTCGATGACGGCCACGGCGAAGCTCCGCTCACCTTCATTCGCCGTCTCGATTGCGGAACCCGCTACCTGGAAGAACTTGCGGCGGTTGTAGGCATTGGTCAGTGGATCGCGTTCGGCAGCTGCGGTCAGGCGTGCCTCGAGTTCCTTGCGTTCTGTAATGTCGATCAGCACACCTGCAATGCCGCGCAGGCCGCCTTCGGGAGAGGCGACACAGGCCTTGTGCAGCATGATGTGACGTACGCCCGTGTCGGGAACGCAGACATCTGTCTCGAGCCTGATGGCGCCGCCCCTGCGCATCACTTCGAGATCCGATTCCCGATGTGCTTCGGCAACATCCGGCGGGAGAAAATCGGCGAGTGTGTGACCAATGACGCGGTCGCGTTCCGTGCCGACGAAATGGCTGAACGCCGTGTTGCAGCCAAGATACCGGCCGCCAACGTCTTTCAGGTATATCGGCGTCGGCAGATGGTCCAAGCCGTCCTGCCAGGCATCGAGCTTGTCCTGCAGCGCGGCGAGCGTCTTTTCATGCGTCTGCAGCAGGGTGAGGTGACGCTTGGCGCGCAAGAGGCAGCGCAGCAGCTGTGGGGTGCCCTCCTCCATGAGAAGGTCGTCCACCCCCGCGTCGAAGAGTTCCGCCTGAAACTCTGATGTCGCCGATCCGGTCACCGCGACCAGGTAAAGGCGATCGCCGCAGATCTCACGGAGCCGAACAACCTGGGCGATCAAGCCCTTGTCAGCGCAATCAAGGAAGCAAAGCGACGAGGCTCGCAGTGCCTCCGGAGCCGCGATGCGAGACGGCGACAGCGACGCGATCAAAGCTGGCGGCGGCAGTCCGCGAGAGGAATGCCAGGATATCGTGGCGAGCGTTACCGTGTCCGAATCCGGTTCAATTTGCCTGGCGAGCTGCAACGGTCATCCCTTGCCCGGACGGCTCCGAAAACGGCACCGCATTCCGGATCCTGCTTAAATCCAACACCCCTTTTTTAGGGTGCAGTTATTTACAAAGTCTCGCCAGGCTCATGAGCAATTGAGCTTTTTTTTGGGCCAGGTGTGGATTGTCACATGTGCTTTAGCGCGCCTTGATTTGACCGGCGGCATTGCCCATCTGCGGCTTTCAGAGTAGTCACGGGCGACACAATTCAAAGACCGAGGACCCCATGGATCTGTTCGAAACCATCCGCAAGACGATCGTGCCCGTGCACAAGGAAGGCTATCCTTTCGTTGCCGCCTTCTTCGTTGCATCGCTGGTGCTCGGCTGGATCTGGGATCCGCTTTTCTGGATCGGCCTGATCCTCACCCTCTGGTGCGCCTACTTCTTCCGCGATCCCGAGCGCGTCACACCGCAGGACGACGATCTGGTCATCAGCCCGGCCGACGGCCGCGTTTCGTCGGTACAGATGGTCGTTCCGCCGCAGGAACTCAATCTCGGCACCGAGCCGATGCTGCGCATCACGGTGTTCATGAATGTCTTCAACTGCCATGTGAACCGGGCACCGATGCGCGGCCGGGTGACGACAATCGCCTATAAGGAAGGCCAGTTCCTGAATGCCGAACTGGACAAGGCAAGCACCGACAACGAGCGCAACGGCCTCGTCATCGACACCAAGCATGGTGCCATCGGCGTCGTTCAGATCGCCGGCCTCGTTGCCCGCCGGATCATCTGCTGGACGAACATGAACGAGCCGCTGGATGCCGGTGAACGCTTCGGCCTGATCCGCTTCGGCTCGCGACTCGATGTCTTCCTGCCGGCGGGTGCCGAGCCGCGTGTTTCGCTTGGCCAGACCGCGATTGCTGGCGAGACCGTGATTGCCGAGTTCGGCTCGACCAAGGGCCCGGTCATCAGCCGTCGCAGCTGAGGAGATATTGATGGACGATCAGACCCCCTCGACCGAATTACGCAGCAGCACCCAGACTGATACGGGTGCGCGTGGCCCGAGGCTCCGCGAAATTCCTCTCCGGCTGATCATTCCCAATCTGATCACTGTGCTCGCGATCTGCGCGGGCTTGACCGGGATCCGGCTGGCCTTCGAAAACCGCTATGAATTGGCGGTCGCCATGGTTCTGGCCGCCGCCTTTCTCGACGGCATCGACGGCCGCGTCGCGCGGATGATGAAGGCGACGTCGAAATTCGGCGCGCAGATGGATTCGCTCGCCGACATCATCAATTTCGGCGTGGCGCCTGCTCTCGTTCTCTATGTCTTCGTTCTCGACCAGGCCCGTTCGCTCGGCTGGATCGCCGCTCTGATATACGCCATCGCTGCCGGGCTTCGGCTCGCGCGCTTCAACGTGATGGACGAGCGCGAGACCAAGGCACCCTGGCAGTCGGAGTTCTTTGTCGGCGTGCCGGCACCTGCGGGTGCTGCCCTCGTGCTGCTCCCGGTCTATCTCGGCTTTCTCGGCGTGGCACCGGTCGGCATCTTCGCCTATGCCAGCACTGCCTATACCGTCGTCATCGGCTATCTCCTCGTCAGCCGCCTGCCGGTCTGGTCGGGCAAGTCGGAGACGAGCCACATCCGCCGCGATTTGGTTCTGCCGATGATTCTCGGCGTCGTGCTCTATGTGGCGCTTCTGATGAGCTTCACCTGGGAGGTGCTTGTCGTGAGCGTGCTTCTCTATCTCTGCTCGCTGCCGTTCGGCGCCCGAAACTGGCACCGTCGCTACGGCACGCTGACCATTGGCGAAGAATCAGCGGAAAAGGGGCTTTCGGAGATCGATCGGGGCGTCTGACCGGCATTTTCGTTCAAGCTTGAAGTATTTTTGAGCCCCGCCAAGCCGAAAAGCTTGCGCGGGGCTCTCCATATCTACTCTTTTTCTTCAAATTTGATTTGTGTCACAGCAACGGCCACGCTTTTGTCATGATCTCCGCAGAGAGAGCCGCAAACAAAAAACACCGGTCAGGAAACACTCCAAGGAACATGATGATGACGACTGAGAATCAAGCCGAGCAGCAGAAGCCGGCAAACGAGAATCTCGCCGCGAAGTACCGCCCAGTCGGCCTCAAGGCCGTTCTCGCTGCAGCTCTCATGCTGAAGCCCAAGGTGGCACCGAAGATCGCCTGAAGGCTTTCAGGAAGACCGCAATTCTGTGCATGGGAAGCTCGCTTCCCGTCCCGGAAATTGCCTAGAACAGGCTCATCTGCCCGTCGCCGGACTTGTCCGCGATGGGCTTTTGTTTTTTCGGCTGGAGCGCAACTGGGGTCTGGAGTTCCGGACCCACATTGGCGACCTTGTTGACGAGGTCGGACACCGGGATCGCCTCGAAATAGTCCTCCGCTGCGGGCTGCAGAAGATCTGCCACATCGCGCGGCTCACCATGGCGGCAATCGAGCCAGCGGCTGAAATCCTGCGGCTGGATCACCACAGGCATGCGGTCATGGATCTCGCCGATGGCCCTGTTTGCCCCGACCGTCAGGATACAGCCCGTATCGAGCTCGGAGCCGTCCTTCGACATGTAGGTTTCCATCAGCCCGCCGAAACAGACGATCCCGCCGTTCCTCGGGCGGATCCAGTAGGCCTGCAGCTTTTCGCCGCTCTCCTTTGGCGGCCGGTGCCATTCGTAGAAGCCGGAGGCTGGAACAAGAATACGCCGGTGCCGCATCGCCGCGCGAAAGGATGCCTTCTCGTTTGCCGTTTCGGAACGGGCATTGATCAGCAATGTGAATTCCTTGGGGTCCTTGACCCAGGACGGGATGAGACCCCAGCGCACCAGCACCGCCATGCGATCCGGCCGGTTCGAACCGGGCTCCGCAGGCGGAGACGCCACCGCCACGAGGATCGGCTGCGTCGGCGCGATATTGTAGCGCGGCGGAAAGCCCTCGAGCTCCATCACGCCGAGGATCTCCGCCACTTCTTCCGGGCTCGCAGTCAGGGCAAAACGTCCGCACATGTGACGTAGATGGCAGTCCCACCCGCCAGGGTCAAGGCGTGACGCGATGCTTGCAGGGGGCGGCAAAGCCCGCGATAATCGTGGCATACCGCTTCGTCGCCGCGGTGCGATCTTCCGACCGGAGTTTCCAGTTCATGAGCATGCCTCGCCTCGCCTCTTCCGCCATCGTCGAGCGGGCCGGGCGTTATCTCCTTGTCCGGCGCGGCAATCCGCCGGCGGCGGATCTCTTTGCCTTTCCGGGGGGGCGCGCCGAGCCGGGCGAGATGCCGGAGGAAACGGCACTCAGGGAGCTGTTCGAGGAAACCGGGATCGTCGGGCGTAATCCGCGTCTATTCGAGACGGTCGAGCTTCTGCCGGAGGCCGGCGTCGCGGGCAGCCATTTCCTGCTTTCTGTGTTCCAGGTGGAAGCCGATGCGACGGGCGAAGCGGAAGCTAGAAGCGACGCGCTAGAGGCAGGCTGGTTTCTTCCGGAGGAAGTGCTTGAGCTTCCCATCCCCGAGAGCGTGCGCGACTGCATCCTGCGCCTGTCGTCAGCGACCCCGCGCGAGGGTGCAGCATGAGGAAGATCACGAAGTCCCTCCGCCTCACAGCAGTTCTTCTGGCAATCGCCGGCCCGGTGGCTGCGCAGGGCAGCACTGAGGCTATCGTTCCGCCCGTGGCAGACACCGAGAAGCCGACGCCCTACGATGACCGTCTCGCGCGGCTTTCGGAGATCATCGGAGCCGTTCACTACCTGCGCAATCTCTGCAAGGCGGATGGGGAACCGGAATGGCGTCAGTCGTTGCAGGGCCTGCTGGACGCCGAAACGCGCGCTGAGCCGAAGCGCCGGGCACGGATGACGGCTGCCTACAACCGAGGCTACCGTTCTTTCGCCTCCGTCTATACCTCTTGCACGCCGGCCGCAGTTCGTGCAGAGCAGAATTACCGTATCGAAGGCGCAACACTTGCCACAGAAATTACCGCACGTTTCGGAAATTAACGATTAATTCACCTCTTTTGGTCTGCCCCCGTGTCGTTTTGGCAAAAGGCTGATAGGGTCGTTAAGGACTGAGTAAGTGCTTCGAGGAATGCCCATGGAACCGCGCCGCAACGAAATCGACGAGATGATCGTTCACGAGAAGATGCAGGCTGCGCTGGAATACCAGAACGAGGCCTGGGCAGACGGCATGGCCGACGGAATCGAGCCCGAGATCATCGCCGAGGCGTCCTTTGCGCTGGCGATGCGCGAGACCATCCGCATTCATGGCGAACACGGCGCCGAGGCTGTTCTCGACGCACTCAAGGCCCGGCTGCTTGCCGGCGAATTCTCACCCGAACGCCAGCTTCAGTAAGACAGCAATCGAGGGACACAATGATGATCTCGTCGCGGGTCAGGCTCCTCCGCTTGACGAGCGCGCTGACGCTCATGCTTGCCTCCACGGTGACGGCTTTCCCTGCCTTCGCCCTCTCCGACATCAAAGATATCACGCCGCCTGCCGCCGAATTGTCAGAGCCGCCGTCGAGCGAGGAACCTGATGTCATCGAGGATTCGATCCCGGTAATCCCCGATCCGGATCCCTTGATCCGCTCGCCTGAGCCGGAACAGGTCGAAGATGCCGAGCGCGTCGAGCCCGCCGGTCCGCCGGCCGAAGTCATCTATGACATCGAGAAGGCGCCGGAATCCGTGCGACGGATGCGCGAACTCATCATTGAGGCCGCAAAGACTGGTGACATCTCGAAGCTGAAGCCGCTGATGAACCCTGGTCCGGACCAGACTGTCGTGCCGCTTCAAGCGCCGGACCAGGACCCGATCGAGGCGCTGAAGGCGATCTCCGGCGATAGCGACGGCGTCGAGATCCTGGCGATCCTGCTCGATATTTTCTCCACCGGCTTCGTGCAACTCGACAAGGGCACGGCGGACGAGGCCTATGTCTGGCCCTATTTCGTCGGAAAATCGCTTGGCCTGCTGACGCCGCAGGAGAAGGTCGAACTGCTGCGCATTGTGACGGCCGGTGACGTCGCGGAGATGCAGGAATACGGCAATTACAACTTCTTCCGCGTCGGCATCACACCCGACGGCCGCTGGAAGTTCCTCTCCGTCGGCGACTGACCACGATCCAGATTGTGGGCCAAACTGTGGGCTGTGATCGGAACTGCTTGTCGTCTAGACTGGCAGCGCCTAACTCAGTCGGCATCGAAACAGCCCGGTGGACCCCATGCCCTCAGCCTTCCTGCCCGATCGCGCCTTTGTCCGAATAACGGGGGCGGATGCCGAGCACTTTCTGCAGAATCTCATCACCACCGATCTCGGGACACTTGCGGCCCATGAGTGGCGTTCAGGCGCGCTTCTGACGCCACAGGGCAAGATCTTCTATGATTTCCTGATCTCCCGCAGCGATGACGGTTTCCTGATCGATATCCGCGCCGATCAGTTGGAAGCCTTCGTCAAGCGCATGACGATGTACAAGCTGCGCGCTGCCATGACGATCGAGACGCTGCCGGAAACGGGGGCGACGGTCATCTGGGGCGAGGCCAGCGACGGCGCCGCCGACCATCGATTCGCGCTCGCCGGAACCGAGGTTCGCCGCCAACCGGGCCGGATCGATGGTGCTGGCGACCGGGGCGCTTACGATGCGCTTCGCATTCTCCACGGCGTGCCGGAATCGGGGCAGGACTACGCGCTTCAGGATGCCTTTCCGCACGACATCCTCTTCGACAAGTCGGCTGGTGTCTCCTTCCGCAAGGGATGTTATGTCGGCCAGGAAGTGGTGTCGCGCATGCAGCATCGCTCGACCGCACGGCGGCGCGTGGTAATCGTCTCTGGCGAAGCGCCGCTTCCCGCGTCCGGCTCAGAGATCACCATTGCCGGCAAGACGATCGGCGCGCTCGGCACCGTCGCAGGCGAGCGCGGGCTTGCGATTGTCCGCATCGACAAGGCCGGCGAAGCCATGGCAGCCGGCGAGCCAATTCTTGTCGGTGACGTGCCGGTATCGGTTGCCCTTCCCGGCTGGACGGGACTGACGTTCCCCACATCGGCCGAGGAGGCCTGACATGGGTTCGGCTGCCGCTCTGCCCTCCGCCCGCGCCTGGCAACGCATGCTCTCCGGTCGGCGTCTCGACCTGCTCGACCCCTCGCCGCTCGATGTCGAGATTACCGATATCGCCCATGGGCTTGCCCGCGTCGCCCGCTGGAACGGGCAAACCTCCGGCGATCATGCCTTTTCCGTTGCCCAGCACAGCCTGATCGTCGAGGACATCTTCCGCCGCTCAAATCCAAAAGCCACGGCCGACGATCTGATGGTCGCGCTGCTGCACGACGGGCCTGAATATGTCATCGGCGACATGATCTCGCCGTTCAAGGCCGTCGTCGGTGGCGGCTACAAGGTCGTGGAAAAACGCCTGGAGGCGGCCATCCATTTGCGCTTCGGCCTGCCTGCCCATCCGAAAGCGGCGCTGAAGGACCTGATCAAGAAAGCCGACATGATCTCTGCCTATTTTGAGGCAACCGTGCTCGCCGGCTTCGCCGAGGCCGAAGCCCGCAAGCTGTTCGGCCAGCCCAAGGGCTTCACCCGCGACACGATCCTGATCGAACCGCTGCCCGCCTATCAGGCACAGGCAAAGTTCCTCGAACGCTTCGAGGAGATCGAGGCCGGCAGGCAGTCGACGACCTGGGCCAGCGCATGAGCGTCATCGTCGTTTCACCGCTCGCCCGAATTGCCGAGATGGCTGTGCGTCACAAGGCGCGCGAAATGATCAGCCTGCTCGCTGCCAATCAGGATTTTCACCGGCCGGCGGTGATCCAGGCCGAGCGGCATCTGAAGCTTGCGATGAACGACATCAGCTTTGCCGGGACCGGCGATCTGATCGCGCCGCAGGAAGCACATGTCGCCGAGATCATCAGTTTCGCAAAGGCCTGGGATCAGACACAGCCGCTTGTCGTTCACTGCTGGATGGGCGTGTCGCGGTCCCCGGCAGCGGCGATGATCGCAAGCCTTGCGGTTGCTCCCGACGATGACGACGACGCGCTGGCGAAGCGTTTGCGCGAAGCCTCGCCCTTTGCCACGCCCAACATGCGGCTGGTGGAGATCGGCGACGAGATGCTCGGTCGTGGCGGACGCTTCGCGAAGGCGGTGAAGGCGCTGGGGCGGGGCACCGATGCCGACGGCAACACTCCGTTTGTATTGCCGCTTCCCGCAAGGGGGCCCATCCAGTCATGACGGCACCGGCGGAGATCGAGATCGGGCTCAATGCCGCGATCGTCGCCATCAACGCCCGTACCCCACGCCTGCTCGTGGTCGGAGAGGACGGCAACGCACTTGATGCGCTGCCCTTCGGCCCCTTCGATCCAAACCGGCACCGGACGATGGAAATGTCGCTTCGGCATACCGTCGAAGCACAAACGGCGCTCGAACTGGGCTACATCGAGCAGCTCTATACCTTCGGGGATCGCGGCCGCCACAAGATGCCCGGCGATCAGGGGCCGCATATCGTGTCGGTCGGCTATCTCGCGCTGACGAGGCTCGACACCGACGGCGATGCACGGCTGGAACTGTCCGGAGCCCGGTGGCGTGACTGGTACGGATATCTTCCCTGGGAGGACTGGCGGCAGGGGCGCCCGGCTCTCCTGGACCGTGTCATCCTGCCAGCGCTGACCGCATGGGCAGAAGAGGCGTCGGCCGCCTCGCGCCGCTCACGGCTGCGACTTGCTTTTGGTCTCGATGACTTCCCCTTCGACGAAGAACATGTGCTTGAGCGCTACGAGCTTCTCTACGAGGCGGGTCTGGTCGAAGAAGCCGTGCAGGACGGGCGCGTCGAGCGATGCCGAACAGGTGTCACCCTGGGGCGGCCGATGCGCCATGACCACCGGCGGATCGCCGCGACGGCGCTTGCCCGGTTGCGCAGCAAGATCAAGTATCGGCCTGTCATCTTCGAACTGATGCCGCCGGAGTTCACCCTCACCGAACTGCAGGGCACGGTCGAGGCGATTGCCGGGCACCACGTGCACAAGCAGAATTTTCGGCGTCTGGTCGAAGGCGCCGAACTGGTCGAAGCGACGGGGTCGACACAGGCCGCCACCGGTGGCCGGCCGGCGGCACTCTTCCGCTTCCGTCGCCAGGTGCTCGAAGAGCGTCCGGCTCCAGGCCTGAAGGTCGGAGGCCGGACCAGCGGTTGACCTCGCCTCCCCCTGCCCCATCTAGGCCTTTGACATCAATAGCCCAAGGAGCAGTACGGCATGGAATTGGATACGAACGAAGCGATCCTCGCGACACAGGCAGCACTGGCGCAGGCAAGCCAGCTTGCCGTCCAGTATTCCTTCTCTATCGTCGGAGCGCTTCTTCTCCTGTTCATCGGCTGGTGGCTTGCCGCCCTTCTCAGCCGGTGGACCCATGCCGGTCTCATGCGCGTGCGCGGCATCGACGAGACGCTGGCGCGCTTCTTTGCCAATGTCGTGCGCTACGGCGCCCTCATTCTCGTCTTCGTCACCGTGCTTGGCCAGTTCGGCGTCCAGACCGCCTCGATCATCGCAGCGCTGGGTGCAGCGGGCCTCGCGATCGGTCTTGCGCTGCAGGGCACGCTGCAGAACATTGCCGCCGGCATCATGCTTTTGGTGCTGCGCCCATTTCGCGTCGGCGAATACATCGATACGGGCTCGATATCGGGGACCATCGTCGAGATCGGACTGTTCGCCACGGAGCTGAAGACGCCTGATGGCCTTTACCGGCTCGCTCCCAATTCGACGCTGTGGAATGTGCCGATCACCAATTTCAGCCGTCTTCCAACCCGCCGTTTCGAACTGAAGGTGGGCATCGATTACAATGACGACATCGATCTGGCCGAGAAGATCATGCGTGATCACGCGGAGGCGGATGCACGGGTGTTGAAGGATCCGGCAATCTCCACCCATGTCGACCAGCTGGGCGACAGCGCGGTGGTCATTACGCTGTGGTACTGGACGGCGGCCTCCGACTTCTGGCCGACCTCACGCGAGATGATCAAGAAGGTGAAGAAGTCCTTCGACGAGAACGGGATTTCCATCCCGTTCCCGCAGGTGACCTATCACGGCTCGCCGCAAATGGTCGCCCTACCCGAACGCTTCGTCGACGCTCGGGCGAAGGAAGCCTGAGCGTCACCTGCCGCCACAGGTGCAACCCAGGTTTTGAAATGAGAGGCAGCGGGGGGTCAGCTTTCGCTCTGCTGCCCTGCTGTCTTTTCGATATGCCGGTCGATGATGCGCTGCATTTCGGCGAGCACTTCCAGCACGCTGACAGTGTCGTCCTCGGTCATGCCCGCAGTTGTCTCGGCTTCCGGGTCCGCCTGCACCTGTTCAGAGCCGGACACGGACTTTTGCGTCACAAGCGTTGAACGCACAGGGGAAATATCGTCGCAAGCAGATGTCGTGTCGGAGTGACGTCCGTCACAAGCGATTGCGAGATCATTTTTAGTAAAAGATGCAGGTATCGAAGCATCATGGCGGGCATCCCTGCCCAGGGGTGCGCTGTCCGGCTTCAAAAGTGTCGTCGTCATACTTGCCCCTTACACAGTCGTCGTTCCGTCTGCATTACCCCGATGCGATACAAACTGTATGCATGACAAAGGGCTAGGGGATTCGGTTTTGGCGGTCAAAAACCAGGAATCACGGGTAATAACTAGCGAAGCAAATGCTGATATATCAGCAAGGCCTTGGCACACATGGGTTTTCCAGTGCGCGCGGGATCCCAGTGCATGCTGCGCCGCAAAACAATCCGCAAACTTTGTCGTGAGTTCAGCGGAGCGAGATGTCGAGGCCGATGTCGAGTGTCGGGGCTGCCATGGTGATCTTCGAGGTCGAGATATAGTCGACACCCGTCTCGGCGATCGGGCGAATCGTCTGCAGGTTGACGTTCCCCGAGGCTTCGAGGACCACGCGCCGGACATCCGAGGCGTAGTCGGCCAGGCTCAGGCCATGATGCCCGCGATTGATCGCGACCGCCTCGCGCAGCAGATCCGGCCCCATGTTGTCGAGCAGGATCACATCCGGTCGTGCGCCGAGTGCTTCGCGCATCTGCTCCAGACCATCAACCTCAACTTCGATCTTTACGAGGTGGCCGGCATAGGCGCGCGCGGCATGGACCGCGGAGGCGACGCCACCGGCGACAGCAATGTGGTTGTCCTTGATCAGGATCGCATCGTCGAGCCCGAAGCGGTGGTTCGAACCGCCACCCAGACGCACCGCGTATTTCTCCACAGCCCTTAGCCCCGGCAGTGTCTTGCGGGTGCAGGTCACCCGCGCCTTGGTATGGGTGATCTCGGCTGCAAAGCGTGCCGTGTAGCTGGCCACGCCCGAGAGATGCATGAGGAAGTTCAGCGCGACGCGCTCGGCCGACAGGACCGACCGGGCGTTGCCGGAAACGCGGGCGATCGCTTGCCCCGGCGCTACCGTATCGCCATCGGCCACAAAGGCTTCGAAGCGCAAGGACGGATCGATCAGACGAAAGGCAGCTTCGGCCAGGGGCAGCGCGGCGACGACGCCGTGTTCGCGGCTGTTCAGATCGGCCACCGCCGTCTTCTCCGGCCCGATCGTCGCATAGGTGGTGATATCCCCGGCACGGCCCAGATCTTCGAGGAGTGCGTTGCGGACGAGGTCCTCGATCATCAGGGGCGAAAGCTGAGGGCGAAAGCTCGTGGTCATCGGCGTGGTCTCCTCAGCCGGCCAGTTCGGCGGCAATTCGGTCGGCATCTTTCAGCGTCAGATAGGTACGATGACGCAGCGCTTCCTCAGGATGCGGATGATCAGCGCGCATATGGGCGCCACGGCTTTCCCTGCGCAGATAGGCGCCAACCGCAATCAGCTTGGCGGTCGCCGTGATGTTGGAGAAGCGCACGCGCGGGCGCTTGCGCTCCAGAGCCACCAGTTCACGGATCAGCACCTTCAGCCCCGCCTCGTCTCTGATGACGCCCGCATGGCGGCTCATCAGACCGCGCAGGTCCTTGAGCTCGGGGCTGTCTTCGACAGTGACGAGGTCATCGTTTTCGCCGGCGCTCGTGCCCCATTCGTAAAGGGCCGATTCCGGCAGCATGCCCTTGATCGATTCGGCGATCCGACCGGCAAAGACGACGGCTTCAAGAAGCGAATTGGAGGCGAGACGGTTTGCGCCATGCACGCCGCTCGAGGTCACCTCTCCCGCTGCCCAGAGGCCATCCAGCGAGGTGCGGCCATCGGCATCCACGAGCACGCCGCCCATGTGATAATGCACCGCCGGGACCACCGGAATGGGCTGGCTCACCGGATCGATGCCGGCGGCGATGCAGGAGGCAAAGACGGTCGGAAAGCGTTTGGCAAAATCCTTGCCGATCGCCTTGGTGCAATCGAGGAAGGCGCCGCGGCCGGCCGCCACTTCGGCAAAGACGCCGCGGGCCACGATGTCACGCGGTGCAAGCTCCGCGTCCACATGCAGATCGGTCATGAAACGATGGCCGGCCGCATTTACGAGCACAGCGCCATCACCGCGCAGGGCCTCGGTCGCGAGCGGCGCCGGGTCCTGGCCGATATCGATGGCCGTCGGGTGGAACTGGACAAATTCCGGATCGGCGATCATGGCGCCGGCCTTCGCCGCCATGCCGACGCCCGTGCCGCGCGCTTCGGCCGGGTTGGTGGTCACAGAATAGAGATGACCGACGCCACCGGAGCAGAGCACCACCGCACGCGCAGGAAAGGCGACGCGCGTCTTCGACTGGCCGGCATCAGGCCTTGCGATGACGCCGGAGACGAAACGGCCTTCGGCAATCAGTTCCTCGACCACATAGCCTTCCATGACCCGGATCGACGGCGTGCGGCGGACAGCCGAGATCAGCGCCTCCATGATCGCGCCACCCGCCCTGTCACCGGCCACGCGGACGATCCGACGCTCGGAATGGGCGGCCTCACGCGACAGAAGAAGATGGCCTTCCAGATCGCGGTCGAAGGGCACGCCATAGGCGAGCAGATCATGCACCCGATCCGGCCCCTCCGAGATCATCAGCCGCGCCATCTTCTCCTCGACCAGCCCGGCACCGGCTGAGACCGTATCGGCCAGATGTTTGTCGAAACTGTCGCCGGGGCTCATCGCGGCGGCGATGCCGCCTTGCGCCCAGGCCGAGGACGCGCCCTGCCCGATCGGAGCGGCGGCCAGCACCGTGACCGGCCGTGGTGCCAGCTTCAGCGCGCAGAAGAGGCCTGCCAGGCCGCCACCGACGATGACGATATCGTCGATGCCCTGCCAGGATTGCGGCCGCATGGATTCAAGATTGGTCGCCATTCAGCCCTCCCCGGCCGGCCGGTATTTCAATTCTTCAGATTGATCATCCGCTCGACCGCAAGCCGTGCGCGGCCGGCAATCGCCGGATCAACCGTCACTTCCTCGGTCATGAAGAGCAGGCTGTCGAGGATCTTCGGCAGGGTGATGCGCTTCATGTGCGGACAGAGATTGCAGGGTTTGACGAAGTCGACTTCGGGCACCTCGACCTGAATGTTCGAGGCCATCGAGCATTCGGTAACGAGCAGAACACGAGCCGGCCGCTTCGTCTTGACGTAGTCGATCATACCCTTGGTCGACCCGGCATAGTCCGAGACGGCAAGCACGCTCGGATGGCATTCCGGATGGGCGACGATCTCGATGCGCGGATCGGCCTTTTTGTATTCCAGAAGTTCGTCCGCCGTGAAGCGCTCATGCACCTCGCAATGGCCCTTCCAGGTGAGGATCTTCTTGCTCGTCTGGTTGGCGACATTCATCGCCAGATATTCGTCGGGGATGCAGAGCACGGTGTCGCTGTCGAAGCTGTTGACCACGTCGACGGCATTGGCCGAGGTGCAGCAAATGTCGGTTTCAGCCTTCACGTCGGCGGAGGTGTTGACATAGGTGACGACGGGCACGCCGGGATAACGCTCGCGCAGCAGGCGAACATCGGCACCGGTGATCGATTCTGACAGCGAGCAACCGGCGCGGCCGTCGGGGATCAGCACGGTCTTTTGTGGATTGAGCAGCTTCGAGGTCTCGGCCATGAAATGCACACCGCATTGGACGATGATCTCGGCATCGACGCTGACGGCATCGCGGGCGAGCTGTAGCGAATCGCCCTTGATGTCGGCGACGCAGTGGAAGATCTCCGGCGTCTGATAGTTGTGCGCCAGGATGACGGCGCCACGTTCCTTTTTCAGCCGGTTGATCGCATGGATGTAAGGCGCAAAAATCGGCCACTCGATCGCGGGGATGAAATCGCGGACACGCTCGTAGAGGTGCTCGGTCTCCCTGGCTATGGCCGGCGTATAGGTGAGATCCGGGCGTTCCCAGACGCCAAAACGCTCGGCTGCCGTGCGGGACGTGCGGGTGGTTTGCACCGGGTGCTGCGCTTCCATGGCCATCTCCTCCATTATTTATGCTCAATCTGAGCATAATGAGCACCAAAGAAAACCGGCGATCGCCGGTACTGCGGATGTAGAAAGTTTCGCCCTCGATTGCAAGGGAGGTTTTAACCCCGTCTTCGCGCCTCGCAAGGTCGGCCATGACCGCGGCGTGATGAGAAGCGCTTTCCCTCATCGAGAAAACCGTTAGTTTGGCGGCTCCTTGAGGCAAGGCTCTGCGAGGCCAAATGTTCGAACTGTTGCCGCTGATCCTGATCGGCGTTCTCTTTGTCATCAACCGGGGCGCCGCCAAACGTATCGACCGCCTCGAGAAGGAACTCGGAGAGGTCCGCGAGCGGCTGCTCAAGGTGAGCGGAGCGACAGCAACGCCATCTGCCATTCAGGTGGGCCCGGAAGAGCCGGTTGAGATCGTCCTTCCGGAGACGTCCGCAGAGACCCTGGTTGCGGAGGAGGCAGCACTCGATGGCGCGCCGTATCAAAGCGCACCAGCCTCGTTGCCGGAAGAAAACGCTGCCGCCCTCACCACGGCGGCCAGCAGCAGAGCCACCGCCGCCGCACCCGCAGAGAGCCTGGAAAATCTGCTCGGCACACGTTGGGCCGTCTGGGCCGGAGGACTGGCTCTGGCGCTCGGCGGGGTCTTCCTCGTGCGTTACTCAATCGAAAGCGGACTGCTCGGCCCCGGCGTGCGACTGACGCTTGCTGCCCTGTTCGGCCTCCTCCTGATCGCCGCCGGCGAACTGGTCCGCCGAAAGGCATTGCCGAAGGCCGAAGCGCTCTATGCCAACGCTATGGTACCCGGCATCCTCACGGCAGCGGGTGCGGTCTCGCTGTTCGGCGCGATCTATGCCGCCCATGGCATTTATGAATTCATCGGCCCGACGCTCGCCTTCCTGCTCCTCGGGCTCACCGCCTTCGGTGTGCTCGGCCTTTCGCTGCTCCATGGGCAGGCTCTGGCCGGGCTCGGGCTTGTCGGGTCGATGCTGACGCCGCTTCTGATCTCGACCACGGCGCCGAGCCTTTGGACACTGTTCATCTATCTGACCGTCGCCCAGATCGCGACGGCGCTCGCCTCGCGGATCAAGGGCTGGCTGATCGTGCCGGCGATTGCCCAGGTGCTGCTCGGGCTCTGGGCGCTCGTGGCACTCATTGACTCCGCCGAGATAACGCCGATTGCCTTGTCGCTGATCGCCATGATCGCGGCCTGGATGCTGATCTGGCCGGGTGTGAAGGGTGAAGATCCGGCGGAGCCCGGCACACCTCTGTCGCTCGATGCCCTTGGTGGGCGGATGGCCTGGGGTCCGCTTGCGCTCGACATCACGCTGTCGCTCGCGATCCTAATACCGGCGCTCGTGATGCTGGACAGCGGACCGGCGGTCTCCTTGCCGCTCTTTGCCTTCGCCGCTCTGGTCGCAGCGCTCGCCGCTGCGGGAAGTGCGCGCCATGGCGCCTTCTGGCCAACGGCACTCGCGGCCGTGGGCGCCCTGATCGGCGCCGTGGTAAAGTCCGGCTTGATCGCCCAGGCGCAGGTCCTGCTGCTCGGCTTCGGCTGGGAGGAAACGACCGTGGTCAGCCTCGGCGGACCTGTCATGCTGATCTTCCTGGTGCTTGCCGCCGTCTTCGCCTTTATCGGTCTTGCCCAGAACCGCCGTCGCTTTGCCGATGACCCCTTGTTCGCAACGGTCTGGGCGGTGATCGTGGCGGTCCTGCCGGTGACGCTCGCGACCATCAGCTTCCTGTTTTACGGAACCTATGCGCGGGACTGGGTGCATGGCCTCTTTGCGCTCGGCCTCGGCTCCGTGCTGCTCGCAGCCTGTGAATATCTCTATCGACAAGGCGCCCTGCCCGCTTTCCGGCGCGGGGTCGACATCTTGCTTCTCGGCAGTTTCTTTGCCTTCGTGCTCGCGCTGCATTGCCTGACCGACGGCGTTGTAACCACGATCCTGCTGGCGCTCATCGGCTTTACCTATCTGATGGCGACCCGCAAACGGGAGTGGAGCGGACTGCCCTGGGTGATGGTGGCTGCGCTCGTTGGCGTACTCTTCCGCATCTTCTGGGATCCGACGCTGGTCGGGCCGGATGCGCTGTCGCGGACGCCCGTGTTCAACCCGTTGCTGCCCGGCTACGGCATTCCGGCACTGCTCGCCCTGCTCTCGGCCTATCAGATGCGGAACTGGCCGGGCCTCAGGGTTCGCAACGCGCTTCAGGGCCTGGCCAGCCTTCTTGGCCTGCTGGCGGTCGCAATCCTGGTCCGTCATGCGATGAATGGCGGCGTGCTCGACGCCTCCGCTCCGACGCTCGGTGAACAGTCGATCTACACATTGCTGGTGGTGGGTCTCTCCGGCATCCTGATGACGCTCGATCTCAAATCGCCGAGCTTCGTCTTCCTGTACGGCTCGATGGTCGCCGGCAGCCTTGCCATCGCGCAGACCATCAGCCTGCATCTCGGCGCGCTCAATCCCTACTTTTCTGGCGAGAGCACTGGAAGCTGGCCGCTGATCAACCTGCTGCTGATCGGCTATCTGCTGCCTGGCCTCGCCTATGCGGGTCTCGCCTTCTACGCCCGCGACAAGCGCCCCCTTCCCTATGTCATCCTGTTGGCGCTTTCCGGCGCCCTGCTCGGTTTCGCCTGGGTGACACTGTCAGTGCGACGCTTCTGGCAGGGCGAGTTCATCGCCTACTGGAAGGGGTTCGAACAGGCGGAAACCTACAGCTATTCGGTGGCCTGGCTGGCAATCGGCGTCGGGCTGCTCGCGCTCGGCTCGCGCTTCGATGCGAGAAGCCTTCGCATCGCCTCTGCCGTCATCGTCATCCTGACGGTTGCCAAGGTCTTCCTGATCGACATGGCGAATCTCGAAGGCGTGCTTCGCGCGCTTTCGTTCATCGGTCTCGGCTTCGTTCTGATCGGCATCGGGCTCTTCTATCAGAGGATCCTGAGCGGCAAGTCCGGCCGATCACCAGCCGTGGACGAGGACGAGGCGCCGACGGGGATCTGATCAAGGGCGGTTGAACAGTTTGGCCTTGCGGGGCTAGATGCGGCCAGCCGAAACGGGGAACCAACGTTTGACCGCCCTTCTCACCGCCTCTGACTTCGCCCCCCACGATGCGCTCGCCGCCGTTCTCCTCGATCACGCAACCGAGGGGGATGATGGCTCGCACGACCTTGCCCATATCCACCGCGTCTTCAGGAACGCGCTGAAGATCCAGGCCGGCGAAGGTGGAGATGCCGAGATCCTCGCCGCCGCCGTTCTGCTACATGACTGCGTCGCGGTCGAGAAGAGCTCGCCACTCCGGTCGCAGGCTTCGCGGCTGGCCGCAGATAAGGCAAGTGGCATTCTTGCCGCGCTTGGCTGGCCGAAGGAGAGGATCGAGGCCGTGGCGCATGCGATCCTCACCCATAGCTTTTCCGCCAACATCAAGCCGGAGACACTGGAAGCGAAGATGCTGCAGGATGCCGACCGGCTGGATGCGATCGGCATGGTCGGCGTAGCGCGCTGTTTCTACATCGCCGGGCGGATGGGTTCCGGCCTCTACCACCCCGGCGATCCCAGCGCCGAGAACCGCCCGCTCGACGACCGCTCCTATGCGATCGACCACTTTCCGGCCAAGCTCCTGAAGCTCTCCAACGGCTTCCAGACGGCGACCGGCCGAAAGCTGGCTGAGGAGCGGCACGAGCGGCTCAATCTGTTCCTGACCCTCTTCCGCGACGAAATCTGAAGGACGCTAATCCATGCAAGTGACCGGGCTCTCCATCTATCCCTTCAAGAGCGGGCGCGGCATTGCGCTTCCCCAGGCGCGCATCGATGCCATGGGCCTCTCCGGCGACCGGCGCATGATGCTGGTCGATCCTGATGGCCAGTTCATCACCCAGCGGGAAATGCCCGACCTTGCTCGCCTCACGACGCTCCCGGCCGCCGCCTATCTGACGCTTCGATTGAATGACGGGCGTGAAATGATGGTCGCGCCGCCGCAGCCGGACAATCGCATGGATGTCACCATCTGGCGCTCGACCGTCAGCGCGGCGATGGCGCATGACAGCGTTAATGCCAAGCTTTCCGACTGGTTCGGCCGGCCGGTGAAACTCGCCTTCATCGACGAGGAAAGCCGCCGCGAGGCGAGCGTGGAATGGGCCGGAGAAGCCTCGCCGATGGGCTTTGCCGACGGCTATCAGATCCTCGTGACGACATCAGGCTCCTTGCGCGCGCTGAACGAGGACATGGAGCGGCACGGCGAAGGTTCTGTTGGCATGGATCGGTTCCGCCCGAACATCGTCGTCGACTGCGACGAGCCCTGGGCGGAAGATGCCTGGACCGGCCTCGAGATCGGCGGCGTCCGCTTCGATTTCGTCAAACCTTGCCCGCGCTGCATCATGACCACTCAGGACCAGCAGACCGGATCGCGCGAGGGCGCCAACCCGATGCCGGCCATGGGCCGGATCCGCATGTCTGCCGACCGCCGCGTGCCGGGGGTGCTTTTCGGGTGGAATGCGGTACCGCGGGGAGAGGGTCTGGTGCGGGTCGGTGATGCGGTGTCTGTGCTCGGCACTCGCGAGGCTTGGGCGATCAAGCAGCGGTGAGATTACGGGGTCAGCAGAGCTTGCGGCGCCCATCTCCCCCTTGGTGGGGGAGAAAGCGATTTCGATGAGTTAGTCGTGGCGGAAGCCACGGCTAAACATCTGAAATCGCAAGCGAGGGGGTCCGTGAGTCTGCGCCCACAGGACCGATCCCCTCACCAACAAAATCTGAAGTTGAGCCCTGATCGGGCTAAGCCTTCGATTTTGTAACCTCTCCCACAGAGGGGAGAGGTGGCGCGACACCCCGCTGGGGGCCCCGAAGGATCGAGCCGCCCACGCCGCCCCCTGACATTCATCAAATCCCCTGATGGCCAGTTCATCAAAAGGCGTTTCTGCTCGTCCATCGTCTGCACTAATGTGTGATCGACAGAGGAGAATCCCCCGATGACGACCACCAGCCGCCCTGCCATGCCCTGGCTCATCATTCTCGCCGGATCGCTGATTGCGGTGATGACCTTCGGGCCGCGCTCGGCCATGGGCTTCTTCCAGCTGCCGATGCTGGCCGATCGTGGCTGGGACCGCTCTACCTTCGGGCTTGCCATGGCCTTCCAGAACCTTTTCTGGGGTATCAGCCAGCCGTTCTTCGGGGCGCTCGCCGACAAATACGGCACAGGTCGGGTGCTGGTCATGTCGGGCGTGCTTTATGCCGCTGGCCTGGTGATGATGGCCAATGCTTCGGCGCCTATCTGGCTGCACATGGGCGGGGGCGTGCTGATCGGTCTTGCGATCGGCGCCGGCTCTTTCAGCGTCATTCTCTCGGCCTTTGCCCGCAACGTGACGCCGGAACAGCGGTCGATGGCATTTGGCATTGGGACAGCTGCGGGTTCGGCCGGCATGTTCCTGTTTGCGCCGCTCAGCCAGGGCTTCATCTCGGCCTTCGGCTGGTCGGATAGTCTCGTGATCATCGCTGTCATGATGCTGGTCGTGCCGCTGCTTGCCTTTCCGCTGCGCGGCAATGCACAGTCGGGCACGCAGTCCGGCAACCAGTATCAGCAGACGATCGCCGAGGCGCTGAAAGAAGCCTTCGCGCACAAGAGCTATCTTCTGCTGACGACCGGCTTCTTCGTCTGCGGCTTCCAGGTCGCCTTCATCACCGCGCATTTCCCCGCCTATCTCGGCGATATCGGCATCGAGGCGAGTTATGCGGTGATCGCGATGGCGCTGATCGGCTTCTTCAACATCATCGGCTCGCTGGCGGCCGGCTGGATCGGGCAGCGCTATTCCAAACCCTATTTCCTCGCCTTCATCTATATCGGTCGCTCGATCACAGTGACGCTCTTCCTGCTCCTGCCGCAGACGCCGGCCTCGGTCGTTGTCTTTGCCGCTGTCATGGGGCTGCTCTGGCTCTCCACCGTGCCGCCGACCAACGGGCTCGTGGCGATCATGTTCGGCACGCGCCACCTCGGCCTGCTCGGAGGCCTGGTCTTCCTCTCCCACCAGATCGGGTCCTTCCTCGGCGTGTGGATGGGCGGCTATCTCTACGACCACTTCGGAACCTATGACCAGGTCTGGTGGTTGGGTGTGGCGCTCGGCATCTTCGCGGCTGTGGTGCATTGGCCGATCCGCGAACAAGCCGTCGAACGCCCGGCAATGGGCGTGGCGTAATTTTGCCCAAACTGAGATCATATTTCGGCATTTCGCTCGTGCCGGATCAAAATTCCTGTGTCTTCAGCTGAGCAAGACTGTCACAGAAAATTATTTTATTTTTCCCGCACCGCCCGTTGACGGATTCCGAGCCAGCACCTACCTTGTGCGAGCTGGTTCGGATCCTGACGACGAACCATGTACGGCCTCGCTATTGAAGGCCTCAGCCAAAGAAGGAGGTCAGCGAAATGCAAGTTGTATTTCTTGATGCCATCCGATCCTGGCAGCCGACCCCGCGCCTCGTGATGGTGAAACGCCATCCCGACTGCATCTGTCGAATGTGACGCTGCGCAAGCACTGATTCCATTTCATCGACACCTTACACAACGCCGTGCCGCGCGCATGGGCGGGGAATATCGTTATGAAGAAGCAAGTTATCGAATATGCCGGGATCCCGGTTGGCATCACCATACCCGATGGCGACAGGGTCAAGTTCATCGCCGTCAAATATCCGGTCATCGACCTCGACGGCGGTAGCTATCGCAACATCAGCGAACTACAGGCCGCCATTCATGATCACATGGCGAAATCGGCGCCAGAAGATCAGGCCGTGTTCCTGGGCGCGGCCAATTCGCCGGGCGCTTCCAGCGAACGCAAGGTTTTCAACGCCGCCTGACAGAACCCCTCGCGTGCCGCGCCGGGCTCGAGGCCCCGCGGCCCGTAGACATGCCGATCCAGAAAATAGGATGTCAGCCGAAAGGCGGCAGCGAGGCTGTCCGGATCAGCCGCCCGGTTCGTGCCGGGCGTGAGGAAATCCGGCAGCGCCAGCATCTTGTCCGCCCAGGGCGCGCCCGCCTCGCGGCTGACCGCCCTGCCCGACTTCGGCGAGACATAAGCCAGATCATGGTGCGTGCCCGTCGCGGCACATTCAGTCAGATCCAGCCCGAAGCCGAGATCATTCAGCAGCCCAAGCTCGAAGCGGACGAAGAGTTCGCCGGCCGTCGCAGGTTCCTCCAGATGATCGAGAATGACATCCAGCGCCTGAAAGAGATGCGGATGGGGATCTCGCTCCGGCAATAGCCGCAGCAGGGCCCCGAGCGCCTGCACACCGTAAACGGCGGTCGCGCTTTCCATCAACCGGCCCGCACGCAGCATCAGAGGTTCTATGCGAAACTCGCCCAGATGTTCGTCCAGGCGGGCACGCCAGGTGACTTCCAGACGATTGCCGGGCTGCAGCACCGGCTGCATCGTGCGTGAGCGACCAGAGCGCACCATGCCCAGATGCCGGCCGCGGTTGGCCGTCATCACCTCGGCGATGACGCTTGTTTCGCCATGCCGCCGCACCCCGAGAAGGATTGCCTCGTCTGTCCATTGCATCATCAGGTTTTACCGCAGAGGCCGCTTAAGCGCGAGGAATTTCGCGAGCGGTCAGACGTCCGCGAGATAGCGTTGCACCCAGCCGCGCCAATGGGCGATCGCTTCGGGCTTTCCCGGATAGCGTTTTTCTTCATGCAGTTGCACAAGTGACTTCATCGCCTGGAAGAGCACAACCGACATGATCTCGGCCTGTTCCTCGGGCAGGTGCGGGCGCCAGAGCGTGAGGATCTCGGTGATCCGCTTGCGCAGGCTTTCACGAAGCACGCCCGGGCGCACACCCGGCTGCTCCCATCGGGCATCGAGCAGGCTGAGCGCCAGGCTGCGCTCGGCAGCATGGGCGACGAGCACGTCGAGCAGGCGGTCGGCGAGCTGGTTTCCGTCGAGGTCTGCGACCTGCGCCCTGATTCGGTCCAGCGCTGCCTCGACATGCTCGGCATAGCGGGCAACGAGCGCGTCGGCGAGCACATCCTTGTTGGGAAAGAACTGGTAGAGTGAACCGATCGGCGCTTCGGCCCGGGCAGCGATCTCCGTCATGGTCGCGGCCCTGTAGCCCTGCTCGGCGAAGACGGCGGCACCGGCATCAAGAAGCTTTGCGACCCGGGCAATGCCGCGCTTGCGTTTGGGCTCCTTGGCGGTCGGCGCGGGCGTCGCCTGCGGCGTCGAGGCCGAACTTGACTTTTGCGAGGCCATGCTCATAAAACTCGTTTGTGAGGTCTACCTCATTTATTTGATGAAAACGCGCTTTCGTCCAGCCCTTTCCGGCAAAGGTGTCTCAGACGAAGGACGGAGACAGTCATGTCCTTGGACAAAGAGCATGGGACGCCTACACAACCCGGCCTGCTGACACCGCTTCCGGTCGCCCTTCGCTGGCTCATTCTCTTCGCCCTGTCCGTTGCGATCTCCGGCGGGCTTTTCCTCGCGCACATCCCGGGCGCGCTGCTGCTCGGGCCCATGGTCGCGGCCATTCTCGTGGCCACCAATGGCGCACGGCTTTCCGTTCACCGCTACCCCTACATCTTCGCCCATTCGCTGATCGGCTGCATCATCGCCCGCTCGATCGATCTGGGAACGCTGTCGACGGTCGCAGACGACTGGCCGGTCTTTCTGTCCATCGTGCTTGCGATCATCGCGGCGAGCAGCCTGCTCGGCTATTTCATGGCAAAAGCCGAGATCCTTCCGGGCACAACCGCAATCTGGGGGACATCTGCGGGAGCCGCCTCGGCCATGGTGCTGATGGCAGAAGCCCATGGCGGGGATGCGAGGCTGGTCGCCTTCATGCAGTATCTGCGCGTCGCCTTTGTCGCGACCGGCGCCTCGCTGATGGCGGCCTTCGTCTTCAACGTCGAAGGCGGTGCTGCGCAGGCCGTCGTCTGGTTTCCGGAAACCGACTGGCTCGATCTGTCCTTAACGCTGGCTGCTGCCATTGCGGCGGCGATGGTCGGCGCACGGCTCAGGATACCGGCGGGCACCATGCTCCTGCCGCTGGTTGCGACGACGGTTCTGCATGTCATGGGCTATATCACCCTGCAACTGCCGGAATGGCTGCTGGCGCTCGGCTATGGCGTGATCGGCTGGCGGATCGGCCTGTCCTTCACGCGGCGGATCCTCAGGCATGCGGCAAGCGCCCTGCCCCAGATCGTCGGCTCGATCCTGGTGCTGATGGCGTTCAGCGGCGGGCTTGCCTTCCTGCTCTGGTCGCTGCATGGCGTCGACCCGCTGACTGCCTATCTCGCGACGAGTCCAGGCGGGCTCGATTCGATCGCGATCATTGCCGCGACCACGCCGGTCGACATGTCCTTCATCATGGCGCTGCAGACCATGCGGCTGATCGTCATCATCCTGATCGGACCGACGATTTCGGACTTCGTGGCAAGGCGCGTGGCGAAGGGCTGAGTGCCCTTCGCTTGATTGTGCTTAGTCGCGGGGGAATTCGAGGCCCATTTCGCGGAAGCGTTCGGGATCGTTGCCCCAGTTCTCGCGCACCTTCACAAAGAGGAAGAGGTGGACCGGCTGTTCGAGGATCTCGGACATCTCCTTGCGGGAAGCCGTGGAAATCGCCTTGATCGCGTCGCCGTTCTTGCCCAGCACGATCTTCTTCTGGCTGTCGCGCTCGACATAGATAACCTGTTCGATACGAACAGAGCCATCCTTGCGCTCTTCCCAGGTCTCCGTCTCGACATGCGAGGAATAGGGAAGCTCCTGGTGCAGGCGCAGGAACAGCTTCTCGCGGGTGATTTCGGCTGCGAGCTGGCGCATCGGCAGATCGGAAATCTGGTCTTCCGGATAATACCAGGGACCTTCCGGGAAAGTCTCAGCCAGATAGTCCATGATGTCGTCGCAGCCCGATCCGGTCGTGGCCGAGATCATGAAGGTGCGGTCGAACTTGACCGCTTCGTTGGCCTTCTCGGCCAGCGTGAACAGATCTTCGTGGCGCACCCGGTCGATCTTGTTCAGGACCAGGATCTTCGGCTGCGGCACGTCCTTCAGAGCTTCCAGGATCGCCTCGGCATCGCCGCGCAAACCGCGTTCGCTGTCGATCAGGAGCAGGATGATATCGGCATCCTTGGCACCGCCCCAGGCAGAGGTCACCATGGCGCGGTCGAGCTTGCGGCGCGGCTTGAAGATGCCGGGCGTGTCCATGAAGACGATCTGGGCGTTCTTGTGGATCGCGATGCCGCGCATGACGGCACGGGTCGTCTGCACCTTGTGGCTGACGATCGACACCTTGGCGCCGACGAAGCGGTTGACCAGCGTCGACTTGCCGGCATTGGTCGGGCCGATCAAGGCGACGAAGCCGGATCGGGTCGGGGTGTTGACGGTGGCTTCGCCGCCGTCATGGGTTTCGGTATCGGTCATATCATCCATTCAATTCGCGTCGGAGGCCTTGGCCCAGACGCCTTCGCGTTCGAGTATCTTGGTCGCGGCCACCTGTTCGGCGGCACGCTTGGAACGTTCGATGCCGATCTCCGGCTTCAGGCCCGGGATCTCTACGATCACCGTGAAGCTGGGATCATGATCCGGTCCGGAGCGATCGGCAACCTTGTATGTGGGCGGCTTGCCAAATCTGGCATGCGTCCATTCCTGCAATTCGGTCTTGGCATCGCGGCGGGCGCCATCGGCGCGGGCAGCACGACCCTCCCAGTATTTCAGGATGAAGCCGCGCGCGGCCTCCAATCCTGCCTCAAGATAAATGGCGGCGATCAGGCTTTCAACGACGTCGGCGCGGACATTCAGCATGTTCTTCGCCGTGATCTTCTTCACGTCCGCGCCCGTGCGGATGAAGCGGTAAAGCTCGATCTCGTCGGCGACCGAGGCACAGGCCTCGGCGCTGACCAGCTGGTTGAAGCGAACCGAGAGTTCGCCCTCGGTCGCGTCGCGGAAGGTCTTGAACAGCATTTCGGCGACGCAGAGGCCAAGCACCCGGTCGCCGAGGAATTCCAGCCGCTCGTAGTCGCCCTTCTTGCCCCGCGAGACCTGGGCGCTGGCATGAGTCAGCGCCCGCTTCAGGCGGTCGCGGTCGGCGAACTTGTGGCCGATCGCAGCTTCGAGCTGCTCCCAATCCTTTTCGCCGACCACGCTCTTGTTCGTCATTCGACCACCTTGAACAGGCGATCCCAGCGCATGTTGGCCGGCCACTTCCAGACTTCGCGGAAGGAGGTGTCGTTGCCAAGCGAGAAGAAGATCAGCGAGGCCTTGCCGATCAGGTTCTCGGCCGGCACGAAGCCGACATCGAAGCGGCTGTCGAGCGAGTTGTCGCGATTGTCGCCCATCGCGAAGTAATGGCCTTCCGGCACGATGAATTCGCGCGTGTCATCGCCACGGGTGCCCTGCGCCTGGTCGAGCGTGTTGTAGCTTACGCCGTTGTCGAGCGTTTCGCGGAAGACGGGAACGTCGGTGCCCGGATCCATACGGTAATCAGAGGTGAAGACGCCGTCCTGAACCTTCGGCACGGGCTGACCGTTGACCTGCAGCACGCCGCCGATCATCTGGATCCGGTCACCCGGCAAGCCAACGATCCGCTTGATATAGTCGATGCTCGGGTTCGGCGGGAAGCGGAAGACCGCGATATCGCCGCGCTCCGGTTCGCTCTCGAAGATCCGGCCCTCGAACAGATCCGGCGAGAAGGGCAACGAGTATTTCGAATAGCCATAGGAGAACTTGTTGACGAAGATGTAGTCGCCAACCAGCAGCGTCGGCATCATCGAGCCAGACGGAATTGTGAAGGGCTGAAAGAACACGGTCCGGATCACCATCGCCAACAGCAGGGCCTGGATGATGACCTTGACGTTTTCCCAGAGGGCACTTTGCTTCTTTTCTTCGCTCACGCGGATCGGTTCCTTCTTGCGAAAATCCTGCTCTCTCTAGTCGGTTCGGGCGAGCGCGGCAACCGCGTAGCCCCGTCAACCAGCGCGACCAGTTAACTCAGCGGCTTTCCGGCAGGGCCTCGACGATTACGAATGCCTGGGCATAGGGGAATTCGTCGGTGATGGTGAGATGAATGACAGGACGATGGCCTGCCGGCAGGAGGCGTTCCAGGCATCGGGCGGCGCCACCAGTCAGTTCCAGGCCCGGCTTGCCGTTCGGCAGGTTCACGACGCCCATCTCCTTCCAGAAGACACCTTCGGCAATTCCGGTCCCCAGCGCTTTCGCCATGGCCTCCTTGGCGGCGAAACGCTTGGCATAGGAGGCAGCGCTGTCCTTGCGGCCATTCGAGCGCGCCTGCTCCTCGTCCGTGAAGCAGCGGGCGGTGAATTTCTCACCGAAACGGGTGATCGATTTCTCGATTCTTCTGATGTCGACCAAGTCGCTGCCGATGCCGATGATCATGTCAGACGCTCGATCCCTGGAGAGCTTCGGCGAGGCGGACACGGGCGCGTTCGGCAAGCCGTTCGCGGCGACGGGCCTGGAATTTCGCCACGGTGAAATAGATGACGCAATAGATGACCGCGCCACTGACGACGGCGAGCGGGATAGCCCCCACGAGCATCGGCTTCAAGATCGGATGCCACATGCTCTCGAAGGCCGAAAGGGAAAACTTCTTCTCGAGATCTACACTATCCGTGACCGGAACCCCCTTGCCGATCAGGCGATGGCCGACCTCCCAGGTCGAGGCCCAGATGAGCGGAAAGGTCAGAGGGTTGCCAAAGGCTGTTCCGATGGCAGCAGCAACCATGTTGCCGGCAATGAGATAGGCAATCGCGAAGGCGAGCAGAAAATGCAGTCCGATGAAGGGGGTCCAGGACGAGACGACGCCTGCCACAACGCCGGCGGCAATCGCATGCGGGGTGGCCGACAAGCGCAAGATTCGTTTGCTCAGATATTGAAACGACCGGATAAAGCCCCGGCGCGGCCAAAAAAGCTCGCGTAGCTTCGTCAGTCTGGAAATCGGTTGCCTGCGTCGAAACAGCATGCGGGATATGTAGTGGATGCCGGACGGGTTGGGCAAGGAAAAGCGGCCATCAAGGTGGCCAAAAAGCAAAGACGCCGGCAAGAACCGGCGTCGGAGCATAGACCAGATAGGGTCGGTCGACGGATCAGCCGCGGCGGAACATGCCACGGTCGATTTCGCGCTGGCGGTATTCCAGGTCGACGAGATCGCGGGCGCCGTTCAGGTAGCTCATTTCACGCTCTGCAACGGTCGGAACGCGAAGGGCGCGGGCGAATTTGCGGATCGGAGTAAACATCGTTTTGTCCTCGGTTCTTTGTCTTCATCTGTTGACCGAGATATAATGGTGCGGCGCACAATCAACCAGAGACAAGAACTGACGTCAGCCATGCGCAAAGCGCATAGCGATGGGGTCGAGGTTTACGAATTAGGCAGGATTGTGATGAAAAGTGAGGCAGCGAGGGCGGCTGCGAGGCGACCGGGCGGACATTATCCGCACCGGTCATGTCTGTGAGACGGCAGATCGCCTCAGTCGTAAACGCGCTTCACCGTAGAGATGCAGTCGAGTTCCTTGAGCTCGCCAAGCAGCTGGCTCAGCTGACGAAGGTCCCAAACCTCGAGATCGATCCCCATTTCCGTGAAGTCGGTGGCGATGCGGATCATGTTGAGCACCCGGATGTTGATATCCAGACGGGCAACGCATTGCGCAACGGTCGCCAGCGTCCCCGGCTCATTGAGCGCATTAATCAGGATTCGTGCAACGAAACGCGACTTGTTCGCCTCGTCGAGATCCCAGCGCACGTCGATCCAGCGCTCCGGCTCGTTTTCAAAGCGCTGCAGGGCGGAAGCCTGGATCGGGTAGATGGTGATGCCCTTGCCATCTTCCATGATGCCGACGATTCGGTCGCCGGGCACGGCACCTGCAGGCGCGAAATGCACCTCGGCGTTTCCGGAAAGGCCGCGGATCGGCAGCGGATCCGGACCATCGCCCGCTGTCGGCACATCACCCTTCGGATGGGCGGGACCGGGGATCTTGAAGACCATGCCATTGGCGCTGTTCATCGCGAACCAGCCCTCGTCCGAGGAGGGCTTCACGGTCACACGTTCGTCCTGATAGTCGGGGAAGACGGCCCTGAGAACGTCGAGCGAGGAGGTCTCGCCGCGACCGACCGAGGCGATCGCGTCTTCCACGTCGCGCTGGCCGAGACGATGCAGCGCGGGTCTCAGCGTGTCCTTGGAGAACACCTTGCCGGCGCGCTCGAAGGTGCGCTCCAGAATGCGCTGGCCAAGGCCTGCATATTGCTTGCGGATCGCCATGCGGGTGGCGCGGCGGATGGCGGCACGGGCCTTGCCGGTGACGACAATCTCTTCCCAGGCGGCGGGCGGCACCTGCACGCCGGAGCGGATGATTTCAACCTCGTCGCCATTCGACAGACGGGTGACCAGCGGCATGATCGAACCGTTGATCTTGGCGCCGACGCAGGTATCGCCGACATTGGTGTGAACGGCATAGGCAAAGTCGATCGGGGTGGCACCGCGCGGCAACGCAATCAGCTTGCCCTTGGGCGTGAAGCAGAAGACCTGGTCCTGGAAGAGTTCGAGCTTGGTGTGTTCGAGGAATTCTTCCGGGTTGTCCCCTTCCGCCAGCGCCTCGATGGTATGGCGGAGCCAGGAATAGGCATTGCTTTCGCGCTGCAGCGGCTCGCTCGGATCGCCGTTCTCGCCATCCTTGTAGAGGCTGTGGGCGGCAATACCGAATTCGGCGATATCGTGCATGCGCCGCGTGCGGATCTGCAGCTCGATGCGCTGGCGCGACGGGCCGACGATGGTGGTGTGGATCGAGCGGTAGTCGTTCTGCTTCGGCGTCGAGATGTAGTCCTTGAAGCGGCCCGGCACGACGCGCCAGCGAGTATGCACGATGCCAAGCGCGCGGTAGCAGCCGGGGATGTCGTCAACGAGAATGCGGAAGCCATAGACGTCCGAAAGCTGTTCGAAGGAGAGCGATTTCGACTGCATCTTGCGGAAGACGGAGTAAGGCTTCTTCTGCCGGCCCTTGACCGAGGGGGTCAAAAGGCCGTTCGCCACCAGGAGCTCGCGCAACTCGTCCTCGATCTTGGTGATCAGGCCTTCGTTGCGGGTCGACAGCTCCGCCAGACGATTGGTCACCGTCTCATAGGCTTCCGGGTTCATGTAGCGGAAGGACAGGTCCTCCAGCTCGTCGCGCATGTCCTGCATGCCCATGCGGCCGGCGAGCGGCGCATAGATTTCCATCGTCTCTTCGGAAATTCGGGCGCGCTTGTCGTCACGCATGTGCTCGAGCGTGCGCATGTTGTGCAGGCGGTCGGCGAGCTTCACCAGGAGAACGCGGACGTCATCGGAAATGGCGAGCAGGAGCTTGCGCAGGTTTTCCGCCTGCTTGGCCTTCTTGGTGACGAGGTCGAGCTTCTTAATCTTGGTGAGGCCCTCGACCAGACGGCCGATATCCTCGCCGAAGAGTTCGTCGATCTCGGCACGGGTCGCGGAGGTGTCCTCGATCGTGTCGTGCAGGAGCGCAACCGCGATCGTCGATTCGTCGAGATGCATGTCCGTCAGAATGGCGGCGACTTCGAGCGGGTGGGAGATATAGGGGTCCCCGCTGGCGCGTGTCTGCTTGCCGTGCTTCTGCATGGCATAGACATAGGCCTTGTTCAGCAGAGCTTCGTTGGCATCGGGCTTGTATTTCTGCACCCGCTCAACGAGCTCGTATTGCCGCATCATTCCGATCGTCTCCACAAACGAAAAAGCGCGCCAGTCGAGACGACTGGCGCACGTTCATCCTACAGTCAGATCAAGACTTAAGTCTGATCTGTTGACGATTAGTAATCGTCGCTCTTTTCCGGCGGAACAAGGCCTTCGATACCGGCAAGCAGCTCTTCTTCCGACATCTGGTCGAAGGTGAGCGTTTCCGGCAGTTCGTCCTCTTCCTCGCCCTTGCCGGCGGTGCCGGTATTGGCCAGCATCGAGCTCGGCTCCTGCTCCGGCTCGTCGACTTCGACGTGCTTCTGCAGCGAATGGATCAGATCTTCCTTCAGGTCGTCGGGCGAGAGGGTCTCGTCAGCGATTTCACGCAGAGCGACGACCGGGTTCTTGTCCTTGTCGCGATCGATGGTGATCGGCGCGCCCTGGGAGATCTGGCGGGCACGGTGGCTTGCGAGCAGAACGAGCTCGAAGCGGTTCTCGACTTTGTCGATGCAATCTTCAACGGTGACACGGGCCATTGCCTGTCCTTTGCGATCTTGAATGCGTGGGATTGACGGCTGCGATACAGGCAATGGCAGGCAAATTCAAGTTTTTCGTGCCGGCACCCTGCCAAGCCCAAAAATGAAGGCCGGAAAAGGCCCTCAATACACCACATTTCAACCGCAGGCTGCTTGGATTGCACCTGACGATGCCCTAGATAGATTTTTATATGATCATTTCATAATGTAAAACTGTGATCATAACTGGAGGGGCAAGGTATTGTTTTGATTGCCGATTGCCGAGACTGTTCATATTTGACGTAAGGATATCGAAATGTTCGACCCCCGTGAAAAAATTGCACTCTTCATCGATGGCGCCAATCTTTATGCCGCGTCCAAGAGCCTCGGCTTCGACATCGATTACCGTAAGCTCCTGAAAGCCTTCCAGAAGCGCGGCTATCTCCTGCGCGCCTATTACTACACCGCTCTCATCGAGGACCAGGAATACTCCTCGATCCGCCCGCTGATCGACTGGCTGGACTATAACGGCTACAAGGTGATCACCAAGCCGGCGAAGGAATTTACCGACTCCATGGGCCGCCGCAAGGTGAAGGGCAACATGGATATCGAGCTTGCCATCGACGCGATGGAACAGTCCGAAACCGTCGACCATCTCGTGCTCTTTTCCGGCGACGGCGATTTCACCACGCTGGTCGAAGCGCTGCAGCGCAAGGGCCGCAAGGTCTCTGTCGTCTCGACCATGGCGACGCAACCGCCGATGATCGCCGACGACCTGCGCCGCCAGTCCGATCACTTCATCGATCTGATGACGCTGAAGGCCGAAATCGGCCGCGATCCGTCCGAACGCGGCACCCCGCGCGCACCGGAACCGGCAACGGCGAGCGAAGACGAACACTGAAGCAGGGCTGCCGGCCTTGCCGCTGCAGACCGCCGATTGCGGTCGATCGAGCGGCGAGAAAAAATCGGCGCCCGATTTTCGGCGGCAGGGTTGAGCGGGGTGGGTTATGGTGCCGCCATGCTGTTCCAAAAACCCGACCACGACACCCTATACGACGCCCTTATCCGCCGCGATCCGGCCCATGACGGCCTGCATTTCGTCTGCGTGACCTCGACACGGGTCTTCTGCCGGCTGACCTGCAGCGCCCGCAAGCCGAAATCGGAAAACTGCATCTTCGAGGACACGATCGCCGCCTGCCTCGGTGCCGGATTCCGTCCCTGCAAACGTTGCCGACCGACGCTGCATCACGGCGGCAACGATCCGCTTGTCGCGGGCCTCGTCGAAGCCCTGGAAGCCGATCCGTGCCGACGCTGGAGCGAGCAGGACGTGATCGCCCGCGGACACGATCCCTCCACGGTGCGCCGGGCCTTCAATCGCCGTTTCGGCATGAGCTTTCTGGAAATGGCGCGCCTGCGCCGCCTTGGCAGCGGTGCCGACACATTGTCCGGCGGCGAGAGCGTGATCGAGGCGCAGCTCGATGCAGGTTACGAGTCCGGCAGCGGTTTTCGCGCGGCGATCACCCGGCTCTTCGGCACGGCCCCGGCTGGCCTACGCGGCCAGGCACTGCTGAAGGCGGATTTCCTCGAGACACCGATCGGCACGATGGTCGCAATCGCCGACGACCATGCGCTGCATCTGCTGGAATTCACCGACCGCCCTTCCCTCTCTTCCGAGATCGCACGACTGCAGGCCCGCCAGAAGCTGGGCGTGATGCTCGGCAAGATCCGCGTCATCGAACAGGTCAGAGACGAGATCGACCGCTACTTTAGCGGCCAGGGCACCGACTTCACGGTCAGGCTCGCGGGACATGGCAGCGCCTTCGAGCGCGACGTCTGGCAGGCCCTGCGGGACATTCCGGCCGGCGAGACGCGCAGCTATTCCGGGATCGCCGCCGATCTGGGCCGGGAGAGCGCCGTCAGGGCCGTGGCCCGCGCCAATGGTGCGAATCAGATCGCCATCATCATTCCCTGTCACCGGGTGATCGGCGCCGATGGAGGCCTCACCGGCTATGGTGGCGGGCTCTGGCGCAAGCGCTGGCTGCTGGAGCACGAGCGACGCATGGTATTGTCTTTGCCATCGACGGGCGCAATCTCCGTCGACACATCCGCTTCGCACCGGCGGCACATGCAATCCCTGACCACGCCTGAGCCATGACTTCCGGACAGATCAAGGACTGATCAAACGACCGCAAGCCGAACGCCTCCCGAACATGCGACCGCAACGGCGGCGCGTGCCCGGTCGCCCATCGCCATCTAAAGCAATTGCAGCAAAAGCGCGAAGCGGTTTTGCGTCCGGAATTCCGTAAAAACAAAGAGATAGAGCATTGAAGGCGACTCCGTTTCGCCGGAAATGCTCTAGGGGATCGGTACCATGCAAACCAGACACGAGGGGCGTAACGCATCCGGCATCGAAGCCTCCCAACGCGCCCCGCTCACACTTTTGATGACCGCTGTCGCATGGCTCTTTCGCCACCGCGCCCAAGGACCGGTCAACTACTTGAATCACCTCGATGCGCACGGGCTGAGGGACATAGGGCTCGACGCGCAAGATGCAGCCCGGATCCCCTCGACGGCGCGTGCGGATGCGTTGCGTCTGCTGATGATGCGGGGCAGCCTGTGAATGGGGGCACGGCCGCGGCCGTCGCTCACATCGCCTCGAAAGCGATAGCCTGCGCGCCCTGCCAGAGAACCATTTTCCCCATGGCCTCCAGTTGCTCCCCACCCTTCACCACCGTCAGAAAGTGATTGCCGGCCAGCACGCCCATCTTGCTCGCAAACTGCGAGGAGCCATAGGCGAAGAGCAGTTCCGTTTCGCTGAAGCCGCCGGGATAAAGCAGGATGTCGCCGCGCGAGGGATGGGCCGTGTGGTTTTCGAAACCGGCCCCGAACTGGAAATCGCCGAGCGGCACCCAGACCGCCTCGCCCGACCAGCGCGAATGGATCGCCTGGTTGCGGAACGGCAGGAAGCTTTCGAAGATGCGGCAGGTCTCGGGCGCCTTTTCGCGTTCGAAACGGGCCTCGAAGACGAAGGGGCCGACGGTCAGTCTCAGGAATTCCAGGGACATGCCATTCAACCCGTCTTCATCAGGCGCTGCTTCTGGCGGTTCCAGTCGCGTTCCTTCTCGGTCTCGCGCTTGTCATGCAGCTTCTTGCCCTTGGCGAGCGCAAGCTCCAGCTTCGCCCTGCCCTTCTCGTTGAAATAGATCTTGAGCGGCACCAGCGTCATGCCTTCGCGATTGATCGAGGCGCGAAGGCGGTTGATCTCGCGCTTGGACAAAAGCAGCTTGCGACGGCGGCGCGGCTCGTGATTGAAGCGGTTCGCCTGCAGATATTCCGGCAGATGCGAATTGATCAGCCAGATCTCCTCACCCTCGTCGGAGGCATAGGATTCGGCAATATTGGCCTTGCCCTCGCGCAACGACTTCACCTCCGTGCCGGTCAGAACCAGACCCGCCTCGTAGGTGTCGATGATCTCATAATTGAAACGCGCCTTGCGGTTCTCCGCGACAATCTTGTTGACGGTGCGCTGCGAGCCTCTGGGGGCCATGGTCAAATCTTCCGTTTCGCCCGGGATTTTGTCGTGGATCGCCTGCGCCCGGGCGGGGCGTGGCTGTTGTCAGGGATATGTAATGGAGGATGGGGGGGAAATAAAGGTGGATGAGGATTTGGGGCGGGGGATGGCGCCTCGTATGGCGACCGGGAACCCTGGCTTGGTTGCATGGCGCGCCGAATTCTCCCGTCAAAGCAGCTGTATCGGAACATCCAGCAACCGTTTTTGGGAGGAACCCTCCGCATGTCTTCATTTGCGTCGACTTTAAAAAAGCGTGGTGCAAAAAAGACGGCGTCGAACTCTCATTGCTTCAAGGACACAAGATGAAATTCCATCGCCTTCGTACTGGTATGCTGGCCATCGCTTTCGGCATCGCGGCTAACGGAATGACCGTAACTGCGGCTCATGCCGATGAATTCTCGTTCACTGCCACGAACTCGACCAACACAGCTATCACCCAGCTATTGGTGTCCGAAGACAAGGCTGAGTGGGGTTACTTCGACATCGGAAGCGGCATCAAGCCGGGCGCGACCGTCGACCTCGCTTGGGATCAGAGCACCAATGGCGACAACTGCGTGCAGTGGGTCAAGGCCGCCTATGCCGATGGCAGCGAGTCGGAGCCTACCAAGTTCGATTTCTGCGAAAGTGGACTTGAGCTCGAATTCTGATCTGATTCTCGTCGGTTCATGGAAAAACTGGCAGGTTACTTTCAGTAACCTGCCTTTTCTTTTGCTGGGTGCGGATCTAGACGGCGCAACCTCGCCTCCTCATCCCCTCAGTTCAGCAGTCCCGCACGCTTCAGCGCCGCGTCGATCGCGGCACCCGTCGAGGCCTCCAGCGTTGCCAACAGCGGCAGGCGCCCCCCTCACCCATAGGTGACCTTGCGCAGCAGCAGTTCCAGCGGGCCGTGGCCGAAGCGGCTCGCGAAGGCGACGACCGGGAGCATGGCGAGGATTGTAACGGCGAAGGACAGGGCAAGCAGCGTAAGGTTGCCGAGCGTGCCGAACAGGCCGAGGCCATAGCCGCCAAAAAGGAGGCCGGCGAGCAAGCCCTGGGTGACATAGCAGCTCAGCGAATTGCGTCCCGCGAGCAAGAAAAAGCGGGGAAAGCGGACACGGTCCGACAGGCTGAGGATCAGGCCGAGATAGGCGGTGGCGAGGATCGGACCGCCAAGGGCGAGGCTGCAGAAGCCGAGAGAAGCAAGGACGGGGCTTGCCTCGCCGAACGCGCCGCTCGCGACATAGAGAGCATTGATGGTAAGGCCGAGGACGAGCAGCGGCAAAACCTTGCGGCGCAGATTCTTTGCCAGGGCATTTCCGCTTTCAAAAAGACCGTTTCTGGCGGCGACGATCCCGGCGAGGAAGGCGGCGAAAGCCAGATGCCCCTGGAAGAGCAGGAGGAAGAAGAAAGTCTGCGGCCAGTCGCGCCAACGGGTCAGGACCGTCTCGGTATAGCTGCCGCCGAGATTGGGATGGGCTGGCGGAAGCGGGATTTCCGCGAAGAGGACGGCGAGCACCATGAGCGAGAGGGCGGCCACAGGGATCATGCCGCCGGCGATCAGCAACAGCCTGCGGCTGGTAGCGCCCCTGACGGCCCAGGTGATCAGACCGAGCATGGCATAGAGCAGGAGAATATCGCCCGAGAAGACCAGAACGGCATGCAGGGCGCCGAACAGCGCCAGCATGGCGAGACGCCGGGAAAAGCGGCGGGCAAAGGAAGCGCCCGCGCGCTGTGCGGCCTGGATCTGGATCTCCATGCCCCAGCCGAAGACAAAGGAGAACAGCAGGAAGAACTTCGCCTGGAACACCAACTCCACAAGATAGAGCGCGACCCGGTCCATGGCGGCGGCCGGCGTCACCAGCATGGTCTCCATGGGCTGCGCCATGAAGGGCAGATTGACCACGGCGATCCCGATAAGCGCCACGGCGCGGACGACATCCACCGCCTGGTTGCGATCCTGAGTCATTGAGGGTACTCCATTGAGCGATTGCTCTATTTTATTGAGCGACCGCTCAATCTGTCAAGTGGAGGCGCCCGTGACCGGCAAGCCTGAGATCGACATGCCCCTTGTGACCCGAAACGGCACGCCCGCGATCAGCAAGCGGGAGAGGATTTTTGCTGCCACGGTCGAATTGTTGCTGGAGGAGGGGCTCGTTGTCGTTCAGACCCGTGCGGTGACCGAGCGAGCCGGTGTCGGGACCGGCCTGCTGAACCACTACTTCCGCTGGCCGGAACTGCGCGCAGCAGCCTGGAGCGTCATTTTCGCTGACATTGCCGAGGATATGCGGCGAGCCAAGGAAAGCCCGGAACAATCGCTCGACCGCTTTTTCAAGGAGAGCTTTTCGCCTGAGGCACAACCGATCTGGCGCCTGTGGATAGAGGCGGAAAGTCTTGGCTCTCAAGACGAATGGCTGGCAAAGGCCGTGGAGACGGCACGCCATCGGCTGCGGGACGGGCTCACGGCACTTCTCGTCGAAGGCCTTGCAGAACAGGGCCTGTCACTCGCCTCCCCGCGCGATGCAGCGTTGCGGCTTGAGGCCTTGCGCGACGGGTTGATTGGGCTTTTGCTGGCTCGGGATCGCGAGATCGACAGCGCAAAAGCCGAGGCCCATTTGCGCGAGGCCTTGCGTCGGGAGACCTGACCGCCGTCTGATCAGATAAGATAAGATAAGATAAGATAAGATCAGGTCGAGGCCGTTGCGCTCGCCGCCTGGGCGGCGAGCGGTCATCTCCTCAGTTCAGAAGTCCTGCATGCTTCAGGGCCGCGTCGATCGCGGCTTCCGTCGAGGCCTCAAGCGTTGCCAACAGCGGCAGGCGGACGGTGCGGTTCATGCCGCGGGTGCGGTTCAGCGCATATTTCGCGCCGCAGAGGCCGGGCTCCAGGAAGATCGCCTTGTGCAGCGGCATCAGGCGGTCCTGGTAGGCGAGTGCCTTCGTATAATCGCCGGCCAGGGTCGCTGCCTGGAATTCGGCACAGAGGCGCGGGGCAACATTGGCCGTGACCGAAATGCAGCCGGTGCCGCCATGGGCGTTGAAGCCGAGTGCGGTTGCATCCTCGCCCGAGAGCTGGACGAAATCCGGGCCACAGGTGATGCGCTGGTCGGAGACACGCTCGATCTTGCCGGTCGCATCCTTCACACCGACTATGTTCTTGTGCGCCTTGGCCAGCGCGCCCATCGTTTCCGGCGACATGTCGATCACCGAGCGGCCGGGAATGTTGTAGATGATGATCGGCAGCGCGACGGCTTCTGCGATCGCCTTGTAGTGCGCGATCAGGCCCTTTTGGGTCGGCTTGTTGTAATAGGGTGTGACGACGAGCAGCGCATCGGCGCCGACGGCTTCGGCATGCTGGGCAAGCTCGATGGCCTCAAGCGTGTTGTTGGAGCCGGCACCGGCGATCACGGGCACGCGCTTGTTTGCCACTTCGACGCAGAGCTCGACCACGCGCTTGTGTTCGGCATGGGAGAGGGTCGGCGATTCACCCGTGGTGCCGACCGGCACGAGACCGGAGGAGCCTTCGGAAATCTGCCATTCGACATGGGCGGCGAAGGCTTGCTCGTCGACAGCGCCCTCTTCAGTGAACGGCGTGACGAGCGCGGGAATGGATCCCTGATACATGCAATGAACTCCTCGGGGGCCGACATCCACGCTTCGGCCGCATTCTCAGATTAAATCGGGGGCACATTACTTCGCACCATCAGGTGCGACAAGCGCATCTGCAGGAGATTTGTGACAGTTTTCCGAGGCTTCGTTCGAGAGAATGTGATCGCTGGCTTTAGGCTTTTGTTAACCGCGTGCTCGGCCTACTCTCTCGTGTGATGCCATGGGTTATAGTGTGTGGATGAAGATGTCGCTGCCTTATCGTTCTGTCCTCGGTCTCGGTCTTGCGCTCGTCCTGTCGTCGACGAGTGCGCAGGCGCTTTCCGACGTGCCTGTGCCGCCTATGAAGCCACTCGGCTTTGCACCGAGCAAGGCGGCACCGCCGTCGCTTGAGACCACCGGCGCCATTCCGCGCGGCGAGCGGCTGGCTGCGGCCAATCCGCAGCTGAAGTCCGGCCTTGATGCTCTGTCTGATCGCAAGGGCGCCCAGGCGATCGCGATCCGCGACCGCATGCCCGCGGGGCTCGACCGGCAGATGCTGACCTGGTCGATCGCCATGTCCGGCTTGAGCGACATACCGGCGGCCGAAATCGCCGCTGCCCAGCGGCAGCTTCAGGGCTGGCCGGGGCTCAAATCCTTCCGCGCCAATTCTGAAAAGGCGCTTTTCCGTGAAAATCCGCCGGCCGCCACCGTGCTTTCCGCCTTCGGCAATACCGCGCCGGAGACGACCGAAGGCACGATGCTTCTGGCACGCGCGCATCTCGCGACGGGTGACCGGAGCAAGGCTGCAAGCCTGATCCGCAACCTCTGGCGCACGGAGGGCCTGGACGAAGCGACGGAAGATCGGGTGAAGGGTGAGTTTTCCGGCCTGCTGCGGCCCGCCGATCACCGCGCCCGCATGGACTATCTGATGTATCGCGAGCGGGTGGGCCAGGCGAAGCGCTTTGCCTCGCTCGGTGAGGCGCAGTCGCTCTACCGCGCCTGGGCAGGGCTGATTTCGAAGGCCGACAATGTCGGCGGGCTGATCCAGGCCGTGGATGGCAAGTGGCGCAACGATCCGGCGCTGCTCTTCATCCGCATTGAAAACCTGCGCCGCCAGCAGAAATTCGAGGAAGCGGCCAAGCTACTCTCGCAGATGCCGCGTGATCGGGCCGAGCTGATCAATACCGGCGCCTGGTGGGACGAACAGCGTATCATCGCCCGCGGACTTGCCGATCAGGGTCAGGTCCGCGAGGCCTATCGCATCGTCTCCCGGCATGTGGCGACTCAGCCGACCGATATTGCCGATGCGGAATTCCATGCCGGCTGGTTTGCACTGCGCGCGCTGAACGATCCGGATACCGCGAGCCGGCATTTTGCCCGCATCCTCGAGGTTTCCAACCGGCCGCTGTCTGCCAGCCGCGCCTGGTACTGGCTGGGTCGCGCCGCGGAAGTGTCGCGCGACCGCAAGGCGCGCGAGTATTTTGCCCGCGCCGCCGAGCATTCCAGCACCTTCTATGGCCAGCTCGCCGCCGCGCGCCTCGACCGGCCGGGGATCCAGATCCCCTATCCGCGTCCCAGCCAATCCGATCGCAACCGCTTTGCGCAGCGCGAAGCCGTTCAGGCGATTGCCCGTTACGAAGCGGCCGGTCATGGCTGGCGGGCGCAAAGCCTCTACCGTGCGCTGGCCGATCAACTGGAGAGCCCTGGCGAACTCGCTATGTTGAGTGCAAGGGCGGAGAAATCCTCCGGCGGCCATCAACTGGCGCTGCAGATCGGCAAGACAGCCTATTCGCGGGGGATCGACGTGCCGGCGCTGGCCTTCCCCGTCGGCGTCATTCCGTCCTCGGCCAATATTGCCGGCTCCGGCAAGGCGCTTGCCTATGCCATTGCCCGCCAGGAAAGCGCGTTCAACCCGACCGCCATCTCGCCGGCGGACGCACGCGGGCTCCTGCAGCTTCTGCCGTCGACCGCAAAGGCTGTCGCGCAACGCCATGGCCTTGCCTATCGCCCGGAGAAGCTGACCAATGATCCCGGCTTCAATGCCACGCTCGGCGCCCATTATCTGGGCGAGCAGATCGACCGCTTCGACGGCTCCTATGTGCTGACCTTCATCGCTTACAATGCCGGCGCCAGCAAGGTGCCGGGCTGGATCGAGCGTTACGGCGATCCGCGTGGCAAGTCGATCGACGAGGTCGTCGACTGGATCGAGCGGATCCCCTTCCCCGAGACGCGCAACTACGTCATGCGGGTGATGGAGAATTACCAGGTCTACAAGAGCCGGCTTGGGCAAAAGACCGACATCGTGCACGACCTGCGCTTCGGCCGGTAAGCGCCCTGCCCTGTCCATTATTGCCTGGTGACCGGCGGTGAAGGCTCCGCTAGGCTCTCTTTCGACACAGCGAAGGAGAGCCGCATGGCCGATGTTATCGACCGCTTCATCACCGTTCCCGACGGACTCAACCTGCATGTGCGCATTCATGGCGCAGACAATGGCGGCACGCCAATCGTCTGCCTGCCTGGGCTCACACGCAATGTGCTCGATTTCGAAGAACTCGCGCGGATGCTGGCAGCTCCGCCCTATGATCGGCGGATCATCGCGATCTCCTCGCGCGGCCGCGGCCTGTCGGATCGGGACCCGCAGCCGGAGCGCTACACAATCCCGGTCGAAGCGGGCGACGTGGTCACCGTGCTCGACGCGTTGGGCGTAGACCACGCCGCCTTCATCGGCACCTCGCGTGGCGGCTTGATCCTGCATGTGCTGGCCATGACGCATCTTCACCGCATCGAAAAACTGGTGCTCAACGATATCGGGCCCGTGCTGGAGACGGAGGGGCTGAGGCAAATTCAGGGCTATCTCGGCACTCGGCCTGCGCCTTCCAGTTATGCCGAAGCGGCTGCCATTCTCAAGGCCACCCATGGCGCAGAGTTTCCGGCGCTGAGGCCGGACGACTGGGCCGGCATGGCGCATGCGCTCTATCGCGACATCGATGGAAAGCTCATCGCAGATTTTGACCAAGCCATCGCCGCGCAGTTTCGCGCCGCCGACTTAAGCCAGCCCTTCCCCGACCTCTGGGCGCAGTTTGCGCTGCTTGCGGACAAGCGGGTGATGGTGGTGCGGGGGGAACACTCGCGGCTTCTGTCCCGCGCCACGACGGATGAGATGGCTCAGCGACATGCCCAATGCACGGTCGTCGAGGCCAAGGGACAGGGCCATGCTCCGCTGCTGCATCTCAATGGGCTTGCAGAAGCGATCGGCGCGTTTCTCGGCAGCTGAACCCTGCCGCAGATCGCGCACCAGCGATCGTCACAAAACCTCTTCAAAAACGAAAAGCCCGGCACAAGGCCGGGCTTCCCTTATTCGATCTGGAGATCGAATTAGAACGAACGGATCAGGCGAACGAAGCCGGTCCAGTCCTTGGAGTCGGACTTGTTGTAGTCGACGGTTGCGTCAACCTTGAGGCCCGAAGCAACAGCGTAGGAAGCCAGAACGCCACCGGTTACGTAGTCGACGTTGTTGAACTGCTCAACAAAGTTGACCGACGGGGTGATCGTCAGCTTTTCGGTTGCCTTGAAGCCGTAAGCAGCGCCAACGGTCCACTCAACGGTGCCGACGTAGGTCGACGGGTCGGAAGCCCAACCAGCGTAGAGTTCGAAGGTGCCCGGGCCGATAGCAGCAGCGCCCTTACCGACGACGTAGCCTTCGTCAGCCTTGGTGTCGTAGCCGCCCCAGAGGGTCAGGGTTACGGCGCCGAGGGTCGTGGAAGCCAGGCCCTGGATGCCGAATGCGCCAGCAGCGCCGTTCAGTTCGTCAACGCCGAGACCGATGGTGAAGGCGTCAGCCGAGTAGGTGTAGCTGACCGAGTCAAACTTCGCGTTGTCGATGAACGTGTCGTTTTCGCCGGAGATGCCGATGTCGTCAGCCCAGGTCAGGAAGTAACCAGCCTTGAAGCCACCAACGGTGATGTAAGCCTGATCGAGCTGTACGTTGGTGTTGTCCGAGGTGCCTTCGAGACGGATGTACGAACCGATCGTGCCAACTTCCGAGTCGTTTGCAGACTGGATGACGAGACGGGCGCGGGTCTGGAAGTCGTCACGGTTGATACGGACCGTGTCGTTGTTGTTCCAATCGTAAGCGAAACGAACTTCGCCGCCGATCTTGAGGCAGGTTTCGGTGCCGGGGATGTAGAAGTAGCCGGTGCCGAAAGCGTCGCAAACGCGAACGTATTCCATGGGCTCGGGCTCAGCAGCGACGATTGCGTCAGCAGCCTGGGCGCCGGAAACTACAGCGAGAGCTGCAGCGGAGCCGAGAAGAAGGCTCTTGATGTTCATTATTGACCTCCAGTCAATTATAGAGGTCGCACCAGGTGATTTCAGAATTTAATTATTATTATCAATTGCTTGCTGGTGTCGCGTGAATCTGGTCGGCAACGCGGCGGCGAGTTGCGCGTCTCGGGAAACAGGATTTCTGACGGAGCTGTGGAAGGAAGCCAGGCGCGCAAGCTCGCGCAAAAGCTCGAGACAGTGCGAGCGATATGCAAAGTGTGATGGTGATGTGCAGGGGGAGAACAATGGCGGAGAGGAAGGGATTCGAACCCTCGATACGCTTTTGACGTATACTCCCTTAGCAGGGGAGCGCCTTCGACCACTCGGCCACCTCTCCGGTGACGCCTGATTATTTGCTTAAATCAGTGATTGCAAGGCCTTTTCTCCGCTCTCAACATTTTAGCGAGCGGTCGCCAATGCCAGGTGTTGATCCCATCACTCATAGGAAAAGCCGAATCGTTCCCGCCTCACGACATGATTCTGTCGCTCGGGCGGCCATCTGCTGCCGATTTTCAGGCTTAAGGTCTGAAACTGTCATTGTCGAAGATGCAGCTTCGAGGCGAGCCGACATGGTTCTAAATGCAACTTTTTGCAAAATCCTGTGCCAAAATGAGAAGAACACCCGTATGCGAACACCTGCGCCGGATACCCAAGACCCTGTGTAAGCGGCGGTTTTTTTTGGATTTTCTTAACAAACCCTAAATGGATATGGGACGCCGCAAGGGAGTTTGTGGCCTTTCAGCAACAGGCCGGGTGGAAGGGTGGCCACATTCTGTCCATTCCACTCTTTGGTGATTGCATGACCGACGGGGTTTTGTATTTTCAACCTCGGAAGCGAGGCGGTGGATCGTCCGTCTTCTGAAACCGACGGGGATGGGGCAGGGAATGCTGTCCTTCAGCCAATTAACCCAGACCCATACGAAACTTGACTGGAGGTCAATAATGAACATCAAGAGCCTTCTTCTCGGCTCCGCTGCAGCTCTCGCTGTAGTTTCCGGCGCCCAGGCTGCTGACGCAATCGTCGCTGCTGAGCCCGAGCCCATGGAATACGTTCGCGTTTGCGACGCTTTCGGCACCGGCTACTTCTACATCCCCGGCACCGAAACCTGCCTCAAGATCTCGGGTGAAGTCCGCGTTACTCTCTCGGCTAACGAGAACAACGCTCCTTACGGCACCCCGTCGAACGACACCTGGGATAGCGCAGTCCGTGCTCGCCTGGCATTCGACGCCAAGAACGACTCGGAAATCGGAACGATCGGTTCCTACGTCCGCATTCAGGCTGATAGCCAGGGCGCAACGACCACAGGCGCTAACATCACGCTCGATCAGGCCTACATTACTGTTGGCGGCTTCAAGGTTGGTCGTTCGCTGACCTGGGCTGACGACTGGGGTCTGGCTGGTGAGTCTGACGACTTCTTCGGCAATGCCAAGTTCAACACCGTTTCCTACACCTACTCGGCTGATGCCTTCACGGTCGGGCTCGGCGTGGACGACCTCTCCGACCAGTTTGCTGGCAACGAAGTTGGTCTGGAAGCCGTTGGTTCCGCTTCGCTCGGCGTGGCCACTGTCACCGTGAACGGCGTTTATGACTTTGGCTCGGAAGAAGGCGCGATCGCCGGCGTGGTCGCCGCTGACGTTGGTCCTGGCACCTTCGCTTTGGCCGCCGCTTGGGCGTCTGGTCAGTCGGTTGGTTACAACTTCACTTCCGAGTGGACTGTTGGCGCTGCCTACACCTTCAAGGCAACCGACAAGCTGTCGATCACCCCGCAGGTTGTTTACTGGGATAGCGTTGGCTTCACGAATGCTGACCAGTGGGGCGCAGACCTGCTCGTTGAATACGCTCTCGCTTCCGGCCTGAAAGCTTCGGCTGACGTTCGTTACCTCGATCGCGACGGCGCTGCTGACGGCAACTGGGACGGCTTCGTTCGCCTGACCCGCTCGTTCTAATCCACAGCGATTAGCGAAAAAATGCGTTGGGTCCGGCTTCATCACGAGCCGGACCCTTCGCGCATTCCAGAATGAGCTTGAATACGCGTTCTGCCAAAGGCTTGGGCAGGATCAGCCAGGCTCTTCCTCAGAACAGAAAGGAGCGCGAACGATCCATTTAGACAGTCCGATAGGGGCTTAACACGAAAGTTTGTGCTGTTCTGCACTATACTTTTTATAAGTTATAACGATATCTACGCCTGTGGGGACGGGCGGTGAGCCCGTTCGCGTGCTCGCCAAAGGGAAATTTGGGGGATACATGCAGGTGGAAATGCCGGCCGGGAAGGGTTTTGACGTCTTTGTGGGCGTGCCCGATTATTCGGTACATTATCAATACAGACAGGGAACGATCCTGCACGAGGTGCGCGAAACCAATTTGCGCGAACTGTTCGGCAAATATGGCGACCTGTTGTGGATGAATGGCAGCCACAAATATAACGTAACCAATTTTATCGGAGAGCTTCACGATCTCCTTGATTTTCCGAGTTTTTCGGCTTTTTCGGACGAGATGCTCGACCAATTGATCGGCAAATTGCGCAAACGCGGTAATAGCAATGCCACCATCAATCGAAAGATGGCGGCCTTAAGCAAACTGCTGCGAAAGGCGAACAAGATGGGAGACGTTCACAGTCTGCCTGAATTCAAGCGCCAGAAAGAGAAAGCGGGTCGCATTCGCTTCCTCGACAGGGATGAAGAGGACCTGCTGTTTTCCGAAATCCGGGCGCATTCCGAACTCTATTACCGGTTCTGCCTCTTCCTGGTCGATACCGGCGCCCGCCTGAGCGAGGGTCTGAACCTGCGCTGGGGTGACATACATAAAGACCGCGTGACCTTCTGGGTGACAAAATCGGGACGCTCGCGCTCGGTTCCGCTCACCCAGCGCGCGCTGGCTGCCATTGAATTGTCGGATCGTCGATATTCGGGCCCGTTTGCCGAGATCGACCAGCAGCGCTTCCGCATCGCCTGGCACAACGCCAAGGATGCGGTGGGCTTTGCCGACGACAAGGACGTTGTGCCGCACGTGCTGCGCCATACCTGCGCATCCCGTCTGGTTCAGGGCGGGATCGATATCCGTCGCGTTCAGATGTGGCTCGGCCACCAGACGCTCACCATGACCATGCGTTACGCCCATCTTGCTTCGCATGATCTCGACATGTGCGTTCCGATCCTGGAGCGGGCGGCGGCGTCGTGAGTCATATTGTAATGTAAGTTGCAAAAGGGCCGGCTTTGTCCGGCCCTTGCTCTTTATATTGTGTCATTCCCTGCCCTGCCCCAAAGGCGGGCTCATGGCCTCAGACCATCAGGCTCTTCAGGTCGAGCGCGGGATCGGCAATCGAGACAGGATCGACCGGCCGACCGAGTTCCAGGAGCTTCTTGCCGGTCACGTAGGCCTTGGCATCGTTGATCGCATCCACGGCAATGAAGACACCCTTGCGGAAATACCAGATCGAGAGGCTTCCCTCGCGGGTACCGGGGCGCAGCACCGTCTGATCATAGCCCAGATTGAAGCCGGCGATCTGCAGTTTGACATCATACTGGTCCGACCAGAACCAGGGCTTCGGGCGATAGGGCTCGGATCCACCCGCGATCACGGCTGCGACGGCTTCGGCCTGATCCACCGCATTCTGTACGGATTCGAGCCGTACCTGCTCGCCATTCCACGCCTGAACGGCGCAGTCGCCCATGGCGAAGATGGCAGGGTCGCTCGTGCGGCCAAAACTGTCGACGGCGATGCCGTTCTGAACCTCAAGACCGGCATCACCCGCCAGACGATCGTTTGGGGTCACACCGATCCCGACGATGACGAGGTCGACGTTGATGACGCGGCCGTCCGAGAGCTCGGCGGCCTTCACCCTGCCCTCATCGCCGATCAAACGGGTCAGACCCGTCTTTTCGTGGATGTGCACGCCCTCGGTTTCGTGGATCGTGCGGATCGCATCCGCCGTGTCGGAAGCTGCAACGCGGGACAGAATGCGGTCCGCCATTTCGATCAGCGTGACGTCGAGACCCAGCTTGCGGGCGACGGCTGCGGCCTCAAGACCGATATAACCGCCGCCGATAATGAGAAGCCGATGGCCCGGTTTCATCTCCTCGGCCAGACGATCGGCATCAGCCTTGTCACGCATCGTGAAGACGCCCTCGAGATCACCGCCGATTGCGGCCGGCAGACGGCGCGGCGTCGCCCCGGTGGCGATGGCGAGGGTCTCATAAGGGATCTCGCTGCCGTCGAAAAGCGTGACCACGCGCTTGTCACGATCGATCGCTTCGGCCGGCGTCGACAGCCGGATCTCGACCCCGTTCTCGCCATACCAGGCTTCGGGCCGGAACAGCAGTCGATCGAAGTCCATGTCGCCGAGCAGATACTTCTTGGAAAGTGGAGGCCGTTGATAGGGCAGGACCGGCTCGTTGCCGACAAGGGTGATCGGCCGCTCGTCCTTCAGCGCCCTCAGCTTTGCGGCCAGAGCGAAACCCGCCTGCCCCGCCCCGATAATCACCAGTCGCTCCGCCACGTGATGCACTCCCTGCCGCATGCCGTCCAAATCAGAATCGCTGCCTGAAGACCGGCCACGATGCGATGCAGCAAGGCCTAGCTTTGTGGCGGTTTGCGGTCAAGTTGGCCTGGGGCTCGCCGGTCGAAACCGCCCATTGTAAACGGCGTGCACATCCTCGCTGATTGCTACCTAAGGCATTCCCGACCAAAAACGGCACAGACTGCCAACTGACGAAGTGGCTGGCAAATCTTGCCAATTTGAAAGCTCGTCTGGATTTTACGGTTTGCATGCAGGATCTGGTAACGGACTTCGGCTAGCATGTCATTCTAACTTGACACCGCGGGAGGGTAACATGCCCTTGCAAAGGATACCGGACGCAAAATCGGACATCCCTCGGGATCAGATCTTCGAGAAATTCAAGATCGATCGCCCCGGCAAGATCGTGTTTGTCGGCCACCATCTCAGCATGGCACGGTCGCAGCGCTGCCTCATCCGGACGATTTCGCTCTATGGCGCCGATCTCGACGTCTCGCCGCATGTCCAGGTGCCGCCGAACTTCTTTCTGGAGATCCTCGGCATTCACGATGACATCGGCTGCACGCTGATCCGCCGCGAAGCCGAAAAGGTCACGGTCGGCTTCAACATGTTGATCGACCCCGAGTTCCTGCACCGTGTCGTCAGGCTTTCCTTCGAAACAAGTCACTGACATCTCGCGCCGACTGATCACCGCTTGCGCCCTCTTGCGGGCGCCAGCGCGGCCTGCGCTTGCCGGGACGTCCGTTGAAACCGAATATTCAGTATTGGTAAAATTTGAGCGATCTTATTGATGCTACTGCAAATATTAGTGCTCACAGTGTGAGACAGAAGAGTTTGGGGAGCCGGTCATGGCGATGGAAAATGCGACGCATCTGGCTGGGGTACGCTCGGAAATGTACGAGCGCAAATGGGAGCGCTTCTATGTTCGCCGGCCGGCCAAGGTGATGTCGGTTCGCCCCGGCCTCACCGGCATCACGATCCGCAGCTGCGAAGTGGTCGACATTTCGCAAGGCGGTGCGGCGATCGAACTCACGACCGCGATTGGCCTCTCCTCTCATTATTATCTGCAGATCGTCGGCCTTGCCGACCGGATCGGATGTGCCGAGGCCTATCGCAACGGCAACAGAGTCGGCGTGAAGTTCATTGCACCGATCTCCGAGCACATGTTGCACCGGATTGTCCGCGCCGACTTCATGCTTGGCGACGCCGTCAATACACCGCTCAAGCCTTTCCAGAACGGCAACGGTGCGCGCCTCGGTCGCTGAGAAAATCTCTGCCGGCAGATGAGGTCTGATCGCCGCGGATCCGGCTTGCTTCGGCTGCGGCGGCACTTATGGTGGGCGGATCGCTCTCGACCTCCGGATGCCGCTTCGCAATGACCGCCTTCTCACGCTTCACGCCCCTCTCCGCCTCGCTCCCCGCAACCGTGCCCTTTGTCGGTCCCGAAGCCATTGAACGGCAGCGGGGCCTTGCGGTTCGCGCCCGCATCGGCGCAAACGAAAGCGGCTTCGGTCCGGCACCTTCCGTGCTCGCGAGAATCGCCGAGAAGTCAGGCGAGATCTGGAAATACAATGATCCGGAAAACCATGCCCTCAAGGTGGCGCTCGCCGCGCATCTCGGACTGAAGCCTGAGAACTTCGTGATCGGCGAAGGCATCGACGACCTGCTCGGGCTGATCGTCCGGCTGGTGAGCGAGCCCGGCATGCCTGTCGTCACATCGCTCGGTGCCTATCCGACCTTCAATTTTCATGTAAACGGGTTTGGCGGGCGCCTGGTCACGGCTCCCTACCGAGATGACCGGGAGGATCTCGACGCGTTGCTCGCATTGGTGAAGCAAGAAGATGCGCCGCTCGTCTATTTCGCAAACCCCGACAATCCGATGGGAAGTTGGTGGGATTCAGACAGCATCGTCGCGTTCGCCCGCGCCCTACCCGCTACCACGCTTCTCATCCTCGATGAAGCCTATAGCGAGACGGCACCCGAAGGTTCGATCCCGGCGGCCGATGCGCTGATCGACCTGCCGAACGTGATCCGCACGCGCACCTTTTCCAAGGCCTATGGCCTGGCGGGTGCCCGCGTCGGCTATGGCATAGGCACGCCGGGCACCGTCTCTGCCTTCGACAAGATCCGCAACCATTTCGGCATGCCGCGGCTGTCGACCGAGGCGGCACTCGCGGCGCTCGCAGACCAGGGCTATCTCAACGACGTTGTCGGGCGGATCAAGGCGGCACGGGACAGGATCGCCAGAATTGCGACCGCGAACGGTCTTCGCCCCCTGCCCTCTGCCACCAATTTCGTCGCGATCGATTGCGGCCGCGACGGGGTCTATGCCCGGGCCATCGTCGACGGCCTGATGGAGCACGGTGTCTTCATCCGCATGCCCGGCGTCGCTCCGCTCAACCGGTGCATCCGGGTCTCGGCAGGCCTGCCTGAAGATCTCGACCTTTTCGAAGCGGCACTGCCGAAGGTCTTGAAGACAATCGGCTGACCTCGCCACAATGAAAAAGACCGCGCCGGCCTTGTTCCTGCCGGTCGCGGTCTTTGAAAAGTGTTGGCCCTGGCCCCGTCCAAAGGTCCCCGCCACGTTCCCCACTCAGGGTTATTCTTGTCATTCTCCTGCCGCGGTCGCGGCCGGAATTCGTCAGTGCATGGTCATCCATTCGCGGGCGGCACGAAGCGCCTCGGCGAGCTGGATCTTGCTCATCGTCTGGGCGAGATCGGCGCGCAGCTCGGCAGCGCGGTCGCAGCCCTTGATCGCGGCAATGTTCAGCCACTTGTGTGCCGACACCAGGTCAACAGGGCAACCGCGGCCGGTCGCATACATCAGACCCATGTCGCGGAAGACATCAGCCCGGGTTTCGCCACCCATCGTGGCATTTTCGGAATTGTGCATTTCAAAGCGTGCCATTGGTTTTGTCCCTGTTTGCCTAGTTTCTCGGTGGTCCCTGTTTTCCCTTGCGGGCCCTTCCGAAACGGCGCCGGATCTTTGTCCGGTCATTCTCGTATCGGTTGGGTTTGGCGGGGTTTTTCCCTGCTCGTTTGATGGGTTCACTATGCCAAACGGTCTTCAAAACTCGCTTAAAATGCATCCTTAATTTGCTGAAAACAAAGTACAAAAGCTTCGTAAACTTCGGATTCCGTTAAGCATCGCTTCCCCTGCAACCCAAGGATTTCCGCTCAAAATTTACGAAAGCTTCACGCTGACAAATCAACCGATTTTTCACCATGTTTCCCGAAGGCATTTCGCAAAAGTGCAGGATTTGCTGCGATCTGAGGCTTTCCACCGCTCGCATTTCGCGGCGGATTGCTTTTACCTTTACGTGTGCGTAAGATAATTCTTAACCGTTGGGCGGCTGCGGAGAGGACCGTCTCCGACCACGGGAGACGACCATCATCTCGGGAGGAGAGATCAGACCATGCGTTCCATCATCATTGCGGCAGCCCTTGCGCTTTCGGCCTTCACAGCCCAGGCCGCCGAGCCCATCGAAGGCAACTGGAAAACGGCATCCGGCGCCACGGCCCAGATCGCACCGTGCGGCGGCGCCTATTGCGTGACGCTGAAGAGCGGCAAGCACAACGGCAAGCAGATCGGCAAGATGTCCGGCAGCGGCGACAGCTACAAGGGCGAGATCACCGATCCGGAAACCGACAAGACCTATGCGGGCTCCGGCTCCGTCTCCGGCAATTCGCTGAAGATGAAGGGGTGCGTCATGGCCGTGCTCTGCAAGACGCAGACCTGGACGCGTCTCTGAAGCGATCGACATTCGAAAATAGCAAAGGGGCGCCGGCTACAACCGGCGCCCCTTCTGCATTCAAGGATTGATCACAGGGGCTGGCCCACATCGATGCGATTGCCATCGGGATCTTCGAAGACGAAGGCCCGCAGGCCATAATCCTTGTCCTGAAGACGCTTGACCACTTTCAACCCTCGTTGCTGCACGAGGTCATGCAGATGGTCGATATTCTCGACCATCATGTGGGCGATGTTGAAGTCAGCGGCCTTGTGGTTCTTTTGAAGCGTGAGATGCAGTTCGGCGTCGTCGCGCTGCAGGATCATGAAGCCGACGGGGCTACCGTTCTCGAAGACCTTTCGAAATCCAAGCAGATCGACATAGAAGGCTTGGGCCCGCTCCATGTCCTTGACGGGCAAGGTCGCGGCGATGCGCCCAAACCGGAGGGCGACGTCGTGTTTTTCTGTCATGGGTGAAACCCTGTTGCCGGACGGTGGGGCGCATGGCGACGGTGCACCAAAGGCGAGGCCATTCGGTAAGGAGAGCTGGACGGGACGGTGCCCGCCGGTTTCCATTATGTCCAGAAGCCGGAGAGAGGGAAGAGGCATTTCCAGACGCCCCGCATTTCAGTTAACCCTTCTGAATGCCAGATGAACCCACATCTCAGCCAGCATTCAGACCCGCTCCGCTATACCGGTCTCAACAGATCGGAAAGGAGCAAGGACATGGCCAAGCTGGCACGGCGTCTCACCATCATCTCTTTGAGCATGGCGCTTTTCGCCTTCATGTTCGCGCAGCTCGTCGTCAACACTCAGCCGACCGTGCGGCATCTTTCTTCGGGTCTCGTCGCAAGCTGCGCGCCGACCGGCCTCAACAGCTGCCGCCCGACCTTTTGATAGAAGCCGGGCGCGCAAGCGGCTCCGAAGAAATCTTGACGCATCCCCCATGACGTCGTTTGCTTGTCAGATTTCGTCTCCTATAATGCGCCATGAACACACGAATCCTGTCCCCAGCACCCCAGAACTCCATCAGCCCCGAGCCCTTTGCGCCTCAGGTCTTCACAGATGCGACGGCGGCCGTCGACGCGCTGACGGCGCTTTACGAGCGCAATACCAATTTCCTGATCGAGGCCTTTTCGTCTCTGGCCAAGGGCGGTCCGATCGAGGGTCGATATCGCGCCTTCTACCCTCAGGTCAGCATAGAGACGACGAGCTTCGGCCATGTCGACAGCCGTCTCTCCTACGGACACGTTACCTCGCCCGGCATCTACACCACGACGATCACACGGCCTCAGCTCTTTCGGCATTATCTGAAGGAACAGCTGGCGCTTCTGATGCGCAATCATCAGGTGCCGATTACGGTGTCTGAATCAGCAACCCCCATTCCGCTGCATTTTGCCTTTGCGGAAGGCGCCCACGTCGAGGCGTCTGCCGGCGGCCTCGTCGACATGCAGCTGCGCGACATCTTCGATACGCCTGATCTCACTGTTACCGATGACGAGATCGCCAATGGCGAATACGAGCCCTTGCCCGGCGAACCGCATCCGCTGGCCCCGTTTACGGCACAGCGCATCGATTATTCGCTAGCGCGGTTGTCGCATTATACCGCGACGAGCGCATCGCATTTCCAGAACTTCGTGCTGTTCACGAACTACCAATTCTATGTGGACGAGTTTTGCGCCTATGCCCGCAAGCTGATGGCGGACGGAAACAGCGACTATACGGCCTTCGTCGAGCCGGGCAACATTCTCACCCCTTCGGGCCATTCCGAACCGATCGAAGGTGTCGCCCTTGGACGCCTGCCGCAGATGCCGGCCTATCATCTGAAAAAGAAGGGGCACGGCGGCATCACGGTCGTCAATATCGGCGTCGGTCCTTCCAATGCCAAGACAATCACCGACCATATCGCAGTACTCCGGCCGCATGCCTGGCTGATGCTCGGCCATTGCGCCGGACTTCGCAACAGCCAGCGGCTCGGCGACTATGTGCTGGCGCATGCCTATATGCGCGAGGACCACGTGCTCGACGACGATCTGCCGGTCTGGGTGCCGATCCCGGCACTGTCGGAAGTGCAGCTTGCGCTGGAAGACGCGGTCGAGGAAATCACCGGCTATGAGGGCTTCGAGCTGAAGCGCATCATGCGCACAGGCACGGTCGCGACGATCGACAACCGCAACTGGGAACTGCGCGACCAGCGCGGCCCGGTAAAGCGGCTGTCCCAGGCACGCGCCATCGCACTCGACATGGAATCGGCCACCATCGCCGCCAACGGCTTCCGTTTCCGCGTGCCCTACGGCACGCTGCTCTGCGTCTCCGACAAGCCGCTGCATGGCGAGCTCAAACTGCCGGGCATGGCGACGGCCTTCTACAAGACCCAGGTCAGCCAGCATCTGCAGATCGGCATCCGGGCGCTGGAAAAGCTCGGCGCCATGCCGACCGAGAAGCTGCATTCCCGCAAGCTCAGAAGCTTCTTCGAGACGGCGTTCCAGTAAGTCAGCAAGCGCAGCGGCCGGCAGAAACGGCAGAATGGTGTCCGGCAGGAATTTCCTTCCTGCCGGCAATCATCTGATGGGAGCCTGAAGCTCAGCGCCCAAGGAATTCGCCGCGCGTCAGTTCGTACCAGACATCGCCGTGTTCGGAACCCGGGATGGGATCGGCAAAATCGGCAAACTCCGTGCGCGTGTGTTTCATGCCGATTTTTTCCATCACCCGTCGTGAACCCTGGTTCACGGCCATCGTGGTTGCCACGATTTTTTCGTAGCCACCGCTGGTGAAGCCCCATGTGACAAGCGCCGAGGCTCCTTCCGGCGCCAGTCCCTGGCCCCAGCACGCTCGGCGCAGGCGATAGCCGATCTCGGCGATCATCTCCGTTTCCGGAAACAGACAGAACCATCCGACAAACGCGCCGTCGGTCGTCATGCGTGCAGTCCACACATAGGGTTCCGTGCCTCTCGGCATCAGGAACGCCGCTTGCTCCGGGACAATCTTCTGGTGATCGACCGCGCCGCCGTTCAGAAAGCGCATCACGTCCGGGTCGCGTTCCAGCGCGATGAAATCGGCAGCGTCACTCGAGCGACAAGGAGCGAGCGTCAGGTTCGCCGTCTGCAATTGTACCATCAGGTCTCCTCGCAGGTCTTCCCGTTGCATGACGATATAGGTGGTCGACGGGAGAGCTTCCGTCGGGCAATACCTGCCCCGCCGTCACCTTTCACGCCTCGACGATCTTCGCCTCGCAGCGTACGGGAAAATTCACCGAATTGGCGATGAAACACTTTTCGTGCGCGTCGCCATGCAGGTCCAGCGCGAGTTCCGGAAAGGTGCCACGCTTGATGGTAACGGTGGGGCGAAGCACGACATCGGTAAAGCGCCCCGTACCATTGGCATCCATTTCCATGACACCTTCGGCATGGTCTTCATAAGCGATCACAATGACGCCGGAGACGGCGCAGAAGTGCAGATACCAAAGCTTGTGGCAGGCCGACAGCGAGGCGAGAAAGAGATCTTCCGGGTTCCAGCGCTTGGGATCGCCGCGAAAGGCCGGATCGGCGGAGCCGAGAATATCCGGCTTGCCTGCGGCTGAGATCAGATGATCACGTCCATAGTCGCGGTAGCCGGAGGTTCCTGTACCGACATTGCCCTGCCAGGTGACCGTGACTTGGTATTCGTGCCGCTTCTCGCTCATCGACGCCCTCCTCAGCGATTCCTCTTGCGATCTTAGTCCTCGCGCACAAGCCGGACCAGCATGACCCCGGAGAGATTTTTATGGCCGGGCCTTGCATCGTCCGATCTAAGATATATCTTAGATGCAATTCAAACAGAACGAGAGATGATCATGAGACATTCCCAGAGCGGCCGCGGCGAATGCGGCAATCCCTTCCACGCCTTTCGCCAGGCGATGCATGCTATGCGCCATGGCGGCCCCCAGGGCGGGCCTTTCGGCGGCCCCAGAGGGCGTGGCGAACGCCGCCGTATGTTCGACGGCGGCGAGCTGCGCCTCGTTCTCTTGAAGCTGGTCGAGGACCAGCCTCGTCATGGCTATGACCTGATCCGCGAGATCGAGAGCCTGTCGGGCGGTGCCTATGCCCCTTCGCCCGGCGTCGTCTATCCGACCATGACGCTGCTTCTCGACATGGGGCTGGCGGAAGAACATGAGAGCGACGGGCCGCGCAAGGTGATGACCATCACCGAAGCCGGCCGAACACATCTCGCAGAGCGGGCCGACGAGGTCGCGACCGCGATGGGACGCCTGACGGCCCTTGCAAAAGTCAGCGAAAGAACAGATGCAGCCCCGGTGCGTCGCGCCATGCACAACCTGAAGCAGGCCCTGCACGACTGTCTGTCGCGCGAAACGACCACGCGCGAGACGCAATTGGAGGTCGCCCGCATTCTGGACGAGGCGGTCGGCAAGATCGAAAGGCTTTGATCATGGCAACATCGACGACAACCGTTTCCACCGAAAACGGCTGGAAATATCTGCAGCAGCTCTGCAAGCACTGGTCCCACAAGCTCGAGGTCGAGCTGGACGAGCAGAACCACAAGGCCGTGGTGAAGTTTCCCGAGGCAACAGCATCCATGCACAGCGATGCATCGAGCCTGACGGTCACGATCGAGACCGAAGATGCCGGAAAGCTCGAAACCTATCAGGGCGTGGTGGCCAGCCACCTTGACCGCTTCGCCTTCCGCGAGGCCCCCCTGCCCTTCAACTGGAAAGCGGCTTAAGCCATTCCCGACGTCACGGGTCCGCCGGCCAGAACAGTCTGGTTTTTGGATCAGTCTCCTGCGTGAGGCTGATCCCTCTGGCGGAGGATGTGCAATACGTTCTGCCCCGCCTTCGATCCCCCCAAGATAAGAACTTTCCCTGGCAACAAAACTTGCTAGAAACTTGCAACTCGGCAAGGGCGCTAGGCAATGGGGGATGCCATGAATGTGGTAACAAGGACATCGACATCTTGGTTTTCCCGTCTGGGTGGGGCACTGACGGGGGCCATATTCGGCTTCATTCTCGTCATCGTGGCAATCGTCGCGCTGCTCTGGAACGAAGGGCGATCGGTCGCGACGTATGAGTTGCTGGTGGAAGGCCAGTCGATCGTCGTCAGCACCGATGCAGCGCGGATAGACCCTGCGCTCGATGGCAAGCTGGTGCATATCGAAAGCGGCGTGGTTCCGGAGGCTGACGTCGTCGACCCGGACACGGGAATCAGCGCGAGCGGCGTGATTGGCCTGGCTCGCAAGGTCGAGATGTATCAGTGGGTCGAGGAAAAAAGCAGTAAGACCGAGAAGAAGCTGGGCGGCGGCGAAGAAACCGTGACCACCTACACCTATTCCAGGGAATGGAGTGGGGATGCGCAGGACTCCTCGAAATTCCAGGAATCTGCGGGGCATGAGAACCCCGAATTCTGGCTGCCGTCGACGGAAACGCTGGTGGAGACGGCGAAACTGGGTGCCTTCAGTGTGGAAGGCTCGCAGATTGCCTCGGCTGGCACGCGGCAAGCCTTGCCGATCACCGCTGAAACGGCAGCCGAGGCTTCCGAAGCCCTCGGCTATCCCGGCGAAGGCCGTGCCGTCACGCAGGCGCTTTATTTCGGCGCCGATGAGAAGGCGCCGCAGGTCGGGGACACCCGGGTCCGCTTCGAGAAGATCGTGCTGCCCGAAGTCAGCATCGTGGCCATGCAGCGTGGTGATCGCCTGGCCGAATACACCACGGAAAATGGCTACACGCTCTTCCTGCTCGCCGCTGGCCGCGAAACCTCGGATAAGATGTTCGCCGACAGCCAGACCGAAAACGTCATTCTGACCTGGGTGATCAGGGCAGCGGGGATCCTGGGTTTGTTCGTCGGCTTTGCCCTGATCCTGCGGATCTTCAGCGTGATCGGTGACGTCATTCCGTTCGTCGGCACCCTGATCGGCTTCGGGACGGGGCTGATTTCGTTCGTCCTGGCGATCGCGGTCGGCGTAACGGTCATTGCGATCGGCTGGTTCGCCGTCAGGCCGCTGCTGTCGATCGGGCTGATCGTGGGCGTGGTCGCGATTATCTGGGCCTATTCCAGGTATGTCCGCAAACAGACGGCCCAGCCTGCAGCGTGACCCGTGGACGGTAGAGCACTGAGCACCCTGGGTTCACTGAAACATCCTAGGTCAAGGTGCAACGAGATGGACGAGAGCGGCCTTGCCAAATCACATCGGGGCCGCTCTAAGCTTGTCTGACAACAGGAGGACAAGCCCATGACCGCACTCACCATCCCCGACCTTTCTGGCAAGGCCGTGCTGATCACCGGCGCATCGAGCGGCATCGGCGAGGCCCTGGCACGCGGTTTTGCCGCACAAGGCGCCCTGGTCGGCCTGCACTACAATTCGAATGCGGAAGCGGCGCATGCCATCGCCCGCGACATAGAAGCCGCCGGTGGCAGCGTCGTACTGGTGAAAGCCGATGCGGCGTCATCGGAGGCCATGGCCGAGGCCGTCGAGCATGTCGCCAAGACCTTCGGTCGGCTCGATGGTGTCATCAACAATGCCGGCAGCATGATCGCCCGCGTGCTCTATGAAGAGATGACGGACGCTCATTACGACAAGGTGATGGACGTGAACGCCCGCTCGGTGATCGCTACGACACAGGCCGCCGTGCCGTATCTGAAGCGTGAGGGCGGCTTCGTCATCAATACGACGTCGGTGGCTGCTCGCACGGGCGGCACCGCAGGCTCCGGCGTCTACGGTTCCTCGAAAGCCTTTGTCGGTGCAGTCACCAAGGGCATGGCGCTGGAATTCGGCAAATACAAGATCCGCGTCAACGCGGTGGCGCCCGGCGTCATCACCACCCCATTCCAGGACAAATATGCCCTGCCCGGCCAACTCGATCAGGTGGCAGCCGCCGTGCCCTTGAAGCGCACCGGCACACCGGAGGACTGCGTCGGCGCCTATCTCTTCCTGGCGTCCTCCATGCTCTCCGGCTACATCACCGGACAGACGATCGACATCAATGGTGGCCAGTTCATGCCGTGAGGCAAAGGGCGCCGGTCTCGCCGGCGCCTCATTGGTTGGGCCGCTTCACCCGTCGCCGCGATTGTCCTTCAACCAGTCCAGGCCGTTGCGCAACGTATCGACCGCCTGGTCGATCTCGGCGCGCGAGATGATCAGCGGCGGGGAGAAGAGCATGCGGTCGCCGGTGGCGCGCAGCACGACGCCGGCATTGACACACTGGTTACGGACGGCGGTTCCCGTATCGTCTGGTTTCTTGAAGCGGCGGCGGGTGGCCTTGTCGGCAGCGATCTGCACTGCACCCATCAGGCCGACGCTGACGGCTTCGCCGACGAGTTCGTGGTCGGTGAGCGAGGCCAATGCCTGGGCGAGATAGGGGCCGGTGTCGTCGCGGACACGCTCGACCAGGCCTTCTTCCTCGATGATGCGGATGTTTTCGAGCGCTGCGGCGGCTGCCACCGGGTGACCGGAATAGGTGTAGCCGTGGTAGAAGTCGCCGAGCTCGTTGACCATGACCTCCGCCACGCGGTCGGAGACGAGTACGCCGCCGATCGGCAGGTAGCCGGAGGACAGGCCCTTGGCGATCGGGGCGAGGTCAGGCTCGAAGTCATAATGCTGATGGCCGAACCAGGAACCCAGGCGGCCGAAGCCGGAGATGACTTCGTCGGCGACGAGCAGGATCTGGTACTTGGCGCAGATGCGCTTGATTTCCGGCCAGTAGGTCGAGGGCGGTACGATGACGCCGCCGGCCCCCTGGATCGGCTCGGCAACGAAGGCCGCGACATTCTCTTCGCCGAGTTCGATAATCTTCTCTTCCAGCTCGCGGGCGACCTTCAGGCCGAAATCCTCGGGCGAGAGATCGCCGCCCTCGGCATACCAATAGGGCTGGTTGATGTGGTGGATGCCCTCGATCGGCAGATTGCCCTGTTCATGCATCCACTTCATGCCGCCGAGCGAGGCGCCGGCGACGGTCGAGCCGTGATAGGCGTTCTTGCGGGCAATGACCTGTGTCTTCGTCTCGTGGCCGAGCGCCTTCCAGTAAACGCGCGCCATACGGAACCAGGTGTCGGAGGCTTCCGAGCCGGAATTGGAGAAGAAGACCCGGTTGATCTTCGGGCCGGTCTTTTCGGCGATCTTCTGGGCGAGCAGCGTGGTCGGCGGCGTCGTGGTGCCGAAGAAGGTGTTGTAATAGGGCAGTTCCAGCATCTGGGCGTGGACCACATCGGCGATCGATTTGCGGCCATAACCGACATTGACGCACCAGAGACCTGCGAACGCATCGAGATACTGCTTGCCGGTCGAATCCCAGATATGCACGCCTTCCGCACGGGTGATGATCTTGGTGCCGGCCGCATTCAGCTTCTTCATGTCCGAAAAAGGGTGAAGATGGTGGGCAGCGTCGATGGCACCGAGGTTGGAGACGGCGGTTACTGGCTTGTTCATGGGTCGGGTCCTTGACCGGGGCGGAAGCTCTTGCTTTCACGGCCAAACTTGGTCCGCGTGCCTGCCTTGCCCCGCATTGAAAGGCGGAACATTATCGGCTACGAACATGACCGTCCAAAACGCGTTTGGCAAGGCACCGATTGCCGCGTTCCTCCGGCCAAATCCGCCCAAAAAGCCAACGAGAGTTTTCCCATGACAGCACCGACCGAGGCCGCCGATCTTACCGCAGCCGACCCTTCCGCGCGCATCGAGGTGCTGCTCGTCGGCATGAATGGCGACCTGCGCGGCAAGATGATTCCGCTGAAAGCCGAGGACAAGGTCTGGAAGAACACGGTGCGCCTGCCGGCCTCGACGCAATCGCTCGACATCTGGGGCGACGACAATGACGACATTACCAAGATCTCGCTGACGCTCGGAGATCCCGATGGCATCTGCATGCCGGACAGGAACTCGCTGACGACGCTGCCCTGGGGGCCTGCCGGCTCCAAGCAAGTGCTCGCCACCATGCATACGCTTGATGGAGAGCCGCATTACGTCTGCCCGCGCGCGATCCTCGCCAATGTGATGAAGCGCTTCGAGGAAAAGGGCCTGACGCCTGTTGTTGCCACCGAGCTCGAATTCTATGTCATGGAGCCGGATTTCCGCGAGACCGGCGTGCCGATGCCACCGAAGGCGCTGGTCATGAACGGCGAGGTCGAGGGCTACCAGCTCTACGACATGCGCGCGACCGCCGCGATGGAAGATTTCCTCGACACGGTGCGCGAATACTGCGACCATATGGGCCTGCCGGCCGATGCGACCACGGCTGAATTCGGCCCCGGCCAGTTCGAGGTCAACCTTTTGCACAAGCCGGATGCCATGGCCGCTGCAGACGACTGCATTTATCTCAAGCGCGTCGTCGATTTCGCCGCCCGCCGGCATGGTTTCAAGGCGACCTGCATGGCCAAGCCCTATGGCGATCACGCGGGTTCCGGCCTGCATGTGCATGCCTCGATCATCGACAAAGACGGCAAGAACATCCTCGACGCCAAGGGCGGCGATCCAGTGAAGCTGAAGTCGATCACCGCCGGCATGCTGAAGAGCATGCAGGATGCGCAGCTGATCTTCGCGCCCTTTGCCAATTCCTATCGCCGCTTCCAGCCGGGCTCCTTTGCGCCCGACAAGATCGACTGGGGTTTCGGCAATCGCGGCACCGCCATCCGCATTCCCGACAAGGACGGCCCCGCCGCCCGTATTGAACATCGCGTCGCCGGCGCCGATGCCAATCCGCATCTGCTGCTCGCCGCCATCCTCGGCGGCATCCTACTCGGTCTGGAAGAAGACCTCGATCCCGGCCAGGTCACGACGCCGGACAGCGCGCCTGAAAACCCCGACATGCTGACCTATGATTTCCTGACCGCCGTCGAGCGGTTCCGCGCATCCGCCTTCATCGCCGACATCTTCGGGGCCGAATATCAGCGCATCTATGGCGACACCAAGCGCAAGGAAGCCATGGCCTTCCTCAGGACCGTGTCGAGCTTCGACTACCAGACCTATCTGCCGCGCATCTGACCCCTATCCAGCCATCGGAAACCTTGCAGACGCGACCCTCGGGTCGCGTTGTCGCATCTCGGGCAGGATTTGGCGCTATAATTTTATTTCGTCACAAAACGGTCACACGAAATCTTCGTGCCAAGTCACAGGCCAACCCTCCAATTTCCTCCCAAAAATTAGGGTAGCCACAAAAAATGCGGCTTGCCACCTCCGCACGAATATTCTTCTCTCCCTTTCCGTTAACGTGAACTGGGAGTTCCAAACGATGTCTATCCAAACGCGCCGGCTGCTCGGCACCTCTCTTCTCCTCACCTCCTTGATGTTTGGCGCAAGCCAGGCGCTGGCCGAAGTCGTGCTTCATCGCGGCAATTCCGGCGAGCCGCAGACGCTCGATCAGGCCAATACCTCGATCGACATCGAAGCCTTCATTCTCAAGGATCTCTATGAGGGCCTGACGATCTACGACGCCAAGGGCGAAATCGTGCCCGGCGCTGCCGAAAGCTGGACCATCTCCGACGATGGCACCGTCTATACCTTCAAGATCCGCGAAAACGCCAAGTGGTCGGATGGCTCGCCGGTAACGGCTGAAGACTTCGTCTACTCGATCCAGCGCGTCCAGAACCCGGAAACGGCCGCGAAATACGCCAACATCCTCTACCCGATCAAGAATGCCGAAAAGGCCAACAAGGGTGAAGCGAAGCTGGAAGAGATCGGCGTCAAGGCCGTTGACGAGAAGACCCTCGAAGTGACCCTTGAGCGCGCAACGCCGTTCTTCCTCGAGCTTCTGGCCCACCAGACCGCCCTGCCCGTCTCCAAGGCAAGCGTCGAAAAGAACGGCAAGGATTTCGTCAAGCCGGGCGTGATGGTGTCGAACGGCGCCTACAAGCTCGAGAGCCATGTGCCGAATGACAACCTCGTGGTCGTGAAGAACGAAAACCACTGGGATGCCGCCAACACCCAGATCGACAAGGTTGTCTTCTACCCGATCGACGATCAGGCCGCTTCGGTCCGCCGTTTCGAAGCCAAGGAAATGGACCTCGTCTACAACTTCTCGGCCGACCAGATCGACCGCCTGAAGGATAGCTATGGCGAGCAGGTCCGCGTTTCGCCGTCGGCCTCAACCTATTACTACGTCTTCGACACCCGCCAGGAACCCTATAGCGACGTGCGCGTCCGCCAGGCCCTCTCCATGGCCGTCGATCGCGACTTCCTGGCCGAGGAGATCTATTCCGGCGCGCAGCTGCCGACCTACTCGCTGGTTCCGGATGGTCTCGGTGGCTACGAGGCAGCCAAGGCCGACTTCGCCGAGATGTCGCAGCTCGACCGCGAAGACAAGGCGATCGAACTGATGAAGGAAGCCGGTTACGGTGAAGGCGGCAAGCCGCTCAACATCGAGATCCGCTACAACACCAACCCGAACCACGAGCGTGTCGCGACCGCCGTTGCCGACATGTGGAAGAACACGTTCGGCGCAACGGTGACGATGACCAACCTCGACGTGGCCTCGCACTACGCCTACCTCCAGGAAGGCGGCGCCTTCAACGTGGCTCGTGCCGGCTGGGTCGCCGACTATGCGGATGCTGAAAACTTCCTCGGCCTCAACGTCTCGACCAACACCTCGTTCAACTACGGCAAGTACAACAACCCGGAGTTCGACGCGCTGATGGCCAAGTCCTACACCGAAGGCGATGCCGAAGCCCGCAAGAAGATCCTGCATGATGCCGAAGTCATCCTGATGCGCGACCAGCCGATCGCTCCGCTGATGAGCACGGCGAACCTGTGGCTGGTCTCCGACCGCGTCAGCGGCTGGCAGGACAACGCAGCCAACGAGCATCTCAGCCGCTTCCTCCGCGTCGCTGAATAATCTCGTCACGTGACCGGACGACGCACGGCCCCATGGCCGCGCGTCGTCCTTTCAGGAGCAGGACATGACATCCTTCGTACTGCGGCGGCTCATGAGTGCCGTTCCGACGATCTTTATCGTCGTCACCATTTCGTTTTTCCTGATGCGGTTTGCGCCCGGCGGCCCCTTTAACCTGGAGCGCCCGCTGCCGCCCCAGACGATGGCCAATATCATGGCCACCTACAAACTCGACCAGCCGCTGATCAACCAGTATCTGAGCTATATCGGCAATGCCGTCACCGGCGATCTCGGTCCGAGCTTCATCTACAAGGACAACACCGTCTCCGAACTGATCGGCAAGGCGCTGCCCTACTCGATCCAGCTCGGCGGGATCGCCATCCTCGTCGCCCTGATCGGCGGCGTGCTGCTCGGAACCGTCGCAGCACTCAGGCAAAACAGCGCGATCGATTTCGCCGTCATGTCCTTTGCGACTGTCGGCGTGACGATCCCCAATTTCGTTGTCGGTCCCGTGTTGACGCTTCTGTTTGCCGTGATCCTCAACTGGCTGCCGGCCGGTAGCTGGGGCGACGGCTCGCTGCGTTACCTCATCCTGCCGGTGACGGCGCTTGCTCTGCCGCAGCTTGCCGTTTTCGCCCGCCTGACCCGCGGCGCGATGATCGAGGCGCTGCATACCGACCATATCCGCACGGCCAAGGCTTACGGCCTGCCCTCGCGTGTCGTCGTCGTCACGCATGCGATGCGCGGTGCGATGCTGCCGATCGTCTCCTATCTCGCACCCTGTGCCGCCGCACTTCTGACCGGTTCCGCAGTGGTGGAGACGATTTTCACCATTCCCGGCGTCGGTCGCTACTTCGTGCTCGGCGCACTCAACCGCGACTATCCCCTCGTCATGGGCACCGTCATCCTCGTCGCCGTGTTCGTGATCGTCTTCAACCTGTTGGTCGACATCGCCTATGGCCTGCTCGATCCGAGGGTTCGCAATGACTGATATCACCGCTTCCCCCCAGCCGGAGATCACCGGACGCAGCCTCGCCCAGCTCGCCATGATGCGTTTTCGACGCAACAAGGCAGCCATCTCGGGCTGCGTGCTTCTGGCGTTCGTGACCCTGTTCTCCTTCGCCGGCCCGCTGTTCGTGCCACACAGCTACGATCAGGTCTTCTCCTCCTACGTCAACGTGCCGCCGAGCCTGACTCCAAGGCCCGATCCCGAGACGCTGCAGGACGTCGCCGAAAGCGTGGCCCAGCGGGCAAGAGTGCAACTCGACAGCTTTACGGTCGAGGATGGCCGGTTTACTGCCGTGATCAGTTCGGATGGGGAAATCGATCCCCGCACGATCCGCTATTTCGATCGCAACAACGAATTCAAGAATTCGGAAGTCGTGGACCAGGCAGCGGATGGTCGAAGCCTCACCGTATCCGGCAATGTGGACCAGATCACGTTCCCCTTCGGCACCGATTCCAACGGCCGTGATCTGCTCGTCCGCGTCATGCTCGGCGGGCAGATCTCGCTCGCCGTGGGTCTTGCCGCCAGCCTCGTCTCGCTCGGCATCGGTGTCGTCTATGGCGCGACCTCGGGCTATCTCGGTGGCCGCGTCGACAATGTGATGATGCGGATCGTCGAAATCCTCTACTCGCTGCCTTTCGTCTTCCTCGTCGTGGTGCTCGTGGTCTTCTTCGGGCGATCGGTGATCCTGATCTTCCTGGTGATCGGGGCGGTGGAATGGCTGGAAATGGCCCGCATCGTGCGCGGGCAGACGCTGTCGCTCAAGCGCCGCGAATTCGTCGGGGCGGCCGAGGCGCTGGGCCTGACTGACTGGCAGATCATTCGGCGCCACATCATCCCGAACACGATCGGCCCGGTCATCGTCTTCGTCACCGTCATCGTGCCGAAGGTCATCCTGCTCGAGAGCTTCCTGTCCTTCCTCGGCCTCGGCGTCCAGGCGCCGCTTGCCAGCTGGGGCACGCTGATCTCGGAAGGCGCCGCCAGCATGCAGAACGCACCCTGGCTGCTGATCTTCCCGGCGATCTTCTTCGTGGTGACGCTGTTTTCGCTGAATTTCGTGGGTGACGGCCTGCGGGATGCGCTGGATCCAAAGGACCGATGAGCATGGACGACAAGACAAACAACGAAACCGTGCTCGACGTTTCCGACCTCAAGGTAACGTTCGCGACACCCGACGGCACGGTCGAGGCGGTCAAGGGCATCAGCTTTTCGGTGAAGAAGGGCGAAACGCTTGCCATCGTCGGCGAAAGCGGCTCCGGCAAGAGCCAGACCATGATGGGTATCATGGGACTGCTCGCCAAGAACGGCGATGTCAGCGGAGAGGCCTTCTATGGCGGACGCAACATCGTCGGCCTGCCGATCGGCGAGTTGAACAAGGTGCGCGGTGCGAAGATCACCATGATCTTCCAGGAGCCGATGACCTCGCTCGACCCGCTCTACCGGATCGGCAAGCAGATCGCCGAACCGCTGATCCATCACCGGGGATTAAGCAAGACGGAAGCGCGCGCCCGCGTGCTGGAGCTCTTGAAGCTCGTCGGCATCCCGGACCCCGAGCGGCGCATCGACAGCTATCCGCACGAAATGTCCGGCGGCCAGCGCCAGCGCGTGATGATCGCGATGGCCCTCGCCAACGAGCCGGACGTGCTGATCGCGGATGAACCGACGACCGCACTCGACGTCACCATCCAGGCGCAGATCCTCGATCTGCTCGCCGACCTGCAAAAGCGCTTCGGCATGGCGATCGTGCTGATCACCCACGACCTCGGCGTGGTCAAGCACGTGGCCGACCGCGTTGCCGTCATGCGCAAGGGCGAGATTGTTGAGACGGGCAGCCGCGACGCGATCTTCGGCAATGCCCAGCACGACTACACCAAGATGCTGCTCGCCGCCGAACCCACTGGCACAAAACCGCCGCCGGCTGACGATGCGCCGGTCGTTCTGGAAGGCCGAAATGTCACTGTCGATTTCGACATTGGCAGCGGTGGCTTCCTGCGTCCGAACCGTACCTTCCGGGCCGTCGATCAGGTCAGCGTCCGGCTCCGCCAGGGCCAGACCATCGGCATCGTCGGGGAGTCGGGATCTGGCAAATCGACGCTCGGACGGGCGCTTCTGAAGCTGCTCGCAGCCGATGGCGCCTTCCGCTTCGAGACGGCGGATATCTCGAACCTCGACCGGGCCGGCATGCGCCCTTTCCGCAAGCAGCTGCAGCTGGTGTTCCAGGACCCCTATGGCTCGCTATCGCCGCGCCAGACGGTGGGCGAGATCATCACCGAAGGTCTCTACGTGCACGAGCCGCAGCTCAGCCGCGCCGAGCGTGATGCGCGGGCCATTGCTGCTCTCAAGGAGGTTGGCCTCGACCCGGCAGCGCGCAACCGCTATCCGCACGAATTCTCGGGCGGCCAGCGTCAGCGCATCGCGATCGCCCGCTCGATGATCCTGAAGCCCAAGGTCGTCATCCTGGATGAGCCGACCTCAGCACTCGACCGCTCCGTGCAGCGTCAGGTTATCGAACTGCTGCGCGACCTGCAGGACAAGCACGGCCTGTCTTACGTCTTCATCAGCCATGACCTCTCGGTCATCCGCGCGATGTCGGACCATGTCATCGTGATGAAGAACGGCAAGATCGTCGAGCAGGGTGGAACCGAGGCGATCTTCGATCATCCGCAGGAAGACTATACCCGCGATCTGATCGCGGCGGCCTTCAGCCACTGAGCGCGGTCTCTTCTGAAAAATGCCAAAACGGCGCCCCAATCGGGCGCCGTTTTCGTTCATGCCGGCGCCTGCGGCCGCGCCACGAGCACCTTCAGCTGTCCGGCATGGATCTTGATCTCGACATCGGCCGGCATGCGCAGGAGTTCACCGTCGAGCACACAGGCGGCACCCTTGCGATGTCTCGGGAAATGGAGATGCACCTTCTCCGCAGTCGAGGCGGTCACTGCCTCGTTCTCCTTGAACTTGCCCCTGATGATATCGAAAGCCAGATTGCCGACGCCCGTCGGCTCCAGCGGCTCCGCCAGATAGACCCCGAGCCTGCCGGTATCGACTCGGTCGGCGAAGAACAGCGAATTGTTGCCGAGCGGATTGTTGGAGACGGAGATCGCCGAGACCGGGCGCTCCTCGCTGCGGCCGTCGCCATCGATGTCGAAGACGACCTCGAAGCGCGGCGGATCGAGCATGACGCCGAAGGCGGCGCTGGTGCTTGCCCGGATCTTGCCGATACGGGAGGCAAAATTCATCTGGTTGCGCATCCGGACCATGCGGGCGTGCAGACCTGCGGAAAACTGGTGCACGAAGGGACGACCGTTCGCCGTTGCAATATCGACGTTGACGACGGTTGCGTCGGCCAAGAGGTCGAGTACCTTCCAAATATCCAACGGCAGCTTCAGCGAGCGGGCAAAGAGGTTCATCGTGCCGGCTGGGATGATGCCGAGCGGAACACCCGCTTCCCAGGCGATGCCTGCGGCCGTGGATATCGTGCCGTCCCCACCGCCGGCCAGAAGCGCATCAAGGTCGCTCTCTTTGCTCGCCTTTTCCAGAGACTGCACAACCTCGTCGCCGCCGACGACATCGCATACGAGATCATGGCCCTTCGCCGCAAAGGCGCGGGTCGCCGTCTCGCAATAGGTCTGCATGTCGGTGGTCTTGAAGGTGCCACCTTCGCGATTGAGTACCGCCTTGATTTTCATGTCGCCCTTTCGCGGCCCTTGAGAGGCCAATGCTCACAACGTGTCGACGCCTCGAAAGTTTCGAAAGCCGCCTGCAGATCGATAGCGCACGAGCAGATTTCAAGATGGCGAGCAAAAGCCTTTGCCGCAGCGCACACGGATATGATAAAAAACAGTTCCTTCTTACGGCCTGCTGGCTCCTTTCTTTCATTTCGGCTTCCTCGGAAGCGCGTTTCGCGTGGCAAGGTTCTCTTGCGCGCCCATGGTGTTTTCATGACCGAATTCGCTTCGTCCCCCACCGCAGAACTACAACAGTCCCCGGCCCTGACGCCAACGACGATCCTGCTGATCGAACTGGCGCTCGCCGCTGGCGGTTTTGGCATCGGGACCGGCGAGTTCGTGATCATGGGGCTGCTGCCGGAGGTCGCAGAGACCTACGGGGTAACGGTGCCGCAGGCAGGCCATGTGATCAGCGCCTATGCGCTGGGTGTCGTCATCGGCGCACCGATCATCGCAGCACTTGCCGCCAAACTTCCGCGCAAGACGTTGCTCTTGCTGCTCATGGGCCTCTTCGCCGTCGGCAATTTCGCCAGTGCGCTCGCCACAGAATTTGCGACATTCACGCTTCTTCGCTTCATCACCGGTCTGCCGCATGGCGCCTATTTCGGTGTGGCCGCCCTGGTTGCCGCCTCCATGGCGCCGCCGAACCGTCGCGTTAGGGCCGTTGGCCGAGTGATGCTGGGGCTGACGATCGCCACGCTGATCGGCACGCCGATCGCAACCTTCCTCGGCCAGATGATGAGCTGGCGCGCCGCGTTCTTCCTGGTAGCAGCCATCGCGGCCATAACCGTGGCGTTGATCGCACTCTATCTGCCGAAGGACGAAGTGGCCGAGGGCGCCAGCATCCGCCGCGAACTGTCGGCCTTCGGGCGCCTGCAGGTCTGGCTGTCCTTCGGTGTCGCTGCCGTCGGCTTCGGCGGCATGTTTGCGATCTTCAGCTATATCGCCAAGACCGTGACCGATACCGCGGGTCTCCCGGCCAGCATGGTGGCAGTGGTTCTTGCCCTCTTCGGTATTGGCATGAATGTCGGCAATATCGTGGGCAGCCGCATGGCCGACTATTCGCTGAAGGGGACGATCGGCGGCATGCTCGCCTTCAATATCGTGCTGATGGCAGTCTTTTCGCTCACCGCGCACAATCCGATCATGCTGTGCATCTGCGTCTTCCTCACCGGCTGCGGCTTTGCCGCCTGCCCGGCCGTGCAGACCCGTCTCATGGATGTGGCAGCCGACGCGCAGACGCTCGCCGCCGCCACCAATCATTCCGCCTTCAACATCGCGAACGCACTCGGCGCCTGGCTCGGCGGACTGGTGATTGCCGCTGGCTACGGCTACGCCGCCACCGGCTATGTCGGCTCGGTGCTCTCGGCCTTCGGCCTGATCATCTTCCTGATCTCCATTGCTTTGGAGAGAAGGCCGTCACGCGGCTGAGGCGGTCTTCAAGGTCCGCTTGAGGGGACAGCCGGGAAATTGCTGGCCATCCTTTCGCGAGGGCGTGACATAGTCGGCACTGTGAAATGAACCGAGGTTCTTTTCTGTGCCTACAGACAACATGTGCATTCTTGCAGAACTCCAATCTATGCCCTTAATGGGTAGCGTTCAAACGCCAGACAGGAGTTGTCCATGCGCGCCATCGGCTTCCATACGCCCCAGCCCATCACCTCGGAAACGGCACTTGTCGATCTCGAGCTACCCATGCCAGAGGCGGCAGGCCACGATCTCCTCGTCGAGATCAAGGCCATCTCGGTAAACCCGGTCGATACCAAGGTTCGCCGCAACCAGACGCCGCCGGCAGGCGAAGCCCGGATCCTCGGCTATGATGCGGCGGGCGTGGTCAAGGCCGTCGGTCCGGATGTCAGCCTCTTCAAGCCAGGAGACGAGGTCTACTACGCCGGCGCGATCAATCGTCCGGGCACCAATGCCGAATATCACCTCGTCGACGAACGCATCGTCGGCCTGAAGCCGAAGACGCTCTCCTTCGCACAAGCCGCCGCCCTGCCGCTGACTGCCATCACCGCTTACGAGGCTCTGTTCGACAGGCTGAAGGTGAGCGATCCCGTCCTCGGCGCCGGACGGTCGATCCTGATCACAGGCGGTGCCGGCGGCGTCGGCTCGATTGCCATCCAGCTTGCCAAGGAACTGACCGACCTTACCGTCATCGCCACCGCCTCGCGCCCGGAGACGGTGGACTGGGCGAAGTCTCTCGGTGCCGATCACGTCATCGACCACAGCAAGCCACTCGCCCAGGAATTCGCCGCACTCGGCATCGACCCGCCGGGCTTCATCTTCTCGGTGACCCACAGCGGCCAGCATCGACTGGCAATGGCCGAGATCATCGCGCCGATGGGCCGCATCTGCCTGATCGACGACTTCCCCGAAGGCTTCGACATCCTTGCCTTCAAGCAGAAGGTCGTGTCGCTCCACTGGGAGTTCATGTTCTCCCGGCCGGTCTTCCAGACGCCTGACATGATCGAGCAGCACAAGCTCTTGACGCATGTTGCCGAACTCATCGACGTGGGCAAAATCCGCACGACGCTCGATACCGTGCTCGGGCCGATCACGGCTGAAAACCTGCGCGAGGCGCACAGGCTGATCGAGAGCAACCGCACGCGCGGCAAGATCGTGCTGGAAGGTTTTCCGGCCTGAGCCAGTTCTTACCGGCCGCCGTCTCTGCGGCGGCCACCTCTTCCGCGATCAGGTGCGAACCGGGAGCTTCAGCGGCGCACCAGTCTTGACGCTCCGGATCGCAAAATTCGACCGGATATCGGTCACGTTGGGCAAGACGAGCAGCTTCTCCGTGAGCAAGGTCTCGTAGGCCGAGAGATTTTCAACGACGACTTCTGCCAGGAAATCGGACTCACCCGAAATCATGTAGCAGGCGACGACTTCGGGAATGTCGAGCAGGGCCTCGTGCAGCGCATCGGCGTTCTCGCGCGTGTGGCGCGCCACCTTGAAGGCGACGAACACGGTGAGTTCGAGCCCCAGCATCCGACGGTCAAGATCTGCACGATAGCCGCGGATGAGACCGCTCTCCTCCATCAGCCTGATACGTCGGAGGCAAGGCGATTGCGAGAGCCCGACCTTGTCGGCAATCTCGACATTGGTGGTGCGTGCGTCATCCTGCAGAAGCTTGAGGATCGCGTGATCGAACTTGTCGAGTTTTGGCAGCAATTAGAACTCCAGCACTTCTTTTTGGCATAGTCTGCCAAATTGCTAACCATCCGGCGTGCATTGCGCAAGGACACGTCAGAGCGAACGGCATAAGATTGGACGCAAGCATCATCCTCTGGAGCAACCATGTCCGCCGTCGGCACCACTCCCCTTCCCGGCTCCGGCCGCTCAGCGCTGGGTGCATTGTCGGCGCTGTCCGTCGTGCTCATCTGGGCCTCGTGGCTGGTTTCCACACGTCATAGCGTCGGCGCCGGGCTTGGCCCCCTCGACCTCAGTCTTCTGCGTTACGGAATTCCGGCGCTCGTGCTGGCGCCGGTCTGGTGGCGTACGGGCCTGTTTCCCAAGGGGGCCATGGGACCACTCTGCCTGATGATTCTCGGCTCCGGCGCGCCCTTCTTTCAGATCGTCGCCTTTGGCATGCGCCATACACCCGCCTCGGCGGCCGGCGTCTTGCTGCCGGGGCTGATGCCGCTTGCGGTCGCAGTCATCGGGATGGCATTCCTCGGCGAACGACCCGACAGATGGCGCAAGGCAGGCATGGTTGCGATCCTCGCAGGCGGCGGCATCCTGCTCGCGGGCAATCTGGGTGCTGACGGGCTCGGCTGGATCAGCTTCACCATCCTTCCCATCGGCGCGACGCTCTGGGCCGTCTATACCCATGCCTTCCGCCGCAGCGGACTCGATGCCTTCGAAGGAGCGGCCTTGATCTGCGTCTGGTCGACCCTTCTCAACCTTGCGGCCCTGCCCTTTGTCGGCACCCAATTCCTGACGGCACCCTTGGGGGAAATCGCCCTACAATCCGTCACGCAGGGCCTGCTTTCGGGCTTGGTCGCGACCTTGCTCTATGGGACGGCAGTTCGCGCACTCGGCGGAACCCAGGCTGCCGCCTATACGGCGATCACGCCAGTGGCTGCGGCCATTGGCGGTGCCGTGCTGCTTGCGGAGCCGCTCGGCATCTCGGTTCTCGTTGCGGCGCTTGTCACCGGGCTCGGCGTCCTCTTGTCCACCGGCCTTTTGTCCCGACGCCAGCCCGCAGGCTGACGGTCGGCATCACGCAGCAGAACGCATGATCGCCGCACTGCCCGTCGGGCTCTCGCTCGGCTTTAGTGCCGCATCCTCGACGGCCACGAGGTTCTCCTGGCCCCAACGGCCGATCGCCTGAAGCACTGGCTCGAGGCTGCGGCCGAGCGGGGTCAGTGAATAGTCCACACGCGGCGGCACGACCGGATAGACGGTGCGGGCGACGAGACCGGCGACCTCCATGTCGCGCAACTGTTTCGACAACATGCGATGGGTAATCGATGGCAGGCGCTTCACCAGTTCGTTGAAGCGCAGCACTTCGTCCTTGAGGAGATGGTGGAGGATCACGCCCTTCCATTTGCCGTCGAACAGCTGCAGGGTCGCCTCGATCTGGCAACCACCGAGGTCGGACAAGCCGGCGTTCATATCGCGAGCCATTCAAAATCCCTTCTCAAATCTTCGACGCGGCCGGTCACCGGCGCATCTGTTTCCACTTAGTCCTGATCGGCCGGCGGAAAAAGCCTCCGGCCGATCGGAATTGGTCGACACAGCGTCAACCAGACATTCGACGCACAAGAGCGCCGGAAAGTTTCATTGCGGGGAGATTGGGGCAAAGGCTTGGAGCTGCAAGCGTGATGGCACAGTCGTGACTGGGTGTGACAAGACAGTGCCAATCGATCACAGCAAAGTGGCGCCGGTCAGGGACCAGCGCCACAATAAAGACGGGAAAGTCGCAATGCCGATCAGGCCTGAATCACAACGACCTTGCTGCCGACATCGACGCGGGCATAGAGATCGATCACGTCGTGGTTCATCATGCGGACGCAGCCCGAGGACATCGCCTGGCCGATCGACCAGGGCTGGTTGGTGCCATGAATGCGGAACATGGTGTCGTTGCCGCCACGATAGAGATACATGGCGCGGGCGCCGAGGGGATTGTTCGGGCCGCCGGGCACACCGCCGGCATATTTCAGGTTCCGCTCGGGGTCACGGCGGATCATGTTGGGGGTCGGCGTCCAGCTCGGCCATTCTGCCTTGCGACCGACATAAGCATTGCCGGAAAGAGCAAGGCCCGCGCGGCCGACGCCGATGCCGTAGCGCATGGCCCGACCATTGCCCATCACGTGGTAGAGCCGGCGCTCTGGCGTATTCACCACGATCGTGCCCGGAGCGTGTGGCGTCTCGTATGCCACTTCCTGACGACGCAGTTCCGGCTTGATCTTCTCGATCGGTACCTTTTTCAGCGGAAACGGCTCATCCGGCACGTCGCCATACAGGGCCTGCTGATTGGGAACGGACTGGCAGCCGGCGATGAAGAGCGGCAGGCCAAACAAAAGACCGCGGCGGGAAATGGTCATGTTTCAGGCGTCCTCGGGATTACGATTCGTTGCCGAGGAGCCTAGGAATTTATGGTTAATGACGGGTTAAATCTAAAGGTGCTTGTTAAGATCGATGGCGAAGATGGGGCGGTGGCTGGTGGCGACACCGCACTGCAATGCAAAAAGGGCGGCCTCTCGACCGCCCTTTGAATAGACATTACATGTTCGGATAGACCGGCCCTTCGCCGCCAATTTGCCAGCGGCGGTCCGTGCGGGCCTGCCTCTCGAACATTTACATGTTCGGATAGACCGGCCCTTCGCCGCCTTGTGGCGGCACCCAGTTGATATTCTGGTTCGGGTCCTTGATATCGCAGGTCTTGCAGTGAACGCAGTTCTGGGCGTTGATCACGAAGGTCTGCTCGCCCTCCTTCTCCACCCATTCATAGACGCCCGCCGGACAGTAGCGGGTCGACGGACCGGCATAGACGTCGAGTTCGGATCGCTTCTGCAGATCCATGTCCTTGACCTTGAGGTGGACCGGCTGGTCTTCCTCGTGGTTGGTGTTGGAGAGGAAGACCGAGGAGAGGCGGTCGAAGGTCAACACACCATCCGGCTTCGGATAGGCGATCGGCTTGTGGCTCGCTGCCGGCTCCAGGGATTGTGCATCGGTCTTGCCATGCTTCAGCGTGCCGAAGAAGGAGAAGCCGAGGAGCTGGTTCATCCACATGTCGATGCCGCCAAGGCCGACGCCCAGCGCCGTTCCAAGCTTCGACCAGAGCGGCTTGACGTTGCGCACGCGCTTTAAGTCCTTGCCGATATCGGTCGAACGCCATTCGTTCTCGATCTCGATCGGTTCGTCATTTGCGCGGCCAGCGGCGATCGCGTCTGCAATCTTTTCTGCTGCCAGCATGCCGGAGAGCACGGCGTTATGGCTGCCCTTGATGCGCGGCACATTGACGAGACCGGCGGAACAGCCGATCAGCGCGCCGCCCGGGAAGGAGAGCTTCGGCACCGACTGGTAGCCGCCTTCGGTGATGGCGCGGGCGCCGTAGGAGAGCCGCTTGCCCCCCTCGAAGGTCTTGGCAATCGCCGGATGGGTCTTGAAGCGCTGGAACTCCTCGAAGGGCGCCAGATAGGGGTTCTTGTAGTTGAGGTGCACGACGAAGCCGACGGCGACCATGTTGTCTTCGAGGTGATAGAGGAAGGAGCCGCCACCGGTCTTCATGCCAAGCGGCCAGCCGAAGGAGTGCTGCACGAGGCCCGGTTTGTGATGCTCGGGCTTGACCTGCCAGAGTTCCTTCAGGCCGATACCGAATTTCTGCACATCGCTGTCGCGCGACAGATCGAATTTGGCGATCAGCTGCTTGGCGAGCGAGCCACGCACGCCTTCCGAGATCAGCACATATTTGCCGAGCAGTTCCATGCCGCGGGTATAGGCCGGGCCCGGCTCGCCGTTCTTCTCGATGCCCATGTCGCCGGTCGCGACACCGATCACGGCGCCCTCGTCGTTGTAGAGCACTTCGGAGGCGGCAAAGCCCGGATAGATCTCGACGCCGAGCGCTTCGGCATGGGTGCCGAGCCAGCGACAGACATTGCCGAGCGAGACAATATAGTTGCCGTGATTGTTCATCAGCGGCGGCATCAGCATGTTGGGAAGGCGAATTGAGCCGGCCGGACCGAGGAAGAGGAACTGGTCATCGGTGACTTCCGTCTTGAACGGATGGTCGGCTTCCTCGCGCCAGCCGGGGATCAGCCGGTCGATGCCGATGGGATCCACCACGGCACCGGAGAGAATATGCGCGCCGACTTCCGCACCCTTTTCGAGCACGACGACGGTCAGATCCGGATTGACCTGTTTCAGACGGATCGCTGCCGACAGACCTGCGGGACCTGCGCCCACGATCACGACGTCGAATTCCATGCTTTCGCGTTCTGGCAGTTCCATATCCGTGCTCATCGTCATTTCCTCATCAGGCGGTCCCATCCGCCTTCCTCCTTGACAAAACCGAACCCAATTGTCGAGCCGAAGCGCGACGCGCCAAGGCGCAAATTCCGGCAGTGCGGTGTGAAGCGCGAGAATATCTTACGTGAACGTAAGGGTCAATGCGACGATTTCGCTGCGTTGGCTGTAGTCACCGCTCGCCGGACCTTTCTTCTCGCTTTCCCAACGAAAAGTGCGGCGCCGTGTTCCGCCTGCGTCAAATCCTGTCGCAGGCCAAAATCTGTCTTTGAAACCTTCCCCGCTTTGTCTCAGTCTGGCGACAAAACGCCAGCAGGGGGCAGACAACATGGCATTCACATATGGTTTCATCGGGCTCGGCCATCTTGGCCGCCATCTCGCCGGCAGCCTGGTCCGGGCTGGCTTCACCGTCGTGGTCAATGATCTCGATCCCGACAATGCCAAGGAGCTGGTGGCTGCCGGCGCCAAGTTTGCCGCAAACCCTCAAGCTGTGGCTGAAGTCGCAGATGCCGTGATCACGTGTCTGCCCTCGCCCAAGGTCAGCGAACGCGTTCTGACCGGCGAGCGCGGCATTCTGAAAGGCCTGAAGCCGGGTGCCACCTGGATCGAAATGAGCACGCTCGACGAACAGGAAGTCCTGCGTCTCGGCAAGATCGCGGCCGATGCTGGCGTGCGCATGCTTGAAGCGCCCGTTACCGGCGGCGTGCATCTGGCAGCCTCAGGCGAAATCACCGTCATCATCGGCGGAGATGCCGACCTCTACGATCTGCACCGGCCGGCCTTCCAGGCGATGGGAAAGCAGATTTTTCGAGCAGGCCCGCTCGGCAAGGCTGCCGTGATCAAGGTCATCACCAACATGCTCGCCTTCATCCACCTGATCGCAACCGGCGAGGCACTGATGCTGGCGAAGAAGGGGGGCATCGACCTGACGGATGCCTTCAACATCATCAAGGCCTCCTCGGGCAACAGTTTCGTGCATGAGACCGAGGGTCAGGTGATCCTCAATGGCAGCTACAACATCAACTTCACCATGGATCTCGCCGTCAAGGATCTCGGCTTCGCGCTCGGCTTCGGCCGCGACTTCGGCGTGCCCCTCGACCTTGCCTCCCATGCACTGCAGACCTTCATTCGAGCCCGCTCGACCTATGGCGGCGACGCATGGTCGTCGCAGGTCGTGAAACTTCTCGAAGATGCAACCGGCACCGATCTGCGGGCACCCGGATTTCCAGCGGAGCTTTGAGCGGTTGGAGAGGTCTTGATTGGTGGCTCGGCGCCTTGCGGCGACCGGATTTTCAGGCGAAGAAGCCGCGAACAGTTCAGGTTGCCCCATGTCTTCGCATTCGACCTTCTCGCCCCTCGACCTCACCTCGGCACTTGACGGCCTGCATCCGGACCTCCGGATCCTCGGTCCCGAGGCGCTTGCTGGTCGCCATCCCGGAGAAGACCAAGCGAACCTGAATGCCGGCGTGATGGCGCAGCCGGCATCGACGGAGGCGGTCGCGGCGCTGGTATCCTGGTGCAGGGCAAACCGCGTTGCCATCGTGCCGCAAGGTGGGGTCAGCGGGCTCGTCGGCGGCAGCGTTTCCCATGCGGGTGACATCATTCTGTCCAGCGCCCGGCTTAACCGGGTGCTGGCAATTCATGCGGACGAGGAAACGGTCGAAGTGGAGGCAGGCGTCACCTTAGAGGCCCTGCAGACGGCACTGGACCCGCATGGGCTAACCACAGGCATCGACCTCGGCTCGCGTGGATCGGCGACGATCGGAGGAATGGCTGCCACCAATGCCGGCGGCATCCTCGCCTTCCGCAACGGCGTGATGCGCCATCAAGTCCTGGGCCTTGAAGCCGTTCTTCCCTCGGGCGAGATCTTCTCGGACCTGACGCGGGTGGTGAAGGTCTCGGCGGGGCCGGATCTGAAGCAGTTGCTGATCGGCAGCGAGGGTGCCTTCGGTTTCGTCACGCGGCTCGTGCTGAAAGTCGAGACAATCCGCCCGCATCGTGCCGTGGCGCTCCTCGGCGTACCCGATGCGAGCCGCGGGTTGCGGGTTGCCGCGCGGCTGCGGCGCCATCCGGCGCTCCAGTTGGAAGCCGCCGAGATGATGTGGCCGCGTTATGTGCGCGATCACGCCGCGCTGAAGCGCTTCGACCTGTCCTGGCTGGAGAACAATACGCCGGTGCTGCTGCTGGAAGTCTCCGGCGAGACGCCAGAGGCCGCAACAGCGCTTCTCGAGGCAGAACTCGCCGAGATCTGGGAGGAGGCCGAGCTTCAGGGCGGGATCATCGCCCAGTCCTCCGATCAGGCACACCGCTTCTGGGAAATGCGTGAGGATTCCGGCTTCTACTTCGCCGCATTTCCCAATGCCCCGTCCTTCGACGTCTCGATGCCGCCCTCCGCCCTGGACGACTATGTCGCCGGACTGACTAATCGTCTTGACGCGATCGGCGATGGCTTGGAGGCCTATGTCTACGGGCATATCGCCGACGGCAACCTGCATATCGCAATCGCGGCTGCCGGGCCCCTGCCCTCTGAGCTGAAGGCGGCCGTCGAGGCGGCGGTCTATGATGGCATCCGTGCCTCGGGCGGCAGCTTCTCCGCAGAACACGGTGTTGGCCTCGAAAAGCGTGCCGGCTATCTCGCCCAAGTCGATCCGGTGAAACAGGCGCTTGCGCGCCAGATCAAGTCCGTGCTCGACCCGCACAACCTGTTCAATTCGGGCAAGGTGCCGTTCTGAAACCGGTTGATCCGCAGATCGCAGGGGTTTCGATCGCGGTCCGGCACCGATAGACTGCCGCAAAGCATATCGCATCACAGGGAAGGATACACCCATGGATCTCGGCATTTCCGGCAAACGTGCCCTCGTGCTGGCCGCATCGCGCGGTCTTGGTCTCGGCATCGCAAAGGCGCTTGCGGCGGAGGGGTGCCATGTCCTCATCTGCGGACGCACGGAAGACAAGCTCAAGGCCAATGTCGAGGCCATCAGGGCATCTGGGGGCAAGGCGGACTATGTGGTCGCCGACCTCGCCGACGCGCATTTCGTCGACCAGATGCTTTCGGCCGTGCATCACACGCTCGGCGGCATCGACATCCTCGTCAACAATACCGGCGGCCCGACGCCCGGCACCGTCGAGGACATGGATGCCGAGAAGCTCTACAACTTTTTCCAGTCCATGGTGGTCCGCGTCATCACGCTCACCAATGCGCTGGCGCCCTTGATGAAGACGCAAGGCTTCGGCCGCATCCTCACGGTTGCCTCCTCCGGCGTCTTCGAGCCGATCCCGAACCTCGCCCTCTCCAACACGCTGCGCGGTGCGCTCGTCGGCTGGAACAAGACGCTGTCGGCGGAACTCGCCTCTTACGGTGTGACGGCCAACATGATCCTGCCCGGCCGCATTCACACGGACCGCATCGACGAGCTCGATGGCGCAAACGCCAAGAAACAGGGCACGTCATTGGACGAAGTGCGCGCGGCATCGGTCAAGTCGATCCCCGCCCAGCGGCTCGGCCGTGTCGAGGAGTTCGCGGCCGCTGCGGCGTTCCTCTGCTCTAGTCCAGCAAGCTACATCACCGGCACCATGCTGCGCGTAGACGGCGGGGCGGCGAAATCGATCTGAGCGGCCCGCCATCGGCGTCAAATTCGCATTAGCTAAAATGAGAGCGATCGACTGAACGGCTTGGAAAGCTCTTGGGTTTACTCAAACGTGAGAAACCTGGGAGATGAGAGTTCCCGTGATGACCGATGCCGGACATGAAGACCGGATGCTGCTGGCACTTGACCCGGCAGCACTCGTGACCGAACCCGAACCGACCGTCGAAGAGCGCGCGCGTGTCCCGCGCTCTCGCAACGCCAGCTATGGCCGGATCATCGATCACTTCCTGACAAAGCTTGAGGGCTTCAACGAAGAGCAAGAAGCGCCAGAGATGGCGCAGTACGCTGCCCGTCTCTATCATGAAGTCTGAGCACGACCGGTCTCGCCTCAACGCCGCCTCAGCCAGGCAAGTCCAGCCACACCCGCAATCGCCAAGAGAATACCATACATGATCCAGGGGCTCTGATCGATCATGAAGCTCGACGCCGGATAGGGAAAGTGACCCGAGCCCTGCCCGATCCACACGAAGCCGATCAGAATTGCGAGAGCAGCAAAGCAATGCAGGGCGATGCGCATGGGTGACATCTGTCGATCTCCAGGGTGAAGCCGACCATAGACCCAGGCGCCAACCACGGCTAGAGGCGCCCGCTTCGCAGGGACCGTCGATGCAATAGTTCGTGTCTGCGCGCCCACCTGCGCTCCGATTGCAGCCGTCACAAAAAGGTCGCTTGCCCTCGCCGGCCCCCTGTGGCATCAGGCGCCCTCTTTCATGTCTCGGCATCGCCGAGCACGACCGGCTCGCCGGGTCTCACAGACAATCAGGCATAGATAAAGGGAGCGATGGCCATGGCTGAAGCGCTTGGGCTCGATTTCGGCACGACCAATACCGTGATCGCCGTCGCGGAAAGCAGCGACGCGACACATTCGGTCGCCTACACCTCGCCGGCCGGCACATCCGACAGCATGCGCACCGCGCTCTCCTTCCTCAAGGATCGACAACTCGGCGCCGGCGCGCTGAAGGTCGAGGCGGGCCAGGCCGCAATCCGTGCCTTCATCGACAATCCCGGCGACTGTCGTTTCCTGCAGTCGATCAAGACCTTTGCTGCTTCCGCCCTCTTCCAGGGGACGCTGGTGCATGCAAGGCGCTTCCAGTTCGAAGACCTGATGGAGGTGTTCCTGAAGCGCCTGCAGGCCTATGCGGGCGATGGCTGGCCGGGCGAGGCCAAGCGTCTCGTCGCCGGTCGTCCTGTCCATTTCGCCGGCGCCAGTCCCGATCCGGCGCTTGCCGTCACCCGCTACAACGAAGCGCTGACGCGGCTCGGTTTTCCCGAGATCCACTATGTCTATGAGCCGGTGGCCGCCGCCTTCTACTTTGCCCGCACGCTCAAGCGTGACGCGACGGTTCTCGTCGCCGACTTCGGGGGCGGTACGACCGACTTCTCGCTGATCCGCTTCTCGACCGAAGCCGGCAAGCTCAGCGCCACACCGATCGGCCAGTCCGGTGTCGGCATTGCCGGCGACCAGTTCGATGCGCGCATCATCGACCAGCTGGTGGCGCCGGAAATCGGCAAGGGCAGCCAGTTCAAGAGCTTCGGCAAGCTGCTCGACGTCCCAAGCAACTACTATCTCGCCTTTTCGCGCTGGAACCAGCTTTCGGTCTTCAAGACCTTGAAGGAATTCACCGACCTCAAGTCGCTGGTGCGCCAGGCGGAAGAGCCGGAGAAGCTCGAACTGTTCATCGATCTGATCGATCACGACGAAGGTTACCCGCTCTATCAGGCGGTCTCGGCCACAAAGATGGCCCTGTCTTCGGCGGAGGAAGCCGATTTCCGCTTCGCGCCGCTCGGCAAGGCCGGCGAGAAGCGCGTGACCCGCCGCGATTTCGAAAGCTGGATTGCCGACGACCTCGTCCGCATGGAAGAGGCGCTCGACGAGGTGTTGGCCAAGAGCAACACCGAGGCCGGCACGATCGACAAGATATTCCTCACCGGCGGCACATCCTTCGTGCCCGCAGTGCGTGACATCTTCCACCGCCGCTTCGACGCAAGCCGCATCGAAACCGGCGGCGAACTGGTGTCGATTGCCCATGGCTTGGCCTTGATCGGCGAGCGGGACGATATCGAACAGTGGGTGGCGTGAACCGGGCCGACTAACTCCCACGGCCAGCGCATGCCGGGGGGCTCCCCTCATCCTGAGGATGCCTGCGAAGCAGGCCTCGAAGGATCAAAGCCATACAGAAAACCACCCGCCCTCGTCCTTCAAGGGTCGCATACGGTCCCGCCTCAGGACGAGGGCTGGTCGCCAAAGTTTGTCCTACGCTTTCCATTTGCCTTCCGTCGGCCAAAGGCACTAGAACAGCCTCATGATCCAGGCCCGCGACATGTCCTCCGCAGAGCTCGCCGCGCTTCTCGCATTTCATGCAGAGGCCGGTGTTGAGTGGCTGGTGGAAGACGATCCGATCGACCGCATCGCGGCTTTTGCAGCCGAAAAGGCGGCGCGGCAGGTGGCACGCCCTGCAGCGGATACACAAGCCACCAACGCCCCGGCGCGCAGCCTGCCGGGACGCGGCGTAGCTCCCCCCTCAGAACGCCAGCCGGCGCGGGCGCAACCCGCCCAAGGCTCTGCGCTGCCGGCGATCCCGGATGAGAATGCCATTGCCGAGGCGCGCTTTGCGGCCGAAAGCGCACGTTCGCTTGCCGAATTGAAAACTGCCATCGAAGCCTTCACCAGCTGCAATCTGAAAACCTCGGCACGGTCGACCATCACGGCCGAAGGTACCGGCACGGCCGGCATCATGGTGATCGGCCCCATGCCGAACGCGGATGACGACCGCGAGGGTCAGGCCTTTTCAGGGCGCGCAGGCCTTCTCCTCGACCGCATGCTTTCGGCCATCGGCCAGAGCCGCGAAAGCGCCACCATCACCACCATCATCCCCTGGCGGCCGCCTGGCGACCGTATGCCCTCCGGCCCGGAAACTGCCATTTGCCGACCCTTCATCGAACGCCAGATCGCGCTTGCTGAACCTCGCCTGGTCCTTGTGCTCGGCAATTATGCCGCCCGCTTCTTCTTCGGCGAAACCGGGACGATCCACGCTCTGCGTGGCAAGTGGCGTGATATCGGCGCCGGCGGCCATAACGTCCAGGCCATGGCGACGCTGCATCCGCAGGAGTTGCTCGCCGCCCCAGCCAGCAAGGCACTTGCCTGGATGGATCTGCTCGCCTTCTCCGAACGCGTGAATCCTGTCCAAAACGGCTAAATTATCATCAGCATGAACAAATTATGAAGACAGCCATGCGTTTGATGCAGGGCAGGATCGCAGCCTTGTTCGTTGCCGAATCTATGCTGCACTGCGATATATAGGTCTGAAAGTGGGAGGGACACTTTTAAAGGAAGACCATCGTGAGCCTTCGCACCCGCCCCATTCACTGCAAGTTCGAGACCTTGCGTCTCGCCAGCGAACACGGCCGCAGCGCAAGCCCCTACAACCGAAGCAGCGCCGCAGTTTCCTCAGAACAGCTGAGCGCGCGCTTCACCGGCCATGCCGGTCGCATAGCGCGCCCCGCCAGTGTCTTTTCCGAATTCCGCACCTGACGTTCGACGACCTCACCGGCCAAAAACCGGCGACTTGCTAGGAACGCATATCAGGGCTTCTGCATTGTGCATTGCGGCATCGGTTCATCCATGAACAGATATACCTACAAACATCGATATGCATTTAGAGCAGAGGATATGACCATGAACATCTCGTTCCACCCCGTCCGCAGCCTGCGCCAGGCCATGCATCACATCGGCCATGCCGTCAGCGCTTCGGAAGAATTGTCCACCGCCGCCCGCAAGCGCCAGCAGGCCCAGGATCGTGGCGTCGAGCGTGCCTTGCAGCCGCTCGGCTTCTGATCCGGCCTGCACGATAGGCGGTTTCGTCGGGCCCGCCTTGCGCGGGCCTTTTCGCGTCTACAGATTGGAACCGTGTTTACAAGCCGCCGACCGCCCCGAGGCGGGGATCAGGCTTTCCCAGGCGAACAGGCCCGCAGATCCGCTCATAGGCAAAGTCAACAATCGAGAACTTGATCGCCTGCCAGCCACAATACTCCTCGAGGAAGTCGCGGTTGAGGATGCAGTGGTTACGATCGCCATCGGGCCAATGGAGGCAGCCCGTCTCCACCGCGCGGCGGAAAAGCCGCTGCAGATGCGTGCGGGAGATCATGAAGTGCTCGGCCATGACACGGGCATCGATCCGACCGATATCGTACCCGTCGCTACCCGGTGAATGCTCCATCGCCCGGCGAACCAGTTCATCCATGACGAGACCACCCGCCTCGGTCCACAGGAAGAGCGCCACGCGCGGCGGAGGCTCCAGCCAACTCGGATTGAGACAGGCATGGCGGGCGATCTGCGGCTGGATGAGACGGAAGAGATCCGGCTCGGCCGCAAGGGTCTCGGCCCGGTCGCCGCCATCGAGGCAATCGAGGAGCTCCAGATTTGTCACGAGCCATTGATACATCGCGCGGGTCGGCAATTCCGTCGCCTCGTAGCGCTTCGGCCGACGGTTCGGATCGCCGACGATGCGGACGAACTTGTAGCTCAACAACTGGTCGAGGAAATTCAGGACCGTATTGCGGCTCGCAGAATTGTTCGAGGTGATGATTTCGCGGAGATTGGTCGTCGTCAGTCCGCTTCCCGGCTGTGTTGGATCATATTCAAGCTGCAGCGCAAAAGCCGCCTGGCTGAGCAGCCAGCGCTGGTGCGATGCCAGCATGCGTGAAAGCCGAGGGCTCTGGTCGAACTGGCCGCGCAACTTGCCGGCATAGGCACCCAATGCGGTGGCGAATTGAGGATGACCGACAATATCGCTGGAGGAGAGCGTCATGACGGCCTCCGCGATCCGTACTTCCAGGCTGCAAAGGAGATCGACGCAGTCAGGCATCGCAATGCGTGCCGGTCCATTCCTCTGTTCGCCGCGGTCGTCCCCATTCGATCCCTTTGGCGGACGTGGACACTGGGTCCGACGCCTCTCTGACGCTGTTAGTGTGAAGGTAAACGAATTCCTGACGACGTTTCAATCCCTTATTGCCAAAGCGCGAGGGAAGAATGATATGGCGTTCACGATTGCGCCGACTTGCGTCGTATTCGACATTTCACTTGCCCGGCTCTACTGGCACTATTCTCGTTCCCAATTGCGCCCCACGGAGGCCAAATGCTGTCCAGTCTCGCCTCCATCGCCACCCTGATGCTGTCGACGCTGCTGATGATGGCGGGCTTCGGACTGATGGGCTACATGCTGCCGATCCGCTCGCTCAACGAGGGATGGTCGACCTTCATCATCTCCGTCATCGCCACCGGCTATACCTTCGGCTTTACGATGTCGTGCATCGTCACGCCGATCTTCGTGCGCCGCGTCGGGCATGTGCGGGTCTTCGGCGCTCTGATCACGCTCCTGACCGTCTCCATCCTGCTTTGCGCGCTCGTTGTCGAATGGTGGGCCTGGATGATCTTCCGCGGTCTTTCCGGCTTTGCAATTGCTGGCGCCTATCTCCTGATCGAAAGCTGGCTCAATGAGCGGGTGACGAACGACAATCGCGGCGCCTTGTTTTCCGTCTACATGGTGACCTGCCTCGTGGGCTCGATCGGCGGCCAATACATCGTACCTCTCGGCGATGTGAACGGGCCGAACCTTTTCATCATCTGCGCGCTGATCTTCTCGCTGGCACTCTTTCCTGTCGCCCTGTCGACGGCCAAGTCGCCAAGCCCGATTGCCGAGGCGCGCTTCGATTTGAAGCGGCTCTATCGCCGGTCGCCGATTGCATTCTTCGGCTCGCTGCTTTCCGGGGCGCTGTCGGGAACCTGGGGCAGTCTCGGCGGCGTCTATTCCCAAACGATCGGCATGACCACGGCGCAAGGGGCGACGCTGCTGGCTGCCTTCCTGGCCGGTGGTGCTATCTCGCAGGTGCCGATCGGACGCATATCGGACCGCATGGATCGGCGCTTCGTGATGATTGCATCCGGACTGTTCGGCGTCGGCGCCTGCGGGATGATGATCGCTTTCGGCGCGGATGACCCAACCGCGCTCTATATCGCCGGCTTCTTCGTCGGCACCGTGCTCTATCCGGTCTATTCGCTCAACGTCGCCCATGCCAACGACCTCGCCGAGCCGCATGAATATGTGACGCTGTCGAGCGCCATCATGATCCTCTACGGCATGGGTACAGTCACCGGTCCGATCATGGCGGGCACGCTGATGCAATGGTTGGGGCCGACCGCGCTTATCGGCTTCCTCGGAACGGCCTTTGCGCTTTATGCCGGCTACGCGGCCTACCGCATCACAAGACGCCCTGATGACGTGACTCCGGAAGATAAGACCGATTTCCAGGCGACGATCCTGCCGATGCAGGGCGCAGACAACGCCTCTCCGCTGCCCGAGCCTGAACTGGAGGAGCAGCTGGAGCTCGGGATCGAGTCCGGGCGCTAAGCTCACCCTTGCGGGGTGGATGCCTTGCGGGCGGCCCGCCGTTCCAGGCCAAGCTGGTGTTCGCGGTAGATGATGAAGATGCCGGCCGCAACGACGATGGTCGCGCCGATCAGGGTGGTCATCGTCGGGACTTCCGAAAACAGCATATAGGCGGCAATCGAGCCGAGGATGATCGAGCAGTATTCGAAGGGTGCGATCGTCGAGACATCGGCAAAGCGATAGCTTTCGGTCAGGAAGATCTGACCCAGCCCGCCGAAGAAGCCGGCAAGGGCAAGGAGCCCGAGCCCCTGCCAGGACAGGTCGGCCCAGCCGAAGAACCAGGTAATCGCCGAGAGAAGGGCTGCGGTCAGCGAAAAGAAGAGGACGATGGTCGAGGTCTTCTCCTCGCGGACCAGCTGGCGAACCTGCAGCATGGCCCCTGCCCCGAGGACGGCTGAAACCAGCACGGCCACAGCGCCGACCGCCACGTCTGAGCCCAGCCCTTCTTCGCCGAACAGCGTCAGCTTCGGCAGGGAAATGATCAGGACACCGACAAGCCCGATCACGACCGCCGTCCAGCGATAAAGCCGGACGGTCTCCTTCAGGAAGATGGCTGCAAAGACGACGGCAATCAGCGGCATGGCATAGCCAATGGCGATCGCATCCGGCAGCGGCAGATGGACGAGCCCATAGAAGCCTGCCCCCATCGCACAAACGCCGAGCAAACCGCGCTTCACATGGCCGACCGGGTTGTCTGTCTGGAACGCCTGACGCAACTCGCCGCGACAGGCGAGATAGACGAGGATCGGCACAATGGCGAAAGCCGACCGGTGAAAGCTGATCTGGCCCGGCGGAATACCGCTGCCTGCGAGTTTGATGCAGGTCTGCATAGCGACGAAGACGGTCACCGAGCAGACTTTCAGCACGATGCCGCGGAGAGGATTGGGATCGGCGAAGGCCATGGCGATCAGATTCTTGCGGGCAGGCTATGCGCAATCGCATAGGGATTTTGAGCCGGCGACGACCACGCCGTGGACTCGGGCTTCCGTCTAGCATGCATGCCCGTCCGCTCCGCGCAAGTGCAGTGCAAGTGCAGATATCGGCAGGTTGAACCCAGAAATGGCCCGGAAACACCGGGTTTTTGGCCATCCATCGTTAACCGACCGTTCAAACGAGGAAATTATCTTTCCTGTCAATAAGTCATATTATTGCGGCACTTTGCCGTCTTTGCTGCTCGCTTTTTCAAACCGGGGTTTGGCGCCATGCCGCAGGCCGAATATCAGACCAATTCCATTTCAGAGATCCGCGCCACGCCCCGGTCCATGCGCCTCGTCACCGAGAGTATCGGCACCGATCTCGAGCAATTCAGCGCCGACAACGCCCAAATCGTGCGGCAGATCCGCCTTCTCGCCATCAATGCGCTGATCGAGGCGGCGCGTGCCGGTGAGGCCGGCAAAGGTTTCGCCGTCGTCGCCAACGAGGTTCAGCGTCTGGCGCAGGGTGCCGGAGAAACCGCAGAACGCTTCCAGGAGAACGTGCTTGGACGTATCCGGCAAAGCCGGACCATGGCGGATGATCTCGTCGACCAGATGGAAGGCGTGAGACTGATCGACCTTGCCCAGACGCTCGTGCAGTTCATCGTCCGCAATCTCTTCGAGCGGACAGCGGACGTGCGCTGGTGGGCGACCGACAGCGCGCTCTGGGAAGCCCTCGAACAGCCCTCGCCCGAGCGAGCCCAGCATGCAGCCGCGCGGCTCGGCGTCATCAATCGGTTCTACACGGTCTATCTCGATCTCGTCATGACCGATGCCGCCGGCAAGGTCATCGCCTCGGCCAATCGCCGGCATCATCGCAGCCTCAAGGACCAGGATCTCTCCAACGAAGCCTGGTTTCGGGCAGCTCGCACCTGCCAGAGCGGTGACGACTATATCGTCGACACCGCAAAGCGCAGCCTGGTGCACGACAATCGCGACGTTCTCGTCTACGCCACCGGGATCCGGGAAGGCGGCCGCAGCGATGGCGCACTTCTCGGCACGCTCGGCGTCTATTTCGACTGGAAGGCCCAGGGCCAGGCCATCGTCGAGAAGGAGGCGAACCTGGCGCCGCAGGTCGCCGAAAAGACCGAGGTCCTGCTGCTCGACGGCAACAACATGGTGATCGCCTCATCGCGTCCGGAGCGGATCTACACCCATTTCGCGCTCAACAATCCCAAACAACTCGCCAAAGGCAGCTATTACGACCAGAGCGGTGCCATCGTCGCCTTCGCAAAGACCCTCGGCTATGAGGACTATGACGGCCTCGGCTGGTCCGGCGTCATTATCCAGACCATGGACAGTGAGGACCTCTTGCGTCAGCGGTTGCGATTGAAGTGATGCTGCCCACCTGGCTGCCGGTATTGCCGAAGATATTCTCCTGACTATTCTTGGATTTGAAGCCCGATTTCGGCCGTGAAATCCAAGAAAACCGGCGCCAGGATCAAGAGCATCGTAAAAATAACTCGTGTTTTAACAATCATTCAGAAATTGCTGCAATCATCGCGACAACTTGACCCCAGGCGATCGCGAGCCCAAGCGCTCGTGCCGTGCCTTGGTGGCCAACCCCGTAGCGACCAGGACACATTATGCGCACAGACACGGGCCGGATCGTTCATCTGGCAGACTACCGCCCCACCGACTTCGTTCTGGAACGGGTTGATCTGACCTTCGAACTGGACCCGACGGAAACCAAGGTGGAAGCCCGGTTGATCTTCCATCGGCGCGAAGGTGTCGATGCGGCAGCCCCCCTGGTGCTCGACGGTGACGACCTCACCATGACGAGCGTGCTCTTCGACCAGATCGAGATGGACCCGTCGCGCTACACGGCGACGCCCGAGAGCCTCACCATCCGCGACCTGCCGGAATCCACGCCCTTTGAGATCACCGTCGTGACGATGATCAATCCGGAGGCCAATACCCAGTTGATGGGCCTTTATCGCTCGAACGGCATCTACTGCACCCAGTGCGAGGCCGAGGGCTTCCGCCGTATCACCTATTTCCCCGACCGTCCGGATGTGCTCGCCGTCTACACGATCAATATCATCGCCGATAAGGCGGCCAATCCGCTGCTGTTGTCGAACGGCAACTTCCTCGGCGGCGCCGGCTTCGGCCCGGACAAGCATTTCGCCGCCTGGTTCGATCCGCATCCGAAGCCGTCCTATCTGTTTGCGCTGGTTGCCGGCGATCTCGGCATTGTCGAAGACACGTTCACCACGATGTCTGGTCGCGAAGTGGCCCTGAAGATCTATGTCGAGCACGGCAAGGAGCCGCGCGCGGTCTATGCCATGGATGCCTTGAAGCGTTCGATGAAGTGGGACGAAGAGGTCTTCGGCCGCGAATACGATCTGGATATTTTCATGATCGTCGCCGTCTCGGACTTCAACATGGGGGCCATGGAGAACAAGGGCCTCAACATCTTCAACGACAAGTACGTGCTCGCCGACCCCGAGACCGCGACCGACCAGGACTACGCGAATATCGAGGCGATCATCGCGCATGAATACTTCCACAACTGGACCGGCAACCGCATCACCTGCCGCGACTGGTTCCAGCTCTGCCTGAAGGAAGGCCTCACCGTCTATCGCGACCACGAATTCTCCGCCGACATGCGCTCGCGTTCGGTCAAGCGCATCGCCGAAGTCCGCCACCTGCGCTCGGAGCAGTTCCCGGAAGATGCAGGTCCGCTCGCTCATCCGGTGCGGCCCAGCAAGTATCGCGAGATCAACAACTTCTACACGACGACCGTCTACGAAAAGGGCTCCGAAGTCACCCGGATGATCGCGACCATTCTCGGCCGTGACGACTTCAAAAAGGGCATGGACCTCTACTTCGATCGTCATGACGGCGATGCCGCCACCGTCGAAGACTTCGTCAAATGCTTCGAAGATGCGAGCGGCCGCGACCTCACACAGTTCTCGCTCTGGTATCATCAGGCCGGTACGCCGCAGATCACCGTTTCCTCGTCTTATGACGCCGGTGCCAAGACGCTCACGCTGTCGCTCGAGCAGATGATCCCGGCAACTCCTGGCCAGAGCGCCAAGGAGCCGATGCATATTCCGCTCCGCTTTACGCTGATCTCGGAAAACGGCTCGGAAGCCTCGGCCTCTGCGATATCAGGCGGCGACGTCACCGGCGATGTGCTGCATCTGACCGAGCGCGCCCAGAGCTTCACCTTCTCCGGCATCGGCAGCCGCCCTGCTGTCTCGCTGAACCGCGGCTTCTCCGCTCCGGTCACCCTGCATTTCTCGCAGAGCGCTGAGGATCGCGGCCATATCGCCCGCCACGACAGCGACCTCTTCGCCCGCTGGCAGGCGATCACCGACCTCGCTCTGCCGGCCCTGATCGATGCTGCGAAGACCGCCCGTGACGGTGGTACCGTGGCGGCCGACCCCGCTTTCGTAGACGTCCTGCTTGCAGTGGCAGCGGACGAGGCGCTGGAGCCTGCCTTCCGCGCCCAGGCGCTCTCGCTTCCGAGCGAAGCCGACATCGCCCGTGAACTGGGCGGCAACAACGACCCGGATGCTATCCATGCCGGCCGCCAGGCCGTGCTCAGCGCCATTGCCACCGCAGGCGCCGATGTCTTCCGCAAGCTGCACGCCACCCATTCGGCTGCCGGCCCCTTCTCGCCAGATGCCGCAGGTGCAGGCAAGCGGGCGCTGAAGAACCTTGCGCTTTCCTTCCTGTCGCTGGCGGAAAACACCCCGGCGCTGGCCGCCGAGGCATTTGCTAAGGCCGACAACATGACGGACCTGTCGCAGGCCCTCACCATCCTCGCCCATCGCTTCCCCGATGCGGAAGAGACGAAGCAGGCGCTCACCGCTTTCGAGACCCGCTTCGCGTCGAACGCGCTCGTGCTCGACAAGTGGTTCACCATCCAGGCGACGATCCCGGGTGCGGCGAGCCTCGACCGGGTAAAGGCCTTGATGGCGAGCCCGCATTACCAGCCGACCAATCCGAACCGCGTGCGCTCTCTCGTCGGCACCTTCGCCTTCGGCAATGCGACCGGCTTCAACCGTGCGGACGGTGCGGCCTATGCCTTCTTTGCCGAGCAGATCCTCGCGATCGATCCTCGTAATCCGCAGCTTGCGGCACGCCTCCTGACCGCCCTGCGTTCCTGGCGGCTGCTGGAAGCCGGCCGAGCCGACAAGGCGCGCGCGGCGCTTGCGACCATCGAAGCCTCGGCGACGCTGTCGACCGACGTGCGCGACATCGTCGACCGCATCCTGAAGGGCTGAGCCGCCCGTCCGATCCGATGAAAAAAGGCGCCGCGCTAACCGGCGCAGTTTTTCGTCCTCGATCGTTTTTCGGCCTCCAAACGCCGGCTAATTTTCCATGAGATTCAGCCTCTTGCACTGACGCCGATAAAAAAGCGGAGTCGGAGCAATGGGTTAATATTTTCTTTACGCACCGGCTCTGGACAAGCCGAATCGGCCATGATTCCTTGGCGTCAGATTCGGGCAAGCGGCGCTCGAATCACACGAGGGACAGAGGCAGGGACGATGTTGGACGCGCGGCGGGTCACCGCAGCCGATGAGCGGCTGCGCATCAAATTTTCGGACAGGGGTGAATTCTTCACGCGGCTCGGACGGCGGTTTTTCGGCTCGTCCTCGTCCGTTCCGGGTCAGGCCGAGGTATCCGTCCGCTCGATGCGGATCGAGACCATTTTGCGTCGGGCAATCCCGATCCTCATTCTCGCTTTTCTCGCCGTCGTGGCGCTCGCCCGCACTATCGGCATCGTCAACGAACACCAGCGCATGGCAGCGGCAGCCCGCCAGTCGACGGCCCTGATCGCAGCCACGGTCAATGCCGCGCTCGGCGAACGGCCGGCGCTATTTGAGACCCGCAATCGCGCTGAGGCCGAGAAACGCCTCGCCACGTATCTGGATCACGAGCATTTTGCCAACGGTGCCCTCGTGCTGCTCGTCGACCCCACCGGCCGCGTCTTCGGCTCGTCGCCGGCAGCCGCAGGTCAGGTCGGTTCGATGCTCGTCAGCCTGCTGCCGGAGATGATGACGATCCGCAAATCCGGCAGCCGCGCCGGCGCAATCGAAACGGATCTGAACGGCGTGCCCCATCACGCGATCTTCACACCCGTCGGCACCGATGGCGCGATGATCGTCGCTGCCCATTCGCTGCAGGCTGTCGAAGACTTCTGGCGCCGCGAGCTGTCGCTGAACGTTACGCTCTTCACCTGCATCACCGTCATCCTCTTCGTCATCCTCTATGCCTATTTCTACCAGGTGAAGCGGGCCCGTGAGGCAGACGATACCTTCCTCGAATCCAACCTGCGGGTGGAAACGGCGCTCGCCCGCGGTCGCTGCGGCCTCTGGGATTTCGATCTGGAAAGCCGCAAGCTCGTCTGGTCGCGCTCGATGTACGACATGCTTGGCCTCACGCCCTCGACCCAGCCGCTGGCATTCGCCGATGCCGCCCGCCTGATGCATCCCGACGATGGCAATCTCTATGCGCTCGCCCGCTCGGTCGGTCGCGGCAGTTCGCGGCATATCGACCAGATTTTCCGCATGCGCCACGCCCAGGGCCATTATGTCTGGATGCGCGCCCGCGCCCAGATCATCTCTTCCAATACCGGCGACCTGCATGTGATCGGCATTGCAATGGACGTGACCGAACAGCACCGCCTCGCCCAGCGTTACGCCGAAGCCGATCAGCGCCTCGCTGACGCGATCGAATGCACCTCGGAAGCCTTCGTACTCTGGGACAAGAACGACAAGCTCGTCGCCTGGAACGGCCATTTCCAGAAGGTCTACGGTCTGCCTGACGACGTGCTGGTGCCCGGCAAGGAGCGTTCGCTGGTGCTCGCGGCCGCCGGCAAGCCAATCATCCAGCGGCGCATCGCCGACGCCGATGACGGCACCAATTCGCGCACCTCGGAAGTACAGCTCGCCGACGAGCGCTGGCTGCAGATCAACGAGCGCCGCACCCGTGACGGCGGCCTGGTCTCGGTCGGCACAGACATCACGCTGCTCAAGCGGCACCAGGAGCGCCTGCGTGAACAGGAACGCCGCCTGATGGCCACGATCGGCGATCTCTCCGCCTCTCAGAAGATCCTCGAGCGTCAGAAGACCGAACTCTCCGACGCCAACGAAAAGTATATCGCCGAGAAACAGAATGCCGAAGCTGCCAACAAGGCAAAGTCGGAATTCCTCGCCAATATGAGCCACGAGCTCAGGACGCCGCTCAACGCCATCCTCGGCTTCTCGGAAATCCTGCTCGCCCGCATGTTCGGCCCGGTCGGTTCGCCGAAATACGAGGAATATGCAAAGGACATCCACGAAAGCGGCAAACACCTGTTGAACGTCATCAACGACATCCTCGACATGTCGAAGATCGAGGCGGGACAGATGAAGATCCGCTGCGAAACCATCGATCTCTGCCCACTGATCGAAGAGAGCATGCGGCTGACCGCGATCCCGGCAGAAGAGAAGAACATCACCGTCGAACAGCGTATCGAAGCCAGCCTCTCGCTCGTCGCCGACCGTCGCGCCATCAAGCAGATCCTGCTCAACATCCTGTCCAACGCCGTCAAGTTCACCGATGAAGGCGGCAAGATCGCTCTTCGGGCCCGCAAGGTTCAGGGTGCCGTGATCGTCTCCATCGCCGATACCGGCATCGGCATTCCGAAAAGCGCGCTCAGCAAGATCGGCAATCCCTTCGAACAGGTGCAGAGCCAGTATGCCAAGTCGAAGGGCGGCTCGGGTCTCGGCCTTGCCATCTCCCGTTCGCTGGTCGCGCTGCATGGCGGCTCGCTGAAGATCCGCTCCCGCGAGGGCCAGGGCACGGTGGTGTCGATGCGCATCCCGGATGTGAGCTTCGCCCAAGGCTTGAAGCGGCGCGCGTGAACGCGACGGCTGCAAGCGTTGAGCGGTGTTCACCTCACGGCAACCCTTCCCGGTGAATACGCAGCCGAACTGCCTCGTCCGTGAGGGTCCTCGGGCCATGACAGGCTCGGGATAATCCGGCACGAGGCCGGAGGCAAAACAGGGACCGCACTGGCCAGTGAAGGCAAATAGCGCAGTGGGCTCTATGTCAATTTCATCATCGAACTGATCGGCGCCCTGCTGCCGATCAGGTTGATGATCCTGACAGTCGCCGGCATATGGATTAGGTCGGCGACGCCCGCTACGGCGTCATTTCCCTGATCTGGATGAGGATCGGCTATCTCGGCGCTCTCAAACTCGGCCTTGCTCCCGCCACTATCAATGCACTGGCGCGCCTCGACCATTCCGCCCAGCGCGAACGCGCCTGCGTCCTTGTTGGGACCGCCCTGCTCTATCTTGGCATCTGCGCGTCAAGGATCCTCTTGATGGATCAGCCCAAACCGTCGGCGGGCTGCAACGGCACCCATCTAATGTGATATCGTGATAATTTTGTACTTTGTTTGGTAGCGTCGCCTTCCGCCCTCAAAGCTCGATTGCGCGCAACAAACATCGCTTGTATTTCCGAGAGTTATGAGCGCCCCATAATTCGCAATACATCTGCCCGCAAGAAAACCTACCGCCAAATACAGTCTCAACTTATCGAGGAGAAATACACCCTGTAGTTTTAACGGCTATAGAGTGCCACTCAACCATGACAGCATCACAGCATTTCCCCTCGCTTCGCCACCGTCGTCTTTCTCTTGTCACTGCCACTTCACTAAGCCTAGTGATGAGCCTCGGCCTTACCGGTCCGGTGCAGGCGACTAGCCTTGTCAACCGCGATCTATCCGTCTTGCTCTCCAGGGGTTACTTGGCAAACATTTTGGGCTTCACGAGATCGCCAAGCGGTATCGGCGCCAGCACCGGCTACTCGAGTTACCAGGATAGCAATCAACTCTCCGCCGGACCAAACACGATCACCACCCCATCGAATGATCTTGATGCGACCGCGATCAGCGGCGACGGAAGTACCGTGGTCGGTCACGAGTTGATTAACCCCGAGACCCGCCGTCTTTTCGTCTGGTCACAAGCTGACGGGTTGACGTACGTGGGCACCGATACGGTCGGCTACACATTCGACCTGCGGCACGTCAGCGACGATGGTTCGGCGGTAGCAGGGACGAACTACTATAACAATCCTACGGCGTTCTACTGGCATAAAGGTGACACGACGATCACCAATCTCGGCACTCTCGGTGGCACTCAATCCTATGCTAACGCGCTGAGCGGCGATGGCAGCACGGTCGTTGGCTATTCCTATAACGCCGACGAGGTGCAGCAAGCGTTCGTCTGGATACGCGGCGGCGGGATGGTCGGCATCGGCGTTCCTGACGCCCAAACTGCAAGCTTCGCCACTCATGTCAGCTTCGACGGCAGTGTCGTTGGCGGTGGATTGTTTAACGAATTGGGCCTTCGCGCCTTTCGCTGGACGGTTCAGACGGGCCTGACCGACCTCGGCGATCTCGGTGGTGGCGGTCAAACGACTCTCCAAGCAATGAACCGGGATGGCAGTGTCCTGGTGGGGTACTCCACCGGTGCATCGGGCGGTGCGCGGGCGTTCCGCTGGGCCAATGGCGCGATCGGGGATCTCCAAGCACCAGGTTTCATCAATTCATTTGCACTCGGCGTCAGCGACGACGGCGCAGTCGTCATCGGCAATGCCAGCATGCCTGACCCCAGCGGTGCCCAAGGGCCAGAAGGTCCCGTGATCCTCTACCGTGGTTTTCGCTGGACCAACGAGAGCGGCATGATCACCGTCGATCAATGGCTCCGCGACAATGGGGTCACGCTGGCGCAAGACATCACCGGCGATGCCGCGGCCGTTTCTGCCGATGGCGAAACCGTTTTTGGCCGGCTTGCGAACGGCGGCGGCTACTACATCGCCCATGTCGATCCTGATGCGGCAGGCGTGATCGACCCTGTTCCAGGAAGCGTGGTCAAGCCTGTTGCGGGAGGCGTGATCAACGTTTCCAACTATGTTGCTTCCGCCGCACAGACGAATTCCGTGGCGATCGGCCTCCAGACATCAACCGCCAGCACTGTCATGTTCGGTGCCCAGGGCAGCCCGATGCGCAATCTTCTCGACGTCGGCCGTCGTTCCGTCTGGGGTACCGTGGACACCGGTTACGACAGCGGTACGAAGTCCGAAGGGGCTGTCGCGCTGGGAGATTTCGGTTTCGGCTACGGCCTGATGGACGGCGTCACCGTGCGCCTCCAGGGTGGCACGACGCATACCGATCAGGATCTCTATGACGGCGGCGACTTCCAGGCACTTGGCTGGTACGTGGCACCCGAAGTTACGGCCAATCTGGTCGGTGATCTCTATCTGACTGCCGGCGGCCTCTACGGTCGCGGCAAGCTTGACATCAATCGTGGTTATCTGAACGGCACCGCACTCGACTATTCGAAAGGCGAAACCGATACGGAAATGCTCTCCGGCAAGGTGCGCGTCGACTGGCTGAACGCGCTCACCTTGGGTGATGCCGCCTTTACGCCCTACCTCGCGCTTTCGCGAACCTTGGCGAAGACGGATGCCTACAGGGAAACCGGCGGCGGCTTCCCCGCCAGCCATAATGCGGTGAGTGAAAACGCGACCATCGCCCGCCTCGGGGTCGACGGCGTCTACAAGCTGAACGACACCGTGTCCCTCCTCGCCCGTGCCGAAGCCGCCTACCGCTTCGAAGAGCAGAGCACAGGCACGTCGACGGAAGTCGCCGGCGTCCAGCTCGCAGTTGCCGGTCAAGACATCAAGCAGTTCTGGCTGCGCGGTGGCGTCGGCACCGAACTCGCCATCGGCGGCGGCGTCGCTTCCTTCATGCTGAACGCCACGACCGAAAGCGACGATCCTGACGTCTGGCTGCGCTCCGGATGGAAGGTCGACTTCTGAGGCCAATGTCGCGCAAGACATGCAAAAGCCGCCGGTAACCCGGCGGCTTTTGCATTTTCAGTTCAGGTGTAGCCGCAACGTCCCGTGCGTCCTACACCACCACCCGCGAGAACACCTTCCTCACCGCCTTGGACAGCCGCTTCACTTCCGACTCGGCCGTTTTCATATCGGGACTTTCGGCGGCGCGTGCCACGCGGTCGGTCAGGCCGGCCGGGACATTGGCGGGATCGAAGGGGCCGTCGATGCAGAGGCGAATGACCTGCGACAGGTCCGTGTAGAGCTTGAGCGCCGAGAGGCAGATATCGAGATCGTTGGGGTCGATCAGCGTGCCGAGTGCCTTCAGAGCATCCGCAGTGGACAATTCATTGGTGCGCACGCGGTGGCCTGTGGAGGGAGCCAGAAGCGCCAGATACTGCGCGATGAACTCGATATCAACCAGGCCGCCGGGAATGAGCTTCAGATCCCATATGTCCTTGGCCGGCTTCTCCTGTTCGATCAGGGCGCGCATTTCCAGCACGTCCTTGACGGTCTTTGCGCGATCGCGCGGGGCTGCCAGCACCTCCTCGATGATCCGCTCGGCCTCGGCCACGAGGCCTGCATCGCCGGACATCATGCGGGCCCGCGAGAGCGCCATGTGTTCCCAGGTCCAGGCCTCCTCGCGCTGATAACGGGCAAAGGCGCGAAGCCTCGTTGCGACCGGCCCCTTGTTGCCGGAGGGGCGAAGCCGCATGTCGACCTCGTAGAGCACGCCTTCTGCCGTCGGCGCCGAGAGTGCCGCGATCAGCCTTTGCGTCAACCGGGTGAAGTAACGCACCGGATCAAGCGGCTTTGCACCATCCGATTCAGAGGCATCGTCGTCATGCTCGTAGAGCAGGATCAGGTCGACGTCGGATCCTGCCGTCAGCTCGAAGGAGCCGAGCTTGCCCATGCCGGCCAGCGCCACCCGGCCGCCAGGGATCCTGCCATGCGCCGCCTCCATCTCCGCGATGACCGCCTTCAGCGCCTCGTCGATGACGAGGTCGGCGAGGTCGGTAAAGGCATGGCCTGCCTGGGCGCCGCCAATCGAACTGGTCAGCAGACGGATGCCGATCAGGAAACGCTGTTCGGCGGCAAAGATGCGCAGCCGGTCGAGGATTTCCTCGTAGTGGCGGGCGCTGGAGAGAAAGCTCTTCAGCCGCTGGCCGAGATAGTCACGGGTGGGAAGTTCGACCAGCAGGCCCGGATCCAGCATGCCATCAAAGACATGCGGTCGCTCGGCGATGATCTCGGCGAGCCTTGGCGCGGCCGCCATGATGTTGACCATCAGGTCGAGAAGGGCGGGATTGTTGCCGAGCAGCGAGAAGAGCTGGATGCCGGCGGGGAGCCCTGAGAGGAAATTGTCGAAGCGCAGAAGTGCCTCGTCGGCCCGCCGGCTCTCGCCGAAGGCCTTCAAAAGATCTGGCGTCATCTCGGTCAGCCGCTCACGGGCCTCGACCGATTGCGTCGCCCGGTATCTACCGTAGTGCCAGGTGCGGATCACACCGGAGATGGCTTCGGGCCTCTCGAAGCCAAGCCCCTTCAACGTCTTCAGCGTGTCTGGGTCATCCTGCTGGCCGGTAAAGACGAGATTGCCGGTCGCGCTCGACAAGCCCTCCTCCTTTTCGAACAGGCGTGCGTAACGCTTCTCGACGGTCTTCAGCGTCGTTTCCAGTGCCCGCGAAAAGGCCGTCGTGTCGATGAAGCCCAGCATGAAGGCAATGCGCTTCAGCTCGGCCTCGGTCTCGGGCAAGACATGCGTCTGCTCGTCATGCACCATCTGGATGCGATGCTCGACATCGCGCATGAACCAGTAGCAGTCCGTCAGTTCTTCCGCCGTCTGCTCATCGATCCATCGCGCCGAGGCCAGCGCCTTCAAAGCTTCTTCGGTCGGGCGGCAACGGAGGTCCGGCATGCGGCCGCCGGCGATCAGCTGCTGCGTCTGGGCGAAGAACTCGATCTCGCGGATGCCGCCGCGACCGAGCTTGACGTTGTGTCCCTTCACCGCGATTGCGCCGTGGCCCTTGTGCACATGGATCTGACGCTTGATCGAGTGGATGTCGGCGATGGCCGCATAATCGAGATATTTGCGGAAGACGAAGGGCACGAGTTCCCTCAGGAACCCCTCGCCCGCCTTTAGGTCGCCGGCCACCGGCCGTGCCTTGATGAAGGCCGCCCGCTCCCAGTTCTGTCCTCTGCCCTCATAGTAGATGAGCGCCGCTTCAACAGGCACGGCAAGCGGTGTCGAGCCAGGATCGGGCCGCAGACGCAGGTCGGTGCGGAAGACATAACCATCCGCCGTGCGCTCCTGCAGGATGCGCACCAGACGACGCATCATCCGGCCATAGGTCTCCATGGCATCGTCGGGGTCTCCAAGGATCCCGGCGTCCGGGTCGTAGAAGATCACAAGGTCGATATCGGAGGAGTAATTCAGCTCGCGGGCGCCGTGCTTGCCCATGCCGAGCACGATCAGCCCGCTGCCTTCAGCCGGATTGTCCCGGTTCTTGAGGGTGAGCTTCCCGCCCTCATGGCCCGAAAGCAGCAGATGATCGATGGTAGCAGCCACGGCTGCGTCTGCCACCGCACTCAGCCAGGCCGTGGTATCGCGGGCGGTGAACACACGGGCAAGATCGGCAAGCGCCGTCAGAAAGGCCACCTTGCGCTTGGCGCGCCGCAGCCTCGCCATCACCTCGCCTTCGCCCGGCACGGCACCGGCGGCATCCGGCTTCCAGGCCGTGCGCGCCTCTTCGATCGCATCGACAATCTGCGGCTCGATCGGTGCCGAGACCGCATCGAGCAAAAGCGACGGCTTCAGATTGGCGACGTCGCGCAGGTAGGGGGACAATGTGAAAGCCGCAAGGATGAAGCTGCGCAGCGGCCCTTCAGCCGAAAGATGCTCGACGAGCGCCGGCTCCTGTTTCGTCAGATCCTTGAGCAAAGCGGTGGCCGCCTTGAGCTCTGTCTGATTCAACGGACGGATTGCTCCGTCGGCCACATCGGACAATCTGCTCGTCCTGCCGTTCCCCATCAGCGTCTCCTCTCCCGGTCGAGATTTCTAGCGAATCTCCAACCGGGTAAGGTTACGACCTCATCCCGGGAAAAACCATGGTCGCGGTCAGGCCGGGATAATCGGCATGGCTGCGAGTATCCGTCAGTTGCAGCCGGCCGCCATGGAGGGCCATGATCGCCTCGACGAGCGACAGGCCCAGGCCTGTCCCCGGCTTCGACCGGCTCTTGTCCAGCCGAACGAAACGTTTGACCACCTCGGCACGTTTGTCGGCAGGCACGCCCGGCCCCTCGTCCGAGACGGAAATCTCGACACCATCCGTCCCCCGCGAGACTCGCACCCGGATCTCCGAGCCTGCCTCTCCCTGACCACCATATTTAATGGCATTGTCGATCAGGTTGGAAATCGCCTGTCCCACCAGTTCGCGGTTGCCGCGCACGGACAGACCCGGCGAGATCTCGCAGATCATCGTCTGGCCGGCCTCTTCCGCCACCGGCTCGTAAAGCTCGGCGCTGTCGGCCGCGATCGCAGAGATGTCGATGTCGGAAAGCTCGGCCGCAATCGATCCGGCTTCGACGCGCGAAATCATCAGCAGCGCGTTGAAGGTGCGGATGAGCTGGTCGGATTCGCCGATGATCGTCTCAAGGGCTGCCCTGCGGGCATTCGCATCATCCTCGTTCAGCGCATCGGCCGCCTTGTTGCGCAGGCGCGTCAAGGGCGTCTTCAAATCGTGGGCGATGTTGTCGGAAACCTGTTTCAGCCCCTCGTTCAGCTGTTCGATGCGCCCCAGCATGCCGTTCAGCGACGACGACAACCGGTCGAATTCGTCGCCCGAGCCCGATACGGGGAGTCGCTGAGACAGGTCGCCGGCCATGATCTTCTGGCTCGCTTCCGAAACACGGTCGATGCGTTTCAGCGCATTGCGGCCGATGGCGAACCAGATGACGACGGCGCCGATCCCCATGATCAGCAGCGCCACCATGAGCGCCTGACGCACGAGAAGTCTGAGCTTGCCTGGCTCGCCGAGATCGCGCCCAACAAGCACACGGATGCCATTGTCCAGCACGAAGACATGGCCCGTCGCGAGGTGACGCTTCACCCCGCCGCTGTCGGTATAACGCTGGTAGCGGAAGGGAAAATCGGTCCAGCCCTCCTCGTCGAAGACACCGGGTTGAAGCGAGGCGACATTGCCGGCGAGGATCTCTCCGTTCGGGCTTGCGATCACATAGAGGTTCGCCCCCGGCTGGCGGGCACGCCTCTCCATGGTGCGCAAGAGCTGGTTGATGCCGCCGCGCTCGAAGGCGCCCTGGATTTCGGTCACCTCCTGGCGAAGGGCATCGCGGGTCTGGTTGTTGAGGATGCGCTCGGCGAGCCCCGTTACGTAAAAGACGAGGAAGGCGGCGCAGAGCGCAAAGAGAATGATGTAGAGCGCAGACAACCGGACGGCCGTGGACTTGGCCAGCACCCCGATGCGGGACTTCAGCCGCATGTCAGCCTTCGTCCTTGATCATGTAACCGGCACCGCGAACCGTCTTCAGAAGCGGCCGGTCGAAATCCTTTTCGATCTTCGAGCGCAGCCGCGACACATGCACGTCAATGACATTGGTCTGCGGGTCGAAGTGATAGTCCCAGACGTTTTCGAGCAGCATGGTGCGCGTCACCACCTGTCCGGCATTCTTCATCAAGTATTCCAGAAGGCGGAATTCACGCGGCTGCAGCAGGATCTCCTTGCCGGCGCGTTTCACCTCATGGGAGAGCCGGTCGAGCTCGAGATCGCCGACCCGGTAGGCCATGTCTTGCTCCGGTTTGCCCTTGCGGCGGCCAAGCACCTCGACGCGCGCCAGGAGCTCGGAAAAGGCATAGGGTTTCGGCAGGTAATCGTCGCCGCCGGCACGAAGCCCCGTCACGCGGTCATCCACCTGGCCCAGCGCCGAGAGGATGAGGACGGGCGTATCGATGCCGCGCTTGCGCAGCTCGCTGATGACGGAAAGGCCATCACGGCGCGGCAGCATGCGGTCGACAACCATCACGTCATAGGCGTTTTCGGTGCCCATGAAGAGCCCGCTTTCGCCGTCGCTCGCATGGTCGGCGACGATGCCGGCCTCGCGAAAGGCCTTGGTCATGTAGGCTGCAGCTTCCAGATCGTCTTCGATGACAAGTATCTTCATGCGCGCGACATTAGCCTCAGCATCCGCCACCGTATAGCCGGTTTCGCCGGACTTAGGCTGTCCTTGTTCCGCGATCCCCATGCTTCGTCCTTTCCTTGCATCTGGCGGTCGGCGACCACCGGAAACGACAAGGGGCGCCGCCGGTCCTCGACCGCCGACGCCCCTCGTCAGATCACAATTAGCCCTGGGCGATCGGCAGCGCCACGAAGCGGCTGCCGCTATCCGATTCGACCTGGAAGAGCGCCCGGGTCCGGCCGTCCTTCTTCGCCTGGTCGAGGACCTTCTGGACATCGGCAGCGGACGAGACCTCCTGGTTGTTGACCGAGGTAATCGTCTCCCCGGCCTTCAGGCCCTTGTCGGCGGCGTCGCTCGACGGATCGACGTCGATGATGGCAAGCCCCTTGCCGCCATCAGCAGGGCGAACGGAAAGGCCGAGGCCCGACAGTTCCTGCTCGGCTTCCGGAGCGGGTGCGGCATCATTCTCCGTGCCGGCACTCGCAGACTGCTCCGCCGGCAGTTCACCGAGCTTGACCTCGACTTCGGTCGCCTTGCCATCGCGCCACAGCGTCACATCAACCGTGGTATCCGGGGCATAGGCGGCAATGCGGCGAGCGAGATCGCGAGGATCCTTGACCGGGTCGCCATTGACGGCAGTCACCACGTCACCCTGCTGAATGCCGGCATCTTCGCCGGGCGAGCCGGCCTGCGGGGCAACAACCAGAGCACCGGCTGCCTCAGACAGGCCGAGGCTGTCGGCGATGTCCTGGGTCACCGGCTGGATCTGCACGCCGAGCCAGCCGCGAGACACCGTCCCGGTTTCCTTGAGCTTGGCGATGACATCGGTTGCAACCGAGGCCGGGATCGCGAATGCAATGCCGACATTGCCACCTGAAGGCGAGAAGATCGCGGTGTTGATGCCGACGACTTCGCCGTTCAGGTTGAAGCCGGGACCACCCGAGTTGCCGCGGTTCACCGCTGCGTCGATCTGGAGATAGTCGTCATAGGGGCCGGAGCCAATGTTGCGGCCACGAGCGGAGATGATGCCGGCAGTTACCGTGCCGCCGAGGCCGAAGGGGTTACCGACAGCGACGACCCAGTCACCGACGCGGACCTTCTCGTCGTCTGCGAACTTCACATAGGTGAACTTGGTGTCCGGCGCGTCGACCTTGAGCAGCGCGAGATCGGTTCGGCTGTCCTTGCCGACGAGCTTGGCATCATATTCCTTGCCGTCGTTCATCACGATGGTGAAGGCGGCACCGTCATCGATGACGTGGTTGTTGGTAACGATATAGCCATCTTCAGAGATGAAGAAGCCGGAGCCCTGCGAAGTCGGACGCAGGCGTCCCGGGCCACGCTCGGCGCGCGGACCACGGTCGCGCGGACCTTCCATGCCCGGACCGCCGAAATCACGGAAGAAGCGCTTCAACGGGTGATCGTCCGGCAGATCTTCAAAGCTGCGGCCACCGAAATTGAAGGAGAAATTGCTTTCGTCGGACGAGGCCGGCTGAACATTCGACTGGACGCGGACGGAGACGACGGCCGGCAGCACGGCCTGCACGACATCGCCGAAACTCGGGACCTGCGGTGCGTTCACTTCAACCGGGGCGGCAAGCGCCGGAACTGCGGCGAAGGGAGCAGCGGTCACCAGCATCATGGCGGCGAGGCCCGCTGCGGTGGAGGTCTTGAGGATCGACTTCATCGAAGGACCTTTGTTCTCGGACATTTGATCTACCTTCATCTGTTCTTCTGACTGGAGCCGCCGGACAACCCGGCGGTGGGAAGCGGTGGATGAACTGAGATATAGGGGGCGTCACGTTACGGCGAACTGTACGGCAGATGAATTCTTCGTAATCTTTGGCGAAAGCTTGGACGGGATTTGACCCCATCTCTGGCCAGAGCTATCATCCGTATTACAAACGGAGCAAAAAGCTATGTCGAAACAGCATCTGTCAGATCCGATCACACTTCGCTTGCCACTTGATCTTCTGGGCGAAATCGAAGCTGTGGCCGGCGCCTGTGAACGCAGCCGCAGCTGGGTCATGGTACGGGCGTTGAAGGCCTATATGGCTCAGGAAGGCCGCGAGATCCTTGAGATCGCGCAGGCACGCAGGGCGATCGCCGACGGTGAGGGGACGGACGCCGATGATGTGCTCGCCGAACTGAACGCCATCATCAAGGGTGCCGCGGCGTGAAAGTCGTCGTTTCGCCCAGTGCCAGAGCGTATGTCGCGCGCGAGGCCGGCTACTTGAGAGAACGAAATCGGGCAGCAGGCGAGCGTTTGCTTCACGACTTCAAACAGTTCCTGACAGCGCTCGCGCAGTTTCCCATTATGGGTCAGGACGCAACTGAGCTTCCCCTTAGCGGCATCCGGCGCTTCGTCCTTGGAGATTATCTGATCCTCTACGAGGTTGGGGCCGCAGCCATCGTCATTCTGACAATCCCCCACGGTCGCGAGCGGCCACCAGAACTGCCGCTCGACGATGCCTCCGACTACGAATTTCCTTGATCACTCACGATCCAGCAGCTTCCCCAACCGAGCTTCCTCTTCGGGCGAGAGCTTCGCCACCGGCTGCACGGCGCGCCGGCGCGTATAGACCACAGCCACGATCAGCCCGATGATCGCGAGTGCCGCCGGCGCGCCCCAGAGCCCGATCGTCCGGATGCTGAGCCGCGGCTTCAACAGCACGAATTCCCCGTAGCGCGACACGACATAGTCGAGCACCTGCTCGTCGCTGTCGCCACCCACCAACCGCTCACGCACCACGACGCGCAGGTCGCGGGCGAGCTCGGCATTGGAATCGTCGATCGACTGGTTCTGGCAGACCATGCAGCGCAGCTCCGCCGAAAGGGCCCGCGCCCGCTGTTCAAGAGCAGGATCGGCGAGCACTTCGTCGGGATTGACGGCAAAGGCATGGAGGGGGGTGAAGAGCAGTGCGAGCAGGAGGAAAAGGCGGTGGAGTGTAAGCCGTCGCTGCCCCTCATCCGGCTGCCGCCACCTTCTCCCCGCAAGCGGGGAGAAGGCCGAAGCCACAAGCGCCTGCCATCCCCTCTCCCCGCTTGCGGGGAGAGGGTCAGGGTGAGGGGCAATCTTCTGAAACCAAGCACTCACTCCGCAGCCTCCAGCACCGGCTTTGCCGCCACCTTGGCCCGTTTCGGCGCACCGACCCGCAGTCTGCGGTCGGACAGCGACACGACACCACCGACCATCATGACGATCGTGCCGTACCAGATGCAGAGGATCCACGGCTTCCACCAGACCCGCACGACAATGCCGCCATCGGCCATCGGATCGCCCAGCGAGACATAAAGCTGACTGAAGCCGAAGGTGACGATGCCGGCTTCTGTCGTCGGCATCTGGCGGGCCGTATAGAGCCGCTTCGACGACCAGACATCGGCGACTTCGACACCGCCCTCGCGGATGGTGAAATGCCCCTGGTCTTCGGTGTAGTTCGGGCCGTTGGCAGCGCGCAGGCCATCAAAGGTGATGACATAGCCACCGGATTCCACCGTCATGCCAGGCTTCATCTCGACCACGGCTTCCGTTTCGAACGTGGTCACAGCCACGACGCCGAGCACCGTGACGCCCACACCGAAATGGCCGAGCGCCGTACCGAAGGCGGAGCGCGGTAGGCCCTTCAACCGAGCCCAAGCCGTGGCGACCGGATGTTTTCCGAAACCGGCGCGATACCAGAGATCGGAGACCGCGCCGCCCATGACGAAGAAAGCGAGTGCGAGACCGCCCACGGCCATCACGGGCCCGCCGTTCTGGGCGTACCAGAGGCCGAGACCGAGAACGAGCGAAAGTGCCGCTGCCACATACAGGCGCTGCAAGGCGCCGAGCAGATCGCCGCGCTTCCAGGCGAGGAACGGCCCAAAGGGTACCGCCAGCAGAAGCGGGATCATCAGAAGCCCGAAGGTGATGTTGAAGAAGGGCGGACCGACCGAGATCTTCTCGCCCGTCAGCGTCTCGAGCAACAACGGATAGAGCGTGCCGATCAGCACCGAGGCGGTAGACACCGTCAGGATCAGGTTGTTGAGGACGAGCGCGCCTTCACGCGAGATCGGCTGGAACAAGCCGCCGGCCTTCAAAAGCGGCGCACGCAGGGCAAAGAGCATGAACGCGCCGCCGATGAAGATGACGAGAATGCCGAGAATGAAGACGCCACGCGTCGGGTCTGTGGCGAAGGCATGCACCGAAGTCAGAACGCCGGAGCGCACCAGGAAGGTGCCGAGCAGCGACAGCGAGAAGGCGATGATGGCGAGCAACACCGTCCAGATTTTCAAAGCGTCACGCTTTTCCATCACGAGCGCCGAATGCAGGAGCGCCGTGCCCGCAAGCCAGGGCAACAACGAGGCGTTTTCGACAGGATCCCAGAACCACCAGCCGCCCCAGCCGAGTTCGTAATAGGCCCAGTAGGAGCCCATGGAGATGCCGGCGGTCAGGAACACCCAGGCAGCCAGCGTCCAGGGCCGTACCCAGCGCGCCCAGGCGGCATCGATGCGACCGTCCATCAGCGCAGCGATCGCAAAGGAGAAGCAGACCGAGAAGCCGACATAGCCGAGATAGAGCAGCGGCGGATGGATCGCGAGGCCAATATCCTGCAGGACCGGATTGAGGTCCTGCCCCTCGGCCGGAATGGGCGAAAGGCGGATGAAGGGGTTCGAGGTCAAGAGGATGAAGAGCGTGAAGGCGGCGGTGATCCAGGCCTGCACGGCCAGCACATTCGCCCTCAGACGGTCCGGCAGGTTGGTACCGAAAAAGGCGACCATGGCGCTGAAGAAAGCCAGGATCAGCACCCAGAGCAGCATTGAGCCTTCATGGTTCCCCCAGACGCCGGAGATCTTGTAGATCATCGGCTTCAGCGAATGGGAGTTCTCGTAGACGTTCTGGACCGAAAAGTCGGAAACGACGTAGCCGTAGGTCAGAACCGCAAAGGAAAAGCCCACGAGCAGGAAGAGCGCGTAGGTGCCGGTGGTCGCGACCGCCATCATCGCCGCGTCGCCGCGGCGCGCACCGATCACCGGCAGGATGGAGACGACGAGACAGGTGGCAAGCGCCAGAACGAGGGCATAATGGCCAAGCTCGATGATCATTGGATCTTCTCCTTGCCGCTCAGTTGAACCCCTTGCGCCTCCAGACGGTCCGCAACGTCCTTCGGCATGTAGTTCTCGTCATGCTTGGCGAGAACGGTATCGGCGACGAACAGCTTGCCCATGCCCTCGAAGCGACCTTCGGCGACGACCCCCTGCCCCTCGCGGAAGAGATCGGGGAGGATGCCGGTATAGGTCACCGGCAACTGGCTCAGGGTGTCGGTCACTGTGAAGGTTACCGTCGAGCCTTCTCCGCGCACCAGCGAACCCGTCTCGACCAGTCCGCCGAGGCGGATGCGGGTGCCCGGCTGGACATCGGATTCGGCAAGATCGTTGGGCACATAGAAATAGGCGATCGACTGGCCAAAGGCGAACATCACCAGAAGCACGGCGGTCAGGATGAAACCCATGCCACCGCCAATCACGGCCAGGCGTTTCTGTTTGCGGGTCATTGGCTCACCTCCTCAACGGACAGGTCGAGTTCCCTCGCCATGGCGAGCAGCTGCTGGCCCTCGGCGCCGTCGGCCGGGAAGGTTTTTAGGCCCTCCTTGAGCGCGGCTTCTGCCCGTTCCTTGTCTTTCAGCATCGCATAGGAGCGGACGAGCCGCATCCAGCCTTCAAAATTATTCGGATCTTCCTTCAGCCGTGCATCGAGGCTCGCCACCATGCCGCGGATCATCTCGCCGCGATCAGCCTCCGACATGGCTCCGGCGTTGGCAACGTCCTCGGCCGTCGGGTTGCCCGGGGCTGCCGGGTTCTGAGCCTGAGCTTCGCCTTCCGGTGTCGCCGGCGCGGGCTGATTGACCAACGGCACGCCGGCGCTGTTGACCGCAATATGCTGGTTGACCAGTGGCATCCAGGGGGCCGTCGGCGGCGAGGCCTTGGCGATGTTCTGGAAGGCCGTGAGCGCCTCGGCGCGGCGACCGGACTGCTCGAGCGCCAGCGCCAGATAGAAGTCGGCACGCGGATTGTTGGGTTCGAGCTTCAGCGCCGCCTGGAAGGCCATCTGGGCATCGTCGGTGACGATCCCGTCATTGCGCATGACAACGGTCTCGCCGAGGCCGTTCATACGCTCGGCATCCGGCCCGAGAATGCGGATCGCATTGCGAAAGGCAAGCTCGGCATCGTCATAGCGGCCAATACGAAAATAGACGGGCGCCAGAACGTTCCAGCCGTTCCCGTCTTCCGGTGTGGTCGCGAGATGCCGCTCCACCTTGGCCACCAACAGATCGACATCGTCGCCGGGGTCGGCAATGCGTGCTTCGAGCGGCGCATCGGGTGTGCCCGGGCTGCCGATTTCCAGATAGCCCGCAAGCCCGATCACGGGAAGACAGAGCAGGATGAAGGCTTGCGACCAGGTGTAGCGACGGCGGCCGGAACGCTTCGCCGCGGCATCAGCGGGCTCGTCCCCCTCGCCTTCGCCACCGGCCTTCTCCCGACCTGCGATCGCCAGCAGACGACGGCCGATTTCGGCGCGCGCATAATCGGCATCTTCGGGAGAAATAAGCCCCCCGGCCTTGTCCCGCTCCAGCTCGCGCAGCTGGTCGCGATAGACCGCCGCCTCGCCTTCGTCATAACGCGTCGCTCGGGCCGAAGCCCGCAGCAAGGGGGACAGCAGGACGACGGCAACAAGGACCGTCAGAAGCGCGGAGATGATCCAGAACAACATGAAACTCAATTACGTCAAGGACAGGTGCTTTCCAACAGCCAAACCTCGCCTGACGGAAAGTTGAGGCGTTTGGCCGCAAGAATTCTCTAAGTCACCATAACCCGCCCAGCCTTGACCCAAGTCAAGTGGGAGGCGCGTTCAAATGATTGAAATCCTCGGGATCAGCAGCCCCGGGTTCGCCTCAGCTCAGCGGCGTCCAGGTGCCGTTCGGGTTGCGGCAGGCAGCGCCGCGGGCCTGGCGTTCACGCCCGTCCGTAAAAACCTTGTGGGTGAACTGGCGGCAGTTCTGCTGGCCGACCTGGTAAGGGGCGGCTGCAATGACCTCCCCACGCACCTCGCCGCCTGCCCAGATTACAGGCTGGCCACCGGGGGCAGCCTCAAGCGCGCGATATTCGGCTTCGAGCGCCCGCTGCGTCTGGCTGCGCGAGAGTTCGACGCCAGTCCGGGATACGATGCCCCCCTGCAAGGCAGAAATATAGACCGCGGAATTGGCGATTGCGCTGCGTCCGCCGCCCGAAGTGGTGCAGCCCGCAAGCGCGAGCGACACGAGGCCAGTGGTTGCAAGTATCCCGAAGTGCTTCACACCCATCAGACCGTTCCAAGTCCCGTCGATTTCTGTTGTCTAGGCCGATCGTTTCGCGCGAAGCGGATCGCGGCCTTCGACCGGCTCAAGGCCATCTTATACACCTATGTAATTTCACAGGAAAATCAATCACGCAGTGTCCTTGGTCACAGCTGGTAGGATCAACTGTGCGCGAAGCCCACCGATGCCGGCGCGCGACAGGCCGAAAGAGCCTTGATATTCCCCCGAAATCTCCTTGACGATCGACAGCCCGAGCCCCGTGCCGGGCTTGCTCTCGTCGAGCCTTCGGCCGCGCTTCAGCGCCTCGCCGATCTGGTCGGGGGCAAGCCCCGGCCCGTCATCTTCGACCACCACCTCGATCCAGCCGCGCCGGCCGTCGGTCGTGTCGCCATCACGGGTCGTCATCACGGCCCGGGTGACGACCTTGGTTCGGGCAAAGCGGGAGGCGTTTTCGAGCAGGTTGCCGACAACTTCCTCGACATCCTGCTGCTCCATCGCGAAGGTCAGGTCCGGCGCGACATCGAGTTCGAACACGATATCGGCGTTCAGCTTGCGCATCACCCGCGCCAGCCGCTCCATGACGGGCTGCGCTTCGGTGCGGGCCAGCACGCTGTCGCGCTGGGCTGCGATCCGCGCCCTGTTCAGATAGGAGCTTACCTGCGCCTGCATGGCCTCGGCCTGGGTCGCGATGACTTCGGCCTGGTTCTTCTCCAGGGTGCGCGCCTCGTTCAAAAGCACGGCGATTGGCGTTTTCAGAGAATGGGCGAGATTGCCGACCTGCATGCGGGCCCGCTCGACAATGCGGCGGTTGCTGTCGATCAGCGCGTTGATCTCGTTGGCAAGCGGCTGAACTTCGCTGGGGAAATCGCCTTCGATCCGCTCGGCCTCGCCACGTCGGATTCGTTCCAGCGCCCGGCGCGCGCGGTCGAGCGGTTTCAGGCCATAGAGAATGGCAAGTCCGTTGACGACGAGGCCGCCAATACCAACCACCGCGAGAGCCGCATAAAGACGGCTGGTGAAAAAGGCGATCTCGTCCTCGACCACCTGTAGATTGCCAGACACGCGGAAGCGCGCCGCCCGTCCCTGGTCGTCGAGCACCACTTCGGTTTCGGCAACCCTTATCTGGTTACCGACATCATCCGTCATTTCGTAATAGCGTTCGTAGTTCTGGTCGAAGGGTGTTGCGTCCACGTCGGGGACGGCCAGGTTTGCGACCCCGAGCGAGGCGGAGGCGAGCGGTGCCGTGGCATAGTTGCCGAGCGGCTCAACCAGCCAATACCAACCGGTTGCTGGCTGGGAGAACCGGAGATCACCCAGCGCCGGCGAACCGGTCAGGCTGTCGCTATCGCCGATCGAGACCGAGTTGACGACGTTATAGAGCTGGGCGCGCAGGAGATTGTTGAATCCGCGCTCGACACCCTGGCGATAGAGGGCTGAAATCGCTACCGCAATCGTCACCAGGGCCAGCGCCGACCAGAGCGTGGCGAGGATCAGGACGCGCGCGGTGAGCGAGCGGATCCTCATTTCGCCGGGGCTTGGATTCGGTAGCCGAGGCCGCGCACGGTCTCGATCATGTCGACGCCGAGCTTCTTGCGCAGACGGCCGACAAAGACCTCGATCGTGTTGGAATCGCGGTCGAAATCCTGGTCGTAGAGATGCTCGACCAGTTCGGTCCGCGACACGACCTCGCCCATATGGTGCATGAGATAGGACAGAAGCCGGTACTCATGCGAGGTGAGCTTCAGCGTCACGCCTTCGACGGTGGCCTTCGAGCTTTTGGTGTCGAGCCGGACGGGGCCGCAGACGATTTCCGAGGATGCATGGCCTGCCGCACGGCGGATCAGGGCGCGGATACGGGCGAGCACTTCCTCGACATGGAAAGGCTTGGTGACATAGTCATCGGCGCCTGCATCGATACCGGCCACCTTGTCCGACCAGCGGTCGCGAGCGGTCAAAATCAGTACCGGCATGACCCGGCTTGCGGCGCGCCATTTCTCCAGCACCGTAATGCCGTCCATCTCGGGAAGGCCGATGTCGAGGATGACGGCGTCATAGGGTTCGGTCTCGCCGAGGAAATGGCCTTCCTCGCCGTCGAAAGCCTTGTCGACCACATATCCCGCTTCCTGCAGGGCCTCGACAAGCTGGCGGTTCAGATTGACATCGTCTTCGACGACGAGAATGCGCATGCGTTCACCCCTCGGTGCGGAAAGCTCTTCAATCCCGGAGGCGGGTCACTCGGCGACCCGCATCGTGACCTTGCGCGGCCGTTCGTTGCCGTTGCCCGGCACGAGCACGACGATCACGCATTCACCGCCCGATTCGTGCACGGAAAGCAACTGCCCGCCGACTTCGGCGACCACGCGTTCCGCGGCTTGTCTGCAATCCGCCGCCACGGCATCGCCCACCGTCGCCGGCAGAGCCGCCACGGTCACGGCCAGTGCCAGGCCCGCGTATTTCATGAAAGATGCCATTGCTGCTTCTTCTTGGATGACGTCCACTTTGGCAAATTATTTACCGCAAGGCGTCTGAATGGCAAATGAATGCGTGGACTCAGAGTGTGGATCACGGTCGGGAGCCAATCACGACCGTCACACAGGGGGCAAGACGCAGAGGTCACCTTGTCGGTCCCCTCTCCAACAAAATCTGAGGTTTAGCCCTCATCGGGCTAAGCCCTCGATTTTGTAACCTCTCCCAAAAGGGGAGAGGAGATGACGCGGCCGGCCTTGGCCTTCCTCTCCCCCAATCGTGGGGGAGAAAGCGAAATCGAAGGCTTAGGCGAGCGTAAGCCGCCTAAACTTCAGATTTCGCAAGTGAGGGGATCGGTGCAGTTGGCAACATCGGCCCGCCCTCACCCACCCACGCCCTTCGTCGCCGTCAGCCGCCCGTAGAGCGCGAGCAATCCTCCGACCGTGCCGGCAAGCGTCGTCAGTGCATTGGCAATTTCGGCCTGCTCGGCGCCGCCGAGCTCCAGTCCGGCCCTGCCGAGAAGCGGGGCAGCGATCGCAATCAGGGCGCCCCAGACGGTCTTCGACTGGTACCATGGTTTCATCTCCAGCATGTCATCCTCCTGTTGAATGGTTTTCAATCGACGGGAACCACCGCCAGGAGCGGCAGGCCGGCGGCCAGCCGTCCGAGTTGCCGGATGCGGAGGCCAAGCGCCGTCTGCGGCGCGCCGAAATCTGCCAGTTCATCGGCGACGGCATAGGTCCAGGCGGGCTCGGTCACCTCGGCCACACGAAGCACGGTGCCGCCATCAAGGATCTCCAGCCGGTAGCGCTCCTGCGCCTCGTCGAGCGGCACCTCCCCGTCTGTCCAGGCATCGGCCTCGATGCGGCTGCGCCGGATCCAGCTGATCGAAAGATCGCCCGCGGCCTGCCGCAGCACCTTCGCATGCACAGGCGATAGCGGCGTCTCCGCCCGCAATCCGCCGGCAAAGACATGTGGCCCCGAAAGCTCTGTCACGAGCCCCATCGGCTCGAGGATCCAGTTTTGTGCGGCCCCGCGTTCGGCATTCCCGAGCCCCAGCGGCCGGACCGCTTCGTCGAGAGCCACGACCTCGGCCCCGGCTGCGGCACCAGCCACGACTGCGTCCTCCGTGCCTCCCAGCCCGCGCAAAAGGCCCGTCAGCCGGAAGCGTCCGACCGCAACCTCCTCGGCCTCGACAAAGCCGACGACCTCCCAGCCGCCGGTATTGGCCCGGACCGCGAGCCGGTTCGCGCCGGAGAGAACAGCCATGCGGCTCGCCGAGGCAAAGGCTCCTGCTAGAACCTCGACTACAAGGGCATTCGCCCCATCGAAGCGCCCGACAGGTCCGGGGGCAAGCGGCTCCAGAAGCCGTCCCAGGGTCGCTGGCCGATCCAGCGTCAGCCTGAGCCGATAGCCCTCGGCTTCCGGAGAGCTCGATACCGCAAGCCGCCGCCAGGGACGGCCATATGCCGCAACGCTCGCGTCACCGGCATGGCTTGCACCCTCCAGCCTCGGCAGATCGAGAAATTGCACGACCGGCGCAAAGCCGGCCGCACCGCCATCGTCGACCACCCGTCCGGGTTCAACCACCGGCACGGGTGCGGAGACCTTGCCCGCGAAGGCCCTGAGGGTCAGGCGTCGTTCGAAGCCCTCGTCGATGCCCTGCACCAGGAACCGCCCCTCTGGCCCTTCCGGAAAACGCAGAACGTCTCCGGGCTCGATCGCAATCTCCTGCGGCCCGAGCGCCAGCTGAACCGTGCGCCGCGCCAGCCGGTTGTCACGCAGCCAGCCTTCGGCGGCCGCAAGTGCGGTCTCTTCCGGCATGGCCGCCGGCAGGTCGCGGGCCAGTTGCCGATCGGTCGCCGCCTCCACCTTGCGCGAGCGCACGCTCGCCTCGACATAATCCGCCGCCGGATCATAGAAAGTCACGAGCGCTTCCGAAGCAAAATCGCTGTCATGGCCGCGCGTCTCGCTCCACAGCGGGCGATCGGCGATGTCGGCAAGTACGTTGATCTCGCGGGCAGCCAGGCTCGCCGTCGGCCGAGTGCGGAATTTCAGCCGCCCGGCGTCCTCGATCACGTCGATCTGGAAGAAGTCGAGCAAGGGCTCGATCAGGTCGCGCGCAGAGGTCAGATCCCCCTTTACATAGCCGCCGAGATCGCCTGCCACTTCCGACACGTCGAAATCGACAAAGCCATGATCCCTGAGGATCGCCGCAATCGTGTCGGCCAGTGTCGCCGTACCCACGCGGCCGTTCAACCAATGCCCTGTCCGCCAGTTCGATCCATCTGCCCAGAGCGCCGTGTTCTGCGGAAAGGCCGGATAGGGCCGCGCATCCCAGGTCCAGGAATAGACATGCGATGGATCGACCATATTAGGCGGCAGGAGACTGCCGGCCCAGTGGTCGAGATGCGCCTCCAGAAACCGGCGCTGTTGGCTGTCGCTGCGCGCACCCGCCGAGAAGTGAGGCCTTCCGCTCTCGGCCGATTTGGCATCGACGAAGATGTTCGGCTGGTTCGCTCCCTTGTCGACCGCTCCGCAACCGACTTCGGTCATCCAGAAGGGTTTCATGCCAGGTACCCAGGCCGTCGGGCTCGCCTGCTCGACGCCGCCGATCCGGTTGAAATGGGGGTTCTCCCACCAGGATTTCAGGTCCTTGAACCTGAAGACCCAGGGCTTGCCATAGGCGCCATCGGTGATCGGCGTCCTCACCCGTGCCCTGCGGTCTGCCTCGCTGGCATAAAACCAGTCGAAGCCCTCGCCCGATGTCAGCGTCCGGGCAAAACCTTCGGCATCGTCGGCACCGGTGAAGCCATCGGGGCTCTCCGCCTCGAGATCCTCGTCACGCCAGTCGGCGAGCGGCATATAGTTGTCGATCCCGACGGCGGTGATGTGAGGGCTCGCCCAGAGCGGATCGAGGTGAAAGAAGACATCGCCCGAGCCATCCGACGGCTGATGGCCGAAATACTCGGTCCAGTCGGCGCCATAGGAAATCGCCGTCCCGCCGCCGAGCAGACCGCGCACTTCACCGGCGAGCGCCACCAGCGCCTCAACGAAAGGAAAGGCGTTGGCATCGTCGCGCAGGGCGGTCAGCCCACGCAGTTCCGAGCCCAGCAGGAAGGCGTCGACCCCGCCGGCAGCGGCGGCAAGCGCCGCATAATGCAGCACCAGACGTCGATACCCGTCACCGCGGTAGACGAAGCTGGAGACCTGCGCCCGCGCCGCGGCCGTCTTGTCGCTTCCGGGAGGATAGGCCGTGATCCGTCCCCGCCAGGGATAGGCCGCCTGCTCGGCCCCGCCATAGGGGTCGGGCAGGCCGTTACCGGAGGGAATGTCCATTAGCACAAAGGGATAGAGCGTCACCTTCAGCCCGCGTGCCTTCAGGTCGCGGATCGCCTCGATGACGCTCTCGTCGCTCGGCGAGCCGCCATAGGCTGGACCACCGCTGTGGCGTGACACCACATAGGCATCACCCCGCGCCAGCCCCGCGACACTCCAGGGCCGGCTCTCCTCGTTGCGAAACGCCACCTCGACCCCCGGCAGTACCCGACAGTCGCCCGCGCGCAAATCCGTGCCGAACCAGGCAACGACCAGGGCCACGCTTTCGAGATCAGGGCAAAGCGCCTGCAATTCGTCGAGCGAGGCCTGCCAGTCCGTCGCTGCAACAAGCGTGTTGCGGTTCCGCCAGCGTTTCGCGCCCTCGCTCGGTGCATCCGAGACCCGGACCGTCGCATAGCCGTGCTCGGTCGCGCCGGGGATCATCGTCACCGCCCGGATCTTCTCTTCCAGCGCCCCGACGGGTCTCATCACCTCGAACTGGATCAGCGGAATGCGGTTGCCGAAATCGTCGAGCGGCAGCCGCTCGAAGACGACATAGGCTAGCCCCCGATAGGCCGGCGCATTGGCCGCCCCCTGCTTCGCCGCAATCAGCGGATCGGCCGGCTGGCTTTCCGATCCGCGATAGACGCGCATCTCGATTTCGGTCGTGTCGAGCTCGCGACCGTCCGCCCAAACCCGCCGCACGCCCGCAATCGACCCCTCGCAGAGCCCAAGCGCCAGATTGGCATAGTAGCGATAGGTCGTGGTGCGCGTGCCGCCGGAGGATTTTCCGCCGCTACGCTCGGTCACAGTCTCTTCCTCGAAACGCGTCGCCCAGATCAGCGTGCCGCCCAGCCGCGCGGTGCCGTAGAGCCTCGGAATGACAGTGCCTTCGCTGGCGCCTGAAATACGCGCCGAAGACAGCCGTGCACCGTTCACTTCGCGGGTGCCCGACAGCAGGCTCCGATCGATCATGCTGCCGGCAAGCGCGCCTGCCGCCTGGCCGATCGCCGCTCCGACCGGACCGAAGACGGAGCCGAGGGCAGCACCCGCCGCCTGCAGAAGAATGGTCGCCATCTTCAGATCCTTTCGGGGAAGCGGTAGATGCCGGCAATCCTGCGCCGCCAGGCCGGCACGAGCGCCGATAGCGTCACCGCCGATTGTTCATAGGCATGGATGAAGGCGTCGGGCGGCGGCTGACTAGGAGCGTATTCCGCCGGAAACCGCGCCCCGTCGGCGTCCATGTCAAAGCCGCCCCCTTCCCAAGCCATGCAGGCCAGAATGCCCGCATGTTTCGCCGCCAGATGCGGCCGAAAGCGAAACAGCACGAGATCGCCCGGCCGGCTCTCCGCCAAGGAGGCCACGGCTTGAAAATGCCGCCCGGCCGCCGCGATCAACCGCTCCTCGCCCGCCCGCTCCGCCCAGTCGGACGCATAGGCCGGCACAGCCTCGGGCTCGGCGCCATAAAGCTCCCGCCAGATCCCGCGCACGAGCCCAAGGCAGTCGCAGCCCACCCCCTTCACCGATCCCTGATGCCGATAGGGCGTGCCGATCCAGGTCCCGGCAATCGCCAGGACGGATAAGTTGACGGACATGGGGAAGCTCCGGAGGGAAGGTGATGACCGGGAAGCGGCGGGTGGGGGGTGAACCGAAGAGAAGCAAGCCAGGCTCACCCCACCCCGGACCTTCGGTCCGACCCTCCCCTCAAGGGGAGGGTTTTTAAGCCCTCACCGATACAACACCCCGCCATCATGGGTGCTATCGCCACTGACATAGGAATAGGCAAAGTCGCTGCCCGGCATGTGCGGAAAGCCACGAAAATTCAGCGGGTTGCCGAAGACTGCTCGACAGGTGGCAAAACTCTTGTCACAGCCGACCGTCAGCATCACGGCATTCCCTTCGGCCGGCCGCGCCTCCAGCGGCAACCACAGCCTCAGCGTCATCAGCCCACCCACCACAGCACTGCTCTCCTCGATGGCCAGCCGCTTGCCGGCCAGAGGCCCGTCGTCGAACCTCACATGCCCGAGCCGGAAATGCCCCTCGCCCAGACCCGGCAGGCCAGAGACCGTCAGCCGGTCCCCCGCCAACACCGCCGCAACGACGCCCATAACCCGGCGGTTCGCAACGTCCATGTTCACCCGGCACCTGTCATCGCCGAGATCCGCATCGCAGCGGCGGTTGTAGATCCGCCCCTCCGACTGCTGCAGGCGATGGGCAAAGCTGCGGAGCTCCGCCGAAAAGCCCGGCCCCGCGCGGCTCACCTCGCCGATTTCCTGCACCGTAACAAGCGCGTGCTGGTCTTCCGGCGCCTGCCAGTTGATCAAAAAACACTCGACCCGCGCCCCGTCAAAGCGCCCGGCTGCGAGATCGGCTTCGGTAATCGCCTCGCTCGAAAATCCGCCCCGCACCTCAGCCCCGGGCGCTGCAAGACCGCTTGCACTACTGGCCTCAGTCGCTGAGAAGCCGGTACCCGGCTCGAAGACCGTGCCGGCGAAGTCGAGCCGCTGGTCATGTTCGGTGAACCCGAGCCGAAAACCGTCCCGGCAGGTGACGCGCCAGGCGCGGCACAGCGTCGTCTCGCCGGTCGCAACATGGGTGGCAAGCGCTTCAGGAAGCCTTCTCATGGGATTACCTCGATCAGCGGAATGGAGGGAATGCGCCCGGCGCGAAAGGCTTCGAGATCAATCTCGATCCGGTCGGCGTCGAAACGAACGGGCACGTCATAGTCGAAACCCGCCCGGATCTCCGTTCCCTCTTCCGGCACATGGCCGGGTCCAAAGGTGACGATCCCCGTCGTCGCATCGACGGAAAACCCACCCGTCTGCTCCACCCCGTCAAGCGCAACCCGCACCGATCCCGCCACCGGCTTCACCACCGGCCGCCGCTCGACCGCCGCGCCATCGCCATAGGCCTTCACCAGCTGGAAAGCCGCAGTCTCGCCGTCACCTGCCCCGATCCACTGGTCGAGCGGCGTCACCGCCATCCCGGGTCGGGCCGACGAACCATCGACTGGATCGCGAAAGCGAAACCCATGCAGCTGCCCGCCGCGCGCCTCGAAGAACTCCAGCACGGCATAGAGATCCGCGACCGAGCGCACTGCGGTGCCGACATCATAGCGGCGCCTGGAAAACCGCCAGCGCCGATTGCGCGCCTCGCGACCATTGGAGAGCGAAATGATATCCGTCTGCCGCCCCGGCCCGCCGCTCGTGGACAGCGACAGACGCAGCGGAAAACGCTGTTCGTGAAAGGCCATGATGGGCTCCGTTCGATAAAACTGCGAGAAAGAGAAAAGAGAAATGTCAGACGGGCGCCTGAGCGGTGATCTGTAGGGCTGACGACATCTGTCTTTGGCGGCAGCGCACGCGGATATTCCGGACGGCAGCGCGCCTGGCGCCCCTTGGAAAACCGGCCACGACCATCTACATTGAAAGCGAAAAACATCTACATGGAGCCGTCATGGCCATCAACGTCAACAATCCGGAAGCCGATGCGCTGACGCGGCAGTTTGCGCAGATGGCAGGCGTCGGCATCACCGATGCGATCGTGATCGCCATGAAGGAGGCGATCGAACGGCGCAATCGCGCCGAAACAGCGCTGGAAACCGCCGCGCGCCTCAGGACAAAACACCAGGTCGTGCTGGCGGAGCGGGCCCGGAGCCCCCTTCCCCGCGAGGTCTTCAATGACCTGTGGGACGACAACTGATGTTCGTCGACGCCTGCGCGATCATCGCCCTTCTCTCAGACGAGCCGGAAGCACAGCGCGTGTCAGATGCGCTCGCGTCCGCCACGCGGCCGTTCACATCACCGGTCGCGGTCCTCGAAACGGTTCTCGGCCTCGCCCGCCCGGACAAGCTCGATCTTCCGGTGCCTGCAGTTCAGGCCCTGGTGACGGAATTTCTCGAAGCCCGCGGCATCGACATCCGCGATCTGCCGCCAGCCGCAGAGACGGTGCGGCTCTCCTCGGAGGCCGCCCATCGCTTCCGCCAGGGCCGCCACGGTCTGAACCTCGGCGATTGCCTGCATTATGCCTGCGCAAAATTCCACGGCGTCCCGATCCTTGCCACCGCCGACGAGTTTCGCGCCACGGATCTGGAGGTCGTCGCCTGAGCACAGGCCGGGCGCCGGCCGCCCCTTCCTTCTCCCCGCCTGCGGGGAGAAGGTGGCCCGCAGGGCCGGATGAGGGGTAAGCCATTCCCCATTCCCTACCCCACTCACATCCCCCGCCGTCCGCGCCCCACGGAGCGCGCCAGCATGGCCGTGATCTGCCCCTCACTTCTGGCAAAACTTGCCGCATCGCTCGCCGTCACCTGGAAATGGATGACCGTGGTTGCAACGCTGCCCTCGGACGCCACCCCGAGCGCGCCGTCCGCACCGCGTTTCAGTGGCAAAATCGCCTCCGCCCCGGCCTCGCCCATCAGCCCGCTCCCACCGGCCATCGGAAAGTAAGTCGGTGCCGCCACGACGCCGCCGTCGGCAAAAGGGGTGACCCGTCCCGGCGCGCCGCCTTGGGCAAAGGCCGTGACCCCGCCCGAAATCGACGATCCGAGCCCGGCGGAGAGACTGCCGATTAGGTTCCCCGCTGCATTGCCAAGCATTGTCTCGAGCGGCTTCAGACCCGAAGCGAGCGCAATATCGGTCAATCGCAGCCCGACCCCGCGCAACACTTCCTCCAGCCCCTTGCCGCCCGTCGTCGCGCCCTTCAACGCCGAGGTCAGCGCCCGGCCAAAACTCGCCGACCGGCTTTCGAGATCGTCGAGCACGGAAAGCGCTGCCGCCGCATCGAGGTCGACTGCGACCGCCAGTGTGTCGTCATCAGTCATGGAAACGTCCTTTTCGTGAGAGGGTCTGACGGCCAGGCAAGAGACATCCGTGATGCCTGGCAGCACTTTCCCCTCACCCTGAGGCGCCCTCGCCCCGTGAGGGCCTCGAAGGGCGAGGGGGTGCAATCTGCAACACACCTCCTCCCCGAAGGGAGAGGCGGTCACGCCGACGCTCAATCTGGAAATTTCTGCATCAGGGTCTCCACCTCCCGCCGCGACAGGCCGGTAGGCTCACCGAAAGCCCCCGCCATCGCCGCCAGCTCCGGCAAGCTCAGCCCCCAGAACACATCAGGAGAAAGCCGCAGGCGGGAGAGACCGAGCGTCATCACCGATCCCCAGGGAAACGGCCGCGCCGCTCGCCCGCCTGCGGCCCTCAAGGGGAGCTGCCGCCCTCGCCTGATCTCAGATCCTGTGCGCCCGGTTCGGCCCCGAAGGTCACGGCCAGCAACTCGCCCACCAGTTTCGCTGCACCCGCTACACCGCCCTCGACCGCCATCTCGGCGACATCCGTATCGGAAACCCGGTTGCCCCCGCCACGCAATCCGCAGGCGAGGATACGCGTCAGATCGGCGCTCTTCAGCCGTCCGCCGGCAAAGCGTGTCGCGAGATCCGTGAGACTGTCAGCGCCGAAAGCGGTCTCGAGCTCGGCAAGCGCGCCGAGCGTCAGACACAGGATGCGCCGCTCACCGTCGATGACGCCTTCGACCTCGCCGCGATGGCGGTTGGCGCGGTTGACCGTCACCGGCTCGCGCATCTCGCGTTCATAGCCCCGCATGGCCGCCTCACAGCGCCGCGAAGGAAACGGCACCGGCCGATTCCAGCGCGATCTCGAAGGTCACCTCGCCGTCGTGATTGCCGCCATAATCCAGCGCCGTCACCTGAAACGGCGCCGTCACCGTGCCGAAATCCGGGATCACCACCTGATAGGTCAGGATCGAACCGGCAAAGAAGGCCGCCCTTATCAGCGCATCGGAAGCGGCATCCTTGAACAGGCCAGAGCCCGTCAATCCGGCCCGCCTGACACCTGCCCCCTCCAGCAGCTCCCGCCAGCGCCCGGCGCTTTCACTATCGGTCACGTCAACCGATTGCGCATTGAAGGCAAGACGCCTGGCCCTCAAGCCCGCCACCGTCACAAACCCCGCCCCATCCTCGACCTTCAGCAACAGATCCTTGCCCTTCTGCGCGCCCATGGCGTCTCTCCTTTGATGATGTCTGTGATTGTTTTCGGGCGAGGCGCCGGCGGCGCTCCCACCTCCCCCTTGAGGGGGGAGGTCGCCGCAAAGCGGCGGGTGGGGGTGACCACCATCAGAAAGGGCACAGCCGGAATCGGAATCAGCCCACCCCGGACCTGCGGTCCGACCCTCCCCCTCAAGGGGAGGGTGGAGACGGCACACTCGAACGTCCGCTCACCCTGAGGTGCCCGGCAACGCCGGGCCTCGAAGGGCCGAGGCTCAGCCGGCGCCCCATCTCTCCCCCGGCGGGGGCGAACGGAAAATCGAAGGCTAGGCGAACCCGGAAAAGCCCCAACACCGCAGCCCCTGAGATTTCGCCCTATCGCCCGCCCCACAACCGGCCTAGAAGAAACACTCCTGCCGATTGCAAACTCCCCCTCGAGTCTCCCATGAACATGCCCCGCACCCTCCTCGTCGCCGCGCTTGCGGTCTCGCAGATCCTTGGCTGGGGCACGACCTATGAAATGCCGGCCGTCTTCGGCCGGGCCATGGCGTCCGATCTCGGGCTTGCCAACGAGACCGCCTTTGCCGGGCTCACCGTGATGATGCTCGTCATGGCCTTTCTCGGCCCCTGGACCGGCCGGATGATCGCCCGTCATAGCGCTGCCCGCGTGCTCGCCATGGGCTCGGTCCTGATGGCATCCGGCCTTGCCATGCTGGCGCTCTCGACCGGCATCGTCACCTATGCGATCGCCTGGCTGATCCTCGGCGCCGGCGGATCGTTTGCCCTGACGGTCCCGGCCTTTGCCGCCGTCGTCGAGCGCGAGGGCCACAATTCCCGCCGCGCCATCGGCATCCTGATGATCTTCACCGGGCTTTCCTCGGCGGTCTGCTGGCCGCTGCTGACGCTCGCCGGTGAGGCCTTCGGCTGGCGCGGGGCGCTTTTCGCCGCCGCCGCCGCGCAGCTCGTGCTGGCGCTTCCGATCCATCTGTCCCTCGGCCGCATCGCGATCACCCGCTCGGCTGAGGACCTCGCCGCAGACGCCCGGGAACCGCTGGAGTTGAGCCGTCGCATGGCGACGCTTGCCTTCCTCATGATTGCGCTCTCGACCTCGCTCGCCAGCCTGATGACCTTCGGCCTTTCGCCGCAGCTCCTGCATATCCTCGAACTCTCCGGCGCGACGCCGGCACTGGCGCTGCAGCTCGGATCGCTGCGCGCCGTCTTCGGCATTGCCGCCCGCGCCTTCGATCTGGTGCTCGGCAAGCGCTCCTCGCCTGTGACCACCGGGCTTGCCGGCATGGCCATGCTCACGGGCTCCACCCTGCTCTTGATCTTCTCATCCGGCACGCCCTCGAGCCTGCTGATGTTCACCGCGCTCTACGGCTTCGGCTCCGGCGTCACGACACTCGCCCGCGCCACGCTGCCGCTCGCCTTCTTCTCCGCCAGCCGCTTCGCCCGCCAGTCGGCGCGCCTCGCTCTGCCGCAAAACCTCGCCAATGCGACCGCCCCCGTTCTGATGACGGCCGTCATCGACCGCGCCGGCATCGATGCCGGCCTCGTGCTTGCCACCCTCTTCGCCACCACGGGTTTCGCGGCCATCCTGGCGCTGGCGGTGATTGCGAAGCGGGGACAGGTCAAGGTCTAGGCGCGCGGTGGGCTCGACGTCGCTGCTGGCAATCGATCCGAGGCGAGAAGCTCGACGCCAAAATGCCCCGCGAGATCGGTCAGGATTTGCTTCAGCGTTGCGAGTGCCGCTTCCAATTCAACGCGCTCGGCCCGCGCCGGAATTCGACCGGCATCCTTAGGATAGCGATAGGTGGTCGCGAACACCGTCAAGAAAGTCAGTGTTGCAAACCGCGCCTTGAATGGATCCGTGTCGGGCAGAAGCTCCCGCAACACGTCGATACGGTGGCTATCCCGGCGCTCGGCCCTGATACCTTCCGCCGTCAGAAGGGCCAGGAGCATTTTCTCCGCAGCTTGTTGTGCATGATAGGCGTCATTGCGGTTATCGGCAGCCGCAAGCAAGGTCGCCGCCTCCAGATCCTCACGCGCCAACCGCAACGCGTTGGCGATGTGCAGTTCAGCGGACAAGCAGGATACCGTCGTCTACGATATGGCTGGCTGCGGAATTTGCGACTTCGAGGTCCCCCTGGAATTCCGAAAGGCGCGCAACGGAAACGTCTGCATGCACCCCTGAGCCTTCCTGCAGACGCCAGCCGAACAGCGGCGACATCACCGTCTCCGGCGCGTCATCCGAAACGATTACCTTCAGATCCCAGTCGCTCTGAGCGTTGGCGTCACCGCGCGCACGGCTCCCATAAAGGATCACCTCGATGGGATTGCAGGCCGCGTCGATCCGCGCAAGCAAGGTCTGCAGCTCCGGAAACCTCTCAGGATCCGCCACCCGCCCGCTCAAGCTCTGCGCGATCTCGCCCATGGATCTTCCCATTGAAAAACCACCGCGAAGATACAGTATTCTGCCTTTGCGTTCCACAGCCTTGTTGTCTTGATGTCGTCAGCGCTTCAGCGCGTGACTGTCCGTCCAGGCACTGGTGATACCTCCGTCCGCACTGACGACCGCGCGCATCCACATCGACTCGCCTCGAATCATGAAGCCATTGCCAAAATCACTCGTCTGCTTCGATATCTCGCCGGTAACAGCAGTCTTAAGATCGGTCTCGAACGTTTCAGCCTCCTGCGCGCCGCAGGCAGTCGTACCGCCGAGGGCACCGATGGAGCTCATGACCTCGAAGGTACAGGTCACGGACGCAAATGAACCGTAGTCCTGATAGAATACAGCGAAGGCAAAGCCGTCAGGAGAGGTGGCCGTAAACGAGCCAGATCGAGGTATGGGTCGATCCACCCGGTCTGTGTTTGCGTCCTTGGTCCAGCCTGGTCGCTCCGCCAGTTCTCGAAGGCGCTCGATGTCGGCGGCACCTGTAACGCAAAAATCGATCATTGCCGGCAACGGGCAGGACGATGCCAGACTGACCGAATGCGTGGATGACAAAAGGACCATGGAGAGAAAAGCCCGTTTCATCGAAACTCCTTTCAACGCAAATGTATGGAATCGAACGTCAATCGACAGCAACCAGCCTGCCACCGCACCCCTGAGGACACAACCGTTTGTCCGCAGGCGGTCCAACATAGACACCTGGCATCCCAGCCCCACGTGACGCCCGGCTCCGAGCTTCGCTACCTCACTCCACCACCGCCCGATACGCGGCCTCGGCCACGAACAACCCCGTCTTCACCTCGCGCCGGCTCACCGTCCGACGGTGGCGAAAGTTGACCAGTCGAAACTCACCCAGCATCTCCGGCAAGCTGTCGGCCAGCCGCCTCACCTCCGCCACCAGCCCTTCGGCCTCACGTCGGGAGACCGCACTCCAGGCCTCGAGCGTCAACAGGATCTCAGCGCCGTCCGCCTCGCCGGTTGAAAAGTCGCGTGCCTCGACCGCGCCGACGACAAGCGCCGGAAAGCGTTGCGGCCGGATCGTCCGGTCGGACAGTCCCTGGGGTCCGAGCGCGGTCGTCAGCGCCGTGTCCGCCTTGACCGCCTGTTGAAGCGCTGCAAGCAAGGCATTGACCGCATTCGTCATATTCCATTCTCCCCAAGCTGTGCCAAGCAACACCTACCGGCGCCTTTGTGCCCCTCGCGCACAGCCGGTGTCCGCGAAGCTTCCATTTGCCTAGCGGCCCGTCTGCGCCTCACCCGACACCCGGTTATAGCGTCCGTCAGCGCCCAGTCCTTCGGCCGCCGACCCATCCGGCTCCATCGAGCCCCCGTCTTTCGATGTCCGATCGCTGCGCTTCGCCACACGGACTGCCAGCGCCCGCCGCAAGATCTCGGCGAGCTGCATGCCCGTCTCCTCCAGCGCCACGCACCGCTGCCCGGATCCGCGCCCTTGTCCGGACCCTCGCCCTTGTCTGGCGCCGCGGCTCATCCCGTCACCTCGCGGCACAGCGCCACCTGAAACCTACCGGTCTCGTCGGGGTCGCGCACGGCCTGGATCTCGAACACCCGCGCGCCTTTGCGAAAGCGCTGCCCGGCCACGAGATCACCACGGGCCCGAACCGTCACATGATGCGTGACGGTCGCCACAAGCCCCGGCCCCTTTTCCTCTTCGGCAAAGCTGCGCGGCTCGATCAGTGCCCAGACGCGGGCCAGTTCAACGAACCCCGTCACCGCCCCGCCCTGATCATCGTCGACCACATCCGGTCGCTCCAGCACCAGCCGCGCCGTCAGCCGCCCGGCATCGATATCCATCATCGCCATGATCAGAGCCCACGCCGGCAGAAGGGTGCAATCAGCCGCTCGTAACCGGGCGGCACAATAGCCGGCTGCGCCTCGACCGCGACCGCACCGCGGCAGGCATACATCGCCGCGACATGCGTGAGCATCGCCCGCTTCAGCGTCTCCGGTAGATCCGCGCCGCTCTCGCCGAAGCCGGCTGACAATTCCACCTCGATCCCGTTCATCGCCCGCCCCGGCTCAGGCACGTCCCGCAGCCAGAGCCGCGCTGGACGCGCCTGACCGTCGAGCAAGTGGCCATCGAGATCCACAGCCTGCGGCTCACCCTCGCCATCATAGACTGTCACCGCGGTCACCACCCGGACCGGCCCGCGAGGAATGGTCACAATCCCGTCCGCCGGCCAGTCGTCGAGGCAAAACCTGAAATCCCTGGTCGCCAGCACCAGCCCCGTCTCCCGCTCCAGATGCTCGCGGGCGACGATGGCAAGCGCTGAAAGCAGCGCATCCTCCTCCTCCGTATCGAGCCTCAGATGCGCCCTGATCTCGACAAGCGTCAGCGGCTCCACAGCGGGTGGAGTGAGTTCGATGATGGTCATGGGAGGTTCCTTGAAAACGAATTGCAGGTAGCCCCTCACCCTGCGGCGCCGGGCCACGCCCGGCCTCGAAGGGCGAGGCCACCCTGAAGAGTTGAGAGATGGATGCTTCGAGGGGCGCTCCGCGCCCACCTCAGCATGAGGGCGGTGGCGGGCCTCCCTCTCTTCTCCCCAGCGGGGAGAAAGTGGCGCGCAGCGCTCAGGTGCAACTTTTTGCACCGGGGATGAGGGGGAGCGAAGCTCAGGCTTACTATTCGACGCTTCGCCGAACCGCCCCCTCACCTCGCCTCCGCTGCGCTCGGCGTTCCTCTCCCCGAGGGGAGAGGCGGTCACGCGGCCGCAAAACCACCTCGCCCTCAAGCGGAGGGGCACGCCACCCTCACGCCCCGAACTTCACCAGCTTGATCGCCTCGAAGTCCTGCACGCCGCCGCCGACGCGCTTGGTGGTGTAAAACAGCACGTAAGGTTTCGCCGAATAGGGATCGCGCAGCACCCGCACACCGACGCGATCCACCACGAGATAGCCCGCCCGGAAATCACCGAAGGCGATCGCCGTCGCATTGGCCGCAATCTCCGGCATGTCCTCGGATTCGGCGACCGGGAAGCCCATCAGCGAGGCCGGATCACCGGCGCGCGCTGGCGGTGCCCAGAGATAGTTGCCGTCGGCATCCTTCAACTTGCGCACCGCGCCCTGGCTGCGGCGGCTCATGACGAAGGTGCCGTTCTGCCGGTGTCCCGCCTTCAGCGCATAGACCACGTTGATCAGCACATCGGATGCACCGCTTGCCGCGAAAGCCCCCGCCGCCCCCGTGGCAACGGTGCCGATCTTGCCCCATTCCCAGGCGCCGTCATCCACCTGGTCATAGGCCAGGAACCCCTTCGGCTTCAGCACGCCGTCACCCGACACGAAGGCCTCGCCCTCCTGTTCGGCAAAGGCGATGTCAACTTCGGCTGCAATCCAGGCCTCGATGTCGACGGCGGCATCATCGAGCAGGCCTTGGGTTGCCGCCGGCATGGCATAGAGCTCCATGGTCGGGAAGGCGAGTTCGGCCAGTTCCGGCGTGCCGGTCTGCGTGCGCGCCGCCGTCTCCGCCACCCAGCCCGAGGCAAAACCCGAGGCAGCAAACGGCTTCTTCAGCACCGCGCCCGAGACCTGCCGCACGGTCGCCAGCGACCGGATCGGCGAGATCACCCTCAGCCTGCGGCCGATCTCCTCGTCCACCTGCTGTGGCACCAGATAGCCGCCGTCGCCGGAAACTCCCGCCGACAGCGCCTTCTGGTCGAGGTCACGCAGCGCTGCATCATCGCCACGCCGCACATAGGCCTCGAAGGCCGCCTTGTGTTCGGCAAGCCCCGCCTCGTCGCGGCCGACACGTTCCAGCGCCGGGCGGCGCTTTTTCAGCACCAGTTCGTCGAGAAGCCGGCTCTGCTCGTCGATCGCCTTGTTGATCCGCTCGACCTTGTCGCGGGTCACGACATCGCTCGAAAGCTTCTCCTCGATCTCGCCGAGCCGCTCGTCATTCGCCTCTTTGAAGGCCTCGAAAGCGCTCATGAATTCGGCAAAGGCCGAGGTCACCGTATCGGGGGCCGCCTTCACCTCGGGTGCCAGCCTTGCCAGCGCCCCCTTGGCCCGCTTGCCGCTCCGCCCGCCTGCCGCAGAGGCCCCACGCCCCACCGCATCCGTCCTGTCCTGCCCCGTCATCATCTCGTCTTCCATGTCGCTCATCCTTTCGTGAAGTGATTGTTCGCCATCGACCGAGCCGCCCGGCGCATCAGCCGAACGAGCTCGGTTTCCCTGTCGCGGTAGAACCGCCTGTGCTTGACATTGGACACTCTCGCCGTCGGCAGCATGGGAAAGGTCACCACCGAGATCTCCCAGAGATCGGCCTCGAGAATCCGCCGCACGCCCGTCTTGCGGTCCGCCCGCGTCTTGACCGCCCGAAACCCAATCGAGAGGCCGTCCAGCGCGCCGGCCTTCATCAGCGCATGGACCTCGCGGGCGCGGCCGACATCGGTCGCGAGCCTGCCCTCGACATAAAGCCCACGCTCGTCCTCGCGGATCTCGGTCCAGCGGCCGATCACCTCGGCCGGATCATGCTGAAAGAGCATGCGCACACCGCCCGCCCCGCGCTTCGTCAGCGACGCGGCAAAGGCCCCGGGCTCAATCGCATCGCGGCCAAGATCGACCTCGCCGAACAGGCTCGCATAACCCGAAAACCGCCCGTCGCCCGCCACGCCCTTCAGCGTCAGCCCGGCATACCAAAACCGCGGCGCACCCGCCGTTTCCAAAGCCTGCATGGCTTGTCTCCTCGTGATGTTGATTTGGTTTGGTCTCCTTGCGACGCGCAAAGGCGGTGCCCACCTGCCTGCCCCTTGAGGGGGGAGGTCGCCGCAATGCGGCGGGTGGGGGTGACGTGCGGACGCAGAACGGTTGGCACGGCAGCGGCGGGTCCCTGCCTCTTCTCCCCAGCGGGGAGAAGGTGCCCGAAGGTCTCAGGTGCAACTTGTTGCACCGGGGATGAGGGGGAGCGAAGCTTACGTTGAACCTTCGACGCCTCGCCGATCCGCCCCCTCACCTAGCCTCCGCTGCGCTCGGCGATCCTCTCCCCAAGGGGAGAGGCGGTCACACAACCGCTCCCGGCTCCCCGTCAAGGGGAGGGTAGAGACCGGCGTCCCCCATCGCCCTCACCCTGAAGTGCCCGCGCACCGCGCGGGCCTCGAAGGGTCAGGGCCACCGATAAGAACGAAGCGCGATCCTTCGAGGCCCCTGCCTGCGCAGGGGCTCCTCAGGATGAGGAGTCACTGCGTCACCCACCCACCCTGTCCCCCGCCCGGCCCGTCAGCCGCACGAGAACACCGAGCCCCCACCAGGCGGTAAACGACGCCAATGTCGCCCCCGCCAGCATGATCTCCGCCGTCGACAACCGGCCCTCAAGCCCCAGCTGTCCGGCGCCCCAGAGACCCGTCGGCCCGCCGAAGATCAGCCCGCAGGCAACCCCGGTCAGAAAACGCACGGCCGCCTCGCGGCGATGTTTGGGGAGGAGATAGACCAGCGAGATCGCGGAGCCCGCGACAGCACCGATCAGACGCGCGGAGGTCACCCCGCCATCATGGCCGAAGTCAGTCATTTGTTCATCTTTCGCAGTTAGCTTTTAGGAGAGCGCCGGCCGGAACGATCCCGCCCTCAAGGCTGCGGCCGGCGCCCCTTTTCCCCTTCAGCCCGAGCCGAGCGCTTCACCCGTCAGGTGAAGTGGCAGCGAATTGCCGAGTCAGTGGAGTCGCTTGACGGCGAAAGTTCACAATCTGATTCCGCCGGTTGAATTGATAGATGAAGCCGTGGCTGGCCCTGCCTGCCACGAACTGCGGTCAAAACCGCATCGTCCGAAACGTCAGCGACACCCGCCGCACGCGCATCACCCGCACGCCATCAATCACGTCCGACCGCCGCGCCGGGATCGCATGCGTCCAGTCGCGCCGCACTGGTCCCGCGAGCACCAGCAGCGAACGCGGCTGCAAGATGACTGCGCGCGTCTCGCCGCTTGCAAGGCATCCAAACCGCATCTCGCAGCCCGACAGCAGACTGAGCGAGGCTATAACCTCGCCGAAACAGGGCTCGCAATCGACATGCGCGCTGATCCCCTGCCCGGGCAGATATTCATTGGCAATCACCTGGTCCGGCACGTCTGAGAAAAACCCGTCCGCCACCAGCCGCTCCGCCAGCCCCTTGAGCATGTCCGGCAGCGGCCCGATCCGGCTCTCCGCCGTGGCGCTCCTCGCCCGGTAGTCATAACGATACCCGAAATGCCGCACGCGCCGCTTCAGCTCGCCGCTCCAGTCACCGGCATCGAGGAAGGCGACAAGTGCTACTTCCTGCTGAGGGGTGATCCAGTCGGGGGTGAGGCTGGCACCGGGTGGGAGGTGGGGCTGGGTTTCCATAGGCGATGTCCGTATCGGTAGAGCAAGCATCCTAGTGCGGACATCTGTAACTGGCATCCGTGTGATGCTGGGGGATATTGCCAGCGGAACTGATCCCCTCACTTGCGAAATCTGAAGTTTAGGCGGCTTGCGCTCGCCTAAGCCTTCGATTTCGCTTTCTCCCCCACAGAGGGGGGAGAGGGAGCCGAGGCCCGCAGCATCGACACCTCTCCCCTTTGTGGGAGAGGTTACAAAATCGAGGGCTTAGCCCGATCAGGGCTCAACCTCAGATTTTGTTGGTGAGGGGATCAGTGCTTTGGCACAACAAAGCCCTCAATACCCCACCGCCTCGCGCTTCTCCTCGTCCGTCAAAAACGCCGCCGCCCCCACCCGCGCCCAGAGCGCATCGCGCTCGGCCGATAGCCCCGCCACGGTGTCCAGATCCGGCACTAGCCGCAGCGTCTCGCCCGTCAAGTCGCCGAGGAACACCGAAAGCGACGCCCCCGTGCGTGTCACCAGCGGCAGCACGGTCAGGCGATAAAAGGCGCGGTTGGCCTCCTGGTAATTGGCATAGGTGTTGTCGCCGGGAATGCCGAGCAGCATCGGCGGCACGCCGAAGGCGAGTGCGATGTCGCGGGCAGCCCCATTTTTCGCCTCGACAAAATCCATGTCCTTCGGAGAAAGCCCCATGGATTTCCAGTCCAGCCCGCCCTCGAGCAAAAGCGGCCGCCCCGCCCGCATCGGGCCGGAATAACCCTCGTCGAGCTCCACCTTCAGCCGCTGATACTGGTCGGCAGAGAGATTGCCGCCCTCCTTCGGCTGGTAGACCAGCGCGCCGGAAGGCCGGGCCGAATTGTCGAGCAGCGCCTTGTTCCAGCGCCCCGCCGCGTTATGCAGATCGAGTGCCACCTGCGCTGCCGCCAGCGGCGCAAAACCCTCGTGATCATCGAGCGGATGAAACAGCTTCAGATGCAAGAGACCGTCGAGCGCAATCCGCCTGGCCTTCGTGCCGGCGCGGTAATCATAGGCCGACGGCCAGCCATCCGCCCCGGTCACCACGCTCACCCGGTCGGGCCGCAGCAGATGCAGCTCCACCGCCCGCGCCGAGGCCCGTCCGCCGGCTGCCACAGCCTCGACGTAGGAATTGCCCGAGAGCAGCAGCTGCCCATAGAGCGTTTCGAGAAAATCCGCCCCTGTCATCGCGCCGTTGGGCCGTGCCAGCAGAGCAAGTGCGGGATGCTCCGGCCGCTCGGTTTCGCTGTTATAGGCGAGGAATGCGATGCTCGCCGCCGCCTCCGATACCAGGCGCACGCAGCGATGCGCGACCGGGTTCTTCATGAACCCCTCCCGCGAAAGCGCCTGATAATTCCGCCCCGTCCAGCGCGCCTCGCCCTCGCCCGCAATCAGCGCCAGCGCCGTTCCGGGGCGTGGATGAAGCGCCTTTTCTTGGCGCACGGAGGTTCGATCCCGGGCGAAAGCCCTGGGCAGACGGAAGGGGAGTTTCATGGGGGTGTCCTCGACAGAAATGAAAATCGATCAGGCAGCCCGCCGCGATCGCCCGGGCCCCGCCTATGCCGTCTCTTGCAAACGATCGCCGGCCTCAGCCTGCAGCCGGCGATACTTTGCCCGCACCAAAGCGCAATCCGTCGATCAGCAGCTCGACCATCACTGATGTCTCGCCCTCCGGTTCCGCACCCTTGATCGCGGCAAGATTGCCGATGGCGCGCAGCAATTCGTAGGGCTCGATACCGGGCCGCACGGCGCCTGCCTTGACAGCTGCGTCCAGGAGCCCGGCCAGAGCCGGCTCGAAATTCTGGCGAAAATAATCCGGCAGCGCCTGAAAGGCCGGATCGCCGGAATGCAGCGCCTGAGCCAGCCCACGCTTGGCGGCAATGAACCTGGTGAAACGGCGCAGCCAGAGCGCCAGCGCCTCGCCCGGCGGATGCCCTGATGCAAGCACCGCCGCTTCCGCCGTACAGGCATCCACCTCGCGCTTGAACACCGCGATGACGAGATCCGCGCGGCTCGGAAAACGCCGGTAGAGCGTGCCCACACCCACTCCGGCGCGTGCCGCGATCTCGCGGGCCGGCGCGTCGACACCGCTCGCGGCAAAGATCGCCTTGGCCGCCTCGATCAGCGCATCCTCGTTGCGCTGCGCATCGGCGCGCACCCGCGATCCGCCTGCGTCCTGTCCGTGATTCCCGTCCAATTCGGCCTCTTTATCCATGCTCAGTTTGGAGCAGCACGGAGAAATCCCGCGCAGCCCTTGCTAAACGGAACGGCGTTCCGTATACAGCCTCAACATTCGGAACGACGTTCCGCTTAATCCTTATCCCCTTCACCCCGCAATTTCCAGAGCCCGGAGCTTCATTCCATGAACGATCTCGTCACAAAAGCACGCACCATCCCGACGCCGACCCCGCAAGCCACCATAACCATCAACCCGGTCACGCTGCCGGCGCCCGGTCGAGGCCGCCCGCTCGATCTGCGCATCACCACACCGCTCTCCGGCGACAGCCTGCCGGTCATCCTTCTCTCGCATGGCCACGGCCCATCGCTCTATACTCCCTCCAAGGACGGCTATGGCCCACTCGTCGATTTCTATGCCGCCCATGGTTTCGTCGTCATCCAGCCGACCCATGCCAATTCGAAGGTCGCGGGCCTTGGGGTGGATGCGCCCGGCTATCCCTTCTTCTGGCAGTCGCGGCTCGACGACATGACGCTCATCCTCGACAGTCTCGGCACCATCGAACAGACCGTACCGCTGCTATCAGGCCGCCTCGATCACACACGGATCGCGGCCGTCGGCCATTCGCTCGGCGGCCAGACCGTCGGCATGCTGCTCGGCGCGGGCCTCACGGATACCGCCGATCCGGCCGTTACCCGCATTCGCCGTCCGGAGCCGCGCATCAAGGCGGGCGTGCTTCTCGCCGCCCCCGGCCTTGGCGGCGACAGCCTCAGCGACTACGCGCAGGCAAACTACACCACCCTCAACCCGGATTTCTCGACGCTGACCACCAGCACCCTGGTGGTAACAGGCGATGCCGACGACAACCCACACCTGACGCCGCGCGGCGCCGACTGGCACGTCGACCCCTATCGCCACGCCCCGGGTGCGGAAGCGCTGCTCACACTCTTTGGCGGAAAACACGGCCTCGGCGGCATTGCCGGCTATGACGCAAAGGAAACCGACGATGAAGACCCTGATCGCCTTACTGTTACCCAGCGCATGACACTCGCTTGGCTCCGCACTGCGCTCGACATTGACGCCAAGAGCTGGCCGGACGCGATGGCTGCGCTTGAGGCCCATGCTCCGGATCTCGGCAAAGTCGAGCAGAAGCAGATGTGAACTGGGTGCCCCGCTGCGGCGCGTGTCTCGTGCCGCAGCGGGACGGTTTGTCAGCAGACCGTTCCCGTGCAAAACTGCGCAGCACCCTTACCGGCACGAACATTTCTCTCGGACCTTGAGGAAGCACCATGATGGACATCACTGCCACCAGCGGTTTTTTCAACCAGGCCGGTCTCTTCCTGCTCGGCTTATCGGTCCTCGCCGGTCTCTATCTCTTGCTGCGCCGGCGCCAGAGCCGCTGAGCCCTCACACCCGCGCCGTCACCGCGTCCCCCACCACATAATCCGCCGCAAACCGCTCCTCGCGCAGCGGCTTCACCCGGCGGATGCTCTCCTCATACAGCGGATGCGCCTTGTAGGCGGCAAGAGCTGCCTCGTCCTCAAACTCGCCATAGACGACGAGGTCGATGCTGCGGTGAAAGCCGTCGGTCTTCACATTCGTGCCGATCTCGAGCCGCGTTGCACTCGGGATCTCCGTCAGGATCGACAACCCCGCACGCACGGCCTCGAGATGGTCGGGGCTGACGGTGAAGAAGACGATATGGCGGATCATGAGGCACCTCGAAGAGCTATTGCAGCGCAAAAGCCGATAGCATCGCGCGGGCCGCCGCTCAATGCGCCGCTTGGCCGCTTCACACCATGAGCCCGGCCCTGATCGCCGCGTCGAAGGTCCTCGCCGTCACCGCGATCTTCTTCGCCCGGTCCGTGCCGTTGACGATCTTCCTCGCCCCCGTCCAGTCGGCCTTCATGCCGGAGAAGAAGTCGGACAACCTCAGCCCCGAAAACAGCCCCTCGCTCATGCCAACCACCAGGATGGTCGCGGATACGTCCATCCTCAGCGCCAGATCCGGTTCGGCCACGAGGTCGAGCCCCACCACCCGGCTCATCTTCGCGTAATTCTCCCGGTGGGTGATCTGCACAAGACCCCGACCATAATAGCTCCGGTCCTGATCATCGCGGCGCCAATAGGGTGTCGTCACCGTCGGCAGCCTGCCCGCCCGCCAGGCCCGCTCCAGCCGCGACACGGCCTCCTCGTCGGTCTCCGCCAGCGTCTCGCGCACTGCCTGCATCGTGCCGGCGGTCTCGTGATGGGCGGTCGCCAGCATATAGGCAAGCCAGCGCGGATCGGCCCAGCCGCGTGCCGAAAAGCGCGTCAGCACGGCCTCCACGCCCTCCACCTGCCCTTGGGAGAGCCGCCCGCCGAACACGGCATTGCGCAGCCCCGCGAAGACGATTCGCCGGTCGATCCGCATGGTGATTTCCTCATTGGGAGAGAGAAAGCCGACCTTGTCCCAAGCCCTGGTCACGGCAGCCATGAAAAAAAGTTCAGAATTAAAACGATTGAAGTAATTTCAATCGTTTAGAGCTCGTTCTGTTCATATTTACAAAGGTTTAACGCTGTGGAACTTTCAGTCCACAGACACGTTTGGAGGCCAGACTTCCAAACCCGAGGAGGGAAGACATGCAGACGAACACTTCGACCAAGACCGCCGCCCCGGCAACGATCCCGGCCCACGTCCTGCAGCGCCTCGAAAACGAATGGCGCCAGGTCCGCCAGCCGGCAGCCCCCGCAACGGCTGCGAAGTAAACCTACCCACCGCATTGCGTGATCAACCGGCGTCCGAAAGGGCGCCGGTTTTTTTCGTGTGGTGGATAATGGAACGGATCCCCTCACTTGCGAAATCTGAAGTTTAGCCGGCTTGCGCTCGCCAAAGCCTTCGATGTCGCTTTCTCCCCCACAGTGGGGGGAGAGGGAGCGCGGGGCCAGCCGCATCGACACCTCTCCCCCTTGTGGGAGAGGTTACAAAATCGAGGGCTTAGCCCGATCAGGGCTAAACCTCAGATTTTGTTGGTGAGGGGACCCGTTCCGTTGGCACCACACCTCTTGCCACCACAACCCAAAGGCGCATACTGACCCAATCCAACAGGCCAGCTCATGCGCCACGAACCAAAACCCCTTGCTCGAGCCCGGGCGCGCCAGATGCGCACCGACCCGACGACACCCGAAGCCATGCTCTGGGGCGCGCTCCGTGACCGCCAGCTGGCCGGCGCCAAGTTCCGCCGACAGGTTCCGCTGCGCGGCTACATCCTCGATTTCGTCTGCTTCGAAGCCAGGCTGATCATCGAAGTCGACGGCGGCCAGCACGGCGACAGCCTCCACGACCTTAACCGTGACGCCCTCTTCCGCGGCGAAGGCTTCCGCATCCTGCGCTTCTGGAACGACGAGGTCCTGCAGCATCTCGACGATGTCTGCCGTCATATTCTGTCGGAGCTGCGCAATGGTGGGGAGTGAGGGTGCCAGCTAAACCAATCCCCTCACCAACACAGGGGGAGGTGTCGATGCCGCAATGCCTCGCTCCCTCTCCCCCCTTTGTGGGGGAGAAAGCGAAATCGAAGGCTTAGGCGAGCGTAAGCCGCCTAAACTTCAGATTTCGCAAGTGAGGGGATCGGTTCCATTGGCACCATCATCACCGATCCCCTCACCAACAAAATCTGAAGTTTAGCCCTCGATCGGGCTAAGCCTTCGATTTTGTAACCTCTCCCACAAAGGGGAGAGGTAGCCCCATCTCACACCCCCCTGATCCGCGGCTCGCCACCGCCCTCCAGCATCAGCGCCGTCAGCGCCCAGACCAGCGCATCCAGCCGGTCCGGCGAGCGCCCGTTCGACAGTCCCTCCGGGCCAAAATCACACATCTGGTCCTCGAGTTCGACAAACCGCCCGGCATGAACCACCCGCCCCTGCTCATACAAAGCCGCCACCGGCTCGGCGCGCATAAACTTCCCGCGCGTTGCCCGGACCGTCGTCACCGGCAGCCGCGCCTCGATGCCCTCGAGCACGGCGCGCACCATGTCGCCACCCTGGTTGACTTCGGCCACCACCCGGTCGGCCTCGAAGCGCCGATAGGCCGACACCACCGCCCGCGCCCAGCCAGCCGGGCCGGTGCCCTCCACCGAACAATCGGACAGCACCACCGCCTGGCCATTCTCCTTCAGCCCGGCCACCACGATGCCGCAGCAGGCAGAGACCCCGCCGGCCGGCGGATCGACCGCAACCACGATGCGCCGCAAGGGCTCTGAAAGCTTCACCACGATCTCGTCGAGCCGCGCGCGCTTCCAGAGCGCATCCGGCCGGTCCTCGATCAGCTCGCCATCGAGCTCCTGCCGCCCGAGCCTTGTCCCGCCATAACGGGCGGCGAGCGCGCTCAGGAACCCCGGCGCCAGATGCCTCGCATTGGCCGCCGTCGCCATCCGGGTCAGCGCCGTTCCCTCATCCGCCATCAGCCGCTTCAACAGCGGCACGGGCCGCGGCGTCGTCGTCACCACCTGGCGCGGATCATCACCCAATCTCAGCGCAAACTGCAGCATGTCGAAGGTCTCGTCGGCATGTTTCCACTTGGCGAGCTCGTCGCACCAGGCGAGATGAAACTGCGGCCCACGCAGGCTTTCGGGGTCTTCGGACGAGAAGATCTGGGCGATCGCCCCGTTCGGCCATACCAGCCGCCGCCGCGAAATTTCCACCTCCGGCCGCATCCGCCTGGCGATCCGGGCCAGTCCCGAGGCGCCGTCGATCATCACCTCACGCGCATCGCCGAGCGTCTCCGCCACCAGCGCAATGCGCAAATCCGTCCGCTTGCCCGCTGCCAGCACCTCAGCCTGCACCCATTCGGCACCGGCCCGGGTCTTGCCCGATCCCCGCCCGCCCAGGATCAGCCAGCTGCGCCAGTCTCCGTCAGGCGGAAGTTGTTCGGGCCGCGCCAGAAGCGGCCAGTCACGGGAGAGAAAGGCGAGATCGGAAGGTGAGAGCTGCGAGAGGTTGAGTGGTCCCTCCGGGCGAGCAGCGACACCTGCACCATCCTCAATCGCCCCTGCCGTCACCCTCACGTCCCGCACCCGATGCCCTATGCCAGCCCCAACAGCCGCCGGAGCATCGAGCCCCGCCGCCGCCCAGTTTTCGGGCGCCATGGTCGTGGAAACAGTCTCCAGAGCGGCTGTGGTCCTCCTGCCATTCACGGCCAGCGCCTCGGCTTCCACCGCGACCTGCCCGATCATGACGGATGCGGCCCGTTCAGTCTCGACCACCCGATCCCTCATCCGCCGCCCCAGCGATTTCGGCGTCATCGGCAGTCTCCTTGGGCGATTATGCAAAACAGCGTCAGCCCTCAGGGCGCCCCTCATGCCGAGGTGTTCGCAACAGCTAGTTACGAAGCATCCGTTTGATCCGGTGCCTGTGTAACCGATCCCCTCACCAACAAAATCTGAGGTTTAGCCCTGATCGCTCTCAAGCCCTCGATTTTGTAACCTCTCCCACAAAGGGGAGAGGGGTCGTCGCCGCCAGCCCCGCGCTCCCTCTCCCCCTTGTGGGGGAGAAAGCGAAATCGAAGGCTTGAGGTCAGCGCGAGCCGCCTAAACTTCAGATTTCGCAAGTGAGGGGACCGGTTCAGTTGGCAAGCCTCCTTCAGCATCAGACCTCGAAAGCTTGGCTCAATCACCCCTCACGGCGGCCCCCGCCCCTCGGCGAGGCCAGCCACCTCCGCCATCCGCGCGGCCACCGCCGCATCGAGCCGTCCGGCCACTTCCGCCTCGACCCGTGCCGCAATCAGCGCATCAACCTCGCCCCGCAAAACCTCCGGATCGCGCGCCTCGATCAGCCGTTCCTCGGCATCCAGTCGGTCGCGCTCCATCTGGCGCAAAAGCGCATCGATCTTCTCCAGGGTGCGCACGATCAGCGCAATCGCATCGGTCGCCGCCTTGATGTCGGCCCGCGCCAGTTTCGCCAGCGCCTCGTCGGCCCCGTCGATCAGGATCTCGGCCCCGGCCCTGAGGCGCCGAAACAGCTCGAACTGGGCGCGCATCTCGGTGGTGAATTCGGTGAGCAGGGTCACCAGGTCGCCAGCGCCTGCCGCCTTCACCTCGATGACATCAGGCAGCGCCTCGTCCAGATCCCCACGTCGATCCTCGCCCAGCATGGCCCCCTCCGAAACGAAAGAAGGGCCCGCCAAGCGGACCCTTTCCAAACCTCTCCGGATCACCTTGGCCCTCAAGGCCACAGCTTCCCGATCATGTCAAAATCCTATCCTACGACCGTCACGGCGTCAAGGATTATTTTCCTATTTTGGTTGTGACCCACCTCCCCCCTTGCGGGGGAGGACGGAAAATCGAAGGCTTAGGCGAGCGCAAGCCGCCTAAACTTCAGATTTTCCAGGAGAGGGGCGCAGTTCCGTTGCATCTGCCGTACCGAGCCCCCCTCACCCCGCCTTCGACCTGTTGCGCCCCGCGTTCTTCGCCTCGTAGAGCGCCAGATCCGCCCGGGTGATGAGATCGCGCGCTTCCCGCACGCCGCCCTCACCCGTGCCAGCGTAACCGACGGAGACGGTGACGGTCGTAAGCCCGTCGGCGCGGGCCGGATGCGGGATCGAAAGCTCGCGCACGGTGCGGACCAGCCGGTCGGCCAGGAAGGCGCCGCCGGTCTCTTTGTCCACGGCAAAGAGCAGCGTGAACTCCTCGCCGCCATAGCGGGCGGCAAAGCCCTCGTGACGGGCGGCGAAGGTTGCGAGCGTCGAGGCGATGCGGCGCAGGCAGTCGTCGCCGGCGACATGGCCGAAGCGGTCGTTGAAGGCCTTGAAGTGATCGACATCGACCATCAGCAAGAGCACGTCGCTGCGGGTCTCGAGCCAGGCATGCAGCGTCTCGTCGAGATGCCGGCGGTTGGCAATCCCGGTCAGCATGTCGGTCAGCGTCAGGTCGCGCAACTGGTCGCCGCGGCGCTCGGCAATGTCGGCACGGTTTTGCGCATCGTAGCGGGCGAGATAGGTGAGACAGCGCTGTCTCTCGACATGCCAGTTGCCGTAGAGCGTGAAGAAGAGGCCGGTCACCACCTGCACGGTCAGGGGAAAGATCAGGTTCTCGTCCAGCCCCGGCTTGGCGTGGATGACAAAAAGCGCCGTCAGGCAGGTACCGGCGGTGAAGATCAGCGCAAGGCGAAAACGCAGCACCAGCAACATGTTGCCGAAGAGCAGCACGAGCGGCAGTTCACCCAGCGTATAGGTCGCATAGCTCGATTGCGAGATGTAAACCAAATAGAGCGGCAGCAGGCTCGCGACGAACATACCGCCGAGCAGGAGCAATTCGCGGATCGCCGGCGGCACGCGGGGCACGAGATAGAAGATCACCAGCGAGCCCGGCACCAGCACCAAGAGGCGCATGGCGACCGTGAAGGGCTGGATGTCGGCCATCAGGTGCAGGCTGGTGAGATTGTAGATGTTGTAGACGATCAGGCCGACGATGATCGCATGGCGCAGATGCCGGATGCGTTCGGCGCCGAAATCCCGTTCCTCTGCGCGTTCCACTTCGGGCGCCATGCGCAACAGCCAGTTCAACCGCCCTCTTGCGCCCGTCTCCGTCTGCATGCCCCCGCCATTGCTCCCTCGCGACGCTCGAACAGCGCCGCATCGGGTTTCACCATGGCGGAAGGCGGCAAATTTTTCGCTAATTTAGAGCGCGCAAAATGAAGCTGGCCCGGTATTTTTTGGGCCGCGACCTAGCGCCGTCGCACCAGACTTTGCCCCTGCTTGACCCCAGCTCGGGGCCGGGTTGCGCCTGCCTTCAGGCCTCCGGCCCGCCGAACTGCTCCCAGGCGGCCATGGCGTCGCCGCCATACATCAGCGAGGGGCCACCGCCCATATAGACGGCGAGCCCCAGCGCCTCCTCGAATTCCGCCTTTGTGCAACCAAGCTTGATCAGCGCTTCGGTGTGAAACCCGATGCAGCCGTCACAGCGGGTGGAAATCGCAATGCCGAGCGCCACCAGTTCCTTCACCTTTTTCGACAGCGCCCCATCCCTGGTCGCCGCGCCCGCCATGGCTGAAAAGCCCTGCATCACATCGGGAATGTCCTTGCGCAGGGTCTTGATCCCGCTTGAGATATCCCGGGTTATGGCGATGTAGTCCTTGCCCATGGCGGCGTCTCCAAAATATATACGATACTACATATATATTGAGGTTCGAGGAGATTGCAAGACGTTCAGCGAGTAGCGAGTAGCGAGTAGCGAGTAGCGAGTAGAATGCAAGTCGCCTATAGGCCGATCAAGCCCTTGCCTGTTCGACCTGCCCCCTTCCAACTCTTCACTATTCGCTATTCCCTCCACCCTCACACTTCCCGCACCGGCGTATAACCCGCCTCGCGGATCGCCTGTTCGGCAAGGACCGCATCGCCTTCGACAAAGGCCTTGCGAGCTTCGAGATCGATCGTGACCGCCTTGCCCGGCAAGACCTCCGCCAGCGCCTTTACCACGGTCTTCTCGCAGTGCCCGCAGGTCATGTCCTCGATCTTGAAAACCGTCTGTCCAATCATGGTCTTGTCCTTTCCATTTGCCGACCGCTTCAAGCCGTCGCTTCCAATCCCTTTCTGCACCTTCCCATGGGGGCAAGGTCAATCCCCGCAGCAGTCCCCGGCCTTGTCCTTTGCGGCGGTCTTTTGCCGCAGCGGCTTGCCCTCGAGATCGGCGAGGATCGGGCAGGTGGGTCGATCATTGCCGAGGCAGCGCTCGGCGAGATGGGCCAGCGTGTCACGCATCGCCTGCATCTCGGCGATCTTCTGTTCCAGCTCCTCGACATGGGCGAGCGCCAAGGCCTTCACCTCGGCACTTGCCCGCTCCTTATCGTCCCAGAGCTTCAACAGCCGCTCGGTCTCTTCAAGCGAAAAGCCGAGATTGCGCGATCGCCGCACGAAACGCAGTCGGTTGACGCTGTCGGCATCATAGACCCGGTAATTCGAGGCCGTCCGGCCCGCCGGCGCAATCAGCCCGATCTCCTCATAGTAGCGGATCATCTTGGCCGAAACGCCCGAGGCATGAGAGGCTTCGCCGATATTCATCGTCATCGTCGTTTCTCCTTTCGTTCGCTCTCGCCTTGTGGGAGAGGCGGAAATCGCCGACCTCCGCGCACGCCACCCTCCCCTTGAGGGGGAGGGTCGGAGCGAAGCTCCGGGGTGGGGTGAACAAGCGGCGCACATCAACTCACCCCACCCGCGCGTTCCGCGCGACCTCCCCCTCAAGGGGAGGTCAAGAACCCCGTCACCTTCGCCGTCCGCAACCGCAATGCATTCGTCAACACAAACACGCTCGACAACCCCATGGCCGCCGCCCCCAGCATCGGCGAAAAGGTGATGCCGAGGAGCGGATAGAGCAGCCCCGCCGCCACCGGGATCAGCGCGACATTGTAGCCGAAGGCCCAGAACAGGTTCTGGCGGATATTGGCCATGACCTTGTCCGAGAGCTCGATCGCCTGCAGCGCACTCATCAGGTCGCCGCCGACCAGCACGACATCGGCGCTTTCGATCGCCACGTCGGTGCCGGTGCCGATGGCAATCCCGGCATCCGCCGTGGCGAGCGCCGGCGCATCGTTGATGCCGTCGCCGACAAAGGCGACCTTCTCACCCTTCGCCTGCAGCGCCTTGATCGCGCTCACCTTTCCCTCCGGCAGCACTTCCGCCACCACAGCATGGATGCCGGCCTTCCTCGCCACGGCCTCTGCCGTGCGCCTGTTGTCGCCGGTCACCATCATCAGCTTCAGACCGCGGGCCTTCAGGGCTGCAATCGCCTGTTCACTCGTCTCCTTGATCGGATCGGCGACCGCAATCGCCGCGGCCAGCTTGCCGTCGATGGCAACGTAAAGCGGGCTTGCGCCTTCATCGGCAAGACGGGTGACGGCGGCGGTGAGATCCGATGTCTCGCCCTCTGCCATCACCCCGAGCTTCACCATGAACCGGTCAGCCCCCGCTGCAATCTTCCGCCCGTCAACGATCCCGGTCACGCCAAACCCGGCAACGGCCTCGACATTCTCCACGACAGACAGGGCGATCCCCCGCGCCTCCGCCGCCCGCACGATGGCATCCGCCAGGGGATGCTCCGAGCGCGCCTCAAGGCTTGCGGTCAGCCGCAGCACCTCGGCCTCGTCGAACCCCTCTGATGTCACGATCTCGCTCACTTCGGGCTTTCCGGCCGTGATCGTGCCGGTCTTGTCCATCACCACCCAGTCGATGTCCGCCAGGCTCTGCAGCGCCTCCCCCTTGCGGAAGAGCACGCCGAGTTCGGCGGCGCGGCCGGTTCCGACCATGATCGAGGTGGGCGTGGCGAGCCCCATGGCACAAGGGCAGGCGATGATCAGCACGGCCACCGCCGCCACGAGCCCGTGCGTATAGGCGGGCTCCGGCCCGAAGATCAGCCATAGGAAAAAAGTCACAACTGCGATACCGATGACTGCGGGCACGAACCAGGCGGTCACCTCATCGACCAGTTTCTGGATCGGCAGTTTCGCCCCTTGCGCTTCCTGGACCATGCGGATGATGCGCGAGAGCATCATGTCTGCGCCAATGCCTGTCGCCTCGAAGCGGAAGCTCCCCGAACCGTTGACCGTGCCGCCGATGACGGTGGCGCCCGGCCCCTTTTCGACAGGGATCGGCTCGCCCGAGATCATCGCCTCGTCAACGGCACTTGCCCCGTCGATCACCCGGCCATCGACCGGAATACGCTCGCCCGGACGAACCACGACGGTGTCACCGAGCTTCACCTCCGACAGCGGCACGTCGCGCGTCGCCCCGTCTCGCTCGACCCGCGCGGTCTTTGCCTGCAGGCCTGCCAGCTTGCGGATCGCAGCCCCCGTCCGGCCCTTGGCGCGCGCTTCCAGCAACCGGCCGAGCAGGATCAGCGAGACGATGACGGTCGCGGCCTCGTAATAGACATGCCGGGCATCGACAGGCAGGATTTCAGGCGCAAAGGTGGTCACGACGGAATAGAGATAGGCGGCCGAAGTGCCGATCGCGACCAGCGAATTCATGTCCGGTGTCAGGCGAACAAGTGCCGGAAAACCCTTGACATAAAAGCCTCTTCCGGGACCGGCCAGCACCAGCGTCGCCAGCACGAATTGGCTGAGATAGAGGGTATTGCCGGGGAAAATCCCCATCAGCACATGATGCAGCGGCGGATAGAGATGGCTGCCCATTTCCAGAGTAAAGAGTGGCAGGGTCAGCACCAGCGCGATCAGGAAATCGCGCTTCAGGCCTGAAATTTCCCTCTCGCGTCGCGCCTCGCGGCTATCGACATGCGCAGCGGACGGAGGCCCGGCAGCAGGTGCCTCGCCACCGATGTCGCCGTTCTCCACCAGGGCCTGCATTTCACCGGCACCCGAAAGCCTGACGGCATAACCCGCCTTGGCCACGGCAGCGGTCAGCGCCGGCAAGGCAGACACCCCGCCCAGCACCTTCACCACCGCCTCGCCGGTCGCCAGATTGACGCTCGCCGTCTCGACAGCGGGCACTGTCTTCAGCGCCTTCTCGACCCGCGACACGCAGGAAGCACAGGTCACGTCCTCGACCTCCAGCACCAGCGTCTCGGCCTTGGCCTCATAGCCGGCCTTGTCGATCGCTTCGAGCAGGGCTTCTGCCGAAAAGCCCGGCCCCGGCGTCACCGACAGCGTCTCGGTCGCGAAATTCACCGCACTTTCGGCCACGCCCGGCACGGATGCCACGGCCTTTTCCACCCGCCGCACACAGGAGGCGCAGGTCATGCCCTCGACCGGGATCTGCAGACGGATCGCCCCTTCCTCGGTCGTGGCCTCGGTCGTGGCAGCCTTGTTGATACTCTGCGTATTCATGTCATCACCTCTGTCCCCTACATGGACCTTCCCATAATGGGAGGGTCAAGGGGCGGCGGTGAAACTCGTTCCATCACTTTCGATCTCGTCGGGCAAGGAGCTGGCCCTCCCTTCCCTTGAGGGAGGCGGGAAGTCACCCTGCCTCCAGCGCCCTCAGGTGCTCTATCCGCTCAGGCCCGCAGGAGAGCTTGGCGGCGAGCTTTTCCGTCGGTTCGATGATGCGCCAGAAGGGCACGACCTCGTCCATCGATTTTCCCGCCTCCATGTCGTCAAGCGCCACTTCGGCCACCACACGCAGATAAATCGAGGTGGTGACCGGGCACATGGCGTCGGCCTTGGCGCGTTTGGCAAGATCGCTGCGCAGGCGGGTGATCGTGCGGGTTTCGCCTGATGGAATGGCGGCGACATAGCGGGCGATCTCACCCGGCGAAGAGATCAGCATCATCGCGCCGGCCGGCACACCGGCGAAGGGTGAAGACAGCATGACGACATGCGGCTCCTTGGCAGCACCAAAACGCTTGCGCCAGTCAGTGGGTTTCTTCGGTTTCTCGCTCTTTGCCATGGGTTTCCTCCTCTCAACGCTCGGCTTCGATTTTCAAGGCTTGCAGATAACGTGCCGCGAAAGCCTGCGGATCAAAGAACATGCGGGCCATAAGACGACTGAGCGGATTGTCGATCGTGGCGCGCTCCACCACCGTCACCAGCGTGCCCGTCGCCTGCGGCTCAAGTTCCGCCTGCCACATGCCATGATAACCGGCATCGGAGCGGAATGTCAGGGCCAGCTTCAACGGTTCGCGCTTTGACCAGGCGAAGCTGATCACCTCGCCGCGCGTGGTCGTCTCAACCCAGCCATCGCCATCGACCTCGATGGAGGCAACGCCGTCGCGCCACTCCGGCTGGCGAGCGACATCGGTGATCACGGCGATCACGCGCTCGGGCGGGACTGCTATTGCGATTTCGGCCCGGCCCTCGCGCATCGGCGAAAGAGCCATGCCTGCGGCTAACACAAGAGCAGCAAGCCCGATGATGGACAGTGACAGCATCAGAAACAGTTTCACGCAAACCTCCCTGGTCGTGGTAGCGCGTCATAGCGAAGGGATCGATCTGCGGAAGTATCAAGCGGAAAATCATTTATGATCATCAGCTTGCAGGCAAAGCCTCGCTCTTCGCAGCGTTTTCCTGACACCGCGCCCAACATCGCGCCGTCCATAAGCAAGACATGAACTGTCGGGCAAGGAGCGGACCACCGTCCCCTTGAGGGGGAGGGTCGGAGCGCAGCTCCGGGGTGGGGTGACGGGCGAGACGTGAGCGTTGATCAACAAGGTCGAATTCGTAGCCAGGTCACCCCCACCGGCGCGTTCGCGCCACCTCCCCCGTCAAGGGGGAGGTGGGTGTACCCCTCGCCATCCCGGGCTTGCCGCGCAACCACAAGCGTCTTAGGGATGGAGGCAATGCCCGGAGGAAACGCCATGCCACACAGTTTCACCCTCAGCGAGACACTGCCCGCCGATGGGGACCAGATCCCAGAGCTGTATGCTGCTGCGTTTCCGCAGGAGGATCTTGTCGCTCTCGTCGAAGCGCTGCTCCCAGGCCCTGCCGTTCTGTCGCTTTCGGCCAGAACCGGGGCAAGGCTGATCGGCCATGTGCTGTTCACACGGGGGCGGCTCGAAGGCGCAACAGACACCGTCGCCCTGCTCGGGCCTCTCGCCGTTCATCCCGAGCATCAACGACAGGGCATAGGCAAGGCGCTGATCGCCGAGGGGCTTGCCCGCCTGAAAGCTGAGGGTGTGACCGAGGTGCTGGTGCTGGGTGACCCCGCCTATTACAGCCGCTCCGGTTTTCGGCCGGCAAGCCGTGTCATGCCGCCCTATCCGCTCCCCGCCGAATGGGCCGAGGCCTGGCAATGGCTGAGGCTTGATGGCGGCGAGGACGATCTTGCCGGGCGGCTGCTGCTGCCGGAGGCCTGGATGCGTGCGGAATTGTGGAGCTAAAGGGCTTCGAGGTCCTCGGGCCGCGAAGTAGCCAGCATGACGATGGTTTCCATCATCAGCATGATAAAACCTGGCCCACCGCCCGCGAGCCCCTCAATCCCGTTCCTCTCCAACTCGCATCGGCCAGTCGACCACGTAATCCTCGAGATCCTCGACATCGAGCCCCTCCTCCGAGATCGTCCGGCCGCGGGCGGAAATCCCGGCCTGATGCACCGTTTCCGCACTGCCAGAGACCAGCGGGTGCCACCAGTAGAGGTCGAGGCCTTCATCGATCAGCCGGTAGCCGCAGGTCGGCGGCAGCCACTGGATTTCGCGCAGGCCCTTGAGCGTCAGCTGGATGCAGTCGGGCACGGTTTCCTGGCGGTTCTCATAGTCGGAGCAGCGACAGCTGTCGCCATCGAGCAGCTTGCAGGCAACCGAGGTGAAGACCACCTCGCCGGTGTCCCAGTCCTCGAGCTTGTTGAGACAACAGAGGCCACAGCCATCGCAGAGGCTTTCCCATTCTGCGTTGCTCATTTCGGCCAGCGTCTTGGTCTTCCAGAAGGGCTGTTCGGTCATCGTCTCGTTCAACTGACTGTGGTCTTTCGGTCTTGCTGTGGCATCTGGCTGCGGTGCTGGCCGCTATCCTCGACCAGTCGGTGGCCGGGGTGCAACGCCCGCCGCCAAAAGCGCATCCGGGGCCGCGCCGGGTTCACCATGGCCGGCGAAACCGCTTGTTCTTTTACGGCAAATCGACCATCACTCACATAATGACGACACGCCCGTAATCTCTCCGGGTCCTGATCCCAATCGGCGGGCGCGTCAAGGGAGCCGACAACAAGTTTTCGGGAAAAGCCACGGTGGCCGACAACGACAAGCCTGACGATCTTCAGCCTGCGGAGCGCCTCGGCGGCGCCGACAGCGGCGATCGGCCGGCTTCGGGCAACACTGGAACCAGCGCCGAAAAGCCACAGAAGCTGAAGCGTCACATCTTTCTCAAGATCGACAGCTGGCTCGACTCGACGCTCTGGAATGCCGGCTACGACCTCGCCGAGGCCTGGGAAGAAATCACCATTTTCTTCCGTCGCTTCCGTGTGCGCGGCCTCAAGAAGCTCGGCTTCGAGATCGCCGGCGAAGCCATGACGCTCGGCACGGCGGGCATGGTGCTCTTGCTCGCGCTTGCCCAGCCGGCCTTCGAGGAAACAAAGAAGGACTGGCGCAACCACGACAATTTCGCCGTCACCTTCCTCGATCGCTACGGCAACACGATCGGCCATCGCGGCATCATTCATGAAAACTCCGTTCCGGTCGACGAATTGCCGGACCATCTGGTCAAGGCGGTTCTGGCGACGGAAGACCGGCGCTTCTTCGATCACTTCGGCATCGACTTCATCGGTCTTGCGCGCGCCATGACGGAGAATGCCAAGGCCGGCGAAGTGGTGCAGGGCGGCTCGACGCTGACGCAGCAGCTGGCGAAGAACCTCTTCCTCACCAATGAGCGGTCGATCGAGCGCAAGATCAAGGAAGCCTATCTCGCGCTCTGGCTCGAGGCGAACCTGTCGAAGAAGGAAATCCTGTCGCTCTATCTCGACCGCGCCTATATGGGCGGTGGCACGTTTGGCGCAGCAGCCGCCTCGCAATTCTACTTCGGCAAGAACATCACCGAAGTGACGCTTGCCGAAGCGGCGATGCTGGCCGGCCTTTTCAAGGCGCCGGCGAAATATGCCCCGCATGTCAACCTGCCGGCGGCGCGTGCCCGCGCCAACGACGTTCTCACCAACATGGTGCAGAGCGGGCTGATGACCGAGGGCCAGGTTGTCGCGGCACGCCGCAATCCGGCCTCGGTCATCGACCGCGACGAGAAGGATGCGCCCGACTTCTTCCTCGACTGGGCCTTCGAGGAAGTGCAGCGCATCGCCGCCCGCTTCAAGGATCATACGCTGGTCGTGCGCACGACAATCGATCTTGGCCTGCAGCAGGCAGCCGAAGAGGCGGTCGCCTCGTCTCTGCGCGAATATGGCGAGAGCTACAACGTCAAGCAGGGCGCCCTGGTGATGGTCGAAAACGGCGGGGCGGTGCGCGCCATGGTCGGCGGACGCGACTATGGCGAGAGCCAGTTCAACCGCGCGACAAGGGCGCTGCGCCAGCCCGGTTCGTCCTTCAAGATGTACACCTACGCGCTGGCCATGGAGAACGGCTATACGCCGGAAACCGTGGTTGTCGATGCGCCGGTCGCCTGGGGCAACTGGAGCCCGCAGAACTACGGTCGCAGCTTTTCCGGCCGGGTGACCATGGAAACGGCGCTGGCGAAATCGATCAACACGATCCCGGTCCGGCTCGCCAAGGAAAAATTCGGCATCGACGCGATCATCCAGACGACCAAGGCGATGGGTGTGGAGACGCCGATCAAGAAGGACGTGACGATCCCGCTCGGCACGTCGGAAGTCACCGTCATGGATCAGGCGACGGCCTATGCCGTGCTACCGGCCGACGGTTATGCCTCGCGCCGCCACGGCATCGCGCAGATCGTCAATTATGCCGGCGAGGTGCTTTACGACTTCGAGCGCGACGCGCCCGCGCCCGAGCGCATCCTGTCGGAACAGGCCGCCCGCTCGATGAACCAGATGATGACAAAGATCCCCTATATCGGCACGGCACGGCGCGCAGCGGTTGACGGGATCCTGACGGCCGGCAAGACCGGCACCACGCAGGCTTACCGCGATGCCTGGTTCGTCGGCTATACCGGCAATTACACCGCCGCCGTCTGGTTCGGAAACGACGACTACACCTCGACCAACAACATGACGGGCGGCTCGCTGCCGGCCATGACCTTCAAGAAGCTGATGGACTATGCCCATCAGGGCATCGACATCAAGCCGATCCCCGGCGTCGACCAGCCGATGCCGGAGAGGGAAGCCAAGCCCGAAGTCGCAGATGCCGCCAATCCGGATGCTCTGCCGCCGATGGTGCGTCCGCGCTCGCTGTCATCGCAATCGACCCGCCTGATCCGGGAGCTTGCGACACGGCTGAAATCTGCCGACGCGCTTTCGGCACCGGCGGGCACGGCACAGGCTGCGATAGAGCCCGAAACGACCGGCTCGACCGGTCGTTAAGACAATCACAAGTTTACTTCGTCTCAAGCACGGTGGCTGCGAATCACGACAGCGACGCGTCGGCTTTCGGCACTCTGTGCGTCCCATCGAGGCACAGGCCTGCGCCCGCCCTTCCCTACCATCCTGAATTGAAACAGGTTGCAGTCTCCAAGGCTTTCCAGGTCGTCAAGCGTTCACCAACGGTTAACCATGTCGCTTGTGTTCATCCATGATTTCTCGTATTGGCACATCGCCTTCACCCCAAATTAAGGGGGCCAAACATACATTTCGGCTGTTTCGACGGTTCATATATTTCAATCGGTGATTGGACATCCATGATGAGATGGCTCGGACTTCCCGCTAGGCCCCGATTGACGGTGGAGCAGTATGCGGCGTTTCTCGAAGATCGCGCAGCTTTGCGCAGCCGAATGCTGAAGGCTGCCGTTGTCTGTGTTCTGATCTTCTATCTCACCTGCTTTCTCTTCGATCTGTGGTTGCTCGGCGATGTCACCGTGCTGTCGGCGGTTTTGCGCTTCGGCGTGATGCTGCCGATCGCGATTGGCCTGCTCGTCTACATTGCCGGCAATCATCCGATCGAGAAGAAGGAGATCGCGGCGATCCTCGTCGCGCTTCTCGCCAATGTCTGCTGGTGCGCGATCCTCGTCTCCAGTTCGAGCCCGGGCGTGCTTACCTATTTCTATGCGGCCGCGACCTTCCAGATGGCAATCACGATTGCCGCCGCCTCGCCGTTCCGTCCGGCGCTGCGCGCCAGCATCTTCACCTTCTGCCTCAACTATTCGGTCATCTGGTTCCTGCAGGGGGCGAGCCCCTCCTATGTCATCCAGCATCTGGCGGTCTACATGCCGACGGTGCTGATGACGCTGCTGGTCTCCTATCAGCTCGAGGTGGAGGCGCTTACCAGCCATCTGCAGATGCAGGAAAACGAAGCGCTTAAGCGGGAGTTGTCGCGGCAGAACAAGGATCTCGCCCGGCTCTCCGTCACCGACCCGCTGACCAGGCTTGCCAATCGCCGCGGCACCGAAATGGAGCTGATGCGGCTTGCGACGGACGTGCCGGACGAGGCGCGGCGCGTGGTGCTGCTGGTTGCCGATGTCGATCACTTCAAGGCCTATAACGACGCCTATGGCCATGGCGCGGGCGATGAATGTCTGAAGCGGGTGGCCCGCGCCATGCGCCGGGCCCTGCCGATGGAGGCGCATCTCGCGCGCCATGGCGGCGAGGAATTCCTCGCCATCTTCTCCGACGCCGACAGGGACATGGCACCGACGCTGGCCGAGAGCCTACGCCGCGCCGTGCGCCAGCTCGGCATCGCCCACGGCTTTACCGGCGACAGGAACACCTATGTGACGATCAGCGTCGGCGCGGTCTCGGGGACGATACAGTCCGAGGGCGACTTCGAGCGCCTGCTCGACATGGCCGACCGCGCGCTCTACGCCGCCAAGGCCGACGGCCGCAACACCTGGCGTGTCAGCCTTAATGAGGACGAGGCGCGGGTGGTGGCGTGAGGGTGAGTGCGGGGCTTTCGCCGACTGCCTCTCCCCTGTTGCCGCCGCGGGTTCTGTTGCGTCCGGCCCTCTTGGCTTCGTAAAGCAGCTTGTCTGCTCGTTCATACAAAGCGGGAAAGCCTTCATCGCCGGAGATCAGCGTGATGCCCATGCTTGCAGTCACGGCCCGGGCGAGTGCAGGAACGGCGCTGGCGACGGTCGTCGGGATCGCCTGGCGGCGAAGCTCGGCCTCTCCATCGACGTCATGCCCGCGCAGCACCAGAAGGAACTCTTCGCCACCCAGGCGATAGGCGCGTACGTCCGGCCCGGCCTTGAGTGCGGCAGCGACTGCCTTCAGCACCTCATCGCCAACACCATGCCCGTAGCCATCATTGATCGCCTTGAAATGATCGACGTCGATGACAGCCAGTGCGGTAAAGCGGTCGGTGCGAAGCTGCTCGAAATGGCGCTCGATCGCGCGTCTGTTGAGCAAACCCGTCAACGGATCGGTTTCAGACAGACGCTCGAGCAGCTCCGCCTCGTTCAGCGCACGATCTCGCTCACGTCTGATCAGTACAAAACGATCTGCCACGCCAAGCGTTGTGAGCAGCACTTCAAACATGCAGCCGAAATAGAATAGGAGCATGGCATCCTGGCTGGGCAGTCCCGGCATTACGCCCGTCACCAACCGTATCAGTCCGACCAGTATCAATGGCGCGTAGCCAATGGCCTGGAACCTTGCGGCGCGGCTTCCGCGGCGCAATGAGTCGATCATGGAGAAGAGAAAGACGGCAAGAACCGGGGTAAATGCTGCCGTGTAGACGGTCGATTGCACCGGACGGGCCACGAAGGGGAAGCTCGCGTGGAAGACACTGAGGAAGATCGCCCATGCGGCACAATAGGGAAGGATGCGCCGCAGGAGCGGATGCAGCATTCCTTGCTCGATGAAGCTGTAGGTGAACATCGCGCCTGAAGCGATCGTCAAACCGAAGATCAGCGTCGTCATCCAGCTTAGCGTCATGGGCGGAGGATCGAAGAACACGACCGACAGACCTGATGTAACGACAAGCGTCATCAGCAGCGACAATGTCAGCGCCGAGTGCCAGAGAACGAAGGGTTGCCGGAGGGCACGGTAGAATGCTGCATTGAATATCAGCGGCATGACGAGCATGCCGGAGAGCCCGGCCATCAACAGCAGAAACCGCAGATCGTCACGGCCAGCGCCTGCGTCCGCAGGTGAAAGATAGGCTTGCTCCAATGTCATCTGGTGAGAGGGCAGATCAACGACCGCGACGACATGCCGGGTCATCTCCGTGACATCAGGCAGGGCTGCATTGAAGTAGCCACCAGCCATCGAGCTGCGCAAGGAGGCGGAAGGATAGGACGTCTGGCGAATTCCACCATCCTTGTCGATCGCCAGCAGATGCACGGCTTCGAGCGCGCTTCGCCTCGAGAGAAGATATCGCGGCGGTGTCTGATCGGGTTCGATATCGAAGCGAAGCAGCACACGCTCGGCAGCGATCGAGAACGCCTGGCCCGCGCCGGAGCAGGACCATCTTTGTTCATCGCGCGCCACCGCAACGGGATCATCCGAAAGCGTGGCTTCAGCCCAGCAGGACGGGCGAAGGCTGGTCGCATCGCTCGCATAGGCGGTGTCGGCACCCAGTTTTGCCAGTACCACCAAAAACAGACACACCAATAAATTTTTAAATAAACCGTTGGAAATCATGGACTTTTCGATAGCGGAGAAAGCTTTTGATGCCGTTAAGAGCGGGATCTACTTCTGGCTGCGACAAATCAGGTATTCGGAGCCAAGGGGCGGTGTTGGCGCGTGTCGGGCATCGCTGAGGACGGCCCGGAGCAGACATACGCGGCATGTGGTATCGGAAAGCCAGACGCATCAATGATATCATCGTCCGCGATGCGAAGGGCCGTTATTCCTAACTGAGTAATGCGGCAGTCGAGTAGATAGAAAGGCAGAGGATGGGGATGCAGCATTTTCCCGATGATGCGTGGGATGCCTGGACACCGGAACTGCTTTTCCAGCGCTTCCGCTACCAGAGTTCACCCTGGTATGTGGTCGGAGGCTGGGCACTGGACCTTTGGCAGGGCTACCAGTCTCGCGATCATGAGGACCTGGAGTTCTGCATACTTTCGGATGATCTCGATCTTTTTCGCGCCCAGTTACCCGAGCTAGATTTCTTCGAGGTCCATAACGGCATGTTTGCTTATCTTGCTCCTGAAATGAGGCCTCGACCAGAGACCCACCAATTGTGGGGAGCCGACACGGCCAACGCTTGCTGGCGAATAGACATGATGATCGAACATGGCACCCCGGAAATCTGGATTTACAAGCGCGACCCATCGTTGCAGTTGCCTAGATCGACTGTCGTTCGAGAAACACCATCCGGAATTCCTTATCTCGCTCCTGCTCTCGTCCTTTTGTTTAAGGCAAAACACATTCGGCCCAAAGATGCTGCAGACTTCCAGGCTGCGTTGCCGAAGCTTCACGTTCAGGAAAAAGCCGACCTACGATGTTGGCTGGAGGCGATGTATCCCGGACATCAATGGATCACACAGCTTTAAGGAAAGACAGGATGACCGCTGTTGGCGCAAAGCCGCCTTCTGCTCTGCCCCCCACGACCACCCGCCTTGATGCGCTCCCCCTCCGGCGTTAGGTCCGCAGGCCAATCATGCGAGGGGGCGAGCCAGTGTCGCGGACCGACTATCAGACTGCCGTGCATCAAATTGGCATCCTGGAGGCGCTTGCGGCCTATGATCCGCATGTCGCGGGCACCCCACCGCTCGGGGTCGACACCCTGACCAGCGACATCGACATTCTCTGCTGTGCGCCGGATGACGAGGCCTTTGTTGCCAATGTGCTGCGGTTCTATGGCGAAATGAGCGGCTTTCGCATCTGGCAGTGGGTATCGAAGGACCGGCCGGTGATTGCGACGTTTCGAGCATGCGGGTGGGATTTCGAAATCTTCGCCAGTCCCCTGCCTGTCGCCGAGCAGTTCGGGTGGCGCCATTTCGAGATGGAACGGCGGCTACTGGGGCTCGGCGGTGACGGGTTCAAAAGCGCCATTCAGGCGCTGCGGCGGCAGGGTTTGAAGACCGAGCCGGCCTTCTGGTCGACGCTGGGCCAAGAGGGCGATGCCTATCTCGGCCTGCTGTCTCTGGAACAGGCGACGGATGATGAGCTTCGGGCCAAGCTTGACGCGGCCGGCTTTGGGTCAAGTTGATCCGCGCTGCGGTGCCGGCGGCCTCGGACCTGAGGCGCCAACGGTGCTGGATACGGCTGCCCCTGGCGTCCCCTGCCCTCATCCGGCCTTTGGTCCGCTTCTCCCCGCCTGTGGGCAGAAGGCAAGACCTCACCCCTCCTGCGCCTTGCCGATCGGATAGAGGAAGAGCCGTGTCTTGCGGGCATCGGACAGTTCCCAGATCTCGTCGGGATCGACATCCGGCACGGGAAAACTGTTGGAGACGAAGAGGCTGCCGGGCTTCATTTCGCTGGACAGCTTCTGCCAGAGGGCGGCCATGGGGGCGGGCGAGAGGAAGGCATAGACCAAGTCTTCCTGCGCGACATTCGTCTTCCAGAGATCGCCGCGGCGGATCTCGCCCTTGCCCGAGATACGCGACATGAGGCGGGCTGCGAGATAGACGGCCGGCGCGTTCTCCACACCGCGCGCCCGCCTTCCCTCGCCGTCCAGCGCGCGGACCACGCCGCCAAGGCCGCAGCCGAGGTCGAGCATGCGGGTCGCGCCACGATCGCGCATCATGTCCTTCAAGACCGAGGCTGTTTCGGGGTTGGTGAGATAGAGCGGCACGCGGCCGCGGGTGGTGTTGGAAAAGACCAGCGCCAGTAGGAGGAAGGCAAGGCCGAAGGGCCAGGCCGGCAGATTGCCGAGCAGCATGACCGAGCCCATGGCGAGCGGAAAGAGGAAGGCGATCAGCAGCCACCAGCGCGGAAGGCGCAGAAGCGCACAGATCAGTGCCGCAAGCGCGCCCTGGAGCACGAGCGCGATCGCGATCAGCGGCAGGCGCTCGACCGAGGTCGACAGCGGCGCCGTCACGGTGGCCACCACCGGCAGGGCGACGACCTGGGCGAGAAGCGCGCCGAGGATCGGCGTCTTGCGGAAAAGGGCGAGCATTCAGTCTCCGGCAGGTTTCGAACCGCGCGACACTCGCAGGTGGCGGGGCGATTCTCAAGGGAGAGCACATTCTCGCCCGCTTGCCCGCCTAGATTCCGGCTTTCTGATGGGAGGCCGCTCAACGACCTTTGGCCGTCGCGCGATCACTCACCCAGCCGACTTAAACAGGATTATATGATGGGTTTGCGGCAAGTGGCACCTCAAGACGACGTGGGCTGGAAAGCGTATCATGCTATCAGGCAGTTCGTGCTGTACGAGTTGAGAGGACGGCACGATTACGACGCTTCCCATCCTGACGATTACAAAGTCGGCAACGTCCCTTTCCTCTACGACGTGGACAATTTGCCGATCGGCGCAGTACGGCTCGATTTTTCGACCGCAGACCCGGCAATTGCCACGGTGCGGATGGTCGCGATCCTACCACAGCATCAAAGGCGCGGATTTGGAACCGCGATGCTTCAGGCTCTCGAGTTGTTTGCCGCTGACAAGGGGGTAAGGGAGCTGAAAGTCCTTGCCGCCAGCGATGCCGCGACATTCTACGAGCGGTGTGGATGGAAGCCCGGCAAGACCGTTGGCAGCGGCTTGCGGCTCACCAAGTCCATTGCTGCTCCATAAGGCGACGTGGGGATCGCAGGGCACCAGCCCCGACGAGCACCGGAAATGGATCGAAGTGAAGGTCGGGGGTGGGTGACGATCGGGAAATGGCTCAGACGGCTTGCCCCGCTTCGCGGCAAGCTCGCCCCTAGCGGGGGCAAGTTGTGGCCTTGCCTCGACCTGCCGCGGCTGGCATCGTTTGCGCACCCCCTGCCGCCACCACGGCGGCATCGGGCGGTCAGGCGGGGTGATCTATGGATTTCATGAGGCTGTTGAAGTCGCTGGAGGAACTGCTCTACGAGCTCGTTTCCTGGCTGGTCTTCTATCCGATGACCTTCTGGCGCGCCTTCACCCGGCCGCTCAGCATGATGCGCTATGCCGATGACGAGCTGGAGGACCGGCCGGAAGACCAGTATGACGATACGATCAGCCCGCCCCTGTTTCTCCTGATCACGCTGTTGCTTTCGCAGGCTCTGTCGACGGCATTTCCTTCCGTGGCCTCGCCGACGGAGGTCACCGCACTCACCCATTCCTTCTCCAACCTGCTCATCGTGCGCGGGGTCATCTTCGGGATCTTTCCGATGGTCATGGCCGTGACGCTGATCCTGCACAAAAGGCTGATTCTGAAGCGGTCGACGCTGCGGCCGCCCTTCTTCAGCCAGTGCTATGTGGCTGCGCCCTTCGTCTTCCTGGTCGGTCTTTCGGTTGATTTTCTGGCCATACCGGGGGAGCGAGGTACCGCCTATGCGGCGGCCGTCTTCGTCGGTGCGGTCGTGTGGTATGGGCAGGCGGAAATCCGCTGGTTCCGCCGCGATCTGGGGATCGGCAGCGCCCGGGCGACGGGGCTGTTTCTGCTCGCCTTTTTCGTGGCGATCACGACCGCTCTTGCCTTGGCGGTCGGTGTGGCGCTGCAACTGCCGCGCTGGATTGCGCCGGGTTGATGATCAGTGCCAGCTGACAGGGCGTTCGTCCCACTCGCCGTTTTCTGCGGTATTGTCGCCAATCAAAATGCGGCCGACCTCGACTTCCAACTCCGTGCGTTCCCGCGGATCGAAATCTCGATAGCCATGGATCGCCGCGTGGGACCAGAGGATGCGCCCCGACAGCAACGGCGCATCAATCGTCGAGATCACATGCCCCTGCATCGCCACATCGAAGGTGACGAAGCTCTGGCCGCGCACTTCGATCTGCGCGCAATTGGCGATTTCCATGCGCTTTTCGTGCATGACTGTTCTTCAGGCCGTCGACAAACCCTAGAAATTAAGGGTTTTTCTATATTCCTCATATGTGAAAAACCCGCGCATTTCATCCACCAATTTAGGATTTTACCCGTAAAAATTTACAGGCAATGAGCGTTCCCCACCTTATGCGCCGATGGGGGAAGCGACCTGGGTGTCAGCGGCTGTCGCGCCGTGCGCATGCCCTTCTTAGCACGGCGCGAGGTCGACTCAGACCTTCACGTATTTCCGCCAGTCGTGCTCTTCCTTGAAGCCGAGCAACTCGCGGATCTTGCGGTTCGACAGCGGCGCATCGAAGCCGTCGATCTCGCCGGTGATCGGCGTGTTCGGCGCCCATTTGGCGAGGAATTCGCGGGTCGGGACCGTTGCCGTGATCGTGTCGTTGACGGCATTGAAGACCTGGAAGCCGAGGCCGTCCTTTGCCACACAGAGATCGACGATCTGGCCGAGATCGCGGGCATCGATATAGGACCAGGCATTGCGCTTGCGGCATGGCGGATCGGCGAGATAGCCGGGGAAGTTTGCGTAATCCTCGGGCGAAATGACATTGCCGATGCGCAGCGAGTAAACATCGATGCCGAACCGCATGGCAAAGGCCCGGGCTGTCTTTTCGTTGACGACCTTGGACAGGCCATAGGAGTCCATCGGATCGACGTCATAGTTTTCGGTGAGCGGGAATTCCTTGTAGTCCTTGTCGCCTTCGGCAAAGCAAACGCCATAGGTTGTCTCAGAAGACGCGATGATCACTTTCTTGATGCCGAGCTTGGCAGCGGACTCGATGACGTTGTAGGTCGAGACGGTGTTCTCCGCGAAAGTCTTGTTGTCGGGATGCATCAGGATGCGCGGGACAGCGGCGAAATGCACGACCGCATCCACCGACTTCGGGCCGCCTTGCTGTTCGTAACCGTCATAACCGAAATGGCAGGAGAGCGCGTTGAAGACCTCGCCGGCATCGGTGACGTCGGTCAGCAGGGTGTGCACGCCTGGAACGTCGAGCACGGCGCGGTCGACATTCAGCACCTTGTGTCCCTTACTCAAGAGATAGGGCACGACATGGCGCCCCGCCTTGCCGCTGCCGCCGGTGAATACGATCCGCTTGCCCATGGTGATCCTCCTCGTGGATTGGGTTGTCTGACGACCAGATAGCGCGGCGGTGGCAAAAGCGTAAGGGGCCAAAGTGCGTCTTTGAACCCCAAGGGAACCGGAGCCGCCTCCCTCGTGTTTCACCGGACCAATCGGCAAACCAGGAGAGATGCCTTGAAACTCGAGGATTTTGCAGACAAAGAGCCCAAGTTCATTCTGGAGGAGTTCTTCTCCGGCACGCTGCGCGGCTATGGCATGACCATCGGGAGGCTGGGCGGCTTCCAGAACCGGTTCACGATCGACGCCCGCGGACGCTTCGATACGAGCGCCAATGTGCTGTCGTTGACGGAAGACTATTTCTTCGACGACGGCCACTCCGACACACTGACCTGGACGATCCTGAAGCGCGGCGAAAACCGCTATGAGGGCCGCGAGACGCTGATCGACGGTACGGCAGAGGGCGAACAGTCCGGCTGCGCCTTCCGCTGGCAGTATTCCCGCGACGTGCCGGATGCCGATGGTTCGAAGACCCGTTTCGGTTTCGACGACTGGTTCATCCTGCATGACGAACGCCACATGAGCGTGCATGCCTCGCTGACCAAGCTCGGCGTGGAGGTGGCGACGCTGGAGGCGTTTTACGAGAAGGTGGGGTGAAACGGGACAGCCCGATAGTGGGCGCTTGAAGACGAAAGAGACTCTTCCCATCTCCGCTCTAACCACAGATGGAGGATCACGATGGGTTTGTTCGACGGATTGCTGGGCCATGGATCGAGCGTCGATCCTTCCGATCTCGCCAAACGGCTGGATGGCGTGTTGATCGACGGCGAGCAGGTTTCTCTCGCTTTCCGTGTCATCCGCGACGTCTTTGTCTTCACGGACAAGCGGCTGATCCTGATCGACGTGCAGGGCATTACCGGCTCGAAGGTCGACTACATGTCCGTCCCCTACCGCGCCATCACCCGCTTTTCCGTCGAAACCGCGGGCACCTTCGACCTCGACAGCGAGCTGAAGATCTGGGTGTCGGGCAGCCATGAACCGGTGACCAAGACCTTGAAGAAGGGCACGGATGTCAGGGGCATCCAGCGAGCGCTGGCGGCGGGGGTGTTGCGGTAGGCGAACGGGAGCTCGGACCTTTATTCACCAAGCTGTCTACCAGCGCCCGTATCTTGTCTTCCTTCCAAGCAGAGACAGGTGCCGCCCCTCTCTAGCTCAGGCGGCGGATGAGCGGCCGATAATGCTGAAGGACAGCAGACTCATATCTGCAGTTGCACTTCCTCACGACACATCTACACTGCTCATTGGCGGAATTGCTCATTGCCGGCCTGAGATCTATTGCACTAGGTGCTAGCTTATGACATCATATCGGGTGTTCAAGACGGCATGGTTTGCTAGAGCGGCACGGAAAGCCCGGATCGATGATTTGGCTCTATGCCAAGCTGTTGTTCAGACCGTTCGCGGACAAGCCGATGATCTGGGCGGCGGCGTATTCAAGAAGCGGTTGGACGACAACAGGCAACGCGCAATTCTTCTGACCAAGGCGGGCGAATTCTGGGTGTTCGCCTACCTGTTTGCGAAGCAGGACAGGGCGAGCATCGATGACGACGAGCTCAAGGCTTTTCGTTCAATGGCCATGCTTTACCGCCGCAAGACGACGGACGATATAGCAGCGGAATTGGAGAGCGGTGCAATAACGGAGATCTGCAATGACAGCTAAAGCGGACTATAAGTCTGACGCATTCGAGGCGATTCACAGCGCCGTTGCAGGCATGCTGGAAGCAGGCACCATTGACAAGCAGACGATGCGCCGATTTGACGAGACCTGCCTCGTTGTTCCGGACGCCATGTCGCCGGATGCCATCAAGGCGCTGCGCGAGCGCAACCATGTAAGCCAACCGGTTTTTGCCCGTTATCTCAACATCAGCCCCTCTACCGTGCAGAAATGGGAAAATGGCTCGAAACGCCCCAGTGGCCCGGCCCTGAAGCTTCTCGCAATCGTAGAGAAGCACGGGATTGGAGTTCTGGTGTGACAGTAAGCGTTCCGAACTGAGGGGACGAAAGACACTCGGTGCGACGTGCAGCAACGGCTGTGTCAAGTTCCGCTCCCCCCTGCCCTCAAACTTCCCTCACTCCCGAATCAGTGATACCCCTCGGGCACTGCCGCCCGGCGCGAATGCGCCTGCATTGCCGAAGGTCTCGACCCGCCCGTGTTTCGTGTTCCCCTCATCGTCGCCACTGCGCTCGTCATCGCCTTCGGAGGCGGGATCCTGTCGGCGTTGTCGATGTTGAACGCCTCCGTCGGGTTCGGGGCAATCGAGGTGGCGGGATGGCGGGCGTTTCCGGCGGCGCAGACGGCGTCTGCCGATCCTTACGCCAAGGCGCATCGGGCCAAGGGCGGGCGGCTGCTTTACGGGTCTGCCGAGGGGCTGCAGTTCACCGCCTCTCGCGACAAGGACGGGTTGACGCTGACGGGGACCTGCTCCTACCGGATGAGCGGGCGCACACCCACGGCGAGGCTGTGGACGCTTTATGCCGCCGATGCCGACGGCAATCCCTTGGATGCAGGTCCCGAACTTCCGGCGGCGAAGAATTCCCAGACGGTTCTGAGGCGCCGTGACGGGACATTCGACATCACGATCTCGCGCACGGCAAAATCCGGAAACTGGCTCGCAATCCCCGATGCCGGCTCATTCCAGCTGGTGCTGACACTGCTCGACACCCCGGCGGCCGCCTCGACGGGCCTGTCCGGTCTTGCCATGCCGGTCATCGAGCAGATCGGATGTGGCCAATGAGCAAGCTTCTCTATGCCATCCTGACCGGTTTCTTCGGTGCGGTGCTCCTGCACATCATCATCATTCTCGGCGTGCCGCATTTCACCGGACGCGACGCCTATACAAGGGTGACGGCCGAAGGCACACCCTTTGTCTTCCACCCTTTGTCAGCTGCGCCCGATGCGGTGGGCCTGTCTAACCTCGATCCTTATCTTCGGGTCGCGGTCTGCCATTTCGACATTGCCCGCCAGCCGCTGTCCCTCATTGCCCTTGGCGGCGGCGTCGATTTCTGGTCGGTCGCGATCTACGACCGGGACGCCAACGAAGTCTTCTCGATGAACGACCGCACCTCCGTTGCCGGCGATCTCGACGTGCTGGTCGCGACCCCGGTGCAGGTGGCGCAGCTCCGCAAGACGCCGATCGCAGCGCTCGCCGAAACCATCCTGGTCGAGCATCCGGGCCTGGAAGGCTATGTGGTTCTGCGGGTACTGGCGCCGCAGGCAAGCTATGAGGCGGATGCCACGGCGTTTCTCGCCGATGCGGAATGCATGCCGTTTACCGGGCGCTGAACAAGTCTTAGCCGATCGGCCCGTCGCTGAGCACGCTGCCCAAACGGATGACCATCTTGCGATCGAAATGATGGGGACGGGCAAACATCCAGTCGAGCGCCTGTGATGTCGACCAGGGACGCTTGTAGGGACGCACGGATGTCAGGGCCTCGAAGACATCGCAGACCGCGCTCAGTTGAACGGGCAGGCTCAAGTCCTTCTGCTTCAGACCGAGCGGATAGCCGGAGCCATCGAGAACCTCATGATGCAGGCGGCAGACGTCGAGAACAACTTGCGGGATCTCCGGATAGGACTTCAGAAGCTGGTAACCCGCCTCCGGGTGGCTGCGGATGACCACGCGCTCGCGGTCCGTCAGATTGCCGGGCTTGTTGAGGATTTCGTTCGGGATCAGCAGCTTGCCGATATCGTGCATCATGCCGGCGACACCGAGGATGCGCACCGTTTCATCGTCCATCTGCAATGAGCGTCCGAGAAGCGTCATCAAACCGCTGACGGCGAGCGAGTGGACATAGGTGGTCTCGTCCTTGCTCTTGAGGCGGGTCACCTCCAGAGCGATCGCGGTGCTGTCGGACCAGAGTTCGCCATTGTCATCTGCGGCGCGTGACAGCTCGGACATGTCGAGGGAGCGGCCGGACACGATATCGCCGAGGCTGGAGCGCAGCATCTTTGCGCATTGGCTGACCGTTCCGCGCACGGCTTCCCTGCGGGCGCGATCGCCTGTTGCGGATTTGGCCGCTGCAGGGGCGACAGCGGGTTTGCGTCCGTCCAGATCAACACCAAGGCTGAGATTGATCGATACGTTGGTCGCGGAGGAGGCGAGGATCGCGGCGATGTCCTTGTCCGCTTTCAGGACGAAGCGGCGTCTTGGGAATTCCTGGCTGGGGCACGCGACGCTTTCGATGAACATTCCCTTGCGAATGCGATCCTTGGCAATCTTCATCAGCATGGGCCGTCGACCTGGCTCCGCAATAGGCGCCCGTACCGAGGGGCAGCGATTGATCGCGGCGTCCTGCCACGACTTCTTGTTTTATCTTATCCTACTTAAACGATTTACAACCGGTGAATCGCTGGAATCGGATTGACGACTTGGCCTGGATCGCGGAACAGCGAACAGCCGCAGAAGGCCGGACGATGGCCGGCAACGGCGAATGATAAGAGGATCTTGCTCAGCAAGGCCGGCGGTCGGGTCCGAAAAAAGGTCCCTTTGGTGACGGTAGAGCCGGCAAGGTCGGCAATTCCACCCGCGGCCAGATGGCGTTGGGATCCAGCCGCTCGTAGCGGATGCCGGTGAAGAAGAGGATCTCCGCCTTATGCTCACGCGTGCCTGCCGAGCGGCGCGAGGGGTTCAGCCGGTCCGAAATCCTGATGATATCCGCCATGCTCGTCTCCTTTCGAGAAGAAAGATCGAGAGGGTCGAGAGGGTCATCTCGCCCTGCCCTCCATTTACGAGGGCCGGCACAATCCGGTTTATGCTGCGGAAAGTCTCACACAAACCAGGGTCATCTGCGCCTTTCTCCGACGCGTTCCCCCTGTCGCGGTTCACCCCACGAAACGGGGTACGCATATGCCTAATATCAGAAACATGCGGCGAATCTTCTGACTTGACCATCCGCCTGTCCACAAGAAGCCATAGGTTAGTTAACAGCTTGCTAACAAATTCGTTCTAATCTCGCACACATCTGTATTGCGTTGGAGTGGGTAGTCGTGAGCGAACAGTTCAGGGAGCTTGAAAGGCCAGCCGGCGCGCGGAACAAGGATGTCGTTCTGATGGCCACGGTCACGAGTTTCCAGGCGCTCTCCTTTCCCGGCAAGTCGGAACTCCGACAATTTGCCGAGCTGTTTCAGCCACTGTTTGCCGGATCCTCTGCCGAAGCGCGGCGGGAAGCTGTCGCGGCCCTGTCGCAGAGCCCGAACCTGCCGCTCTCGGTCGCCGCCTTCATCGCCTCTCAGCCGATTTCGGTCGCCGCCCCCTTTCTCGCCTCGTCGCCTGCGCTGTCTGACGACATGCTGATCATGATCGCGCGCACGCAAGGTGCCGATCATGCCCGCGCCATCGTCAAGCGCGAGCGGCTGTCACCAACGGTCATCGACGCGCTGGTGTCGCTGCGCCATGCCCTGCCGCCGCGACCGGAAAAGGTGAAGGCAGATGAGCAGACGCCGGAAATGCAGCCTCTGCAGGAGGCCAAGATGCCGGCTTCGAGCTTCGACACCGTGATGGCAGATCTCGAGATGCGCGACCTGCCGGGCGCCGCATCAGACGCTGTGGCCGAGCCTGCAGCAGAGAGCCGCGAAGAGGCGCTGCGCCAGACGATCAAGCGTATGGCCGCTCAGCAGCGGCCGCCCCGCAGCGATCGGCTCGGCCGACGCCAGGCGACGCTGGTGCAGACCGCCCTGCTCGTCCGCTTTGCCCGCACCCATGACGGTGGCTTCTTTGCCACGACGCTCGCCGACATGCTGACCTCGAGCCGCTGGCTTGCCGAGCGCATCCTGCTCGACATTTCCGGGCGTCAGCTCGCAACGACGCTTGCCGGCGTTGCCATGGAGGATCGCGAGGCGATCTTCATCCTGGAGCACATCTACCCGCATCTCGCGCGTCGCGAGAATGGTGCAAGCCGGGCGGAGAGCCTCCTGTTCGGCATTGACCCGGACCAGGCCGAAGCCCGGATCGACAGCTGGATCCGTGCCGACCGCTATACCTTTGCCGGCGACGAGATGCAGGCCGAGGTGCGTGACGGCATTGAGCACCCGGCGTCACCGAGCAGTATCCCGCTCGTCGCTGCCAACCAGGCCGCCCCCAAGCGTCAGCCCGTGGGCGACGAGCATGGGCGGCAGGTGCTCAGGGCGCGCAAGCGGTAGACCCAGGACATAGGCAGTAGGCAGTAGGCAGCAGGCAGCAGGCAATAGTCGTGCCTGTTTGTGGGTTTTCGCAGCCGCCGTAGCCAGTGGTCACCCCACCCCGGCTCTTCGCGCCGACCCTCCCCCTCAAGGGGAGGGTGGAATGGCGCCTTGTTGGCCGCTCAATCCTTCGTATCCGCCAGTGTCAGGTATGTACCGAGATCCTCCACCTCGATCTCGACCAGCCAGAGGTCACTGTCGAACTTCTGTTCACGCGCGATCAGAGCCTCCACGGTCTCGGGTTCGGCACGAACGAGGCGGGGCTCGAACACGCGGTCGTCGCGTGTCTCGTCATCGATCATGGCCTGAGGGGCTGGGCCATACAGTGTCTCCAGACCATCGCGGAAGCGCTGGCGCACGAAGACCGCTCCCGAGGCCTCCGAGCCCTTGGCGACAACAGCGGCATAACCGCCGTCGGAGAAGACGCGACGGCTGAGTGCGGAGACGAAGATGTCGGAGCGAATGCGCATGGGCAAGGGTTTAGGGGATTGCGCGGGCGGCGTCGAGGGTTGGAAGGGGCTCAGGATTCGTTGACCGGCTTTATCAATTGCGCAAAGCGAGCGGCTGCCCCTTTGGCCTCTTTCAGGACCGCATCGAAATCGTCTGGCGGATGCCCATTGTCGAGCATGCCCTTGAAGACCGAATAGGCATCGGATCGACTGCCGTAGGCGCGAAGTGTATCTTCATCGTTGACCCAGACGAAAACGATGATCTTTCGGCTGCTGTCGAAGCGAAAGAACAGCCTGTATTGCTGGAAGAACTTTGCCCGGAACCAGTGTTTGCGGTGACTGCCCAGCGTGTCACCCTGACGGAATTGCGGGGCGCCCGGATCGGCCGGGATATCAGTCGTCACGAGCTTGAGGATGGCGGCCAGCCGTTTCGAGGCATTCTTCCGACGCCAAGTCTCCGGGTCACGGCGCTTGCGCACTTCGACTTCGTCCGTGAGGGTCATCAACTGATCGAGAAAGAGCGGGTGAGCATAGATGGCCCAGCCGTTGGCGGCGAAGGGCGCGCGGACTTCACTCATCTTCGGGCGACAGAGGCGCGTCGAGATCGACGGCGATATCTCCGACCAGCGCTCCGATCCGCTGCACCAGCGCTCCCTCCATCGGCTTCAGCCGTTCGGGATGATCCATCACATCTCGTTCCAGAAGATCCAGGAATGAGCCGAGGGCCGGATCGCGCTCCTCAGCCATGGCTTCGATATACACCCGACCGCTCGCATCGGTACGATAACGGATCTGGTCGCCCTTACGAAGCTGCAACTGCTTGCGCACTCCCGTCGGCACCGTCGTCTGGTACCGGTCGGTGAGCTTCGAAATCTCGTCGGGTCGCATAGTCATCGCCGGCCTCGCAGGAAACAAGGCTCAAAGTAATGCATCTGCATTGCCTGCGCAAGACAATGAAAAGGCTATCCGACTGAGAAGACCGATACGCTGCATCTACTTGGGTTTCCCTGGCACAGGCACACGCCGATCTTGATCAATCGTTGCCAACTGCAATCGGACGATTACACCTTCACCGCCAGCCTTAACCCGCCCCAATGCCTGCCGGCGACGAAGATCGGGGCGGAGATGTCCTTCATCAGGACGAAATTGCCGCCGCCCATGTCGCGACGATAGGTCTGGACGAGGAAGGGGGCGGTGGAGCGGCCGGCGGCGAGGCCGACGCGGTCATTGAAGATGCGGCGGTTGCGGCAGTTAGCGGTGTTCCACACCGTGTCGCCCGGGCGCTGTGGCGCCGAGAACTTCTTGTTGTGGGTCGGCAGGTAGCCGTTTTCGTCGACGGCGGCACAGAAGCCGATACGGTCCGACGAGGCGGCAACCGGCTCGATGATTCCGGGCAGGACCTGGTCGGTGAAATCGGTGAAACCGGTCATCATCTGCACAGGATCAGTTCCCGGGATCGGACGATAATTGCGATCGAAAAGGTCGGCCGTACGGATCCGGCCGCTGTCGACGCCCTGCTGGAAGGCGTGGGAAATGCGGGCGGCAACATCGACGGCGGTGTCGATCCAGTCACTGTCGGCCGTGCGGATGCCGGCACTTGCGGTCAGCTGGATCAGCGTTTCCGAGAGAGCCACCACCTTGTCCACACGGCCTGCGGTCTGCTGCAGGTGATGGTCGGACTGGCGGACTTCGGCGGACATGTCGCTCAAGGTCGCGACGAATTCCGAGCACTGGCGATCGACCCGGTCGGTCGTCTGAGCCATCGCAGAGGAGCCGTCGAGAATGCGGGTGATGACCTGCTCCATGGCGGAGAAGGAGTGGTTCATCGCCTGGGAGGTCTCGCGCACGTCGCGGGCGCTGGCGGTCGCACCACGGCCGGCATCGTTCAGGCGGACGATCTTCTGGCGGATCTGGTTCAGGGTTTCCTGGATGGCACCGGTCGCCTGGGACGTCTGCAGCGCGAGCGCGCGGACTTCGGCTGCAACTACGGCAAAACCCTTGCCGGCTTCGCCCGCACGGGCAGCTTCGATCGCGGCATTCAGCGCCAGGAGATTGGTCTGCCGGGCGATCGTGCCGATCTCTTCGGCGACCTTGTCGACCTCGGCGAGCGACTGGGAGAAGCTGCCGATCTCTGTGCCGATTTCCTCGGATGTCGAGACCATGTGGTCGATCTTGTCGACGGCGCCGCTCAGGCGGGTCGCGCTGTCGGTCAGCATCCGGCGGGCTTCGCCCGCAGTCTGATCGGTCTCGCGCAGGGAGCTTGCGACATCGCGATTGGTTTCGGCGATCGACAGCGCTGTTCGGGTAATGCCGTCGAAGGTCACCGCATGGCGTTTGGAAATGCCGGCGACGTCCTGGATCGCTCCAGCGATATCAACGAGATCGACGCCGAGCGTCGAGGCCTCTTCGGCCAGGCGCTGGACTATGCCGCGCAAGGTGGCAGCATCGATTTCCGGTGGCCGCGCGGTCTCCGCCACGTCCTGCTGGTCATCATCGTAGCGCGCGTTCATCGCTGCAGTCATGGATCATCCTCCTCCAATCGACGGATGCTAACATCTGTATGATTAATGAGGCCTTTCTTTAGGCACCACGAGAACTCACCTAGACTAAAGTTTCAGGGAGCGCTGGTCGAATGCCATCCGCACATGGCGTTGGAGAATTGTCGGACACCGATCCGGCATGCTAAATCACAGAAACGTGAACCAGGGCTGCCATGCACATTGTCCTCGCCACTCATACCCGCATTCCCGCGCTGCGTTACGGCGGGACGGAACGCATCATCGCCTGGCTTGGCCGCGCGCTTGCGGAAAAGGGTCATGTGGTCGGGCTCCTGGGGCCGGCGGGCTCGACCTGGCACTATGGGCCGCTCACCGTCATCGAGCCCGCTCGGCCGCTCGAGGCGCAGATCCCGCGCGAGGCGGATGTCTTTCACAGCCATATCGGGCTCGATCCGGATTTCGACGGCAAGGCCTGTCAGACGATCCATGGCAATGCCGCTGGCGCCCGGCTGCACCGCAACTCGATCTTCGTCTCTGCCGACCATGCCGCGCGCCATGGCGGCACGGCCTTCGTGCATAACGGGCTCGATCCGCGCGTCTATCCCGAGCCGGATCTTGGCCATGGCGGTAAGTCCCTCGCCTTTCTCGCCAAGGCGGCCTGGAAGGTGAAGAACGTGCGGGGCGCGATCCGTGTCGCGCGAAAGGCCGGGCGGCGGCTTGATGTGCTCGGCGGCTATCGCCTGAACCTGAAAATGGGGCTGCGCCTGACGCTCGATCCCAATGCTCGTTTCCACGGCATGGTCGATGATGCGGGCAAGGCTGACGTTCTCGGGCGATCTGCTGGCCTGCTCTTCCCGGTGCGCTGGCACGAACCTTTCGGGCTTGCGGTGATCGAGGCGATGTATTTCGGCCTGCCCGTCTTTGCCACGCCTTACGGTTCCCTGCCGGAACTGGTGCCGCAGCATGTGGGTTGCCTGTCGGACAAGGGCGACGTGCTGGTTGAGGCGATCCGGGATATCGGGCGGTTCGACCGCGCGGCGATCCACGCGCACTTCCAGGAAAATTTCACGGCGGAGCGCATGACCGCGCGCTATCTGTCGCTCTACGAGCGCATCGAGGCGGGGGAGAGCCTGCATTCGACAAGCTTCACGGCGCCAGCCGCGCCACATCAGGGCTTGCTGCCGTGGACAGACTAAAGCCGCCGTCGCTTCAGGGGCACATGATCACAAGGCACCGATGGCCTTGAGCTTCTTCAGGACCGCTGCGCTCGGCTCGCCGGTTTCCGGCAGCTGGTAGTGGCGCTCGAAGCGTCGGATGGCGGCACGGGTGTCTTCGCCGGGCACGCCATCAATGCGGATGTTCTTGTAGGCCATGTTGGAGAGGCCGCGCTGGATTTCCATGACGAGGCCCGGATCGAAGTTCGCCTGCTGGACCGGCGGCGGGGCCGTCGGTTCGACGGTTTTCGGTGGAACCGGCTGGCTGGCTGTCACAGGACGCCGCGGCGCGGTGACAACCTGGGTTTCAGCGCTGCGGATCGCGGCGGCAACTGGGTCTTCGCCTGGCGCATCCACATCCATCACTGGGCGCTGCGCCGGAACGGCGGCGGTGATGCCGCGATCAAGCGTCAGCGCCGCCAGGAGTTCCGGCGTCACGAGGCCGTTTGCCTCCATGCCGACGGTTTTCTGGAATATGGCAATCGCGGTCTCGGTGCGCGGCCCGATGACGCCGTCGGCATCGCCATCATAGAGGCCGCGGCGCAGGAGTTCACTCTGGACCTGGCGAATGAGACCCGCCGTTTCCGCGGCATTGGCGGGAAGGCTGGCGGGCACGGGAGAGACTGATGTCGCGGTTTGAGCCGGTGCGGTCGCCGGGCGGGCATTGGTCGTATCCGAGGGCGCCGCCTCGCTGCCCGGCTTTTCGCGTTCGATGCGGAAGGTGGTTACGTTTTCTGCGTCCTGCTCGCTCAACAGCGGGCTACGCGGCGTGCCGGCGAGTACGCTAAAATCGGCAGCATCGCGGGTGCGCAGGAATGGCGAGGGATGCTGACCAGGCTGGTACCAGAGGGCATTGGCGGCGATCGTTCCGAAGACCAGCGTAAAGCAGAAGGCGCCACCCACGGCGCGCGGATGACGTCCGGCAAGCCGCGCAAGGGCGCCAGCGCCCGTCGAGAGAACCAGGAGGGCCTTTGAGCCCGCCGTCTTCTTCTCAGGCGATTTTCGCTTTCGCTTCGTCATGCCCCGGTGCTTTCCCACCCCTTGTCAGATCACTCCCCGCTTCGGCAAGGCGCGGCGGGAATTCGACCATGTTCGTTTCACGGGCAGCCCTGGCGCCCGAACCGTCCGCCGGCAGCGTCACCAGGACCACGGTGCCCTCGCCTGCTCGGCTTTCGATCCTGAACGTGCCGCCATGGAGAGCCGTCAATCCCTTTACCAGCGAAAGCCCAAGGCCGGAACCCTCGTAGTTGCGATTGAGATCGTTCTGCACTTGTGTAAACGGGCGACCGATCAGCGCCATCTTGTCCGGCGAGATGCCGATACCGGTATCGCTGATGCTGATCGTGACTTCGTTGCCCTGTCTTGTGGCATCGATGTTCACGGCGCCACCGGCATCGGTGAACTTGATGGCATTGCCGACGAGGTTGATGACGATCTGGCGCAGTGCCCGGCCATCGGCCGAGATCTCGCCGAGCCCCTTGGGCAGACGGCTGGTCAGCTTGACGCCCTTGGTCTGGGCCTGCAGCGAAAGCATGCGTTCGCATTCGGTCAGCGACTGCGCGAGATCGACATCCTCGAGCATCAGTTCGTAGCGGCCGGCCTCGATCTTCGACATGTCGAGCATGGTGTTGACGACAGAGAGCAGGTGCGCGCCGGACTGGCGGATCAGCTGGACATATTCGCGCTGGCGGTCGTTTTCGAGCTTGCCGAAATATTCACCGGCCAGGATATCGGAAAAGCCGAGGATGGCGTTGAGCGGTGTGCGCATCTCATGGCTGACGGCAGCGAGGAAGCGGCTCTTGATCTCGTGGGCGGCGCTTGCCTCTTCTTCCTTGCGAGCCACCTCGTCGCGCATCAGCATCTCGCCTTCGATATCGAGCATCTGGGCGCGGACACCGGCAAGCGTGCCATCGTCGGACCGGACGGCGGTCATGTCGAGACGGACATTGAGGAACTGTGCCTGATCGAGGCCGATCACCGGGCGATCGAGCCTGAGATCGGTTACTACGACATCGGCACCGAGGCGCAGCTCGTCGAGCGCCTGGACGAAGGCCAGACGGTCGGAGACATGCACCTGTTCGACAAAGGCACGCGACAGCGGCTCGCGCAGGAAAGACAGGAACATCTGGCGGTCACGACCACCGGCCGCGCGCACGATGCCGGTCGCGTCGAGTGTCAGGAACAGGCCGGGGCAGTATTCATAAGGGTCGGCCGTGGTGGTGGCGATCGCCGTCTCGGCCTCGTCCTGCTCGCTTCCGAGGCGAAGGCCCGAGACCAGCGCCAGGGCTGCGAGCAGATAAAGAGCGGTGACGAGGGCAAAACCGATCGGCAGGCCGGTCGCAACGCCAAAGACCAGAGTGAGGATGGCGGGCACGGCGACGACCGCGGGCAGAACAGCAAGGGTCAGGCGGCGCAAGGCGACGATCTCGGCCCGGTCGACCGGACGGCCGACAGCATGACGCACCAGAAGGCGGGCCAGGAGCCCGTCCATCTTTACCGTCAGTGCAGCCGACATTTTACGCAATACAACCACGCCAGAAATCCGCGACCGGTTCATCTGATTTATGGGTCTGAGGATAGGCCGACGCGCTTAAGGAATAGATAAGGCAGAGCCCCGGAAGGGCCCCGGCCTAGCCGTTCTGACCCGAAACAGGACAGCCGAACGAGGCTTTCCAAATCATGGTTAACGGGGCGTAAGCACTGAAATCATTCAAGTTTTCTGATGGCCGTTAAGATTTGTGTCGGCGCCACCAGGCCAAAAGCGGTGGATTGCGGGGCCAGCGCCACATTTATGCTTAACGGTGACCGCTAAAGTTTTACGGACGCGTCCCGAAATGGGGAGATCACTCAAATTTTAGTCGAATTCGCATCAAAACCGACCGTCTTTCGCAAATCGATTTTGGCGAATCAAACCTAGGGTGGAATTCACGAGTTTGGGGAGAAACCCGGACCGTTCCGGCAAAGACCGGCAACAGGGATTTGGTGAAGACCATGTGGTTTCTGATCAAGGGAACTTTCTATTGTACCGCGACGCTTGTCGCACTGTCCTTCCTCGCGGCCCCGCCTGCAGAGGAAAAGGATGGCGCCAGCTTCGACATGGGTGCCGCCATCACCGCCGCAAGCGGTGCCTATGAGTATGTCACCTCGCTCTGCGTCGAGAAGCCCGAGGTTTGCGAAAAGGGTGCCCAGACTTTCCAGGCGCTCGGTCAGCGTGCCCGCGAAGGGGCGCTCGTCGCCTACCAGCTGCTCGACCAGCAGTTTACCGATGAGGGCACGGCAGTTGTGGCCGACGGGATCCAGACGCCGAAGAGTGGCGCAGTCGAGATCATCAGGCCTCACGTCGAGAGCCCGCAGCTCGTCAGTGCCGAAACCGAAGCGCCCGTTATCACCGGCACGGTGACACCGACGGAACGGCCGAAGCATCTGCCGAAACCCTACCAGCCGCCGAAGCCCTGAGGGCTTGAGGCGCATGACCGACGCTCACGCGGTCATCTGACGAAATCCGGGGCGGACAGCCGCCCCCTCCCCGCCTTGCAGCCGGTTCTGCCATAGACCGGATGCCTGTCTGCCTGTCCCTGACTGAATTCGGCATTTGCCGGGCCGCGTGGCGCAAGCTGCGCGGCTTTTTTCTTTTCCAGACCCCACGCCTGAAGCATCGACAGCTTTCATTGCCGCAGCCAGTTCAAAAGCCTGTCGGTCTCAACTATATGGGTCCGACGTAACAAGCGGGTGCAGCATGGCTAACTTGAACGAGATGATCGACGACTTCGGCTTCCTGGATGATTGGGAGGACAGGATGCGCTATGTCATCGAGCTCGGCAAGGCACTGCCGGATCTGCCCGACAGCGAGAAGTCCGCCGAGAACAAGGTGCAGGGCTGCGCGAGCCAGGTCTGGCTCTCGGTGTCCTCAAGCGACGGCGCCGATCCGAACATGACCTTTCGTGGCGACAGCGACGCCTTCATCGTGCGCGGTCTCGTCGCGATCGTGCTTGCCGCCTATTCCGGCAAGAAGGCGTCCGACGTGGTCAGCTTCGATGCGCTCGACCTCTTCAAGCAGCTCGGCCTTCTCGAACACCTGACGGCGCAGCGCGCCAACGGTTTGCGCTCGATGATCCAGCGGATCCGAGAAGAGGCGGCACGCCGGCTGGTGTGACTGTCCCTCAACCGATCTCCGGGCGAAAGCCCTCGTCGCCCCAGTGTCGGGCGCGGAGCCGGACGGGTGGCGGGGCATAATGTCGGGCGAGCGACAAGAGGGCGGTGCGCAGCATCAGCTTGGCGGAACGGGCCGGCCACTGGCGCTCGTGTTCGACGGTTTCCAGGCCCTTGCCGAAGCAGCAGACATCGAGCGCCACGCCTGAAAGCTCCGGCCCCATGGCCTGGACGGCACGATTGACGCGGGTGCGGGCCGAGAGCGTCGCATCGGCAAAGTCGGTTGCCGGCGGCGGTGCGCCTTTGTTGCGGGTCGCGAGCCGCGGCTGCCAGCTGGCGGTGATGCGCGGCTGCAGACCGGCAAAGTCGAAATCGGCTGCCAGACGCTCGCCGGCGGCAACAGCCTCATCTGGCAGAAACGGACGACCGTCCTTCTCCTTGAGGCGCAGCAGGGGAAAGAGCGGCGATTCCTGCAGGTTGCGGCGCACGGACTGGCGGCCCTGCGGCATATCGAGCGTACCGACCTCGACCGTGCGGTGCTGAGCGGCATGGGCCTCCTCGGGCAGGTCGCAGAGATCGCGGCGAAGCCAGGCGGCTGTCTCGGGGCTAGCTGCCAGTCCGTCGGGCGTGCGGAGAAGCAGGCCATCGGCCACCAGGCGAGCGAGGAGCTCGGGCGTAGCCTCGGCCGGCGACGCGGCGACCCGAACGGTGGTACCGTGCGGAGGCTGTTCCAGAGGGCCAGCCAAAGCCCGTCGGAGGATCTGGCGGATCTGCTTTCGTTCGCTGCGGGTCATGACCTGCCTTCTCCTTCAGATGCGCTTGCCGGCGATAAGATGGACGGCACTTGCCATGCGCTCGACGATCGCGACAAAGGTGTCGTAAGCGCGGTCGTCGCGGCGGTCTTCGACCATGCGGCAGGCATGGCCAACGGTGGTGCGATCGCGGCCAAAGGCCTGGGCGACCTCTCCCATAGGCATCGAATAGGCGACGTGGCAGACATACATCGCCACCTGGCGGACATGGCTCGTGGCCCGGCGGCCAGGCTCCTGATCATGTTCGAGGCCTGTGGCGCGCAGCAATTCCTCGGTCAATTGCCGGACGATCATGCAGAGCAGCCGTCGCTCGGGCGTCAGGGGACGCTCGGAGAAATCATCCGCCTCGGCTGCGGGCTGCCATTCAACCGATGGTGCGACGGGAAGAATCGCGGGTGGTGTGCTGATGGGGTCGTCAGGGGTCATGGCGCGTTCCAATAAAGGATTTTATTCCTATAAAAGCTAGCAGAGCCTGAGAGAATGTGAACCCCATGATTTTAGGGGCATCGCTGTGATCCCTCAAATCATCGAAAGCTGACTGCCGTCGCGGCGAGCATGGCAGTCGACAATTGAAAGAGGATCTTTTTCCTATCCATCAATGCAAAAAAGGCCGGTCGCGGGACCGGCCTGATCTTCCTCGCGTCGCGAGAAACCAAAGAAGGCTTACTTGGCGCGCTTGCGGCGCTGGCCGAGGCCCATTTCCTTTGCGAGACGCGAGCGCGCTTCGGCATAGGCCGGGGCAACCATCGGGTAGTCGGCCGGCAGGCCCCACTTCTCGCGGTACTCTTCCGGGGTCATGTTGTAGTGGGTCATCAGGTGTCGCTTCAGCGACTTGAACTTCTGGCCGTCTTCGAGGCAGATCAGATAATCATCCTCGATCGACTTGCGGATCGGAACAGGCGGCTTCGGCTTTTCGACGACCACGGGGGCCGGAACCGGCGAAGCGGTGTTGTTCAGGGCCATATGCACATCGGCAATCAGGTTGGTCAGGTCGCTGACCTGGACGACGTGGTTGCTGACATAGGCAGAGACGATGTCAGCGGTCAGTTCGACCAGCAACTGCTGGCTTGGGCCCTGCTGGGTTTCAGTCATTCAATTCTCCTGTTCAGATCCCGAAGGGGCCGCCGCCCCTGCAGACAATAGTTTACATGTCTTCCCGATCCGGCCGGACAGGGAAAGCGAAAGACACCCCCATGAAGATCACCAATTTGCCGGGTCGGCCCCAAACCGTCCGGCATTTTGCTACGCAGAATTCAGCCAAGATCACGTGTTAGACTTGCCAATAGCTGGCAGTTCACTTCGCCTACATACCACGAACGCAACAGACCAGCGCTCTCAAAAGTGAATTAACACCCCCGCCGCAAATGTCCACCTGATATTTCTACTAGATTTGACGGGTATAAACCTTTTCTATTTGCCGATCAGGCATTTTGCACTGGGCAGAATAGCTAGGATTTCAATAGAGACGCTCACTCAACCAGAAATATCAGCCGTTTCATCATGACATCATATCGTCACGTACCGACGCGGATGACAGCTTATAGCCAACCTTGTGGGCCGCACGGGCAAGAAGATGAGCGGAAATCGGGGCTGTCAGGACGAAAAAGATGATGCCGGCCAGGGCACGGCCGAAGGTCGCGACATCGGCCGCATGCAGGCCAACGGCGAGCAGCAGCAGGCCGGACCCGACCGTGCCGGCCTTGGAGGCCGCATGCATCCGCGTATAGAGGTCCGGCAGGCGATTGAGGCCGATTGCTGCGATCAGGGAGAAGAGCGCGCCGCCGATGGTCAGAACGGCGATGGCGATGGCTGCGAGAAGCGAAATCATTTTCCCTCCTTGCCGAGAGATCCGGCCGGTTTGCTTGCCTTGACGTTCTTGGCCGTCTTTGTCTTTGCCGGCTTCGACGGTCCGCGACCAGCCTCAACCCGCTCCCCTTCCCCGACGCAGCCGCGCGCCAGGATGAAGCGGGCAAAGGCGACCGTTGCCAGGAAGCCGACGAGACCAAGCGCAATCGCGATGTCGATATAGAGCGTATAGCCGGTTCTGAGCGCAATGACGGCGATGAAGCCGATGACGATGCCGACCAGCATGTCGAGGGCGATGACGCGGTCCGGCAGGGTCGGACCGACGACGACGCGGTAGACGGTCATCAACAGGGCAATCACGAGGATGACGATGGCGACGACGGATGCGAATTCGACGATGAGTTCAGGGGTCATCAGGCAAATGCCTCCATGATCTTCTTCTCGAAGCCCTCGGCGATGTCACGGCGGGCGGCCTCGACGTCGGAGCAGTCAATCGCGTGGATGTAAAGGGTTGTGCGGTCATCGGACACGTCGACCGAGAGCGTGCCCGGGGTCAGCGTGATGAGATTGGCGAGAAGCGAGATCTCCCAATCGCTCTTGACCGTCAGCGGAAAGGCGAAGATCCCGGGCTTCAGATCCATCTTCGGCTTGAGCACAAGCGTCGCGACACGCCAGGCGGACTTGGCGAGCTCGACAAGAAAGAGCAGGACCAGAGCCAGCACGCGGCGGAAGCGGCTCGTGTAGTCGCGACCGACGAAACGCTCGCGCAACAGGTAGAGCGTCAAGAGCGAGATGACGAAGCCGAAGATCAGATTGGGGACCGTGAAGCTGCCGGAGACGGTGGCCCAGATCACCGCCATCAGCATGCTAAGTGCATAAAGGCTCATCGGGCACCTCCTTCAGGGAAGACGGAGCGGATATAGGCGGTGGGATCCGAAAGACCGGCGGCGGCCTGCTGCGTGACGACGATCAGGCTGTCCGGGAAGAGGCCGAACCAGACCACGAAACCGGTCAGGATGACAATCGGCGTGAAACGCCAGCGTAGCGCACCCGTCGAGGCCGGGACAGCCGTAGGCTGCTCGCGGCCTGCGGCTGCGACCGGGCGCCAGAAGGAGAAGAGGAATACGCGGCCAAAGGCGATCGTTGTCAGGAAGCCGGAGACGAGCACGGAAGCGGCCAGCCACCAGGCGCCGATATCGATGGAGGCCTTGACCAGGAGCGCCTTAGGCCAGAAGCCGGAGAAGGGCGGAAGGCCGCTTGCGGCGAAGAACAACGCGAGCGAAATCGCGGCGAAGGCAGGCGCTGCGGTCCAGAGGCCTGCGACGCGGTCGAGGCGGAAGCTGCCGCCGATGCGGCCGATCTCACCGGCGACCAGGTAGAGCGCCGTCATCAGGAGGATGGAGTGCAGCGCATAGAAGATTGCCGCGCCCACGGCCATGTCGCCGCCGATCGCCACGCCGGCCATCATGTTGCCGATGCCGGCAATGACGACGAAGCCGAGGAAGCGGCGGATATCGTTCTGGGCGAGTGCGCCGATCGCGCCGAAGATCATGGTGAGTGCTGCGACGATCGCGATGACGAGGCTCAGCGCCTCACGCTCGACGGGGAAGAGCATGACCACGACGCGGAACAGCGCGTAGACACCGACCTTGGTGAGCAGGCCGGCAAACAGCGCCGACACGACGACGCGCGGCGTGTGATAGGAGGCCGGCAGCCAGAAATTCACCGGGAAGGCCGCAGCCTTCATCGAGAAGGCCAGAATGAAGAGCGCCGTCAGCGTCATCAGCGGCGCGGTTTCGGCATATTGCGGGACCTTCATGGCGATGTCGGCCATGTTGAGCGTGCCGAAGATGGCGTAGAGATAACCGACAGCGATCAGGAACAGCGTCGTCGCCATCAGGTTGAGGACCGCATATTTCAGCGCGCCATCGATCTGCTCCCGCTCGGACCCGAGGATCAAGAGACCGAAGGAGGAGATCAGCAGCACTTCGAACCAGACATAGAGGTTGAAGATGTCGCCGGTCAGGAAGGCACCGCAGACGCCGGCCATCAGCAGCATCAAAAGCGGGTAGAAGCCATAGCGGCGACCGCTGTTGTTGATCTCGACATGGGCGTAGAGCGCGCCGCAGAAGGCGACGATGGCGGCGGACAGCGCCAGCAACGCACCGGAAAGGTCGACGGTGATGGCAATGCCGAAGGGTGGCAGCCAGCGGCCCATCATCATGGTCAGGGGGCCATCGACCATGACCTTGGCGAGCAGCAGCCCGTTGTTGAGGACGAGCAGCGCCAGTCCCGTCAGTGCCACCGGCGGATGCCAGTGGGTGCGGTGGCGGATCATCATCAGGATCGCGCCGAAGGCAATGCAGAGCGCCATCGGCGTAACCGCGAGCCAGTCGGCAGCCGTCATCGGCTCCATGACATAGGCGCTAGCGTAGTCGGCAGGGGTCGTTGTGGGGGCAGCCATGTGGTCCTCGTGTCTCCCGCTCAGTAGCCGCTCGGCGGCAGCGGCTCGTCCATCGGCTCGGCGACACGCATTTCACCCGTGTCGTCAGTGCCGAGGTCCTGGTAGGCGCGATAACTCAGCACCAGCAGGAAGCAGAAGAAGGAGAAGGAAATGACGATCGCCGTCAGGATGAGAGCCTGCGGCAGCGGATTGGCGGTGCCAGCCGGCAGCACGTCGACGCCGCCCGGAATGATCGGCGGAATCGACGGGGTCAGTCGACCGGCGGTGAAGAGCAGCATGTTGACGGCATTGCCGAGCAACACGATGCCCAGCAGGATGCGGACGATCTTTTTCGACAGCATCAGATAGACGGCGGCGGCAAAGAAAATACCGACGACGAGCGAGAAGATGACTTCCATCAGCCGTCATCCCTTTCTTCGAGTGCAAGCGCGATCGAGGCGAAGGTGCCGACGACCACGAGATAGACGCCAATGTCGAAGGAAATCACCGTCGCCAGCGGCACGTCGACACCGAAGAGACTCGGATAGACCCAGATACCGGTCATGAAGGGGTAACCGAGCGGCGCGGAGATGAAGCCGGACAGGGTCGAGACCAGCAGGCCAAAGCCGGCGATCGACATCGGATGGAAAACCATGGCGCGGCGCACGGCCTGGACGCCGAAGGCGATGCCGTACATGGCAAAGGCCGCAGCGCCGATCAGCCCGCCGATGAAGCCACCACCGGGCTCGTTATGGCCGCGCAACAGGACGAAGATCGAAAAGACCAGCATCAGCGCGGTGAGAAAGGGTGCGAAGGTTCGGAAGATCAGGGTGTTCATGAGCGCTTGCCACCTTTCGTCTTGCTCGGACGGGCCACCGCGGCGGAGGGGGTCGTCGGGGTCACGGCCGCAACTGCCGGAGCGCCACCCACCCGGATGCGGATCAAGGCCAGGATCGACAGGCCGGTGATCATCACGACAGCGATCTCACCCAGGGTATCAACACCGCGGTAATCGACGATGATGACGTTCACGACATTGGCGCCGTGGGCGATGATCTTGGAGTGCTCGCCAAAGAAGGCGGACAGCGAACCATCGAAGGGACCCGAAGTCGAGGCCACCAGCATCAGGCCGAAGCCGAGACCGCAGGCGATGGCCAGCGAACCATCGAACAGGCGCGCCGCCATCGGGCGATGGTCGGCGAGCGACAGCCTGAGGCGGGTCATGACCAGCGCCAGAATGATGACCGACAGTGTTTCGACCATGAACTGGGTGAAGGAGAGGTCCGGTGCGCCATACAGCAGGAAGATGACGGCGATGGCAAAGCCCTGGATGCCAAGGCAGACGATGGCCGTCAGGCGGTCCTTGGCCGTGAGCACGGCAATGACGCCGATGACCGCGATCACCAGGATCGCCATTTCATGCAGATCGATTTCCGACGGGAGTGGAATCGCAGTCGGAAGTTCGCCGAACATCACCGGCGTCGCCAGAAGCACGACCGCAACGAAGATGAAGGAGAGAGTGACATAGGTTTCAAGCCGGCCGTTCTGGACGAAGCGCGTAACGCTGGTCGAGAAACGCACGAGGCCGGAGATGAAATGGTCGAAGCCGCGGTCGGGGCTGATGCCGAGGCCGATGACGAGACGATCGACGGCGGCCCTCAGGCGCTCGAGGCCGAGATAGAGCACGAGGCCGATCAGCACCGTCAGCACGGACAGCGCGAGGGCGGCACCGAGCGAGGGGATCAGGCCGATGGTCACGGTCTGGACTTCACCATCGACGGCGCTAGCCATGGGCGACGAAATGAAGCGATGGGCAAGACCGGAGAAGAGCGCGCCGCCGAGCGAGAGTATGGCGAGCGTCAGCGGGCCGATCCACAGGAGCACGGGGCCCTCATGGGCATGTTTCGGGGTCTTGCCTTCCTTACCAATGAAGGGCTTGAGCCCGACGGCGAAGGCGATGACGAACATCAGCGCATTGCCGATGACGGCCACGGCCGTGAAGAGGATGGCGCGCGGCTCGGCGCCGGCCAGCGCGTAATAGATCTCTTCTTTGGCGAGAAAGCCGAACAGCGGCGGCAGGCCGGCCATGGAAACGCCGGAGAGAATGGCGGCGGCGAAGGTGATCGGCATCAGCTTACCGAGGCCACCCAGTTTCGTGATGTCACGGGTACCTGCCTCGTGGTCGATCGCGCCCGCGACCATGAAGAGCGCGCCCTTGAACAGCGAATGGGCGACGAGATAGAGCACCGCCGCCTCGACCGCATGCTCGGTGTCGAAGCCGGTCAGCATGACGAGCAGGCCGAGCGAGGCGACCGTCGTGTAGGCGAGCATCAGCTTCAGATCCGTCTGGCGGACGGCGAGCACCGAGCCGACGATCAGGGTGATGCCTCCGAAGAAGGGCAGCAGGATTTCCCAGGCGGGCGTTTCGCCCATGACCGGGTTCAAGCGCATCAGGAGATAGACGCCGGCCTTCACCATGGTGGCCGAATGCAGATAGGCCGAGACCGGGGTCGGCGCCTCCATGGCGTTGGGCAGCCAGAAATGGAAGGGGAACTGGGCCGACTTGGTGAAGGCGCCGCCGAGCACGAGCAACAGGGCTGCAAGATAGAAGGGACTTTCACGCAGCGCGTCACCAGTCGAGAGCAGCAACGACAGCTGGCTGACGCCGGTGATGTTCCAGATGAAGATCATGCCGGCCAAGAGGATCAGGCCGCCGCCGCCGGTGACGACCAGCGCCTGCAAGGCCGCACGGCGCGAGGCTTCACGCGTGTGGTCGAAGCCGATCAGCAGAAAGGAGGTGATCGAGGTCAGCTCCCAGAAGACGAAGAGCATCAGGAAGCTGTCGGAGACGACGAGGCCCAGCATGGCGCCCATGAAGAGCAGAATGAAGCCGATGAACCGGCCCTGCTGCGGATGGCCCTTCATGTAGCCGCCGGCATAGAGCACGATCAGCGTGCCGATGCCGGTGATCAGCAGCGCGAAGGTGAGCGACAGGCCATCGATGAACCAGGAGAAGGAGAGGTTCAGGCTCGGCACCCAGGCATAACCGCCGGTCACCCGCTCGCCGTTGGCGATCTCGGTCAGGAAGCCGGCGAAATGGGCAAAGGCGAGCGCCGGCGCCAGCGCCAGGACCCAGGCGCCGTTTGCACCGAGACGGGAGACGATCCACGGCGCCAGAACGGCGGCGGCAAACGGCAACAGCATGGCGACCCAGGTCATGTCGCTCGTCATCTCAGGCATTCCATCTCCCCGTGGGCAACGATCAGCGCTCGATCATCAGTCGATACAAGGTGGCACGTGTTAGGACAAGCCAACCTTTGTCTCAAGCGAAAACGGAACCTTGTCCCTTCACGGACGCGTCAACCCACGATTCTGTGAGTTCCCGGTGAGGGGGTTCAGTTTCTCGTGAAAGAAACGGGAGGTGCGAACGACCAAAGCTCAGTGACAGACAATTGCCGCCTTGCCTCTGGCTCCCTATCTATCATGCAACACCCGCGAGGCTTTGCCCTGCCCCGCGCCTGGCCAAGGAGATCATCATGACCGCTTCCACAACTGCCCCGAAGATCGTCAAGTCGGATGCCGAATGGCGCGACCAGCTGACGCCGGAGCAATACCGGATCCTGCGCGAGCACGGCACCGAGCGCGCCTTTACCGGGCCCTATTGGGACAATTTCGACAAGGGCCTTTATCGCTGTGCGGCCTGCGACGAACCGCTCTTCGTCTCCGACACCAAGTTCGACGCCGGTTGCGGCTGGCCGAGCTATTTCGAGCCGGTGAAGGCGGATGCCGTGACCGAGCATCGCGACACCGCTTTCGGCATGGTGCGCACGGAAATCCGCTGCGCCAATTGCGGCGGGCATCTGGGACACGTCTTTCCCGACGGCCCGAAGCCCACGGGCTTGCGCTACTGCATCAACGGGCACTCGATGGTGTTTACGCCGATCGAGTGATGGGCAAGACCGGCGCCGGAAGACGCGCCTGGCCGAACGGCCGGGCGGCTTCCAGTCCGGCAGAGCCGCTTTCGAGCGGCAGAAAATAGCCCGAGCGAGACCTGCTTGAAGACAAAGATCATCCTCCTTCTCGGCGTCGCTGCCGTCGCCCTGGTCATCGGCTTTACGGCCGTCAGGTTCGCCGGAGGCGAAGCTCAGGCGACGGCATCGCTGCCGCACAAGCACTGCCCCGTGATCGGTTGCGCCTTGCCGTGAATGGCGGCCGACATGCGGCCTGAATCGCATTGCTGCCGTTCTTGGCTGTGGAAAGCCTCATCTTAAAGCTCAAGTTGTAATCTTTGCATTTGACCGGCAAACGCGATGATGGAACCCCATCCAGGTCAACAACCTGGGGGTCTATCATGCATACCAAACTCGCGACCGTTCTCGGACTCGCTGCCGTGCTTTCATCCTGCGCCAGCAAACCGCAGGACATCGAAGCGGCCTATGTCTCGCCGACACTCTATGAAAGCCTCTCCTGCGACCGGCTGCGGGAAGAAGCGACCGCCGTTTCGGCCCGTGCCATTGCGGCAAGCGGCGCGCAGCAGAAGAAGGCCGACAATGATGCGGTCGCTGTCGGGGTCGGCCTCGTTCTCTTCTGGCCGGCGCTGTTCTTCGCCAAGGGCGATGGTGCCTCGGCCGCGGAAGTCGCGCGGTTGAAGGGCGAGATGAAGGCGATCGAGGCTGCCTCGATCAAGAACAATTGCGGCATCCGGTTTGAAGACCCGACTGCGAAGCCGGCGGCCAAGAAAGCCTGACGCGGGCAGCCACCCTGCCCGCTGTGGGGAGGGTGGCATCAGGACGGCAGGGTAGCCGAGTGCTGTTTCAGGTCCTTATCGCCAGCGCCTTCAGACACTGCTCGAACGCCGTCAGATCGGTGAAGAGCTTTTCGGGTTCGGCCGCATGCACGGCCACCGGGCCGCCGCGGCGCTCAACGCCGCCATGCAGCATCAGGTTCTCGATCATATCGAAGTCTTCAAGCGAGTGGCCATCCGGCCCGCGCATTCGGCCTTCGGCGTCACGGCTGAGCTTGCCCTCATACCAGGCGAGTGTGCGCTGGTAATGGGTTTCTGCGACATTGGTGTAGCAGGCGACGATCTTGCCGGCGCCACACATGTAGCCAAGTTCGAAGACCGTGCCCGGATCAGCGGCAATGCCGCGAAAGGGGGTCAGGTTGGCGATCACGCCATCCGCCCGGTTCATGAAGCTCTCGTCGATCTCCGAAATATTGAGCCCGAACTGACGTTTGGTCGGGGCCGGCGGGATGGCGAGGTCGCCGGGGCAGATCGGCTCGAAGCCATAGGCACGCGTCATCGCGGCCTTTTCATCGAGCACTGCGCGGGCATCCGGCAGGAAGACTTCCGGGCCGGCGAGGTAGAGTTTCAAGGGAGAGGACATCAGCGAATGGCAATCTTCTGGTCGGTGCGGAAATGGGTCGAAGGGAACATGGAGGCCCACGTCCGGCAAGGGCCTTTCGGCGCTGTGCACAGGCTTGGACGATCCGCAGAGGCGCGACGCGGCCGGGGCTGAGACGCGGACCGCCCGCCTGCGGCAGATCAGGCTCGGGCAAGACACTGCGGGTACTGCTGATCAAGCTAAAACTCCGGCGCCAAAGGGCACTCACGACCATGGAAGCGATTACAATAGGCAGCCCGCAATTCGTCCAATATATCGCAATGATCGTCAATGAGATGACCGGCAAGAAGCCGGGCGGCTCTTTCAATCTGGAATCCATCGCGAACCTCACCGCCGCAATTTCCTCTTCGCAGTATCTGTTCACGCGGATGACCGGTGCCAAGCGCCTGAACACGCCGACCGAGGTGCTGGATTATGCGCTGTCCTGTGCCACCGTTCCGGGGCTCTGTCTCGAATTCGGCGTCTTCTCGGGAAGGTCCATCAACCAGACCGCCCTGCAGCGGCCGGGTACCGTTTACGGCTTCGACAGCTTCGAAGGGCTGCCGGAGGGCTGGCGTGAGGGTTATGAAAAGGGCGCGTTTGCCCGCACCGACCTGCCGGCAGTGGAGCCGAATGTCGAGCTCGTCATCGGCTGGTTCGACCGCACGCTGCCGACCTTCCTCGACTCGCATCCGGGGCCGCTCTCCTTCCTGCATGTCGACTGCGATCTCTATTCGTCGACGCAGACCGTCTTCACGCAGCTGCGCGAGCGCATCGTGCCCGGCACGATCATCCTGTTCGACGAGTACTTCAACTATCCCGGCTGGGAGCTGCATGAATTCAAGGCGTTCCAGGAATTCGCGGTGAGCACCGGTCTGCAATACGAATACATCGCACTGAACCTAAACCACCAGCAGGTGGCTGTGCGGGTCAACGGCTGCTTCAACCGCTGGGTTTAAACGGCGTTTCACCACGTTCATTGTAAGGGCGCCTTCTGGGCGCCCTTCTGCTTTGCTGTGGCCATCCCCTGCCCTCTCGGCTAAACCCTCTGATCATGCCGACTCACTCCCTTACCGATCCGCTCTTTTCCGCCCAGGCAGAGGAAGGCCCGCTTTCCGTTCTGAAGCGCGTCTATGGCTATTCCGCCTTTCGCGGGCGCCAGGCCGAAGTGGTCAGCCAGGTGGTGTCCGGCGGCGATGCCGTGGTGCTGTTTCCGACGGGGGCTGGCAAATCGCTCTGTTTCCAGGTGCCCGCACTCTGCCGGCCGGGCGTCGGCGTTGTCGTTTCGCCGCTGATTGCCCTGATGCGCGATCAGGTGGAGGCCTTGAAAGGCCTCGGCGTCAAGGCGGCGGCTCTCAACTCGACGCTGAGCCGCGAGGAGTATATCGAGATCCGCCGGGCGCTCGATCGCGGCGAGCTCGACTTTCTCTATGTGACGCCGGAGCGGACCGCGACCCCAGGCTTCATCGAGATGATGCAAGGCGTGGAAATCGCGCTCTTTGCCATCGACGAGGCCCATTGCGTTTCGCAATGGGGGCATGATTTCCGGCCTGAATATCGCGAACTCGGCAAGCTTGCCGATCTTTTTCCAGGCGTGCCGCGACTGGCGCTGACCGCCACCGCCGATCCGCATACGCGGGAAGACATCATTGCCCGGCTGCGGCTGGAAGAGGCAGAAGTCTTCACCACCTCCTTCGATAGGCCGAACATCGCCTATGAGATCGTCGAGCGTGACCAGCCGCGCCAGCAGCTGCTCCGGTTTCTCTCGCGCCACAAGGGATCGAGCGGCATCGTCTATTGCCTCTCCCGCGCCAAGGTCGAAGAAACTGCCAGCTGGCTCGACGACCAGGGGATCCGGGCACTTCCCTATCACGCCGGCATGGACCGGGCGATCCGGGACGCCAATCAGGATGCCTTCCTGAAAGAGGAAGACCTCTGCCTGGTGGCCACGGTTGCGTTTGGGATGGGCATCGACAAGCCGAATGTGCGTTACGTCGCGCATCTGGATCTGCCGGGTTCGGTCGAGGCCTATTATCAGGAGACGGGGCGCGCGGGGCGTGACGGTCTGCCGTCCGAGGTGTGGATGGCCTATGGCATGGCCGATGTCATCCAGCGCGGGCGGATGATCGACGAGGGCGGGGCGGCCGACGACATCAAGCGGGTGGAACGGGCCAAGCTCAATGCGCTCTTGGCCATCTGCGAAACGCCCGGCTGCCGGCGCCAGGCGATCCTCAAGCATTTCGGCGAGAGCCACGCCGGCGGCTGCGGCAATTGCGATACCTGCCTGAAACCTGTCGAGACCTGGGACGGCTCCGAGGCGGCAATCAAGGCGCTGGCCGCCATCTACCGCACCGGTGAGCGCTTCGGCACCGGGCATCTGATCGACGTGCTGATGGGCAACGAAAACGACAAGACGATGCGCTTCGGTCATACGGACATGCCGGTCTTCGGCGCGGGCAAGGATCTATCCGCAAAGACCTGGCAATCGGTCTATCGCCAGCTGCTTGCCGCCGGATACATTCGCGTCGATCACACGGCCTTTGGTGCACTGACGCTGGAGGAAAGCGCACGCGCGGTCTTCAAGCGCGAGGTCGATGTGCGCTTCCGCAAGGACCGGCCGACCACGGGCAAGGCAGCGCGTGGCCAGTCCTCGCGCACGGCGCAGGCCAAGGCGGGGCTCGACCAGGCGGATCAGGAACTGTTCGAGGCCCTGCGCGCCAAGCGCATGGAGCTTGCAAAAGAACAAGGCGTGCCGCCTTACGTCATCTTCCCCGACACGACGCTGGTTGCACTCGCGACCGAACGGCCGATGGACGAGGATGAGATGCTCTCGATTTCCGGCATCGGGCAATCGAAGCTGGAACGTTACGGCGATGCGTTTCTTGAGGTGATCACGGCCTATTCGCGGTGAGTACGTCAGTCTCCCCTTGAGGGGAATTGACCGCGACGATGGAGTACCCCCTCCTCTCCCCTCGGGGAGAGGGAAGCCGAGCGTAGCGAAGGCAGGGTGAGGGGGCGGACCGGCAAAGCGTTTTCCACATGGCGTTGCGCAATGCGCCCCCCCTCATCCGGCGCTTTCGCGCCACCTTCTCCCCGCTGGGGAGAAGAGGGAGAGCACCGCTCGCGACACCGCGTGCCCTCAAGGGGAAAGTTGGGTGATCACCAGCCGATATCGGTGTGGACGAAATCGTCACCCTTGTAGGCGACCCTCGTCTGGCTTGCTGTCGCGCAGGCATGAGCGAAACAATCGCCCATGTTGAGGCGGGCTGCATGGTTGACGATCTTGCCGAACCGCTGGGCGGCATCCAGAGCTTTATTGGCAACGTCGTCCGCAATGTTAACATCACGGGCCTCCAGATCGGTAATGAACTGGTCGACGAGACGCCTGGCCGTGGCGACCATGTCGGCGGTCGCGGGATTGCCCGGACCCGCCAGTCGGCGCGCGACAGAAATGCTCGTTTCGAGTTTCATGACTGCGGAAACGTAAAACGGCCCGCCTTCTTTCTCCAATCGATCAATGAGCGCATCGGCATCATCCTCCCGGGCGATGATCGCGACGGCAACGGAGGCGTCGATGAAGATCATCAGTCGTCCTCGCCCCACATCTCGTCGGATTCCCGCTTGTGATCACCAGGATGGAAGGGGCCGGCTGCGTCGGCCATGGCAAGCGTGGTGGCAAGGCGATTGCGAACCGATAGCTTCGCCTTGCGGCTTGCAATGGCGTCCTTCAGCGCATCCCTCACCGCCTCCACCTTGGTCGTCCGGGTGAGGCCGATCAGTTCGTTGGTGAGTTGGTCCACCTCGGGATCCCTGATGTAAAGTGGCATGCCAGCATATCCTCTTGAGGATTTGAATATATCCTCGCTAGCAGGTCTTTGCCAGTCCAAGGTTTTGTGCGCGTCGCCAGTCGCTCGGGCTTTCGCCTGTCACGCGCAGGAATTCCCGGTTGAAGTTGGATTTGGTCATGAAGCCCGCCTCGAAGAGGATGCGGGTGACGGGCATGTCGGTGTCGCTAAGCAGGCGGCAGGCCTCTGTGATGCGGTGGTTGTTGACGTAGTGCGAGACGCTGATGCCGTGGACGCGGTTGACCGCTTCCGAGACGGCGCGGGCAGGCAGGCCGAGGCGGCGTGCAAGACGGGCAAGGTTGAGATCCGGGTCCGCCCAGAGGCGTTTCTCCCGCATCAGGTCATCAAGCGCGGTTGCGATCTGGCGGTGATCTTCGGTGGCGGTCCTCGTCGGTGTGGAAGAAGCAGGGACAGAGGCGGAGGTGTTCGCCGCATCCATGGGCACGGCTGACGGCCGGTCGCGGTCGGACATGGCGCGAGGCTCAAGAGCGCTCGCCCGATCGACTGTCGCATCAGCCCCCTCGCCCGCCTCTTCCTGGCCGGCGGTGACGGCGCTGATGCCGAGGAGCAGCAGGATCAGCGTGGTGGCGGCCGAGACGACCATGGGCGAATAGCGACCGCCGGACCAGAGCATGTCGAGGCTGATCGCGACATCCGTCAGCGCCGAGGCAATGAGAGCAATGCCGGTCAGCATCAGGGCGCGGAAGGAGCGCAGCGAGCCATCGAGGCGGGCGGCGATCAGCCCATCGGGACCAAGGCGGGCGAGCCAGAGCAGCCCCAGACCATAACCGAGGAAGTTGGCGATGATGACGAGATCGACCGGCGCCCGGCCAATCAGAAGCAGCAGCAGCGTCGCGGCTGTCGGGAGAAGATGGGGCCAGTCGCGGACCGAGAGCCCAGGTTCTTCTCGGGTGAGATCGCGGAAGGCGAGGAAGGAGAGCGCCGGCACGAGGCTCGCCATCACCGGCAAGGCCGGCAGCACGGCCATCACACCATAGCCCCAGCGCAACCCGACCAGCAGGCTCTGCACGACGTACAGCGCCAGCAGCGCAAGGAAGAGGCTGTTGCGATGCCAGCTTTCGCGGCCTTCGCCAAGAAGGCGGACGAGGAAGACGGCAAGGAACAGGGCGACGAGAAAGGAGAGCGGGACGAGCAGCATGCGGATGTTTCGATCATGGAGGCCAAGTGAGCGTGGTGCGACCATGACCGAAAGCGCGATCCCGGTCGACCCGGATCGCGATCGAGGTCGCGGATGCCAGGTTTATCGACGGAAATGAGGGCATCGAAACCGGCCGGCCGACAACGGACGTGCCAAACCAAGGAGTATCCTCATGCGCAAACGAACCATCCTTCTTTCCATCCTCGGCGGGATCATCGGCCTCGCCATCATCGACGGCAGCGTGCAGATGATCCGGGCAAGCGACGCGCTGTCAGGTCCGATCGATCTCACCGGCGTGACCCAGCTTTCGGTGACCGGGGCTGCGAGCGACATCTCCATTTCCACCGGGGGCGACGGCGCGCGGGAGGCTGTTCTCTCAGGCACGCGGCATGGCTGGGGCGCGATCTGGCGTTCCGGCTGGTTTGCCGGCGATTGCATGGGTGAGGCTCAGATGCGTCGGGACGGCGATACGCTTCATGTCGACATGGGCGATCGGGGCGGCTTCTTCGGCTGGAACGATTGGGACGACTGCACGCTGTCTCTGACGGCCACCCTGCCGCCGCAGACCCGGATCTCGATCCGCCAGGATGCCGCGCGCATGCGGCTTGACGGAGACTTCGGTGCCATCACCGTCGACAGCGATGCCGGCGACTTTGCCCTGACCGGCCATGCGGCTTCCGTCGCCGTCTCGGGCGCGGCCTTGCGTGCACGGCTCGCTTTCGAGCGGGTGATGAACACCGAGGAGATCCGCATTTCAGGCCAGATGCTGGATGCCACGGTGAAGTTCCTCGTGCCGACGCCGATCTCCTATGGCGTCGAGGCCGTCGCCTCCTTCGTCGACAGCGCCTTGCCGAACACGCCCGGTGCCAAGCCCGAGATCCGCATTCGCGGCGAGATGGCGCGGGTGCGGATCGAGTGAGGCGGCGGGCACCGCCGTGCTCGGAGCGGAGGCAGGCTGAGGGGGTGGGCGGACCCGTGATTGCCTTCCTTGCGCTCCGCGCGCCCTCATCCGGCGCTTGCGCGCCACCTTCTCCCCCGTTGGGGAGAAGAGGGAGAACGGCGTCAGCGGCTTCACCACCCTCCCTTTGAGGGGGAGGGTCGGAGCGGAGCTCCGGGGTGGGGTGAATGGGCAAAGCACCGGCTCTGCCCAGTGCATTGTAGCCGCCGGACGTTTCACCCCCACCCGCCGCTTTCGCGGCGACCTCCCCCCCTCAAGGGGGAGGTGGAGAGCGCTAGCCCTGCCTGCCGTCACAGCCGCGACAGGATGTCATGGAACAACGCCATTCGGGTGCCGTTGTCATGGCTCATGGCCGTCGTCTTCGATGAGCGCTGAGGCGCGATCGATGATCGAACGGACATCGTGCTCATGGCCCGGCCGAGACGGACGGGCCTTGCAAGACAGGAGAATTTCCATGCCGCAATCGATCACGACCAACCGCCGCTTCGTTCTGGCAGAGCGCCCCAAGGGCGAACCCAACGATCAGACGCTGCGGCTTGAGACCCTCGACATTCCCGAACCGGCAGACGGCCAGATGCTGCTGCGCACCGTCTTTCTTTCGCTCGACCCTTACATGCGCGGGCGGATGAGTGATGCTCCCTCCTATGCGGCGCCGGTCGAGATCGGCCAGACCATGGTCGGTGGTAACGTGTCGCGCGTGGTGACCTCGAAGCTCGATGGCTTCCAGGAGGGTGACTGGGTCGTCGGCTTCACCGGCTGGCAGGACTATGCGCTTTCCGACGGCCGGGGCGTGACGCCGCTCGGCGCCCATCCCAGCCATCCCTCGTGGGCGCTTGGGGTGACCGGCATGCCGGGCTTTACCGCCTGGTCGGGCCTCAAGGAAATCGGCAAGCCGAAGGCCGGCGAAACGCTGGTGGTAGCAGGTGCGACCGGTCCCGTCGGCTCGACTGTCGGGCAGATCGGCAAGATCCTCGGGCTGAAGGTCGTCGGCATCGCCGGTGGACGGGACAAATGCGCCCATGCCACCGACACGATGGGCTTCGATGCCTGTGTCGACTACAAGGCGGACGGCTTTGCAGAAGCATTGAAGCAGGCAGTGCCCGACGGCATCGACATCTATTTCGAGAATGTCGGCGGCCAGGTGTTCGATGCGGTCGCACCGCTTCTCAACACGGCTGCGCGCATCCCGCTTTGCGGACTGATCGCCCAGTATAATGCGACCTCGCTTCCCGAGGGGCCGGACCGGTTGGGCTGGCTGATGGGGCTCTTCCTGAAGAAGCGCGTCACCGTTCGCGGCTTCATCGTCTTCGACGACTTCGGCCATCTTTATCCGGAATTTTCGAAGGAGATGGCCGGCTGGGTCGAGGCCGGCAAAATCAAATACCGCGAAGAGATGATCGACGGGCTGGAACAGGCACCAAGCGCCTTTGCCGGCCTGCTTCGTGGCGAGGCCTTCGGCAAGCGGGTGATCCGCGTCGGGCCGGATGATTGACCCCGCGGGTGGTTCGATCCTTCGAGGCCCTCGCTTTTGCGAGGGCGCCTCAGGGTGAGGGCCGCATCAATCTCCTGACATACGACTTCCCAAGACAGATCAACACAAAGGACAAGCCACAATGAAAATCCTCATGGTTCTCACCTCGCATGACCAGCTCGGCGACACCGGCAAGAAGACCGGCTTCTGGCTCGAAGAATTCGCCGCCCCCTATTACGTGATGAAGGATGCCGGTGCGGACATCACGCTCGCCTCGCCGAAGGGCGGCCAGCCGCCTCTCGATCCGAAGAGCGACGAGCCGGATGCACAGACCGAAGCGACCGATCGGTTCAAGGCGGACCAGACGGCGCAGCAGCTGCTGGCCTCGACCACGCCGCTGTCCCACATCGACCCGGCTGATTTCGACGCGGTCTTTTATCCGGGTGGCCACGGCCCGCTCTGGGATCTGGCCGAAGACCGGGACAGCATCGCACTGATCGAGGCTTTCGCCGCCAAAGATCTGCCGATCGGTGCTGTCTGCCATGCGCCGGGCGTGCTGCGCCACGTCAGGGGCAAGGACGGCCAGCCGCTGGTCAAGGGCCGCAAGGTCACGGGCTTCACCAATTCGGAAGAAGAGGCCGTTGGCCTGACGGAGGTCGTGCCTTTCCTCGTCGAGGACATGCTGCAGGAGCGCGGCGGGCATTATGAAAAGGGCGCCGACTGGGGCGTGTATGTGGTGACCGACGGCAAGCTTGTGACAGGCCAGAACCCGGCTTCGTCGGAAGAGGCGGCGAAGGCTTTGCTCGCGTTGCTTTGATCTATAAGAGGCTGCGGGCGGATCTTGTAGGATCTGCCCGCTTTGCCGTTCAGGGGGCCGATCGCAGCGTTGCGGTAGCGACACCGGCGCCGATCAGAAGCGTACCGCCGGTCTTGTTAAAGACGCCAATTGCGCGCGGATTCTTCACCAGATTGCGGGCGCGCGAGGCGATGAGGGCATAGCCGGCGGCATTGAGGAAAGCCAGAAGCAGGAAGGTCGTTTCGAAGATCAGCATCTGAGTGAAGAAGTCGCCGTGCTTGTCGAGAAACTGCGGCAGGAAGGCGACGAAGAAGGTGATGCTCTTCGGGTTCAGCGCCGTGACCAGCCAGGCATGGGCGACCATCTTCATCGTGCTTGCCGCGTCGGTCTTCGGCTCGACATCCAGCGAGCCGCCGGCACGAAACAGCTTGATGCCGAGATAGATCAGGTAAGCGGCGCCTACCCATTTCAGCGCGGTGAAAACAGTGGCAGAGGCCGCGAGGATCGCACCGACGCCCAGCATCGACAGCGTCATGGCGGTAAAATCGCCGAGTGCCACGCCGATCGACACGGGCAGCGCGCTGCGCCAGCCCTGGCCCAGCGCATAGGAGACGACCAGCAGAATGGTCGGTCCGGGAATGATCAAGAGGACCGCAGAGGCGGCGGCGAAGGCAAGCCAGGTTTCGAATGTCATGAAGATCTCCTGCCAAAAAACAGGATAAATCCTGATGGCCGACCCGTTGTAAAGCGGCTCGGCCTGTTTTTCTGATGCGAAGGAACGGGCGGGCATCCACTGTCCCCTTGAGGGGGAGGGGTGGAGCACAGCTCCGGCGTGAGGTGAGAGACGCCAGCGTTCGCCAACACCGTTGAACGCGTGGCCGCCGGTCGCCCCCACCCGCTGCTTTGCGGCGACCTCCCCCCTCAAGGGGAGGTGAGAGGATCAGCCCAGCTTCAGTTCCATCATCGTCAGGTCCAGCCAGCGGCCGAATTTCTGGCCGACCTCGTGGTGGGTGCCGACGAGGCGGAAGCCGAGCGAGGTGTGCAGGGCGATCGAGCCCTTGTTGCCGGCTTCGATGGCGGCGACCATGACATGGATGCCACCTGTCTTCGCGCGCTCGATCAGCGCCGTCATCAGCGTCTTGCCGAGCCCCTGGCCGTAGTGATCCTTCTCGACATAGACGGAATGTTCGACCGAGGCGCGGAAGCCATCGAAGGGCCGCCAGTCGCCATAGGAGGCGTAACCGGCGATCGTTCCGTCGATATCGGCAACCAGGATCGGGAAGCCTCTTGTCTGGCGGAGATCGAACCAGGCGCGGCGGTTGTCGAGATCAACAAGCGTCTCGTTCCAGATCGCGGTGGTCTCGGCGACGGCGTGATTGTAGATGGCGAGGATGGCGGGAAGATCAGCTGGCGTTGCGTCGCGGAGAATGAGGGGCATGATGCGGCTTTTGCAATTTGTGGCGGAAAAACCGCCCTGCGGGAACGAGATGTGACGGGCGATACTTCGCCGCATCGACACATCGGGCAACAAGGGTGCAAAGGCAAGACCATCACAGACGGAAAAGAGTTTTCATGACCTCCATGCTTCCCGGCCTCCTCACCCGCTATGTGCTCGTCTTTGTCGCGGCACAGCTGTTCATCTATCTCCTCGTGCTGGTCCTCGACAATTTCGGCTGGGGCGACAGCCTGTCTTCGGCGGGCAATGTGGCCGTGCTGATGGCGGCCGGCTCGTCTGCGGGTACGTTCGTGGCCCAGCGGCTGAAAGGCCGGCCGAGCTGGGGATTGAGCCTCAAGCTTTCGGCCCTGCTTGCCGTCGTCGCTGTGCTCATCGGCTCCTTGATCCTTCTCGCGATCGTCTGGGTGAACGGGATCAGCGGCGCGGAATTGCAGCTCCTCGCCGCGCAGATGGGCATGACGCCGGTCATGGCGACGCTGGTGTTGGCGGCGGTGTCGCTGGCGCTCAGTTTTCCGATGACGCTTGCGGGCTTTCGCATCGGTGCCGGCCAGGTGGCCAAGCAGATCGAAAAGCAGGCGAAGATGACGGGGATCTGAGGCAACCCACCTCTCGGCGTCATGCTCGGCCTTGCGCCGAGCATCTGCTGCCGGTGGATTGTGTGGGACAGGAGCGGAGGCGTTGAGGCCGAAGCAGACCTCAGTAGATCCTCGGGACAAGCCCGAGGATGACGATCGGGGAAAGGTTGAGGCCCCTCAGCCCAGGCTGATGGCCGTGAACACCGCCGAATAGTGGACGATGGCGGCCGTCACCACGAAGGCGTGCCAGATGGCGTTCTGGAAGCGCAGGCGTTCCCAGACATGGAAGACGACGCCGGCGGAATAGATGCAGCCGCCGACGATGATCAGTGTCAGGGTCACGCCCGGGATGATCTCGGAGATCGGGCCCATGGCCAACGCCCCGCTCCAGCCCATGCCGAGATAGAGCAGGATGGCGAGACGATCATAGCGCCCGGGAAAGCGGAACTTCAGCCAGATGCCGGTAAACGCCGTGATCCAGATGCCAATCAGCAGCGCGAGGATCAGGGGACGATCGGCACCCTGGATAAGGAAGGGCGTGTAGGTCGAGGCGATCAGGATGAAGATCGCGGAGTGATCGAAGCGGCGCAGGATCCACTTCACCCGCGAATGCGGCCACATGTTGTAGGTGAAGGAGACGCCGAGCGAGATGATCAGGCCGAGGCCATAGATCCAGCTGGCGGCGATGTTGGCGTAGTCCGAGTAGACGGTGGCGTAGAAGATCAGCGCGGTGGCGCCGACCAGCGCAAAGACCACGCCGATGCCATGGATGATCCCGTCGGCGACCAGCTCGTGCAGGTCGTAGGCGCGGCCAAACTTGAAAGGATCGGTGGTCATCGGGGCTCTTCGTTTCTCGGCAGGGGACGGATCGGCGGGCAGTCGAAGCATTGCGGCAATGATGGCGGAAAAGCCTGCAACCGACAAGCCGAAGCACCATCACGAACATGTCGATCCGGTAATCTTGCTTGCTTGCCTTCTCAGCCCTCGCCGCCTACCAATCAATGATTACCAATGCCTTTTCACGCTTCGGATAGACAATGCGTTTCACCATTCTCGCGACGTTTGCCGCCCTCCTCACCTATTGCTGGTTCCTGCTCAAGGTCGGCCAGGCGCGCAAGAAGTTCCGCGTCGAGGCGCCGAAGACGACCGGCAATGCCGATTTCGAGCGGATCTTCCGGGTGCAGCAGAACACGGTGGAGCAAATGGTGCTCTTCCTGCCGTCCTTGTGGATCTTCGGTTTTTACGTCTCCGACATGCTGGCCGGGCTGCTCGGCCTTTCCTGGACGGCGGCGCGGGTGCTCTATGCTGCGGAATACTATGCCGATGCGAAGACGCGCGGACCGGGGGCGGCGCTGACCTTCCTGATTGGCATCGTGCTGCTGGTCGGCGGCACGGTAGGCGCGCTGCTGGGCGGAGCGTGAGGCCCGAGGGCCTTTTTGCCGACACAACTTCCGGCTTCGTGCCCGAATTGCAGGCAGCCGCCTGCCCTACGGCCCGATTTCACTGAAAATGCACTGCTTTTGTTCATTTGCTTATTATGAAGGCGAAATTTAAGCAATTATGACGTTTATTAGCAGATCTTTTGCAATTGATAAACGATCAACCTTTAGCCTCTCGAAACACGGCCAGATGGAGGAGGTCGGGACAAGCAGGCTGGATAATTCCCAGGCAGTCGCCGACTGCAAGGATCGTATTCACCATTTTCCCGATGATTGCCTTCGCTTGCGTTTCACAATCCAGGCGTTTCGAGGAAGATCATGACCATTCGACTGAAGCTCTTGTCCTGCATCTCCGTTTTGACAATCGTCATTGCCGTGATCTCGGCGTTCTCCTTCTTCACCATGAACGAGCAATCGAAATTATCGAATTCGATTGTGGCTGATCGCGTCATTCCGATGGAGCAGCTCAAGGTGATTGCTGATGCCTATGCGGTGGAGATCGTCGACGCCGTACACAAGGTGCGGTCTGGCGCCTTCAGCGTCGAACAGGGGCAGCAAAGCGTCGATGCCGCGATGGGCAAGATCGAAAGCAAATGGGCGGAATATGTCGCCACCTACCTGACGCCAGAGGAGAAGGCCATTGCCGACGAGTTTCTCAAGGTCCGGCAGGAGGCTGATGCCGGTGTGAAGGAGTTGCAGGCGCTGCTTGTGGCCAAGGACATGCAGGGACTGGCCAGCTTCGCCGACAAGCAGCTCTATCCGACCATCGATCCGCTCGGCACTGAGATTTCCCGGCTGATCGAGTTGCAGATCCGGGTGGCGAAGGAGAATCTGGCGGCCGGCAACGCATTGAAGTCCATGCTGACGACGCTGATGGTGGTGCTGTCAGTGGTGGCGGCCGGCATTGCCGCCTTCTCGATCTGGACCGTCACGGTCGGCGTCATCCGGCCTGTCAGTTCGATCACCAAGGCGATGGACCGTCTGGCGCATGGCGATCTTGATGTCGCCATCTATGGCGAGGGCCGGCGCGACGAGATCGGCGTGATGGCCTCGACGGTCGTCGTGTTCCGCGACAATGCCCGCGAGCGGGTGCGGCTGGAGAAAGAGGCCGACGACAATCGTCAGGCGGCGGAAGCGGAGCGCCTCGCGCATGAGCGCCAGCAGGCTGTGGACGCAGCGGAAGTGCACTTTGCCGTCGAACGGATCGGTCATGCGCTTGGACAATTGGCGGATGGCAAGCTCACCTGTCGGATTACGGACGCCTTTGCCGAGCGGCTGGATGCGATCCGGGTGAATTTCAACGATGCGGTGGCGAAGCTCGAGGATGCGATGCGCCGTGTCGGCCAGAACGCGCAGGTGATCGCCGCCGGATCTGGCCAGATCCATGCCGCCGCCGACGACCTGTCGAAGCGCACCGAACGCCAGGCGGCTTCCGTCGAGGAGACAGCCGCAGCGCTCGAGCAGATCACCACCACCATCGGCGAAACCAGCCATCGGGCCCGAGAGGCCGGGCGGCAGGTGACCGAGACACGCAGCGCGGCGGAACGGTCCGGATCGATCGTCCAGCGGGCGGTTTCCGCCATGCAGGAGATCGAAGGCTCGTCGAAGGAAATCACCACGATCATTACCGTGATCGACGAGATCGCCTTCCAGACCAATCTGCTTGCCCTGAATGCAGGCGTCGAAGCCGCTCGTGCCGGCGAGGCCGGCAAGGGCTTTGCCGTCGTGGCGCAGGAAGTGCGCGAACTTGCCCAGCGTTCGGCGAGTGCTGCAAAGGAAATCCGCTCACTGATCGGCAAGTCGGGCGACCAGGTGAAAAACGGCGTCGAGCTCGTGGTGGCGACCGGCAAGGCGCTGGATGAAATCGTCGCCCAGGTTCAGGCGGTCAGCATCAACGTGAATGCGATCGTCGAAGCCTCCGGCGACCAGGCGACAGGCCTCAAGGAGATCAACACCGCCGTCGCCGTCATGGATCAGGGTACGCAGCAGAATGCCGCCATGGTCGAGGAATCGACTGCGGCCAGCCACTCGCTGGCCAAGGAGGCGGAGGCGCTGTTCCAGCTCATCGCGCGCTTCGAGATCGGCGGGCAAAGCCGTCCGGGTGAGCCGGGCATGCGTCGGGCGGCGTGAGGCGTCGGGGACAGGTGGTTAGTGCCTGCCTTGCAAGCTACGACCCTACGTCCAAAGGGGCGCCCGGGCGCGCGACGGAGAGTGGCGGAGATCCGAATGCAGCAAAGGCCGACGGTTTCTCTTTGTCCAAGGGGTAAGGGAAGTCATCGTCCGCATTTGCCCCGAAGCCGACATTGGAGACTGACAACTGTCCAGACGGCTCCGCGCCGTCCAGTTCGTTGTTCGGCGCTCCTGCGGCTTTTCCACGAAGCGGACCGGCCTTCTGTGCTTCCGCACGGTCTGCCGACCAGAACAAGATTGACTAAATCGGGCTTTGAATGGTCGAATGCCTTAATCGACGATAGACTCGGCTACCTGAATCCCATCTGCAGCCTCGCCAGCGGTGACCGGAACATCCGGAAATCTTACAATGCCTGACATTTCGATCATGGCCAAACGGCAGTGACGAGCAAATTCGTCGTCTAAAGTGCCGGAAAGATACTGTGCGGCGGCGTACAGTCGGTCGGTCGACACTAATCCGTATGACATTGATGTGGCCGAGGTGATGCACTTGTCGGTGAACTGCTCCGCGCGCTCACCCGGCTTCGTAAGGCGATAGCCGTTTCCGAATAGAATGCCTTTGGCCGGTTGACTGACTTCCTCGCGCTGCAGGTCTTCGTGCAGGTTGGTTGACAGCTGGCGCAGCTTCTCTACGTTTATTGTCTTGTTGTCCTTGCCTTCAGCTTCACCGAGAAGGCGGCCTTCCGCGCTCTCGAAGACTGCATCGAACTCCGATTTCCCGTCCTCATATGGTTCCGCGTTGAAGCCGAGCACCGTCAACGCGGTTATGATCGCCGCCTCCAGAGGCTTTCCCTTTTCGAATAGCAGCGCGCGCAGCTGTCCTGCGTCCTCTAGCTGGCTGGATAGTTCGTCCTTCACGCGCTGGGCTTTCTCCAGTTCTGTCTCTGCCTGTAGCAATTGCTGGCGAAGCTCGAACTCCAGGGCGAGTGCGAATTCGTCAGCCGACGCCCATTCGGGTTGCGGCGTTTTCTCACCATCGCTGGCAATTGCCTTCGATAGAGCGACAATCTCCCAAATTAATGACGCGCTGAATTGCTGGCCTGCTTGAGACCAGACCCAATCGCCATCTTTATCTTCTTCGCTGAACTCGTCCCGGTCGAAATCCATGTCGGGGAGGAGCAGAAGCGCACCGGTGGAAACCTTGCTTCTCAGAAGTAGCCCCACGGGGATGTGCCCGGTCTGTGTTTGAACACACACACCTTTGCTGGTTAGTGGCCAGACGACGTTGTAACGTGAGTCTTTTCCAAACTTTTGCCAGTACGCCGCGAACAGTTCTTGAGTGCCTTGGCTGAGCGCCATTGAAGATCCCTGCGTCGCAGTCCATTTGGACGCGACCGGAAGCGCATTGTAGCTTGTGTATAATTCGACGTGTCGCGTCACCTTTTGATTGCGACCAGTCCCAGAAGTGGATTGCGACCCGGTCGCGACATATACCTCGGCTGGCGGGGAAAGAAAGGCAACAACTAGTTTGCCCGCGTCTACGGCCTGCGTGATTTCTCTCCGCCAGTGCGCGCACGCTTCCCGGAGCGCAAATGATTTGCTGTCATTCAGGCAGATTTTGCCGAGATACTCGGTGTTGCCATAATCGTAGGTGGTGATCTGGGAAATATTGGGTCTGAAGAGGACGATGTCCCAATCGAGGAGCGAGTTTTTGTCACTGAAAGTTGCGCTCTCGATGTCGTCCCCTGCCAAGTCGAAGCCGACGGTCAATATTTTCTTAGGCATGCAACCCTGCCATCCCGTTGATGGCTCCGAATGTACTGCCGCTCAAACACCCATTCAAGATTGGCGGTTGCAGTGATCCCCAAAAATGTGACCTTTGAGGGTAAAACTTGCTGCAACTATGTGGTGGTCAATGTGTTGCCCTGACCAGCAATCTCACCCTGACCGCGCTCAGCCCAATCATACATAAAAAGTCGCGAATTGATCACACGTTAAAATGCACAGATCAGGGTCTTCGTACCGCGCCGAAAGGGGGGGAGCAAACTTCAACGCTTATCGCAGCCCGCTTCTGGCCCCGGAATGCGCCGTAGCACGAGTGAATACGGTGAATGTCTACTTACTTGCGTCCGCCACCAAGGAGCCGGCATTCCGCTCCCGGCCCCTTTCCGGCCTCCAACCTCAATACTGTTCACGTCTCCTTTTGGCGCAAAGCGGAAGCCTCCATCCAGCCCCCTTCCCCATCCAGAACTACGGTCAAAACTGAAAAGGGGGCCGAGGCCCCCTTAAGTATGTGCGAAACGTTGCAGCGGCTCACGCCGTCTGCATGGCACCAGGGCCAGGCACCGCCCCGGGGGGGCACTTGCCGAGGATGATCATGCCGAGAACTTCGTCCTTGGTGACGTCTTCGGTGCGGGCATGGCCCACCACGCGGCCGTTCTTCATGACGAAGACGCGGTCGGCGAGGTCGAAGACATCGTGGATGTCGTGGCTGATCAGGAAGATGCCGATGCCGTCCTTCTTCAGCTGCTGGATGAGATCGCCGACCTGGGCGGTTTCCTGCGGGCCCAAGGCGGCCGTCGGTTCGTCCATGATCAGGATCTGGGCGTCGAAGAGGATAGCGCGGGCGATCGCCACCGACTGGCGCTGACCACCGGAGAGCGCCTTGACCGGCTCCTTGAAGCGCTGGAAGTTGGGGTTGAGACGCCCCATGACTTCACGGGCTTTCGCTTCCATCGCGACATCATCGAGCGTGCCCCAGGCGGTGCGCAGCTCGCGGCCGAGATAGAGGTTGGCGGCGGCATCGACGTTATCGGCGACGGCGAGCGTCTGGTAGATCGTCTCGATGCCATATTTCTTGGCGTCGCGCGGGTTGTTGATGTCGGCAAAATCGCCGCGGACCAGGATATCGCCGTTGTCGCGCTTGTAGGCGCCCGAGAGTATCTTGATCAGGGTCGACTTGCCGGCACCGTTATGCCCGAGCAGGGCCACGACTTCGCCGGGGAAGAGGTCGATCGAGGCGTCGTCGACGGCGTGAATGCCGCCGAAGGAAATGGAAACGTTGCGCATTTCCACGAGGGGGGTGCGGTTTTCAGACATGAGTTCAACTCCCCTTACTTCGCACGCGAGCGGTAGACGGTGTCGAGCCAGACCGCAACGACGAGCACGATACCGATGACGATGCTCTGGAGCGGTGTGTCGAGACCGAGCAGAACCATGCCCGAGTTCAGTGATTGCATGACGATGGCGCCGAGCATGGCGCCGGCGATTGTGCCGACACCGCCGGCAAGCGAGGTGCCGCCGATAACGGCTGCGGCGATGGTGTAGAGCTCGTCGAGCGTGCCCTGGGCATTGGTCGCAGCATTGAGGCGGGCCGTCGAGATGGCGGCGGCGATGGCGCAGAGCGCACCCATCAGCGCGAACAGCTTGACGGTAACCCACTTCACCTTGATGCCGGCGAGTTCTGCGGCTTCCGGGTTGCCACCGATCGCGAAGACATAGCGGCCAAAGCGGGTGCGGTTGGTGATGAAGGCCATGACCATGGCGATGCCGATGGCGATCAGAACCGGCACGGCGATGCCGAGACCGATCTGCAGGCCACCTTCCGGCCAGGCAATGCCGTTTTCTTCAGCATAGCGGCGGGCCAGATTGACCGGCATGTAATAGCTGTTGGCGACCCAGACGGCGCCGAGAACGGCCGCGCAGCCGGAGGCAACGAGGAAATATTCCGCCCAGACCGGGCGCAGCGGGAAGCCGAAGCGGCGGCGCTGGCGACGGGTGTTGAGGATCGACAGGACGATCATCAGGCAGGCGACGAGGCCGACAATCCAGCTTGCCGTGACGCCGATCGAACCATCGGCACCGCCGCCCATCAGACGATAGGTTGTGTCCATCGGAGCGACGGTTGCACCCGAGGTGACCATCCAGGCCGCACCACGCCAGACGAGCAGGCCGCCAAGCGTGACGATGAAGGCGGGCACGCCGAGGAAGGCGATGATGGCGCCATGCAGCGCGCCGATCGCCGTGCCGACGAGGATGCCGGCGGACAGCGCGATGATCCACATCATCGGATGCTCGAAGCCGATGATCGGCGGCAGGATGCGGGCCTGAAGCACCGCCATGATCATGCCGACGAAACCGAGAATGGAGCCGACCGAGAGGTCGATGTTGCGGGTGACGATGACCAGCACCATGCCCGTGGCCATGACCGAGACGGAAGCCGCCTGAACCGAAAGGTTCCAGAGGTTACGCGGGGTCAGGAACAGGCCGTTCGACAGGATGTCGAAGCCGACCCAGATGAACCCAAGAGCGATGACCATGCCCAGCAGGCGCGTGTCGATTTCGGTGGCTTGAAAGAAGCGCTTCAGCGCTGAAACATTGGATGCCCGAGCACCATGCGCGGGTGTGGCAAGGCTGTGATCCGCCATACGAAAAATTCTCCCCAGTCGTTTGTCGGCTTGCGAAGGGCCGCGCCTTGCGCGGGCTTGCGGGCATTGGACCCGCCATGCGGATCGAGGCATCTGACGTTCTTCGGCGGCTGTTGCCTGGTCGTGCGGCGGCCCCTTAAAGCCGGCCGATACCTTGCTGCCGCGATGCTCTCGACCAGTCGAAACGCCGCAGCGCAAAAGGCTGCGGCGTTCCGGCTCAAGCTCTGTGGTCAGTCACTTCAGGATCAGTTGCAGGCGGCAACAGAACCGGCGGCAACGCCCTGGCATGCTTCTTCCTTGGAGATCCAGCCAGCGTCGATGACGACGTTGAGGTTGTCCTTGGTGATCGGCAGCGGAGCGATGAAGAAGGAGTTCATTTCGACACCCTTCGGGCCGCCAGCGAACTTCACGGTGCCTTCGATCTCGTCCATCGACTTGCCGGCGGCGAGTTCGTTGGCGATTTCAGCAGCACGCTTACCGAGTTCGCGGCTGTCCTTCCAGACAGACACGGTCTGGGTGCCGAGAGCGACGCGGTTCAGAGCGGCCTTGTCGCCGTCCTGACCGGAGACCGGAACGGAACCGGCGAGACCCTGGGCTTCCAGAGCAGCAACGACACCGCCGGCCATGCCGTCGTTCGACGAGACAACAGCGTCAACGGCGTTGTTGTTGGCGGTCAGGAACTGCTCCATGTTCTTCTGGGCAGCTTCCGGCTTCCAGCCGTCCGTGTAGGCTTCGCCGACGTTCTTGATCTTGCCGCCGTCAATGGCTTCCTTCAGGACTTCGATCTGACCCGAATAGAGGAAGTCAGAGTTCGGATCGGTCGAGGCGCCCTTGATGAAGACGTAATTGCCTTCCGGCTTCGCCTTGAACACTTCGCGAGCCTGCATGCGGCCCACTTCCTTGTTGTCGAAGGTGATGTAGTAGGCGTCCGGGTTCTCGATCAGACGGTCGTAACCGACGACCGGGATACCTTCAGCCGTTGCCTTTTCGATCGCCGGAGCAATGGCTTCCGAATCCTGGGCCAGAACGATCAGAGCGTTTGCGCCCTGGGCGATCAGGCTTTCGATGTCGGTGAGCTGCTTGGCGGCAGACGTCTGGGCGTCGGCAGAGATGTACTTGTTGCCGGCTGCTTCGAGGGCTGCCTTGATCGCTGCCTCGTCCGTCTTCCAACGCTCTTCCTGGAAGTTCGACCAGGAAACGCCGACGGTCAGACCTTCGGCATTGGCGACAGAATGCAGGCTCACGATGACGGCAGTTGCTGCCATCAGCTTCATAACGGATTTCATTTTTAAAACCTCCCAAGGTGATAGCGGACCGTCGGAAGACCTCCCAACCTACGACCCGCTGCGAAACTGTCCTTACCCCATGGACCCCCGTCCAATGGTTTTTCTCGACAGTCGAGAAAATAACTGGCAGAAGATTCTCACGCTGTCAACACGGCCCGGAGGAGGCTTGCAAAGACAGTTGCCAAATGCTTTGGGAGGAGCATGCGGTGGACCATACGAGAGAGGGCGACAAGCCCATCATGACAGCCAGTCCGAGGGCGAGCACGGAGGCCGTTCGCCATCAGAACAACGGGCTTGTGCTCAAGGTGCTCAGGCGCGAAGGGCCGCTTGCCCATACCGATCTGTCAACGGCGACGGGGCTTTCCTCGGCGACCGTATCGGCAATTACCTCGCATCTCGAGAAAAATGGCTTGCTGGAACGGCGCGAGGTCGCGAATGCCGGCCAGCGCGGACGTCCGCGGGCACTCTTTGCCCGTCGCCGTGACGCCGCCCATGTGATTGCGGTGCGCATCTCCTCGCATGCGGTGCAATATTCGCTCGCCGATTATCGCGGCACGATGATCGACCAATTCGAGGAGGCGCGCGAACAGGGGGCGGAATCGCCCAAGCACTTCATTGAGGGCTTCCGGGCGGCGCTTGAGCGCCTGATCCAGCGGTCGCGCCTGCCAGCGTCTTCGATCTCGACCATCTCGATCTCCAGCAAGGGGCTGGTGGACCGGGAGGGGGCGAAGCTTCTGTGGTCGCCGGTGTTCGGCTATCAGGAACTCGACTTCGTGACGGCGCTTTCCGACTTCAGCGGCAGCCGGATCCACCTCTTCAACGAGAGCCTGCTCGTCACCCATGCGCTGGCGCTCAGGCTGGAGAAGAACAGGGGCGCACCGCTCGCCTCGCTTGCCACGCTGTCGCTCGGCCATTCGATCGGGCTCGGGATTGCCTATCGCGACCAGCATGGCGATCTCGAAATCCGGGCGCCGAATTTCGGCCACATGCTGCATGCGAGCGACGGCAAACTCTGTCGCTGCGGCGCGATCGGCTGCATCGAGGCCTCTGCCGGCTTTTACGGCATCCTGCGCATGGCATTCGAAGTGCCGCCGGACACGATCCCGGCGAAATTCGTGCCGCTTGCCGAGATGGAAAAGATCGCAAGCCGCGCCCGCCAGGGACACCGCGCCTCCGAATATGCCTTCCGCCAGGCAGGACTTGCGCTTGGCCAGGGATTGTCACGCATGCTGAGCCTCGCCGAGGAGACGATGCCGATCGCGATCACCGGCCCCGGCACACGTTTCATGGATCTCTTGACCCGCGGCCTCGACGAGGGGCTGGCGCAGTCGCAACATGTGCGCGTGCGCGGCGCGCCGGAGATCCTTATCATCACCGAGGAAGAGACGCTTGTCTTCGAGGGGCATGTGGACCGGGCGCTGACGGAGATCGATCAGGATCTGGGTGGGTAGCGGACGCCGCACTCGGCTTCCGGGCCAGAGATGGCCCGGGGAACTCATTTTTTGGATCGACGCCTCTGTAAAGCTCAGGCATAGCAGCAGGCGATTACAATTGAAGTGCTGACTTGCAGTTATCGTCGTGTAGCTGCGTCAACTGATCGAGCGCCCGACCGGGCAGCGGGAGATCGGCCGTGCCCAGAGAGAGACCCCGATGATCAAGATCATGGTATTGCTGCATGCGGCTCAAGGCCGGGACTGGCAGACGCCGCCGAAGGGCACCAGCCTGAAGACCCTGGGCGAGGCCGAGGAACAGGGGCTGATCGAGATCAGGGGCGAGTTTCAGAAGCGCCAGTTCCGGCTGACGACCCGCGGCTTTTCGACCGTCGAACACGACCGAAAGCGGCTCGCGGCACGCCGCAGCTGATTGTGGTCAGAGGTTGGCCCCTGCCCGCTTGAACGGCAGACGCCTGAGCCCTACCCTCCTTTCAAGGAGGACGTTTCATGACAGACGCGATCGCATCCCATGCCGACGCCAGGACCGGGTCCGGGCGCCAAGCCTATGTCTTCGATGCCTATGGCACTCTCTTTGACGTGCATGCAGCCGTGCGCCGGCATGCGACGGCGATCGGGCCGGATGCCCCGGCGCTCTCCGATCTCTGGCGGGTGAAGCAGCTGGAATATACCTGGGTGACCAGCCTGATGGGGCATTATCGGGATTTTCGCGCGCTGACCGAAGATGCGCTCGACTTTTGCCTCGCGCGGTTTCCCGGTGTCGACAAGGCCTTGCGGGCGGATCTGCTCGACGCCTATCGCAAGCTCGACTGTTTTGCCGAGGTGCCAGAGGTGCTGGCGGCGTTGCGCAAGACCGGGGCACGGATCGTGATCCTCTCCAACGGCACGCCCACCATGCTGGATGAAGCGGTTGTTGCGGCCCGGATTGGGCACTTGATCGACGACATCTTCTCGGTCGAGCCCTTGAAGATCTACAAGACGGCGCCTGCGGCTTATGCGCTGGTCACCTCGGCCTACAAGATTGCCGCCCCGGATATCGCCTTCCAGTCCTCGAACCGCTGGGACATTGCCGGTGCCAAGGCCTTCGGCATGACCTGCCACTGGATCAACAGAAGCGGTGCGCCGAACGAATACGCCGATTTTGCACCCGACAAGGTGTTGTCGTCGCTTTCGGGACTCGTCGAGATTGCCGGATGAACTGGTCAGCGAGCAATATCTGCAGTTCGAGGACGAACGGACGCGGCCGGCGCGGGATCTGCTTGCGCGTGTGCGCGACTATCCGCCGATGGCGGGCGGACGGGCCGCGCTAGCCTTGCCCCGGCTTTTTATCGTGGCCTAGACAAACCGAGCGTATCTGGCGTGATGGCATCGTGACCGCTATAGAGACCGCCACGATCCGGCGCTGACGCGCCACTGACTTCACGAAAGATGAAAACGCTGATGACGAAGACCTGGAGCAAGCCCGTGATCCTGCACGGGATCGGCGAAGAGGGCGAGGATGTTGTGGTCGACAGTTCACTCGGCGCCTCCTGGGCGCTGATCGAGGACTGGCCGGAAGAGGAGAGCGAGGCGCTGGATAAGGCCCTTCTGGTGCTCGGCGCCGTCGCCCAGGGCAAAGCCAAGGAAGAGGATGGTCGCAGAGCCCTGATTTCGGCGGCGACGGCAGCAGGCGTGAAGTTTACCGCCTGAGCGGCACCTTTGACTTAAGGCGTGACGCTTGCGGTGTCGGTGGTATCGGTCGGCAGGACGACATCATCGGCAGACGTTGGCGCCAGCGGATCCGGCGCAGTGACTATCTCGCCAGCCGGATCGGGGGCCGGGTCCGTCACAGGATCGACAACGGGATCCAGCACGGGATCAACGACCGGCTCGACCGGCATTGCCGCAGCAATTTCTTCCCGGATCTCATCGATCTTGCCGACGGCTGGACCGACACCGAGAAGCTCCTTGGCCCAATCGAGCGTTGCGTCGTCGACGACGGCACCTGGCTTTGCTGCGGCCTGAAGGGCCGCCCTCAGCGCCTCGTCGTCAAGCGCCGCATCTGTCGGCACCGTGTCGATACCGCTGGCCAGTTCATAGGTGGCATAGGCGGTGACATAATTCCTGATCGCGCTCATGCGGGGATCGGAGCTGTTGAGATAGGCGCGATAGTTGCGATTGAGCGAGTTCAATCCGGCGAGTTCTGCCCTGAGCGGTCCGACGGCAGGCTTCATCTTAGGCACCGAGGCGAGCGTGGTGATCGGCTCAAGCGGTTGGCGAGTGGCAGACTTTGTTTCGGTGCGCCCCTGGCGACGCTCCACGCTCTGGGCCTTGCTCGATTTCTGCCCCTTGCCTGTCAGTGTCGCGAATGCATCGGTGAAGAAATTACCCGACTTGCCCCTCTCGCCGGCCTTGCCGGAAGATTTTCCACGCTCTGCGGACTTTGCTTCGCGGGTCTCGGCGCTGCGACCATTACCACCTCCATTGCCGCCGCCACCGCCATTGCCGCCACCGCCGCCGTTACCGCCACCATTTCCTCCACCATTGCCGCCACCACCACCGTTACCACCGCCGTTATCCTTGGCGAGGGCAGTCTTTTCGGAGAGGCTGAAATGATCGGGAGAAAGCCCGAAGGGTGCGGTCGCCAGAGCGATAGCAAGTGTGGCGACAACTGCCGAGTTCGAAATCCGCATAAGTTTCCTCCGCGCTGATCGGTTGGGCGCAGTGACGAGATTCCGACGTCAGAATTTCACGCGGATTTGACAATCTCGTCAACACATCCATTAGAATTTTAGCAAGCTCGACTTATGATGACCCGATTGATGACGAATGGCTCAGGTGGAGACCTGCAATGTCAGGAACGCCAGAACCGCATAGCGCCCGGCCTTGGCGATCGTGACGAGGATCAGGAAGGTGAGAAAGGGTGTGCGCAGGAGGCCGGCGACGACCGTCAAGGGATCGCCGATGATCGGCACCCAGGACAAGAGTAGCGACCAGATGCCGAAGCGCCGGTACCAGGCTTCGGCGCGAGCGAGCTTTTGTTCTGAGACGGGAAACCAGGGCCGGTCGCGGAAATGCTCGATAAAGCGGCCAAGCAGCCAGTTGACGACCGAGCCCAGCACATTGCCTGTCGTCGCGACGAGAAGCAGCAGGACAACCGGCTGATCTTCGGCGAGGATCAGGCCGACCAGCACTGCCTCGGACTGCGCCGGGACGATGGTCGCGGCGAGGAAGGCTGCCAGGAAAAGGGCTGTATAGGCGGCGAATGCTGTGATCACCGGCCCGGTCTAGCGCGGCGAGTTCCCGCTGGCAATGTGGCGGGTACGCGCGACGGCACCTGCGTCGGTTCAGACGCTTCCGGTCTTTGCAAACGAAGGCTTCGAAAAGGGCTTCGAAACTGACCAAAAGAATGGCCGCCACGCATCCGGGGGCGATGCATGGCGGCCGGATGGCCGGGGGCTGGCCATCGAGACTTTTTCTGTCAGACGCTTTTCGTCAGACGACGCGGCGGGCGGCGTGCTCAATATCAGTGCCTGCGGCCTCATCGGCATCGATCACGCGGCTTCCTTCAACGCGTGCGCCCGGCTCCAGACCCTTCGGCCCCTGGTCACGGACCTGATGCGGGGCGGGCGTGGTGATGGCGCCGTGGTTCGGATCGTTGACGTCCTGGCCGCGGACGCCATCGGCATCAGCCTTGCGTTCATCCGGATTGCTGCGCGTTTCGCGTTCGCGGGTCGCATCGGCAATCAGGCGGTCGAGCTCGTCTTTGCTCATGGCGCTCAGATCGAAATCCTGCATCTTGGTCTCCCTGCTTTTCGTGATGAAAGGTGTTCGTCTCATCAACGCGCGACGCGGCGAAAGGTGCCGTCACTGCTGTCGATTGTGGAAACCGATCGGCCGGGGCAACGTTGCATCCTTATCAAGGGGGAGCCGGATCCATGGATTTCGTCAGCATCATGCACATCATCACCCGGGCGATCGAGGCCGTCGGCGTCGCGGTTATCGTCATCGGCATTACCGTCTCGGGATTTGCCTATCTGAAGAGCCCGCGCGGCCTGGACGCCTACGGGGATCTGAGGGCCGGCATGGGACGGGCGATCCTGCTCGGGCTCGAGCTGATGGTGGCCGGCGACATCATCAATACGGTGGCGATCGAGCCGACGCTCGATTCGGTGCTGGTGCTCGGCGTGATCGTCATCATCAGAACCTTTCTCAGTCTGTCGCTGGAGGTGGAGATTTCCGGTCGCTGGCCCTGGCAGGGCAAAGGCGGCGAACAAAGCCTGCATCGCGGCAAGACGGACGGCGGAGAGGATGAGAAGGCGTGATCAGCGCGGTTTGCCGATGATGCTGAGCGTACCGTCACTCTCCAGCACCACGGCCGCTACCTCATCGAGACTTTCGCGGCCATTGGAGCGGGCCGCGCTCATGATCTCGTCCTCGGTGATGCGCTGTCGCATCATGGCGTCGTGGCAGAAACTGCCGTTGCGTACGAGAAGTGTCGGCTCCGAGCGGATGGCCTTCGCCACGCTTTTCGATCGAACCGAGGCGAACGTGACGATGTATTGCAGGAAGATCAGCAATCCGAGCGCCGTTGCCCCTTCGGCGAGCGCAATCAATTCCTGCAGGAGAACGGCAGAGAGCGTCGAGCCGAGCGCCACCGTCACCACCAGATCGAAGGCATTGAGCTTCGCGAGCGTTCGCTTGCCAGAGATGCGCAGGAAGAGCACCAGGGTGATATAGGCGAGCGTTCCAACAAATATGGTGCGCGCCATGCCTGTCCAGCCCTGAAACAGCATCTCCTGCCAGTCCATGCCTTCGCTCCTTCCCGGTCATTCAGCGCTGCGGATTATCGGCGTTGGCAAGCGGCGATGGGCGGCCGTCAGGGCCGTCCTGTCCCTCGCGCTGGTCGCTGTCTTCCATATCCTGATCCACCAGGTAGGTGTCGGAGCCGAGCCGGTTCGCCTCGCGCAGGGCATCGTTGCGGGGTGTGGTGCCAGTGGTCTCAGGCAGCTTGCGAACGCCTTCCTCGCGATGGTTTTCATGGTCAGACGTCATCGTCTTTCTCCTTGAATGTCCTTGGGTTTTTATCTCCTTGTCGAACGGCGGTTGACGCAATTCGTTCCGACCCACGGCGGCGAAACTGTCGCGGCAGACCGGTCATCGTGTTGCAATGGTGGTTCCAAACTGCTCTATAAGGACAGCCTTGAACAATTTTCGACGCAATTTCGAAAGGGCGCACGGCTTGGCAGTCTGGGGTCCCGACATGGTGTTACGCTGGTTCCGGACCATTCAAATCGGGAGTGTCCTGATCCCGGTCGTTGGCGGGCTGATCTGGGGCGGGATCGCCTGGCAGGAGCAGAAGGCGATCGCCACCGATCATGCGGTCGATACCGTCACGCTTGTCCGTCAATACTCGCAGCGGCTGATCGAGACCGAGATCATCAAGCATGGCGCGGCCCGCAGCCGGGTGAACGGCGAGCCTGCGGACTTCCTGCTTTCAGAAGCCTTTCACAGTTTTCTCGCCGGCCTTGACGGTCGCCAGCCCGATAACTTCGGACTGGCTGTCATCAGCGACGAGGGGCGGATGATTGCTTCGAGCCGTGCCTTCCCGGTCGATACGCCGATGGGCGCGCGCGACTATGTCGATGCGATCCGGGGCGGCAGCCGGCTTTTCATCGACCGGATCAAGCTTGAACCGGGCGGCGAAGACGCGATCATCGTGGCGACACCCTTCGTCACCAATGATTTCCGCGGCATGATCGTCTCCTCGATCGCCACCGACACCAGCCGCACCTTCCTGCGCGATGTCGCAGCGCAGGATAATGAGGCGGCGTCGCTTACCCGCGACGATGGCAAGCTCCTGGTCCGCCAGGTCCCGTCCGAGCCTATCTTCCTTACCCCGGACACACAGGCGCGGCAGAACATGGCGCTCGGCAATGAAGGGGTTTACGAGGCGCTGGCGATCTCCGACGGTATCAGGCGCATCTACGCCTTCAGCCGGCTCGGCGGCATACCCCTCGTCGCCAATTTCGGTGTCCCGATCGACGGTATCCGTGCAGCCACGATCCGCAGCGCCCTGCCCGTCTGGCTGTTGATGCTCGCCATCAGCGCCTTCACGCTGGTTGCAACGGCGCTTGCGAGACGCAGCATGCTGGCACAGCGCGAAAGCGACCGGCAGGCGCTGAAGCGGGCAGAAGCTGAGAACCTCGCGCATCAACGGGCCGAACTCATGCGCGAGATGAATCACCGGGTGAAAAACAATCTCGCGCTGGTGACGAGCCTCATCAACATGCAGGCCCGACGCGGCAGCTTCGACGTGCAGGCGCTGCAGATGCGGGTCAGAGCGCTGGCCGAGGTGCATGACCTGCTCTACCGCTCCAGCCACGGCGAGAAAATCGATCTCGGCGAACTCCTGACCCGCGCCTGCGATCCGGCGACGCTGGTGCCGGAAGACCGGGCCATCACGCTCCAAGCCGTTCTGCCGAGCGGCATTCTCCTGCCTGCCGACCGGGCCTCGCCGCTGGCGCTTGCTGCGCTGGAACTGGTGACCAATGCGGTGAAACATGCCTTTGCCGACCGAGAGACCGGCACGATCCGCCTGACGCTGACAGCTGAAAACGACGGCCAGGCCAGCCTCACCATTGCCGATGACGGCATCGGCATGGAGGAGGAGACCGCGCGGCGCTCCGGCACCCGCCTCGTCGATGCCTTCGTCAAGCAGGTGGGCGGCGAGATCACCCGCGAGATGGACGGCGGCACGCGCTATGTGATCCGGTTCGGCCTGTGAGGGAAGCCACGTCGGGGGTTCCGCGACTTCCCTCGCCTCCCCTCAGAGCGTCATCTTTTCCTTCGGGTGCGGGCTGTCCTCATAGGCGCCCCAGATCGACTGGTCGAAATTGATCGTGGCGCCCGTCATCAGGCCGCTTTCCTCCGACGACAGATAGGCGCAGGCGCGGGCGACCTCGGCCGGATCGACGAGGCGGCCGAAGGGCTGGCGGGCGGCCGCTTCCTTCAGCCAGTCGGCGGGCGCGCCGTGATATTCCCGCTGGATGCGATCTTCGCCGTCGCTCGCCATCCAGCCGATGTTGAGGGCATTGCAGCGGATGCGGTTCTTCAAAAGGCCGAAGGCGACATTGCGGGTCAAGGTGTCGAGTGCGCCCTTGGAGGCGCAATAGGCGGCTATGAAGGGCTGGCCGGCCATTGCAGACATCGAGGAGATGTTGACGATGGTGCCCTCGATACCATCACGCAACATCAGCTTCACCGCATCCTGGATGAGGAAGAAGGGCGCGCGGGTGTTGATCGCGAACATGCGGTCGAACAGCGCTTCGTCGGTGTCGAGGATGGTGCCGCGATCGGTGATGGCGGCGACATTGACCAGCGCGTCGATGCGGCCGAATTTCTCATCGGCTGCGGCAATCACTCGGCGGCAGTCAGCGACTTCGCCGAGATCGGCCGAGACGAAATGCACCGGGGTGCCGTAGCGATCGGTGATCTCACGCGCCTTGGCCTCGCCCTTGTCGCGGCTGCGACCGCAGATGACCAGGCCTTTTGCGCCGCGCTCGGCAAACAGCCGGGCGACTTCCGCGCCGAGCCCCTGCGTGCCGCCGGTGACGACGGCGATCTTGTTGTCCAGTCTTCCCATTGTCTTCCTCATGCCCTGCGCTTGGCAGCCTGTGTCTCGACGAGCGCTGCGAAGGCCTCCGGTTCCATGCCCGCCTTGAGCGCTTGCGCCATCATGGTGTTCTGTGTCTTCGGCGCAAGGCCACCGACCGGCGGATCGCTGTCGAGATTGGTTGGGAAGGCATAGCCTTCCGCCGTTGCGGCCATGGCATTGGCGATTTCGGCCAAGGTCAGCGCGCCCGCCCTCTCGGCCGCCAGCAGCGCCGGATAGACCGCCTTGCACATGGCATCGCGGTCGACGCTTTCCATGGCGCGGCCGAAGGCGGAGGAGACCTGCAGCAGGTTTGCCATGCGCCAGATATCATCAGACACATTGTTGCCGGCGCCGTGCATCAGGGCCGGATTGAAGAAGACGGCGTCGCCCTTCGACAGCGGCAATTGCACGTGCTGCTCGGCAAACACCGCCTGAAACTCGGGGCGACCGAAGGCGAGGTAACCTTCGAAGAAGCTCTGCGAATAGGGCAGGAAGAGCGTGGGGCCGCTCTCGACCGGCATGTCGCAATGGGCGACCGCGCCCTGCAGGGTGAGCAGCGGCGACACGGCGTGGATGTGGCCCGGATAGGTCTGCATCTGTTCCGGCGACATGAAGCCGAGGTGATAATCGCGATGCGGGACCTGCGCCTTGCCGCCAGGGTTCACCCGGTTCATCTGCGCCGTCATCTGGTAGCCGCGGCCGAGCCAGGCTTCCGACGCCATGGCGATCGCGTCCGAGGCATAGTAGCGGGCGAAATTATCGGGGTCGGCGAGCGCGTGTTTCTGCAGCGAATTCCAGATGCGGTCATTGGCGCCGGGTTTGGCGAAATGGTCGGCGGCGGCCTTGCCGCCTTCCTTCTCGGCCTGGACGATCGCGTTGAAGACTTCGGTGGCGCGATCGACGACCGCAAGATCGGCAATGGCGTTGCGGATGACGATGACGCCGGGGCCGGTTGAGAAGGCTTCGACCCACTCGGCCATCAATTCGCGGCGGGCCTCCGGGTCGCGGGCGATGTCGCGCACGGCCGATCCATCATAGAGGAGCACGTTCTTCTCGACGCCGGCGGCGAATGGCCAGTCTTCGCGCCTGGTCTTTTGCGCCACCAGCGCCTTGAAGGCCTCGATGTCGCCGGCCTGGCTGTCAAGCCAGACCTTGTCGCGGCGACGACTGGTCAGTGTTCTCTGGTCCATGATGTCCTCCCGAAATCCTCATCCAGCTTGACCATAGTCAGACGACGGGCGAGAGATGAGCGGCAAAACACCTCAAAAACACCTCAAGGCCGATCCCATGCGTCCGCCCTTTCCGCTCAAGGACATTGCCCTGCAATCGGGCCTCAGTCTTGCCACCGTCGATCGGGCCCTGCACGGACGCGGGCATGTGGCGAAGGCGACGGGGCTCCGCATCGAGGCGGCGATCGCGGAACTGGAGCGGCAATATGCCGAGGCGCGGATCGGCGGGCGGCGCCTGGTCATCGACGTGGTGATGGAAACGCCGCAGCGTTTTTCGAACGCCGTGCGCGCGGCCTTCGAAGCCGAACTGCCGGGCATGCGGCCGGCTTCGCTGTCGGCCCGCTTTCACGTGGCCGAGACCATGGAGGAACGCGATCTTCTCGCCATCCTCAAGCGCATTCGCCGGCGCGGCAGCCATGGCGTCGTCGTCAAGGTGCCCTCGACGCCGGCGATCGCCGAGATGGCAGCCGAGTTGATGGAAAGCGGCATTCCTGTGGTGACGCTGGTAACCGACCTGCCCGCCACTGTGCGGCAGGGTTATGTCGGTATGGACAACCGGGTGGCGGGGGCAACGGCCGCCTATCTGCTTGCCCGCATGGCGGGGCCGGCTGCGGGCAAGGTGCTGGTCACACTGTCGAGCGCCCGGTTTTCCGGCGAGGAAGAACGCCAGCGCGGCTTTCGCGATGCGCTCAAAAAGGACGCGCCGCATCTTGGTATCGTGACGATATCAGAGGGGTTCGGCGTCGACCGCACGACGGAAAGGCTGGTGAAGGCGGCGCTTGTCGCGGATCCCGAGATCCGCGCCGTCTATTCGATCGGCGGCGGCAACCGGGCGATCCTGCGCGCCTTTGCCGAGGAGCGGCGCCGGATCGACGTCATCGCCGCCCATGACCTCGACGCCGATAACAGGGCGCTGTTGGCGGAGGGCCGCCTGACCTTCGTCATCCATCACGACCTGCGCCAGGACGCCCGCAGCGCCTGCCAGATGGTGATGGCGCATCACCGCATGCTGCCCCGGGATTTCCAGGTGGCACCGTCGCGGGTGGCGATCGCCACGCCGCATGAAGGAATGTGAGGCGATTAGTCGTCGCGGCGGATCATGCCGGAGATTGATGCGGCCACGATGGCGGTGACGCCCCAGCCCGCGATAATGAAGATTTTCTGCAGGTAGAACAGCCACCAGCCCCAGGGCCCGCGGCTGGTGGAGGGCGCCCACGCAGCTGTCTGGCCAAGATTGAGAACCGGAACGACCACGTCTACCCCATAGGCGAGTGCGTTGAAGGTCTCATAGTCGCGACCCGGACCAGCCCATGTGCCCGTCTGGCGATCCGGGCCGTCAGACCAATCGGCGGCCGGTGTGGCTGATGGTGGGCGCTCGGTCGTGCCATCTGCATAGGCCTTCCAGTCCGAAGAGGTGAGGATAACATCGGAATTGGGGGCGAAATCCCCGTAGCTCCATGTGATGTGCGAAAGGATGGCCATAGCGACGACGAGGGTGATCAGAGGCCCGAAGCTAAGCCAGGGTTTATAGCCATAGCCGGTGATTCTGCGGCTGAGTTTGTCCCAGAGCCAATTCAAGCCAAACTTCAGCCAGGGAAATAGAAAGAAATCGATGTATCGCCTACGAATATACCTCAACCACGGCAGTATTGTCTTCATCGAAGGCTTTCGTCCGCCCTCATAGTTGTCAATGATGTTCCGGATAGACGCGCGCACCGCCTTGCGCTGCTCCTTCTCCTTCTCGACCAGAATTTCGCGTGCTTCATGGCGATGGCCGGTTTCGCGGTAGAATTTGGCCAGTTGCTGATAGGGTTGGGGGTAGAACTGGCCGCTGAAGTTGGCACCGTTTTTGAGCCAGCGTTTGCGGCTTGAGAGATCAAGGGGATCGATCAGGTTTTCATAGGTAGCTCCAATCAGTATCAGCGAAGAAACCGCATTCCAGCTTTGCTCATCATCCACCAGATCGCGAAGCTGGGCGGCATTAAGGTCAACTGTTCCGGCAACGACTTTCAGTTTCCGCCAGATAAAACCTCCGCTGACGATCATACGCTGAGCGCGCAGGGCTTTGCCCTTCCCGCCATTCAACTCGGCGCCGTCAAATGCGAGTTGAACGCCAATATCAGCGCCGACAAACGAGACTTCGCCGTTGCTCTTCACGTTGTGAAGGAAGGCGCCGCCCTTGATTGTAGCTCCCTCCACATTCAGGGCGTTGCCCCCGTCGCTATTCAAGTCGGCGCCTTTGCAGGAGAGTTGACCGCCGATCTCGGCTCCAGAAAACGAGACCTCGCCGATGCTCTTAAAATTGTCGAGAAACGCGCCGCCTCTGATCGTGGCGCTCTGCGCATTGAGTGCCTTGCCCTCGCCGCCATTCAATTGAGCCTCCTCTGCCGAGAGTTGACCGCCGATCTCGGCTCCAGAAAACGAGACTTCGCCGGTGCTCTTCAACTTGTCGAGGAAGGCGTTGTCCATGATCGTGGCGCCCTCCGCATTCAGGGCAGCGCCCTCACCTCCATTCAACTCGGCACCGTTGCATGAGAGTTGACCGCCGATCTTGGCGCCGGCAAACGAGACTTCACCGGAGCTCTTCAGATTGTCGAGGAAGACGTTACCCTTAATTGTGGCGCCCTCGGCATTCAAGCCGGGCAGGCTGCTGCCATTGAGGACCAAGCGATCGAAAGAGGCCTGATCAGCTGCGATAGGTTCCGCGAAAGCACATCCGAATAAGTGAACCGCGCCCTTGGCACACGCAAAGCTCAGGTCCAGTTGCCCCGCGATCCAAGCTCCTTCCAGTTGCACACCCTTCTCATGTACCCGGCATTGTTCGCAGCCACCGAGGATCAGGTAGCGTAGCAGGTCAGCGCGGATGGTGCGCGCTTTGCTGGAGCGATTAGGCCGGGTCCCATTGCCGAGGGTGGTCAGTTCGCCCCGCTTGCAGTTCTCGATCAGTTTCTTTTCGGCGGGGCTTAGGGCAGCGTTGCCCTTGAGGTTTGCGATATCGGCATAGGTTCGGATCAGCATGGTCGCCCCAGGGGTTCAAGGTGATCGCGACACTAGCTGCGGGTTTCGGCGCCCGCAACCATAGGGCGGCAAGACGCTTGTGGTTCCCCCTCACCCGGCCTCCGCTTCGCTCGGCCACCCTCTCGCCGAGGGGAGAGGAGCGGTCGCAAGCGTCGTGGCGCCGATGCCCAAAACGCAAAAAAGCCGCCAGGTTGCCCCGGCGGCTTTTGTCATTTCAAACCTATCGCTCGTCTCAGACGAACTGGCTAAGACCCGGGACCGAGGCGACGACTTCGTCGACAACGTCTGCGCCGGCGTATTCGCGGGCGACGGCCATTGTTTCCTTGGCAAGCGTCGAGATTTCGCCCATGCCGAGGCCTTGCGACATCAGCTGCTGGCCGAGGCCCATGATGCCGCCGCCGCCGATGGCGCTCATCAGGCCGCCGAGCAGGCCGCCGCCGCCAGAGCCTTCGCCATTGTGCTTGGCGACCAGTTCAGCGGCACCGGGGATGGCTTCGATCATGCGGGCGACCGGGCCGTCGGCTGCTTCGCGCTGCAGGAAGCCGAGCATCATGCCGAGCGCCGTTTCGGCCTTTTCCGGGGAAATGCCGACACTGTCGGCGATGCGGGTGACGATTTCGCTCATTCTCGAAGTCCTCCTGAGGCGATTTTGACGTTAACGTCAACGTAATGGATGTTCACGGTGAACTCAAGCGGTCCAGCCCTGGGGTGACAAAAATTGCCGGGGACAGGACGGACCCGGCAGAGCACCCGAGACCGCCTTGACGCCAAGGACCGTACCAAGGTGAGACATCCGACCGTTGTCGATGTTCCACACTCCTCCTATAAGAGCAAGCTGAAGTCCTGATGACGATGGGAGAAACGTCCGCATGCTGCAAGAAGGCTCGCTCTATCTCGGCACCAGCCGCAACCCGGACGACAGCCTGAACAAGGCTGAATACATGGCGCTGAAATACGGCAACCGCCACGGCATCGTCACCGGCGCGACGGGTACCGGCAAGACGGTGACGCTACAGGTGCTGGCCGAGAGCTTTTCCGAGGCCGGCGTTCCCATCTTTGCCTCCGACATCAAGGGCGACCTTTCCGGCGTTGCCGCAATGGGCGAGCCGAAGGACTGGATCACGCAACGTGCGACACAGATCGGCTTCACCGATTACGCACCCGCCGAATTCCCCGTCATCTTCTGGGATCTCTATGGCGAGAAGGGCCATCGGGTGCGCACCACGGTGGCCGAGATGGGACCGTTGTTGCTCTCGCGCCTGATGAACGCTTCGGAGGCACAGGAAGGCGCGCTCAACATCGCCTTCAAGATTGCCGATGAGGGTGGGCTGCCGCTGATGGATCTCAAGGATCTGCAGGCGCTGCTCAATTACATGGCCGAACATGCGTCCGAACTTTCGAGCCAGTTCGGTCTCATCTCCAAGGCTTCGATCGCGACGTTGCAGCGCGGGCTCTTGATCCTCGAACAGCAGGGGGCGGAGAATTTCTTCGGCGAACCGGCGCTCAAGGTGACCGACATCATGCGCACCACCCATGACGGGCGCGGGGCTATTTCGATTCTGGCCGCCGACAAGCTGATGATGAACCCGCGTCTTTACGCGACCTTCCTGCTCTGGCTGCTCTCGGAGCTGTTCGAGGAGCTGCCGGAGGTGGGCGATCTCGACAAACCGAAGCTCGTGTTCTTCTTCGACGAGGCACATCTTCTCTTCAACGACGCGCCGAAGGTCTTGATCGAGCGGGTCGAGCAGGTGGTGCGGCTGATCCGTTCCAAAGGCGTCGGCGTCTATTTCGTCACGCAGAACCCGCTCGACGTGCCGGAGACCGTGCTCGCCCAGCTCGGCAACCGGGTGCAGCACGCGCTTCGCGCCTATACGCCGCGGGAGCAGAAGGCGGTGAAGACAGCGGCCGACACTTTCCGGCCCAACCCCGCTTTCGACTGTGCGGATACCATCACCCAGCTCGGCATCGGCGAGGCGCTGGTGTCGACGCTCGAAGCCAAGGGCATTCCTTCCATGGTCGAGCGGACGCTGATCCGCCCGCCCTCGGGCAAGGTGGGACCGATTGACGACGCCACGCGGCAGAAGGTGATGAACCTGTCGCCGGTCGCCGGGCAATACGACATCGATCTCGATTCGGAATCGGCTTACGAGATCCTCACCGCCCGGGCGAAGAAGGCCGCAGACGCCGAGGCAGCGCGGCGCGCGGCGGAGGAGAAGGCGGAAAGCGGTGACAGCGCTGCCGGTCGCTGGACCCTGCCCGGCTTCGGCGACGAGCCCGAGGAGACGCAGAACAGCCGCAAGACGACAACGACGAAACGCTCCGGCGGCTATCAGCGCGAAACGGTGATCGAGGCCGCCATGAAAAGTGCGGCACGCTCCGTTGCGACCTCGGTTGGCCGTGCCTTGGTTCGCGGTATCCTCGGCAGTCTTCGCCGGTGAAGGCTCGCGTTTTTCTCGCGCGCCACAAGAACTGAGTGACGAAAGCTCGCCGTTATCGGCGGGTTTTTGTTCACTTCCGTGCAACCATACCTGATATATACTCATCACTGATACAATTCGCGGACCTGTCTCCGGGAATTCATGGGGTCGAGCTTGGACAGCAGTCTGGATCACGTCGTTCTGGTCAACAATGCAAAGCGCGCGCTGGAACGCGGACGCTTTGAGCTCACCTACCAACCCATCTATTCCGTCGATAACCGGGAAGTGGACAGTGTGGAAACACTGCTGCGCTGGCGCATCGCCCCGGGTCGACTGGCGGCCGCGCAGGACTTCCGCGCCGTCTTTCGCGATCCCATGATGTCGCTGTCGATCCGTGATTTCGTGCTATCGACGACACTGCGCCAGGCGGCGCGTTGGCGGGCCGAGGGCCACGACATGGGGCGGATCAGTGTCAATGCCACGGCCTTCGATCTGTGTTCCGGCGATTTTGCCCTGCGGCTGACCGACATGGTGCAGGGTTTCGGGCTGACACCCGATATGCTGGAGATCGAGGTTGCAGAGCCGGCTTTCTATGGCCCGCTGGCCAAGCCGGTCAGTCTGGCGCTCGAAGCCTTGCATTACTGCGGCTTTTCGCTGGCCATGGACAATTTCGGCGCGACCCATGCAGGGCTTACAGCGCTCCGCAACCACAGCTTCCGGCGCTTGAAGATCGACCATTCGCTGATGCGCAGCGCGCTCACCAATGCCGTCGACAAGGCGATCGTGCGCCATGTCATCGCGCTTGGCCACGATCTCGGCATGATCGTCACGGCAGCCGGCGTCGAGAACGAAGACCAGATGGAAATCGCCGTACAGCTCGGCTTCGACAGCGTGCAGGGCTTCTTCGTCTGCTTCCCGAAGGAAGCGGAGCTTCTGCCGCGCGTCTGTCATGTGCTCAACCTGCAGGGGCGATCCGCCTGAGCCACTGGCCTCATGCCATTATGCCCTTCCGCCCTCGCCGATGAGATGGCAGGATGGCGCCCATGACCTTGCTGATCTATCCGCTGGCTGCCCTTGCCGAAATCGCCGGATGTTTTGCCTTCTGGGCCTGGCTGAAACTCGACCGCTCGCCGCTCTGGCTCGTGCCCGGCCTTCTGTCGCTTGCGGTGTTCGCGTGGCTGTTGACACTGGTCCCCTCCGAGGCAGCGGGCCGCGCCTATGCCGCCTATGGCGGGGTCTATATCGCCGCGTCGCTTTGCTGGCTCTGGCTGATCGAGGGGCAGCGGCCGGATCGCTTCGACCTGACGGGTGCCGCGATCTGCCTTGTCGGCGCAGCGGTGATCCTGTTGCCACAGCGGGGGTAAGCGAAAAGCCCCCAGATTCCGAGGATGCCGGCTTGCGGAATTTCCGTATATACATAAACTATGGTGATTGTCTGGGATGAACCGAAGCGGCAGCAGAATCTGGCGAAGCACAGCCTCGACTTTGCCGAGCTCGATCTGTCGTTTTTCCTGACTGCTTCGATCCGGACGGCGAAGACCGGTCGGCCGATTGCGATCGGAGAGTTCCAGAGTCGCGCTATCGTCGCAGTCGTCTTTCTTCCGATGGGGCGCGAAGCAATCTCCATGCGTCCGGCGAGCCGTCGGGAAAGGAGCGAGACATGAAAAACAAATTCTCCTCTGCACGTCCCCTGACCGATGAGGAAGAAGCCGAGATCCAGGCGATGATTGCGTCTGATCCCGACAACCCGGAAATGACGGAAGAGGAATTGAAGGAGTTCCGCCCCTTCCGCGAGGGGTTTCCCGATCTCGCCGCAGCGATCGACCGCAAGCTTGGTCGTCCCAAGGCGAAGACGACGAAAAAGGCGATCAGCCTGCGGCTCGACCAAGAGGTGATCGAGCGGTTCAAGGCGGGTGGCGAGGGATGGCAGTCGCGGATGAACGAGGTGCTGCGAAAGGCGGTGGGGCTTTAAGACCCCTGCCCCGTTCCGCCCTCCCGAGCCATTCACCAACTCCTCCACCCTTCCACCAGCATCAGCGCCGCCACGGCGACCAGCAGCCAGCCGGCGGCGCGGCCGATCCAGATGGTGACTTCAGGCTTCGAGACCAGCGCATCCCGCCCCTTGGCCGCAGCGAAAGCAAGCCCGCCATAGACCAGCCCCTGCAGCATGAGGGTGAGCGCGCCCATGACGAGCGCCTGACGCCAGAAGGGGCCGTATTCGGGGCGCATGAATTGCGGATAGACGGCGAGGATGAAGAGCCAGGCCTTCGGGTTGAGCAGGCAGGTGATCAGTCCCTGGCCGAAGATGCGGGCCGTCCGGTGCAGGTTTGAGGCTTCAATGCCGTCGATGACGATGGCGCTTCTGGCCAGCGTATAGCCGATCCAGATCATATAGGCCGAACCGATCACCAGCATGGGGCCGGCAAGCTGCGGGACCAGCGTCGAGAGGACTGTCACGGCGATGGTGCCGAAAAGCGTGTGGAAGACGCCGCCCAGCATGATGCCGGACGTGGCGGCCACGCCTGCGCGGCGGCCGCCGGTCAGGCCATTGGCGATGACGAAGATCATGTCCATGCCGGGCACGATGATGATGCCCGCCAGCAGGGCGGAGAAGAGCCAGAGGTTTTCGGCATAGGTCATGTCAGTAGGATCTCCTTAAATGGGCAAGCCATGCGCGGGGAATGGCCTGTTTTCAATGCTTTGGAGATGCTTTAGACAAGGGCTACTGACAAAGGTGTGTCAGTTGAGATGAGGTCTGACCCATGCGCAAGGCGTCCCGGCTGTTCGAGATCATCCAGACCTTAAGGCTTGCTGCCCACCCGATAACGGCGCAGCAGATCGCGGAAAAACTGGAGGTCACGCAGCGGTCGATCTATCGCGATATCGCCGCCCTTCAGGCGATGCGCGTGCCGATCGAGGGCGAGCGCGGGATCGGCTATATCCTGAGGCCCGGCTTTCACCTGCCGCCCCTGATGTTCACGCCGGAGGAGACGGAAGCGATTGTGCTTGGCATGGCGCTGACCAAACGCACGGCGGACAGGGAGCTGCGGGAGGCATCTGCCCGGGTGCTGGACAAGATTGCGGCTGCCCTTCCAGACCCGCTGCGCGAGGCGATCATCTCGCGCACGCTTTATGCCTGGGGACGGGTGGCAGAAGCGCCCGAGGCCATCGACTTTGCGATGATCCGCAGGGCGATCCGCGACGAGGAGACGCTGGACATCGACTATGTCAACGAGCAGCGGGAGGAAACGACGCGGCGGATCCGGCCGATCGCCGTCATCCATTACGCGGAATCGGAAGTCGTTGTCGCCTGGTGCGAGCTGCGCGAGGCCATCCGTAATTTTCGGGTCGACCGGATCAGCGCCTGCCATCAGACGGGAACGCATTTCCGCCGCGAGGGGGACCGGCTGCGGAAGTTGTGGGTGGCGGGGTGGGACACCTCCGGCCAGGGCGCGGGGCGTGACTGACCGGAGGCTGCGCGGATGACAGGGGCCAATCAGGCCGATCGTGCTGCCGCCCGGTCGGCCTGGCTCATCCCGCCATAACCCCAGTCGGTGGCCGGCAGTTCATGCACCACGACATAGGTGGCGGGATGCAGTTCCGGCCATTCGGCGCGCAACAGGGCCATGGCGTTTTCCTGGAAGCGCCGCTTCTGCTCGACCGTATTCGTGCCGGCGGTGACGAAAACTTCGAGATGGGCCGTCGTTTGCTGCCGCTCGCCGCCAATCGTCCAGGTCTGCGCGGGTGCGGCCTCGATCTGCACCGAGGTGAGATCATGACGCTTGGCGAGATCGGTGGCGACGAGGTCGGTCAGGGCGCGGGCGAGATCGCGTTCACGATCCGGATGGGGTGGGTGATAGCTCAGGCGGGCAAAGGGCATGGTGGGATTCTCCGAAACAGGGTGACGGAGGCAGGATAGTCGCGCTATTCTCAAATCATATCGACCAAGTGCGCATTCTGACTTGAGGAAAACGCATGCTTCCAGATCTTCCCTCGCCGCTGTTGCGCAGCTTCGTCGCCGTGGCCGATGGCGGATCTCTGGCCGCGGCGGCGACAAAGGTGAACCGCAGCGAATCGGCGCTCAGCCTGCAGATGCAGCGGCTGGAGGATATTGTCGGGCAACCGCTTTTCGACAGGGACGGACGGGCGCTGAAACTCAACGGCACGGGCAGCTGGCTGCTCGCGCATAGCCGGGCAATCCTGGCGCGGATCGATGCGGCGCGGGCAGAGCTCGATGCGGCGTCGCGCCCACCGATCCGGCTCGGCGTGGTGCAGGATTTCGTCGGCCAGGTGCTGCAGCCGACCCTTGCCGACCTGCGCGGGGAGGACGGCGAAACGCGGTTTTCGATCGTCATCGGCAGTACCAGCGAATTGCTGCAGGCGATGGGCGAGGACCGGATCGATACGGCGGTCTGTGCCGGCGATGTGGCCGCCGGCGGGGCTGGCGGGACCGTTCTTCCGATGGGCTGGTTCGGCGATGTGCGGCTATTGGAAGACGAGGTGGTGCCGCTGGTCAGCATCACGCCGCCCTGCCCGTTTCTGGCCGCAGCGACGCGGGCGCTGGATGCCGTGGGGAGGCCACGGCGGCTGGCGCTGGTCACGCCGAGCCTCGACGGGGTAAGAGCGGCGGTCGCCGCCGGTCTCGGCATTGCCTGCCGGACAGAGGCCGGGATGGGTCAGGCTGCCCTGACGGGGGCGGGATTGCCTGATCTTTCCGACATCCGCTATGCGGTGATCGAAAAACGGCCCGGGAAAACCGGGCCGTCAGAGGCAGCACTCAGGATGGCCGCGCATCTCTCGACGCTTGGCCAGACCTGACAGGTTCAGGCGACCGCCATCCGCCTGGCTTCCCGGAACGACACCAGACGACCGCGGGCTTCGTCCCAGAGAACCAACTTCACGCAGGCGAAGCTTTGCATCAGCGTGATGCGGCTGATGGTCTTCAGCTCCGGATGATCGCGCAGGACTTCCGGCAGACGGTAGAAGGGGATCTTGCTCGACAGGTGATGCACATGGTGCACGCCGATATGGCCGGTCAGCCAGCGCAGGCCCCAGGGCAGATCGTAGTGCGAGGCGCCGTGGAGAGCGGCGTGCTGGAACTGCCACTCCGGAGGGTTGGACCAATGGGTGTCTTCGAACTGGTGCTGGACGTAGAAGAGCCAGATGCCCAATGCGCCGGCGAGCAGCACGATCGGCAGATGCACGATGAGGAAAGCATCGAGGCCGGCAAGCCAGATCATCAGCGCCGCCATGATGACCATCCCGGCATTCGTTGCCATGGTGGAGACCCAGGGCAGAGCGCCGTCCTTCATCATGCCGAAGGGCAGACGCTGCTTCAAAAGGAAGACCCAGATCGGGCCGATGCCGAAGAGCACGACCGGATTGCGATAGAGGCGATAGCCGAGGCGGCCCATCGGGGACAGGGCCTTGTATTCGGCAACCGTCAGCGTGGTGATGTCGCCGACGCCACGTTCCTCGAGATTGCCGGCGGTCGCATGGTGTTCGGCATGGGCCCGGCGCCAGTAGTCGTAGGGCGTAAAGGTCAGGACGCCGAGCAGGCGACCGGTCCAGTCGTCGATCGAGCGACGGGCGAAGAAGGCGCCGTGGCCGCAGTCATGCTGGATGATGAAGAGGCGCAGCAGGAAGGCTGCCGCCGGCACGACGAGCACGAGGCCCGGCCAGAAGGCGTATTCGAAGCTTGCCCAGGCACCGAGCCAGAGCAGGACGAAGGGCACGAGCGTGACGCCGAGCTCGAAGCTCGAGCGCGTCAGGTCCGGTTTGCGATACGTATTGACGATTTTCAGCCAGGCCTTGGCGTCAGGGGTCTCGTCTTCGACGATTTGATCGTCGCGGTAATCGAATGCAGCGCTCACAGGCCGGCCTCCGAAAGGTTGGTTTGATCGGGGAAGGCGGCAGAGAGGCTAATGACGCCCGATATCGGGGCGCGCGACACGGGGCATCCGAAGGAGAGGCCCGCAGCAATGGTCATGGTCGGCTGGCTTTCGTGACTTAGAGATCGCCCGTCACTCCTGGAACGGGTGGTCCCTCCTATCAGATCATGGAGGCCTTGTCGCCATGGAACACTGTCGCTTGTCCGGCTGCGGCATTTCGCCGGGCATTGTGCATGGCGTCCCGGAACACTTGTGAACCGGGACGCTGGTCTTCTGGTCAGGGACGAGCGGCGCTCATCAGCCGGCCGGCTTCAGTGTTGCGAGGATCTTTCCGACTTCGGGCATGTTCTGGGCTTCGGTTTCCGTGGATGCCCAGTAGGTGACGATGGCGATCTTTTCGTCAGAAAGGCCAATGATGCCCACGCCGATGGAGACGGGACCGTCCTTGTCCGTCCCCTTCCAGTCGATGGTCTCGAACGGCATGCCGTTCAGCTGGTCCTTTGATTCTTTCTGAGACGCCGGATCGGGCACGACACCGTTTTCTTCCAGGAAGCCGAAAACGTCGGTCATGACCTGGTCCATGTCTTCGGCGCCTGCAATGTCGAAGGAAATGTAGGTGCCGGCGTCAGGAGAGTTCGCCTCGACGCCGTAATCGGTCTCGGTCGGCTGCCAGTCATCGGGGATTTCCACGGTTGCGGCCGGCTCGTCGGAGGGGAAGGTAAAACTGCCTGCAAGTGCGGTGGTCGCGGTGATCAGGAGGATTGTGGTTGCAGCGAGAAACTTGTTCATCGGAGGGTCCGTTGATGAGGGATGAGACGTGCCAGATGGTGGCTTTTTCAAGCCGCAGGTGGCGCGTTGTCGTAGCAAGCAGAGGTCAAGAAAGTCGTACTGTTTTTGCTTGAAACGGCCTACAGCGTTGGAAAAAATATCGATCCTTCACGATATGATGAAGAAATATTGAAGGAGCGTATTCCACGGCTTGCCACATCACTTTTTCGCCGCGGTGCAAAAGCCGCTTTCTGCAATGTTTTCCGCCGCTTCCCGCGCGCCTTTCGCTTCGTGAACAGCCTTGAAACAGCGGTTTTCCGGTTTTTGCTTGTATCGACGCCATCCTTTCCCTATATTGCCGGCATCGAAGATTGCGAGCGACTTTGTCTACGCGCTTTTAGCGCACGCCAGATTTCCTTCAACGTCGATATACCAGCCGTCGAATGTCTCGGCGGCAAGCCCAACGATTGAAAGGAAATCGTTATGAACACAGGTACCGTAAAGTGGTTCAACAGCACCAAGGGTTTTGGTTTCATCCAGCCGGATGAAGGCTCTGCCGACGTGTTCGTCCACATCTCTGCAGTTCAGCGCGCCGGCATGCGCGACCTCGTCGAAGGCCAGAAGATCGGCTACGACATCGTCCAGGACAAGCGTTCGGGCAAGAGCTCGGCCGACAACCTGCGCGCCGCTTAATAATTTGTCGCTCGCCCCCGCTGATAACGGATTTACCGGCAGAGGGGGCTGAGTGGCGAGGGAAGGTCGGGTTCCGCCCGGCCTTTTTTGTTTATCCTGTGATCGAAGCCATCAGCCGCGATCCACATCTTTGCCCGATTTTGTCGGGATCTTCGCCGGGGCATGGCGCGTTAGCCTGTCGTATCCCCTCCTTTGAAACTCGAAAACAAGCGGGCATCAACGCCCGGAAAGGAAACGACCGTGCAAGTTCTCGTTCGTGACAACAATGTCGACCAAGCACTCCGCGTGCTGAAGAAGAAGATGCAGCGCGAAGGTCTCTTCCGCGAGATGAAGGCCCGCAGCGCCTTTGAAAAGCCGTCGGAGAAGCGCGTGCGCGAAAAGGCGGAAGCCATTCGTCGCCAGCGCAAGCTCGCGCGCAAGAAGATGCAGCGCGAAGGCCTTCTGCCGGCTCCGAAGAAGGCAGTGCGTACGCGCTAATGACGCTATGATCCGTGCGCCTTCGGGCGCGCGGACCCGCCTTCCCCGCCACGAAGGCGCAACGCAGTTTGCGACGCGGGCAGGGACCAGACATGCCGAGACAGGCAGCCAGGCTGCAGGAAGGATCCGGACATGACCGCCACCAAAGAGACCTTCTTCAAGCCCGAAAAGGTTTCCCCGCAGGACAAGGCCGCCACGACCGACAGCGTCGCCCGTTCGCTGATCGCTCAGGAAGCGACCGCGCGGGAACGCAAGACGGAAACGCTGAAGGCGCTGCGCATGCAACGTGAAGCGCTCGAAGCCGAGCAGGCCCCTGCACCGAAGAAGCGTGCCGTGAAAAAGGCCGTGAAGCGCGGCTGAGCCGAGCGCAAACGACCACCAAGTCAGAAATTCCAGGAAGCCGGGGCTGCGGATGCTGCCCCGGCTTCTTTCATGTCATTTCTTCGCCGCCGTCAGATTGAAATAGGCGCCTTGCGGGTCCTGGCAGGCTGCGATCCAGGCGCCACCGGGGACCTCATGGGGGCCGAACATCAACTGCCCGCCGAGAGACTTCATCCTGTCGATCGCCGAATCGATGGCCGGGACGATGAAAAAGAAGCCCCAATAGGGCATTGGCATCTCAGGCGTCTTGTTCATCATGCCGCCGATGCCGCGATCGCCGAGCTTGAAGGTCTGGTACGTCCCCAAATCTCCCATATCGACTGCCATGTCCTTTTCCCAACCGAATCGGGCGGCGTAGAAGTCCCAGACCTTTTCCCAATCACCGGCCATCAGCTCGTTCCAGCCGACCGTGCCGGTGCTGCCGGGGGTCGACCAGCTGCCGGTTTCACCATCCGGCATCTTCGGCGTCATGAGGCAGACGACGGCGCCTTGCGGATCGGCGACGACGGCGAAACGGCCAATGCCGGGGATATCCTCCGGCGGGCGGTGGATCGCGCCGCCGTTCGACTCGTATTCGGCGGCCGTCTTGTCGACATCGTCGACGGCGATATAGCCGGTCCAGTTGGGCGGTATGCCCTGCCCTTTCATGTCCTCGGTCAATGCCATCATTCCGGCCACGCCGGAAGGGAAACCGGACACGGCGAAGGTGGTGTAGGTAAAGCCCTCCATCTCCATATCGGTCGGCTCCCAGCCGAGCAGCGGGCCATAAAAGGCCTTGGCCGCGGCCGGATCGGGGGTCATCAGCTCGTGCCAGATGAATGTGCCATGCATGCGCAGTCCCTCTCTCAATCTGTCGGCGATCAGCCGATGCGTTTTGCTTCGCTGGTCATGAAGGTGTGAAAGCTGCCGTCGGGTTGGCGAACGCTGCCCGAGAAGGTTCTGGTGTCATCATCGACGAAGTGGATGACATCGCGATAGGTCTCGGTCTGTTCGGGGTCCTGCATGCTCGGCCCCTCGGCCTCGAGCACAAGCGTCTGACCGTCATCTTCCAGCCAGCCCCTGTAGACCCAGAACTTGTCCATCATCGACCCAATCCAGCTGCCGACATAGTGGCCGAGGCGCGGATCGTAACCGAGGGTCATGATCATGGTAGCACGGCCGCCTTTCGTACCCATCCCGCCCTCACCTTCCGCGACCACCCAGAGGCCGCCGATGGAGCGGATCTTTTCGGTCCATCGCTTCTCGGGATCGTCGGGGTCGTAGCCTTCCATCCCGGTCGAGGTCAGGAAGAGCCAGTCGCCGACCAGCCGGTCGAGGACACGGTGATGTTCGCTGGGTTTGGCAAACTCCATGATACCCTCCTCAGTGGCAGCAACCGGCCTTTTCAGCCGGCTTGGCGACATACTCGTCCTTGCGCTTGACGAAACTCAGCGTGCCCGTCTCGTTGCGGCCGAGCGGCGCGTGGTCGAGGATCATCAGTGTGCCCAGCGCCTCCTCCCCGCCCCGGGCATATTGCGAATAGGTGTGGAAGATCTCGCCCTTGTCGTTGCGGTAGAAGGCGGACAAGCCCGGCAGTTCGTCGAAGGCCCGGTCGCTCGGCGTTTCGCGGAAGTTGTAGTTCACCGCGCCGGAGGCGAGCTCCTCCTTGGTGAAGGAGACGTGGAAATCGTAGTTGAAGTCGCTGCCTGCGGACGAGACCCAGGGGAAATGCCAGTTCATGCGGCGCTTATAGGCCTCGATCTTTTCGAGCGGCGCGCGGGAGACGGTGACGAGGGTCACGTCGTGATTGTTGAGATGCGGCAACATGCCGTCGATATGATCGGCGAAGAAGGAGCAGCCCTCGCAGCCGGCCTCCCAATCAGGATGAAACATGAAATGGTTAATCATCAGCTGGCTGCGACCATCGAACAGGTCGGCAAGCGTTTTCTCGCCCGATGGCGACTGGAAGCGGTAGTCCTTCTCCATCCGCACCCAGGGCAAGGCGAGGCGCGCGGCATTCACCCGGTCGCGCTGACGGGTCAGTTCTTTTTCCTGCTGAAGCAAGGTTTTGCGGGCCTCCAACCATTCTTCCCGCGAAACAACCGAATATTCCATTTTCCCGATCCTCCTCTTGACAATTAGGTTGATATCAACATATTTAGTCCATGTCAAACATGCCCCTGATTCCTTACGCCACGACCATCCACGTCAAAGATACCTGCCTTTGCCTGCATGCCCAGCGCGCGGCGCGCGCGCTCGCTCGTCGCTTCGATCTAGCACTGAAGCCGGTCGGGCTCACCAACCAGCAATTCTCCCTGATGATGGCGCTGAACCGGCCGGAACCGCCGCCCATGGGGCCTGTTGCCAGACTTCTGGCCATGGATCGCACCACGCTGACGGCGGCGCTGAAGCCGCTTTCGGCGCGCGGTTGGGTATCGATCGAGCCGGATCCGAAGGACAAGCGCGGCAAGCGGCTGCGGCTGACGGAGGAAGGTGCGCGTACGCTCTCAAGCGCCGTGCCGATCTGGACCGATCTGCATGGCGAGATCGAGGCCGGCATGCAGGCCGACCCCGCGATCCTTCGCCGCGGACTGCTGGAGGTCAGTGCCTGACGGCTGCCTCAGCCGAGGCCAAGCGGCAGGGCGACCAGCGGACCGATCAACATGACTGTCGCCATGGCGAGCGCCACACGGTCGCGGCCCTCGAACAGCGGCCCGCGGAAGGCGGATGCCGGGTAGCTGCGGCGAATCTCGTGACGGGTCACCTCGTTGACCGGAAGATCCGGCGACAGGCGATGATCCTCATAGATTGCATTGGCTGTGGTGGTTTGCATGGTTTCGTCCTCGATTGCGGGTATCGAGGTCCAACCGGGAACAAGGGCAAAGGGTTCCCCTCCGCGCTTATTGCGCTTTCCGCTGGACTGGCGGTTGCGATTGGCACCGGCGCAGTGACGGCGCCCGGCCCGGACAATGGACGCGGCTCAAGAGCATGCGACGCGGACATGAAAAAGGCCGGCGCGAGGCCGGCCTTCGGGCGGTGGATATCTCAATTGAGACCGATCAGATGACCGAGACCGGAACTTCGGTCGAGGTGCGCATGGCGTGGCTGTAGGGGCAGACGATGTGGGCGGCCGCAACCAGCTTCTCGGCCAGCTCGCGCTCCATGCCGGGGATCTCGACCGAAAGCTTCACTTCGATGCCGAAGCCAGTGCCGTCTTCGCGCGGGCCGATACCGACTTCGGCGTGGACCTTGGCGTTTTCCGGGATCTTCACCTTTTCCTTGCCGGCAACAGCCTTCAACGCGCCGAGGAAGCAGGCTGAATAGCCGACAGCAAAGAGCTGCTCGGGATTGGTGCCGGTTGCGCCGTCGCCGCCGAGTTCCTTCGGGGTGGTGAGCGTGACATCGAGGACGCCATTGTCGGAGGCGCCATGACCGGAGCGGCCGCCGGTGGCATGTCCGTGTGCGGTGTAAAGAATAGCCATTGGATGTTCTCCTTGTTTTGCGGTTGGTGAATTTCTATATAGTGGACAATTGAATTGCGCGCAATTGTTTTTTGCGCATTGAAATGTGCACCAGTTTTGGTCACTGTGGAAACAATAGATGCCGAAAGGGGTTCATCAAGGGCTATGGATGACGAAACGCTGGAAAAGGAACTGAGGCTGGACAAGCAGCTGTGCTTTGCGCTCTACGGCGCCGCACATGCCTTCACGCGCGCCTACAAGCCATTGCTCACGCCTCTAGGACTGACCTATCCGCAATATGTGGTGATGATGGCGCTGTGGGAGGAGGACGATCTCTCGGTGAAGGCGCTGGGTGAAAAGGTCGGCCTGGATTCCGGCACGCTGTCGCCGCTTCTGAAGCGGCTCGAACAGATCCATTACGTCTCGCGCCGCCGGGATGCGGCCGACGAACGCGTGGTGTTCATCACGCTCACCGAGGAAGGGCGCGCCCTGAAGGGTCGAGCGCTCGAAGTCTTTTCGACGATCGGCAACCAGATCGGCTGCGACATTGCCGAGATCGAGAGCCTGCGTGACAGTCTCAAGCGGCTGAAAGGCCATCTCGAGGCGATCGAGGAGAACCGATCCTGAAAAAGCGCTCCTTGAGCCTCGACAGCTTGTCTGATTCTCACTCTTGGTTACGGAGCAAACTGCCGCCTTGTACGTTGTGGAACAATGGACAAGGCGCGCAATCTTTTCGATATCGTCAGTGGCAAGCTATGGCTTCTGCCTCTCATCTTTTCGGGCCTTTCGGCCCTACTCGCCATACTGCTAATCAGCTATGGACACCTTCTGGGGCCCGATGTCGTGAGCGCGGGATGGTGGCTTTATAGCGGCGAGGCCGAGACAGCGCGGCAACTGCTGAGCAGCCTGTTGTCCGGGTTGATGACGATGACGTCGCTCGTTGTCTCCGTGACCTTCGTCATCCTGACGCTTGCGGCCAACCAGCTCGGGCCGCGACTGATTTCCCACTTCATGGCCGACCGGCAGATCCAGGCCGTGCTCGGCCTGTTCATTGGCACGATCCTCTACCTCATCCTCGTTTTGCGGATGATTTCCGACACGCTGGGCAAAGACGGCGTTCCGCATCTGGCGATCACGGTCGGCAGCCTGCTGACCGTGATCTGCCTGATGTCGCTCTTGTTCTACATTCACAAGGTGGCGCGGCTGATCATCGCCGACAACATGGTGCAGGCTCTGCATCGCAATCTGCTGGTGACCCTTGATGAGGTTTTGCCCGGCGAACCGACGAAACATGTCGAAGAGGCTGCCCGTTTTGCGGGCATAGGTCAGCCGGTGGCATTAAGGACGGTCGGGCACGTACAGGTGATTGATTATGCCGCGTTGACCCGCATCGCGGTAGAAAAGGATCTGCGGATCGACGTGGCCGTGAGGGCCGGTCAGTATCTGTTGGCGGAAGGCGATCATTTCACGATTTTTACCGGAGACACCGGCGAAGGGACTGAGATCGACGACGAGACGATCGCAGCCTTGCGTGCCTGCTTCACCATCGGGCTGCAGAACACCACCGCACAGGACCTCGAATTCAGCATACGACAGCTGACCGAGATCGCGGTTCGGGCCCTTTCGCCGGGGATCAACGACCCCTTCACAGCAGTCGCCGTGGTCGACCGGCTGGCGGCCTCCTTCGAGGCGGTGCAGCAGCGCCCCCTGCCCTATCGGCAGTATCACGATGACGATGGAGTGCTGCGTCTGATCGTCAGCCGTTCCGACTATCGCCGCATGCTCAACACCGGCTTCCGATCGATCCGCCAGGCGGGCGCCGACCAGCCGCTCGTGCTGATGCGGATTGCCGCCCGGCTCGCGGACCTCGCCCATTCCGTCCGCTCACCCGACCAGGCAGATGCGCTGAGGGAGCAGTTGGCGGCGCTGGAACAGACGGTCGAGGAATGCCATTCCATCGAGCACGACAAGTCGTCCATGCAAGCCTATCTCAGCGAAACTCGGCAGGTTCTGGCCGCGATCGAGACGGCGGCGGCTGACAATCCGGCTTGATCGCTGGCCCTCCGCCTCTCCTGCCGCGCGCCTCCCTGATGCCTTGATTGCCCCCGATGCAGGCAGCAGAAGGAGAGATTCGCATGACACCATCGAGAACCCTTACCGCTCGCTGTATCACCGCCCAAATCCAGCTTCTCGTTCTGCCGCTGATGCTCCTGGGCATAGCTATGCCAGCGTCCGGGCAGGCTGCCGAAGGCCAGATCGTCGCGGCGGCCAAGCGCGTGGAGCAGAAGCTCGGCATGCGGGTCGGGCTTTCGGTCATCGATACGGGCAGCGGCGCAGTCGTCGCCTACCGGGACGATGAGCGCTTCGCCATGGCAAGCACCTTCAAGTCGCTCGCCTGCGCGGCAGCCCTGTCGGGTGGCGATGCGGTTCTCGAGCAGACGACACGCATCACAAAAGCGGACCTGCGACCGCATTCGCCGGTGACGGAGACGCGGGTCGGCACGAGCCTCTCCACGCGAGAACTCTGCGAGATCACGCTGCGGACCAGTGACAATGCCGCCGCCAATGCGATCCTCAAAGTGCTCGGCGGGCCGGCCGAAGTGACAGGCTTCCTGCGCGGCATCGGCGATGCGACCACGCGGCTCGACCGTTATGAGCCAGAGGTCAACGAGGCGAAACCCGGCGACCCGCGCGACACGACGACACCGGAGGCGATGGCGCAGACGCTTCACCGGCTGTTGCTGGACGGCGCGCTTGCCCCTGCCGCCCGCGACCAGCTGGAAGCCTGGATGGCGGCGAATGCCGTGGCCGGCGGCCTGCTTCGGGCCACGCTGCCAAAGGGCTGGACGATCGCCGACCGCGGCGGTGCGGGCGGGCATGGCACGCGTGGGGTGGTGGCGCTCCTGCGCCCTCCGAAAGGCGCGCCGCTCGTCGTCGCGATCTACATGGACGGCAGGAAACATCCGCTGAAGACGCGGGACGCGGCGATTGCCGAGATCGGTGAAGCGGTCTTTGAAGAGTTTGCGCGATGACTGGTCGGACGATCGTCCGTCTGGCTTTCACGCTGTCGCTGGCAACGACACTGATGGCGCCCGGCACGCATGCCATGGCGCAGGAAGCCGGCACCACGGCAGAAGCACGGTCGGACTGGCAGCGGAAGAAATGCGACGTCTACCGGCAGGCCTTTGCCGAGATCCTCGACCATGTCGGACGCGAGGGCGTTTCGGACATATTCCTGGTCCGGAACCAGGCATTCATCGACAGCGGCTGTCTTGCCGATGTCGATGCCTGTCCGCAGACGGAGGCCGACATCGAGGTTGCCAATGGTCTGACCATCGCCAGCATGAATGCGGGTGCTGCGAGCTCGTTCAGCCCATTTCGCTGTCGGGAATAAGCCGCGTCAATCCGCCCCTCGGCCGGCGGGTGGAACGAGGAACCGATCTGCACGCGAAGGGTTGTCCTTCGGTCAACTGCGGTGACGACACCTCCAAGCGAGCGCCGCACAGACCATCAAGGAGAATGCCCATGCAAGTACCGCAGAATGCCGTGATTGCCGTTGCCGACGGCGAGAAGCTGAGCCTCTTCCAGAACGAAGGGAATGCTCTTGATATCAAGCTGAAGGCCATTCCGTCCGAAGAAATCGACGGTTCGAAAATCCCATCCGGCGCCCGCCATTCCAGCAGCGCCGCCAATCCCGACGACAGCCAGCAGGACGAGGACGGCTTCAGCAACGGTGTCACCGAAATGCTGAACAAGCAGGTGCTCGACGGCAAGATCAAGAGCCTCGTGATCGTTGCTGCGCCGCGGACGCTCGGCGAGATGCGCAAGAGCTACCACAAGCAGCTCTCCGCGGTGCTGGTCGGCGAACTCGACAAGGACCTGACCGGCCACACGGTTCAGGAGATCGAAAAGGCGCTTGAAGCCGCCTGATCTCGACGCGCATTCGAGACCCCGCAATGCAAACAGGCCCCGCCGTCACCGGCGGGGCCTTCTGTCTTCTTGCGGTGATTGCCGCGCGCGATCCGATCAAGAACGCCGGTTACTGGCGGACGACGATCTTTGCCTTTGTCGGCACGCGTTCGTAGAGATCGATGATGTCCTGGTTCATCAGACGGACGCAGCCGGAGGAGACGGCCTTGCCGATGGAGCTCCATTCCGGCGAACCGTGCAGACGGTAGAGCGTGTCCTGACCATTCTGGAAGATGTAAAGCGCACGTGCACCCAGCGGATTGTCGAGGCCGCCGGGCTTGCCGCCGTTGCGGACCGAGTATTTCTCCAGTTCCGGCTGACGGGCGATCATTTCGTCCGGCGGGGTCCATTTCGGCCACTTCTGGCGCCACTGGATGACGCCTGCGCCACCCCAGGCAAAACCGTCGCGACCAATGCCGACACCATAGCGCATGGCGGTTCCGCCACGCTCGACGAGGTAGAGAAAGCGGTTCGGGGTATCGACGACAACGGTGCCGGGGGCTTCGCCGGTGGGATCGATCACCTGCTGGCGGTAGAAGCGCTCCGGAATGCGCCAGTAGGGGACGGCCGGAATGACGTAGCCGCCGTCATAAACCTCGCCATACATGGCATCGAGTTCAGGGGTGCGGCCACTCGGCGCGGCCGGCACAACGGGGCCTTCCAGACGGGTACCCGGCGGAAGCGGACGGGAGGAGGTCGTGCAGCTGGCCAGCAGGGATGCCGCGCCGAGGCCTGTCAGGGACAGAAGCGAACGGCGGGTCAAATTGGGTGTAGAGGACATTTAGGTATGAGTTTCCTGTAGCAGTTCTGCGGATGAAGACGCTGGGAGGTGCGCTTTGTTCCGCGATGATGCGATGCAAACAGGAAAGGTTCAATTAAAGCAACGCTACCACCCCCTCACGTTTTGGAGAGAGGGCCAAGGTCGCAAATGAGTGTCGCTAAATGACAACAATCGGGGTGTTGTCGGGCACGCGATCAAAGAGGTCGATGACATCCTGATTGAACATGCGCACGCAGCCCGAAGAGGTTGCCTTGCCGACCGACTGCCAGTCCGGCGTGCCGTGGACACGGTAGAGCGTATCCTTGCCGTCCTGATAGATGTAGAGCGCACGCGCGCCGAGGGGATTGTTGAGGCCTGCGACCAGACCGCCGCGGGCTGCGGAAACGGGTCTGAGGTTGGGATTGTTCTCGACCATGTTGTCGGTCGGCGTCCAGTGCGGCCATTTCGCCTTGCGCTGGATCACGCCCCGGCCCGACCAGGCATAACCGTCACGGCCGAGCCCGACGCCGTAGCGGATCGCCTTGCCGTTCGGCTGGACGAGATAGAGGTAGTGCGCCCTGGTATCGACGACGATGGTGCCCGGGGCTTCCGTCGACTGGTAGCTCACCTCCTGGCGCAGCATGTCGGAGCGTACGCGGTCGAGCGGGATGGCGGGAAGCGTGTGGCCGTCATCGACCATCACACCGTAGAGCGTCCGATGCAGCGGGTTGGAGACCGGCAGACCATAGGTCTGGTGGAACTGGGTGCGGTAAAGGTCGCGCTTTTGCGGTGCGCTCTGGTCGGCGGCCGGCGGCGTGCGGGCTGGATCGTACCAGACCGGGGCCACCTCATCCTGGAAGACCTCGATGTTCATGCGGCTGGTATCGGTCATCAGTATGCAGCCCGACAGCGAGCCGACAAGAGCCGTACCGAGGCCGAGCGACAAGAGCCGCTTCGACAGGAGGGAGGCCGGGCCGGACGGGAGAGGCTTCAACATGCTGCACCGATTCACTGACATCGTTGCCGGCACCCTGTCAGCTGCGGCTGGCGCGAAGCTTATGACCGGGGGTGACTTGCGTGCGCCGTCATGTTGCCCCCCCGAATTGGAGCTGTGACGTTGTGGTGCCCGCATATGGGGAATTGCTTCGGCTAGACTTTTACCGGAAGTCGTATTTCCCCTTCAGATCGGCACGCAACTATGATTTTTAGTATTGCAGATATTAGTGTTTCATAACTTTTTAAGGCGTCTCGATCACGATCCGTTCAACATTTCACATCTGGGCAGGGCGAACGAACGTGCTTCACAACATGAAGATTGGCAGCAAGATCTATCTGGGCTTTGGGTCGGTGCTGGTCGTGCTCGGCGTCATCGCCGGGGCCGGCGTCTATTCAAACCTCAGCAACGAGGCGTCATTCGCGGAATATCGCGAGAGCGCGAGGCAGACGAACGAGGCGGGCCGTATCCAGGCCAATATGCTGGAAGCGCGGCTCGCCTTCCGCAAGTTTCGCGCCGACCCTTCGGACGAACTGAAGCAGGATGTAACGACGCGGCTTGCGACGACAAAGGCATCGGTCGACACCATGCTGAGCTATAAGCTGAGCGACACGGCAAAAACGGCCGTTTCCGGCTACCACGGCATCATCGACACCTATGCGCAGGGCTTCGACAAGGTCGTGACGCTGCAGACCCAGCGCGAAGAACTCGTGGACGGAACGCTCGACACACTCGGGCCGAAGATGGCCGCGGAACTGGAGGCAATCAGCGAGTCTGTTGCGACCTCCGGGAACGTCGAGGCGGTCGCTACGCTCGAACGATTGAAGTATGACATCAGCAGCCTCCGTCTGGGAACCAACAAGTTCCTGCTGAACAACAGCGATGACGCATTCGAAAACGCCAAGACGTTTGCCGAAAAGGCGCGTGAGGAAGTCGCAGAAATCAAAGCGAGTTCGACCGATCCCGCCGCGACTGCTACGCTCGACAGGCTTGCGACCGAATTGGCGACCTACGAAGCCGCCATCCGGTCGGTATATGAGGTGATCAAGAGCCGGAACCAGTTGATCAGCGAGACGATGAACGTCGCCGGGGATCAGCTATCGAAATCGGTGGAGCAGCTCAAGCTAGACCTGAAGAAGCAACAGGACACGCTGGGGCCGAACATCCAGTCGACGATGGAGACCGCCGTCGTGATCGGCAGCACGCTCGCGGCCGTCGGCCTCTTCATGGCCGGTTTCATCGCCTTCTTCATTGCGCGCAGCATCACGCAGCCGATTGGCCAGATTACCGGCGCCATGGGTGCGCTCGCCGACAACAAGCTCGATACCGTCGTTCCCGGCCTCGACCACAGAAGCGAAATCGGGCTGATGGCCAAGGCCGTCGACGTCTTCAAGCAGAACGCCATCAAGATCCGTGACATCGCGGCCCAGGAAGCAGCCCTGCAGGAGAAGAATGCCGACCTGCAGTCGAACATTGCGACCGTGGTCGATGCCGCCGTTGCCGGCGACTTCACCCGTCGCATCACCAAGCGCTACGACAATCCGGACCTCGACCGTTTCGCCGCCAACGTCAACACGCTGGTTCAATCCGTCGATGCCGGCATCGCCGAGACCGGCAGGGTGATCTCCGCGCTTGCCCAGGGCGACCTGACCGAGAGCATGGAAGGACACTATCAAGGCGTCTTTGCCAGCTTGCAGACGAATGTGAACGAGGCCATGGCCAGCCTGCGCAACCTGATGCAGCAGGTTCGCCAGTCGGCCGATGCGATCAATGGTGGCGCCGACGAGATCCGCCAGGCCTCGAATGACCTGTCGCGCCGCACCGAGAACCAGGCCGCCTCGCTGGAGGAAACCTCTTCGGCGCTTGAGGAAATCACGGTCGCCGTCAAGACCTCGACTGAGCGGGCGCAGGATTCGAGCAAGATGGTGACGGAAGCCCGGCAGTTCGCAGAGGCTTCTTCCGGCGTGGTCGGCGAGGCGACGTCGGCGATGAGCCGGATCGAACAGGCCTCGAAGGAAATCTCGCAGATCATCAACGTGATCGACGAAATCGCCTTCCAGACCAACCTTCTGGCCTTGAATGCCGGCGTTGAAGCGGCGCGGGCCGGCGAAGCGGGCAAGGGTTTTGCCGTCGTCGCCCAGGAAGTGCGCGAACTCGCCCAGCGTTCGGCAACGGCTGCCAAGGACATCAAGACGCTGATCACCAAGTCCTCGCAGGAGGTGCGGACAGGCGTCGACCTCGTCGGCTCAACCGGCCAGGCGCTGAGCGACATCCAGACGAAGGTTGTCGGTATTGCGAGCCAGGTGACCTCGATCGCAACGGCCGCCCAGGAGCAGTCGACGGGTCTCGCCGAGGTCAACATGGCCGTCAACCAGATGGACCAGATGACCCAGCAGAATGCGGCGATGGTGGAAGAAGCCGCCGCCAGCACCGCAAAGCTTGCCGAAGAGACCGCGCATCTACGATCGCTTGTCGCGCGCTTCAAGGTCCAGAAGGACGGTAACGCCCAGCGCTACGCGGCCTGATCGACCCAAAAGCTATCCTGCAAGACAAGACCCCGGCGCTTCGCACGCCGGGGTCTTTCATTTCTGTCTCAACGTTCAAGTGTCGGCAGCGGCCGCGGGCTTGCCCTCGCCTTCGCGCGGCAGGCGGATATTGGGGAGGAGGAGCGCCGCGATCAGGCCGATCACCATCATGCCGGAGGCCGTCAGGAAGAGCGGCACGAAGGCGTCCGAATAGGCGTTGGCAACCAGGGCACGGGCGGCCTCCGGCAGGGCGGCGAGGCCTTCCGGAGTGAGGTTGCGGAAATCGACACCGCCGGGCAGCGCGATCTGGACCTGGGTGAGGCCGGAGCTGACGATGGCGCCGTAGATGGAGATTGCGATCGCGGCGCCGCCCATGCGCGTCAGCGTGACCGTTCCGGTGGCGGCGCCCACGTCAGCGCGGGAAGCGGCATTCTGGACGCCGATGACGGGAACCTGCTGGCCGATGCCGACGCCAAAGCCCTGGAGCAGCATGACCAGCGCGATTAAGATCAGCGGGGTTCCGGCATGCAGGAAGGAGAAGATGCCAAGACTGACAACGCCGAGGGCTGCAGACGCAATCGAGAAGGGTTTGTAGCGGCCGCTTTTCGCGATCAGCCGGCCGGCGGCAATCGAGCCGATGGCGATGCCGCCTGTTGTCGCGACGAAGAGCAGGCCGGCCATGGAGGGCGAGAGGCCGGTCGTCGTTTGCAGATAGAGGGCGATGTAGTTGACCGAGCCGATGCCGATCGCGCCCGAGACCAGCGAGATGACCAGCAGCAGGTTGATGGTGGGCTTGGAGAAGAGCGAGAGGGGCACGACGGGCTCCGGCGCACGGCGCTCGACGAGGACCCAACCGACCGCGCAGAGGGCACCGAAGGCGACGACGGCAAGGCTTTGCCAGGCGATCAGCGAGCCGAAGATCTGGCCGCTATCGGCCCAGAAGACGATGGAGGCGACAGCACCGGCGAGCAGGATCGCACCGGCATAGTCGATCTTCGGTTTGCGGTTCGGCTTGCGATAAGGCAGCAGAAAGGCAAGGCCGATCAGGACGGCGATGCCGATCGGCAGGTTGACGAGGAAGATCGAGCGCCAGCCGAAGAGATCCGACAGCGTGCCGCCGAGGACGGGGCCAAGCGCGCCAGAGGCCATTAGCACTAGGCTCGAATAGCTCTGGTAGCGGGCGCGTTCGCGCGGCTCGAAAAGATCGGCATTGATCGAGAAGATCGAGACCATGATGCCGCCGCCGCCGAGCGCCTGCAGCACGCGGGCGGCAATCAGCGTATCCATTGAGACGGCAAGACCGCAGACCAGAGAGCCGAGCGTGAAGATCGCGATGGCTGCCATGATCACATACTTGCGGCCGAAGAGATCGCCGAGTTTGCCATAGAGCGGCATGACGGCGCTGGTCGTGAGCAGATAGGCGGAGCCGACCCAGCCGAAGCGTTCCAACTCGCCGAACTCGCCGACAATGGTCGGAAGCGCCGTCGAGACGATCTGGTTGTCGAGGGTCGCCATGAACATGGCGGACATCAGCAGAAGATAGACGAAAAGGCGGAGCCTGGGATCAGTGACCAGCGGCGTATTGTCTGCGGACGGCGCGGCGGTGGCGCTCGCTGTCGGATGCGGTTCGAAACGGGGATCAGGCCCGGAGGGGGCGGCGGTGGTGGCTCTGGTCATGGATCGGGGGCTCCTGTCTGGCCACAAAATGTGCCCCTCGCATTTATATGTCAATAGCACATATTTGCTTAAAGCATTCATTTTGCTTTCCGCACCGTTCAACTTTTGCTATGCTGAAGCCATCATGTCTGCTTCGCACACCAAACTCTCGAACGTTGAGCCCGAAACCGTGGATGCCCTGCCCGACGGCCTGCCGGAAGGCGGCGACGCCTCGCTGGCTGCCATCGGGCATGCCATGACGCGCATGCGGCTGTTGATCGGCCGCCGCTTCATCGGGCGCATGGCCTTGCAACGCATCGGGACGGGGCTCGAACTGTCGGACCTCGATGCCATCGGCGTCATCAAGCGGATCGGCAGCCAGCAGGAGGTGACGGTCGGCACGATCGCCGAACAGCTGAGGATCGATCCTTCGCGGGGCAGCCGGATCGTTGCGGATCTCGTGAAACAGGGGCTTCTGGAGCGCGCGGCCTCGCAGGAGGACGGCCGCCGCAGCCTTGTCAGGGTGACGGCTGCGGGCCGCAAGGTGCTCGATGACATCGAGGCCATCAAGCGCGAGACGATCACCGAGGCGACCGCCGGTTGGTCCGACGCGGATGTGGAGACATTCGGGCGGCTCTATGCCCGCTTTACCGAGGGCCTGGAGGCGCAATTCAAGCGCTTCGAGCAGGACGAAGGCTGACGGTCTCAGGGCGGCACGGCAGCGGGTCGCTGGAACGGAAACGACCCGACCGGCACTCCCTCCCCCGAGAAAATGCCGGCCGGTCGTCATGGGACTGGTTGTTCACCACCCTCCCCGCTCCGCCAGGACAGGAAGGGCTTGCGTCCCACGCCGAAGGGAATGGCTCAGACCGGTTTCGGCCCTTGCAAGGCGTTGTAGATCTTCTTCGCCAGGATTGCCGAAATCGGGACCGAAAGGACGAGACCGGCTGCGAAGGCGGATGCGATCTGCCAGCCTTCGCGCATGTCGAGCGACAGAACCGCGATCACCGCCGCACCGCCAACGGCGCTGGCGACGAGGATATAGAGAACTGCAGCGAGGCGAAGCATGATCGTTTTCCTTCGTGTTCATGTCTTTCTGTTGTGACAATAGGATCAACCCGGCAAGTTTCCTTGATCTGGCTCAAGTCTTTGCCTGAAATTGCTTAGACCAAAGGCGAAGCGCTTCACGTGCACCGTTAACACTGTTTTAAGCCTGTTCTTGCCGGGGCTGCACGCTTCCTCCAAGGTTCTGGCCTGACAGTGAAAGCCGTAAACGGAACGGACACATGCCTTCTCGACGCTCGGTCATGATCGGCCTTGGCGGGCTCTTTGCGACAGCGGGCCTGCCCGGCGGCCTGCGCCTTGCATCCGCCCAGACGCTTGCCATGGCGGAACTGCGCGGCGGCTTCGACGCGGCCGAAGCCGGGATCCTGCCGGGCACCGAAGACGACCAGAGCGCCAAGCTGCAGGATCTGATCGACCGGGCGGCGGCCATGGGCCAGCCGGTCTTCCTGCCGGCCGGCACCTATGAGGTCGCCAATCTCGAATTGCGCGATGGCAGCCGGATCGTCGGCGTGCCGGGACTGACGCGACTTGTCTATCGCGGCGACGGACATCTGATCGCAGCCCAGGACATCCGACGCCTCAGCCTGTCAGGCCTAACCTTCGATGGCGCCAATCGCTGGATTGCCGATTATACCGAGGGGCTCCTCTCCTTCCGCAGTGTCGACGACGTGACGATCGAGGCTTGCGAGATCACCGGCAGCCGCAAATGCGGGATCTATCTGGCACGCTGCGGCGGCCGCATTAATACCACGCGCATCTCGGGCGCTGCTGATGCCGGCATCTGGGCGATCGAAGGCAAGGCCTTCTCGATCCGCAACAACCAGGTCTTCGACTGCGGCAATGGCGGCATCCTTGTGCATCGCTGGACGAAGGGCGAAGACGGCAGCGTCATTGCGGGCAACAGGGTGGCACGGATCGGCGCGACCAATGGCGGCACCGGGCAGTATGGCAACGGGATCAACGTCTTTCGCGCCGACAATGTGCTGGTGTCGCAGAACCATGTGTCGGACTGCGCCTTCTCGGCGATCCGGGCCAACTCTGCCTCCAACATCACGATCAGCGGCAACCAGGCCTTCCGATCCGGCGAAACGGCCATCTATGCCGAATTCGAGTTCGAGGGCGCGCTGATAACAGACAACATCATCGACGGCGCGGCGATCGGCATTTCAGTCGCCAATTTCGACCATGGCGGGCGCCTGTCCACCGTCAGCGACAACATCGTCAGGCGGATCGTCAACAAGGGCCCCTATGTGCCGACGATCAGCAGCTTCGGCTTCGGCATCTCGGTCGAGGCCGATACGCTGGTCAGCGGCAATCTCGTCGAAGGCGCTGAGACGGCGGCCCTCGCGATCGGCTGGGGGCCCTATCTGCGCAATGTCATCGTCAGCGACAACATCCTGCGCGACAGCCCGGAAGGCATACGGGTGAGCGTGGTCGAGGGCGCCGGCCAAACTGTGATCCGCGGCAATATCGTCGAGGGTGCGGATAAGGGCGCGATCCTCGGATATCGCTGGAAGGAGCGCGTCGGCGACGAGCTTTCGGATGGAGAGACCGACTACAGGCATCTCAGCATCGCAGACAATGCGCGCATTACGCGGTGACACGATCAAGGCCATGCTTGTGCGTTAACCAAGTGGAAACCAACACCGGTATTTTCGGATAGTCGTAATCTCTGTTTAAGGTCGCGCTGATCTAATCGCCGACGACCCTAACGCAGCGAAGCCGATGTTCCTGAAACTGCAGAACACCATTCTCGAAATGATCGCGACGGGGCATCCCCTGGCGGAGACGGTCGATAGACTCTGCCGCGAGGTGGAAGCGATCAGCGACGATGTCGTCTGTTCGGTGCTGCTGCTCGACGACGAGCGGCGGCTGAGGCATCTTGCCGGTCCATCGCTGCCACTCGAATACACCTCCGCCATCGATGGCACCGCGATCGGACCCGGCGTCGGCTCCTGCGGGACCGCCGCGCATTTCGGCGAGCCGGTTCTGGTCGAGGATATCGACACACATCCCTACTGGCAGCCCTACAAAGGCCTGGCGCTGCCGAACGGCCTGCGGGCCTGCTGGTCTACACCGATCATCGGCGCCGGAAAGGTGCTCGGCACCTTCGCCTTCTACTACCGTGTCACGCGCGGTCCCTCGGATGCAGAAAAGGCGGCCGTCGAAGCCTGCGTGCATCTCTGCGCCATCGCCATAGAGCGCGACCAGCGGATCGCCGAGCGACGCAAGCTCGCTGAAACCGACAACCTGACCGGCCTGCCCAACCGCAGCCGCTTCAACGAGACGATCGATGACGTGTCGCGCCGCGGCCAGGACTGGGCGCTGATGCTGATCGACCTCGACAATCTGAAGATGGTCAACGACACCTTCGGCCACAGCGCCGGCGATGACCTGATCCGGATCGTGGCTCATCGCTTGCAGGATCGCGCTCCCGCAGAGATGACCTTCCGCCTCGGAGGTGACGAGTTTGCCGTGATCGTGCCTTGCCTGGAGGCAACGGACCCGACAGAACTCGCCGAAGCGTTGATCCAGCGGATCAAGGAGCCGGCCGACTGCGCCGGGCACCTGATCTATCCTGCCGCCACACTCGGCGGCGCAAAGGCCGGCGTCGAGCGCAGCCCGCAGCAGGTGCGCCAGAACGCGGATTACGCACTCTATCACGCCAAGGAACGGGCGCGCGGGCGCTATCTCGAATATGCCCCGGGTCTCGGCACTTCCATCGTCAAGCGCTTCCGCGCCGTGCAGGAGGTGGATCGGGCGCTGCGCGAGGACCGCATCGACGCCCATTACCAGCCGATCGTCGAACTCGCCACCGGGCGGATCATGGGATTTGAGTCGCTCTGCCGGATGAAGATGGCCGATGGCAGCGTCGTTGCTGCCGCCCATTTTCAGGAGGCGATGAAGGATGCGCATGTGGCGATCGAGATCACCGAGCGCATGCTGGAGCGCATTGCGGCGGCTTGCATCGAATGGCAGCGAGACGGGCTGCAATTCTCGCGTATCGGTCTCAACCTGTCCGCCGCCGATTTCCACCGTGGTGGACTGACGCAGCGGATCGTCGATGCGGTGAGCCGCGTCGGCCTGCAGCCCAGCTCGATCGTCGCCGAGGTCACCGAATCCGTCTATCTCGCACAGAAGGACAACGTGATTGCCGAAGAGATCCGCGCCATGCGCGAGGCCGGCATCAAGGTGGCGCTCGACGATTTCGGCACCGGTTTTGCGTCGCTCACCCATCTGCTGACGGTCCCGGTCGATGTCATCAAGATCGACAAGTGCTTCGTTCGCCGCCTGGCCGACGCCGGAAGCGGATCGGTGATCACCAAAGGACTGCTCGACATCGCACGAGGGCTCGGCATCTGGGTGATTGCAGAGGGCATCGAAGAAGAGGGCCAGGCCGAGCATCTGTTGTCGCTCGATTGCAAGGCAGGCCAGGGCTATTATTTCTCGCGTCCCATGGATCGCGACAGCGTGCGGGAGATGCTTGAAGTCAGCCAGTTCCATCCGGACTGGTCACGCATTCTCCTGGAACGCGAACGGCAATTTCTTCCCAAAGTCGGTTGAGAGACCGGCGGCCACGGCCGCCCGTCCCTGCAACCTCTCTCCGCTTCAGTTCCGTGCGGTCTGGCGACTGCCGACCCAGCGGATCAGCTCACGCGCCTCCGGTGGCGGGCGCTTTTCGACCCGGCGATAGAGGCGGCAATCGCGGGTGCGGGTGAGAAGCCCCATATTGACCAGTTCCCGGCGGATCAGCACGTGATCGCCAAAGCCGTTGTGGCGCATCAGCACCGCATTGACCGCCTTTTCCGGCATGTCCTCGCCCGCCGACAGGAAGGACCAGAGCACCCAGAGCGCCAGTTGCTGCTGGTTGAGCTTGCCCGGCCAACGGACGAGGGTGTCGGTTCCGGCGAAGCAGCGGGCGGTGAGTTCGACGCGGCGGAAATCGACGGCGGGCTCCGCTTCGACCACCACTGGATGGGCCAGACGATCTTCCGCCGCGCGGCTTGCCTTGAAATGCTGGTAGTTGCGAAAGCCGACGGCGCGGGTCAGCATGTTCAGGAGCTCGACATGGCCGGGCAAGTCTGCCCGCGCTTCAAGTTCGCGTTTCAGGTTTTTGGCAAGCGCCGACAGATCGGGGGCTGCGAAGGCATGTGTTGTCTTCGACATCTCATTTCTCCTGGTCGTGCCCGGTCTTTGAAAGGACCACATGGCCGGTGGTCACCGACTTCCGACGGGGCACGGGAAAACGAGCTTCGTCGATCAGAAGAAAGGCAGGTTTAGCTCCCCTTGTCGGGGCGGTGACGCCTGGGTGAACTGCAGACCCTGGAGGCTCAGCAATAAACGCAGCTCGGGCATGCTGTCAATTGCGGCGACGATCAGCAAAATTCATCGATCCCATCAGCGCGAACGGCTTTTCCAGAGCCCATCGGCGCGATAGCCTCCGGCCCACCAATCAAGGGAGACCGGCATGCTGAAGATCTATGGCGTCTACAAGTCGCGCGCGACGCGCATCCTCTGGCTCGTGGAAGAGCTCGGCATACCCTTCGAGCTGGTGCCGGTCATCCAGGCTTACAAGCTCAAGGATCCGACGGCGTCGGATGCGCGGCTCAATACGCGGTCGCCGGAATTCCTCGCTGTGAACCCGATGGGCAGCATTCCGACCATCGCGGATGACGGGCTGGTCTTGAACGAGTCGCTGGCCCAGACGCTTTATGTGGCGAAGAAGCAGGGCGGCACGATTGCGCCGCGCGATCTCAACGAAGAAGCGCAGATGCTGCAATGGTCGCTGTTTGCAGCAACCTCGATCGAAACGGATGCACTCAAGATCTCCATGGCCAATGCCAGCGGCAAGCTGGCTTCGGCAGAGGGACAGGCGGAAGCGGCCGAGGTCGCCAAGATGCTCGCGCGGCCGTTCGGCGTGCTTGAGGCACATTTCTCGCACAATGATTATACGGTCGGCGGACGTTTTACCGTTGCCGATATCAACCTGGCCGAGGTCGTTCGCTACGCTCAGGCCTATCAGCCCATCTTTGAAGCGCATCCGAAGACCGCCGAATGGCTGGCACGCATCCAGTCGCGGCCGGGCTTCAAGGCGATGTGGGAGAAGCGGCTGGCAGAGGTGGAGTGACGGCGGGGACTACCGACCTCACCTGTGTCCTGACGTCCTAAATCCGCCTCACCCGCAACCCGGCACATCCTCTAGCCTGTACCAGACCGGAATGCCGCGTTCGGTGGCAATGCGGACATCGTTGTCGGCGCCCTTGGAGGCGCCGGGCAGGCGCAGCACGCCGTCGCACAGTGCCAGGAGCCGGCCGGCGACAGGGTGGAAAATTTCTTCGTAGAGATCGTCGCCGATCGTCTTGCCGCCCGCGGCATGCCAGACGGGTAGCGCCACCCATTCCCCGATCATCGGCACATGGCCCGCCTTGAACAGGGCGTAGGACGGCGCTTCGAGTGCCTTCAGGTTGGCGGCCATCTTTGCCGGGTCATCGCCCGTGCCAGAACGGTAGGGGCCGGCTATCAAAATCAGCATGTCAGTCTCCTCTTTTGATCTGCCTCATGCAGAAACGTGCACATATCCGCACGATTCTGCTGGATTGTCGAATCCAATTCGGCATACTTCGGAGTTAACATGAACAAACGGGCGCAATCATGCTGACTGAACAGAGACGACGGCTGATCCTTGAGGTGCTGAAGCGTGACGGGCGGGCGGTGGCGGGAGAGCTGGCGCGGCTGTGGGAGGTCTCGGAGGATACGATCCGGCGCGACATGCGGGACATGGCGACAGCAGGTCTGCTCAAGCGCGTGCATGGCGGGGCGCTGCCGATTGTGGCACCCCTGCCCGATCTCTCGGCGCGGCGGGGGCTTGCGACCGAGGAGAAGCAGCGGCTAGCGGCGGCAGCGCTTCGGCTGATCTCGCCGGGTCAGGTGGTGTTCTTCGACGGAGGCACGACGACGGCGGAGATCGTGCGACAGATCCCGCTCGACATGGCACTCACCGTCGTCACCCATGCTCCGACGCTTGCCACCGACCTGGAACGGCACAGCGATATTGAGGTGGTGCTGCTCGGCGGGCGGATCTATCGCCATTCGATGGTGGCGGTCGGGCCGACTGCCCTTGCAGCAATCGAGCAGATCCGGCCGGATGTCTTTTTCCTCGGCGCCACGGCCGCGCATCCGGCGGAGGGGCTGTCGACCGGGGATTTCGAGGAGGCGGCGATCAAGCGACGGATTTTGGAGCGTAGCCTTGCCACCTATTGCCCCCTGACATCAGAGAAGCTCGACACGGTCTCGCCTTTCGGGATCGTGCCGATCTCGCAGCCAACCGGGCTGATCGTCGTCTCGGATATCGATCCGGTCGTGCTCGACGGCTATCGCGCCCAGGGCGCCCATCTTGTGCTGGTCTGACGACCATCGCCCTCACCGTCAGTCCTGCGCGGCAATTCTTGTGAAGGGACGCGCCAGCACCCAATAGCCCGTGTGGCGGTGGACCAGCCCCGTGACCACCACCAGCCGGATGAGCTGCACGAGGACCATGGCGGCGGCAGCGCCGGTGATCCCGTAGAGGGGGACCAGCAGCAGCATCAGGCCGAGGCAGGCTGCGACCGAAATGGAGACGATGGCAAGGCTCAGGCGATAGCGGCCCTGGACCACGAGAAGTTCAGCTGCCTGGCCGGTAGCGGCGCGGACGATATAGGCAAGCCCCAAAAGGACAAGACAGGGATAGGCGGAGACGAAGGCCTCTCCGAAAAGGTGCAGCAGCGGATGGCCGGCGGCAAGCGTGAGCGCCACCGAGGGGATGGTGAGCCAGAAGGTGGCATTGGTCGAGCGGGTGATGCGGGCCTGTAGCCCTGCCCTGTCGGCAGAGGCGAGCGAGAGCGAAAAGCCACGCGCTGCGACCAGCATGAAGCCATATTGCACGAAGGCGGCGAGCGAGAGCGAACGCTGGGCGGCGAAATAGAGCGAGGCCTGATCAGGGCTTACCAGAAAGCCGAGGATGAGCACGTCGATCCAGACGAAGAGCTCCTCCGCCGTCATCGCCGGCATCATCAGCACCGAAGCGAGCAGCCAGAAGCGACGGCGCTCCGGTGTCGTTGCGGTGGGCGCGGCCTTCTTCGGGAGGCGTGCGCGCAGGAGGAGTACCTGGACGATGAGGACGACGATCGAGGAGAGCACGACGAGAGCAAGGACGGTCACGGCATCGAGGGGCAGGCCCGAAAGCCTCGCCAGACCGACACCGGTCATGACCAATACGGGCCGCAGGATGAAACCCGGCACGGTCGAGAGCGCATACCAGCCGAAGCCGCGGGCAACACCCGTCACATAGGTTTCGAGCGACAGGACGGGGAAGCCGAGGGCCAGCACGCCGATCGGCAGCAGGAAGGCCGGATCGACGAGGCCCGGCAGGACAAGCAGGAAGGCAATGGCGAGAGCCGCCAGCAGGCCGGATCCAAGGATGACGGCGCGGAAGCCGGTCGCGAGATAGCCCGTCAGATGCGCGTGTTTTTCGCGCCGGCCATAGCGGGGAATGAAGCGGGCGGCGGAATTGTAGAAGCCGAGCACGCCGATCTGTCCAACGACGCTGACCCAGGTCCAGAGGATGACATAGACGCCGTAGTCCTCGAGCGCCATCAGCCGGGCGAGCAGGATCTGCAGGCCGAGCCCGACAAAGGCGGCGGCGATGCGGACGGAGATGCTGACAAGCGCCCCGCGCAGGCCGGGGTCCCGCACCGCCTGCTGCAGCCTGGCGACAAACCGGGCGATCATGGGATGCAGCACAGGACCAGGACCATGCTGCCGCCATGGCGACCAAGCAGGCGCTGGACCGCGCCGACCGCCGACAGGAGGCGGGCACGGATTTGCGCCCCGAAGCGATGGTAGATAGACCGGACATGCGGGCGAAGGCCTGCCATCCAATGATGGCAATAGAGCCGGCCGAGGCTGGTCAAGGGAACATAGAAGGCCGTCAGCGGCTCGGTGGCGTTGGTCCAGCTCGACTTGTAGGCGGAGGGATCATTGAGAAAATCGAAGCGGCGGATCCCGGTTTCGATCGCCCAGCGCTGGGCGCTCTCCATCTGCACCTTGCCCGGCGAGTGTTTCTGATAGGCAAGATCGATGGCGCCGAGGAAGCAGTAATAGTCATCGCGGAAGCGCATGCCGATTTCCATGGCGATCGGGCTGCCGTCGAGCGTCAGCGTATGCAGGTAGACGCCGTCATCGCCCTCGTTCGCCTTGGTGCCGAGATCGCGGAGGAAGGCGGCAAAACGTGGATCAAACACGTCGCGACCGAGGCGGCCGGTGTCTCTCAACCAGGCCTGTTTGAGGGCAATGCAGCGATCGATGTTGTATGCGTAACCTGCACTTCCTGCCGGATAGACGCGATAATCGAGGGCGCCCAGCTTTTCCAATCGGTTGCGGCGACTGTTGCGCTGCAGGCGCTGTTTCTTCGGCAAGGCGCGGTGATGGCTTTCCCAGTCAGTGATAGCAGAGAGATCGAGGATGGAGGATTGCTGACCGTCCTCGGGGCTTACCCCCTGACCTTCCAGAATATCTGCGAGCAGGGCTGATTGCGGTACATGGTCGAGGCAGACGGCATCGAGCCCACGATCCCTGCGGATCTCATCGAGGACTGCGCGACCAGCGCCCCGATCAAAACGAGCGGGATCGTAAAGCAGCGTCGAATACTGGTTCATCGGCGCCGTCAGCGGAACGAGAAGCGTGATCGCCGGACTGATGCGGCGGGTCATCATCGGCCAGATCATCACGCAATCGGCGCCATCCCACAGTACATAGACCCGGGCGCGCACATCCGTCTTTTCCGGCGCGAGGAAAACCCTGCACCAGGACAAACACCAGTCGAAGCTCTGGAAATAACCGAAAGGCTCCGGGCAGCGCGTTTCAAGCCCCTGCCAGACATCCCTCAATGCTTCGAGTTCATTGAGCGTTTCGAGGCATTCGAGCTCCAGGTGGCGGCCATGGCGCACGAGCGGAATGGCCCAGCTACGGCCGGCGCTGGCCACGGCGACGCGGTCTCGCCCTCTGATCGCAACAGTCATGAAACTCGGCCTCGTCGTTTGCCCACGATGGGTCGTGGCCGCAGTCTAGACCGACAAGGGTTAAACCTCCCTTGAAGCAGGTGGCCCCGACGGGACAGCCCGGCAAGGGCGCTTGAGGCTCAGGCGAACAGCACGTCCGTCGTGCGGATCGCGCCGACCGGCATGCCATTCCAGTTCGACATGCCGTGATGGGCAAGCGTCATCAGGGCCGCCCGCTCTTCGCTATCGGCGTCGAAATGGCGGGCAAGTAGGGCTGCGATCATCGCTTCTGCGGCGCGGGTTGCGCCATCCTCGGCCTTGACGGCGAAGGAAAGGCCCTTGTCCGGGAGAAGCGCGCAGAAGACGCCCTCGGCGCCGGTCTTGGCGAAGATCCTGCCCGGTGCGACCTGCATCAGCTTGGTGCAGAAACGCTTGGTGCCGGCGACGTAGAAAGGTTCTGCCATGCAGGCATTGATCAGGCGGCGGGCGGCGGCGGCGCGCAAGGGTTCCAGTCCCTTGCCGGTGACCAGCTTGCCGAAGCCGCGCGCAAGGCCCGTGAGCGGCACGGCATAGGTCGGGATCGAGCAGCCGTCGGTGCCGCAATTGTCTCTCGAAAGCACGGCGCCGGTCAGATCCGTCATGATGGCGCGGATAGCCTCCTGCAGCGGGTGGTCGAAGCCGGCATAGCCGCGCGGGTCCTCGCCGGTGTGGCAGCAGGTGCAGACAAAGCCGGAATGTTTGCCGGAGCAGTTGTTGTGGAGGGCGGTCGGCTTATCCAGCGTGCGGGCCTGATCGATCAGTACGTGTTGGTGCGAGGACCAGTGAGCGCCGCATTCGAGCACGTCCTCATCCCGGCCGGCGGCCTTCAGCATGAAGGCTGCGGTTGCGACATGTTCCGGTTCGCCGGAATGGGAGGCGCAGGCGAGTGCGAGTTCGCGGTTTCCGAAGCCATAGGCATCCGCCGCACCGCTTTCGACCAGCGGCAGGGCCTGCATGGCCTTGCAGGCGGAACGCGGGAAAACACCGGAATCGACATCGCCGGCGGAAAAGACGATCGCGCCCTCCGCATCAATTACGACGGCCATGCCACGATGGCGGCTCTCGACGAGTTGACCGCGCGTGACCTCGACCGTGATCGGATTTTCCATGACGTGCCTCAAAATGCCAATATTCTCTGATGCTTCTTAAAGCATGCATCGTCCTGCTGTTCGAGGTCCGGATTGAAATTTCTGTTGCGCATCGTCTCCGTCATCCTGCTTGTCTTCGTCCTGCCGACGCTGGTTTCGGCCGGGCTTTGGGCGACACGCGACCATCCGGAGGGCTGGAGTTCGGCACGATGGAGTTCGTCCGGGCTGCTGCCGACGGCCGAAGAAAGTCCGGAAGCGGCGATCTACATATTCTCGGCGATGACCGGGGGACTGAAGGGCGCGATCGCCAGCCATGCCTGGATCGTCACCAAGGACGAAAACGGCGATTATCAGCGCTATGACAAGGTGGGCTGGGGCTCGCCGATCCGCCGAAACCACAGGGCACCCGATGCCTTCTGGTATTCCAACCCGCCGCGGCTCGTGGCCGAAGTGAAGGGCGAGGAGGCCAAGCGGCTGATCCCGATGGTGGAGGCGGCGATTGTCGGCTATCAATATGGCCAGCCGGGCGGCTACCGGATCTATCCGGGCCCGAACTCCAACACCTTCGTCGCGCATGTGCTGCGCGAAGTGCCGGAACTGGGAGCAGTGCTTCCGGCCGATGCGGTCGGCCGCGACTATCTGCCTGATGGCGCCTTCTACCATCTCGACAAGGATGGCCGCGACCTGCACTTAAGCCTCGGCGGCTTTGCCGGGCTGTCGGTCGGGGTGCGCAGCGGGCTGGAGGTGAATTTCCTCGGCCTCGTGGCCGGCATCGATGTCGCGCGGCCGGGCATCAAGGTTCCGGGCTTCGGGACTGTGGGACTTTGAGCGCCCTGCCCTTACAACAAATCCCCTGAATCAGAAGAGCCACCCGCGAGGGTGGCTCCCATGAGTTTTAGTCCTTTGTCTGGACCCGGACGGGGAAACCGCCCGAAGGAAGGCTGGATCAGGCCGAGGGCTGCCCCGTCAAAACCGCACCCTTTCCAAAGTCACACACGCAGACCGAAATCTCATTAGACATTGGATCACCTTCCTTTCGTTACGTTGCCGATGACTTGAAGGTAGGGCGGAGAAATGGATTCGACAAGGCACGTTATGTGACGTTTTGTTTGGATAATTGTGTTGCATTGCAGCGGAGTGCGATCATAATTCGCGCGCCGGCGGTTCGATCACTCGCTCTTGTGCAAGGGGCGTCAGGAACAGGCGCTCATAGCTGGTAAACGGTGGGGACTTGCCGAACCTTTGGTTGGCAGCCAAGCCATCCGGATCTTGCGCAACCTGTTGACGGTACTTCAAGTAGGATTGCTCATCTGGAAAGGTGAAGATCGCGACCGCTGTGTTGGCCTCGCCATCTTGACCGGCGCCAGGAAAACTCATCTGGGCATCGTCAGGCCTCTCGCGGGGCATGAAGTAGCCAAGGTGGTGACCTCCATGGCGCTCGATGAGTCCAACCCAGATCCTTGCATATTCTTCGAAATCTGCGATCCGACCGGGGTCCAGCCGATAACGAATCTCACATGTGATTGGACGTCTCAGCATGGGACCTCTCGTCGGTGCCTTGGCGGTTCGCCACTGTTGGTGCAACGCGCCTTGCCATGGCGCAATTCGTGTTGACCGCCCAGCCTCCGGCAGCGACACTCCTGCCTGCAATGGGAGGAGCATATCATGGACGAATCCATCCGCTGGCGAAACATGCGCTCGGCGCCGCGCGACGGCAGCCGCATTCTCGTGACCATCCGCGCATCCGAACAGGGGCCTGGCGCCGTCGATCTCGTCTACTGGTCGAAGGGCGACCGGTTCGGGGCGGACGGCTGGCGGTCCTCCGACTCGACGCCGGGACTGATCGTTGCCTATGCGGAGCCGGAGCTCAAATGCTGGATGCCGCTGCCGGGGGTCAACATGGATGCCATGGTCCGTCCGCCGGCCTGGGAAGGCGAGGACGAAAAGGAGCTGGATGGCTCGGGGATCTGAGCCTCAGCGCCTCAGTCGAATATCTTGGCGATGGCGGCCTGTTCGGCCTTCTCCCAACGAGCCACGACATCTGCGACCTTGTCGATCTCCTTGTCGGTCAGGTGATGGGCGCCGTCCTTGGTGATGCGGCACAGGCTGAATGGCTTGCCGACGCTGGCGGAGGTGAGGTCGAGCGACTGCAACACGCGCAACACCGCCGCACAGCCGACATCGACAGAGCGCTTGCCGAGGCTAAAATGCGAGAGCAGCGAGCCCGCCTGCTGGGCCATGGCCGCCCCACTGCCGATCGCGTGGAAACCAATATCGGCATAATGTCCGATCATGCCCGACGGGGTGATTTCGATGATCCACGGCTCACCATCCCGCCATCCGGCCGCCATGACATAGGCCGAGGGCGTGCCGCCGCCTTCCTCGCCGGGCACGTCGAGAATGAAGGTGTTGTAGTGATGGCGAAGGATCGGCAGGACCTGGCTTTGCAGGGCACGGCCGATGTCCGGCGCCTCGAGGATCGCCGCACTGTTTTCGTTGAAGCTGCGCTCTACGTCTGTCAGCACCGAGCGGGCGCCGCTGCCGGCCCAGGCCGCGTCGGTGCCGAGAGGGTGAAGCTTCTGGGCCGGATAGGTCATACCGCGCCCCTTGTCGGTGATCTGGGAATCCGATCCCATGACCACGCCATCTTCACACACGGTGGCAAGCACGACAGTCATGTTGCAGTCCTTTCAATTTCAGCGTCTCCGACGCCCGACTAGCCACCTCTCAGCGGCCGCAATAGATCGTCGTCTCGACGTTCAGAACAATGTGGGGGAACACATCATCCGCTTCTCCTAGACGCCTTGGGCCCTCAAGCCGTTCCATTCAGGTCCCGCTTTTCGCCTCCACTGGCGCAGACTTGGCCGGGCATGGCCTGCACAGACGGCCTGCCCAGAGAGGGGCTTTTCGCGCTAAGCTCCGACCAGCCAAAGATTCTCGAGGGAGGAAACATTGAGCCGCAATATCATTCTGGTCGATCCATTGCCGAGGACACTCGACCTGATCATGGAGCCGTCCGTCCGGGCACGGCTCGAGGCGCTGGGCGAGGTGATCGTGTCAGAGGATCGCCCAATGCCGGCCGAAGACGTAGAGCGGTATCTTGCCGATACCGTCCTGATCTTCGGCCAGACCGACATGCAGAGAGAGCGTCTGGACAGGGCGCCGAGGCTGAAGGCGATCATCAATGTCGAATTGAATTTCCTGCCCAACATCGACTATCAGGCCTGTGTCGAACGCGGGATCTGGGTGATCACGCCGGCCTCGGCCTTTGCCTCGCCGGTGGCGGAGGCAGCACTTGCCATGGCGCTCGATCTCGCCCGCGGGATCACGGCGGCGGATCGTGATTTTCGCCAGGGCGTCGAGCGCTATGGGCTGGAGGGCAACGCGCACACCTTCCGTTTTGCCGGCGCACCCGTCGGGATCATAGGCTTTGGCGATCTCGGCCATGCATTTCGTGACCTGATCCGCCCGTTCAAGAACAGGGTTCGCGTCTTCGATCCCTGGCTTCCCCGGGAGATCATCGAAGGCCAGGATTGCGAACCGTCGACGCTCGACGAGGTGCTCAGCGAAAGCCAGGTGGTCTTCGTGTTTGCGAGCGTCACCAGCGAGAATGAAGGCTTCATCGGCAGCAGAGAATTCGCGATGATGAAGCCGGGGGCCGCCTTCCTGCTGATGAGCAGGGCTGCCGTCGTCGATTTCCCGGCGATGATCGAAGCGGCGCAATCCGGCCATATCAAGGTGGCAACGGACGTCTTTCCGGAGGAGCCTGTCGCGGCCGACGATCCCGTGCGCCAGGCGGCGGGCATTCTCTTATCTGCCCACAGAACCGGCGGCACGCGGGACGCCTTCTATGCGCTGGGGTCGATGGCCGTTGCCGATGCCGAACTGATCATGAAGGGCCTGCCGCCCCGCCTCTGCCGCCGCGCCGACCCGGCAACGACCAGCCGGCTGCGGTCGAAGCCGGTGACGGTGTCGTGATGGTGGGGTCGGCATTGAATGGGTAGCCGGCATCCGGTCCAAAGGTCATCGCGTATCGAGATATCAGATTTTACCGTCCGGCCTGACCGAATGTTAAGCTCCCCTGCCTCAAGATCCTGGTCGTTGTGTGCCCCTTGCGGGTTCAAACATGTCCGTGAGGGATTTGACGTGCGTGACAGAGAGACCGACGATGTCTTCAAGACGCTGGTATCGGAGTTGCATTCAACGCTCACCCCGACGACGATCATGGGGATCACCATCCTTGCCGTCGGGCTTTTCGCCTATGAGAGCCTTCAGAGCACACCGCTCCTGATTGCGACGATCGCCGCTACCCTTGCCTCCCTTGGCAAGATCGCCGTTTCCCTGGCGCATAGACGCGCTGACGCTACGAAGCGCTCAACGGTTGCGGATGCCGCGCGCTGGGAAAAGCTGCAGGGCCTTTTCATCTTTGTCATTGCGGCTTGTGTGGGTACTCTCGCCACCGTCGCCTTTGCCTACCGGGACCTGTCGGTCCATATGCTTGCCGTAGCGCTCACCTTTGGATACTGCGCCGGAGTGACGGTCAGGATATCCGTTCGGCCATTTATCGCCGCGACCGCCATCTTGCTTGCAGCCCTGCCGCCGACACTCTCGGTCATGCTGTATGGCGATACGGCCCACTGGATTTTGAGCCTGCTGTGCGTGATCTTCCTGATTGCCGCAATGCAGAGCATGCTGCATGTCTATGGAACGACCATTCGGCAAATCCGCCTGTTTCTCGACATGGAGCATCAGGCACGCCACGATCCGCTGACGGGGCTTTTGAACCGCAAAGCGCTGTGCGAGGCCTATCTGAGCCTCGGTACCGCTGACGATGTGCTCACCTGCGTGCATTGTTTCGACCTTGACGGTTTCAAGAGCGTCAATGATCGCTTTGGCCATGCGGTGGGCGATGCCCTGCTGGCTGAGATCGCCGGGAGGCTGCGAGAGAGCCTGGATCCACCTGCTCTTGCCATTCGGATTGGCGGCGATGAATTTGTCATCCTTCACCCCGATGTTCGGGATCCCGCCGATGCCGAAGCCCTGGCGCGCAGGGTCGTTGCACTTCTCGGCATGCCTTACCAGATTGCCGGTGATGAGATCACCATCGGCATCAGCCTCGGTTATACGATGGCCATTTCCGGATCTGTGGATCTGGAACAGATGATGGTCACAGCGGATAAGGCGTCTTACCGCGCCAAACGAAACGGCGGCGGCATTGACCGTGAAATTCCCGCAACGCTGGACCTTGGGAAGTTCTCTGTAGCCGCATGATCGCCGCTCGTGACGCGCCCGCCTCTCTCAAGCGGCGCTCGCCTCACCCCAGCTTCAGCACGATCTTGCCGATATGCTCTGAGCTTTCCATCAGCCGGTGCGCCTCGACGACTTGCTCGAAGGGAAGGACCGTATGGATGACCGGGGCCACGTCGCCGCTTTCCAGGCGGGGCCAGACTTCCGTCATCAGGTCATCGCGAATGGCGCGTTTTTCTTCCAGGCTGCGCGGGCGCATGGTCGAGCCGGTAATCGTGAGGCGCTTGGTCATGATCGGGGCAAGGCTCGCCTTTTCGACGGTCGAGCCGCCGAGGAAGGCGATGATCGAGAGACAGCCGTCCTTGGCGAGGGCCTGGAGATTGCGGTCGAAATAGGCAGCACCGATCATGTCGAGCACGACATCAACGCCCTTGCCTTGGGTCTCTTCCTTGACGATCTCGACGAAATCCTCGGCCTTGTAATTGATCGCCCTTGCTGCACCGAGATCCATGCAGGCGGCGCATTTTTCGGCCGAGCCGGCGGTGGTGTAGACGGTTGCGCCGAAGGCTTTCGCCAGCTGGATGGCGGTCGTGCCAATGCCTGAGGATCCGCCATGGATGAGGACGGTCTCGCCTTCGGTCAGCCCGGCCATCTGGAAGAGATTGGCCCAGACGGTGAAGAAGGTTTCCGGCAGTGCTGCCGCCTTCACGGCAGCATAACCCTTCGGAAACGGCATGGCCTGACTTGCCGGCACGGCACAGTATTCGGCGTAACCGCCGCCATTCGCCAACGCACAGATCCGGTCGCCGAGCTGGAAATCGGTGACGCCGGCACCGAGACCGACGATCTCGCCTGCGATCTCCAGGCCGAGAATGGGGCTTGCATCCTTCGGTGGCGGATAGGCGCCCTGGCGCTGGGCGACATCCGGCCGGTTGACGCCCGCCGCCTCGACCCTGACCAGCACTTCGCCGGGCCTCGGGCTCGGCAGCGGCCCCTCGACGAGGCGCATGACCTCCGGGCCGCCATGGGTGGGCAGGTCGACATGGCGCATGGTGGAGGGCAGAGACATGGGCGGGTTCCTCGGATCAATGGCTCAAGGTGAGGCATAGAGCCTCTGAAATGCGATGAAAAGGAGGCCCTTTGTCCGACGTGACAAATGGTATCGGGTATCAGTTTCGCCGGCGTCCGCCTGCACAGCCCCTTGCCGTCAGACCCGTGGAAACCTCATTCCGAGCCACGGACTGCGATGAGTTCCGGATAGGGATGATAGCGTAGACGCTTGTCGCGGCAGCGATAATCATGAAGCGTCGAGCCGAGGATCTTGTTGTCCCGCATCGATATACCGATCACGTCAGGCTGACGCTGGCGTTCCGCGTGCCAGGCACGGACGCAAAAGGCATAAGTCTCGGTCTGCGGATCAAGCAATACGACGCTTGAAATTTCAGGTCTGACGAAATCGCCGATCTTGCCACCGTTATCCCTTACGATTTGCACGACCTGATTGCGGACAGACGACGGGGGCGGAACCTGCGATTCGGCAACGGATTGCGGCACGTCTGTCTGACAGCCCGCCAGCATGATCAGGCTGCAGATAAAGGTTATCGATTTTTTCATAAGAGAATCCCGTTTAAAGTGCAGCGCAATCTTGCGCATCTCAAGCGGGCATTCAAGTCGTGCCGCAGGTGGCACCATCGATCCATGGGAGGATTGCGCCGTCGAGCCCCTATCAGACGTCAATCAATCCGAAGGAAAGCCCACCCTCATTTTCCTTCGCCTGCTTCTTCAAATCCGCGATCTCGCCACTGATGCGGCTGACATCGTCGATGACGAGGCCGGCGGGGAGTTCCAGCACGCCGATCGAGCAGCGCATCAGGGGGAAATCGCGTTCCAGGCCCTGGCGGTCGAGGCCCTTGATGTGGCCGGTCTGGCGATCGGCTTCGGAATAGAGGTCGATGACGTCGTCGTGGAAATCCGACAGCAGACGGTCGAGGATTTCGGTCAGCTCCTCGCGGGACCAGTCGGTGACGCCGATGAAGAAATCATCGCCGCCGACATGGCCGAGGAAATCGCCTTCGGAGAAGAAATAGCGGCGCAGGAGGGCTGCGAAAAGCGAGATGGCGTGGTCGCCCTGGTGGAAACCGTAATGGTCGTTGAACGGCTTGAAGTGGTCGAAATCGCAGTAGCAGAAGAAGCGGGCGCCATCGCCATCCAGTGCTGCGGAACGCATGAAATCGCGGATGGCGCGGTTGCCGGGCAGGCTCGTCAGCGGGTTCTGATCCTGGGCGGTCTTCAGCTGCTTCTCGCTCATGATGCGGATCAGCGAGGCGGCGGAGACAACGCCGGCATAGCGCATGTTTTCCGTCAGGATGACGCAATCCGACCCTTCCATATTGGCAAACATCGTCATCAACCGCTCGGCATCGGCATCCAGGCCAACGATCGGGGCGCGGTCGACGAAGTGCGAGATCGAGCGCTCATAGAGCTTGTTCTTCAAAAGGTCGCGGCCGAAGGGCTGATAGATGTATTCCTTCAGATGCCGCTCGTTGATGATGCCTCGCGGCTCGCCATTGGCGTTCAACACCGGGAAGAAGGACTGGCCGGGATTGCGGCGGAAGAGATCGAAGACGTGGTCGATGTTCTCGTGCTCGAAGACGGTCGGCAGCGTCTCGATCTGCTTGCGGATCAGGATCTCGTCGAGCGACTGGGTGGCGCGGCGGGCCTTGCCGACATCCTGGAGATGGGGAAAGGCGCTTTTCAGTTCCGAGACGATGGTGCTGGGGCGGGCGATATACCAGCCCTGGACGAGATCGACGCCGAATTCGCGGCAGGCGAGGAACTCGCCCTCGGTCTCGATGCCTTCGGCGATGACACGGACGCCGAGCACGTGGCAGAAGTTGACGATGTTCTTGACCAGATGGCGCTTGCGCGGATTGCTGTCGAGGCCGGCGATGAAGTGACGGTCGATCTTCACATAGTCGACGGGATAGTCGCAAAGCAGCTTCATCTCGCCATGGCCGACGCCGAAATCATCGATGGCGAGCTTGAAGCCGGATCGGCGCAGGCGCTCGACGAGGGCCGCGAATTCCGGAACGCGCGTGTTGTCGAAGCGCTCGGAAAGCTCGAAGCAGACGGAGGACGGCGGCACATGGGCCTTGCGCAACTGGTCGAGCAACGTATCGACGAGCGCATTGCCTTCAGGGATCAGGCGGACGTCGAGATTGAGAAAGAGCGTGGCGCCGGCGCAATCCGGCAGGGTCGCGAACTTGGCAAGCGCCCGACTTGCGACCATCTGTTCGAGGGCTAAAAGCTGGCCGGTCGAGGCCGCCTGATCGAGCAGATCGAGCGGGCTTTCGAAGCCGATCCGGTCCTGGCCGCGCATCAGGCTCTCATGGCCGAAGACAGCACCTGTGCCGACCTCGACGATCGGCTGGAAGGCGTTTTCCACGACGAGCTTGGCCAGTGTGACGAGCTGGTCACTGGCAAAACGCCTGAGCGCCCCCAAATCTTCCGCGACCCCCGCACCCATCCGCGATACTCCCAGTATGCATTTGTTTTTATGGGCGGAAATGTGGCTGAACAATCGTCAATAAAAGCTTTCCGTTGTGTGACAGTGGGATGAAAGTTTCTCGACACGGCCACCGCTGGAACGGGCCCTCGCCTGCCTGGATCATGACGAGAAAGGCCATGAAACGCAGGCCGTCCAGCGTTGGGTTCCGGGTCGGCAAGCAGCCAGATCGCTGGATCACCGACCCGCTTTCCGGTCTCGCTTTACCGTTAACGGCTGATCTCCACGGCCAGGAATTGCGCTGCCGTAGATTTTTTGTTGATTGATCAGTCAATCAAAATTATCATGGGCGGGATAGGAGAAACCGGATGCCCAAGGTCGGAATGGAGCCAGTGCGTCGCAAGGCGCTTGTCGATGCCGCGTTGAAGACGATCGGCCATCACGGCTCGCTGACGGTCACCATGTCGGAGATCGCGCGCGAGGCGGGTGTTTCTCCGGCGCTGGCGCATCACTATTTCGGCTCGAAGGACCGCTTGCTGATCGAGACCATCCGCTCGCTGCTGCGGCAATTGCGGGCGGATGCAGTCGGCGCGCTCGGCCGGGCGCAGATGCCGCGGGAACGGGTCTCGGCGGTGATCCGCATCTCCTTCAATGCCGACCAGTTCGACCCACAGGTGGTCGCCGCCTGGCTTGCCTTCTATTCGGAGGCGCAGCGCTCGGAAGAGGTGCGTCGGCTGCTCGCGCTCTATGCGCGGCGACTGCATTCGAACCTGATGTCGGGCTTGGGGCCGCTTTGTGGCGCTGAAGACGCGGGCAGGATTGCGGATGGCGCAGCCGCCATGATCGACGGGCTCTATATCCGCCAGTCTCTGAAGGCAGCGCCGCTTTCGATTGATGCCTCTGTCGCATTGGTCGAGGATTATGTGACGGGGCAGCTGCAAGCCTTGACCGCCGAAACAATTGCCCCTCACCCTACCCTCTCCCCGCAAGCGGGGAGAGGGTGCCCAAAGGGCGGATGAGGGGCATCGCCCGACAACAAGAACATTCGAACACCCGTCTGGAGACAGGACATGAAAGCCCAACCGCAAGCCTCCCACTTCATCGACGGCGAGTATGTCGAGGATACCGATGGCACCGTCATCGAGAGCATCTATCCCGCCACCGGCGAGGTGATCGCAAGACTGCATGCCGCGACCCCTGCGATCATCGAAAAGGCGATTGCATCCGCCAAGCGGGCGCAGAAGGAATGGGCGTCCTGGAGCCCGACCGCACGGGGCCGCGTGCTCAAGAAGGCGGCCGAGATCATGCGTGAGCGCAATCGCGAGCTGTCCGAGCTCGAAACGCTGGACACCGGCAAGCCGATCCAGGAGACGATCGTGGCCGACCCGACTTCGGGGGCTGACAGCTTCGAATTCTTCGGCGGCATCATCGCGAGTGCGATGAACGGCAGCCAGATCCCGCTCGGCGGTGACTGGGCCTATACCAAGCGCGTGCCGCTTGGCGTTGTCGTCGGCATCGGTGCCTGGAACTATCCGCAGCAGATCGCCTGCTGGAAGGGGGCGCCTGCGCTTGCCGCCGGCAATGCAATCGTGTTCAAGCCGTCGGAAGTCACGCCGCTCGGCGCCTTGAAGATTGCCGAGATCCTGATCGAGGCCGGCGCGCCGAAGGGTGTCTACAATGTCATCCAGGGCGACCGCGAGACCGGGCCGCTGCTCGTGTCGCATCCTGATGTCGCCAAGGTGTCGCTGACGGGCTCCGTGCCGACGGGGCGCAAGGTGGCGGGGGCGGCTGCTAGCCAACTGAAGCACGTCACCATGGAACTCGGCGGCAAGTCGCCGATCGTCGTCTTCGACGATGCCGATATCGACAGCGCGATTTCCGGCGCCATGCTGGGCAATTTCTACTCGACCGGCCAGGTCTGCTCGAACGGCACGCGCGTCTTCGTGCACAAGGCGATCAAGGAGACGTTTCTTGCGCGGCTGAAGGCCCGCACCGAGGCGATCCTGATCGGTGATCCGCAGGACGAGGCAACCCAGATGGGGCCGATGGTTTCGCTCGCTCAGCGCGAGAAGGTCCTGTCCTATATCGACAAGGGCAAGGCAGAAGGGGCGACGCTCGTGACCGGCGGCGGCATTCCGAACAGCGTGACCGGCGAAGGCTTCTACATCCAGCCGACGGTGTTTGCCGATGTCACCGACGACATGACCATCGCCCGCGAGGAGATCTTCGGGCCCGTGATGTGCGTGCTGGATTTCGAGGACGAGGCAGAGGTGATCGCGCGCGCCAACGCCACCGAATTCGGCCTGTCGGCGGGCGTGTTCACGGCAGATTTTTCGCGTGCGCACCGGGTGGTGGATCAGTTGGAGGCGGGCACGCTGTGGATCAACACCTATAATCTCTGCCCGGTCGAGATCCCCTTCGGCGGGTCCAAGCAGTCGGGCTTTGGCCGCGAAAACTCGGCAGCGGCACTGGAGCATTATTCCGAGCTGAAGACGGTTTATGTCGGCATGGGCAAGTGCGAGGCGCCGTATTGAGATGACCAGCAACACCTCCCCTACGGGGGAGGTCGCGGGACATCACCATATTCTAGAGGCTGGGATTTTACAGCAATGAACCAAGCAGACTTCATCATCATCGGTTCCGGCTCTGCCGGTTCGGCGCTGGCCTACCGCCTCTCCGAGGACGGCAAGAACAGCGTCATGGTGCTCGAATATGGGGGATCGGATATCGGGCCGTTCATCCAGATGCCGGCGGCACTTGCCTGGCCGATGAGCATGAAGCGCTACAACTGGGGCTACCTCTCCGAGCCCGAGCCGAACCTCAACAATCGGCGCATCACAGCGCCGCGCGGCAAGGTGATCGGCGGCTCCTCTTCGATCAACGGTATGGTCTATGTGCGCGGATCGGCCGAGGATTTCGACGGCTGGGAGGAGAGTGGCGCCAAGGGCTGGGGCTATGCGGACGTGTTGCCCTACTTCAAACGCATGGAGAACTCGCATGGCGGCCAGGAAGGCTGGCGCGGCACCGACGGGCCGCTGCATGTCCAGCGTGGCCCCGCGAAGAACCCGCTGGTGCGCGCTTTCGTCGAGGCGGGACGCGAGGCAGGCTTCGAGACGACGGAAGACTATAACGGCGAGAAGCAGGAGGGCTTCGGCCTGATGGAACAGACCATCTGGCGCTCGCGCCGCTGGTCTGCCGCCAATGCCTATCTCAAACCGGCGATGAAGCGGGGCAATGTCGAGTTGGTGCGCTGCTTTGCCCGCAAGATCGTCATCGAAAATGGCCGGGCCACTGGCGTCGAAATCGAGCGCAATGGCAAAATCGAGGTGGTGAAGGCCAATCAGGAGGTCATCGTTTCCGCTTCAACCTTCAACTCGCCGAAGCTCCTGATGCTGTCCGGCATCGGCCCGGCTGATCATCTGAAGGAGATGGGCATCGAGGTGAAGCTCGACCGGCCGGGCGTCGGCGCCAACCTCATGGACCACATGGAATTCTACTTCCAGCAGGTCGCGACCAAACCCGTCTCGCTCTATTCGTGGCTGCCCTGGTTCTGGCAGGGGGTTGCAGGGGCGCAATGGCTGTTCTCGGGCACCGGGCTTGGCAGCTCCAACCAGTTCGAATCCTGCGCCTTCGTGCGCTCGGCAGCCGGCGTCAAGCAGCCTGACATCCAGTTCCACTTCCTGCCCGTCGCGATCTCCTATGACGGCAAGGCGGCAGCGAGAAGCCATGGCTTCCAGGTGCATGTCGGCTACAACCACTCGAAGTCGCGCGGCGCCGTCACCCTGCGCTCGTCCGACCCGATGGCCGATCCGGTCATCAAGTTCAACTACATGAGCCACGAGGAAGACTGGATCAAGTTCCGTCACTGCGTTCGGCTTACCCGCGAAATCTTCGGGCAGAAGGCTTTCGACACCTTCCGCGGACCGGAAATCCAGCCGGGCGAGAACGTGCAGAGCGACGATCAGATCGACGCCTTCCTGCGCGAGCATCTGGAGAGCGCCTATCACCCCTGCGGCACATCGAAGATGGGCGCGAAGGACGATCCGACGGCCGTGGTCGATCCGGAATGCCGCGTCATCGGTGTCGATGGCCTGCGTGTCGTGGACTCGTCTATCTTTCCACGACTGACCTATGGCAACCTCAATGGCCCCTCGATCATGACGGGCGAGAAGGCGGCCGATCACATCCTTGGCAAGCAGCCCCTGCCCCGAAGCAATCAGGAGCCATGGATCAACCCGCGCTGGGAGACCAGCGACCGGTAGCTCGGACGGCTTGAGAATTATCGATGATCTCAGCGGCACGCCGCAGCTGATTGTCACGGCTCCGGCAGGCGTCGGGGAAAAGCTGATCATGGATGACAACACGCTGATCGGCAATCCGGATGTCGAGATCTATCCGAACGAGGCCACTGCGGTGCTGGTCGACTAAAGGTCCGGCCTCTCTTCAGACGACATGGGAACGGAGCAGTCACAACTGCTCCCGCCAACTCAATGTGCCATGACCCGCCCTAGAATGCGGTCCGCTACCAGCTCGTAATTCTCGTCGAAGTGATGGCCGCCGGGGCGGGCGATGAGTTCGAGGCCATCCGTCACGCGCCCCTCAAGTGCCGGGCAGGCGGTGTCCTGCTCTTCCAGCCCGTAGACGCATTGGATCTTGGCGGTCTCGACTGTCTCGAGGTGATCGACGGGATCGCCGTGCCTGCCTTGACCGGCGGCGCCGAGCCAGCCGGAAACGGCGATTTCGAAATCGGCCTGATGCGAGAGCGCCAGCAGCGAGAGCAGCGTTACGGAGTTTCGGTCGGGCTGGGGCAACAGGCCGTAGACACGCGGCAGGATGTTGGCGCCGAAGGAATAGCCGATCAGCACGACCCTGGAGACACCCAGCCGGTTGCGGTAGTGGGCGATGATCCGGGCCAGGTCAGCCGCGGTCTCCTCGGGCGTTTTTTCGCTCCAGAAATAGCGAAGTGCATCGACGCCGATGACGGGCACGCCGTTTGCGTTGAGGCGTGCAGAGATGCGCTGGTCGATCTCGCGCCAGCCGCCATCACCCGAATAGAAGATCGCGACGGTGTCGTGATCTGGCGCAACGATGTCCTCCACCAGCGGCAGGTCGAGTGCGGCGTCAGCGGGTGCAAGGCGGGCGACGAGGGTCGAGGCTTCCGTCGAGAGCATGCGGGCGGGACCGCCCTCCCCCTCACCGATCACCACATCCGGATGGCTCGCCTTGAGCGATGCCGCATGCTGCCGCGCGCTTGCCTGCGCCGCTGGCGAAAAGGCGATACGGACGGGATTGGGCAGTTTCCCGGCTGTCAGACCATAGGCGGTGCCATGCTGTGTGTCGCGGCGCGGGGCGGGCGTGCAGAGTGGTTTTGGAAGGGACACGGCCTCGGTCGGATCGACTGCCACCGTCTCGCCAATGGTTTCGGCGAAACTGCCATTGGGTGTCTGGGCCGCCATGGCGAGCACCAGTGCGCCCCCTTCGCCAAAGCCCAGCAATCGTGGTGGGCGATAGAACACAGCAGTATGGCTGCGGTGCAATTGGCGGGTCAGGCGCTCGATGTCGGCTGGGAGGAAAAGACAGTCGCGCTCGGTCTCGCGCGACAGTGCAGCGCGCCAGACATTGAGGTCGATGCCAACGCCGATCGCGCCGCCCAAAACAGCCGTTTCCAGCGCCGCCTGTTCAACGCCATCCCAACCATTCGCATCGGAGACGATGATCACGACACCGGTCATGCTGCCATCATCTGGCACCGAGATGCGGTCCTGTGGCAGACTGACGGTGCCGTCAGCGCTGGCGGCGGCAGGAGCGGCGGAAACCTGCACCGACACGGCGAGGCAGGCCATGAGGAGCATCGCCCGCAGCCTGTGCGGCAGTTGCCTGTGCCGCATACCGCTGATGTCGACAGCGGTCACCTGCGCGTCAGGCCCTTGAGGCCGCCACCGATCAGCAGGGTGACGTCGAGCAGTGACAGGACGGGCAGGCCCTGGCCGGTCACGACGAGATAACGGGGCTGCCAGTCCGGATCGAACTTCTCCTTGAAGGCGCGCACGCCTCGGAAATTGTAGAAGCGCTCGCCGTGTTCGAAGATCTGGCGGGCGACGTGGTTCCAGACGGGGGCGCGACGATTGCCTGACAGACCGGCCAGCGGCGCCATGCCGAGGTTCAGCGTGGCGAAGCCCTCTGCCTTCAGGGTTTCCATGATCTTGACGAAGAGGAGGTCCATCATGCCGCGATGGACACCCGGAACATGGCGCATCAGGTCGATGAAGGCGTCGCCGCTTGACGATGCGGTCATCAGGCTGGCGAAGGCAACGATGCGCCCGTCGAGGCGGATGAGTGCAACGGGGCCGGAGGCGATATAGGCGCGATCGAAGGTGCCGAGCGAGAAGCCCTTCTCGGCAGCCTGGTGGGCAGAGAGCCAGCTGTCGGAGACGGTCTGCAGCTCATCGAGAACTGGCGACACGGCGTCAGCAGCCAGCATCTCAAAGCACAAACCGTCGCGTTCGGCGCGGTTGATCGACCGGCGCAGCTTCAGCCAGTCGCCGCCGGCGAGCGTGAAGCGGGAGAGATCGACGACCGCCTGCTCGCCGAGTTTCAACGCCTGCAGCCGCATTTCGACGACGATCGGCAGGAAGTCGGGGGAGACCTGGTAGAAGACCGGGCGGCTTCGACTGCGGCGTGCTTCGGCGATGAACTTTTCGACCAGCGGCGCCCAGAGATGCTTCGGCGCGACGGGATCGAAGAGGGCGACGAGTGAGCGCCCCCGGCGTGCATACATGATGAAGCCCTGGCCGCAATCAGAGAACAGGACACGCTTGTCGCCGAGACGCACGAGACCGGCGCTGGCATTCGCCTGGGCCGGCAGCAGGGAGACGGCGCGGGCGAGATCGTCTTCGACATCCTTCGGTTCACGCCGGCGGCGCGGATTGCGGACGAGGCCGCGCGAGGCGATGACGCCGAGCACCATGGAGAGCCCGAGCGTACCCTCGGTCGCGTCGATGCCGTGGCGGGCGAGCACGAGGCCCCAGCCGAATTTCAGCAGGTTCTCTTCAGCCAGGATCGGACCGAGCAGCGCCAGCATGACAAGCGCGCCAAACACGGCGCCGCTGCGGGGCGCCCGCAAGACAAGCTTCGGGATCAGGGAAAGAACGACGAAAGATAGGGGCTTGGCATGACGTGCGGCTTGAGCAGGCGCAGGCGCTTCGGCATCGGACAATGAAGAGGCCATGATTGGAACCAAGTAACGAAGGGGGGATCGAACGCTTATTAGCGCGCATGCATGGACCGAAGCTTGTGACACCCAAGGGTAAACGAGTCGGTAAACCAACGCATAAATTGCGCAAGACACCGAATTTCGTCCATCGTCAACCTGACGAAACGCAAGGCTGACTTGCAAGTCGTGTCTTATGTCTCAGATAGCTGCGCTCAGTGCACCGTCATTGCTGACGCAGAACCCTGGCGGCCAGCGAGAAGGGACTGGAGACGGTCTGGGCGGCGGCATCCAGCACGAAGGCACCGGCATCTCCGAGCGTTGCACTCGAGGTCGGTTTGCCCAAGGTCGCAGCCAGTTGCTTCACGTCGAAGAAGCGGTTGTGATTGGTGGCGTCGATCGACTCGAGTGACGAGATATCGATGATTGTCACGCCATAACGCTTGGCCGCCTCTGCCACTTCCGGATTGCGCGCATCCAGTGCTCCGACACGCTGGGTACCGGCGCCGAGAATGCTCGAGACTTGTAGCGCCCGGTCGTCCGGCGAGACGAGGATGGTGATCGGGATGCGCATGCGACCGATGACATCGAGCTGGGCCGTGAAGACGTCTCCATCAATGTCGGGTGCAGCCATGATGACCCTGAGCCGATCGAGGACGTCACCCTTGCCCTGCAGTCTCAACTGGCGCAGCGCCTCGACCGTCAGCCAGCCGCCCATCGAATGGGCAAAGACATCGACCACCGCACCCTTGCGCGCCCGCACCATGTCGGTCAGCAGGTCGGCAAGCGCATCGCGGGAATAGGTGGCGGCTTCCTTGTCGGCGACATAGGCCGGCAGAGCGGCAAGCGAAGGCCAGGAGAACAGGACCGGTGTGCCGTCGAAATTGCTGTCCGTCTTCAGCTGCGCCAGCCGGAACAATGCTTCCTGGAAATTGTAGTTGTAGCCATGCACAAAGACGACCGGCGTGGCGGCCTCGCGGGCGCGGATCGCCTGCAGGAGGCCTGGGCGATCCAGCACGGACTGCGAAACGACCGCGAAGTCGGTCCTTGGATCGACCTTTCGGCCGGGCTTCGGCCATTCGATATTGGCCGGCTTGTGATTTGGCGGGATGGAAACGGCGAAGCTCGCATAATTGGGCTCCCGGGTCTTGGTCGTCGTGAAGACGTTCTCGCCGGGTTCCGCGCGATCGCGTGTCGTCACCGTATAGAGCGTTTCGACCCGCGTCGGCTTGTAGTCACCGAGCGCTACCGTCCCCAGCGTCTCAGGGCCCGGGCGACCGGCACAGGAGGCCAAGCCCGTTGCCGAAAGCAGGCAGAGCGCCACGAAGGCCGCGCGCGACCGACGATAGGGGCCGAAGGAAAGAAGACGCATCCGGGATCATCCTTGCAGATCGACAATCGCCCGCCTCGTGTCGTCATGACCGGGCCGTAGCGGCGAGCTATAACCGGAGACGAGGATGGAGCCAAGGCCCGGCAGCCGGCCCGTCGTCACCATCGCGGCACGGGGCCGCGACGCGCGGCTTTGCACCGCGCCATGCATACTAATCTGGTTATGATTTCCGGCCACATAATTATTTGCGTGCCCGCATCCCATCTGTAATCATAACTTACAAGGAAGAGTTTGCCGGATGGGAGTGAGGAACCGGGCGACGCGATCTTTACATGACTTTCGTCGTGTTTTCTGATTGCTCTGTTGCCTCGAGCCGGTCGATTTTTCCAGATCAACAAGACATGGGAGGAAATCATGTTGCGCCAGTTTCTTATCGCCGGATTGTCCGGTGCCGCATTGTCGATGATGGCGTCCGCCAGCTTCGCCGCAGACGTTACCCTCAAGCTTCACCAGATGTTGCCGCCACAGGCGACGATCCCTGCCAAGGTACTGCAGCCCTGGGCGGAAAAGATTCAGGCTGATTCCGGCGGCCGCATCGCCGTCGAGCTCTACCCGGCCATGCAGCTGGGCGGCAAGCCGGCTGACCTGGTGGATCAGGTCAAGGACGGCGTGGTCGATCTGACCTGGACGCTGTTCGGCTACACGCCCGGCCGTTTCCCGAAGTCGGAAGCGTTTGAGCTTCCCTTCATGGTGACAACAGCGGAGGCCACCTCGGTCGCCTTCCAGGAGTATTATGAGAAGCACCTCAAGGATGAGTTGACCGACTACCACGTGCTGGCGGTCCATACCCATGGTCCGGGCCTCATCCACACCATCGCCTCCAAGCCGGTCGAAAAGCTCGAGGACATGCAGGGGCTGAAGCTGCGCGGCACCTCGAAGGTGATCAACCAGATGCTCGAAGCCATGGGCGCGTCTGCCATCGGCATGCCAGTTACGGCTGTTCCGGAAAGCCTGTCGAAGAGCGTCATCGACGGTTCGGTCGTTCCGTGGGAAGTGACCCCCGCAATCAAGATCGCCGAGCTCGCGCCGAACCATACCGGCTTCTCCGGTCCGAACGGACTTTACACCGGTACCTTCGTGTTCGCGATGAACAAGGACAGCTATGACGCGATGCCGGACGACCTGAAGAAGGTGATCGACGACAATTCCGGCAAGGAACTCGCCCGCCTCTTCGGCCAGGCCATGGACGCAGGCGACATCCGCGGCAAGGAAATTGCCGAGAAGAGCGGCAACAAGATCATCAACCTGGACGAGACCGAGACTGCACGCTGGAAAGCTGCGGGCGAGGCAGTGACCAAGGCGTGGATCGCCGAAATGGACGGCAAGGGTCTCGATGGCACGATGCTCTACAACGACGCCCTTTCGCTTATCCAGGCGAATACCCAATAACCTCCCCGCCTTGTCCGGGCGCTTGTCGGAAGGCGCCCGGACCCTTTGCACGGACTTTCAAAGGACTTTCTGATGGCGACTGCCGTTTCCACCAGCTTCGAACGACTGGAGCGGGCTTGCCATAGCCTGGCCTCCGCCCTCGTTCTGTTCGGCGGCCTCTGTCTCGTGGTTGCCTGTGCGCTGACCGTCGCGTCGATCTTCGGCTCTGTCGCCATCCGCCCCCTGCCCGGTGAAATCGAACTGGTCGAAGCGCTCTGCGGTCTCGCAGTCTTTGCCTTCCTGCCCTTTTGCCAGTTGAAGCGTGGCCATGTGGGCGTCGACATCCTGATTTCCGCCTTCGGACCGAAGGCGATGAACTGGACCCAGCTCATCGGCGACATCATCATCGCCGCGCTGATCGGGCTCGTTACCTGGCGCCATGCCATCGGCACCATGGACAAGTTCGGCAATGGCGAAACCACGCCGCTGCTTCTTCTGCCTGTCTGGTGGGGCTTTGCCATCGCGCTCGCCCTTCTTATCGCCAATCTCCTCGTCTGCCTGTATGTGATCGCTGCCGATATCCGCGACATCCGCCGCGGCAAGACGATCGTCGCTGCGATGGGAGCGCACTGATGAGCAGCATTGAAATCGGCCTCTGGTCTTTCCCCGTCCTCATTCTGCTGATTTTCCTGCGCGTGCCGATCGGCGCCGCCATGCTGGCGACCGGCGTCGTCGGCACCTATCTGGTGCTCGACCGCTGGACGCCGATCATGGCGCAGATGAAGGTTCTGGCCTGGAACACGAACGCGAATTATTCGCTGTCGATCATCCCGCTCTTCCTGCTGATGGGTCAGTTCGCGGCCCGCGGTGGCATGAGCCAGGCCCTGTTCAACGCGGCGGCGGCCTTTGTCGGCCATCGCAAGGGCGGGGTTGCCATGGCGGCGATCGGTGCGTCTGCCGGCTTCGGCTCGATCTGCGGCTCGTCGCTCGCGACAGCCGCGACCATGGCGCAGGTGGCGCTTCCGGAACTGAAGCGCAACGGTTATGCAGGCGGGCTTGCAACCGCGACGCTGGCCGCCGGCGGCACGCTCGGCATTCTCATCCCGCCGTCCGTGGTGCTGGTCATCTATGCGATCCTCGCCGAGCAGAACATCGCCAAGCTCTTCCTCGCCGCCTTCGTGCCGGGCATCATCGCCGCGATCTCCTATCTGGTCGTCATCGCCATCTATGTCCGACTGAAGCCGGAAAGTGCGGGCCAGGCGCCGCGCATTCCGTGGAAGGACCGCGTCCCGGCACTGATTGCCGTCTGGCCGGTCGTTGCAATCTTCTTTGCCGTCGTCGGCGGCATCTATCTCGGCTGGTTCACGCCGACACAGGCCGCCGCCGTGGGTGCCGTTGGTGCCGGCCTCGTCGCCTTTGCCAATGGCGGGCTCGACCGCACGTCGCTGATCGCCTGCTTCAAGGAGACGGCGGTTTCCACCGGCATGATCTTCTTCATCATTCTCGGCGCCTCGGTGTTCAACTCCTTCCTCGCCTTCTCCCGCCTGCCGCAGGTCGGCGCGGAATGGGTGACGGCGCAGGGCTTTGCGCCGATGACGGTACTGATCATCATTCTCCTGCTCTACATCATCTTCGGCTGCATCATGGATTCGCTCTCCATGATCGTGCTCACCATCCCGATCTTCTTCCCGATCGTGACGGCGATGGATTTCGGCATGAGCCCGGAGCACTTCGCCATCTGGTTCGGCATCCTGGTGCTGATGGTGGCCGAGATCGGCATGATCACGCCACCGGTGGGGCTCAATCTTTTCATCATCTCGGCGATGTCGCGCGACGTGCCGATCCGCGAGACCTACAAGGGGATCGTGCCATTCGTCGGGGCTGATATCTTCCGCATCGTGCTTCTGACGGCCTTTCCGATCATCTCGATCTTCCTGGTGTGAGACGGCGGTCAACCGGCTCGGCCCAGGTTTCAGGCTTATCCGGACGGCAGCGCAAACAGGCACGGAAGCCGCCTTCACGGGCGGCTTCCCTCGTTTCGTAGAAGATGACATTTTCCGGTCGCGCCGGACGCAAGGGGCAAGACGGTCGGCAGAAAATCCCGGTCGAAAGCACGCCATAGACGAAATGGCCGTCCATTGCGGCATCACGGGTGCGGACCGCCTGCCAGCGGGTATCGTCTTCGGTCAAATCGGAGTTCATGCGGGGGCGTCCTCTAAGCTACGGGATCCAAGGATCGCGGGAGAAGACCGGAAGGGCCACCCGTTTCCTGTGCCTCGCCGGAGATTTCCTGGTGACGCTCACCGACAAAGCAGGCTAGAGCATCTCCGGTGATACGAGATCACCCGAGATGCTCTATCTATTTGTTTTTACGCAGTCCGGACGCAAAACCGCTAACGCACTTTTGCTGGACGTGCTCTATCTGTCAGCTCTTGCGCAACCTGATCCCGGGCCCCATGGAAACCTCGCTTTATCTGCCGGTCAAAAGCTTTCTCGAACAGGCCGGATATACCGTGAAGGGCGAGATCGGCGGCTGCGATCTGGTGGGCCTCAGCGACGAGGATCCACCCGTGTTGGTCGTCTGCGAGCTCAAGCTTAGCTTCAATCTCGAGCTCATCCTGCAGGCGGTCGATCGGGCATCCGTCGCAGACGAGGTGTGGATCGCGGGGCGCGTCTCAGCCAAGGGCAAGGGCCGCGAGAGCGACAAACGCTACCGCGATCTCTGCCGCCGGCTCGGGATCGGCATGCTCGGCGTTGCCGACAATGGCACGGTCAATGTCATCGTCGCTTCGGTCACGCCGATGCCGCGGACCAATCCGAAGCGGCGTTCGCGGCTGATGCGCGAACACCAGAAGCGAAAGGGCGATCCGGTCCTCGGCGGCAGCACACGCACACCGCAAATGACCGCCTATCGCCAGCAGGCGCTCGCCTGCGCGGCGGCACTTGCCGCAGGTCCGCTGAAGGTGCGTGACATCAGGGCGAGCGTTCCCGAAGCGGGCAAGATCCTGCAGGCGAATGTCTATGGCTGGTTCGAACGGGTCGAGCGCGGCGTCTATGGCTTGACGCCTGCGGGACAAGAGGCGCTGGAGCGGTGGCAGAAGCCGTGACCACACGCCTGCCCTAGAGAAAGCCGATCCAGCGACCGGCGAGGACGGCCGACAGCCAGATTGCCAAAGAGAAGACAGCGCCGAGTTTCAGCAGAAGCGACGCCTCCTCTGCCACGATCATCTCGGCCCAGTCCCGGGAGAGATGAACGGAGACGGCATTCGCGGTTCCGAGCCCGACGAGCAGGAGCTTGATCAGAAAGGCGGTATTGCCGGCATATTCGACCGGACGCACGGAAAAGAGAAGGGACCCCGTCAGCACCGCGCAGCCGAGCGCCACGGCTGCGATGCGGGAGAACAGTTCGGCGCTCTCGGCGAGCGGCAGGCTCTTGAACCGGCCGAGCAGACGCAGATCGAGGATCACGCTCGCCCCGATCAGCATGGCCAGCGACAGGATGTGTGCAGCATTGGCAAAGATGTAGAGCACCGGCGACCGGATGAGCGCTTGCGCGACCACCAACTCGCCGAGGATTGCCAGCCACTCCATGCCGTCAGTTTGTCACGATGCGACTGGGATAGATGTCGTAGTTCTTGCCCTCGACGATGACGCGCACGGCCTTCAGGCGCTTTTCATCCGGATCGAGCGAGCGGTTGCCGCGCACGGTGATCGCATCGCCGACCGTAGCGACACCCTCGACAAAGCCGGAACGCTGGGTCAGGTTCGGATTGCCGAGTTCGATGCGCCAGGGGCCTTCTGCCGTCTCCAGTTCGAGCGTCGGATGCGGCGGGGCGAAAGAGATCGCGGTGATCGTGCCGGTCAGGTCGATCTGGTCGGCCTCGGCCCATGACCAACCGTGATGGGCGATGGCGGAGCCGGCAAAGAGTGCGGCGCCGGCGAGAGCCGAGAGGGAGAGTGCGCGGTTCATAATCGTTCTCCGGGTTGGGACACAACACTTAAAGGAGAGTAGTGCGCCCGACCGGCATTTCGACGTCACCTTTGCTTGATCGACGGGTGAGGTGTAGGCAGAGGACAAAAAGGCGGCCCTTTAGGAACCGCCTTCCCGACCCTTGGGAGGAGCCGCCCGTCAGGGGCGGTAAATCTGATCGAAGACACCGCCTTCGCCGAAATGCTGTGCTTGCGCCTTGGTCCAGCCGCCGAAGAGCGGATCGTCGATGGTGACGAGATCAAGCTTGGGCAGGTCGGGGCCGGAGCCTGCGGCGACAAGGTCCGGACGCGAGGGGCGGTAGAAGTGTTTGGCGGCAAGCGTCTGTCCTTCTGCCGAATAGAGGTAGTTCAGATAGGCTTCCGCCTCTCTGCGGGTACCCTTCTTGTCGACGACGACATCGACAACTGCGACCGGCGGTTCTGCGAGGATCGACAGCGACGGGGTGACGATGTCGAAACTGTCAGCGCCGAATTCCTTGCCCGCGAGATAGGCCTCGTTTTCCCAGGAGATCAGCACGTCGCCGATCTCGCGCTGGGCAAAACTCGTGAGTGAGCCTCGGGCGCCAGTGTCGAGCACGGGAGCGCGGCGGTAGATCTCGGCGATATAGTCGCGGATCTTCTCTTGGTCGCCGCCGAACTCCTTGTTGGCCCAGGCCCAGGCGGCGAGATAGTTCCATCGGGCGCCGCCGGAGGTCTTCGGATTGGGCGTGACGATCTGCACGTCCCCCTTCACCAGATCGCCCCAATCCTGGATGCCATTCGGATTGCCCTTGCGCACCAGGAAGACGATGGTCGAGGTATAGGGCGACGCGTTGTTCGGCAGGCGCGTGCGCCAGTCGGGCGCGATCAGCTTTGCCCGCTCGGCGATGATGTCGATGTCGCTCTGCAGCGCGAGTGTGACGACATCGGCCTGAAGGCCTTCCATCACGGCGCGGGTCTGGCGGCCGGAACCGCCATGCGACTGGCTGATCGTCACGGTCTCGCCTGTCTCCTGTTTCCAGTGTGCGGCGAAGGCGGTGTTGAACTCGGAATAGAGCTCGCGCGTCGGATCATAGGACACGTTCAGCAGCTCAGTTGCTCCAGCCGGCAGCACAAGTCCGGTGGACAGGCTCAGTCCGACGAGAAACGCCGCAAGATTTTTCCCAATGCACTTTTTCATCTGTGCCTCCTCTCTGGCGTTAACGATTTAAGACTACCCGACAAGTCGTCTTAGTCAACACGGTCGGAAGAATAGCAAATCGATGCTCGCAAGAGGTGGCGGGAGCGAAATGGACGCACTGCCGGAAGCGCCGATCATGGGGAAATTCTATCGCGATATCGTCGGCAACCGAAACACGGGGCGCCGGTCGCGGGCGTAGGAAGCGGAATCAAGGCCGTGCCCGTCGCCTGGGGCAGGCTTCCGGTGACATCCGCACCGGCCTTGCATGGGCCGCCGCCGCATAGCCGTTCGCTCGGTGATCCAGACGGGATCACGACGGCTCTGCCTGCCTCGCAAGCATCCTGTTTCTCCTCCTGCCACCCCACCAAGCTGTCACAAAAGGGTGATGATGACAAAAAATAATCGTTGTATGTCATAGTTAAATGACAGTGCATTTGCAGCCTAACCCGCTGTTTTTCCTCACCTCACCCTTCAAGTATCCTCCGTGATACCGGGTACTCTCACCGAACCAATCAGTTCGATTGTGCGCAAAGGGGTATTGATTTCTCCAGCGCCATACGCCAAATACATCTCATCGAACCGAGCAGTTCGATAAAGCAATGTTCTAAAGGCTTACACACTATGAAGACCATCGCAGCAGCACTCCTGACCACCATCGCAGCCGCTTCGGCCGCTTTCGCGATCGAGCCAGTCCCAGGCTCAATCACCTATGGCGGTGCGCAGCCAAGGCTCGAACAGGCACCCGCCGGTTCGAACTTCTTCCACACCTTCCATCTCAACGGCACGGAAGTCCATGAGATCTACAAGGTGAATGCAGACCGGACCGTCTCCATCGTCTCCCGTTCCATGGCGAACGACTGACGGCACGCAAGACGATCCCCATCACGGGTAGATGCTACCCATCAATACAATCTAGAGCTGAAAGCCTGAGGCTGAGCTCAATTCAAGATAAGGAAACACGATCATGAAGACCATCATCTCTGCAGCCCTCATCACCCTCGCAGCCGGTTCGGCAGCCTTCGCCTCCGTCCAGCCGATCCCGGGCTCGATCACCTATGACAACGCAAATGTTCAGCTCGAGAAGGCACCTGTTGGTTCGACCTTCTTCCACACCTTCTCCAACGGTGACGGCCGCGACGTTCGCGAAGTCTACAAGGTCAACGCCGACCAGACGGTAACCCTGGTCGATCGTCAGATCTCCAACGCTTCGTAATCGAAGCGTTCAACCCAACACGCCTCCCAAGACGTGAAGACCTCCAGCGGCAGGCTCGACCCTCTCCACCGCCCCGAGCCGCCGCCCACAAAACGCTACACAAGGAATACGACCATGAAGACCATCATCTCTGCAGCCCTCATCGCCCTCGCTGCCGGCACCTCCGCTTTCGCCTCCGTCCAGCCTATCCCGGGCTCGATCACCTATGACAACGCCAATGTTCAGCTGGAAAAGGCTCCTGTCGGGTCGACCTTCTTCCACACCTTCACTGACGGCAGCGGCCATGACGTCAGCGAAGTCTACAAGGTCAATGCCGACAAGTCGGTGACCCTCGTTAACCGCCAGATCTCCAACGCTTCGTAATCAGCGTCTCCCAGGACGCAAAACCATTCGGCGGCAGGCTCGGCCCCTCCCCTCTGGCACTGAGCCGCCGCCAACCCAACGCACAAAGGAATATAACCATGAAGACCATCATCTCTGCAGCCCTGATCACCCTCGCAGCCGGCTCGGCCGCCTTCGCTTCCGTCCAGCCGATCCCGGGCTCGATCACCTATGACAACGCAAACGTTCAGCTGGAAAAGGCACCTGTTGGTTCGACCTTCTTCCACACCTTCTCAGACGGCAGTGGCCGTGACGTCAACGAAGTCTACAAGGTCAACGCAGACCAGTCGGTGACCCTCGTCACCCGCACGATCTCCAACGCTTCGTAATCAGCGCGCCTCCCAAGACGCGACACCCTTCGGCGGCAGGCTCGGCCCCTCCCCCTCTGACACTGAGCCGCCGCCAACCCAACGCTACACAAGGAACCAAGACAATGAAGACCATCATCTCTGCAGCCCTCATTACCCTCGCAGCCGGCTCGGCAGCCTTCGCTTCCGTCCAGCCGATCCCGGGCTCGATCACCTATGACAACGCAAACGTTCAGCTGGAAAAGGCACCTGTTGGTTCGACCTTCTTCCACACCTTCTCAGACGGCAGTGGTCGTGACGTCAACGAAGTCTACAAGGTCAACGCCGACCAGTCGGTGACCCTCGTCACCCGCACAGTTTCCAACGCTTCCTGATCCAAGGGTGCGTGGTGGGCCTCGGGGCATCAGTCCCGGGGCCTTTTTTTTGCGTCTGTAGGATTGGTGCGCGGCGCCCGAGGCTCGTCCCGGTCAGTGGGGAGGTTCGCTGACCTCGCCTGCGGCATCTGCAAGGCTCGTCGAGAGCAGCACGGCCCGGGTTTCATCGGCGACACGCGCGAAGACGCGGCGGATCTCGCAATCGTTTTCGCCGTCGCAATCCTCGCAGCGGCGATAGGCTGTCAGTGACAGGCAGGGCAGAGGTGCCACCGGACCATCGATCAGGCGCAGCACTTCGCCATAGGTGATGTCGTTGGCCGGGCGCAGCAGGAGATAGCCGCCCTGCTTGCCACGCCGGCTTTCGACCATGCCGCCGCGCTTCAGGTCGAGCATGATCTGCTCGAGGAATTTCTTCGGGATCTTTTGTTTGTCGGCAATATCAGGGATCTGGATCGGCTCGCCCGGCTCGGCACGGGCGAGAAGCGTCAGCGCCCTCAGCGCATATTTGGCTTTCTGCGTGATCATCGAGCGTCAAAGTCTGCCAGAACCGGTGCCACAAACATGGGTCCGGCCATAGCGTAATTTGCCATGGCATTCCATGGATCATTTGAGCCCTGCGGCACGAATTGCCGCGATATCGGCGCGCAAGAGAGATATTTGCTCTTTGTCTCCGCCTCGGCGCATGTCGATTTCTGTCCGTCCCCCCGCTCATGCCGGATAATGGCACCACTGAGCAGGGACCATATGATGACCATCAACACCTCCGCAGATCTGGCCAGGGCACTGGACCAGCAACTCGCATCGGCAGACCTCACCGAACGCCTGCGTATCGTTTCAGCTCTCGATGGCCGCGCCGTCTTCACCACGTCGCTCGGCATCGAGGACCAGGTGATCACGGCGGCGATCGGGCTTGGCCAGCGGCCGATCGATGTCTCGACGCTGGAGACGGGGCGACTTTTCAAGGAGACGGTCGAGTTGATCGCCGAGACTGAAGAGCGCTTCGGGATTTCGATCAAGCGCTTTTATCCGCGCCAGGACGATATCGACGCCTATGCGGCAAAGTATGGGCTGAACGGCTTCTATGAAAGCGTCGAAGCCCGCCACGCCTGCTGTCATGTGCGCAAGCTGGTGCCTTTGGCGGAGGCGCTCACCGGCGCCCGCTTCTGGATCACCGGCTTGCGCCGCTCCCAGTCCGGCAACCGTGCGGCCACGCCCTTTGCCGAATATGACGCCGAGCGCGACCTGATCAAGGTGAACCCGCTGGCCGACTGGTCGCTCGACGACATCAACGCTTACGTCGAGACCGAGAGCGTGCCGGTCAACCCGCTGCATGCCCGAGGTTACCCCTCGATCGGCTGTGAACCCTGCACCCGGGCGATCAAGCCCGGCGAGCCGGAACGCGCCGGCCGCTGGTGGTGGGAAAATGACGAGAAGCGGGAATGCGGCCTGCATGTGCCGGAGGCGGCGACGTCTCTGGTGCCGACGCCGGCCTAAGTCGAGACTGTCCTTCGGGCTTGCCCCTCATCCCCCTGCCGGGACCTTCTCCCCGCAGGCGGGGAGAAGGGGGATAGCCGCGGACGGCGCCGCTGGTCTCTTCTCCCCGCTCGCGGGGAGAAGGTGGCGGTAGCCGGATGAGGGGCAGAGAGCCAGTAAAGATTTCGGGCGAAAGCCCAACGAAAGAAAAGAAGACCATGCACACGCACACATCCGAATTTGATCCGCATTCCAAGGATCCCGTCACCAAACCGCCGCTTGATCCGCATCTGAAGGCGCTGGAGAATGAGGCCATCTATATCTTCCGCGAAGTGGCGGCCGAGTTCGAAAAGCCGGTCATGCTCTATTCGATCGGCAAGGATAGTTCGGTTCTCTTGCATCTGGCACGCAAGGCCTTCTTCCCCGGCCGCGTGCCCTTCCCGCTGCTGCATATCGACACCGGCTGGAAGTTCCCGGAGATGATCGCGTTTCGCGATGCCACCGCCGAGAAGTTCGATCTCGACCTGATCGTGCACACCAATCCGCGCGGCAAGGAAGAGGGTATCGGCCCGTTCAGCCATGGCTCGTCCTATCATACCGACGTGATGAAGACGGAAGCGCTGCGCCAGGCGCTCGATGCCGGCAAGTATGACGCGGCCTTTGGCGGCGCGCGCCGCGACGAGGAAGCAAGCCGTGCCAAGGAGCGTATCTATTCCTTCCGCACGCCCGACCACAAATGGGACCCGCGCAACCAGCGCCCGGAACTCTGGAACATCTATAACGGCATGGTTCGCCGCGGCGAGAGCGTGCGCGCCTTCCCGCTGTCGAACTGGACCGAAGTCGACATCTGGCGCTACATCCAGGCCGAAAACATCGAGCTGCCGCCGCTCTACTATGCGAAGAGCCAAAAGTATGTGGAGCGCGACGGCATGCTGATGTGGGCGGAAGATCCCCGCTTCGAGCCGCTGCCAGGCGAACAGATCCAGGAAGGGAACCTACGCTTCCGCACGCTCGGTTGCTGGCCGCTGACCGGCGGCATCCGCTCCAATGCGACCACCCTCGACGAGGTAATCGCCGAACTCGAAATCGCCACCGTCTCCGAACGCCAGGGCCGCGCCATCGACCGCGACCAGTCCGGCTCGATGGAAAAGAAGAAGCGCGAAGGATATTTCTGAGATGACCGCAGCTGCCAATACCGCCCTCGCCTCCGAGGCAACCCAAACCGAAGCCGCACCCGTCATCCGCGACTCGCGTCCCCTTCGCCTGATCACCTGCGGCTCCGTCGATGACGGCAAGTCGACGCTGATCGGTCGCCTGCTCTGGGACACCAAGGCCGTCAAGGAAGACCAGGCCGCCACGCTGCGCCGCGATTCCGGTCAACAGAACGATCTTGGTCTGCCGGATTTCGCCCTGCTGCTCGACGGTCTGCAGGCCGAACGCGAACAGGGCATCACCATTGATGTCGCCTATCGCTATTTCGCCACCGACCGCCGCTCCTTCATCGTGGCCGACACCCCCGGCCACGAGCAGTATACCCGCAACATGGCAACCGGCGCCTCGACGGCGGATCTTGCGATCCTTCTGGTTGACGCCCGCGCCGGCCTGCTCGAACAGACCCGCCGCCATGCCACCATCGCCTCGCTGATGGGCATCAAGCAGTTCGTGCTGGCGGTCAACAAGTTCGACCTCGTCTCATACGACAAGGCCGTGTTCGACCAGATCAGCACCGAGTTCAAGGCTCTGGCGCTGACGCTCGGCGTGCGCCAGGTGACCGCGATCCCGATGTCGGCGCTTAAGGGCGAGAACGTCGTCTATTCCGGCCGCTCGGTGATCCCGTGGTATGAAGGCCCGACGCTGGTCGAGACGCTTGAACTCGCCACGTTGCGCTCCGGCCAGTCGACCGGCTTCCGCCTGCCCGTCCAGCGCGTCTCGCGTCCGGGCGAGAGCTTCCGTGGCTATCAGGGCACGGTTGCCGGCGGTGCGGTGAAGCCCGGCGACAGTGTCGCCATCCTTCCATCCGGGCAGATCGCCAACGTCAAGCAGATCGTCACCTTCGACCTCGTGCGCAATGCCGCCGTTTCAGGCGATGCGATCACGCTGGTGCTCGACCGGCAGGTGGACGTGGCGCGTGGCGACATGATCGTTTCGCTCGACGCCCAGCCGCAGACGGGGCTTGCCTTCGACGCACAGATCGTCGCCCTGCAGCCCGATGGCATCGTGCCGGGTAAGCGCTACTGGCTGAAAGCCGGCTCGCGGCGCCAGCGCGTGCAGGTCCAGCCTGTGCAGCAGCTCGACCTCAAGTCCGGCAAGTGGCAGGCGGCCGAGATGCTGCAGATGAACGCGATCGGCAAGGTGCAGCTTGCCTTCGACGAAACCGCGATCTTCGATCCTTACGAGCTCAACCGCGGCACCGGCGCCTTCATCCTGATCGATCCTGATACCAACAACACGGTGGCCGGCGGCATGATTAGCGCCAAGCGCACCGAGCTTAGCGGGCTCAACGCCCATGAGGGGCGCGTGATCCTGTCGCTGCCGGCAGATCTTGCAGAACAGCTGCTGGCGACGGAACTGCTGGCCAGCCGCCGCGACGAGGTGGAGACACGCCGTGTCACGACGAGCGCTGCACGCCAGTTGCTCGATGATATCGACGGTTGATCGGCAGACCAGACCACACGGTCGGACCGATATCGAACGGCTCGCCTTGCGCGGGCCGTTTGCGTTTCAAGCCGCTGCTGCCAGGCCGCTTTCCTTCCTGAGATGCCACGCTAATATACCCTGCAAATCAGCTAGGGGCCGGCATGCATCGCAACAGGCAACAGGAGAGGGAAGTGTTGGTCGGCCTGGCCGAAACGCTTGCCACGAGTGGGATTTCGAAACTGCTGCTGCATGCCTGGGAACGGCGCTACGGGCTTGAGCCGACGGAACGCAGTCCCACGGGGCGGCGCTTCTACACGCGTGAACAGGTGGAACGGCTGCGGCTTTTGAAGTCCTGCAGCGATGGCGGCCATCGGATCAGTTCGCTCGTGCCATTGTCCAACGAGGCCTTGTCGCGGCTCGAATGCGAACTGGAGGGCCGGCAAACCATTTCGGAGATCATCGAAGCGATAAAGGACATGGACAGTGATCGTCTGCAGGCGCTCTTGCAGGCACGCGCTGAAACCGAAGCGCCCGAAGATTTCATTCGCGTTACCGCGCTGCCGCTGATGCGCGAAGTCGGCTCGAAATGGGCCGCCGGCGAGGTCTCGATCGCGGCGGAGCATATGACGACAGCGTATATCAAGCGCATCCTCGGCGGGCTCTTCGACCGATGTCCGATGCCGTCACCTGACGCGCCGCGCCTGATCGCCACGACCCCGGAAAAGGAAGATCACGACGTCGGAGCGCTGGTCGTGACCCTGCTCGCGCGGCTCAGGGGCTGGAACGCGCTGTTTCTCGGCGCGAGCCTGCCGGCCAGAGACATCGCCGATGCGGCCCGTCGGCGTGAGGTCGTCTGCGTCTGCCTGAGTGCGCTTGTCGGACGCAGGGCGACTTTGCAGCTCCATCTCGAGACGCTGCGATCGTCGCTTTCGCCCTATATCGACATCTGGATCGGCGGCGCGGCCTACGGGAACCTCCCTCCGATCACCGGCGTCTCCTTCATGTCGAACATGGATGTCTTCCTGGAGGCGCTGGCAACGGCGGCCCCGGCCCTTCAAAAGGCTGAGTGAGCGCACTCGTCAATCTCGCCTCGGGCTCCCCTCGTTGTGGCTCCTGTCCCCGACAGTACGCGTTGGTAGTTTTTCGCTGGTCCTCCGACCTGTCATCCCCTGCCCTGTCCGTGCCGCTTCAAGGCTTGCTCGGCCCAGGGCACTACAAAAAATCGCATGAAAGGTAGACAGGGCGCTCGTATTTTAGCTCTTCATTTATTTCTTGCATGCATTTTTTCCGCCTCTAATTTTCGCGGATGCGCTGCAGGCCAATGTCATGGTCGCGGACGCCAATCCCAACGTCACCTATATGAACCCTGCGGTCATGGACCTGCTGAAGGAAGCCGAAGCCGACCTGAAGAAGGAGTTGCCGAAGTTCAGTGTTGCGACCCTGATCGGCAGCAATATCGACGTCTTCCACAAGAACCCCTCGCATCAGCGCAACATGCTGGCCGCGCTGAAGATTCGCCACAGCGCAACGATCACCGTCGGCACCCGGGTGTTCGACCTGCTCGTCACGCCGTTGAAGCATGGCACGAAAAAGGTCGGGTTCATGGTCGAATGGGCCGACGCCAAGGCGCGCCTGCTGAATGTCGACTATGCGGCCCAGATCGCGGCGATCTCCCGCTCCCAGGCGATCATCGAATTTTCCGTCGATGGCAAGATCATGAGCGCCAATCAGAACTTCTTCAACCTGATGGGCTATTCGCCGGCGGAAATCATCGGACAGCATCACAGCATGTTTGTCGACAAGGCCTATGCCAATTCAGAGGACTACAAGACGTTCTGGCAGACGCTGCGTGACGGCCAATACCTGGCCGCCGAATTCCCGCGAACGACCAAGTCCGGCAAGGAGGTGATCATCGCAGCCTCCTACAATCCGATCCTCGACATCCATGGCAAGGTGGTGAAGATGGTCAAGTTCGCGACCGACGCGACCGCCCGCGTGCGTACGGTGGGTTCGCTCGGCGATGCGCTGAAGCGGCTCTGTTCCGGTGACTTCGGCTTCCAGCTGACCGAGCCGTTTGCCGACGAGATCGCCTTCCAGACCAACCTGCTTGCGCTGAATGCCGGCGTCGAGGCAGCGCGTGCCGGTGAAGCCGGCCGTGGATTTGCCGTCGTTGCCCAGGAAGTTCGCGAGCTCGCACAACGTTCGGCAAAGGCAGCGAAGGAGATCAAGGATCTCATCCAGAACTCCGCAAGCGAGGTAGCCTCAGGGGTCAAGCTGGTCAGCGATACCGGTGGGGCACTGAAATCGATCAGTCAGCTCATCGTCGAGATCAACGACCATGTCGTTGCCATTTCGACGGCGGCGCGCGAACAGTCGTCCGGTCTGGTCGAGGTCAACAGCGCCGTGAACGGCATGGACCAGATGACCCGGGAGAACGCGGCGATGGTCGAGGAAAGCAGTGCTGCCGCCTCGACGCTGTCGACGGAAACAGACAAGCTGCGCGGCATGATCGGGCAGTTCAATCTCGGCAACCAGCAGTCCGGTGCGTCTTCCCACCGGATGCACCGGGCCGCCTGACCCGTCGAGAAGCATATCCCCGCGACCGATGACCTTGTGTCATCCGTCGCGGGCCGTCGATCCGCGCGACACGAGCTGGTAGCCGAGATCGACGACCTTTGCCGGATAGGCGCCCGATCCGGAGGCGCGGATGATCATGTCCACAGCACGATAGCCGATCTCGTAACGGGGAACGCGCACCGACGTGATCGCCGGGAAGGCAAAGCCGGCATATTCGAGATCGTTGAAGCCGCAGATGCCGAAATCATCGGGGACGCCGAGACCGCGCCTCTGGCATTCGAACAACGCGCCGAGCGCAATGTCGTCATTGTGGCAGAAGGCGGCATCGGCATCCGGAAACTCGCTCCTCAGCCGATCCAGCAAATGACAGCCGAGACCAACGCTCGTGCTGCTGTCGATCGAGAGTACGAGGGCCGGATCATAAAGCCCGGCTTCCTCCAGCACGGCCTGAAAGCCCTCCTGTCGGCGCCGGGCACGAAAATCCCAGGCACCACCCAGCATGGCAATGCGTCTGTAGCCCTTCGCCAGCAGATGCCGCGTCGCCGTCTCTGCGGCCAGACGGTGGTCGATCCCAACCGCCATATCCGTCGGCTGACGGCTGATATCCATGATCTCGACAACGGGGCACGGCGCGCGACGCAGGAGATCGTCGATCGCGGGGTCGCCGATCTGGCCGACATGGATGAGGCCGGCGGGGTTCTGTGACATGAAGAAGCGCAGCTGGTGCAGCTGATCTTCGCTGTCGCTGTCTGCGCTGGCATATTGAATGCGCAGATCGGAGGGACGAACGCGATCTTCGATACCGCGGATCAGGGCGAGGAAGGCGTGGCTGGTCAGGCCGGGCGAGAGCACGCCAACGAGACCGCTGTTCTTGCTGGCAAGGGCACGGGCCGCGAGATCGGGCACGTAGCCCATCTCTTCGACAACCTTGAGGATCGTGTCCCGCAGTTGCGGCGAGACCTTTTCGGGATCGCGCAAGGCGCGGGAGACGGTGATCGCGCTGACACCGGCCCTTTGGGCCACATCCGATAGGGTCACCTTGTCCTGGCGCTGACGACGTTTTCTCGTCCCTGGGATCATGCTCACCCGACCATCCCGATTGCAATCAATGGTGGCATTTTCAGCCGGGTCGATCCCTGCCTGCGTCGCCGAATACAATTCAAGATAGACTAATCTGCGTTCCTCAGCAATGACTTACTGAGGCAATCCCCATCTGGGAGCGAAATGGGAGATGCGTATCCACTACCACTGTTTGCAGGATATACAACTTGACCGGGCTAGAGATACGGCAAGCCGACGCCGCACATCGTCGACCGGGCAGCCTATTATGCGGGACAAGCGGGGGAGATTTCGGGAAATCAAACTGGTCGGAGTGGAGTGATTCGAACACTCGACCCCCACGTCCCGAACGTGGTGCGCTACCAGACTGCGCTACACTCCGTGACCAGCGGCGCTTCTATAGACCAGCGATTTTCGTTGCACAAGCAGGGAAACGCAAAAAGCGGCGAGAAAGTTGAAGTTTTCGTGACGTGGACTGCATGCTGCTGAATTCATTGGCTTAATTGTCGATGATCGACGGCTGTCCGCAAGGCTGCGGGGATCGTCTGGCGCTGGAGCGGCGCGCCGTTGCGGGCAAGTCACCGTCGTAAAAATTGCGTCGCACAAGGAGCCACGACCATTTCGTCTGTGCCGGTTTCGCAGTAAAGCAGGTGTGGGCCGAATGCGCCCGGCGGCATGGCGCCGACGACGGCCCTCATGGGGTTCAAGGGACAGTGACAATGAATTTGCTGAAAAGCACGACGACGGGATTGATCGCAGCGCTTTGCCTGGCTGCTGCAGGCTGCACGACGGTGGGTGGAGCACCGACGAACGAGATCGAAACGCGCTGGAACGGGCAGCAGGCCGGCGCCTTCTTCGCCAAGTTCGGACCGCCCGTCTCGGATGCGGCCTCCGGTTCGGCGACGCTCTATACCTGGCGCGGTGGCTTCAAGACCCGGGTCGTACCGGCGACATACGAGGATCTCGGCGACGGCAAGAGGGGCAAGCTTCTCACCCGCGCGCGCACCGAATATCTGCGCTGCGAGGTCCAGCTCACGGTCTCTTCCGACTATATCATCCGCAGCGTTCGCACGGTCGTCGACCGGCCGGGCACAAATGGCGGCAAGAGCTATTGCGCGGAATTCCTGACGGCAAGCTGATACCCCCCGCGCGCTTCAGAAAATGGAAAAGCCTCCCGCCAGCATGGCGTGGAGGCTTTTTCTTTCCAGGTCCGGTCCAACCGGACGGGCTTCGTGGCATGCGCCGTGCACCAATCGCCGCCGGGGCCTCATGCCCTCTGAACACCCGGTCTATGGCGTGCGCGGGAGGACGCCGTGGATGACGCCCTCCCCGATACGCAATACAGAAACCGAGCGCTTCGCGACGCACTACCTTGGTGGAAGCGCATTCTTTATAGGGAGATCAAGGTTAACAGTTACCTTACAACCGGCAGAATTTATGGTTAATTTTCAGTGACCTAGCCGCCAAGAGAAATGCCGCGCCCGCGGGGCTCCGCTCCCTTGCAAAAAGCCTTGAAAACCAGGGGCAGCAGCGTTTCGTGATCATGTGCGCACTTGACGATGTTCTTGTTTTGTTCAAGATCGCAGTCATGACCCAGACGATCGATACCCTTGGAAAAGCGCTTCGCCACAACATGCTGGTGGTTGCCACCTGTCGTGAATGTCAGAACCAGGGGCGGTTTCTCGCCAAGGATCTCGCCAGCTTCTACGGCCACGGCCGCGACCCGTTCTCGCTCAAGTTCCGCTGCAAGCAGTGCGACACGCGAAACTGCAAGATCACCCTGATGGACAACCCCTATGACCGCACGCCGGAGACCATCGTCTGGCGCCCGGTCAAGGTGAAGCTGTAAGTTAAGGGGTCTTTCCGACCTGCCACAGTTTTGGAAGGAAGCCTAACGCAGATCCGGATAGCCCGCTGCGATCGCTGCCTGTTCATGCGCGAGCAGGATGTCGTAGGCGCTCTCGTCCAGCACGGTCACGTCCTTCAGCCCGAGGGTCTGACGGACATCTTCGAGTTCGGGTGCGGCAATGGCGGCCTTCAGTGCGGCGCGGAGCAAGGCGATCTCATGATCCGAGGCAGACAGCCTGGTGATGAAAGGCAGATTGGGTCCGCGTGGGGTTTCAGTGAGGATGACAAGGCCTTCGATCTCTTCCGGGGCATGGCGGCGCAGGAAATCATAGGTGATGCAATCGATCGCCGCGAGATCGGCCTGACCATTTCGCACGGCCTCGATGCTCGCGAGATGGCCGCCGGTCTCGAGGATGTCGGTGAAGAAGGCGCGACCGCCGGCATGCGGGGCAATTGCCGCGCGCAGCAGATTGTAGCCGGAATTGCTGCCGGTTTCGTTGATCGCAGTCCTCAGTCCCCGGCAGGCCGCAAGGTCTGTTGGTGCGCCCCTCTCGCGGGCGACGATGAAACTGCACATGTCAGCGCCGGAGCAGCCCGGGGCCTCGTAGACCGGGGTCGCGACGAGGCGGACCCTGCCCTTCAGATGTTTGACGAAGGGGAAGCCGCAGGTCTGGGCAAGCACGAGGCGCGGATCGAGCCAGGCCTCGTGGTGGGGCAAGGCCTCGTCCAGGATCTCGGGCAGGCCGGCCATGCCTGCACTGCGCAGATGGTCGCGCAGGAAGGCCCAGAGCACCCGCTGCGCCTCCGCCACCACGGATGGCGCGACATACATCCGAAGGCTTACGAGCCTGGTGTCAGAGGCCACTGTCAGGAGTGCCTCGGATGGGTCGGGCGGTCGTGTTGCCGGAAGAGGAAACGGCGCGCGACATCGAAATAGCCGCGATAGACCAGACCACCGTTCAGCCGCACGAGGAAATCGCGGTGGCGCTCATAGATGCCGGGGAGCATGTACCAGGGCAGTGCCGGCACGCGGTGATGCAGCACATGCAGGTTGTTGTAGAGAAAGAGCAGGCCGAAGAGCGGGCTTTTCTCGACGATCGCCGTGCGCTCCTCGTGATTGTCAGCAAAGCGGTGTTCGGCATAGGAGCGCAGACGAGACAGCGCCGTGCCGCAATAGACGAAGCCGAAGAAGAAGAGCAGGAAAGGCATGTCGCAGACGACGAGCACCCACCAGAGCACGATGGCCACACCGACACCATGCCAGGCCCAGAGGCGCCGGCTGTCGCCCTCGCCGCGGATCACCTTGATCGCCTCATGCCAGAGGAAGGAGGCGAGGATGATGGCCGGACCAACCGTCAGGCGGCCGATCAGGGTCAGATTGAACTCCCACAGCGTGCGACCAGCCCAGCCGAAGCGGTCCCAGTCCTTGGCGGTGAAGTAATAGGATTCCGGATCCTCGATCGGATCGGTCAGATGCTCGTCGCGGTGATGGGCGAGATGGCTTGCCTTGTAGACATGATAGGGCAGCCACAGCGAAATCGGCGGGACGCCGATCGCATCATTGATCAGGTCGTGGCGGGTCGGATGATGGTGGATCACCTCATGCTGCAGCGACCCGTGCCAGGCAATCAACCAGGCTCCCAATGGCACGAGGATCAGAAGCGGAATGTCGCGCCAGAAATAAGTGAGGGCGATAAATCCCCCGTAGATCAAAAAGGCCAATGCGACGGTCGGCCATTCGATGCGCGCAATGCGCGGTATTACGATCTCACCCTCGGCAAGATGTGCCATGCAGTCCCCATAGACGAATCCCCTATGGACGTTCAGAGTAACTGTGTCCTTGCAGGCCTGATAGAATAAAAGCGGCAGAAAATGACGCGATATGATCACAAAGCGGCGGAAATCGGCAAAAAGCGCAGATCCAGCCTCGGCGGGCGACTCCTTTGATGGGTTGCGAGCAAGTCAACCGCATCCCGACATCTCCCACGATTGAAACCATCTGGTGAATGGGATAAGCGAAAGCTTCATTCCACACTCAGATTTTAATCCGGTGACATCGAACGCCCCATGGCTGCAGAAACCAAGAGCCATCTTGAGGTTTTCCTCGAGAACAGAACGGCCCTGGTGAGCTATGCCGCCCGGCTTCTGGGTTCGCGTGACCAGGCGGAAGACATCGTGCAGGATGCCTTTCTGCGGCTGAAGCCGGAGGATGGCGTCGGCTATGCGCCGCGCCAGATCCTCGCCTATCTCTACAGCATCGTGCGCAATCTCGCCTTCGATCAGCTGAAGCGACGCAATGTCGAGACGCGCGGGCGCGATATCGATCCGCCCTTCTGGATCCTGCCGCAGGATCCGGGCACGCCCGAAGAGACGGTTCTTTTTGCCGACCAGGCCCGCGTCGCCCGTGAGGCGCTGGAGGGGCTGCCTGCGGATATGCGCCGGGCGATCGAACTTTACCGCATCGAAGGCTGGACGCTGGAGGCGATTGCGGGCGAACTCGGGATCTCGGTTGCGACCGCCCATCGGCTGATCCGCAGCGGCATGGTCAAGATCGCGCTCTCCATGGATCGGGCGAGCCATTGATGGGGGCGACACGGAAAAATGCCGGGGGCAAGATGAAAAAAAGCAGGGCGTCGATCGTATCTTCAATAGGCACGGAGAAGTGTGCGATAGGCGCTGCCATGTCGCGCGGAGGCGGCGGAACACTTGCAGTCGTCGCACAACACGAACGCAGCAGTCAGGGAACGGTCGGCCGGTGAGCGTCACGGATCATCCACAGCAGCAGCAGGAGCGGCTTCTCGACGAGGCGATGGACTGGCTGATGCGCCTCAACGAGGCACCGACCGACGCGGCGCTGATCGCTGCCTGGGACGACTGGCTGCAGGCCTCGGAGGCCCATGCCGGCGCCTGGGCCCGGATCTGTCGCACCTGGGCGGCCCTTGGCGACATGCCGACTGCCGCGCCTGAAGCCGTTCCGCCGGTCATCGATGCCGTTCCAAACCGGTCCACTCACCCTCAAGGCTGGCGCGTCTCGCGCCGCAGCCTCGGTATCGTCTCCGCCAGCTTGATGTCTGCGGCACTGGTCGCCGTTCTCGTTGCTCCTACCCTCCAGATGCGCTTCGAGGCAGATTTCCGCACAGGGGTCGGCGAGACGCAGATCGTGACACTGGCGGATGGCTCCAAGGTGACGCTCGCTCCGGAAACGGCGTTGGCCGAGGACTTCGATGGCGGCGCGCGGCATGTCCGGCTGCTCTCCGGCGAGGCCTTTTTCGAGGTGGAGCGCGATAGCGCCCGCCCCTTTGTCGTTGCGGCACCGGATGTATCGGTCCGGGTGCTCGGCACAGCCTTCAGCGTGCGCGACACCGGTCATGGCACGCGCGTGGAGCTGGCGCATGGGGCGATCGCGCTGACGCCGGATAAGGCAGAAGCCGGCGCCGAACTGACACTGCAACCCGGTGACGTGGTCAACGTCGAGCGTGCCGACGGCAAGACGGAGCGGAGCCAGGTCGACCCCGCCGACATCGCACTCTGGCGGACGGGTCAGCTTGCTGTCACCGACCAGACGCTGGGCGACGTCGTGGCGCTCATCCAGCGCCAGCACTCCGGCTGGATCGTCATGCCCGAGAGCGACATTGCCGCTCTCAGAGTGACCGGCCTCTATGATCTCAGCGACCCCGACAAGGCACTGATGGCGCTTGTCGCACCCTTCGGGCTGCAGGTCCGCAAGGCCTCGCCCTATCTGCGGATCATCTCCAGCCGATAAATTTTTCGTTCAATATCAATCCACTAAATGGACTTAGGCATACCAGACGCAAAAAATTCGGACGACACTGAAAAACTGGTCTGAATTACTCGTATTTTCATCTAAGCAGAGCCGAGATCGGTTTCTGCATGGGAATGAGTATGCGTTCGACGAGACTGCCCGCGAAGCAGGACGCCTTGATCAGCGCGGCGTGGCGCCGCCGACTGACGGCGACCGCTTGCGCGCTTACGCTTCTGGCGGGGGCCTCCAGCCTGCCTGTGGCGGCGCAGACGGCGGCCGGTAGCGAGACCGTGCAGGCTTATGACATTCCGGCACAGCCACTTGCGAACGCATTGCGCGCCTTTGGGCAGCAGTCCGGGCTGCAGGTGTCGCTCGCCGCGGAGCTTGCCCGCCACACGCGCTCGGTCGCCGTCTCCGGCGCCCTGACGATGGACACGGCGCTCGCGCAAATGCTCACCGGAACCGGCCTTGCCTATCGCATCGACAATGGCGTCGTCGTTATCGGCGACACGTCGCCCGCCCTGCCCGGCGATATCTCCGCGACGGATGGTTCGACCGTGATCGACGAGATCAAGGTCACGGATCGGCGGATCCAAGGCGGCGTCAGCACAGTCACTGTTGACGCCGAAGCGCTTGCGGAGCGCAACCCGTCCGACATCGCCGATGTCTTCCGCGACACGGCAGGCGTCAGCGTCGGCAGCTCGATCGCGACCTCGCAGAAGGTCTTCGTCAACGGCCTCGAAGAGACGACGCTTGCCGTCACCATCGACGGCAGCCGGCAGAACAACCGCGTCTTCCACCACAATGCCACCAACCTGATCGACCCCGCGCTGTTGCGCAGCGTCACCATCGACGCCGGCATCGCGCCGGCCGATGCCGGTCCCGGCGCACTCACCGGCTCGATCGCCTATGAGACCCGGACCGTGAAGGACCTTCTGTCCGAGGATGGTTTCGGCGGACTGGTGTCGGAGACCTATGACAGCAACGCCGAGACCTTCACCACCGGGCTCGGCGGCTGGGCGATGCAGGACGGTTTCGAGTTCCTTGGTTTCCTGAACTACGGCAGGGGCGAGAACTATCATGCCGGCAATGGCGAGGAGGTCCGCGGCACCGCGACCAACCTTTTGAGCGGGCTTGGCAAATTCGCCTACGAAGCAGAGAGCGGCGAGCGTTTCGAAATCAGCCACGAGCGGATCCGCGACGATGCGGAGCGGCCATTCCGTGCCAATGCCAGCGTGGTCACAACCGGCCGAGCCTGGGAACCCCGCACCCGAAACTACAGGCTCGACCGGGACAACACCGTCTTCACCTTTAGCGACACGACGCCCGAAGCCTGGTGGGACCCGTTGTTGCGGCTCGCCTATAGTCACAGCGCGGTCGAAACGCCTGTTTATTTCGATGACGGCAGCGGAAACCCGGCTTCCTATGCGGGCCGGGGCGCAAGCGGAAGCCTGAACGGACGCGTGCAGAACAGGTTCGCGCTGGAGGATGGCGATCTGGTTGCCGGTCTCGATTTCTACAGCGACCGGATCGAGCTCGATACGGCACGCGACGCGGAAGACGCGGCGGAGACGGCCCGGAATATCGGGCTCTACGCCCAGGCCCGTATCGAACCCTTCGAGGCCACGCGGCTATCCTTCGGCGGGCGGGCCGACCGGCAATGGTTCGAGGGCACCACGGGCCAGACATGGGATCATGCGGGGCTGAGCGGCAATGCCGCGATCGAATATGACCTGACGCGCTTCCTCACGGCAAAAGCCGGCGCCTCGCATGTCTGGGCCGGCATTCCGCTGGCGGAAGCCTTCATCATGAACCCCGGCTGGACCTATGGCGCGGCAGGGCCGGAGGTGACGACCGCCGACAACCTGATGGCCGGCCTCGAATTCCATCACGACGGCTTCACGGCGGAAGCGAGCCTTTTCCGCAGTCGCATCCACAATGCCCGCGTTGCGAAATTCGCGGTCGCGCTGGGCAATCAGAATCACGAGGTGGAGACTGATGGCTTCGAGCTTGCGGCGGGCTACGACTGGATCGACGGTTTCATCAAGGTGAAATATGCGCATGTCGACGCCGAGATCGACCGCCGTCCGGCGGATTCCGATACCGGCAATTACCTGACCACGCCGGTTGGCGACATCATCGTGCTTTCGGCGGGCAACAGCTTTGCCGACTTGGGTCTGACCATCGGCGGCGATGTCGAAATCGCGCCGGAATACACTTCCGGGGACGCGACCTACCGATCCTATGAGGTTGTGAACCTCTTTGGCGAATGGAGCCCTGAGAGCCTGCCGCACATGACCCTTCGCGCGGAGGTGCAGAACCTCCTGAACGAGACCTATGCCAGCCGCGCAACCTACGGCCAGGAGTTCGGCAATGTGACGCCGCTGCATGAGAAGGGGCGAAGCTTCCTTCTCTCCGTCAAGGCGACCTTCTGACAACAAGACCGCATCGCGCCTGAAGGCGCGGGGCTAAACGACGACCACCCGCTTACGTTTCGGAGAGACAAGAATGACCACCCGCTCCTTTACCCGCCGCGCACTGATCGCCGCCGGCCTCACCCTTGCCGCCCTGCCGGCGTTGGCGCTCGATGTCGAGACCTATGCCGGCAAGGTCACCGTCGAGGGCACGCCGTCGAAGGTTGCCGTCTTCGATATCGCCGCCCTTGATACGCTGTTGGCCATCGGCGTGATGCCGGCAGGCATTCCGGAAAACCTGTATCTGCCGGAACTGTCTGATCTGAAGGGCAAGGCCGAGGTCGTCGGCGACATCTTCGAGCCCGATCTCGAAGCCTTGAGCGCGCTTCAGCCAGACCTCATCATCCTCGGCGGCCGCTCCTCCGGCAAGGAAAAGGAAACGGGCAAGGTCGCCCACTCGCTCGACATGACCATGGACGGCGTCGACGTGGTCGATCAGGCACGCGAGCGGGCCTTCACCTATGGCGCGATCCTCGGAAAGCAGGCAGAGGCCGAAAAGGCCGTTGCCGATTTCGACGCCGCACTTGCCCGCGCCAAGGCCGCCGTTCAGGGCAAGGGCAAGGGGCTGATCCTGATGACCAACGGGCCGAAGATCACCGCTTACGGGATCGATTCCCGGTTCGGCTGGGTGCACAAGGCGCTCGACCTGCCGCCGGCAGTGGAAGATGTCGAGGCTGCCACCCATGGCGAGCCGGTCTCCTTCGAATTCATCGCCAAGGCCAATCCCGACTGGCTGCTGGTGCTCGACCGGGCCGCCGCCATCGGCGCCAATGACCAGAATGCCAAGGCAACGCTCGACAACGCGCTTGTTGCCGAGACCACGGCCTGGAAGAGCGGCCAGGTGATCTATCTGCCGTCGGCCGACTTCTACATCGCAGCCGGCGGATTGAAGGCCACCGAACGGGTGCTGGCAACGATCGAGGCCGGTTTCTCCGCCAGCCAGTGATGTCTGCCATCGCTGATACACACCATCGTCGCGTGATGATTGGCGCCGGGCTCTGCCTGGCGCTTCTCGTGATGTTAAGCCTCGCCATCGGCGTGCAGGACCTGTCGCTCTCCGGCAGTGACGGGGCGATGCCCTTTGCCGATCTGATCGCCATCAGCCGGCTGCCGCGCACGCTTGCCGCCGTGCTCTGCGGTGCGGGGCTCGCCGTTGCCGGCCAGATCATGCAGACGCTGACGCGCAACCGCTTCGTCGAGCCCTCGACGGCTGGCACCGCCCAGAGTGCAGCGCTCGGCATCCTGATCGTGACGCTCTTTCTGCCGGCCGCCGGCCTCGGCGTGAAGGCCCTCGTCGCCAGCGGCTGTGCGCTCGCCGGCACCGCGCTGTTCCTCGCCACCGCGCACCGCCTGCCGCCGGAGCAGCCGCATCTCGTGCCGCTTTTCGGCCTCGTCTATGGTGGCGTGGTGGGGGCGGCCGTCACCTATGTCGCCTGGCAGACCGATCTCCTGCAATATCTCGACATCTGGACCAATGGCGAATTCTCCGGCGTGCTGAAGGGCCGCTATGAGCTGCTCTTCGTCGCCGTGGTCATCGTCGCGGCGGCGATGCTGATTGCCGACCGGCTGACGATCATGGCGCTCGGCGAGGACCAGGCGACCAGCCTCGGCATCGACTATCGCCGCATGACCCAGATCGGGCTGGTGCTGGTCTCGGTGATGTCGGCGCTCTCGGTCGTCGTCGTCGGGCTCATCCCCTTTGTCGGCCTCGTCGTGCCCAATCTCGTCTCGCGCCTCTCGGGCGACAATCTGCGCGGCACGCTGCCGCTTGTGGCGCTTGGCGGGGCGATCCTGGTTCTCGCCTCCGATATCGCCGGTCGCCTCATGCGCTTTCCTTACGAGATCCCCGTCGGCACGGTGATGGGCGTGATCGGGCCGGCGGTCTTCCTCTGGTTCATCCTCAGGGAGCGCCGCGATGCGTGACCGGATCGTCATTGCTCTCCTCCTCTGTCTTGCGCTCTTAGCCGTCATCGCCTTCATGACGGTCAACCTGCGCGGCAATATCGCTTTTGCGCTGGAGCTGCGCGGCGTCAGGCTTGCGGCGCTGGTGACCGTCGCGGTTGCCATCGCGCTCTCGACCGTCACCTTCCAGACGATTACCGGCAACCGCATCCTCACCCCTTCGATCATGGGGCTCGATGCGCTCTACCAGTTCGGTCAGGCGGCGCTCGTCTTTACGCTTGGCGGGCTGGGTTATGTCTCGCTCTCGCCACATCTGAAGTTCGGCATGGAGGCATCCGCCCTGATGCTGCTGGCCATCGTCATCCTCTGGCCGGCCCTGAAAAGCCGGATGGACCTGACGCTGATGCTGCTCGCCGGCGTCGTCATCGGCGGGCTGTTCCGCAGCCTGACCAGTCTTCTGGCACGCCTGATCGATCCGCAGGAATTCGCCGTGGCGCAGCGGGCGATGTATGCCAACTTCTCCGCGCCGAATACGGACCTGCTCGCGATCGCAGCACTCGTCACGATCCTCGCCGGCGGCTTCCTCTTCTCGCGGCGCCATCTGCTCGACATCGCCGCACTCGGACGCGACACGGCCATCGGCCTCGGTCTCGACTGGAACCGGGTGGTGCTGGTGCAGCTCATCACCGTCTCGGCTCTGGTCGCCGTCTCCACAGCACTTGTCGGCCCCGTCACCTTTTTCGGCCTGTTGATCGCAGCGCTTGCCGAGCGGCTCACATCCTCGCGCCGGCATGCTTCCGTCTTCGTGGTTGCCATGCTTCTCGGCGTCATCGTGCTGGTCGGCGGGCAGACGCTGTTGCAGCACGGGCTTGGTCAGGCCGGCACGCTCTCTTTTGTCGTCGATTTCCTCGGCGGCCTTGTCTTCATCCTGCTTCTGTTTGCGAGGCGCACCCGATGATCGAATTCCAATCCGTCAGCCTCACTCGCGAAGGACAGCGCGTGCTTGAGGGCATCGACCTTGTTCTGCCGAGGGGTGGCCTCACCGCCCTGGTTGGCCCGAACGGGGCTGGCAAATCGACGCTTCTCTCGCTTGCCGCCCGGCTGTTGCCGCTGCAGCAGGGATCCGTCACCATCGACGGGCTGCCGGTCGGCTCGACACCCGGCAAGGTGCTGGCCAAGAAGCTCGCGATCCTTCGGCAGGAGTCCGGCCCGCCGCCACGCGTCAGCGTGCGCGAAATGGTCGGCTTCGGCCGCTTTCCGCATAGCGGCGGGCGGATGACGACGGAGGATCGCGCCATGGTCGAGGAGGCGCTTGCCCGTTTCGAGCTCGAAGGCCTTGCCAACCGCTCGCTCGACCGCCTCTCCGGCGGCCAAAGGCAGCGGGTGATGGTGGCGATGACCTATGCGCAAGGGACCGACTATATCCTGCTCGACGAGCCCCTGAACAATCTCGACATGTATCACGCCCGCCAGCTGATGCTGGAACTGCGCCGGCTTGCCGATGAGACCGGCCGCACCATCGTCATCGTGCTGCACGACATCAACCATGCCTCTGCGAGCGCCGACCGGATCATCGCCATGAAGGACGGCCGGATCGCCGCCGACGGGCTGCCCGGTGCGATTATGCGAACCGAGGTGCTGGAGGCGATCTACGGGTTTGAAGTGCCGGTGGTCGAAACGGGCGGCATGCGGCTGGCGCTGCAATATGCCCGGATGGGCCAGGCGTAAGCAGTTCTTGGTGCGAAGCGCGCTTTGGTGGACGGCAGCAGATCGGCCGCCGGAAGAGACTTTCCCCGACGGATCGTCGGGGGGGATCATCCGGCGACCTTGGTCAGGCTTACCCCGTCACTGCGTTTCGACCCTGCCCTTCTTCTCGTCCTTCTTGTTCTTCTGCAGCAGCCAGGTCAGCAGGTCGGGTGTTTCCTTCGGCTTGGCCGGCGGCCGCTTTGCCACAACCCTCGGGCGATAGACCTTGACGTTGTCGAGGGCTGCGAACTTCTCGCCATACTGCTTCTTGATCGATGCGACCCGTCCCCAGTTCTTTGCGCGCGAGGCCAGAACCGCAAGGCCCACGACGCCGCCTTCGGTCGGCTCCCATTCCACCGATTGCTGGAAGAGGCGCGTTGCGTCCTTGGTGGCCTTGTTGTCGAGGCGGTGCCAGGCAAGCGCCTGGGCGCCCAGTGCCGATTTCTGCTCGAAGACATAGGCTTCGAAGGTCTTCAGCTCCTCCTCTGTGGGTACCAGAGGCGTGTCCTGATCGGTGAGGCCGGCCGCTAGCAGCTCGATATAGATCTTCTTCAGCTCCGGGGTCTGGGTTGCATATTGGCGGGCCAGCTGAAGCGCTTCGTCGCGATGCTCCATGTTGCGCAGCGTGAGGATGACGCCTTCGATGCTCTTCAGGCTGGTTGTCATGCGCGTGGCGCTGACGAACCAGTGATAGGAGGCCTCCCAGCTTTGCTGGCCATAGTAGAACCAGCCAAACAGCTCCGCATCGGCGGCCGAGAACGAGCGCTGGGCATAGTCGCTGAAGCGCTGCAACTCGTCGAGCGTCAGACCGGTCGCGGCATTGCCCTGAGCAATCTGGCCCATCTTGCGGCGCACGAGATCGAAGGAGACATTGTCGAACTCACCCGTGCCGTCAGGCAGGACAGAGCCGAGGGCAACCAGCGAACGGGTTCCGGCTTCGGGTAGCAGAAGGCTTGCCTTCTGCACCGTCGACAGCCGCTCGCTCGGATCCTCGCAGGTCGTGACGATGTATTTGTAGAGATCGAAGGCACGGGCAAAGTCCCGGGACTGGGCAAGTGCTTCGGCCGTGATCCACATGGTATTCATCTCGGCACAGACCATCAGCTGCGGCGAGCCCTCGGCCAGGCTGACCACCTGGGCCCAGTTGCGCTGGGCGTGCGAGCGCTCCATCAGCCTGCGGGTTTCGGCCTGGGCCAGCTTGTCGAGGAGTTCCTGGCTAGGCTTCCAGTTGGGGTTCTCGCTCTGCAGCCTCGCCATCTCCGTGCGGACGCGCACATAGTCGCCGCTCCCGAAGATATCCCAGAGCGGCTGTTCGGAGATGTTGTTCGGAGCGTCAAACAGATCCTCCGGCGCATCCCAGTTGGGATAGAGAGCCTTCAGGCGGCGCAGCTCCGCGCCAAGACGTTTCAGGTCGCGTGTCTGGGCATAGTAACGCAGCGCCGTGTCATCGACCTCGGGCCGGGTCGCAACCACGGGCTCCTCGGTCTGCTGGCTGAGGCGGGCGATCTGGAGCTCGACACTGTCGCGACGCGATACCGCTGCGGGCGCCTGGGCGCTGACGGCGACGGGCGCCGGCTGAACAGCCGGTCTTTTCGCCGCTGTCGCCTGGCTCGGCCCAAACGGGTTTTCACCCGGCGCGACATCGCGGATCACAGGTGAGGCAGCCTGCGGCGCCATGGCCATGGGGGTTGTCGGCTCCGGCATAGGGGTGGGCAGAACGATCTGGGCGGCAGCCGGTGCGACGGGCATCACCGGCTGCGGCGCTGCGATGGTCGGCGGCACGACGGGCGGAAGGGTCGGCGCCGCGACCGGCGCGAAGCTCGGCATCGCCGGCTGGACGCCAGCTGGCACGGAGACGTTGGAGAGCACCACGCCGCCCGGAACGACAACGCCCATGGCCGGGAAGTTGTTGAACCCATCTCCCGTGGCCTGGCTGATCGGGATGGTGATGCAGGCGCCGAGAAGAAGGGCAGTCTTCAGGGGAAATCGGTCAAACATGTGGGATACCTTTCAGCGATCGCCATGAGGCTGAGCACATGGAGCGTGGCGGGGTAGTAGTCTTGGGAGCTGAAGTCAGAGAGAAGGGCGACATCGGGACGTCGGCCCAGGCTGCATTCGACGAGGCCGGCGACGGCCTGGTAGCCGGGGCCGGGCATTGGGGCGAGACGCGTGGCGGTTGAAAGCTCGACGACGGACATGGAGGCTTGACCGAACTGCTTCCAGTGGGCGGCAAAGACCTCGAGAATGTCCGGGTAGTCGCGCGAATACCAGGCCAGATAAAGCGGAACGCGGATTGCATCATAGCCGAACTGCGAGGGGTAGCCGCTTGCCGGACGTGGCGTCTCGCCCGAGAGAGACACCCAGTCCGCCGGCAATCTTGCCGGACCGAAGCGGGCCTCGCGCAGCAGACGCACACCGCTGTCCATGAGGGCTGCGGAGGGGAAACGGTTTGACAAACGTCCGAGATCGACGATCGCCGGAAAGATCCAGTAGGCCATGTTGACCACCGGACCATCCGCCTGGTCGTTTTCTCCGAAACCCTGAACACCGGGTAGCATGACGAGGCCATGCGCCGTGTCGATCGCGGTCCGGGCGATGATGGCGTCTGAAATCCGCCGGGCCTCGCGCTGGAGGTCGGCATCGCCCCAGCGCTGGCCGGCCCGCATCAGCGCCCAAGCGATGAGCAGGTCGCCATCGGTCGCGTTGTTGCGATCCGTGATCGGCGGCATCTGCGTCGGATCCCAGCGCCAGGCGGCGAGACCGTCCTCGCGGACGAAGAGGTTGGCCTTCGTCCATAGCCATATCCGATCGAAGCTGTCGCGATCGTCCGCCGCCTCGGCCATCAGCATGCCATAGCCCTGGCTCTCGCTGTGGCTGATGCCGCCGGCCCGGTTGTCGACCACCCGGCCCTCTTCGGTGAGGAAGTTGTGGCGGTAGACCAGCCAGGCGCCGGCGGCGAGATCGGCTGCAACATTTTCCTCCGGCTGCGACCGCACCATCGTTGCGGCACCCGTAAACAGGGAGCAACCCAACAGCAGAAGCGACAGGAGACGCGTGCGTGTCTTCACGATTTCCGTCCCTGCCGCAGTACGACGAAGGTCGACGCGCCGAGAAGGATTGCGGCGAGGATCTGGGCGATGGTGAACTCCCGGGCATTGTTGGAGAACCAGCCGGCCACTATCAGACGGCCGTTCTGCAGGCTGAGCGGTTTCGTCTCATAGAGACGCTCATGGGCCGCCATCTTGCGCTCGACGAAGGTCCCGTCACCCTTGAGGGCGTAGACCGAGCCGCCGAGACGACCCCAGACATCGGCCTCAACGAGGCTTCTCAAGCCGTCTGAAAGCAGAGCCGGATCCCGAACGGCGACCACAGTCCAGGCATCCCTGTCGTTGACGAGACGCTGGGCGACCAGCATGTCTGCTTCGCCGCTGACCTGGTAGACGGCGTCGGCTGAGAGGACATTGCTGTCTTCGACAAGTCCGAGCTGAGCGGCCTGGATGCGGATGCGGGTGCTGATCCCATCGTAAAGATTGTTGGTTCCCTCCCGCAGGCGGGCAACGAGAGACGTCGGCCCCGGTTCGTCCACCGTCACCGGCGTGCCGTCGACGGAGAGTGCGGGGGCGGCCACTTCGACCGGCGCGCCGCTCGGATCCGCAGAAGTCTGATCGATCGAAAGGCTCAGATCGCTCGCGATCGGATTGAGGTTGATCCCGAGATCCGACTGCAATTGGCCGGAAAAACCGGAGAAGGTTCCGAAGGCCAGCAGCGACCCCTGGCGGTCCAGCGGCCAGCCGGAGGTGACCGAAACGGGGCTGACCTCGCGCGACACATAGGCCATCTTGGCGAGGAAGGTGCCGGCTGCACCAAGGACAGCGTTGTCCATGTTTTCGACGTAGAGCGGCATGGCCGCATCGTCGTCAAAGTCCGCCTTGCCGGCGGAGACCACCGCGAGATCCGGGGCGTGGCCGATCTGGGCGAAAGCCGGGATATTGAGGGTGCTGTCACCCTTAATGAAGAAGCGCGCGGTGGTGTTGCCGAGGGTCGAGGGGTCGCAGACCATGTCGGACGCCGCATGCAGCTCCGCCTCGAACTCGATGACATTGTAACCGGGTCTCAGCTTGTCGAGCGGGATCGGCAGGACCTGGCCGTCGATGCGGCCTGAGCGCGCCTCGCCGAGGCGGATATTGGCGACGGTGTCACCGTTTGCGCGGATGACCATCTGGGCCGTCGGCGAAAGACCGGCGGCGTATTCGGCATTCAGTTTCAGGTTCGCGGCACCATAGTCACCCGGGTAGAAGTCCGCCGGAAGGCTGAAGGCGATCGCCTGCTGGAAATGGCGGCCGGCAAAGGGACGAGACACGAAGCCGAGTTCGGCCAGGGTGTTTGCGCTGCCGGATTCGAGCAGGCGTCCCCGACGATTGCCAAGCGCGCGACGCCCCTGGGGCGAGCCGTCGGTCACTTCCGTCTGGGCGCGCAAGGTAAAGTCGCTGATGGTGCTGGCGAGTTCATCGGCGGTACGGGCCGCCACCACCATGCGGCTCCGGCCCGTGGCCGGATCGATGTCGAACTCGACGCCGGACTGCTGCGGTACAACACCGATCAGGTCGCGCACCGTACCGAAGGTGCCGACCACCAGGTCGATGCCGGGACCGGAGCCGGCACTGTTGCCGACGGTGACCACCGGACGATCGAAATGGCCAAGGATCGAGAGCGCCTGCACAACGGCAAAGGTACGGTCAATGTCTTCGCCGGCAGCACCGCGGGGGATCAGGCCGTTGATGGCGGCATGACCGTTGACGTCGCGGCTATAGGCGAGAAGCGTCGAGACATCGCTCGGATCGTCCTTGGCGTTGCGGGTGAAGACGAAGCCGCTGCGGGCAGGATCGATCTGGGTCCACAATTCATAGGTCGCCTCGACCGAGCAATCGACGCGATGCGACTGGTCCATGAGGACCGTCACGGCATTGTAGCCGGGCTGAAGAAGCCCCTTCGGCAGCTCGAGCTCGACCTGATGGGCGTCACCGGACTTCAGGTTGACCGACCCGATGTCCCGGTCGTTGACGAAGATGCGCATCGCCGAGCGTTCCGGCGCAACCGAGATCGCCGTCTGCAAAGTCAGGATCAGCTTGGCCGATCCCGTCATTTCCGAGGGCAGCACGACGAAAGGATATTCGCGATTGGCGGTCTCGCCGGTGAAGAACAGGTCCTGCTTGTCTGCAATCAGACGGCGGATCTGGCCCTCGTCCTGGAAATATTCCTTGGCTTCGGTCTCAACCTTGACCTGCGGTGCCAGAACGAAGCCGGCGGAGGTGGATGCAGCGGACGGCGAGGCTGCGAAGAGCAGACCGACGGTCGCCAGCGAAGAGAGGTGTTGCCTGATCATTCTCCGGCCTCCTGGTGACGGACCGGGGCAGCGGCCAGGGCCGCACCGGCAAGAGGTTTCAGTCTCTGCGGCTCGGCCTTGTCGGTCGGCTTGCCACCGAGCGCGACGCCGATCGCGGCGAGCGGGCACATGATCGCCCAGCGCAGGATGCGAATGCTGCCGGCGATCATGCTCTTTGGGCGCTGGCGCAGGGCACGCTGTTCACGGACCACCGACATGTCGTGCATCAAGAGTTCCGCGATGATCGGAAAGTGATACGGCTCGGCATCGAAGCGCAGGGCGATCGCGCCGTCTTCGTCGGGTGCTCCGCCGGCAATGCTGACGGGCAGCGAGGTGACGAGCATGGTCGATGAGACGTTGAGCAGCTGGAGGCGGCCGTATTCACCCTTCCGCAGCATGCGGGAGGCGCCCTGGGCCGGGATGAGCTTGGCACCCTTGGCGGAGGCCTCGGTGATTGCCCCGCGCAGGACGGTCTCGCCGAACTGCAGCTCGACATTGGTGCGCAGCGGCAGCTCGACGCCGGCGAGGTCCTGGCTGCGTTCGGTGACGACGCCCAGCGCACAGCCGGCGATCATCAGGTTCATCCAGTTCCAGGCACCGACGATCAGGAGCAGGCTCGAGATCTCAGGCTCGGTGTTGTAGCGATAGGCCGCGACAAACAGCGTGAAGCACAGGATGCCGAAGATGATGAAGTAGGGCAGCGAGAGCTCCGAAAGGCGGTCCTGCTTCAGGGAGACGCCCTTGGCGGTCACCTTGAAGGTCGGGCTCTTCGGCTTCAGGAGCACGCTGATGATCGCCTGGAACAGATAGACCGACTGCACATATTCGTAGAGTTCGGAAATCCAGGGCCAGCGAACGCTGCCATAGAGGTAGCTGCGAACCATTTCCCCGACGATCAGATACATGACCGTATAGGCGAAGAAGTCTTCGAAGGACGCGACGAAGATCTTCATGTCGAAGAGGATGAACAGCAGCGGGGCGACGAAGAAGACGGCGCGCACGAAGGGGAAGAACCAGAAGAGCGAGCTCGAGATATAGCTCAGGCGCTGCGGCAGGGAGAGGCCACGCTTGAAGAGCGGGTTCTTGAGCATCAGGATCTGCACCATGCCCTGGCACCAGCGGGAACGCTGGCCGACGAAGCTGGCGAAGGTTTCCGGCTGCAGGCCCGAAATCAGCGGCTTGTCGATATAGAGGCTGTTCCAGCCGCGGGCGTGGAGTTCGAGGGCGGTCTCACAATCCTCGGTGATGGTGATGCCCGAAAAGCCACCGACCTCTTCCAGAGCCTCACGGCGCAGGACAGCGGCCGATCCGCAGAAGAAGGAGGCATTCCAGCGGTCGAGGCCCTTCTGGATCTTGCCGTAGAACATCTCGTTCTCGGAGGGCATGCGGCCGAAGGTACCGAGATTGCGTTCGATCGGATCCGGGTTGGAGAAGAAGTGCGGCGTCTGGACGAGGAACAGGCGCTCGTCCTCCAGGAAGTAGCCGACGGTCTCGCGCAGGAAGTTGCGTTCCGGAGCATGATCGGCGTCGAAGACGACGACAAGATCGGCATGGGTGCGCCAGAGCGCGGCATTCAGATTGCCGGCCTTGGCATGCACGTTCTCCTGACGGGTCATGTAGACGGCGCCGAGGTCGCTGCAGAGATCCTTGAGGATCGCCGCGCGCTCCTTCGCCTTGGCGGCGGCGACCGGATCGTCGGCATTGCGCTTCTGATCGGTGCCGCCGTCGTCGAGGAGATAGACGGTGAACTTGTCCGAGGGATAGTCCATCGCCCTGGCTGCCGCCACGGTGAGCGCCAGGATCTCGCGATCTTCATTGTAGGTGGGGATGAAGACGTCGACGGTCGGGCTCTCGTCGTCGGCCAGCTGCGGCGCCCGCGGGCGATCAATCGGATCGGCGACGACGAAGAGGCTGATGCCGAGCATCAGGATGCAGTACATCTCGGCGGCGTAGAGAATGACACCGGGAATGAAGGAATAGAGATCCTCCAGCGGCGGCAGGGTGCTCGTCGTGCGCCAATAGGCATATTGCAGGATCACGACGCTCGCCAGCGCCAGGAAGATGTGGCGCCAGAAGCCGTCGAGCTTCAGCAGCATGATGGCGCCGAGAAGGGCGATCACGATGATGGAAAGGTTGAAGCGCGCGGCATGGCCGACAGGCTGGGCGATCAATACGAACATCGCCACGACGATGGCCAACCAGGTTGCATAGCGAAGCAAATCTCGCACGGGCTCGGACTCCTCATGAGTTCAATCGTCGATTGACCCGGGATGGCCCTGCCCGCTTCGCCGCGCTCTCGAATGCGTCCTCGAATTGAGACACGTCAAGCAAGATGGGGAAGCGGCAAGACCCGAAAGGTTAATCTTGACTTAACGTTAGGAGCCGTTCGCGGAGAATGGGAAGTGCAGTGTGTCACTGACTTGCGCAGTTGTCGGAATCTTGTCGCAAAATGTCCGAATAGTTGCGGTGCAACATAGAATTCACACGCCGACACCATGCAATTAATAACCAAAAAAGGTCTGCAGCGCCATTCAAATTGTCATATATTATTTGTTATAACCGGACTCGAAGTCATCAACGAAATCCAATGCAACAACACATCAATACAATTTGGTTTATACTGATACCATAATCCGCAAATAATCATACTGACTAGTTTTTAGACATTCCTAGGTCAAAATTTGTTCATAAATTCGCATTTTTCATCAAGATGAGCACATTACGACCATTGGCGCCCTAAGGACCGGACAGCGATGCGGACAGTGATGATTGTGCTGCGCAGCAATTGCGGAATGTTAGATCTGGCGTCCTTCGTCGAGGCACTTCGGTCAGCACGCGACCCGAATGGCGAAGCATCCTATCTGCTCACGACCTGCGCCTATGGGCAGGACAGCCTTCAGGCCGAGGAGCCCTGGATCAGGGTCCAGGCCGCCCATGACATCACCAGCGCGCCCCTGGACATTGATACGCTGATCCTGCCGAACTCCTCGGTGAGCGACCTGCAGGATCAGGATCTCGAATGCAGCGTATTTCTCGCCCGGCGCGGCAAGTCGATCCGCCGGATTGTGGCACTCGGAAACGGCGTCCTTTTGGCTGCTGCCGCCGGGATGACGCGCGGACAGACCGTGGCGGCGGACAGCGCGGTCGAGGAACGTCTCGCGACGCTCTGCGACCAGACGATCGTCGACGCCAATTACGATCTGCACAAGAGCGGCAAGATCTGGAGTGCACGCGGGCCGGCCGTCGGGCTGTCGCTCGCTTTGGCCCTCATCGAGGAAGACCTTGGCCATGAGGCGGCGATGGATGTCAGCCAGCGTTTTACCGACCGGTTTCCGGACATGCGTCCTCGCTTCGCCAATGGCGGCACACATCTGGTGCATGGCGATCGACGCAGCCCGGTCGAGCGTATCCAGGAATGGGTAATCGCAAACCCCTCGGCCGACCTCACCGTCAGCCGACTTGCCAGCATGGTCGCGATGAGTGAGCGCACCCTGTCACGCGCCTTCAAGCAAAGGACCGGCCAGACGGTGGGTGATTTCGTGCTGTCGGTCCGCTTGGCCTATGCCCGTGAAATGCTCCGGTCAGGGGAGCGCAAGATCAAGGATGTCGCGCGCCTCGCCGGCCTTGGCAGCCAGACGAACATGCGCCAGCTTTTCGTCAGCCGCTATGGACGTCCGCCTTCGGAATTTCGCAAGATCGAGGCGGAACCGGCGATCGACGACGAGCGAGCGGCGCCCCTGGGCGTAGCATTATCAGCCCGCATTTGAACGCCTGATCGACGGCCACGCGCGCCGCAGCCTATCGGAACTGATGTGCCGGGCGCCTGCCCTTTGTCCATCAGGCCGCAAGCTTTGCGTAGGCGCCTTGCCGCTTCATCAGTTCGGCATGGTTGCCGACTTCGACGATGCGGCCCTGCTGCATGACGACGATGCGATCGGCATTGCGGATGGTGCCAAGCCGATGGGCGACGACAAGCGTCGTGCGGCCCTTGGACAGCTCCTCCAGCGCAGACTGGATCTCGCGCTCCGTCGTGCTGTCCAGCGCTGACGTCGCTTCGTCGAGCAGCAGGATCGGCGGATCCTTGAGGAAGGCGCGGGCAATCGCCACACGCTGTTTCTGGCCGCCGGACAGCATGATGCCGCGCTCGCCGACGATGGTGTCGAGGCCCTCGGGAAGGTTTTCCAGCATGGTCGAGAGCTGGGCCCGGCGGCAGGCCTCCAGCACCTCGTCGTCGCTTGCGCCGATGCGACCATAGACGATGTTTTCCCGCAGCGTTCCACCGAACAGGAAGACATCCTGCGAGACGAGGCCGATCTGGCGACGCAGGCTCTCGACGGTCATGTCCGGCAGAGCCAGACCGTCGATGGTGATGGTGCCCGAGGTCGGCTCGTAGAAGCGCGGCAAAAGCGACAGAAGCGTCGATTTGCCGGCACCGGACTCGCCGACGAAGGCGATCGTTTCCCCCGGCCTCACATGCAGCGAAATGTCATGCAACACGGGGCGGCCGGGCGTGAAGGCAAAGGTGAGGTTGGAGAAGGCGATTTCGCCTGATAGCGTCGAGACCGGGCGGGCGTTCGGGCTGTCGGTGATCTCCGGTTCGGTCGCGAGCAGATCAAGGTAACGGCGGAAGCCGGCGATGCCGCGCGGATAGGTTTCGATGACGGCGCTGATCTTGTCGAGCGGGCGGAAGAAGACGCCGACCAGAAGCAGGAAACCGACAAAGCTGCCGGTCGTCATGGCGCCCGAGAGCACATAGGCCGAGCCGATCACCATGATCACCACCTGGACGAAGCGCATGCCCATGTAGTGCAGGGAGGACGAGGCGGCCATGACCTTGTAGGCGTCGAGCTTGGTCTTGCGGTAGCTGGCATTATCTTTGGCAAAGAGTTTCCGCTCATGATCCTCGTTGGCATAGGCCTGGACGACGCGAATGCCGCCGATCGTTTCTTCCAGGCGCACATTGAAGGCGCCAATGCGGCCATAGATCTCCTGCCAGGTGCGGGTCATGCGGCTGCCATAGATCGAGACGATGGCAACCGTGCCCGGCACGATGAGGGCCGTGACCAGCGCGAGTTCGACATGCATGTTGAGCATCAGGATGAAGGCGCCGACAAAGGTCATGATGGCGATGAAGAGATCTTCTGGCCCGTGATGGGCGACCTCTCCCACTTCTTCTAGGTCACGCGTGACGCGGGCGACCAGCTTGCCGGTGCGGGCCGTATCATACCAGCGCCAGGAGAGCGTCGTCAGATGCTCGAAGGCCCTGGCGCGCATCGCCGTCTCGATATTGATGCCGAGCTTGTGACCCCAATAGATGACGATTGCCATCAGGGCTGCATTGACGACATAGATCGCGAGCAGGCCGGCGGCGGCAATCAGCGTCAGCGTCCAGTTGCCGGTCGGCAGCAGCCTGTCGATGAAAGCGGTGACGGCGAGCGGGAAGGCAAGCTCCAGCAGGCCAGAAACAACGGCACAGGAAAAATCCAGCCAGAACAGACCTTTCCACGGGCGGTAATAGGCGAAAAACTGTTTCAGCATGCGATGATCCTGCAATGGTCCATGGCACCCGCAAAGGGCACTGGCAAGCGGCCGGGACGTGTCACCTCATCCATGGCAAGACCCGGGACGCGCGACAAGGCTTCCAGCGGCTTCAGCGCGCCGGATGTGCCGTTGAGCACAACCTTTCCGTTTCAGTCAAGTTTAGACGGCTTGTGCATAATCCCGCGCAGGATGAAGGGTCACGACAAGTATGGACAGGCTGCGTGGCATGACGGACGCGCGAGCCGCAACCGAAGTACGCATATCACTTTTGAAAGACCGCCTTTGGAGATGGCTGGGGCGCCAGGACCCTCATTTGGGACACACCCAACTGTTTGATCTTGCAAACTATCCAGCGTTTTCATAGACATGCGGTACATTGAAGAGGCCATTTTGAGGTACATTCTTTGCCCCGCAATCGCGCTCCGACCTACCTTGAAAAGATGAACAACGGCGGCTGGCGAGTGACCGTGCCAGTCCCTAGAGAGTTGGTGAAGACCATCGGTAAGACGCGCCTGAAGCGTTCGCTCGACACCCATAGCCAGGCCGAAGCCGAACGACGGAAACATGCGGTGGTCGCCGAGTTCCTATCCATGATCGAAGCCGCGAGACAGGGACGGCTTCCGAAGGCGGCAGTGACCGGCATGTTGATTTCCACTGAGAGCTGACCCGGCGTTTCCACCGAGAATTGACCCGCCTTTAGGTATCGTTCGTGTTGTTGGTCTGGGTCAAGTTCCTGCGTTTCTCCTTTGATGTTTTGGGCTGATGCGCCGAGCTGTTCTTGAAGCGGAAGCTGTCGTTTCCGGTTTCGAGGATGTGGCAGTGGTGGGTGAGCCTGTCGAGCAGCGCGGTGGTCATCTTTGCGTCGCCAAAGACGCTTGCCCATTCACTGAAGCTGAGGTTGGTGGTGATGATGACGCTGGTGCGCTCATAAAGTCTGCTGAGCAGGTGGAAGAGCAGCGCCCCGCCTGAAGTACTGAATGGCAGGTATCCCAGCTCGTCGAGAATGACGAGATCAGAGTGGACGAGCCGATTGGCGATCTGTCCTGACTTGCCTTGTGCCTTCTCTTGCTCGAGCGCGTTGACCAGTTCGACCGTCGAGAAGAACCTTACCCGCTTGTGGTGGTGTTCAATTGCCTGAACGCCGAGCGCGGTGGCAATGTGCGTCTTTCCCGTGCCAGGTCCGCCGACCAGAACGATATTGTTGGAGTCATCGAGGAAGTCACAGCGATGAAGCTGTTGCACGAGCGCCTCGTTAATCTCGCTGCTGGTAAAGTCGAAGCCATTCAGGTCACGGTAGGCTGGAAAGCGTGCTGTCTTGAGCTGATAGGCCGTTGATCGAACCTCGCGCTCCGCCATCTCTGCCTTGAGAAGCTGCGACAGGATCGGAAGGGCAGCCTCGAACGCGGGTGATCCCTGCTCAGTAAGTTCCCCGACGGCCTGGGCCATGCCATGCATCTTCAACTGCCGCAGCATGATGACGATCGCGCCGCTTGCTGGATTATGACGCATGGCGAGCCTCCGTCTTTCTCAAGGTGTCGTATCGTTCAACATTAGCCTTGGGTTCATTGGTGAGCGTCAGTGCCTGAGGGGTATCGAGGGTTGGCGGCGTGAAGGATTTGCCGTCAACGAGCCGATGCAGCAGGTTCAGCACATGCGTCTTGGTCGGAACGCCAGACTTCAGCGCCATGTCGACGGCAGACAGGACTGCCTGCTCGTCGTGCTGAAGGACCAGCGCCAGGATATCGACCATCTCCCGATCGCCCCCCGGCTTCTTGAGCAGGTATTGCTGCAAGGTCCGGAATGCATCGGGAAGCTCAATGAACGGTGCGCCGTTACGAAGAGCACCAGGCTTACGCTGCACCACCGCCAGATAGTGACGCCAGTCGTAGATGGTCTGACCCGGCCGATCATGGGACCGATCTATGACGCGGCGGTGCTCGCAGACGATCTGGCCTTCTGCGGCGACCACGACACGATCCGGATAGACCCGGAGGCTCACCGGTCGATTGGCGAAGGATGACGGAACGCTGTAGCGATTGCGCTCCAGATGCACGAGGCAGGTTGGCGTGACCCGCTTCGTATATTCGACGAACCCGTCGAACGGCCTGGAGAGCGCCATGAGAGCTGGGACTTCCTCGGCCCAGATGTCGGCAATGGTGCCACGCATCTGACCGTGGGGTGTGTTGGCCCAGAACTCCTTGCAACGCTCCTCGAGCCAATCGTTCAGGGCCCCCAGTGATGGAAAGCGCGGGATCGGTTGAAAGAAGCGATGACGCGCATCCTGCACGTTCTTCTCGACCTGTCCCTTCTCCCAGCCGGAAGCCGGATTGCAGAACTCGGGCTCGAACACATAATGGCTGGCCATCGCCATGAAGCGGACGTTGACGTCGCGCTCCTTGCCACGACCGACCTTGTCGATCGCCGTGCGCATGTTGTCGTAGATGCCGCGACCAGGAATGCCACCGAAGACACGGAAGGCATGGTTATGGGCATCGAACAGCATCTCATGCGTCTGCAGGAGGTATGCCCGGACGATGAAGGCCCTGGAGTAGCTCAGCTTCGTGTGGGCGATCTGCAGCTTGGTGCGCTCATTGCCGATGATCGCCCAATCTTCTGACCAGTCGAACTGGAAGGCCTCGCCTGGTTCGAACGTCAGGGGCACAAATGTACCGCGGCCCGTCGTCTGCAATTCCCTCTGACGATCATTGCGCCATTCCCGCGCAAATGCCGCCACACGATTGTAGGACCCCTTGTAGCCGAGGCTGACAAGATCAACGTGTAGCTGCTTCATCGTCCGCTTCTGCTTGCGGCCTTTCTTCGACTCCGTCTTCAGCCAGGCCGATAACCGATCTGCAAACGGATCAAGCTTGCTCGGCCTCTCCGGCACGTTGAACTTTGGCTCCACGCCGTCGGCGCGCAGATATTTGCGGATGGTATTCCGGGACAAGCCGGTCCTGCGGCAAATCTCCCGGATCGATAGATGCTCTCGAAAATGCCAGCGCCGGATCACGCTCAGTAACGCCATGTCGATCACTCCAGAGCCCCCGCTGAAAACATGCGAGGGACGGTTGAAACATGGGTCAATTCTCAATGGAAATATCTGGCTGCGCCGGGTCAGCTCTCAATGGAAATCAACATCCATGGAATGACGTCTGCCCTGTAGCTTGCTAAATCTTTCGCTAAACTATGGCCCCAAGCGACAGCAGGATCGAACCCATGCATGTCGTCAAGCGTGAGCTTAGGTGGCATCGAATTTTGTGGAACTGGCTGCAGAAGTCGTTTTGCTTTAGTCGCGTGACGAACCAAACTTAGGGCTCGCAGAGGATGGCGACGACTTTGAAATGCGCTGTTCAGCGTATCCCAGGATTTAGAGATCAATAGTTCTATGGTTGTTGGGTCGACCGGAAGTCCAGCATGCCGGAGTGCCGCTATTGCATGACGCGGAGTGCGTGGCGGCAGCTGAATGACCGCATCGGAGAACAGCCGGTCGTCATCGGTCAGCGAATAGCGTGGAGGCGAAAAAAAGACTCCCATCTGATTCTTCTCTGCTCGGATTTGATCCGGCAACGATTTCGGCGACCACTCGAAGACATGTTTCTCCCAGTCCTTCGTATCCCAGATTCCGCTGACAAAGGCCTCGGCCGCGGCAATGTGGACTTCCCGGCAATAGTCTCCCGTGACATCGAGCGTCAGTATCGCCTTCTCCGAAGTTCTGGCCCACGGACGCAGCGCAGCGGCGATACCGCAGTACGCCATGAAGACAGGGACCGTTAAAAGGCCGCCGTCGGGCAGAGTTCGTCTCCAGAGCGTTCGCGGCCATCTGCCCCAGGCGTCATTCGGCATCTATGTGTCCCCTAGTAAAAGCTCGAGCTGGAAACGGAACCGGGCCTACCGTGTGCGTTTATCCGCAAACCTTCCGCCATTCTTGTCGCACTGATGCCGTCTACGAGCTGACCACAGTGCACATGCAATTCGCACAGCGCTGCGCGAGATATGCGAATCAGTCGAGATGCACTCACACTCAAATTATCTAGGATATTTTTTCATCCCATGAGTCGCTTTATAACCTACCTGGAGGATATTTAAAGACCCTAAATAGCTATGTTGACTTATTCTCGCGCGACCGGCTTGTCGGGCAGATGAGGTTACCAGCTCCACCGGAGGCCCTTCGGGTCGCACGCGCATTGATGGCTCTCTCGCAGCAGGAGGCCGCGAACCAGGCTGGAGTAACGCGTAGATACATATCAACAGCCGAAACGTCAGAAGCGATGCTCGGTATCAATCTGAAGCTAGTCGACTTCTACACGGAGCGTGGAATCGAGTTTCTTGGTCAGGCGTCCATCGGCTCCTCGGTCTCAGGCGGGGGAGCAAGATGGCGCGCGCCTATGACACCAGAACTGCTAGCAGGCGATCGTGGCAAGTACTGGTCAGAACCCCTTGGCATATCGTTCCGCGCCGCGCGTGCGCTTCTGAACAGAACGCAGGCGGAGGTCGCCAATGACGTGGGGCTGTCTCTGGCAACGGTGAAAGACCTGGAGCGGGGCAGTCATTGGGCAGCCTCTTCCGCGACCATGCAGGAATACTACGAGCAGCAGCGGATCGAGTTCCTTGGCTGGAGTGATGCCAGCACGAAAAGGTTTTACGGAGTTGGAGTTCGATGGCTCGCATAAGAAGCTACGCCCGCTGTGTCGATCAAATAGGAGGCAGCTGGCCGTGCTGACAGTGACGCCCCCAATCGCCCGCGCTGTAAGGGCTTATCTCATGTTTACGCACAAGGAGCTCGCAATAGCCGCAGGAGTGTCCACGAGAACAGTGTTTAAGCTTGAAAAAGACGGACTTGTTACGACTGCTTCGTTGGACCGTGTTATGGCGGTGTTTGAGAGATACGGGATAGAACTTGTCTATGATCGTCAAGGAACCGCAATCGGGTTCACCTGCAAGAATGCGGCCGGGCCATGAAGGCAACCGACAGCTCTAGGCTCACCGTGTCTTTGACTTCACATACCTGCATGGCTCCGCGCTTTCAGTTGGCACTGCACGTGCGGTGCTTCTGCGTGTCGGCTATGCCAACAGAACATGTCAAAGCGCCGGCATTTCGAAGCCGACGCTTTGACATGTTCTATATCTTTCAGAGAGCTCAGCGGAGGCTCCCGAACCAGTCTCGGAACTCCCGCCGTCGATAAGCCAACCTTCCAGGCGATGGGCGGACTGCCGGTGGGAAGAGACCCTGCTTTCGCAAACGCCATATTGTCATACGAGAAAGGGTCGTTAACCTCTCGATCTCGCGGGGGCCAATCAGCCCGTCATCACCGTCGTCATTGTTTGCCATGTTTTCCTCCTATGGCGGTCACCTGAAGTAACGGAGCAAGTTCGCATGACCTTCAACCGTCGGCAAAAACGTTGCATGGAAATTGGCCGACGCCAACATTAGACGTCTGTGCTATACGAGTCTTCACACCGAGGTGTTACGGAGCCGTGACATGAGCAATGCGGTCGTCTATCGCGGTAGTGCTTCAAGATCGGGGGCACAGGTAGTGCTGGTAGGACCGAAAGAGGTCCAGAAAACGCATGGCCGCCTCAATGAAGGGGAGCACATCTGGACGCGAAATGAATGCATCGATTACACGCTGCACTCCGGAACAGCGGAGGCCCGCGCGGCGGTGGTCACATTTCTCAGCGCACACACATCGGAACAACTCGGGGCAGTGACGAGCCTCTACGGTCACCTTTCCTTTGCCGAGAACCGAAGCTTAAACGGAGGCACTTTTGCCCCGGTGGCCGAAATCCGCACATGGAGCGACAGGTTGCGCGAGCTGAACGAGGCGCTCCAAAAGCCCGGTGGGTTTTCTTTGGTCAATCCGCCCCCGAGCGGACTTGTGTGGCATCCGTTCTTCATGAAGCTTGGCTTTTGGTTGCTCCCGGCAGAAGATGAGCCAAGGGGCTTTCGGCCGGTTCTTGAAGCACCTGACCTTTACACGTTCCTGGTCCACGAAATCGTCACCTTGGCCTTCAATGGAAGGCCACTTATCTTTTGCACGTACTGCAAGGAGCTACAGAGGGAACAGAGGCGTGCCGACTGCCTGTACTGCAGCGACGCTTGTCGGCAGGCAGCCCACAGAGACCGGAAGCGCCAAGCAGCCCCGGCGTCCGCAGACCTTGTGGGGTCTCGCGCTGGCCCCAGCTAGGATGCATCACGAGTGCATCGGGTCAAGCGGGTGCAGAGACAACCTCTTGCTTCGTATCGCCTTGGGTGGGACAATCTCTTAGACGGCCCGCATACAGGAGCTGGCACAAAAGACTGTGGAAATCGCATGAAAACGACCGGCGACCTTAATCCGCGAAATTCTGCTGTCCGATTCTGTCGCCCATTTTGAGGGCCACAAGCAGATGAAGCCGACTTACGGGTGCTGACCGCTTAAAAGATGGCTGGGGCGGGAGGATTCGAACCTCCGAATGCCGGTACCAAAAACCGGTGCCTTACCGCTTGGCGACGCCCCAACAGAGTTGCAGGCGGAAAGATGCGCTGCAAATCGCGGCCTGATTAGCAAAGCGAAAGCCGGGCGGCAACACCTTCGGAAGGAGGAACGTGCGTTTTTCCCGGAACGATGCTGCGGCCACGTCGTTTCCTTTTCATCCCCCACGACGAAAACCAACGAAAAGGACATCCCATGCCCTCCATCACATCCGCCCGCATCCTTATCCTCGCCACCCATGGCTATGAGCGCTCCGAGTTGCGCGTGCCGCTGGAACAGCTCTCCGCCAAGGGCGCCAAGGTCAAGATCGCCTCGCTCGAAAAGGCGCCGATCAAGAGCTGGGACGAGAATAACTGGGGCGACACTGTCGATGTCGATCTCACCCTCGACGAGGTGAAAATCGATGATTTCGATGCTCTGGTCATTCCCGGCGGCCAGATCAATCCCGACCTCCTGCGCAAGGAGCAGAAGGCCGTCGACGTGGTGAAGACTTTCGTCAATTCCGGCAAGGCCGTTGCTGCCATCTGTCACGGCCCATGGCTTCTGATCGAGGCCGGTGCCGTCAAGGGCCGCAAGGCGACCTCCTTCCCCTCGATCAAGACCGACATGATCAATGCCGGTGCCGACTGGCGCGATGAGGCCGTGGTTACGGATCAGGCTATCATCACCTCGCGCAATCCCGGCGATCTCGATGCCTTCGTGGCGAAGATCGTCGAGGAGATCGAGGAAGGCCGGCATCAGCGCCGCGCCGCCTGATCGCGTCTGCCAGACAACACGAGAGACCCGGCGGGCAACCGCCGGGTTTTTTGTGTTATGCCTGTGCTCACGGCATCTTCAGCCCGGAACCGAGGGCACTTCGCGCTTCAGGTCCGGCTCGTCGTGGATGAAGGTGAGCTGCAGCGTTGCCATACGCTCAATAGCGGGATCGCTGAAATCACCCAGCCCCTCTGGTGGCCCAACGGAAATGCCGCCCTCTTCCAATACGTCGACCAGCGTGCCAAATGCGCCGGCCGGAAGCGTCATCCGGATCGTGTTCATCAGGTTCGAATACATGCGCGTGTCGTCGATCCAGCCGCCGAGGCGGTTGACGGTGTCAAAGACGAAACTCGTTGCGGCCTTGCGCTCGACGCGCGTGACGGCCGTCAGCATGACGATGGCCATGGCCCGGACCCTCCCTCTCACGAGAGAGTGCAGCGGCAAGCGGTGACAAATCAAGCCTCGTGTGAAATAGGCTGAGGGCTGCGGCTTGCCGCGCAAGCTCGGACCCTGGACATGAAGAAGCAGAAGCAGCCACACAGGAAAACGGGGCGGGTTGTCGCGAAGAGCGGGCCTTCAGGGGCCGTCCGCAGCGTGGCTCATGGCGAGGGCAGCGGCGCGGCGATCCGCGACCCGGCCACCGTCAACGGCGCCGAGGACAAGGCGAGCGCTGCTGCCGAACGCTTCCGCGCCGGAGTTCGCACGCCTGGCTTCCGGATCGCCTTATCGGTATTTCTCGCCGGTGTTCTGACGGTTGCAGGTTCGCTTGCCATTCCACATGAATTCGCCTTCTTCGAGCTCGGCTATCTCTTCACGCTGTCGATCTATGATCTGGTTCTGGCCATGCTCGGCCTGTCAGTCGCCATCGGCATGGCCGAGCGGCGAGGCGAGGTCGTCTCGATTGTCGTCGCCTTTCTTGGCGTGATCACGCCGATGCTCCTCTTCTTCGACCCGATCTTCAGCGCCATCCTGCAGAGCCCGCTCGGGCACGAGCTCTTCCTGATCGCACCCATCGCCGTGATGCTGTCCGGCGTGGTCCTGTGGCTGCCGGCGCGGGTGCGCCGGATTGCAGCCCCGCTTGCGGCCGCTGTCGTCGGCTTCTCCTTCGCGCTGTTCATCGGGCTCGACGACTTCGGGATCGGCATCAAGGAATTCGCTTTCGCCGCCGTGCTCGGCGCGCTGTGGATCCTCGTTGTTCCCGGCTTGATGCTGCGCCCGTTCCGCGGCGCCTGGCTCACCATCCCGGCACGGATCATCGGTTCCTGGCTGATGGTAATCGCGGTCATCGTTACCGTCTCGCTTTACGTGCCGCTTTCACCCGATGCTCCGCCGCTGCCCGAGCTCCTCGATGACCCGTCGCTTGCACCGCTCGATCCGGCGGTCGAGGACGGGCTTACGGAGGCGCCGGAGAGCTTCGACAGCCCAGTCGACGACAACGCCATTCCACCACCGGAGTTCGGCGACAATCCGCTTCTCGGCGGCCGGCGCAACGGTGAGCCGTGAGGCGTGAGGCGAAGCAGACCGCATTGCCAGTCGACGCCTTCCACGTCAGCCGTTACAAGCGGTCAGTGTCGCCTCTGATTCCGGTAGATCCTGATGCATATCCGCTATGACCGTCCGGTGTCCCGTTCCGCCTTTCTCGCGCGACGGCTGGCGCTGTTTTCGCTCGGCTTGCTGCTGATCGTCGTGCTGGCGCATCGCTTCGGGCCGCTCTCGACGCCGGATTTCGTGCTTTTGGTGCTGGCAGCTGCCGTGCCGGCGGCGCTTGCCGTTCCGCTTGCGCTTCTCGGCCTTGCCCGGCTATGGCAGATCGGTGCGCTCGGGGGCGTGGCTTCCGCCTGGGCGCTGATCTATGCGGCCGTGCCGCTCGCCCTGCCCGGCTATGGCTATTACCTCTATGTCACCAAGCCGAAACTGACCGAGGTTTCGACCGATCTCGCCGATCGGCCGGCCTTCGTTTCCCTGCCGGATGCGCCGCAAAATCTCTTGCCCCGCCCTGCCCTGCCTGACAATGCCGGCGAGGCGCAGCTTGCCGCCTATCCGGGCTTGAACGGCCGGCGCTATGAAGGGGCAATCGACCGCGTCTATGAGGCGGTACGCAAGGTCGCGGGCGAAAACCGGCTGGTGGTGACGGCAAGCCGGGGCGAGGAATACGGCCTGCCGGCGCTGGAACTGCGGCCGACGACGGAAGTCCCGGTCGAGGCGGAAGCCCAGGGCGCAGCACCCGCGTCCCAGGACGCACTGCCGGAAAGCGGGCCGCTGCCGACCGCGCGCCCCGAGCCGAGCCTGCTCGTGCCACTGGATGACGGCGAACCGGAGGGGACGGCCCGGCTGCAGTTTGCCACCCGCACGCTGGTGCTTGGGCTGCCCTTCGATGCCGTCGTGCGGCTTCGCGAAGAAGCGGAGATGACGCTCGTCGACATCCGCGTCGCCTCACGCTACGGGCCGCATGATCTGGGGATCAGCGATGAGATTGCCGAGGGCTTCCTGCATGCGCTGGATGCGGAGCTTCTGGGGATTGCCGGGAACTGAGGCTGGCCTTGTGCCGCTTGCCCCCTCTGGCCTCCTGAGCTTGTCGAAGGGCGGCCATCTCCCCCACACGGGGGGAGAGCGGAAAACGCCGGCGCTGCCGAACCCTCCACTCTCCCCACCTGTGGGGGAGATGTCGGCGCAGCGGACAGAGGGGGCAAGCCGAAGGCTCATGACCTCTCAAGCCGGCCGATACTCTCCCGACAGCTTCGCCGGACCGTCCGTAGCGATCAGGCCCTTCTCCACGAGGTCCTCGAGATGGGCGAGCACTGAAAGGGCAGCTGCCCCATGCAGGCGGGAATCGGTGGTGGCGTAGATGACCTTGACCATGTCCGATATCCGGCGATCGCCTTGTCGAATGCGCTCCAGCACGGCGCGCTCGCGCATCAGACGATGGGTGCGCAGCGCCCGGACAAAAGCGCGGGGCTCGCTGACCGGACCGCCATGGCCGGGCAGATACAGGCGGTCGTCACGCGTGAGCAGCCGGTCGAGCGAAGCCATATAGTCGGCCATGGCGCCATCGGGAGGGGCGACGATCGAGGTGGCCCAGGCCATGACGTGATCGGCGGAAAAGAGGATGCCGGTGTTATCAAGCGTAAAGGCTGCGTGGTTGGCGGTGTGGCCGGGGGTATGCACGGCGGTGAGCTTCCAGCCATCACCTTCGACGGTCTCGCCGTCGGCAAGGGCAAGGTCGGGGACAAAATCGGTGTCGGAGCTTTCGGCGAAGGGGTTCACCTCGCCTTCAAAGAGCGGACGCGACGGGCGATGCGGGCCTTCGGCGACGATGATCGCGCCGGTCGCTTCCTTTAGCCGACGGGCGAGCGGGGAATGGTCGCGATGGGTGTGGCTGACGGCGATATGGGTGACCTCCCTGCCCTGCAATGCCTCCATCAGCGCATCAAAATGCGCGTCGTTATCGGGGCCGGGATCGACGACGCAGACGGATTTCTGACCGACGATATAGGTGTTGGTGCCGTGGAATGTGAAAGGGCTCGGATTGGGCGCTGTGAGACGCTCGACGCCGTCTGCCACGGGCACCGCCACGCCATGCTGCGGCTCGAAGGCGGTAACGAATTGCGGCACCGGCTGATCGCCCGCCGGATCTTCCGTCTTGCTCATTTATACTCGATCTCGATGAAACTCATCGGCTGGTCGCCGCCATTGATGACATTATGCTCGACGCCGGCATCCCGCCGATAGGCCTCGCCGGTCTTCGACGTCACGCGGCGCTCGCCTTCGGCATCCTCGATGAGGAAATGGCAATCGGTGAGCGGCACGACGACATAGCCGAGGCCATGGGTGTGATGGCCCGTCGCAGCTCCCGGCTCGAAATCCCAGCGGGTGATGCGGGTGACGGCATCGTCGAGGACCACGGTAGGGATGGCGGGCGGGCGGGCGGAATAGCCGGGCATGGGTATCTCCGGGTGGGTGGCGGGCACGGGCGGTGCCCGTGATGTCCGGACGTTAGCCTCTGGCCGTCCCGGGGGCAATCGCGCTGCAGGAACGGGCGCCGGCTCTAAGGCCATTTGCGATCCGCAGGTTGATCGCAAACGTCGGGATCCTCGGCGCGCGCCAGTTCGGCGTTCAGGTCGGAACCATGGCGGCAACCGTGATGTCGTGTCGCTCACCCCGTTCCTCCAGGCCGCGCCTGACGCCCTCCCGATCCGCCTCGGGGCGATTCTGGCTCATCTTGCGCTTCCCCTTGAGATCGACGATCGGCATGCGCACGCCGATGATGCCGCGCAACTGTCCGCTGATGAAGGTCTCCGGAGCATCCGCGACGGTCCAGGGCTGTTTGCGGGAAGCTTCGTGGTGATTGGTCAGGCGGTTGACGACCTCGAGCAGGCGATCGGCATCATCAAAGAACTCGACCGGGCCCGAGGCGTGCACGGCTGCATAGTTCCAGGTTGGCACCACTTTTCCATGCTCGGCTTTCGTCGCGTACCAGGATGGCGTGACATAGGCGTCGGGGCCCATGAACACGGCCAGGCCGTGTCCGACGACATCCGCCTGCCATTGCGGATTGGGTCTTGCGAGATGGCCGTAGAGCACCCCCATTTCGCCCTCGGTTTCATCAAGCAACAGTGGCAGGGGCGTTGCCATCGGCCCTGCCACTGTCGCGGTGATGAAGTTGGCCAGATGACACTGGCGCATCATCGCATGCAGCTCGGACCTTTCGGACACAACGAATGCTGGAGGGGTGTACATTTGGATCTCCGGTGACGTCTTCGGATTATCGCATCCAACTGGCATCAAACGAAGGACCAGTTTCCGGCAAAAAGCATGGACCATTTGAGCCGTGACAGGCGGTGAAATTGGCCCGGGGATGTCTTATGTCGGCCCGCAGGTGTCGGCGTAGCGGCAGAGGGCGGACGGTGTTATCATGCCAGCACCGTCAGGAAGGATCGTTATGTCCAGATACCAGACCGTGACCGTAACATTGCCCGAAGATCTTCTCGACCTGATCCGCTCTAAGGTGGCGTCTGGGGACTATGCCAATGAAAGCCAGGTTGTTTCGGAAGGGCTGAGACTGCTCGCGTCAAACGAAGACGCGCTGGAGGACTGGCTTCGCGACGAGGTAGCGCCGACCTATGACAGGGCGATGGCCGAGCCTGAGAGCTTGCTGGATCTGGATGCAGCGTTTGATGGTATCCGCGAGGGGCTGAAGTCCGGCAAGGCTTCGGCTGCAGAATGAAATATCGGCTTCGCCTGACACGCGAGGCGAGACAGGATATCGACGCACTGGCGCGATACATCGCGGAGCGTGCGGACCAGACAGTGGCTCTTGCCTATGTCGATCGATTGCAGGCATTTCTTGTCGCGACTCGCTCCGACCTCCCAAGCACAAATGCAATCCAAGGATGGCACGATGCGCACTAAGGTATGCGGTCTAAATTTGGCATGGGCACTGATCCAATTGCCTTGCAAAATAATAGTAACGGCTTCCGGCAACGGTATCTCGATTCAGTTGCGCAAGGTTATCTTGAGTTATCGAGCTATCTGAGACGTTTCCGATTAATGCTAAATCAGGGGTGAGCGGTATAATCCATTGCGTTGGTACGTCAGGAACAATGTACTGGCCGCCTTCAGATACAACGACCCGCCAAGTCGAAACAGGCTTAAAGCGTTTACAGAACTCGTCAACGCTCTGCTGAATCCAAATGCCATTAAGGTGTCTGGTCGGCACGAAACCGCCGCTCCTAACAAAAACATAGTGGTCCCGCTCCAAATTCTCTTCTTGCTCCAATGTGAGTTCATCACCATCTAAGCCGACTAATTCAGTTTCCTGATCCCTCAATTGATTGAATCGGGATCTCACGTACCAAAGCGCAAAAAAATCATCAACACTGCGCCTATCCGGCCCTTGAACCAAGCCGCATCGTTTCGCGATAACGGCTTCTGCAGCTGCTTGAAATCTAATTTCTATATCTCGCATATATCCGGACTCAGATCGTTGATCCCAAGCCCTTCTGGCGCAGAAAATTTGGTCCTTGGGCTTTGCTTTGCGCGTTCGCCCCCTAAGCAGATCATGCACCTGCAGTGTACCGCCGGCATCCGTGAATCTTGCGATGCACTTGGCTGGAAACACATGTTGCGACAACGTTAGCCCGCTGGGATTTCCCGGACGGGTCTTTGCCGGTTTGGACCATTTGGTTTCGTCTTCGTAGTCCGGTCGACCAGAGGCAGTTGCTCCCGCAATGGCGGCTGCGGAATATTCTCCGCTCCGACTGTACACCTGAATAGTCCTAGTGAAATGCTTCGGTTTATTCATTGACTTTACAAGCCTCAATGATCAGCTGTTAGAATACGTCGCGCAGGTCGTTTTGGCACCACCCCTCAAGAGGCAGATATCCCATAGCCCCATCACCCCCGCGCCTTGATCGCCGCCTGGGCCGCCCAGAGCCTCGCAATCGGCACACGAAACGGCGAGCAGGAGACATGATCCAGGCCGTCATCCTCGCAGAAGTGGATGAGGTCGGGTCGCCGCCGTGTTCGCCGCAGATGCCGAGTTTCATGTCGGGGCGGGTGTTGCGGACACATCCGCTGTCAGCGAAATCCCGAGCGCCTTCATCACTGCAAGCGTGGTCTTGAGCGTCGGATTACCCTCGCTGGACAGCGTGGTCACCTCGGCAATCCCGGCCATGCCACTTGCTCTGGCGCAGACACCGAGTGCGTGCGCGATATAGTCTGCATCTTCGGTCTTCAGCGCCTCATTGACGAAGACGGAAAGCGCTTCCGGTGAAGTGAGGTCTTCGGCTGGATCGTAGTCAGAAACAATCTCAGCCATCCCCTCACGCCTTCGCCTTGATCGCCGCCTGGGCCGCCGACAACCGCGCAATCGGCACGCGGAACGGCGAGCACGACACATAGTCCAGCCCGACATCCTCACAGAAATGGATCGAGGTCGGGTCGCCGCCGTGTTCGCCGCAGATGCCGAGTTTCATGTCGGGGCGCGTCTTGCGGCCGCGTTCGGCGGCGATGCGGATGAGTTCGCCGACGCCGTCGAAATCGAGGGAGACGAAGGGGTCCTGCACGATGATGCCCTTCTTCTGATAGGTCGGGATGAAGCGTGCGGCGTCGTCGCGGGACATGCCGAAGGTGGTCTGGGTCAGGTCGTTGGTGCCGAAGGAGAAGAATTCGGCGGCTTCGGCGATGATATGGGCGCGGATTGCGGCGCGCGGCAGCTCGATCATGGTGCCGACGAGATAGGAGATCTCGAGTTCGGCTTCGCCCATGACTTCGGCGGCCACGCGGTCGATGACGGCCTTGACGTAATCGAGCTCGGATCGCAGGCCGACCAGCGGCACCATGATTTCCGGCACGACGGCAGCGCCCGTTTCGCGGGCAGCAGTGACGGCTGCCTCGAAGATGGCGCGGGCCTGCATTTCGGCGATCTCGGGATAGGAGATGGCGAGACGGCAGCCGCGATGGCCGAGCATCGGGTTGAACTCGTGCAGGGCATCGATGCGGCGGCGCATGAAGCCGGGTTCGAGGCCCATGGCATAGGCCACTTCCTCGATCTCCTCGTCCGACTTCGGCAGAAATTCATGCAGCGGCGGATCGAGCATGCGGATCGTCACCGGCAACCCGTGCATGATGGTGAAAAGCTCGGTGAAGTCGGAGCGCTGCATGGGAAGCAGCTTGTCGAGTGCCGCGCGGCGGCCGGCCTCGTCTTCGGCGAGGATCATCTCGCGCATCACATGGATGCGCTCGCCCTCGAAGAACATGTGTTCGGTGCGGCAGAGCCCAATGCCCTCTGCCCCGAAAGAGCGGGCGGCGCGGGCGTCGGCGGGCGTATCGGCATTGGTGCGCACCGTCATGCGGCGGGTGCGGTCGGCCCATTGCATCAACTGGGCGAAATCGCCCGAGAGTTCCGGCTGAAGCATGGGCACTTCGCCCTTCAGTACCTGGCCGGAGGAGCCGTCGATGGTGATGATGTCGCCCTTGGTGAGGGTGACACCCATGCCAACCAGCTTCTCATTGCGCAGGTCGACGCGCATGGTGCCGGCACCGGAGACGCAAGGGATGCCCATGCCACGGGCAACGACGGCCGCATGGCTGGTCATGCCGCCACGGGTCGTCAGGATGCCCTGGGCTGCATGCATGCCGTGGATGTCTTCGGGGCTGGTTTCGACGCGGACGAGAATGACCTTGCGGCCTTCGCTTTCGGCTTCGACCGCCTCTTCCGCCGTAAACACGATGGCGCCGGTCGCCGCGCCCGGCGAGGCGGGCAGGCCCGAGCCGATGACATGGCGAGTGACGCGCGGGTCGATGGTCGGGTGCAGCAGCTGGTCGAGCGATGAGGGCTCGATGCGCATCACCGCCTCTTCCTCCGAGATCAGCCCTTCCGCCGCCATGTCGACGGCGATCTTCATCGCGGCCTTGGTCGTGCGCTTGCCCGAGCGGGCCTGCAGCATCCAGAGCTTGCCGCGCTCGATGGTGAATTCGAGATCCTGCATGTCGCGGTAATGGGCCTCGAGCCGGTCGCAGATCGCGCAGAATTCGGCAAACGCCTCCGGCATCAGCTTTTCGAGCGAGGGCTTGTCGGAGCCTGAATCGATGCGGGCCGCCTCGGTGATCGATTGCGGCGTGCGGATGCCGGCAACGACGTCTTCGCCTTGCGCATTGACGAGGAATTCGCCGTAGAGTTCCTTGGCGCCCGTGGAAGGGTTCCGGGTGAAGGCGACGCCGGTGGCGGAGGTGGAGCCCAGGTTGCCGAAGACCATGGTCTGCACGGTGACGGATGTGCCCCAGCCTTCGGGGATCGAATGCAGCATGCGATAGGTCTGGGCGCGCGGGTTCATCCAGCTGGAAAAGACCGCGCCGATCGCGCCCCAGAGCTGGACATGCGGATCCTGCGGAAAGGGCTCGCCCAGTTCCTGTTCCAGCACTTCCTTGTAGAGTTTCACGACCTGCTGCCACTCGGAGGCCGAGAGATCGGTGTCGAGTTCGTGGCCGAGCCTTGCCTTTTCGTCCTCCAGGATTTCCTCGAAGACCTCGTGATCGAGGCCCATGACGACATCGCCATACATCTGGATGAAGCGGCGATAGCTGTCCCAGGCGAAACGGGCGTCACCCGAATGCTCCGCGAGCGCCTCGACCGTGTGGTCGTTGAGGCCGAGATTGAGGACGGTGTCCATCATGCCGGGCATGGAGGTGCGCGAGCCGGAGCGGACGGACAAGAGAAGCGGCTGGCTGGTGTCGCCAAAGGCGCGGCCTGTTGCGGCCTCGATGCCGGATATGCCGCGGAGAACCTGGGTCTTCAGCTCGTCGGCGAGCGTCTTTCCACTCTTGTAGAAAAGGCCACACGCATCTGACACGATCGTGAGGCCGGGCGGAACCGGCAGGCCAAGCGCCGCCATTTCGGCGAGATTGGCCCCCTTGCCTCCCAGCTGCTCGATCTCGGCCCTACTCCCCTCGGCCGCTCCTCCGCCGAAGGTGTAAACCCACTTGCGCATTGCCCTCTCCACCCGAACAGGCTTGTTTTTCCACCGTTTACAGCAATTGTGACGGATTGGAAATGTTCAACAGACAAGTTTATGCTGCAATGCATCATAATTGCGGCAGATCTCGCCTCGAAGGCTCACGCGGATGTGAAATTGCGTGGAGAGACGTGAAAGACAGATTTCGACGCGGCATTGTAAGCAAGGCCTACAAGTGCAGGGATAGATGGGGACCGAAATGACTGTTCACTGGACGCGGCGCCAGCTTTTGCGGCTGGCCGGAGCGGCAACACTGACCGGAGCGCTCACCGGAGCGCTGAGGGCGGAGGGGATCGAGACCCAGACCGCGCTTCCGGCGGCGCAGACGCCACAGCTGCCTTTCGGTCTGACGCGCCCAGTGCATGTCGGCGAGGTTTGCCTGCGGGCGAAGGATGTCGCGCGGCTCAAGGCCTATTACACCAGCATGCTGGGGCTCGACGTGCTGACGGATGCGCCCGATGCCGTGACGCTCGGTGCGGGCGGGACGCCGCTCCTGCATATCCTTGCCCGGCCGGATGCGACGCCCGAGGCGCCGGGCCAGGCCGGCCTCTATCACACCGCCTTCCTGATGCCTGACCGTGCCGATCTCGCCCGCTGGCTGGTGCATGTGGCCCGCAGCCAAATTCCGCTGACCGGCTTTGCCGATCACTCGGTGTCGGAAGCGGTTTATCTGACGGATCCCGAGGGCAATGGCGTCGAGGTCTATAGCGATCGCCCGCAGGAGACCTGGCTCTGGGCTGGCAATACGGTGACCATGGGCAGTCGTGAACTCAACATCGACGACATCTTCATCAAGACGAAGACGCGCACGGACCGCGACGAGTATACGACCGTCCCGGCCGCGCTGCGGATCGGCCATATCCATCTGAGGGTCGGCGGGCTGGAAACGGCGCGCGCCTTTTATGCCGATGGGCTTGGTCTGGACGTGGTGGCCGGCAGCGATCAGCGTGGCGCGACCTTCCTGTCGTCGGGTCGCTATCACCACCATATCGGCGCCAATATCTGGGAAAGCCGTGATGCCGGCCCGCGTCAGGACGCAATGACCGGGCTCGACTGGTTCTCGCTGCACACGAGTGATGAAGCGATCCTTGAAGGGCGCCGCGCAGATCTTCAGGCGAAGGGCTTTGCCGTCAGCGCCATCGAAGGCGGGTTCGAGGCGCTGGATCCCTGGGGCACAAGGGTCAGGCTCAAGCGGGTTTGACGTGCCAGGACCGGGCTGATGTTACAGGGTCATCACGCAATGCAATAAACGGTCACGCAAAATGACCAGACAAATCAATTGAGGGTGATGCGCTCCGGTCCAGCGTTTGCTAGTTGGCATTCTAGTAAATTGTAATCCGGAATCAAACATGACCCTGACCAGCCCGGTTTCACTGACTGAGATCCCGCAGAACAACCTTTACCAGAAGGGCGACGTCTTCGTTCTTTTCGGCGAATTGTTCGGTCGTGGCTATGTCACTGGCCTGCTCGACCAGGCCAAGAAGGCCGGCATGGAGATCATCGGGATCACCGTCGGTCGCCGTGACGAGAATAACAAGCTGCGTCCGCTGACCGACGAAGAGCTTGCCCAGGCGGAAGCCAATCTCGGTGGCCGGATCATCAATATTCCCGCCATGGCCGGCTTCGATCTTGATGCGCCCGAAGGCGAGAAGACACCGACGGACCTGCTTGCTTCGCTGACGCTGGAAAACTGGGAAACGGAAAAGCTCGACTGGGCGCATATCGAAAAGTGCCGCCAGGTTGGCGTGTCGCGTTTCCAGGATGCCGTTGCCAAGATCATGGGCGAGCTGGAAGGCATGATTGCCGATGGCCGGAATGTGCATTTCGCCCACACGATGGCCGGCGGCATTCCGAAGGCCAAGGTCTTCCTCGTTCTTGCCAACCGCATCTACAAGGGCCGTGGCGCGCGCCACATGTCCTCTCAGGTGCTGCTCGACAGCGATCTCGGCAAGCTAATCCTGCAGAACTTCGACGAAGTCTCGGCCAACACCTTCCGTCACCTGATCGAGGGCAGCACTGCCATCCGCAACCGCATCGAAAAGAGCGGCGGCCAGGTGCGTTATTCGGCCTATGGCTATCACGGCACGGGCATCCTGATCGGCGACGAATATCGCTGGCAGACCTATACGAACTACACCCAGGGCTATGCCAAGATGAAGCTCGAGGCGATTGCCGAGGAGGCTTACGCTTCCGGCATCAAGGCGACCGTCTTCAACTGCCCTGAGATCCGCACCAACTCGTCCGATGTCTTCGCCGGCATTGAGCTGCCGCTTCTGCCGCTCCTGAAGGCGCTGAAGAAGGAAAATCCAGGCGCCCGCACCGAAAAGATCTGGGCCGACTGCGAGGCGCTGCTGGTCGAGGGTGCGACCGTCGAGGACGTGCTCAAGAAGATCGCCGACTTCCAGGCAAGCGACGTGATGATCCCGTTCTACGACTTCAACAACTGGCCGATGCCCAACAGCCAGGGCCAGTCCGACATCACCATCGGCACCTCGCAGGAGATTGCGCAGATGCACAAGGACGGCAAGGCGCTGATCTCGGACTATCTGAGCGTGCTCGTGGTCGAAGCAACCGGCGCGCTGATCTTTGGCGAAATGGCCAATCCGTCTGCGCCGGTGCTCTGGCTGAACCATGACATGGTCGCGCGGCAGATCAACAAGGCCGGCTGAGCGCGCGAAACGAATAGGCAGTAGCCAAGGGTCTGATGGTGCCGGGAGCTTCGCTTCCGGCATTTTTCGTTTCGCGAGGGCCCCCTCCTTCGTCATCCTCGGGCTTGTCCCGAGGATCTACTGCCGCTGCTATTGGCTCGACCTTTCAGTCCGCTCCTTAAGCCTCCAATCCATGGCAAGCCTTGGCAGATCCTCGGGACAAGCCCGAGGATGACGGCGTGTGTGGGGCGGCGAGCACCAGCCTGACCTGGCATAGCCCGTGAGCTGACCTGTCGAGACGCACGGTCTTTTCCGGGGAGAACCGATCGGCCGCCGCAACGGCTGGACTTGGCACACCGATGCTGGCACGCAGATGACTGGTCATCAGACAAATCGAGTCTCCCCGATGCATTTCCAGCCGCAGTATCGCGTCTATATCGCCTTCTTTCTGTTTGCCATGTGTACGGGATCGCTGTTCTCCCGGCTGCCCGACCTTCAGCTGCAGCTCGGGGTCAACAAGGCCGAACTGGGGCTGACGCTGATCGGCATGGCGATCGGCTCGCTGATTTCGCTCACCCTCTCCTCGCCGCTGATCGTCCGGCTCGGGTCGCGCACGACGTTGGCCATCTGTCTGCTCGGCGTCATGGCGCTCTTGTCCCTCATCTCGCTTCTGCCTTCCGCCCCTCTCGTCTTTGCCACGCTCTTCGCCGTCGGACTTCTCGCCGGCGCGCTGGAGATCTGCCTTAATGTCGAGATCGGACGGATCGAGGCGCAGGCCGGATTCGGCATCATGAACCGCGCGCATGGCTGCTGGAGCCTCGGCTTCTTCGTCACGGCGATCACTGCCTCGCTGGTCCGGCAGGCGGGGGTGACGATGCAGGTGCATATGCATGTGCTGCTGGGACTGATGTTCGTCATCGGTGCGATCACGATCGCGGGCATGAAGAATGCGCCTGTCCTCACAACCGCCGGAGCCGAGGACAAGGCACCGCATTTCGCGCTGCCGACGCTTGCTCTACTACCGCTCTGCATCATCGGCACCTCGGCCTTCCTGATCGAGGGTGCCGGCATCGACTGGTCGACGATCTACATGGAAGAAGTCTTCGACGTCTCGCCCTTCATCTCGGGTTCGGGGCTGACGCTGTTTGCCTTCTTCATGGCGCTGGCACGCCTGACGGTCGACCCGGTCGTCGATCGCTACGGCGCACGGCTCGTCGGGCGGGTGTTGCTTTCGGTCGCAGCATTAGGCATCGCCATGGCCTGGATTGCACCGTCTCCGACGATTGCCCTTCTCGGCTTCGCTCTGATGGGCGCCGGCTGCAGCGCAGTCTATCCGATGGCGGTCTCGGCCGCGGCCCAACGCACCGATCGCCCCGCCGTGATCAATGTCGCGGCAATCGCGCAGATGGCCTTTGTCGTCTTCTTCCTCGGGCCGCCGCTTCTGGGCTTCGTGGCCGAGGCCTTCGGCATCCGCAACGCCTATCTCGTCTGCCTGCCCCTGGTGCTCGGATCGATCCTCGCCAGCGGCGCGCTGCCGGTTGGGCCTGCTCGGCGGCAGAAGCTGGCGGCTTGATTCAAGAGCGCGTCAGAAACGTCAACTCCTCCGGCGTCGGATCGCCGAAGATCTTGATGCCAAGCTTGGCGTCAGAGACATAAAGCAGGGCCCGCTTGCCGTCCTCGGAGTAAAGCACGCGGATCCAGCTTGTTTCGCAGGTCCGCGGCTCGCAGGCGCGGAAGAGCTGCATGCGCTTGTCCTTGACCGCGACCTCCTCGGAGGCAAGTGCCACGTAACGCGGCTGGCGCACCAGGGCGCGCACCCAGAAGGGCAGCCCCGGCTGGCCCTTGAGCATCTCCATCAGGCTGTCGCGATGGGCCGGCGAGGTTGCCAGCACGCTCGGCAGGTAGTTGCCGGCAAGCGAGGGGGATGCGGTCTGGGCGTGGAGGGGGGCGGCGCTCACAGCCGCCAGGAGGCCAAGGGCGATGAGGTGGCGTTTCATACTACCTCCCTCTCGCGCAGGGCCTCCGCCGTCTGCAAATCAACGGAGACGAGCTGGCTGACGCCTTGCTCTGCCATGGTGACGCCGAAGAGGCGATTCATGCGAGCCATGGTGATGGGGTTGTGTGTGATGATGACGAAGCGGGTCTCGGTCGAGGCGGCCATTTCGTCCATCAGGTTGCAGTAGCGCTCGACATTGTGGTCGTCGAGCGGCGCGTCGACTTCGTCCAGCACGCAGATCGGCGCAGGGTTCGTCAGGAAGACGGCGAAGATCAGGGCCATGGCTGTCAGCGCCTGCTCGCCGCCCGACAGCAGCGTCATGGTCTGCGGTTTCTTGCCCGGCGGGCGGGCGAGGATTTCGAGGCCGGCTTCGAGCGGGTCGTCGCTTTCGATCAGCTGCAGTTCGGCGGTGCCGCCGTTGAACAGATGGGTGAAGAGGCGTTGGAACTGCGCATTGACGACGTCAAAGGCGGCGATCAGCCGTTCGCGGCCTTCGCGGTTGAGGCTCTGGATGGCACCACGCAGCTTGCGGATCGCATCAATGATATCGTCGCGCTCCTTGATGAGGGCGGCGAGCTTGTCCGACAGTTCCTTCTGCTCTTCCTCGGCGCGCAGGTTGACGGCGCCGAGCCGCTCGCGCTCCATCTTCAGACGGTCGAGATTGCGCTCGACCTCGCGCAGGTCGCCGATCTCAGAGGGATCTTTCAGGCCCGTCAGGCGGAAGGCCTCATGCGGGCTGACATTCAGCGTATCACCGATACGGGTCTCGGCCTCGATGCGCCATTCGCGGGCAGAGACCAGACGCTCTTCGGCGCGGCCGCGCTTTTCTCTGCTTTCAGCGAGTTCAGCCAGGGCGGCTGCCGCCTTCTGGTCGGCCTCGCGCTGGCGGGTTTCTGCCTCGATCAGGCGATCGGCGGCATCGCGGCGGTCCTTCTCGGCCTTGTCGAGGGCGGTCATCAGATTGCGGCGCTTATCCTCAAATTCGTCGGGCGCCATTTCGAGATCAGTGATCTCGTCGCGGGCCTCGGCCTCGCGCTCGCGCAGCGTCGCGATGTGTTCCTCGGCAGACTTGGCGCGGTTCTGCCAGTTCTGCTTTTCCTGGCGGATCGAGAGAATGCGGCGGCGGCGCATTTCATCTTCGCGGGCGAGGCCCTCGAAACGGGCGCGCGCTTCGGCGAGCAGGCCACGATCGCGGGCAACGACGGCCTCAGCTTCCCGCAGGCGGATATCGAGGGCGGAGAGATCAGGCGTCTCCTCCATCTCGATGCGGGCGGTTTCTTCATGCTCGACGATCTCCTCGATCTGGGCCTTCAACCCGTTCACCGCCTCCTCGATCACCTCGCGGCGTCGGATGAGATCACCCGAGGCACGTTCAGCCTGGGCAAGGGCATCGCGGGCTTCGGCCAGGCTTCGGACCGTCAGGCGGCTGCGGTCGCGGGCTTGCGTGAGGCGGGCTTCCTCGGTGCGGATGGCATCGGCGGCTTCAGCGAGACGATCCTCGGCCTCAACCATCTGGTCGCGGGCTTCCTCGGTCTCGATTTCGATTTCGGCAAGGCGGTTCTTCTGCGCGAGACGCAGGGCGGCGGCACTCGGGGCGTCGGCACCGGTGACATGGCCATCCCAGCGATAAACCGCACCATCGCGGGTGACGAGGCGCTGGCCGGGGGCGAGTTTGGGCATCAGGGCAAGCGCTTCGGCTTCCTCGACCACGCCGATCTGGCGGAGTGCCCGGGTAAGCGCTGCGGGTGCGCGGACATGGGTGATCAGGGGCTTCGCGCCAGACGGCAGGCTTGGGTCCCCTGCCCCGTCGCCATTGCCGTGCCAGTGGGCGGGGGCCGTGGGATCGAGCGCGCTGTCGAGATCGTCGCCGAGGGCGGCACCTAGGGCCGTTTCATAACCGCGATCGACGGAGAGTTCGTCGGCGACCGGCGGGAAGTCGCCCGTGGTCGTTGAGGCGAGGATGCGGGCGATGGTGCGGGCTTCGGTCTCCAGCCCGTTGACGCGGGCACGCGCGGCGTCCAGCGGCTGGCGCAGATGGCTTTCGGTGCGGCGGGCTTCGGTCAGCGCTGCTTCCGCCTCCATGGCCGCACTTTCGGCGTCAGCGACGGCCTGTTCGGCGATCTCGACCATTTCGCGCTTTTCGTCCGGATCAGGCAAGGCTGCTATGCGGTCGGAGATGTCGGAGAGTTCACGGGAGGCATCGGAGACCTGACGCTCCAGCCTTGCGCGGCGCTCCGTGAGGTCGCGGATGGCACGTTCCAGCTGGTTGCGGCCGGCAGCGGCTTCGGCGCGTTCGGCGGTCAGGCGGGTGAAGTCGCGTTCGCTATCGGCAAGCGTTGCAGCAGCGGCGTCGAAGGTCTCCTTCGCCTCCTCACCGAAGCGGCCGGCATCGGCGAGGATTTCCTCGAGTTCGGCTTCTTCCTCGGAAAGACGGGAAATGACCTCGGCATTCTCAGAGACGAGGCGTTCCTCACGGCGGATGTCTTCATCGAGCTGGGCAAGGCGGCGGGTCAGCTCATCGCGGCGACGGAGAATCCGGTTGGCTTCTTCGTCGAGTTGGCTGCGGGCGATCTGCAGGCGCTGTAAAGCGGCGGCGGCCTTCGCCTCCTCCTCGCGCAGTTCCGGCATCTTGAGGCTCGCGATGGCCTGGAGCTTGGCCGCCTCCATCTGGTGGTTCGCCTTTTCGGCGACCGTGGACATGGCCTGGTTCAAGGCGCTCTCGGCCTCGCCCTCGGCCTGTTTGGCTTGAGCCCAGCGGATATGCAGGAGCATGGCGTCATGGGCGCGGATGTCGGCGGACAATTGCTTGAAGCGGTTGGCCTGGCGAGCCTGGCGCTTGAGGCTCTCGATCTGGCTTTCCAGCTGGGCGGTGATGTCTTCCAGTCGCTCGAGATTGGTTTCCGCCGCACGCAGCCTGAGTTCCGCCTCGTGGCGGCGGGAATGCAGGCCGGAAATGCCAGCGGCTTCTTCGAGCAATTGCCGCCGCGCCTGGGGTTTGGCCGAAATCAGTTCGCCGATACGACCCTGGCCGACCATGGAAGGCGAGCGAGCCCCCGTCGAGGCATCGGCAAACAAAAGCTGCACATCCTTGGCGCGGGCTTCCTTGCCGTTGATGCGATAGACCGAACCATTGCCGCGCTCGATGCGGCGGGTCACCTGGATCTCATCGGCATCGTTGAAGGCCGCCGGTGCCGTGCGGTCGGAATTGTCGAGATAGAGGCCGACTTCGGCCGAGTTGCGTGCAGGACGATTGCCGGAACCGGAGAAGATCACGTCGTCCATGCCGGAGGCGCGCATGTTCTTGTAGGAATTCTCGCCCATCACCCAGCGGAGCGCTTCGACGAGGTTCGACTTGCCGCAGCCATTCGGTCCTACGATGCCGGTAAGGCCCCGTTCGATGACGAATTCGGAGGGTTCGACGAAGGACTTGAAGCCGACAACGCGGAGGCGGTTGAATTTCATGGCGCCACCCTCCGCCGAAGCAACGCACGAAAAACGGGCGCACGGGTTTCCCCGGCGCCCGTCGTCAGAACGGATCGTCGATCAGAGCATGCTGTCGATGAGGGCCGACATGGAGTCAACCGACATGTCCCCCGAATAGGCCTTGCCATTGATCAGGAAGGTCGGGGTCGACTGGACACCGAATTCCTGGGCGCCGCGGTCGCGGACTGCCGACACATCACCGGCAAGCTGGGCGTTCGTCAAGCAGGCGTCGAAGCTCTCCTGTGTAAAACCGGCAAGCTTGGACATTTGCAGCATGGCATTGCGCACGTCGCCGTCGGCCGGCGCGGCCCAGGCGGACTGCTGCTTGAGAAGCGTGGAGACGAAGGGGAAGTAGCGCTCTTCGGTCGTGCAACGCGCCAGCATGAAGGCCGCCAGCGATGCGGTGTCCTGCGGGAACGGGAATTCGCGCACGACGAAATAGACCTTGCCGGTGTCGACATAACGCGCCTTGATTTCGTCGAAGGTGCGAACGTGGAAGTTTGCACAATGCGAGCAGGTCATCGACATATATTCGATGATCTTGACCGGCGCGTTCGGGTCACCGAGCGCCATTTCCTTCAGCGGGCCGGGCTTCAATGCCTCTTCCATGTCGACGTCGCGATCGGCAGTCGGGATCTCGGCAGAGGTCGTCGAGGCGGTCGTCTCGTTGCTGACGGCGGGTTTGGGCTCGGCACTGGCGGCCTTGTCTTCTGCGTCGCTGCAGGCGGTGAGTGCCAGACCGACGGCGGCAATGGCGATACCGCCGAGGAGGCGGCGCTTGGTGATCGAGAGTTCGGATGTCGACATGGGTCAGTTACCTGCGTTGCAAGGATCTTGGATGGCTTCACCGTTATAACGGCAAAAGGCGCCAAACAAGGCAGGCTCCCACCTGAAAAATCAAAGATCCGTGACCTTTTAACCGTAGCCACGGCAAAATTGCCGAGACCGGCAAGTCATGTGCCTGCCGGTCCGGTGTCACTTTAAGGTGCGTTTTCAGCGAACCGCGGGACGGCTCACCAGCGACTGCACCGTGTAAACGAGGATCGCGATGCCGATGGCCCCCATGGCGGCGACGCCGAGCAGCACGATGATATCGACGGGACCGCCGATGTCGCCAAAGCCGGAGCGGGTGACGGCCTGGACGAACCAGACGGCGCCGATCGCGCCGAGCGGCATGGCAAGCTGGGCCAGCAGGAACTTCTTCCAGGAGACCTGGCGATCGCGGATCAGCACGTAAAGATAGGCGAGCGTGATCACGGCTGCGACCACGACCATGACCCAGAACAGGGTATGGCCGAAGATCTCTTCGAGAACCGCGACGATCATTCCGACAGTCATGTCCTTCATGGCATCCTCCTCAGGCGCGACCGCGCAGCATGGCGTTATAGGTGGGTTTCAAGGCGATCTCCTTCATCAGCCAGGAAATCCAGAGCTCTTCCAGCGGGGCGATCAGTCCGGGGAAGGACGGGACGAGATTGTCCTTGTAGTCGAACTCGACCAGCATCGCCGAGCCGATGCGGGTGATCAGCGGGCAGGACGTATAGCCATCGTAACTTTCCTTGCTCTCGCGCCCCTCGATCTGGGCGACGAGCTGGTCGACGGCGACGGGCACCTGCCATTTGACGCTGGCCGCCGTCTTGCCCTTCGGCACGCCGGCGATGTCGCCGACCGCGAAGACCTCGGGATAACGTGTGTGGCGCAGGGTGTGCTTGTCGACCTCGACCCAGCCTTGGCCCACCCATTTGTCAGCCCAGGGCAGCGGGCTGTTCAAGATGACATCGGGCGCCCGCATCGGCGGGATGACATTGGTGAAGTCGTAGCCGAGTTCCTTGTCGCCTTCCGGTGTGGTGAAGGTGGCGATCTTGCGCACGGGATCAATCTTCTTCATCACGTGTTCGTAGACCGTGTCGATGCCACGCTCCTCATAGAGCATGCGCACTTTTTCGGAGACGATCGGCACCCCGAAAAGCGCCTTGTTGTGGGCAGCATAGACGATCTTGGAGTTGCTGCGGGTACCCTTGCGGGTGAGATAATCCTCGGTGAGGAAGGTGTATTTCAGCGGAGCGCCGGCGCATTTCATCTCGGTGGCCGGGCGCGAGAAAAGTGCAAGGCCGCCCTTGTCGGTGAAGCGGTCCATCTCCGCCCAGGTCTTCTCGGCGTAATCAGGGCCTGCATAGACGGAACCGATGCCGTCCTTGCCGATCAGGTCGAGCGACATGCCTTCGATCGCCGCGTAGTCGAGCTTGAGACCGGTCGCGACGAAGAGGAAATCGTATTCGATCGCCTTGCCGCTCTCCGTCACCACCTTCTTGCCGTCGGGATCGACTTCGGCCGCACCTTCCTCGATCCATTCGACGCCGGCAGGCAGCCAGTCGGCCGTGCCGGACACGGAATAGGACGCGGGCTTGAGGCCTGCGGCGATCAGCGTGAAGCCCGGCTGGTACCAATGCTGCTTGCGCGGATCGAGAATGGTGATCCTGGCGCCGTCGAGTCGGTTGGACAACTGGTTGGCAAGCGCCGTTCCGGCCGCACCCGCACCAAGGATCAGAATTCGGGCATTGGTCTTGACGGGTTGTGCCGTCGCGCTGTGCAAAGGTGCCGCGGCCAGTGCCGCTCCACCGGCCGCCAGACCGAAAAATTGTCGTCTGCTGGTTTTCATTGCTTCCTCCCCCGGGGTGCAGCAAGTGCCCCCTTGCCTGTTCTGGATAACGCCTCGCCGAGACAGCATCGCCTACGGCTGAGGTCCTCATCATCTATCGCCGTCATATATATTATTTCGTATCTTCAATGCAACGTAGTTATTGAGATCTCGCACTAGACTGTCGTCGGGGATTTCCGTGCCGACGCATTGCCGCCAGATCGTGAGACAGCTAACAATTCATCGCTTCTGGCCGATGAACCATGCAAAGACCCAAACTTGGCCGGTCCAGTCGCGTTTGAGTTATTCTAACAAGACCTTAACGTGCCCTAGAGATTTCCGCTCGATCACAGTCAGAGTTCCTTTTCCCATGACGTTGCCGAAGAGCCGGGAGACTTTCTCTCTCGCTGCCCATAATCTGAGCCTCGCACTTGCCACCTTTTGCGTGGCGTTGTCTGTGGGCGGAGCCCTGGCGCAGCAATCCCAAAACGTCGCGCCGCGGACGGGCAGCGCATCGATCGACGAGGTCGAGGCCAAGCGAGAAGCCTTGTTCGGCCGGATGATGGCAGCACCCGACGATCTCGACACCGCTTTCGAATATGCAGCGCTGTCCTCCGAGGCCGGCGATCTGGAAGGGGCGATCTCGACGCTCGAACGTATGCTGATCTACGCGCCCGGCCTGCCACGGCTGCAGCTTGAACTCGGCGTTCTGTACTACCGTCTCGGGGCTTACGAGACCGCTCGGCAGTATTTCGACGCGGCGAAGTCCGCAGGCGACATGCCGCCGGAGGTCTCCGCCAAGGTCGACCAGTATCTTTCGGCCATCGACCAGCGCGGCGCCCCCTCGCAATTCTCCGGCATGATCAGGACCGGCATCCGCTATCAGAGCAATGCCAATGCGGGCCCGGGCAATTCGACGGTGACGCTGAATGGCCTCTCCTACACACTGGACGGCTTGAGCGTCGCCGGCGAGGACTTCAACGGCTTCGTCAATGGCGGGCTGCGTTATCGCCATGACACCGATATCCAGGGACTATCGCTGGAGGCAGGCCTTTCCGGCTATGCCGCCGGCTACCGCGACCGCAACACACTGAACACGGCTGCGGTCGAGGCCTATGCCGGCCCGGTCTTCGATCTTGGACGTTTCGGGCTCGACGACCGGACGCTCTCCGTCCTCCTGACCACCAGCGGCGTTCTGATCGAGGGTGACCGGTACATGGCATCCGCGGGGGTCTCGACGACGATCGACTGGCAGGTGACACCGGTCGACAGTCTCTCTGGCAGCCTGCAATACCGCTATGAGGATTTTTCCAACACCAAGTCCCGCCGGACCGCAAACCTGCAGAGCGGCCATCGTTTCGACGGCCAGTTTTCCTGGTCGCACAATCTCACCGAAGACTTCAGCCTGACGGGGCGCATTCTTGCGACCCGGCGCGACGCGGAGGTGGGTTACCTGTCCTCGAGCGAACTGGGCGGGGCGATCTCCGGCACCTATCGCTATGCCGCCCTCATCGGCGACGGGCCGGCCTGGGTCACCGGGGTAGAAGCGGCGGTCGCGGGACGCGGCTATGACGATCCCGACAGCATGATCAATTCGGCGACGCGTCAGCGAGACACCGACTTCAGCCTCAACCTGCGCCAGATCGTGCCGTTCAGCGAGCGCGTGGCGCTCGTCGCAGAGGCCGGCTACCGCAAGGTCTGGTCGAACTATGACATCAAGAGCTTCGACAACATCTCGCTGTCGATCGGCATCCAGTCCGCGTTCTAGGAGCATCACGATGAAGCCAAACACCCGTCATGCCCTGCTGGCCGCATCCGCGGCACTCTTCGTTGTCGTGGCGTTTCCCGTCAGCGCAGAGACCGATGTCGCTGGCGTCACCGCGGCGGTCAATCCCGATGCAAGCACCATCGACCGCGCTGGCAAGACGCGCCTGATCTCGCTCGGCGACCCCGTGATCCGCAATCACCGCATCGAGACGAGTGGTGCCGGCCTTGTGCAGATCCTTCTGGCCGACGGCACCTCGTTCACGGTCGGTCCGAACTCGTCCGTGGTGATCGACAGCTTCGTCTATGATCCGGAGAAGAACACGGCTGCGCTGGCGGCGACCATGAGCAAGGGGGCGCTGCGCTTCATCGGCGGCAAGGCATCGAAGGCGAGCGGCAACGTAACGATCAAGACGCCGATCGGCACGGCCGGCATTCGCGGCGCGGTGGTCGATATTAACCTTAGCGGCCAGACGCCCGACGGCCAGCCCCTGCCACCGCACATGACGCTGGTCTATGGCAAGGAAGTGCAGCTCACCGGCAATGGCGCGCCGCAGCGGCTGTTCAAACAGGGCTTCTCCATCGTTGCCGGCGACGGACAGCCGCGCGTCCAGCGCACCCCGCCGCAATGGGTGAGCGGGCTGCAGCAGGTGCTCGCCGGCCGGCCTGGCCAGAGCGGTGGCGCGAGCAATGCGCCGACGGAGCAGACAGTGGCCAGCAGCCCGGTTGCCGAGAGCAATTCCGCCCAGTTGCCTTCGGATAACGCCATCCCCGTGCCGACACCGCGCCCGATCGTGACGACACCGGTCGAAGAGGTGGCGAGTGCGTCGCAGCGGGATGTGGGGACGAGGCCGCAGGTGCCGGGCAGCGATGGAAACAATAGCGGCGGTGCCGACACAGAGATTGCCGTTTCCGGGCTCTCGCCCAAGGAAGTGGCTGGAGGCGGTGGCTCCAGTGGGCTAAGGCTGACTGCATCGCGCGGGACACTCACCCGAAACGCCGATGGGACGCTAAGCGGAGCCGATGGCGACAGTAACCGCTTCACCCTGCCGGCGTTGAGCTCAACCAGCGTGCTGACGGAGCGAAGCGTGTCCGCCTCGGTCAACGGGACACCCGTGACCGGTACGGCCTATACCGGAAGCGGAGGTTTCTTCACCTATATGCTGACGGCCGGCAACGACGATCCCAAGGCCTTCTACGTCATCGGCGGCACGCCTGCCGATGCACGGGTAACACTCTCGACCGGGGAAATCCTGTCCTATGTGCTGGAACCGGATCTGCTTGCTGCGCTGACGAATGGCAGCGGCACAACGATCCCGTTCACCGGCAGTTTCGACGCGGGCAGCGACGCAGCCGTGGTGAGCAATCTTCTCATAAGCGGAGTGTCGGATACCAGTGACGGCGTCATAGGACGTGCGCTACAGGCATCGCTCGTCATCAGCGGCACTGGAGCCGGCCAGCAGAGTGCCATCAATGTCTTTAGCGGTAGCGTCGAGTCCTTGTCCGGCGGGGGATATGGCCTCGTTGCTTCGACAGCGGGATCGATCCGCACCGATGCAATCGAGCTCGCCGAGAACAGCCAGGGTCAGGCCGGGAGTATTGGCTCGACCGCCGGGAAGGATCACTTCCTCGGTTCAAACGGCGAGTATCTGGTGATCGGGTCGGGATCGATCGGCGCAACAGAATTCGGCGATCCTGCTCCCGCTTTTCAGGGCTACGAGCAGGTACATGTTGCGAGCCGTGACGACACGGCAACTGTTTCAGGCAGTCGCACATTCAGCGGGAATGTTGACGGCTTCTCCTCCGCCGTGATCCGGCAGTGGGGCAGCAACAATCTGACGCGCGGCAGCTTCAGCCTCAACTTCGACAATGCTGCGGGCACATTCACCGGGGGCATCAGCACGGGCGGCGGCAGCTACTTCGCCGAATTCTACGGAGAAGCCGACCGATCCTATTTGTCCGACCAAGTGATTGCCGGAACCAATTCAAAGGACGGCGCCTATATGGTGTCGTCTGCCGTGGTGCCGGCGAAGATCTTCAACAACAGTACCAGCTCCACAATCTGCAATGCCTGTGAATTCATGACCTGGGGCTGGTGGGGTCGCAATGTCTATGGCGAAGTCAACTACACGGTTCATCTCGGCAACTGGATCATAGGCAAGCAGCCGGAAAACAGCGCTCTGCCCACCTCGGGTACCGCGACCTACAACGGCAATGCCGTGGGCACGGTGATCAATGGCAGCGCCCAATACATCGCTACGGGCACGATGACCTCGACAATGGATTTCAACGCGCGTTCTGGGACCGTTTCTGTCTCCAACTACGACAGCAAGAACTTCAGCGCCGGGGTGAACTTCGCCAGCAATGCGCCGACTTTCAGTGGGAACATCACGAGCGGCGTCGCCTCCGGCAGCGTCACAGGCGCTTTCGCCGCCAATGGCACCGATCCCGTCAAGGGGATCATGGGCAATTTCTCGGCGACTGACGGCAGCTGGGAGTCGACCGGGATCTTCGCAGGCAGCACGACAGGCGTCGTTCCGTGACCAAGGCAGCCGGAGGCCTGCGCCCCGAACAGAGACAAGGGCGGCCGACATCACGCCGCCTGTCTTCCTCGCAGCGCCGCAAGTTCGGCGTCGTGCTGGTCGGTCTTGCCGCGCTCATGATGGTCATTCTCGGCCATGCAGCTTTCTCCTCCCAGGCCTTTCGGCTCACGGCGCTGGTCTTCGACACCTATCAGGTGATGAAACCGCGTGACGCGACTGATCCACCGGTTGCGGTCATCGACATCGACGAAGTGTCGATCGGCAAGCTCGGACAATGGCCCTGGTCGCGCGGCACTGTGGCCGAGATGGTGACCAAGGCAAGCGGTCTTGGCGCGGCAGCCATCGGCTTCGACATCGTGTTTTCCGAGCCGGACCGGACGGCACCGGCGCGGCTCGTCGAGGCGATGCGGCGCCAGGGGATCGCCATCGACATCGGCGCCGACCTGCCGGACCCGGACGCCCAGCTGGCCAACTCGGTCGCCTTAAATGCCGTGGCGCTCGGGATCGCGCTCAGCAACGAGACCAACGCGCCGGCACCGGAGCCGAAGGCGGGGTTCTCGTTTCTGGGACCCGATCCGCGGGCGCGGCTCACACCCTATTCAGGCGCCTTGTCCAACCTCTCCGCGTTGACCGAACGCGCGACCGCGATGGGCTATTTCTCCTTCCCGCCGACGCCTGACAACATCATCCGCACCTTTCCACTCGTCTCCATGAGCGGCGACCGGCTCTACCCGGCCCTTTCGATCGAGGCGCTGAGGATCGCACAACAGGAGGGCTCCTTCATCCTGCGCTCCGCAGGCGCGGAAGACGGCTCGGCCTTCACCGACTTGAGGGTCGGTGCGCTCGATGTGCCGCTATCGGCCGACGGCGAGATCTGGATCTACTATTCCGGCCTTCCGAACATGCCGGTGATTTCAGCCGCCGATCTCTTCGATCCGGAGAAGGCCGAAACATTGGCAGGGCTGATCCAGGGACGCATCATGCTGGTCGGCACAAGTGCGGTGGGTCTGCGAGATATCGTGGCGACCCCGGTCGACCCCGCCATGCCGGGCGTCAAGGTGCATGCCGAAATCATCGACCAGATCGCCAGCGGGGTTTTCCTGCAGCGGCCCGACTGGATGATCGGGGCAGAACGGGCGGCAGCTGTTATCGTCGGCCTGATCCTGCTGACGGTCCTTGCAACAGCCGCGCCGGCCGTTTCGGTGGTGACGGGCCTGCTGCTGGCCGGACTTGTCGCCAGCGGATCCTGGCTTGCCTTTTCCCGGGCGTTCACGCTTTTCGATCCGTTGCTACCACTTTTCGCCCTCGGCGCGATGTTGCTGACAGCGTTGCCGCTGCTCCTGATGCTCACCCATCGGGAGAAACGCTTCGTACGTGAAAGCTTCGGACGCTATCTGTCGCCGACCCTGGTCGAACGCCTCTCCGAAAACCCGGAGGGGCTGACGCTGGGCGGTGAAGACCGCGAGCTCACGATTCTCTTTTCCGACATCAGAGGCTTTACCGGCCTCTCCGAAAAATTGACGCCGACCGAGCTCACCGGGCTGCTCAACAACTTCCTGACGCCCATGACCGACGTGCTTTTGGAGCGCGAGGCGACGATCGACAAATATATCGGCGATGCGATCATGGCCTTCTGGAACGCGCCGCTCGACATTGCGGAGCATCCGCAGAAGGCGTGTCTGGCGGCGCTCGACATGGTCTCAGCCCTCGACAGGCTCAACCGCGAGAGCGGCATGAACCTCAAGATCGGCATCGGTCTCAACTCCGGCATGGCCTGTGTCGGCAATCTCGGCTCCGACCAACGCTTCAGCTATTCCTGCCTCGGCGACAGCGTCAATCTTGCGTCGCGCGTCGAGGGCATGACCAAGCTTTACGAGGTCTCGATCCTGGTGACGGAGGATGTCAGAGCGCGGACGAAAGGGCTGGTCTTCGCCGAAGTCGACCGGGTGCGTGTCGTGGGGCGGCAGGCGCCGGTGACGCTGCATGCCTTGATCGGCAGTGCGGATGAAGCGGCGTCGGAACAGACGGACCTGCTGGCCGCCCATGTCGCCTTCATCCGCGCCTGGCAAACGGGCGATTTTTCGGCTGCACGCGAGTTGCTGAAAGACCTGCTTGTCCTGCCGCCAAACCGGCTGTCCGGCACCCATGCGCTCTACCGGGAAAGGCTGTCAGAACTCCCCGATACAGCTCCCGAAGACTGGGATGGCGTGTTTACCGCCAGCCGCAAGTAAAGGTCCTTACTCGTGCAGCGACTGCACCACGCGGTTGGCAATGGTGAGCCGCTCGGCGAGCGTGGTTGCGCAGAGGCGGTGGACGAGGAGTGCGAGCTCAGGGTCTGCCTGTTCGAGATAGAGCAGCTGGCGCCGGGCCAGGCGATAGACGGTCGAGGGCACCTCCGCCACGACATCGGCCGTGCGCGCGCCACCGCGATAGATGGCGATCTCGCCGAGCACGACGCCGGGCTTGACGGTTCTCAAACGCAGGCGCTTGCCGTTGGCGAGCACGGCCTCGACCTTGGCGCGGCCGGTCCAGAGCAGGAAGAGATCCTCTCCCGGTTCCCCCGCCCGGATGAAGCGGTCGCCTGGCTGGAGGCGGATTTCCTCCATCGAGGCGACCAGGTCCTTCAGCCGTGCGCTCGGACCAATGGTCTGGGCGAAATAATCCTCGATATCCTGCCAGGTCTCTTCGCGGGCCATGTCTTGCAGTAGATTTTGCTCGCAATATTCAATGGCATGATCAAGATCGGGCTCGAGACGGAGGGCTGGGCCAAGTGGCTCGCCGAGACCATTGCGGCGGAGCGTAGCCTGGCTCTCGGATGACAGACCACTGAGGAGCAATTCAGCGCCAGCTTCTGCCAAGAGGTTGCGGATCTTGACTAAAGCAGCGGCTGCCGCAGCGTCCATGCCGCTGACGCGGCGGAAGTCGACGATTGCATTGCGCAGCGTGGGACGATGCTGGTCCTGCAAACGCCGGCGCACAGCCGCGACCACCTGTTCCGCCGTCCCGAAGAACAGATACTCCTGGAGCTCCAGCACCTGGACCTGATCACCAACCGCTTCCAGATGGGTTGTCTCGACGGGCGGGCGATCCGTGCTGCTGCGGCGAGCATGCAGGGACGTGTCGCTGCGGATGACCGACAATCGCGCATAGTTGTAGACGAAGGACAGGATGGCGAGCGCAAGGCCTATCATCATGCCGGTCAGGAAGCCGAAGACCAGCATGCAGAAGGGAATGGTGAGAATAACCAGCCATTCGTTGCGCGGAAGTTGGCGGCGCGCTCCCCAGAGCCATTCCTCCGCCATGTCATAGCCCAGTGTGATCATAAGGCCGGCAGCCACGAAGGTAGGCATGGCACCGGCGAGTTGTCCGGCAAAGGGCAGCATCAAGACCAGTACCAGCGTGGTTGCTAAGCCTGGAAGGCGGCTTACACCGCCCATGCGGGTCGCAAGCAGTGTCATGCTCATGCTGCTGAACCCCGGCGCACCGCCGAAGCCGCCAACCAAGAGATTGGCGAGCCCGGTGGTGCGCAATTCGCTATCGGCGTCGATCTCGCGTCGCGTGGCGACCTCCTGGCCACTCGTGTTCAGAAGAAGCCCGACCATACTGAGAAGCACGACGGAAGCGATGGCGGGCGCTGCGTGAATAACGGCAGACCAATCGGCATGCGTGAAGATGGCGATGGGCGACGGCAGTTCGAGGCCGGCCTCAGCCGGCAGGGCGGGCAGCCAGTGGAAGCTCCGCGCTGTTTCAGCGTCCACGCCGAGGCCGATTAGCATCAGGTAAAAGAGGACTGCAGCCGCCAGCATGATGCCGGGGGCGACCAGCGGGCTCGAAGATCGGCGAAGCGCAAAGTTTAAAATGAAAGCGAAGATCAGGGCAATGTGCAGATTTGCGATCGCCTGACGGCCATCCACCGTCGTGAACAAGTCGATGACCGGATACCCCGCGACAAGCATGTTTACGGCCCCCTGGATCATCAGGCATCCGGACCCCGCCAGGAACCCGGCAATGACCGAGAAGGGCATGAAACGGACGAGCTTGCCGAAGCCGAATGCGCCCGACAGCACGAAGACGAGACCGGTTGCGACCGCACTGGCGCCGAGGACGGCGAAGGCGGTCATGATGCGCACATCTTCCGGCGCATCCATCAACGAGGGAGAGGCCAGTGCGGCTGCAATCGCGGCAGCCAGAATAGCGACATTCGGCTTGCGCACCTGGCCAATGCTCGTCGGGTAACGACTGCCGAGCGCGATGACGAGCGTGAGCAGGACGCTGGACATCAGGATTGCGCCGACGCCCATGCCGAAGCCGGCGGAGACGGAGCCGGTGAAGATGAGGGCGGCAAAGGCGATACTTGTACCGAGGCCATCGATGCCGGCAATCACCGCGAACAGCAGCGGCGCAATGAGACCGGTGAGCCTCGCCATGTGAGGCCGCATGGATCTCTCCGGCGCAGTCTCGGCCGGCAGTCTGTCCGGCTTTTGCGGAAACGATGCGTCCTGTAGCGTCACGAGCGTCTACGTCCTTACTCGTGCAAAGACTGCACCACGCGGTTGGCAATGGTGAGCCGCTCGGCGAGCGTGGTTGCGCAGAGGCGGTGGACGAGAAGCGCCAGCTCGGGGTCTGCCTGTTCAAGATAACGCAGCTGGCGCCGGGCCAGGCGATAGACGGTCGAGGGCACTTCGGCCACGACGTCGGCCGTGCGTGGTCCACCGCGATAGATGGCAATCTCGCCGAGCACGACGCCGGGCTTGACGGTTCTCAAACGCAGGCGCTTGCCGTTGGCGAGCACGGCCTCGACCTTGGCGCGGCCGGTCCAGAGCAGGAAGAGATCCTCTCCCGGTTCCCCCGCCCGGATGAAGCGGTCGCCCGGCTGCAGGCGGATTTCCTCCATCGAGGCGACCAGGTCCTTCAGCCGCGCGCTCGGACCAATGGTCTGGGCGAAATAGTCCTCGATATCCTGCCAGGTGTCTTCGCGACTGATAGCGGCGATCAGCCGTTCCTCGCAGCGCTCCAGGGCATGGTCGAGGTCACGCTCCCGGCCGACGGAAGGGTCGGAGACGAAATCGATGCCGTTTCTGGCCAGGGCTTGCTCGATCTCGGGCGACAGGCTGCTGAAGACGAGCTCGACTTCACTTCCGGCCAGCAGGTTGCGGATCTTGACGAAGGTGGCGGCAGCGGCCGCATCCATGCCGCTGACGCGGCGGAAATCGATGACCACGAAGCGCAGCGACAGGCGGCTGCGATCCTGCTGGCGGCGGCGGATCGCCTCGATGATCTGTTCCGCCGTGCCGAAAAACAGGAATTCCTGCAGTTCCAGCACCTGGACCTGCTCGCCTTCCAATTCGATCAGGCTGTTTTCTGCCGGCGGGCGGTCGATGCTGCTCTTGCGTTCACGCAGCGAGGCATTGACGCGGATCACCGAAAGGCGGGCATAGTTGTAGACGAAGCTGGCGATAGACAGCGCAAGTCCAAGCGCCATGCCGCCCATGAAGCCGAAGGCGGCCATGCCGAGGGGAATGGCGAGGACGACCAGCCACTCCATGCGCGGCAGTTGGGTGCGCGTGCGCCACAGCCAGTCCTGGATCAGCTCGACGCCGAGTGCGATCATCAGGCCGGCGGCCACAAAAGTCGGCATGGCGCCGGCCAGTTCGCCGGCAAAGGGCAGCATCAGCGCCAGCATCAGGGCAGTCGCGATACCGACGGAACGGGCCTTCGCCCCCATGCGGTTTGCGAGCAGTGTCATCGACAGGCCGGTGAAGCCGGGCGCACCGCCGAAGCCGCCGGCAACGATATTGGCAATGCCGGTCGTGCGCAGTTCGGCATCGGCGTCGATCTCCTGGCGGGTGGCAACTTCGAGACCGCTGGTGTTGAGAAGCAGCCCGACCATGCCGAGCAGCGCGACGGAAATGATCGCCGGCATGGCCTGCAGGACAACAGACCAATTGGCAGTGGAAACGATTTCAAGCGGTTGCGGGAGGGCAAAGCCCGGCCCTGAGGGCATGGCAGGCAGCCATTGCATTGCCCTCGCCTGCTCGCTGTCGACCCCGATCACCGCCAGCATCGCGTAGAACAGGGCGCCCCCACCGATAAGCACCAGCGGCATGGTCAGTGGGCTCGTCGAGCGCCTGATGGCAAAGACCATGACGATGGCGAAGACGACGGCGACATAGAGATTGGCGACCGCCTGCTGCCCCTCGGGGCGGACGAGAAGATCGACGAGGTTGCGGTTGCCGATGATCATCATCACCGCGCCCTGGATGAGCAGCCAGCCGGAACCGGCGAGGAAACCAGCGACGACCGGATAGGGCATGAAGCGCACGAGCCGGCCGAAGCGGCCAAAGCCGAAAAGCCAGAAGACCACACCGGTGACCACGGCACTCGATCCGAGAATGGCAAAGGCGGTGGCGACCTTGACCTCCTCGGGGGCCAGTTCGAGCTGCAGGGTCGCAGTTGCAATCGCGGTCGCAAGGATGGCGATGCTCGCCTCCTGCACCTGTCCGATGCTTGAGGGATAGCGGCTGCGCAGCGCAATCCACAGCGCCATGACGATGCTGGACATGAGGATGACGCCGACGCCCATGGAGAAGCCGGCAGCCAGCGGCCCGGCAAAGATCAGCGCGGCGAAGGCGATGCTGGTGCCGAGGCCATCGATGCCGGCGATCAGTGCAAACAGCACGGGAGCGACATAGCGCCTCGCCGCGCTCGGAACAGGATAACGCCATGCACGCTGCCGTGGGACGACATCGACCGCGGTCTTGCGATCCGGGGCGGGCGCTGGATTGTGGATGTTCACGGCTTTTCCTGCTGTTGAAAAGGCATTCGCCGCCAGGGACGACATGCCGGCTCACCGACTGGTAGACGGCGCTGGCGTGGCGGGCAACGCGACCATGCGGATCGGCCCAAACTTGGCCGGATCAGCTGCAGGAAAGGCGGAGATCGACGGGGAAAACCCGCAGGTTTAACGGGTCGGGGCCAGAGGGGAGAGCCGGTGGCTATTTGCGTTTCGCCTGCAAGACGGCGGTGCCCAGACGCTCGACGGCGCGGCGCAGGTTCTCGTTTTCAATGCCGTCCATCATCGCTTCGAGCCGGCGGGCTTTCTCACCTTCCAGCTTGCGGATACGGGGTCTCGTAATCGCCACCGAAACAGGTTTCTGGACGATGCGGACCTGGCCGATCGCGGGATAGCCGAAGAAGCCGTTGATGCGGGCGATCAGCTCGCCCTGGGCATGGGAGAGAAAGAGCGCACGCGCGCCTTCGCAGGCAACCGTCAGCACGCCTGGACGATGGCCGCCATCCTCAGGCAGATCGGAGCGGCGTGGCCAGGCGATCTTTTCGGGCCGGGTACAATCGGCAAAACCTTCGCCAACGATGTCTTCCCAGGAGCCGAGCAGCGCCGTGTTGATGCCCGCACGCCTTGCCAGCACCGGGTCGACGATGCCGTTGGCAATCTCGGAAATCTGGTTTGCGCCCTTGAATGTGGCCATGGCCTCTGGGGATCCTTCACATCGGCCCTTGAACGGGCGACTGCTTTGGTCAGATATAGGCCATCCTCCCCTCTCTTCGCAAATGACCGGCGTGACACTCCCCAGCAAAGCATCGACAAGACCGACGGCTCCCATGCTTCTCGCCTGGTATGACCGGCATCACCGCGAGCTTCCCTGGCGCATCTCGCCCGCTGCGGCGAAGCGCGGTGTGAGACCCGATCCCTATCACATCTGGATGTCGGAGGTGATGCTGCAGCAGACGACGGTTGCCGCGGTGAAGGCCTATTTTGCCAAGTTCATTGCGAGATGGCCGACGGTCAGGGATCTGGCAGAAGCGCCCACCGAGGATGTGATGGCGGCCTGGGCGGGGCTCGGCTACTACGCCCGCGCCCGCAACCTGAAGAAATGCGCGGAGGCCGTCGCCTTCGAGCATGGCGGCGTGTTTCCGGATACCGAAGAGGGTTTGCGGGCCTTGCCCGGCATCGGCGACTATACCTCGGCTGCGGTTGCGGCAATCGCCTTCAACCGGCCATCCGCTGTCATGGATGGCAATGTCGAGCGGGTGATCTCACGGCTTTTTGCCATCGAGGCGCCGCTTCCGGGATCGAAGCCGCAGATGAAGGCGAAGGTCGCGGAACTCACGCCGACCGACCGGCCCGGGGACTTTGCCCAGGCGATGATGGATCTCGGCGCCACGATCTGCACTCCGAAGCGGCCGGCCTGCGCGCTCTGTCCGTTCAACGGTGCCTGTCTGGCGCTCGCCACCGACGAGCCGGAGCGTTTTCCGGTGAAGGCGGCAAAGAAGGCGAAACCGGTGCGGCTCGGGGCGGCCTTCATCGCTGTTGATCGCGATGGCAACATCCTGCTGCGCAAGCGGGTGGAAAGCGGGCTGCTCGGGGGGATGACGGAGGTGCCGACGACCGAGTGGACCTCGCGGCAGGACGGGGAAACGGGGACGGGGGCAGCCCCCTTCCCGGCCGAGTGGCGGGCGGCGGGCGCGATCGCCCATGTCTTCACCCATTTCGAGCTTCGGCTCTCGATCTACCGCGTCGGGCCGATCGATCGCCCCTCTGTCAATCACGGTTTCTGGGTGCCCGTCACCGAACTTGATGGGCAAGCACTGCCGACTGTCATGAAGAAGGCAATTGCGGCCGCTATTCCAACCGCCTTTCCAACTCCTAAGGGCTAAGACATGACCGAAATCCGCCATATCGTCTTCGACATCGGCAAGGTGCTGATCCATTACGATCCGAACCTGCCTTTCTCGCGGATCATCCCGGACCCAGCAGAACGGGCGGATTTCTTCGCCCGGGTCTGTACCCATGACTGGAACATCGAGCAGGATCGCGGCCGCAACTGGGCCGACGCCGAGGCGCTGCTGATATCAGAGTTTCCCGAGAAGGAAGCGCATATCCGCGCCTTCCGGAAGCACTGGGCCGAGATGGTGCCGCATGCCTATGACGATAGCGTTTCCATCATGACGGGGCTGATCGATTCGGGCCGGGACGTGACCATGCTCACCAATTTCGCCGCCGACACATTTGCCGAAGCGCGTAAGATGTATCCCTTCCTGAACCTGCCACGCGGCGTCACGGTTTCGGGCGAAGTGGGGCTGATCAAGCCTGATGTGGCGATCTATGAGCGGCATGCTGTTGATTTCGGCCTGTCACCAGAGCATTCCGTCTTCATCGACGACAGTCTGGCGAATGTCGAAGGCGCGCGGGCTGCCGGCTGGCAGGCGGTGCATTTTACCGGAGCGGAAAAGCTGAAGGCGGATCTGCAGGGGCTGGGCGTCTCCGCCTGATTTTCCGGGTGGTTTACCTAGTGGGTGCCCCGCGAACACGGATCATCCCTCGTTCATCAACCGGGTCGCTCGACCAGTTCCACGCGGCGGTTCATGGCGCGGCCCGGCTCTGTCTGGTTGCTGGCACGCGGTGCCAGCATGCCCATTCCGGCGGCGGCGAGGCGTTCTTTCGAGATGCCCGCCGACACCAGTGCTGCCATGACCGCTTGGGCGCGCTTTTGTGACAGCGACAAGTTCGTCTCGGCATCCCCGATCCAATCGGTGTGGCCGACGATATAGACCTTCAGCCCCGGGTTCGAGGTCAGGAGCTTCGTCATCTCGGCAATCGCCGGGGCGGCTTCGGCGGAAAGGGTGGCGGTGCCGAAGTCGAAATAGACATTGTCGAGGGCTATATGCCCCTCGTCCGAGATGCCCTTGGCCATGGCTGCGGCATCGATCATGCGGGTTTCGAGTGCGGAAGACGTGACGAGATCCAGATGGACAGCCGCGCGTTCGGATGCATTTCCCGCGAGTGGTGCTTTCTGGTTTTGTGCGACGTAGAGCGCTACATGGCGCGTACCATCTGCTGAAACGGCTGCCATGTAGTTCTCGCCATCCTTGATATAGAGCGCGAACTCTGAGGCGGTCCCCAGATTGCGCAGCCTCCGATTTGCCGGATAGATAACCACCTTGCCCAAGAGGGCGTTGTTGCTGCCGCAGGCTCGGCCGACACATTCGAACAGGGGTGAAAAACCGGCGCCTATCAACGACGTGCGATAGTTGAGAAAGACGTCGGCAGCACTTGCGCCTTCGGGAGCGACATAGAGGCGACGCTGCAGATGCCCCTCAACCGGCTTGAGCTCGGAGGGGGCCCTACCCTTCATCGGGCCGACGGACAGATCAAAGCGCACAAAGCCGGCATCTTCCGCGCCGTAGAGGCAGGCACCTTCGTAGACGGCCATGTCCTCAAGCGGGGCGAAGCCGTCCAAGGTCGGACAGGTTTCCGCAGACGCATTATGCGCCAATCCCAGAAGCGCGAATACAAGAATGGCGAGGAATTTCCTGGAAAGCCGGACCATGCTGCACCTCTGACCGGGCAATCCCCCAATGGCCTGCCGCCTAACCGGATGGTGGCGTGTGCACAACGCCTGATCAAGTGTTTCCTATCACTCGGCATGCGTTTCCGTCACGCAGATCGAGATCCGGGACATAAGGTGAGCTGGAGGGTGTCGGGTAAGCCCTGACTCTGGGCATTGCCTGAGAGCGAGGCGCTGGCGCGGGTGGAGTTGGCGGACCCCTGCCCGCGCCAGATCGATCCCTTGAGATCGAATGCAGCCCGATTAAAGGCTTCGACTTGCTCGAAGCTGATCACAAGAATGTGAAGTTATTCTAATTTAACTGAGAATCGGATCGGCGCAATTTGGGCGCCGATCCGATGTCTTTACTCCAGGCCGCCCATGCGGCTGCGGATGACCGCACGCAAATCGTCGATCGGCTTCAGGGCACCCTTTTCTTCGACATGCCAGAAGGTCCAGCCGTTGCAGGCATCCATACCCTGGACGCGGGCGCCGACGCGGTGGATCGAGCCGGCCTCGCCGTTTGCCGTCAGCGTGCCGTCGGCGCGGATGATGGCGGAGTGGCGGCGCTTGGCATCGGTCAGGATCTGGCCGGGCTTCACGAGACCGGCTTCCAGGAGAACGTTGAAGGCAACGCGGGGCTCGGCCTTCTTGCCGGTCAGGACGGTCAGCTCGACTTTACCCAAAGGCTCGACGGCGGCGATGCGGGCAGAGGCTGCATCGATGTAATCCTGCTCGCGCTCGATGCCGACAAAATGGCGGCCGAGACGTTTTGCCACCGCACCCGTGGTGCCGGAACCGAAGAAGGGATCGAGCACGATGTCGCCCGGCTTGGTGGAGGCCATGATGACACGGGCGAGCAAGGCTTCCGGCTTCTGGGTCGGGTGGACCTTCTTGCCGTCGTCGCCCTTCAGCCGCTCGCCGCCCGAGCAGATCGGGAAAAGCCAGTCGGAGCGCATCTGGACATCGTCGTTCGAGGCCTTCATCGCATCGTAATTGAAGGTGTAGCCCTTGGCCTTCGGATCAGGCGAGGCCCAGATCATCGTCTCATGGGCGTTCTGGAAACGGCGGCCCTTGAAGTTCGGCATCGGGTTGGTCTTGCGCCAGACGATGTCGTTGAGGATCCAGAAGTTGAGATCCTGCAGCGTGGCGCCAACGCGGAAAATGTTGTGATAGGAGCCGATGACCCAGATCGTGCCGGTCGGTTTCAACACGCGGCGGCAGGCAAGCAACCAGGCGCGGGTGAAGGCATCATAGGCCTCAAACGAGGCGAACTGGTCCCATTCGTCATCGCAGGCATCGACGAGGCTCTGGTCCGGACGGTGGAGAGCGCCGCCGAGCTGAAGATTGTACGGCGGATCGGCAAAGATGACGTCGACGGATTTATCGGGAAGGGCTTCGAGGGCGGAAACGCAATCGCCCTTGATGATGCTGTCGACCCAGGCCAGCGGGTCGGACGAACGGCGGAGTTCGGCAATCGGAAATACAGAAGCCATCGGTTACTCACTCTTACGCTGACGCAGCACGGGATGTGAGGCTTATGGTTACCGAACTTGGTTACTGAAGGGTGAAGACGGGGTGAGATTTTGTGCGGGGGTGGGATGGCGTGGCGCGCCATCTTTCGATGCACGGCGAACTTAGTGATCAAGCAAAGCAGAAAGAGCTGGCAATCAGGAAGAGACGGCCGACCCGGACGTCTGGGTCGCCTTCAGTTTTTCTCCGACCTCGACGATTGCCACAAGCGCCGGAACCAGCTCCTGCCCCAGTGCTGTGAGTGCATACTCCACCGATGGCGGCGTCGTCGGCTGAATGGTCCGGGAAATCACACCACGCGCCTCCAGATCCTTCAGGCGCTGCGACAGGACCTTGGCCGAGACGGGCGGAATGTCGAGGCGCAATTCGTTGAAGCGGCGTGGACCGCCGCGCAGGTGCCAGATGACGTTCGGCGCCCAGGCGCCGCCGATGATCGACATGCACTCCGTCAGAACGCAGCTCTGGGGCGGGCGTTCGCTTCGGTTTTTTCGGATTTTCAGGGTCATGGCCGTTTCGAGTTACCGTGGAGAAACCTGAATATCCAGTAACCATAAGAAACCTGGTTTTCAAGTGTTACCTCACGCCGTAAGGTCTCTTCGTCCAACACAGACAAGGATCTATCCATGTTGCTTTATTTCAAGCACGGCGCCTGTTCTCTGGCGTCTCGCATCATTCTCACTGAACTGGACCGCGACTTCGATGCGGTCAGCGTCGATACCGAAACCGGCACCACGTCGGAAGGAGAGGATTACCGGACCATCAATCCGAAGGGGTACGTCCCGGCACTGAAAATCGCCCCTGGTGTGGTGCTGACGGAAAATCCGGCCATCCTTCAGTATCTCGGGGATCTCGCGCCTGGCGCGGGTTATACGCCGAATGCCGGCACACTTGAGCGCGTTCGCCTGCAGGAGTGGCTGAACTTCACCTCCTCCGAACTGCACAAGGCCTTCAGCCCATGGTTCAGCGGTCGCCCGTTCGAAGGCGAGGAGCGGGCACGCGCCGAAACCCGGCTTTTCCGGCGGATTGACGATGTTGAGGCCGCCCTCAAGGATGGACGCCCATACATTCTCGGCACCACATTCACGGTGGCCGACAGCTACCTCTTCGTCGTTCTCAACTGGAGCAATTTCATCGGCGTCGCTCTTGGCCGCTGGCCGGTCGTCGCTGCCTATGTGGCGCGCATCGCCGCAAGGCCAGCAGTGCGCAAGGCGTTGACGGCGGAAGGCCTGATTTCGGACGAGGCTGCCTGATGATGACGGAATTTCCGAGAATTGCAGCCGCCATCGAAGACTATTTCGATGCCCTCTATTTCTGCGATGTTGACAAGCTACAGAGCGTCTTTCACCAACGCGCCATCTATGCGACGGCCGACGAAACACCGTTCCTGCATCGCACGATGGAGGAATATTTTCCGATCGTTGCCGCACGCCAGTCCCCCGCCTCGCGCAAGGAACCGCGGCACGACTACATCGACTCCATCGAATTCGCCGGCGAAAACACCGCCTTTGCCCGGGTTCGGTGCTCAATCGGCGCACGTGACTTTGTCGATTTCCTGACATTCGTGAAAGTCGATGGAGTGTGGCAGATTATTGCCAAGGTTTTCCAGATCATCGAGCGACCGCCCCAGGAGCATTGAAGCGATGCCTTATGTGAACATCAAGATTACCCGCGAGGGCGCAACAGCTGCACAGAAGGCCGAACTCATCCAGGGAGTGACGAAACTGCTCGTGGACGTGCTGAACAAGACCCCTGCGACAACCTTTGTCGTCATCGATGAGGTCGCGATGGAGGACTGGGGTATCGGTGGCCTGCCTGTCGAGGCGTATCGACAGGCTTCGAAGCGGGGCGCCTGAAGCTTCATGGCTCTCAGAACCCGCATTACCGAAAACTTTGGTCTCTCGGTGCCGATCCTGTCGGCGCCGATGGCTGGTATCGCAGGCGGCGCCCTCGCGGCGGCGGTCGGTCATTCCGGAGGCCTGGGGCTGATCGGCGGCGGCTATGGCGACCGGCGCTGGCTGGAGCAGGAATTCGAACGCGCCGGCAATACCAAGGTCGGCGTCGGCTTCATCAGCTGGGCACTCGCCAGGGATCCCGGCCTGCTTGATATCGCCCTCGATCGATCTCCAAGAGCGATCTTCCTTTCGTTCGGCGATGTCGGGCAGTTTGCACCGGCAATCGCGCGCGCGGGCATCGCTCTCATCGCGCAGGTTCAAACGGTAAAAGCGGCGAAGATTGCCGTCGCCGAAGGGGCGCAGGTGATCGTCGCACAGGGCACCGAGGCCGGTGGTCATGGCGGCAGCCGCGCGACGCTTCCGCTCGTCCCGGCTGTCGTCGATGCCGTCCCCGGAACGCCCGTCATCGCTGCAGGCGGCATTGCAGACGGCCGGGGCCTGGCTGCTGCGCTCATGCTCGGAGCAGACGGCGTGCTGTGCGGCACGGCACTCTACGCGACACGGGAATCGCTTGCCAACATCCCGGCAAAGAACGCCGCGATCACCGGCTCCGGGGACGAGACCGTCAAGGGCACGGTCTTCGATCTGATACGCGGCCATGATTGGCCAACGCAATGGCAATTGCGGACACTCGACAACGGCTTGTACCGCGCATGGCACGACCGTCTCGCAATGCTGAAAGACAGTATCGATCAGGTTCGCCATCGCTATCTTGACGCCCAGGCGACCGGCGATACCGAGCAGTTGCCGGTCATCGTCGGCGAGGCTGTCGACCTTGTGCGGTCCCTGGAACCTGCCTCCCTCGTCATCGAACGCATGGCGCGCGAGGCCGAGGAGCGGATGCTAAACATCGTCAGAGACTGTATCACGCGCTAGTCGCGGGCATCCCAGGCCTTCACCACGGCCTTCTTCGCCTGCGTCCGCCAGACATGCGTCAGGTTTTCCCGCGCCCATTCGAGGTCGAGCCGGTCCGGACGGGCGAGCACCAGCCTATGGGGTCGGTGATGATCGGTGGTGAAAAAGGTGTCGGGGTCGATCTCAATCAGGTGGTCGCGCTCCTCGAAAGAGACCTTGAAGACCGGGCAGTCATGGGTCGGGTTCCAGAACAGCATGGCCTTGCCGTTGACCTTGAAGGACCGATGCCCCCAGGAGGTCGTTTCCTCCGTGGTCGGCAGGGCAAGGATGATCTGGCGCAGCATATCGAGGGTGATCATGGCGGGGCCTCCGGAGGTCAGTCTGCCAGAGGCTTTAGGACGTGTCATCAGGTCCACATACGCCCCCTCATCCGCCTTTCGGGCACCTTCTCCCCGCGAGCGGGGAGAAGGAGACGCCGCCAGCCTCAGGGGGCAACACGCACACTCAGATATCCGCCGTCCGCGACGCTGTCGCAAAGCTCCGACCATTCGCAGCCCGAACAGGCGGTGCGGATCTCACCGGTGGCGAAGGTTTTTCTGAGACGCGTAAGCAGAGCGGACGTCGGGGTGATGCGAGCGCCCGGTGGAAGCGGGCTGCCGATCAGGCGGGCGACGGCGTCTGCCGCTGCCCGGTCCCGCTCGACGACACCTGACCCATGGCAATGAGCCCCAGGGTCCTCAGTCAGCGGCCCGCAGATATCGTCCGGCCCCGCCACCAGTTCGATCTCCTCGCCGGCCGAGAGCCTTGAGGCGATGACCTCGTAGTTCTCGACGAAGGCGGGCGAATAGCCCTTGCCGACATAGGTCAGCATGCAGAGCAGGTGGTGGGCGCGGAGCCGGACGGTCATGCGTGTTTCAGTCGGTTGTCAGAGGCTTACAAGTCGAGCGGCTGTGCCTTGCGGCGGGCCAGTGCCATCAGCAGGGCGGCGGCGAGAGCCGATTTCAGCACGGCGCCGAGAATGAAGGGTGTGACGCCGAGGGCCAAGCCCTTTTCGGCTCCGATGAGATAGGCCAGCCATGCGCCACCGATGCCAAGGCAGAGGATATTGGCGGAGAGATGGGCGAGGAAGCTTTTGACGACTTGGCTGCCCGTCCAGCCCTTGTTCGCGAGATAACCGGCAAGCGCCGCGATGATCGGGAAGGCTGCGAGGTAACCGGCCGTCGGGCCGACAAAGGGGGCGAGGCCGCCACCGCCGTTGGCCAGAACCGGCAGGCCCATCATCGCCTCGCCGAGCCAGGCAAGCACGGTGAGCAAGCCCAGACGCCAGCCATAGAGCACGCCGATCATGGTCAGCGCAAAGGTCTGCATGGTGATCGGCACCGGCACCATGGGCACGGAGATCTGCGAGGCAAGGGCCAATACGCCCGTGCCAAAGAGGAGAAGAGCGGCCTGCACGGGAAGCGAACGGCCCGATATGCCAAGCGGATCGAAACCGCGGCCGGCGGGCGCAAGAATGGTCGTCATGGGCAATCTCCATTTTATAGATAATTTGAAGTGGCGGAGAATCTTTTATCTATGGAATCGACGAATGCCAAGATGAAGGCTGCAAGAATCTCGGAGAAGGTCGCTGGGGTGGGGATCAAGATTGCCGAGCATGGCGTAGCTTTGCGCCTCTTCTCTCTTTTTATCTATAATTTTAGAACGAGGCCGCGCCGGTCACCCTACCCTCTGCCCGCAAGCGGGGAGAGGGAGGTGCGCGCGGTCAGCGTTTTGGCCTTCTCCCCTGCAGCCAAGGAGAAGGTGCCGCCCTTCGGCGGGCTCAGGAGGCGGATGAGGGGCAGAGGATCACCCTTCACCCTGAGGTGCCTGCACCTGCAGGCCTCGAAGGGCGAGGCCACGGAAGAGCCACCCGCCTCGTCCTTCGAGGGGAGCGCTCGCTCCCGCCTCAGGATGAGGGCTTGCCACCAGAGAGGGCGCGTCCATCACAGGGCGGTGGCTGGCCAGCAGAGAGCGGCACCCTTCTGCCTGGATGAGGGCTTGCCTGAGGCGGCGCCGCCAACACCCTCCCCTTGAGGGGGAGCGTCGGACCGCAGGTCCGGGGTGGGGTGACAGCGACGCTGGCCGGGATCGAAGGCGGAGGTGGTTTTCGCCCCACAAAGCGGCCCGTGGCGGAAGTCGGACAGGTCGGCGGGTTTCACCCCCACCCGCCGCTTTGCGGCGCCCCCCTCAAGGGGGAGGCGGAGTGCGGCGGAACGGCTCGGCGACGCTCACCCGACGATGGCGAAACCTTCCGTCTCGGCGCGACCCGGCACCGGCATCGGCGCGCGGCCGATCCATTGGACGTGACGCTCGAGAATGCGTGCGGCTTCTGCCGCGTCGCCTGATTTCAGGGCTTCGAGGATGGCGCGGTGGTCGTGGTCGGTGCGGGCTTCCCAGGTGGCGCGCCAGGCGACGAAGAGGAAGCGGGCGGAGACGGCGTGGAGATCGTCGATGACGGACAGCAGGCGCGGCATGCCACAGGTGGAGACGATCAGCCGGTGGAAGCGGCGGTTGGCCTCCTCCCAGGTGCGAACATCCTTGGCGTCATCCGCGTCGGCTGCGGCCTGTTCGGCAGCGGCCAGCACCTCCGGCGTCAGGTTGGGGGCGGCGTGGCGAAGCGCCAGCACTTCAAGTGCTGCGCGCATCTCGGCGACTTCGCGCACCTGTTTGAGATCAAAGCTGGCGACCCGCACGCCCCGACGGGGCAGCGAGACGACCAGGCCTTGCGCCTCCAGCCGGCGGAAGGCCTCGCGCACGGGCACATGGCTTGCGCCGAATTCCTCGGCAATATGGTCCTGCCCCAGACGCGAACCGGGCACGAGTTCGCCATGGATGATACGCTCCGCAAGCGCGCGGCTGATGCGGCTCGCCACCGTGTCCTTCAAGGAATTGTCGCGGGTCTTGGGCATGCGGTCATGCATAGTCAGCGGGGCATGGCTTGTCGAGGGAGTGGCAGGACGCGCGTCAGTCGAGCGCCCTTAGGATCGCCTGCCAATCCTGCCGACCGCCGAGAATACGCAGGATGGTGACCTGCCCTTCCAGCCCCACATAGACGATCAGATGACTGCGATAGGGATAGATCCGGACCGGCGGCATAAACTCGAGACGTTCGCGAAACAGCGTTGGAGACCGAGCAACCCGGTCGAAGGCCTGCACGAGTTCGTCGAGATAGCGATCGGCCTGATCGGTGGAGCAGGTTTCCGCACCATAGGCCCAGACGGTTTCGAGGTCACGCTGAGCCTCAGGCGCAAGGGTGTAGCGGGCGCTAGCGGGCGCCATGGCTCTCGCGCATCCGCCGCTTGAAGGCCTCGGGATCGAAGGGCTCCGGCGGGCCGCTTTCGATCCCCTTGGTGATGGCGGCCTGAAGCTGGTCGAAGGCTGCGAGACGCTCCTGATCCTTGCGGATCAGGTCGCGGATATAGTCGCTGGCATTGCCGTAGCGGCCGCTCTCGGCCTGACGCTCGACCCAGGCCTTCATCGGATCGGGAAGGGATACGTTCATCGTTGCCATGGTCTGCCTCCAGTGATGCAGACAAAATGGCGCGGATGGCAAAGTTTGTCAAAACCCCACCCTCACCCATGCCTTGCGCGGCTATCCTCCGGCGCCTCGGCCCGGTCTTCGAGACCGTAGTCGCGCAGCACTTGGGCGACGCGCAGGCGATAGGCGGCGAAGACGCCGCCCCTGCCGGCCGCTTGCGCGGCGCGGTGTTCCTCCGTCTCGCGCCAGCGGCGGACTGCTTCTTCGTCGCGCCAGAAGGAGAGCGACAAGAGCTTGCCACGGGTCGACAGGCTCTCGAAGCGCTCAACGGAGAGGAAGCCGTCGGCCGCCTCCAGTTGGGCGCGCAGTTCACCGGCCAAATCGAGATAGCGGTGGCGTTCTCCGACAAATGGCACCACCTCGAAGATGACGGCGATCATGGCTGGACTTTCGACGATGGAGAGCTGGAGACATTCTTCAGGAAGAGGCGGTCCTCCTCCAGGATGAAGCGGGCGTTCCTGGCGAATTCATAATTGGCCTTGCCGAGCGGATCGGCAGCAAGCTTCGCGCGATAGGCTTCATAGGCCGCCAGATTTTCGATGTGGTAGATGCCGTAGGCCGTGGTTGCCGAGCCCTCGTGCGGGGCGAAGTAGCCGACCAGATCGGCGCCGCAGCGGGGGATCGCCTCGCCCCAGTTGCGAGCGTAAGTGGCGAAGTCGTCGCGACCGAAGGGGTCAATGCGGTAACGGATGATGCAGGTGATCATGGGTTGTTCCTCGTGGTTTGCGAGGTGGGCTTGCCACGGCACCGACGCCTGATGCTTCGATCGGGGTCGAAGTTTTGCCCAACCCTTTCCTTCAACAGTTCGACCCGGATCGAAGCATTGGCTACACTTGCGATGCAGACTGCGCTTTCTAACGGGGAGAACATCATATGGCGGAAGGACCTGACATCGCGCGCATCGCTTCACTGATCGGCGATCCGGCGCGCTCGAACATGCTATTGGCGCTGATCGGCGGCAAGGCGTTGACCGCGACGGAACTTGCGGGCGCTGCAGGCGTGACGCTGCAGACGGCGAGTTCGCATCTGTCGAAGCTCGAAGAGGGTGGCCTCCTCTCCCAGCGCAAACAGGGGCGGCATCGCTATTTTGCACTGGCCGACGGTCATGTCGGGACGATGATCGAGAGCCTGATGAGCTTCTCAGCGACGCGCGGGCACCTGCGCCACCGCACCGGGCCGAAGGAGCCGGAGCTGCGCAAGGCGCGGATCTGCTACGACCATCTGGCCGGCGATTTTGGCGTGCGCATGCTGGACAGCCTGGTTGGGCAGGGCGCAATCCGGGCGGAGGACGAGGCGCTGACGCTGACAACTGTGGGCGAGAGCCTGCTCGAAGGTCGCGGCCTCGATATCGGCAGCCTTAGAGCCAAGCGACGCCCGCTCTGCCGCGCATGCCTCGACTGGAGCGAGCGGCGGACGCATCTCGCGGGCGCGCTGGGGGCGGCGCTGCTCACACATTTCCTCGATCGGGGACTGGCGCGGCGGGTGGAGGAGAGCCGGATCATCCGGTTCTCACCCGAGGGCGAGCGGCATTTTCTCAAGTGGTTTCCCCTGCCCGACTGAGTTCGACATGCATGCGTCACAGGCACCTTGAAAAGAAACCAACCATACGGTATGTTTTAACATTCTCTTTTCCGGAGCCCCGTCCATGAACCCCACACTGACCGCCTATGGCGCGCTGGCTGCCGCCATCGTGCTCGAAGTCATCGGCACGACGTTGCTGCAGAAATCGGCCCAGTTCACCAAGCTTCTGCCGACGGCTGGTATGGTGATGTTTTATGTCGCCTCCTTCTACCTTCTGTCACAGGCGCTGAAGGGCATGCCGCTTGGCATCGCCTATGCGATGTGGGGTGGGCTCGGCATCGTGCTGACCGCTCTGATCAGTGTGTTCTACCTCAAGCAGAGCCTCGATCTGGCCGCGCTTGTGGGTATCGCCCTGATCGTTGCCGGCGTCATCGTGATGAACACGCTGTCGAGCACGGTGTCGCACTGATGGCGGCCTCTCCCTCGCGCGGAGACAAAACGCTTTCCGCGCATCACCGCAAGAAACAGCCGGAGCAGGTGCGCCGGGCTTTGCTGGACTGTGCCGCCCAGATTGCTGCCGAACAGGGATCGTCGGCCATCACGATCCAGGCGGTTGCCGAACGGGCCGGCGTGACAAAGGGCGGGCTGCTGCATCATTTCGACAGCAAGCAGGCGCTGCTGGCCGCCGTCTTTGAGGATCTTCTCGACAAGATGGATCAGGAAATCGACCGGACTCTGGCGGATGATACCGCGTCGCGCGGACGCTTCACGCGGGCCTATGTGCGTGCCTGCTTCTCCGACCGCCTGCTGGGCGACCGCAGCCTCTGGGGTGCACTGTCGGTCGCAATCGTCTCGGAACCGGCGCTGCGCGCGCTGTGGTCGGCCTGGCTCGACGGGCGCATGGCGCGGCATGCCGAGACCGACGCCGATCCGAGGCTGGTTGCCGTGCGGCTTGCAGCCGACGGCGTCTGGCTCGCTGACATGATGGAAAAGGCGGGCGGGCTCAAACGTTATCCGCAGGATTTCGAGGTCGTGCTGCTCGCGATGGCTGAGGCTTGAAACTAGACGGCCATGCGATGTTCGGCACGGCAGCCGTGCATGACGCGTGATTGTCCTCGCCCTCCCGATCGTGTAGGGAGCGACTTTCCCTGGACCACATGACGGATGTTTCCATGAGCGGCTTCGACCTCACCCTTTTCGATTGCGACGGCGTGCTCGTCGATTCCGAGATCATCGCGGCCAAGGTCGAATTGAAGCTTCTGACGGAAGCGGGTTATCCGATTTCGGTCGAGGAGATGGGCGAGCGCTTCGCCGGCATGACCTGGAAGAACATTCTGCTGTCGATCGAGAAGGAGATCGATATCCCGCTCTCAGCCAGCCTGATCGACAAGTCGGAACAGCTGCTCGACCAGAGGCTCGCCCGCGAGGTGAAGGCGATCGAAGGCGTGCAGTATGCCCTGGCGCGTCTCGCCGGTCCGCGCTGCATCTGCTCGAACTCGTCCTGGCATCGTCTGGACATGATGCTGACCAAGGTCGGCCTCAAGGAGTTCTTCGCGCCGCATATCTATTCGGCCAAGGATCTCGGTGCTGACAGGGTCAAGCCGAAGCCGGATATCTTCCTGCATGGTGCCCAGCAGTTCAATGTCAGTCCGTCCAAGTGCATCGTCATCGAGGACTCCGTGCACGGCGTACATGCGGCACGCGAAGCCGGCATGCGCGTCATCGGCTTTACCGGCGCCTCGCACACCTATCCCTCGCATGCAGACCGGCTGACTGATGCCGGCGCCGAAACCGTGATTGCCCGCATGCAGGATCTGCCGGGCGTGATCGCCGCCATGGCCGAGTGGGAAGGCGCGTTTTAATTCTCTGACGAGCGACCTGTTCAGGTCTTGATGGTCAACGCCAAGGGCAGGATTTCTGCGACGAAACCGCCCCGGATTGGCATTTCGCCGTCGATTTCTACCGGGAAACGCTGGGGATCACGCGGCCGCACCTCGACGCGACATCCTTTATGAAAACTTAAGAGCGGATGGCCGACATGGCCGGCGGAATGCAGGCGTCCCAGTAAATTCAGAAGGCCGAGGATCTTCTCCTCGCGCATCACGGCAATGTCGAACAGGCCATCGGCGACATCGGCATCCGGCGTGATGTGCATGCCGCCGCCAAACCAGCCGCCATTGGCAATCGCTGCGATTGCCAGCCGCCCCTGATGCACCTGCATGCCATCGATCAGCACTTCGAAATCATAGGGACGATAGCGCAGGATCGCGCGTGCCGCATGGACAAGGAAGCGGAGGGGGCCGTTCAAGATGCGTCTGCGTCCAGGCGCGTTCACAGCATCGACGATTTCGCCGGAAATGCCGACACTGGCGATATTGGCAAAGTGGCGACGCTGCTCGTTGCCGGCAGCATCGCGGCTGACGAGCAACCCGGCGTCAATCTTGCGGACAGGGGCGTTTGCGATGTGTTCTGCGAGGGCTGCCGGATCGCTCGGTAGCTTGAAGTTTCGGATGAAATCGCAGCCTGTGCCGATCGGCAGAAAGGCGAGCGGCATCTCGGGGCGCGACGAGGTCAGCACACCATCGACGACATCGCTGATCGTGCCGTCACCGCCGGCGACCACAACAACGTCGTAAGGCCGCACTGCCAGCTCGCGGGCGAGCCTTCTCGCGTCCCCGCTGGAGCGGCTTTCATGGATTTCCAGATCCGGGAAACGATGGCGGAAGGCGGCAAGCAGGGGAGCCCATTGCTTCTGGCCTGCTCGGCCGCCCGCAATGGGATTTCTCACGACAGCAATTTTCAACAAGGCCTCCCTGGGGACACAGCCTTGGTGCCCCACTCCCTCTCAATGCCAGCGCGTGCATCCCGAGGGGGCAGGCATGCTCCGCCATGTGGCTTGCACGCTAGCATCCGCCGAGCAGAGAGAGCAAGGCGAGGCACCGGCCCGGACCGATGCCTTGCACAACATGAGAAAGACGTGATCAGCCCCGCTGATGCCGGTGGGTGGAGGCAATGTGGCGATCGGTCAGTCGGGCGTTGCCGAAGAGCTTTTCCCGCAGCGGCCCTTCGCGGTATTCGGTCTTGTAGAGACCTTTCTCCTGCAGGCGGGGAATGACCAACTCGATGATGTCGTCGAAGCATTCCGGCACGACCGTGCGCGACAGGTTAAAGCCGTCGACGCCGGTGTCCTCGACCCAGTCCACCAGCCAGTCGACGACCTGATCTGCGGAGGCGACGAGTGGCGGCTGGCGGCTGCCGAGCACCATCTGTTCTATCAGTTTGCGCTTCGTCCATTGCGGTCCGGCCGCGCGGTCCATGGCCTTGATGTTGGAGGTGATCGCCTGGCTCTTGCCCGTCTCGACCGGTTCGTCCATGTCGAATTTGTCGAAGTCGATGCCCATCGAGGCGGCAGCATGGGTGAGCGCGGCCTCGGAGCTCACGTACTGGCGGTAGTCCTCGAACTTTTCGCGGGCCTCCTTTTCGGTGCGGCCGGTGACGATGGTGGCACCAAGGAAGACCTTGATGTCATCGCCTTGACGCCCCAGTCCCTCGGCACGTGCCCGGATGTCGGAGACGATCTCGCGCACGCCCTCCTTCTTCTGGCCGTTGACGAAGACGCATTCAGCGTGGGTTGCGGCGAACTGTCGGCCACGCGGCGAGGAACCGGCCTGATACAGCACCGGCGTGCGCTGGGGCGAGGGTTCGCAGAGGTGATAGGCATCGACCTTGTATTGGCGTCCATGATGATGGACGGGATGGACACGCTGCGGTTCGGCATAGACCTTTGCAGCCTTGTCGGCCACCACAGCGCCGTCCTCCCAGCTCCCTTCAAGGAGCTTGTAGATCACCTCCATGTATTCATCGGCGAGGTCGTAGCGATCGTCATGGGCCATCTGACCGTCGAGGCCGATGGCGCGTGCGGCACTGTCGAGATAGCCGGTCACGATGTTCCAGCCGATGCGGCCACCGGTCAGATGATCGAGCGTCGCCATGCGGCGGGCAAAGAGGAAGGGCTGTTCGTAAGTGAGGTTGGCCGTGACGCCGAAGCCGAGATGGCGGGTGGCCGCGGCCATGGCCGGAACCAGCATCATCGGATCATTGACCGGCACCTGCACGGCACCGCGAAGTGCTGGCGCCGGACTGCCGCTCAGCACGTCGTAGATGCCGACGACGTCGGCGAGGAAGATGCCGTCGAAGAGGCCCGCTTCCAGACGCTTCGCGTAGTCGGTCCAGTAGGCGAGGCTCGTATATTCCATCGAGCGATCGCGCGGATGGCTCCAAAGACCCTGCTGGATATGCCCGACGCAATTCATGTCGAAGGCGTTGAAACGGATTTCGCGTGCCATGCTCGTGTTCGTCCCTCTCTTTTGTCGACAGGCGGCGACTTGTGGATGCGCCGTCATCTATCGTATGTTCCCGTCCACTATAGAAGACGCGGCCGGAGAATTTGGCAAGGGTCGAGATGAAAAACACGGTGCAGAGAAACGATGTTCACGACGAGGACCGTCAGGCGCGGGCGATCGCCGAGCGGATCCGGCTGGAGCGGGAAACACGCGGCTGGTCGCTTGCCGAGCTTGCGGCGCGTTCGGGCGTCTCCAAGGCAATGATCAGCAAGGTGGAGCGCTGCGAAGCGAGCCCGACGGCAACCGTGCTCGGCCGCCTCTCCGGCGCCTTCGGCCTGCCGCTCTCGGTTCTTCTTGCGCTCGCCGAACGCGAGGGGGATCGACTGGCGCGCCACAACGAGCAACCGCTCTGGATCGATCCGGATACGGGCTATACGCGGCGGACGCTTTCCCCTGGAAACGGAGGCCAGCTTGAATTGCTGGAAGTGGTCTTGCCGCCTGGCGTCCGAGTGCCCTACCCGGCCTCTGCCTTCAGCTTCCAGCACCAGCAGATCTACGTGCTCGAAGGTCGCCTCGACTTTATGGAAGGCACACGCAGCCATCAGCTTTTGACGGGTGACTGCCTGCAACTCGGCGCGCCCAGCGATTGCGTGTTCGTCAACGCCAGCGACCAGGCAACCCGCTATCTGGTGGCCCTGACGCGGCGGGGCTAGGCGCCGATCTTCAGATCCGACGCCGTCCTCGGGAACTTACTTCTTCTTCGGCTGTTCGAAGCCGATGAAGACGCGGGCCGTGCCGGAGATATTGCCGGGAACGGTTGCCACCTTGCTGTAGATGAACTGCGTCGGCTGGTTCACATCGGCAAGTGTGACGGCATACTGCTCGACTTCGTTGAAGACTTCCTGACCGCCATCCACGACGGTGACGCGCACCGGCAGATTGATCGTGCCGGCCTTGCCCTGCGGGCCTGCGACGAGGCGACCCTGAACAAGCGCATTGATCGTGAGCGATGTTTCGGTGCGAGCGCAGGAGCGCGTGGTGTCGGCGAGCGAGGCCTGGAAGATGACCTGTTCGGCATCGCCGTCCTTGCCGCGCGCATAGGTGCGATAGGCGGCGGTTCCGTCACGCAGTGAAATCTGCGGGCAGAAGCCCTGCACGAAAGCCTGCTGAGTTGCGGCTGCAGCCGCGTTGCCTGGCTCCGACGGCGAAAGGCCGAGGCCACTGCCGAGACCGCCGGCGTTGCAGCCCGAAAGAACCATCATCAGCGAAACGGCGATCACACCGCGCGACACGTTTACAGACACGAGACTTCACCTTCCGCATGCTCGGCCCGAGGCCGAAAAACAGTCAAACTTGAGGCTTTTCAGCGCCCTCGCGGATGGTCTATACCAGCGGCCACGACAAAAATCGATTGGGTAGCCGGCAATTTGCTTCAATTTTCGATGGACCTTCGAGAGCCGGCAGGAGTCTCGGTATCAGCGCGTGAATGCACGACTGCCGGGCTTGCGAAATCCTGGCCGGTGCACTGGCGCAAACGGGCAAACCTCTTTATCCGAAACGCCATAGGTTTGACGGCGGCTTCGGCTCCAAATTCTTAAACTTTAGGGATGAGCGACGTGGAATATGTTTCGACCCGCGGCGAGGCTCCGAGCCTCGGCTTTTGTGACGCACTTCTGGCAGGCCTTGCCCGGGACGGCGGGCTCTATGTGCCGCGCGAATGGCCGCAGATGTCGAAAAAGGCGATCCGCGGGTTGCGCGGCAAGTCCTATGAAGAGGTCGCCTTCGAGGTGCTCCTGCCCTTTACGAACGGGGAGATCGAGCCCGACACCTTCCGCGCGATGATCGACGAGGCTTATTCGACCTTCAAGCATCCGGCCGTCGCACCGCTGGTGCAGACGGGGCCGAATTCCTTCGTGCTCGAGCTCTTCCATGGCACGACGCTCGCCTTCAAGGACGTGGCGATGCAGCTGCTCGCCCGCCTGATGGACCATGTTCTCGAAAAACGCGGCGAGCGGGCAACGATCGTCGGCGCGACCTCAGGTGACACCGGTGGGGCTGCGATCGACGCCTTTGCGGGTCGTGCGCGCACCGACATCTTCATCCTTTTCCCGCATGGCAAGGTTTCGCCGGTGCAGCAGCGCCAGATGACCTCGTCGCAGGACGAAAACGTGCATGCCATCGCCGTCGAAGGCAATTTCGACGACTGCCAGAACCTGGTGAAGGCGATGTTTAACGACGTACCGTTCCGCGATCGCGTCGGTCTTTCCGGCGTCAACTCGATCAACTGGGCGCGCATCATGGCGCAGGTGGTCTACTACTTCACCTCTGCAGTCGCGCTCGGCGCCCCCGACCGGAAGGTGTCCTTCACGGTGCCAACGGGCAATTTCGGCGATATCTTTGCCGGTTATGTCGCCAAGAAGATGGGCCTGCCGATCGACAAGCTGGTCATTGCCACCAATGACAACGACATCCTGGCGCGCACGATGAAAACGGGCCGCTACGAGATGAAGGGCGTCTCGGCGACCACCTCGCCGTCAATGGACATCCAGATCTCGTCGAACTTCGAACGCCTGCTGTTCGAGGCCTATGGGCGCGATGCTTCCGCGATCCGTTCGGCGATGGAGGGACTGAAGCAGTCCGGCGCCTTCGAGATCCAGCCGGAAGCACTGAAGTTCATCCGCAAGGATTTCCGCGCCGGGCGCGCGACGCAGAAGGAAGTGGCGAAGACGATCCGCACCGTTCTCGACGAGACCGGCTACCTGCTCGACCCGCATACGGCCGTCGGCGTGCATGTGGCAAGCAAGTTCGAAAAGCCGCAAAGCCCGATGGTTGTGCTGGCGACGGCCCATCCGGCCAAGTTCCCGGCGGCAGTAAAATCGGCCTCCGGTATTGACCCCGCGCTTCCGGCGTGGCTTGCTGATCTGATGGACAGGGAGGAGCGCTTCGAAGTCCTGCCCGCGGAACTGAAAGCCATCGAAAGCTTTGTCAGCAAACAGGCGCGAGCAGTCAGGTAGGAAGTGCGGAAAGACGGACCATGAATGTTGAGTGCACCCGGCTTCCATCGGGTTTGACTGTCGTAACCGAAAACATGCCCCATCTGGAAAGCGTGGCTCTCGGAACCTGGATCAAGTCCGGCTCGCGTAACGAGACCGAAGCCGAGCATGGCATTGCGCATCTGCTCGAGCATATGGCGTTCAAGGGTACGAATACGCGCACGGCCCGGCAGATCGCCGAGCAGATCGAGAATGTCGGCGGCGAAGTGAACGCCGCCACCTCGACGGAAACGACGTCCTATTACGCCCGCGTGCTGAAGGACAATGTTCCGCTCGCGGTCGATATTCTCGCCGACATCCTGACCGACAGCGTCTTCGACGAAGAGGAACTGGAGCGCGAAAAACACGTCATCCTGCAGGAAATCGGCGCAGCCGACGATACCCCAGACGACGTGGTCTTCGACCGTTTCTCCGAACAGGCCTATCGCGGCCAGACGATCGGCCGCAGCATTCTCGGCACGCCCGAGACGGTGCAGTCCTTCTCCAGCGACCAGATCCGCGCCTATCTGTCGCGCAACTACACGACCGACCGGATGTTCGTCGTGGCTGCCGGCAAGGTCGACCACGATGCCTTCGTCAAGCAGGTGGAGCAGCGTTTCGCCTCGCTGCCGACAAAGCCGTCTGCGACGCCGGTGATGGATGCCGCCCACTACACCGGTGGCGAGTCGCGTGAAGAACGCGACCTGATGGATACCCAGGTCCTGCTCGGCTTCGAGGGCAAGGCCTATCACATGCGCGACTTCTACTGCTCGCAGATCCTCGCCAACATTCTCGGTGGCGGCATGTCTTCGCGGCTGTTCCAGGAAGTGCGCGAGATCCGTGGCCTGTGCTATTCGGTCTACGCCTTCCACTGGGGCTTTTCGGATACCGGCATTTTCGGCATCCATGCCGCGACCGGCGGCGAGAACCTGCCGGAACTGGTGCCCGTGATCATCGATGAGCTGCGCAAGGTCTCCGACCGCATCGACCAGCAGGAAATCGAGCGTTCGCGGGCGCAGATCCGCGCCCAGCTTCTGATGGGCCAGGAGAGCCCGGCTGCCCGCGCCGGTCAGATCGCCCGGCAGATGATGCTCTACGGACGCACCATTCCTAACCAGGAAATGATGGAACGGCTTGCCGGCATCACCACCGAACGCCTGACGGACCTTGCCGGTCGGCTGTTCTTCGACACGGTTCCGACGCTATCGGCCATTGGCCCGGTCGATCATCTGGTTCCGCTCGACGATATCAGAGGCGCGCTGACGACACAGCCTGCCGGTATCCGCAAGGCCGTCGGCTAAGGGCCGCCGGCACAGACTGCGACCGGCGGGGACCCCGCCGGACATCGCTTGGGGATTGACGATGACGCGCTCGGTGTTTCGGTTTCTGTCCCGGCAGCCGGATATGCCGGAAATCACCAGCGAACGACTCCTCCTTCGCCTGCCCCGCTTCCGCGATTTCGAGCAATGGCACCAGTTGCGCAAAGAGAGCCGTGCATTTCTGCAGCCATGGGAGCCGTCCTGGCGCACCGACGAGCTGACCGAGCGCGCGTTTCGGCAGCGTGTGCTGCGTAATGAACAGGAATTTCACTCCGGCATGGCAGTGCCCTTCTTTGTCTTCGATCGGGCCGAGGACACCTTGCTGGGCGGGCTCACCATCGGTCTCATCCGCCGCGGAGCGGCACAAAGCTGCATGATTGGCTACTGGATGGGCGAACGTCATGCCGGCCAGGGCCACATGTTTGCCGCACTTCAGCTGGCTATTCCCTACATCTTCGGGCCACTCGAGTTGCACCGTATCGAAGCAGCCTGTATTCCGGACAACGTCAACAGCCTGAGGCTACTCGAAAAAGCGGGATTTGAGCGGGAAGGTCTTTTGCGCGATTATCTGAAAATCAACGGGGAATGGCGCGACCATCTGCTGTATTCCCGGATCGGCGGCCATAAGGCGCGGAACGGCAAGACGCCCTCATGACGAATACCCGAACCCTTTCGCGCGCCGTGCCTCGCCTCGCCGCCCTGTGGATTGCTGCGCTTACGACAGCATATCTGTGCCTCGCCGCATCGGCGGCATTCGCCGTCGAGCCGGTGAAGATTGCGCGCGACGACACTGCCCTCGACCTGACGGCAACCACCGAGATCTACACGAACCAGGGCGAGGCCTTCCAGGTTTCGACCGCCGCCGGTGCCGACGGCATTCGCCGGCGCATCGAGGTGCGTTCGAGCTCCGAGGAGCATCAGGGCGACTGGGCTGTCTTTGCGCTCGCCAATGTCTCGGAAGAACAGCTGGAGCGCGTGATCGTCGCACCGCATTTCCGTCTTTCCGGTTCCAGGATGTTCTGGCCGGATCTCGGCTCCCAGCGCATCATGGCGATCACGCCATCGGAAGGCTTCGCGCTCGACCGCGTGCCGAGTCCCGACGCCGACGTCTTCCGTATCACGCTCAATCCGGGCACCGTAATCACCTTCGTCGCCCAACTTGCTACACCGGAATTGCCGCAGATCTATCTCTGGGAGCCGGATGCGTACAAGGATACAGTCAACGCGTTCACGCTCTATCGCGGTATCGTGCTCGGCATTGCCGGTCTGCTCGCGGTGTTCCTGACGATCCTTTTCGTGGTCAAGGGAACGTCGATGCTGCCGGCCGCGGCAGCGCTTGCCTGGGCGGTTCTCGCCTATATCTGCGTCGACTTCGGCTTCCTCGAAAAGCTGATCTCGCTCACCTCGTCCGACATCCGAATGTGGCGCGCCGGAGCGGAAGTGGCGCTTGCCTCGTCGCTGGTCATCTTCCTCTTCACCTATCTCAACCTCAACCGCTGGCATGTGCATCTGGGCTACGCGACGCTTGCCTGGATGCTCGGCCTTACCGTGCTCTTCGGCGTGGCGATCTTCGACCCATCGATTGCTGCCGGCATCGCGCGCGTCTCCTTCGCACTGACCGGCGTCGTCGGCATCGGGCTGATCATTTATCTCGGCTTCAATCGCTACGACCGCGCCGTGCTTCTGGTGCCGACCTGGGCCCTGATCCTGGTCTGGCTCTTCGCCGGCTGGTTGACCGTGACCGGACAGCTCGACAACGACATCATCCAGCCGGCGCTTGGCGGTGGTCTTGTTCTCATCGTTCTCTTGATCGGATTTACGGTCATGCAGCACGCCTTTGCCGGCGGCGCCTATCAGCAGGGACTGTTCTCCGATCTCGAACGCCAGTCGCTTGCGCTCACCGGTTCCGGCGACACAGTCTGGGACTGGGACGTGGCGCGCGACCGCGTGGTGACGAGCCCTGATGTTTCGATACGTCTCGGCCTGTCGCCCGGCACCATGCACGGTCCGGCACGCAACTGGCTGCCGCGCCTGCATCCCGACGACCGGGACCGCTTTCGTGCGACGCTCGACGTGCTGCTCGAACACCGCAAGGGTCGCCTCAGCCATGAATTCCGCATTCGTGCCGAGGACGGCCACTTCCACTGGCTGAAGATCCGGGCGCGGCCGGTGCTCGGTTCGAACGGCGAAGTCATCCGTTGCGTCGGCACGATCATCGACGTGACCGAGCAGAAGAACTCGATCGACCGGCTGCTGGTCGATGCCATGCACGATAATCTGACGGGCCTGCCGAACCGCGAGGTCTTCCTCGACCGGCTGCAGGCGATCCTGTCGCTGGCCTCGACATCAGAGAGCGTGCGGCCTACCGTACTCGCGATCGACATCGATCGCTACAAGCAGGTCAATGACGCGCTTGGCATCGCGGCCGGCGACAACATCCTGATCGCCATCACACGTCGTCTGCGCCGGCTCCTGAAGCCGCAGGATACGTTGGCGCGCCTTTCCGGCGACGAGTTCGGGCTGATCCTGGTGTCGGAAAAGGATCCGGCCAAGATCGCCGACTTTGCGGATGCCATTTCCAAGGCGATCATGGTGCCGCTGAATTTCGCCAATCGCGAGATCAGCCTGACAGCCTCGATCGGCCTCGTGTCCTGGGTCGACCAGCAAGAGAGCGCGGCCAGCCTGCTCGCCGACGCGGAGCTTGCCATGTACCGGGCGAAACGATCAGGTGGCAATCGCGTCGAGCCCTTCCGTCCGGCCTTCCGCACCGTCAGCACCGACCGCCTACAGCTGGAGACGGATCTCCGCCGCGCCATCGAGCGCAAGGAGCTGTCGATGGCCTATCAGCCGATCGTCAGGCTTGCGAATGGCGAGATCGCCGGCTTCGAGGCCCTGATGCGCTGGGATCATCCGAAGCGCGGCAACATCTCGCCGACGGAGTTCATTCCGATCGCGGAAATGTCGGACCTGATCGAGCCACTCGGCATGTTCGCGCTGGAGCGCGCATCGGGTGACCTGATGGACTGGGAACGCCAGACGGGCGAACTGCCGATCTTCGTCTCGGTCAACCTCTCTTCGGCGCAGCTGATCTCGAGCGAGATCTACAACGACATCCGCGCCATGCTGGTGAAGACGCAGTGCGATCCGAAGCGGATCAAGCTGGAGCTGACCGAAAGCGTGGTGATGGAAAACCCGGAACAGGCGCGCCTGATGCTGGAAAAGCTGAAGGATACGGGCATCAGCCTGGCGCTCGACGACTTCGGCACCGGCTATTCCTCGCTTGCCTATCTCACCCGCTTCCCCTTCGACACAATCAAGCTCGACAAGGCGCTGGTCTGCGACCAGTCGGACAAGAAGTCCGTGCTGTTACGCTCCGTCGTCTCGATGGCGCGCGGGCTCGACATGCAGGTGGTGGCCGAGGGCATCCAGACCGACCAGGACGCCGCAGACCTTGCGATGATGGGCTGCGACTTCGGCCAGAGCTATCTGTTCGGCCCGCCGCTGGGTTCGGAATCGGTGCTCAGGTTGCTCAAGGAACGGTTTCCGCTGATGAAGCGGGCGTGAGGCGGAAGGGCCTCACGTGCGTTGGAAGGCGACCTGGAGGCCCAGCCCGACGAGGATCGCGCCCCCTACCCTTTGCAGATTGCGCTGCAGCGCCGAGACCCGTGATAGACGCGCGGTGATCGCGCCGGCCGTCAGGACGCAGACAATATCGGCGATGGTGAACATCGCATTGACCAGCGTGCCGAGGATCAGGAACTGCAGCCAGACTGGAAAGCCTGCCGTCGCATCGATGAACTGCGGCAGGAAGGCCAGGAAGAAAATCGCCGTCTTCGGGTTGAGTACTTCAACAAGCATGCTCTCCAGGAATGCACGGCCTGCTGATTTTGCGGGCGGCAGTGCGCCGCTCATGCCACCAGCCGCGCGGGCGGCACGGAACATGCGGACACCGAGATAGATCAGATAGGCAGCGCCTGCGAGCTTCACCGCGACATAGAGCGTGGGGACCAGGTGGAAAAGGATGGACAGGCCTGCGGCGGCGGCCACCACATGCACATAACATCCGACATGAATGCCAAGCGTCGCCATCAGGCCCGCGCGGCGATCCGCAGCCAGCGTGCGGGCCGCGACATAGAGCATGGCGGGCCCCGGGATGAAGGCGAAGACGGTCGTGGTGAGGAAGAAAGCGAAGAGGATCTCGACGGCAGGCATGGATGGGCCTCACTGTGATCTGGGCAGGATGGCCGGACGCTCGGAACATTGACCTCTCAGGTGGAGAGATGCAAGCCTTGCAACTGGGGCCGACGACAAAGCATGGGCCAGTTCCGCAGGATTTATCGGTCGGGATCGTGCAAGATTTCAGACGACTTCAATCACGCCAGAGAGTTATCATGCATCGCCAGAAAGCTTATCACGACCGTCTCGATCGGGTCCTCGACTACATCTACACCCATCTGGACGATGATCTCTCTTTCGACCGTCTGGCGGACGTCGCCTGCCTTTCGTCCTATCATTGGAGCCGCATCTATTCAGCCATGCGCGGAGAGACAATTGTTGCCACGATCCGGCGGCTGAGGCTCCAGCGTGCGGCTGATCAACTCGCGAATTCCGATTCGGATATACAGGCCATCACCCGGTGCGCCCGCTACAGCTCTGCCGACAGCTTCGGGCGGGCATTCAAGGAGGCCTTCGGTACGAGCCCGACTGCTTACCGCGAGATGGGCTCGCACGCCGCTTTCAAGGCCGCGAGCATGGCCAGCGACGGCCGCGGTTTTCCCGTGACGGTGGAGACCTTGCCAGAGCGCCGCTGCGCCGGGATCGATCACACAGGGTCCTACATGAAGATCGACCATGCCATGGGCAAACTGTTTGCCGAACTTGTCCAGCGATCTCTTCTACCGGAGGAGCCTGCCATGATCGGCATGTTTTTCGACGATCCCGATTTCGGGCCAGAGCACGCCCTGCGGTCGCGGGCCTGCATGCCGATAGCCAATCCGGTTGCCATTGATGCGCCGCTGGTGGAGACGGTTCTGCGCGGCGGATGCTATGCGAAGCTCAGCTATAAGGGCCCCTATGCCGACATGCGGGGTGCCTATCGCTGGCTGCTTGGCACTTGGTTGCCCGCCTCCGGTTACGAGCCGGATGATGCGCCAATCTTCGAAGCCTATCTCAACGACCCGCGTCACGTGCCGCAAGCGGCACTGCGCGCAGACATTCACCTGCCGCTAAAAGCCGCGCCATGACTGTGCCGCCCGTGCCGGACGCCATTTACCGCGCACTCTCTCGCCACCCGGAACATGTGCGGGGGCGTCTCCTCGAGATCCGCCAGTTGATCTTCACGGTCGCGGCAGAGATCGGAAATGTCGGTCCACTGACGGAAACGCTCAAATGGGGCGAGCCCGCCTACCTGACCGAGTTCAGCCGAAGCGGCACCACCATCCGGCTGGGCGCCACCAGAGAGGCGCCCCAGGACAGCGCGGTGCTATTCAACTGCAAGACAAGCCTCATCGCCATGGCTCGCACTGCATTTCCTGCAGATTTCAAGTTCGAGGGAAACCGTGCACTTGTGATCCCTGCCGACCGCACAATAACTCAGACGCCGTTGCTATTCTGCCTGAGTGCGGCTTTGACCTATCATCGGCAGAGAGGCACAGGCTCTCGCAACTAACGGGAGGAAAAACTCCAGGACGCCTGGCCCTCAGGCGTGCCCCGCCTCCATCGACAGCATGGCCGGATTGATCCCCATCAAGGCGAGTGCCCTGTCGTATTTGTTGTCGAGGCTGCGGTCGAAGATCAGGCTTTCGGTGGCAGCGCAATGCAGCCAGCCGTTCTGGGCGATCTCTTCTTCCAGCTGCCCCGGGCCCCAGCCGGCATAGCCGAGCAGCATGGTGGCGTGGCGGGGACCGCGCCCGTCCGAAATGGCGCGGACGATATCGAGCGTGGCGGTAAGCGAGATGTCGTCGCTGACGGGGATGGAGCTGTCCGACAGATAATCGTCGGAATGCAGCACGAAGCCACGGTTCTGCTCGACCGGGCCGCCGCACTGGATCGGGAAATGGCGGGCGTGATCGGGCAGCATGATCGCGTCGTTGCGGTCGATCAGCTCCAGGTGCAGGAGGAGATCCGCGAAGGTCACCGATTGCGAGCGGTTGATGATGAAGCCCATGGCACCGGCATCGGAATGGGCGCAGATATAGACGACCGCGCGGGCAAAGTTGCCATCGGGCATGCCCGGCATGGCAATCAGCAGCTGTCCATCGAGGAAGCCGCGTTCTCTCAGATCGGTTTTCGACGACAATGCCATGCCCGCCTCCTTAGTTCGCCTTATCGGCAATCGGCTTCACGCGTGGTTCTGATGTAGTCTCCCATTCAAGATGGGCCAGAAGCGGGTTCCGATCAACCCAAAATGATTGGCATGAAGCAAGCGTGACTGGCCAAGCCGACAGCGATCTTCTAGAGCCGGAGGCATGATCTCCAAAATGAACCCAGCGATGTCTTGTTCCCATCTCCGAGGCTTTTCTCGCAGCAGCCGCGCATCGGTAGTTGCAGCAGCCCTTGGCCTGTTCTCGCTCGTGTCCGCCATGCCGGCGCTGGCGGCGAGCAGCGACTGGGCGGTGAACGAAGGCGGACGGATGCGCCTGATCCTGCTGCCCCAGGAGGCAGACGGGACGCGACACGGCGCGCTCGTGATCGAGCCCAAACCGGGCTGGATCACCTACTGGAAAGAGCCCGGCGATGTCGGCATTCCTCCGGCAATCACGCCTCAGCCGGGCGCGTCCTACACCGTTGAGCTCATCGGCTTTCCCGTGCCGAAGGTCCTCTCAAACGACGAGATGACCGATGTCGGCTATGACCAACCCGTCACCCTGCCGCTCCGCCTGAAGAATGCGCCTGATGACACCGGCGTGACGCTGAGTGCCTTTGTCGGAGTCTGCCAAAACATCTGCATCCCCTTCCAGGCCGATCTCAGCGTGCCGCCAGACGCAGACGGGATCGCCAATGCCGTCGAAACCGCCCTCGTCCGCTCGGCCCAGGCCCAGGTGCCGCCAGGTCCCTCTCCCGACTTTCACGTCATCGACCACCAGCTGGGAGCCGGCCACAGAGAGCTCGTCGTGCGGCTGAAGATGCCAGCTGGCGCCGACAGTCCGAAGGCCTTTGTCAGCGGGCCGAGCGGCCATGTCTTCGTCGATTCCGTCGCCTCCCGAGGCGCCGATGGCGAGACGGTTCTGACATTGCCGATCGGCAAGCTGCCGAAGAAATACAAGATTGCCGGCAAACACTGGGGAATTCTCGTGGTCAGCGGCGACCGCGCCATGGAAACCACGCTTGCCTTTGATTGACCCATTCCTATATTCGCCTCGATTGCCATTCGGAGGGGTTCTGGATGGAGCAACCAAGCGAGGACGATTTCATGACCATTGCCATTGGCGACAAGCTGCCCCAGGCCACCTTCAAGGAAAAGACCGCTGACGGTCCGGTGGAGATCACCACGGAACAGCTGTTTGCGGGGAAGAAGGTCGTCGTCTTCGCCGTTCCGGGTGCGTTTACCCCCACCTGCACGCTGAACCACCTGCCGGGCTACCTGGAAAACCGTGATGCGCTGATCGCGCGTGGCGTCGACGACATCGCCGTCGTCTCCGTCAACGACTGGCATGTCATGGGCGCCTGGGCGCAGCATTCGGGTGGCCAGGGCAAGATCCATTTCCTCGCCGACTGGGACGCCTCCTTCACCAAGGCGCTCGGCCTCGACATCGACCTGTCGGGCGGCGGGCTCGGCGTACGCTCCAAGCGCTATTCGATGCTGGTCGAGGACGGCGTGCTGAAGAGCCTCAACATCGAAGAGAACCCTGGCCAGGCAACGGTCTCCTCGGCCGCCACGATGATCGAGCAGCTCAGCGCCTGAGACAGCAAGAGATTTTTTAGAACTGGAGAGGCTCGGGAAACCGGGCCTCTTCTCGTTTTGGGAAGCGTCAGTGCGCCAGATCGAAGACGAGGATGCCGGCCAGGCCACCATCGGTTGCGCCGACGATGCGTTCGCCGACTTCGACATGCTTCGGATGCTTCAGATAGTAGTCGCGGACCATCTCGTCCTCGAAGGTGACGATGAAGCCGTCATTGTAGCCGCCTGCCAGCCCTTCCGGCGAGACATTTGCCCCTGCCTTCACCTCCAGCATGCCCGGTACCACGTCCTTCAGATCGGCAATGGCCGCATAGATCGCCTGCTTCTCGGCCTCCTGGACGGCCGCCTTGAAGCGCAGGAACACGCAGTGCTGGATCATGGATGTCTCCCGTATGTTGTTTTGACGGGAGCATAGGGTCAACGGGGGAAAGGGCAAGGGGATGATGCGTGGCGCCCTCCTCGCCCCTTCGATCACTTCACCATCAGGGACTTGGGAAAGCCGCCCGACTTCTTGAACGGCTCCATGCCCTTACGGGCAAGCTCGTCGGCGCGTTCGTTCTCCGGGTGGCCGGCATGGCCCTTGACCCAGTGCCACTTCACCTTGTGGCGCTGGTTGGCGACGTCAAGCGCCTGCCACAGCTCGCCATTCTTCACCGGCTTCTTGTCGGCCGTCTTCCAGCCATTCTTCTTCCAGCCGAAGATCCACTTGGAGATGCCGTCCATCACATATTTGCTGTCGGTGTAGAGGTCGACTTCGCAGGCGTCTTTAAGCGCGTTCAGCGCCGTGATCGTGGCGAGCAGCTCCATTCGGTTGTTGGTGGTGTCGGCCTCGCCGCCGGAAAGCTCCTTCTCGGTTTCGCCGTAGCGCAGCACAGCACCCCAGCCGCCGGGGCCGGGATTGCCCGAACAGGCGCCGTCTGTGTAGATCTCGACATGTTTCATGCGATCAGTCCGTATTCCGAGGCATTGGTAACGGCGCGGTGGAAGCGCAGCTTCTTCAGATATTCGAGCGGGTCCTTCTTGACCACCAGCGCTCCGGCGGGCGTCGTCAGCCAGTCATAGAGGCGGGTCAGGAAGAAGCGGAGAGCAGATCCGCGGCAGAGGATGGGCAGGGCCTCGATTTCGGCGGGCGACAGCGGGCGCACGGACTGGTACCCTTCGATCATCGCCTTGCCTTTGGTGATGTTGTAGGCGCCGTCCTTTTCGAAGCACCAGGAATTCAGGCAGATCGACAGGTCGTAGACCAGGAGGTCGTTGCAGGCGAAATAGAAGTCGATAAGGCCGGATAACCGATCGCCGAGGAAGAAGACGTTATCCGGGAACAGGTCGGCATGGATGACGCCAGCGGGCAGATCCTTCGGCCAGTGGGTGGCGAGGACATCGAGCTCGGCGCCGATCTCGGCTTCCAGCCCCTCTTCCACCTCGTCGGCGCGCGCTTCCGACTTCGCCCAGAGCATCTGCCAGCCCTCCAGCGACAGCGCATTCGGGCGGGTCAACTCGAAGCCCTCGCCCGCGATGTGCATCTTGGCAAGCGCGGCGCCGACTTCGCGGCAGTGCTGCGCTTCCGGCTTTCGCAGCCACATGCCTTCAAGGAAGGAGATCAGCGCTGCCGGGCGGCCCGAGAGTTCGCCGAGCAGTTCGCCATCCTTGCGCGGCAGGGGCAGCGGGCAGTTGAGCCCGCGCTCCGAGAGGTGATGCATCAGGCCGAGAAAGAAGGGCAGGTCGGACTTTTCGACCCGCTTCTCGTAGAGCGTCAGGATCAGCGGGGACTTCGAGGTGTGCAGCAGGAAGTTGGAATTCTCCACGCCTTCGGCGATGCCCTTGTAGGAGAGCAGTTTGCCGGCGTCGTATTGCGCCAGAAAGGCCTTGAGGTCGATTTCGTTGATGTCGGTATAGACTGCCACAGCGTAAGTTCCGTGCCGCTTCGGGGATGACAGCAGTCCTATAACGGGCGCGGCGCCCATGCCAGCCCTGCTGCGACACGGGGCACAGGAAATGGCAAGCCTGACGCCGTCAGTTCCTTACTTGGAAAGAGCATAGCCTTTCATGTTCCCCGGATTATCATCGTCGTGCATCTGACGATCCGCAGCTTGAGCTAAGAAGCCAGAGCGCGTCAGACCATGCGCCTCGGCATGGGCATCAATGGCACGCAGGAGGTCTTCGGCCAGTGTGATGTTCACGCGGACCGCCTTTTTCGCGGGGCTTCTGAGCGGGATGAGAACGGCCACGGCATCGCTATTTCCAGGATCAGACATGATTGCCTCGAGCGACGAAGGCTCCGGAATGGCCTCACCATCCTCAATCATGCCTTCGACATGGAATGCCAGAGCTTCCTCCGCCATGCGGCGTGCATCGTCCAGATCCGTACCCGCCGTGGCGACACCGGGGAAATCGGGGAAGGAGACGCCGTAATCGCTGTCGGGATCCTTGTGAATGAGGCCAATGAAATTCTGCATGAGCTCACCTCAGCTTCAACGAAGACTGTTTCTCGATATTTTTCAGGGTGCCGATTGGCAGATCTCTCTTCGGATGAGGGACAGTGACGCGGCCGGGCTTCTTCTCATGCTTGAACTGCACATGACTGCCCTTGGTGGAGACTTCATACCACCCGTCAGCTTTCAACGCGGCGATAACTGCTGAACTCCTCATGTTAAATACTATACACACTCGATGCGCATGTCTCAAGATGCTCACCCTGTGCCGATCTTGGACGAACACTTTACGAACTGCTAATGTCGATCCGATAGCATTTCCGAAACAACGCGGGACTGTTGCAATGGATCTCCCTCCGACTGCTCGCCTGGCACATGACTTTGCTGCGACAATGAACCTCGCGCTCATCGTGGTCGACAGCCAAGGCGACATCCGATTCGCCAATGCCGCATTCTGCGCCATGTTCGGGTACGAAGCCGAGCAGGTTCGTGGCCGACAGATCACGATGATCATCCCAGAGCGCATGCGCGGCGCCCATTCAGCCGGCATGGCCAATGCTGCGTCGGGCGCCAAGCCGGGGCTGGCGGGAAAACCGGTGGAAGTGTCCGCGCTGAAGAGCGACGGAACGGAATTTCCGATCGAGATCACGCTTTCCATGTGGACTTCAGAGGGCGAATTCTGGGCCGGGGCCACCATTCGTGACATCTCCGAGCGGCGCGAGCGCGACGCGCGGTTGATGCGCCTTGCCTCGCATGACACGCTGACCGGCCTGCGAAACCGCCACGAATTCATGACCGTTCTTGCTGAAAAGCTGTCGTCGGGTGCTGCCTGCTCTCTCCTGATGATTGATCTGGACGGCTTCAAGGACGTCAACGATATGCATGGCCATCTTGTCGGTGACAGCCTCCTGCAAGCGGTCGGGGTGCGCCTGCCCTATCTGCTCGGCGACAAGACGGTGATCGGACGCCTCGGCGGCGACGAGTTTGCAGTGCTCTTCCCCGACAGTGGTGATCCGGTCGTTGCAAAAAGAGAGGCAGCGCGAATTCTCGACGCCTTTCGCAAGCCCTTCAGCCTTGGTGGTCTGGAGCTGGAACTGGGGGCGAGCATCGGCATCGCGCTTGCGCCCGCGCATGGACGTGAGGCCGAGGAATTGCTGGCATCGGCCGATTTTGCCCTCTACCGCGCCAAGGCGGCCGGCGGTCGTGCCTATCGGTTCTTCGAGACATCCATGCGCAACGAGAGCCAGGCCAAACGCGACATGCGCGACCGGCTGCGCCGCGCGTTGCACAAGAATGAACTCGAAATCTATTACCAGCCACAGGTGGATCTGAGCACGCGCAAAGTGGTCGGTTTCGAAGCGCTGATCCGATGGAACCATCCCGACCTCGGTCTCCTCTTGCCCGGCGCATTCCTGCCTTCCCTGGAGCAAAGCTCATTGGCCAGCGATATCGGCTGGTGGACCATCGAAGAGGCCTGCCAGATGGCGGCAGACCTCAATCGGCAGGACGGCCGATACCGGATCGCCGTCAATCTTTTCCCGCAACAGTTCCGGTCGCCACATCTATGCGACCGTGTGAGCGATGCGCTGGAACGCCACCAGGTGGCGCCGGAGTGGCTGGAACTGGAAATCACCGAAGAGGTGGCGTTGAACGATGCGGACGCAAGCGTCCAGGCTCTGAAGGCGATCCGCGATATCGGCGTTGGTGTCGCCTTCGACGATTTCGGGACAGGTTTTGCATCGCTGAGTTCGTTGCAGCGCTACCCGCTGACCACCCTGAAGATTGACCGAGGCTTCATCCGCGACATTCGCACGCGCACCTCGGACGCGGCAATTACCCGCGCGCTCGTCGCGATGAGCACGGAAATGGGCTTGCGGACGGTGGCCGAGGGGATCGAGGGCCCCGAACAAGAAAGCGTCTTGCGCGATATCGGCTGCCAGGAAGGCCAGGGTTATCTGTATGGTCGGCCGATGCGGAAAGAGGATGCGCTGAGATGCATCAACAATGCTGGAACGATCGGCAAACCCCTCCGCGTCAACGGACTCTGACGTCCGTGTTCAAGCTAGTCCGCGCGGAGTTGCAGAAGTCGGCCGGTTCTGGTCTTGGCGGCAATCTGCTTCTTGCCAAAGGCGCAGTCGAAAGTTTCCGCCAGCCGGCCCTTATCTATGCTGTTGGCGGCTAGCTGCGCCTGTGAGCCGGCCAGTTGCGAGCGCGATCTTGTTTCAGCCATCAGGCCATCGAATTTCATGGCGAGCTTCGGAGACTTGCGCTTCAGGAGGCACTCAAATTTCAGACTGCGCGGCAGGTCAGCCATTGACCCAGGCCATATCCTCTCGTGTCAGTTCGACATCGCGCAATTCGCGGTTGACGAGGAAATGTTCGTTTTCTTCCGCGGTGATGGCCAGTTCGACCTTGGCATCGAAGCGCTGGCGGAAGGCATCGATGATCTCGTCGACGATGACCTCAGGCGCTGAGGCGCCGGCGGAAATGCCGAGGGTTCCGATCTCGCCGATTTCGGACCAGTCGATTTCGGATGCGCGCTGGACCAGCATCGAGCGCGTCGCCCCTGCCCTCAAGGCGACTTCGACGAGGCGCTTCGAGTTCGACGAATTGGGAGCGCCGACGACGATGAAGAGATCGCAGCCGGGGGCGGCTTGCTTTACGGCTTCCTGGCGGTTGGTCGTCGCGTAGCAGATGCTATCGGCGGAGGGCGCCGTCAGGTTAGGGAAGCGCTCCATGAGGCGGGCGATGACGCCTGCCGTGTCATCAACGGACAGCGTCGTCTGCGTGACATAGCCGAGATTGTCGGGATTGGCGGGCTCGTAGGCATCCGCATCCTCGACCGTTTCGATCAGCGAGACGCTTCCGGGCGGCAGCTGGCCCATGGTGCCGATGACTTCCGGGTGGCCTTCGTGGCCGATCAGGATCACATGGCGACCGAGGCGCTCATGGCGCATGGCCTGCTTGTGGACCTTGGAGACCAGCGGACAGGTGGCGTCGAGATAGAAGAGGTTGCGGCTTGCGGCATCTTCCGGCACCGATTTCGGCACGCCATGGGCTGAGAAGACCACCGGTTGCTGGCGATGCTCGGCGGGGATTTCGTCGAGTTCCTCGACGAAGATTGCGCCCTTGGCCTCCAGGCCTTCCACGACATAGCGGTTGTGGACGATCTCATGGCGGACATAAACCGGCGCCCCGTAACGCTTCAAGGCGAGCACGACGATCTGGATCGCGCGATCAACCCCGGCGCAGAAGCCGCGGGGGCCACAGAGCCTGATCGTCAGAGGGGGACGGTTCATGTGCATGGTCATCGGGTCAGCCGGCAATCAGGACAGCGAGAATGGCGAGCGCGGCGGGCAGAGCCTGAATGACGAAGATCTTCCGCGAAGCCGTTGCACCCCCATATAGGCCGGCAACCAGCACGCAGCCAAGGAAAAACAACTGAATTTGAGTGCCGAAGGCGACATCCGGGTGAAGCAGGCCCCAGATCAGGCCGGCGGCGAGGAAGCCGTTGTAGAGACCCTGGTTGGCAGCCATGACCTTGGTCGCTTCCGCCTGCTCGGGTTTCATGCCGAAGGCACGGCGGCCGGTCGGCGTGGTCCAGAGAAACATCTCGAGGATCAGAATATAGATGTGTTCAAGCGCGACGAGCGCGACCAGTGTCGAAGCGAGATAGGACATGCATGTACCCCTTGGCGGCGATCGATCGGGACCGCACGGCCTTGCGTGTTTAGCCGAAAAGCTCTCTTCGGACTATCGGGTTTTGCGCCTGAACAGACCCGCAACCGCGACGGCCACGAGGGCAACTGCCAGGCCGTACCAGGTGATGACATATTGCATGTGATTGTTGGGCAGGTCGATCTGCGTCACGCCCCCCTTGGGCAGACCACCGGCGACCGGGGTCGAATCGGCATCGAGGAAGAAGGGGAGAACGCGATCGGCCGGCAGATCCACGGAAGCGGCCATGCGGCTTAGATCCTTCCAGTAGAAGATGTTCGCCTGCTCGTCATTGTCGGGAACAAGCGAAGAGGGCTTTTCCGTCAACTCCGCCCGGGCAAGGCCGGTGACCGTCTGCGCACCTTCGATCTGTCCTTCGGCACGTCCGGCGGACTCCTTGCGGTCATAGGGAACGAAGCCGCGGTTGACGAGGAGATAGCGGCCGTCCGCGAGTTCGAGCGGGGTGTAGATGTAAAAGCCTGACTGTCCTTCGAAGGTCGCCAGGAAATGGCGCTCCTTGTCATGCAGGTAGCGGCCGCCGGCGGTGGCGTGACGATAGTCGACAGGTTCGCCGGTCGAGAGCAGGCGCTCCAACGTGGCAACATCCACGGGGGCGGCCGTGCTGCGTTCCTGGATGTCCGCGAGCAGACTTTCCTTCCAGTGCAGCCGGTTGACCTGCCAGGTGCCGAGCGACAGCAGGATGGCGAGCGCTGCCGGCACCAGAACCAGGGCAAGCCAGAAACGCCAGGTGCGGCGACCCTCGCGATTTGCCTCGTTCATCCGTGTCTTAGCCACGATCGATCACCCCTTGGGAGGCATTGTGCTTGTATTGCAGGGCGATCAGCAATGCCTTCAGGAAACGCATGAGCCAGAGAGTCAGCGCCACGCCGAGCGGGGCAAAAACGAGGATGTGCAGCCACATCGAGGGCTGATAGGTGAGTTCCACCCAGACCGCGAAGCCAACGACGAGCAAGTCGGCGAGCAGGATGACGAAGATTGCCGGACCATCGCCGGCGTCGACCCAGGAGAGATCGAGGCCGCAGGAATTGCAGCGAGCTCTCGGTTTACTGAAGCCGTCGAAGAGCTTGCCATTGCCGCAGCGGGGGCACGACGCGGTCAGGGCCGCCTTGACCGGATCCACCGGCGGGAATTTTGCGCTGTCTTCGGTCACTGAACCTCTCCTTGATGCTGCTACGTGTCCCCGGCCAACCCTTAGAGCAAGCAGTGGTTCCCGACGAGTGCCGCATCGTCGCACGGGCCGAAAACACGAAGGGCGGCTTTCGCCGCCCTTCTGAGACTTTCGTCACCCGGATCAATGGGCGAGCGGTGCACCCCAGTCGCCCCAGATGTAGATGGCGAAGAAGAGGAACAGCCAGACCACGTCGACGAAGTGCCAGTACCAGGCGGCGGCTTCGAAGCCGAAATGCTGCTGGGCGGTGAAGTGGCCGGCAAGCGCACGGAACAGGCAGACGATCAGGAAGATCGTACCGACCAGAACGTGGAAACCGTGGAAGCCCGTCGCCATGAAGAAGGTCGCGCCATAGATCGAGTTCTTGAAGTCGAAGGGCGAGACTGCGTATTCATAGGCCTGCACGAAGGAGAACAGGACGCCGAGCAGCACGGTCAAGAGCAGCCCGTAGACGAGGCCCTTGCGGTCGTTGTGCAGCATGGCATGGTGGGCCCAGGTCACACAGGTGCCCGAGAGCAGCAGGATGACGGTGTTGTAGAGCGGCAGGTGCCAGGGATCGACAACCTCGATGCCAACGGGCGGCCACTGGCCACCGGTGAACTCGACGCGGCTCGTCTGGATCGCTTCGTTGGCGAAGAGGCTGGCATCGAAGAAGGCCCAGAACCAGGCAACGAAGAACATCACTTCAGAAGCGATGAACATGATCATGCCGTAGCGCAGGTGCAGCGACACGACGCGGGTGTGATGACCTTCGTGGGCTTCCTTTATGGTGTCTGCCCACCAGGCGAACATGGTGAAAAGCACGATCGCAAGGCCGATGTAGAAGAGCCACGGGTTGGCCCAATCCACGCCGAACAGGTTCAGCGAACCGCCGTTGAGGTAGCGCATGTAGCCGACGCCACCGAAGGTGAGGACGAAGGCGCCGATCGAGGCCAGAAGCGGCCAGGGGCTCGGATCGATGATGTGGTAGTCGTGGTTCTTCTGGTGCGCTTCGGCCATTTCAGCAATCCCCGAATGTCAATTTCATTACGAGTTCCGGCGAGCCGGAGCCCTCTCACAGTTTCGGCTGTCCTTTGTCTTCCTCGACCGCGAGTGCGGCCACCGGCGCCTGATCTGCGCGCGGATAGAAGGTGTAGGACAGGGTAATCGTTCCGATGCCCTTTGTCTCATCCGCCTCGACGATGGCGGGGTCGACGAAGAAGACGACCGGCATTTCCAGTGTCTCGCCCGGCTGCAACGTGGTTTCAGTGAAGCAGAAGCACTGGACTTTATTGAAGTAGGCTCCGGCTTCGCCGGGGGTGACGTTGAAGACCGCCTCACCCGTGACCGGATGGGGCGAATTGTTCGTCGCGGTATAGGTGATCTGAACGGTCTCGCCGATCTTCGGCGTCACCTTCTTGTCGACCGCCTTAAAATCCCAGTTCAGACCGGACGCTGCATTGGCGTCGAAGGTCACGTTGATCGTACGATCCAGGACCACGTCCGAGACCTGCTCCACCCGCTGGGTCGTGCCGCCATAGCCGGTCACCTGGCAGAAAATCTGATAGAGCGGAACGGCCGCATAGGCCATACCCACCATGCCGCCGACGAAGACGACACAGGCGGTCGCTACGCCAACATTGCGGCGGTTCGAAACCTTGATGTTCTCGTTCGATACAGTCACGGTGCGAAGCCTCTTTAACCCACGTTGCCGATCTTGATGATGGTTACGACGTAGAAGATCACCACCAGAGCTGCGAGCACCACGCCAAGCGCGATGTTGCGGCCGCGACGGGACTTCTTCTGCTTGTCATTCAGTTGCACGGTCTCCATCAGGCGGCACCTCCGAGGCTTGCCGCAAAGGGCGCGACGTAAAAGTCGATCATCAGGGCCGAGAAGATCGCGAAGAGATAGAAGATTGAATAGGCGAACAGCTTCTTGGCCGGCACCATCTTTTCGTCGCCGTCGGCCATGCGCCAGACGGCGATGGAACAGTGCACGAAGATTGCGCCAAGAAGGGCTGCTACAATGCCGTAACCGATCGAAGACAGGCCGGTGAAGGTCGGCAGCACGCCGGTGATGGCCGTCAGCACAGCGTATACCGCGATCTGACGCTTGGTCGACGGGATGCCTGCGACGTTCGGCATCATAGGCACGCCGACATCACCATAATCCTTCATCTTGAACAGCGCGAGCGCCCAGAAATGCGCCGGCGTCCAAAGGAAGATGATCATGAAGAGGATGAAGCTGTCGAGCGACACACCACCAGTCACGCAGGCCCAGCCGACCATGGGCGGAAAGGCGCCGGCCGCACCGCCGATGACGATGTTCTGCGAGGTCGAGCGCTTCAGCCACATCGTATAGACGACGGCGTAGAAGAAGATGGTGAAGGCGAGCAGACCGGCGGCAAACCAGTTCACGGCGAGGCCAAGCACGCCGACCGAAAACACCGAGAGGACAAGGCCGAAGGCGAGCGCCTCTTCCGGCGTGACGCGACCGGCCGGTACCGGACGGGTCGCCGTGCGGCTCATGATGGCGTCGATGTCGGCATCGTACCACATGTTCAGCGCGCCGGATGCGCCGGCGCCAACTGCGATGCAGAGGATCGCGATGAAGCCGATGATCGGATTGATTTCGCCGGGCGCAAGAACCAGGCCGGCAAGCGCCGTGAAGACGACGAGCGACATGACCCGCGGCTTCAGGAGCGCGAAGAAATCGCGCGGGTTCGCTTCGGACAGGCGAACCTCGCCTTCGATGCCGAATACGTCGCGATTGTCGATGACCGTCATGCTTTCGAATTCCGTCTTTCGTTTGGCTTTGCGGGCGCCGCGATCCCGAAGATCGCGGCGCCCGTTAGCGTTTCGCAGGTTAGGCGCTGCTTACTTGATCTTCGGCAGCTGTTCCCACTGGTGGTAAGGCGGCGGCGAAGACAGCTGCCATTCCAGCGTGGTCGCACCTTCACCCCAGGGGTTGTCGCCAGCGACGCGCTTCTTGGCGAAGGCTTCGAAGACGCCGTAGAGGAAGACGAGAACCGCAAAGGCCGAGATGTAGGAGCCGATCGACGAGACATAGTTCCAGCCGGCATAGGCATCCGGATAGTCGATGTAGCGGCGCGGCATGCCGGCAAGGCCGAGGAAGTGCTGCGGGAAGAACACCAGGTTCACGCCGATGAACATGACCCAGAAGTGAAGGTGGCCAACAAACTCGTTGTACATGTAGCCGGTGATCTTCGGGAACCAGTAGTACCAGCCGGCGAAGATCGCGAAGACGGCGCCGAGCGACAGAACGTAGTGGAAGTGGGCCACGACGTAGTAGGTGTCATGCAGCGAACGGTCGAGACCGGCATTGGCGAGCTGGACACCCGTGACGCCACCGACGGTGAACAGGAAGATGAAGCCGATCGACCAGACCATCGGGGTCTTGAAGGTCAGCGAACCGCCCCACATCGTTGCAATCCACGAGAAGATCTTGATGCCGGTCGGCACCGCGATGACCATGGTTGCGAAGAGGAAGTAGCGCTGCGCCTGGAGCGACAGGCCGACCGTGTACATGTGGTGAGCCCACACGACGAAGCCGACGGCACCGATGCCAACCATGGCATAGGCCATGCCGAGGTAACCGAAGACCGGCTTCTTCGAGAAGGTCGAGATGATGTGGCTGACAATGCCGAAACCGGGCAGGATCAGGATGTAGACTTCCGGGTGACCGAAGAACCAGAACAGGTGCTGGTAGAGAACCGGGTCACCACCGCCTTCAGGCGAGAAGAAGGCCGTGCCGAAGTTGCGGTCGGTCAGCAGCATGGTGATGCCGCCGGCGAGAACCGGGAGCGACAGCAGCAGCAGGAAGGCGGTGACCAGAACGGCCCAGGCAAAGAGCGGCATCTTGTGCAGCGTCATGCCCGGAGCGCGCATGTTCAGGATCGTGGTGATGAAGTTGATTGCACCGAGGATCGAGGACGCACCGGAGACGTGAAGCGCGAAGATCGCAAGGTCAACCGCAGGTCCCGGCTGTCCAGAGGTCGCCAGCGGCGGATAGAGCGTCCAGCCGCCACCGACGCCATAGGCGCCTGCCGGACCTTCGACGAACATCGAGAGGACGAGCAGCAGGAAGGCCGGGACGATCAGCCAGAACGAGATGTTGTTGAGGCGCGGGAAGGCCATGTCCGGTGCGCCGATCATGATCGGGATCATCCAGTTGGCGAAGCCGCCGATCAGCGCCGGCATGACCATGAAGAAGATCATGATCAGGGCGTGCGCCGTCGTGAAGACGTTGTACATGTGCTTGCCGCCGTCGATGGCAGCATCACCTTCGAAGCCGTAGACCATCTGGGCCAGACCGTGGAAGATCTGGATGCCCGGGTCCTGGAGCTCCATACGCATGGCAACCGAGAGGGCTGCACCGATGATACCCGCGACGATCGCGAAGATCAGGTAGAGGGTACCAATGTCCTTGTGGTTGGTGGACAGAAACCAGCGAGCGAAGAAGCCCGGCTTATGGTCGTGATGTGCGTGTTCGTCGTGGGCAACAGAGCCAGCCATTGACCTCACTCCTCTCAGTTCGTTGTGTTTTCGGCAGTCTGGACGGCGGGAGCGCCGTCAACAGCAGCCATGAGAGCGCGGTTGGCGCCCGACAGATCCGAGGTCGCAGCCTCAAGCCAGGTCGCATACTGCTCGTCGGTGACGACGCGGATGGCGATCGGCATGTAGGCGTGGTCCTTGCCACACAGCTCCGAACACTGGCCGTAGTAGAGACCTTCACGGTCGGCGCGGAACCAGGTTTCGTTCAGGCGGCCCGGGATGGCGTCGATCTTGATGCCGAAGGCCGGCATTGCGAAAGCGTGGATAACGTCGGTGGGGGCGGCTGTGACCAGCAGGCGAACCGTCTTGCCGACGGGAACGACGACTTCGTTGTCGACGGCCAGAAGGCGCGGATAACGCGCGACATCTTCCTTGCCGGCGTCGGCGCGGTCGGTTTCCTTCAGCATGTAGCTGTCGAAGGAGACGGCCTGCTCGCCCTCATATTCGTAGGACCAAAGCCATTGGGTGGCGGTCGCCTTGATGGTGATGTCGGGGTTTTCCGGCATCTTCAGCTGATAGGTCAGCAGGTTGAAGGACGGGATCGCAATCGCGAAGAGAATGAGAACCGGAGCAACCGTCCAGACGATCTCGATCGTCGTATTGTGGCTCGTCTTCGACGGCACCGGATTGGCGGCGGCGCGGAACTTCACGACCACGACGATCAGGAGAATCAGAACAAAGATGGTGATCGGAACGATGAACCACAGTGTGTACTGCTCGAACCAGCTGTTGAACTCCATGATGGAGGTGGCTGGTTCCTGCATACCCATCTGCCAGGGCTTCGGCTGATCGGCGAAGCCTACAGAAGCGAAAAGCAGACAGGCCAAGGCGGCCAAGGCTGCATAGGTTCTCTTCATCACGGTTTGGTCTCCCACAAGCGCTTGATCCACATCAAACCATAGCGCAAAAATCATGCTAGTGTCGCCGTTTCAAATCACAGATTGGCCGCAATCGCAATACGCCCGCGCGAAAGGCGGTGCGGCATTTTTGCGCTTCATCAAATACATGCGACCGCGATACACAGGCTTTAACCAGTTGGGGCACCATGAGGCGCATGATTGCGCTTCTGCATCCAAAAACGCAGTCCCAATTATGCCGCACTCGACCTTAAAACAGGGGTCGGGGCTTCCATTTGTGGACCCTCGCGACAAGAATGTCGTCAATGATTCGTTTTCCAGAGGTTTTCATGGGTCTGCCTAGACTTGCCTGGTCGAGCCTGACCGCGAGCGCCGTGCTGATGGCCGCACTCGCCACTCCGGCGCTGAGCCAGCAACCGCAACAACAGCCGGGCTCGATCCGCTCCAACCACGGCGCCTGGTCTGTCATCTGCGACAAGCCGGCCGGCGCTTCGGAAGAACAATGTGCGCTGATGCAGAACGTTATTGCGGAAGACAGGCCGGAAGTCGGCCTTTCCGTCGTCGTGCTGAAGACCGCTGATCGCAAGGCCCGCATCCTGCGCATTCTCGCACCGCTCGGCGTTCTCCTGAAGGACGGCATGGAGCTCTTCGTCGACGGCAACAATATCGGTCGGGCCTATTTCACCCGCTGCTTCTCGGAAGGCTGCTATGTCGAAGTCGAGATCGACGAAGAGCTGATGAAGATCCTGCGGGCCGGCAAGGCAGCCGTCTTTGCGCTGCGCGAATCGGCAGACCAGGACCGCGTCGGCATTCCGATCGAGCTTGCCGGCTTCGGCGAAGGCTATGACACACTGCCGTAAGGGCGCGGTCGCCTGATCGTGATGACATTATAGACAGGGGCAAGTCCGGCGGGCTTGCCCCTCTTTCGTTGCGCGCCTACATGCTTGATGCCAGCGCCCAAGGAGACATTCATGACCCAGGACCTTATCTCCCTCTTCGATTGCGACGAAGCCACGCTGACGCGGCGCGTTGCGGATGCTCTCAAGGGCGCCGACGACGGAGAGTTGTTCGTCGAACATGCCCAGGCGGAATCGCTGACCTTCGACAATGGTCGCCTGAAGGGTGGCTCTTTCAACACGGACCAGGGGTTCGGGTTGCGCGCCGTGGCCGACGAAGCGGTCGGTTATGCCCATTCCGGTGAATTGTCGCTAGCCGCCCTCTCCCGTGCCGCCGACGCCGTCGGTGCGGTGACCCATGGTTATTCCGGCTCCTATGCGACGGCGCCACAGCGGACCAATGCCAAACTCTATGGTGACGGCAACCCGATCGGCTCCCCGACCTTCGAGGAGAAGGTGAAGCTGCTCTCGGAGATCGATGCCTATCTGCGCGACAAGGATCCCAAGGTGCGGCAGGTCACGGCAACCGTCGGCGCAAGCTGGCAGGTGGTCGAGATCCTGCGTGCCGACGGCCACCGGGTGCGCGACATCCGGCCGATGACCCGCATCAATATTTCCGTTGTCACCGGCCAGGGCGACCGCCAGGAAAGCGGCTCCTTCGGCACCGGCGGCCGCATGAGCTTCAACGAGTTCCTGACCGAGGAGAGCTGGCGCCGTGGTGCCGACGACGCATTGCGCCAGGCGCTGGTCAATCTCGAAGCCCAGGAGGCGCCGGCCGGTACCATGGACATCGTGCTCGGCAATGGCTGGCCGGGCGTCATGCTGCACGAGGCAGTCGGCCACGGGCTGGAAGGTGACTTCAACCGCAAGAAGACGTCGGCCTTTGCCGGCCTGATGGGCGAGATGGTGGCGGCTCCTGGCGTCACCGTTGTGGACGACGGCACGATCAATGACAGGCGCGGATCGATCACCGTCGACGACGAGGGCACGCCGTCCGCCTACAACGTTCTGATCGAGAACGGCAAACTGGTCGGCTACATGCAAGATCGGCAGAATGCCCGATTGATGGGCATGAAGGCGACCGGCAACGGACGTCGCCAGGGTTATGCCCACCAGCCCATGCCGCGCATGACCAATACCTACATGCTCTCGGGCGACAAGACGCCGGAAGAGATCATCGCCTCGGTGAAGAAGGGCATCTATGCCGTATCCTTCGGCGGCGGTCAGGTCGACATCACCTCGGGCAAGTTCGTCTTCGGCTGCACCGAGGCCTATCTGATCGAAAACGGCAAGATCGGCGCACCGGTCAAGGGCGCCATGCTGATCGGCAACGGTCCCGATGCGATGAAGCGCATCTCGATGATCGGCAACGACACCAAGCTTGACACGGGCATCGGCAATTGTGGCAAGGCCGGTCAATGGGTGCCCGTCGGCGTTGGTCAGCCGCATCTGCGGATGGACCAGATCACGGTGGGCGGGACGAAGGCTTGAGGGAAAACGCGCTCGTCCCCGAACTGGCGGTCAGCGACTGGCGGACGAGCCGCGCCTTCTACTGCGATCTTGTTGGATTCGAGGTTGCCTATGAGCGGCCCGAAGAGGGCTTCAGTTTTCTGACCCTCGGAGACGCGCAGCTGATGATCGACCAGATTGGGATCGGGCGGACCTTCGAGGTTCAGGACGCTCCTGTCGAACGGTCACTTGGCCGCGGCCTGAATCTGCAGATCCTGGTGCCGCAGGTTGCACCCGTTCTGAAGCGGCTTGCTACGGCCGGAGTGTCTCTATATCTGCCGCTCGAAGAGAAGTGGTACCGGCGCGGCGATCGTGAGGTCGGCAACCGGCAGTTCGTCGTGCCGGATCCGGATGGTTATCTGCTAAGGCTCTACGAAGACTTGGGTGAACGCGATCTAGACCGCTAGCCTTCGCAGTCACCACTCGATAGCCGCTGCGGAAGCCTGCATCGAGCCCCTCACCCCCGCGCGGGCATCAGGACGCAGTCGTAGCGCTGGCGCACCAGCTTATCGCAGGCCGCACGAGCCGCTTCCTTGGTCTCGAATCCGGTGAAACGGGCGCGGTAGAAGGTGATGCCGTTGCGGGTGACCATTTCGGTATAGGTGTCGAGCCCCTGAAGCGGGCCACCGACCTTCTGGCGGGCCTGGGACAGCAAGTCCATGGCTGCCTGGGCGGATGTCGCGGCGGCAATCTGGACCTGCCACCTGCGTTCGAAAGACGTCGAAGGCGTGCTGGCGGTCTGCTGCGGGTCGACGGCAGCAAAGCGGCTTGCCGGTGTCGCGACGAGGTCTGCGGTTTCGGCCTGTGACGATGGCGCATAAGCCGAGGCGGTGCCCGGCGTCGCGGTCCCTATTGCTCCGACGAGCCCCTGCACTGCGGCCAGCGCCGACTGGCGGGAAACCGGAACCGGTACCTCGTCGCCAAGGCGGGCGAGATCCATCTGCGCGCCGGTCGAACGGGAGACGAGAAGCTGTTGGCCGGTCGAGGCCTTCTTGATGCTGGCGTCGATCAAACGCTCCATGATCTTGTCGCGGCTGGCAGCCGTGCGGCCGCCCATGACGACGCCGATGACGCGGCGGCCATCATGCTCGACTGCGCTGACCAGATTGAAGCCTGACGCGTTGGTATAGCCGGTCTTGATGCCGTCCATGCCCTTGTAGCGATACATGAGGTTGTTGTGACCGTTTATCGTCTTGCCGCGGAACTTGAAGCTCTTGGTGGCGAAGAGTTCATATTCCTTCGGGAAGTCGCGCATCAGGGCGACACCGAGGGTCGACATGTCGCGGGCCGTGGTAAACTGCCGGGGATGCGGCAGGCCGGAGGCATTGAAGAAGGTGGTGTTCATCATGCCGAGCGAGCGGGCCTTGCGGGTCATCAGGGCCGCAAAGCCCTCTTCACTGCCGCCGATCTTCTCGCCGATCGCAGCCGAGGCGTCATTGGCCGAGCGGACGATCATGGCGAGTACGGCTTCGCGGACGGTGATGCTGTCGCCTGCCTTGACGAAGAGCTTGGTCGGCGGGCGGGAGGCGGCATGTTTCGAAAAGGGAACGGGGCTATCCCAGCTGAGCTTGCCGGCCTTGATCGCGTCGAAAACCATGTAGACGGACATCATCTTGGTCAGCGATGCCGGGTGATTGAGCACATCCGGGTTCTCGGAGGCGAGGACTTCGCCGGTCCGGGCATCGAGGAGAAGCTGGGCACTTCCTGCCTGGGCTGTCGTCGAGAGGGAGAGGATCGCCACGCAAAACGAGAACGCGATCAGCAACTTGCTCATGAAAACTCCAATGCCGCCCGGATTTCAATGATGACTGCGACTGGTTCGATTCGATCGATCCGCCGTCTTCGGGTTGAGGCCCTATGGCAAGAATGGGGCGACAATCAGCCGATCGGAATCAAATGCAACCATCGATCCACAGAAGGTCGCCCGATCATGGTCAACAGATGGTTAATCGATTGCGCGAATGCTGGCACGGACGGTCACGAAGGCGTCAGCGGGCGAAGGTCACAGCGCCAGTCCCTTCTTCACCCAGCCGGTCTGCGGGATTGACCAGCTGGCAGCGCTGGAGAGACAGGCAGCCACAGCCAATGCAGCCGTCGAGATCATGCCGCAGGCCTTCGAGAATGCGGATGCGCTGGTCGAGCCTCTCGGCCCAGCGGGTGGCAATCTCACGCCAGTCTTGGGGCGTCGGCGTGCGCTTCTGCGGCAGTGCGGACAGCGCCTCGGCGACTTCCGAGAGCGGGAGCCCCACCTCTTGCGCGGCGCGGATCAAGGCGAGCCTGCGCAGCACGTCGCGGCCGTAGCGGCGCTGATTGCCGCCCGTCCTGTCGGCGAAGATCAGACCCTTGCGCTCGTAGAAATGGATGGCGGACACGGCCAGTCCGCTGCGGCGGGCGACATCTCCGACGGTCAGATGGTTTTTTTGTTCGGGCATGGCTTTACCTCAACCTTTGTTGAGGTTGTAGCATCGCGTGAAGTCGCATCCAATGCCATTTCGCAAAGTGAGTTCACGAATGACCGACAGCACGACCGACAAACCGGCCGGCCCTTCCCTACCGTCGATTCCGGACATGATTGATGAGTTCAAGACGCCGCCGAGCGAGCCGGGCGGCTGGCTCGATCTTCTGTCGCGCGAACACCTATCCACCACGCTGATGCTGAGCATGGGGGTTGCGCTCTTTGCCTTTAACGGCTTCTTCGTTTCCACCGTGCTGCCGAGCGCGATTGCCGAGATCGGCGGCGGCCACCTCATCGCCTGGTCCGTCTCACTTTACCTGATCGGGTCAATCGTCGCCGGCGTGACCGCAGCCCAGTTCAAACAACGCTTCGGCGCCCGCCGCGCCTTGGTCGTGGCGACACTGGTCTTCCTCGTCGGCACTCTGACGGCAGCGTTTGCGTCGACGATGGAGCAGGTTCTGCTCGGGCGGCTCGGACAGGGGCTCGGCGAAGGCGTGGTCGCTGCGATCTGTTACGCGCTCATTCCAGCCCTCTATCCGTCGCGTCTGGTGCCCAAGGTCTTTGGCGTGGAAGCGCTGGTGTGGACATGTGCTTCCTTCGGCGGACCGTTTGCCGCCGGCTGGCTGGCGGAGAGCTTTTCCTGGAGGACAGCATTCCTGATCAATCTGCCGTTCGGGCTGGTCTTTCTTCTTCTCGCACTGTTCACGGCAAGGCCGCGCGACGAGACAGTCGCCGCGTTTGCCGGGGTGCCGCTCTCCCCGCTCGTACTGCTGTCAGTGGGCCTTCTGATGATTCTGTCCTCAGGCGTCATGGCCGAGCCTCTGACCTCGGCCGTGCTGGTGGTGCTCGGCATTGCCCTTCTGGTCGCAAGCGTTCGCCGCGATCGGGTACTTCCAACGGGTCTGATGCCGGCGGAAGCCTTTGGTCTTTCGTCAACGGTCGGGGCGGGTCTTTGGCTGGTTCTTCTCATGCCCGTCGCCCAAGCGACCAGCAGCGTCTATTTCGTCTTGGGGCTGCAGCATGGCTTCGGCTTCGGTCCGCTGGCGGCCGGTGGGCTTGGCGCGATCATGGCGATGAGCTGGAGCCTTGTCGCCGTACTTGTTGCTCATGTCGGGACGGAGCGCGCGCGGCGGCGGGCAATCGAGTCCGGACCGCTCCTGCAATGCTGCGGCATGCTCCTGGTTGCCCTCGGCTTTCAGCAGGGATCGCTTTTACTGCTGGTCACGGGCCAGATCGTGGTCGGTGCGGCTTTCGGCGCCAGCTGGGCCTTTCTGAGCCAGATGCTTATGGAAACGAGTACGCGTACCGAGCGAGACAAGACTTCGGGGCTCATTCCGACGCTGCAATCGGCGGGCTTCGCAATCGGTGCGGCCTTTGCCGGCCTGGCGGGCAACAGTCTCGGCTTGGCAGAGACCTCTACAAGCGAGACCTCCCGGGCCGCTTTCTCGGCGACATTCCTCATTCCGGTACTGTGGACGATCCCTGCCATGCTGCTTGCTCGACGGGCAACCCGGCTGGCTGCGGAGCTGCCGCCGCATTCGCCATAATATTGAGACGACGTGTTGAACCTGCCTTAAGGGTTCGGGGGTAGCCTGTCTGGCATTGCAGTCAATGACATTTCAGGCAGAGGTTATGGCGGGACGGTTCAAACATAAGCTGAAGCGAGCGGCAATCACTGGGGGGCTGGAGATCTCCTTCCTCTTGTCGCGGCTCGGGCTGGCGGGTGGCCTTCGGGGCCGCGGGGTGATCTTCACGCTGCATCACGTCCGGCCGGGCGATGCCAGACCGTTCCAGCCGAACCGGCATCTCGACATCACGCCCGACTTCCTCGACGCAGCGATCCAGACGCTAATCCGGCGCGGCTATCGCTTCCTCCGACTGGACGAGGTGCCGGTGGCTCTTGCCGAACCCGAAGGCGGACAGCCCTTTGCCGTCTTCACACTCGACGACGGGTTTCGCGACAATCGCGACCATGCCCTGCCGGTCTTCGAGCGTCACGGGGTTCCTTTCACCATCTTCGTCTGCAAGGGGCTTTCGGAGCGCAGCCATACGATGTGGTGGGAGACGCTTGCGGCCCTGATCGGGGCCCGGCAAAGGGTGGCTCTCTGCCTGCCGGCAGGGCGGATCGACATCGACTGCAGCTCGACTAGCGCCAAGTGTGCCGCATTCGACGCCGCCGCGCGCCTGCTGATGGCGGGCGACGAAGCGAAGGGAGTGGCGCAACTCGATGCGGCGGCGAATGCTGCCGGTATCAACCCGCATGCGCTGGTTTCCGAAACGGTCATGGATCGGGAGGAACTTGCCGCCCTGACCCGCAACCCGCTGGTCTCCTACGGAGCGCATACCGTGAGCCATCGCGGCCTTGCCGATCTCAACGACGAGGCATTGTTGCAGGAGTATAACGAGAGCGCCGAATATGTTGCCGGCATCACCGGCACGCGCCCCCTCACCTTCGCTTATCCTTATGGCGATGCGCGGAGCGCAACGGTCCGGACGGCAGGCTATGCCGACTGGGCGGGCTTCAAGCTGTCGGTGACCACACGGCCGGGCACATTGACGCCAGCCTCGATGGCGAGCCCGCAGCTTCTGCCGCGGATCTCGCTGAACGGGCTCTATCAGAAGTCGCGCTATGTCGAGGCGCTGGCGTCGGGGCTGCCTTCGAAGCTTGTCGGCGGCTGAGCCCCTCCCCCCTGATCAGGGATACATCCGGACCTTGGACCAGCCGTCGCCTTCCGCGTCGCGGCGGAATTCGATGCGGTCGTGCAGGCGGAACTTGCGATCGTGCCAGAACTCGATCGAGCGCGGAATGATGCGGAGGCCCGACCAATGGGGCGGGCGTGGGACGTTTCCGAGCGCATATTTCGCGGTGTATTCGGCGACCGCCTTTTCCAGCGCGAAGCGGCCTTCGAGCGGCCGGGACTGCTTTGAAGCCCAGGCACCGATCCGGCTGCCAAGCGGCCGGGACTGGTAATATTCGTCGGCCTCCTCATCGGAAACCACCTCGACATCGCCCCTCAGGCGGATCTGGCGGCGCAGCGATTTCCAATGAAAACACATGGCTGCCTTTTTCTGGCCGAGAATTTCCTGTCCCTTCTGGCTCTCGAAATTCGTGTAGAAAACGAAACCCCTGACATCGAAACCCTTGAGCAGCACCATACGGACATTCGGCAGGCCATCCGCATCCACGGTGGCGAGTGCCACCGCATTGGGATCGTTGATCTCCGAGGCCTCGGCATCCTTCAGCCAGGTGGCGAAGAGCGCAAAGGGTTCGCTCTCTTCGGTGAAGTCACCAGTTGTTAACCCGATATCTGACATATTGTGTAAAATGCTCCCGATATGCATATTGGCCGTCGATGACGAAGCACTGGATCGCAGGCCCCTTGGCAGACATAGCAAAATCGGTCGAGCGGACAAAGGGTTGGTGCATGCGTAGAAGCTCGATCTTGCTCATCATCACTGCGACACTTCCGCTCAGCGGTTGCTTCGGCAGCAGCATGGACCTGTTCGGCTCGGATACGGTCGACAGTTCGATCTCAACATCGACTGTCGTAAAGAGTGGCAACCCCACGAGCCGCTCCGACGAACTCACCGTGCAAAGCGCTGTTTCGTCCGCGGATCTGTCCAAGACCGAGGGCAAGCCGCTTCCCTGGGCTAATGCGACGACCGGCAGTGCCGGTGTCGTGACCGCCATCCAGGAAGAGAAAGGTGACGGCGTCATCTGCCGCAACTTCTCGACGACCCGACATTCCTATGAAGGCATCGCCTACTTCTCCGGCAAGACGTGCACATCCGGCACCGGCAACTGGCAGCTGTTGAGCTTCGACCGCCGATCGTAAACGGCGGATCGATTTCGGTCGCATTAGAAAGACTTGCTTAAGCAAACCGGAAGAATGAGGTCGCCTGCCTGCCTTCGGCTAACCTTCGATTAGCATATGGCATGCGACGGTTCCCCAGACTGTAGCGTCCGGATCTGCATGAATTCGGCAGGGCGGCATGTAAGTTTTACGGATGGGGCCCGATGAACGGACCTTTTCCGCCTGAGGTGTGTTGGTGTCCTCGATGCGAGATTTTTATTCGATCCTTGGCGTGAAACGCGATGCCGGCTCTGACGAGATCAAGGCAGCATGGCGCACGAAGGCGAAATCCGTACATCCGGACAAGAACCGTGACGATCCGCAGGCCCACAACAGGTTTGCCGAGATCGGCCGCGCCTACGAAGTGCTCAAGGATCCGGCCAAGCGGAACCGATACGATCAACAGCGCATGAAGGTGGAAGCCTTGGAACGCGAACAGACGATCATGCAGCAGCGCCAGGCAGCGCGCGAGGCGGCGGAAAAAGCCAAGCAGGCCAAGATAAATGCCGAGCGCGTGCTTGAGGAGCTGGCGCGCGCCGAGGCGGAGAAAGCCAAGGCGGATGCGACCCAGGCAGCCCAGGCCGCCAAGGCGAAGGCTGCAAAGGAACAGGCCGCCGAGGCAAAGACCAAAGCCCAGGCCGAATCCGGTGCGAAGGATGCAGCCGCAGAAACGGCTTCTGCGACCGGCACCGACAAGACTTCGACTGCCGGTGCAAGCGCTGGCCCTAAATCGGGTCCGAGCGCTACCGTCGGCGGCACGGCTTCAGGCCCGGAGGAAGCCGCTTCACGCATTTTCGGCGATAGCCCGGAAGCGGCAGCAGCCGCTGAAAGCCTGCGCCGCGAGCAGGAGGCCGCAGAGCTCCAAGAGGGCATTCCCCTGAAGCCGGCGGCATCGCCCCTGCTGGCGCCGATCGAGCTCTTCAGTTCGCTGGTGCGTCGCCTGCGCGGCGCCCCGCCGCCGCTGCCGGAAAAGGCACCCGATATCTTTGCGGATGCCGTGGTCGCGATTGCCGATCTGCTCGAGCAAAAATCCGTGTCGATCACCCTGAACGACGGGCGCGAAGTGCGCGTGCCGCTCAACGGTGTGACCGAGGGCCATGTCGTGCGCCTCAAGGGTCAGGGGCTGAAGTTCCAGGGCCTGCAGCGCGGCGATGTCGCCGTGACGATCAAGGTGCTGCGCGCCGATCGCTTCGCGGTCGACCAGTTCGATATCCGCACCGTGTTGCCGATCACACTCGAAAACGCCGTGCTGGGCTGCGAGACCCAGGTCGAAGGACCTGACGGGACCATGGTGCCCGTCACGGTGCCCGCCTGGTCGAACTCCGATCAGGTCATCCGAATCGACGACCTCGGCCTTCCCAACGCCGAAGACGGCCGTGGCGCGCTTGTCGTCGAACTGCGCGTGATGCTCTGGGAAAAGCCGGACGAGAAGGTCACCGACCTGATGCGGCTGATGCGCGAGGGGCTCTATATCTGAGCCCCTTGGGTCCTGGTGACAGGTCTCCAGGTTTCGACCTCCTATTGTGCACAGCATTTTCGGCGAGCCTGTCGTTTGGGCCCGGCGGCAATTGTTGCGCTTCAGCCCTGCAGATTTCCGCCTGCTAAATGAGTGATTCCTGACGTTGTGATGGATGTCGGGGCCGTGTCCCGTCGATCTGAGCCTGCAATCTTGAACCCCGGATCGGCCTATGCCATAGGCAACTCCACCGAACGTCTTAAAGGGTCTCGATATGGTTCAGGGTTCCGGCCTTATGGCAGGCAAGCGCGGCGTCATCATGGGTGTCGCCAACAATCGCTCCATCGCTTGGGGCATCGCGAAGGCCTGTCGTGACCAGGGTGCCGAGATTGCCCTCACATGGCAGGGCGATGCGCTTAAGAAGCGTGTCGAGCCGCTCGCACAGGAACTGGATGCCTTTCTTGCCGGCGACTGCGACGTGACCAATCTCGAAAGCATCGACGCCGTCTTCAGCAATATCGAAGCCAAGTGGGGCAAGATCGACTTCGTCGTGCATGCCATCGCCTTTTCCGACAAGGACGAGCTGACGGGACGCTACATCGAGACGACGCGCGACAACTTCGCCCGGACGATGGATATCTCGGTTTATTCCTTCACCGCCGTTGCGGCGCGTGCCGAGAAGATCATGAATGACGGCGGTTCGCTTCTGACGCTCACCTATTACGGCGCCGAAAAGGTCATGCCGCACTACAACGTCATGGGTGTGGCGAAGGCCGCACTCGAAGCGTCCGTGCGCTATCTCGCCGTCGACATGGGTGGCCGCGGCATCCGCGTCAACGCGATCTCGGCCGGCCCGATCAAGACGCTTGCAGCTTCCGGCATCGGCGATTTCCGCTATATCCTCAAGTGGAACGAGTATCATTCGCCGCTGAAGCGCAACGTCACGACCGACGAAGTCGGCAAGTCGGGCATGTATCTCTTGTCCGACCTCTCGACCGGCGTTTCCGGCGAAGTGCATCATGTCGACTGCGGTTATCACACGGTCGGCATGAAGTCGGTCGATGCGCCCGACATCGTTCTCGGCAAAGACTGAATTCGGAGACTGCGCCGTGCTCATCTACATGATCCGTCACGGCCAGACCGATTGGAATGCCGAGGGCCGGATGCAAGGCCAGAAGGATATCGGCCTCAACGACACCGGCCGCCAGCAGGCCAGCGAAAACGGGCGCAAGCTCGCCCAGATCCTCGGCGGCCGCGCCGGGGATTTCGACTTTGTGAGCTCCCCGCTCGGACGCACGCGCGACACGATGGAACGGGTGCGCACCGCCATGGGCCTTCCCCCTGCCGACTACCGGCTCGACGAGCGGCTGAAGGAGCTTTCCTTCGGCGATTGGGAAGGCTCGACCCTGCCGGAACTGGCAGAGGTCTCGCCAGAGCGGGTCGAGGAACGGGCGCGCCAGAAATGGGGCTTCATTCCGCCCGGCGACGATGCGGAAAGCTATGAGATCCTGTCCTGGCGGATCGGCGCCTGGCTGACCTCTGTCGAACGGCCGACCGTCTGCGTCAGCCATGGTGGCGTTATCCGCAGCTGCTTCCGGCTGATTGGCAATGTCAGTGAGGACGAGGCCTGCGAGATGAACATTCCGCAGGATCGGATCCTGAAAATCGATCGCGACCGAAAATTGATAGACTGGATCTGAGATCGACCGTGCCGCCCTCTTCGGGCGGCCCCGCGCTTGCTACTGCAGCAGTTCCAGATCGTCGACGACCCGCTTGCCGTCCACTTCCGTGTAGAAGACGAGAACCTTCTGGCCCGGTTCGAGACCCTCGAAGTTGAATTCTGAGGGAACGGCATAGGTCTTGCCGTCATCGAGAACAAGGTTCATTCCATCGATGTTCACATCACGAATGGTGGCTTCCACATCGGCGCTGCCGGCATAGACGCTGACCGGCGACAGGAAGCCTGCGGTGGCGAGAAGCAGGGATATAACGACACGCATGCAAACCACCCTCGACCAAATCACTGCTGAAACCGACTGCAAACTAGCCTCCTGAATGTGGCGGAATTCGCCCCTGACAAACTCATTTCGGGGGATAGTGGACCCGAAGGGCAACCGGGATCAAGCGCGTTCGCCGCTGTCCCCCGACAATCTGTGGGCTCGTGCTCTGGCTCAAGGACCATGTGCGCCCCCTAAACAGCGAAACGATAAAAAAACCTGCCCCTGCCGAAATCCTAAATTAACCGCAGAGCCATAGGCTTAGCGCAATCGGGATCAGGGGAAGCATACACTTGCGCAAGTTGACGATGGACGCGCGTGCCGACAGGCGACTGAGCAACGGCATGCTCTGGCTGATCGGCGCGGCTGTGCTGAGCGTACTCATCGTGTCCGCAGGACTGATGATCGACCGCCAGACCGCGCTTACCGAACGCGGGCGCATCGAGCACGGGATCCTGGATCGCCTGCTGCGTGTGCAGTCCGACATCGAGACTCATCTGGATCAAGACATCAACATTGCTCTTTCCCTGGCGGACGACATCGCCGACGACGGCCTGCTTTCTCCGTTGGAGTTCAATCGGACGGTCAATCGCCTGATCACCGACAACCCGCAGCTTGACAGCATTCGCCTCGCCCCACTCGACGATCCCGCTCGCATGGCCTTTACGCCTAAGGTCACAAGGGATTCGCGGACCATCAGCGTCGATATCCCGGTCCCGCCTGTCTCATGGCAGTCCAGTACGGCATGGATTTCACTGGTCGTCGACATCGACGCTGGCCGCTTCTTCGACCATCACGGACTGCTGGCCGAGGTCGATGTGCCAGACCATGAAGGGCATGACCACACCAAGGTCGCCATCGTGATGCCATCCGCCGATGGCACCGATGAAGTCTTCGGTGACGAGACGATTTTCGATGACAACCCGATCAGCACCGCGTCTGTCGGCGGGCGTCTGGGCTACAATCTCTATGGCGTACCAGCCGATGGCTGGGATGCGGCAATGAACAGGCTGCTACCGAGCCGCCTCCTGGTCCTGGCCGGCGTCATCGCGATGACGAGTTCCGTGCTGCTCGCCCTCTTCCTGCTGCGCGAGCGCAACCTGAACATCAAGCGTCTGAGAGCGCGCGAACAGCGGCTTGTCGAACTGTCGCAGCGTTTTCAACTCGCACTGGAAACCTCCAATATCGGCATCTGGGAGATCGACGCATCGACCCATGCGCTCATTTGGGACAGCCGCAGCGCCGGCCTGCATGGCCTGCCCAACAGCCTGACCGACGAAGAAGACCGCCTGGCAGACTGGTTCGCCTGTCTGCATGCCGACGATATCGGTCGCGCCGAACAATTCTATTTCGATTCCGTTGTGGCCGCGACCGTCGACCAATGGGACATCAGCTACCGCGTTCCGCTCTCCGACGACAGTTTCCGCTATCTGCGTTCAGTTGGCGCCCGCACCAGCGACGGCAGCATCACCGGTATCGTCTGCGACGTGACGACCGATACGCTGGTCACCCAGTCGCTGAGCCGCGCGAAGGAAAACAGCGACATCAAGAACGCCGAGCTGGAGCTTGCCCTTGAGGAACTCTCAAGCCGCGAGCACCAGCTGGCGGAAGCCTCGCAGCGTCTGGATCTGGCACTCGGCTCATACAATTGCGGCACCTGGGAAGGCGATCCCGTTACGAAGAGCGCCATCTGGGACGAGCGCATGCATCAGCTCTACGGCATACCGTTCAGCGACAAGCCCGTTGCCGAACACGTCTGGCTGTCACGCCTTCATCCGGACGACCGCGGCGAGATCCAGCTTGCCACAAAGCGGGCGGTCACGCTCGACCATATCATCAACACGACACAGAGAGTGGTGTTGCAGAATGGCGAAATTCGCTACATCCGCTCGGTCGGCCAGCCGCATATCGGGCGCGACGGCAAGAAGAAGCTGATCGGCATTGCCTTCGACGTGACCGCCGACGCGCTGCTTGCCGAACAACTGCGCAATGCCAAGGCGGAAGCCGACATGCGCAACATCGAGCTGGAGCTCGCCAAGAACCGCATCGAGTTCAACGCCCTGCACGACCCGCTGACATCGCTCGCGAACCGCCGTAAGCTCGACCTCGAACTCGACACGCTGGCACGCAATGGCAACCGCCAATCGTCGAAGTTCGCGATCCTGCATCTCGACCTCGACCGCTTCAAGGAAATCAACGACACGCTCGGCCATGCGGCTGGTGATGCCATGCTGGTGCATGCCTCCCGCATCCTGATGAAACACGTGCCGCGCGGCGATCTCGTCGCCCGCATCGGCGGCGATGAATTCGTGGTGCTGGCACGGCGGCAGACTTCGGTCGACGAGCTGGCGACGCTCGCCAACAAGATCATCGACGAGATGCGCCAGCCGCTTGACTTCGAAGGCTTCGATTGCCGCTGCGGCGTCTCGATCGGGGTTGCGCAATCCCAGGGCGCGGCACCCGACCCGCGCAAGGTGCTGATCAACGCCGATATCGCGCTGTACCAGGCTAAGGAAAAGGGCCGGAACTGCTACGAATTCTTCACCCCGGACCTGCAGGCCAACATCGTCGCCAAGAAACGCATGGCCGACGACATGCTGGCCGGTCTCGACCGCGACGAATTCATCGTCTGGTACCAGCCGCAATTCGAGGCCTCCAGCATGCAGCTCTGTGGCGCCGAAGCCCTGATCCGCTGGCGCCATCCGGACCGCGGCATCCTCGCCTCCGGCAACTTCCTGAAGGTCGCCGAAGACCTGAACGTGATGGCACGCATCGACGAACTGGTGCTGCAGACGGCACTCAAGGACCAGATGCGCTGGACGGCGCTCGGCATGCAGGTACCGCGCATTTCGGTCAACGTCTCCTCCAAGCGCCTGCATGACGACAACCTGATCGACCAGTTGAAGGGCCTTTCGATCACGCCCGGTTCGATCTGTTTCGAACTGGTGGAGTCGATCTTCCTCGACGATAGCGACACGTTCGCCTCCGAGAATATCGAGAGGATCAAGGCGCTCGGCATCGACATCGAAATCGACGATTTCGGAACCGGCCATACCTCGATCGTATCGCTCCTGAAGCTCAAGCCGAAGCGGCTGAAGATCGACCGCCAGCTGGTCATGCCGGTCACGGTCCAGCCGCAGGAACGAAGCCTGGTGCGCAATATCGTCGAGATTGCCCGCTCGCTCGGCATCGAGACAGTTGCCGAAGGCGTCGAAACCCATGAACATGCCGGCATTCTGCGCCAGCTCGGCTGCGACTACCTGCAGGGTTACGCCTTCGCCAAACCGCTCTCGTTTGAGGATTTCACCCGCTTCGTCGACCGCCTGCCACAGCGCAAGGCGTCTTGAGCCGGCGCACGGCCGGATCACAGACGCCTCGGTGACACTGTGTCGTCGCAAATCGGCGGCGCGCGGCGCAAAAGCGCTTCACAGAAATTGTCAATTTGCTCTATGAGTGACGCCATCCAAGGCAGGGCCCGCCGGAAGACGTTCCGGCGGACGAGAATGGGACGGTAGCATACGCATGTCGCACAATACCTTCGGTCACCTCTTCCGCGTCACCACCTGGGGCGAAAGCCACGGGCCGGCGCTTGGCGCTGTTGTCGACGGCTGCCCTCCGGGTGTCCGCTTCGCCCAGGAGGATCTGCAGGTCTTCATGGACAAGCGCAAACCCGGCCAGTCGCGTTTCGTCACCCAGCGGCGCGAAGACGACATCGTGAAAGTACTCTCCGGCGTCATGCCGCAGGAAGACGGCACGATGATCACGACGGGTACGCCGGTCTCGCTGTTCATCGAGAATACCGACCAGCGCTCCAAGGATTACGGCGAGATCGCCAAGCGTTATCGCCCCGGCCATGCCGACTATACCTATGATCTGAAATACGGGATCCGCGACTATCGTGGCGGCGGACGCTCGTCCGCCCGCGAGACGGCCGCCCGCGTGGCAGCCGGTGCGCTGGCCCGGCTTGCCATGCCCGGCGTCACCATTCGTGGCGCGCTGGTGCAGATCGGCACGCACAAGATCAACCGCGAGAACTGGGACTGGGCGCAGGTCGAACAGAACCCGTTCTTCTGCCCTGATGCCGCGATGGTTCCCGTCTTCGAGGAGTATCTCGACGGCATTCGCAAGGCAGGCTCCTCTATCGGTGCCGTGATCGAAGTGGTAGCCGAAGGCGTGCCGGCCGGCATCGGCGCACCCGTCTATGGCAAGCTCGACCAGGAGATCGCAGCCGGCCTCATGTCGATCAATGCGGTGAAGGGCGTCGAGGTCGGAAACGGCTTCCAGGCCGCCGAAATCACCGGTGAGGAGAACGCCGACGAGATGCGGATCGGGGCGGACGGAAAGCCTGTATTCCTGTCGAACCATGCCGGCGGCGTGCTCGGCGGTATTTCGACCGGCGAGCCCATCGTTGCGCGCTTCGCCATCAAGCCGACTTCGTCGATCCTGACCGAGAAGCGCTCGATCGATGCCGATGGCAACGAAGTGGATGTCAGGACGAAGGGCCGCCACGACCCCTGCGTTGGCATCCGCGCCGTGCCCGTCGGCGAGGCCATGCTCGCCTGCACCATTCTCGACCATATCCTGAGAGACCGCGGCCAGAACGGCCGGACCAGATAAGGACTTGCCCCATGAGCTATGACCAGAAGCGCGTCGTCGAGGCGATCCGCGCCTTTGAAGCCGGCGAGATCGTCGTCGTCACCGACGATGACGGCCGCGAGAACGAAGGGGACTTGATTGTTGCCGCCGTTCACTGCACCGCCGACAAGATGGCCTTCATCGTGCGCCACACCTCGGGCATCGTCTGTACGCCGATGCCGAAGGAAGAGGCCAAGCGCCTGAACCTCTCGGCGATGGTGGCGGAGAACGACAGCGCGCATACCACGGCCTTCACCGTCTCCGTCGACTTCAAGCACGGCACGACAACCGGCATTTCGGCAGACGACCGGACGCTGACGGTGCGGAATCTAGCCAACCCGAATGTCGGCCCTTCAGATTTCGTTCGCCCCGGGCACATCTTCCCGCTGGTCGCTCGCGAAGGCGGGGTTCTGATGCGCTCGGGTCATACCGAAGCCGCCGTCGACCTTTGCAAGCTTGCGGGCCTGCCACCGATCGGCGTCATCTGCGAACTCGTCAATGACGACGGCACCGTGACGCGTGGCCAGCAGGTTGCCGATTTTGCCGTGAAGCATGGCTTGAAGCAGGTGTCGGTCGCCGACCTCATCGCCTATCGCCAGCGCAAGGAGACGCTGATCCAGCTGGTCTCCAAGTTCGATCTGCAGACGCCCTATGGCGCGGCCAAGGCCTATGCCTATTCCCTGCCCTGGGACCCGATGCAGCATCTCGCCGTCGTCTTTGGCGACATCCGGGACGGCGAGGACATTCCGGTTCGCCTGCATCTCGAGCATGTCGGCCAGGATGTCTTCGGCACCAACCGGCAGGTCGATGGCATCATGAAGCGGATCGCCGACAAGGGCCGCGGCGTGATCGTCTATCTGCGCGAGGGGTCCGTCGGTGTGGGTGTCTCCACCACCGCGCGCAGCGGCAAGCATGACCGCGAAGATCATTCGGAAGCGCAGGCACGCGAAAGCGAATGGCTGGAAATCGGGCTCGGCGCGCAGATCCTGAAGGACCTCGGCGTCACCTCGATCCGGCTCTTCTCGTCGCGCGAGCGCCACTATGTCGGGCTCGAAGGTTTTGGCATCAAGATTTCGGCGACGGAGATCGTCTGAGGGCCTTCCCTCTCGATTGATGCGATGTGGCGGCTGACAGCCGCCTGATCACCCCACCCCGGACCTTCGGTCCGACCCTCCCCCTCAAGGGGAGGGTGGAGTGACCCGAATGCCGCCGAAAAGCTCAGAACCCGATCGGCCCCTCGATTACCGGCTCTGGCCTGCCTTTCCAGCTCAGCCGCCAGACGTCCCCCTGGCGCACCGACTGGACGGCAGCGGGACGCAATATGGCAAAGCAGGTTCCGCTATCGTGGCGGACTGACGGGTAGACGATGCCGTTCAGCCCGGACCGTCTGGCTTCGAGTGCCAGTCGGTTGCCCTCCGGGTAGCCGAGCGCCTTATCCGGCGAGAGCGCCGGATGATCGGGCAGCGTCCTCAGGTCGAGGAATTCTCCCGACGTGCTGCAGAGCATTTCCGCATAATCGGCCACCGCTTCATAGACGCCCGTTCGTGACAGGAATTCCGTCATGTGAAAGGCGATTTCGGCGAGGCAGGTGCCTACGCCGAGCGCCGCATACCAGGCACCCCGGGTCTCACCGTTGAAGCGATTGGGTTCGCGCGGCTTGGCATAGGCGAAGCTAGCATTGATGAAATGCGCATGTGGCACGTCATAGACCAGCTCGTTGGCAGCCAGCCCGGAAATACCTGTTGACTGGGCCTGGATGCGGGTCGACGTGGCCGCCTCGATCTCGGCGAGTTCGGCGAGTTCATCGGCCGTATCGGCGAGTGGCGCGAGCACGGCTTGGCGCAAGCGTGCGGTGGAGACGAGACGCACGGTCCTTGGATAGGCGACAATGCTCACCGGAACGCCGTCGACCTCCAAGTCAGAGGCCCCCGCGCACGGCGTCGAGATAGCGGCGGACCTCCAGCATATGCGGGATCCCGCCCTCGATCATGGCAGCGACCGGCGTGCGGCGATCAAAGAGCGGCCCGGTATTTTCCAGCATCGGCCAGCGATCAGCCATGGCATCGACGAAGAGCAGATGCAGCGCCTTGTAGATGCCGGTCAGCGCCGAGATCCGGGTCATCTGATCCTGGCTCAGGGTTTTCGTGACGCTCTCAGGCTTCAACCGTTCCCAGGTGCTGAGCGAGACCCCGAGCAAGGCCGCCGCCTGCTGGCTCGTCAGGTCCCACTGAATGACCAGACGGCGAAAGGCTTTGAGCGCAGTTGCCGAAAGACGCTTCCGATCGGCTTCGATCGAGAAGCCCTTAGGCGGAGCGGCATCCGAGACGGCGTTGCGTTCGACGGCATGGAGCATAATCGGCATCCTTCAAGTGACATGCTAAATATGCGTCATTTGAAGGTTTTTTCAAGTGGACGGCAACACTGGGGCCAACAAAGTGGACATTGTGGAACGCCGGCGGCGGCTTGTCCGGCCTCAGATCACCCGCCGCGCCATGCCGACCGAACGCGGCGCAGTCTCGTCGAAGCCGAACTGGCTGTAGAGGCGGTTTGCCGGCACGTCGGCGATCAGGCTGACATAAGCCGTATTCGGCAGCGTGGCGATGAAGTCGGAGAGCGCCGCCATGATCCATTTCGCGAGCCCCCTGCCCTGATGCGCGGGCAGGATGGCGATGTCGGTCACCTGGAAGAAGCAGCCGCCATCGCCGATGATGCGGCCCATGCCAACGGTCTGGTCTCCCAGCATCAGGCTGACGCCAAAGATCGAGTTCGGCAGGCCTTTTTCCGCAGCTTCGCGGGCAAACGGCGTGAGGCCGGATTCAAGGCGAAGACGCATGTAGTCGTCGACGGCGGGCACACGGGGTTCGATGCGGTAGGCGCTGTTGTCGGTCACGTCTGGTTTTCCTGTTGATTGTGTCTTGATCAGCCGAGCCAGCCGGGCTGCAGGCGCACGGTTTCCATGCCGGCAAAGCGGGCGATACGCTGGAGTTCGGCTTCCAGCTTATCGAGGCGACCGGCCGTCGGTTTCACGCCTGGCTCCAGCCAGAGGCGGCGGACATCGAGAAGACCTTCCCTGCGTTCCGCCTTCATGTCGATGCGACCGATCAGGCGGTCGCCCTCCAAGAGCGGAAAGACATAGTAACCGTATTGGCGCTTCGGCTCTGGCACGAAGACTTCGATGCGGTAGAAGAAGCCGAAGAGGCGTTCGGTGCGGTTCCGGTCACGGATCAGGGGATCGAAGGGCGAGAGCACGCGGATGCGGGCCGGCGGCTCGGGGGCGTCGAGGAGCGATGCAACCCGGTCAGCGAAGGCAAAGGAGGCGCGTGGTTTCCCATCGACTGTTACCAGTTGCAGTTCTTGAAGTTCGTCACGATGGGCAACGATCCAGGCCTTGGCCTCGTCGGGAGTGACGATATCGAAAAAGGCGGCGATCTCGCCTGAGGTGGCGAAGCCGAGGCGGATGAGTGCTGCCCGGCAGGCCCAGTCGACGAAAGTTTCGTGATCGACTTCGGCGGTGTGATGTTCGGTTGGGATCACGCGTTCGGAGAGGTCATAGACCTTCTGGAAACCCTCGCGGCGCGCAATCGACAGTTTGCCGGTATGCCACAGAAATTCCAGCGCCGTCTTCGAGGGATGCCAGTTCCACCAGCCACCGGACTTGTGGTCCTCGGCCTTCACATCGCGGGCCATGACCGGACCGTGGTCACGGATGCGGGCATAGGTCTCCTCGAAGGCCTGATCGAAGCCCTCCCCTCGCCACTTCGCCCAGTTCTGCCGGATGCGCTCTTCACGTCGGACGAAGCGGTGCTTCCAATAGGGGAAGAAGGCCGAGGGAATAACGGAGGCGTCATGCGTCCAGTGCTCGAAAAGCGAGCGATCCTTTTCGAGAAGATGCTGCAGATCTTTGGTCCGATAGGTCTGGTTGCGGGAGAACAGGATCTGGTGATGGGCGCGCTCGACCCACTGGATGCTATCAACCTGAACGAAGCCGAGATCGTGGATCAGGTCGTAAAGCCCCTGACGCCCGAGCGCCTTTGTCGGCGAGCGGGACAGTCCCTGCCGTTCCAGGAAGATCTTTCGCGCGAGCGTGTTGGGGACGGGAATCGTCATGGCTGAGAGGCTAGGACATGTTCGCGGTTTGTTCAATGGGCGAAAACTTGTGGTAGTGGAGAGCTGCCGCGTCAGGCCGCGTCACGGTCGGCATGTTCCAAGACGTACTGGTCTCTGGCACCATGATCTCTGTCGGTCTATAGGATCACGGACTGCCCTCGGAGAATCTCCGCCTTGCATATCCGTTTCGATCAGGCCGAATTGCGCTTCGGCGACCGCGTGGCTCTCTTGCCGCTGTCGCTGTCGCTCGTCGAGCCGCGCATCGGCGTGATCGGGCTTAATGGTTCGGGCAAGACGAGTTTCGCGCGGCTTATTGCGGGCCTCGCCAAGCCGACATCGGGCACGGTGATGCTGGACGGGCTCGATACCGTTACCGACGAAAAGGCGGCGCGGGCGAAGACGGGATTCATCTTCCAGAACCCGGGCCATCAGATCATTTTGCCGGTCATTCGCGAGGATATCGCACTGGGGCCGAAGGCGCGGGGGCTGGCCGCTCCCGACGTGGATCGACTGGTGGATGAGGTCCTCGCCCGGTTCGGGATCAGCGATCTCGCGGCGAGGCGTCCCCACGAGCTATCGGGCGGTGAGCTGCAGTTAGCGGCGCTTGCAGCGGTCTGCGTCAACAGGCCTGACGTCGTCATCTTCGACGAGCCGACCAATCAGCTTGATCTCAAGAACCGCGCCCGGGTGAAGTCGGCGATCGACGGGCTTGCCGAACAGGCCGTGGTCATCAGCCACGATCTCGACCTCGTCGCGGATTTCGGTCGCGTGCTGGTGTTCCATGACGGCGTGCTCGCCTTCGATGGCGCAGGCCAGGACTCCATCGCCCGCTACCGGGAGATCGCCGGATGCTGACGAGCCTGCATGTGGAGGGCCGGAGCCTTCTCCATCGCATCCCCGTCAAGCCGAAGCTTGTCGGGCTGATGGCTTTCGGGCTGGCGCTCTATCTTGTCCATCAACCGCTCGCCCTGACCCTGGCCCTGATCGCCACCGGCACTCTCTATCTGTCGACCGGTGTCGGCCTGTCGGAAGGATTTCGGCGGCTGAAGCCCGTGCTCTTCACGATCGCCTTCCTCGCTGTGGTCAATCTCTTGCTGCTGTCGCCGCAAGAGGTCCTCGTGATCACGCTCAGGCTCGTTGCGATCCTGTTCCTCGCGGCTGCCGTTACGGCTTCCACCAGCATTGCCGACTTCATGGCCGCCGTTACCGATCTTGCCCGACCACTCGAGCGGCTCGGGCTCCTCAAAGCCGCAGATCTCGGTCTCGCGCTCGGGCTGGTGCTGCGTTTCGTGCCGGAGATTGTCGGGCGTTACGAAGCGCTGAAAGAGGCACATGCGGCGCGCGGCATTCCGGTGAAGCTCTCGCGCATGCTCGGGCCCCTCATCATTTCGACGTTGAAGGATGCCGATCGGATCGCCGAAGCGATTGACGCCCGGGGGATTAGGGGTCAGTAAAAACCCCAGAAAGTTTACCGGGGACCCGTTCAATGACCACCAGAGACATCGTGCTCGCCGCCCTCTTCACCGCTATCATCATCGTGCTCGGCTTCATTCCGCCGGTGCCGATCCCGCTGCTGCCGGTGCCGATCACGGCGCAGTCCATGGGCGTCATGCTCGCCGGCTGCATCATCGGGGCGAAGCGCGGTGCGGCCGCCTATGCCCTGCTCGTCGTGCTCGTCGCCGTCGGCCTGCCGGTGCTTTCGGGTGGTCGCGGTGGCCTCAACGTGCTTATGGGCCCGACGGGCGGTTACATCTTCGGCTGGATCATCGGTGCTTTCGTCACTGGCTTCCTCGCCGAAAAGCTCGTGCGCGAAGGCCAGTCGGCTGCCAAGCAAATGGCCGGCTTCTTCATTGCTTCCATCGTCGGCGGCATCGGCGTGGTCTATCTCTGCGGCATGCCGTGGCTCTCGGTCGCGGCCGGCACGCCCTTCGACAAGGTCGTCCTGGGCTCGCTGGCCTTCATTCCCGGCGACCTGGTCAAGGCGGCGATTGCCACGCTTGCAGCGCGCGCCGTGCTCGTCGGCTACCCGCTTCTGCCGGCCCGCGCATAACACCCAGAAAGCGTCGTTCAAGAATCGAAATGCCACCGCTAAGGTGGCATTTTCCGTTCTTGGGTCTGGGGGATTTCGAACCGTGACGACCGTGCCAACACTGATCTTGGCCTGCGCTCTGCAGGCCCTCGCCACCACCGCAGTCCTGGCAAACGACACCATGGCGACGCTGGAGGCAGGCGGCCTCGTCTTCACGCGCAGCAATGAGATCACCATGGCGCGGGAAGATCTCTACATTTCGCCGGAAAAGGTGGAGGTGAAATACCTCTATCGCAATACCAGCAACAAGCCGGTGACGACCATCGTTGCCTTCCCAATGCCGAAAATCGGCGGGCCGATCGAGATCATGTCGGCGGTGCCCGACGAGCAGAGCGACAACTTCATGGACTTCTCGGTCATTCAGGAGGGCGCGGAGATCGAGCCGAACTTGCAACAGCGTGTGCTCGTTCGCGGCATCGACTTCACCGCAGATGTCGAAGAGCAGGAAATCCCGCTGCAGCCTCTCCTCAAGGAAACGACGGAAGCGCTGAAGACGCTGGAACCCGATGTTATCAAGGATTGGCTGGCCAAGGGCCTGATCGCCGACATCAATTACGGCACGGGTGGCGAGGCTTCTCCGGAATATGTGCCCGTCTGGGAACTCGAATCCATCTACTGGTGGGAGACGACCTTCCCGGCCGGCGCAGACGTTGAAGTCGAGCATCGCTATCGCCCGAGCGTCGGCGGGAGTGCCGGTCTCGTGTTCATGTGGGACGGCAAGCCATCGGATGCCTATGCCGAGTACCAACAGCGCTATTGCGTCGATGACAACTTTCTGAAGGCTGCGATCAAGCTGGAGAAGAAGCAGAACCCGGATGCCGGGATCTACTATTTCGAGCAGTGGCTCTCCTACATCCTGACCACAGGCAACAACTGGTATGGACCGATTGGCGACTTTCGCCTGACCATCGACAAGCTGAATCCGGACTCGATCGTCAGCTTCTGCGGGCAAGGCGTGAAGAAGACCGGGCCGACGACATTCGAAATGCGCGCCAAGGACTTCTATCCCGAACGCGACCTCAACATCCTTCTCGTCGTTTCGAACAAGGTGGCCACGCAAGGCCCGTAAAATGGTCGCATTTGCTACCAAATTCGGCGACTGCGGTCATTCGGCCATGTCTTGGTAACGGCTTGTAAAATCGTTTCCGACAGGATTGCCAGCGATCGATCGTTTCCGGTGTCCCCCTGAGCACTCCATGATGGAGGCGCAAACGCCCGAACGGATCATGTCACCGCTGCATCTGGACGCCGGCATTCCGGCTGTCTCGCAATTATCGCGCGCCCGAAAGTCATGATCATGTTCCTTAAAAACCTTTCGCTCAGCAAAAAGCTGATCCTCACCTTTTGCACCATCATGGCCGGATGTTTCCTGGCCTCCGTCGTCGTCTTCCTGCAGGCCTATACGGCCAAGTCCGCGCTGATCGATCAGGATCGCGCGCAGCGCATCGTCAATCTCGTCGATGCCGCGAAGACCGCGATGGCCGAGCAAGCTGCAAACGAACGCGGCTACCTGCTGTTCGGCAGCGAAAGCACGCTTGCCGCGGTGACCACCGAGCGTCACGCCCTTGATGCAGCGATCATCGAAGCGAAAACGCTGGCAGCAAGCGACAATGCACTCATCTCCCGGCTTGATGCCATGCGGGCCGCCGCCGAAACCTATGCAAAACAGGTCGCCGATCCGCAGATCGCCGCTCGCAAGGCCGGCCAGACATCCGTCGAAGACATCGCGACGATCGGCAGCTCTGGCGCTGCGGGCGCCCTCGATTCCTTCCGGGCTGCGGCCGCCGACATCAAGACTTTGCTGGCAACGGAGACGGCGGCCACCCGCGCCCGTCTTGACGCGGCACATTTCGCCCTCGAACTGGCGCTGATCCTCGGTGCGGCCGTCGCCGGCGTGTTTGCGGTCGGGCTGATCTGGCTGCTTGCCCGCTCGATCGTCACGCCGATCACCGGCATGACCGATGCCATGGCCCGTCTCGCCGCCGGCGACCACGCCGTCGAAGTGCCGGCCGTCGACCGTGGCGATGAGGTCGGCCGCATGGCCAAAGCCGTGCTGGTGTTCAAGGATGCGGCGATCGAAAGCGCGCGCATGTCCGACGAGCGCCGCGCGATGCGCGAGCAGGCCGAGGCCGACCGCCAGAAGGCCGAAGCGGAAAAGGCCCGCGAGGCGGAAGAAGTGCGCTTCGCGATGACCGAACTCGCCAAGGGCCTCTCGGCACTCTCGGAAGGTGACGTCGTGTTCCGGCTCGAAAAGCCCTTCGCAGCCCATCTCGATAGTCTGCGTGGCAACTTCAATGATTCACTCGAAAAGCTTCATGCGGCGCTGAGAACCGTGGGCGCCAACGCCCATGCGATCCATGCCGGTGCCGCCGAAATCCGCGCTTCCGCGGACGATCTTGCGCGGCGCACGGAACAGCAGGCGGCGTCTGTCGAGGAGACGGCCGCTGCCGTCGAGCAGGTCACAAAGACCGTACGCGACACGGCCAAACGCGCCGAAGATGTCGGTCAGCTCGTCGACAGCACGCGTTCCGGTGCCGAACGCTCCGGTGAGGTTGTCCGGAACGCCGTTCAGGCGATGACGGAGATCGAGCAGTCGTCGCAGTCAATCTCCAGCATCATCGGCGTGATCGAAGACATCGCCTTCCAGACAAATCTCCTGGCACTGAATGCCGGCGTCGAGGCGGCCCGTGCCGGCGAGGCCGGCAAGGGTTTTGCCGTCGTCGCCCAGGAAGTGCGGGAGCTGGCGCAACGCTCGGCCAATGCCGCAAAGGAGATCAAGTCGCTGATTTCACGTTCGACCGCGCAGGTCGGCAATGGCGTGGCGCTGGTCGGCGAGACCGGCACGGAACTCGAAAAGATCGTCAGCGCCGTTCAGGAGATCAGCCACCATGTCGGCGCGATCGTCACCGCAGCGCGCGAACAGGCCACGGGTCTGCAGGAAATCAACCTCGCCGTCACCGCGATGGACCAGGGCACGCAGCAGAATGCCGCCATGGTCGAAGAGCAGACAGCCGCTTCGCATACGCTGGCGGCGGAGGCGGATTCGCTCAACACGCTGCTCGCCCAGTTCCGTCTGGGTCAGGGCGCATCAGCGGCCGCGCCTATCCGGACGCAGCACCGCGCAACGGCGCCCGCGTATGCGGCGCCCGCACCCGCTGCTCGGCCCGCACCGCGACAGCCGGCTGCTGCCTCTGCCGCCAATACGCCTGCCCCGTCGCCGGCGCGCGCGCTCGCGAGCAAACTCGGCCGCGCCTTCAGCATGGGTTCTGCGGCGCCCGCAGAACCGGCAAAGCAGGACTGGACGGAATTCTGATCGGCACGCGCCGGCGACCTTCCAGCGGAATCAGGAAAGCCCGTGGCTTGCGCCACGGGCTTTCCCTTTTGCCTGAACTCGAAACCGTCAGGCTACCGGTCGTCCTCGACATCATCGACGACGTCCGTCATGGGGCGGTCCGCACCGTCCGCATGTTCGTGATGCCACTCGCCTTCGGCGTCCTGCCAGCTGATTTCGGCGTCGCCATCGGCAAGCTGCTGGGCGCCTGCGGCCTTGCGGGCTGCAGCCACCGCTTCGTCGTGTGTCGGAAACGGCTCCGAATAGACGTTGCCAAGGCGGTAGGCATAACCTTCGTCATGCTCCACGACGTGATAGGTGACCTTGACCATGGCAGGTCTCAGTTCCAGCGCCAGCGGCTGTCGCGGGCCGGAGGAGTGGAATTGGCAAGCAGGTAGCCGACGATACCGCCGACGATGCCGAGCGTGATCAGGCCGGCGGAGGTGGCGGCTGCCGGATGACGGCGAACCACGCCAGCGACCGTATCGGCGCCTTCGCGAGCATAATCAGCCACAACATGGGCCGTGCGCGAGGCACCGTTGACGACATCAGACGCCCGGTTGCGGATGTCATCGCGGTCGTAGCCGGTCACGGAAGAAGCCGCGCGGCCCGCTTCGTCCAGCGCTTCGGAGGCGCGGTTGCGCATGTTGCGGCTGCTGCGGCCCGCTTCGCGGCTGATCATGTCCTTCAGATCATTCATCTGTTCGCGCAGTTCACGAAGTTCTGCCTGGAGGTTGGAAGACGCCATGGTGATACCCTTTCCGTTGTTCGTGTTGTTGCCGAGGAAACGTCGCGAATGCCGGATGGTTCCATTTGCAGAATGTGAGAGCACGTCAGAAACGAAAAACGCCCGGTGCGAGGCACCGGGCGTCAAAAAGCGCATTTTGCTGGACGATTACTTCGTCGCGGCTTCGTACATTTCCAGGACATAATCCCAGTTGATCAGGCTGTCGACGAAGGCTTCGAGGTACTTCGGACGGGCATTGCGGTAGTCGATGTAGTAGGAGTGTTCCCAAACGTCGACGCCGAGGATCGGGGACGCGCCGTGGATCAGCGGGCTTTCGCCATTCGGGGTCTTGGAGATTTCGAGCTTGCCGTCCTTGACGGAGAGCCAGGCCCAACCCGAGCCGAACTGGGTGGTGCCGGCTGCGACGAAATCGGCCTTGAACTTGTCATAGCCGCCGAGATCGCTGTCGACTGCAGCCTGAAGCTTGCCGGGCAGCTTGTTGCCGCCGCCATCCTTCTTCATCCAGTTCCAGAAGTGGATGTGGTTGTAGTGCTGGCCGGCATTGTTGAAGAGGCCGGCGTTCTTGCCGTAGGACTGCTTGACGACTTCCTCGAGCGACAGGCCTTCGAGGCCCGAATCCTTCAGGAGGTTGTTGCCGTTGGTCACATAGGCCTGGTGGTGCTTGTCGTGGTGAAACTCGAGCGTTTCAGCCGACATGAACGGTGCCAGCGAGTCGTAAGCATACGGGAGGGCGGGCAATTCGAAGGCCATGGTGAGATCTCCTTTTGGCAAATGGATTGCGGTTTGGCAGGTGACGGGAACATAGGTGCGGAACATCGCTCAGGCAACCTTTGCCCTTCCAAATTCCGGCCTCCAAGGGAAAGAAATGTCTTCCGTTTTTGGACTTGCACGACTTGGCGTTCCGGCCGACGCTCCGCGCCACAATGCACCCAACCGAGGTCCCCCATGTTCCGTTCCCACCCGCTTCTTGTGGCTACCGCGCTCGCCTTCATTCCCTTCGCCTCATCGGCGCTCGCCTCGTCGGGCGATGCCTGGGACGAATTCGCCAGGGATGTCGCTGCCAAATGCACTGTGCTGGCCGAGAGCCGGATCGAGCAGCCGAAGGTGGTTGTCGATCCCTTCGGGACGGAGAGCTATGGCGTGGCGATCCTGACCGGCAAGGCCGTCGGGGCCGATGCGATCGTCAGCTCGATCTGCGTCTATGACAAGAAGAGCCAGGCAGCGGAAATCGGCGGGGAACTGCCGGCTGACCAGGTGGTCATCAGCATCCCCTGAAGAGGTCAGGCCTCGTAGATATCAGGCTCCGGCAGGCCATCGATCGGAAAGCCGAACTCGGTGCGGGCGATCTTGCATTCCTCGTCGCCGGGCATGCAGGTGCGGCAGACATGCGGGCGCACGAGATAGACCGCGCAGCCGACATGTTTGCCGACCTCGCCGGTCAGCGCCGCACAACGCCCATTCTCGAACTTCATGCCGCTTTCGTCCTTGGCGATCATCGCCTCGGGGATGGCGGCGATTTCCTCGTCGCTTTCCATGGAAAAGCGCGGCCAGTCGGCGGAATAGGCGCAACAGGCGCCGCAGGCCTGGCAGTCGAAGATCTCGGGCGGAGAGGTTTCGAGCATGGCTCAGCGCCTCGCGGCGCGGACGCGCATCAGGTTCATGGCGAAGAAACCGGTGAAGCCCAGCATCAACAGGCCGACGAAGACAGGCCCGGCATCGACGGAGATCAGATCCATGGTCAGCCCCGTGCTGCCGGAGCCGGCGGCACTGCCTATGGCGTAGGCGAGTGCGAAAACGGCGGCACCCGAGACCAGCAGGCCACCACGAAAGCGCTCGCCGAGCAGGGTCAGCGCTGCGGTATAAAGCGAGAAGCTTGCAGCACCGAGGATCGAGATGGTGACCAGCAGCGCTGCCTGCGAGGTCATGAAGGGCAGAGCGAGGAAGGCGACAGCAGCGATTGCCGAGCCGGAGACGGCGATGACGGGCCGCGACAGCCGGTCGAGCAGCCAGCCGACAAAGGGCTGGGCGAGTGCCGTCGGCAGCGCCACCATGGTGACGACGAAGGCCGCAAAGTTCTGGCTGTAGCCGCGTTCGACGAAATAGAGCGGGATCATCGAGATCGCCGCGATATCCGAAAAGCCGAAGGCGACGACCATCAGGGTCAGGACCGGCGCCATTTTCACGAAAGTGAGGAGCCCGCCGGCTTCCGAGGCTTCCGGCTTGGTCTTGGCATAGCGACCGAGCATGACCGAGGCGAAGGCTACGAGGGCGACATAGGCCGCCGTCAGCGCGAAGGCGAAGCCGTCCTCGATGCCGAGAAGCGGAATGGCGAGCGGACCTGCGGCAAAGCCTGCACACATGCCAGCGCTATAGGCGCCGGAGACGCGGCCGCGCAGGCGGTCCGGACAGGCGGTGTTCAGCCAGGCCTCGGAAACCGTGTAGATGATGCTGGTGCAGAAGCCGAGTAGAAAGCGGGCGACGAACCAGACCCAGAGCTGGTCAAAGGCTGCGAAGGTGGCGAGGCAGACAGACACCCCGAGCAGCGAGGCCACGATCAGCCGGTCGCCGCGTATCCTCTGCGTCAGTCTGCCGATCAGCAGCGTCGACGAGGCGAGGCCGAGCGCAAAGACCGAGGCGTTCAAGCCCGCCATGCTGGAGGAGACACCCCGGCTTTCGAGGATCAGCGAGATCAACGGATAGGTGAGCCCCTGCCCCACAGCAAAGGCGGTGACGCCCAGAATGACAACCGCGATCGCCGCCCAATCAGGCGCGATGTCGGCTGCGATATCCGTGGTGTGTGCCGTGTGCATGGAGCCTCCGAGGCGCGTTTCACCGCCCGTCGATTGAAGGCCCGGTCTAGCGGGGGGATTGGGGGAAGTCCAGAGAGGGAGGCGAGAGCGTCACGGCTATCATGCCTGTAACAATACCCCCCTCTGTCACTGCGTGACATCTCCCCCACAAGGGGGGAGAGCGGAGCGCCACGTATGACGCTGCGCTTAACGCCCTCAAAGGCGGGGAATAGGCCGGCCGGTCAGTCGCTCTCCCCCCATGTGGAGGAGATGCCCGGCAGGGCAGAGGGGGGCTTGCCTGAGACAGGTTAGGGTCGCATCAAACCCCTAGGTCAACCCGCCGCAATAACCCCCGGCACGTCCTGGCCCAACGCCGCGAAAACCGTCTTCAGGATGCCGGCAGCATCCAGGCCGGCCTTGGCATACATGGTTTCCGGCTTGGCCTGGTCCATCCAGACATCCGGCAGCACGAGCGAGCGGACCTTCAACCCGTTGTCGAGCAGGCCCTCGTTGACGAGGAAATGCATGACATGGCTGCCGAAGCCGCCGACGGCGCCTTCTTCGACCGTAACCACCACCTGATGGTGGCGGGCGAGCTGGCGGATCAGGTCGTGGTCCAGAGGCTTGGCGAAACGGGCATCGGCAACCGTGGTCGAGAGGCCTGATGCGTCGAGGTCTTCCGCGGCCAGCAGGCAGTCGGCCAGACGCGTGCCGAAGGAGAGGAGTGCGACCTTGGAGCCCTGCTTGACGATGCGGCCACGGCCGATCTCAAGGATTTCGCCGCGTTCGGGCATGGGAACGCCCACACCTTCGCCGCGCGGATAGCGGAAGGAGATCGGACCTTCGTCATAGGCAGCTGCGGTCCGGACCATATGCTTCAGCTCCGCCTCGTCGGCCGCGGCCATGACCACGAAGCCGGGGAGAGCCGCAAGGAAACCGGTATCGAAGGAGCCGGCATGGGTCGGGCCATCGGCGCCGACGAAACCAGCGCGGTCGATGGGAAATCGCACCGGCAGCCCCTGAATGCCGACATCATGCACGACCTGGTCGTAGCCGCGCTGCAGGAAGGTCGAATAGAGCGCGCAGAACGGCTTGAAGCCTTCGGCAGCAAGACCGGCTGCAAAGGTCACCGCATGCTGTTCGGCAATGCCGACATCGAAGGTGCGCTCGGGGAAGAGCGACTGCAGCTTGTCGAGGCCGGTGCCCGAGGGCATTGCAGCTGTGACGCCGACGATCTTCTCGTCACGGCGGGCTTCCTCGACAAGCGCATCGGCGAAGACGGCGGTGTAAGCCGGTGCGTTCGGCTTGGCCTTGGCCTGGGTGCCGGTGATGACGTCGAACTTGTTGACGCCGTGATACTTGTCGGCGGCGGCCTCTGCCGGAGCGTAGCCCTTGCCCTTCTGGGTCACGACATGGATCAGCACGGGGCCCTTGGCGTTGTCGCGGACATTGCGCAGAACGGGCAGCAGGTGATCGAAGGAATGACCGTCGATCGGGCCGATGTGGTAGAAGCCGAGCTCTTCAAACATGGTGCCGCCGGTGACGTAACCACGGGCGTGCTCAACGGCGCGGGTGATCGCGCGGTCGACGGTCTTGCCGAGATAGGCGGTCAGTTTCTTGCCGAATTCGCGGAAGCCCATGTAGCTGCGGCCGGAGGCGAGGCGCGCGAGATAGGCGCTCATCGCGCCCGTCGGCGGAGCGATCGACATATCGTTGTCGTTGAGGATGACGATCAGGCGAGCGTCGAGGGCGCCGGCATTGTTCAGTGCCTCATAGGCCATGCCGGCGGACATGGCGCCGTCGCCGATCACGGCGATCACCTTGCGGTCAGTCTTCGACAGCTCGGCCGCGACCGCCATGCCGAGGCCTGCGGAAATCGAGGTCGAGGAATGGGCCGCGCCGAAGGGGTCGTATTCGCTTTCCGCGCGCTTGGTGAAGCCGGAGAGGCCGTCTTCCTGGCGCAGCGTGCGGATCCGCTCGCGGCGACCGGTCAGGATCTTGTGCGGATAACACTGGTGTCCGACGTCGAAGATCAGCCGATCATCCGGCGTTTCGAAGACCTTGTGGATGGCGATCGTCAGTTCGACGACGCCGAGGCCGGCGCCCAGATGCCCTCCCGTCTTCGACACCGCGTCGATCATCTCGTCGCGGACCTCGCGCGCCAGCTGCGGCAGGTCGCGATCCTCAATGGCCTTCAAGTCTTTCGGGAGCTTGACCTTGTCCAGGAGCGGGGTATCGGGCAGAGATGTCACGGGCTGATGCCTCTTCAGTCTGTTTGGATGCGCGATACCATCCCCCGACGATCAGGGCAATTCCACGTCATCAAGCGCTTATATAGCGGTCAACGGCCCTCCGGCAAAGGTACGAACTCGTCTTCGTCGCCGGGAACGATGTCAAAACGGCCAGTTCTCCACTCTTCCTTGGCCTGTTCGATGCGTTCCTTGGACGACGATACAAAGTTCCACCAGATATGTTTCCTGGTTTCCATGGCCGTACCGCCGAAGAGCATGACGTGACAGCCTGTCGCGCCGCCGATCAGGGTGATCTCGTCGCCGGGGCGGAAGACGAGAAGCTGGTCCTGGGCAAAGCGGTCGCCGGCGATCTCGATCTCGCCGGAGAGAATGTAGAGCGCGCGCTCTTCCTGGCCGGCGTCGAAGGGGAAGCGGGCACCGGGCTCGAGAGTGAGGTCAACATAGAGGGTCTCGGAGAAAGTCGTGACTGGCGAACGCAATCCGCCCATGCCGCCGATGACGAGGCGACCGGAAGCGCCGCGGTCGCTGAAGGTCGGCAGCTCGCCCTTCGCCGTATGGGCGAAGGCCGGGTCGATCTCCTCCAGATGATCCGGGAGCGCGATCCAGGTCTGCAGTCCCGACATCGAGAGTGGATGACCGCGCAGGTTCTCAGGCGTGCGCTCGGAATGGACGATGCCAGAGCCTGATGTCATCAGGTTGATGTCGCCCGGAGCGATCACCAGCTCCGTGCCGAGGCTGTCGCGATGCTTGATCTCGCCGTCGAAGAGATAGGTGACGGTCGAGAGGCCGATGTGCGGATGCGGACGGACATCCATGGCTTCGCCCGCCTTCAGAACGGCAGGTCCCATGCGGTCGAAGAAGATGAAGGGCCCCACGAGACGGCGCCGGACAGAGGGGAGCGCGCGCCGCACCGCAAAACCGCCGATGTCGCTGGAACGGGGAATGATCAGGTGTTCGATGGCGTCGCAGGCAAAGGCATCGCCGGGGACGGGGTCATTTCCGGGAAAGAAGGACATGAAAAACCTCTTCGTTTGCGTGCAGAGCGCGCCGCTCTCGTGGGGTGATGCTCCCATCATAGGGCGCTACCGAGCGACCACCGAGGTCTTTTTTCGATGGTCACGAGAACGGAACGAGACGTGATCTGCCTCTGAATCGGATAGCCATCGACGATCAGAAGCTTCCGAAGCTGATGCCCAATGCGACGATCGCCGCACAGGCGACCAGAGGCACCAGGACAGCGACGACGAAGATGTCGCCGTAAGCCTGACGGTGGGTCATGCCACAGATCCCGAGCAGGGTAATGACGGCGCCGTTGTGCGGCAAGGTATCGAGCCCTCCCGTCGCAACGGCAATCACCCTGTGCAGGAGAGCGGGATCCACGTTCTGGCTTACCGCCTGCGCAACGAGCGTCGGACCCAGCACGTCCAGCGCGATCGACATTCCGCCAGAGGCCGAGCCCGTAATCCCGGAGAGAAGCCCCGAGGACAGTGCTGCCGATATCACGACATTGCCGCCGGACAGGCCGTCGATCGCTGACCGCAAGACTTCGAAGCCCGGGAGGATGGCAATCACGGCGCCGAAGCCAACGAGGCTTGCCGTATTGAACAGTGGAAGGAGCGAGCTTTCTGCGCCCGCCCCAGTCGTTTCGAGGATCTTCGGTGGTGGGCTGACGACAAGGGCGAGCACCAGACCGAAGGTCAGGGCCGCGATGACGGACCAGAGCCCCTTGACCCTGGCCAGCTCCGTTGCACCATAAACCGGATCTGCCAGATAGCTGGTATCGAGACCCGGCAGGATGAACTGATCCATCAGCAGCGTCATGGGCGCCACCGATGCAATCGGCAGGGCCGCCCGCCACAGGGGCAGCGCAACCGTCTCCGACGCGGCACCGTTTCGAACAGGTGGCGGCTCTCCGGCCAGACGTGCGGTTCTTGTCCGAAGCCAGAGAAGTCCAAGACCAAGCATGATGCCGCCAGCAATCAGGCCGAGACCCGGGGCCGCAAAAGGCGTCGTGGCAAATGTCGCCATCGGAATGGCGTTCTGGATCGACGGCGTTCCGGGAAGTGCCGTCATGGTGAAGGTGAAGGCACCGAGCGCAATGGTCGCCGGGATCAGCCGGGCTGGAAGGCCGGTCTGAATGAAGAGGGCACGCGCCAAAGGCCAGGCAGTGAACGCCACGACGAACAGCGAGACGCCACCATAGGTCAAAACAGCGCAGGCAAGCACCACGGCAGGTATCGCGTTCTTGCGGCCCACCAGGTCCGCAATCGCCCTTGCCAGTGTGTCTGCGGCCCCGGACATCTCCATCACCCGCCCGAACATGGCCCCCAGCAAAAAGAGCGGGAAGAAGGAGATGACGAACCCTCCCGCTCCCTTCATGAAGACCTGGGTATAGCTGGCCAGCGCCGGATCTCCGGACAGAAAGGCGGCGACCACGGCAAGCAGCGGCGCAAGTGCCAGGACGGATGCGCCAGCCCAAGCCCCGGGAATGAGCAGCGTCAGGGCAAGCAGGATGATGAGGACAGACATGGGGGCCCCTCTTTATTGCGCTGCAATATATAGAGGAATTGACCCCGGTGAGCTACCGGCAACTCGCCCGCATCATCGGCCATTCTTGCAAGGCAAGGATATGAGCATGAAGCAAATCTGCAACGTCGAGATCAGACCAGGAGCAGGCTTTCATGCATTAATTCTTCATCAGTTATATCTAATGATTTTCATCGTAGCCGATTGATCCGTCCGGTATGGCTCGCCCGACAGACGAAGGAAGCGAGGCAATTTTGGTGAAGAAAATACTGGCGGTGGATGATTCAAAAACCATCCTGTCCATGGTTACCCAGACGCTTGAAAACGCAGGCTATGAGACGCTGCAGGCGGAAGATGGTATCCAGGGTCTGGAAGCGCTGGAAGGCGGCGCACCTGACCTCATCATCACCGACATCAACATGCCAAGGCTTGACGGGTTCGGGTTCATCGAGCGAATTCGCCGCAGCGATCGCTACAGGGCCATCCCAATCCTTGTGCTCACGACGGAAAACGATCCTCAGAAGCGCGAACGCGCCCGTAAAGCCGGCGCCACAGGCTGGATCGTCAAGCCTTTCGAAGCGGCCAAACTTGTCGACGCTGTGGGACGGCTGAGCGCCTGAGCTTCCGATGCCAGCCCCCTTGCAAACCTCATCAGGGGACGGAAGCCGGCGTGCAGGGGGATATCACGCTGTCCTCGCCGGCCTGTCTGCCCAATATCAGGCACCCAGTTTCGTGGCAGAGTTGCCAACCGCCCGGTGTTTCTCCAGAGGCGGCGAGGCGTATCTCGGAAAGTGGTGCCAGCGTCGGCGTCCAGCGCCACCAGCCATCTTCAAGCACCGCCCCCTCGCCCGGCTCCATGCCGGCGCCGGATCCCTTGACGCTGGCCTGCCTCAGCTGCAGCCCGGAAGACGTCATCGCCCACTCTTCACGCCACTCGACCTTCTCGACCGAATGCTCCCAGGAGAGCGAAAAAGTCGTGGTCGGAATTGTCAGAACTGTTGCAGCAAGCGCGACGCAAAGGCTCATGGCGTCTCGGTCCGGGGCGGAGCCGTTCCGACTGGTGCGGGCGCCTTGCCCGGGAACTTCCAGGCCATGAGGGCAAAGAGCAGAACGAGCGCTCCACCGATCTCGTCGGTGATGGGCAGGGCCGCAACCAGGAAGAACGCGGCGGCAGCAGCGACCAGACGGTGCAAGATCGGCAGCGGCCGGTTGAGATAGCCGATCACGGCGATACCCCAGAGACCGATCGACAGGCTGGCCTTGATGACGATGTAGAGGACGGCAAGCGGATAACCGATGGCCTCGGCCAGCGGACCGCCATCCTGCAGCATCAGGGCCGGCGTGTAGACGGCCATGAAGGGAATGACGAAGCCGGCGGCTGCCACCTTCACTGCTTCGAAGGAGATGCGCAGGCCCGATTCCCGGGCAATGGGGGCCGCCGCGAAGCAGGCGAGTGCCACCGGCGGGGTCAGGTCGGCGAGGATTCCGAAATAGAAGACGAACATGTGGCTGACGATCAGCGGCACGCCGAGTTCGAGCAGTGCGGGGCCGGCGATCGAGGAAGTGATGATGTAATTCGGGATGGTCGGGATGCCCATGCCGAGCAGGATGCAGGTGAGCATGGTGAGGACCAGCGACAGGAAGAGGCTGTGCTGTCCGACCGCGACGACGAACTGGCCAAAGGTGTTGGCAGCGCCTGTGAGCGTCATGGTGCCGACGATGATACCGACCACGGCACAGGCGACGCCGACGGGCAACGCCGTCTTCGCGCCATCCGCCAGGCTGTCAACGCTGAGTTTCAGGGCTTGCCGGCCCCCCTTGACCAGGAAATTCCAAGCAATCAGCACCAGGATGGCGATCAGAACTGCGCGGAAGCCATACTGGAAGAAGGAGGCACCGGCGAGGCCGATGCCGATCCAGAAGATGGTGCGCACGGCCGTGTTCGACATGCCGATGGCAATCGAGCTGCCGAGGATGAGCAGCATGGTGAGCGCGAGGCCTGCGGTGCCGGCGAAAAGTGGCGTGTAGCCGGAGAAGAGGAGCCAGACGAGGGCTGCGAGCGGCAGCAGCAGATACCAGTGCTGGCGGATGGCGGCGAGTGGTGAGGGCAAATCCTTCGGATCCAGACCGCTGAGGCCCCGTTTGCCGGCCTCGAGATGCACCATCCAGAAGACCGAAGCGAAGTAAAGGATGGCCGGGATAAGCGCTGCCTTGACGATCTCGGCATATTCCACACCCAGCGTCTCAGCCATGATGAAGGCAACGGCGCCCATGACAGGCGGCATGATCTGTCCGCCCATGGACGATGTCGCCTCGACGCCGCCGGCAAAGGCAGGGCGGTAGCCGAAGCGCTTCATCAGGGGGATCGTGAACTGGCCAGTGGTGACGACATTGGCGACACCGGAGCCTGAGATGGTGCCCATCAGGCCGGAAGAGATGACCGAGACCTTGGCGGGCCCGCCGCGCTTGTGACCGACGAGGCCGAGGGACACATCGGTGAACAGCTTGATCATCCCGGCCCGCTCCAGGAAGGAGCCGAACAGGATGAAGAGGAAAATATAGGACGACGACACATAGGTCGGCACGCCGTAGATGCCCTCGGTGCCATAGGCCATGTGGTCGATCACCTGGGAAAAATCGTAGCCGCGGTGATTGAGCGGCGAAGGCAGATATTCGCCAAACAGGCAGTAGGCGAGGAATAGGCCCGAAATGATCGGCAGCGCCGGACCCATGATCACCCAGGCACCGATGAAGACGGTGGCGATGGCAAGGACCCCAAAATAGAGATCCATGGTGATGAGATCACCAGCGCGCAGGATCAGCGGCTCATATTCGACAAACTGGTAGACGGCGACGGCGACGCCGATCGTCGCGAGCGCCCAGGCGCCTGCGGTGTAGAGCGCGCCCTTGCGCAGATTGGCGGCTACCAGCGGGAAGCCGAGAAGCAGAAGAAAGGCGACATGGGTAGAGCGGACGAGCTGGCTCGGCAGGTCGATCAGATGAGCCGCGGTCGCGATCTGAAAGAGCGAGAAGGCAACGGCGATGCCGTAGAGCAGCTTGCCCTCGGCGGTCGCCGGAAAAAGCTGCTCATGGGTGTTCGGTTCATGCGACAGGGTCTGGTCCGCAGTCGTAGCGCTCATGGGTATCCGTCCGAAGGGTAAGCCAAGGGGCAAAGGACCGGACGGCATATCGGCCGCCCGGTCCCTCAGAGGTTTTCAGAAGCCCGAGGGGCTCACAGCATTCCCTTTTCCTTGTAGTAGCGCTCAGCACCCGGATGCAGCGGGATCGGCATGCCCTTGGTGGCATCTTCCAGCTTGATGTCCTTGGCGGCGTTATGCGCGGCCTGCATCTCCGGCAGGTTCTCGAACAGCTGCTTGGTCATCTCGTAGGCGAGATCGTCGGACACCTCGGAATGGGTCACAAGGAAGTTGACGACAGCGACCGTCGGCACGTCCTCCGTCTGGCCCTCATAGGTACCGGCCGGGATGGTGGCGGCGATATAGGGTGCACCGAGCGAATTGGCGACATCGGCCGGAACGGCAACCAGAGAGACCGGCAGCGAGGTGGACAAGTCCTTGAGCGAAGCGACCCCGAGGCCGGCGGACTGGAGGGTCGCATCGAGCTGACAATTCTTGATCAGTTCGACAAACTCCGCAAAGGGCAGATATTCCGTCTTGCCCAGATCTTCGTAGCTCATGCTGGCCGCACCGAGGATGGCGCGGGCGTTGAGTTCCGTGCCGGACTTCGGTGCACCGACGGACAGGCTCTTGCCCTTGAGATCGGCAAGCGAGGTGATGCCAGAATCCTTCGTCGCGACGATCTGAATGAAGTTCGGATAGATGGCAGCAATGCCGCGCAGTTTGTCGAGCGGTGCCTTGAAGCCTGCATCCGCATTGCCTTCCGCTGCCAGCTTGACGCTATCGCCGAGCGAGAAGCCGATCTCGCCCTTGCCCTGCTGCAACAGATTGAGGTTTTCGACCGAAGCCTTGGTGGCCTGCACCTGGGTGCGGACATCCGGGATCTTCTCGCCGTAGATCTTCGACAGGGCGACGCCCAGTGGATAGTAGACGCCCGAGGTTCCACCGGTCAGGACGTTGACGAATTGCTCGGCGCGCGCGCCGGATGTGCCAAATGCGACAGACGCGGCCAGGGCGGCTGCGACCAAGGTGCTAAGTCTCGAAAAATGCATGATTGTCCTCCCAAACAATGTAAGCAATTGCGACATCATGGGCAGGCGAGAGAGGAGCGTCAACCTCGTATTTACCGAAGTTCAGGGATATCCCGGCGGATACCGAAATCTGCGCTCATTCCCGGACGGGAATATGCAGGCCGACCTTGACGTCGCGCAGCACGACATTGGTGTGCATGCGACGGATCTGCGGGTTCTCGGCCATCAATTGCGCGCTGATATCGTCGTAATGCTCGACGTCGCGGGCGGTGATGATGGCAACGAGATCAACCTGGCCGGTGACGTAATAGACCTGCTGGACGTGCTCCTGCTTGTCGGCCCAGGCTCGGAAGCGGGTGAGCGCATCGTAATTGTCGCGTTCGATTTCCATGCCGGTGATGAAGGTCATCGGGAAGCTCGTCGCCTTGCGGTTCACCACGGCGATCTCGGCAGTGATGATGCCTTCGTCGCGGAGACGGCGAAGCCTGCGCTGCACGGCGGACGGCGACAGGCCGACCTTGTCGGCGATGGCTTCCGCCTTCAACTGGCAATCCCGCTGCACCACTTCGAGAATGCTGCGGTCGAATTGATCGAGCTTGTCCGGCATGGCTCCCCCTCCTTGCGCGACCTCGTTTTCGCCCCCTTAGCCCATTTCATTCAACTGCGCCATCTTTCCGCATCATTCGACGCCATCGCGCAGGATTTTCCCACATTGCCGCTGAAATGCGCTCGAAATCCGCAGCTTTGGCCTCCTATGGTCTCGCAATTGTCAAACTACCTGGGATCAAGATGACAGGAACCGCCCCGGCCGCGCTCGACGTGCACGACATCCACAAGAGTTTCGCCGGTATTGAGGTTCTGAAGGGCATCTCTGCCACGGCCCAACGCGGGGACGTGATCTCGATCATCGGTTCGTCCGGTTCCGGCAAGAGTACCTTCCTGCGCTGCATCAACCTTTTGGAAGCGCCCGACCGCGGCCGCATCGTGGTGGGAGGCGAAGAGCTGAAACTCAAGCCGTCTCGCAAGGGCAGCCTCGAGGCCGCCGACCGAAAACAGTTGGAGCGGCTGCGCACCGGGCTTGGCATGGTGTTCCAGAGCTTCAATCTCTGGGCTCATCGAACTGTGCTGGAAAACGTCATCGAGGCGCCCGTTCACGTTCTGAAAATGCCGCGCGGCGAAGCGATCGAAAAGGCGCAAGCGCTGCTTGCCAAGGTCGGTCTCTACGACAAGCGCGATGCCTATCCCGCCTTTCTCTCCGGCGGCCAGCAGCAGCGTGCGGCAATTGCCCGCGCGCTCTGCGTCGATCCGGCCGTCATGCTGTTCGACGAGCCGACCTCGGCGCTCGATCCGGAGCTTGTCGGCGAAGTGCTGAAGGTCATCCGGGATCTGGCCGATGAGGGCCGCACCATGCTCATCGTCACGCATGAGATGAGCTTTGCCCGCGAGGTCTCCAGCCATGTGATGTTCCTCGACAAGGGCCGCGTCGAGGAAGAGGGACCGCCGGACCAGGTCTTCGGCGACCCGAAAAGCGCCCGTTGCCGCGAATTCACCCGCAGCCTTGGTGGGCGCGGGACCGCTTGAACACAAATCCAGAACCATCCAACCAATCGGGGAAAACGACGATGAAACTGATCTCCCTTCTTCTCGCCGGTGCCGCCTTTGCCGCAACCGCCGTCACCGCCCAGGCCGAAGTCCGCTTCGGCATCATGAACGAGGCCTATCCGCCCTTCTTCGCCAAGGATGCCTCCGGCACCTGGAAGGGCTGGGAAATCGATCTGATGAACGCCGTCTGCGCAGAGATGAAGGAAACCTGCTCGATCGTCGACGTCTCCTGGGACGGGCTGATCCCGGCACTGCAGACGAAGAAGTTCGACGTGATCTGGTCGTCGATGTCGATCACCGACGAGCGGCTGAAGACCATCGATTTTACCGACAAGTACTATAACACGCCGAGCAAGCTGATCGGACCGAAGGACGCGACGCCAGGTGCGACGCCCGAGGCCGTCGACGGCAAGACGATCGGCATCCAGGTCTCGACCGTGCAGTCGGAGTATTTCAAGAAGTACTTCGCCGACAAGGCCGAGGAACAGACCTACGCCACCCTGGATGAAGCCTTCCAGGATCTTTCCGCCGGCCGTATCGACTATGTCTTCGGCGATTCCATCCCGCTTGCCGACTTCCTCAACACCGATTTCGGCAAGGATTGCTGCGCCGACATGGGCAATGTCGCGGATGATCCGTCGGTTCTCGGCATTGGTATCGGCGGTGGCCTGCGCAAGGAAGACACCGAACTGAAGGCCAAGTTGAACGCGGCGATCGCCGCCGTCCGCGCCTCCGGCAAGTATGACGAGATCACGAAGGCTTACTTCACCTTCGACGTCTACGGCCAGTAATCGGCAGGGATTGCGGACGAGATGGCGACAGGGTCGATGACGGCATGGCAATTGCTGGCGCTTCAGCCTCCGGGCTGGGGCGGCGCGCTGTTGACCGGTGCTGCGACGACCGTTGCCATCTCGGCCTGCGCTTTCTCCATCGGGCTGGTCATTGGTCTCTTCGGAGCGATCGGCAAGCTTTCCGACAACCGCCCGGTGGGACTGATCCTCAAGGGCTATACCTCTGTCATCCGCGCGGTTCCGGAGCTGATCCTGATCGTCGGGCTCTATTATGCCGGGACCGACGGCCTGAACCGGCTGCTGCTGGCGCTTAACCTGCCGACCATCGAGGTCAATGGTTTCGTGGCGGCCGTCGCCGTGCTCGGCTTCGTGCAGGGCGCTTACATGACCGAGGTGCTGCGCGGCGCGATCCTGGCGATCCCCACCGGCCAGCTCGAGGCGGCGCGGGCCTTCGGCATGTCGCCGCTCCTGCGCTTTCGCCGGGTAACGCTGCCGGCACTGCTTCCCAATGCTCTGCCGGGCATGGCCAATCTCTGGATGTCAGTCACCAAGGACAGCGCGCTGGTCGCCGTCGTCGGCTATCAGGAACTGGCGCTGACCACGCGTCTCGCAGGCGCCAATACCAAGGAATATTTCCTGTTCTTCCTGGCAGCAGCGGTCCTCTATCTGGTCATCACGCTTCTCTCCAACCTCGTCTTCCATGGCATCGAGCGCCGCGTGCGCCGGGGCCAGAAGCCGGCGCATTGAAGGGGACGTGAGATGAATTTCGAATGGATCGCGAAATACTGGCCGCTGCTGATCGAGGGCGCCGTTCAGACCGTTTCGCTGCTGGTTATCTCGGTCGGCTTCGGCTTTGTGCTGGCGGTGGGGCTCGCCTTTGCACGGGTGAGCGGCGGGCCTGTTATCCGCAATCTCGCGCTTGGCTATTCCACGGTGTTTCGCGGGACACCATTGCTGATCCAGCTCTGGCTACTCTATTACGGCGTGGGCTCGCTGCTGCCGATGGTGCCGGGCCTGAGACAGAGCTTTCTCTGGCCGATCCTGCGCGAAGGCTTCTTCTTCGCTGCCGTCTCCTTCACGCTCAACTTCGCCGCCTATCAGTCGGAAGTGCTGCGCGGTGCGCTCTTGTCCGTGCCGAAGGGGGAGCTTGAAGCAGGACGCTCGCTCGGCATGAGCCCCTTGATGCTGATCCGGCGCATCTGGCTGCCTCGGGCGATCCGCACGGCGCTGCCGACGATTGCCGGCGAGATCGTGCTGCAGCTGAAAGCCACGCCGCTCGCCTTCACCGTCACCGTGATGGATCTGTATGCGGTCGCCTTCAAGGTCCGCCAGGACACGCTTCTCGTCTACGAGCCGCTGCTCGTGGTCACCCTCTTCTACGTCGCGCTGACTGCGCTCATCACCCGCGCCTTCGGGGTGGTCGAGGCGCAGGTGCCGATACGCCGCTGAGGCGGCCCGAAAGTAAAGTGCCATGACGAAAGCCTTCGTGACCCATCCCCTGCCCGCGTCTGCTGGTCCTGAAACCCGGGCGCTCGATGCCGGCCTGGTGATCGATCCGGCGACCGGGGCGATTGCGCCCAATATCTCGATGTCGGTCAACAATGCGCTGATGCCCGGCGATGGTGCCTTTTCCGCCGATGGCGTCGAGGATCTCGCCGATCTTCCCTATCTCTATGCCCGCTGGACGAACCCCACCGTGCGGCAGCTGGAACAGCGGCTGGCAGCCCTCGAAGGCGCCGAGGAGGCGCTGGCGACGGCAACCGGCATGGCGGCGATCGCCGGGACGCTGTTCACCTTACTCAAGGCCGGCGACCATCTCGTCGTCTCGGATGTCTGTTATGCGGGCGCTGTCGAACTCACCCAGCGGGTGCTGCCCGATTTCGGCATCGAGGTCACGCCTGTCAACATGGCGCGGCTCGATCTGGTTGAAGCCGCCATGCGGCCGAACACGCGGCTCGTCCATTGCGAGAGCCCGGTCAATCCGATCCTGCGCATCGTCGATCTCGAAGCGCTGGCGGCCATTGCCCACAGGCATGGGGCGCTGATCTCGGTCAATTCGACCTTTGCCACGCCGGTTGCCACGCGGCCGCTGTCGCTCGGCGTCGATCTCGTCATCCATTCGCTGACCAAGTTCATCAACGGCCATGGCGACGTGCTGGGCGGGGCCGTGATCGGGCGGAAGGAACTGATCGCCCGTATCAGGGGTCGAGCCGGAGTCTATCTCGGGGCGACACTCTCGGCCCAGTCGGCCTGGCTGATCATGCGCGGCATCGACACGCTCTATCCACGCCTGCGCATGGCGTCGGATAGCGCCCTTGCCGTCGCCACCTTCCTGGAAGGGCATCCGCAGGTCGAGCGTGTGATCTACCCGGGCCTAACCTCCCACCCGCAGCATGACCTCGCCAAGCGCCAGATGGATGTGTTCGGCGGCATGATCGCGTTTCGCACGCGCGAGCCGAAAGCCGCCGCCGAGCGGCTCGCGACACGCCTGCGTGTCGTCCACTATGCCTTTTCGCTCGGTCACCAGCGCAGCCTCGTGGTGCTGCTCGATACCGAGGAAATGATGACCTCCACCTTCCGCCTCACCGGCGAGGCCCTCACCGATTACCGCGCCTATGCTGGCGACGGGCTCTTCCGCCTGTCGATCGGCCTCGAGACCACAGGCGACATCATCGCCGATCTCGATCAGGCGCTTATCCCTTGACCGTATCTGACGGAGACCTTTCCATGGCTGACACACTGATCCTCGACGGCGGCATGAGCCGCGAACTCTTGCGGCTTGGCGCGGAGCTGAAGCAGCCGGAGTGGTCGGCGCTGGCACTGATGAACAGCCCCGAGATCGTGCGCCAAGTGCATGAGGAGTTCATTGCCGCAGGCGCCGATGTCGTCACCACCAATTCCTATGCGCTGGTGCCCTTTCATATCGGCGAAGAGCGGTTCCGCAAGGACGGTCCGGCCCTGATCGCATTGGCGGGTCAACTGGCAAAGGAGGCGGCCGACGGCGCTTGCCGCAAGGTCGTGGTCGCCGGCTCGCTGCCGCCGATCTTTGGCTCCTATGAACCAGAGAATTTCGATCCCTCGACGGTGCAGGATTACCTGAAGGTGCTGGTCGAGAACCTTGCCCCTCATGTGGATGTCTGGCTCGGGGAAACGCTCAGCCTGATTGCCGAGGGCGAGGCCGTGCGCAAGGCTATCCAGGCGCAGCCGAAACCGTTCTGGATCTCGTTTACGCTCGCCGATGATGCGGCCCAGGTGGCCGGTGGCGAGCCGAAGCTGCGCTCGGGCGAGACCGTGCAGGCGGCAGCGGAATGGGCCGCGGGCTCGGGTGCCTCGGCGCTGCTGTTCAACTGTGCAAAGCCCGAAGTGATGAGACGCGCGGTCGAGACGGCGGCTGCGGTGTTTGCCGAAAAGGGTTCGACGCTCAAGATCGGCGTCTACGCCAATGCCTTCGAAAGCGACACCGACGACAAGGCCGCCAATGAGGGGCTGCATGATACCCGTGGTGATCTGACCGGCGACGTCTATTCCCGTTTCGCCTGCGACTGGGCCGAGGCTGGTGCGACCATGATCGGCGGCTGCTGCGGGATCGGGGCGGAGCATATTCACAGGGTCGCAGGGGCGCTCAGAGCGAAGGGCTGATTGCCCTTCAGCGCCACGCTCAACAGGCGCCGCTCCAATTGTGGCATTCCTGTGTTTTTTTCTCGGCGGCGCTCTTGAACTCCTGATGGCAGGCCCCATTTGAGCATCTGCGGACCGGGCCCCTCTGACGACGGATTACCCTCGTGATGTCGGACCGCATCGAGCACGCTCGATGCCATGCCCGGACCGGACCTCTGTTCAGCGAGACCGTGCGCGCATTGCATCGAGCCCGGTCAATGCAACAGAGGTCATACAATTGGAACTCCTGCTCATTCTGTTTCTCGGCAAGCCACTCTGGATGTGGTTGCTGTTCATCCTGCTGGTCGTAGCACTTCTTGCCTTCGACCTTGGCGTCCTCAACAAGAAGGACCATGAAATCGGCATCGCCGAAAGTTTGAAGCTTTCGGCCATGTACATCACGCTGGGCGTGCTCTTCTCCGGCTTCATCTACTGGCAGATGGATACGACCGCGACCGCGCAGTATCTGACCGCCTTTGTGGTCGAAAAGACGCTGGCGATGGACAATATCTTCGTCATCGCGCTGATCTTTAGCTTCTTCGCCATCCCGCGCGAATATCAGCACCGCGTGCTGTTCTGGGGCATTCTCGGGGTCATCGTGCTGCGCGGCATCATGATCGGGCTAGGTGCGACGATCGTCGACCAGTATCATTGGGTTCTCTACTTCTTCGCCGGCTTCCTGATCCTGACGGGCGTCAAGATGCTGTTCGTCGCCGACAAGGAGCACAAGATCGAGGACAATGCCCTGATCCGCTTCCTCAAGCGCCGGATGAACGTGACCGAAGAGATCGACGGCCACAACTTCATCGTCAAAAAGCCGGACCCGGTGACGGGCAAGATCAAGCGTTTTGCCACGCCGCTTCTGCTGGCGCTCGTCATGATCGAGATCGCGGACCTGGTGTTCGCCGTCGACTCCGTACCGGCTGTCTTCACGATCACGACCGATCCGTACATCGTCTACACGTCGAACATCTTCGCGATCCTGGGTCTGCGCGCCCTCTATTTCGCGCTGGATGCCATCCTGCACCGCTTCGCCTATCTGAAGTATGCCCTGTCGGTGCTGCTGATGTTCATCGGCTCGAAGATCTTCATCGCCTGGGGCATGGGCTGGGAGAAGTTTCCGCCGGAGTGGTCGCTCGGCATCACCTTCCTCATCCTCGGCGTGGGCGTCGGCTATTCCCTGTGGAAGACCGGTCCTTCGAAGGCCGTGGAAGCCAAGAGCCCGGCCGAGTAAGCCTGAGGTTTCCAGACACCGAACGACGAATGGCCCCGCAAGGGGCCATTCTGATGTCTGGGGGATCGTTTGTCTTCAGAGGCTGGCGGCCATGCAAAAGGCGGCGGATGCACCATCCGCCGCCTCTTGTCTGCAAATCAATACGTCGGCCCGGGGACGCCTCCCGATGACTGCTTACGCGCCGTCGAGCGGCTCGACGGCGGTCGGCTTGCCGGCGCGGTCGAGACGGATCTTTTCGATGCGGTTTTCGGCCGCGGACAAGAGCTGCTCGCAATGCTTCTTCAGAAGCTCGCCGCGCTCGTAGATGGCGATGGATTCGTCAAGCGCCACGTCGCCGCGTTCCAGGCGCGCCACGATGCTTTCGAGCTCGGCCACGGCCTTTTCGAAGGAATAGCCGGTGAGATCGGCGGTTACGGCGTCGGACATACTCAACCCTTCATCAGTCTTAAGATGTGCAGGCCCGCCGATTCGGCGAGGCCTTCGAGATCATAGCCGCCTTCGAGCAGGCTGACGACCCGGTTATGGGCGAAACGGTCGGCGACTTCGAGCAGCCTTCCCGTCGCCCAGTCGAAATCCTCGCCGACCAGATTGATCTGTGCCAGGGGATCGCGATGATGGGCGTCGAAGCCGGCGGAGATCAGGATGAAGTCGGGTGAAAAGTCGTTGAGCGCCGGCAGAACGCGGCTCTTGAAGGCCTCGCGGAAATGATCGGAGCCGACATTGGGCGAGAGCGGCGCATTGACGATGTTGCGATGCTTGCCCGTCTCGTCCTTGGCGCCACTGTAGGGATAAAGCGGCATCTGGTGTGTCGAGCAGAACAGAACCGAGGGATCGTCCCAGAAGATGTCCTGGGTGCCGTTGCCGTGGTGAACGTCCCAGTCGACGATCGCGACGCGCTCGACGCCATAGGCCTTCTGCACATGGCGGGCGGCGATCGCGACCGTGTTGAACAGGCAGAAGCCCATGGCCTTCGACTTTTCCGCATGGTGGCCCGGTGGACGACCGGCGACGAAGGCGTTGTCGGCCTTGCCGGTCATGACGTCGTCGACGGCCGAAATCGCGCCGCCGATCGCGGTCAGCGCCACCTGCAGGCTCTTTTGCGAGGCATAGGTGTCGGCTTCGAGCTGGTTGATCTCGCCTTCCTCCTCGGGGATCTGTCGCATGACAGCGAAGAGATGCTCCTCCGGATGGGCGAGTGTCACAGCATCCTCATTGGCCTGAACAGCCTTGATCCGCTCCAGACGGGCGAAGTTCGGGTGCTCCAAAGCAATGTTGAGCGAACGCAGCCGATCGGCCCGCTCGGGGTGACCTTCCGGCGTGTTGTGTTCAAGGAAGATCGGGTTCTCATAGAGACGGGTGGCCATGGGCATCCTTCCGGGTTCGCGCAGAAGATAATGCGACCGCCTGTCATCTTCCACCTCATATCCGGGTTTTACCCAGTCCATGCGGGGCGGCATGCCGGTGTCTGCCGCTCTGAGCGCTTGTGAAGCCAGCCCCTATGCCGTTAGATGCCGCTAACACATGAAAACACCAGGGGAACTGCATGGACGAGACGGAACGGGTGGAGGTGAGCACGCTGGTTGTTGCCTATCGCGACATTGCTCCGACCGGTGAAATGCAGGCTGCCGCCTATGTCATCCATGCCGAAGAGGCGGTGCGCCACTTCTGGCGCTATCGCCCACCGCTCGAAGACGAGCCGCATTACAGCCCGACCAAGTTCGAGGTCCGCCTGCATCAGCCATTGCTCTTTGAAGACAAGATCCGCATGACCGTTCAGGTCGACAAGATCGGCGGCAAATCTGTCGGGTTTGAAGTCGCGATGGAGAAGGACGGGCAGACCGTTGCCGAGGTCGACATCACCTGGACTGCCCGGGAGCCGGAGACGGGCGAACCAATCGCCCTGCCCGAAGACATCCGCGACTGGCTCTATCGTTACGTGCCCTGAGCAGGGATCAGGCTGGCGGGTATGTTACTCAGGCAGCAGCGCTCTGTCGGCCGCGCAGATGCGAACCAGTTGCTGCTGCCGCAGAGCCCGGCTCGCGCCGGGCGCTACGGCGATTGAGCTTGAAAATGTCGACCAGCGTCTTCATCTTGCCGGCGCCGAGTGCCATGATGTCGCTGGCCGCAGTGATACTCGACACCAGACCAGCATTCTGTTGCGTCGCCTGATCGAGCTGGTTGACCGCATTGTTGATCTCGCTCAGGCTGGATGCCTGCTCATTGGCACCCGTGGCGATGGCATCGACATTGGTGTTGATCTCGTTGACGAATTTCTCAATGCGCTCAAGCGAAGCGCCGGTGGCATTAACCAGCCGAACCCCTTCGGAGACCTCGTTCGTCGAGTTGAGAATGAGGGCGGATATCTCGCGCGCCGCCGCGGCCGAGCGCTGTGCCAGTTCGCGAACTTCCTGGGCCACAACGGCGAAGCCCTTGCCGGCATCGCCGGCACGGGCGGCTTCTACACCGGCATTCAGAGCAAGAAGATTGGTCTGGAAGGCGATCTGGTCGATGACGTCGATGATACTGCCGATCTCTTTAGAGGCATTTTCGATACGACCGATTGCCTCGACGGTGGAGCGCACCACCTCTACAGACTGACCAGTTGCCGCACGCGCCTCCTTGACGATCTCGCGCGTGTCGCGGGCCCTTACCGAGGCCTCCTTCACCGTGGCTGTAATCTGTTCCAAAGCGGCGGATGCCTGTTCGAGTGCCGCTGCCTGTTGCTCTGTACGGCGTCCAAGCGACTCGGCGTCACCCTTCAGGCTCTCGCTGTTTTCCGTCAGTGAACCGGTTTCACCAAGCACGCTTTCCAGTGTTTTCTGGAACTCCTCGATTGCCTTGTTGAAGTCATTGCGGAGCCGTTCGAATTCCGGAATGAAGGGATCGTCGATCGTGATGCGAATGTTGCATTCGGAGAGACGGGCGAGACCGGCTGCGATGGCATCCACCGCCTGGACACGCCCCGTCACGTCGATGGCAAACTTCACCACCTTGAAGACCCGGCCGTCCTCGTCGAAGATCGGGTTGTAGGATGCCTGGATGTAGAGCTTGCTGCCGTCTTTGCGAATGCGGGTGAACTCGCTCGACTTGAACTCGCCGGCGCGCAGATCCTTCCAGAAAGCATGATATTCGGGCGACCGGGCGTACTCGCCCTCACAAAATATCGCATGGTGCTTGCCCATGATCTCTTCCAGCTTGTACCCGATGGCAGAGAGGAAATTCGGGTTGGCGGTCAGGATCTGTCCGTCCGGCGTGAACTCGATTGTCGCCTGAGCGCGGGAGATAGCGTTCAGTTTGCCGCTGTTTTCCAGTTCTGCCCGCTTCCGCTCGGTGATGTCTGTGGCAAACTTGACGACCTTGTAGGGCTTTCCGCCGCGCATGATCGGATTGTAGGAGGCCTCAATCCAGATCTCTCGGCCGCCCTTGCCGAAACGCTTGTACTGAGCACTGAAGAACTCGCCACGGGAAAGGCGGCTCCAAAATGTCTTGTATTCCGGCGAGTTCGCATAGTCTTGCCCGACAAACATGCTGTGATGCTTGCCCACGATTTCTGCCAGTTCATAGCCGACTGTCAGGCAAAAATTCCGATTTGCGCTGAGAATAGTGCCAGTCAGATCAAATTCGATCACGGCCTGTGATCGATCAAGGGCATTGAGAATTGACCTGGATTCATTGCCGAAGAAAGGGAGAAGAGACATGGTTGCACCTCTGCATAACAATTCACTCAGAGTTTAATTCACTCTTCCTATATAAATACTTACTAAAATTTACGATTTATTTTAATCGATCGATGCGTCTATGGTTGTTGAGATCGAGACTTGGCCCCAAAACAAATGAAGCCCCCCGGGCCCGAAACCGGGGGGCTTCTATTCCTGCAGGCCAGAAGGAGGAGGAGGAGGGCCTGCAGTTTTGTGTCGGAGCGCGCTGCTTGGGAGGATCACATCGCGCCAGCCATTGAACATTAGGATAAATTGCTTAAAGCATCTCTAATAAAACCCTGAATGGATCGGCGATCGAAAATCGCAACTCCTCGCCCGCGTCGCTCAAGCAGCAGAAGGCGATCCCGCGAAAAAGACTTGCGCGAAGGCGCATCTCCCCGCATTGACGGGGCATGAAGAAGCTCCCAGAACCCCAGCGCCTCGACCAGCTCCTGGTCGCCCTCGGCCTTTTCGCCAGCCGCTCCCGCTCCCGTGACGCCATCCAGCGTGGCACGGTGAAGGTGGACGGCAAGGTGGTGGCGAAGCCCAGCCTCGTCTTTGCCGCCACGCACCAGTTCGATATCGACGATCCGGCACAGGATTACGTCTCGCGCGCGGCGCTGAAGCTCGACGCCGCACTCGACCATTTCAACCTCTCGCCGGAAGGCTGCCACTGTCTGGATGTCGGCGCCTCCACCGGTGGGTTTACCGAGGTCCTGCTGAAGCGGGGCGCGGCGCATGTGACGGCGATCGATGTCGGCCACGACCAGTTGCATCCGCGACTGGCCAGCGACCCGCGCGTGACCAATCTGGAGGGATTGAATGCGCGCTACCTGGAGCCTGAGGATTATGACGATCAGCCATTCGACTTTCTCGTCTCCGACGTTTCCTTCATTTCGCTGAAGCTGGCGCTGGCGCCGGCCCTCGATCAGGCCGAGCCGGGCGCGCATTGCCTGCTGCTGGTCAAGCCGCAATTCGAGGCGGGCCGTGAAGCGATCAGCAAGGCTGGGCTTTTGAAAGAACCGGAAACGGCGCCGCTGGTGGCCGCCGAACTGGAGCGCTGGCTGACAGAGGACATGGGCTGGACCAGCCTCGGCCTCATCCCCTCCCCGATTGCCGGTGGCGATGGGAACGAGGAATTCCTGCTCGCCGGCGTCAAGCCTGATGATGCCGAAGATGGCGACGACGATCAGGACGACCAAGAGGACGCAGCATGAGCGCCGAAACCGTCACGATTTCAAGCCTCGGCGCCAAAGGCGACGGGGTGGCGCATGGCGCTGATGGTCCCGTGTTTGTGCCCTTCGCCCTGCCCGGCGAAACCGTCTCGATCGCCAAGGTGAAGAACGAGGGCACGATCATGTCCTTCGCCACCACCTCGCCAGATCGCGTTCAGCCGCCTTGCAAGCATTTCGGTCCTGATGGCGTCGGTGGTGTATGCGGCGGTTGTTCGCTGCAGCATATGGCAAAACCCGCCTACAATGCCTTCAAGCGGCAGATTCTGATCGACGCCCTGAAGTCGAAGGGGATCGAGGCTCCCGTTGGCGAGATCTTCGAGGCGCATCCGCATCAGCGGCGCCGCCTCGTCTTCACCGCTAGGCGGCGTGAGACAGGCCTGGTCATGGGTTTCATGCAGGCGGAGACGCATCATGTCGTGCCGGTCGAGGAATGTCCCATCGCGTCGGACGGGCTGATCTCCCGGCTGGACGCGATCAAGATCATCGCCAATGCCTGTGGTGCCGAGCACTTCCGCGTCACAGTGACCGAGACGACCACCGGCCTCGACATCTCGCTCGACGGTTTGCGTGGCGGGCTCGGCGACCAGGAACGGCGCGCGGTCACCAATGCCGTGATCCGGCTCAAGGACATCGCCCGCGTCTCGGCCAATGGCGAGATCGTCATCGAGCCGCACAAGCCGCTGCTCGATTTCGCCGGCGCCCGCGTCGTGCTGCCGCCGGGTGGCTTCACCCAGGCAACGCATGAGGCGGAAGACCACATGGCGGCGCTTGCCATTGCCCATATCGGCAAGGCCAAGAAGGTTGCGGATCTGTTTGCCGGCGTCGGCACCTTCGCATTGCGGTTCGCCCGCTCATATTCCGTGCTCGCGGTCGAGTCTGACGAGAAGGCGGTAAAGTCGCTGGATTTTGCCGCCCGCAACACGCAGGGGCTGAAGCCTGTGAGCGTCGAGCGGCGCGACCTCTTCCGCCGGCCGCTGATGACCTCCGAATTCAAGGGCTTCGACGCCGTCGTCTTCGACCCGCCACGGGCGGGTGCCGAGGTGCAGTGTGCGGAACTGGCGAAAAGCCAGGTGAAGAAGGTGGTCGCGATCAGTTGCAATCCGCTGACGCTTGCCCGGGACCTCTCAATCCTGATCGCTGGCGGCTACCGGGTCGATAAGGTGACACCGATCGATCAGTTCCTCTGGTCACCGCATGTCGAGGCGGTTGCAACGCTCAGCAAGAAATAGGCGGAAATACAGCTTCTAGCTGCATTCGATTTCTTGCGCCACCCCCGATAATCATCTCTGATCACATCATCGAGAAAATGACGTGATCAGAGGGGGAATGACGATGTCTGAAGTCGCAGCCCACGGACATGGCGTTCGTGGCATGAGCCGTGAATCCCTGCTGGCCCTGGCCGGCAATGCCGATCCCGGAAAATTCGGCAAAATGTTTCCGCGGCTTAGGCCACTGCATGCAGAGGATGACGCGCTTTTCGATCTCGCAGAGGCCATGCGGGATAACAATGTCGACACGGGCGACCATCCGAAACTGCCGGCCGGATATACCTATCTTGGTCAGTTCGTCGACCACGACATTACGCTCGACACGACCCCGCTCGACAAGCAGCGCACCGATCCGCTGGCGACAGAGAACTTCCGCACGCCGGCGCTGGACCTCGACTCCCTCTACGGCGACGGGCCGGGCCTGCACCCGTATCTCTATGCCAAGGAGAGTCTCCGCGCCCCACCGGGGCCGAAATTTCTGATCGGCAAGGCGCAGATTTCCGACGCACTTCCCCGACCGGAAGAGGAACCGCCCCGGAAGATCCCAGAGCTCGACAACGACCTACCGCGCAATGCCCATGGCCGCGCACTGATCTTTGACGAGCGCAATGACGAGAACCTGCTGGTGGCGCAGTTTCACCTGCTGATGCTGAAGTTCCACAATGCGGTGGTGGATCATCTCAAGAAGACGACGACCGGCCTCAAGGACCCAGAGCTGTTTAAGGAAGCGCGACGGATCGTGACCTGGCACTATCAATGGATCGTGCTCTTCGATTTCGTCGAACGCCTGACCGAGCCAGGGTTGATCCGCAGGATCAAACATGAGGGACGACGCTTCTATCGCTTCCGCAGCCGGCCTTACATGCCGGCCGAGTTCGCTGCCGCCGCCTATCGTCTTGGGCATTCCATGGTCCGGGAAAACTACAGCCACAACGCCGTTTTTCGTCCCGGCGGCCTTGCCGACGGCACACTCGAACTCATGTTCAACTTCACGGGCAAATCCGGTCTGATCGTGGGGGACCTCGCGCCTAAGCCCCCTCCACCATCGCCGCTTGGACCGCATCGCACGCTGCCGTCCAACTGGGCGATCGACTGGCGCCGCTTTTTCGATCTCGAAACCCCTCTCGAAGAAAACTTCACGCTCAATCATGCCCGCCGGCTTGACCCGCTGATCGTGTCCGCCCTGCATACACTTCCCGATCATCCCGAAGACATGAGCACCGTGGCTGCGCGGGAGTTCGTCCTGCCGTTTCGCAACCTCAGGCGCGGTTCGCAGATCGGCCTGCCATCCGGTCAGGATGTTGCCCGCGCCATGGGCTTCGAGCCACTCAGCGAAAAGCAGCTTTCCGGGGGTAGAGACGGCGAGGCTGCGGCGCGAAACGGCTTTCACAAGGCGACACCGCTTTGGTACTACATCCTGAAGGAAGCCGAGCAGCTTCATGAGGGATTGAGGCTCGGACCGGTTGGATCAACTATTGTTGCGGAGACGTTCCTCGGCCTTGTGCACGGCGATCAGAATTCCTTCCTCTGGCAGAAATCCAACTGGACGCCGCACCTGCCGGCAAAGACGCCAGGGCATTTCACCATGGCGGATCTGATCACCTTCGTCGATGATATCAATCCGGTCGGCAACGGCGTCGGGGTGGTGCCCGAGGAAAAGCCCGCTCAGTAGGTCAAAAGCGTGCCGGAGCCCGTAACATTCGCGCAACGGCAGCGTCCACCGACGCGGCCGGGATTGGCCGGGCAGGACACCTGCCCACCACCGCCGACGCTGCCGGACTGGTCGACAACACAGATATAGCGCTGCGGGCGGACCGGCCGGTTCTGACGCGGGGTATTCTGGCTTTCGCTGATCGCGCCGCTGGTATCATTGACCAGGACAAAGGGGAGCGACGAGCTTGCTGCCGCTTCGGCTGAAGCCGGCGCGGCGATGACAAGCAGGCTGAGTGCGACACAGAACAAACGCAACATGAGAACCTCGGCAAGACTGGTGACAGCTGGAATTTTGCAAATGACGACGACCCGCGGACCGTCCCGGACAAGACCCGAACGGCCTAGGACCACTGTGGTTGCAGAGATTAGAGCCAAACACTGAATACAGGCTGAACCCTCGCACCCAGTAACGAGAAACGGCGCCACAGGGGCGCCGTTTCATTTTGTAGATTATCGATCGCCCGATCAGGCGGCGCGACGCTGGCCGGACGATGCGCCTGCCGAGCGTTCGTCGATACGGAACTGGTTGAGCAGAGCCGTCAGCGCCGCCGCTTCCTGAGCAAGGCCGTGGCTGGCGGCCGTCTGTTCCTCGACCATGGCGGCGTTCTGCTGGGTGCCCTGGTCCATGGTGTTAACAGCCGTGTTGATCTCCTGCAGGCCGGTCGATTGTTCGCGCGAGGCGGTCACGATGGCGTTGACGTGGCCATTGATCTCCTGGACCTCGCGAACGATCACGTCGAGCGCCTTGCCGGTCTCGTTGACCAGATCGACGCCGACCTTGACCTGGTCGCCGGAGGCGCTGATCAGCGCCTTGATCTCCTTCGCAGCATTCGCCGAACGCTGAGCGAGTTCGCGGACTTCCTGAGCAACGACGGCAAAGCCCTTGCCGGCTTCACCAGCGCGTGCGGCCTCGACACCGGCATTCAGCGCCAACAGGTTGGTCTGGAAGGCGATCTCGTCGATGACACCGATGATGTTGGAGATCTCGCCCGAAGACTTCTCGATGCCCTGCATGGCACCGACGGCCTTTTCGACGATCTCGCCGGACTTTTCGGCACCGGCACGGGCGCGGGTCACCAGCTGGCCGACTTCCTCGGCACGGCGGGCGCTGTCCTTGACCGTGGTGGTGATTTCCTCAAGTGCTGCTGCCGTTTCTTCGACCGAGGCGGCCTGCTGCTCGGTGCGGCGGGCGAGGTTGTCGGCAGAGGAGCGGATTTCGGCAGCACCACCGTCGATAGCGCGGGCATTGCGGCCGACAGTGGCGAGCGCGTCATGCAGCTTCTCGACGGAGGCATTGAAGTCGACGCGCAGGCGGTCGAGATCACCGGCGAACGGGGTCTCGATGCGCGAGACCAGGTCGCCATTGGCGAGGCGGCCAAGGCCATCGGCCAGCGAATGCACGGCAAACGAGACCTGCTCGGCCTCGCGGGCCCTTGCGGTTTCGCGCTCGCGGCGTTCCTGTTCGGTCATCGAGCGGGTCTCGTCCGCTTCGCGGGCGAGGCGTCCGCGCTCGATGATGTTGTCGCGGAAGACGGCGACGGCTGCGGCCATCTGGCCGATTTCGTCCTTGCGCGCGGTGCCCGGAATTTCAGCCGAGACATCACCACCGGCGAGCTTGCCCATGACGCCAGTCATATCGACAACGGGGCGAACAACGAGGCGCGACAGGAGCGCTGCCAGGATGCCGATCATGGCGACCACGCCGACGAGGGTGGCAACCGCGGCTGCGGTGCGGAACTCGCCGATCGCTGCGAAAGCGAGATCGCGGTCGATCTGCACGCCGAGATACCAGTCTTCGCGCGGCAGGCCCTTGATCGGCAGGAAGGAGACGAGAACATTGGCATCGGCGAAGGTGGTTTCGGTGATGCCGGAGCCAACAGTGGGTGTCTGGTTCGGGAAGGCATCCTTCAACGTCTTGGTGACGAGGTTGCCATCGCGATGAACGAGGATCGTGCCGTCCTGCTTGACGAGGAAGGCCGAACCCTTGCCGCCCATGTCGACCGAGTTGACCATGTTGACGAGCGAGGTCAGCGAGAAGTCGGAAGCCGCCACGCCATAGAGCTTGCCGTCCTTCTTGACGGGAATGGCGGCGCTGATGATCAGATTGCCGGTCGAAGCGTCGGCATAGGGGTCTGTCAGGACCATCTTGTCGGCCTTGACGGCATCCTGGTACCAGGGACGCTTGCGCGGATCGTAACCCTCCGGCAGCGGCTGGTTGGGAACGCTGGTAAAGACGCCCTGCTCGTCGCCGACATAGGTCGACATGAATTCGCGGATCAGGACCGGGTTGTCGAAAGCCGCGATGATGGCGGCCGCATCGGGCGCCTTGGCGGCGGCATTGCCGGCGAGTTCGGTCAGCATGACGCGGGCGCTCAGCCAGTTGGCGATGCTCTGCGAAGCCTGGAGACCGGAGCTATCGATCTCACTCTTGACGGCCGCACTCGTAGCGTTGCGCTGGAGGCTGTCTATGTAGAAGGAGAAACCGGAAAGGGCAGCGACCACCACGAGGGAGGCGACCACCAGGATCTTGGTCATCAGGTTGGAACTGGTCTTCACGATACGGTCCTGCAAAAACTCTTCGCGCAACTTTGGCGCGAGGGCGTCATGGGGCATTGTGTGCTCACGACACCATCATGGTGAGGAGACGGCAAAATCGCCGCCTATCCATGTTTAGCCTGCAGGATTTAATGGGTAATTAAGAAGAACCGAAAGGACTCGTAAGCCCTGCGTACGAGCCTTTCATCCGCGTCCCTTCATGAAGGCTTCGAAGGCGGCGCGGGCTTCGGCGCTTTTCAGCTGGGCCACGAAATGCACGAGCTCTTCCTGCATACGGGTGCGGACCTCGTCGGCGCTGCCCTTTACCAGGGCGCGTGCGATCTTCATCGCGGCCGGCGGCTTGGACGCGAGCTGCGAAGCGATCTTCAGGGTCTCTGTCTCGACCTGATCGGGCGAGACCACCTTCCAGATAAGACCGGCCTCGCGGGCCTGTTCGGCCGAGAAGCCTTCGCTTGCAGCGAGCATGGCAAAGGCGCGCTGGTGGCCCATGGCGCGTGGCGCGATCAGGCTGGAGGCGGCTTCGGGCACGAGCGCCAGATCGACGAAGGGGGTCTTGAACAGGCTGCGATCGGAGGCAACCGTCAGGTCGCAATGCATATGCAGCGTCGTGCCGATGCCGATCGCCAGGCCATCGACGCCGGAGACCAGTGGCTTGGTGACTTCAGTCAGAGCCTTGAGGAGGCCAAAGGCTGCGGGCTCGCCGACGGCGCCGGCCATGGCGAAGCCCAAGAAATCTGCCATGTCATTGCCGGCGGAGAAACAGCCTTCGGTGCCGAGGAAGACGATGGCACGGATCGTGTCGTCCTGCTCGCCCTCCAGCAGGCCTGCGGTTAGCTTCTCGTACATGGCTTGCGTGATCGCGTTCTTCTTGTCCGGGCGGTTGAAGCGCAGGACGAGGACGCCAGGATGGGCTTCTGGGCGGGTGATCTCAATGTGGTCGGTCATGGGGTTCTCCTTCTCTTCTCCCCAGCGGGGAGAAGTGCCGAGCGAATGCGAGGCGATGAGGGGGTCTTGTGAGGCTTCGCCTCCCCCTCATCTCAAGCGCAAAGTATTGCGCTGAGGCCTTCGGCCACCTTCTCCCCGCTGGGGAGAAGAGGACGCGGGGCCAGCGTCTTATGCGAACAATGCCCGTGCCGCTTCTAGGCTCGCCGCACCATTGACGACGCGATCCTTGAGAGCCGCCGTCTCGGCGATCAGGTTCTCGGCGGCGAAGCGGCAGAGCGCCAGGCGGTTGTCGCGGCCGTGGTCCTCGTCGGCAAGTGCGCCCTTGGCGAGGTAGACGCCGGTCAATGCGAGGCCAAAGAGACGCTGGTAGGGTGTCGCCCCTGCGAGCGCTGCCGACGTGTTGCCTGCGGCCATCTGCGAGAGCAGCCATTCGGTGGTGTCTTCGAGATCCGACAGGCTCGCGTCGAGGCGGGCGGCGGTGTCACCGAAGCCTTCGAGATTCGAGGCGCGCACGGCATTGACCACCTGCTTCAGCTCGGTGATGTAGCCCCTGATATGGTTGCCGTTCGACAGCGGCAGCTTGCGGGTGACGAGGTCGGCAGCCTGGATGCCGTTGGTGCCCTCGTAGATCGGGGCGATGCGGCTGTCGCGCCAGAAGCGGGCGGCACCCGTTTCCTCGATGAAGCCCATGCCGCCATGGGTCTGGATGCCGAGCGAGGCAACATCGACGCCAGCGTCGGTGGCGAAGGACTTTGCGATCGGAGTGAGCAAGGCTGCGCGCTCGGCCCAATGGCGGGCTTCGTCGCCATCCGCGTGATGGCTCATATCGGTTGCGTGGGCGCAGACATAGCAGATGGCGCGCGAGCCTTGGGTCAGCGCCTTCATCGTCACCAGCATGCGGGCGACATCGGGATGTTCGATGATCGGCGACATGCCCTGCCCCGTCCAGCCAGGAGCCTTCCCTTGCGTGCGGTCCTTGGCGTATTGCACGGCCTTCTGGGTGGCGGCTTCGCAGATAGCGACGCCCTGCATGCCGACGGCGAGGCGGGCATTGTTCATCATCGTGAACATGCAGGCGAGACCCTTGTTCTCCTCGCCGATCAGCCAGCCGATTGCGCCGGCTTCATCGCCATACTTGCCGTCGCCGTAGATCATCGTGCAGGTCGGCGAGCCGTGGATGCCCACCTTGTGCTCCAGCGAATGGCAATGAAGGTCGTTGCGGGCGCCGATCGAGCCATCGTCGTTGACGAGATACTTCGGCACGAGGAAGAGCGAGATGCCGCGCGTACCGGCCGGCGCATCGGGGAGACGGGCGAGCACCAGATGGATGATGTTCTCGGTGATCTCGTGTTCGCCCCAGGTGATGTAGATCTTCTGGCCGAAGATGCGGTAGGTGCCGTCATCGCGGCGTTCGGCGCGGGACTTCATGACGCCGAGATCCGAACCGGCATGCGGCTCGGTCAGGTTCATCGTGCCGGTCCATTCGCCGGAGACCATCTTCGGCAGATACTTCGCCTTCAGTTCCTCAGAGCCGTGCGCCGTGACAGCGTCGACCGCACCCATGGTCAGCGTCGGGCCAAGTGCAAAGCCCATGGAGCCAGAATTCCACATTTCGAGTGCGGCGACATTCAGCATATGCGGTAGCCCCTGCCCGCCGAAATCTTCGGACGCTGTCAGCGAATTCCAGCCACCTTCGGCCCAGGCACGGTAGAGATTGTCCCAGCCATCGGGAACGACGACCTTGCCATCGACCATGCGGGCGCCCTGTTTGTCGCCAATTTCGGCAAGCGGGGCGACTTCGTCACTGGCAAAGCGGCCGGCTTCGGAGAGGATGGCATCAACGAGGTCGTCGCTCAGCTCACCGAGCTTGCCGTCTTCGATGGCCTTGGTGAGGCCAGCGACGTGCTTCAGGGTGAACGCGATCTCTTCTACGGGCGCCTTGTACATGACGTGCTCCTCCATCTGGCGTATGCTTCATGCCACGCCCAAACTCCCACCCAGGAGGCGCGGCTTATTCTCACTTCTGGCTAATTGATTTTTACGTAAACGTCAAATCTTTTGCATGCGACAGGAGGCCTCGTTCCCGGCGCGATGCGGGTGAAAGTCGAGGTGAAGATTGCCGCCGAAACAAAGATGCGTGAGCGGTCGGACGCCTCGCTTCTGGAGAGAACGGCAGTCTTCGGATCAAAGCCAAGATGCACCAATGACTTAAAGCGGCGACCGGCAGGACCTTCGCTGGAATGCCTAAATCAGCACCTTCACAACTATCGGACTGCCCCGATTTCGTCACATCCCTGTTATCTGTCCTGACTAGTCGGAGAGTAGACTTCATCCAAAAGGAGGCTCTGCCATGACCGACACCAACACCAACCATCTGTCCTGGGACGAGTGGGACGAGCTGCACAATCCGCCGCCGGCCGTGACCGACTTCGACCGCGTCGTCGAACGCGCGATCTCGCGCCGTGGGTTCCTCGGCGTGCTGGCCATGGGTTCGGCTGCCGTTGCCATGGGCTCCGTCGGCAACCTGATGAGCTCGACCTCGGCTCAGGCGCAGGAAGCCGCCTCGCGCTTTGCTTTCAAGCCGATCGACATTGCGACCGACAACACCATCCATGTGCCGGAAGGCTACAACTGGAAGCCCCTCGCCCGTTGGGGTGAGCCCCTGTTCTCCACGGCTTCCGACATCGATCCGATGAAGGGTGTGTCGCTAGAGAATTCCGACAAGGTCTTCGGTGAGAACACCGACGGCATGGAGCTGTTCGCCATCGGCAACGCCCAGGTGATCGCGGTCAACCACGAATACGTCAACAACGAAACCAACCTGCCGCACGCGCCGGAAGGCATGCCGCAGTCGCTCGACGACGTGAAGATCCTGCAGAACATGCAGGGCGTCACCGTCATGGAAGTGGCCGAAGGCGAAAATGGCTGGGCGATCGTCGTCGACAGCAAGTTCAACCGCCGCATCCACCACAACACGCCGATGAAGCTTTCGGGTCCGGCTGCCGGCTCCGAGCTCGTCAAGACGGCTGCCGATCCCGCTGGTGTCGACTGTCTCGGGACCTTCAACAACTGCGGCGCCGGCAAGACGCCTTGGGGCACCTACCTCACCTGCGAAGAGAACTTCAACGGCTACTTCGGCTCCACCAATGCCGAGTTCAAAATGCCTGAGGACTTTAAGCGCTACGGCATCGTCGCCGAGACCCGCTATGGCTACGAGAAGTTCGACGAGCGCTTCGACGTTTCAAAGAACCCGAACGAACCGCGCCGCGCCGGCTATATCGTCGAAATCGATCCGTCTGACGCCTCCTCGACGCCGATCAAGCGTACAGCACTTGGCCGCATCAAGCATGAGAACGCCGCCGTAGTGATTGCACGCGATGGTCGCGTGGTCGTCTATATGGGCGACGACGAGCGTGGCGAGTTCCTCTACAAATTCGTCTCCAACGGGATCTATGTCCCGGGTGGCGACACCTCCAAGCTGCTTGATGAAGGCACGCTTTACGTTGCCAAGTTCTCCGACGAAGGTACCGGCGAGTGGCTGGCTCTCACCGAAGAGACCACCGGCATGAAGGCCGACGAAATCGCTGTCTTCACGCGCCAGGCTGCTTCCAAGGTTGGTGCCACCACGATGGACCGTCCGGAATGGGTTGCGGTCAATCCGGTTGCGGTCGAAGCCTATTGCTGCCTCACCAACAACAGCCGTCGCGGTGAAGTGAAGGACGGCAAGCTGCGCACCAATGCCGGCGGCGACGAGATGGCCATCAACGCGGCCAATCCGCGTGAGAAGAACGAATACGGCCAGATCGTCCGCTGGTATCCGGCCAATGACGACCACACGGATTCCGCCTTCAGCTGGGATCTCTTCGCGATGGCCGGCAATCCGGCCGTGCACAAGGACGGCGCCTATGCCGGCTCGTCGAACATCAACGAAGGCAACATGTTCAACTCGCCTGACGGCATGATGTTCAATTCGACCGGTCTCGTCTGGATCCAGACCGACGGCGAGGATTCGAACGAAGGCGATTTCGCTGGCCAGGGCAACAACCAGATGCTTGCCGGCGACCCGGTCACCGGCCGCATCGAGCGTTTCATGACCGGCCCGAAGGGTTCGGAAGTCACGGGCCTCACCTGGTCGGCCGACAAGCGCACCATGTTTGCCGGCATCCAGCATCCCGACGCGCCCTTCCCGGATGGCGAAGGCAAGCTGCCGCGCTCGACGATCGTGGCGATCAAGCGCGACGACAACGCTCTGGTGGGCTGATGGTTCGGTCGGCAGGGCGGATGTGATCTGCCCTGCCCTCCACCCAAACGAAGAAGGCCGCCGACCGGGATACCGGCGGCGGCCTTTCTCATTCGTGACGACCTGGTCGATCAGGCGGCGAGGCGCTGGGCGTTGCGCGGGATCTCGACGTCGATCTCGAGGATCGAGACGTCTTCGTCACGGTCCATCTTGATCTGCACCTTGTCGCGGTCGAATTCGACATGCTTGGCGATCACGGCAAGGATTTCCTCGCGCAGGATGGCCACCAGATCACTTTCGAGCGAGGCGCGCTCATGGGCGAGCAGAACCTGCAGGCGTTCCCGCGCCATCGGTGCGGACCGCTGTTTGCGGAACAGAGAGAAAATGCTCATGCGGCCCTCCGCGCGAAGATCTTGTCGAGGAGACCACGCTTCTCGCCAGGGATGGTGATCGGAACGTTTTCGCCGGCCAGACGACGGGCGGCGTCGAAATAGGCCATGGCAGGCGCGCTGCGGGCATCGGCGAGCGTTACCGGAGCGCCGATGTTGGAGGCGCGTAGCACGTCCATGCTTTCCGGGATGATGCCGAGCAGCGGGATCGACAGGATCTCGAGCACGTCATCGACCTTCAGCATGTCGCCACGCTGGGCGCGATTGGCGTCGTAGCGGGTCAGCAGAAGATGCTTCTCCATGCGCTCGCCGCGCTCCGCTTTCAGCGTCTTGGAATCGAGCAGACCGATGATGCGGTCGGAGTCACGTACCGAGGAGACTTCCGGATTGGTGACGACGACGGCCATGTCGGCATGGCGCATGGCAAGCGTTGCACCGCGTTCGATACCGGCGGGGCTGTCGCAGATGATCCAGTCGAAATACTTCTTCAGCTCGTTGATGACCTGCTCGACGCCCTCGGCGGTCAGGTTATCCTTGTCGCGGGTCTGCGAGGCCGGCAGCAGGAACAGGGTTTCCAGCCGCTTGTCGCGGATCAGCGCCTGCGGCAGCTTGGCGTCGCCCTGGATGACATTGACGAGATCGTAGACGACGCGGCGCTCGGCGCCCATCACCAGATCTAGATTGCGAAGGCCTACGTCGAAATCGACGACGACGACTTTTTCATTGCGCTGTGCCAGCGCTGCACCGAGAGCGGCCGTCGAGGTCGTCTTGCCGACCCCGCCCTTGCCGGATGTCACGACTATCACCTTGCCCATGTGGTTCTCCTGTCTGTCCCCGCTCAAGTTCACGTCATTCTCTCTGTCATGATTGCATCCCCCTCCAGCCAAAGCTGAACAGGATGCCCCTTCAATTCTGGATCCATATCGTCGGTCATCGCGTAGACGCCGTCGATCGCAACCAGCTCGGATTCGAACTTACGACAGAAGATCCTTGCGTCGGCATTGCCAACGCATCCGGCGAGCGCTCTGCCGCGCAACGCACCGTAGATGTGGACGGAGCCTCCGGCGATCACTTCGGCACCCGACTGGACCGAACCGATGACCGTGACATCGCCCTGGGTGTAGATGACCGACTGACCGGAGCGGATGGTTTCTCGCACGATCATCGATGGGGCCGAGACCGGGCTTTGCTGCACCACGACCTGAGGGGCTGCCTGCCCTGCATGCTCGCGTGCGGCCTCTTCCGCACCGGTTGCCTTTTCCGATTCGCCCACCTCGTTGCGCGGCACCTCGTAGTCGGCGGCCGGCTTTCCACCCTTGAGCTGCGGTGGCATGCCCGGCTCGACCAGCGAAGGACGACCGCCCTCGATGCCCATAATCGAGACGTTGCGCGCCGCGAGTTCGGCAATCAGCGCCTTCAATTGCGGACGGTCGATCTCGATCTCGGACACGTCGAGCACGACGGGACGACCGAGGAAGAACCCGGCCGAGCGGGCCGCGAGGTCGTCGAGCCGGACGAGCCAGTCGTCGAACGGCGGATCCGGCGTCAGGACGACGGCCAGGAAGGATCTACCCTTGATGCGGATGGAGCGAGGTTCGGTTAGCACTTTGGTCATCTATGTAAACAAATCGTTGATGAAAGGAGTAGCGCCGATTTGGTTAACAAATGGTTAACGCGGCGATTTTGCCGTTAGGAAACAGGCGGATCGGGGCTACGAAAAAACCGCCCGCGGCAAAGGCCGGGGCGGCTAGAAATTAACCCTTTCCGGCTCCTTGTGGAAGCCGGATCAGAGGGGTCTGCCGATCAATAATAGGGCGACAGGCACTGCTGACGGGGGCCGTTATACGGCTGGAAGGTGTTGGAGCGGCTATCGTAGGAGCGGTAGCGGGCATTGCACCAGTCGTAGTGGCGCGGGTTGAGACCGGCTGCGCGGGGCGCTACCGGGGCCGGACGCGGCTGTGCGATCGCACCGCCGATGATGGCACCGGCTGCGAAGGCTGCGAGCGGATACCAGTAGCCGTTGTGGTAGCGGTAGCCCGCGCGGCGATCACGATAGCCACGATGACCATTGTAATAACGAGCGCGCTCGTAGCGATCGATGCGGCGGTCAATACGACGGTCCACGCGTCGGTCGAAGCGACGCTCGTAGCGGTCTCGATACTGCACGGTGGTGGCATCGGTCGTTGCCGCGATTGGCGCGACCGGGCGGATGACCTGGGCCTGGGCCGGGATCATACCGGTAAAGGCCATGATGGACGCGAGCGCTGCCACGGCGGTCGTCTTCAATGCAGTCTTCATGATGCTTCTCCCTGCATGTTTATCCGGTCGACCGAAGCGGGCGATGATGCCCGGTCCTCGACCTTGGGACAGAAATTAGCGAAGCCAGACTGAACTCAGGATTAACATCGTGTTCATACTTCGCGTTCCGCGCGCAACGGTCCAGCGACCGTTCTCGCGCACAAGTGCCCGTCAACGGAGGAAAAGGCCAATTGTTCCCGAACGGCTCAGTAGTAGGGCGACAGGCAGGTCCGGCGCGGCCCGTGATACGGCTGGAAGCTGTTGCTGCGCCAGTGATAGGAGCGGTAGCGTTCGGCGCACCAGCTGTAGTGCTTCGGGTTGATGCCCGCAGAATACTGCACGACGTGACGGCGCGGCACCGGCCGATCGACAATCACGCCGGCTCGCATGGAGCGCGGCGAGATCCAGAGACCATTGTGATAGACATAGCCCGGGCGATGCAGCCGTTGGCGATGACCATGGCCACGGTAGACTTGATGCCGCGAGTAGACGGTCACGCGCTCGTAATGACGGTAGCTGGTATGGCTTTGATAGATGCGGACTTCGATGCCGCCGGCGCGGACTTCGGTCCCCGATCCCATGAACCCGGCCAAAGCCAGGCATGCGACGGCGAAAGCAGAGACAAGCTTCATGCGTGATCCCCCCTTGACCCGGAGACACCCGTCGACCAGCCGGCCCTCATGGCCGAGGCCAAGTCCGATCACATGCAGCGATCGTGAGCCTCCATCAGCAGATGCTAACCCCTTGGGGAATGCGCTGCAAGTGGTTGAGGGGTAGCGAGATCCCGCAGAAAAGCGGAAGGGCGAGCCCCATCCGGACCCGCCCTATCTTCAAGGTCAATTGGTGGCTTGGCCAGCACCTAGGCTTCGATCTCGATGTCGCCCTTCGGCCGCGAACAGCAGGCGAGGATGTAACCTTCATCGATCTCGTCATCGAGAATACCGCCATTGTGGTCCATCTCGACTTCGCCCGAGAGTTTCATGACCTTGCAGGTGCCGCAAAGGCCGGATTCGCAGGCCGCCCCGATGCGGACACCGGCAGCACGGGCCGCCTGGAGGACCGTATGGCCGGGAGCGCAGAGGCCGTCCTTGCCGGACATGGCAAAGGTCACCTTGGTGGCCTGTTCGCCATCGCCATGGTCGGCGACGACCACCAGGGGCTCCGCCTTCACCGGCTGGAAGGCTTCCTCGTGATACTGTTTCATGTCGAAGCCTGCGCCTTCGAGCGCCTCGCGTACGGTCGCCATGAAGGGCGCTGGGCCGCAGCAAAAGACAGTGCGCTCCAGGAAGTCAGGCGCCAGAAGGGCGATCTTTGCCTTATCGATGCGACCCTTCAGGCCCGACCAGAGCTGGCCGCGGCCGAGCTGCTCGATGATGAAGCCGAGCTGGAAGTTCGGCATGTCGCGGGCCTTGGCCTCCAGCTCCCAGCGGAAGATGATGTCATCAGGCGAGCGCGCGCAGTTGAGGAAAGTGATGTCGCTGTCTGGCGCGCGGTCGCTGAGGTCGCGCGTCATCGACATCATCGGCGTCACACCGGAGCCGGCGGAAACGAAAAGGTATTTCTTGCCAGGGTGCTTGGCATAGGAGAAGTCGCCGAGCGGGCCGAAGGCCTTAAGCGCCATGCCGGGCTTCAGGTTGTCGAACATCCAGCGGGTGCCAATCGAGTCCTTCTGCGCCTTGACCGTCACGGCGACCGTATAGGGCCGCGAGGGGCTGGAGGAGAGCGTGTAGGTGCGCATCACCGGCTCTGGCCCGACGGGGATCTCGAGCGTGACGAACTGGCCGGGCAGATAACGGAACCAGAGGCCCGGCTTGTTCGGCTTGAAGGTGAAGGTCATCACGTCGGCGGCCTCAGGCGTGACGGCGACGCATTCCAAGAGATGCTCCCGGTCGGACCAGGGGCGCATCTCGTCGACATGGCGATACTGGGTGACGGCGATGTTCATGATCACGCCACCGCAGACAGGCGAGCCTTGTCGCCCTGCAGGCGGCCCGTCATGAAGTTGGAATACCACTCGACGAACTGCATGACGCCACCTTCGTGATCGACGGAATAGGGACCGGGCTCATAGGCCGGGGAACGTATGCCAAACGCGTTTTCCTCGACGATCGAGCGGTCCTGGTCGTTGGTCATGTTCCAGACATGGGTCAGCTCTTCCAAGTCGTAATCAACGCCTTCGACCGCGTCCTTGTTGACCAGCCAGGTGGTGGTGACGGCCGTCTCTTCGGCCGAAAGCGGCAGGACGCGGAAGGAGATCGCGTGGTCCCCGAGGATGTGGTTCCAGGTCGTCGGATAGTGGAAAAGCAGCATGGTGCCGATATGGCTGATCGGCACGTCTGCGGAGAGCGGCTTCTTCACGGCACGCTTGCCAGACATGGTGTAGCTCTCGGCATCCTCGATTAGCGGCATGCGGGCCGTGCGGAACTGGCCCGACGGGTCCATGCTGAAGGCGGACGGCAGGCCGGCGGCTTCGCAGCGCGCCCAGTGCTCGGAGATGAAGGGATCGTCACCCGCACCCTGGACGCCGGTTGCGGTCGGGGCTTCCGGATAGGTGCGGCAGAGCTCCGGATGGTTGCCGGCGCAGTGGTAGCATTCCCGGTTGTTTTCCCAGACGAGCTTCCAGTTACCCTTCTCGATGATCGTGTTCTTGTGGGCGACCTTGGCCTCCCAGAGGCGATGCGGACGCAGATAGGGTTCCAGCGAGGCGCGCATTGGCGCGAAATCGGGGGCTTCGTTGGCGAGGCAGACGAAGATGTAGCCGCCGACGCTTTCGCAATGGACGGTCTTCAGGCCGAATTCGGCCTTGTCGAAAGTCTCACCCATCTGGCGAGCGAAGACGAGCGATCCGTCGAGGTCATAGGTCCAGTTGTGATAGGGGCAGACGAGCTTCGCCGCGGCGCCCTTGTCCTTGGTGCAGACGCGGTGGCCGCGATGGCGACAGGTGTTGTGGAAGGCGCGGATGACCTGATCCTTGCCGCGGACGATGACGACAGGGTAATCGCCGATCTGGGCGGTGAAATAGTTGCCGGCGCGTGGGATCTCGCAGTCATGGCCGATGAACAGCCAATCGCGATACCAGATCTGCTCCATGTCGAGCTTGAAATAGTCCTGGTCGATGTAAAATGGCTGTTCGAGCGAGAAACCCTCGCGGCGGTTCTTCAGCTGGCGCAGCACGTTGGCCTGCAGATCCATGTCGTCCTCGTGTTTCAAAAACTCGGGGGAGATGAGAGCGCAGCCTGCCGTCGCCCTGGGAAGGCGGTGTGCATGGCTATCTCTGGTCGCCCTCCGCAACCTCAAATGTCCGTCTGCCAAGGCTGGTTTCCGGGCTCAGGAGTGGTCCATTTGCGGACCGCGTCGGCGCCTTCCCAGGGTTACCCCCAGTGGCCTTCTGCCAAAACGCATTCTCCACCACCGTTGCGGGGGCAGCGCCGGATTTTGACCGGCTTCCCGATTTCCTACCCTCCCTAGCAGGGCAGCACCTCGAGCTTGCCTGCATCTAATCACAGGCCGCGGGCCTCCGCTGCATTGCAGAACGACACGGCCCAAATCGTTTGCGACATCCCACAGACGACGACTAAGGGTGGCAAGGTCGGGAATTTCCCATTGTTTTCCGGGAGGTGCGGCGGCGGCGTTTCTCTGGCCGCTGAAATCATGGCGCAAACGGGCGATTTAAGGCAGTTGCATGGAACTGCACTGCGGCAAGCCTCGCGAAACCTCGCTGATGTAGAATACCATCAAATCATGATTAACCATGCTGCGTTAAGCTCAAGCAATCAGTCCGGGTACCGTCAGAGCGTCAAGATGCAGAAACTCAGATACTACGCGGCTCCCAAAGCGGAAACGCAAACGCCGCCCTCGTCAAAGGCAGTCCATACCGAGTTCCTGAGAACCGGTCGGATCTCGCGCAGCCGCGAGGACTGGCTGCCGGACGAGCGCCGGTATCTTTCCTATGAGGAAGTTGCGGCGCGGACCGGGCGGCGGCTGGAGCGGGCGGCCGAGACGACGCATGAGCGCATCAACGGCTTTCACCGTTCGATCAAGTTCCCCAAAGTCATCTTCCACCGCACACTGAACAACAGCCCACATCTGGGCTACTGTCACGTGACGGCGGCGCGCACGAATTTCGCGCAGTATGCCGATGTCAAATGGGCCTTCTACATCGCCAATTTCTTTGCCGAACTCGGTGGGGAAGAGGTGTTCTTCGAGCAGATCAAGCAGAATTACGGACGGATGTATTTCGCCGTGGCGATCAAGCCGGAGGCGGAGGCCAAGGCGATGACCATCGACCGTTCGTTCCGCAACAACGGACTTTTATTCCAGACAGTGGATCCGAAAGAGGCGCTGCGGAACGTACTGATGCTCGGCGCACGAGACGCCGAGCTCAGGAAGATCATCGCAAAACTTTGAAAGTGGACTTCGACGCTCAGGCGCCGAAACCACCCACCGGCTTCTTCTTGTAGAGCAGCCAATCCTTCGACACATAGTCGCTTGCACCGTAGATCGTCACGGTGTCGCCGCCGGCTGCCTTGGAGGTGGCGAGCGCCTTTTCGGCGAAGTTGGTGAAGTCGAAGGCGTTCGGGGCCTGCTCGGAGAAGCAGATGCCGAAGGACATGCCTAGCTGGCCCATGCGGGCACCGGTCGACGAGCCAACGAAATTGGTGGCCTTGAGCTTGGCGCGAACGAGATCGACCACGCGGCTGATCTCTTCCTGGTCCGAAGTGTAAAGCAGCAGTCCGAAGCGGCCGGCATCGAAGCGGCAGGCGAGATCGCCACCGCCGGAGACGGCTTCCAGCACCTTGGCGACCTGCATCAGGAAACGCTCGGCAACGGCCGGGCCCATCTGCTCCTGGATGCGCGCATAGTCGTCGATTTCGCCGATGGCGACACCGCAGAGTACCGGCATTTCCGGGTTCACATAGATCTTCGCGACCGCCTTGTTGAAGGCACGGCGGCTGGCAAGGCGGGTGACCGGATCAACGAATTTCGCGGCTTCGGCCTCTTCGGCCTCGCGCTGCAGGTCGGCAAGGGCTGCGGTCTTGTCGACCACGGCGCGCACGACATTGCTGTTCTGGTGAGCGCGCTTTTCGGTCGCGGCCTTCAGCATCTTGATCGACTGGCCGAGCGGCGTACCTTCGAGATCGGCTTCGGTCAGGATGGTCTTGGAAGCATGGCCGATGACGCGGCCGTAGTCGGTGAGCGAAATCTTCTCTTCGTTCAGCAGACTGATGAAATTGCTCATCTCGGCGCGAACCTGACCATTTTGGCGGCTCAGCAGCCCGTCTTCATGGTGGTGCGGCAGGAATTTGCGGCCGAGTTCGTCGAGGGCCTCTTGGGTCTTGATCTTGCCCAGCGCAATGAACTCGCGAACAAGTTCCGGATTGCTGCCGGAATAGGCCTCGTAAACCAGTTCGTAATTGCGCGGCAGACCGTCGATGCCCATCTGATGCATGGCGGTCGCGACGCGTAGCGCAATGCTGGCGGCCGGATTCTTGACTTGCTGCATCTGTCCACTTCCCCGAATGAGGCTTTCCCGTCTCTTAGTCCAGACCATAGGCGAACAGTTCTTTCTTTCAGTTACGCCGGTAGTTAAAATTCGAACGATTTGGGCTCCCCTTTAAAAATTAGGGTAGAAACTACCCCTGGCTCGGCCGAAAAGAGGTTTGCCGCCTCCTTCCGCACGCGATAAGGACGGTCGAAGGCAGACTGGAAGGCTCTCGAAAATGGCGCGGATCATCCCGATCGCTACCGACAAGGACAAGGCGGAGGCCATTGCGGCGGCGACCGAGGTGCTGCTGCGCCACCTTCCCGTGGCGATCCCCACCGAGACCGTCTACGGGCTTGCAGCCGACGCAACCCATCCGGCGGCCATCACGTCGATCTACGAAACAAAGGGGCGGCCGCGCTTCAATCCGCTGATCTGCCACATGGCGGATCTCGAGATGGCGGAACGCTACGCCGACTTCGATCCGATCTCGCGGCAACTGGCGAAGGCCTTCTGGCCGGGGCCGATGACGCTCGTTCTGACGCTCAAGGACAATTGCGACATTCATCCGCTGGCGACCGCGGGGCTCGATACCGTGGGCATACGCGTCCCCGTCGGCTTTACCGCAGAGCTCATTCGCAGTCTCGGCCGGCCGCTTGCAGCACCGAGCGCCAATTCCTCCGGACGGATCAGCCCGACGACGGCGCAGCATGTGGAGGCCGATCTCGGCCAGAAGATCGAGGTCATCGTCGATGGCGGCCCCTGCCCCGTCGGCGTGGAATCGACGATCGTGAAAGTCGAAGGCGGTGAAGTGAGGCTGCTCAGACCGGGCGGCATCGCCGTCGAGGCAATTGAGGCCGTAACGGGCAAGTCGGTCATGCGTCCAAAGACGTCTGGAACGGCAGCGATCGAGGCGCCGGGCATGCTCGCGTCGCATTATGCGCCCAATGCTGCCGTGCGACTGAATGCGACAGAGGTCTCCGGTCGGGAAGCCTTGATCACCTTTGGTCCCGACGACATATCCGGTGCATCGACAGCACATGCCGTTTTCAACCTGAGTCCCAAGGCGGACCTCGCTGAAGCGGCCAGCAATCTCTTCGATTATCTGAAGCGGGCCGATGCAAGTGGCGCGACCGGCATTGCCGTGGCACCGATCCCGGACGAGGGTCTGGGTGAGGCGATCAACGACCGGCTGATGCGGGCGGCTGCACCGCGTGGCTCGGGGGGATGACAAAGATGAATGTGACCATGAGCCTTGCGGACCGTCTGCGCGCCTTCGTCGATATCGTCGGCGAGGCCAATGCCCTGACCACGGCTGCTGATATCAAACCCTATCTGACGGAGAACCGGGGCCTCTATCACGGCGCCTCGCCGCTGGTGCTGAAGCCTGGCTCGACCCAGGAGGTTTCAGCCATCCTCAAGCTCGCCTCTGAAACGGGCACATCGATCGTGCCGGTCAGCGGCCGCACCGGACTTGTCGGTGGGCAAGTGCCGCGGGAGGACGGACACGATGTGCTGCTCTCGCTGGAGCGAATGAACAAGATCCGGGAAGTCGATCCCGTCGCCGATGTGATCGTTGCCGATGGCGGGGCTGTTCTGGCCGATGTGCAGAAGGCGGCAGAGGCGCATGACCGGCTGTTTCCGCTGTCGCTAGGATCCGAAGGCTCGTGCCGGATCGGCGGCAATCTGGCGACCAATGCCGGCGGCACGGCGGTGCTTGCCTATGGCAATATGCGCCAGCTCTGCCTTGGGCTTGAAGTGGTGCTGCCGACGGGCGAGATCTGGGATGGTCTACGGCGCCTGAAGAAGGACAATAGCGGTTACGACCTGCGCGATCTCTTCATCGGCGCGGAGGGCACGCTCGGCGTGATCACCGGCGCCGTTTTGAAGATGGTGCCGCGGCCGCGCGGGCGGCAGGTGGCCTATGCGGGCCTCGCTTCACCAGACGCAGCCCTTGCCCTGTTCGAGAAGGCGTCGCAGCGCTGCGGCTCGGCACTGACAGGCTTCGAGCTGATGCCACGCATTGGCGTGGAATTCACCACCAAGCATATTGTCGGCGTGCGCGATCCACTCGCCTCGATCCATCCCTGGTATGCGCTCATCGACATCTCGACTTCGGATTCGGCCGAGACCGCAGATACGATGATGCATGAGCTTTTGGCCGAAGCGCATGAGGTGGGTCTCGTGTCGGATGCGGCAATCGCCAGTTCGCTCGCCCAGCAGGATGCCTTCTGGCACCTGCGCGAGAGCATGTCCGAAGCGCAGAGACCGGAGGGCGGATCGATCAAGCATGATGTTTCGGTACCCGTCTCCCGCATCCCGGTCTTCCTCAAAGAGGCGGATGCCGCCGTGCATGCCTTGATGCCGGATGCACGGATCTGCGCCTTCGGGCATCTCGGCGATGGCAATATCCATTATAACATCAGCCAGCCTGTGGGTGCCGACAAGGCAGAGTTCATTGGCCGCTGGCGCGAGGTCAATGCCGTGGTGCATGCGGTCGTTCACAAGCATACGGGCTCGATTTCGGCGGAGCATGGCGTCGGTCAGTTAAAGCGCGACGAGCTTGCCGCCAGCCGACCGGCGATCGAAACGGAGCTGATGCGCCGTATCAAGCAGGCCTTCGATCCGGCCGGGATCATGAACCCTGGCAAGGTAATCGGCTGAGACCATGAGCGGCGCCCCTCGCCTTTCGCTCCGGATCGATCTTTCCAATGGCGCAAGGCTCGGGCCGGGCAAGGCGCAGTTGCTTTTGCTGATTGAGGAGCACGGCTCGATCCGGGCGGCGGGGGCGGCAATGGGCATGTCCTATCGGCGGGCCTGGCTGCTGGCGGACGAGATCAACCGCATGTTCAAGGAGCCTTCGATCTTCACCCGCCACGGGGGCAGAAGCGGCGGCGGTGCCGGGCTGACGCCGTTCGGCGAGTCGCTGATCGGCGCCTGCAGGCGCATGGATGCGGAGAGCCGAAAGGCGCTGTCGGCGGATCTCGCCTGGCTTGAAAGCATGCAGGCAGCGGATTTCGTCGCCGGCGGTCGCAAGAGTGACGACGACGGCTGAAGCCTCAGCCTCGCGCCTGACGGAACAGAGCTTCCGAAGCAATCGAGACCGTCTTGAACAGCAGATGCACGCGCATTCCAGGCGCGAGTGCGAGTTGGCGGCACGAGCGCCGTGTTACCTCTGCGATGAGAGCCTGGCCGTGGCAATCGACGGTCAGCGTTACGCTGCCGCTGTCGCGCTCGGAAAGCTCGACGATTTCACCCGAGAGCCGGTTGAGCGCCGAAAGCCCCTCGCCTGCCTCGGTCGCAACGACGATATCGGAGACAGGAACGAAAACGCGGACACGGGTGCCAACCGGCAGCGGCGTTTGCCGCAGAAGGATCGGGCCGGCGGCCGACAGCGCTTCTGTCAGGCCGTCGTCCTCGTGATGCCCGGTGATCTCGGCTTCGATGAAATTACCTGCCGGAAGCTCACCGGAGGCTTCAGCCACCATCGCGAGCGCCTCATCGGGGCGTCCGACGGCGATCGCTTTGCCGGCGTCGAAGGTGACGACGGCCGTTGCCAGCCGTGCCACCTCCTCGACGGAGTGGCTGACATAGAGGATCGGCACACCGAATTCGTCGCGGATGCGCTCGATATAGGGCAGGATCTGCGCCTTTAGCGCGCCATCGAGCGCCGAGAGCGGCTCGTCCATCAGGAGCAGTTTCGGGCTTGCCATCAGCGCACGGCCAAGGGCCACGCGCTGCTTTTCGCCGCCGGAGAGATTTGCCGGGCGGCGGGCGAGCAGGTCGGTGATGCCGAGCAGCGACGTGATGCGGGTGAGATCCTCGCGGCGTTCGGCGCGCGGAAGCAGGCGTTCGCCGTAGCACAGGTTCTGCAGGACCGTCAGATGCGGAAAGAGGCGCCCTTCCTGGAAGACATAGCCGATGCGGCGGCGATGCGGCGGCAGGAAGGTCGAGGCGTCGCTCCAGGTGTCGCCGTTGAAGCTGATGCGCCCCTCCTGAGGTCGGATCAGGCCGGCAACAATATTGATCAACGTCGTCTTACCGGAGCCGGAAGCGCCGAACAGGGCTGTCAGCCCCTCGCCCACCGCAAGATCGGCTGCAAGCGTGAAATCACCCTGACGATGGCGGATCGACAGCTCCAGCATCAGGCGGCTCCCACACGAGCGGCGATGCGGCGTGACAGAAACTCGGAAGCGATGAGGGCACCGAGCGACAGGACGATCGAGATCACGGTGAGGCGCATGGCGGCGAGGTCACCACCGGGCACCTGGGTATAGGTATAGATCGCCGATGCCAGCGTCTGGGTTTCGCCGGGAATGTTGGAGACGAACGTGATCGTCGCGCCGAATTCGCCCATCGATTTGGCGAAGGCAAGTATGGCGCCGGCGGCGATGCCGGGCAGGATCAACGGCAGGGTCACCGTGAAGAAGACGTAAGGCGGCGGTGCGCCAAGGGTGGAAGCGGCAGCCTCCAGCTTACGATCGACGGCATCCAGCGACAGGCGGATCGAACGCACCAGCAGCGGAAAGCCCATGACGGCCGCGGCCAGGGCCGCTCCCGTCCACCTGAAGGAGAAGACGAGGCCAAAGGTCTCTTCCAGGAAGGCGCCGACGGCGCCTCTGCGGCCAAAGGTGATGAGAAGAAGGTAGCCGGTGACAACAGGCGGCAGGATCAGCGGCAGATGCACAAGGCCGTTGAGAAGCGACTTGCCCCAGAACTCCTTGCGCGACAAAAGCCAGGCCACGAGAAGCCCCAAAGGGAGCGAAAAGGTCACGGCAACGGCCGCGACCTTCAGGCTGAGCAGCATCGCGGTCCATTCTTCGGCCGTCAGGGTCAAATGTGGCATCCCGGATGCTTGGTCGTGGCCATGTCAGTTTGTCTTGGCCAGGACTGTGAAGCCGGCGGCGATGAAGATGGCATGGGCGTCCACGCCCTGCAAGTAAGCGAGGAATTCGGCGGCGCGCGGGTTCTTGCTATCCGTCGTGAGAGCTGCCGGATAGACGATGGCGGGATGGCTGTCCTCGGGGAAGCGGTCGAGGATCTTCACGCCGGGATCAACCCTGGCATCCGTTTCGTAGACGATGCCGAGCGGTGCTTCGCCGCGCGAGACGAGCAGCAGGGCAGCACGGACATTCTCGACCTGGGCAACCTTGTCCTTGACGCTCTCCCAGACGCCGAGGCTTTCGAGCGCGGCCTTGCCATAGGCTCCGGCGGGCACGGCATCGACATTGGCCATGGCCAGACGTTCACCGCCAAGAAGGGATGCGAGCGGGAAGCCAGGGGCGATGGTCGTCGTCGTGGCCGCATCCGTCGGCGCGACAAGAACGATCCGGTTGCCGAGCAGGTTCACCCGGCTGTCCGCCTTTACCTGGCCCACCGTCTCAAGGTGGTCCATCCATTTGAGATCGGCAGAAATGAAGAGGTCTGCTGGCGCGCCCTGCTCGATCTGCCTGGCGAGCGCCGAGCTGCCGGCGAGGGAGAGCCGGACCTCCGTTCCGCCCGCTTGCTTCCACGCAGCGGCAATCTCTTCGAGGCTCTCCTTCAGACTTGCGGCGGCGAAGACCGTGACCGGGTGTTCGGCGCGCCCACCCGACGGAGCAAGGATCATGACGCCTACTGCCAGGAGCATGGCCAGCGCCAAAGCTTTCGTCTTCAACCGGTTGATCACAAAGCCCCCCGTAGCGATATATCCCAACGGATATATCGATAGCCAAAAGCAAACCCGCAGACAAGAGGACTGCGGGTTGCGGGAATGAACGTTGATCAGGCCTTCAGCTGCGCCAGGCTGAACAGCAGATCCGCCGAGATGCTGCCACTGCCGCCGCTCAGAATGGAGACGGCGGAATTGCTGAAACTGGCGTTTTCCGTGTCGTACATGGCAGTGTAGCGCTGCAAGAACCGCTCCAGTTTGGTTGGATCCTGCAGGTCGGCCAGGTCGAGGTTGTCGTTGATGATGCGCGCCTGCTGGTCGACGTCCATGTTGGAGAACTCGTCCGAGAAACCGAACGTCGTCCGGAAGACCGCCATGAGCGCGTCGTCGGCGATGAGGCCATAGGCATCGGTGATGTTCGGCGCGGTGCGCTCGAAATAGAGCGCCAGTCGGACAGCCTCGTTGCTTGCGCCTTCGGTTTCTTCCAGCGTCTGCCGGAGATACTTGTTCACGGTTTCCAGGGTCTCGCCACGCTGCTGGACCGTACCGATCGTCTCGCGGGTCAGATTGCCATTGGCGTCAAAGTTGAAGGAAGCGACAAGTTCGGCCCAGCGGCCATCCGGCTGCTGATTGACGAAGCTCTTGGGGTCGGACAGGTCCGACGCGAAAACCTGCTTGAGGAAGTCATCGGTGACATCCTCTGGATCCAGGCCGTAGGCGCCGATGACCACGTCGATAACGTCGCGATCGGCAAGCAGCTCCTTGACGGTGTCGATCGACTGAATGCGCTCCTGGTAAACCTCGGCCTTTTTGGTCGCGGCTTCGCGTGCGGCGGTTCTCTCGTTGTCGTCGAGGAAGCGGACTTCGTTGATGACATATTGCTTCGCGATCATCGTCGCCGTCAGCGTATTGTGCGGCGAAAGCGGCACGGCGGCATTGCCCTCGCCGTCGAAGTTGAAGAGCTTCGACATCTCGATCAGACGCGTGTCCTTCGACTTGTTGGCAAAACTGTTTGGATCGGTGAAATCGCTGGTCAGGGCCTGCCTCAGTTCGCGCACCGAGAATTCATTGGCCTCGAAACCAAACGTACGCTGCAGGACAAGGCGCATCGTCGTGTCAGTCAGAATGTCATCGACGTTTTCGGCCTCGGAGATATTGGTCTTGAAGAGCTCGGTCAAAGCCTCTTTGCGCTCTTCATCCGCATCGTCGTAGAAGGTTGCAAAGCCCGAATTCGTCGATGCGAGCTGTGTGGAACCCTGCGCGGTCATGCCGCTTTCGACCGTTCCGTCGCTAGCGAAGTTGAACTTGCCGGCAATGGCCACCCACGCATCGCCGCCATTGGTGGCCGCGTAGCTGTTCGGGTCGGAGGTGTCGCTCGTTACGATCTGCTTGAAGGTCGAAGCCCCCATCGAGCCCAGCTCGAATGCAGTCTTGACGTAATTGAACAGGCGCGTATCGGCGGTCAGTTCATCGACCGACGTGATCGTCGCGATCTTCTGCTCATAATAGGCGCGCTCGCGCTGACGATAGTAATCGGTGACGTAGATCTGCTCTTCGTCGACATACAGCGAGACGGTGGCCTCCTTCTGGGCCGCCGTCTGGGCAGTCGCGCCAGAGAGCGAGCCATCGGCATTGAAGTCGAAGGCTTCGGCGAGCTTCAGGAATTTCGACGCGTTGGCAGCGCCATTGGCGACCAACTGATTGACATAGCTGTTCGGATCCGAGGTGTCGCTCGTGAGGACCTTGGTCAAATGATCCTTGGTATAGACGTTGCCGTCGATGCCATAGGCATCGAGTGCGAAGGTCATCAGGCGGCTATTGTTGACCAAGCCGCTGACGCTGGTGATGTTGTCGATTACGGCCTCGTAGTAGAAGGCTTCCGCCTCCAGCGTGTCGCTCTGGGCCGTAAGCGAGGCTTCGTATCTTTCGAGCAATATCGTCTGCTGGGAGTCCGTCTGCAGATCGGTCTTTTCCGCCGAGAACTGGAAAGAAGCGGCGAAATTGCGGTAGCGCTCGTCGGTCAGCTGGTTGGCGAAGCTCGCTTCGTCGGAGAGATCGCTTTCCAGCACCTTTTTCATGAAGGCCTTGGCATAGGTCATCTCTTCGAGACCATGGGCCTTCATCGCATAGGAATAGAGCTGGTAGTCGTCGAGGAATTCCTCGAGGTTCGTGACCTTGCCGATGTTCTCCTTGAAGTACTCGGTCTGGCGCGCGACAACCGGATCGGAAGCGGTGCGGTTGATGCTCCCCTTGATGTCACGGTTGACGAGATTGTAGCTCAGATAGGTCGAGACCATCGGAATTCCTTAGAGAACACAGCGCGCGCGAATCACAGTATGGCGCAAAATCCTTGCCTCAAGCTTTATGAATTCATGAAGAAGCCTTAGGTCGTTTCTGCGCTCCAAAGTCGATGATCAGACCATTCAGGCGGTATCCGTTTCGTGTCGGTACAGATCGAAGAGGAGTTTCACCTTTTCGAAACCGTGACCGGTACGACAAAACTAACCATTTGACCGCGCAAGGTTTTCTTTACCGCATCTTTTAAGCTGTCTCCAACAGCGGCTGGCTATCTTGCACCCACAGAGGACGAAAAGTCCCGAACAGACGAGCACATGACGCGCTCTCGGGTAAAACAAGGGTAGCATGAAGATGACGAACACGGTTTTGAAGCCAGCATGGGCCGGCGCCACTCTGCGTCTGGATCCCTCGCGGTTCCCCCAGCAGGTGACTTACGCATTGCGGGGCGCTCTGGGCGACGTCACGATCACCATCGATGAGCGCGGCGCCGTTCTGCGCAAGATCCTCCCCGGCAGTGGCTTGCCGCTGTCCTTTGCTCTTCCAGCGCGGGCCTTCAAGGGCGTTGCCGCGCGCGCCATCGACCATGGCGACGGTGAAGTCACCGTGACGCTTGAACTGCATCACGACGATCCGGATCTCTGCATTCCGCTGCTCGTGGCTCATGATCTCTGCGATATCGCTGCCGACTGGCGCGGCTGGGCGGATGCGTTCCGCATTCCCATGCTGATGGTCGAAGCCGATGGCGTGGCTCGTCCGCTTGAAGAGCATCTCGGCGATGTCCGCACCAAGGAAACGCAGCCGCGTCGCCGCCACTCCTATTTCGCCGAGCGTAGGCCGCGCTTCCTGGTGCGTCGCACGACCGGCAAGCTGGGTGTAACCATGAAGATTTCCGGAAAGGAAATCATCGCACGCAACTGATCGCGTCCCAACACTGAACAGCCAGAGGCCCGGAAGGCAACTTCCGGGCCTCTGGCTTTTGAGGGACATCGGCTGCCGGCGTCTCGAAATGAAACGAGATCAGCGCCTGGATTAGCGAGAACTGTACAAAGCTCAGGCGAAAGGAATGGCGGCGACGAGCCCTAAGAAAATGATCAGGCCGACGCGGTTGTTCGACTTGAACAGCGCCAGGCACTGCGCTCCATCATCGATGTCGAGCACCTTGATCTGCCAGGCGAAGAGCGCAGCTGCAATCAAGAGACCTATGATTGCGGGGAAAGCCGCACCGGCAGCGATAAAGGCCGACAGGAGTAGCACCAGCGTCAACCCATAGAGCCCGCTCAGCCAGATCTTGGTGTCGCGATCGAAGAGACGCGCCGTCGAGCGGACGCCGACCAGCGCATCATCCTCGCGGTCCTGATGGGCGTAGATCGTGTCGTAGCCGATCGTCCAGGCGACCGCCCCGACATAGACGAGAATGGCAGCGAGCGAGAGATTGCCGTGCAGGCCGGCCCAACCCATCAGGCCGCCCCAAGAAAAAGCCAGCCCGAGGAAGAATTGCGGCCAGTCGGTGAAGCGCTTGGCAAAGGGATAGATTGCGACGACGGCGAGCGACAGGATGCCGAGCATGATCGAGAAGCTGTTGAAGCAGAGGAGCACGACGAGCCCGACCAGGGACTGCACGACCATGAAGATCTTGGCGTTGCGGCGCGAGATGCGCCCCGACGGCAGCGGACGCGACCGCGTCCGGGCGACCATGTTGTCGATCTCATGGTCGACGAGGTCGTTATAGGTGCAGCCTGCGCCGCGCATGGCGACGGAACCGACGAAGAACAGGAAGAGGTGGAAGACGAAAAGCGGAAGGTTCAGGCGCCCCTCGGCCGCAAGCGCATTGGCGGCAAGCGCCGAGGACCAGAAGCAGGGCCACATCAGGAGCTGCCAGCCGATCGGCCGATCCCAGCGGGCGAGCTGGGCATGCGGCCAGAGCCATCGCGGCAGAATGCGATAGACGAAGTTGTCGGAGGGCGCGTCGATGACGCGATCGATGTTCGGCTCAGTGGTGCTCATGGCCCAACTGATAGAGCATGGGCGGGTTCAAGAAAACCGCCCGCTCCCATCGCCGCTGCAAAATCGGCTGCGGCCTTTTCGTCAGTTGAAGCTGACGCCGAACTTATAGCTGGCAGAGACGCCGAACATCAGCTGATTCTTGCTGCCGCGTTCCTGCACGAGGCTCGAATCGGCAGCCGGGCCGGCGAGCCGCTTGTATTCGGTAAAGGCGCTCATGGTGATCTTGTCGGTGGCGTTCCAAGTGATCGCCCCGCCCGCACCATAGGAGGTCACGCCACCGTCCGGATTGTACTGGCTGAGCCCCGACGCGGCAGATTCGGCCGCGTCCACGCCGTAGTAAGCGCTGGTGTAACCGCTGGTGGCGAAGGTCATGCGCGGACCGGCCGAGACCCTGAGATCGGGCGCGATATCGGTGAAGGCGTCGACCGCGATATCGGCGACCAAGCCATCATGGGCGCGGATGCCCTGACGCACTTCGGCACGGGCCCGCATCCAGTCGGTGACATAGACATCGGCGAAACCGCCGAGTTCACCGCCCCACTTGACCTCGGAGAGGCCCCGCAGCGCATCGTCAGTACCGGCGTCGCGCGAGGGCACGAACTTGCCGACAACACCGGCACGCAGAACGTCCGTGTTGTAGATTGCGAAAGACGGATTGTCGTTGCGCGAGGAGAAGCGCGGCGCACCGCCACGGCCGACCGAAATGATCGGCTGGAAGAAGAGCTTGCGGTTCTTGGAGCCTTCGAAGGTCGGCGCGGAGATGCCGGCGCCGCCGAGGGTGACATACCAGTTTCCGGAGAAGAGACCATCGGCGAAGGCCGGCGAAGACGAGACCGCAACCGATGCGGAAAGCAGGGCGATAAGACGCAGCCTGTTCATGAAGACCCCCAAGAAAACGCAGTACACGAGACCGAAGATCGCGATCTCAACTTCGTTCAATATTTCAGGAATCCGTTACAGGATCTTTAACCACATCGGCGGCTCAGGACACTTCGGCTGCCAGGACATCAGGCGCACTGATCGATCCATCAGCCAAGCTTCTGGATTCATGTGGAAATCCACCTCGCGCGGCGGTTTTGACCTGGATCGTTGCCAAATCGTGTCCTGAGGGCGTGTTTCACCTTGACCTTGGAGCCTGAGGCGACTTTGCTGCGAAGCAACGAGAACAGGAGACCCGCCATGGCCGTCGATACATCCGCCCGCACCCCCACCTTCACCTATGTCGACGGAGAATGGTTTGCCGGCAACCCGCCGCTGATCGGGCCGGTCTCGCATGCGATGTGGCTTGGCTCGACGGTGTTTGACGGTGCGCGCTGGTTCGACGGCATTGCCCCGGATCTCGACCTGCATTGCCAGCGCGTCAATCGCTCGGCCGCCAACATGGGCATGAAGGCGACCATGGAGGCCGAGGAGATCGAGCGCCTCGCCTGGGAAGGCGTCGAGAAGTTCGACGGCAAGACCGCGATCTACATCAAGCCGATGTATTGGGCCGAACACGGCCAGATGGGCTCGGTGGTCGCAGCCGATCCGGAATCGACGCGCTTTGCGCTCTGCCTGTTCGAAGCGCCAATGCACACAGCGAAGCCCTCCTCGCTGACGGTTTCCCCCTTTCGGCGTCCGACGCCCGAATGCGCGATGACCGACGCAAAGACCGGCAGCCTCTATCCGAATTCCGGTCGGATGATCATCGATGCCCGCAAACGCGGCTTCGACAATGCGCTGGTGCGCGACATGAACGGCAATGTCGTGGAGACGGCCTCCTCCAACGTCTTCATGGTGAAGGATGGTGTGGTCTTCACCCCGGCCGCCAATCGCACCTTCCTTGCGGGCATCACCCGTGCGCGCATCATGGGCCTACTGCGCCAGGCCGGCTTCGAGGTGCGCGAGGTGACGCTTTCGGTCGAAGACTTCATGAATGCCGACGAGATTTTCCAGACCGGCAATTATTCCAAGGTCGTGCCTGTGACGCGTCTCGATGACGCGCAGTTCCAGGAAGGCCCGGTGACGCGCAAGGCACTGGAACTCTACATGGACTGGGCGAAATCGACTGCCGGCACGGACGGCTGACCCCTCGCAACGCGCCTGCCCCGCGTCCCGGCCGCTTGATCGCGGCCCCTCGCCTCTCTATCTCTCGCTGAGCTGAATGTTTCCATTTTCGGAAGGATCTCCCTTGTCCGTCTTCAAGAACCTGCCCGCCGCACCCGCCGCCGCCAAGAAGCCCGATTCCGATACCCGTCACGGCATCACGAGAACGGACGAATACGCCTGGCTGCGCGCCGACAACTGGCAGGCCATGTTCAAGGATACCTCGATCCTCGATCCGGAAATCCGCTCCACTCTCGAAGCCGAGAACGCCTATATGGAAGCGGCGATGGCGGACACCAAGGAGCTGCAGAAGACGCTGTTTGCCGAGATGAAGGGTCGTATCAAGGAAGACGATTCCTCGATCCCGATGAAGGACGGCCCCTTTGCCTATGGCTCTGCCTTTGTCACCGGCGGCGAGCAGCCGCGCTATTTCCGCATTCCGCGTGACGGCAGCCCGAAGGACGAGTCGATCCGCGACCTGCTGCTCGATGGCGACAAGGAAGCTGTCGGCAAGGACTATTTCCGCCTGTCCGGCATCGATCACACGACAGACCACAGCTTCGGCATCTGGGGTTACGACGACAAGGGCTCGGAATACTACACGCTGCGGATCCGCGATCTCTCCACCAAGCAGGATCTGGACGATGTGCTCGAAAATACCGCCGGCGGCGGTGTCTGGGCGCCTGATGGCAAGAGCTTCTTCTATACGCTGCAGGATGAGAACCACCGTCCGTCAAAGGTCTTCCACCATATCGTGGGTCAACCGCAGTCGTCTGACCGGCTGGTGTATGAGGAAAAGGACCCCGGTTTCTTCATGGGCGTCGGCGGCTCGTTGCTCGACGACTTCATCTTCATCGACATCCACGACCACGAAACATCCGAATACCGCCTGCTGTCCACCAAGGATTTGACGACTGAGCCCGTGCTGGTCGCCGAGCGCGAAGAGGGCGTGGAATATTCGATGACGGAAGGCGGCGATGTCTTCTACATCCTGACCAATGCCGATGATGCCAAGGACTTCAAGATCGTCGAGGCGCCGGTGACCGCGCCGGGCAAAGCGAACTGGAAAGACCTCGTGCCGCACGAGCCGGGCCGTCTAATCCTCAACCACATGGCGTTCGCCCGCCACCTCGTCTGGCTGGAACGTCGCGAGGGTCTGCCTGTCATCATGATCCGCGACCGCAAGTCGGGCGAGGAGCACTCGATTGCCTTTGCGGAAGAAGCCTATTCGCTGGGACTTCAGGGCGCTGCGGAATACGAAACCGATATCATCCGCTTCTCCTATTCGTCGATGACGACGCCAAGCCAGCTGTTCGACTACAACATGGCGACGCGCGAGCGCACACTTCTGAAGACCCAGGAAGTACCATCAGGCCATAACCCGGAGGATTATGTCACCCGCCGCGTCTTTGCCGAAGCGCATGACGGCGAGACGGTGCCGGTTACCCTGCTCTACCGCCGCGACACGAAGCTCGACGGCTCCGCCCCCTGCCTGCTCTATGGTTACGGTGCCTATGGCATCACCATTCCCGCCGGCTTCAACACCAATTGCCTGTCGCTCGCCGATCGCGGCTTCGTCTATGCCATCGCCCATATCCGCGGCGGCAAGGACAAGGGCTTCTCCTGGTACGAAGACGGCAAGATGGAAAAGAAGGTCAATACCTTCAAGGACTTCATCTCGGCTGCCGACCACCTGGTGAAGGAGAAGTTCACCTCCTTTGACCGGATCATCGCCGAAGGCGGCTCGGCCGGCGGCATGCTGATGGGTGCCGTCGCCAACATGGCGCCAGAGAAGTTCGCCGGCATCATCGCCGCCGTGCCGTTCGTGGATGTGCTCAACACCATGCTCGACGACACGCTGCCACTCACCCCGCCGGAATGGCCGGAATGGGGCAACCCGATCGAGTCGGAAGAGGAATATCGCTGGATCGCGGCCTACAGCCCTTACGACAATGTCGAGAAGAAGCCCTATCCGCCGATCATCGCTCTTTCAGGCCTCACCGACCCGCGTGTCACCTATTGGGAGCCGACCAAGTGGATCGCGCGGCTGCGGGATACGGCGCCGGATGCAGGCCCCTTCCTGCTGAAGACCAACATGGCCGCAGGCCATGGCGGCAAGTCGGGGCGTTTCCAGCGATTGGAAGAGATCGCGTTTGAATATGCCTATGCGATCAAGGTGGCGGGGAAGGTCTAAAGCGGCAGCGCGGTCGCAGACTCCAAGCAATAACGGGTGCGTTTTCGGTATTGTTTCGGCAATGCCTGAAACAGCCGCGCCTTAAAATTTCGATTCGCCGCCCGTACTTTCAGTCGCGACATTGCGCAAGGGGCAATTCTCATGGCGACATCGCCGGCGCAAGCTTCGCGCAAGGTTGAAAGGTTAACAAAAGGTTAATTCTTCAACTGAGGTGTCCGCCATGAGGATCGAAAGCGGCCTGAGCGGCTACTCCTACCAAAGCCGATACGTGCCGAACACGGCAGGCGCGGAGGATGCTGCCCCCGAAACGTCCAACACCAGCGCACCCCGCGGAAGCGGTGCGAGCACGTTTTCCAGTACGCTCCTGTCGAACCAGCTGGCTTCGGCCTTGTGGACCGTCGAAGGCTCGCGCAAGGCGATCGTCGACATCGGCAATGGCCCGAACCGGGATCGCCAGCCTGCCGATTCCCGGGTGCAGATGGTGGAAGCCGCCTACCGGGAATACGAGATACCCCCTTCGCCCTATCAGGAATTCTGATGAGACGATGCGGTCAAGAAGGCCGGCCGGCATGATGCCAGGCCGGCTTTCTTGCGTCTGGACGTCCGTCAGGGGTGACGATGCACGTGCTCTGCGCCGTGTTCATGGTGAGCGTCATCATGATCATGCCCCGACCCGCAGGATGCCTTCCCCGTCCCGCAGCAGGACGATGACAGGGTTATTGCTTCGCCCGCCCTCCACTCGCGGTAACTCTGGTTGAGGATCTGGACGGAGGAACTGAGGAACAGGCCTGCCATGATGCCGGCGACAATCAGGTCGGGCCAGGCAGTCGCGGTGCCCCAGACGCCGAGGGCCGCGATCATGACGATGACATTGCCGATCGCATCGTTGCGCGAGCAGAGCCAGACAGAACGCACATTGGCGTCCCCGTCCTTGTAGGACATCAGGAGAAGCACGCTCGCGACATTGGCGCCAAGCGCCAGGAAACCGATGAGGCCCATGACCGGCGCCTCTGGCACGCCGCCTTCAAAGGCCCGCCAGACTGTGGAGCCGAAGACCCAGAGGCCCATCAGGAAGAGGCTCACACCCTTGGCGGCGGCAGCCATGCTGCGGGTTTTCAGCGAGGCGCCGATCACGGCGAGCGAAATGCCGTAGGTTACGGCATCGGCGAAGAAATCCAGCGCATCGGCCTGCAATGCCTGGGAACGTGCCAGCTGTCCGGCCGTCATTTCCACGGCGAACATGGCGGCATTGATGGCAATCACCAGCCAGAGCCGGCGCTTGTAGGTGTCGGACATGCCGTCGAAAGGGGCATGGTCATGGCCGCAAGCAGCACTCATCTTTGATTTCCTTCAGGTCTTGATGTGGTCATGCATCGACCTTAGGATCTCTAGTGACTAGAGGTTCAAGGGGTTATTTCATGTTTTCGATCGGGGATCTGTCCCGGCGCGCGGGGGTCAAGGTGCCGACCATCCGTTACTACGAGCAGATGGGGCTGATCTCGGCCCCGGATCGCACGGAAGGCAATCAGCGGCGCTACGAGAAGGCCGATCTTGAGCGACTGACCTTCATCCGCCATGCGCGGGATCTCGGATTTCCGATCGAGGCGATTCGGGAGTTGCTGACGCTCAGCGGCCATCCGGAAGAGCCCTGCGAGCGGGCAGACCACATCGCCCGGGAACAGCTCGATGATGTCAGGGAAAAGATTGCGCGGCTGAAGAAGCTGGAGGCGGAGCTCGCCCGCATCGTCTCGCATGGGGAATGCCATACGATCGGCGACTGTTATGTGATCCGGGCACTGTCCGATCACGGGCTGTGCGAACACGAGCATTGAGGACCGATGCTCACGGCCCAGCGCCGGGGCAGAGGTGGAGCGGTGATGGTCAAGGGTCCTCGGTTGGATTGGCCCGCTGGTCGAGCAGTGCCGCATCAATATTGCGACCTGCATAGAAGAAGCCGAGCACCAAGACGTCACCTTCCCGGGCGACGAAGGCAATGCTCAGGCGTCGGCGGAAGCCGATGATCCGAAGCCCGTCTACCGCGCCGCTTCGCAAACTTCCACGCTCAGGGTAGGCGCAGAGATCGGCGAGGAGGGATTTTACGGCACTGACATAGCTCCACGCCCTGTCCGAGCCCGAGCGTTCCGCGATGTAATCGTATAGGTCATTGAGCTCTCCGGCCGCATCCGGATGGATAATCAGCGGCCGGGTCATGTTACCGGTCACTCACGCGACTGCGGTGGCGCGCCTCAAGTCGCGCAAATATCTCGTCGCCAGAGATCAGCCGGTCGGGATTTTGTCTGGCATCGGCGAAACGAGCAGGAATTTCGACGTCGAGCCAGCGATCTCTTGCACCATCAAGCTCATCAAGTAGTTCCAAGCCGGCGCGGACAACCGCCGAGGCATCGGAAAACCGACCGCTCGCCAGCTGACGTTCGATCCTCTCCCGATCATTGTCGTCGAGTTTAAGACTAATGGTCATCTGTCGACCTCCATGGAGACAAGCATACCATATCGCCAGCTTCAAAACAGCTGACAGTTCCCCCGTTGACAATCGATTTAAACTGGCGCATCACACCCGCCATGATCGATATCCGCGCAACCATCTCCTGCACGTATTTTTGGGCCTACCGGTAACCGGCGGCCTGACAAGATCACATTGTCAACAGGCCGCCGTCAGGCGGCCTTGTTGTTTTCCGGACGACTTTCCCCTGACGGCACGAAATGAGACCAAGGGAAAGCAACATGACCGAAGATACAAACCTTACACTCCCCCGCCCGCCGATCGTGTCCATCCGCCATGCCAAGCCGCGCGACCTGCCGCAACTCAACGCTATGATTCTGGCGCTCGCGCAGCATCACGGCGATGCTTCGGCGATGACGCCTGATGTCCTGGAGCGCGATCTGTTCGGACCCATGCCCTGGATCCAGGCGCTGGTTGCCGACAGCGGCGAAGAGGGCCTGATCGGCTACGCCATCCTCGTGCCGCTCTACAAGGCGCAAGAAGGCAAGCGCGGCATGGAACTGCATCATCTGTTCGTGCGCGACAGACAGCGCGGCAACGGCATCGGCCAGCATCTCGTCGACCGGGCCCGCCAGATCGCCCGCGCTTCCGGCTGTGACTTTCTTTCGGTGTCGGCTGCCACCGGCAATTTCGCAGCCCACCGCTTCTACGAAAACATGGACTTCATTCCGCGCCCGGTCACCGGCATGCGTTACCTGCAGGCCTTGAGCTGAGCCTCACCCGACAGACGCAAGGAGGAACCTCATGCCCCGCATCGTGATTGCCCTGCAGAACGACTATGCCGACTGGGAACCCGCGCTCCTGATGGCGGCAACGCGTTACTGGCTCGACTGCGAAGTGGTGACGGCAAGCCCGGATGGCAAACCCGTCATCTCCATGGGCGGGCTGAAGGTCACACCCGACGTCGGCTTTGACGCGATCGATGCCGAGCAGTTCGATGCGCTGATCATTCCCGGCGGCTATGCCTGGGAAAAGGGTGTGGCGTTCGACTTCACAGCGCTCGCCACGGCGTTTCGTGACAAAGGCAAGGTTCTCGGCGGGATCTGTGCGGCCGCGAGCGCGCTGGCGGCGACAGGCGTGCTCGACGACGTCGCGCATACCGGAAATGCGCTCGCGTCGCACAAGAAGTATCCCGGTTATCGCGGGGAGGCTCGGTATGTGGACCAACCACAGGCAGCGCGCGACGGAAAGATCGTGACCGCAGCCGGCTCGGCACCGGATACCTTTACGATCGAAGTGCTGAAGGCGCTTGATCTCTTCGGGCCTGAAGCAGAGGAAGAGCTGACGATGTTTGCCGCCGAGCATCGCCGTTGAGAACTGATGTTGTCCGCATCAGTGCCTGACGGGCGGATTCTCCGACCATTTCTGCAGCGTTGTCTTGATCAGGATGAGAGCCGCCTGCTGGGCGTGATCGCGCTCGCGCGGGTCAACGATGGCCGAGAGGCGCTTCTCAAAAGCACCAACAGTCTCATGCACCCAGCGGTGCAGAGCGGGGTCCGGATAGTTGTCGAGCAGGGACCGGAGCGCATTCTCCATCCGCCGGCGTTCGATGCTCATATCCCCTCCGCAGTCATTTCGACGACGGAAAGATGACAGACAAGGCTTGCGCGATGCTGAACAGAGCCGTGAAAGCTTGTACCAAGTGTCGATGATAAGAACCCATAGGATGGCTTATTGCGGGTTGCTGGCTAGGCGCGGCGCGCCGGGCGATGCTCCCGCATCGGCCAAGCGGCGCAACAACGCCAGGGGCCTGCAATAAGCCACGCTTGGTCGGCTTCCCGCCTATTCTGGCGTCGCCGAGTTCCTTGACCGCTGCGTCAGCATCGCTCTTCGGACCTCTCCTAGCCAAAAATTGCGGTCGAGCCGATCCTATAGATCCCTATCATCGACACTTGGTATCATTGCACCGCCGGGATCGCCTTCAGATAGGCGGCAATCGCCTCGCGATCGGCGGCCGTCAGTTCCGCCATGTTCTTCTGCACCTCGACCATGGAACCGCCGACACTGTCGTAATCGGGTGTGAAACCGGTTTCGAGATAGGTGACGATATCGCCTTCGCTCCACGACCCCATGCTCTTCGAGCCCGGCGTGATGTTGGGGATCGTGCCCTCACCATCCGGATTGGGACCGCCGGCGAGCCACTGGCCGGAAAGGAAGCCTCCGAGCGCATTGCGCGGCGTATGGCATTCGCCGCAATGACCAGGGCCTTCGACGAGATACTGGCCACGCTTCAGCATGTCGGAGGCATCGGCCAGTTCAACGCGCGGGGCATCGCTGAAGAACAGGAATTTCCAGCCGCCGAGCGCGATGCGCTGGTTGAATGGGAAGCCCAACTCATGCGCAGGTGCTACGGCATCACTCGCCGGCAGCGTCTTCATGAAACCGTAGAGGTCGTTGATATCCTTCGGCGTCATGCGCGCATAGGAGCCGTAGGGGAAGGACGGGTAAAGGTGTTCGCCCGCGCGACCCACTCCACGGGTCATGGCATCGCCGAACTCGGCGAGTGTCCAGGCGCCGATACCGGCTTGCGGGTCGCTGGAAATGTTGGGTGCGTGGAAGGTGCCGAAATCGCTCTTCAGCGGTGCGCCGCCCGAAAGGACCAGCCGCGCATCGCCCGTGGCTCCGACCGGCGCATGGCAACTCGCACAACCACCGGCAAAGAACACTTCTCGTCCATGGGTGAGATCTGGTTCGCCGAGATTGGCCCAGACCGCAGGGTCCTGGCGCTGAGGCGCGGTGATGAAAAGGAACGTGCCGAAACCGGCTGCACCGAGCACGGCGAGCGTACCGAGCCCCTTTACCCATGTCGATGCCATCTCAGGCCTCCGTCTACTGCATGCACACGCCTGGAAGCGTGCAATTCGGCGGGCGATCCAGGTCGTCCGGAGATCACCCGCCGGGAGGGCCTTACTTCTTCAGACGGTAGGTCTGGTGGCAATCGCCGCAAGTGGCACCGACGGCCTGCATCGTAGCACCGACGCCGGCCTGATCAGCCGGAAGTGCGGCGAGCTGGGCTTCCGCGATGGAAGCGAGCTTGGCGGACTTGGCCTTGAAGTCGTCCATGTTCTGCCAGATCGCCGGCGCGGCTTCGGATTCCATGCCGGTTTCGGTGCCCGCGGGAAAATGGTCGGGGAAGGTCTTGCCGACTTCGGCGAGCGTAGTGAGGGCTGCCTTCACGGCTTCCGCGTCATAGGGCTTCTCGCCCTTCGCGATACCGCCGAGCGCGCCCATGGCACCGCCGACCTTCTTCATTTCATCCTGACGCACGGCCTGCGGTTCGCCCGCAGCAATCGCTGCGGTCACGCCAAGACAGATCGCCGTCGCGGCAGACAGAACGAGTTTCAACTTCATCAGCTTTTCTCCAGGGGCTCAGCCGGACGCACCGGCGATCGTTAGCAGGGCATCCTATGTTTGACGCCTTGGAACATCCGATTGAAGTCACAAAGGAGTGATGAGCATCACCCTTGGCAAGTTTCAGATATTTATGACGAATTCACGTCAGCAGGCTGTCAGTGAATTGTCAGCGAAGATGCCTGTACGGCGCTTGCAGGGACGCAGCTGAAGGCTGCGGTCGGGTTCGCGACCATGTCCCGCGATCTCGATCCGGTCATCGAAGATGGAAAGGACCGCGAAGGCGTTCTGATGCTCCGTATCGACCATGCCACGGAAATTGACGAAGTGAACGCCGTTCTTCTCGGCATAATTGCCGGTGTGCTGGTGGCCGTTTAGGTAGGCCAGGGCCGAGGGGGACTCGGCGATGAGACCGGAGAGAGCCTCTGCACCCCAAAGCGCATGATCGGATGGCGGGTAGATGGGGTAGTGCCCGAGAAGAATGACGTCTTCGCCGCTTTCCTCGGCGGCCGCAAGTTGATCGGCGATCCAGGTCATCTGACGCTCGGAAATGCCGGCATTCCACCTGTTGGCGTTCGGCGCACCTTGTTCCCGCAACGCAGCAAGACGCTGCTCGGCTTCGATCCGCCTTGGGTCGCCCTCCGGCGGAGCGAAGAGCGAGATCTCGTTGCCATCTGTGACCAGTAGACGAAGGCCCTTCATTCGCACTGCATGATAGGGCGCCGGCATCCCGAGCCTGGGGTAAACCTGCGCCAGGCGCGCCGGGTCAACCATGAAGTCGTGATTGCCAGGCAGCAGGATGCGCGGCGCCTGCAACGTCTCGAGAAGATCGAGAACGGGTGGGAAATTCTCCCAACCGCGGTCGATCAGGTCGCCCAGCACCACCACGGCATCGAGGTTCTGGGCATTGAAGTGCTGCACGGCTTCACCGAGCTTGTCGAGCGAGCGGCGGAAGTATCGGTCCCGCTCCCGATCCGGGTCGAGGTCGGCATATTGTGGATCTGCGATGATGCCGAGCCGCAGGCGGGCGAGAGTGTCAGTCATGGATGCACCGTTTCTGGTTTTCGGCGGTGCATAGGCCCTGGCCATGACGGGTGAATGACAGTCCCTCAGCCAGGAAGATTGGGCTGTATCCGGGTCTGCGGCACGATCCCGCCATACAGCGTCATGCAGATCAAGGTCAGCGGGACTGCGAGCATGGCGCCCACGGCACCCCATAACCAGGTCCAGAAGACGATGGCGACAAAGAGCATGAAGGCGTTCATCTGCAGCCGCTTGCCCATTACCGCCGGGATCAGCAGGTTTTCCAGGAGACCATCGAGAAGGAAGAAGACAAAGGCCGGCAGGAGGCCGATAAAGAGGCTTTCATGCACCAGCAAGCCGGCGATCGCCATGGCGATGGTGACCATGGCTATGCCGAGAAATGGGATAAAGCTGAGCAGAAAAGCCGCCACACCCCAAAGCGCCGGTGTACCCAGACCGCCGATCCACGCGACCACTGCGGCGACAGCACCGAAGATACCGTAAACGACGACCGCCGTCGCAAAATAATAGCCGAGCGCTTCCTCGACCTCGTTGAAAAGGCGGATGGCCTTCAGACGACGCGCACGGTCGGAAAAGGCGCGGATCAGTTCTCGACGCAGTGCCAACCGACAGGACAGGAAAAGCAACAGGCCGGCGATGAAGATGAAGAGCTGCACAAGGGCTGGCGTCACGCCGGCTGCAACGGTCGAAAGAATGGTGCCGGAATTCTCCAGCATTGTTTCCATGGAATCCGGCCCGCGCGACAGGATTGCCAGGGGCCGCTGCATCCACGGAATACCCTCAAGATATTCGATCGTGCGATTGATCATGTCCGGACCATTTTCGACCAACATGTTGATCGGCGTCCAGACGATGCTGACCAGAACGAGTAGCAGGACCAGGAAAAGGCCGGACAAGATGACGGCCGTCACAGTGGGCGGCATGCCGAGCTTGCCGAGACGGTCGGCCGCAATTCCGAGGATGAGGCCGACGACGATCGCCATGGTCAGCGGGATGAGGATGAACGAAGCCAGATGCAGCGCGACAAGCGCAAAGATCAGAAAAAGACCAATGACCGACCAGGACACGACATAGTCGAGCCCCGTCTTCTTGAATCGGACCTTGCGAGAGGGGCTATGGCGGTGGTTGACCTGCACGTTCACCGGACGCTCCCGGACAGGCATTTCTCTCGGCTGATAGATGATGACATGATGTTGTTCCCTCGCGACGTCCTTCAACGTGCGGGAACAACATCCGTTCCACCGGGAATAACACGGTCAGTGTTTCGGATACGGCAGATCAGCTCTGAGGTGCGACCAGCGTCAGACCGATGCCCCATGGATCTGCGAGACTGAAGCCGCGCGGGGTCCGCTCCACCCTGATTTCCAGGCTCTCCAGGGTGGCGAGCACGTCGGTCAGAACAGAATGATCGTTGAAGGCGAGTTCGTAGTCCTGGAGCCCGGTCATTGCCCCTGTGCGAGCTGGCGCCTTGCGGCTGTTCCAGATGTTGGCGGCCACATGATGATGGTAGCTGCCGGAGGCATAGAAGCTCGCTCCCGGATAGCTCGCCATCTTCTTCAGACCAAGCACGCCTTCGTAGAAACGGTCCGCTTCAGGCACGTCGCCGACCTGGAGATGAATATGTCCAAGAGCCGCGTCCTGCGAGATGCCGGCCCACGGGGTCTTCGGAGCACCGTCATAGAGCGCCTGCAGATCAAGCCGGCGCGTGTCCATCTCGACGGTCCCATCAGGATGATAGGTCCATTCCTCCGGCTTGCGGTCCCGGTAGACCTCGATGCCGTTGCCTTCCGGGTCGGAGAGGTAGATCGCCTCGCTCACAAGGTGGTCGCTGGCACCTTCGAACTGGAGGCCGAGATTGGCAGCGTGCGCCAGCCAGTGGGCGAGCTCGGCGCGATCGGGCATGAGGAAGGCGTTGTGAAAGAGACCGGCTGCATTGCGGGGTGCAGCGGCTGCATCGCCGCGCGTCGTCAGGGTCAGGAGAACGCGATCACCGGCGCCGAGCTCGACACCACTCGGTCCATGCGCCAAGCGCTTCAGCCCGAGGGCCTTCTCGTAGAAGCCGGCCATCATCTCCAGATCACGCACGACGAGATGGGCGCGGCCGACATGCACGGGGCGGCTTAGGGCAAAGGATGCGGTTTCTGCATGGGCGGATGTCATCACGTTTCTCCTGCGGCCGAAAGCGACCTCTGGACCCAGATATGGGATAAAACCGTCGTTCACAAAAGACGACATTTCTTCGAAACATCGTTCGATAAAGATTGACGACCCGACACGCCTCAAAGTTGATCCTGATCAATGCGGCGCAGCACCAACGGACGCATTCTGCCCTCATAAAGAGGAAACACCCGGTGGGTGATAAAGGAGAGCAAGATGTACAAGAAGATCATCGTTCCGGTCGATCCGGCAGCCATTGCTGTCGGCGAGACGATCCTGACCAAGGCAAAGTCCCTGCTCGACGCAGGCGGCGAGATCGTGCTTCTGACCATCATCGAGGACATCCCCGGCTACCTGGCGATCGACGTTCCGGTCGACCTCATCGAGGGCGCGATCAACGACGCCAAGGCCAAGCTCGTCACGCTCAAGGAAACGACAGGGGTCAGCGCCCATATCGAGATCCGCTCCGGCGCCCCAGCCCGCGAGATCCTGGCGACGGCCGAGGAACACAAGGCGGACCTGATCATCGTTGGTTCGCATGTGCCCGACTTCTCGAACTATTTCATCGGCGCCACAGCAGACCGGGTGGTGCGCCACTCGAAGATCTCCGTGCTGGTCGATCGGTGATGTTATGATGGAGAACCCCGTACAAGCCATGGACACGGCCCATTTCGAACGCATCCTGCTTGCCCGCAAGGACGAGATCGAGCGGCGGCTGAAGAAGATCGACACCGATCTCGGCACCCTGAAGAGTGCCGACAGCACCGAACGCGCCACCGAGGCGGAGAACGACGAAGTGCTGGAGGAATTCGGCCAGGTCGGCGAGGAGGAATTGCGAGCGATCGATGCCGCTCTGGACCGAATTGCCAAGGGGCGGTATGGTCAATGCGTGACATGCGGCGAGCCGATTTCGATCGAGCGGCTGAAAGCCGTGCCGCATACGCCATTCTGCCAGGACTGTGCAGCCGCTCATTGAGCGGTAGCTTTCGAGGGGCGATGGGCAGGCCGGAGTGATGAGCTCCGGCCTGTTTCTTTATGCTATTTCTTGCGCATGGCCTCGGCAAGCGCCGCACCCAGACCACCCATCGCAGGCTGTTCCGGCTTCGGCGGGCGAGCGTTGGAATGCTTCATGGCGCTGGCATTGCCCTTGGCATCGCCGCGCATCGAGGGCTGTTGCGCCTCGCCGCCGTCTTTCCGCATGGTGAGGGCAATGCGCTTGCGCTTGACGTCGACCTCGACGACGCGGACCTTCACGACATCGCCTGCCTTCACCACCTCATGCGGATCCTTGACGAAGCGATCGGCAAGCTGCGAGACGTGGACCAGTCCATCCTGATGCACACCGATATCGACGAAGGCGCCGAAGGCGGCGACATTGGTCACGGTGCCTTCCAGCGTCATGCCGACCTTGAGATCGGTGATTTCATCAACGCCCTCGGCAAAGGTGGCGGTCTTGAAGCTTGGACGCGGGTCGCGACCCGGCTTTTCCAATTCGGCAATGATGTCCTTGACCGTCGGCAGACCGAACTGCTCGTCGATAAAGCGCTTCGGATCGAGGCCTTTCAGCGTCGCGCTGTCGCCCATCAGCGAGCGCAGGTCGCGGCCACAGGCGGCGACGATCTTCTTCGCCACGCCATAGGCTTCCGGGTGGACGGAGGAGGCGTCGAGCGGCTCCTTGCCGTTCGGGATACGCAGGAAGCCGGCGCATTGCTCAAACGTGCGGGCGCCGAGGCGCGGCACTTTCAGGAGATCCTTGCGGCTGCCGAAGGGGCCGGTCTCGTCGCGATGGGCGACGATGGCCTCCGCCGTCGTCTTGCCGAGGCCCGAGACGCGGGCGAGCAGCGGGGCGGACGCCGTGTTCACATCGACACCGACGGCATTCACCGCGTCTTCGACAACGGCATCCAGCGAGCGCCCGAGGCGGCCCTGATCAACATCGTGCTGGTACTGGCCGACGCCGATCGACTTCGGCTCGATCTTGACGAGTTCGGCCAGCGGGTCCTGCAGGCGACGGGCAATCGAGACGGCGCCGCGTAGGGAGACGTCGAGATTGGGGAATTCCTTGGCCGCCGTTTCCGAGGCTGAATAGACGGAGGCGCCGGCTTCCGAGACGATGACCTTTGTCGGCTTCGGGGCGGTCGCGGGGAACTGGGCGAGCATATCGGCCACCAGCTTTTCCGTCTCGCGGCTGCCGGTGCCGTTGCCGATCGAGATCAGCTCGACATTGTGCTTGCGGATGAGGCTGGCGAGTTCGGTCTGGCTGCCGCGGATGTCGTTGCGCGGCTGGAAAGGATAGACGGTGGTCGTCTCGACCACCTTGCCGGTGCCATCGATGACGGCGACCTTGACGCCGGTGCGGATGCCAGGGTCAAGGCCCATGGTCGGGCGAGAGCCTGCGGGGGCGGCGAGCAGCAGGTCTTTCAGGTTTCGGGCGAAGACGTGGATCGCCTCTTCCTCGGAGCGTTCACGCAGATCGCGCATCAGGTCGAGCGACAGCGACACGGAGAGCTTCACCCGCCATGTCCAGCCGGCAACCTCCAGCAGCCACTGGTCGGCGGGGCCTTTGCCGGCGACCTGATAGGCGGCGGCGATCATGCGCTGGCTGGTTTTAACAGGGGACGTGTCGTCACGGTCGACCTCGATCGAGAGCGACAGGAACTCCTCGTTCCAGCCGCGCAGCATGGCGAGCGCACGGTGGCCGGGCACAGTCGCCCAGCGTTCGAAATGGTCGAAGTAGTCCGAGAATTTGGCGCCGGCCTCGGCCTTGCCGTCGACGAGCTTCGAATAAAGGATCGCACGATCCTTCATGTCGTTGCGCAGGCGGCCAATGAGATCGGCATTTTCCGAGATCTGCTCGGCGATGATGTCGCGGGCGCCTTCAAGCGCTGCCTTCACGTCGAGGACTTCCTCGGTGATGTAGGCCGTAGCCAGCTTCTGCGGGTCGCTCGTGCGGTCGGCGAGGATCGCGTCGGCGAGCGGCTGCAGACCCTTTTCGCGGGCGATCTCGGCGCGGGTGCGGCGCTTCGGCTTGTAAGGCAGATAAAGATCTTCGAGCTCGGCCTTGGTGGTGACCTGAGCGATCTTGCGGGCGAGCTCGTCGGTCATCTTGCCCTGGCCGTCGATGCTCTCAAAAATCGATTTGCGACGCGCGGCAAGCTCGCGCAGATAGATCAGCCGTTCGGCGAGGTTGCGCAGCTGCGTGTCATCCAGGCCGCCGGTCACTTCCTTGCGGTAGCGGGCGATGAAGGGAACCGTGGCACCCTCGTCCAGCAGGCCGACCGCCGCTGTGACCTGGTCGGGACGGGCATTGATCTCGGTGGCGATGAGGGCGGCAATGGATCTGATGTCGTCGGCCATGGGTGTTCCATTCATTCATTCAGGGTGCGGACCATAGCGGGCGAATGCGGCAAGGCAACGGGCATCCGCCCCACTTCACAGGAAAGCAGGGCCATCCAAGGTCAATTCGGCTTGACCTTTCTCCCCTTCCCCCTTAACCGCCGGGCATTCCCTTGTGGCACTGGAGGCTGGCGATGAAGGTTCTGTTGATCGGGTCGGGTGGACGCGAACATGCGCTTGCCTGGAAGATTGCCCAGTCGCCGCTGCTGACCAAGCTCTATGCAGCGCCTGGCAATCCCGGCATCGAGGAAGAGGCGGAGCTTGTCTCGCTCGATATCGAGGATCACGGCGCGGTCGTGCAGTTCTGCAAGGACAAGGCGATCGACTTTGTTGTCGTCGGGCCGGAGGCACCTCTGGTCGCCGGCATTGCCGACCGGTTGCGCGAGGCAGGCATCGCGGTCTTCGGGCCGTCGGCGGCGGCGGCCCAGCTTGAGGGCTCCAAGGGCTTCACCAAGGATGTCTGCGCGCGCTTCAACATTCCGACCGGCGCCTATCTGCGCTTCAACAATGCGCCAAAAGCCAAGGCCTATGTGCGCGAACAAGGCGCGCCGATCGTCATCAAGGCCGATGGGCTTGCCGCTGGCAAGGGCGTGACGGTTGCCATGACGCTGGATGAGGCGCTCAGCGCCATCGACGACTGCTTCGAGGGCGCCTTTGGGGCAGCCGGTGCGGAAGTCGTGGTCGAGGCGTTTCTCGATGGCGAGGAAGCGAGCTTCTTCTGCCTTTCAGACGGCAAGTCGCTTTTGGCCCTCGCGACTGCCCAGGACCACAAGCGTGTGGGCGACGGCGATACCGGGCCGAATACCGGCGGCATGGGCGCCTATTCGCCGGCACCTGTGATGACACCTGAGATGGTCGAACGGACGATGAAGGAGATCATCGAGCCGACGATGCGCGGCATGGCCGAGATGGGCCACCCCTTCCAGGGCGTGTTCTTCGCCGGGCTGATGATCACCGAGAAGGGTCCCGAACTGATCGAATACAATGTCCGCTTTGGCGATCCGGAATGCCAGGTGCTGATGATGCGGCTGAAGAGCGATCTTTTGGCCATCCTCCATGCCTCGGCCACCGGCACGCTGGATCAAGTGACGGCCGAGTGGAGCGAGGACCCGGCACTGACCGTGGTGCTGGCGTCCAAAGGCTATCCGGGTGCCTATGACAAGGCGACGCCGATTGCCTCGCTTCCTGAGGCGCGCCATGGTGCCAAGGTCTTTCATGCGGGAACGGCGATCAAAGACGGCCAGCTGGTGGCAACGGGTGGACGTGTGCTCAACGCCACGGCCCGCGGCACGAGCGTAGCCGAGGCTCAGGCTGCGGCCTATGGCCTGGTTGATGCCGTAAAATGGGAGAACGGCTTCTGCCGCCGCGACATCGGCTGGCGGGCGATCGAGCGCGAAAAGGCCTGACGGGCAAGCGCTCTCCCACTGCCGGGAGCATGAAATCGATCATTCGTTCAAATTTTACCAAAGCTCCTGACCGGATCGAAAGAAACGATCGCTAATGTTCATCCCAACAATCGGGGAATAACGTGATGCGTTTCATCGTTTCGACATCCATGATGCTTGCCGTCTCGGCGCTTGCCATGCCGGCTCAGGCCGGTTCGATCTCGACCGTGACCGGACTTTCCACGAGCCAGCCGAGCATTCTGACGATCGATTGCGCCCACTGCCCGCCGCCCGCTGCGCGGGTCGGACGGACAGATTATCAGGTCCCCACCGTTCCAAGCGGCAGCCAGACCGCGGAAGTGGTCGATGTAGATGGCGAAAAGAAGCTGAAGCGGGTGGAGAGCTGGCTCGGCGGCTCGCCCGTCGTGGTCTACACATCCGCGACAGGCTGGGCCACCGACGGCTCGACTATCGTCGCAGGCGGCCTGCCCGCAGTCAACGAAATCGACCATGGCGCAACGACCGCCGCCGTCGATGCACCGATCGAGACCCACAAGGCACCGGCGCTGGCAGGCTTCGACCTGCGTCTAAACTAATCCCCCCATCCGCCCGCCTAACGATCCGGGCGCGGCGGTCTCTCGTGGTCGACACGGACATAACGCCCGGCCCAGTCCCGGGCGTTATGCCGTGAGCCCCTCCCCCATATATCATCGGTGTTTTTTCATATCGCCGCATCTGTGGACGCTTAAATTCATTTAAATCTTTAAAGGCGAGGCTGTCTTGCAAATACTCGGGACATGACGTGCCGATCCGTTCGACTGTTCCACCTCCCTGGCGCCCGAACCGCACGACAGACGAAAGCTCCCTCGCCCATGAAAAACCTCCGGATTTCCTTCCAGCTGATCTTGCTGATCGGTGGCCTGATGGCGGCTTTTGCCGCCGCCACTTATCTGCAGGTCCGTTCCTCCACCGAGACCATCTACCAGCAGCGCTATGAACTTCTGAGAACACAGGTGGAATCGGCGCTCTCGGTCATGAAGGACTACAACGACCGCGCCGCGGCTGGCGAGTTCTCCGTCGAGGAGGCCCAGAAGCTCGCTTACGGGCAGGTTGGAAAGATGCGCTTCGAGCCGGACGGCTATTTCTTCGCCTATGACTACGACGTCGTGATGGTCTTTCATCCCAATACCAAACTGGTCGGCAATTCCGGCAAGGGCAAGGGCGACCCCAACGGCTTCCTCTACCGCGACGAACTGGTCAAGCTCGGTCGCGCCGGCGGCGGTTTCGTAGAGTTCATCGGTCCCAAGCCGGGCCAGGATCCGAACGATTACAGCTTCCCGAAGGCCGCTTACGGCAAGGCGTTCGAGCCCTGGAACCTCGTCGTTGTCACGGGCCTCTATACCGACGACCTGAAGGCCGAGATCCGGTCCAGCATCATGAAGACGGTCGGCATGTCCGCCGGGATCTTCTTCCTTGCTCTGATCGCGGCCTATTTCGTCATCCGCAACATCACCACCCCGCTCAAGGCGATCCATGACGCGCTGGAAGCCGTGGCCGACGAGAATGTCAACATTGCCATCCCGCATACCGACCTCAGCAACGAGATCGGCATGATGGCGACCGCCACGAAGAGCCTGCAGGACAAGGTGCGCGAGCGCCATGCGCTCGCCGCCCGCCAGGAAGAGCAGAAACGCGAACTCGACAGCGAACGCAGCCAGAATGCCGAAGCGCAGCTTGCTGAAGCTCGCCAGCAGGCGCATGTCGTTTCGACCATCGGCCAGTCGCTGGAACAGCTCGCCCATGGCGACCTGACGGTGCGTTGCGCCGATCTGGGCCCGAAATATGCGGCACTCCGTGACAACTTCAACGATGCGCTCGCCCGTCTCGAAGAGGCCATGGCCCGCGTCAACCTCAAGGGCAACGATATTGCCGTATCGAAGGAAGAGATCCGTCGGGCCTCGGGTGAACTTGCCACCCGCACCGAACGTCAGGCCGCCAATCTTGAGGAGACGTCTGCCGCCCTCGACGAGCTGACCGTCGCAGTTCGCCAGACGGCGGATGGTGCGCGGGAAGCGGCTAATCGCGTCGGCACGGTTAGCGACGAGGCCCGCCAGAGTGACGAGATCGTTACCAAGGCGATCAACGCCATGAGCGGCATCGAGCAGTCTTCCGCCGAGATCACCAAGATCATCGGCGTGATCGACGAAATCGCCTTCCAGACCAACCTGCTTGCACTGAACGCCGGTGTCGAGGCGGCCCGTGCGGGCGAAAGCGGCAAGGGCTTCGCCGTCGTTGCGCAGGAAGTTCGCGAGCTTGCCCAGCGCTCGGCGGCTGCCGCCAAGGAGATCAAGGACCAGATCGCCCGCTCGTCGGCTCAGGTCGAACAGGGCGTGCAGCTGGTCGGCCAGACCGGCGAAGCGCTGAAGCGCATCTCCGACCAGATCGCCAGCGCCAACGACATCGTCTCGAAGATCTCGCACAGCGCCCAGGAGCAGGACACGACGCTTCGGTCGATCTCGTCCGCGGTCAACCAGCTCGATACGGCAACCCAGCAGAATGCGGCGATGGCCGAGGAAACCACGGCCTCGGCCGAGGTTCTCGCCAACGATACCGGCGACCTGCTGGACCTGATCCGCAGCTTCAAGACCAGCCAGGCTGGTGCTGGCCAGCCGCAGTATCGCATGGCGAGCTGAGCGAACACCGCATCCATGAACACAAGGCCGCCGGAGCAATCCGGCGGCCTTTCTCGTTTCAGCGGATGCTTTTGATGTGTGCTTCGAGCTTGTCGAGTTCCAGGTCGGAGAAGACGTCGATGCCGGCCTGACGCATCAGGGCTGCCGTGACGCCAAAACCGGGATGGCGGGTGCCGGAAAACGAGCCGTCATAGATGAAGCCGGATCCACAGGATGGGCTGCCGTCGATGAGGAGCGCGAAGCGGCAATCCTGCGCGCGGGCGAAGGCCACGGCCTTGCGGCCACCCTCGATAAATTCCGCAGTGACATCGCCGCCTGTCACTTCCAACACCCGGGCCCGACCGGCAAGGACATCGTCACCGTTTTTGCCGCCTTCGATTTCAGCGGGTGGACGTGGCGTCGGCAGGCCGCCGGCCTGTTCGGGGCAGTAACCGACGAGCCGGCCCTCGGTCTTCCAACGCTCAATCAGGGGATCGTGGAGGGGCTTGCCCTTGCCGTCGTAACGGACAGGGCGCCCGAGCAGGCAGGCGCTTATGAGGATTTTGGGGGGCATCAAGGTCAGTCGTCCAGTTTACCCAGATAGTCGGCTCGCTCGTGAATGATGCGCACAACTTCCACCATGCTATCCTCCAGAATGACGTAGAAGATCAGATGTGAGCCGCAACGCCTGCGGCGGTAACCAGGCCGCAATGAAGGTACCTCGCTGCCTGAAAACGGATGGACTCCGATTTCCCCGATCATCGCAAGGATCTGCCTGAGGTATCGCTCGGCTTGAGCCTCAGACCATCGATCCCGCGTGTAGTCACCGATTTCGAGAAAATCCTGGCGTGCGGCCGGACTGAGCCGGATCTCAGCCACGGCTTTTCCATCTTTCGCGAACGGAAGTCATGAGATCTTCTGGATCGAAAGAAACGGAGGGCCCACTGTTTTCCCCCTCGATCAGCGCGTTGCGCAGCCATTCGACCCTGGCCTGCTCCTCCTTCAAAAGCTGCAGACCGGCTTCGACCACCTCTTGCGCCGACTTAAACTGGCCGCTTTCGAGCTGGGCGTCGATGAAGCTGTCAAAGGGCTCAGCGATGGTCACCTGGACGGGCTTGTTCATGCGAGTGGCCTCCGGCTTTCTTCGCGTCAAGAATAACACAAGATATCGCGGTCAGAAAACGGTCACTGGAAATGAAAAACCCCGCCGAAGCGGGGTCTCAAATCATCAGCCTGTGATCTTGGAGAAGTCGGCGACCGTTGCAGTCGCCTCGCGGATCGCCTTCAGGAGCGCCAGGCGGTTGGCGCGGATGGCGGCGTCCTCGTCGTTGACCAGGACGTCCTCGAAGAACTTGTCTACCGGGCCACGCAAGGTGGAGAGCGCCTGCATGGCGGAGCGGAAGTCTTCCGATGCCACGGCCTCGGCGGCGGATTTCGAGGCGGACTGGATGGCGGCAAAGAGGGACTTTTCCGCGTCGAGCTTCAACAGCGCTTCCGAGACGCCATCGGCGACGACGGTGCCCTTCTTCTCTTCGGCTGCCAGCAACTGGGTGGCGCGCTTGGTGCCGGCCAAGAGGTTCAGGCCGTCTTCCGAGGTGATGAAGGCGGTCAAGGCTTCGGCCTTGCGGGCAACCATCAGGAGGTCGTCGGCATCGGGCGTCAGCACGGCATCGATGATGTCGTGGCGGGCGCCTTGGTCGCGCAGATAGACCTTGAGGCGGTCGTGGAAGAAGGAGAGGAGGTCGGCATCCTTGGCGACCGATGCGATCGGCAGCCGGATACCCTTCTCCAGGATCATGCGCACGACGCCGAGTGCCGCGCGACGCAGCGCATAAGGATCCTTCGAACCGGTCGGCTTTTCGTCGATGGCCCAGAAGCCGACGAGCGTGTCGAGCTTGTCGGCAAGCGCGACCGTCAGGCCGACCTTGTCTTCCGGCAGGCGGTCGGAAGGGCCATTCGGCTTCCAGTGATCTTCGATCGCGGCAGCAACAGAGGCGACTTCACCCTGCAGGAGCGCGTACTTGCGGCCCATCGCGCCCTGGAGTTCGGGGAATTCGCCGACGGCTTCGGTGCGCAGGTCGGCTTTCGCCAGCACCACGGCGCGGTCGACGAGGGCGGCATCGGCGCCCACGATCGGAGCCAGCACCTTGGCCAGCGCCCGGATGCGCGCGACGCGCTCGCCTTGCGTGCCGAGCTTGGCGTGGAAGGTGACGTTCAGCGCATCGAGCTTGGCCATGCGCTGGTCGAGCGGCTTCTTCAGGTCAAGGTCGAACTTGGCGGCCGAGGCCTTCAGCGTGTCGAGGTCCGGCAGGTCGCCCTGGTCGCGCTTCCAGAAATGCAGGGCATCCGACAGGCGGGCGCGCACGACCTTGCCATTGCCATGCATGATCTCGCGGCCGCCGTCGGTGGCCTGGATGTTGGAGATCAGGATGAAATGGTTGGAGAGCTTGTCCGTCTCACCCTGCGGGCGCACGACAAAACACTTCTGGTTGGTCTTGATCGTCAGGCGGATGATCTCGGCCGGGATCGAGAGGTAATCCTCTTCAAACGTGCCGAGCAGAACCTGCGGCCATTCGACGAGACCGGAGACTTCCTCCAGCAGGCCCTCGTCCTCGACCAGGTCGAGGCCATTGGCAAAGGCGATGTCGCGGGCGTCATGCAGGATCATGTCCTTGCGGCGCTCGGCATCGAGGATGACCTTGGCGCGTTCGAGGCTCGAGACGTAATCGTCGAAACGCTTGACGGTGATGGCGTCGGGCGCGTGGAAGCGGTGGCCATAGGTGACGTTGGAAGCCACGATGCCGTCAATCTCGAAGGGGATGACCTGCACTTCGTCATGTTCGGGGCCGAAGGTGCAGATGATCGATTGCAGCGGGCGCACCCAGCGCAGGCTTTCCATGCCCTTACCCTCGATGCCGCCATAGCCGGATCCCTTGGGCATGGAGGCGAAACCGGAGCGCATCGACTTCGGCCAGGGGAAAGCCCTGATAATGCCGGGCATGACATCGGCGATGATTTCTTCGGCCGCACGGCCGGGCTTTTCCAGATAGGCGACGTAGAAATCGCCCTTCTTCGGATCGGTCTTGATGATGGCCTGGTCGATCGAGGTGAGGCCAGCGCCGCGCAGGAAGCCGTCGATCGCTCCTTGAGGCGCCGAGACGCTTGGGCCCTTCTTCTCTTCCTTGATGTCGGCGGAACGGGCGGTTAGGCCACGGATATCCAGCGTCAGGCGCCGGGGCGTCCAGTATTCGCGTGCACCCTCATAGGTGAGACCCGCATCGACAAGCGCATCGGTGACCATCTTCTTCAGATCGCCAGCCGCCTTGCGCTGCATGCGGGCGGGGATTTCTTCGGAGCGGAGTTCGAGCAGGAGATCGGGCATCGGGTCTGACTTTTCGAGATGTTGCTTGAGGCTGCGGCGGACTTAGCAAGCCCTGCGACAAAAGTCATCCATGGATCGGCGCAAAATGGCGGGTGGATCAGGCGGCGGCCAGGGGATCACCCCCACCCGCGCGTTACGCGCGACCTCCCCCCTCAAGGGGGAGGTGGATGGCTACCACCCTCCCCCGCCACCGCCGCCGCCGCCACCGCCGGAGGAGCCGCCGGAGAAGCCTGACGAGGACGAGGAGCTGGAAGGAGGCGGTGTCGGGATGGTGGAGGCGATCGTCGAGGCCATGGAAGACGAGAAGCCGCCGATGCGGTCACCGAACCCGCCGGGATTGCTGCCGTGGTACCAGCCGGGGCTGTAGGCGGCGGTCGCGGCGCCTGCGGCAGCGGTTGCGAGCCAGGTTTCGAAGGTCCGCGACCAGGGCTTTTCGACGCCGAGGGCCACCGCGTAAGGCAGGAGCTTTTCGAAATGGCTGGGCGACATCGTCGGCGCGCCGGCCATGTTCATCCGGTCCTTTTCGGCCAATGTCAGATAAATGCGCAGGCCCTCGATGCCGTCCATCAGCTTGCGGCCGAGCGGCGTCGGCGCGCCCATCAGGAAGAAGAAGAGCAGGTTGACCAGGAGGATGCCACCGAAGGCGATGAGCACCGGGAATTGGTGGGTGGATTCGAGGTCCATCCACATGGAGATCAGCATCAGGCTCATGGTGGAGAGCGCGACAAAGCCGATCAGGGCCAGCGCCAGGACGGCGATGATCTTGCTGAAGAGAGAGCGGCCCCGCCTGAACGAGTTGACCAGCCCGATGGTGAAAGTACCGAAGAACACCGAGAAGAAGGTCGGCACGAAGATCAGCGCATAGACGTCCTCGTCGAGGTCTCCGAAAATGAAAAGTGCTGCGACCACGGCAATCGAGAGGCCGATGCCGAGCGAAGTGTAGCCGGGATTGCCATTGTAGTACTTGTTGCGGTGTTCCTTCTCGATCGCCTGGCGGAAGCGGCTGCCGACCGATTGCACCTTTTTGCCGTTGGCCTTGTCGATGACGAGCGTGTCGCCGCTTGACGGAATTTCCGCAATCAGAGCAGCCTCACCGGACTGCAGCTTGCTGGTGACGGTCTTCTTCGTGCGGCGGATGGTGATGCTGCTGTCGAGATCATCGAGCTCGACATAGCCAGCAACTGCGAGATTGAGTGCTGCGGCGGAAAGTGCTGTCCAGCCGGCACCTGAGAAGCCTTTGTTATCGATGTAATTAACGAGCGCAGGAGAGATGCCTTCCGGCGGATCCCAGCGGGGGACCACGATACCTTTTGGCGGATCGCGGCCGACGGCGACCCAGGAGCGCAGGTAATAGAGGAAGATGACGGCCAGGCCGCCGAAGCCGATGATGGTGTTGAGGTTGTCGCGGATGAACCACCAGGTGCTGTCTTCCGACGAGGGCGCTGCCACCACGCCCTTGTCGAAGGCGAGCACGATGGTCAGGCCTTCGTTCGGGCTCAGTGGCTGCGTGGTCTGGAATTCGAGACCGTTCGATCCCGGGATTTCACGGGCGTTCTGAGCGGTGGAACCCGATGGACCGGTGTAGACGGTGGTTCTTGTCGGAACGGCATCATCTGGAAGCGTGACGGTCGCGCCCGCGCGATCGATCGGGAAGAGCCAGCCATTGCCTGTCACGTTCCAATAGAGCTCGTCGTGATCGTCGAAGTAACGGATCTGCCGGCCGGTCCGGTAGGTTATGGTGTAGGTGTATTCGCCTGGCTGGAGGAAGACGTCGGCTGAGCCGGTATAGATGCGGATGCCGCCGGAGACGGTTTCGGTATGGTTGGCCTCCGGCCGACCGTCCCGTTCAACCGAAATCAGCTCGAAATCGACCTTCTGGCGAAAGCCCCGCGCATCCTGCGCATAAAGCGGGAAGTCGCGGAAAATTCCGCGCCTGATCTCGTTGCCCTCGGCATTGACGGTGATCGTTTCCGTCACCTCGATCGTAGCGTCGGGCAGGACCACGATATCGGCGTGGTAGTCGCGGATGACCTCTTCAGCCTGCGCGCCGCATGCCATCCAGATGAGGAGAAGGAAGGCGGAGCACAGGCGAAGCAGTGAGGTCATTTCGGATCGTTCCTGACGAGTTCGACGCCGAGTGAGGCGAGCGCATCCCAGTAGGCGGGATAGGTCTTGGCGACACAGCCGGGGTCGAGGATGGTGATGTCGCGGATCTTGAGACCCGCGAGCGCAAAGCTCATGGCAATGCGGTGATCGGCGAAGGTGTCTATGGAGGCTGGAAGCGACTGGCCTGATAGCGACGGATCGGAGAAGACCACGAGGTCGTCGCCCTCTTCCTTGGCCAGGCCCGCGCGGATGTTGTTGAGGCCAGTGGAGACGGCGCGGATGCGGTCGCATTCCTTGACGCGCAAGTTCTCGATGCCAACGAAGCGCACGGGCGTCTCGTTGAAGGCGGCGAGCACGGCAATCGTCGGGATCGCATCCTGCATCTGACTGCCATCGATCACGGCCGGCATGTTCGGGAACTGGGCGATCACGTCATAGGCCTTTGCGTCCGGCTGGGTGAAGGCATCCGATGGCGTGCCGATATCGATCTGGCCGTTGGTCAGGACTTCCGCGCCCCAGAGATAGGTGGCGGCAGAGGCATCCGGCTCGATGTGGAAATCGGTCGCGGTATAGCCGGTTGGCTGGATGACCCAGGAGGCCGATGTCGGCTGCTCCACCTTGGCACCGAAGGCGCGCATGGCCGACATCGTCAGGTCGATGTAGCCTCGGGCGCCGATATCGGCACCGGCAAGCTCGATGGTGAACGGCTCCGAACCGCAGGCCGCCGCCATCTGGAGGGCCGAGACATACTGGCTCGAAAGGCCGGCATCGATGACCACGTGGTTCTTCTTGAAAGCGCCGTTGGCGTCGATCGCGACCGGAGGGCAACCGGAGGGCGCGGCGATGGCAACGCCGAGCGATTGCAGCGCCTCGACCAGCGGCTTGATCGGCCGCTTGCGCATGTGCTCGTCGCCATCAACGACGTAGCGGCCCTTGCCCAAAGCGAGTGCTGCGGTGAGGAATCGAGTGGCTGTGCCGGCATTGCCCAGGAAAAGCGGTTCCGCAGGCGACTTCAACTCGCCCGTGCTGGTGACGACGAAGGTGGTCGCATCCGGCTCCTCGACGGTGACGCCCATCTGACGGAGCGCTTCGGCCATGTAGCGGGTGTCGTCGCTCTTCAGCGCGCCGGTCAGGCGGCTCGTCCCCTTGGCGAGGCCTGCGAGCAGCAAAGCACGGTTAGTGATGGATTTCGAACCCGGAGGGCTCACCTTGCCGGTGAGGGCATGGGTGGACGGAAGGATGGTCACACTGTCAGTCGTCATTGATCTCAGTCTCTATGCATGGTCTTCAGCAGGCCTGCAAAGAAGCATGCTTTGCCTGTTTAACCGGTCGCGGGTTCTGGTTGGAAAACCTTAGAACAGTTTTCCGGAACCCGCTGGAAGTGGACGTCAGAACTTGACCGTCGGTACCGCACGGTCGGCCTCGTTGGCAATCTCGAAATAGGGTTTCTTCGAGAAGCCGAACTGGCCGGCGACGAGGTTGTTGGGGAAGCTCTCGACCTTGACGTTCAGATCGCGGGCCGCGCCATTGTAATAGCGGCGCGACATCTGGATCTCGCCTTCAACGGTTTCGAGCGAACGCTGCAGCTCGAGGAAATTCTCGTTGGCCTTCAGATCCGGATAGGCTTCGGCCAGCGCGATGATCCGGCCCAGCGCCGCCCCGAGCAGGCCTTCGGCCTGGGCGCGGCCAGCGACATCGCCCGCCGGCACGGCCTGGGCCTTGTTGCGCAATTCGACGACGTTCTCCAGCGTCTCCTTCTCATGGCCGGCATACCCCTTAACCGTCTCGATCAGATTGGGGATGAGATCTGCCCGGCGCTTCAACTGCACATCAATGCCCGACCAGGCTTCCTCCGCCATCTGCCGGGCCTTGACCAGACCGTTGTAGATGAAGACGAGGTAGGCGCCGATGGCGGCGATGATGGCCAGTGTCGTAAACATGAATGGCAGGCTCCCAGCTGATATGGCCGCACGTTAGCGGGTCAATATGGGAAAGTCATGATCGAAGTTCCGGCAAGCCCGAGGCGGCGAGCCGGAAAACGCCATGGAAGTTTGCTTCAAATTCGACACATACGGGAGCCGCTCTGTTAATCCGAGACCACTAATGTGAGCATTCGGTAGGTTTTTGCAGCGGAGCTGTCGCATGCAAGCTATGACCTGGAATACTCTGCCCTCGTGGGCCCTGCTCGCCAGCCGCGAAATTCTGAAGGCGGCGATCCCAGATCGACGGCTCAGCGACACGCTGAAGGAAATTCTTTCGATCATCACTGCGCTGCCGCAACTCGATCTTTCGGAGATGGCGGCGATCTATGTGCGCGACGCGGGACAGGACCGGCAACGGCTGCTGCATCACAACACGGCGGACCAGTTGGACCTGCCGATCGACCTGCCGCCGGGCGTGTGCATGCCCGAATGTATCGCCGAGCGCGAAGACCTCCACCCCTACTGGATACCCATTAGCCTGCCCGGCAATCCGGATTTCGGCATCGGCGTCTTCTTCAGCCGGAGCGAAAGGCCCATCAATCTGGAAAGCCTGTCGGCACTCCGGCTGCTCGCCCAGGACATCGGGCCGATCATCCAGCAGCGCAATGGCTGCACGTCTTCCCTTCTCGACATGGTCGAGCTCTCGACCGACGAGATCTATATATTCGAGCCGCAGCGCTTCACTATCAGCCGGACGAATGCGACGGCGAGTGTCCGGACGGGTTACGCGCGCGAAGCCCTGACCGGCATGACACCTGCTTCGCTCAAGGTGGGCATCTCCGAACTCGATTATCGCGCCAAGCTCATGCCGCTCGTCGAAGGCACTGCCCAGAGCGTCACCTTCGACGCGATCCAGCGGCGGCGGAACGGGACTGTCTATCCGGTCAAGGTGCATGTCTGGCGGATCCGCGGCCCCTCCTCCGACCTCTTTGCCGAGGTTGCAATCGCAACTGCCGACCAGCGCAAGGCCTTTGGGCTGCTGGAACAGGTGTTCGATGCCATTCCCGGCGGGATCGGCGTCTTCGACAATCGCTCGCGGCTCTTGATGGCAAACCGGCGACTCTACGACCTGATGAACATTCCGCCGGAGATGTTTCCGCCTGGTTCCAAGTTCGAAGACATCCTCCGCTACAATGCCAACCGCGGAGAATGGGGCGATGGCGACCCAGAAGTCATGGTGCGCGAGCGGATTGAGCAGGCAGCACTCGGCCTGCCCTACAGCTTTGAGCGCGAACGCAAAAGTGGCAAGGTACTGGCCGTGCGCTCGGAGCCGCTGTCGAATGGCGGCTATGTGTTGAGTTACTCCGACATCACGCTGCGCAAGCGGGCCGAAAAGGATCTCATCCGCCACCGCGACGCGCTCGAAAGAACGGTCCATCAGCGCACCGCCGAAATCGCCGCCCAGGCAGCAGCGCTGGAAGAGGCACTGCAGCAGGAGAAGAACATCAACGCGATGCAGCGGCAGTTCGTGGCGATGACCAGCCACGAATTCCGCACGCCGCTCGCGATCATCGACGGTGCTGCGCAACGCATCCAGCGCAAGAAAGGCGAGATGGAGACGCGCTTTCTCGCGGACAAGACGCAGCAGATCCGATCGGCCGTTGCCCGCATGGTGGTGCTGATGGAGAGCTTCCTGTCTGCCGGGCGCATGGACACCGGCAAGATCGAGCTGACACTGGTCGACTGCTCTCTGCACAAGTTGATCGAGCAGGCCATCAAGCGGCAGAAGCTCTCATCCCAGCATCACCGGTTCGACGCCGAAATCGAGGCTTTGCCGCCCGTCATCCGTTGCGATGCGCTGGGGATTTCCCAGGTGCTGACCAACCTGCTGTCCAACGCCGTCAAATATGCGCCGCGCGCGCCCGACATCACCATTCGCGGCTGGGAGGAAGACGGCTTTGTCTTTCTCTCAGTCAAAGACGAAGGCGTCGGCATCGACGCGGAGGATGTGCCGAAACTCTTCCAGCCCTATTTCCGCGCCCGCACCTCGACCGGCATTGCCGGCACGGGGATCGGCCTGTCGCTCGTCAAGCAGATCGTGACCCTGCATGACGGCGACATCTTTGTCGAAAGCGAACGGGGAAAGGGCACCTGTTTCACGCTTGTGCTGCCGGTCCAGGGACCTGCAGCCAAAGACACTGCCGAACCGGCGCCGGAGGTCAGCGCCGCCTGAACCAAGGGTCAGAAAGGAAAACTGCCATGATCACCGTGCTTTGCGTCGAAGACGAAAGAGACGTCCGCGAACTGATCGCCGAGGAACTGGAGGATGCCGGAATTCGCGTGCTGCAGGCGGAAAACGGCAAGGAGGGCCTCGACAAGATCCTCACCCATCGGCCTGATATCGTGATTTCCGACATCACCATGCCGGAGATGGACGGTATCTCCATGCTCGGCGAATTGCAGATCAACCACCCGCAATTCTCCAACATGCCCTTCCTCTTCCTGACGGCGCTCGCAGACCGGGAAAAGATGATCGAGGGCTTAGGCGCAGGTGCCGAGAGCTACCTTACCAAGCCCATCGACTTCGACGTGCTGATGGCGAAGATCCACGGCCTGGTCGTCCGGATCGAGAACCGGGTGGCGGCGGGGCTGGAGTTTTAGAAAGCTCAGGCAGCCCGGCCGAAGTTCGCGCCACCTGCATCGGTCAGCAGAAACGCCTCGCCGCAGCTTTTGGCCAGCGCACGAACGCGGCCGATATAGGCCTGGCGTTCGGTCACGGAAATGACGCCGCGGGCGTCGAGCAGGTTGAAGATGTGGGAAGCCTTGATGCACTGGTCATAGGCCGGGAAGACGCATTTGTGCAGACGCTGGTTTTCCGAGTCAGAAGGCGCGCCGGCCGCGAGGAGGGCCTGGCATTCCTTCTCGGCATCGATGAAATGGCGATGCAGCATCTCGGTGTTGGCGAATTCGAAGTTGTGGCGGGAATACTCCTGCTCGGCCTGCAGGAAAACGTCGCCGTAGGAGATCTTCTCTTCGCCTTCGCGGCCGTTGAAGTTCAGGTCGTAGACGTTGTCGACGCCCTGGACATACATGGCGAGGCGCTCGAGACCATAGGTGAGTTCACCGGCAACCGGCGAGCAGTCGATGCCGCAAACAGCCTGGAAGTAGGTGAACTGCGAGACTTCCATGCCATCGCACCAGCATTCCCAGCCCAGACCCCAGGCACCCAGCGTCGGGCTTTCCCAGTCGTCTTCGACAAAGCGAATGTCATGCAGCAGCGGATCAAGGCCGATCGCCTTGAGCGAGCCGAGATAGAGCTCCTGGAGGTTGGACGGGTTCGGCTTCAGGATGACCTGATACTGGTAATAATGCTGCAGGCGGTTCGGGTTTTCGCCGTAGCGGCCGTCGGAGGGACGGCGCGAGGGCTGGACGTAAGCGGCACGCCAGGGCTTCGGCCCAAGCGCCCGCAGCGTCGTTGCCGGATGGAAGGTGCCGGCGCCGACTTCCATGTCGTAGGGCTGCAGCACCGCGCATCCCTTGTCCGCCCAGTAGGCGTGCAGCGTCAGGATCAGCGCCTGAAAGGAGCGCTTGGGGTCCATATGCGGGGCAAGGGGCGTGGTCATCGGGCTATCCATCGGGTTGGCTCAGGTTGCGGCCCGTCTGGTGCCATGAGCGGGCGGAAGGGTCAAGCGTCTCGGCTCTCGGCTTGGCAAGCCCGGATGGATCAGTTGTCGAGATCATCCGCATCGTGCAGCTTGCCGATCAGGGAAAAGGACACGCCCGTGGGCTCGAAGCGGATAGCGGCCTGCCCCTGGAAGAGATCGGAGACGACACGTTCAGTGAGCCGCGAGCCGAAACCGCGACGGGTCGGCTCCGTCACCGGCGGGCCGCCGCTTTCCTGCCAGTCGAAGGTGAAACGGTTGTCCTCACCCTTGCTCCAGCGGACGCAGATGCGGCCTTCCGGTCGCGAAAGCGCGCCGTATTTTGTGGCGTTGGTGGCAAGCTCGTGGATCGCGAGCGATAGACCAAGAGCCTGCTGGGCGGAGAGATAGACCTCAGGCCCGACGATCGAGATCCGGTCGTCGCCATCGATATGGGGCGCGACAGCCGTTCGCGTGATTGCGGTAATCTCGGCGGCGGTGACACTCATCCCGGTGAGCACGTCCTGCGCCTTGGCGAGCGTCTGGATGCGTCCGCCGATCGTCGCAGCCGCTTCCGGGATCGAGGTTGCGCCGCGCAGGCTCTGGCTGACGATCGACTGGACCATGGCGAGCGTATTCTTCATCCGGTGCGCAAGTTCGCGGTTCAACAGCTTGAGTTCGTCCTCATACTGTTCTCGCTCGTCGAGGTGCTTTTGCGCTTCGAGATAGGCCTTTTCAAGCGCCTGACGGTCTAAAACCGCGCTCGTGGTCTCGGTGACAACGTTCAAGAGGCCAGCAATCTTTCCTTGGTCGTCGTAGAGAGGACTGTAGGAGAAGGTCCAGAAGCTGTCCTGCATGATCCCGTTGCGCAAAATTCGCAAGGGAAGGTTCTCGATCCAAGTGCCCTCGCCCGCCTGCGCACGCAGCACGAAAGGCTCGATGCCGTCCCAGACATCGGCCCAATACTCCCGAAACGGCTGACCGAGCGCGCTTTTCTCCCGACCGGCGAGCATCGGCAGATAGGCTTCGTTGTAGAACTGGAGAAGATCGTCTCCCCACCAGAAGCACGTCGGTTGGCGGGTGGCGAGAACCTGCCGAAGCGTCGTCACCAAGGCGGGCGGCCAGTATTCCGCCCCCCCAAGTGATGTGCTGCTCCAGTCGAATGCACTGATTTCGTCTGCCACCTGTCCCGGCATACCGAGAAAATGCATGGTCTGGCTCATGGGACTCCGGGACTGGGCGATACGCGAAGCGGGGCTCAAAACGCCCGGAACGCCGCTTGTTTCCTTAGGTATCGTCTCGTCGTGCCGTACTCAAGCCACGGCATGCCGATTAGTCATCATCCTCGCGGCGAGGGCGATACTCCCCCGTTTCCGGATCCTGAATGAGCGTCCCGATCGCCTGGTTCTCGCGTTCTTTTTCCTCAGCACGCGATTTTGCCACCAGTTTCTCCGCATCCGCGACGAAGCGGCGATAGAGCAGCCAGGCGCCCCCCACCAGGATCGTCAGAAATATCAGCTGCGCCATGTCCCCTCGCCGTTAAGCCCTTCTTCGTCATTCCGGTCAAAGACCGTAGCGACCCCATAGTGCCTTTTCTTCGAGCGTCTCGGCAAGGCCGGCGACTGCCTGAACCGCGATCTGGTCAGGCGCAGCAAAAGCACCGATACCTGCCGCGCGGCGGCCGAAAAGGCCCTTATGGGCACCGATCAGTTCGAGGCGCGCATCCTTGCCGTAGCGGGTCTTGATTTCTTCACGCAGGCCGCCGAGGCGATCGACGAGGCCGAGTTCCAGGCCTTTGCGGCCCGTCCAGAACAGACCGGAGAAGATTGCCGGATCGTCTGCAAGCACCGTGCTGCGGCGCGCCTTGACCATGTCGATGAAGATTTCGTGGATCTCAAGCTGCAGGGTCTTCAGGTATTCGATGTCGCTTTCCTTCTCCGGCTGGAAAGGATCGAGGATCACCTTGTTCTCACCCGCCGTGTAGACACGGCGTTCAACGCCGATCTTCTTCAGGAGTTCGGGGAAGCCGAAACCGCCAGAGACGACACCGATCGAGCCGACAATCGAGGTCGCATCGGCGATGATCTCGTCGCCGGCGATCGCGATCATGTAGCCGCCGGAGGCTGCGACATCCTCGACGAAGACGAGCACACGCTTGTTCTTTTCTTCGGCCAGCGCCCGGATGCGATCATAGATCATCCGCGACTGGACGGGGGAACCGCCCGGCGAGTTGATCGACAGGGCCACGGCGGGGCTATCCTTCATGCCGAATGCCTTTTCCAGCTGGCCGGCAACCGAGGAGAGGTTCAAGGCAGGGCGAAAGCGCGAGCCGCCGCTCATGATCGGTCCGTGCAGCCTGACGACCGGAATGACGACGCCCTTTTTCTGGAAGCGCTTGGGAACCAGCCGTTTCAGAAAGTCTGCCATGGTCGCGTTTCAACTCCTCAGGATCATCACTCTGAGCGGAGATGTAAGGAGCCGGAGAGCGAACACAATGGTTCTGCTAAAAAATCAGTGTTTTCAACGAAGGCGCCGATAGCCCACGCGGCCGTTGTTCAGGTCGTCGACCAAGGGGGCGAAGGCGTGACTGTCGGGCTTGTCGTGCATCAGGAGCGGCGCGCGCAGCTGTAGCTTCGCCCGTGACCCCTTGATTGCGGTCACCAGGATGCGGGTTGCGTTTTCGCCGGGTCTTGGGTGGATCGCCGTGATCTCCAGGCCGCCGAAGCGCCTGCCGCAAGCGGCGATGATCTCGGCGATCGACTGTGGTCTGGCAATCAGGGAGAGTTGACCGCCGGGCATCACGATCGCGCCTGCCGTGCGGATCCAGCTCTCGAACAGGTTCTCTGTCATCGCATGGGCTTCCGCCTTCAGGGCATCCGGCGTCTTGCGGTCGCCGGGATCGTTGAAGGGCGGGTTCATGATGACGTGGTGGAAGCTGTCGTCAGGGAGGCCCGCTGCGAAGCGCGCCTTGCCGGTCAAGGTGACATCGGCCTCGATAACCTCGGCGCGCTGCGCGAACTTAGCGTTTTCCGGCAGTGCGAGGCTCTTGCGGGCAAAGGCGGCCATATCGCTCGAGCGCTCGACAAGCACGACGGCAGCATCGGGAAGGCGGGTGGCAACGGCCAGACCGGCGGCTCCTGCTCCAGCACCGAGATCGGCAACCCGGATCGGGCGATCGTCCACAACGAGAGAGGCGAGCAGCATGGCATCCATGCCGGCGCGATGGCCGCGTCCCACCGGCTGCACGAGATGAAAGCGGCCACGATGAAAGGCGTCGACCGTTTCGGCCAAGGGCTTGTCGACGAGGGGCTCTAGTCTTGTGACCATCGCGCCCTCACGCTTCGCGGTCGCGCAGTTCTGCCCCAAGGCCGGCATCGGTCAGGATGCGGCGGGCCTGGTCGACACAGTCCGAATCGACCAACAGGCGGCGCTGCAGCATGCCGAGCGAACCCTCGAGGATGCTCATGGACTGGTCTGCGATCATCGAAGCGATCCCGGCGTCGCGCATCAGGCTTTCGGCAAAGGAGAGCAGGACGACGTCGTTGCTGCGAATGATCTCATGCATCGATTTCAGAACTCACTGTTAACAGCTAAACCGGCTTTCAGGCCCAGACCGAGGCAATTCGCCCCTTGCCGTGGCCTTCCGGGCTTTTTATGGTCGGCGACCAAACTGAACAGGAGTCCGGTGCGTTGGGCGTAGTCATACCGCTTGAGGAAAGCAAAAACAAACAGGCATCCGTCAAGCCTCTGGTGGACCTGACCAAAAGCGGCATGGAGCGCGTCAATCAGCTGATCCTGTCGAAGGCAGGCTCTGACGTTCAGATGATCCCGGAGGTGGCAAACCACCTGATCTCATCGGGCGGCAAGCGACTACGCCCGATGCTCACGCTCGCGACAGCCGCCATGTTCGGCTACGAGGGCGACCATCACATCAAGCTCGCGACCTCCGTTGAGTTCATGCACACGGCGACGCTGCTGCATGACGACGTGGTGGACGAGAGCGATCTTCGCCGTGGCAAAAACACAGCCCGCACCATCTGGGGCAACCAGGCGAGCGTGCTGGTCGGCGACTTCCTGCTCGGTCAGGCATTTCGCATGATGGTTGAAGTTGGCTCGCTCGAGGCGCTCGACGTGCTCTCGACCGCGGCCTGCGTGATCGCCGAGGGTGAGGTGCTGCAGCTCTCCGTCGCCAAGAACATGGAGACGACGGAAGACGATTATCTCGCTGTCATCCGCGCCAAGACGGCAGCGCTGTTTGCGGCTGCCGCCGAAGTCGGCCCGATTGTCGCCGGCACTGACAAGGCGACCCGCAGCGCCATGAAATCCTATGGCATGAATCTCGGCCTTGCCTTCCAGCTGGTCGACGACGTGCTCGACTACGGCGGCAAGGCTGCCGAGACCGGCAAGAATGTCGGAGATGATTTCCGCGAGGGCAAGATTACCCTGCCGGTCATCCTCTCCTATCGCCGTGGCACGGCTGCCGAGCGGGAATTCTGGAAGGAATCGATCGAAGGCGGGCTGAACGATGATGTGCGGCTCGAAAGGGCGCTCGGCCTGATCGGCAAGTATGGCGCGCTCACCGACACGATCCAGCGGGCACAGCATTACGGCACCATCGCACGCGATGCACTGGCGCCGCTGCCCGAGACGCCGTGGAAGAGCGCCCTCAACGACGTGATCGACTTCTGCATCTCCCGCGTGAATTGACGCAGATCCCGTGATTGCCTTGCGGGGCTGCTTCAAAAAAGCCATTCTATTCGTGAATCATCGCCAATTGCCCGCGCGCGGGCGACCTGCGCTTGCTCTCGGTTCTTGAAAGGCTCGTCCATGCGGCAAAGCTTTGCCCTTCGCACTCTCGCCGGCACCGCGCTCGCGCTGCTGCTCAGCGTCTCGCAGGCGCCGCTGGCGCTTGCTGCTGCCACTGCCCAGTCCACAGAGGCCGAGAGCTTCGATATCGGTAGCGTCGAATCCTTTGCGGGCGCCTTCCTGGCAGCCCGGACTGCGGAAACGGATCGCGATTATCCGAGCGCGGTGAAGTTCTACAAGAAGGCCCTGGAATTCACGCCGAACGAGCTGGAGCTTCAGCAGCGTCTGATGATCGCGCTCATCATGAACGGTGAGTTCGACGAGGGCGCGGATCTCGCCAAGGTTCTGGAAAACGATCCGGCCGTGGAGCGCGTCACCTCCGTAGCCCTCGGCTTTCGAGCCATGCGAGACGGCGACTATGCGCAAGCCCTCAAGCATTTCAAATATCAGGGGCCGAACGATCTCGACCGGCTGATGAACCAGCTGCTGATCGCCTGGACCAAGGTCGGCGAGGGCAAGGGCGAGGAAGCCCTGAAGCTCGTGCAGGATCTCGATGGTCCGAGCTGGTACGGCATTTTCCGCAACTACAATGCCGGCGTGATGGCCGCCATGATCGGCGACGTCGATGCCGCGCGCAGCGCGCTGACCGACACGGTCACCGATCGCAATGGCGGTGCGACGGCGCCCGATACCTTTGCCCGTTCGGTGATCGCGCTTGCGACACTTGAGGCGCAGGCCGGCAACAAGCAGAAGGCACTCGATGCTCTCGCGGCCGGCGACGAACTGATCACCAACTTCGCCCCCTTCAAGGCGCTCCGCACCGAGATCGAATCCGGCAGCCAGCCGAAACCGGTTGTCACAACGGCGGCGCAGGGGGCGGCCGGTGTTCTCTTCTCGATCGGTGGCGCGCTGAACCGTGAAGGCGCCGAAGACACTGTCATGCTGTATCTCCAGCTTTCCCATGCGCTGGACAAGGATGCCGCCGACACGCTGATCCTGCTCGGCGGGATCGCCGAGAATGCGAAGCAGCCGGAAAAGGCGATCGCGTTTTACCGGCAGGTACCCGAGACCTCGCCGATGCGGCGCATTTCCGAGCTCCAGCTCGGCCTGACGCTCGCCGAAACCGGAAAAGTTCAGGAAGCGCGCGAACATCTGCTCGCCCTCATCGCCTCCGATCCGCAGGATATCAGAAGCTACCTCGCCTATGGCAGCGTGCTGTCCGATGCCAAGGATTATGCGGCCATGGCGGAGAATTACGACAAGGCGATCGAGATCATCGGTCCGAACCCGGCGCGGAACCACTGGTCGGTCTTCTTCCAGCGTGGCATCGCCTATGAGCGGCTGAAGAAGTGGGACACGGCGGAGCCAAACTTCCACAAGGCGCTGGAGCTCAACCCCGATCAGCCGCAGGTGCTGAATTATCTCGGCTATTCCTGGGTCGACATGAACCGCAATCTCCAGGAAGGTCTGGAGATGATCAAGAAGGCGGTCGAGCTTCGGCCGGACGACGGCTACATCGTCGATTCGCTCGGCTGGGCCTATTATCGACTTGGTCGCTTCGAAGAGGCGGTGGTCGAACTGGAACGCGCCGTCGAGCTGCGTGCCGGTGACCCAACGATCAACGACCATCTGGGCGATGCCTACTGGCGCGTCGGGCGCAAGCTGGAAGCCAAGTATCAGTGGAAGCGCGCACTCGCATCCGAACCGGAAGAGGTCGAAGTTCCGAAGATCCAGGCAAAGATCGACAAGGGCCTTCCGGCGATCGAGTTTGATGCCGCCAAGGCCGAGACCAAACCGGTCGAAGAGCCCAAGAAAGACGACAAGAAGACCTGAGCCGAATGAAAGACATTGCAGAGCGCCGGCCGGAGCGGATCGTCGAGACGGCTCCGGCCAAGATCAACTTTGCTTTGCACGTCACAGGTCGGCGGGACGACGGCTATCATCTTCTCGACAGTCTCGTGACCTTTGCCGAGGACGGCGACGAACTCGCCTTTGAGACGGCAAACACAGACAGTTTCCGTATCGTCGGGCGCTTCGGGGCTGCGCTTTCAGGCGATGACAATCTGGTTCTGAAGGCGCGCGATCTGCTTCGGGCCGCCCTCGATGAATGCGGCCAGCCACATGGCGCTGTTTCCATTCTTCTCGACAAGAGCCTGCCGATCGCGTCGGGGATCGGCGGTGGTTCGGCGGATGCCGCAGCGACATTGCGCGGTCTCCTCAGGCTCTGGAAGGCGGAGCTGCCGGCGGAGACGTTGCAGCAGATCGCAGTGCAGCTCGGCGCCGATGTGCCGATGTGCCTTGCCTCGACGCCGCTGCGCGCGCGCGGGATAGGCGAGGCAATCGAGACAGTTGCCATGCCCTCCGTACCGCTGGTGCTGGTCAATCCGCTGAAGCCCGTTTCCACGCCGGAGATCTTTCGCAGCCTTCAGCGCCGCGACAATGATCCGATCGGCGAGATGGACCAATCTTCCAGTCTCTCTGCGTGGATGCAGTCGCTCTCCGCCCTGCGCAACGACCTGCAGCCGCCGGCAGAAGCGCTGGTGCCCGAGATTGCCGAGGCCTGCGATCTGCTGCGGCAGAGCCTGGCAGGTTTTGTGCGCATGTCTGGCTCTGGCGCCACCTGTTTCGGGCTCTACGAGACCGAGGCTGCGGCGATGAAGGCGGCCTTGGCGCTTTCGGCCTATCGGCCGAACTGGTATGTGCTCCTCACACGTACTGTTCAGGGAGAGAGCCGATGAGCCGCATCGACGAAAGCCGCCCCTTCATTCCCGTTGGCATTGCGGTGCTCACCGTTTCCGACACCCGCAGCCTTTCCGACGACAAATCCGGGGACACGCTGGTCGCGCGCATCGAAGAGGCTGGTCACCGGCTTGTTGCCCGGGCGATCGTCAAGGACGACAAGACGGCGATCCGGGACCAGGTCGAGACCTGGACGAAGACGCCCGAGATCGATGTCGTCATCACCACCGGTGGCACGGGCTTTACCGGGCGGGATGTCACGCCCGAGGCCTTGGAGCCGCTGTTCGAAAAGCGCATGGACGGCTTTTCCGAAGTCTTCCACCGCATTTCCTATGACAAGATCGGCACTTCGACGATCCAGTCCCGCGCGACGGGTGGCGTTGCCAACGCCACCTTCATCTTCGTGCTGCCGGGTTCGCCCGGCGCCTGCAAGGATGCCTGGGACGGTATCATCAAGCCGCAGCTCGACTATCGCCACATGCCCTGCAATTTCGTTGAAATCATGCCCAGGCTCGACGAGCATCTGAAGCGCAGCCAAGGCTGACTAGCGGCGCGCCTCGCGGGCGACCCAGGACGGAATGATCTCGGAGGCGAGACGGCGCGGCTTGTGCCCGCGCGCCAGCTGAAGCAGTTCCCTGCCCTCCCCAGCCAGCCCCTGTGCCTGCCGCTTCGGGATCAGGAGGCCATTCTCGAGCAGCGGCGTCGAGCGGGTCAGCCGCCGGTAGAAGGGCTGCCGGTAAAGCCGCGATTCGGAGAAACGGGCGGGCGCCTTATTGAGCGCGACATATTCCGCAACCTCGTCCACCCAGCCCTGGCCGAGCCGCGCACCGGGTTCGATGAGCAGCAGCCATTCGCCCCGCGCCGTCGCCAGCACGTCCTTCATGTCCCATTGCTGATAAAAGCGGCATCCGGCAGCATCGGCAACCAAGGACGAACCATCGGTCGAGCCGTGGTCAAGCACGATGACATCGCTGACCAGACCCTCGACAGCGCCGGCCACCAGCACGGACAAGGTCTGTGCGAGCTCGGGTTCCTGGTCGTGGCATTCCATGATCACTGTCAGCATTGCCTATATCTATCGCATTGCACAAAGTTTTGCCACAGACAGTTTTCCGAAGTTTGTTCTTGCATTGTTCTCTTTTTGCCGCTAGGAATAAAGTCATTGAGCGAGGCTTGAACGCCCGCGAGGAGCCAAACATGACCGAGCTGTCTCTTGTGAGCCAGGCTGCCTTTCAGCCCGGCAATACGGCAGATATTGCCGATGCGCTGATGAACGCGTCCAGCATGCGGATCGAGATCGATCGGCGGCGCGGACGTGCGGCCGGGATCAATCCGGCCGGCCGGTTCGAGAACCAGGAGCACGTCGCCTTCGATGACGGCTGGCATACGCTCGAGGACATGCCGCCCTTCAGGACCGAAGTTCAGGTCGAGAAGCCGCGCACGGTCATCACCCGCAACGATTCACCCGACATTCCCTTCGACCGTTCGATCAATCCCTATCGCGGCTGCGAGCATGGCTGCATCTACTGCTTCGCCCGACCGACGCATAGCTATATGGGCCTGTCGGCAGGCCTCGACTTCGAGGCGAAGCTGTTTGCCAAGCCGGATGCGCCGCGCCTGCTGGAACGGGAGCTGTCGAAGCCGGGCTACAAGGTGAAACCGATCGCGATCGGCACCAATACCGATCCCTACCAGCCGATCGAGCGCGAATGGCGCATCATGCGCCAGATCCTCGAGGTGCTGGACAAGGCGAACCATCCGGTTGTGATCGTGACGAAGTCCGCGCTCATCCTGCGCGATATCGACATCCTGACGTCGATGGCAGAGCGCGGGCTGGTGAAAGTCGGCATCTCGGTGACGACGCTGGATCGCAAGCTGGCACGGACGATGGAGCCCCGTGCCTCGACACCGGCCAAACGGCTGGAGGCGATCAAGACACTTTCAGAGGCCGGCATTCCTGTGGCCGTTATGATGGCGCCAGTCATTCCCGCTCTCAACGATCACGAGATCGAACGCATTCTCGACAGCGGCAGGGCCGCAGGGGCGACTGAGGCGAGTTATGTGCTGTTGCGCCTGCCGCTCGAAGTGAGCCCGCTGTTTCGCGACTGGCTGCTGCAGAACTATCCGGACCGCTATCGTCACGTGATGTCACTGGTTCGCTCGATGCGCGACGGCAAGGATTATGATGCCGAATTCGGCAAGCGGATGAAAGGGGCCGGTCCCTATGCCTGGCAGATCAGCCGTCGCTTCGAGATGGCGACCAAGCGGCTCGGCCTGATGCGCCGCAGCCTGCATCTCAGGGAAGACCTGTTCATCTCGCCCGATAGCGACGGAGTGCAGCTGTCGCTGCTCTGACTTGGGTTTGTTTTCGTATTCCGGTGCTGTTGTCCGCCGCCTCGCACCGGATGTAGTCCCTGGTAAGCCGCCCCTTTCGCCATGATCGCGATTGGGACCGGGGACTTGCAGGAGGTCGGGTGCGCGTGCGATTTCTGCCGCATGAAACGACGCACGCCACCCGATTCTCCTGGCCTCTTTCCAGACTTGCCCCTCGTCCCGGATTTCTCACTTGAGAGCCGCGCCAAGCGCCAGGGCCTTTGGCCGGTGGCCGGGACCGACGAAGCAGGACGCGGGCCTCTGGCAGGCCCGGTGGTCGCCGCAGCCGTGATCCTCGATCCGAAGCGGATCCCCGACGGGCTGAACGACTCCAAGAAGCTTTCCGCCGTCCAGCGTGAGGTCCTCTATGAACATATCCTGGCCGAAGCGACCGTTTCGATTGCGTCCTCCTCGCCCAAGCGCATCGATTTCATCGACATCCGCAAGGCGAGCCTCGATGCCATGCGCCGGGCCGTGGCCGGCCTCGATCAGGAGGCCCGGCATGTGCTCGCCGACGGTCGCGACGTGCCGATCGGTCTTTTGTGCTCGGGTGAAGCGGTGGTCAAGGGCGATGCGCGTTCTGTCTCGATCGCTGCCGCCTCGATCGTCGCCAAAGTGATGCGGGACCGGATGATGGTGAGAGCTGGCCTCGTCTATCCTGATTACGGCTTTGAGGTCCATGCGGGCTACGGCACGGACCGCCACCGCGGCGCGATCGTGACCCACGGCCCCTGCCCCTTGCACCGGATGAGTTTCCGACCGCTGAAGATCACCGCCACGCCAGCGGACGCAGACCTCTAGCCCTCATATCTGCGCGCACCTGCAACCGTAACCGGGAATGCACGCCACAGAGCACTGACGACCATGCGTCGCGCTTCATCCATCTCGACAGGCTACACATCGAAAAAGAAAACGCCCCGACCGGAGACCGGTCGGGGCGTCACAATCAGCAACTTGTCAGCGGTCGGCCGAACTCAGTTCAGGCGCGACTTCACTTCACCGACGGAGGCCTTGAACAGCGACTGCTGCACGGCTTCGTCGGACTTCTTGGCCAGGACCTTCTCGGCAGCTGCAATCGCAAGGTCGACGGCTGCAGCGCGAACGGCGTTCACGGCTTCGGTCTCGGCCTGCTTGATCTTCTGCTCGGAGAGTGCGTTGCGGCGTGCAACGAACTCTTCGGTCTTCTGCTTGGCTTCCGCGGTCAGGGCAGCGGCCTCGCGCTCGGCGGCGGCCACGATGGCTGCAGCCTCGGCTTCGGCTTCCTTGCGCTTGCGCTGGTATTCGGCCAGCAGGTGCTGAGCCTCTTCGCGCAGGCGCTTGGCTTCGGCCAGCTCGTCGCGGATCTTGTCGGCGCGCTCGTCCAGAGCCTTCGCCATCATGCCCGGTACCTTCAGGTAGGCGAGCAGGAGGAAGAAGAGGACGAGGGCAACGAGCGCGAAAAATGAAGAGTCCATGATGCTTAGGCCCCCTGCTTTGCGACGCCGGAGACGGCGGCCTTGATGTCGGCCGCGGTCGACTTGGCGCCGATCAGTTCTTCGACGATTGCGCCGACGGTGTCGATCGCGATCGTGTCGACTTCAGCGAAAGCGCGCGCCTTGATGTCGGCGATGCGGCTTTCGGCAGCGGCGATCTTGGCGGACAGTTCCGTCTCAATCGCAGCACGCTCCGCATCGGCCTTGGCCTTGGATGCATCACGAGCGGCAGAAGCGATCTGGCCGGCTTTCGCCTTGGCCGCAGTCAATTCGCGCTCGTAGGTTTCGATGGCAGCATCGGCTTCGGACTTCAGACGAGAAGCCTCGTCGAGATCCTGGGCGATGCGGTCGTGGCGGTTCTCAAGAATGCCGCCGACGCGCGGGACGATGACCTTCTGCATGAGCATGTAGAACACGCCGAACGTGATCACCAGCCACAGAAGCTGCGACGGATAGGTCGAAAAATCGAACGGCGGGAACACGCCGCCGCCATGAGCCTCGTCGTGGGCCACGCCGGTCTCTGTGTGAAGCTGGCCTTCTGCCGGGGTTTCCTGGGCAAAGGCGGGGGTCACAAACATGCTCACCTCCAGGTGTATGCTCAAATGCGCGAGATCACGGCTGCCTTGTCGGCGCGCCGTGATCTCAAACTCCAGCCGTTATCAGACGGCGAACAGGAGAAGGAGAGCGATGAGCAGCGAGAAGATGCCCAGAGCTTCCGTAACGGCGAAGCCGAATACCAGACGGCCGAACTGGCTGTCAGCAGCAGACGGGTTGCGCAGTGCGCCGGTCAGGTAGTCACCGAAGATACGGCCGAGAGCGAGGGACGTACCAGCCATGCCGAGGCATGCGAGACCCGCGCCGATGTACTTTGCTGCTTCCGCTTCCATATGGATACTCCTTCGAATGGGTTGTTGCGGCTGTTTTTGACACCCGGGAAACCGGGGCCAGCGACTTTATTCTCAGTGACCACCATGCACGGCGTCGTTCAGGTACATGCAAGTCAGTACCGCGAAGACGTAAGCCTGCAGGAAGGCAACGAGAAACTCGAGAGCGGTCATGGCGACCGTCATGATGAGGGGCAGGATGGAGCCTGCGACGCCGACGGCACCGGCAGCACTCATCGACACGACGAAGCCCGCGAAGACCTTCAGCGTGATGTGACCGGCCAGCATGTTGGCGAAGAGACGAACCGAAAGGCTGATCGGGCGCGACAGGAAGGACACGACCTCAATCGTCGACACGAGCGGCAAAAGTGCGCCCGGAACGCCGGATGGCGCAAAGATCGAGAGGAAGTGCAGACCGTGCTTGTAGAAGCCGTAGATCAGGACCGTCAGGATCACGAACAGCGCCAGGGCGAAGGTGACGATGATCTGGCTGGTGATCGTGAAGAAGTAGGGGAACATGCCGAGCAGGTTTGCCGTCAGGACGAACATGAACAGCGAGAAGACCATCGGGAAGAAGTGCATGCCCTTGGAGCCCGCGCCTTCGCGCAGCATGGAGGCAATGAACTCGTAGGCCATTTCGGCGACCGACTGCATGCGCGTCGGGATGAGACCGCGATTGGCGGTCGAGAAGTAGAGGAAACCCGAGGCGGCAGCCACGGTTGCCACCATGAACAGGGAGGCGTTGGTGAACGAAAAATCAATCCCGCCGATTTCGATCGGTACAATCGGCTTCACAAGGAACTGGGAAGTGGGATCGTTTGCCACGTTCTGCTCTTTCGCTTTCGCCGCCGAAGCGGTCATTCTCGTTTCCGGGCCGGCGCGTCAGCGACCGTTGCCCTTGTCGTCCAAGTCCAGTCTGCGATCCGCCGGATGTGGCGATGCCACGATCCCGACGACGCGCATGACGTTCAACACGCCGGCGCAGAAACCGATGAGAAGCATGACGATCATGCCCCATGGCCCCGTGCCCACAAAGTAGTCGAAAAGATAACCCAGGATGGCACCGACAATGATGGCGGAGATGAATTCGCTCGAGATCTTCATTGCCATACCATATCCCTTGCGGGTCTGGTCGGCATTGATCTCGGCTCGCTCCTCGTCCTTGACCTTGGCGTCCCGCTCAGCGAGTTCCGTGGTCAGCCGTCTGCGGCGCTCTTCCAGATCTTCTTCCCGGTGGTCCGTCATGGCTTTCTCCGACCGTCGCCTGTCTCATGGGCCGTTTATGCGCCCGAATTGAATGCAGAAACGGCGAGATAGAAACCCTTCTGGCCCGCTTTGAAGTCGGCCGCACCATAATTTTGAGCCCCTGCATAGTCAAGGCGTGACAGCACCAAGTTTCACCACAAATTAACCCCGAAAAATCATAGACTTAAGTCCAAGATGCAGAATCGTCGCAGATGACGGACGACAAATCCGGTCAATCCGTCGCAAGCATGGACCAGAATCTGCCACATTCACGGAGTCGTGTGACTTGCGTCATCGTCGGCCCGCATGGGCCATGCTGGGAAGATTGCGGAACGGGGACAGACATGGGACGTTCTTGGGGAAGTCCTGCCCGGGGGAACCATGACACGCTTCATTGTCCGCATTCTAACCAGCCTTGCCCTTGGCTGGATGATCGGCGTGCAGGCGGCATTCGCGTTTGGCCCGGAGGGCAATCTGACGCCGATGCTTTACATCTTCGTCACGGTGCCACTCACTTATGCTGCATCGTTCCTGATCGTGCCGCTGCTGTCGAACTGGCTCGACCGGCTGCGCTGATCGGATCAGCTCCAGCCGCCGCCATAGGTGCGGTAGAAGATGTGCTTGCCGATCTTTTCTACGCGCTTCATCGTCGGGCCCCAGGCCGGGCTGACATAGGTCGCGTGGTAATGGGTGGCGGAACCGACATCCTTGAACCAGATCTTACCGGCGGTGACAGCCATGGCAATTTCCTTGGCGATCTTCCAATGGCGTGGCGACGTGACGATGTCGGGAATGCGATCGCAGGCGAAGGAGAACTGGCAACGGTTGCGCCAGTTTTCGTTCTGATAGACCACGCCGCAAATCGTATCGGGATAATGCGGATTGCGCACGCGGTTGAGGATGACCTGGGCGACCGCGGCTTGACCCTTCACCGATTCGCCCCGGGCTTCGAAGTAGATGCCTTCCGCCAGGCACTTCTGTTCCTTGTCGGAGAATACGGCTGCCGGCAGCGGCGTCGCGGCCCAGGCGTGATCCTTCGGGTCGATATCGGGGATGAAACGGCCCTGGTCTTCCTGCTGGTCGGTCAGGATGCTGTCGAAGGGCGAAACGCTCGCGTAGTCCGGGGCCGGCGGCGCATAGGCGGTCGCCAGCACGTCAGGCACGGAATTGGTCACAAGATCAGCAATCATAGGCGACAGGGAGGGATCGGCGGCCGGCTTTTCGCGCTTGAAATAGAAGCTTGCGAGCTCGACGGGCTTGGACTTGTCTTCCTCGTGGGCAAAGACGGATGGTGCTCCAAGCTCGGGCTCCATCAGCGAGCTCGTCCGCTGCAGGATAGATCCGGCCGAAAAGGCGCGCGGCGGTAGCATGGGCTCGACGGCCATGACCCGGCCCCTTTTTTGGTCGCGGGTGACACGCATTTCGTCCGGCAACGAATCAGGGGCGGCCTTGCCGCCGTCGAAGGCGATGCGGCGGCCGTCGGGCAGGATCAAGCCAGCGCCACCGGACAGCGCCTCGGACGCCTCCCCTTCCGAAAAGGCAAGATTGGCTTCGTGGATCGAGCCGGCCGGCGTTGATGTCATCACCATGCGCCAGTTGCTGGCACCACGGTCGAGACCGGTCAGAAGGCCCGCCATATCGGCCTGGGCGGTAACGGAGGGGAAAATCAGCCAGGACGCGAGGCCGAAGACCAGGGGAGAGGTCCAGTTCTCCAGTCGGGAGAGGACCTTCTTCGAAGGACGAAACTTGGGACGCAAGGCCACACTCCAACACACGCTGACACGGGCCCGATGCTTCGAACCCAAACAGGATTACATTAGAGGAATATCTCTCGTTAACCTTGATGCTTGGTTAATGCGCGATCACAGCTTTGGGAGCATCCGGACAAATGCGGCAGGACCGCCGGGCGTGCCGACGGTCCTGAAGCTCACGGAGGAACGTTGGGCCGGTCAGATGATGACGTGTGACCCGAGTTCGATCACCCGGTTGGCCGGCAGGCGGAAATAGTCGGACGGGTCTGCTGCGGCTTCCGCAAGCGCGATGTAGAGCCGATCCTGCCAGTGGGGCATGCCCATGCCCTGCCCTGCCACCAGCTTGCGACGGCCGAGATAGAAGGAGGTCGACATGATGTCGAACTTCAACCCGCCGCGGCGCAGGCTGGCCAGCGTCTTGGAGACGTTCTGGGTTTCCATGAAGCCGAAGCGGATTTCGACGCGCGAGAAGCGTTCCGATAATTCCTCGACCTCGAACCGATCCTCCTCGGCAATGCGAGGGCGTCCCAGCGTGCGGATGGTCAGGATGATATTGCGCTCATGGATGACGTGGTTGTGCTTCAGATTGTGCATCAAGGCGGCCGGCGCGCGGGTCGGGTCGCTGGTCAGGAAGATTGCCGTGCCGGGCACGCAGGCCGGGCTGTGCTCGCCCTTCTTCTCGATCATGGCGACAAAGGCTTCGAGCGGGACATCGTCGCGGCGGGTCTTCTGGAAGAGGATTGCCGTGCCGCGACGCCAGGTCCACATGACCACCGTGAAGGCTGCGGCGAAAAGAACCGGTATGTAGCCGCCATCATGGATCTTCAAAAGGTTGGCGCCGAGGAAGACCAGTTCGAGCAGAAGGAGCGGGGTCAGGACTGCTGCAGCAAGCGCCAGGCTCCAGTTCCATTTCTTGCGGACGAATTCGAAAGCCATGATGGTCGTCACCACCATGGCGCCGGTCACCGAGATGCCGTAGGCCGTGGCCAGCGCTTCCGAGCTTTCAAAGAGAAGAACCAGCGAGAGAACGCCGACGAGCAGAAGTGTGTTGACCGAGGGCAGGTAGATCTGGCCGCTCTGGGTTTCGGACGTGAACAGGATCTGCATGCGCGGCAGGAAGCCGAGGTGGATCGCCTGGCGAACCAGCGAAAACGCACCCGTGATCACCGCCTGGCTGGCAATGATGGTGGCGAAGGTCGCGAGGATGACAATCGGCAGCAGCGCCCAGGATGGAAACATCAGGAAGAATGGATCCGAGGCCGTAGAGGGATCGCTGAGGACCAGCGCCCCCTGCCCCAGATAATTCAGCACGAGCGCCGGAAAGACGAGCGCGAACCAGGCGAGCTGGATCGGCTTGCGGCCGAAGTGTCCAAGGTCGGCATAGAGCGCTTCCGCACCCGTGACGGTGAGGAACACGGCGCCGAGGACAACAATGCCGAGGAAGCCTTCGTGCAGCAGGAAGCTTGCCGCATACCATGGATTGAAGGCGGCAAAGATGCCGACGTCGTCGAAGATATGGATAATGCCGCCAGCTGCCATGACGATGAACCAGAGCGCCGTGATCGGCCCGAAGAAGCGGGCCACCGCCCCCGTTCCTCGTGACTGGACCGCGAAGAGGCCGATCAGGATCGCAAGCGAGATCGGCACGATGTAATCGGACATGTCCGGCGCGACGAGTTTCAATCCCTCGACGGCCGACAAGACCGAGAGCGCCGGCGTGATCATGGAATCGCCGAGGAAGAGTGCGGCGCCGATCAGGCCCAGCACCATCAGGACCGGACCGTGACCGTTTGCCGACTTCGAGAGCAGCGCCAGAAGCGACAGGGTGCCGCCTTCGCCGTCATTGTCGGCACGCAGCAGGAAGAGGACATATTTGAGCGTCACGATGATCGTCAGCGACCAGATCATCAGCGAGATGAGGCCAATGATTTCGACGCGGGTGATGCCGTCGACACCGATCGGCTTCAGCGCCTCGCGGAAGGCGTAAAGCGGGCTGGTGCCGATGTCGCCATAGACGACACCGACAGAACCGAGCGCGAGAAGAAAAAGACTGCGTGCATCCTTCGGACCAGCCGAGGGCTGGTGATCGAGTTGTGGCATGGGATACCAGGCTCTTTAGAGCCAGCCTTTCCAACGGAAAAACAAGAAGGGGATGATGGCGGAGAGCAGCATGGCAAAAAGCGCCATGGGGTATCCGAAGTTCCATCCGAGTTCCGGCATGAACTGAAAATTCATGCCGTAGATCGACGCGACAAGGGTCGGTGGCAGGAAGACAACCGAGGCGATCGAGAAGATCTTGATGATGGCATTCTGCTCGACATTGATGAGGCCGAGCGAGGCATCGAGCATGAAGGTGATGTTGTTGGCGACAAAAGCCGCGTGCTCGCCAAGCGATTGAAGGTCGCGGACAACGAGGCCGCAGAGTTCTGCGGCTTCTTCCTCCCGGCGCACCGCCGGCTGCGACTGGAGGAAAAGAACCAGGCGAGACAAGGAGACGAGGCTGTCACGCACCTTCCCCACGAGCTGATGATGGCTGGCGATATCGAGCAGCTTGTCTTCCAGGAAGCGCGGCGGACGACGCTTGGCGGCCTTGCGATTGACAAAGACCGTGATCGAGAGCGCATCGAGGCGTGCGGCCAGCGTTTCCAGGATCTCGGCGGTCCGGTCGACAATCGTCTCCAAGAGATGGCCGAGAAGTTTCGCGCCGGTGTCGCACTGTCCGTTCAGGCGCAGGAGGCTCGCACTGAAGAGTTCGAAGGCCTTGGGCTCGGCATAGCGGATGGTGATGAGGCGCCCGCGATGGAGAATGAAGGCGACGTCGGTGAGCAGCGGATAGCTGGAATCGGCCCTGTAGAGCAGCGAGGCCGTCATGTAGATCGCATCGTGCTCGACATAGAGCCGGCTGGACGGTTCGATGTCCTTCAGCTCATCCGGGGTCGGCAGCGGAATGCCGATCCGGCTCTCGACGAAGTGTTCCTCGTCGCGGCTCGGCTTGATCAGGTCGATCCAGATGATGTCATCGGGGAAATTGCTGGCTTGAGGCTCGATGCCGATGATTTCGGCACTTCCGTCTCGTCGATAGGCCCTTATCAAGGACTGGTCACCTTCATGGCACGCCGCGCGGTTAAGCTCCGGAGACAATCATAGTCCCGAATGGAATGCCAAAGCAATTGTTGCAGCACAGCAATGCAGCCGACGCACGCCTCGACGGGGCAAAGCAATGGCCGGTCGAGGCCGCTGCTCAGCGATTATTCGAAGACGATCGCCGGCGCTGCGCGACCCGATCGAGCCTTGACCTGTTCCCAGGCCTTGGTCGCGATGTCGCGGTAGATCTTCGCCTGCGGCCCGTCCGGTTCGCTCACCACGACCGGAGTTCCCGCATCCGAGGTCTCGCGGATCGAGATGGTGAGCGGCACTTCGCCGAGGAAGGGCACGCCGATCTTCTCGGCCTCGGCTCTCGCGCCACCATGGCCGAAGATATCGTAGCGGTTTCCGGTGTCGGGCGCGATGAAATAGCTCATATTCTCGACGATGCCGAGCACGGGTACTTCGACCTTGTTGAACATGTTCAGGCCCTTGCGCGCGTCGATGAGGGCAAGGTCCTGCGGGGTGGAGACGATGACCGCCCCCGACAGCGGCACCTGCTGGGCCATGGTCAGCTGCGCATCACCGGTGCCCGGCGGCATGTCGACGACCAGCACGTCGAGATCGCCCCAGGCGACTTCGCGCAGCATCTGCATGAGGGCCGACTGGACCATCGGGCCGCGCCAGATCATCGCGGTCCCTTCATCGACGAGGAAGCCCATCGACATGACCTTGATGCCGTAATTTTCCATCGGCACGATGATGCGGTTCTCGATCTGCTGCGGGCGTCCGGTAATGCCGAGAAGGCGCGGCATGGAAGGGCCGTAGACATCGGCGTCGAGAATGCCGACCCGCAGGCCGTTTGCCTTCATGGCCAGGGCCAGGTTGACCGCCGTGGTCGACTTGCCGACGCCACCCTTGCCGGAGGCGACCGCGATGATGGCTTCGATGCCGGGGACGCCGGCCTTCGTGCGCTGAGGTCCGCTCTTCGCCGGGCCATGACTGTGGCCGTGGCTGTGGGTGGGCGCTGCAGGCTGCGGGCGTGGCGGCGGCGGCGTGGAGCCCTGCTTGCGCTCGGCGGTCAGACTGACGACCGCACCGTTCACACCGGGCAAGGCCTTTACCGTACGCTCTGCCGCCTGGCGCAGCGGTTCCAGTTCCTGGGCGCGCTCGGCCGGCACGTTGATGGAGAAGTAGACCTTTCCGTCGGAGATGAAGACATCCGAGACCATGCCGAGGTCGACAATGTTGCCATCGAGATCCGGTCCGCGGATTCCCTTCAGCGCCTCAATCACCCGATCACGCGACAGTTCGGCCATTTCAATCTTCTTTCCGCTTACGTCTTTTAAGTCTGGGAAATCAGATAATGGAGCATGAGACATTCGCCAACAACAAATGCGGCTTAGGGCTGCGACCTTTGTGGCAGAAACAGACAAGCCGCCTGCGGAGAGCACCCCCCGCGGCGGCTTGTCAGGCTGCACCCTTTGACGGGTGTCGTGCAACGTCCCCTCTGGACTGACACTAGCAATGCAGAAAGCGTGCCAGTTTTGAAAGGGCGGGAAATGCGGCCTTGAAGCATGCCACGGGCGTCACCAGATCGGGATTGTGCCGGGAAACTAGGCTGACATGATGTGTGGCGCACAAAAATGCACCAGCGTTTACCCTTACTTTATCAAGCCGAGCCGGAGGGCCTTGGCGACGGCCTGGGTGCGGTTGACCGCGTCCAGCTTCTTCGTCGCACGGTTCAGGTAGTGGTTAATCGTGTGCTCGGAGAGCGTCAGGATTTCCGCGATCTCGACGCTGGTCTTGCCGGCCGCCGTCCAGTTGAGGCAGTCGAGCTCCCGTTCGGTCAGCATGTCACTGTTGCGGCTGTCCATCTCGCGGATTTCAGCGAGGCGGTTGAAAACATGCGTCGCGATATAGGCGAGCTCCATCATCTCGAGCGTGTTGAAGGGCTCGCGGTCGCCAATGAAGGATACAACCCCTCGTGCACCCGTTGCATCATGGACGGGGAAATAGGACCCGCGGTTCATGCGGAAGCGGGTAAAAAGCGCCTTGGAGATTTCGCCGGAGCGGCTGTCCCGCTGCTGCGCCACGTAATCGATGTCGAAACGCAAGGGGATCGATGAGCGACGCAGATGGGCCAGCACAGGGCTGCCCGACAACAGGGAAATTTGATCGAACTCGGTCAACAGATCGGAAGGCCAGTTGGTGATGATCGAACTGCTGCCGAGTTCCTGTGCCGTAGCACCCGGCATGTTCAGCACCATGAAGGCACGGGCGCCGTAGAGCTCCGTCACCCGCTTCATGAAGCGGAAGACGTCGAACTGGGTCTTGAACCCCTTCACGTCCGTGATCAGACCCTCGACACGCTCCGCGGCTGCCATGTCCTGGTTCGTCATCACACACCCGTCCATACCGGGTCACCGGTCGTGATTATCGAGGAGATTGTCCAAGACGTATACGTCAACTGCTACAATACCTGCCATTGGCTGCGGATCGAAGGCGTGGGTAACCTGGCTGCAGCCGGTCCTTTATCTCGCCTGCTCCCGTGTCAGAGACCTTGCGATCGGAATGCTTGAAGGAACACCCAAAGGCGACATCAAAGCCGAATCTGTTCCCCTGAGTTGGCGGAGCATAGACTTGTAAAGCGCCGAGGGTCCAGATACCCCATAAATTTTACCGTAAACCCCTGTTTGCGACCTTAGTCGTACGGCAGATTTAGAAGAAATCGACAAGGAGGAAGAGTGTGATCGCGACAGAGAGCTTTACCGGCAGGACGCTATCCGAAGAGCGCATGGAACTGGGAGAGGGCCCGACCTATGACCCGACGACTGGTGCGCTGTTCTGGTTCGACATCCTCGGCAAGACGCTGTGCGAGCTCGATGTTGCCGGCGGCCGTCTGAAGAGACACGCCCTGCCCTTCCTCGGCAGCGTGCTCGCTATCGTCGACGAGAAGCGGCAACTGATCGCCTCCGACCAGGGGCTCTTCCTGCGCGATGCTACAAGCGGCACCCTCTCGCCCTATGGAAAAATCGAGGACAAGCCGCAGAACCGCTCGAATGACGGCCGCGTGCATCCGAGCGGCGCCCTGTGGATCGGGACGATGAGCCGGACTGCCGAAACCGGCGCCGGCGCCATCTACCATGTCGCGGGAACGACCGTGACCAAGCTCTCTGACGCCGTCAGCATTCCGAACGGCATCTGCTTCTCGCCGGATGGCAGCGTCGGCTACTTCAACGATTCGAAGATCAACCACATGATGCGGGTCGAACTCGATGCAGCGACTGGCCTTCCCACTGGCGCTCCGACGGTGTTCATCGATCAGTCTCAGCGTCAGGGCGTCATAGACGGATCGGTCGTCGATCTCGAAGGCACGATCTGGAACGCCAACTGGGACGGCGGCGCGGTGGATCGCTATGCGCCCGACGGTCGGCATATCGCCCGCTACGCAGCCGCGATGCGCCGGCCGACCTGCCCGGCATTTTATGGCGCCAATCTCGATCGCCTCGCTGTGACCTCCTGCTGGGAGGGCCTGAGCGACGCAGAAAGGGCCGAAGACAGGCTTGCAGGCATGACCTTCGATCTCGGCGTGAGCGTCAAGGGCAAGTCAGAACCGAGGTTCAAACTCTGAGTAAAACGGATTGACGACGCGGGGCCAAAAGCGGCCCCGCAAACTGCTTTCTTTGCATTTTGTTCCTGCAACCCATTCAAAATATTCAGCACTTCGGCAACGGAACGATCAAGGCCGCCGGACATTTTCCTCTCGAACCGATGCCGCCCAGCACATCAGCTGAGGCAGCGTCAGTCCCAGACCATCTCAGAGGAAAGGTAGGTCCACCATGAACAAGTCTCTCAAGACCCTCGCCGCAGCCATGCTGCTCGGTTCCACCGCCATGGCCCCGTTTGCCGTCGCTCAGGACGCCACTCCGGGCGCAACGACCACGCCGCCGGCTGCTACGGACGGCACCACCACGATGCCGGCTCCGGCCACTCCGGATGCTTCGATGGACGGCTCGATGGCGACCACCGCTGACGCTGCTGGCTCGGCCACGTATCTGACGCAGCAGGCCGAGAACCAGATCTCGGTCAGCGACTTCATGGGCAAGTCGATCTACACCGCAGACAACCAGTCGATCGGTGACATCAACGATCTGCTCGTTGCCAAGGACGGTGGCGTAGTGGCTGCGGTTGTCGGCGTAGGTGGCTTCCTCGGCATCGGCGAAAAGGATGTCGCCATCCCGTTCGACAAGATCACCATCACCCGCGAAACCGCTTCCGGCGATGCCGCTGATGCAGCAGCCGATGGCGAGACCCAGGCCGAAGTCGTTGCCGAAGCGGAAGTCCGCCTGACAACCACGGAAACGGCTGAAAGCCTGCGCAACGCTCCGGAGTTCATGACTCTCGAAGATCAGGCCGATGCGAGTGATGCGACCGGCACAATGGCTCCGACCGACGGCACCACCACCTCGTCGACGGATAACTAATCCCGGAACGTGGGACGTGTTAAGGTCCTAAGGGGCGGCGCTTCGGCGCCGCCTTTTGCTATGCGCTAAAGCAGGCTGCAAAAGCGCAGGGCATCGTAGACGGCAGCGTGGATGTTGCGGCTTTCGACCGCATCCCCGATGCGTACAAGGTCGAAGCTGGCGGCCTCATCCTTGAGCGGCAGCGGCTTGCGTCTCGCGATCAGCGCGGCATAGTCGACAGCACCGCGATTGCGTGAAAGCGGCTTGAGTTCGAGATAGAGATCCGCATTGGCCATGGTGCCGTGCTCCACCACCACCTGCGCGACGCGCCGCTCCACCCTCACATCTGAAAAGTCGGAGCCGAGTGTCGCGAGCAGAGCATTACCATCGCGGCGGACGCCAACCAGCTTGGTGTTGATCGTGACGCGGACATTCTTTTCGGCAAAGGTCTTGGCATAGGGCACATGGTTCATGCCGCCCATCTCCGGCGCGAAAAGGCGTTCCGGCGAGACCACTTCGAGTTCGACGCCTGCATTGGCGATGACCTCTGCGGCACTCATGCCGGGATGCCCGCCATTGTCGTCGTAGAGCAGAACCGGCCCCTCGGGCTTCACGCTGCCGGCCAGGATGTCCCAGCTCGAGGTGACGAGATCATCGCCCGTCTCCAGTTCCGGCGACTGGGCGATGCCGCCGGTCGCGATGACCACCAGATCGGGATTGAAGGCGAGCACGTCGTCGGCACCGGCATAGGTGTCATAGTAGATGGTCACGCCGAGGCGTTCGAGTTCCGCCAGACGCCAGTCGATGATGCCGACCATTTCCTTGCGGCGCGGATTGCGGGTGAGCAGGTTCACCTGGCCGCCGGCGCGGCTCGATGCCTCCAGCACCTCGACATGGTGTCCGCGTTCGGCGAGCACGCGCGCGGCTTCGAGACCTGCCGGCCCTGCCCCCACCACAATGGCCTTGCGAGGTTTTTCTGACTTGGGCAGGTCGTGCGGGATCAGCGCCTCTCGGCTGGTGGCGGCATTGTGGATGCAAAGCGCCTCGCCGCCTTCATAGATGCGGTCCAGACAGTATGTCGCGCCGACGCAGGGGCGGATCTGGTGCTCGCGGCCCTCGATGATCTTTCTCACGATATGCGGATCGGCGATATGGGCGCGGGTCATGCCGACCATGTCGAGCTTGCCCTCGGCAATCGCATGGCGAGCCGTCGCGACATCGGCGATGCGCGCGGCGTGGAAGACCGGGAATTTAGTTGCCGCCCTGATATCACCGGCGAAATCGAGATGCGGGGAAGCCGCCATGCCCTGGATGGGGATCACGTTGTTCAGCGCCGCGTCGTGCTCGATGTGTCCCCTGATGATGTTGAGGAAGTCGATCTTGCCACCGGCGGCAAAACGCTTGGCGATCTCGACGCCCTCGTCGCGGCTCAAGCCCTTGTCCCAATCCTCATCGGCAACCATTCGGATGCCGACGATGAACTCAGGGCCGACGGCCTTTCTGACGGCTGATATCACCAGGTTGGAAAAGCGCATCCGGTTGTCGAGCGAGCCGCCGAATTCATCCTCGCGCCGGTTGGTGGCCGGTGACCAGAAGCTGTCCATCAGATGGCCGTAAGCCTCGAACTCGATGCCATCAAGGCCAGCTTCCTGCATTCGCGCGGCGGCTGTCGCATAGTCCTCGACGATGCGCTCAATGTCCCAATCCTCGATCTCCTTGGGGAAATGCCGGTGGGCGGGCTCACGGATCGGAGAGGGGCTAAGCACCGGCAGCCAGTCCCCCTTGTTCCAGTTGGTGCGGCGGCCGAGATGGGTGAGCTGGATCATCACGGCGCAGCCATGCTCGTGACAGTCGTCAGTCAGGCGCTTCAGATGCGGGACGATCTCGTCCTTCCAGGCCAAGAGATTGCCAAAGGCGGGCGGGCTGTCGCGGCTGACACTGGCCGAGCCCGCCGTCATCGTGAGCGCGATGCCGCCCTTGGCCTTTTCGACATGATAGAGCCGGTAGCGCTCGGTCGGCATGCCCCCTTCCGAATAGGCCGGCTCATGCGCCGTCGACATGATGCGGTTCTTCAGCGTCAGGTGCTTCAGCTGGAAGGGCTGGAGGAGGGGATCACGGTTCCCGGTCATTCGTCATGCGTTCCCGTTCAATACCAGGCGTCCGGCTTGGCGCGCTTTGTGCGATCCACATAGTCTAGAAGCGCCTCGTCGATGGCGACATCCAAAGGCGGCGCTTCATATTCGGCGAGCGTCTTTTTCCAGCGGGCATTGGCACGCGTCGCCATGTCGGTTGAACCGGCTTCCGACCACTTTTCGAAGGGCTCGTTGTCCGAGAGGGCCGAGTCCCAGAAGGCGGCCTGGTAGTTGCGCATGGTGTGGGCGGAGCCCAAGAAATGACTGCCCGGACCGACCTCTTCGAAGGCATCCATGGCAAGTGTGTTGTCGTCGACCACGACGCCGGCGAGGTATGAATGCAGCGCGCCGCAGAAGTCGGTGTCCATCACGAACTTCTCGTAGGACATGGCGAGCAGTCCATCGACGAAACCGGCCGAATGCAGGATGAAGTTTGCGCCACAATGCACTGCCGACATCATCGACATGACGCCCTCCTGCATGGCCTGGGCATCCGGCAGCTTGGAATTGGAGAAGTTTCCAGCACAGCGCAGCGGCAGTTTCAGTCGCCGGGCGAGCTGGCCGATGACCATGGAGCCGATCGCAGGTTCCGGCGTGCCGAAGGTCGGCGAACCCGAGCGCAGGGACATCGAGGAGAGGAAGTTGCCGAAGATGACGGGCGCGCCGCGGCGTTCCAGCTGGGTGAGCGCGCAGCCGGCCATGGTTTCGGCCAGCGACTGGGCAATGGCGCCGGCATTGGTGACCGGGCCCATGGCACCGCCCAGTATGAAGGGCACGATGACGGCCGCCTGATTGGCGCGGGCATAGGCGCGCAGCGCCCGCGTCATGGTACCGTCCCAGACGAGCGGCGAGTTGACGTTGACATTGCCGAGAATGATGCAGTTCCGGTCAACGAAATCAGCACCGAAGAGGATGCGGGCCATTTCGATCAATTCCTCGGCGCGCTCTTCTGCCGTCACCGAGCCCATGAACGGGCGGTCGGAGTATTTGATGTGGCTGTAGACCATGTCGAGGTGGCGCTTGTTGACGGGTACATCGACCGGTTCGCAGATCGTGCCGCCGGAATGGTGCAGCCAGGGCGAGGACTGGGCAAGCTTGATCAGATTGCGGAAGTCCTCGATCGTCCCGTAGCGGCGACCCTTGTCGAGGTCCATGACGAAGGGCGAGCCATAGGCCGGCGAGAAGACGACGGCATTGCCGCCGATCTCGACGTTGTTTGCGGGATTGCGCGCATGCTGGGTGAAGGTTGCCGGGGCCGAGCTCAGGATTTCACGCAGCATGCCCTTCGGGAACCGCACCCGTAGCCCATCCATCTCGGCGCCCGCCTTGCGCCAGAGTTCAAGCGCTGCCGGATCGTCACGGAACTCGATGCCGATCTCGGCGAGGATGCGATCGGCCACCGCTTCGATCCGCAGAAGGTTTTCTTCCGACAGGATGTCATAGGTCGGGATGTTGCGTCGGATGTACGGAACCACCAGAGGCGAGACCAAGGCTCCCCCTCGTCGAGCCGATCGCTGCCTGCGCGTGCCCGTGTTTTCCGCAAGTGCCTGGTCCATGACGCTTCCCCTCGTTTTATCGCAAGGTAGTTCAAGGCAAATTGGCTGTGACGCTGGAAAATTGCTGGAGATGCAATAAGCTCAACTTATGACAACATTTCGCAACCTTATCCCCTCTGCTAATGCCCTTGTGATTTTCGAAGCGGCCGGGCGACACGAGAACTTCACCCGGGCGGCGGAAGAACTCGGCATGTCGCAGGTGGCCGTGTCCTATGCCGTCCGTGGGCTTGAACAGCAGCTCGGGACGCAGCTGTTCGAGCGGCAGCATCGGGCAGCCCGCCTGACGGAGGTCGGCGAGCGGTTTCATGCCGACGTATCGGCCGGGCTCTCTCGGATCGGCCGGGCGGCGGAGGAAATCCGGATGAAGGGCCGTGAGGTGAATGTGACGCTTGCCGCCTCGACTGCCTTTGCTTCGATGTGGATGCTGCCGCGTCTTTCTGCCCTCAGGGACGACCTGCCCGATATCGATCTCAGAATCCAGACCAGCGTGCGGGATCTCGACCTCGACGAGGAGGATATCCCGCTCGGGGTGCGCGGTGGTAATCCGCAGGACTGGCCGCATTATCATTCAGCCGAACTGGCGCCGGAGATCGTCACCGCCGTGGCGAGCCCCGCCTTCGTCGAGGCGAACGGCTTGCCGGACAGTCCCGAAGCCATCGCCCGGCACCGGCTGATCTGGCTGGAGGAACCGGTGCGGCAGGCCTGTAGCTGGCCGGAATGGTTTGCCTCGGCCGGCATCGACTATCGGCCGACCGGGCGGCGGCTGGCGATCAACGATTATGTTCTGGTCATCCAGGCGGTACTCGCCGGCCAGGGCATTTCGCTTGGCTGGCGGCATCTGGTCGAGCGGCTGATCGAGCAAGGGCAACTCGTCGAAGTGGGTGGCCATGCGCTCCGGACCGGCCAGGCCTTCCATGTCGTCTGGCCGAGGTCACGAGACCTCAGTGCGGCGGCCACGCGGGTGCGCGACTGGTTGCTGAGACAGACCTGAGCGAGAAGAGGATCAGGCGGAGGCGCGGTCGACGAGCGCGAAGTCGTGGTGGTTCTCGGCGAGGTAGCGCAGGGTGGCGGCAGCATCGACCGGCTTGCCGAAATAATAGCCCTGCCCCATGCCACAGCCGAGTTCGCGGAGCTTCTGGGCTTCTGCTTCCGTCTCGATACCTTCGGCGACGACCTCGAGATCCAGGCCCTCGCACATGCTGACGATCGCCTTGATGATATGTTCGGACGTGCGGTCGGTGGTGATCGCCGAGACGAAGGCGCGGTCGATCTTCACCTTGTCGAAGGTGAATTCGCGCAGACGGCCAAGGCTCGACTGGCCCGTGCCGAAATCGTCGAGCGAAATGCGTATGCCGGCGTCCTTCAATTCCTTGATGATGCGCCGTGCCGTATCGGCCGAGGACATCACCGCCGTCTCGGTGATTTCCATCTCAAGGCGGCGCGGGTCAAAGCCGACGCTGTTCAGGATCGACAGCGTATTGAACGAGGTCCTAAGGTCCATCAGCTGGACCGAGGAGAGATTGAAGGACAGGAAGAGATCACGCGGCCAGGCGAGCGTCGCTTCGGCTGCCTTGCGCAAAAGCGTCTCGGACAGCGTGTCGATGAAACCGCGCTCTTCGGCGAGCGGCACGAAGACGGCAGGCGAGACGAAGCCGAGATCGGGATCGATCCAGCGGGCCAGCGCCTCGAAGCCGACGATGCGGTTGTCGCGCAGCCGCACGATCGGCTGGAAGTGGACGTCCACCGTATCGTTGATGATGGCATTGCGCAGCGCCTGTTCGAGCTGCGTCGCCTGTTTCATCTCCTGAGCGATCTCGCGGGAATAGACGGTGATCTGGCCACGGCCACGACGCTTGGAGCGGTAAAGCGCCGTCTCGGCACTCTTCATCAGCTCTTCGAAATCCTCGCCGGCAAAAGGATAGACGGCAAATCCGAGGGAGGCGGAGAGGCGCACATTGCGGTCACCGAGATCGTAAGGCGCGGACAGCACATCCTTGATCAACTGGCCGGCGCGCTCCGCACCAATGCGCTCGAAGACCAGCGGCAGGACGATGGCGAATTCGTCGCCATCGTGACGGGTCACCGTCGCACCGTCGGGCACGCAGGCCTTCAGGCGATGAGCGACCTGGCAGAGGATCTCGTCGCCTGCGGCCTGGCCGAACAGATCGTTGATCGGTTTGAAGCCGTCGAGATTGACGATGCCGACGGTGAAAGGGGCAGGGTCGGACGCGCGGTCGGCTGCAAGCTGGCGCACCTTGTCACCCAGCCGATGGCGATTGCCAAGGCCGGTCAAGCGGTCGCTGTAGCCTGTCGTCTTGTGGTCGCTCTGGCCCATGGGGTCAGAGACGATTCCGGCGGCACCCATTCATGCTTCCTGGTACGGTTCTTTCACACGTCCCAGAATGGGTCCAAAACATTAAAATTATCATATCGATGCATGTAAAGCGGCGGCCGCAGGCACCCCAAAAATCGGGTATCGGGTCAGGCTGTGGACGCCAGTCTTGCGATATCGGGAACGAGGCGACGAATGGCCTGATCAACGACATCAGGGCTTAGCGGCTTCAGGATGACATCGTTCATGCCCGATGCGAAGCAGGCTTCGCGGTCCCTGTCGAAGGCCTGGGCGAGAACACCGATGATCGGCGTCGGAAGCGATGTGTCCCCCGGGGACTGGCGGATGCGGCGGGCCGCCTCGAAGCCGTTCAGACCCGGCAGCGTCACATCCATGAGCACGATGGCCGGTTTGAGTTCAGAGCAGAGGTTTACCGCCGCTTCGCCGTCGGCGCAGATGCGATAGGCATAGCCCAGACCTTCGAGGATCTGCGAAAAGACGATCTGGTTGATCTCGTTGTCTTCGGCCACGAGCACGAGAGAGGGCTGGCGTGGTGGTGAGACCTTCACCGGAGCTGGCGTAGCCATCGTCTGCGGCGGGATTGCCGAGGGGAACTCCGGTGGTGCGGGACCGTCCTCAGTGGTGATTTCCCAGTCGTCCGCTGGAGATGGTCGCGCCTGCAAGGCGGTCATGCGATCGAGGACGGTAAAGGCCAGATCCGTGGCGATTTCGTTTTCCGCCAGCGTCAGATAATCGATATCGACGGCCTGAAGCAGCTCCAGGCACTGCATGTCGAGATCGACATCGACGATGGCAAGGTCGATGACCACACCCACCGAGCGGGCCACGGACAGAAAGGCATCGAGTTCTTCATCATTGCGCACACAGCAACTGTCGAGGCCGAGGAGTTGCAGGATCTCCAGCGCGCGCGCCTCAAATTCGCGATCGCCGGTGATGAGCAATGCCTTGCGGCCGTTCAACCGTCCGTCAAGCGCGGCGTATCCACCATCCTCATATTCGCGCGTCTCAGGCATTTCGGCCGGGTATGACTGCAGGTCAGCGCCACTGCCGACTTCGCCAAGGCTCGAGACAATCAGGTAGCGGCCGGGCGTCCCGACCCGCTGGACATGCAGGAGGATCGGCCGCGGTAGATCTCCGTAGAGACGCATGGGCAGGGTCAGCGAGGATGTGAGACCGGTTTCCAGCACTTGACGAGAAACCATTGCGAGGCGCGCGGCGACCTCTGCCTCGAACAAGGACGCGATCGTGCCGCCCAGCGCGTTGTCGGCGCCGACGGAGATAGCCGAGCAGAAGACCTTGTTGACCGCTACCAGCTGAAGGTTGCGGTCCTGAACGAAGACAGGATGGGCAAGATTGTCGAGGATTTCTTCGGTGAGCTGGACGCGCTCGATATCAGCGCGCCACTGTTCTTCCCGACGCTTCTGCTCGGTGATGTCGCTCATGACGCAGAAGCCGAAACCGGAGGGCAGACGACGCTTGGAGAACCGGGTCCAGCGCTTGCTGTCGTCGCAGGACTGAATTTCGTAGCGTTCCTTCCAGTGGGCGGCGATCTGGCGGGTCAGCCATTCCTCGCGACTGAGCACTGCCTCCGACTGGCCGCTCGCCGCCTGGCGCAGGCCGAGGTCATAGGCGGCGCCGAGAATGTCTCTCAGGCGCGTGCCGGGCTCGAAGAAAGAGGCGGGAAGCGGCAGGAACTGACGGGCGCTGCGGCTGGCAAAGATCAGATGATCGTTGCGATCATAGACAATGAAGGCGGAGGAGAAGGCCTCGGACACCGCATCCAACAGGGCAGCATCGAGCGCAGCTTCAGCCGACGGATTGTCGTGCCCCTGCCGTCTCTTGTCCTGGTCGGGGGCCGGTGGAAACTCGCTCACACTGCTGCCTCTTGGAACCTCGTTGCTGAACGCAACGAGACTTTTGTGGGGCTGATGCCATAACGGAGACATGCCGAACCATGCTTCTGGCGGGAACCCACACGAGAGACACCGCGGCTGTGTCCTCATTCCGCTGCCAGCGGACCTGCGCTCAGAGACATTGCAAGTCATTGTTCAGATTAGAGACATTCCGTTAAGGCCCGCTTAATGATGGACATCGTCCGCACGCACTTACGATTTCGTCTTTCGTCGCAGCCAAGAATCCGCGAAAATGGGTTCATGATCATCAAGCAGCTCTCCGAAACGCTCATCAACCAGATCGCCGCCGGCGAGGTCATCGAAAGACCGGCCAGTGCGGCGAAGGAATTGATCGAGAATGCGATTGACGCAGGCGCCACCCGGATCGAGGTGGCAACGGCTGGCGGCGGCAAGACGCTACTGCGCGTCATCGACAATGGCTGCGGCATGGGGCCTGAGGATCTTGCGCTTGCGATCCGGCGACACTGCACGTCGAAGCTCAACGAAACCTTGTTCGACATCCGCTCGCTCGGCTTCCGGGGCGAGGCCCTGCCCTCGATCGGCTCGGTCGCCAAGCTGACGATCACCAGCCGTCCGGCCGGCGCCGACAGCGGCGCCGAGATCGCCGTGGTCGGCGGCAAGGTGGGGGACGTGCGCCCGGCAGCCGCCAATCCCGGCACGACGGTCGAGGTGCGTGATCTGTTCTTCGCCACACCGGCGCGGCTGAAATTCATGAAGACGGAAAAGGCGGAAGCCGGCGCGATCACCGAGATCGTCAAGCGCATGGCGATTGCCTTTCCGGCGATCCGCTTCGTGCTCTCGGGAACGGACCGCTCGACACTCGAATTTCCCGGCACCGGCGACGATCATCTGGCGCGCATCGCCCAGATACTGGGTGCCGATTTCAAGGACAATGCGATCGAGCTCGATGCCGAGCGGGAGGATGTGCGGCTCACAGGCTTTGCCGGCGTGCCGACCTTCAATCGGGGCAATTCCGCCCATCAATATGCCTTCGTCAACGGCCGCCCCGTGCAGGACAAGCAGATCCTGTCGGCCATTCGCGGCGCCTATGCCGAGACGATCCCGCAGGGACGTTATCCGGTGGCGGTGCTCTCATTGACGCTGGACCCGGCGCTGGTCGACGTCAACGTGCATCCGGCGAAGTCGGATGTGCGTTTCCGTGACCCGGCCCTTGTGCGCGGCCTGATCGTCGGGGCCATCCGGCAATCCCTGCAGCGCGAAGGCGACCGGGCGGCAACAACGAGTGCCGGCGGCATGCTGCGCGCCTTCCGGCCCGGGTTCTCGCCGCAGCCGGCACAGGCGTGGTCTCCAGCCAGTTCCCCGTCTCGGCCTCTTTATGGCGGTGCGCCAAGCTATGGCGGCGGGCTTGCGGCTGCGGCCGCACCGGCTGCGCGCGGTTTTGGCGAGGCGGCGCAGGCAGCATTCGACAGCCTGTCCGTGCCGACCGCCCGCAGTGAACCGGTCGTGACCACCCCTGCCCCTACCAGCGCTTCTGTCGAGGCAATCTCGAACTATCCGCTGGGTGCAGCGCGGGCACAGGTGCATGCCAACTATATCGTCGCTCAGACGGAGGACGGTCTCGTGATCGTCGACCAGCATGCCGCTCATGAACGCCTGGTCTTCGAGCAGATGCGCAAGGCGTTGACGGGCCGACGGCTCCCCTCGCAGGGTCTGCTCATCCCTGAGATCGTCGACCTGCCGGAAGAAGACTGCGACCGGCTGATGACCCATGCGGAAAGCCTGGAACAGCTGGGGCTTGCAATCGAACGCTTCGGCCCGGGCGCAATCGCGGTGCGTGAGACACCGGCGATGCTCGGCGAAATGGACGCGACGCAGCTGGTGCGCGATCTCGCCGACGAAATCGCCGAATGGGATACGGCCGACCGGCTGTCGGCCAAGCTCGAACATGTCGCGGCGACCATGGCCTGCCATGGTTCGGTGCGATCAGGCCGGCGGCTTCGGGTCGAGGAAATGAACGCGCTTCTGCGCCAGATGGAGCAGACGCCGGGCTCCGGCCAGTGCAATCATGGACGACCCACCTATGTGGAACTCAAGCTCTCTGATATCGAACGGCTGTTCGGACGTAGCTGAGCCGCCGCAGATGGTGGGTTTTACGGCGAGCCATCTTTCAATCGCCCGGAGGGCGCTGTATTGCAGTTCCGTGACACGCGGCGCAGGAGAAGAGTGATGAACCGTTTCGAAGGCGGCGGAAACCGCGAGGCCAAGATCCGCTATCTCGATGCCGATTTCCAGATCCTGACACCGGGGACCTTCGTCACCTGCGCGATCACCGGACGGCCCGTGCTGGTCGATGAACTACGCTACTGGAGCGTCGTCCGGCAGGAGCCTTACGCGGATGCAGCAGCATCACTCGAAGCCGAGAAGCGCGCGGGCGCGCTGCCCAACCAGCGGCGCTGAGCCTCAGGCCTTCTTGCCGAGACGCCTGCGTCTGCAGGCTTCGATTGCCCGGTCGATGATCAGGTCCGGCGCCTTCGGGTCGTCGAAGAGCATGTCGACATCGACGACCCTCGATTTTTCCCGAAGCTCCTCCGAACGTCCATGACCGCCTGACAGGCGGACGCTGTCCTTGGCCGTCGTGACGAGTTGCAGGCCCTGTCTTTCGGCGCGAGCGATGAGATCCGATATCTCGTCCTCGGCGAGGTGATGGTGATCGGGGAAATCCTGACGATCGGCGATGACGGCGCCGAGCTCGCCCAAGGTCCGATAGAATTTGTTGGGGTCGGCGATGCCGGCATAGGCAAGCACGGATAAACCGACGAGGTCGCGGCCGGTGCTCGGCACGACATTGGCGACCAGGACCGGCTTGCCGCTGCGGGATGCCTTGCGGACGAACTGGTCGGCGGCGTCGCCCTTGCCGACCTTCAGGATCGCATCAAGGTGGCGCATCTGGATGCCGATCGGGGCACGCACAGGGCCCGACGGAACGACCCAGCCATTGCCGATGCCACGCTGGCTGTCGATGACAATCAGGGCGTAGTCGACCATGAGGCGCGCACTCTGGAAGCCGTCATCCATGATGATGATATCGGCACCCTCGGCTACCAGCTTCTCGGCCCCGGCAACCCGCCGGCGGGAAATGACCGTCAGCGCCTCGCGGGCGAGCAGCAAGGGCTCGTCACCAACGGCCGTCGAACGATGATGATGCGGGTCGACGACCGTCGTGACATCGAGAGAGCCACCGTAACCACGGCTGAGAAAACCGGGCTTCAGCCCACGCGCCTTCGCGGCCCTGGCGATCGCGATCGCGGTCGGCGTTTTGCCGGCGCCGCCGACGGTAAAGTTGCCCACGCAGATGACGGGGACGGATAAGACATGCCGGCGGCGATGGCGCATGACGGCACCGGAAATGCGGCCATAGGCGAAGGAGAGCGGATAGAGGCAGATTGCCTGCCAGCCGGTCTTTGTCCACCAGAAGGGCGGTGCCTCGGATACCATTCTTGTCCCTGTCGTGACCTCAGCGCCCCGCGGACGCCTCCTTACCGGCGGAACAAGAACCATTGCAACGCTTGATGGTCAAGCGCGAGCGTGCCGAAATGGCACGGCGTGTCTCAGGCAAAAAGCGCTTCGAGCCCCGAGATATCGCCCAAGATCATGTCAGAGTGAAGGGTCAGCGTTTCTCGCGAGCCGGTTCCTGAGAGGACACCGATCTTCAAGCCGGCACCGGCATTCAGCCCCATGTGCAGATCGTGATTGTTGTCGCCGACGACGGCGACTTCCGACGGGGCAAGACCCGTTGCCGCGCAAAAGCCGAGCACCATGCCGGCCTCCGGCTTCTTGCCGTGGCCGCTGTCATAACCGGCGATGTAGTCGACGAAGGGCATGATGCCGAACCGTTCGGCAGCAACCCGGATCGAGCGTTCGTTGTCGCTGGAGGCAATTCCCAGGCGAAGGCCCTTGCCATGCAGACGGGCGAAAAGCGGTTGAAGCTCGGTCACTGGCACGGAGAACTCTGCGGCCTTGGCGAAGCACGCGTCGATCTTCGGCACCAGAACGTCCAGCGCAATCGGCGAACCCGCCGCAATCATGCCTTCGGCGATCTCGACCGTATTGCCGGCCGCAAACAGGCTGTCCGGTACGATGTCGCCGGACACCGGATCCATGCCGCAAGCCAGAAGCAACGCATCGGCAAGTGCTTGATCACCATCCGCCGCCATCAGGGCCACTTCCCGGTTGACCGGTCCCCAGCTCGCGTCAAAATCGAGCAGCGTCCCGTCCTTGTCGAACAGGATGCCGGCAATCCGGGGTTTGTCGTTCATGAAAGAGGTCCTGAGGTGAGTGTCAGCTCTGGCCCGCAGCGCGCGGCTCGAGCTTGGCCTTGACGGAGAGAGGGCTGATATAGGGTTCGAGCCCCTTGAGGGTCGTCGTCAGCGCACCGCGCATTTCCTGCATGCTCTCGAGGCCGGCGTCGATCATCTTCGCGCGGGCGACTTCATTGTTGAGCAGGAAATGGACGGCCTTGGCCAGCATTTCGGCATCACGGACAATGCGGGCCGAGCCCTTGCGCACGAGGCGCTGGTAGCTTTCGCGGAAATTGCTGACCTGCGGGCCCGACAGCACGGCGCAGCCGAGCATGGCCGGCTCCAGCGGGTTCTGACCACCTTCGGCCGAAAGCGAACGGCCGACGAATGCGACCTCCGTCAGGCGCAGATAAAGCCCCATCTCGCCGATGGTGTCGCCGAGGAAGACATCGGTCTCGGGCGTGATGACATCGCCGCGCGTGCGGCGCGCGACCACCAGACCCTTTTCGACCAGCATGGCCTCGATTTCGTCGCAGCGATCGGGATGGCGCGGCACCAGAACGGTTAGCATGCCGGTATGGGCCTTGAGTGCCCGGTGGACCATGGAGGCGATCTTCTCTTCGCCCTCGAAGGTCGAGATCGCCGCCCAGGTCTTGCGGTCGCCGATCTGCTGACGATAGCGCTCCAGCACCTGCTCATCGCAGGGCGGCGCGTCGCTGTCGACCTTGATATTGCCCGACACGCTGACCGGCCAGGCGGCCAGATCACGGAAGCGTTCCGCATCGAGGTCGGACTGGGCAATCACCAGCGCCAGTTTGCCAAACAGTGTTTCGGCGATCGAGGGATGGCGCTTCCAGCGATCAAAGGACCGATCGGACATGCGGGCATTGACCAGGATCTGCGGGATATGACGCCGATGCAGTTCGGCAAGCGTCGTCGGCCAGATCTCGGATTCGACACCGATTGCAACATCTGGCTGCCAGTAGTCGAGGAAACGACGGATGCAGGGGAGAAGGTCGAGCGGCACATACTGGTGCAGGACCATGTCGCCGAGGCGGTTCTTTGCGACTTCCGCCGAGGTGACCGTGCCGGTGGTCAAGAGTACATGAATGTCACGACGGCGCAGCTCGCGCATCAGGGCGACGACGGCCGTCGTTTCACCGACGCTTGCGGCGTGGATCCAGACGAGCGGACCGGCGGGTCGGGCAAGGCTCGCATGGCCAAAGCGTTCGCTGCGGCGGGCGCGGTCTTCCTTGCCCTTGGCGGCACGATAGGCAAGCAGCGGGCGTGACAGCGGGTAGGCGGCGAGACCCAGCCAGCCATAGGACGTCAGAGCGAGGGATGCGAGACCGTCGCTCAGTGCCATCGATCAAACCTGCTCATCTTCATCGACAATGCCGTTCTTCCCGTTCAGGAGGCGTTGCTACGCAACAAGAGAGATGCAAGAAGACTGAGTTGAAACCGTGACCATCAGAGGTCGAATGCGGAGGCGGCGCGGTGGCCGCCGACCAGTCCTTACTTCTCTGAAGGATTGAGCAGCCGGTGCATGTGGACGATGAAGTAACGCATATGGGCGTTGTCGACCGTCTCCTGTGCCTTGGCCTTCCAGGCGACAAGCGCGCTGGCATAGTCCGGGAAAATGCCGACGATATCGAGCTTGGTCAGATCACGGAACTGCACCTGTTCAAGGTTTGACAATTCACCGCCAAAAACGAGATGGAGAAGCTGCTTGTTTTCGTTGGATTCCGTCATGTTTGCGGCCTTTTTCTCATTCCTAGTCTGTTGGGAACCATCTGCGCGATTTCGCCCCAAAGGTCAACTCCGGGGAATTCGGGAGATGTTCTTGAGCAAGGCTGGAAGTAGCTCTCGCGATGCTGCGCAGAGCACCGGATGCGTCACCTCTTGCCTGTTGTATACGAGCGCTTCGCCGTCGAGATCGGTGATCGCCCCGCCGGCACGCGCAAGGATCAGATCGGCAGCGGCAAGATCCCAGTCATGGCTGCTCTTCTTCACCAACGTCGCATCGATGCGGCCGTCGGCCACCAGCGCCAGCCGGTAGGCGAGCGAGGGTATGTGATCGACGCGCTCGATGCGGGGTCTGATCGCCGAACTGAAACTTGCCACCATGTCCTGCGCCGAGGCGAACTTCAGGCTGCCCTCGATGCCGGCCGTCGAGACCGAAATGTCCTGGCCGTTGCGGCGCGCGGGGCCCTCGATCGTTGCGGTAAACTCTTCGCCCAGCGACGGCGCGACCAGAATACCGGCGACGGGCGCTCCCTTGTGGACGACGGCCACCGAGACGCACCAGGTATTCTTGCCTGCGAGGAAAGCCCGGGTGCCATCGATCGGGTCGATGACGAAAAGCGTGTCGCAGGAGAGCCGTGCCGGATCGTCGTCCGTTTCTTCCGACAGCCAGCCGTAATTCGGCCGCGCCTGACGGAGGATCTCCTCCAGGATGCGGTTCGCGGCATAGTCGGCTGCGCTGACCGGGGAGCGACCCTCGTTCTTCCACCAGACCTCGGGCGACTGGCCGAAATGCGCCATTGCCACCTTGCCAGCCTCGCGGGCAGCGTCCGTGATCAGCGCAAGGTCCGCCTGCCAGTCGAAGTGCGGCATGGCCTCGGGCTTTAGATCAGGTTCCGGCAAGGGTCATGCCCTCGATGGCAAGTGTGGGAGCTGCGACACCGAACTTGCGGTCGATGTCATTGGCCACCGTGATCCGCATGAACATGTCCTTCAGGTTGGACGCGATCGTGATCTCGGAGACCGGATAGGTGAGTTCACCGTTTTCGATCCAGAAGCCACTCGCACCACGGCTATATTCGCCGGTGATCATATCGACGCCACTGCCGATCATATCGGTGATGTAGAGACCCGTGCCGACGCTGCGGATCAGTTCATCAGGCGAAATGTCGCCAGGCTCCAGGGCGAGATTGGTTGAAGACGGCGAGACCGAAGTGCCGCCGCGTACGCCACGGCCATTGGTCTTGAGGCCAAGCTCCCGAGCGGCAGACGAGGACAGGAACCAGTGTTTCAGCACACCGTCCTCGATCATCGTCAGCGGCTTGCCTGAGATGCCCTCACCATCGAAGGGGCGCGACGATGATCCGCGGACCTTCAGCGGATCATCGGTGATGTTGAGGCCAGCCTTCAAAACCTGCTGTCCCATCTTGTCGCGCAGGAAGGAGGTCTTGCGGGCGACCGACGCACCATTGATGGCGCCGGCGATCGTGCCCGCGAAGCCTCTGGCGACGCGCGGGTCGAAGACGACGGTGAGGTTGGAGGCAGTCGGCACCTGGCGCGGGTTCAGCCGCCGGATCGCGCGCTCGGCGGCGCGGCGACCGATTTCTTCCGGGCTGTGGAGATCGGCGAAATAGAGGCGGCTGTCGAAATCGTGGTCGCGCTCCATCTTGGTCCCCTCGCCGGCGATGACGCCAACCGAGCTGGAGAAGCGCGAACCGGCATAACTGCCGGAAAAGCCATGTGAGGTGACGAGCACGAGGCCACCCATGCCGGCCGAGGCTCCGGCGCCCAGAGAATTGCTGACGCCGCTGACCGAACGAGCCGCTTCTTCCATGGCGAGTGCGCTTTCGCGCAACTGGTCGCCAGAGACTTCCGTCTCATCAAAGAGCTGCAGGTCGGGAATGTCACGGGCGAGATCGCTCTCGTCGGCAAGACCGGCAAATGGATCTTCGGGCGAGACCTTGGCCATCGCGACGGCGCGTTCGGCGAGCGCCTTGAGGTCGAAGCCGGGATTGGCCGACACGCTTGCTACCTGGCGACCGATGAAGACGCGCAGCGAAAAGTCGTCACTCTCGGATGCTTCAGTCGACTCGACCTTGCCGAGCCGGACACTGACCCCCTTGGAACGAGAGCGCACGACGACCGCATCTGCCTTGTCGGCCCCTGCCTTGACGGCGAGGTCGACGAGTTGCTCGGCGCGTTCGAGGAGGTTGGCGGAATCGATTTGATTGGGCATAGGTTGGCCTTTCCTTCAAGCTCCATTTATTGTGCCTGTGAAGGGGCATCAAGGGTGGATCGGGCTTTTCCGTTCACGAGCCCGGCATAGGTCCATTTCAGGGTCAGCCAGATCCGGCAAAACGAGGAGAAAGAACTCTTGGCCAGCGCAACCGAAGCACTGTTCGCCCAACCCCTGCTTCTCCTTGGAGGGGCTGTCATTGCAGCCCCGATCTTCCGCAAGCTCGGGCTTGGAACCGTGCTCGGCTATCTCGCCGCCGGCGTGGTGATCGGCCCGGTCCTGCACCTGATCGGAGGCTCGGGAGAAATCCTGGCCGTCGCCGAACTCGGTGTGGTGCTGCTGCTCTTCATCATCGGGCTCGAACTGAAGCCCAGCCGATTGTGGCACATGCGACGCGACATTTTCGGGCTTGGGACCAGCCAGGTCGTGCTCACGGGCCTCCTGCTGACGGCGCTGGTCTATGCGGCAGGTCTGCTCGACTGGCGCGGCGCGTTGGTTGCCGGCTTCGGACTTGCGCTGTCGTCGACCGCCTTTGCGCTGCAATTGCTCGAAGACTATGGCGACATGAACAGCCGCTACGGACAGCGCTCCTTCTCCATCCTGCTCTTCCAGGACCTCGCCATCGTGCCACTGCTGGCCATGGTGACGGTCCTGAGCTCCCAGGGTGGCGAAGCGCAGCAATCCCCGCTGATCGAGATCGGGATCGCGGTTGGCGCGGTGATCGGCATGATCCTGGCCGGGCGCTACCTGCTCACCCCGATGTTCCAGATCATCGCGCGGACGGGTGCGCGCGAGGTGATGATCGCGGCAGCCCTCTTCGTCGTTCTCGGATCGGCCTATCTCATGCAGGTGGCTGGCCTTTCGATGGCCATGGGCGCCTTCCTCGCCGGCGTGATGCTGGCCGAGTCTTCCTATCGCCACGAGCTGGAGGCCGATATCGAGCCCTTCCGAGGACTGCTGCTGGCGCTCTTCTTCATCGCTGTCGGCCTGTCGATGGAGCTGCAGGTCATCGTTGACAATCTGGTCCTGATTGCCATTGCGGTACCGGTGCTGATGGCGGTGAAGGCGCTGGTGATCTACGCGATCTGCCGCGTCTCGGGCTCGTCGCGCAACGATGCGATCCGTATCGGCATGTTGTTGCCGCAAGGTGGCGAGTTCGGTTTCGTGCTCTTCACCACGGCTGCGGCCGCCGGCCTCTTTTCGGGCGCGCAGTCATCCCTGCTCATTTCCATCGTCACCCTGTCCATGGCCCTAACACCGTTGACGGCGCTGCTTGGCCAACGCCTGCTGGCGCGCGAAACGTCGGACAAGGAGGAGATGGACGAGGATTTCGAAGGCGCCGGATCGGATGTGCTGATGGTCGGCTTCTCCCGCTTTGGTCAGATCGCCGCGCAAATCCTGCTCGCGAGCGGGCGGGACGTGACCATTCTCGACGACAGTCCGGATCGGGTGCGCCAGGCGGCAACCTTCGGCTTCCGAATCTATTTCGGCGACGGCACGCGCTTGGACATGCTGCGGGCGGCCGGGATCGAAAAGGCGAAGATTGTCGCCGTTTGTACCCACAGGAAGGATATCACCGACAAGATCGTCGATCTCATCCGCTCCGAATATCCCGATGTGCGCCTTTTTGTACGGTCCTATGACCGCATCCACAGCCTGGAACTGCGGGCCCGAGACGTGGAATACGAGCTGCGTGAAACCTTCGAGTCCGGTCTGCTCTTCGGGCGCCGGACACTGCAAGGTCTCGGCGCCACGGAAGACGAGGCCTATGAGATCGGCGAGGACATCCGACGCCGCGACGAGGAGCGCTTAAGGCTTCAGGCGCAGGAAGGCATCCTCGCGGGCCGGGAACTCATGCACAAACGACCGGTCAAGCCGGAGCCGCTGATCAAGCCGAAGAAGCAGATCCACGCCGTCGAAGACGAAGAAAAGGCACCGGCTGCCTGATCCTCACCGGCGGACAAAATCCTCGATGCGGGCGGAAAGATCTCGCTTCAGCGGCTCCTTCATGCGGTCGCAGATTTCAAGGATCTGCCGGGCCTTGAAGAAATCGAGGACCTTGTAGCTGTTGACCTCCGGCCGGATATAGATGTCCGGCTGGCAGATCTTCATCTTCAGCGCTATATGCGACTGCATCATCAGCTGCGATGCCCCGAAGAGACTGTCGATACGGTTCGGCATCAGCGAACCATCGCCTTCCGGCGCGCCGATCACATCAATAGCGACCATGATGTCGACCTTGCCGACGAGGTGGTCGTAAGGCACCGGATTGAAGATGCCGCCGTCGATCATCAGGCGGCCACCGATAGTGACGGGAGCAAAGAGCGCGGGAATGGCGGCCGAGGCAGATAGCGCCTCGTGAAGATCGCCCTCGGTTCGGACCAGTTCGCACTGGCCGTAATAATCGGTGGCGATGACGGTCAGCGGTAGCCGCAGCTCCGCAAAGTTCTCGGGGATCTCAGGCGGCAGGAAGGCGCGCAAAAGCCGCGGCAGGTTGAACTGCCCGAGGCGGACGCCACCGAGCGCCCGAATGCTTGCCGGGCGCATGCCCCAGAAGCGGTTGAGCACAAGGCCCCTGTTGTCGGCAAGTTCGAGCGTATAGTCCCTGATGTCGCGGCCGCTCATGCCGGCGGCATAACCGGCGCCGAGGATTGCGCCCATGGAGGAGCCGGCGATCAGCGTTGGCTTAATGCCGAGTTCGTCGAAGACTTCGAGCACCGGGATATGGGCAAAGCCGCGCGCGCCCCCTGCCCCGAGTGCCAGACCGATGGTCGGGTCGGCCTTGACAGCTTCGGAGGGAATGGGCGTTTCGGCGACGAGATCCATGGGCTGAGCCTTTTTCCGCTGAGGGGATCAGGACTGCCTATAGGAAAAGAAGTACATTTTCGTGTCACCGAAGGTCCGCTCCTCGATGAAGGCGAAAACCGGGTCGACAGAAACCTGAACATCGGCGCGCTCTTCGAGGATGACGAGAGCATCTTTCGCCAGCCAACCGCCCAGATGGGCCGAAAGCAGCGCCTTCTCACCCTGCCCCTTGCCATAGGGTGGATCAGCAAAAACCAGTTCGAAGGGTTCGATGTTGTTGGATGGGCCGAGATCGGTGGCGTCGCGTCTCAACATGCGGGCGCGGCCATGCAGGCCGAACGCATCGATATTCTCCCAGAGCAGGCTGCGACCCTCGACGCTGTTTTCGACGAAAAGCGCCGACTTGCAGCCGCGCGACAGCGCCTCGATGCCGACAGCACCGGTGCCGGCAAAGAGATCGAGGATGCGGGTGCCATCGAGCACGCCCGGATGGGCATGCGCGAGGATGTTGAACAGGCTTTCCCGCGTCCGATCGACGGTCGGCCGGATGTCATTCGACTTCGGCGTGGCCAGGTTACGGCCACGAAACTCACCGCCGACGATGCGCATGACGGCTTACCTCTTGCCCTTGGGCGCGCCCGTGCGGGGACCGGAGGGCTTGCCACCCGGGCCGCCGGAGCGTGGGCCACCTGCAGGGCGTCCGCCCGGCTTGCCGCCGAAGCTTTTGCCGCCACCAGGCTTGCCGCCAAATGACTTGCCAGCAGGTTTGCCAGCCGGCTTGCCGAAGGACTTGCCAGCGGGCCGATCACCAAAGGGACGATCGCCCGCAGGTCTCGCGCCGCGCGGCTTGTCACTGAAAGGCCTGTCGCCGGCCGGACGCTCGCCCCGGGGGCGATCATCACGGGGACGGTCATCACGCGGTCTGGCGTCACGAGGGCGGTCATCACGGGCGCGGTCTGGCGTGAACCGTTCCGTACGCGGACGATCCGGTTTGTCGCCGAAAGGTTTGCGAGGACCACGATCGCCAAAATCCTTGCGGGGTCCGCGGTCGCCGAAGTCCTTGCGCGGACCTCGATCTGCACCCTCGCGACGTGGACCGCCGGGCGCGCCTTCGCGGCGAGGGCCGCGGTCTTCGCCTTCACGACGCGGTGCGCGCTCGGCGCGATCGCCGAAATCGCGCTTGGGGCCGCGATCCGCCCCCTCACGACGAGGTGCACGATCATCACCGTCGCGGCGGGGCGCACGCGCGCCAAAACCACCGGGCTTTGCACCACGATCACCACCGCGACCGCCGGGCTTCTGATCCGGGCCGTCGGCGCGGATCCAATCGCCCTCCTCGTCCCGGGCGCGGGTAATCTGAACGGTGGACGTCGGACGATCGTCGAAGCGTTCGGCAGGCTTTGCGCCGCGCGGATCGGGCTTGCGACGGGCAGCCGCTGCTGCCGCCTTCTCGCCGAGCGGACGAGCGCCAGGCGCCATCCAGACATTGGCGGTGCGGCCCTTGGTGTTGCCTGCCGGGCGCTTCGGCTTGTCGGAGAACTTGTCGCCTGTTTTCGCACCCTCGTCGCGGCGGGTGTCGAGGCGTCCGAGTACCTTCTCGCGGCGGTCGCCCTTGTCGGACCAGTCTTTCGGCGCGCGCTTCTTTTCGGCCGGACGCTCGTCGCGGCCCCAATCCGGCTTCGCCTCGCGGCCAGGCTTCTTCGCCGACGCTGCAGGAGAGTCCTCTTCGTCGATCTCGGCCCCATGGGCATAGATCGGAGCATCGAAATTGGCCTTGGATTCCTCGATCAGGCGCGGGCCCAGCTGGTCGCGCAACATGCGGCCGCGGACTTCGAGCACCTTGCCTTCCGGCAGGTCGCCAAGCTGGAACGGGCCATAGGAGATGCGGATCAGGCGGTTGACCTCGAGACCGAGTGCGCCGAGCACGTTCTTGATCTCGCGGTTCTTGCCTTCGCGCAGACCCATCGTGATCCAGACATTGTGGCCCTGCTTGCGGTCGAGGGTCGCATCGATCGCGCCGTAGAGCACGCCGTCGACGGCAATGCCTTCCTTCAGCGCATCCAATGCCGGCTGGTCGACCTCACCATAGGCGCGCACGCGGTAGCGGCGCAGCCAGCCGGTGGTCGGAAGTTCGAGCACGCGGGCAAGGCCGCCGTCATTGGTCAGAAGCAGCAGGCCCTCTGTGTTGATATCGAGGCGGCCTATCGACATGACGCGCGGCAGCTCTTCCGGCAGGTTCTCGAACACTGTCGGGCGGCCTTCCGGATCGGAATTGGTGGTCACCAGGCCGGCTGGCTTGTGATAGAGCCAGAGGCGCGTGCGCTCGATGCCGCGGATCGGCTGGCCATCGACCTCGATCGTGTCGGCAAGCGTGGCGTTGTGGACCGGGGTCTCCAGCACCTTGCCGTTCACGGAAACGCGGCCTTCCATGATCATGCGCTCGATATCACGGCGCGACGCGACGCCGGCGCGGGCGAGCAGCTTGGAAATGCGTTCGGGCTTCATCGTCTCTTCGCCGGCGGGCGCATCGGCGCGCGGCGCGCGGGCGGGCTTGTCTGCTGCGGCTTGGGACGGCTTGGCGGACGGTTTTCTGGTTTGCGGCTTGCCGCTGCGGTCGGAGGACTGTGCCCCCGGACGCCTGGACTTGTCTTTGAATGTCATTTGTTGTTTGCCTGTCGTTTGGGCTGTCGTATCAGGTCGCGCGGCTCTGGTTAAGTGGAAAGTTCGTGCATGGGGAAGACAAACGGCTTCATGGAGGCGGCCTTCGAGGAGGCGCGTGCGGCCGGCGCGCGCGGCGAGGTTCCCATCGGCGCCGTGGTGGTGCGCGACGGCGAGATCCTCGGGCGGGCGGGCAATGAGTCCCGGGCGCTCAGCGACGTGACCGCCCACGCGGAAATCCTCGCCATTCGCCGCGCGGCAGCAGCTGTCGGAGACGAGCGTCTCATCGATGCCGATCTCTATGTTACGCTCGAGCCCTGCACGATGTGTGCGGCCGCGATCTCCTTTGCCCGAATTCGCCGACTCTATTATGCTGCGCAGGATATCAAGGGCGGCGGTGTCGAGAACGGCGTGCGCTTTTACCAGCAGCCGACATGCCACCATATTCCGGAGGTCTATTCCGGCATTCGCGAAAGCGAGGCCGCGGACCTGTTGCGGAACTTCTTTCAGGAAAGAAGGGATTGATGATCTATGTCCTGCTTCCCGTGTCGATTGCGGCCATGGCTGGTATCGCGATCTGGGCCTATCGCAACGTCGCTCCCGATGCCGAGCGGCTGCCGATGCAGTGGTCTTTACGCGGCGAGATCAACTGGCGGGCGCCGCGCCTGATTGCGATCGCGGTAACCCCGCTGCTGATGCTGGCACTGATCGTCGCGATTTTCATCTTCTCGCGCCATGATCATGCCGAGCGGAACATGGCACTCCTGTGGATCTCCGTTCTGGGGCCGGCGCTTCAGGCCCTGCACATGGCATTGGTGGCGCGGACGGCCGAGAACGGGGAGTGAGCCAACCTCACTCGGCGCCGGCAAAGGCTTTCAGCTTGTCGCCGGCCAGGCGGTAGCGGATCCATTCGTTCTGCGGCTCGGCACCGACAGCGTCGTAGACGCGAATGGCAGGTTCGTTCCAGTCGAGCACGCTCCATTCGAAGCGGCCGCAGCCTTTCGCCACCGCAACCTTTGCCAAATACCGGAGCAGAAGCTTGCCGGCGCCTGATCCGCGGTGATCGGGCGAAACATAGAGATCCTCAAGATAAAGGCCGTTTTTCGCCTGCCAGGTGGAATAGCTGTAGAACCAGACGGCAAAACCCGCCGGGCGTCCATCATGCTCCAGAATCACCGCTTCGGTGACCGAGCCCTCGCCGAAAATCGAGGCGCGGATCGTTTCCTCCGTCGCCTCCACCTCATGGCCCGCCTTTTCATAGACGGCAAGTTCGGTGATGAAGCCGAGAATGATCGCGGCATCGTCTGGAGTTGCTGGACGGATGGTAAAGGACATGGGTCTACCTCAAGCAAAAGGGCAGGTCGTTTCCGCCCTGCCCTGAAATTCACGATGTCGGAGAAAACTTACTGAAAGGGCATCCACCAGGAGCTGCCCTGACGCGCTGCCTTGGCTTCGGCCTTGCGGCGCTTTTCCTTCTTCAGTTCCGGTTCGCCCAGATCGCTCAGAGCCACGTCCTGGGTCTGACGATATTCGGTCGGCGGATCGGAGAGAAGACGACGCTGGTCGATATAGGCGCCCTTCTGCAGCGCGCGCGCATCACGGAAGGCCTGCCATTTCTGGGTCTCGGTCATCGTGCCGGCCGTGCCGTAACCGGCAAGCAACGGCGAGCGATAACGCGGGTTGTCGGCATTGGCGTCGGCCTCGGCAACGAGACGTTCGCGGGCCTCTTCCGGCGATTCAACCCATTCAGGATTATTCTCGCGGCTGGCAACCGACTGCTGCGGCGCGACGAGCCCGGCCGTCTGCGCACCACCCGGTGGCAGCACGAGATCCGGGCGCGGATTGTACTTGGTGCCCTTGTTGGCGGGCTCGCGCGGCGCGAGCGACACGGCCGAGCCAACGTCGTCCACCAGCTGCTCCATCGCCGTCTTGTCGGTGCCATAGGTCGGGCTTCCGACGCAGCCGGACAAGCCTGCCGTGACGCCGAAGAGGCCAACCAGACCGAGGCCAACTCTGAACAGATATGCCGAATTCATGAATGCCTACCAGCCTCGCCGCAGTTTCATCAGTCATGCCGAATGCTAGCGACCAGCCCTGCCGGTCGATTTCGGCCAATTTCAGGCAGTTTTACCGGATGACCCGCAAAAGCGCAAATCATCCGGTCACATTTCCTCAACCTGCCCTTACCCGGCCGTCTGAGCCAGTTCGCGCAGCGCCTGAGCATCACGGGTCGAGACGTCAGGATAGTCAGGATCGGAACCGACATCCCTAGTGATCTTCCAGGAGCGGGCGCACTTGGTGCCTTCGGCCAGCTTCGGCTCAACAGCGACCTTGGTGCCATCGTCCAGACGGAAGGCTTGATCAGGGCCTTCACCCGAGACAACCTGGATATCCGAGGTGATGCAGATCTCGGCGAAGTCGAGACCGTCGAGCGCCTTCAGGAGCTCGGCATCCGCCACATGCACAACCGGGGCTGCTTCCAGCGAGGAGCCGATGCGCTTTTCCTTGCGCTCGATTTCCAGGGCACCAGTGACGGCACGACGGATGGCGCGAACGCCCTTCCACTTTTCAGCAACCGCGTCGTTCGACCAGTCGGCCGGCACGGTCGAGAACTGTTCGAGATGGACCGACTCGGCGTTCGGATCGCGCGAGAGCCAGGCCTCTTCGGTGGTGAAGGGCATCATCGGCGCAAACCAAAGAACCAGGCAGTCGAAGAGCTTGCGAATGACGAAGAGGGCCGAGCGGCGCTTCAGGCTGGACGGGGCGTCGCAGTAGAGCGTGTCCTTGCGGATGTCGAAGTAGAAGGCCGAGAGCTCGACATTGGCGAAGTCGCTGAGAGCGCGGACGATGCGCTTGAAGTCGAATTCGTCGTAACCCTTGCGGACGATCTGATCCAACTCGGAGAGCCGATGCAGCATCAGCTTTTCGAGTTCCGGCAGATCGGCATAGGCAATCTCGTCGCCATGGTCGTGGGCGAGCGTGCCGAGCATCCAACGAACAGTGTTGCGGATCTTGCGGTAGCTGTCGATATTGGTCTGGATGATCGTCTTGCCGAGGCGCTGGTCTTCCCAGTAGTCGGTGTTCATCACCCAGAGGCGCAGGATATCGGCGCCGGACTGGCTCATGACTTCCTGCGGCGTCACCGTGTTGCCGAGCGACTTCGACATTTTGCGGCCGTCTTCCGCCATCGTGAACCCGTGGGTCACAACGGCATTGTAAGGCGCGCGGCCGCGGGTGGCGCAGCTTTCCAGCAGCGAGGAATGGAACCAGCCGCGATGCTGGTCGGAGCCTTCGAGATAAACATCGGCCGGCCACTTCAGATCCGGGCGATCTTCCAGCGTGAAGGTGTGGGTCGAGCCAGAATCGAACCAGACGTCGAGGATATCAGTGACCATCTGCCACTTCTCGCCGTCATGCTCGCCGGCGAGGAAGCGGTCCTTGGCGCCTTCGGCAAACCAGGCATCGGCACCTTCGACTTCGAAGGCTTCGAGGATGCGGGCGTTGACCTTCTCATCCTGCAGCACATTGCCTTCGGCATCGGCGAAGACGCAGATCGGCACGCCCCATGCTCTTTGACGAGAAAGAACCCAGTCCGGGCGCTGCTCGATCATGGCGCGGAGACGGTTCTGGCCACCAGCGGGGACAAAACGGGTCTGGTCGATAGCGTTAAGTGCGCGGGTGCGCAGCGTCGTGCCGTCGGCAAGGTCCTTGTCCATGTAGACGAACCACTGCGGCGTGTTGCGGAAGATGACCGGCTTCTTGGAGCGCCAGGAATGCGGGTATTCGTGCTTGATGCGGCCACGGGCAAAGAGGTTGTTCGCCTTGATAAGAGCGTCCATGACGCGCTTGTTGGCGTCGCCCTTCTTGCCGTTATCGTCAAGCACGCGGGCGGCACCGCCTTCGGCGGACGGGCCGAAACCGGGAGCGTCTTCGGTGTAGAAGCCGGCGTCATCCACCGGGAACGGGATCTTGGTGTCGATGCCACGGGCTTCGAGGGCGCGGACATTGGCCATCCAGGCTTCAAAGTCTTCGCGACCGTGGCTTGGTGCGGTGTGGACGAAGCCGGTACCGGCGTCATCGGTGACGTGGTCGCCGTCGAGCATGGGGACGGCGAAGGTGTAGCCGAGGTCGGCCAGCGGATGGGCGCAGGTGATCGCGCCGAGTTCAGCACCGGTCACATCGCGGACGAGCTTGAAGATCACCTTGGCCTTGGTCGCGGCATCTTCGGCAAGGCGCTTGGCGAAGATCAGCTTCTCGCCCGGCTGCGGGCCGAAATCGTTCGTGGCCTCGGTGATTTCGTAGAGACCGTATTCGATCTTCGACGAATAGGAGATCGCGCGGTTGCCCGGGATGGTCCAGGGCGTGGTGGTCCAGATGACGACGGAGGCGGATTTCAGCTCGTCAGCGCCTTCAACCACTGGGAACTTCACCCAGATCGTGTCGCTCTCGACTTCGGCATATTCCACTTCGGCTTCGGCGAGCGCCGTGCGCTCGACAACCGACCACATGATGGGCTTGGAGCCGCGATAGAGCTGGCCGGACATGGCGATCTTCAGGAGTTCGCCGGCGATGCGGGCTTCCGAGTGGAAGGCCATGGTGGTGTAGGGATTGTCGAAGTCACCCTCGATGCCGAGGCGGCGGAACTCGTCCGACTGGATGTTGATCCAGCCTTGCGCGAACTCACGGCATTCCTTGCGGAATTCGTTGACCGGGACTTCGTTCTTGTCCTTGCCCTTCTCGCGATACTTTTCCTCGATCTTCCACTCGATCGGAAGACCATGGCAGTCCCAGCCAGGCACGTAGTTCGAGTCAAAGCCGCGCATCTGGAAGGAGCGGGTGATGACGTCCTTCAGCACCTTGTTCAGCGCATGGCCGATATGGATGTTGCCGTTGGCGTAAGGAGGGCCGTCATGCAGGACGAATTTCTCGCGGCCGGCGGCAGAGGCGCGCAGGCGCTTGTAGAGACCCATCTCCTTCCACTTCGCCGCCATTTCCGGCTCCTTCTGGGGAAGGCCGGCGCGCATCGGGAATTCGGTTTCGGGCAGGTAGAGGGTCTTGGAGTAGTCGGGTTTCTCAGGGGTATCGGTCATGGATCAGCCATCGGATGGGGCGACCTCAAGCGGTCGCGGAATTATGTCATGGATTGGCGGCAAGCGGGCGATGGGCTTGAAACCCAGCGCCAAAAACCCGGACCTTCCCGCAGCTCTTCAAGCCGCCGGGAGGGCCGGGCCAATAATTCGAATGATCCGGGCCGCCGAAAGATACGTCATGGCCGCGTTCTTTAGGGGTTTTTCGCGCCAAAAGGAAGGGGCAAGATGGGCGAGATGGACAGGTCGACGGGACATGCCTAGACTGTGTTCATCACCCCATGTCAGCGGGCCACACAGGATCAGGGCGGAGATGGCATGACACGCAAAGCGCAGCTCCAGGTCCACCTAGACGCCAAGCTCGCCGATGATTTTGCTGCTGCGGTCACAACCGCACAGACGTCGGAAAGTGAAGTTCTGCGGGAAATGGTGCAGGATTATGTCGAACGGCAGAAGATCGACAGCAACTATCGTCAATTTTTGGAGGCCAAGGTTGCGCGTGGTCGCGACGAAGTGGCAGCAGGAGAGGTCGTCGCGGCGGACGATGCCGAGCGGATGTTTGCGGAGCGCAGGGACCTGGCTCTCAAAGCGAGCCGCTCATGATCGTTCGATGGACGCGCCAGGCCATTCGTGACCGCGCTTCCATCTTCGACTACCTCGTGGCGAAGAATCCGCTGGCCGCACTGTCCATCGACCACAGCTTCGAACAGGCTGCCATCCAACTTGGCCAATTTCCCCATTCCGGCAAAATCGGCCTGATCCCTGGCACCCGCGAACTTCTGCCGCATCCCAGCTATCGTCTCATTTATGAGGTGACTAACGGCCAGCTGGCCATCCTCGCGATCGTCCAGACCTCACGGCAATGGCCACCGACTGGCCGCGACTGACGCAAACCGCCGCTTTTACTCGCCGCCGTCTGCCTCGACGACCGCGCGCAGGGCATCGTTGATGCGGTCCTGCCAGCCGGGGCCGTCCTTCTGGAAATGGGCGAGCACTGCGCTGTCGAGCTTGATCGAGACGAGTTCCTTGACGTCGGGTGCCGCGCGGCGCTCGACCACCGGGGCTGCCGGCTTTTTCACGGGCTTAAACAGTGCCTCGGCGGCATCCTTGGGGTTCACGGGTCTGCGCGGCGTCATGGCCATGGGGTGCCTTTCGGGCTGTCTGAAGTGATTTGCTGGGCCGCACTAGGCGTCAATGTGTCCCGGGCGTCAAGCCGTGATGGCCGCCTTGCCATCCGACCCTCTCAGCTCGACCGGCCGACCGCATCGGCAAAAAAATCTGCCTTGGCGAGCCTACGGGCGATCAGAATGCCGACGAGCAGGGCGGCCACGAAGATGGCGGCCGACGCGTGCCCGAGGCCGAGTACGGGGATCGAGGCGCCGGGGCAAAAGCCGGCAATACCCCAGCCAATGCCGAAGATGGCGGAGCCGCCGATCAGCTTCGCATCGATGGCGCTTGCCTTGGGCAGACGGAAAGACTGGTCGAAGAGCGGCTTCTCGCGCATCCGGAAGAGGATAGCATAGCCGGGAGCTGCGACAGTGAGCGCTCCGGCCATGACGAAGGCGAGGCTCGGGTCGAAGCCACCAGCGAAGTCGAAGAAGTTCAGCACCTTGGCGGGATTCGCCATGCCCGAAAGGGCGATGCCGGTTCCGAAGAGGGCACCGATGAGGAAGACGAGAAGGAAACGCATCAGATTGCGACCCCGAAGACGTGACGGATGACGAAGACGGTGAGCACGGCGAATGCCATGAAGGTGGCGGTTGCTGCAATCGAGCGACGCGACAGGCGCGCCATGCCGCAAATGCCGTGGCCCGAGGTGCAGCCGGAGCCGAAGGTGACGCCGATGCCGGCCATCAGGCCGCCGATCACCAGGGCGGTGGTGGAAACCGGAACCGAATACTCGACCTCATAGCCGCCGAGCGTCAGGGCAAGCGGCGCTAGGATCGCCCCGGCGAGGAAGGCGGCCTTCCATTTCCAGTCCGAGCCGAGCGGCGGAAGGATACCGCCGATGATCGCGGTCATGCCGGCAATCCGGCCCCAGGTGAGCATCAGGAGAAGTGCCGAGAGGCCGATCAGCAGGCCGCCGGCAAAGGACATCAGGGGGGTGAATTCGGTCAAGACAAACTCCGGAATTGCCGTTTCGACACGGGGATCAATCACATAGGGGCATCCATATGTGAGGCAATGCCGGGCGGCAATTCAAATTGGCGAGACCGAGTTGCCTCAGAACGCGATGGCAGCGTCGAGGGCGCCAATTGGCTTGACGCCTGAAAGCAATGCCCTCGCTTCGTCCGCATCCTTGCGGATCTGTGCCACCAGGGGATCCAGCCCGTCGAACTTCCATTCATCGCGCAGGAAGCCGAAGAGCGAGACCGAACAGATTTCGCCGTAGAGATCGCCGGAGAAGTCGAAGACGAAGGTTTCCAGCCAGGGATCGCCATTGCTGGTGACGGTCGGGCGATAGCCGAAGCTTGCGACACCGTCTCGGATGATGCCGTCGGGACGGCGGAAGCGCACGGCATAGATGCCGGGCCGGAGCGTCGCTTCCGGTGGGAGATGCATGTTGGCGGTCGGGAAGCCGAGCGTACGGCCAAGCTGCTGGCCCTTCATGATTTCCGCCTCGACCGTATAGCGATATCCGAGGAGACCAGCGGCTTCCGAAACGTCGCCCTCGGCGATCAGGCCGCGGATGCGGCTCGAGGAGATGACTTCGGTTCCCTCGTCGCGGAAGGCATCCACAAGGCAGACACCAAAGCCGTGACGGCTGCCAGCCTGCATGAGATAGGCGGGGCCGCCTTCCCTGCCCTTGCCAAAATGGAAATCGAAGCCGGTCACGACTTCTTTTGCACCCAGCCAGTCGCCCAGGATCGACTGGACGAAATCCTCGGCCGAGCGCTGCGAGAACTCCCGGTCGAACGGATATTCGATGACCGAATGGAAGCCCATGGCTTCCAGGATGCGGGCGCGAAGAGGCGGCGGCGTCAGACGGAAGACCGGCTTGTCGGGATTGAAGACAGTGCGCGGATGCGGCTCAAAGGTGAGGACCAAGGCGGGAACGCCAAGCGCTTCCGCGCGCTCCAGCGCACGGCTCAAGACTGCCTGATGACCGCGATGCACGCCATCGAAATTGCCGATCGCCACCACGCCACCGCGCAGGGCAGCCGGCACCGGCTCTTTCTTCTCATTGCGGTGAAAGACGGTCATCGCAGGTCCCGCCTCATGCCAGCCTGTGCATCCAGTATTGCGGCGCGACCTTCTCGCGGTCGAGGAAGAGCTTGAGCCTCGCCTCGTCGGTCACGTTGTTCGTCGCGTAGTCGGCGGCGTGGATGCCGCCCGAGATGTAGAGAAGGTCGATGCCTGCATCCACCGCGCCCTTGACGTCGGTCGGCATGCCGTCGCCGATGGCGAGCACGCGGGACTTGTCGAACTCGCCGCGAGCTTCGCGGGCAGCCGCCAGCGTCGCGTCATAAATCGGGCTGTGGGGCTTGCCGGCAATGCGGGTCTCGCCGTCGAGTGCGGTGTAGAAGGCAGCGACTGCGCCAGCGCAAGGGATGATGCGGTGGCCACGCTCGACCACGAGATCGGGATTGGCGCAGATAAACGGCACCTTGCGGGCGACGAAGGCGGTCAGCATGTCGCGGTAATCTTCCGGCGTCTCGACTTCATCGTCGAAGAAACCGGTGCAGACGACGCAATCGGCTTCTTCCTTTGACACCACCTCGACGTCGAGACCGTCGAAGAGCGGCATGTCACGCTCGGGGCCGAGCAGGAAAACCTTCTTCGGGCCGGCGGCAATCAGTGTCCGGGTCACGTCACCCGAGGTGACGATGCGGTCATAGGCGGTATCCGGCACGCCGATGGCGCGCAATTGCGGGATGACGCCGATGGCCGGTCGGGGCGAGTTGGTGATCAGCACCACCGTCAGCCCCTTTTCGCGCGCCGCCGTCAGCGCTTCGCCGGCAAGCGGAAAGGCATCGATGCCGTTGTGCAGCACGCCCCAGACATCACAGAGAATGACGTCATAGGAGCCGGTCACGTCGCCGAGGGTGGAAATGCTGCGGGTCATCGTCTGTCCTGACTGGTCAAAGTGTGACCGTTGACATGGCAAAGGACGGGCGGCAAGGCAAGGGGCAAGCGTGATGGAGATCGAAATTGCTCCGGCTTCTCGCACCGCTTCAGAGCAGGAAACGCGCCGCAAGGCCAAGCGCTGCGGCGGCCAGAAGCGTCTTGCCGATGCCAAGGTGGAAGCGGAAAATCATCACTGCAGAGAGGACGGCGATGACCAATGCCTGCCAATCGAGGGTCGACCAGACGGGTTGGGGTACCGATAGCGTGAGTGGTCCGAAACTGGCGATCTTGGTCGGTTCCACCTGCATGAAGATCACGTGCAGCGCGAACCAGACCGCCAGGTTGAGGATGACGCCGACCACGGCAGCGGTGATGGCGGAGAGCGCTGCGCTGAGGAGCCGATTGCCGCGCAGTCGCTCGATGTAGGGGGCGCCGGCGAAGATCCAGATGAAGCTTGGGATGAAGGTGGCCCAGGCGGCGATCAGGCCGCCGAGGAGACCGCCAATCAACGGGTCGAGCCCGCCGCTTTCGCGGAAGCCGGCGAGAAAGCCGACATAGGAGAGCACGAGCACCAGCGGTCCTGGCGTCGTTTCCGCCAGCGCCAGGCCATCGAGCATTTCGCCGGGTTTCAGCCAGGCATAGTGATCGACGGCGACCTGGGCGACATAGGCGAGCACAGCATAGGCGCCGCCGAAGGTGACGAGCGCCATCTTCGAGAAGAAGCTCTGGATTTCGGGAAGTGCCGTTTCCGGCAGCAGCAGCCACAGAAGTGGCAGGGGTGCGAGCCAGACGGCGACCCAGAAGAGGAGCGTTGCGAGTTGGCTGAACAGAGGCGGACGGACGCCAATCTCTTGCGAGTTCTCTTCCGCCGCAGATGACGCGCCCCGCGCATGGAGCAGGCCGATCAGGGCAGCCGCAAGCACGACGAGGGGGAACGGCACCGAGAAGAGGAAAAGGGCAAGGAATGCACCTGCGGCCAGCCATCGGTGGAAGCTTGTCTTCAGGGCCCGCTTGCCGATGCGGATGACGGCTTCCACGACGATTGCAAGCACTGCGGCCTTCAGGCCGAAGAACAGGCCGGCGACAAGGCTCGCCTCCTGATAGAGCGCATAGAGCGTCGAGAGGCCGAGGATGACGGCGAGGCCTGGCAGAACGAAAAGAAGGCCGGCAACGATGCCGCCGCGCACGCCATGCAAGAGCCAGCCGATATAGGTGGCGAGCTGCTGGGCTTCGGGGCCAGGCAGGAGCATGCAGTAGTTCAGGGCATGGAGATAACGGGCCTCGTCGACCCAGCGTTTTTCCTCGACGCAGATTTTATGCATCAGCGCGATCTGCGCCGCCGGGCCGCCGAAGGACATCAGGCCGATACGGGCGAAGGCGGAGACGAGTTCGGGAAATGTCGGCTTGATGTCGCTGATCTTGTCCGGGGTTCCGACCGCAATGCTCATGGCTTTCCCTCACTGCGCGGACCGCGAACGATCCAGTCATGCTTTTCATCCATGGCGTCACGTGCCCATCGATAAAGGGCATCATAGATCACGAGCCCCTGCTCCAATTGTTGAAGGTCGTTGGCATGAAGCCTCGACAGCCCAAGCGATACCGCCAGCAGGCCGGCGGCCTCCGGCGCGAGATCGAGCCGGTTGGTATCGGCGGCACGGACGATGCGTGCCAGTGTCTGAAGCGCGGGCGTTTCCAGCCCGAATTCGGCAAGCATGGTGTCAAAGGTGCAAAGCTCGCCACGATGGCTCCAGAAGCCTCCCTCCATATCGAAAGGTAGCCCGTCAAACCTCTCGGCAACGGCGTCCACCTCCGAGGGAGACACGAAGAGGAAGCGGGCGAAAGGATCAACGAAACGGCGGATCAGCCAGGGACAGGCGATCCGGTCGATCTTTGGCCGGTGGCGCGTAACCCAGAGTGTCCCACCGGTGTGGATCGGAAGACGCGCCAAGGGAACGCACGGAAGGCCGGCCTCAGCCCAGCCCAGCGTGCCGCCCTCCAGAATTTCTGCAGATATGCCCTGCAGGCGGAGATGGGCTGCCACGCCCTCACTGAGCTTTCGCCCCTTCTGGCAGATGACCACGACCGGGGATTTGATCTCTGTCGCCCAGCGCTCGACCGTCCTGTAATCACGGCGTACGGCGGTGGGCAAAAGGAAGGGATCGGCTTCGACATCCTCGTCGACGCGCACGTCCACGAGAAGGGGCGACTGGGATGATCCAAGCAAGCGAAAGAGTTTGTCTGCGAAAATTGCGCCAAAGGGTGCCATGGTCGAGGTCCGTTGTCTGGAGAAGGACGGATGCGAAATTCCGGCATGGCGCCTCATGGAGGTTTCGCGCACTCCACGACTGAACTTTTTCAGATCTGGATGGGACTGTCAAACAGTTCAACGGCTTGCATGGCCATCGCATTGGCCCTCAGCATCAGGGTGCTGCCGCCCACCGCGTTCGTCGGCTGAAGGCGTCTCAGAAAAGAGCACGGAGCGCGGATGATTTTCATCGACGCGCTTGACTCGTCCGCAGGCTGTTCTTATCTCAGCCTCGCTGGCACTCTCCAGGGGGGAGTGCTAACAAATTCCGATGCGATGCCCTCCAGGGATCGCGAGTGTCATTTGATCGAGGGATTAGACAATGGCAAGCACCAATTTCCGTCCGCTGCACGACCGCGTTGTAGTCAAGCGCGTCGAGTCCGAAGAAAAGACCAAGGGCGGCATCATCATTCCTGACACTGCCAAGGAAAAGCCGGCTGAAGGCGAAGTCATCGCTGTTGGCCCGGGCGCCCGCGACGAAAGCGGCAAGCAGGTTGCTCTCGACGTCAAGGTCGGCGACCGCGTCCTGTTCGGCAAGTGGTCCGGCACCGAGGTCAAGCTCGATGGCGTCGACCTGCTGATCATGAAGGAAGCCGACATCATGGGCGTCATCGGCTGATTTCAGCGCGATCACCCCTCTTCCTTTTTAACCAAGTCAACAATGGGCTAGAAGCCCGGGAGTTTGAACATGGCTGCTAAAGAAATCAAGTTTGGCCGCACCGCGCGCGAAAAGATGCTGCATGGCGTCGACATCCTCGCAGACGCCGTGAAGGTAACGCTCGGCCCGAAGGGTCGTAACGTCATCATCGACAAGTCCTTCGGCGCACCGCGCATCACCAAGGACGGTGTATCGGTTGCCAAGGAAATCGAACTGGAAGACAAGTTCGAGAACATGGGCGCCCAGATGGTCCGCGAAGTTGCTTCGAAGACCAACGACATCGCCGGCGACGGCACCACGACCGCAACCGTTCTTGCCCAGGCCATCGTTCGCGAAGGCAACAAGGCCGTTGCTGCCGGCATGAACCCGATGGACCTGAAGCGCGGTATCGATCTGGCCGTTCTCGAAGTCGTCAAGGACCTTCAGGCCAAGGCCAAGAAGATCTCGACTTCGGAAGAAGTTGCCCAGGTCGGCACGATCTCGGCAAACGGCGATACGCAGGTCGGCAAAGACATTGCCGAAGCCATGCAGAAGGTCGGCAACGAAGGCGTTATCACCGTCGAAGAAGCCAAGACCGCTGAAACCGAACTCGAAGTCGTCGAAGGCATGCAGTTCGACCGCGGCTACCTGTCGCCCTACTTCGTGACCAACCCGGAAAAGATGGTCGCCGATCTCGACGACGCTTACATCCTGCTGCACGAAAAGAAGCTCTCGAACCTCCAGGCCATGCTGCCGGTTCTCGAAGCCGTCGTTCAGACCGGCAAGCCGCTCGTCATCATCGCTGAAGACGTCGAAGGCGAAGCTCTTGCTACGCTCGTCGTCAACAAGCTGCGTGGCGGCCTGAAGATCGCTGCCGTCAAGGCTCCTGGCTTCGGCGATCGCCGCAAGGCCATGCTGGAAGACATCGCCATCCTGTCGGGCGGCACTGTCATCTCGGAAGACCTCGGCATCAAGCTCGAGTTTGTTACCCTCGACATGCTCGGCCGCGCCAAGAAGGTCTCGATCACCAAGGAAAACACCACCATCGTTGATGGTGCTGGCCAGAAGTCGGACATCGAAGGCCGCGTTGCCCAGATCAAGGCGCAGATCGAAGAAACCTCTTCGGACTACGACCGCGAAAAGCTGCAGGAACGTCTTGCCAAGCTCGCTGGTGGCGTTGCCGTCATCCGCGTTGGCGGCTCGACCGAGATCGAAGTCAAGGAACGCAAGGACCGCATCGACGACGCGCTGAACGCAACGCGCGCCGCCGTTCAGGAAGGCATCGTACCGGGCGGTGGTACCGCTCTGCTGCGTTCTTCCACGAAGATCACCGTCAAGGGTGCAAACGACGACCAGGAAGCCGGCATCAACATCGTTCGCCGCGCTCTCCAGTCGCTGGTTCGCCAGATCGCCACCAACGCTGGTGACGAAGCTTCGATCATCGTCGGCAAGATCCTCGACAAGAACGAAGAGAACTACGGCTACAACGCCCAGACCGGCGAATTCGGCGACATGATCGCCATGGGTATCGTCGATCCGGTCAAGGTTGTCCGTACGGCTCTGCAGAACGCAGCTTCGGTTGCTTCGCTGCTGATCACGACCGAAGCCATGATTGCCGAGCTTCCGAAGAAGGAATCTGCTGGCGGCATGCCGGGCGGCATGGGCGGTATGGGCGGCATGGACATGATGTAAGACCCATCGGGTCTTACCATCGGGTCCATCAAAGCCGCCCATCACTCTAAGTGGTTCAGCGCGTCAAGCGCGCTGAACAGGCGGCATGGACATGATGTAGGACCCATCGGGTCTGACATCTGAGCCATCCGGTTCAGTCTTTCGGAAGGGCGGCCCTTGGGCCGCCCTTTTGCTTGGGTGCCGCGCAAATGCCCAAAATTGGAGCGGCGACTATTGGCTCAGTGCGCTTGACACAAAACTGTCCCCTACTTCATGGTACGCACAATCACTCGGAAGAAGTGCCCCCTAACGGGAACGACCTCTTCTCTTAAATCTCTTATTTTATTTTATTCTAATATTTGTCTATATTGCATGGCTCAAGAGTCTTGTGCCAAATTCAGACATGAGCCGTTTTCAGGCGAAATAAATCATGGTATCCATTCTATTACTTCCGGGGCACTCAACGTGTTCTTCTTTGACCTTCTTGTGGGGGAAGGTCAAAAACCTGGCGGGTGCAGCAAGCGTCGCCACGGTCAAAGACATGGCTGCGGTCGGATCAATTTGCGGCGATTGACTTCGTCCAGGTCTGTCGGTCGGTCGGCCGCCGGATCTGGATCACGATGCTGTGCAGGCTCGATCAGGGGCGAGTGGGCACGGTGATTGCGGTGGCCGATTTCACCGCGCGATGACCTGAGAGGCGGGATCGTTCTTTCGGGGGGTGCCGGCCGAGGCCGGATGGGGTTCGGCTGCGGGGTTCACACACTCCGGGCCGGGGAAATTGGGGCCAGCGCTGGCTATCGACTTGGGGAACGCCTTGTTCAAAATAGCAAATGCCAATCTTGCGACCACCTTCAGGGTGAGCGAACAGGATGGAAACGGCCTGCTGGGGCAGCACGCCTGCCGCTTCGGGCTGTCCGAGGACTGGACCGGCGACCTGACCAACGGCCTGCTGAAACTCGGGAACCATGCACGCAACCTGCATGGCCTCGAAAACCATGAATGCGGTCTGCTGACCGTGATGCGCTGCTATGATCAGGCCGATCGCGGCCACATCCTTCGACTGTTCGAGCAGGCGGCCACGCAGCCGTCGCGCTTCTGCTATTCGACGACCATCGTGGCTGGCGCACAGCACCGGCAACCGGTGTTCTGTATCGGCGAATCCTCCGGATTCGAAGGCAGCGGCGGCAACATGGTCGGGCTGTTCATCTTCCCGCGTTTCCAACTGCCAACGACAGCATCCGTCATGCCGAGCTGAGCGCTCGCAGAGATACGGGAGAAGGCGCCGCGTCCGGCACCTTCTCTCATATAGTCAGTCTCGCGCCGGAATGTTCAACCCCTTCTGGCTTGCGGGACGCGCTTCGGCACGCGCCCACCAGTCTAGCACTTGCGGGAAGTCGGCAAGGCCGAGATCGGTTTCACCGGCATAGAAGATCTTGAGCGCACGCACCCAGGGCCATGTGGCGATATCGGCGATCGTATAGTCCTCGCCCGTCAACCACGGTGCCTTTTCGAGCTGAGCCTCCAGCACGCCCAGGAGGCGGCGGGTCTCGTCACGGTAGCGCTCCGCCGGATAGGGATTGTTCTTCACCTTGTCGGCGGCGAACTTATAGAAGTGGCCATACTGGCCGAACATCGGCCCGACACCGCCCATCTGGAACATCAACCATTGCAGGACCTTGTAACGGGCAGCCCCGTCCTTGGGCAGCAACTTGCCGGTCTTGTCCGCGAGGTAGATCAGGATCGCGCCGGATTCAAAGATGCCGATCGGCTCGCCGTCCGGGCCATTGGGGTCGATCAGGGCCGGTATGCGACCATTCGGATTGAGCGAGACGAATTCAGGGCTCTTCTGCGCGTTACTGCCGAAGTCCACCAGATGCGGTTCATAGGCGAGCCCGAGCTCTTCCAGAGCGATGGAGACCTTCACACCGTTCGGCGTCGGCAGGGAATAGAGCTGGATAATGCCGGGATCGGCGGGCGGCCATATGGCGGTGATGGGAAAGGTCGAAAGATCTGCCATGGGGGAGGCTCCGTTGCGGTTTGAACAGGACAGAGGTAGGGAGCGCGGGTGGCGGCGGAAAGGGTTCGCGGAGAACGAAACCGCCGTGAGCGTTTCATTTTTGTGAACGATCAGTCAAAGACTGTTTACCTATGCCTGCGACAAAAAAGCATGCATCAAGGCGGCACTGACTGAGGCCGCCACCGATGGGGGTTTCAGCGTCAACGCTCAACGGAGTTCCCCCATGTCCGCGACCAATAACGGCCTTCTCGTTCTCGTCCGTATCCTTCTCTCCTTCATGTTCATCATGTCCGGCTTCGGCAAGCTGACCGATCCGGCCGGCACTGCCGGCATGATCTCCGGCGCCGGCCTGCCTGCCGCCGACCTCCTGGCCTATGCCGCCGGCCTCTATGAGCTGGTTGCCGGTCTCTTCATCCTCGTTGGCTTCCAGACCAAGGTCACTGCCTGGACCATTGCACTCTTCTGTGTGTTCACCGGTCTCGTCTTCCATTCCGGTACGGTTGCCATCGAAGGCTGGCCGGAAGGTGCTCTCGGCTGGATCAACACGCTGAACCAGATCATGATGATGAAGAACATCACGCTGGCCGGCGGCTATATCGCGCTCGCCATCGTCGGCGCCGGCGCCTACTCGCTCGACGCCCGCCGCGGTTCGGCCCAGGCCGTCGCTGCCTGATATCCCTGCCCCACAAGGCAAAAAGAAACCCGCTGGAGCGATCCGGCGGGTTTTTTTTCGTGTCGTGTGGTTGAAGCCCCTCATCCGCCTGTCGGCACCTTCTCCCCGCAAGCGGGGAGAAGGCAGCTAGCCCGACCGTGTCCGTCAGAGGGTCAGGGTGAGGGGCAATCTCAAGTGAGATTTAAAGCGCGCCGCGCACGGCCTCAACAATCCGCCCGATCATCGCATTACCCTCGTGCTCCGGCTTTCTCGCCCTGACAAGGCAGGCTTCGGAGCGCAGGATCACGCCATCGGACAGCACCTTCAGGTGGTTGGCGCGCAGCGTCGAGCCCGTCGACGTGATGTCGACGATGATGTCGGCCTGGCCGGCAGCGGGCGCGCCTTCGGTCGCTCCTAAGCTTTCGACGATGCGATAGAGCTGGATGCCGTGCTGGCGCGAAAAGTGCTGCTGCGTCAGGCGCCAGTATTTGGTGGCGATCGCGAGGCGCCGGCCATGGCGTGTACGGAATTCGGCGGCGACATCGCCGAGGTCGGCCATGGTGTCGACGTCGTACCAGACCTCGGGAACGGCAACGATGACATCGGCATGGCCGAAGCCCAGGCGGGCGGAGATTTCGACACGGGCGTCTGCTTCGGCAAGCCCCTCGCGGATCAGGTCTTCGCCGGTGACGCCGAAATCGACGGTGCCATTGCCAATCTCGCGCGAGATTTCGGAGGCCGAGAGATAGGCGATCTCGACATCGTCGAAACCTTCGACGCGGCCGCGATAGGAGCGATCATTGCCGACGGCAACGATCTTCATGCCGGCCTTTTCGAAGATGGCGGAGGCATCGTCCTTCATGCGGCCCTTGGAGGGCAGACCGATGGTGATGGTCATGACGCGCTCCTCTCGCTCTCAATTCGATCCAGCCAAAGCGAGAAGCCGACGGCCGGGATATGCGTCTCGGCGCCAAGTAGGGTGAGTAGCCGGTCGAAACGACCGCCACCGGCGAGGACGGCGGGTTTGTCCTTCACCGCCACCTCGAAAACGAGGCCGGTGTAATAGTCGAGCGGGCGACCGAAGGCGGCGCGGTAGGTGATCAGGTCGAGATCGACGCCGGTGCTGGCGAGTGCCGCAACGCGCTCGTCGAAGCGGCTGAGAGCTTGCCCGAGCTTCAGGCCGGCGGCATCGGCAAAGCCGGCAAGGGCTGCGGAGGCATCGGCAAGCGGCAGTTCGAGCGAGAGGAATTCTCGCAGCAGCAGCAGGGCCGCACCATCGAGCCGCGTCTCCGAGAGCTCCAGCTTCTCCTTCAGGCGACGGGCGATTTCGGCGGGCGTGCGGCTGGCATTGGTGAGATAGCCGGTTTCCTGCATGGTCGCATCGATATGGGCGATCAGAGCCTCCTGGTCGCCGCTTGCGAGCAGGGCGGAAACCTCTGGGTCGAGCCCTGGAACCGGCGTCGGGGTCGCAAGCCGGCGCAGGAGTTGGTCGATCTGATCGGGATTGCCAAAGGCCTGGATCAGGCGCTTCTGCCAGCCGGCCGGCAGGCCGAGAGCCTTGACCACGGCTTCGAACACTGACTGATCGCCGAGCGTGACCGCCAGCGGCTTGGTCGGTAGCAGGCGGGTGAGGATGGCGACGCTGTCTGAAATCGCGCGGGCATCCGAGGCGGCAACGGCGATGTCCCCGAGATCCTCGATGCCGGCCTGATAGAATTCCTGGGGGCCTTCGCGGCGCTGGCGGAAGACCTCGCCGAGATAGGCATAACGCTTCGGGGTGCCGGTCGCGGTTTCGATGTGGCGCAGGCAGACGGGGATGGTGAATTCCGGGCGCAGGCAAAGGCTTTCGCCGCGCTCATTTTCGGTGAGGAAAATGCGCCGGCGCAGATCCTCGCCCGCCATGTCGAGGAAGGGGGCAGCCGGCTGGATCACGGGCGTGTCCACCCGCGTGGTGCCGCGCGAGACGAATTCCTGCAGGATGGTGCCGGCGAAATCGGGCATGTCGGTCAGGGGCATTCTTGGCGTCCTGCGATTTGGGAAAGTTGCCCCTCATCCGCCTGCCGGCACCTTCTCCCCGCATGCGGGGAGAAGACGAAGGCCGCAGCGTTCCGGCCAAGCACCTTCGGCGCTTGGGGCACGTCCCCTCTCCCCGCTTGCGGGGAGAGGGTTAGGGTGAGGGGCAAGCTTCGCATAGGGTGCTTTATCCCTTCGCCCGACGACGATCTTCCGCCTGGGCGGCCAGGATTTCCTTGACCTTGGCCACCAGCTCGGCCTCGGCCACGACTTCCTGCGCCACGCGGGCCTCGCGCCATTCGGCGTTGTCGGTGATCTCGCCGGAGAGACGCTTGCCCTCGATCAGGTCCTTGATCTGGACGACGCCTTGCGCGCGCTCGTCGCCGCCCTGGATGATGGCGATGGGGGCGCCACGGCGGTCGGCATATTTCAGCTGGTTGCCGAACTTCTTCCAGTTGCCCTGGTACATTTCGGCGCGGATGCCTTCGGCCCGCAGCTGCTGCGTGAAGCGCTGATAGCGGCCCATGCTCTCGACATCGCCATCCATGACGGTGACGAGGACCGGCCCCAGAACGTCGTCCTGGCCGAGCTTGCCGAGGTTCTTCAGCGCCGTCATCAGACGCGAGACGCCGATGGAAAAGCCCGTGGCCGGCACCGGCTGGCCCATGAAGCGCGAGACCAGGCCATCGTAGCGACCACCGCCGCCGACCGAGCCGAAGACGACCTTTTCGCCCTTTTCGTTTGTGACGTCGAAGGTGAGTTCGGCTTCGAAGACGGGGCCGGTGTAGTATTCGAGACCGCGGACGCAAGACGGATCCAACCGGATCCGATCCGAACCGTATCCGGCGGCCTCGACCAATTGGCCGATGTTGTCGAGTTCCTCAACACCCTGCCGACCAACTTCGGATCCCATTACGGAACCATACAATATGTGGAGAAGGCCGTCGTGATCGCTCCCAATGGGCTCAAGAAGTTTGATGATCCTGTTGATGTGCACTTCGGCTAGTTGCACACCCTTTGTGAAATCACCGGACTCATCTTTTCGACCATCTCCGAGAAGCAGACGGACGCCCGGTTCTCCAAATTTGTCAAATTTATCCATGGCCCGCAGCACGCCCAGGCGACGTCCCGCATTCTCCTCGCCGCCGAGGCCGATGGCCTCCATCACGCCATCCAAAACCTTGCGGTTGTTGACCCGGATCACATAGTCGCCGCGCTTGATGCCGAGCGCTTCCAGCGTGTCGGCCATCATCATGCACATCTCGGCGTCGGACTGGACGCCCGGCGCGCCGACGGTGTCGGCATCGAACTGCATGAACTGGCGGAAACGGCCCGGGCCGGGCTTCTCGTTGCGGAAGACGTAGCCGGCGCGATAGGTGCGGAACGGCAGCTGGATTTCCTGGAAGTTCTCCGCGACATGACGGGCCATGGGCGCGGTCAGGTCATAGCGGAGCGACATCCACTGTTCGTCATCGTCCTGCAGCGAAAAGACGCCTTCGTTCGGGCGGTCGCTGTCGGGAAGGAACTTGCCGAGCGCATCGGTGTATTCAAAGAGCGGGGTCTCGATCGGGTCGAAGCCGTAGCGCTCATAGACCTCGCGAATGGTCTCCATCATCTGGTTGGCGGCGCGGATGTCGGCAGCCTCGCGATCGACGAAGCCGCGCGGCAGGCGGGCCTTCAGCTTCTGGGGCTTCTTGTTCTTATCGCTCATGATGACAACCGGAATTCTCGTTTCAAAAAGGTGCCGGTGTCTTAGAGGATCAAGGATTTGGCGGCAAGGGCGAAGGCGGGCGGGGACGAGGCCCGATGCTGGAAAATGGGCGGGTGCGGTGGTATGTTTGCACGCGAAACCAGAGGCTGGACCGATGAACAAGCGCGTTACCATCCAAATTCCGGGTGATCTGTATCGGGTTATCTCCCGGTATGGAGACCTTCATGGGCTCGATCCGGATGACTACGCGACGATGGCGCTGCAGCGACATCTGGAGGACCTCCAGGATATCGCCGCCGCAGAAGCGGCGATGAAGGCCATTCAGAGCGGTGAAGACCGCGTTGTGAGTTCGAAAGAATTCTGGCATGGCCTGGACGATTGAGTATCGCCAGCCAGTTCGGAAATCACTGGAAAACTTGACCCAGTTTCTCGCAAGCGCATCCGGAAATTCCCAGAAGAGCGCGTGGCCGGGCTCGATGATCCCAGACAAATCGCCGATCGCCTGCAGGGCTCTGAGCTGGGTCAGTTCTGGCGTTACCGTGTTGGCGACTACCGCATCATCTGCGATATCCAGGACGGCAAACTCATCGTGCTTGTGGTCGAGATCGGCGATCGCAGCACCGTCTATCGGTAAGACATGATCCTTGAAGCTCTGAATTACGCCGCGACATGGCCGCTGACCTCGGCTGGCCATCGTCCGTTCATCCGTTCCTCCGTCAATCTCTGGGCGCGTGCCAATCGCTGTCGTGCGGCGTGGGCCGAGCACGAGCGCCGGACGAAGGCGGCCATTCTCGAGGCTGCGCAGGCGTGCCGGCAGCGGCGGACGGTGGTGGTGCTCGGTTCCGGGCTGTTGCGGGATGTGCCAGTGACCGAGCTTTCACGGCTGTTCGACACGGTCGTGCTGGTCGATCTCGTGCATCTAGCCAGCGTAAGAAGCTGGCTCACGGTCAAGCGGTTGAAGAATATCCGGCTGATCGAGCGGGATCTTTCCGGGCTGGATGCGCTGCTTGCCGGCCAGCCTTTGGAGCCGCTCGCGTTTCTCCGACAGGTGCCCTATCTCGATCTCGTCGTCTCAGCCAATCTGCTGTCGCAGATCGGGATCGGCATGAGCCGGCGTCTCGAAGGTCACGCCGAGGAAGAAGCGCTGATCCGTCAGGCGATCGCCGCGCATGTCGAGGGGCTGGCACAGGTTTCGGCCGAGACCTGCCTTGTGACAGACGTGAGCTGCACCGTAAACGACCGCTCCGGAGATGCGCAGGAGACTGTAGACCTGATGCACGGCGTCGATACGGGCGCAGTTCGGGAGCGTTGGGACTGGCCGGTGGTTCCCTTCGGTGAGGAAAGCCGCGACTATCAGATCGTGCATCACGTGATTGCGCATTGAGCGGCGGCACTGTCGGCCTTGTATTCGCCTCGATCCAGCATCATCTTCATCGCATGCAATTGCTCGCCCGCCTCCTGCTGCTGATCGCGGCTTTCGCCTATGGCACCATGCCGATGACCGGCATGTCGGTGATGGCAATGCCCGTGGCACATGCGATGGACGCCAGCGATCCGCATGGGACGGTTTCCGCACCCACGATCCAAGCCATGGTCGATGTCGATTGTCCTCATTCGGTCAGCCGTATGACGGTTGCCGATGGTGGTGATGCTAGTGAGCACAGCTCCAAGCCGATGAAGATAAGCTGGCATTGCTCAGCCTGTCTGACGCTGCCGGCCCTTCCCGTCGTTGCCGACAGCGGAAAGCCGGCGCGCGCCGCCGAAGCAGCCACTCTTGCGCCAAGGCTCGTGTCACAGCTGATGGCACCGCAGACGCCCCCTCCCCGCGCCTGATCCGATACACCGCGCGGCCTTGAGGCTTGCGCATTTCTCTCATCAGATCACTACAGGAGACTTCAATGCTTAGGAACATTCTCGTTGCGGCGTCGCTTGCGACCGCGCTTTCCGCCTCTGTCCTTGTTGCGCAGGACAATACCATGCATCAGGGGCATGACATGTCAGCCATGGGCCACGGCATGATGGATGAAAGCCCATCCTCCAAGGCCTTTGCCGAGGCCAATGCCAAGATGCACAAGGACATGGCCGTGCCGCTCACCGGCAATGCCGATGTCGATTTCGTGCAGGGCATGATTCCGCACCATCAGGGTGCCATCGACATGGCGAAGATCGTACTCGAGCACGGCAAGGATCCCGAGATCCGCAAGCTGGCCGAAGAGGTGATCGCTGCCCAGGAAGGTGAGATCGCCATGATGAAGGCCTGGCTTGCCAAGAACGGGCAGTAAGCTCTCAAACCCATATAGAAACTGTGATGGCGCCTTCGGGCGCCATTGCTTTGCCCGAGAGAGGGAATAGTCTCTCGCTTCCTGATCGAAAAAGGAGGCGTCATGTCCAACCGCCCTGTCTCCGTCATCGGCTTCGACGCCGACGACACGCTCTGGCAGAACGAGCAATACTACAAGCTGACGGAGCACCATTTTCGCAGTCTGCTCTCCGAGTTTGCCGAGGGCGAACATGTGTCCGAGCGCTTGCTTGAGGCCGAGAAGCGCAATCTTGCCCACTACGGCTTCGGCATCAAAGGCTTCACGCTATCGATGATCGAGACGGCGCTGGAGATCACCGAGGGGCGCGTGCCCTCTTCCGTGATCAGCGAAATCCTTGGCATCGGACGCGATCTGCTCAGCCACCCCGTCGAATGCCTGCCGCATGCGCGTGATACGCTGGAGGCGCTTTCGGGCAAATATTTCCTGGTGCTGATCACCAAAGGCGACCTTTTCGACCAGGAACGCAAGCTCGCACAATCCGGCCTCGGCGACTATTTCGATGCGGTCGAGATCGTCTCGGACAAGACGGCCACCACCTATCGGCGGGTCTTCGGTAAACATGGCGAGGGACCTGAGCGCTCGATGATGATCGGAAATTCGCTGAAATCCGACATCGTGCCGGCCATCGCGGCGGGCGCCTGGGGTGTCTTCGTGCCGCATGAACTGACCTGGGTGCTGGAGCATGTCGACAAGCCCGAGGAGGCGCCGCGCTTTCGCGAGATCCCGGATCTCGGCCATGTGCCAGATCTCGTGATGAGCCTTGCCTGATCAGGGACGAACGAGCCGGGAACGAAGTTCCTCGGTCGGCGCGCGACGGCAGCAGCCCTCGATGTGGTCATTGACCAGGCCCATGGCCTGCATGAAGGCATAGACGGTGGTCGGGCCGACGAAGGTCCAGCCGCGTCTCTTCAGATCCTTCGACAGGCGGATCGAGGTGGGCGATGTCGGATTGGCCCTTAGAGTGGCATAGTCCATCCGCTCCGGGCGTTCCGAGGCGTCGGGTTCGTAACTCCAGAAGTAACCAGACAGCGAGCCGAATTCCGCCGTGAGGTCGATCGCGCGGCGGGCGTTGTTGATCGTTGAGACGATCTTGCCGCGATGGCGGATGATGCCGGCATCGGCGAGGCATCGGGCGATGTCGTCATCGCCAAACGCGGCCACTGCGTGAAAGTCGAAACCGGCAAAGGCTGCTCGGAAATTTTCCCGCTTCCTGAGGATCGTCAGCCAGGACAGGCCGGACTGGAAACCTTCGAGGCAGATCTTCTCGAACAGCCTCACATCGTCGGTGACCGGTCGCCCCCATTCCTCGTCATGGTAGTGGCGATAGTCTTCGAGGCCGCCATGCCAGAAGCAACGGTCAAGGCCGTCGTCTCCCCGGATCAGGCCTTCCGCGATCATGTCCATGCGATTCTCTCCGATGCGGAAATTCGTTTACCATTTGTTCACGAGCTTTCCAAACCGGACGCTAACCCTTCCGAAAGGTTTACAGCCTTGATCGCATTTTCATGAACGCCTCTTTACCAATTGGCGGCCTTCGCTCTGGCACCATCGGCTCGAATTGGCGGCATGTTGTGCCGCCGCATCCGGTCCCTAGTTCGTGAGTTGTCCGATGTCGAAGAGTTCCCTGTTACTGGCCTTGCTGACCAGCCTGTCGATTGCCCTGCCTGTCCATGCGAGTGATCGCTACAAGAGCCGTCCGCCTGTGATGGTCAGTCCCGACCTCCAGGCATCCTGGGTCCTGCAACTCGGCGGCGTTCCGGCACAGACGCGCAGTTCTGCCACGCCACAGCGCATGCGTCAGGCCGTTCCGGCAGGGCGTCAGCGGGTGGTGCAGCAGCCGCAACAGGTGCTGCGTCAGCAGCCGGTGCAGCAGCAGCGTCGTCTCGTGCAGCAGCGGCGTGTTCTTTTCCCGCAGCAGCAGCCGGCGCCGCAACAGGTCGCGATGCGGCCGGACAAGCCGGTGCGCACCCAGATCGAGCCGAAATTCCTGCCGCAGATGGTCCAGTACCAGACCAAGCACAAGCCGGGTACGATCGTCATCGATACGCGCGAGCGCTTCCTGTACCTGGTGATGGCCGACGGTATGGCCAAGCGCTACGGTGTCGGCGTCGGCAAGCCAGGTTTCGAATGGGCCGGCACGCACAAGGTGACCGCGAAGCGCGAATGGCCGGACTGGCGCCCGCCGCAGGAGATGATCGCCCGCGAGGCAGCCAAGGGCCACTTCCTGCCTGCCCACATGCCGGGCGGCCCGGAAAATCCGCTGGGTGCCCGCGCGCTCTATCTCGGCTCGACGCTGTATCGCATTCATGGAACCAACGCGCCTTGGTCGATCGGCAACGGCGTTTCCTCCGGCTGCATCCGCATGCGCAACGAGGATGTGACGGATCTCTACGAGCGCGTGAAGGTCGGCACCAGGGTCATTGTGATCTAAGGCACAGGCAATATCACAATACATCGATTAGCGCTTGCTTTGATAGGCGAAGCGGCTAGGCTTTCAGCCCTGAAAATCAGGGGGATTGTCTATGTTCAACACGACTCTTCGCAAGGCGGCGGTGGCGGTCATCGCGCTTACCATCGCCTTGCCGGCGCCCGCCAGCGCCATCAGCCTTAATCGCATTCAGACGACCAGCGATGTGACGCTTGTTGCCCAGCAGCGCAAGGAAGTGCCTGAAAAATTCAAGCGCAAGGTCGTGCGCCTGACAACGGACGAAAAGCCGGGCACGATCATCATCGATACGAACAACAAGTTTCTCTACTATGTAGAAGGCAACAACCGCGCGACCCGTTACGGCGTCGGCGTCGGCCGCGAAGGCTTCGGCTGGTCGGGCGTGGTGAAGATCGGCCGCAAGGCGGAATGGCCGTCATGGCGCCCGCCGGCAGAAATGCGCCGCCGCGAAGCGGCCAAGGGCCATATCCTGCCGGTCGTACAGGAAGGCGGACCGGACAATCCGCTCGGCGCGCGCGCCATGTATCTCTACAAGGGTGGCCGTGACACGATCTTCCGCATCCATGGCACGAACCAGCCCTGGACCATCGGCCTCAACATGTCATCCGGCTGCATTCGCATGATGAACAAGGATGTCGAGCATCTCTACGAGCGCGCCGATATCGGCTCCAAGGTGATCGTGATCGGCCCGGGCAATCGCCAGGGCGACGTCTCCTTCGACGACAAGGGCGTGGACATCCTGCGCACGATCTTCGGCGGCTGAGCCCAAACATTACTCATGAAATGCAGACGGCCGCATCGCCAAGATGCGGCCGTTGTCGTTTCGGTTCGTGTTACTCGGTCAACGCTTGATGTCGCAGAAGATATCACCCTCGTGGGAGAGGATCTGCTCGCCGCCGACGGCGCTGCCCATCTTCAGCTTGACGACTTTCAGGTCGTAGCGCCCCGTAAACCGCTTTGTGGTGCTCGAATTACGGTCGGTGATCATCGCCACAGACACGCGATAGAGCGGCTCCCTTTCCGGGGCAAAGGCATGGATGCTGAAGCGCAGGTCGCGCTCATCGATCCAGTATTGCTTCAGCATTTTCGAGGTGATCTGGAAGCGCTGGAAGCCCGCTGGCGCCGCCTTGTCCTTCACGCCAGCCATGCCGCGGAAATGGACGATCCTTTCCTGATCCTTGTTGCTGAAGCCACTTTCCAGCGACATGTCGAGGATCGGGTCGGAACTGGCGCAATAGATGCGCTCTATGGCTGCAGCCGGCACCGCCATGGGACACAGAAACAGGAATACAAAGGGCAGTGTTCTCTTGGCCATGACGATCTCCCGGGATGCTTCATCCCGGGACAAGTCTTACAGAAACCGCTTAACAATTCGCCTAAACCGCCGTGCGGCGATCCAGCGCTTTCGGACGAGGACCGCCATAGGCCCAGTTCAGAAGCTCGACCGTATGGACGACGGGAATGCCGGTCGCCGAGCCGATCTGGGTCATGCAGCCGATGTTGCCGGCAGAGATTATATCGGGTTTCGTCGCCTCGATATTCTTCACCTTGCGGGCCTTCAGCCTGGCTGAAATCTCAGGCTGCATGATGTTGTAGGTGCCGGCTGAACCGCAGCAGAGATGGCCTTCCGGCGGATCCTTGACCGTGAAGCCGGCCGACTTCAACAGAAGTTTTGGCGCCATCGTCACCTTCTGGCCATGCTGCAGCGAGCAGGCGGAATGATAGGCGACGGTCAGCCCCTTCGTCTCCGCGAGAGGCAGATCGAGGGTCGAAAGATACTCGGTGACGTCCTTGGCGAGTGCCGAAACGCGCGCTGCCTTTTCGGCATAGGCCGGATCGACGCGCAGCATGTGGCCGTAGTCCTTGATCGTCGTGCCGCAGCCCGAGGTCGTGACGATGATCGCGTCGAGACCGCCCGCTTCGCTCGCGCGGGTCCAGACGTCGACATTGCGGCGAGCGCTGTCGAGAGCCTGCTCCTCGCGGCCCATATGGTGGACAAGTGCGCCACAGCAGCCCTCGCCTTGCGGTACAACGACTTCGACGCCAAGACGAGTGAGCAGCGAGATCGCGGCTTCGTTGATACCGGGATCGAGGACGGGCTGGGCGCAGCCTGTGAGGATCGCGACACGGCCACGGCGGGTTGCAGCTGGGGCATGGATAGCGGGCTTGGCGAAGTCGGAGGGTGGCGCGACCTTGGAAGGCGCGAGCCTCAACATTGCGGCCATCGGCTTGAGTGACTTTACCTGATCGAAGATGCCGGCGAAGGGGCGTCCGAGGGCGGCGAGCTTCAAGGCCAGACGGAAGCGGCCCGGATAGGGCAGAACCATGGCCAGCATATTGCGCGTCAGCCGGTTCATCAGCGGGCGGCGATAGGTCTTTTCGATATGGATGCGGGCATGATCGACCAGATGCATGTAGTCGACGCCGGAGGGACATGTCGTCGTACAGGCAAGGCAGGAGAGACAGCGGTCGATATGGGTGACGATCTGGTCATCCGCCGGACGGCCGTTCTCCAACATGTCCTTGATCAGGTAGATGCGGCCGCGCGGGCTGTCGAGCTCGTTGCCAAGCGTCACATAGGTGGGACAGGTGGCAGTGCAGAAGCCGCAATGCACGCATTTGCGCAAGATGGCTTCGGCTTCCGCGACATGGGGATCGGCGAGCTGCTCGGCGGTGAAATTGGTCTGCACGCAAATCCTCCCAAAGCGCGGCCGGCAGGGCCGCTCCCTTCATTCGTTTTCAGATCCACCAGCTGGTGGGACGGGCGATCGGCTCGCCGGCCGAGGCCTTCTGCAGGCCGATGACGCAGCGGACGACGATCCAGATGGCGACGCCGAAAATCAGGATGACGCCGACGGCAACAAGCATCAGGATGCTTGATATCAGCGCATAGAGCAGCCCGATCCAGAAGGTTCTGATGGCATAGGTATAATGGGTGTCGACCCAAGGCTCGCTCTTGCCGCGGTTCACATAGGCCATGATCAGCCCGACGATGCCGGTGAGGCCGACGACGAAGCTGACGAGATAGAGGCAGTAGACCACCTGCACATTCATACGCCCAGGGGAGAACCAGCCCTCGCCGGATGAAACGGGCGGCTGGTAATTCGGATCAGTCATGACAAAACTCCTTCATGCAATCAGTCCGGGATTGAAAATCCCGTGAGGATCGAGTTTTGCCCTGACCCGGCCCGAAAGCAAGGCAACCGCCGGAGCCTGCGGCTCGAAGCTGGCCACTTCGGCGCGGATCTGAGGTGCTGCCCGGAGCAGCGTCGCATGGCCGCCGCCAAGGGTGCGGATGCCATGGCGCAAGACCTCTGCCTCGGGATCAGCCTCCATACGCATCCAGACGAGACCGCCCTGCCAGTCGTAATAGGCGTCGATGCCGGCGCGGAGCCTGAGGCCCGCGACCAGCTTCCAGGCTTGCGACGGAGCCATGGACAGGCGCCAGAGCGGCCGGGCCGTGCCATCGGCATAGGGCATGACATCGCGGATTTCTGCCCAGAGCGCTTTGGTGTCTTCAGCGTCGAGACGGCTGACCGGGCCGAAACCAGCAACGGCGGCCATCAGCTTTTCCGCACGCACGGCTACCGAGGCTTCGAGCCCCTCCAGGCGCATGACCGTGGCCGCACCTTGAGGAAGCTTGCCGCCAATGAATTGGCCACGCACGCTTTCCGGCAGATGGGCCGCACCGGAGACCTCGACGGAGAGCGACAGGGCAGCGGCGAGCGCCTTCATCGCCTGCTCGTCTTCCAGGCCCGAGAGAACGATGGTGGTCGCCGTTTTCGGCACGGGCAGAACCTTGAAAGTGACTTCGGTGAGGAAACCGAGCGTGCCGTGGGAGCCGGCGAGCAGCTTGACGAGATCGAGGCCCGTGACGTTCTTCATCACCTTGCCACCGGCCTTCACGACGTCCCCTGCCCCGTTGACGAAGCGCACACCGAGCAGATGGTCACGGGCGGCACCTGCCGTGAAGCGACGCGGACCGGAGCTGTTGACCGCGAACAGGCCGCCAATGGTGGGCGTGCCCGAGGTGCCCATGGCACCCCGATGGTCCATGGGTTCGAAGGCCATGCCTTGCCCGTTTTCGGCAAGGGCCGCCTCGATCTCCGCAACGGGTGTGCCGGCACGGGCCGTGATGACCATTTCGGCGGGATTGTATTCGACGATGCCGGTGAGGGCTGCGGAAGAGAGAGTGGCGTCTGCGGCTGTAGGATTGCCAAAGCCCGCACGGCTGCCACCGCCGCGGATGTGGAGCGGGGTCTTGCGGGAGGCATGATCGCGGATGACGTCGGCGGCTTCGATTTCGGTCGAGGGGTTCAGCATACTCGTCATCATCCTCTCCCCTCCAGCGGAAAGACCTTCGACGGATTGAGAATCCAGTCCGCATCGAACGCCGAGCGCACGGCCATCTGCTGGTCAAGGTCGACTTGGGTGAACTGGTGCAGCATCAGGTCTCGCTTCTCAATGCCGACGCCGTGTTCGCCGGTGAGGCAACCGCCGGCGTCGACGCAGAGTTTGAGGATCTCCATGCCGGCGGCTTCGGCCTTCGCTGCGTCATCAGGGTCGTTGATGTTGTAGAGGATCAGTGGGTGCATATTGCCGTCACCGGCGTGGAAGACATTGGCTACGCGCAGGCCGTAGCGGTCGATGATCTCGGAGGTCTTGCGCAACACGTAAGCGAGCTGGCTGAGCGGCACGGTTCCGTCCATGCAGATGTAATCGGCGATGCGGCCGGTGGCGCCGAAGGCGGATTTGCGGCCTTTCCAGATGAGGGCGGCCTCGTTGGCGGACTGGCTTTCTCGCACGGTCTTGACCCCATGGCGTTTGGCGATCTCGACGATGGCGGCCAGCATCGCGTCCATCTCGGCTTCGGAGCCCTCGACCTCGACGATCAGCAGGGCCTCCACGTCGAGCGGATATCCGGCCTTGGCGAAGGCCTCGCAGATCTCGATCGCGGGCTTGTCCATAAATTCGATGGCGACCGGAATGATGCCGGCGCCGATGACATCGGCGACGCAGGAGCCGGCTTCCTCGGCGCTGTCGAAACCGAAGAGCACGGGGCGCGCGCCTTCGGGTTTGGCGAGGAGGCGAACGGTGGCTTCGGTGACGATACCGAGCTGGCCCTCGGAGCCGCAGACGAGGCCGAGCAGGTCATACCCCTCCGCGTCCAGATGTTTGCCGCCGAGATCGACCACCGTGCCGTCGACGAGAACCATTTTCACGCCGAGCAGGTTGTTGGTGGTCACACCGTATTTCAAACAGTGGGCACCGCCGGAATTCATCGCGATATTGCCGCCGATGGTGCAGGCGAGCTGCGAGCTTGGATCGGGAGCGTAGAAATAGCCGTCAGAGCCAACGGCATCCGATATCGCGAGATTGGTGACGCCGGCCTGAACGGTCGCGCAGCGATTGGCGTAGTCGACCTCAAGGATCCGGGTCATGGCGGAGAGGCCGAGCACGACGGCATCTTCCTGCGGAATGGCACCACCCGAGAGCGAGGTGCCAGCGCCACGGGGCACGACGGGGATGCCGTAGCGATGGCAGTATTTCATGACGGCGGCCACCTGGGCTGTCGTCTCGGGCAGGACGACCGCGAGCGGGCGGCGGCGATAGGCGATGAAGCCGTCGGTCTCGAAGGGGACGAGTGCGTTTCGCTCCTCGACGAGGCGCCCTTGCGGCACCAGCTCCTTCAAGTCGGCGAGGATCTCGGCGCGGCGCGACAGGACGTCGGGCCTCGGCGGCAGAAAGGCGATGGCTTCGCTCATGAAATGTCTCCCCTCTTTGCCCAGATCCTAGCTGCGCAGCGCCCGCCGCTCAACTGGTCTATTTTTATTACCACTAGGACTTTCGTGGAGCAAATGCTATGCACTTATGACCAAATCGGAAACAGTGGCGCTCACTCATGACCAATCTCGGTGATCTCGAAGTCTTCGTCCGTGTGATTGCGGCCGGCAGCATGTCGACCGCGGCACGCGACCTCGGCCTGTCGCCCGCCGTTGTGTCCAAACGCATCAAGCGGCTGGAGGACAAGCTCGGCACACGGCTCCTGCAGCGCACAACCCGGCAGATCTCGCTGACGGAAGCCGGCCAGGGATTTCACGAGCGGGTGCTGACCGTGCTGGGCGGACTGGAAGAGGCCGAAGCCTTCGCGTCGGGTCGCTCCTCGGAGGTCAACGGCACGCTGAAGATCTCGGCATCGACCTCGTTTGGCCGCATGCATGTTGCGCCGCACTTGAAGCCCTTCATGGAGGCGCATCCGGACCTCGCCATCCATCTGGTGCTGTCGGATGACTTCACCGACATCGTCGGTGGAGGCTTCGATCTCGCGATCCGCATCGCGGAGTTGAACGATTCGTCGCTCGTTGCGCGCAGGCTCGCACCGGTGCGCCGCGTGCTCTGCGCGGCTCCCAGCTATCTTGCTGCGCACGGGACGCCTGAAACCCTCGACGACCTGAAGAAGCATCGCTGCCTGCCAGCACACAATCACGATTCATGGCGCCTGGAAGGTCCGACCGGGCCGGTGACACTCAGGCCCGAGGGCATGCTGATCACGAATTCCAGCGAGGTGCTCCGCGAAGCAGTCATTGCGGGCCTCGGGATCGCGCTGCGCTCCACCTGGGATATCGGCGCGGAACTGAAGAGCGGCAAGCTGGTGCAGGTGCTGCCGCAGTATGAAAGCTCGCGCAACGTGGCGCTGTCGGCCGTCTATCCGAGCCGACAGTTTTTGCCCGCGAAAGTACGGCTATTCATTGATTATCTGGCGGAGCTTTATGGGCCCGTGCCCTATTGGGAGCGTTAGCACTAGCCCGATAGCCCGCCCGGCACCGAACTCCAGAACCCGTATTTCTTCGAATGATTGCGCCGCAATTCGGCGAGGAAGGCGGCGTGGGTCGAGAGGCCGAGACCTTCGGGCAGGTTCGGCATGAGGCGCGCGAGCTCGCCGACGTAACGGCCAGCATGGGGATAGGCCATGCCGATGCCGCGCCTGAGGATATCTTCAACTAGTACACGGTAGAGCACGACGGCGGCCAGCGGCTCCTTTGCCGACAGCGCTTCGGCGGCTGGGGCGAGATCGTCGTAGTGGCGGCCTTCCCAATCATGCTGGTGGCGCAGGACGTGGGCGGCGGCAAGATCGAGACGCGGCCAGGCGAGGAAGAAATCAAGCGCGAGATAGATGTCCTCGTGCTCTTTCGCCAGCGCCAGTGCCCGGTCGAGCTCATCGAATTCGGCGAAATCGTCGAGCTTCGACAGGTAGAGTTTCAGTACGGATGGATCGAGGGTTTCGCCGAATTCGCGCCAGCGCAGTTCCTGCGCGTCTTCGCGGCGCTTCAGCTTTTCGAGGATCTCGGCTTCCAGCAGACGGCGCTCATGGGCGCCATAATCCGGACCGACGGAGGCAAGAACTCCGTTGACCGGGATCAGGCGGACGCCACGCGGGCGCTCGCGCACCCATTCCAGCGCGGCCTCGAAACGACCGGCCTGATGCAGCAATTCGGCGACAGCGAGCGTATCGCGGCGGTTTTCGGGCTTCTGGCGTTCGAGCACCAGGAAATCGTCGATATCGCCCTGATGCAAAGCGAGCGATTGCAGGAGGTCAAGAGCGCCGAGCTTCAGGGGTTCGGAGGGCAGGACTTCGGCCAGCACCGTTCGCCATGCCTTCGCGGCCGGGCCTGAGACGACGCCGGTCAGCGCACGCAGGAAACCGGTGTGCTCACCGTAGCGATCGCGCAACCGCAGGCGCTCGATATGCGGCACGAGAAGGACCTGCTCCTCGGCCCCGACGGTCTTGATGAGGTCGAGTGTCGCCAGTTCCGTGTCGTCAAAAACCTTCCACAGGCGAGCATTGTCCGTGGCCAAACGTGCGGAGACCGGAAACCGCAGGCCGAGGAAACGAACAATACGCTCGGCTGCGACCTGAGGATCGGCTGACCCAAGTTCGGAGAGGATGTTGCGGGCAAGGGCTGCAAATTCCCCGGCGAGATCACGGGCGCGTGCCTTGTTGATCCGCGTCGTCGCCTGGTCGATCGCATCGAGGCGCTTGTCGATCAGGCGGGCCATCTCATCCGGCCCGGTTTCGCCGGCGAGCGCCGTCTGGAGGCGTGCCTTCAGCGCCTTGTTGGCCGCGGATTCCTCCAAGAGGATATCGACCAGTTTCTCGAGCCCAAGGCCTGACAGCCCCTTCTTGTCGAGTTTCGCCTTGGTCTGCTTCGCCATTCTGCCTGTCATCCGCCGCTTGTCTGCGATCATATATCGATCCGCAGGGCGCGTCAGCAAGAGCTGATCAGCCTTGCCGTTCGTGGCTCCTACGGATCCGTCGAACCACCCACCAGACGCCAAGCACGGAGAGCGGCACCGAAATACCGGTGATGATGGCCGTGTCGAAGGGTAGGAGGTCGTGCGGGATGGCTTTGGCGGCATAACCGACGAGGCCGACGACATAGTAGGAGATGGCGGCGACCGAGAGGCCTTCGACGGTCTGCTGCAGGCGCAGCTGCATTTCGGCGCGGCTGTTCATGGCGGTCAGCAGGTCGGAATTCTGCCGTTCCAGCTCGACATCGATCCAGGACCGGACGAGAGCCGTAGCACGCGAGAGTTTCCGCGAGAGGTTGGCCTGACGTTCCTCGATCGACTGGCAGGTGCGCATGGCGGGCGCGAGGCGGCGTTCGAGGAAGGAGCCCAGCGTCTCGTGACCGGGCACCGGCGTTTCATCCAGCGTCTTGATGCGCTCGCGCACGATGCCGTCATAGGCGCGGCTGGCCCCAAACCGATAGAGGCTCAAGGCGGCATTGGCTTCAAGCTCGGCGGCAAGGCGTGTAAGCTCGGAGAGCATCTCGTCGGACTCGTCGCGGGCATGGGCCTTCATCCGCTGGGTGACGGCGGTCAGACCGTCCTCGATGCGGCGGATCTCCGGTGACAGTGTCTGGGCGAGCGGCAGGCCGAGCATAGCCATGGTGCGATAGGTTTCGATGTCGAGCAGGCGCTGGACCACGGCGCCGCGGCCAGCTTCGGTCATGCCTCTGTCAATGACGAGGATCTGGGTGAGGCCATGACCGTCCTGGCGAAAGTCGGTGAGCACAGCCGCCTGGCCGTTCTTCAACTCGCTATAGCAAAGGCTTGCCGGATCGAAGGCGGCATGGGCATCGGCGATTTCGGGACCATCAGGGCGAAGTTCGAGGCGGATCCCCGAAATCAGCGGACCGGGGGCGATGAAGCCGTCGCCGAAGGGATGGATCGGCACTTCGCCACCGAAGCTCTCCGGCAGCGGGCCGTCCCAGAACCAGGTGGAAAACTCGGTATGCCTTTCCCAACGAAGCGTCCCCTGCCCCCAGGCGAGCGAATGATAGCGTCCATTCTTCTCCGGCGGGGCGACGCCGCGGGCGCGGGACAGTTCGGAAATGGCCGCGTGATGCACGGCCGAACCGCCATCCATCATGAAGGCAAGTTGGAAGATGACCCGGCCGGATTTGACCAGCGCATAGGGTCTGGCATGGATTTCTCCGAGCGCCAGCGCCCGCTCCGGCGCCATTGGAAATGCAAAATCACCCTTTGCCACGCCGACCGCCTCCCTTGCCCTATCGCAAGCTAGCAGTGCGCTCGCGTCAGCGCAAAGGTGCAAACGTCACAGCCCCGCTTTCGACGAATTCCGCAGCAGTCAACTGGACAACAAAGTTGACCACTTGTCATTCCGCTTGCTATGAAACGGCATGGAGAGGGTAATGATCGAGAGCGACCAGACACTGTTTTCCGGCGTCAGCCACAGCCGCACCGCCGACGAGGTGGTGCAGCAGATCGAGCTTTTGATCCTCGACGGCGTGTTGCGTGATGGTGACCGGCTGCCGGGCGAGCGGGAATTGTCCCAGTCGCTCGAGGTGTCGCGGCCAATCCTTCGCGATGCGCTCAAGGAGCTGGAAAACCGGGGACTGCTGATCAGCCATCATGGCGGCGGCACCTTCGTTGCCGACATCATCGGCCAGGTGTTTTCCAAGCCGATCACCGATCTCATTTCTCGGCATGCCCGCGCCACGCGCGACTATCTCGAATATCGCCGTGAACTCGAGGGCCTGACGGCAGAGTTGGCGGCCCAGCGGGCGACGGAGACCGACAAGGCGCTGTTGTCCCGGATCATCGAGGACATGCGTCACGCCCACGGGACCCAGGAGCCGGAAGACGAACTCGCGGCCGACGTGGAATTCCACAATGCCGTCGGCGAAGCGGCGCACAACATCATTCTCCTGCACACCATGCGGGCCTGCTACCGGCTCCTGTCGGAGGGCATCTTCTTCAACCGCAAGGCCGTCTTTTCGCTGCCCAATGCGCGGGAGAGGCTTCTTGATCAGCATGTAGCGATCCATGACGCAATCCTCGCCGGCGATCCGGAAGCGGCCAAGGCTGCAGCTCAGGCGCATATCGATTTCGTCATGCGGGCGGCCGACGAAAGCGCGCGAGCCGGCGAATGGGGACGGGTCGCGAAACTCAGGCTCATCCGGCGCGACGGCGGTCGCACGGGCCGTACGGCTAACCTTTCGAAAACGGAGACAAAAGCGTGAGCCAAGCCCAAATCCGGCCGAAGGTCGGCCTCTTCGCGACTTGTCTTGTGGACCTCTTCCGGCCGAGCGTCGGCTTTTCTGCGGCAAAGCTGATCGAGGATGCCGGCTGCGACGTGCACGTGCCGATCGCCCAGACCTGTTGCGGTCAACCGGCCTACAATTCCGGTGACACCAAGGATACGCGTGATCTGGCAAAGCAGGTGATCGAGCAGTTCGAAGGCTTCGACTATGTCGTTCTCCCCTCCGGGTCCTGCGGGGCCATGCTGAAGATGCATTATCCCGAGCTCTTCAAGGGCGATCCGCTCTGGGAGGAGCGCTGTCGGCGCTTCTCGGACAAGGTGTTCGAACTCGTTTCCTTTCTTACTGATGTCAGAGGGATGACCGAGGTCAAGGTCCAGCTCGACAAGAGCGTGACCTATCACGACAGCTGTTCTGGCCTCAGGGAACTCGGCATCGCAAAGCAACCGCGCGCGCTTCTGTCCAGCGTCGAGGGGCTGGAACTGAAAGAGATGACAGGCTCGGATGTCTGCTGTGGCTTCGGCGGCACCTTCTGCGTCAAATATCCCGATATCTCAGGCAAGATCGTGTCGAAGAAGACGGCGATGATTGGGGAGACCGGCGCCGATCTGCTGCTCGCCGGCGACATGGGCTGTCTGATGAACATGGCGGGCAAGCTCAAGCGCGAGGGCTCATCCATCGAGGTTCGGCATGTCGCGGAAGTGTTGGCCGGGATGACCGACAGCCGGCCGATTGCCGGCAGCGGCAAGTAACGGACACAAAGGGAGGAGGAAGGCATGCAATTCACCGCCCCGCAGTTCAAGGACAATGCAGCCCGAGCGCTGGCCGACGGCCAGTTGCAGAAGGCGCTGACCAATGTCGAGAAGGGTTTCATCGCAAAACGTGCGGCCGCAGTCGCTGCCCTTCCCGAATTCGACGCCCTGCGTGACAAGGGCCGCGAGATCAAGAACCACACGCTCGCCCATCTCGACCTCTATCTCGAAGCCTATGAGCGCAAGGTGACGGAAACCGGCGGCCATGTGCACTGGGCCGAGAGCGCCGAGGATGCGCGCCAGCTGGTGCTCGACATCTGCCGGCGGGTCGGGGCAAAGACCGTGACCAAGGGCAAATCGATGATCACGGAGGAGATCAATCTCAACGACTTCCTCTCCGAACACGCGATCGAGCCGGTCGAGACCGATCTCGGCGAATACATCATCCAGCTTCGCGGCGAGCATCCGAGCCATATCATTGCGCCTGCGGTGCATCTCAACAAGGAGCAGGTGGAAGAGGATTTCCGCCGGGTGCACACGCATCTCGACCCGAAGCGCGACCTCACAGCACCGGAAACGCTCTTGTCCGAAGCGCGGCAGGTGCTGCGCAAGCGTTACTTCCAGGCAGATGTCGGGATCACCGGCGCCAACTTCCTGATCGTCGAGACCGGCACCTCCGTGATCGTCACCAACGAGGGCAATGGCGACCTGACACAATCGCTGCCCAAGGTGCACATCGTCGTCGCCTCGATCGAGAAGCTGGTGCCGACGCTTGAAGACTGTTCGCAGATCCTCAGGCTTCTCGCCCGCTCCGCGACGGGGCAGGACATCTCGGTCTACACGACCTTCTCCACCGGGCCGCGCCGGGCCGAAGATCCTGATGGGCCGGAGGAGTATCACGTCATCCTGCTCGACAATGGCCGTACCGCCATGCTCGGCAGCGAGTTCCAGGACATGCTGCGCTGTATCCGCTGCGGCGCCTGCATGAACCACTGTCCGGTCTATCACGCCGTCGGTGGCCATGCCTATGGCTCGGTCTATCCGGGTCCCATGGGGGCGGTGCTGACGCCGTCGCTGTTCGGTGTCGACATTTCAGGGCATCTGCCGAATGCCTCGACCTTCTGCGGGCGCTGCGAAAGCGTCTGTCCGATGCACATCCCACTGCCGAAGATGATGCGGCACTGGCGCGAGCGCGAGTTCGAGAACCATCTCAACCCCGCGACGGCGCGCTATGGACTGGGTGTCTGGGCCTTCTTTGCCAAGCGACCGAAGCTCTATCGTATGGCGACATCGATCGGCGCGCGTATGCTGAGCTTGATCGGCGGCAGTCGGGGACGGATCGCGTCCCTGCCCTTTGCCTCGGGCTGGACCGACATTCGCGATCTGCCGGCACCGGAGGGGCAGACCTTTGCCCAGCAATGGGCCGCACGCCAGAAGCAGGGAGCCTGAACCATGGACAGCCGCCAGGCCATTCTTTCCCGCATCCGTACCTCGCTGAAAGCGACCGGAGGCGACGGCGAGCGAGCAGCAGTCGTAGCAAATCGCCTTGTCGAGCGCCCGCAAGGAATCATTCCGAAGCGCGGCCAGCTTCCGGCCGATGAGCGGCTCGCCCTCTTCATCGCCATGGCGGAAAAATACAATGCGACCACGGAGCGGCTCGGGACATCCGGCAGCCTGCCGGCTGCCGTCGCGGAGTATCTGAAGCAGCGCAACCTGCCGGCCTCCATCCGCATCGGTGGCGATCCCCGTTTGACATCACTTTCCTGGCAAACAGCCGGCACGCTGGAGGTCCGATCTGGCGCGTCCGACGGCAATGACCTTGTCGCGGTCAGTCACGCCTTCGGCGGGATCGCCGAGACGGGTACGCTCTGCGTTCTCTCTGGGCCCGACAACCCGGTGACACTCAACTTCCTGCCCGACCATCACATCGTCGTCGTCGAGGCGGCCGCGATTGTCGGGGATATGGAAAGCCTCTGGGCGAACCTCCGGAAGGCTCAGGGCGAGACGATGCCGCGCACGGTGAACATGATCACCGGGCCGTCTCGCTCTGCCGATATCGAACAGACATTGCTGCTGGGTGCCCACGGCCCACGGGCACTCCATATCGTCATCGTCGGGACGACGGCGTGAGCGCTTGCGAAGGCCCGGACGTAAAGGTTCCGGGTCATCGCGAAAATTTCATCTAAAAAACGAAACAATTCCCGACCTAGTGCGTTACTATTCCCGCTTCTTAAGAACGAAATTTTCAGAAGGTGGGGATTATGGCACTTCAAACGGATCCGCATGAGACGCCGCGCATCGCGCTCGTCTCAACGCATGGCTACGTCGCAGCCCAGCCGCCACTCGGAGCCGCCGATACCGGCGGCCAGGTGGTCTATGTTCTCGAACTTGCAAAGAAACTCGCCCAGCTCGGCCACAAGGTCGATATCTTCACCCGCCGCTTTGAAGACCAGCCTGAGATCGACGAGGTGGACGAAAACGTGCGCGTCGTGCGCATTCCCTGTGGCGGACGGGATTTCATTCCCAAGGAATATCTGCACCGGCATCTGACCGAATGGAACGAAAAGGCCCTGCGCTGGATCAAGCGCGAGGGACTGACCTATCTCTTCATCAACAGCCACTACTGGGATGCCGGCGTTGCCGGACAGCGTCTGTCAGAAGCGCTTCGCGTGCCGCATATCCACACGCCGCATTCGCTTGGGATGTGGAAAAAGCGGCAGATGGAAACCGACTATCCGGAGCGCGCCGACAGGTTCGACGAGGAATTCAACTTCAAGGAACGCATCCAGCACGAGTTGATCGTCTATCGCAGCTGCCAGCTGGTGATTGCCACCACGCCGATCCAGCTGGACATGCTGACCGAGGATTATGGACTGGCACGCAATCGCGTGCACATGATCCCGCCTGGCTATGACGACAATCGCTTCTATCCGGTCTCGGAATCCTCTCGGCAGATGGTGCGCCAACGCTTCGGCTTCGAAGGCAAAACGGTTCTGGCACTCGGGCGACTGGCAACCAACAAGGGCTATGATCTCCTGATCGACGGCTTTGCCGTCATGGCGGAGCGCGTGCCGGACGCGCGGTTGCGGCTGGCGCTCGGTGGGGAAAGCCTCGATGCGCAGGAAGAGACGATCCTAGCCCAGCTCAAGCAGCAGGTGACCGATCTCGGCATCTCAGACAAGGTAGAATTCTCCGGCTTCATTCCCGACGAAGACCTGCCTGACATGTATCGCGCCGCCGATCTCTTCGTACTCTCCAGTCGCTACGAGCCCTTCGGCATGACGGCCATCGAGGCCATGGCGAGCGGCACGCCGACGATCGTCACCATCCATGGCGGCCTCTTCCGCGCCGTCAGTTATGGTCGTCATGCGCTGTTTGCCGACCCCTTCGACAAATATGATCTCGGCATCACCATGATGAAGCCCTTCAAGCATCCGAGGCTTTACGGGCGGTTGTCGCGCATGGGTGCGCACAAGGCTCGCAGTCTTTTCACCTGGACCGGGATCGCTCAGCAACTCGTGGCTCTTGTGGAAGGCCGTCCGGTGGCGCAAGCTCTTGAAGAAAGCGACTGGGCAGAACCATGGAACGACGGGGATTGAAACCGATCCGGCTCTTTTCGTCCGATCTCGACGGAACGCTCGCGGGGGACCGCGATGCGTCAGTCGAGTTCGCGCGGCTGTGGCAGACCTTGCCGGACGGCGAGCGACCGCTGTTGGTCTACAACAGTGGCCGCCTGATCGAGGACATCATGGAATTCACATGGGAACAAGGTTTGCCGCAAGCCGATTTTCTGATCGGCGGCGTCGGCACCATGGTGCATTCGTATGACCATCCTCATCTGTCGGACCAGTATACGGCGCTGATCGCTGATGGCTTCGATGTCGACCTGATCGAGGCGGAACTCGTGATGATGGAGCGGCTGACGCGGCAACCGGCACAGTATCAGCATGACTACAAGTCGAGCTGGTATCTCCATGATGCGACAGCGCAGGATATTCTGGAACTGGAACAGATGCTCGCCAGTTCTGGTCATCGAGCACGGGTCGTCTATTCCAGCGCCCGCGATCTCGACGTTCTGCCTGATGTCGCCGACAAGGGAAAGGCGCTCACCTGGCTCTGCGGCGAGCTTGAGATCGGCCTGGACGAGGTGGTGGTTGCGGGCGACACCGGCAATGACAGGGCGATGTTCGAGCTCGATGGCGTGCGCGGCATCATGCCGGGCAATGCGCTTCCCGAACTCGTCAGCCTCGCGCAGGCACGGCCGGGCATGATCGCCACTCAAGGGACCGCGGCCCGCGGCGTGATTGACGGGCTGCAGGAATTCGGCGTGTTTGCGACGTCGAAAGACAACTAGATGTCGGCAAATGCGACTTTCGAGTACCGAATGTCGCATTGAATTGAACACATGGCGCCTACACCTGATAGGCAGCGATAACCATCGTGTGAAAAGCGTATCATCCACGCAAGATTGGCCGCAAGCGCGCGGCGTTTTGGCGTAGCCTTAAAAACGAATTGAGGTGCAAGTTCATTGGGTATCATTGGCCGTATCACATCTGACCTCAGGCTCATGCTGCAGCGTCCGCCGCGGCAGCAGTTTGCTGCGATCTGTCACCGGACGCGCAAGAAGACCGGCGAGCTCGAGGTTCTGCTGATCACAAGCCGGGATACCGGGCGTTGGGTCATTCCGAAGGGTTGGCACATGCCGGGCAAGCAGCCCCATGCCATCGCCGAACGTGAGGCCTTTGAAGAGGCTGGCGTCAAGGGCAAGGCGGGCATCGAGCCCGTCGGCTATTATACCTACATGAAGAAGATGCGTGGCGGGCACAAGGTGCCGACCCGCGTTCAGGTCCACGCGCTCGACGTGAAAGGCTTCGTCAAGGAGTTCCCCGAGAAGGGCGTTCGTCGTCTCGAGTGGGTCAGTTGCGCGGAAGCAGCCACCCGCGTCGAGGAACAGGAACTCAAGTCACTGTTCCTGGAATTCCCGAAGCTGACACAAATGCCCGCGCCAATCCCAGAAAAGGCTGTAAAACGGGCCTGAAAGCGACTGTCACAAAACTGTCATATTGCAGCGCAGCCCCTTTGTCGCTAGGGGCTTCTGCGACCCGATGAGATATGCCGTGACGTGCCTGTGGCCCACGGACTATGCGTCATCATCTGCCGCTACAACAAGAGAATGAGGAAACCGGACAGGGACCCTCTTCCGGAGACACCCGCCATGGGCAAGCCAAAGCCAAAACTCGTGAAGCCGACGCTCGACAAGGATCTCGACAAGATCGCCCATGTCGAGGAAGCGGCGCAGCACGTCTCACGAGGTTTTGCACCGCTTGGCATCGCGCTTATCTTCATGGTGCTCGCCACCGTGTTTGCCGGAGCGCTCGCCATGGACCGGCCGGGCGCGTGGATCATCGTCGCGGCGGCCGCGATCGGCGCCTATATGGCGATGAATATCGGCGCCAATGATGTGACCAACAATGTCGGACCTGCCGTTGGATCACGCGCCATGACCATGGGCGTGGCTCTGACCATCGCCGTGATCTTCGAAACGGCAGGGGCGCTGATTGCCGGCGGTGACGTCGTGTCAACGATCTCACGCGGGATCGTGGATCCGGCCAAGATGCCGAGTGCCGATGTCTTCATCTGGGCGATGATGGCGTCGCTGCTCTCCTCGGCGCTCTGGGTCAACCTTGCGACCTGGATCGGCGCACCTGTATCCACGACCCATGCCGTGGTGGGCGGCGTGCTGGGCGCAGGTGTCGCGGCAGCGGGCATGTCTGCCGTCGACTGGGGCGTCATGGGCGGCATCGCGGCAAGCTGGGTCGTTTCGCCTATCCTCGGCGGTGTGATCGCGGCGCTCTTCCTCGCCTTCATCAAGGAATTCATCGTCTACCGCGAGGACAAGATCTTGGCGGCACAACGCTGGGTGCCCTTGCTGATCGGGATCATGACAGGCTCCTTCACTGCCTATCTGGCGCTCAAGGGCCTCAACAAGCTCATTTCCATCAGCCTGTTGCAGGCCTGCCTGATCGGCCTTGCCTTCGGCTTCCTGTCGTGGTGGCTCAGCGTGCCGCTGATCCGCAGACAGTCGCGCGGGCTGGAGAACCGAAACCAGTCGCTGCGCAAGCTCTTCCAGTTGCCGCTGATCTTTGCAGCTGCCCTGCTTTCCTTCGCCCATGGCGCAAACGACGTGGCGAACGCCATCGGTCCGCTGTCTGCCATCGTGCATGCGGCGCAGGACAGCGAGATTTCCGGGCAGGTCACAGTGCCTTTCTGGGTTATGATCATCGGTGCTGCCGGCATCTCGCTCGGACTGCTGCTTTTCGGTCCTCGTCTGATCCGGCTCGTCGGCGAACAGATCACCAAACTCAACCCGATGCGCGCCTTTTGCGTCTCGCTCTCGGCAGCCATCACCGTCATCGTTGCCTCGGCGCTTGGCTTGCCCGTCAGCTCCACCCACATCGCCGTCGGTGCCGTCTTCGGCGTCGGCTTCTTCCGTGAGTGGTACACGCGCAATTCCAAGCGCCGCATGGAATACATGCGCAGCAAAGCCGAGCGTTTCGTCATCGAGCCGAAGCCGGAGCGCAATCCGGAAGAGATCCGTCGTCGCTATCTGGTGCGCCGCTCACACTTCATGACGATCGTGGCGGCGTGGATCATCACCGTTCCGGCGTCGGCTGGCCTTGCAGCCGTGCTGTATTGGGTTATGTCTCTGATCGCTCTTTGATCCCGGAGACGAGACCATCATGCGTGCCAATTACCGGATGCAGCGGCTCTACGTGACCGCCGACCTTGCTCTTGACCAAGCCTTCGAGGCGACGGCGGAGCAGTTCAACTACCTCGCCAATGTTCTGCGTTTCGAAGAGGGTGGCGAATTGCTCGTCTTCAATGGACGGCATGGCGAGTGGAAGGCGCGCGTGCATTTTCCGACACGCAAAAAGATCATGATCACGCCGGCCGAAGAGACGCGTCCGCAGCCTGATGATTGCGATCTGCATTTCCTGTTTGCGCCGCTCAAGGTCGGTCGTATGGACTATCTGGTGCAGAAAGCGGTCGAGATGGGCGCCGGTATCCTGCAGCCCGTGATGACACAACACGTGCAGGGCAAGATCGGCAGCATCGAACGCTTGCAGGCGAATGCCGTGGAAGCCGCCGAGCAATGCGGCATTCTCGCCATTCCCAAGGTCGTCGAGCCGGTCAAGCTGCGCGATCTGCTCGAACGCTGGCCCTCGGACCGGCGGATCATCTATTGCGACGAGGACAGCGCCACGCAAAATCCCCTGCCCGCGCTCTCGCGGATCGAGGAAAAGTCGCTCGCGCTGCTGGTCGGCCCGGAAGGCGGCTTCTCGGAAGACGAGCGGGCTCTGCTGCGGTCCCTGCCCTTCGTGACGGCCATTCCGCTCGGCCCCCGCATCCTGAGAGCCGACACGGCAGCGGTCGCCGCGATGGCCGTCGTGCAGGCCGGGATCGGCGACTGGCGCTAGCCTTTATTTCCGCTTCACTTCGTTCCAGTTTTTTGAGCCGTGCATGAGAGATTTTCACTTGCACGGCACAGAAATCCGGTTCAATCAGCCTCAGTGATGGGCCTCTATCGAGCCCACTCGGCGACGCCCAGCAAGGTAGCTTCCATGGCCCGTGACACCACCGACCAGACCCCTCTCGGCACTCTCGACGACATGGCAGCCTATATGGCGGCTGGGTCCAAGCCGAAGGAGCAGTTCCGGATCGGCACGGAGCACGAAAAGTTCGCCTTCTTCCGGGCCGACAACAGCCCTGTTCCCTATCATGGGGAAGCCAGCATCTCCGCTCTGCTCAAGGGTATGCAGCAGAAGCTCGGCTGGGAGCCGATCATGGACGGCGAGAACATCATCGGTCTTGGCGAGCAAGACGGCATGGGCGCGATCTCGATCGAGCCGGGCGGCCAGTTCGAACTGTCCGGCGCCCCCGTCGAGACACTGCACCAGACCTGCAAGGAATTGAACCAGCATCTTGCCGTGCTGCGGGAAGTCGCAGAACCCATGGGCATCCGCTTCCTCGGGATCGGCGGCAGCCCGAAATGGACGCTGGCGGACACCCCGCGCATGCCGAAGTCACGCTACGACATCATGACCCGCTACATGCCGAAGGTCGGCAGCCAGGGTCTGGACATGATGTACCGGACCTGCACGATCCAGGTGAATCTCGACTTCTCCTCGGAAGCCGACATGCGGCAGAAGATGCGGGTGTCGATGAAGCTGCAGTCGCTGGCAACCGCGCTGTTCGCCTCCTCGCCGTTTACGGAAGGCAAGCCGAACGGGCTTCTCTCCTGGCGGGGCGACATCTGGCGCGACACCGACAATCGCCGTGCCGGCGTGCTGCCCTTCACCTTCTCGAAGGACTTCTCTTTCGGCGATTACGTTGCCTGGGCCATCGATGCCCCGATGTATTTCATCGTGCGCGACGGGCGCTACCACGACTGCACCCACATCACCTTCCGCCAGTTCATGGACGGCGCACTCAAGGGCGAAGTCGCCGAGTGGGAGCCGCAGCTTGGTGACTGGACCAACCACCTTTCCACCCTCTTCCCCGATGTGCGGTTGAAGCGCTTCCTTGAAATGCGTGGCGCTGATGGCGGCCCATGGCGACGCATCTGTGCGCTGCCAGCGCTCTGGGTCGGCCTGCTCTACGACGAAACGGCGCTCGCTGCGGCCGACGATCTGACCGCAAACTGGACCGTCGAGGATGTAATCGCCATGCGCGATGCCGTCCCGGCCCAGGGGCTCAAGGCTTCGGTCGCGGGGCGCCCGCTGATGGAAGTGGCACGCGAGGTCGTGGAAATGTCCCGCGCGGGGCTCAAGGCACGCGGCCAATTGAATTCCGAAGGCCAGGACGAGACGGTGTTCCTGAACACGCTGGACGAGGTCCTCGCCAAGCGGATGACGCTGGCCGATGACCTGCTGGCTCTCTACCACGGACGCTGGAACGGGTCGGTCGAGCCCGTTTTCGAGGAATATCAGTACTGAGCACGCCGTTGCGCCACCCATGGCATTGAGCCATCAGGCAAAAAGCGGTTTGCCTGATGGCCATTCCGGATATAGTGCTGAATCATCTGCACGCATCCGGGGAGAAATGCCATGCTGCCACTGTTCGACATGATGCTGCAGGCCCAAAACGGCATGGCGATGGACGCCATGGCCAAACAATATGGTCTGGCGCAGGAACAGGCCGCCAAGGCAGTTGCGGCGCTGATGCCGGCCTTCGCCTCGGGCTTCAAGCGCAACACCACCAATCCTTACGATTTCTCAGCGCTCGTCCAGGCGATGACTTCGGGCAACTATGCCAAATATTTCGAGGACATGAGCTCGGCCTTCACGCCACAGGGCATCGCCGACGGCAATCAGGTTCTGCAGCAACTCTTCGGCTCCAAGGAAGTGTCGCGGGCCATCGCCGCGCAGGCCGCCCAACTGACGGGCGTTGGGCAGGACATCCTGAAACAGATGATGCCTGTCATGGCGGATACATTGATGGGTGGACTCTTCAAGCAGACCACCGGGCAGTTCTCTGGCGCCAATGCCTTTGCCGGAACACCGATGGGCGCGATGATGCAGCAATGGCTGGAAAATACCGGGCTGCAGCCGAAGCCTCAGCCCCAACCGGCGGCAATGGCAGCGGCGATGTTCGACAATCCATTCATGCGCGCCTTCCAGGACATGATGGGCGGACAGAAGAAGCCGGAACCACAGGCAGCCGCCAACCCCTTCATCGACAACCCCTTCACCAAGGCCTTCCAGGACATGGCGGCCGCCTATACTGCGCAAATGACCGGGCAACCGACCGGGGCAGTGAAAGCTCAGCCAGAGCCGGCAAAGGCTCCGGAGAAGGAAGCGCAGGAAAGCTTTGCGGCCATGGTCAACACCATGTTCGACAGCGGGCTTGAAGTGCAGAAGAGCTACCAGAAGAGCATGGAGCAGATCTTCGACACCTATCTTTCCGCTTCGCGCAAGGAAACGCCCGAGCCTTCCGATCAGGCTCCGGTCGACAAGGCCTGAGCGGCCGAAGCATCGCAGGCAAACGAAAACGGCGCGGTTTCCCGCGCCGTTGTGCATTTTAGCTGTTGTAGCGGCTCAGAATTCTTCCCATTCGCCGTCCGGCTTGCCGTCCTTCGCCTGGTTCAGCTTGGCGCCAAGGCCGATCGAGATCTTGTCCATCAGCGAGCGCGCCGGAGAGGCAACGGCACGGCTTCCGGCTTCTGCCGGTGCCACCTTCGGCTTGAGGAAAGATCGCGTTGCGGGTTTCGCCGCGCTTCCGGCAACAGGCGCCGGCTGCGGCGCTGACGGCGGAACAGGGCGGCCGAAGCTCGTGTCGCGCTGGTCGGCGAAGCGGTTCTGAATGGTCGTGGCATTTGCTTCGAGGGTGAACTGCCCCACGAGACCGGAGAGCATCTCGGCATCACGGGTCAGCCCCGCCATGTCGGCATTGGTCTGCTCAGCCGCCCGTGCGTTCTGCTGGGTGACGTTCTCCATGCGGGCAACCGCATCATTGATCTCGTTGAGGCTTGCCGACTGCTGCTTGGCAGCCGAGGCGATCGAGTGGATGTGATCGCCGATCTGCACCACCTGGCCTGCGATCGAGGAAAGCACAGTGCCGGTCTCGCGAACCATTCCGACCCCGGTTGCCACTTCCTCACCCGACTTGGTGATCAGCGCCTTGATGTCCTTGGCTGCGGTCGCCGAACGCTGCGCGAGTTCGCGGACCTCCTGGGCAACGACGGCAAAGCCCTTGCCGGCTTCGCCGGCACGGGCTGCCTCGACACCTGCGTTCAGGGCCAGCAGATTGGTCTGGAAAGCGATCTCGTCGATGACGTTGATGATCTTGGAGATCTCGCTTGAGGCATTCTCGATGCGCTGCATGGCATCGACGGCGCCGCCGACGATTTCGCCCGAGCGGTCGGAATTGGCACGCGCTTCGCGGGCGAGACGCGAGGCATTCTCAGCGCGTTCCGACGAATGGCGGATCGCATCCATGATCTGCCGGATTGCGGTCGAGGTCTCGACCAGAGCGGCAGCCTGCTGTTCGGTGCGCTGGCTGAGGTCGGCTGTGGACGAGCTGACGGTGCTGCTCTTGCGGTTGATCTCGATGACGTTGCCGTGCACGGCGGCAACGGTGCCCGACAAGCGTTCGAGCGAGGCATTGAAGTCGAGACGCAAGCGGTCAAGATTGCCGGCGAGCGGCTTGCGGATCGTTCCGGTCAGATCACCGTTGGCCAGACGCTGCAGCCCTGCTCCGAGCACGTCGATCGCTTCGGTCAGCTCTGCCTGGGCGGCGGCACGTTCTGCCTCGCGCTGGTGACGCTCGCTTTCGGTGGCCGTGCGCCGGCTTTCGTTTTCCGCCTCGAGTTGGCGCTTGTCGATCTCGGCCTGACGGAAAACGGCGACTGACCGCACCATGTCGCCGATCTCGTCGGAGCGGTCGATGCCCTTGAGGTCGATACCGGTATTGCCGTCGGCAAGCTGCCCCATCGAGGTGACGAGCTCGGAAATCGGACGGGTGAGGCTGCGGGAGAAGATGAAGCCGACGAGCGAGCCGACCAGCACGAGCACCGCACCGATGCCGACTGATTTCAGGCCCGCGGTGACCAGCTGCGCGGCGACTTCGTCCTCGCCGATGAGCGCCACGACGGACCAGCGGACATCGCCGAAATCGAGCGGCACGACGGCGGCATAGCTCGTCATGTCGCGATAGCCGGTGATGTCGCCGCTCGCATCCTGGCCACTGATGGCACTGGCCACCATCGACGATGACAGGCTCACCTTCAAACTCTCGACGTCTGCCGTCCGAGGGCTGTCCGAAACCAGCATGCCGGACTTGTCGACCAGCACCGTTTCCCCAGTCTGACCGAGGCCTCGGGTATTGGCAAAGATGGTGTTCAGCTGATCGTTCGGCAGCTGGTAGGCAAGCACACCGAGCTTGCGCTCGTTCATGATGATGGGAACAGCGACGAAGGCCGCCGGCGCGCCAGCAGAAGGCTCGTAGGCCTCGAATTCCGAATTGGCAAAACTCTCGGGATCGTCGCTCGCGATCGCCTTCTTGAAGACCTGTGCGAGGCCTGTATCCTTGTAGGGACCATTAAGAAGGTTGGTACCGAAGTCGCGCTCCTTCATGACGGTGTAGACGATGTTGCCGTCCGCATCGATGAGGAAGATGTCGTAATAACCCTGCGCCTTAAGATGCTTGAGGAAGGTCGCGTGCCCCTGGCGGTGGGCGCGGTCGTAGCTGTCCTTCTTCGCGCTGTCGAGATTGTACTTCTCACCGACTGGGTTCGGGTTTTCGTCGATGTAGCGCCTCTGCAGTTCGCCGGCCGGATCGTCACCCAGCTTGGTCCAGGCACCGGTGATGCCGAACAGCGCCTGCTGGGTCATCATGTCGGCGGCGGTACCACGGGCATCGAGCCTGATGGCTTCGAGGAAGCGGCGTGCCTCGTTGCGGCGACCGTCGGCTGTCGCCTCCAGCTTCTGGTAGACCTGCTCATCGAGGATGCGGCTTTGCTGAACCAGACCGATGGCCACGGAGGCACTCAGGATCACGAGGGCAAACAGCGTGGCGGCCAGGGGCAGCTTGGTCGATATACGCATGAGGGGTCTCCGAAAAAGGTAGCACGTCAGGCATTTTCATCGCTGACATACGCTCGTTAGCAACAGGTTACTTCCGGTCGCTTTTCCCCTCGTATTTCACACCCTTCATAGTTATTTTAGCGTTTACAAAAAAGCCCGGTCCAGAATAATCGGACCGGGCAAGAGGCAGGGCTATTGGCTATCACCCTGCGGGGTTGGATCAGAGTGTCTCAATCGGTCTTGTGACCGCGAAGGGATCGCTCGGCGCGGCGGCGCGCCAGGCGGGTCAGCTGCTGCGAAGGATCGTCAGCATAGCCGTGTCGACGCAGCACATCCTGGACATCACCCCGGCTGAGGCCGAGGTCGTTCAGAAGGCGCTCGTCGAGATCGACCAGGCTGTTCGCGGCAAGTCGGTTGCGCACGCCCACGCGAAGGGATCCGATCCAGGCCTGCAGGCGGACCAGACGCGCGGCAAGCGTCCGGGCCGGCCGGTCAACGGCGAGGTCGAGGTCAAAGTCGAGGATCCGATCGTTCGTGCGCATGGCTATTTCCTTTCAGCGGGCACGAGAAATTTCTCCCGTCCGCGAGAAAGCGGACAGGCGACGAGGGTTGGAAGTGGATGCTTGGCCGGAGACCGGTCGGTGAGGATTACGATCATGAAGATGCCGAAAGGATATTGATCAGTCCAACGAATGTTTCTAATGGTAGCCATCAACCCTTCTGATGGATCACTCTCATGTCGGCTCCCCTCGATATCGATCAGTTGCAGACCTTTATTGCCATCGTCGACACCGGCAGCTTCACCAAGGCTGCTGGGCGTGTCTTCAAGACACAGTCCGCCGTTTCCATGCAGATGCGCCGCCTGGAAGAACGGGTCGGAAAGCAGCTGTTCATCAAGGACGGCCGGGGCAACCGGCTCACAGCCGATGGCGACAAGCTGCTGAATTACGCGCGGCGCATCATCCGGCTGAATTCCGAGGCGATCGCGGCCTTCGACGACAACAGGCTCGAGGGAACGCTGCGGATCGGCACGCCGGACGACTATGCCGACCGCTACATGCCCGAGATCATCGGTCGCTTCGCCAAGACCCATCCGAATGTAGAGCTCTACATCGTCTGCGAGCCCTCCATGGATCTCGCTGACAAGATGGGCAAGGGCGAACTCGATATCGCGCTCGTCACGCACAATCCGCTGCTCAGACAGTCCGATGTCGTGCGGACCGAACCGCTCTGCTGGGTGGGATCGGCCAATCATCCGCTGAAGGATGATGCGCCCGTGCCACTCGCGGTCGGACGACGCGACTGCCAGTGGCGGCAGCTCGCCTGCTCGGCGCTGGATGCGGATGGTCGTGAGTATCAGATCCTGTTCACCAGCTGGTCTTCGACGGTCGTCGCGGCAGCGGTGCTCGCCGGCATGGCGGTGTCGATCCTGCCGGAATTGGCCCTTAGAACGGGCATGAAGGTCCTGACGGCCAATGACGGCTTCCCGCCGCTGCCGCCGGTGCAGATCGGCCTGATGAAGCGGCCAGGGCTTTCGACCTCGCTCGTCAATGCGATCACAGACCACATCACTGCCTGCCTGGACAACATCACCCCCGCACAGGTCGAAGATGACATGGACGGCGAGCCGAAGACCTATTCGCGCTACTATCCAAGGCTACGCGCCGGCAACATGATCCCCGGTTGGTGAGGCGGATCAGAAGGCGAAGATGCTGCTGCGAATAACGCGGCGCCACTGGTCGAGGTGAACCCGTGCAACCTCGTCCGGCTGCTGGGTGGTGAAGCGGATGACCTCGCCGGTTGCGAGGATCATCAGCTTGATGTTGACGCGAAAACGCTCGAATTCGCTTTGCGGGACGAGATGGGCCAGATCGCGGTAGAAGCTTGCGATGATCTGCTCGTGGAATTCGTTCGACAACTGCGAAAGGTCCTTGTTGACGACGATCGCCTGCCACAACGACATGTAAATGCGTTGCTCGCGGAACATGGCATGAAGCTCGATCAGACTTTCGGAAGCGCGCTCCGCTGCCTCGTCCAGCGTCTTCACCTCTGAAAAGATCTGGCGGATGAAACCTTCCAACTGGGCCGAGAAACGCTCATGCAGCGCCTTGATGACGGCTGCCTTCTGGGGAAAGAACTGGTAGAGCGAGCCGATCGAAATGCCCGCCCGCAAGGCAATTTCGCTCATGGTTGTCTCGGCGACGCCCTTTTCGAGAAAAAGCTCGACGGCGGCCTCGAGAATTGCCTCCAATCGCTGGATGCTTCGTTCCTGCTGCGGCTTCTTGCGAAGTTGCAGCCGCCCCTCCACGGCGTGGTCGTTCATCATTCTTCCCCATCCGCTGCAACCATCATGGCTGTCAGACTTGTGTCATCGACATAAGTGAGCGGTCTGGCAAAAGTGTTAATGGCAGAGGGAGCACCCATCTTTGGTTGCTTCCCCCACAAAAAAGGTCACGATCCTCAGGCTTCCAATTGCAGGTGACGCTCGCGCGCGAGGTCGAAGATCTGGATGCCGTCTTTGGGACGGCCCCGATTGCGCCACTTCGGATGCTTCAGCGTGTAGGAGGCGTCGTCGTAACCTGCCTTCCAGTGCTCCTCTATCGAGCGGCGGGAGAATTCCGCATCCATGGCATGGGTCGCATGCGAGGCGCGGCGGTGGATCAGGTGAACGATGGTAACGTCATACTCGTGACCGATAGAGCGGAGGATCTGCGCGTCCTCGTCGTCACGGAATTCCGGCGGCAGCTTTTCGAGGAGACGCTTGGCAGCGCGGCGGACGATCTGACGCCTGGCAAAATCGTCGGTGTTCATGCGTGTGCGGCTGGAGTAGCGGATCTCCTTGATCCGGCTTTCCACCTCGAACTGGTCGCGCGGCATGTCGCCCCGCGCATTGAAGAGATCCACCTGGAAGATTTCGAGATCGCGCGAAGCATCGTTGACGTTCAGGACATGCTGCAACGGGGTGTTGGAGACGAGACCGCCATCCCAATAGTAACGGCCATCGATTTCGATTGGCGGAAATCCCGGCGGCAGGGCGCCGGAGGCTGCAATATGGCGTGCGTCGAGACGGCCCTTGCGATTGTCGAAATAGGCGAAATTGCCGGAGCGGATTTCCACGGCACCGAGGCTCAGCCGCGTCTGGCAGTCGTTGAGGAGGTCGAAATCGATCAGACGGTCGAGCGTCTTCATCAGTGGCTCGGTGTCGTAGAAGCTGACGCGGTGATCCGGATTGGCGAACAACTGCTGGAAGGTCGGCAAACGCGGCGAGAAGAAACCCGGAATGCCAAAGGCCATGGCGGCCGTGGCCGCGGCGTCGTTCTGCATCCGGCGCAGCGTATTGTCCTGAGCCGTCCAGCCGAAATCGAGGTTGGACGAAACGGTGTGCCAGAAGTCCCGGAGATTGGCGATGCGCGTTTCGCGCGGGCTGCCGGCGATGATAGCGGCATTGATGGCGCCGATCGAAATGCCAGCCAGCCAGTCAGGCTCCACCTCGTTTTCATGCAAGGCCTCGTAGGCGCCCGCCTGATAGGCGCCGAGCGCGCCACCGCCCTGAAAGACGAAGATCCTGTCCGTTGCGGCGTTGGTCTCTGCTTGCGTCATGTGACAATCCCTATCTTGCTGCAGTGCAATATATAGCGACCTGTCAGGCCGGCAACCAGACCCGCCTCCTTCACTCTGCGTTCACAATTGCCGCGCTCTATTGCAGATCCCTCCAAAAGTGATGCGATGCACCGTCGCAGATCTGGATTATCAGGTGGGTGAAGCTTGTTTGGGGACCAACATCACATGATCAGATCGACTGCCATTTTCTTTTCCGCCGCGCTCGCCGCAGCTGTCCTTACGACCCAGGTCGCGCGAGCCGACGAAGCCTCGGTCGATCAACAGATCGAAACCCTTCTCGGGGATGTCGCAGACTACAAGGAGCTGTTTTATGCCTTCAAGGTGGCGCTCGAGGAAGGCAAGTCCGACATAGTGGTCAGCCTGGTGAGCTATCCGATCACCGTGACCATCGACGGCGAAGAGGCGACCTATAGTTCGGAACAGGAATTGCTGGACGGCTATGACAGCGTGTTTACCGAAACGATCGTCGAGGCCGTATCGAACCAGAACTATGGCGATCTCTTCGTCAATTCCGAAGGTGTCATGATCGGCAATGGCGAGGTCTGGCTCTCGGGGATCTGCGAAGACACGGCCTGCACCAGTGCTCTTCCGCGCGTCGCCGTCATCCAGTCGGGCAACTGACCCGCGCGTCGGACGAAAACGTACGAGGGGCGGCATACGCGATGCCGCCCCTCGACTTGTCGTTTTGAATCAGGCTGCGAGATCGAGGACGATACGACCGTCGATCTTGCCTTCTTTCATGCGGTCGAAAATCGCGTTGATGTTCTCCAGCTTGTCCCAGCTGAAATGGGAGGCGACCTTGCCTTCGCCAGCAAACTGCAGGCTCTCCTCGAGATCCTGACGCGTGCCGACGATCGAGCCACGCACCGTGATGCGCTTCAGCACCGTCTCGAAGACCGGCAGCGAGATGAAGCCGGGCGGCAGACCGACCAGCGCCATGGTGCCCTTGGAGCGCAGGAAGCCATAGGCCTGCTCCATGGCCTTGGGCGAAACCGCGGTGACGAGCGCGCCATGCACCCCGCCGGTCGCCTTCTGCACTTGTTCGATCGCATCTGCCGCCGTGCCGTTCACGACGACATCGGCGCCGAGATCCTTGGCAAGCTTCAGCTTGTCCTCGAAAATGTCGGCGGCGACCACATGCATGCCCATGGCCTTGGCATATTGCACGGCCATGTGGCCAAGACCGCCGATGCCCGAGATGACGACCCATTCACCGGGCTTCACCTCGGTTTCCTTCAGGCCCTTGTAGACGGTGACACCGGCGCAGAGAATGGGAGCGGCGGCGCCGAACTCCAGATTGTCCGGCAGACGGCCGACATAGTCGGGATCTGCGAGGCCATACTGGGCAAAGGTACCGTTCACCGAATAACCGGTATTCTGCTGACTGCCGCAGAGCGTTTCCCAGCCGGTGCGGCACGGCGAGCAGCAGCCGCAGGCGGTGTGAAGCCACGGCACGCCGATCCGGTCGCCTTCCTTGATGCGCGAGACGCCGGAGCCGAGCTTCGCAACATAGCCGACACCTTCATGGCCGGGAATGAAGGGCGGGTTGGGCTTGACCGGCCAGTCGCCATTGGCGGCATGCAAGTCGGTGTGGCATACGCCCGTCGCCTCGTATTTCACCAGGATCTGGCCGGGGCCAGGATCCGGGATCGCCCTTTCCTCGATCACCAACGGCTTGCCGACTTCGCGGACCACCGCAGCCTTCATCATCGATGCCATGTCAATCTCCCTCGCTTGATTGCGCGCGACGCGTGTGCCGGCGAATTGAGGGCAAGCTAGGCGCAGGAGAGGTGAAGCGGTTTGATCGGTGTCAAAGGCAGGGAGATTTCATCGAAATGTCATGGATGGGGGGAGCGCGACGCTCCCCCCATCCGATCAGGCAAGGTTCTTCTTGAGGAACTCGATAGTGCGCGACCAGGCAAGGTCTGCGGCGGCCTTGTCGTAGCGGGCAGACGAGGTGTCGTTGTTGAAGGCGTGGTTGACGCCCTCATACATGTGCAGCTCGTAGGTCTTGCCGTTGGCGTCGAGGGCTGCCTTGTAGGCGTCGATGCCGGCATTGATGCGCTCGTCGAGGCTCGCATAGTGCAGCATCAGCGGGGCCGTGATTGACGGCACCTGATCGGCTGGGGCCTGCGAGCCGTAATAGGCGACGCCGGCGCCAAGCTCCGGAGAGGCGACCGCCATGCGGTTGACCATGCCGCCGCCCCAGCAGAAACCGATCGCACCGACCTTGCCATTGGTCTTCTCATGGCCTGCGAGGAAGGCGCGTGTCGCCTCGCCATTGGCCGTGGCACCGGCCATGTCCAGCGACTGGAACATGTTGCGCGCCTCGTCCTCATTGGCGGGCGTGCCGCCATTGGGCGACAGGAAATCGGGGGCGAGTGCGACGAAACCTTCGAGTGCCATGCGGCGGGCGACATCGCGGATATGCGGGTTGAGGCCACGGTTTTCGTGGATGACGATCACGGCGGGCAGCCGGTCGGCGGCATCCTTCGGGATCGCCAGATATCCCTTCATCTCGCCGGATGCGCCGGGATAGGTCACGTCCGACACGTCGAGCCGCGCGTCGGTCTCCTCGACCATGGCGGCATTTGCCTGATTGGCGGCAAGCATGGGCATGATGGCCGCGGCGGCGGCGCCGGAGCCGGCGAGCGCCGTCAGCTTCTGCATGAAGCCTCGGCGATCGAGGGTCAGGTGGGTGTATTCGTCATAGGCATCGATCATACCTTGCGTGATTTCGGGCTTCGACATGACACTCTCCTCGGGGGATGGATGGGATGCCACGCAAAGATAGGGCCGAGGCACGGAGCGCCCAGACACGTTGCCGTGAAGGGTGAAGTCGTCAGCTGGTGGCCATCCAGACGACAAGCCAGAGCCACATCAAGAACAGCGTCGCGAACCCGACCATGAAGAACAGGCGGCGCAGCGGCAGATTGCCGATCAGCTGCATTGCGGCCTGAACGTAACGTGCTGCGACGAAGATCCAGGCGAGAACAACGGCAACGATATTGTCGGCCTCGGTGATGAAGAGCAGCACCGAGAGTGCATAGAACAGCACCGGCAGCTCGAACTGGTTGGCGATTGCCCTGTTCACCACCCTGCTTTCCTCTGGTTCAGCCAAGTTCTCGCGAAAGGCGATCCGCTCGACCTTGCCCGCGCGGACGACGGAGGCGCGGCGCATGACCAGCAGGGCATAGAGGCAGAAAACGAGAAAGGCATGGGCCATCAGCGGCCAGAACATCTCAAAACCGGTCATGGAAAATCACGTCCTTAAATTGATGCGGCGGAGGAATCAGGGCTCGATTGCGGGCTTCGGGCCAAATGTCAGCCGCAGAATGAGGATGCCCGAAATGACGAGAGCGGCAAACTTCAGACGCGTGAGCCAGGAGATGGCTTCCGCAAAAAGGTCTGCGGTGCCCGGCGCGGGCATCGCGGGGGGAAAGAGCATCAGGCTCAGGATGTTTTCGGCATAGTCGACTGCCACATAGGCCACGGGCAGAGCCGTCAGTGCCGGCAGCAGACGCTCGGCCGCGCGTCCGTAGAGGCTCGCACCCGGCGCGGCCTGTCGCATCAGCAGGAAGAGAAACAGGCCAAGCACCGCCGGTAGCAGGAGGTCGGGACCGAGATGCATGGCGCGCAAGAGTTCGGCCGCTTCCGGCCTCGTCTCCAGAAGCGACTTCAGCGCAAGCAGCCCCTGCCCCGTGCTCTCGATATCCAGGTCGGGCATGGCCCGTCCGCCGGTCAATCCAGCGAACGGTCGTGCGAAGCCGATATGCATCCAGGCAAGCAGCCCGGCCGAGAGGACGCCGCTTGTCCAGAGCAGCGGCGCCCGGCGCGGTCCGGGTGTTCGTTCCAGGATCACGCGGCGCCCGGGTAGTTCGGGCTTTCGCGGGTGATGGTCACGCCATGCGGATGGCTTTCACGAAGGCCGGCACCGGAGATGCGCACAAAGGTCGCCTTTTCCTGGAAGTCCTTGATGTCCTTGCCGCCGACATAACCCATGGCGGCCTTCAGGCCACCGGCGAGCTGGTGCAGCACGGCCGAGACCGGGCCCTTGTAGGGCACCTGGCCTTCGATGCCTTCCGGCACGAGCTTCAGCGTGTCGCGCACTTCCGCCTGGAAGTAGCGGTCAGCCGAACCACGGGCCATGGCACCGACGGAGCCCATTCCGCGATAGGCTTTGAACGAACGGCCCTGGTAGAGATAGACCTCGCCGGGGCTCTCGTCCGTGCCGGCGAGCAGCGAGCCGACCATGACGGCCGAGGCGCCGGCGGCAATCGCCTTGGCGACATCGCCCGAGAACTTGATGCCACCGTCGGCGATGACCGGGATGTCGTGCTTGTTGCCTTCTTCGACGGCGGCCATGACAGCTGCGAGCTGCGGCACGCCGACGCCGGCGACGACACGGGTAGTGCAGATCGAGCCCGGGCCGATGCCGACCTTGATGCAATCTGCGCCGGCATCGATCAGCGCACGGGTGCCCTCGCTCGTGGCGACGTTGCCGGCGATGATGCGGATGGCGTTCGACATCTTCTTCACATGGGCAACGGCATCCAGGACCTTCTGGCTATGGCCGTGGGCGGTATCAACGACGATCACGTCGCAGCCGGCATCGATCAGGCGCTCGGCGCGCTCAACGCCATCATCACCGGTGGAGATGGCAGCGGCGACACGCAGGCGCCCTTGCGCATCCTTGGCGGCATGCGGGTTGAGCTGGGACTTCTCGATGTCCTTGACGGTGATCAGGCCAACGCAGCGGCCTTCATTGTCGATCACCAGCAGCTTCTCGATGCGGTGCGAATGCAGAAGGCGCTTGGCTTCCTGCTGATCGACACCGTCCTTGACCGTCACGAGGTTCTCGCGGGTCATCAGCTCGTAAATCTTCTGGCTCGGGTCAGATGCAAAGCGCACGTCGCGGTTGGTCAGGATGCCGACGAGGCGACCGGGGCGGCTTGCACCCTCGACAACCGGAATACCGGAAATGCCGTGTGCGCCCATCAGCGCCTTGGCTTCCGCCAAAGTTGCCTCTGGGCCGATGGTCACCGGATTGACGACCATGCCGCTTTCGAACTTCTTGACCTGGCGGACTTCTTCAGCCTGCTCGGTGGGTGTCAGGTTGCGGTGGATGACGCCGATGCCGCCGGCCTGGGCCATGGCGATCGCCAGCCGGCTTTCGGTGACGGTATCCATGGCAGAGGAGAGGATCGGAAGGGAGAGGTCGATATCCCGGGCAATCCGCGTCGCGATGTTGGTCTGCCCCGGCATCACTTCGGAGTGCCCCGGCTGCAGGAGGACGTCGTCAAAGGTGAGCGCTTCTGCGCCAGTTGCCGACATTACGATGCGTGCCATTGCCAATTCCTTCGTTTGAATAGGCAGAATCCGGCCGGAAAACGAGAAATCCCGTTCGGTCGCTTCTGCATGAAATGCTTGGAAGTTGGCGAGGGCTGGTAACACGTTCATGACAGGAAAGGAATAGCAAAAGCTGGCAAAGTTCCCAGGTCGCGGATCGAGGCTTCGCCGATACAGAAAAATCCGCGATCGTTAGAATTGTATCGACCCGCTACACGGTCCTTGAAGCCCTTGCTTATATAACGGGTCTGCTCTCGGGGCTGGGGGCACAACCAAGAACAAGAAGACCAGGGGATCGACAATGACTGCATTGAAGAAGCGTGCTCAGGCACTCGAAAACCAGTTCGCCCGCCAGGCGGAAATCCAGTTCAAGGCCCGCGTGCGCGGCAGCAAGATGGTCGGCCGATGGGCTGCCTATACGATGGGGCTCGACGATGTCGAAGCCTATGCGCGCACCGTTGCCGTCAAGCAGGTCGTGGAGCCGCATCGGCTGCTTGAGCAGTTGCGCCAGGACTTTTCCTCGGCAGGTGTCGTTGTGAGCGATGCCGACCTCGACAGCCGCATCCATCAGTTCATCGAGCAGGCAACCGACGAAATCTTCGCCGGTCAGTGATCCTCAGAATAAAGGGGCCGCACCTCGGCGCGGCCCCTGATCAGGCTCAGATATCGAACTGGTAGGCCTTCGGCACGTAGCGATAACCCTGGTCAACCTTCTCGACGAAACCGACGGCCGGGAACGGCATGTGGTAGCCGAGGAAAGCGAGCTTGTCGGTCGCCAGCATGTCGAAGACCTTGGCGCGGGTGGCGGCGGCTGCGGCCTTGTCCATGTCGAAGCGGACTTCCCAATCCGGACGCTGCAGCGAGAGGACGAAGTGGTTCGCGGTGTCGGCCGTTAGAACCAGCTGGCGACCTTCCGACTCCAGGCGGTAGATCATGTGGCCCGGCGAATGGCCGAATGCCGCCATGCCGGTAATCCCGGAGACCACCTCGCCACCGTCGCCGATGAAGGTCATCTTTTCGGCCATCGGCTGGACATTGGCGAGCACACCCTTGTGGCCGTTCTCGGCCGGTGTTCCGACGCGGGCCGGATCGGCCCAGAAGTCATATTCGGCCTGGCCCGTCACATAACGCGCATTTGGGAAGGTCGGCTGGCCACCTTCCATCAAACCGCCGATATGGTCGCCATGCATATGAGTGAGCACTACCGTCGTCACATCTTCGCGCTTGTAGCCGGCGGCCGTCAGGCCTTCAACCAGGCGACCGAGGCCGTTTGCACGTCCGCCCTCACCGAGACCGGTGTCGAACAGGATCACGTCGGAACCGGTATTGACCAGCACCGGGGCGAAGCTGTTGACGAACTTGTCGGAGGGCAGGAAGTGAGCCTCGAGAAGCGCGCCCACAGTTTCCGGCGACTGGTTGGTGCCGAAGGTTTCCTGCGGATTTTCCGAGGGGCGCGCGCCATCCTTGACCACCACGACCTCGAACTTGCCGACATTGAAGCGGTGCGTTTCCGGCGGCATTGCATGGTCGATATTCATAGAGGTCTCCGCACCCGACTGCTGCGCCACGGCAGCACGCGTCATGATCATGGGAGCCGCCAGTGCTACACCGGCACCGCCGAGCAGCATACGTCTTTTCATAGAAATCATCGCAATCTCCTCAAACAAAATTCGCCCAGGCCCTGCGCAGGCTCACCACGACATAGGGGAAAGGCGGGCGGCGGGTAGCGGTCTCACACCATCGTGATGCTTTCTGATCCAGACGACGGGAACCTCGCTTCCTTGGGGGTCCGTTTCGCTGGCGATCGGCGGTTTCAACCCGGGCTTGTCTGCGCTATGTGACGCTTAAGACCGGCCGCAGTCGCGACATCTTCCGGAATGCCGATGAACCGCATCACACCGCTTATTCTCGCCGTAGCCCTGTTCATGGAACAGATGGACTCGACCGTGATCGCCACGGCCCTTCCGACGATCGCGGCCGATCTCGGCGTGGGGCCGATCACGCTGAAGCTCGCACTCACCTCCTATATGGTGGCGCTTGCGATCTTTATTCCCGCGAGCGGCTGGATGGCGGATCGTTACGGCGCCAAGCGGGTGTTCCGGGCGGCGATTGTCGTCTTCATGCTCGGTTCGCTGTTCTGCGCCATCTCCGATTCGCTTCTTACCTTCGTTTCTGCCCGCTTCCTGCAGGGTATGGGCGGGGCAATGATGACGCCGGTCGGACGTCTCGTTCTCTTGCGCACCACGAAGAAGAGCGAACTGGTCTCCGCAATGGCGCTGCTGACCATTCCCGGCCTGCTTGGCCCGATCACCGGGCCGCCGGTCGGCGGGTTCATCACGACATTCTTCAGCTGGCACTGGATCTTCCTGATCAATCTCCCGATCGGTCTCCTCGGCCTCTGGCTGTCCAGCGTCTACCTTCCCGAGATCGAGCCGGTCGAGACGGCGCGGATCGACTGGAAGGGCTTTCTCCTGAGTGCGGTGGCGGCATCCGGACTGGTCTTCGGCCTTTCGGTGATGAGCCTGCCGGCTTTGCCCGTCTGGGTCGGAGCCGTCGCAACCTTGATCGGCATCTTGTCGATGATCCTCTACGTGCTGCATGCCCGGCGACATCCCGCACCAATTTTGAACCTCACCCTCTTTGCCAACAGGAGCTTCCGCGCCTCGATCGTCGGCGGCACGCTGTTCCGCATCGCCGCCGGTGCCACGCCTTTCCTGTTGCCGCTGATGCTGCAGCTCGGCTTCGGCATGACCGCCTTCGAATCCGGCATGATCACCTTCATTGCCGCCGTCGGGGCGATCTCCACCAAGTTTATCGCAAGACGTGCCTTTGCCGCTCTGGGCTTTCGCAATGTGCTGATCATGGCCGGCATCTTTGGCGCGCTGACGACGGCTGCCAATGCGCTGTTCACGCCGGCGACACCTGTTCTTCTGATCATGGCGATCCTGCTGGTCGGCGGCTTCTGCCGCTCGTTCTTCTTCACAGGAGTGAACACTCTTGGTTATGCGGAGATCGAGGATCGCGCCGCGTCCCAGGCGACCTCGCTTACCTCCGTGCTGCAGCAGGTAAGCCTGGCGCTCGGCGTCGCCGCCGCTGCCTCGATCCTCGAGGCCAGCACGCGGATGTCCGGCGAGGGCCTGTCGCTCGGTGATTTCCACCTGGCGTTTGCGATTGTCGCGGGTCTTTCGCTGTTTGCGGTCGTGCCGTTCTTCGGCCTGCCACGCGATGTCGGCTCGGCCGTCTCCGGCTACCGGCGGGCAAGCGAAGACGAGACGATCAACGTCAAGTGACTATTCCGGTCGCTCGCAAAGCGCCGAAAGCTTGTTGCCGTCGGGATCCCGGACGTAACAGGCATAGAAATTCGGATGAAAGTGGCGAATGCCGGGGGCGCCGTCGTCCGTGCCGCCATGGGCGATTGCTGCGGCATGGAACGCATCGACTGCCGCGCGCGAAGGCGCCTCGAAGGCCGGCATGGAGCCATTGCCCACCGTTGCCGCGCGGCGATCGAAGGGATGATTGATCCAGAACCGGCAGCGGCTATCGCCGGCGGTGGCATAACCCGCCTCGTTCTCGTCCGTTTCACGGCGCTCGATGCCGAGCGTCGCCAGGACAGCATCATAGAAGCGGATGGCGCCGGTCAGATCGTTGATGCCGACGGTGATGTAAGTAAACATGACAGATGCTCCCTCCGCTTGGCCCAGGCTTAAGACACCGCGCTTCCACCTTGACCTCAGTCCTGATCCAGATCCTCGGTGGCGGGCATATCTTCGCGCGGATCGCGGGCGAAACCTTCCTCGTCCAGTTCGACAACGCCTGGGCCATTGCGGCCCTTGAAGCCCTTGGCGAGCAGGAACATCTCGACCAATTCCTGGCGCGACGAGGCTGGCTTGATATGCAGGACCTGGCGGAAATTCTGCTTCAACATGTTGAGCAGATCCTTTTCCGTGCCGCCCTGGAAGGTCTTGGCAAGGAAATGGCCGCCCTCGGCCAGAACCTCGACGGCAAAGTGTGCCGCCACTTCGCACAGATGCATGGTGCGAATATGGTCGGTCTTCTGGTGGCCAGTGGTGGGGGCTGCCATGTCCGACAGGACCAGGTTCGGCGTGCCACCGACGGCCTCGATCAGCTGGCGGGGTGCATCCGGATCAAGGAAGTCGAGCTGCAGGATCTTCACGCCCGGAATCTGCGCCATTTCCAGGAAATCGATCGCGGCGACGCGGATATCGTCGTCGGTGGAATCGGTGACCTTGGCGGCGATCTGCGACCAGCTTCCGGGGGCCGCACCTAAGTCGATGATGCGCTTGGCGCCCTTCAGGACCTGATGCTTCTCGTCGATCTCCAGCAGCTTGAAGGCGGCGCGGGCGCGGTAGCCCTCGAGCTTGGCCCGCTGGACATAGGGATCATTGATATGCCGCTCGAGCCAGCGTCTGGAAGAGGCCTTGAGCTTGCCCTTCTTGACCTTCTGGCCGAGCTTGCGGCCCGTGCGGTTACCGCCGATGGGTGGTTTCGCCATGGTCAGCGCTCCCTGGATACTGGAGGACGTCGATTGCGGCCGCGGCGCCAAACGCCGTCATCGGCCATCATGTCGGTGAGCAGGCCTTCGCGAAGGCCGCGGTCGGCGACGCGCATGCGGCTCGAGGGCCAGCGACGGCGGATCGCTTCGAGGATCGCGCAGCCGGCCAGAACGAGGTCGGCGCGATCAGGGCCAATGCAGGGATTGGCGGCGCGACCGGCATAATCCCAGGAGAGGAGCTTTGCCTGCATCGCCGTCACCTCGGCATCGGAGAGCCAGAGGCCGTCGACCTTGCGGCGATCGTAGCGCGGCAGGTCGAGATGCACGCCGGCGAGCGTCGTCACCGTTCCCGAGGTGCCGATCAGGTGGAAATCATCCATGCTGCGCGGGATATCGGGGCATTCGAACTTGGCCAGCATGCCCTCGACCTCGCGGGTCATGCCTTCGAAGATATCAGGCGTGACGTCGCGACCGCCATGCCGTTCGGAGAGCGTCACCACGCCGACGGGCAGCGATGTCCAGTGGGTGATGTGGTTGGCAAGCCGGCTGGAGCGGTTGTCTTGGATGCGGATGACCGCAATCTCCGAGGAGCCGCCGCCGATGTCGAAGAGCACCACGGAGCGCGCTTCCCGGCCGACGAGCGAAGAGCAGCCTGAGACGGCAAGCCGCGCCTCGGTCTCGCGATTGATGATTTCGAGCTGCAAGCCTGTCTCGGCGGTGACCCTCTCCAGGAAGAGCTCACCGTTTTCCGCCGCACGGCAGGCTTCGGTTGCGATCAGCCGCATGCGCCTGATGTCACGGCCGGACAGCTTGCTGGCGCAGACGCGCAGGGCATCGACCGCGCGGTCCATGGCGTCCTGCGACAGGCGGCCGGTGGAGCCAAGGCCTTCGCCGAGACGCACGATGCGGGAAAAGGCATCCACGACACGGAACTGGCCAGGCCGGGTCGGCTGGGCAATCAGCAGGCGGCAATTGTTGGTGCCAAGATCGAGTGCCGCATAGAGGTCATCCGGCCCGCCGTCCTGGGCCGGGCGGCCCCGCTCAACAGCGGGCACGGTCTTTTGCTGCACATGGGCAACCGGATGCGCGTTGGGTGCAGCATGCGCCTGGGCTCGACCCGGCTTTGCCGCGGCGGCCGAGGGCGGCTCGGAACCGGCCAGCGGGCGAACATGGCCCGGCTTCTGGGCTACCGCATGGCGGTTTCGATTGCGCTTGCGCTTGCGACCGGGGCGCGGGCTTGCCGGATCCGACCCGCCCTGCTCTCCGATCCGCGCCGCACGCGACTGAGGCTGCATGCCCTGCCCGCCGCGGCCGCTGTCCCGCAGGTTCGCGGACGCCACAGTCTCTGTGCTGCCCGTCGCGTCTTGGTCATGGATCTTGCCGTTGGGATTGGCACTGGTCGCAGCCGCCGCGCCGGGACCGCCGCCCTTGCCGCGACGACGGCGCTTTCGCTTGCGGATGGGACCATCCGCAAAGACTGATTCGGAACGTCGCTCGGCGACCGGCGTGCCCGCCGATCCTGCCGAGGCAGAAGCCTCGTGACCGTTTTTAACCGGCCCCGTCTTCTTGCCCTTGCCGCGCCGACGGGGAGACCCGCCCTTGCGCTTGCCTGTCGACGCCCCCTCGCTGTTCGGCTGTCCGCCGCGATTGGGGTCTGTCACTGAAGTTTTCCACTGCACCGCGCAAGGCGCCAAGATCGACGCATGCCGCTGGTGTCATCATTCGTTTCGTTGGGCAAAGCATACCAGCGCCTGCCCGGAGCACCAAACGGTTTTTCAAATGGGCCGCCGGGAGCATGGGGCACGGCTGCGAGCGGCCGGCCACGGCGCTCAACGAGCGGCCGCCGACCTCGCGTCACGCTCTTTTGCGAAAGCTGTCATTTTTTTTGAAATTCAGTCTTTGCAATGCCGGATGTTTTGGCTATAAGCCCGCTCACCGATCGCGGCAGCGATACCCTGGTGGGGAATAGTTCAACGGTAGAACGACGGACTCTGACTCCGTTAATCTTGGTTCGAATCCAGGTTCCCCAGCCAATTCTCCCAAAAAGCCTTGATTCTCGTGTTTTTCCGTCGTGCCGGATCCCGTTTTGGCGTCATCGGCGACCTGATGCCCAAAACTGATGCCCAAAGGTGAGACCCAAGCCGAAATAGGCACGGGGTGACCTTCGGGCCTGATTCAGGGTGTCTACGTCATGGCAGTCCGCCACGGGGTCGAAAATCTTATCCGCCGGGGAAACATCTTCTACTGGCGGCCACGCATTCCAGCAGCCTTCATTCACTGCCAACCCGGCAGCCGACTTTCACTGACCCTTCATTGTTCGGATCATAGGAAGGCACAGATGATCGGCCGCAAACTCAACACGCGGCTTGCCGAATTGAAGATGCAGTCGAAGGAAACAATGTCCAAGCAGCAGCTCCAGAAGCTCTTTGAACATGAGCGCGACAAGGAACTCGAGCGACTGGGAGAGATCAGCGAAGCCGCAAAGATTTTCGGGCGCGCGGGTGATGTCGTTGACATGGAGCTCGATCTTGAAGCGGGCTGGGCCTACCAACTCCTCGCCAAGTTCGGAACCCGTGTGGAACTCTCCCTGGAGGAAGGGTGCATCGGCCTTAGCTATCTTTTGAAGAATGGCGTACCAGTCTCTCACGTCGATGCCATCCGCATCAATTATCGTGCTGAGCGCACGACAGCCGTGAGCGCAAGTTTTGAAGCTGGCATCAGCAGGCTGATGTACCACTTCGAAATTGAAGACACCGCGATTAATCGCCAGCGAGCAGCGTCGAAGATCTTCGAGGGTCGCGCAGCAGCCCTTCTCGAGATCGATGAGCGCCACGAACTCGTTGATAAAACCTTGAGCGAGTTCACTGGCGGCGGCAGACCTGCCCAGCGCGCACCGCAGGTCCCAGCAGTCGAAGTTGTCGCTCCGGTTTTAGACCAAACTCCTTCTATTCCCGCGGAGGCGGAGGTCCTGCCTGAACCCTTGGCCCCGGCCCCGCCCTCGGAAGAAGCAAAGCCTGCCTATCTCGATCTTACGCCGCGCCCGGCAGAGCCAGGCAAAGCAATTGTGACACCAAAGTCGGGGACACAGCGAGTGGTCCCCGTTTCTGACTTCGAGCAGGAATGTGAGAAGTTGATCGCCAATATGGGTAACGAGTGGGAGCCAGCGACCGGGCGAGATGCGATGGCGTTGGTTCGAATTTTCAAGTCCGTTCTCATCGAGCACGGCGTCGAACATTCAGGCCAGATCGAGCAGTATCACATCGGCCAGCTCCGTCAGCACCTAAACCATATCCCCACAGACTGGGGACGAAGCAGCAGAATGCGTGTCATGTCAGCCCCGGAATTGCGTGCTGAAGGTGACCGATTGAAACGCTTGGCTGAGGCTGCCGGAACCAAGCCGAAAGTGGGGCTCGCGGCCACGACAATTCGCAAACATTTCGGAAACCTTCAGCATTTTCTGAAGCACCTCAAAGGCCACGGTTTCGAAATCGAGGCCTGGACTTTCGAGGGTCTGCGACCGAGGAAGCCGAAAGCAGGAGACATTCGTCACCAGCAATACAAGCCTACGCCGAAAGACATCGCTCCGATTTTCTCGACTCCCGTCTACACCGGATCTCTGGGCCAATTTCGGCAACGGAAAAAGCCCGGCCCGCACGTCTTTCACGACTCGCTCTATTACCTCCCGATCCTCTTCACCTATCTCGGGCCGAGGCGCAAAGAATTTGCCGGGCTGGCGGTGGATGACATTGCGAAGGACGAGGATGGATATGTCATCATCCTTCGAACCAATGCCTACCGCCGCCTGAAAAACAGACAGTCGAAGCGGATGTTGCCGCTCCCAGACGAAATGGTGCGTCTTGGCTTCATCGAATATGTCGAAGCAATCAAGAGATTGGGCTATGGGCCGCTGTTCCCTGACCTCTTCTCCGACAAAACCAACAATGATCCCGGCGATCGCTTCTACGATACATTCGTGCCCATCATGCAGGAAGCGCTGGGCGAAAAGATGTGGGAACGGGCGATCCATGCGTTCCGCCACGGCATGGCAGATACATTGAAACAGGCCGGAGTGTCGCCGGATGTTATCGATGATATCTCAGGTCGCCTCACCGAGGGGAGCGAGACCAATACACGCTACACCAACCCTGCCGGGCTCCCACTGATGCGGAGCGTTCTTCAAAACTACCCCGTGATCACGTCGAACGTCGAACACAAGCCACTCCAGCTCCTGCCTTGGATTGAGAACAAGCAGTCGCCTCCGTGGGCGCGTGAGGGGAAGAAATAAGAGCGTCGAGGCGGAAATGATTTCCGCCTCGATCAACCCTGCCCCCTACGCTGCTTCCCAGACCTGGTTTAGAATACGCGCGGCGAGCGCCGACTTATCCTGAGGCAAGAAGCGACCATAGTGTTTTGCCACCATGTCTGCGGTGTCCTGGATGGCGTAGCTCGCCTGCTCATATGAGCCCGTCTGCTTCAGGATATGTGTGGCAAGCACATCGCGGACATTGTGCGGGCCGTGGGGCAAGAGGCCCTTGATGGCCCCTCGCCCGGTATAGGGATTGTAGATGCCGTATCGCTGGATCGTCAGCCGCCACGCTTCATAGAAGCTGGTGATGTCATAGGCGGCCTCAGTGCTGGTCGTTTTGACCGTCTTCACAAAGAAGGTTCCGGGATCCTCTGCCGTTCGCAGCAGCACTGATCTATGCCGTTCGACATAAGCGTCGATGTAGCGATAGAGATCGAGAAGATCCGGCAGGATCAGCCGAAAGGGCTTGTCGCCGAAGAAAGAGGAATGGGCATTCTTGAATGCGACAGCCGGGATCAACACTTCCCAGCCGCCGTCTCGATCGCTCCACCGGATCTCGCCGCGCTTCATCTTCTCGAGGACACGCTCAGACCGCGGGATCTGCCCCCGAGGGCACAACATCAATTGCCGCAGGTTCTTCTGGCGCAGTCCGAGATGCAGCCCAAGTCGCAACATCAGAAATGAGCGGACGGCTTCGGCGGCTGGCCGAGGATATAGCTCCTCATCGGGCATCAGCCGAATGATTTCTTCCGTGATCTTCCTGTACTCGCCGACCGGGCTTTCAGCTTCCAGCACGGGCATAATGGGTTCGAAGGGATCGCGATGGACGCGGGCGATGCGCTGAATTTCCTTCACGCGTTGTGACGCGTGTTTGTGGAAGTCCTCGCAGGCGCCATGCCAGTCCTCGCGGGCGTTGTCGATCTCGTTTTGAGAGACGAGCCCCGGAATCGCATGCACCCGGGTCAGAAGCTCTGGATGTTGGCGAAGCCACCCAGTCCCCTCCTTGGTGATCGCCAAAGCAATGCGCAGCATGTCGATTTCCCAGGACGTATAGAATCCCCGGCGGCTCTCCCGCCATTGCAGATACCAGTCCCAAACGCCTGGAAAGATCAGAAGGCCAAAGGTCAGATGGCGCAGGGGCACCCCGCAACCTTGAATTTCTCCGCTCTTCGAGGCCGCCAGCGCCCCGAACATCAAGCCAAGATGTTCGATCTTTTGGGAAGCAGTTTCTTCGCCCCAGACCCCGCTGCGCTGAAAGCCGATCGAGGTTAGCGCAGACGTTTTGAAACGAACGAGATCGGCCATCTCCATGGCGAGCGCTGGCGGCGCATCGATAACACCAGAGAGAAGGTCGGGATCCTCGATTGCACCGTGGTCGTCCATAGTAACGTCAATCTTTCCACTCGGGTGCACCTGCCCCCCATAGGCTACTCCTGGGAACCGGATGGCATAGCGCTGCTTTGCCGCCGCCGCCTGAAATTTCCGATAATCGGTAGAGCCGCTGATGATCACCCGCCGGACCCATTCAAGAATTTCCTCCCTTTTGGCGAACGGCAGAGAGTTGAAATCATCGGGCAGATGCCAGGCCAGTCGGCGACGCTCGGCAGGCTCGATCCCAGAAAGATCAAAGCCTGAGCATGAGCGTGCTTGGTGCGGCAGCTTCGCCTTGAAATAGCCTTGGGGCAGTCGGTAGCGGCGCTCGATCCTCCCCAATACCTCGAAGCTATCTGTGCTGCGGGGCACACGCCTGCCCTCCATCCAGCTCAGGATCGTGTTCTTGTCAGTCGGTTCATCCGGTCGAACGATTGATCGGTGCAGGACCCAATAGGTTTCACCGTGCCGCCGCATTTGAAGCGCCAGAGCCTCGGCAAAGCCGGAGGGTTCGATCCACTCGGCGAAAAGAGGCTCGGGAAACTCCACTGTCGCCGAGGACACTCTCTGCGAAGCCGTCGGCTCGATAGCTGACTGGCGCGATTCCGGCCCCTCTTTCGCCCTAGCGGGTTTTGCTGCTTTACGCTCCGCTGCCACTCGGCGGGGCCTCGGGACAGATCGATCGGCTTCAGACAGGCTGCCGTCCCTGCCCCAGCGGATGATTGCATCGAAGCCCGGATCAAGTGCACGGTGATGCGTTGCCAGCAGCTCTGCGTCGACACCAGTCACTCTGGAAACGATTTGCCAGTCGGTTCTGCCATTGGTTCTCGGCGGTCCGCATCTGCGCTCGATCAAGCGTCGCATGTAGGCTTTGAGCGCCTCAGCGTCATCGCTGGAAAAGATGGGGTTCAGTCGCTGCAGGCAATAGGCGTCGATCTTTCGCTGAAAGGTTCTGATGGCTGTAAGCTTCGTCATTTCACATCATGCTCGTGGTTATTCTGCCCCTCGATCGAGAGGGGCAGTCGAGCTAGGCGAGCTGCGTTAACGAAACGTTTGAGATTGGGGGCGCTGTGGAATTCCGATTCAGAATCAAACGGCGTTTTATGAAGTAATGGGGGGAATACGTCCGGATCAGATGAACGCCGTTCGGCGCTCACTGCTTGGCAACAGCGGTAAACACGAAGGCACCGAAGCTAACTCTGGTCAGCTCTCACTCATCCTCAGGAGCGCCATCTGGATGGAGAAGGTGAAGCTTTCGCCGGAACGGACGGTCATCGACCCGGTACTTTCCTACGAGATCATCGAAAACGAGATCGCTTTCGCGCTCGTCAAAGCCCTGGTCGACCAACATCGAGACGATCTTTTCCTGGAACTTCTCCAGCTCGGCTTCCTGCCCCTTTTCAATCGCGCGCCGGATCAGCCAGAACAGGGCGACACGGGCAACGTCATCTCGCTCTGGGCGCTTAGCCCGCCTGTTTGCGTCGCGCAGTGCCTTTTGGCGCTGCCTCGCTGCTTTCAATGTCATGAGCCCTCCTGATAGATTTCTGGCCCTATCATGGTCAGGGGACCGGCGGCGCGACACAAGCTTGTTTTGGCTGAATCGAAACCATCGAGTGCTGAATCTGAAATCCAGAGTTTGGAATCAAAAGAGCGCAATTTGTTTTGAGTTGTGGGCGCTTTGTTTCAGCGCGAGACAGGTTGTCTGCGCATGAAAGCTGTTGCGGAATCGATCTGCCAGACTTCTGAATCAGAAATCCCGAAGTCGGAATCAAACATGCGCAATTTGTTTCAGATTACCGGCAACGCGAGATGCCTTGCCGACAACTCGAAGTCAGTTGGCCCAAATCGACATCGTTTATCGGATGGCAACGCTGGTCCGGTCATCGAGGATGTCGATTACCGCCTCCCCATCCAGCGCCTGCTGTTCAAACAGAACCGCCGTCAGCCGATCAAGCTTATCCCGGCTTCCGGTGAGCAGATCCATCGCCTTCGCCAACGCCTTCTCGAGCCGAGCATGGACGCGAGCGGCAAGATCCGGATGCGCATCGAGGACTTGGGTCGGATCCTTGTCGTCACGGTAGAGGAGCGGCTGCACCGCCCCAAAGCCGAGACTGCGCTCCATCGCCAAGGCAAGCCTCGTCGCGCGTGCGAGGTCACTGTCTTCTGATCCCGCCGAGCCGACGGACACGGAGCAGAAGACAATCTGCTCTGCCGCCCGCCCGGCCAGCAGCATCGCCAGCAGGTCTTCCCGGTAGCTCAGCATGTCACTTCCCGACCTTTGGAAGGCAAGAAGACTGTACCCGCCATCGGGCATATCGATGGTGATCCCCTGGATTGGACCAAGCTTCAGGACATGGTGGACCACCGCATGGCCCGCTTCGTGGACAGCGAAGCGCCAGCGTAGATCGTGCGGAAGCTCTGGCCTGTTCATCCGGACGGCGTCCTCCAGATCCTTGTAGCGGATAGGACGCTTCTGCCTGCGGGCGACATGGCGAGCCTCACGAACAACTCGTTCGACATCAGCCCCGGTAAGCCCCATCGCACGGGTCCCCAGACGCTTCAGAACCGATTGAACATCGCTCTCGGTCGATCCGGTATTGCTCTTGGCTTGCTCGGTCATTGGCTTCCTCCATTCAGCGCCGCCTGTTGACTTAGGCTGTCCTCCGCATCCGGGGACGGCTCGGCGATCTCGGGTTTATCCTTGGTTGGCACCTGCCCCTCGGCGACCAGAACGTTCAGATCCTCGCCGAGATGATGCCGGAAGATCTCGGCCAGTGTCGCGGTGTCAGGCCTGGGGATCTCGATCTGGGTTTCCAGCCGCCCGGAACGTTTCAAGGCCTCGTCGATCTGCTCCGGTCTGTTTGTGGCGCCGACAACAATCAGGCCTTCGCCCTTGACCGCACCATCCAGCAGTTCAAGCGCCTTGTTGACGACCCCATTCCAATAGTCCGCGTATTCCCGCTCCGCCGGCTGCCGCTTTCCGATGCCGTCGATCTCGTCGATGAAGAGGATCGCAGGTGCAACCGCACGCGCCTCGGCAAAAGTCCGGGCCATGCGATTGAGGACGTCACTCAGATGCGCACCCTGGAGCCAGGTCGAGACCGAACTGACCACCAGCGGCACCTGCAAGCTGTTGCAGAGCGCCCGCGCAAATGTCGTCTTACCGGTCCCCGGTGGTCCCGAGAGAAGCAATTTGGTGCTCATGTCAGACCATGCGAGGGCCGAAGCGCGGTAGTCATCGAGATCCGCCTTCAGATCGAGCGCCCAGGTCTTCGCCTTGCCGTATCCAGGGAGCGTCTCGACCGCGAGGCTCGGTGGGCTGCCGTCTTCGCTCCAAGGCTCCGGCTGAATGACCTCGGCCCCGGAGGGCTTGTCCCGCCGCCATCCGCTACTGCTACTGTCTTGCCCCGAAGCAGAGGTGTCATGGCTTGCCCGGCCAGGCTTTTGCTTTGACGTCTTGGAGCCACTTGAGGAGCCGTCGCTCTCATCGTCGTCATTCTCGCCGTCGCGCGCGGCGATGCGGTTGCGCTCAGTTAGGGAAGCAAGGATCGCAACGACCTCGGCGGCGCTGCGCCCCGGTCGGAAGGCCAGCACGACGTCATCGATCGTGAGGTAGTGAACATCATACGCATTCGTCCACCGATCGAGTGGCAACCTGCCGCTTGGTCCATAGACGGCTTCCAACATCAGGACGAGGAATGGGTAGTCCAGCCTCCCGCCGACCAGATTGATGTCGGCCGCGATACTGATCTCGTCCGGAGCACCTTTCGCATCTTCGCAGATTGCAACGACGGGATAGTCACGTCGTAGCGCGTTGAGGAGCCGCCGCTGCAGATTGCCGCCTGCTACACGACGCAAAAGGTGACCGAGCAACAGAACGTATGTTCGTCCGGGCCCCTCATCCCCGGCGATGGTCATGTCGTCATAAACATACTCACCATCGAGCCCTTTAAGATCGCCACCGGGTACAAAACTCGGGACTTCGATCAGCCGTCGGATTGCCGGTTCAAAGCCGATGATCGGCGCATGCAAGGCGATTACGGGAGCCGGCATCGCCGCCTCGCGGACCACGGAGGCCAGGGTCACACGGGCTCTCTCGATCGTCCTCGCAAGAACGATGGCAGCGGTGATGTTACTGACGAGCGGACCTTTGCCAGCCTGGCCGATTAGGCCGATGGCATAGGCCCGGCTTGCATGGTCAGCGTCAGACAGGCGCTCACTTTTGGAACCGGACTTCCGCCGAGATTCCGACCGCAGACCCGCGCTCGCGGAAGTACCTTCGAACGCTCCCGCCGTTGGCTGCAGATAGTCGCCAAAGTGCCGCCGCACCCATGCCAAGTCCTTGTCCCGATCGTCGGTGAGGGACGAGGTGTCGAACACGGGCGTGTAGCGCCGGACCACGTGACCGTCGATCTCGATGGCCTTCACGTCGAGCAAACCGTTGCGCAGGGCGTTGCGCCTCGCCTCGCGCCGGGCAAGCTGTGCGAGCCGGTGAACAAACAAACGGGCGATCTTACTCATCAGTTTTGCCCTCCGCAGTTTCGGCAACAATTGCCAAGTCGGATCGGCCAAGGTCTCGTGCCCGCAAGGCGCGTTTCCGGAGATGGCCCGGCTCTGGCCGGGCGCGCTCGCGAACCCTGCGACGCTGGATCTGCATGGCGGTGTTGCGGCTGCGCTTGGCGAGCCAATCCATAACCACTTGGCAGGCTGGATCGCCACGCTCGATATGGACTAGCAGGTGGGCCATCACGCGAGGCGGCACGGCGCCAGTCAGTCCGTCTTGGGTCCGAACGTGACCAAGTGCGAGGCCGATCGCGACGGCAGGATCATCCGTGGGCGATTGATCGGTGGGGGCACGCCGGGTACGGAGCAAGGCATCGTGGGGACGGTGGCAGTCAAGTGTCGTCGGTCGGTTGCTCGGGGTGACAGCTTCGCAATGCATGCGCGGCAGCCCCTCCGAATAGGTTTCGGAAGACATGGGAACTCCTTGGCTGGACCGCATCAGGGTCCAGCGCAAACGGGGAACGGGGAATGGTGAGAGGATCCACGGCCCGAAAGCGGTGGCGATCAACGCCCACAGCCTGACGGCAAGCGCCTGGCTGCAGTACTCAGATCATCAAACGGATCAGATCAATGCGGCGCAGGACGGCGAGCGTAGCCGACGCGGAAGAAGACCGGGCGCGGCTTGTCGACATCTATTGAATCCAGCCGCTCGAAGCTCTCTTCCTCCCAGGGGGCGCGATCCAGATCCTCGTCGAACGATCGGGCAGCCATATCTTCCTCGAACGTCCGGTCCGGGCCGTTGAGGTTGATCCGAGGTGGCTTCGGCGCGATCAGCTCGGCTTTAGTATCGGCAACCGCTTCGGCGAACCGCTCATCCACCCCAATAGCCTTGCGCGCTTCCACTTCGAGAAGCTGCTGCACCCGGATGCCGAAGCGGCGGCGCAGTTCCGCCATGCAAGATGCGGCCCCGTCGATCTCAAGCAGGTCATCGATTTCGGAGAGCGCCCAGATGCCGGTGGCGTGATCACTCGGACGGCTGGCTCCATCGACGATCGCGACTTCAACGGTATCAACCATCAATCGCTTTTGGGTCTTGTAAAGCCAGTCCGGCAAAACCATTGCCGCGGCCATCATCTTTGTCTTCAGTTCCTCGAGGCGGCTGGTATCGCCATATGACGCGAGCGAGCGCTTGAGGTCGAGGATGTAGGCCGTGTGTCGCGCGCGGTTCACCACGATCAAGTCCGGCGTGTAGCTGCCCTTGGCCGGTGACTCGCAATCAAGTTTGATACCGTCGAGGCTCGACCAATCATTGCCGGACACCGCTTCAAGCGCTGCCTTGACCAGCGGCAGTTTGAGCGATTGCGTCAGCACCAGCACATTCGGATTCGCCCGGGCCACCCGTTCAAACGCGTATTCGAGCAGCTTCCCTTCGCGGAACGAGACCGCCCGGACGAGCGACGCGATGTGAACGTAGTGGCCCAAGATCTCATCTTCGGTCGGTTCGCCATCCGTGATCGCAGTGATGGCGCGATCGATGAGGACATCGAGATCGGCTTCGACGTCTGCGAAGCGGACGAGGTGCGGATGCCGGCGCAACACGGCGGGTTCACGGATCGGCGCGGCAGCCACATTGCGGCCAAAACCAAACGTGCGCGGGCGGGAGCCTGACATGGCCGATGCGCTGGCGTTGGCGAGTGAGTTGAGAACTTCCCCATAGGGGACAGAAGCGGTATTCGTGCTCATAGCCCGATTCCTTCTTATCAAGGTTGACGGTCAGGCCCTTGTCGATGTTGGCGCATCGGCTTGGGCCGCTTGTTCCGGTCATCCGGAACGCGCTTACCCTGGCAGGACCCGAGCTGGGGCTCAAGGACCCTGGGAACACAAAACAGAACAAAGCCGGTACAAGGTTAACGGTGGGCTCACAGCGTCCGGACAGCGATCGCATTCGAGATCGCCCATCGGATCCCATCCTCAATCAGGTCGGAACTGATCCCCAAATTGAAAAGGGCCGACGAGCGGCCCTTTCGAGTTCGATGGCAAAATGGACAGTCAAGCCTTCCGATCGGACCTCAAGCTGCTGGCGCTGAGGCGAGTTTGGCTTCGCCGAGGACGGCAGGACGCGGACTGTGGGACTGGGGTTTGGCGAGGGCCTCCGACAAAGTCGGGATCGTCGTCTTCTTTTCCGGGGCGGTAAGGTTTACCCTAGCGTCGACACCGACCCCGGCAAACATCGACTCCAAACCTTCCTTCAGTGTCGGAAAGGTCTCGGCTATCAGTTTTGATCCCCTCGCCAGTTTAGCCGTCGCTTTCTTGGCGGGCAGCACGTCAACGGAAGCGGCTTTAGCCTTCAATGCTCTCGACTCTGGCGGCTTCGGAGCCACCCAATTCAGCAGCGGGAGCACTTCGTTTTCCAACCACGCGCGAAGTCCCGCTTTGTCCGGCCAGGTATCTTCGCCGCCCATGTTGTAAAGAAGATCGCCGACTGCTGCCCATTTCGTGCGAGCCGGAAGCAATGTGGAGTTGATGTGGTAAGCTGCTTCGGGGTGCGGTGTAACGAACTCGGCAAGACTTTTCAGTTCCTCCCTTGCCAGCCGTGCAGTCAAAGCCGTTCTCTGAACAAGAGCTTTTTTGACGATGTTTTGCTTCGGCAGCGCTTCTTCGATATGCGCGCGGATTTCATTCACGTGTGCGATGAATGACTTCATGCCTTCGCGGACCTTGAGCGCAACGATAGCCTTGAGACCGTCAGGACCGCCGACATCAAAGGGATCGACGTCCTCCTCCTGCTCGGTACCTTCCTTGGACCCGGAAATGATTGCCGCCACGTCTTGGACCCTGAGACGGCCAGTCTCCCGCGCCATGCCGATCGCTTGCTCGATCTGGTCGGGGCTTGCCGAACTCAGCTTGCCAACAACGGTCGGGCCGACGGCGAGCTCCACGAGAACCTGCCTGTATGCACCAAGGTTACGTGCCGTGGCGCGCAATGTCCGGATGTGGCGTGCCGTGTAGCCGCACCGCTCGGCCGCCCATTGTTCTACGGTTCCATCCGGCAGCAGGGTGGCTGCCTGTTCGAGGTGCTCACCGAGTTCGAAGGTCTCTTCAGTGGAGCGTCGCGTCGCGCTGATGAGAAGAACTGCAGTGCTTTCGAGGCGGCTCTTGATGTCCTCGGGGACTCCATGGGCCTTATAGAACTGGTCTGCGGTGGGGGCGGGCGGCGGCGTCTTTGTAGTGTTGGTCACGAGATAACTCCTGCGTTGTTTTCACGTTGTAGACCGATGTGAAGCCTACCCCTTAATTATGAAGCAACTGAAAGTAATGTCAAATCAGCGACGACTAATGAAATTGTCAACAATTAGCGATTTGCTTAAATCATTACTTCATATACTTGAGAAAATGGGGTTATCCACAGGCGTGAGCTCCTTGTTGCTTCATTTTCACCCAAGTAAATCCCAAGCTCCATTTTGGGTGCTCAGACCACCAAACCCACCCCTAGGATCCCTTCACTTGCGCTTCCCATGATCTGCGCGACCTGGTAGCCAAAAACGAACGGCGGGGAGCGCTTTGCGAGGGATCGGCGTGCAATGGCGAAGGCAGTTCTAACGACCAAGGTCACGCCCCAGCGACTGCCATCGAACACCCCTTATGAATAGCCGTCGGCAAGGTGCTCCAGAGCACGCTCGAACGCGTCAGGTGATAAGCTAGTTGTCATGAATCGATGGATAGAGTGCCGTCACGCTGACGACAAGCAGGGGACCAGGTCACTGGAAATTCCGCGCCTTGATCTTCAGGCTGTCGATATGCAGATCTCGAACAAATATGTCCCGCGGTGCCGGAGGCGCCCGATCCCTTGTATCGCCTCCTCCAACGGACCCATGGGCAAACTCGTCACCACGACCCGTGGTCAGCTCGAACTCCATGTCCCTGTCAGCGAGTCCCGAGAGATCCGACGACAGGTCAAAAAGTTGTTGTGCGACGAGATGAACGACATCACCTTCCCGCTGGATGCGCCCGTTGATGGCCATCAAGGATGCTCCGAGTACTACACGCCGCCGCTTCTCGAAGAGTTTCGGCCAGACGACAATGTTTGCCGGTCCAGTTTCGTCCTCAATGGTGATGAACATCACGCCTTTTGCAGAGCCCGGCTTTTGTCGAACGAGCACGAGGCCCGCTGTCATGAGCCAGCGCCCGTCCCGCGCCGTCATCGCCTCTTCGCAAGTGATGATGTTGCGCTTGTCCAGGTCCGCCCGCAAAAACGCAATCGGATGGTCCCGAAGTGTGAGGCCTGTATGGCCATAATCTTCAACGACGTTGTGACCCTCGGTCATTTGCCGTAGCTCAACACCTGGTTCGACCTGCTCTGCAATTGTTCTCATCTCGCGCTCTGCTGCTGCCGCAAAGAGCGGCAAGGGCTCGTCGCGCAAAGCCTTGATGGCCCAGAGCGCATCGCGTCGCTCAAGCTTCATTGACGGACGAAACGCATCGGCCTCGGCGAGTTCAACCAGCGAGGCGGCTGGCACCCCCGATCGCCGCCACATGTCATCAACGCTCGCGAAGATACCATTCATCCGGGCCGCGACGATCCGGGCTGCGTCCGCAACCGCTAGGCCTTTTACCATCCGCATGCCCAGTCGCATCGCATGCCGCCCGTTGTCATCGATCTCCTCCAAGGTGCAATCCCAACGGGATCGATTGACACAGACGGGCAACACCTCGACGCCGTGCGCTCGGGCATCACCGACGATTTGGGCAGGTGCGTAAAATCCCATGGGCTGACTGTTGAGAAGCGCTGCGCAAAATACATCCGGGAAATGGCACTTCACATAGTTGGAGGCATAGGCGATCAGCGCGAAGGAGGCAGCGTGGGATTCCGGGAAACCGTAGGACCCGAAGCCTTCAAGCTGGGAAAAGGTCTTCTCGGCAAATTCAGACGTGTATCCATTCTTCACCATGCCGGAGACCAGCTTTTCCTTGAAGCGGCTGACACCCCCGGTGAACTTGAAGGTCGCCATCGATTTGCGAAGCTGATCGGCCTCGCCGCCGGTAAAGCCGGCACAGACCATGGCAACGCGCATTGCGGATTCCTGAAACAGGGGAACGCCGAGGGTCTTGCCCAGAACCGCTTCCAGTTCAGGTGTCGGATACTCGACCTTCTCCTTGCCCTCTCGTCTGCGCAGGTAAGGATGCACCATGTCGCCCTGGATCGGACCCGGACGCACGATCGCCACCTGGACAACGAGGTCATAAAATGTCCGGGGTTTTAGGCGCGGCAACATCGCCATCTGTGCACGGCTCTCGATCTGAAACGTCCCCAGCGTGTCGGCGCGGCGGATCATCGCGTAGGTTGCCGGATCCTCCTGCGTGATCTTTGCCAGATCCAGATCATCATTCTTGTGCTCGCGGATCAGGTCGAAAGCCTTGGACATGCAGGTGAGCATGCCAAGCGCCAATACGTCGACCTTCATAAATTTCAGCGCCTCGACATCATCCTTGTCCCATTCGATGATCTGGCGGTCCGCCATGGATGCCGGCTCGATGGGAACGAGATCATCAAGGCGATCATGGGTGAGAACGAAGCCGCCCGGATGCTGCCCGAGATGGCGTGGTGCGCCCATCAGTTGCTGCGCGAGTTGCAGGGTCAGCACCAGGCGTCGATCATCCGGATTGAGGTTGAGCTCCCGCACATTGCGGTCGCTCACTTCTTCCGACCAGGACCACATGCCCGACGACAAGGCCTTGATCAGATCCTCCGGCAGGCCAAGCGCCTTGCCGACATCGCGGATGGCGCCTTTCGCCCGGTAGCGCGTCACCGTTGCACAAAGCGCCGCCTTTTCTTTTCCATAGGTCTGGTAGATCCACTGAATGACCTCCTCGCGTCGCTCGTGTTCGAAGTCGACGTCGATGTCAGGAGGTTCATCGCGTTCCTGGCTGACGAAACGCTCGAAGAGCAGGTCATTGGTTTCGGGGTCGATCGAGGTGACGCCGAGTATGTAGCAGACGGCGGAGTTCGCGGCCGATCCCCGCCCCTGACACAGAATGCCCTGGCTTCGCGCGAACCGCACAATCGAAAAGACCGTCAGGAAGTATGGCGCATATTTCATCTTCTCGATCAGATCGAGTTCGTGCCTGATGATCTGCAGCGTTTTTGGCGGCAGACCTTCCGGATAACGAGCGGGCACGCATCGCCAGACATAGTGCTCCAGAGATTGCTGAGCAGTCTTTCCCGGAACGATCGCCTCCTCGGGATACTGATAGGTGAGCTCCTCCAAGGAAAACTTGCAGCGATCGACAATCTCCATAGTTCGGCGCAAGGCTTCCGGATATCGAGGAAACAGGCGCTCCATTTCTTCAGGAGGCTTCAAATACCTGTCTGCATGACGTTCGCGCTCGAAGCCGACAGTATCTATCGTCGTGTTGTGGCGAATGCAGGTGACAATGTCCTGTAGCTGGCGCCTGGCCGGCTCGTGAAACAGAACGTCATTGGTGACAACCGTTTTCACTTTGAAGAGCGCCGCCAAGTTCGACAATTCATGCAGTCGCAGTTGGTCATTGGGTCGACGCCTGAGACACAGCGACAGATACGCCCGGTCGCCGAAGATCTCTGCCAGTTTTCGAAGCTGGACGGCGCAGGTGTCATCGGCAAGATCGGGGACAAGAATGGCAAGCAGGCCATCGCGATACTGCGCGACATCATCGAGCGACAGGATGCAGTTGCTTTTCCCACCACGGCCTTTGCCAAGCGTGATCAGCCGGGTCAGCCGGGAATAGGCGGCCCTGTCCGTCGGATAGACAAGGATGGACATCCCGTCAGCCAAATCGAGACGACAGCCGACCACCAGACGAACCCCTGTGGCACGCGACGCCTCGAGCGCCCGCACAATACCGGCGAGCGAATTGCGATCGACGACACCGATCGCGTCGATGCCAAGATCGCGTGCCGTGGCAAACAGGTCGTCGGCTGACGATGCGCCGCGCAGAAACGAAAAGTGGGTAGTGACCTGAAGCTCGGCATATCTCATGCGAAGATCCCCTGGACAAACCACTTGTGCGAGCCGGTGCCGCCATCGACCCCGTCACCGGCACGAAAGACCCATAGCCGTTCGCCCCCCTCGTCCTCGATGATGAAGTAATCCCGAACCGCAGCCCATTCCGACGTGCGTTGCCACCACTCGCCAAAAATCCGCTCAGGTCCGTCGGCGCGCTTCACTTTCCGGCGTTTTCCACGCCACGTGACGGCAACCGGTGGATGGTCGGGCAAAAGCGCAATCACTTCGATCAGCTCCGGATAGGCCATCAGGCGGACCGGACGCGGCCAGTGATGAGACCAGGACTCAGTTATATCGTCTGCCACAGCGGCGATGCGCTGGACACTGCGTTCCGGCACGTCAGAGGCGACGGGAGCCAGCCGGTAAACCCGTTGCCCGCGATTGCCGAAGATATCGATGAGCGGTGTGATGTCCTGGACCTCATCCTCGACAAGTCCGGACGATCTCTGCGCTTCGTCCAGCGGTTCCGCCATGATCGCGATCAGCGTCAGTTTTTCGATCCCGAAGCCCGGATCGATCTTTTCCGTCCGATCTCGGAACAGCTTGGTCAACCACGCGACGTCGCGCGCTGGCTTGGCAGTCCCCGCCCGGATGGCCTGGACAGTATTGTCGACCCGGTGGACGATCAGATCGGCTCGGCGAACACCCAGCCCTTGGCTTTGCAACGCATCGCAGAGCTGCACGACCAAGCGGCCGACATATTTGTTGATGGTTTCGGCTGCCCCGATCGGTTCCTGGAACGCGCGACTGACCTCAACCAGTTCCGGACTGCGGACAGGCTCAATAGGCTCTCTGAGGCGCCCAAAGGTCTGGTCGAGGCGACGCGCGATTTCTGGGCCGAAGCGAAGAGTCAGCGGTGCCCGCGCGGTGGCTGACAACTCGCCGATGGTGCGAAAGCCAAGGGTTTCTAGATCTCTGACCGTATTTTGAGGCAGACGAAGCAACGAAATTGGCAAGTACTCGACCGCACGCATTGTTTCGCCATGCGGCACGATAACTGTGTTGCGGTTGATCGCACGTGCGCAAGCATGCGCTGCCCCCCAGGTGTCTGCAATCGCGACACGCACGGTCAGGCCCCTTGAATGGAAGCGATTGGCGATGCCTGTCAGCATGAGAAGTTCTCCGCCCCGAAGATGATCGGCGCCATCCGTGTCCATGACGATGCCGTCAGACCCATCGAGGGCAACGATTGGCGAATACTGGGCAAGCGCCCACAGACTGATACGTTCAAGGGCGGCGGCATCCGCTGCCGGATCGGCATCGATCATCGTTAGCCCCTGAAACAGAGCCTGGGCCTTTGCCGCCGGCATGCCGACACGCACCCCAGCCGCCTTTGCGGCTGCATCCGCCGCCGACACCCAGCGCTTTGAGCCGCTCTTTGCGATCACGGCAATCGCCTGCTCAGCCGGAATGGCGGGATCGGTGCGACGAATGCGATCCGTCGGAAGATCCGGAAGGTAGATCGATACGACCCTGGTCATCACATGCTCCAACGATAAACTCAGCACACTCGCCCGCACGCGATCTCATCAACTCCAGCAACCAGGTTGCGCGCCCCAAGCCGGGCACAGGCAGCGCCCGGGATGGCAAGGCGCTGACCCGCCATCTGGTTGTGGACGCGGTCGGTTGGCCAAAGTCATTCGCCTCCGTCTGTCGGCGCCATCGGCGGACGACAAGCGCCAGGCTAGCCTTCTTCTCCGCAGCAAGCTGAAGCCGCCTACTGGCCACCATTGGCAGGCGAACGAGTTCACCGACCACGGCACCCAGACCGCCGTAGGACAGCGCCTCCTCCATGGAGGCGAGCACGTCTTCTTCCCGATCGCCCTCGACGAAGATCACCCTGTTGGGATCAAGCCCTGCCTGCGCGAGTGCGGGGAAGAACAGATCCGGCCGTGTCAAACACCAGACGATCTTACCTTTGGTGCGGGCGGCAATACCCGCGACGAACAGGGCAGCCGCCGCACCATCAACGGTTCCGGCACCACCGCCGGCGAATTCATGCAATGCGCCGCGAGCAAGTCCACCACCTGGCAGCACCTGGTCGATCTCGGCGACGCCGAAAGGCAGACATGCGGACTGCTTCGCCCTCCCTCCCTCAAGACAGGCGATGCGATCACGCAGATCCGCTATGACGTGCTCGCGCGCAGCCGCCATCGTTCACGCAAATCCTCTCGGTTCGTGTTGAGAAAATGAACGGTATCATGCCGTTTTCTCTGATGAAGTTCACGTTCTGTTCTGGACGTGATCGAGAGTCAAGGTCTCTAAAATAGGAAAATTCTCCTTCACTTTAGCAGAGAGAGAGATTCACGAGCCGAATCAGCGCGGTACAGTTCGCGGCGAAGTCGGCACCGCCGATAATAATTATTTCTGAAAACGGCACAGGCTGCCAATCGCGTCACCGCTTGCAGGGCTGCGGGCACAACAGTTCGAAGGCTCAATGCTTCGGACGCGAAAGACGTCTTGCAGCCTGGCTGGCAGCAAAGGACTATGGCGCGTTCATTATTTGTTCTGGAGTCCTTTAGGCAGTGCTGCTAAGCTCACGGCAGGCGATATGGTTCGATGGAATGCAACAGGCCAAGCGGTCAGCTCCGCAACAAACGGAAAGACGGATAGGCACTTCTCAGGGATGACGGTATGACGGTATGACGGTTGCCTATCTGGACAAACTGAACGAGCAACAGCGGAGTGCTGTGGAACACGGTATTGGCCTTCCGGATGGAGAGACGGCAGCGCCACTGCTGATCATCGCGGGTGCCGGCTCCGGCAAGACCAACACACTGGCACACCGGGTGGCACATCTGATCGTCAATGGTGCCGATCCCAGACGTATTCTTCTGATGACATTTTCGCGGCGTGCCGCGTCCGAGATGTCGCGCCGTGTCGAGCGGATTTGCAAACAGGTCCTCGGTGCAAATTCCGGTATCTTGACTGACGCACTATCCTGGTCCGGTACATTCCATGGGATCGGCGCAAGGCTGCTGCGGATCTACGCCGAGCAAATCGGGCTGAACGTGGACTTCACCATCCATGATCGCGAAGACAGTGCCGACCTGATCAACCTTGCCCGTCACGAGCTCGGATTTTCCAAGACGGAAAGCCGCTTTCCAACCAAGGGCACGTGTCTCTCGATCTATTCGCGTGCGGTCAATTCGCAGTCGCCCCTGAGCGAGATCCTGCGGCAGCATTATCCATGGGTGGCGACCTGGGAAGAACAGCTCAAACAATTGTTCGCGACTTACGTCGAGGCCAAGCAGGCCCAGAACGTTCTCGATTACGATGATCTCCTGCTCTATTGGGCACAGATGGTCAGCGATCCTGATCTCGCCGACGATATCGGCAATCGCTTCGATCATGTGATGGTCGACGAATACCAGGACACCAACAGGCTACAGGCCTCGGTGCTGATGGCGCTCAAACCCGGCGGACGTGGGTTAACCGTGGTTGGCGACGATGCCCAGTCGATCTACTCGTTTCGGGCAGCGACAATTCGCAACATCCTCGACTTCCCGGCCTCCTTCAGCCCGGCCGCCGACATCATCACGCTCGATCGCAACTACCGCTCGACACAGCCGATCCTGGCAGCGGCAAACGGCGTCATCGGACTGGCGCGGGAGCGCTATACCAAGAACCTGTGGACCGACCGGCAATCGCTGGAGCGACCAAAACTCGTCACCGTCAGGGACGAGACCGAGCAGGCGAACTTCATCGTCGACCAGGTGCTTGCCAATCGCGAGACCGGGATGGCGCTCAAGAGCCAAGCCGTTCTGTTTCGCACGTCCAGCCATAGCGGTCCGCTAGAAGTCGAGCTTACCCGTCGCAACATTCCCTTCGTCAAATTTGGTGGCCTGAAGTTTCTCGATAGTGCCCATGTGAAGGACATGCTGGCCGTCTTGCGCTTCGCTCAGAACCCGCGAGACCGTGTGGCCGGCTTCCGGCTGCTGCAAATGCTGCCGGGTATCGGACCGAAGACAGCCGGCAACATCCTGGAGACCATCGCAACCGCCCCCGAACCGCTGCTGGCGCTGGCAGAAATCCCACCACCGCCGAAGACCGGCGAAGACTGGACATCCTTCGTTCAGTTGCTGACGAACCTGCGCAAGACGGACGCGGATTGGCCCGCTGATATCGGGCAGGCACGCCTCTGGTATGAGCCGCATCTTGAGCGCATCCATGAAGATGCCGAGACCCGCAAGGCGGACCTGCGTCAGCTCGAGCAGATCGCCAGCGGCTATCCCTCGCGCGAACGCTTCCTAACCGAACTGACGCTCGATCCGCCCGATGCCACCAGCGATCAGGCCGGCGTGCCTTTGCTGGACGAAGACTATCTGATCCTGTCGACCATCCACTCGGCCAAGGGCCAGGAATGGCGCGCAGTGTTCATGCTGAACGTCGTCGATGGCTGCATTCCCTCCGATCTTGGGACCGGCACAACGGAGGAACTCGAAGAGGAGCGCAGGCTGCTTTACGTTGCCATGACGCGTGCCCGAGATCATCTGGCGCTGGTCACACCACAACGCTTCTTCACCCATGGGCAAAACCCGCAAGGGGACCGGCACGTTTATGCAGCCCGAACGCGGTTCATCCCGGCAATGCTGCTGCAATTCTTCGAGGCGACGACCTGGCCGATGATTTCGGCGCTAAAATCTGAGCGAAGCGCCCAGCAGATCCGCGTCGATGTTGCGGAGCGTATGCGCGCCATGTGGAAATAGGAGGCGGATCGATGTGCAATCTCTACAATGTCACCACCACGCGTGAAGCAGTCCTTCAGTTTACCAAAGCCATCCGCGATCAGGCGGGCTGGAATGAAGCAAGCTTTGATGTCTATCCCGGCTATCAGGCGCCTGTTGTCCGGGTGGGCACCGACGGGGGCCGAGAGATTGCGCGCGCTACCTGGGGCATGCCATCACCGCCTGCCTATGTGAAGAATTATGATCCGGGCGTCACCAATATCCGCAACGTGGGTTCCCCGCATTGGCGCCGTTGGCTAGGCGCAGCCAGCCGTTGCGTTGTCCCCTTCACATCCTTTGCCGAGCCTGATCCTGCCAGCAAGGTTGAAGGTGGGCGCGTGCCCAACGCCTGGTTTGCGGGCAGCGACGACCGGCCGCTGATGTTTTTCGCAGGGCTCTGGACACCATGGACGGGCGTGCGAAAAGTGAGAGACGGTGCGCAGGACTATGAACTCTTCGGCTTTCTCACGACCTCGCCAAACGAGATCGTCTCTCCCATCCATGAAAAGGCCATGCCGGCCATTCTGACCACACCGGAAGAGGTCGATGTCTGGCTGACAGCGCCATGGGACGAGGCACGTGATCTGCAACGTCCCCTTCCCTCCAGCATGCTGATGATCGTGCCGCCTCAGCCCAAGCCCACTTTGGACAATGAGGGCCTCTTGCTGTGATCATTGGGTGCGAAAGCCGCAAAGTTCGGCAAATGATCGGCCGAGGCGCGCCAACGTCACTGGGCGACATAAAGAGCCAAAGCAATGAATAGCGCACCAGTGCGCAAGATCATCCATGTCGATATGGACGCGTTCTATGCCTCTGTCGAGCAGCGCGATAATCCGGATTTGCGCGGGCGACCATTGGCCGTTGGCGGGTCGGCGGCACGCGGTGTCGTGGCGGCTGCCAGTTACGAGGCAAGGACCTTCGGCGTGCATTCGGCCATGCCATCTGTGACGGCCAAGCGCAAATGTCCTGATTTGATCTTTGTGCCTCCGCGCTTTGAAGTCTATCGGCAGGTCTCGCAGCAAATCCGAGAGATCTTCGCGGAATATACGCCGCTGATCGAGCCGCTGTCGCTGGATGAGGCCTATCTCGATGTTACCGAGAACCTCAAAGGCATGGAGATCGCCACCGAGATAGCGCTTGAGATCCGCGCGAAGATCAAGGCGGTCACCGGCCTCAACGCGTCCGCCGGTATTTCCTACAACAAGTTCCTGGCAAAGATGGCAAGCGACCTGAACAAGCCAAACGGACAGGCCGTCATCACGCCGAAGAACGGCCCGGGCTTTGTCGAAGCCCTGCCCGTCAAGAAATTCCATGGCGTGGGGCCGGCCACCGCGGAGCGGATGAGGAGGCATGGCATTGAGACCGGGCTTGACCTCAAATCGAAGTCGCTCGCCTTCCTGCAGCAGCACTTCGGCAAGTCCGGCCCGTATTTCTATGGCATCGCGCGCGGCATTGACGAAAGGCAGGTCAGGCCCAACCGGATACGAAAGTCCGTCGGTGCTGAAGACACATTCGCAGAGGACATCGATGATCTGGATGAGGCCAAGGCCGAGCTGCGCCCCCTGGCTGAAAAGGTATGGCGCTATTGCGAGGCGCACGACGTCACTGGGAAGACCGTGACCGTCAAAATCAAATATTCGAACTTCAGTCAGGCGACACGCAGCAGGACCGTGGCGGGGTCGGTCTCTGGCATCGAGACGATTATGGAGATAGCTGAGCCCCTACTCGCCTCGGTGTTCCCGCTTAAACATCCAGTGCGGCTTCTTGGGATCACTCTGTCTTCGCTGAACACCGAAGCCAGCGAACAGAAGCCACAACTCGTGCTCCAGCTTTGATGTGACGATCCTTAACGAAACGACTGCCGCCGGAGGAGACGTAATGTCTTTTCAGCCTCACGAATCTTGGGCCGGGACACCTCGGCAATACAGACACAAGGACACCCGCACGACGGGAAGTCTGCGATCGCTCGGCACATCCACACGATAAAAGGGTAGGATGTACCCCAGTCGCCAATCCTAGCTGAACGACCGCTTTCAACACGGCAGCCCGGCAGTGTGAATGACTGAAAGGAAGGCGCTAAGCTGCCACGAGAACATGCTCCCCTCGCCTCCGGCTTGGCGCTCCCGCGCGGAAATAATTGCCGCTCTCCCGCTATGTTGACGTCGGCCCAAAGCCAGGGCACAAAGATGGCATCCACGGTCGCTCGCGGCAGGAAAACAGAGGAAAATCAACGGCGATTTTGTTAAGCCTTTGAAATCATGTGAGAATCCAGGTTCTCCAGGCAGGCCATTTTAGGCCGGTTCTCCGCGTAAATTCGGCGGCTGTTTCTCACAGAAAAAAGCGACGCCTTCTCAACAGCTTGAGCAATTTCGGCTGCTGTTCTTCAGGCCATCCGTCGTGCTTGAGCGGGGCTCGCAAAGCTGGCTGGGGACCCGCAAGCGATGTCTTTTATGGGGCCGAAAGGGGACAGTACGCTACCCGTGCTGCATGATCGCTTTGCAGCCCATAAGAATGGGGGTGATCTCGACGTTTCCTCGCCAAGATACCCGCAAGAACGGCCCCTCAGCCACAGAAGGCCATGCCATTCGGCGCGTACCACTTTTGGGCCAGATGGCCTACGCCCACTTGCGGCAACGGCTAGTCGAAAGGTCTCCCCGGCAAGCGTTGATACGTGCCGATTGCATCTAGATGGCAGAGGTGGCACTCATGGTTCGTTTGAGTACATCGGGTTTGGACGTGTGACCATGCATAATCGAGAAGCGGATCGAGTTGAGGCTCTCGAAGCCTACAATGTGCTCGACAAGAGGTGGCTCGGTTTGTCTGAACAGCTTCGGGCGTTTCGCTAAGTGGATTTCCGCCTCGATTATGCCGCCACCATCATTGGTGTCTGCGCGTTGAAGTAGGCCTGATCCGGCGTCTGCCGGTCAAGGGATGAATGTGGGCGTCTGGTGTTGTAGAAGTTCAGATATCGGCCGATGCCAGCGCGTGCCTCGGACACAGTCTTGTAGGCATGGAGGTAGACTTCCTCGTATTTGATCGAACGCCAGAGCCGCTCGACGAAGACATTGTCTCGCCACGCACCCTTGCCATCCATCGAGATGGCGATCTGTGACCTCTTCAGCACGGCGGTGAAGTCGATGGAGGTGAACTGCGATCCCTGGTCGGTATTGAAGATTTCCGGCCTGCCATGACGGGCAAGTGCCTCCTCCACCGCCTCGATGCAGAAGGCTGCTTCCATCGTGATCGACAACCGCCATGACAAGACCTTCCGGCTGAACCAGTCCACGACGGCGCACAGATAGACAAATCCCCGCGCCATGGGGATGTAGGTCAGGTCCATTGCCCAGACCTGATTGGGCCGGGTGACTGCCAGCTTTCGTAGGAGGTAGGGATAAATTTTGTGCCCTGGCGCTGGTTTCGAGGTGTTCGGGCGGCGGTAGATCGCCTCGATGCCCATCTTCTTCATCAGCGTGGCGACGTGTAGCCGCCCGGTCTCCAGGCCTTCTCCTCTCAAGAGCCCTTGCAACATCCGACTTCCGGCAAAGGGGTAGTCGAGATGCAGTTCGTCAATCCGGCGCATAAGGGCCAGATCGCCGTCAGACACCGGACGAGGCAGATAGTAGACGCTGCCACGGCTGAAGCCGAGAAGCTTCGCCTGGCGCACGACGGATAGCTTGTGCTCGCGGTCGATCATTTCTTTCCGCCCAGCAATCCCGCCTTGCCGAGCGCACCGGATAAAAAATCGTTCTCCAGTGTCAGTTCGCCGATTTTCGCGTGCAGCGTTTTGACATCGATGGTCGGACCCGACGGCTCCGCCTTCGTTTCATCGCCGAACACACCCGTCGCCCCCTCAAGGAGCTGGTCTTTCCATTGCTTGATCTGGTTGGCGTGCACATCGAACTGCTGGGACAACTCCACCAGCGTCTGCTCACCTCGGATGGCGGCAAGTGCCACCTTCGCCTTGAAAGCCGGGCTATGGTTCCGGCGCGGTCGTCTCGTCATGGTCTCTCCTGTTCCCGGCATCTAAGCCGAAGTCAGGCAGAAACTCCACTTATCCCCGCTGTGCAGATTTCCCGAGCCAGCTCTAACCTTGCCCTCGTGATACATGAATTGGCGACCAATTCGCTGAAATACGGCGCGCTGTCGGCAGAGCAAGGATCGCTCGACATCTCAGGCTCGACAGACGATGAGCATGTAGAGATTTTGTGGAGTGAACATGGCTGTCCGCAAGCACCGGGAAGTTCGACTGACGGATATGGAAGCAAGTTGCTCCAACGCACCGTGGCCGGTCACCTCGGTGGATCTATTTCTTACGAATGGACCGCCGGAGGGGTTATTGTGACATTACGCTTGCGCGCCAGCGGTTTGGCGCACTGATTTACCGCGAGGTCCTTGTCGGCATTGGGAAGGCGCTGGCTTCCATGGTCACAGCGCTTCCCCGATCCAAGGTTGAGATGGTTCGCCTATTGCGGAATTGAGGCCTTCCCGGTTTTTACAGACGGTTCGCGTCCCCATACCCGCAGCTTGCCAAGTGATGAAACGAACCCGTCCAATCCCTCTTCACCTGGCAATTCGATCACCCCCTCATCGAGAGCCTCTGCAATGCCAGCCTTTTCCAGAAGCGGCGTGGCCGTCGGATCGTAGCCAATGAACTTGCAATGCTGAAAGGCATCCGCCACGAAATCGCGTGCGGTCGCTTGCTTGACGAGATCGTCCATTGCCTCTGCCGATGTCAGCAATACGGCCGCATCGAAGAGAACCGATGGCCCGCCGTCAATCATATGGTGGACCTCGAGCCAGGTCCCATCGGACGCCTTGACGCCACCAACCTTCGGCAAAGCCGAGCCGATTGTGATTGCGTCTCCGCAGTTCGATCTCCAGGCGATCCGCCAATGACAATGAATAGTGGCGGATTAGGGTGTCCTCGTCGACCGGGATATCGACAAGCTTCCGGCGATCTTGATCTTTGAGAAGCTTGCGCTTTGCCATCGCCTGACCCCATGCATGACCAATCTGCGTGAAGCGTTGTCGAGTCGGGCCGGACAGAGAAATCAAAACTGGCGCATGTCGATGGCAATCCAGAGAGATCGGATGTTGCATATCCGATCTCTGGCATCGTTCCGATTCTGTTCGACCTTAGCGTACGATTTCGGCCTGCTCTTGTTCTGACCCCATTTAGCGAAACGGACATTCGCGCTTGGTAGGCGCATAGTCACTGCGGCCCATTGCTGACCTTTGTGGTCTGCGCCGCTAAGGCTTGGCTCGCTTCCGACACAAATACGACACAGTCATTTTCGACGGACTGATGAATAGCTGCTGTCCCATCCGTTTCATTACCAAAAGGTAACCCTGACAAAGAAATCGTAACTTGATGTTTTGCACTGCAACATATCTACGACAGTGACAAGTACCAATGCAACAAGGCCGATGGCTCACGATTTTATCAAAGGAATTCAGCTTGACTTCCCACAAGACAAAACGGTTTTCGGTATCAGCAAAAGCCGCCGTACTGATTCCCTTGCTGCTTGCACTCTATCCGAATTTCGCTTTCGCCCATGGCGAAGAAGATCATTGCATGGCAGTAAAGGCATCCGTTGCCGACGCGGGGTTTTCTGATGTCGTCAAGGTGACATGCGAGAACGGCAAGGCAATCATAACGTCAGACACATACCCTTCGCATACCCTGATGACGGGCATTGTTGGTACGAATGAGCAGGTGCCTGTACCTGCCAAGGACTATGCCGCTCCCATCGTCCTAAATCCGGTTCTGGGAAGCACGCCCCAGACCCGTGATGCCGCCCTCGGTGTGGCGGTCAATGGTGTTCCCATATATGATTATACAGGCGGCGGCGAGATGACCCTGGACGACCTGAAGCATCATCAGGAGCAACATGACACCCTGCAAACTGAGCAACTGGATGTCTGTGGCGGGCATGCTGGAAGGGGAGACGACTATCATTACCACGTCAAGCCAACCTGCATGATTGAACAGATGAAGAATGCCGGCGATGCTGCCATTATCGGCTGGGCTTTTGACGGGTTTCCCATCTATGGCGACAACAACCCTGACGGCACGCCAATCGCGATGGGCGAGCTTGATGTCTGCAATGGAAAGACAGACGACACCTATATCTATCGGTATCACACCTCGACCCAGGCACCTTACATCATTCAATGCCTGATGGGTGAGGTTGGTGACATGGCCGATTTACCCAGAGTTTCCCCGTTGGAGGCGGCAGGTGGCTGGTTCAACTGGGGCGGAAAATTAGCAGGAGTGCCGCCAAGTGGGGGCGTCGAGAAGCTAACTTTCACGCAAGACGGGAATGGCCGGCGTAGTATGGACTACATCTACAAAGGCGAGGCCTACTATATGCGTTACACGCCAACTCAGACACCCGATTGTTATACTTTCGAGACGCGTACCATCACCGATGGCGGCTCGGTCGAAACAGGAGAATATTGTCGGTGACCCGCAGATTTTGCCTGACCATGATGCTTGCCATGCTGAGCCTTGCCGCGCCAAGCCTCAGCATCGTTGGCACGGCGGTGGCGCAGGACAGTTTTACGCTGACCAGCCCCGCCATAAAGGATGGCGGCATGTTGCCAGCGGACCTAAAATGCACGCGTGATGGCGGCGATGGAGTGACGCCTCCACTAGCATGGGATGGAGTTCCCTATGACACAAAAAGCCTTGCGCTGATTATGCACCATTACCCGCGAGGCAGAGTCGTAGGTGTGGATGCGCCCAGCCAGTATTGGTTGCTTTGGAATATTCCGCCTGAGACCCGGACCTTGCCCCGCGGCAATCCAGCATCGATTGGGGAAGAAGGTGCCGACAAGGACGAGAGGAGCACAGGCTATACGCCACCCTGTTCTCCGCCTGGCAGCCTGCACGAATATACAATCACACTTTATGCGCTGAGCGCGCCGCTCGACACGTTGCCTTTGCACGATAACCCGGATGTTGATTGGTCAGCCATGACCAAAGCAATGGACGGTAAGATCATGGCAGCTTCCCACATTTCGTTTCAGAACTGACCAAGTAGGACCATCATGCGCAGACTCAGTAAGATCGCCAACTTCTTGGCTGCCGCAACCGTATTGGCCGGACTTGTTTCCGGATGCACCGACAAACCGGAAAACAACAGCACGGTTTTGAATGAGCGCGTGATCGAGGGTGAGGGTGAGATAAAGGTCATCGGCGAAATCTGGGTCGATAACTGGTTCAGCGTCGCCGTAAATGGCGAACAGTTGATCGAAGACAGCGTCGCCTACAACACCGAACGGTCGTTCAACGCCGAGCGGGTCACGTTCACAGCCACTTTGCCGATGACGCTGGCCTTCGAAGTTAGGGATTTCAAAGAGAACGACACTGGTCTTGAATATATCGGATCGGATCGTCAGCAGATGGGCGATGGTGGCATGATTGCTCAGTTTCGCAACGCGGCAACGGATAAGATACTCGGAGCCACCGACAAAACCATGCGTTGCCTTGTCGTGCACCGAGCGCCTCTGGACCGGGCCTGCGCTGATGAAAAGGACCCTGTTGCGGGCCAAGGCGTCTGCAACTTCAGCGAAACAGCTTTTCCGGACAACTGGACTGCGCCCAATTTTGATGACAGCAGCTGGCCCATGGCCGTTGAGCACAGCTCGGACGAAATTAGCCCGAAAGACGGATATGACGATATCAGCTGGGATCAGTCAGCGAAGCTGGTGTGGAGCGAGGACTTGGTGCAGGACAACACATTGCTCTGCCGAATGACAATTGCCGACTAGGGTGTTTTATCCGCTTATCTGACTTCGGCTGCTCCATGACATGGTTTCTGCGACAGACACTAGAGCGTTTCCCCTTCATGCTGGATCGTATCCGCATGATGCGAAGAAGATACGATCTCTATATCCCAAAGCCCTATTTGGAAGAGCAATTGATCGAGGCCGTGACGGCTTCATCCGCTAACCGAGAAGCCTGGCAGTTGTGTCGAAGCGGTGCGTGATGTCACGCATGCACGCTTGCTTCTTCTATGTTCGACATGATCGCAAAGCTGCTGCGCGCGAATGCCGCCGGATCTCCGGCTTAACGATCCAAAGCGGAAATAATTGCCGCTCTCCCGCCATGTTGACGTCGGCCCAAAGCCAGGGCACAAAGATGGCATCCACGGTCGCCCGCGACAGGAAAACAGAGGAAAATCAAAGGCTATTTTTCTAAGTCTTTGAAATCATGTGAGAATCCAGGTTCTCCAGGCGGGCCAATTTAGGTCGGTTTTCCGCGTAGATTTGGCGGCTGTTTCTCACAGAAAAATGCGACGTCTTCTCAACAACTTGAGCACTTACGACATCTGTTTTTCAGGTCATCCGTCGTGCTCAATTGGGTCTCGTAAGATTGGCTGGGGACCTTCATTCCTACATCGGGCGAGCAGAATTTAGACGCAGTCGGACCGCTATGTGGCTGGCTGGATCATAGCTCTTGGGGTCTCCCGCTCACCTCTTTTGTCGATGCACTCCCAATCGTTCAGATCAATAAGAAACCCTGACCCAATAGTTGCGACTGACCATGCGGCAGTTGTCGCTTCCGCCTAACAGTGCGGCGGCTTCCTTCGGCAGAACGATCTGGACGGTAGAAACATGTTCAATCTCCGTCTCGCTCCTGAGCGTGAGGCGCCAGGTCATCTTGCTGCCCGCCCCCTGCCCTGCGGGAATCTGGCCGAAAAGTTCAGGAAACACCTCGGTTATCCAGACATCCTCTCCCGCATTGCGCCAAGCGATCCGGCTCAGCCCTTCAGCCGAAAGTCGGCGGGACATTTCAAGCTGGTCAGGATGGAAAGGGGTCTCGAAATCAAGTTTTCGCGGCGCCAGCCATTCTGCAGGCAGCGCGCCGAGCGACTTCGGGAAGGCCTGCTGCATCATAGCTGGGCAGCCTTCAAGCCGCGTGTCGCCAAGACGCGCCTGCCAGAGGCCAGACTGCGGTTCGATACCGGGGAAAAGTCCGATCGGCGGCTTGCCTGGCGGAAGTTCCTCCGGCTTGCGCTTGTTGTCCGGCAGGTCAACAGGCAATCCGGGTGGCAGGCAGTGACTCGGGCCGGAATACAGATAACCATCGCTGCTTGCGCCAAACCCAACCAAGACCAGGGGCAGTTCTGTTCGTGCGATCCAGATCCCCTGACGGTTTCGGGCGTCGACAACAAGGATCGAGTTTGGACTAGGCGCCTCACCAAAGAAGCTCTCCATGTCACGCTTCACCTCCCGGTCCGGGGAAATGAATTCCGCCTGTCCGTTTGCATCAATGGAGATGACAGGGCTGTTGCAATCCTGCGCGGCGAAGGAAACTGAAGCTGTCACCAGAAGGATGAGGCTTGTTGCTGCTATTTGTCGGCGCATGTTTCAGTTCCCCCTGACAATGGAAAGGGCGCGGTCAAATTCGGCAGGCGCAAGGGTCCGGATGCCGGATGAGGCGGCTGCGCTGACCTTCAGGTTCTCGCGAATGAGGTCGAACTCATCCGTCGAAATGTAAGGCGTGTATTCGCAGAGTATCTGCCCTTCCCCGGCCTCAAGGCAATTGTCACCGTCCGGTTGATTGAGACCGATCAGCTTGAAATTGCCCGCGCGGTCACGATCCCAGAACCATGTGGAGATCCGGCCGTCGGGGAGCGGACGCCCAACCTCGACAGACCAGAGCGCTGGCAACCTTCCAGAGAGTGCGGGGTTGGGGTGGGAAAAGTCGCATTCCTCATCGCCGCAGCGACGCAGAACCTCACCTGTCGTCAGCGTGAACTGCAGGGTCTGTCGCACACCGTCAAGCGCTTCATCTACGCTGTCCGGATCCAGGCACAATTGCCCGACCCGCGTCAGGAAACAGCCACGATCGCCGAGAAGCCAATCCTTCGGATTGAGCCAGATCGAATGGGCTGAACCGGCCTGCTGTGCAAACTCGGCACGAGGAAATGGGGATGAGGGTTCTACCTCCGCCACCCAGTCTTCCGGCAGATGGAAGGAAAGATTGGTCGCCCCATCGCGCATGTCGCAGTTTTGAACCGTCCGGTCACCCGGCAGGCAACGATGGGAATAGTCAGAAAATGCTTTCGCTTCAGCCTCCATCCCGTTTTCGCAAGCATCGGGACCATGGCCGTCATCATCGGCGCAGCCACGGTCAAGAGAAGATTGATCCTGTGGCGGATCCCATTTCAAGGTCGCCTTGACGAGCTGATAGGCGGCGAGCACCTGCGGATCCGTGCTCTCAAACATGCAGAACGGACCGAGCGCGCCCATCTCCTCACATGGGCCATTCATTGCTACCCACTGGCGTGGGCCAAGGACCAGCGCATCGTTTGTACCCGTTCGGAAGAAATTGACCCGCGGGGGAAAGACGTCGCCTGCCGCCTGAGCACCGCGAGTGTACCCCTCAGTCGTGGGGTAATCGGTCGACCAGCCAGCCGGCAGCATGAAGGAAAGACCCGTGCTGCCGTCCGTGATGGGGCATGGTGCCGGGCCCTCGCACAGATAGCCGGTGTCCTCGCCGAGGTTGTCAGATCCAGGCTTTGAGGGGACAAGATCGATGGAACCGGCCGGAGCCTGTGTCTCGTCCGGGAGAATGACAAAGCGGTTCTGTCCATCGGAAGAGATCGTGACCTCGCCGGTGAAGACGACGTCAGCCGCATCGCCGCGAACAGCGTAGGTCCCAGGCTCAAACTGTTGCGTGACGGGCCCGGTCACGAATTCATTCATTGCCCAGGCTTCAGGCGCAGTGGATTGGCCCGGCAACGGTACCGCCGACCACTGGATCGCGGTTCCGGCGAAATCACCGGGCACATCGAAAGTCGCCTCCACCATCGCAATGGCCGGGATCTCGGGCGCGTTCGGATCCACCGAGAGTGGGATGCTGGCAAGCACCCGGCGTCCGCCGGCACCCTCCGAGAGATAACGGATCAGATAATTTCCAGGCTCCGTTGGTGCCCCCAGTTCACGGGGGCCTGGTCCTGCGCCGCCAATATAGGCGTAGGTCAGTTCGCCACTCGGTTCCGTATGGTTCGAAGGCACGATGTCGATGTAGTCAAGGCTACTTCCGGGACCTTTCCACCGCACGGCGATTGTTGCGCCAGGCCGGACAAGAAGAGCCGCCTGCAACGAGACTTCGCCTTCGACAATCTTCAGCGGCACGGAAACACCCGGGCGACGCTCGCCCGAACCCTCGACGATGTAGAGAAGCTCAAAGTCTCCAGGCACGTTCGGCACCACCATTTCGGCGGGATTGGCATCCTTGGTGTAGGCATAGTTCAGGTCGCCTGCCTCGGCGTTAACGGTCTCCCTGATCGCGAGATAGTCGCCGGGACCATCGGGGCCTTTCCAACGAACCGAGATGGTGGAACCCATCTGGATCGGGCCTTCAGGCAGAAAAATCGCAAATTCGGAATCGCTGACCGTGAGCGGTGCGGTGGCTAGGACCTTGCGGCCTTCGGGGCCACTCCAGATGTAGCGGACAAGATAATCGCCTTCGTTCGCGGGTACGAGCAGGCGCGCCGGCGATCCTTCCCTCGTATAGGCGTAGTTGCGGCTGCCGCTGACGACCTCGCTCGTTCTCGCCGGCACAATCTCGAGATAGTCCTCGGCATTGTTCGGACCGGTCCATTCGACATCGATCGTGGTCGCTATCGCGGCTGTCGATGGCGCTGAAATAACTGCCTCGGGCAGAGCAACCGGCGCGGGTTGCGGAGCAGTCTGTTGAGCCGCAACCGTTTGCGTCAGTGCATCCGTCAGATCCGCAGTATTGCTGGCCTGGATATATCGCCCGCCTGTGTTTTCGGCGAGGCAGGCCACCTGGGCGCCGTCTTCCTTTGACAGCCCGAAACCGACCACATGGGCGGTAAAATTGACGCCTGCCGCCTCCAGTTCAGATGCCAGCGCACACGGGTCCGCCTCGCAAGTCTCAAGTCCGTCAGTCACGAGCACGACTGTTGCACTTTCCTCGCCATAGCGCAGCGCCTCGGCGGCCTGACGCACGGCTGCCGAAAGCGGTGTCTTGCCAAGGAAGCGCATGGCGTTGACCGCTCCGACGACGGTTTGGCCGGTGTTCTTGCCCGGCGGCACGAGAAGCTCGATATCGCCGCAATTGCCCTTGGAGCGGTGCCCATAGGCAATCAGCCCCAGTTCCTGCTCAGCCGGCAGGCGTGTCAAGACGTCAGCCACTGCTTCACGGGCGATTTCGAGTTTCGGCCGACCGTCAATCTGCCCCCACATCGAGCCTGATCCATCCATGACGATGATCGTGCGTGGTGCTTCCTCGGCATGCCCCGTCGGGATCTGAACAAGCAGGAGCCCTGCGAGGAGACTGCCGATTTTCAGCAAAGCGTTTTTCATGGATCTGTTCCTCTCAAGCCGATGCCGCAAGGGGCTGGACAGGTGTCTGCCGCGCCGATGCCCAGCTTGCGGATTTGCTGCCGATATCTCTGAATTTTCCCGAAAGCTCCTGCAGGCGTGCTCGCCATTGCGGATCCGGCACCTGTCCTTCGGTCGTCTTGAAGAAGACCTGCAGCATGCAGGTGATGGCGAGCGGTTCGAGCAAGGCTGCCTTGAAGGCCCAGGCGAAGAGAAGAGCAAAGACGAAACCGCCTGCGCTGAGCGCGCCGGGCAAGAGATAGACAAGTGCTGCAGCAGGCGCGAGCGCCAGCAGAAACACGATGAAGGATAGTCCGTAGATGATGACTGCGAGCCAGGCTGCATTGCGCAACATGGTCTTGTAGTTCTGGCCATAAAGAACAAGGGCTTCCTCCGCCGACGCCCAGGGATTGGCGGCACGGGTTCGCAGGGCATGGGCAAGGATGACCTCGTCGGTGAAGCCGACGGCGATCTTCAGGAAACTCCGGAAAGCCCGGGCAGCCGTATCGAGACCGGGAATAGGCAGGAGTGACGCAATCCCCTCGATAAGCCCTGCAATGGCGGCAATCACACCTTTCACGAGCTGGTCGATACCGAACAGCACACTTGCCTCGGTAAACCGTTCGCGGACCATCCGGCTGCCATAGGCGATCTGTCCTTCGCCAGCAGGCAGTGCTCGACCGTCCATCAATTCCACGAGTACGGCGATATGTCCCGCCTTGACGAGGTAGAGCAGATACTCCCGCAGAAGATAGAGGACCGCGGCCAACAGGCCAAAGCCGGCCACTCCACCCAACATCGTGCTGGCCGCCAGGAAGTCTCCATCTCCGAACTGACCGACGCCATAACCGATCGCAGCCCCCGTTCCGGTCGCGATCACATAGGCGCAAGCCACGGCGAAATAGACGACTATCCGGAAGACAAGAAAAGGAGCGGTACGGGCCATGAGCGCCAGAGCAGCCGATAAACTGAAATTCCACATAGAGCTTGATCCTCAAAAAGGTCACGAAGGGGCATGTCCTGGCAAGGGAATGGCCGCCAGGATCGACAGTAGATTTCGATGAAGCTTCGGTCTTGGGCCTGACGGCACCCATTTGCGGGGGCAATGGCACAAGGACACAGAGACGGGCACCAAGGCGGACTAAAGCTGGTCCCGCCTCTTCCCTGTCAGGCGGCTATGCGAGTCCGGCCCGCGCATCCCTTGGTGTCATGCCATAGGTCTGTTTGAAGCGGGTGTTGAACCAGGACAGATCCCCAAAGCCTGCGTCCATTGCAATCTGAGCGATGTTGAGATGTTGCAAAGCCGGGTCGCTCAGCATGCGATAGGCACACGCCAGACGCCGGCTCGCCACATAGTCGCGAAAGGATGTTCCCTCCCGCTCAAAGAGGGCGCGAAGATAGCGCGAGGAGAAGCCCAGCCGACTTGCGACACTTTCGGCACTCAATTCAGCCGAGAAGAGATTTTGCTCGATCTGTCTTTTTACTTCCTTCAATCGTGCCGCCCGCACCCCGCGTCCGGCGGCAATCTCGGTCGCCTCCCGCGTCGCCCCCAGCGCCATCAAGGCAAGATCCTGCACATGCGCCACGCATTGGGCTGCCTCTTCGGGAGCAAGTGCTGGCAGTTCGGCGTGCAGACTGCGGGCGTAGTTGAGAAAAAGCCGCCATTGCGGTGTGAGCGGTGCAGAACGCCGAAGCACAGCCTGAAGTCCTGCCTCAGCCATTCCGAGATGTGCCTTTGGAATGGAGACATAAATGCCCTCCATGTATTGGCCACCGAACCGCACAGTCCCGGGCACGTCGCCTGGATCGACATAGACAGTTCCGGCACGCAAAACCTCTTCCTTGCCACCGATCTGCGAGATCGTGCCACCGCCGGCCAGCGGAATATGAAACATCACGTCGTCGCTACACTCGGCGGCATGGCTGCGTGTCCGGATGGCTCTCGACGCAGAATGCCGACCATGTCCGATGATCACACCGGGCAGGACGGCGATCGATGTCTCCGAATTGAAGTGCTGCCGGTCATCGGGAATGAAGTCGACCCTAGTCATACTGGCAACGACATTGCGAAACGCATCGACGCGGCTTGCCCGATCGAAATCCTGCGATCGAATGGACAGCAATGGCATGATGACCTCCCCTCCAGCTCTTCTCCTCTCCCTTTCTAGTGATACACGTCATTTGGCGCATACCCCATTTGGCGTATCATCCCGATCAAGGCTTTTGGCAGGAGATTGGCTGTGCACAGAGATGAAGGACGTTCGAAGCATGCAGTGAAGGCAGGAATGGACCACGAGGAAGGGCCGGTTGCTTCCGGGATGATAGATCCAGACGTGGACCTCGACATCATCTCGAACACCTATCGCGCCATTGTCGATCAAGAGGCTTTCGACGCCATGATCGACAGTTGGCAGGCGAAACTCGGTCTCATTCCGGATGATGAGAAAGCCTCAAAACAGCTGTCGCGCGCGCTTCTGGCACAACTTGCCTTGGCACGCACGACCCTCGACGGCCTCGACATTCCCGCCGAGAACGATCCCTTGGCACGCGCGGTGCAGGATGTGCCGGGTCCGGCCCTCGTTCTGTCCCCCGAAGGCCGCGTCGTCGTCACCAACACCGAAGGGGCATCCGTGCTCGGAGCGCGGCAGGGAAGTTTCCTTGATCTGGACAGAATAGACCCTCGGTCGCTTGAAACCTTCCGCACCATGATGCGCGCGGCGAACAAGCGCGCCAATCGATCGCAGGCCATTCTCCGGATGTCTCCGCTTAATGACGGCGACGCCATTCTGGCCGAATCGTGGCTCCTGACACCGAAGATCGAGGGCGCCGCTTTTGTCGTCATCCGTTCCTTGGAAATCGAATGGACCGATCGCGCCTCCGAGATGCTCGCGCAAGCCTTCGGGCTCTCTGCCGCAGAAGTGGAGATCGCCCGAATCTTCTTCCGTGTCCGAGACGTTGCCGCCACTGCCGCCGCCCGCAATGTATCGCTACTGACAGTGCGTACCCAGCTCAAGAGCATCATGGCAAAAACGGAAGCCCCCTCGCAGGTCGAACTCATGCGGCTTCTCGCGATGACCGCCGGACGTGCCATTCAGGACCGTCAGGGCAAGACCGATACATGGAGGGACCCGCTTGGCCGCGAAGAAGTTCTCAACCTGGCGGACGGACGCTCCGTCGCCTGGACGTGGCTCGGTGACCCGAATGGTCGACCCGTAATTCTCTGCCGCGGTCTACCGATGTGCTATCTCCTGCCACCCGACAGCGAGGGCCAATTAAGAGATGCCGGCATCAAGCTTCTGGCCCTTTCTCGACCAGGCTTCGGCAATTCCAGCCAGCATCCCAATTTGTCTCCACTGGAAGACAATCTCGCCGCGCTGCGCGGCTTCCTCGACCATGTCGTCAAGGCACCCTGTATCGCGATCGGGCTGAGCAATGGCGTCTTGCCCCTGCTCGCGGAAGCCAGCCTGCGTCCCGACCGGTTCCATGCGCTTATCGCCATCGGCTATACGGGTGTGCTTGACCGCAGCGGCATCCGGCGATTACAGCCGACACAACAGGCTATGATGCGGCTCGTCGGGATGTTGCCCTGGCTGGTCGACCTGATGGCCAAGCAAGCCCATCGGATGATCCAGACCTATGGGGTAGATTGGTATATCGAGCGCGCCTATCGCACCCGTCCACTCGATTACGCAACCTGTACGGACCCCAATCTCGCACCCTTCATTCGAAACGCCTGTTCGCACCTGCTGGCCCAAGGGCATCAGACCTTTGTCCGTGAGCTTCTGCTTGCCCGATCTGACATCGACCCGGCTATCGACACCTTGTCAGTGCCATTGACATGGGTTGCACCGAAAGAAGACGGCGTCTTCGACGAGACGAGTTTTCGGCGAATAGAGAGGAAAAATCCTCGCATCCGCGTAAGACCTCTCGCAAAGGCTGGAGAGCTGGCACTCTACCAACAAACCTCCCGCATTGTCGACTTGATCATCGACACCGCGAGCAGCAAAACTGATGGCTTAGATCGGCTGTATTCGGATTCTCCGTGAATCCGTCCACGCATCTCGTTTCAGTGCGACTGGATTGACTGCCTACTCGGCCCTTAAAGTTGGAAACTGTTACCGCTCCGCTTTGCTCATAGCCTGCCTCCACCTCCGAGGTGGTGCCCCCGAGCGGAAATAATTGCCGCTATCCCGCCATGTTGACGTCGGCCCAAAGCCAGGGCACAAAGGTGTCATGCACGGTCGCTCGCGACGGAAAAACATAGGGAATTCAAAGGCTATTTTTCTAAGCCATTGAAATCATGTGAAAATCCAGGTTCTCCAGGCACGCCACTTTAGGCCGGTTTTTCGCTGAAAATCAGCGACTATTTCTCACAGAAAAAAGCGACGCCTTCTCAACAACTTGAGCAATCCAGGCTGCTCTTCTTCACTCCATCCGTCGTTCCGAAACGGGTCTCGCGAGAATTGGCTGGGGACCCGCAAGCGATGTCCTTTCAGGGGCCGTAAGACGACCGTCCGCTCTTAGCGCAGGCGCGAAAAAGCGGACTTCCTCACCGGGAAATTCTAGCCCCAACTATTGTGGGGCCGGACTTAGGAGTGCATCACAAGCGACGTTACGCCAAGCTGATACGTCGACCAGTTCGAACGCTTTCCAGTGCCGCGTCAGCGAGCTCAAGTGCGAGCAGGCCATCTTCACCGCTCGGCGAGATGGGCCCACCACTCCCAATCGCAGCGATAAACCCGGCAATCTCATTTGCGTAGGCTTCGGTGTATCGAGTCATGAAAAAATCGTGCAGAGGGGGACGGGTGTACCCTTGCGCGCTTGCCACCTCGATCGAGATCGGACGCTGGTTTTCCGCACTGGCCGACCCCAATGAGCCGTGGACTTCGATGCGCTGGTCGTAACCGTACGTCGCGCGGCGGGAATTCGAGATCACTGCCTGGCGACCCGTTGCCGTTTCGAGGATAACGGTCACGCTGTCAAAGTCGCCGGCAGCGCCGATCTCTGGATCGACGAGGACAGCGGCGTGGGCAGAAACGGACGAGATCGCTTCTCCATCTAACAGGAAGCGGGCCATGTCGAAGTCGTGGATCGTCATATCACGGAAGATACCACCCGAGCGGGCGATATAGTCGAGGGGCGGCGGACCCGGATCGCGGGACGTGATGGTGATCATTTCGACCTTGCCTATGCGGCCATCATCGATTGCCTGCTTGACCGCCATGAAGTGCGGGTCGAAGCGGCGATTGAAACCGACCATCAGCTTAGCCTTCGTCTGTTTGACCACGTCGATGCAGGCCTTGACCCTGGTAACGTCGAGATCGACGGGCTTCTCGCAGAAGATCGCTTTTCCCGCTTGAGCAAACCGCTCGATGAGGTCGGCATGGGTATCTGTCGGTGTGCAGATGATGACCGCATGAATGTCGCGGGCCGCCTCGATCTCATCGATGGTGCGAACCTCGGCGCTGTATTGAGCCGCGATCGATTGGGCAGCGGCTGGGAACGCATCGGCCACGGCAACTAGCTTCGCATCGGGATTGCTGCTCACAGCCTTGGCGTGGACGCGACCGATACGGCCCGCGCCTAGAAGGGCGAAGTTTACAGTCATCGTATTGTCTCCTATCGGCTCGATCAGCCGTTGATCATAGTGGTGAAGCGGGCAAGCTCGTCTGCTGGCATACCGACATTGTGTCGATCGGCAGGATAGGCGCCGCTCTCGACGTCTTGGCGGAACTCCTTGAATGCCGAAATCCGCTCTTGCTGAAGGCGGTCGTACTCCACCGCGAAATTGCGATACGTTTTGGCATGACGCGGCAAGTGCCCCTGAGTTTGACCCAAAACATCTTCTGCGAAGAGATATTGCGCGTCGCAGCCAGCGCCCGCGCCCATGGAAATCATAAATAACGAGGTATTCGAGCTGATAAGTGCGGCAACTTCCGCCGGGACCACTTCGATTTCTGCAGCAAAAGCACCAGCCCCTTCCAGAGCCTTCACGGCATGCCATATCGAGATGGCACTCTCTGCGGTCTTTCCGACAGCCTTGAAGCCACCGGTCCAAGTTGCTTTTGAAGGGATGAGGCCGACATGGCCGCAGACCGGGATACCTTCGTCACGCAGCCTACGAATGATGCCCAGGCTCGCTGCGCAGTAGACGGCATCGCCGCCCGCCCGCATCGCCAAGAAGGCAGCTCGGAGATACTCCTCTGAGGTAACGAAGTCGCCGTACTCCAAGCCGGGAACGGCGAACACAGTTGGGGCTGCATCACGGAATTCCGGCCCAAGCAAGGCCGGAGGAACCGAGACCATTTCGATACCGGCTTTGTCAGCGGCCTCTGCCTCCTCAAGCGTGACGACTCGCAGCATGCTCAATTGCCGCTTGCCCTTGAGTGCCAAGATATCAGCGACGGTGGGACGATTGGATTTCATGGATCTTCCTCTGGCGCCCTGCGCCTATAAAAGGGATTTGAGCTTGACGGCAGGGTCGGCGAGCGCTGAAGGATCCGGATGCGCCCGACGGGCGATCAGCATTTCCGCGAGCCGAATATCGCGCGCCACAGCGCCTTCTCGCCCGAGGCCGCTTGCCGCAAGAAGGCGCCCGTCATCATCGAGGTGAAACAGGATCTCCGCTCCGTCAGACAAAGGGCGCATGACGGTCGAGACGGCACCATCTGCAAGTCCGGCTACCTGCAGCGTCAAGTCGTATTGATCGGACCAGAACCATGGCACGGAATCAAAGAATTCAGCCTTACCGAGCATGTTGGCTGCGGCCACACTGCCCTGTTCCTGAGCGTTTCTCCAGGATTCGAGCCTGACCCGTCGGCCACCGTAAACGGCAACCGGATAGGAGCAGCAGTCACCTGCGGCGAAAATGTCGGGATCATTCGTGCTCAGGTACCCATCGACAGCAACACCATTTTCGAGGGTAAGCCCTGCCTCCGCCGCAAGGGCAGTGTTGGGCTGAACGCCAATTCCCACGACCAGCGCATCGGCACTGACCCGCTGGCCGTTCGCGAGCGTGATGCTCACACACGTGTCGTCCTCTCCAATGTTTTCGACCCCTTGGCCACAGAAAAGGTGGACGCCTTCCGTCGCGTGCCGCGCTTGAAGCGCCAGCGCCAGTCTTTCCGGAACACCGCGCATTAGCACGCGCGGCTGCATTTCGATCAGCGTCACCGTGGCTCCAAGTATCCGGCCCATTGCGGCAAGTTCCAGGCCAATAAAGCCGCCTCCCAAGATAGCAAGGTGCTGCCCCTCCCGCATCGCGCAGCGAATGGCGGCAGCCTGTTCAACAGTCCTCAAGGTGTGAATGCGTTTCCCGTAATGAAGGCCGGGAAGCTCACGCGGTGCAGCCCCAGTGGCCAGGAGCAGTCGCTCATAAGCGAGCGTTTCACCGCTCGCCAGAATCAGTGAATGCTCCACGCGATCAATGGCGCAGACTCGTGACCCACGGCGGTACGAAATTCCTGCTTCGGCGAACCGGGCCTCGGCGACGATCGCCCGAGCACTGTCAGCCTCGGTTCCCACCTTTGATAGGGGTGGGCGCTCGTAGGGCAGGTGCGGCTCATCCCCGATAAGGCTGATGGAGCCCTGGTATCCCTGCTCGCGCAACGCAAAGGCGGCGCGAACACCTGCCTCGCCTGCCCCTACAATCACCATGGCAGAGGTGGCCATTTCATGCCACCTGGATGAAGACGCGACCGTCCTCGACCTTTGTTGGATAGGTCTTGAGGTTAACGCAGACGGGAGCGCCCTTTGCTTCGCCCGTTTTGTAGTTGAAGCGGCCGTTGTGTTTCGGACATTCGATGATGTCGTTCATAACGAGACCATCAGCCAGATGCACGTTTTCATGGGTGCAATGCCCTGCCGTCGCATAGTAGCTGTCGTCCGGGCTTCGATAGATTGCAAAGCTCTTGCCGTCATGATCGAAGCGGATCACATCCTCTTCGTCGATCTCGTCCTTGTCACAGACCTCGATCCAGGTGCTCATCGGGTTCTCCTCCCAAAATTATGGATGTCTTGGCAGCCGGGGTTACTCCGCCGCAGGTGCTAAGACTTCGCCGTGGAAGTCTTCCCGGTACGGCCTCGCTGTCGCCGGCAGGTGGCGCTTGAGAAAGTATTCCTCGTTGCGGAGTTGACGCAGGAAGGCTGGGATCATCTCACGGTAGCCGTCGAGGATTGACGGGTTGGGAGCCGGCAGATCGTCCTTGATCATTGCGTGCAGTTTCGGCAGGGCGTGATACGGCACCATTGGAAACATGTGGTGCTCGACGTGGTAGTTCATGTTCCAATAGATGAAGCGGCTGATCGGGTTCATGTAGACTGTGCGGCTGTTAAGCCGATGGTCGATCACGTTGTCGGCCAAACCTCCATGCTGGAGCAGACCGGTCATTACATGGTGCCAGGCACCGTAGAGACGCGGCAGTCCGATAAGCATCAACGGCAGGATCGAACCCATGTAGATGGCCAGCGCGCCTGCCGCGAGATAGAGCGCAAGCCAAATGCGGGCAACACGGACTGCCTTGGGCTGTTCGCTTTCCGGGACGAACGTCTTTTCCTCCGCACTGATGACCCCGAAGGCATTGCGGACCATGTCGATCATCGCGTGCCAGGTATCGAGCAGACCAAAGAAATTCAGAACGAGGCGCAAAAGGTCCGGTGGACGCATGACGGCGATTTCAGGATCGCGACCGACGATGACGGTATCGGTATGATGCCGGGTGTGGCTCCAACGCCAGGTGACCGGGTTGCGCATGATCATGAAGCAGGCGATCTGATATACGGCATCATTCATCCACATCGTCTTGAATGCCGTGCCGTGACCGCATTCATGCCAGCGGCTGTCGGAGGCTGACCCGTAGAGCACACCGTAAGCTATGAAGAAGGGGATCGCCCAATAGCTACCCCAGAAATAGACGCCGAGGCCACCGAAGACGGCCATTGCGCCAAGCCAGATTGCGGTGTCGCGAATGGCCGGGCCATCTTCGCGCTTCATCAAGTCCTTCATCTGCTTGCGGGGAACATCGGTGTGATACCACTCGGCCGCTGACAGGCCGTTGGCAACCGCTGCTTGGGCGTCCCGCCCCAAAAGGCTGTAGTCTCTTTTGCTTGTTGTGCTCGCCAAGATTTCCTCCTGCCTGTCCGGTTCTGGCCGGACCAATTCGTCTAACGAATGCCAGAAGGAATACCGCGGATTCCTATCCGCTCAATGGGGGCCTTGATATAATCTATCATTTCACATCATACTGATGTTTATAGATGATGGAATAACATCAGGGGATAACAGCCATGGCATCGCGGCCGACCATTTCAGACCTCGCAAAAGCAGCAAATGTGAGTGTAGCGACTGTCGACCGAGTATTGAACGGTCGCCACAAGGTGCGGGAAGATACCGCAAGGCGAGTGTACGACGCGGCGAACGAAATCGGTTTCCATGCAGTCGGCCTGCTCAGGCAGCGCGTGTTCGAGGGACTACCCCAATACAAGTTGGGGTTCGTCCTGCAGAAGCCGGATCATCATTTTTATCAGGCTTTTGTGCGCGAGATCGAGGTCGCTGTACAAAACCATCCAGGGATACGAGGTATTGCGCAGATCGATTTCTGCACATCGCAGACGCCTTCGGAACTGGCAGACAAGCTCCGCGAGGTTGGCGGCCGAAACCAGGCCGTCGCGATGACTGCTCCTGACTACCCCGCCTTGTCCGTTGCAGTCGAAGAAATGAAGGCGAAGGGCGTGCCCGTCTTCTCGCTGCTATCGGATTTTGCTTCCGGCATTCGCGAAGGCTACGTCGGCCTCAACAATCGCAAAGCCGGGCGCACCGCTGCCTGGATGATCGCAAAAACGGCGAAGAAGCCCGGAAAGGTCGCGGTTTTCGTCGGCAGCCATCGGTTCCACGGTCATGAATTGCGCGAGATCGGCTTCCGCTCCTACTTCCGGGAACACGCGCCGGACTTCGAGGTACTCGACACATTAGTGAACCTTGAGACGGTTCAGATCACCCATGAAGCAACTCTCGACCTCTTTATGCGCCATCCCGATCTCGTCGGCTTCTACGTCGCAGGCGGCGGCATGGAAGGCGCGATCTCCGCTATTAGGGAAGAGAAGCTCGGCGGAAAGCACATCGTCGTCGTCAACGAACTGACGCCAATCTCTCGCGCCGGGCTGGCAGATGAGATCGTGACCTTGGCCATCGCAACCCCTCTTGCAAATCTCTGCCGTGAACTGGTTCAGTTGATGGTGGAGGCGGTCGACAGCGGCCCTGCGGCTGCACCAGGGCAGACTTTCCTACCCATGGAGCTTCACGTGCCCGAAAACATCTAAAAAGATGGAATCGCATCATAGCATTCTGCAAATTCTAGCATGAATGAAAGATAATACCTCTATTTCTGCTTTGACGAACGTCATGAAACCTGATGACTTCCATGACAGCGAGCCCCGAGGAGGAACCAGGGGCCCGACGGATACCTCGGGAGAATTTTCATGGCTGCGCCCACTTTCGCGCTCAACCATATGGTTGCGCCACAGATGTCGCTTGGCTCTTTTTTCAAGCTCGGCAAAACTCTTGGCATCAACCAATTTGAGATCCGCAACGATCTCACAGGCAATGCCATTCTAGACGGGACTTCACCGCATCAGGTTCGCGAGTTAGCGGAAGGAGAAGGTGCGGAAATCATTTCCATCAACGCCCTTCAGCGTTTCAACGAATGGACGCCTGCTCGTGAGGAAGAAGCACGACGCCTTGCAGCCTACGCTTCAGCATGTGGCGCAAAGGCACTCGTGCTGGTGCCTGTAAATGATGGTTCCGGCAAGCTTGAGGGCGAGCGCCAGGGCAATCTCCGCATTGCGCTCAAGGGGCTTAAACCGATCCTTGAACAGGCAGACATTATAGGTCTCGTCGAACCACTAGGCTTCCAGATCTGTTCCCTTCGCTCCAAAAAGGAAGCTGTTGATGCCATCCACGCGACCAATGGTGCTGACCGCTTCAAGCTAGTGCATGACACCTTCCATCATGTTCTTGCTGGCGAGCCAGATATATTTCCGGCGATGACCGGTCTCGTACACATCTCCGGGGTCGACGACAGCAAAGTCAGCGTCGACGGTATGCGCGATCCGCACCGGGTGATGGTGACGGGCGGGGATCGCCTCGGCAACGTGACGCAAATCAGGGACCTGCTTGCGCAGTCCTACGCAGGTCCCTTCTCTTTCGAGCCTTTTTCGCCTGTTGTTCATGCCACGACCGATGTGACCGGCCTCATCAAGTGCAGCATGGATTTCATTCGCGAGAAGCTCTGACCAGATCCCCGTACCTCCAGGAGGAGTTGGGCGTACGGGCGAATTGCCTCCTGGGAGGAGGCGTGCCGGCTTTCAGGGGTGTTGCCGGGCACCGAACAACATGTGGAGGATACAATGAAGAAAATCATGGCAGGAGCCCTTATGGGCATGCTGATGGGATCCAGTGCGATGGCCGGGAACATCGGCGTCTCGATGGCGAACTCCGATACCTTTCTGACCGTGCTGCGCAAGGGCATCGAGAAGGCTGCAGGCGATGCCAGCCAGCCCGTTCAGATCGAAATTGCTGACGACGATGTGCAGAAGCAACTTTCTCAGATCCAGAACTTCATCGCGTCCAAGGTCGATGCCATAATCGTTAACGCGGTCGATACTTCGGCAACCGCACCGATGACCAAGCTTGCCAACGATGCCGGCATCCCAATCGTCTATGTTAACCGTCAGCCCGCGGACGTTGACGCACTTGGACCTAAGGGTGCCTTCGTTGCTTCGAACGAAGTCGAATCCGGCACCTTGCAGACCAAAGAAATCTGCCGGATCCTCGGCGGAAAGGGTGACATTCTCGTGATGGTCGGCGATCTTGCCAACCAGGCCGCTGTCCAGCGCACGAAGGACATCCACGACGTGATTGCGACGGCGGATTGCGCGGGCATGAAGATCCTCGACGAGCAGACCGCTGTCTGGGACCCGGTCAAGGCTCAGGACTTGATGACCAACTGGATTGCCGCTGGCCACAAGCCGGCAGCCGTCATCGCCAACAATGACAACATGGCAATCGGCGCGATCAATGCCATGAAGTCCGCTGGCTGGGACATGAAGGATGTAGTCGTCGGCGGTATCGACGCGACCCAGGAAGCGCTTGCCTACATGAAAGCCGGAGACCTTGACGTAACCGTCTTCCAGGACGCCTTCGGTCAGGGAGCAGGCGCTGTGGATGCAGCCGTCAAACTCGCCAAGGGTGAGAAGGTCGACGCAAAGGTCTGGATCCCCTTCCAGCTCGTCACCCCTGAAAACATGGATCAGTTCGTAACCAAGAACTGATGTTAGACTGAACAGGCCCGCCGTCGACAAGGCGGCGGACCTGTCACTCGGGGAGGAGCTGACATGGCACGATCACAGGCAGTAAGCCCGCAGACCATGCAGGCGGTCAGACAGAGTGGTGCCGTACCACAGAGCGAATATCTGCTCGAGGTCTCGGACGTGCGAAAAGAATTTCCAGGAGTTGTCGCTCTCGACGATGTCCAGTTGAGGCTCCGCCGGGGAACCGTTCACGCACTCATGGGTGAGAATGGCGCTGGCAAGTCGACCTTGATGAAAATTCTCGCTGGCATCTACACGCCGGACAGCGGCAGCTTCAGGCTGCGCGGAATCGATATCCGCCTGAAAAACCCGCTCGATGCCCTTCAAAACGGCATTGCCATGATCCATCAGGAACTGAACCTGATGGCTCCGATGACTGTTTCCGAAAACATCTGGATCGGACGGGAGCCTCTGGGGCGTTTTGGCCTTGTCGACCACTCAGAGATGAACCGTCGTACGGCAGCCCTTTTCGACCGCCTTGGTATCGAAATAGATCCCGAGATCAAGGTCGGCAAGCTCAGCGTCGCCAATCGTCAGATGGTTGAGATCGCCAAGGCAGTCTCGTTTGACTCCGATGTCCTCATTATGGACGAACCGACCTCCGCTCTCACCGAGAAAGAGGTGAACCATCTCTTCCGGATTATCCGGTCGCTTCGCGAGGATGGAAAGGGCATCATCTACATCACACATAAGATGAACGAGCTCTTCGAAATCGCCGACGAGTTCTCGGTGTTCCGAGATGGCAAGCACATCGCGACTTGCAACTCTGCAGATGTGACACGCGACGACATCATTCGGATGATGGTCGGACGTGAAATCACCCAGATGTTTCCAAAAGAGCCCGCCTCCATAGGCGACGTAGTCCTGTCGGCGAAAGATCTGACGCTGAATGGCGTTTTCCGTGATGTGTCTTTTGACCTTCGTGCGGGCGAAATTCTTGGTTTTGCTGGACTGGTTGGTTCGGGCCGCTCGAATGTGGCGGAAACCATTTTCGGCGTTACGCCCGCCGATGCGGGAACAATCGAGCTTTTCGGGAAGAGGGTTGATGTATCGTCGCCATCAATTGCGATGGGCCACGGGCTAGCTTTCCTGACTGAAGACCGCAAGGAAACTGGCTGCTTCCTGTTGCTCGACATCCAGGAAAACGCCCAGATGGCCGTTCTTCAACAGGGCTACTCCAATCTAGGCTTTGTCCAACAGGAGAAGCTCAACAAGGCGGCATCTGACATGGCCAACAGGCTTCGTGTTCGCACGCCTGATATGAGCGAACCTATCATCAATCTTTCCGGCGGCAACCAACAGAAGGTGTTGATCTGTCGGTGGCTGATGACCAATCCCAAAATCCTGATCCTGGATGAGCCGACCCGCGGCATTGATGTGGGTGCCAAAGCCGAGATCCATCGCCTGATCTCCCAGCTCGCAAGTCAAGGTGTGGCGATCATCATGATCTCATCGGAAATGCCCGAAGTGCTTGGCATGAGCGACCGCATCGTCGTGTTGCATGAGGGTCGGGTCACAGGGATCCTGGACCGGGCTGAAGCCGACCAAATCAAGATAATGGAGCTGGCGTCGCGTTGACGACCAGCCGGGAGGAAATCATGTCAGATGCCACAAACGAACTCGGCGAGACGTCGAAGACGGGCCTCAAGAAGGTCCGGCGGCTGCCACCTGAAGTCTCGATCCTGGCCGTCCTGATCGGGATCGCCCTCGTCTTCGAAATCCTCGGCTGGTATGTGGTGGGTGAGAGCTTTCTGGGCAACAAACAGCGCCTCTCGATCATCGTACTGCAGGTGGCCGTTACCGGGATCATTGCCGTCGGTGTCACCCAGGTAATCATTACAGGCGGAATTGACCTGTCGTCCGGTTCGATGGTCGGTTTCATTGCCATGGTCGTCGCAAGTTTCGCCCAGACGTCGCTCAATGCCCGCGCCGTGTTTCTGCAACCGGAATATGCCGCTTTCGGCCTGGACTGGTTCATCGATTCCAGTCCGTTCTGGCCGATCTTGGCAGGTATTCTGCTCGGTGCGCTGCTTGGCTACCTCAACGGTCTGATCATCGCAAAAACTGGCATCCCACCGTTTATTGCGACACTTGGGATGATGGTTTCCGCGCGTGGTCTTGCCAAATGGTACACCGAAGGCCAGCCCGTGGCACTTCTGAACGAGAACTTTACCTGGCTCGGCCAGAGCTTCGATGTCTGGGGCTTTCCGGTCCCACGGACGGTTATCGTCTTCTTCATCGTGGCGACTATCTGTCATATCGCTCTCTGCTACACACGCTACGGCAAGTTCACCTACGCAATTGGCGCAAACCCACAGGCCGCACGCGTCTCTGGCATTGATATCGGGAAACACCTGATCAAGGTCTACGCGGTCGCAGGTGTGCTATCAGGCATTGCAGGCGTGATGCTTGCGGCCCGTGCACAATCAGGCCAACCAAATATGGGGGTCGCATTCGAACTTGATGCGATTGCGGCGGCCGTGATCGGCGGCACATCGTTAGCAGGTGGCGTTGGACGGATAACCGGTACCGTGATTGGTGTAATCATCCTCGGAGTCGTGACCTCCGGCTTCACGTTTCTCAAGGTGGGCGCCTATTACCAGGAGATCGTCAAGGGCGCGATCATCGTCACCGCCGTCGTGATTGATGTGCACCGCCAGAAGAAAAAATCTCGCGCCTGATTTCATCTCGTCAGGTGCGTAGAGGCGATGCGGCTCGGGGGAGCTGCATCGCCTCCCTCCCCTTGCACATCACTCTTTCGCACAGTTCATTCGGAGCGTCCAAGGCCCATGAAGACCTATGTATTGACCGTATCCTGCCAGTCGACCCGCGGCATCGTCGCTGCGATCTCGGGTTACCTCGCTGAGCAGGGCTGCAACATCGTCGATAGCTCCCAGTTCGACGACCTTCATACCGGCCAGTTCTTCATGCGCGTTTCCTTCATCTCGGAAGACGGTGCCAATGAAGCCAAGCTCGAAAAGGGCTTCCTCCCCGTCGCCGAGAAGTTCGGCATGAACTGGAACCTGCATGACGCCGCCAAGCGCATGAAGGTGCTGTTGATGGTCTCGCGCTTCGGCCACTGCCTGAACGATCTGCTCTACCGCTGGAAGATCGGCGCCCTGCCGATTGAGATCGTGGGAGTCGTTTCCAACCACTTCGACTATCAGAAGGTCGTCGTGAACCACGACATCCCTTTCCACCACATCCCGGTCACCAAGGCGAACAAGATTGAAGCCGAAGCTCGGATCATGGACCTGGTCGAGCAGACCGGCACTGAGCTGATCGTGCTCGCCCGCTATATGCAGATCCTGTCCGATCAGATGTGCCAGAGAATGTCCGGCAAGATCATCAACATCCACCACTCCTTCCTGCCCTCTTTCAAGGGCGCGAACCCATACAAGCAGGCATTCGAGCGCGGCGTGAAGTTGATCGGAGCGACGGCCCATTACGTCACCGCCGATCTCGACGAAGGCCCGATCATCGAGCAGGACGTTGCCCGCATCACCCATGCACAGTCAGCCGACGATTACGTCTCGATTGGCCGCGACGTGGAAAGCCAGGTGCTGGCGCGGGCCATCCATGCCCATATCCATCACCGGACCTTCATCAACGGCAACCGCACTGTCGTCTTCCCGGCAAGCCCGGGCTCCTACGCCTCCGAGCGCATGGGGTGACACATGACAGTTATCATCGACGGAAAGGCAGCCGCCGCTTCGGTGATCGAAGCAGTAACCTCGGCAGCGACGACGCTGGAGAGCTCTGGCCATCGCAAACCCGGCCTCGCCGTCGTCATCGTCGGTGACGACCCGGCGAGCCACGCCTATGTCGGCGCGAAGAGCCGCATGGCCAAGCAGTGCGGCTTCAACTCCATCCAGCACACGCTGCCCGAGGACACATCTCAAGCTGACCTGATGGCGCTGGTTGCCTCGCTCAATGCCGATCCCGAAATTGATGGGACGCTCGTCCAGCTTCCGCTTCCCAAGCATCTGGACACCGAGCAGGTCATTCAGTCGATCCTGCCGGAAAAGGATGTCGACGGGCTGCACATCGTCAACGCCGGAAAGCTGGCGACGGGCGATCTGAAAACCGGGCTGATCTCCTGCACACCCGCCGGAGCCATGATCCTCGTGCGCCAGATCCACGGTCACGATCTTTCAGGCCTCAACGCGCTGGTCATCGGCCGCTCCAACCTCTTCGGCAAGCCTATGGCGCAGCTTCTGCTCAACTCCAATGCCACCGTCACCATCGGTCATTCGCGCAGCCGCGATCTGCCGGAACTCGCCCGTCAGGCTGATATCCTGGTCGCGGCCGTCGGCCGTGCCGAGATGGTCAAGGCTGACTGGTTGAAGCTCGGTGCAACGGTTATCGATGTCGGCATCAATCGGGTGGCCGCACCGGAAAAGGGCGAGGGCAAGTCCAAGCTTGTAGGCGATGTCGCCTTCGCCGAATGCAAACCCATGGCAAACGCAATCTCTCCCGTTCCGGGCGGTGTCGGCCCCATGACTATCGCCATGTTGATGGCCAACACAGTCATCGCCGCCCATCGGAGGGCGGGTATCGTAGCGCCACAGTTCTGAGCGCAAGTTACAGAATTCTAACCCCCGGGAGGGCGACATGGGACTGGGAGTAGGACTGATCGGTTCTGGTTATATGGGCAAGTGTCACGCGCTTGCATGGACATCCGTCGCAACGGTATTCCCGGATGTACACCGTCCACGGCTCGTCGCGCTCGCCGATGCAACCTCAGAACTTGCACTTCAGCAGGCTCAAGCTTTTGGCTTTAGCAGAGGCACCGGAGACTGGCGCGATCTAATCTCCGACCCAGCGATCGACGTGGTCTCTATCGCGGCCCCAAACCAGTTTCACGCGGAAATGGCCATCGCGGCGCTGGAATCCGGCAAGCACGTCTGGTGTGAAAAGCCGATGGCAACGTCCCTCGAGGATAGCACCCGCATGCTAGATGCCGCGAGACGCTCAGGGAGGACGGCGATCCTTGGCTACAATTACATCCAGAACCCGATGATCCGGCACGCACGCACACTGATAGCCGAAGGCAAGATTGGGATCGTCAATCACATCCGCCTCGAAATGGATGAAGATTACATGGCAGACCCGGCCGAGCCCTTCTACTGGAAAAGCGAACAGAGGTCGGGATACGGCGCACTCGATGACTTTGCAGTTCATCCGCTTTCGCTCCTGTCTGTTCTTCACGGACGCATCACCTCCGTGGTCGCCGATATGGCCAAACCCTATTCGGAACGTCCGACGAGGGATGGTGGTCGTCGTACCGTCGAGAACCACGATATCGCCCAGGCCTTATTCAGGACTGACACAGCCGCCTCGGGCGTTCTGATGGTCAATCGTTCCGCGTGGGGAAGAAAGGGACGGATTTCGCTGCAGATTTTTGGTTCGAAAGGATCAATTCTCTTCGACCAGGAGCGGATGAACGAGCTACAGATTTTTTCAACAAATGATCCGACGAACCTTCAGGGGTATCGTACGATCCTGTCGGCTCCGGACCATACGCCCTATCGCCAGTTCATCCCCGCACCGGGCCACGGCCTAGGGTTCAACGAACTCAAGGTGATCGAGTGCTATGAGCTGCTGCAGGCAATTTCTGGCAGCCGCGGCGCTCACGTGATCGACTTTGAACGCGGTCTTGAGATTGAGCGAGTGGTGCACGCAATGGCGCAGTCGGCACAGGACGGGAAATGGGTCGACGTGTAGCGCGCTTTGCTTGCAATAGTGCCTGACATTTCTTGATGTTCAGCTATCGGCTTCTGGTCGAGAACCTGCAAGGCATAGCCCTTGGAATGGGGACGTAGCGGTGATCGTTTCCGAAAGTAGGGCATATCGGCCGACGATTCCGGCTTGTCGCGAAAGCAAGTTAGTCTCAGAAGATCTTTCGCATCCAGAAGCTACCTTTGAGAGAATGACTGGAAGAATGATCAGACAAGTCGCTGGCCAACGTAACGTCGCTGCCGAGAGCAAAACCGTCGACGTTTGCATGGAGAACGCCGCCAAGCCCTAGTTCGCCCGTCCATGGAGCGCGCGGATCGACCACCGGCACACCACCCACCAAGACGGATGTCTCGCTGATCATCTCATGCGTCAGATTGACGATGCCATAAATGCTGATGCGTCGATCGGTGCCATACGGCGTCGTCCAGTCATGCGCCCGCTCGACATGCAGTCCCATTCGCGCGGCTAGCCTGCGACCATCATCAACAGCGACTATGCCACCGGCCTTAGAGGCAAAGCTGTCGAAGGACAGGGTCGAATAGGTTAGCTGCGCCTGCGGTGTCAGCGTGAAGTCGTTAGCGATTGAAAGCCGCTGGCCCACTTCCAGAGATAAGACCCCACCCAGCCCATCATTACCCTCAGCAAGCGATCCCATACTCGATGAGTGAAGATCGCTGTCGAACCAGGCAAGCCGTCCCTGCAGGTCCGCGTAGAAGCCTGATGGAGTATCCCAAGCTGCCGTCAGGCTCGCGCCACGGGCTTCGCTCGCAATGCTGCCATTTCCTGCCTCCGCCTCGATCACGGTTGAGACCTTGCCGACGAACGCTTCTCCGACCAGTGTCAGGCGACCGCGTTGATCGTCGATCACCGGAATATCGATTGTGCCGCGTAGCATCCAGGACTGACTGTCGGTCGCCGATTGTGCCATCGCGCCGCTAGCGTCTCGCTTTTCGGAAATGCCCTCGGTTGTGATCCGGAACGCTTGTCTGACGCAACCTTCCGCCCCGTCCCCAGCACCATCAGGACAATCATCGAACTGGCGACTTCCGAGCCTTTGATCCCGACGCCGTACGCTGTTGAGCAGGCCCAGCGTATGGAGATAGTTCTCGTAGACCGGCGCAACGGGCGACAGGCTTGCCGTCAGATACCAGTCATTGGCCAATGCCTGAAGATCATAGCGATATAGTCCGCTCATCAGAGGTTGAGAGAGGTAGAAGGCATCTGCAGCCGTCGTACCTGTGACGTCGATCAGCCGGACGCGTCCCCCCTTGATGGCGCTGGTCGATCGATCGGTAATTGAGAGCCGCGTCCGCCCCGTCACGTCCCCGCTGATGCTGAGCGTGTCTGCTGATCCAGTTGCCAGGTCTGTGTCGAGCGCCAGCACACCGGTCCCGGTATAGTCCTCGGTTACGGTCAGGACATCACCCACGACACCGTCAGCCAGCGACATAAGACCGTCGTTGTCGATCGTCCCCGTGACAGAGAGCAGGCCAGTGCTGCTACCGCGCGCCAGAAATCGCGAACCGCTGTCGATCGCGAGGTCACCCGAAAGTGCAAAGGTCGAGCCAAGATTGACGGTGGAGCTGTTTGACAGTCTGAGCCCGGTTGCCGCATCGTCGCCGACAGACAGCGCTGTGTCGGAAAAGGAGAGTGTCGAGGCGGAGAGGTCGATCACTTCCCAATTAAGCAGCCGTGCTCCTGCAACCGTCGCGGTCACGCCATTGAGTGTCAAGGTGTCCACCATGCCGTCCGCGGAATCCGCGTCGTCGCCACCGTCGAGCGTCTGACTGCCGTCGAATCCAGCGCCTGCCCCGATCGTCGCAGTGTCAGAACCGTCCTGACCGAAGAAGCCACCGATAAGCTGTCCGCCGCTCCAGGTGAAACTGTCGTTGCCCTCGTTATTGGTGATACCGTCATCGCTGGCGGCGGCATCCCGGTCGTCTCCGTAGATGTTGCCGGTGAGCGTTCCGCCTGTCAGGGCGAGGCTATCGTCACCCATACCAAGGACGACGTCTCCACTGATCGTTCCGGCCGTGGTGATCGCGGTCGCGCCGCCAGTGGTGGCGAGCGTCGCTCCGTCGCGCAGGGCCGTTCCCGAGGCCGTTCCGTCGATGGTCGCGGTCGAGCCGATCGTGACCGTACCCGCGCCGTCGCCCAGCAACTGGATCGCGACGCCCGTACCGGAACCACCGGTGACTGTGGCGCCATCGACACTAACCTCCCGCGCACCGGACCCACTGTTCTCTACCTGGATAGCGTCGGAATTGGCACCGCTCGCTGTGATCGTGCCACCACTGACGGACACCGCGGCCGTTGCGCCGCTCAACGTATTGTTGACGCGCGCAGACAGGCCGTCGCTGCCGCTCCCATTGATCTGGACAGTACCGGCATCAACCGTGACCCGCGCGTCGCCGAGGCCCGCATTTAAACCATACAGCCCGCGTGAACCGGAGCCGTTTGTGCGGACCACGCCGCCCTGCATGATCGCGTCTGCATCGGCCGTGCTGGTCGTCGAAGCGACATGGGCGTGCAGCGCCGTCCCGGATGTGCCGTTCATCGTGATGGTGCCGCCGCTGATGCGTGCGGTTGCCGTTCCCGACCCGTTGGTCAAGGCGTAGATGCCGGCCGTGGAATTGCCGTTAGTGGTAATGCTGCCACCACTCATGAAGACGCTTACCGCAGAGGCGTTGGATGCGTTCAAGATTCGCGCGCGCATGCCGTTGCTGGAATCGCCGAAAGTGGTAATCGAGCCGCTGATCAGGTTGGCCGTCGCCGCCCCGAGCGCCTGGTTGAAGGCATAGATGCCCATCTTGGCGGGGTTGGTTGTGACGATTGTGTCGAAGGCCGTTCCGGTGATGACGATCGCATTTGTATGCGAGCCTGTGCCCGTCACGATGACACCGTCATTACCCACGGTCATGGCCGGGTTGTTCAAGTCAAGGGTGAGCCCGTCAGAGCCAGGATAGGTGATGCCGCTCGGATAAGAGTTGGCACTGCAGGTCAGGCTATCGGCACCGGCTCCGTCCGCCCCACACTCAGCGTCAGCCTGTGCTGTCGGGACTGATTGCATCAAGAACAGCAACATTAGCGCCGGGAGCAGAGTGACGGGCAGAGCGTTGCATGATTTTCGATCGCGCCTCCATCTCAGCAGTCTCCGCGAGACGAAAAAACCTCTCCAGAACTGCATGCGATGCCTTCATCTATGTCCGGGGCTACCAGTGGAGAGGTACCGAACCTGAATCCCACAATGTTCGAATTTTCGAATTTCCATTATGGTTAAGAAGTCTTGAATATTGAGTTAACACAGGGCTTTGCGCCGGCCTCTGGTGCAGTTTTCGATATGCCTTCTAGCGCGGCATGGGAACCAACACTCGGAGTATCAGGGCCCGGCGCAGCGATCGCGTGACCATCCGGTAGCGGGTGAACAAGCTTCTGATCTACTCGCACGCCAACACTCTTAGGCTACTGGTCCATCGCAAAGTGCTTGCCACCCAGGCCACACGCCCTGCCGCCAGTTCATCTCGGCACCAGATGACGGTCTGGCGTTCAACGAGTTTAAGATGATCACGAGTCACGTATTGCTGCAGCCGATCTTCGGCAACCGCTGAGCCCATTTAATCGGCTACAGCCGCGGCGGTGAGAACGAGCGCGTGGCGTATTCGATGGTGGAGAAGCCGTAGTGTCTGCTTCTGGGACGCAGAAGTCGGTCGTTGAATGGCAAGAATGGAGGCGCACAGCGGACACGCGAAAATGCTCACCTCACCTCCGGCTTGACGCACTTAAGCGGAAATAATTGCCGCTCTCCCGCTATGTTGACGTCGGCCCAAAGCCAGGGCACATAGATGGCATCCACGGTCGCTCGCGGCAGGAAAACAGAGGAAAATCAACGGCGATTTTGTTAAGCCTTTGAAATCATGTGAGAATCCAGGTTCCCCAGCCAATTCTCCCAAAAACCACTGATTCTCACGTTTTTTCGTCGTGCCGGATCCCGTTTTGGCGTCATCGGCGACCTGATGCCCAAAACTGATGCCCAAAGGTGAGCCCCAAGCCGAAATCGGCACGAGGTGACCTCAGGGCATGATACAGGGTGTCTTCGTCATGGCTGTCCGCCAAGGCACAAAGATGGTGTCCATGGTCGCTTGCGGCAGCAAAACAGAGGAAAATCAAAGGCGAATTTTTTAAGTCTTTGAAATCATGTGAGAACCCACGTTCCCCAGGCGAGCCAGTTTAGGTCGGTTTTCCGATGAAAATCAGCGACTATTTCTCAAAGAAAAAAGCGACGCCTTCTCAACAACTTGAGCAGTCACGGCTGCTGTTCTTCAGTCCATCCGTCGTGCTGCCACGGGTCTCGCGAAAAAGGCTGGGGACCCAAGAACGATAACTGCAAAGGGGCCGAGAGCGGACTGGGTGCTGGGCTGCTGCATTCACCCAACGGATCGATCATTACCAGGTCCTGTTGACTAAGTAAGGCAGCCAAATCTTTGCGGCGGCCCGAGCAAGAAATGCGGAGAAGGATTCTCGGGTTTTGTCAAATCGGGTCGCATGCGACGAAACTGCTTGAGACGATTGCACATCCGCTCGATGATCATGTCCCGCCGCGAGCCCAATTTGCCTGCCAAAAAAGCAGTCTTGAATTACGTTTCCCTTGATTTTGGAACCAATTTTGACAACAGTTCCTGTAATCAAGCCGGGACAGCCAAACTCTGCTTTCGCCGAAGCCTATGCAGTTCCGGCCTTGTTTGCGAAACCGGATGTGACCAAGTAAAGCTTCCAATATGGATCTTGGTCGAATGAGCGGCGATATTCGTCGGTTGCGTATAGCCGGGACGGGACATTTTGTTCCGTCCCGGGTCCTTTTGTCGACGGACCTCGATCGGGAACTGGGCTTAGAAGAGGGTTCTCTTGAGCGACTATCCGGCGTGTTCAGCCGACATGTGTGTCAGGCAGAGGACGATCAGATTGCAATGGCTGTCGCCGCTGCAAACCTTGCGATGCAAAAGGCGGGCATGGGCCCTGAGGACATTGATCTTGTCATCGGCGCTTGTGGTGTTCCCTATCAGCCCCTGCCGACAACCGCCCCGCTGGTGATGGACCGGCTCGGCATTGCCGCTGGCCGTGCTGCCGCCTTCGATGTCAATGCGAGCTGTCTCAGCTTCCTGGCCGCTGTTGATCTGGCCGCCGACCGTATCGCGATGGGACGGGCACAGGTCGCCATTGTCTTTTCTGCAGATATTGCCTCGAGGGCGCTGCCTTGGCACGATCAGCCGGATGTTGCGGCATTGTTCGGCGATGGGGCGGCTGCAATCGTGCTGGCGGCCGCTTCCGAGGGTGACAGTTCAATCCGTGCCAGTCTCATGCGCAGCTATCCTTCAGCCTATGACGCTTGCGGAATCGGTGCGGGCGGTACGCGCTTCGATTTTCACCGGCAGCCGGATGAATTCGCCGCCCATGCCTCCTTCCGTATGGATGGCAAAGCGCTGTTTCGCGTCACGCATCGTCATTTCCCCCGCTTCGTCGACGAGCTTCTCACCGCTGCCGGATGGACGGCCGATGATGTTGATCTGGTGGTGCCGCATCAGGCCAGCCCTTTGGCGCTGGAGCACATGATCAGGCAGACCGGGATGGCGGCTAATCGGGTGGTCAATATTACGACGCGATTTGGCAATCAGATAGCAGCCTCTATTCCGACGGCGCTCGATATCGCCTGGGCTGACGGGCGGATCAGCAAGGGAAGCAAGCTTCTCATGCTCGGCACATCGGCCGGTGTGTCCTTTGGCGGCATGGCGATAGAGGTTTGAATCCCATGCGTGTTCTCGTCACAGGCGCCACGGGTTTTCTGGGCGGTCGGCTGATCCGGTATCTGGCGGCCCGCGGATTTGAGACGGTCGGGCTCGGTCGTGATGAGGCCCGTTGCCGTCATCTCCAGGATCTGGGTTTCGCGACCGTTTGCGCGGATATGTCCCGACCCGTGCTTCAACTTGTCGATGAGATCGGCACCGTGGATGCTGTGGTGCATTGTGCGGCACTCTCGGCATCCTGGGGAAAGCCTGCAGCCTTTCGCCTGGCCAATGTCGAGGGCACGGGCCATGTGCTTGATCTGGCTCATGCGCTCAAGGCCCTTCGCTTCGTCAACATATCCTCGCCGACGGTTTATTTCGAACTCAAGGACAAGACCGACGTCGCCGAAACGGCGCTGCTGCCGCCTCCGATCAACGCCTATGCCCGAACCAAGGCCGAGGCCGAAGCAATGGTTCTTGCCCGAGGGAGTGTCGGCCCGGTGAACCTGCGGCCGCGTGGCATCTATGGCCTTGGCGACCAGACGCTGCTGCCTCGGATCACGGCTGCTGCCCGCCATGGTCCCCTGCCGCTGTTGCGGTCCGGCGCGGCCGCCATCGATCTTACCCATGTTGATGATGTTGTGCAGGCCATCGAGGCGGCTTTGACGATCAGTGATATCGAGGGGCAGACCTTCAACATTTCGAGTGGCGAAATGGTGCCGGTGCGTCACATCGTCGAGCGTGTTTGTTCAAGGCTTACAATCGAGCTGCGCTGGAGACGCGTGCCGTTTTATCCGGCGCTGGCGGCTGCTCGCCTGGTGGAACTGGTGAGCCTTGCCCGTTCGGCCTCAACCGAGCCCCTGGTTACGCCCTATACGCTCGGTCTATTTGCGTTTCGCCAGAGCCTCGATATCTCCAAGGCCCGCCGGATGCTTGGCTGGCGACCTCGGATCTCATTCGAAGAGGGGCTTGCAATGACGATTGCCCAGGGGCGCGGGCCATGAGACCGGTGTTTGCCAACAGCGCCTTTGTCAGCGCGCCGGAACGCTTCTATCTTCGCGGCGGAGGCTGGCGGCCCGTGCCTCTGAGGGTGCGCTACGGTCTTTTCGAGCATCCGACAGCGGGGCTTGTGCTGATCGATACGGGCTATGGGCCGCGGGTGACGCAGGGCAAGCGCAGCCTCGGCTTGCGCCTCTATAACGCAATCCTCGGTCCGGATCTGGTGACGAGCGGGCAGCCCGCAGCGGTTTTGCAAAGGCTCGGATTTACGCCCGATGATGTCTCTATCGTCATCGTCACCCATTTCCATGCCGATCATGTCGCGGGTCTCGATGCGTTTGCCAATGCGCGGATCATCGCAAAGCAAGAGATGCTGGGACGCGTCCTGCGGGCGCCCGTTCGGGCCAATCTGCGCCACGGCATATTCACCGAGCTTCTGCCTGCCGGCCTTCTTTCGCGAACGGTCGATGTCGACGGATTTGCCCTGATCGAGGCGCCGCTTGGCCTTGGGAAAGGCCGCGACCTTTTCGGTGACGGCAGCGTGCTTGCCATCGATCTTCCGGGGCATGCCGCCGGCCATTTCGGTCTGTGCTTTAGCGCCATGCCGCGGCCGCTTCTCTATGCGGTCGATGCACAATGGTGCGGGGATGCATTGGTGCCGGAGCGGCGTCCGGGCTTTCCCGCAAGCCTCGTGGCTGACGATCCCTTGGCCCTTGCCGAGAGCACCCGTCGCGTCCTTGCCTTTCAGGAGGCGAGCGGTGAGGTGCTTTTGTGTCACGACCCTGCGGTCAGCCCACATGATCTGGGTGAGGGCATGCCGTGAGCTCCCGCCTTCGCATTGCCTCCGCCTTTGCGCAAACTCTCTGGACCTCGCGGACCGGGCGCTCGCGTGTCGCGTTCAAGCGCTGGCAGTCCTCGGCGCTTCAGCGCTGGCTCGACCACAGCCTGCCCGCTGTCGATTTCTACGAGGGTGCAGCACGTCGGCTGGAGATGCTGCCCATCATCGACAAGTCCGTGGTCATGGCAGATTTTGCCGCCTTCAACCGAGGGCGGATCAGCGCCGAGGACGGATGGCGCGCGTTCCAGACCACCGGCCAGATCGGGGAGGTCAGCCTTGGTGCAAGCACCGGCACGAGCGGCAATCGCGCGCTTTATGCTGTTGATGCCTGCGACAAGGACCGCTGGCTGGGCACCATTCTCTCAAAAGCCGTGCCGCGGTTCCTTCTTGATCCCGAAAGGGTTGCCGTCATCCTGCCGCAGAACTCCGCGCTTTATGACGGTGCCAATCGCTCCCGCTTGCTGCGACTGATGTTTTTCGATCTCAACCGGGGTATCGAAGCCTGGCTTGACGATCTGGAGCGGTTTGCACCCACCACCATCGTCGCGCCGCCTCGGGTTTTGCGCCATCTTGCCGAGCATGCCGAAAGGCTGCAGCCGAGACGCATCTTTGCCGGTGGCGAAACGCTGGATCCCTTCGACCGCACGATCATCGAGACCCACTTCGGCAAGAGGCTGGGGCAGATCTACATGGCGACGGAAGGGCTTTTCGCTGTCTCCTGCTCGCATGGGGCCCTGCATCTTGCAGAAGACGCCAATTTCTTCGAATTCGAGGCGGTGGAGGGCGGGCTGGTTTCGCCCCGTGTCACCTGCTTCCGGCGCCGGTTCCAGATCATGGCACGGTACCGCATGAACGACCTTCTGCGCCTGTCCGACCGCCCCTGCGCCTGTGGGTCGCCGCTCCAGGTTGTCGACGAGATCGTCGGTCGGCTGGATGACGCGTTTGTTTTTGACCGTGCGGATGGCATGCGGCTTCTGGTGACGCCTGATGTGATGCGCAACGCCGTGCTTGAGGCCGATCGCTCGATCACCGATTTTCGCATCCTGCGCGAGGGGGCCGAGCAGATCGCGCTCGTGCTGGAGCCAAAACTCGCCGCCCATGGTGCAAAGGCGGCCCGGGATGCACTCGCCGATGTGTTTTCGCGGCGCGGGCTGTCCCCGACACTTATCCTTCGACAGCAGGCGATGGAATTTGAGCCTCACCGGAAGCTTCGACGGGTGGAAAATCGGCTTCCGCCTGAGGATGCACGATGATGACACTTTCTGGAGCGGGTAGCGCGGTGTCCAATGAGCCGGAGGCGGTTCGTCGTTTCGTGGCGCTTTTCAACGCCTATCCCGTCCCGGACCTCATTGGCAACCTCTCGACAAAGGTTGATGCAATCGACGTGGAAGGGCGTCATTTTCCGATTACCCTCAACGAGCAACGCGATGCTCCGACCTGCTATATCTGTTGCCCAAGCAGCGCCTATATCGACTATGCCCTCGACGAGACACGCAATTTTGCCAGCGCTCCCCTCTTGCGTTGGGCTGCATCTGGCCTGATCCGTGCCTGCGGCCCGCTTTTGAGGGCCAGTGGGCTCGATCAGCAGGTGCAGGTCAACAACTGGCTGCTGTCCACCAATCCGGTGCCGGCCATCAGCGCCTCGGGGGCCTCCGGGCTGGTGGCAGAGTTGTGCGAGCGATATCCCAATCGGGCGATTATCATCCGCTCATTGAACGAAATGGCTGACGGGTCTTCGATCCGTCATCTGAGGGCGGCGGGATTTCGCATGATCGCGGCGCGGCGGATCTATCTGTTTTCCGGCAATGACCGACGCAAGACGCAGAACCAAGGGTATGACCGCAAGCTCATCAGTCGGACAGCCTACCGGTTTGCTGCCGGAGAAAGCTTTACCGAAGCGGATTACGAGCGTGCAGCCGAGCTTTACGCGCTGCTGTATCTGGAAAAATATACCCCGCTCAATCCGCAATATACCGCGCTTTACATCAGGGAGATGCACAGGCGCGGCCTGTTTGACCTCGTAGGCTTCCGGGACGGCGCGGGCAGGCTTGCGGCGGTGTCCGGCTTTTTCGCCAATGGTCGCACGCTGACGCAACCGATCGTCGGCTATGATACGAGCCTTCCATTGAAGGATGGGCTTTATCGGCTGGTCATGGCGACAGGCCAGATGATCGCGGCGGAGCGGGGGCTGTTTTTCAACATGAGCGCCGGGGCAGGCCGTTTCAAAAGCCTGCGCGGTGCGGTACCCGTCATCGAATACAATGCCGTCTATGTCGCGCATTTTCCGGCACGCCAGCGGATGGCGGTGCGGGTCATGGAGGCGTTGCTGCGGCGTATAGGCATTCCGCTTCTGGAGGGTTTTGACCTGTGAGCATGTCTCCCGACACCTGGCAGGCCGTTGCCATTGCCTCTGAGATTGGCAAGAGACCGCGGCGGATATTGCTGGCAGGACTGCCTGTGGTGCTGTTTCGCAGCGGCGAGACGATTGCCGCTTTGCATGATCGCTGCCCCCACCGGCATGTGGAACTCTCGAAGGGCAATGTCAAAGACGGTGAGATCGAGTGTCCGTATCACGGCTGGCGATTCAACGCGGCAGGTTTCTGTACGGCCATTCCCGGTCATACGGGTGCCGTGCCCGGCTATCGCGTGCCACGATTGACGACATTCGTGAAGGAGGGTGTGGTGTTCGTGGCAAGCGGCGCGCCCAAGGACGAGCCCTATCTGCACTGCGCCGAGGGGCAGAAGATCATCGTCAAGCTTGTGAGCAGCAGCACGCGCTCGACGCTGGTCGATGCCGCCGAGAACATTCTCGATGCAACACACACCCATTTCACCCACAAGGGCCTTCTGCGCGGATTGAGCAGCGAGCGGCAGCGCGTGCGTGTCGATGTCACCGGCGGTCCCGGCTGGGTCGAGGCGTGTTATACCGGCGAAGAACGGCAAAACGGCCTGATCAGCCGTTTGCTGGAGGGGGAGCGGGTGAGGACGATTGGGCGTTTCCGCTATCCCGGTATTGCCGAACTGGAATACTGGGGGCCGAAGGGCCTGGTACTTGCGACGACATTCCATCTCCGTCAGGCGGCGGAGAGCCAGGTGGATGGGATCGGTTGCCTGATCGGGCCGCAGGGCGGTCTGCTTGATCACCTGAAGTCTCTGGCTTTCCGGCCCATGTTCCGCATTGCCCTGGAACAGGACCGGCGGGTACTGGCATCGGCAAGCCGGAATGCGGCTTACTGGCCGCAGGCATCGGCGATCATCGGACCGCTTGATTTCCTGCGTCGAAGCATCGAGGCGATCATGGACGGTGCAGCGCCGCCTGCTGCCAATCAGTCGGAGAGTTTCTCTTTCGAACTCTGATCCGGCCCGTCCCATTCGATATCGCGGGTGGAGGCGCGTTGAAGGGAAATGCGGTGGCGAAGGGCGAGCGCCGCGATTTCGCCAAGCGCACGCCATTGCGCGCGTTTTGGTTCAGGGTCTTGCGGCCAGTCGAGAAGCTCCTCCGCGCTTTTGAGGTCATGCATAAAGCTGCGGAGATCGCCACGGCGCAGAGCGGCTGGCAGCCCGTAGATCCACAAGGCAAGGCGGACTGTCTGCGGGCTGGATATATCCGGTTTCAGGCTGCCTTCGCCTGTCCAGATCGCCTGTGCGAATGGCTTTGGATCGCAGAAGAAATGCAGCCCGCTTGTAGCGCGCGGATTGCATTCAAGCGGCAGTACGGCACCGTCGGTCTTGAGGATCAGGTCGAAGGAAAGCTGGCCCGTCCAACCGGTGCCGGCGGCAAAATCCGTCACGAAAGCCTTGGCCGCCTCGTTCTCAACAGGCTTGAAATAAATGCCCGCGCCCTTGCCGGCACGGTAGATTGAGCTGTAGAGCGAAAGCGCCTGCAGACGGCCATTCTGCGCGATGGCGTAGGCACTGATCTCCTGTCCCGCGATGAATTCCTGGGCGAGCCAGGGTGCCTGAGGCGTTGGCGCAAGAGCGTCTACCTCTTCAGGTTTCGGCTGAAGCAGCACCCGGCTCGCAAAGCGCGACCAGGCGGGTTTGAAAACCATCTGAGACGCCATCGAGCGGATAGCGGCAAGGTCGGCTCTGTTCTGCAGGAGCACGGTATGCGGCGCTGCCAGTTTGAGGCTTTTGCAGATTTCGATGAAATCAAACTTGTTGTGCGCCCGTGTAAGGACATCTGCGTCTGGCGCGAACAGCCGTGCCGTCATCCCCCGTTCGCGCCAGAGTGCAGCCAGATAAAAGATCTCCTCGCAGGTCGGCACGACCAATGAGACATTTTCCCGTTTCACCAGGTCTTCGACCACATCGGCATAGCGTTTCGGTTCAAAACGCGGCGGTGGCAAACGAAAATAGCCATCGCAGGCACGGCTGGCGGCTGAAATCGGTTTGGCTGGCGTGTCGGCAAGCAGCACGCGCCAACCTGCGCCGTGGAAGAGCCGCGCGAGGTGCAATGCCACCGGTGCCCTCGCCCCGGTGATTAAAACTGACCGACTTAAAACCGAAGCCACCATCGTTGCTGCGTCCTACTGTACTGGTGTCGTAGCGGAGATACTGGCATGCCGCAGAGCTTTGCCTGACGCATTAGCCAACAGACGTTCCAGGCACAAGATCATCGAGCCGCAACGTTGCGGTTGCTAGGCCCTGTTGACAAATTGGCGGCTTCACGACGAAAATCCACGCCCGAGCAGACGGTCATCCTTCTCATTCGAGGTCAGGACGTGGATGCACAGGCCGAGTTTAGCCGCCAAGCAATCCCAGCCACCGTCGCCAATGCGGTTCCGGGTCTCGCAGGGCCCGTGACAACGAGCATGGGCATCACACCTATCTCTAACGACGATGCCTTGACGACCTTGTATGAACGAGCGGACAAGCTTCTTTACGAAGCCAAGAGTGCGGGACGAAATAGAACCCGCAGCGCGATAGGTCCCACGCATTCATCGAAATCCGCCCAGATCGATAGGGTCATGATTGCATAGCCCGCGGCAGCGCCGGCCATGCGGTTCATAACGACGAACTGTTTTTGCAGAGATCTCACTGTCTGCAAGTGGCGGAAAGGCTACGAGCCACTTGCGCGAGCCGCGTCTGATTTCAGGTGCCTGCCGCGAAGTTTCTACGACCGAGATGGTGGAGGGTTTCGGGTGCCGTCAGGCGTACGAAAGCATCCACCATTGCCGTCATTCGCTTTTGCAATTCGCTAAATCGAAAGCTGTCGTTCAATTAATTGCGCTGGTAATAGGATGAAACGGGGGGAAACCCTCGGCGTTTGGGCCGAAACAACAGAGACTAATCGATGATATTGCCCACGGTGTATTGCGACTATTGGCTGTGGGCCAAGGGGCAAGTCCATCGCCTCCAACAGCCGTCCCCCTTCACCCAACGTACCGCTGTTCGAGGCGCACGGCTTTGTCTCGCGCGAAGCTGGCATCACCACGACACCCTGCATTCTGAATACCAACCAGAGCGCAACATTGCACAAATGCCCAGTGAGACACCCAAGGGGAGAGGCATGAAATCGAGGATCGTATCGGCGCTGCTGGGCACGGCGCTGCTGAGTTTGGCTGCGGCTGGTCCAGCCCAGGCGGTGATCATTCTCGACAGCACCTGGGCCGATCAGGGCGGGGCGGATGGTGCGGAAGGCGACGGATTCGGCGCCGCCAAGGCGCTGGCCATGGAGCCGCAATTTTGCGCCATTATGAGCTTTTTCGACGGCGAGCAGATTGGCGCCTCCGGCACCTGGATCGGCAACGATCAGGATGGCAATACTTATGTATTGACTGCGGCGCATAACTTCGGCGACGGCGACGACCCCAACACCTGGACCTACTACACACCCGCGCTGGTGCCGAATTTACCGGCAAGGCCGTGCATATCCATCCCAATTACGACGCCAATAGCGACGAAACGCCCGGCTATGACATGGCCATCGTGGAATTGAGCGGGCCCGTGACGGATTGCGATACGCCGCCACTCCTTTATGGCGGGGACGATGAACTGGGACAACGCGCCACAATGGTCGGCTTTGGCTCGAGGGGCATCGGCTCGGTCGGCCAGGATGACAAATATTACAGTAGCGAAGATGCCGCTGCGGCGCGCAACATCATCGACGTGGTCGAGGACCCCGCCCCCGACGGCAAAGGCGGCAATCAGTTGCTGGTCGACTTCGACAGCGAGGACGGTTCCACCAATGTCTTCGAGGACGGCGGCTCCCTGCCGGTTGATGAATACGAAGGCGTGCTGGGCTCAGGTGACAGCGGCGGGTCGCTGTGGATCGAGACCGACGAAGGTTGGGCTATTGTCGGGGTCAACGCCTGGGGCGACGATGCGGTTTATGGTTCGACCGGTGGTTTCGGCCGGATCAGCACGCAATATGACTGGGTCAAGTCCATCTTCGATGCGAACTTCACCAACGAGTAAGCACCGGTGCGGCGAACGCCGCCTGACCGTTTGGCGACCCACCACGGGCCTTCCGCCCTTGAGACATTTGCAAGCACGACATTCGGTTACCGAGCCATTGAACCACCAGGTAAAGCGTCCCGGTACCACCGTTAAGCTCGGCCAAGGATCATGGCTGATAGGGCGATTTTCTGCCTGTCCGCCGGCAGCCCTCTTTCGCCCATCTGCCTATGTCCGCTTTTCAAGCAGTGGAACCATTAACGGACAGGCAGGCCCCCATCACGGACATCGGAGTTACGCAAACAGACCAGCAGCTTTCCACTATTCGGCGTTTCGGCTTGAATGGCCGACATGAAGGCGCAAAGCTGCCACGCGAAATGCTCACCTCGTCTCCAGCTTTACGCCCCCGAGCGGAAATTATTGCCGCTCTCCGCCATGTTGACGTCAGCCCAAAGCCAGGGGACAAAGATGGCATCCACGGTCGCTCGCGGCGCAAAAATATAGGGAATTCAAAGGCATTTTTTATAAGCCTTTGAAATTATGTGAGAATCCAGGCTCTCCATGCGGGCCATTTTAGGTCGGTTTTCCGCTCAAAATCAGCGACTGTTTCTCACAGAAAAAAGCGACGCCTTCTCAATAACTCGAGCAATCATGGCTGCGGTTATTCAGGCCATCCGTCTTGCTTGATCGGGTCTTGCAAAATCGGCTGGGGACCGCCAAGCGATGTACTTTATGGGGCCGTTTCCGGACATCCAGTTCCAGCTACTTCTTCCGAAAAGCAGACACTTGGCGCCCCACTTGCTTGGGGCCATGGAGGACAAGCGCGGGCAAAGGCCCAGGCTCGCTGCTTGAGATATGATTCGCCGGAGGTCTTCACTGCCGAATAGGTCGCCAAACCGATCGCGAGCTTAAGCAGGATATGTTTGGCGAACAGCCGTCAAGACGACCCGCCTTCTTGAAGCGACCCAATCAACTCATGATCACGAAATCCGTGCCCGTCCGGCTGTCTGGAGCAAGCGGAGCGTCCGTCAGAATGAGGACTGCGCCGGGGTGCAGAACCCTTTGCATGGCCGACACGAAAGGCGGGTCGGCGGATATCCGGGAGAGAAGGTTTGCGGTCGTGCTGACAACAGCCTCGTCCTCGTTCGGATTGGCAAACGCAATCCAGCGCATGCCCAGGACGGCGTCATCGAGGTCGTCAAGCAGGAATACATGGCTGCTGAATTTGTCCCTGCCGCTCACGGTGATCCTTCCCTCGGCGCGGATTTCAGAGTTTTCGACCAGCAAGGCCCGCCCATCGAAGGTCGACATGATGACCGAAACCACGGGCTGCTTCTTCAGGTCCGTCCAGTCGTTCGGCCGCTGTTTGCCGTGCAGCGCCGCCACGGCATCGCCGAATTCCCGGGCGGCGTAGGCACCGAGCACCATGCCCGGATGGGTGAGTTCCTGCGGATCTGCGGCAGCGCCCGAAATGATGACGGGTGTGCCGAGATGGGTGATGTCGAAGAGACGTTCGGAAAAGGCCATAGGCAGGCGCACGCAGCCATGTGAGGCCGGATATCCCGGCAGATTGCCGGCATGAAGCGCGATGCCAGACCACGTCAGCCGGCTCATGTTTGGCATTGGCGCGTCGTCATAGGTGCTGGACTTGTGGTGCTTGTACTTCTGCAGCACGACGAAAACGCCGGTCGGCGTCTCATGCCCCGGCTTTCCGGTGGAACAGGTGGCGACCGCTATGCGGATACCGTTGCGATAGACATGCACGCGCTGCTCCGGCAGCGAGACGACGATCGCCACCGGCCCGGTCCGCTGTCGTTCGGGATGCCAGGTGAATTCGCCGGGCTTCAAGGCCGCGACCTCCTTCATCACCTCCCCGGCCAAGAGTGCGACCGGACTGCCTAGAAGCGCGACCGCCGAAATGCCCTTCACAAAAAGACGCCTGTCATCGTCTGTCTTCGTCATGGTCGATCTCTCGTTCACAATTTCGACGTGAGAGACCATTTCAGGGCCGACCGCGGGTGTCCAATGAGTTTCTCTCTTGAATTTTAAATAATCCTCATGAAACGTTAGTTTCAGGCGCACCCACTCTCGCTTGTGCCGGGGTGCAGGGCGCCCGATATCGAGCGCATTGCCGCATCAAGGATTACGCGATGGATTTCAGGCATAATCTCAGGGCCTTGCACACGTTTGAAACGGTATCCCGCCATCTGTCCGTGGCGGCGGCGGCGGACGAACTGGGCGTCACGCAAAGTGCCGTCAGCCATCAGTTGCGGCTGCTCGGAGAGATCGTCGGAGAACGACTGATCCAGAAAAGTGGTCGCGGCATCGCATTGACAGACGCTGGCCGGGACCTTGCGCGACGGCTGCAGCCGGCCTTTGCCGAGATCGACCGATCCTTGGCCGTAGCGATCGGCGGCACACGCGATCGGGTGCGGCTCGCGATTTGCAGCAGTTTCGCCCAGGCCTGGCTGGTACCGCGGCTGCATTCCTTCTATGCGGCCCATCCGGATATCGATCTGCAGATCAACATGTATGCGCAGGATCCGGAACTCACGGATGCAACGGGTGATGCGTTCGTGACGACGCTCCCCAAGGATCGCGGCTATCACGCGCAACTGCTCTGGCCGGAGAATCTGGTTGCAGTCGTGTCGTCAACAGTTGCAGCGCGAAACAAGAGCTTCGATTACATTACCACCGAACTGCAGCCTGGAAAGATCGGCTCGGACTGGCAGACCTATGCGCGACACAGCGGCCGGGCGGATCTCCTTCCCCTCACCTGCCGCTGGCTGTTCGCATCCCACTATGTAATCGCGCTCGACATGGTTCGCCAGAACCTCGGTGCGGCGCTCGTACCAGACTTTCTCGCACAGCCCGACATAGAAACGGGAAGAATGGTGCTTCTGGACGAAGCACTGCTTCCTATCCACGAGGATTATCACCTGTGCATCAAGGAAAGCCGCAGAACTGAGCCTGCTCTCGACGCCTTGCTGCGGTGGTTCAAGCAGGAGCTCGGCACATCGGAGCGCCGCGCGACGGACAACCGTTTGAAACTGGTGCAACCATGAAACCCTCTCACATTGGACGAATATAATTCACTGGTTCGCAGGCTTTAGGCATGTCAGTCTCGGGACATCGAGAGGTTGCAATTCAATCGCTTGAAGCCTTCCCAACGGGAGATGTCGGATGCGTATGTGGCGTGCGTTCGTGGGTGTAGTGGTCGCGATGGCGCTTGTCGTCATTGCAGATTTCGGGCAGCAAGCGGCACTCGCGCAGGAACGCAGCGCCCGGGTCGAATTCGGCCGGGGCCAGAGCTCGACGGTCATCCGCGGGACGGTCCGGGGCTACGAAGGCGCCAATTACCGCATCAATGTCCGTGGCGGCCAGAGGCTCGCCGTCACCATGGATAGCTCGAACAGCAGCAACTACTTCAACATTCTCGGCCCCGGCGGTGGCGAGGCCCTGTTCAACGGCTCAATCTCGGGCGATTTTGCCGACATCATCGTTCCCGGTAGCGGCGACTATGTCGTGCAGGTCTACCTAATGCGCAATGCCGCGCGCCGCAATGAGCAGGCGCGCTTCACGCTGCGGATCGAGGTCACTGGCGGCAGGCCGATTGCGCCGCCCGCACCTGATTTCGCCGATGGTCTTTCCGGCGGGCCGGACTTCTTCCAGGTGGTGGGCATTTCGCGCGGCGATGCCTTGAACATCCGCACCCGCCCGAGTGCCCAGAGCCCGATCGTGACGCGCGTGGTCAATGGCGAGATCCTGCGCAATGGCGGCTGCCGCATGACCGGACAAACACGATGGTGCCGGGTTTCCCGGCCTGATGGCAGCAATGCCGGCTGGGCGGCTGGACGGTTCCTGGTCGAGGCGAGCAACTGAGCTCGATCAGGCCCTGATGAAGCAAAACAGGAGGGGAGACGCATGATCAGGTTCATCACGACTTTAGGAACGATGTGCATCGCTTTGGGGCTGCTTGCGGGCTGCACCTCGGACGGAACATCGCAACTGCCGCCCACGGCTGCCGCAACTCCGAGGTTGATGGACGAGAGCGTGCCGCCGGCTGCCCGTAGCGCCTGTCTGGCAGCAGTATCCAACACCACGAATAATGGCGATGTCGAGATCATCGAAATGATCTTCTCGGAAGCCAACTCGCAGGTCACCGTTGGCGTTGGACCGACGCGCGCACCGTGGAACTGCATCGTCTCCAATAGCGGAGTGGTCGCCAACGTGATGTCCATGACGAACGAGGGCGCTCTGTGAGGCCCGCTTCCTAACGGTGCCGGCTCGCTCCGGCACCGGATCTCCGCGCCATGAGCGGAGGACTTGGCCACGACAGGTTTTCATCATTGACCAAAAAGAGGATCCTCATGCAACGCCTGACGCCTCTCGTCCTCCTGTGCCTGTCTGCCGCCATGTCCGCGCAGGCGGCCGAATTGGTTCCGGTGCCAGAGATCGGCCCGGACCAGCTATCGTTCTCTGTGACCAATATGGACATGTCGGTCGATCCGGGCACCGATTTCTATCGTTATGCGGTGGGCGGCTGGCTGGACCGCGTCGAGCGGCCGGCAGACCGCGTCAGCATCGGGACCTTCGACTTCATGGGGCTGAGACTGACGGCGCAGATGAAGAACCTGATCGCGGAGGCCGGGGTGAAATCCGCAACCGCGACAAAGGGAAGTCCGCTGCAGCAGGTCGGCGCTTTTTACAACTCCTACATGGATATTGCCGCCCTCGACGCGAAGGGCATAGCGCCCATCGAGCCTGAACTGGCCAGGATCGACGCCATCGCGAGCCTCGACGATCTCGCGACCTATCTCGGGCACTATGTTTCCGTTGCTGGAGAGGTTCCCCTGGTCGGCATCGTTCCCTCGGCAGATCAGGCCGATACGACGAAGATGGTGCTCTTCATCGTCAAGGGTTCCCTGATCTTCAATCAGGAAAACCTCTACGAGGCTCCGGCGGGTTCGGCACTCGATATTGCTCTGAGGGGCAACCTGAAGACCGTTCTGGAACAGGCCGGATACGAAACTGCCCGTGCGGCGACCGTGGTCGACATAGTTGCTGATCTGGAGCGCGAGCTGCATGGCGCAATGCTGACACCGGTCGAATCGATGAACCCGGACAACAGCTACCAGCCCAAACCGTTCGACGCTGTTCAGGCCGAGATCCCGGCACTCGATCTCACGAAAATCCTCGCAGCCGTCAACGTCTCGGTGCCGGGAACGATTGTCCAGACGCAACCCCGCTACCTTGCGACACTTTCGCGGGTGCTGGCGGACAGGCCACTCTCCGACATCAAGGACTACCTCAAGGTCAGGGCCATCAACCACTTCAAGCCGTTCCTTGGGACACGCTTCGATGGCAGTGCCCGCGAATGGAACCGGATCGTCTTTGGCATTGACCGGCTCCCGCCGCGCGAGGAGCTCGTCCAACAGAGCCTGCAGGCCAACATCGGTCATCCCGTTTCGCGTCTCTATGTCGAGCGCCACTTCTCCGAGGAGACGAAGGTCAAGGCGACAGACATGGTGGAGCGTGTTCATCAAACCTTCGAGAACCGCATGAAGCGCCTGACCTGGCTCAACGACGACACCAAGAAAGCGGCCCTCACAAAGCTTGAAAAACTTTCTTACAAGATCGGCTATCCGGAAAACTGGATCGACTATTCGACTGTCGACATCCGCGCGGACGATCTGATCGGCAACATCATGCGGATCAATGCTTTCGATACAGCGCGCTCCTATGCGAAACTCGGCAAGCCGGTGGAACACGAGGCCTTCGCGGATTCCACCTCGACATTGCCCGTTATCATCAACGCCGGCTACGACATGCAGATCAACGGCTTTGAGGTGCCAGCCGCGATCCTGCAGCCGGCGGCTTTCGAGGCGACGAAAGATGCGCCCACCTATTTCTGCCGCATCGGCGCGGTGCTCGGGCACGAGATGACCCATGGTTTCGACAGCCGGGGCCGGCTCTACGATGCCGATGGCAATCTCAACAACTGGTGGAAGCCGCAGGACGCGAACGCATTCGACAAAGAGGCCGCCAAACTCATCGAACAGGCTGGTGCCTATGAGGTGCTGCCGGGCCTCAGGCTGAACGGTGCGCTGAGCGTCGGCGAAAACATGGCGGATGTCGGCGGCATCAACTTCGCCTTCGACGCGCTCAAGGACTATCTGGCGGAGCATCCGGAAGAAAATGTCTCGATCGATGGCCTCACACCCGCGCAGCGCTGCTTCGTTTCCTGGGCCCAGTTCTGGGCGATGAAGGTGACGGACGAGGCCATCCGCAGCGTCTTCATGAGCAATGCGCATCCGCCGGGCTTCTACCGCGCGACGGCAGCGCTCAAGCATGTCGACGGGTTTTACGAGGCCTTCGACATCAAGGAGGGCGACAAGGAATGGGTGCCGCCGGAGCGGCGGGTGAAAGCTTGGTGAGCAGATCGCCGACCGGCAGACATCAGGATCATGAACCAGAAAAGTGCAAAGGAGAGGGACTATGAAACGCATCGTCGCATTGCTGGCTGCCATGACCCTCGCTCTTCAGATGGGTCTCCAGCCGGTTGAAGCCGGCATGAGCGACAAGGACAAGGCGGCCGCGGCCGCCGCAGCCATCGCCATTCTCGGCATCGCCGCTCTCGCCCACAGCAAGCATCATTATGAGGAGGGCTATGAGCCGGGCGGCGGCGAGGAGACGGCTGAATTCGAGCGCGGCTATCGCGACGGCGTTCACGGTTACCCCTATTGGGAAGGAAACCGGACAAGCGGTTATGCCGCAGGCTATCAGGCCGGTGATCGGGAGCGCGAGAATTCGATGGCGCATCGCCAGCAGGCGTCCGCTGCCAAGGCGCCACCCATGGCCTATCAGGGTTGCGCCCAGACTGTGGCCCGCAACTTCGCGGTCGGCACCCATCAGGTCCACTTCACCAAGGCGCGCTCGCCGGGCAAGCATGAATGGATGATCGAGGCCGCAGTCGGACGGCAGTACATGACCTGCAAGATGCGTGACAGCGGTGAGTTGATCGACCTGAGGGGCGGCCGCCTCTAACGCCTGCTGGCAGGTCGCGGACACAGGTGCCGCGACCCGTTTCATGACCGAAGATGCAGTAAAACAGGGGTTTTACGATGGACTATACCGGCATACTGGCCTTGATCTCCTTCCTCACCGGCAACGCCGAGGACGGGTTCGCCACGTTGAAAGCGGGTACGGCTGGAAGCACGCTGATCACCCAGATCGTCTGCCCCCGCCCGCTCCCGGTGGACGAGATCGAAGGTAAGACAGTATTTTGCGGCAGGGTCCGGGTTCCGGAGGATCATGCCAAGACGGACGGAAAGAAAATCAGCCTCGACTTCGCGATCCTGAAATCGCATTCGCTCTATCCGGAACCCGATCCGGTCGTCTATCTGCAGGGTGGGCCAGGCGCGAGCGCAATGGTGCAGATCCCGCTTCTGGCCCAGACCTTCGAACCCTTCCGGAAGACCCGCGACGTGGTGTTCTGGGACCAGCGCTCGGCAGGCCTGTCCGGTCATTCGGTGAAGTGCTTCAACGCTCTGGCAGCCAATGCCGCCAGCATCGCCAAGAAGCAGTATACGACCACCGCCATTGACGGATCGAACGTCAACAACAATACGATTGCCGATTGCCTGCGGGAGATCGAGGCCGCCGGCATCGACATCTCCAAGTACAACACAACGGAAAACGCCAGGGACATCCCGACAATCATCAAGGCTCTCGGCTACGAGAGCTACAACATGTATGGCATTTCCTACGGTACGAAGCTGGCTCTGGAAGCCATGCGGGTCGCACCCGAGGGCATCCGCTCGGTCATCATAGACGGTGTGGCGCCTTCCTGGGTAAAGCTCTACGACACCTTCGCGCTCAAGGTCAGCGAGCCAATCGAACACGTGGTCGAACAGTGCAAGGCGGATGAGACCTGCAATGCGACCTTCCCGGAGCTCGACAAGATCATCATCGAGACACTGCATGCGGCCAAGGCCGGCAAGGTCATCCACCAGGGCAAGCCAGTGGAGCCGAAGACGATCTTCCGCCCTTTCGAGGAGCGCAATGCAAAATACGGCAACCTGTCGATGACGCCCTATCTGCCTGCCTTCATCTACGAATTGCATCGCGGTAAGGAGATGCCGACCGTCGACCTGCTGGTCGGTCGCGACTTCATCATGCCGATGCCGGGCGACGACGACGTTGCCAAGGCTTCCGCGACACTGCCCAAGGCGCAACGCGCCCTGATCGGCACATTGGCCGACAATGCCATGATTTCTGCCAGGATCACCCGTTCCAACCAGAACGTCATCGAAGAACTGCGCGACGAGATCGATGCGGAAAAGAACTATGGCCCCGTCGCCATCTTGTTCGACACCGAGCTCGAGAAAGCGCTGATTGCCGCGCGCGGAACCGATGCGACAAAAGGTGCCGGCATGGTGGCCGATTACGCCGCACTGCAGGTCATCACTCCATCAAAGGAAGCCCTCGGCACCTTCGTCAAAACCCATACCACGGGCGAAGCCACGGCCCGGTTGACCGCTCTGATTGACAGCATGAGCGAGGCCGAACTCGCCGGCTACTTCGCCATCATCCAGCGGGATGTAGCAAGATCAGAGGAAGGTTTCTTCGGCGACCTCTATCTCTTCAACTACGCCTGCCAGGAGGACCTGCCGTTCAACAGTTTCGAGGGCTACCAAGCCTTCACCGCTGCCCAGAAATACCCCTATATCGGGGATGATGCCGACGAAGCGGCCCGCTTCGTCTTCGGTTCCTGCATTCCCTTCAAGCAGGTTCAGCGCGACAACTGGCAGGTCCCGGTCAAGAGCGACATTCCGACTCTGTCGATCGGCAGCCTTTATGACAGCCAGACGCCGGCGAGCTGGGCCGAGATCGCGACCGAGGAGCTGAGCAATGCTCAGGTCTTCATGATCCCCGAGGCCGGCCATGGCGCCCTAATCTACCAGTCCTGCGTGGGCGATATGGGCGTGGCTTTCATCAACCAGCCCGGGCGCAAGCTGTCGAACGATTGCGCGGAAAGCATCAGCATCGAGTGGCACATCCCGGACTGGGCAAAGGCAGCGAAGTGAGGTCCGGCACTTGGCCCTTCGGGAACAGACAAGGGATTTAGGAGCTGCAACAAAGGGTGCGCCGCCACTCTGGCTGCGCATCCTGCAGTTTCCGCTGACACGCATCCTTCTGCTCGCCCCACTGCTATTCCTTTTGATGGGCATCAGCAATGGGTTCTGGAGCGTCCAATTTGCCGATCGGCCTCTGCTGGCGATTGCCAGCGCGGCCCTGATGGCGGCGCTGGCAATCGCCGTCTATGTGGGCTTCGTCCGTTTCGTGGAAAGGCGCACCGTGGACGAACTGGCCCTGTCGGCGATGGGCCGCGAACTGGGCCTCGGCCTGTTCGCTGGCGCCGGCCTATACACACTGTGTGTCGTGATCCTGATCCTTCTCGGGGTCTACAGCATCGACGGCATCAATCCCGCTTCGCTCATGCTCCCGTCCGTGGCGATGGCACTGAGTTCGGGGGTCTTCGAGGAACTGCTGCACCGGGGCACGATCTTTCGCAATGTCGAAGCGCTTGCGGGAAGCTGGATTGCGTTACTGGTCTCGGCGCTGATCTTCGGCCTGGTGCATCTTGGCAACCCGGACGGCAACATCATTGGCGCGCTCGCCATCACCATCGAGGCCGGCCTGCTGCTTGCCGCTCTTTATCTGGTCACGCGAAGGCTTTGGTTGAGCATCGGTGCCCACATCGCGTGGAATTTCACCCAGGGCGGCATCTTCTCCGGCTCGGTGTCAGGCGCCTTCGAACAGCCAGGCCTGTTCAAGGCCGTGATCGAAGGGCCGCAGCTTTTGACCGGCGGAAAATTCGGGATGGAAGCAAGCCTTGTCGCGCTTGTTATCTGTACTGCGACGGGCCTTTTGGTCCTACTCATGGCCGTGAAGCGCAAAAACATGGTGCCGCCGATGTGGAAACGGACCTGACGAGATGCCGGGAAGAGGCGCAATACTGCCGAGTATCGCCACGGCAAAGGCAAGTGAACAAAGGTAGGTTCAAATGAATTTTGCACACGGGAAGGCCCGTCTCCCTCTCAGCCTCATCGTCTACGTGCTCTGGGCCGCGATCACCATTGGCGGCGGGATCTGGCTGAGCGGCGGGCAAAAGCAGTCCTTGATTGAAGGCCTTTCCAAGGGACCACTGTGGAACGTTATCGCGGCCTTTCTGTTTCTCGTCATCGTCATTGTCCTGGCAGGCTGGCGCGACCTGAAATTCGGGGCGCCCGACCCGATGAGCTCGCTTCGGATCATGTGGTTCCCGGCGCTTTACGTCATTGCGTTCCTCAGCGTGGCAGGTCTCCTTGGACTACCACCTCTCAACCTGATGCTTTTGATCCTTCTCAGCACCGCATTTGTCGGCCTGTCAGAGGAGACCATGTTCCGTGGTGTGCTGTTTGAGGCTCTGCGGACCCGGGTGAAGCTCTGGCCCGCGATGATATGGACATCGACCCTGTTCGGCTCCGTCCACATCCTCAACGCGCTGACGACGGGCGAATTCCTGAACGCCTTGCTGCAGGCCTTTACCGCGACCCTGAGCGGCTTCGCCTTCATCGCCATTCTCGTTCGCACCGGCTCGATCTGGCCGGCGATCATCTATCATGCGCTGTGGGACTTCGGCACATTCGCGATCTCTGCCAGCAGCGAGGCAAGCGGTGCCGCGTCGAGCGGCGAAGTCGACAGATGGGCCTTCCTGCTGCCTGTACTGCTCGTCCTGCCAAACTTTCTCTATGGGATGTACCTTCTGCGACACGTTCGGAACGAGGATGTTTGAGTAGGAAGAAGCCTTTCGCCCAGTGACTAGAAAAGGGCTTCACTGTGCCTTTGTGCCAGCAGCGTTTGTCGCCGACGTCATGGTCTCTGCCGTAGTCGACGCCAAAAGTCGGGAATGCGGCGTGACGCCACTCCCGCGCTATGTCCGCTGCCAGGCGAGGGCAATGAAGACCGAACGACCGAAATGGAGGCGCATAGCAGAAATCATTACGGCAGGGGGGCCTGGGCATACTGGTGGGCTCGAAGCTGATCTGGCTGACCGTCGAGAACGCATTCCTCCATAAGCAACGTTCAGGTGTCTGTCAGCTTTGCACGGCAGTGCATCGGATCTTAGGATCCATGCACGAAAGGAAGCGGGCTTGTTGAAGACGCTTTTGAAGTTCAGACCGCGCTTGCGCAGCGAATGGCTGAGCCTACTCACCGCAGTCTATCTGCTGTTTTTCATGAACGGGACTTTCTGGGGCAAGTCCTTCCTCTACCTCCAGGGGCAAGGCTTCGCGCTTGTTGGGCTGGCGGTCGGTCTTTTGGCCGCCTTTGTCGCGCTGACCGTCACGTTCTCAGCCAAATACCTGATCAAGCCGGCCCTGATCCTCATGGTGATCACCAGCGTGGCGAGTGCGTGGTTCATGGATCGTTTCGGCGTGATCGTCGACACTGAGATGATCCGCAACGCGGCCGAGACCAACACGGCCGAGGCCGGCCACCTGATGACCGGTGCCTTCGTCCTTCATATGGGGCTCTTTGGTATCCTGCCCTCGCTGTTCATCGCCTGGGTCGAGGTCGTGCACCGTCCACTCCTCAAAAAACTCATAGTCAATCTGATGATCATCGCGCCGTCTCTGCTGGTATTTGCTGGTGCTGGCCTCTCGAACAGCGGCACATTCATCTTCAGCACCCGTGAGCACCGTGACTGGTTCCGAACGCTGAACCCGATCTTTCCGGTCGGAAGCGCGGCCAGCTTCCTGATTGGACGATCACGCGAGCAAGCGATTGTTCTCCAGCCGATCGGTACCGATGCCAGGGTTTTGGATGCTCTGCCGGCCAATGGCCGCCGACCACGCGTCACGATCATCGTCGTTGGCGAAACGGCGCGGGCGCAGAGTTTCCAGCTCGGCGGCTACGAGCGCCCGACGAACCCTCAGCTTTCGAAGCGCGACATCACCTATTTCAGCGACACTTCTAGCTGCGGAACGGCGACGGCTGTCTCAGTGCCCTGCATGTTTTCGGTCTATGGTCGACGGGACTACTCGCACGCAAAAGCCTTGGCGACAGAGGACCTGATGGATGTCCTCACCCATGCCGGCATCAAGACCGAATGGTGGGACAACAACACCGGCGACAAACATGTCGCCGATCGAATCCAGAAGACCGATTTCTTCAAATCGAACGATCCGCGTTTCTGCCATGGCGGTGAGTGTCTGGACCAAATCCTGGTCGACGGCCTCGATGCCTGGCTGGACAAGGTGGATGGCGACGCCGTTCTGGTCCTCCACCAGCTCGGCAATCACGGCCCCGCCTATTATCTACGCTATCCCGACGAGTTCCGCAAATTCGTGCCGGATTGCCGCTCGGCAGACTTTGATGCCTGTACGCCGGAGACCATCAGGAACGCCTATGACAACGCCCTGCTCTACACCGACCATATTCTCTCCGAGGTAATCGACAAGCTGAGCGCCCATGCCAAAACGCTGGATACGGCGATGATCTACATGTCTGACCATGGCGAGTCGCTGGGCGAAAACGGTCTCTATCTGCACGGCGCGCCGTATATGTTTGCGCCAGCCGAACAGACCCATGTTCCGCTTGTTCTCTGGACGTCACCCGACCTTCGACAGTCGACCGGCATCGACAAACCGTGCCTCACATCCAAGGCGGATTTGCCCCATTCGCACGACAACCTCTTCCACAGTGTGCTCGGCCTGATGCAGGTGAAGACTGCGGTCTATGACCCGGCCCTCGACATTTTTGCAGCCTGCCGCAGCAAAGTCTCGTCTTGAGGGGCACTTCAGAGATTCGGTCCATCAAACCCATCAAACCCATCAAACCTACTCACGACAGACAAGGACGCCGCGGTTTGCGGCGTCCTTTGTTTCGTTGGGGCTTCTCTTTCAGAGAATATCGCCGCCGTCCGGTGCGCGTTTGCGCCCGGTGAACATGGCAAGCGCAAGGTTTTCATGATGCCGGAGGCTGGCATGAATGACGCCCACCACGTGGACAGCGATGGCCACCAGCAGCAATTGAGCGAGCGCTTCATGTGTCTCCTCGACCCATTCAATGCCCCAATAGGCATCCGTCGTCTGCATCCAGCCGGTGAGCGCGATGCCACCGACCATCAGAAGCAACACGACCACCATGGTGGCCCCGAGCGGGTTGTGGCCGAGATATCGGGCCTCCTTGTGGCGAAGCATGTCGCCGGCGTAATGCAGCGTGCGCTTCGGCGAGCGGATGAACTGGCTGAAACGGGCGTAGCGCGTCCCGGCTATGCCGAGAATGAGCCGCAGGCCAATCAGGCCGGCGGCCGCATAGCCTGCCACCTCGTGCAGGCTTTGCAACTCGTCCGCCGTCAACCAGCACAAGGCGACACTGCCCACGAGGCTCCAGTGAAAGAGCCTGACCGGACGATCCCAGACCTTGACAGTCGACGTCATCGATCAGTCCTCGATCTTCATGTCGACCGACTGGAGGGTCTGCGGGTCAAAATAGGCTTCGACCTTCTTGCCTTCGGCATTGATGGCATAGGCTTCATAGCAGCCGTCTTCGGTCTTGATCGAGCGGACCTTCCAGCCTTCGCCTTCAAGCTTGGTTTGCAGCGCCTCGCGCGGCTTCCAGTCGGCCATGGCGACATTGCATTTTTCGGAAGCAAGTGCGGTGCCGCCAAAGGCAGCTGCGAGGCCGAGAGCGATGATGATCTTCTGCATGGAATGTGTTCCTTTCCTGGTGTTGGACACGAGGGGAGGATCGACCCGCAAGCTGACAGCCACCTGAAGGGCGAGCTCAGACCTTGCGGGCGGTTCAGCGGGCTGTCAGTTTGGTGCGCGACAAGAGATCTCGATCTCTTTGACAGGGGAAAATGAATGCGGGTCTTGCTGGTCGAAGACGATGAAATGCTCGGCGATGCGGTGAAGACATACGTGCACCGCCAGGGCCATGCCGTGGACTGGGCGCTCTCGTGTGACGAGGCCGAGGCGAGCCTTCAAGCAGCAGCCTATGATCTCGTGCTCCTCGATCTCAGGCTGCCGGATGGGAGCGGGCTCGGTATTCTGAAGGCTCTGCGGGCCCGCCGCGATGAGATGCCTGTCATCATCATGACGGCCCACGACCAGGTGTCCGATCGCATTGCCGGATTGAATGCCGGGGCCGACGACTATCTTGTCAAACCTGTCGATCTCGGCGAGCTCCAGGCCCGTATTCACGCCGTATCGCGACGCTACGGCACGCACAAGCTGCCCGATCTCACCATCGCAGGCATCGGAGTTTACCCTTCCGAGCGGCGGATTGCGGCTGGGGACGGTGCGGAAATCCTTCTCTCCTCCCGCGAATGGGCCGTGCTCGACAGGCTGATCGCCCGCAAACGCGCCATCGTGTCGAAGGCCCAGATCGAGGAAGCGCTTTACGCCTTTGGGGCGGAGGTCGAGAGCAACACGGTCGAAGTCTATGTCAGCCGCTTGCGCCGAAAGCTGGGCAAGGATGCGATCGAGACCGTGCGCGGTATCGGCTACAGGATTTCCGCCGATGCGAGTTGAGACCCGAAGCCTTTCCGGACGCCTTGTCCTTTCTCTGTCGGTCCTGCTCGTGCTATTCTGGACGATCGCGGTCGGACTCTCCATTCACGTCATGCGTGCTGAATTCGATGAAGTGTTTGACAGCGCGCTGCAGGAGACCACGGAACGCCTCGCCCCTCTCGTCATCGACGATTTCTTCCGTCGCGACATCGGCAAAGGGCCGGACCAGGTGGCGGCGCTCAATCCTGGCGCAACAGACGAATACCTGACCTATCAGGTGCGCGATGCCTCCGGAAGGGTGCTCCTCCATTCGCACAATGTCGGAGCTGAACCTTATGCCGCACCGCTCTTGCCCGGCTTCTGGAGCGGCGATGACAGACGGATCTTCACCATCGCGGCGGTCAGCGATACGCTCTTCGTCCAGGCGGCGGACTCGCTCGCGCATCGACGCGAGGCGACGCTTGAAAGCGCCTTGACGCTGTTGCTGCCGATCCTGCTTCTGCTTCCGCTCGGCATGTTCGCAATCCGCTGGGTCGTCGTGCGGGCGACAAGGCCGGTCAATGAACTGCGGGACGCGATCAGTAGACGCGATGGCAACAACCTCGAACCCATCGCTTTGTTTGGGCTTCCGACAGAAATCGCGACGATACCGGGCTCGGTCAACACACTTCTCGGACGATTGAAGCTCGCGTTGCAAGCAGAACGGGACCTCGCCGCCAACAGCGCCCATGAACTTCGAACACCACTCGCCGGCGCACTCGCCCAGATGGAACTGCTGGCCGATCAACTCACCGAGCCGGATGACCGGTCGCGGTCGCATCGGGTGCTGGAGGCGCTTCGTCGCCTATCGCTTATGCTGGAAAAACTGCTGCAACTCTCCCGCGCGGAGGCAGGCGTCGGATTATCCAGTACTCCGGTTGATTTGCTCGCCCTCGTAAAGCTGCTTGTCGAGACCTTCCAGCGCTCGCATCCAACCGCGATGATCGAGTTGCGGCCGGAACCCGGGTTGCTGGGCCTCGTACGAGCAATCGACCCAGACGCCTTCGCCATTGCCTTCAACAACCTTCTGGAAAACGCAGCTCGTTACGGCGATGCCGAACAGCCCGTCACGATCGCCATCTCCGCGGATGGGCGCATCACGGTGACCAATGCCGTTTCCGTTCCACTCGATCCAGACCTTAATGTTTACCGAGCGCGCTTCAGGCGCGGCCATACGAGTAAGCCTGGAGCCGGTCTCGGTCTTGCGATCGTCGAAAAACTGGTGGCTCAGATGAGCGGCGCGATGAGCTTGAGGACTGTGGTTCTGCCTGAGGGAGTCACGGGATTCGAGTGTGAACTCTCACTCCCGCCGCCAGAACAATGACTAAATGGCGCTCGTGATAATCGGCGAGCCGGCGTAGCCGTTCGGAGCTGCTCGTGATCTAGGTTCCGGAGCAGATCACCACTTGCGTCCCGGTTTGAGTTAGCGCTCCACTTGAAAGGCTGCTGACTTGGTGCGCGATGCGGCGGCTTTCAGAGCAATCAATTGAGATTGCCAACGACCGGCATGACGGCGCTTAGCTGCCCCGCTCAAATGCTAACCTCACCTCCGGCTCTGCACTCCCGAGCGGAAATAATCGCCACTCTCCCGCCATGTTGACGTCAGCCCACAGCCCTGTGAGGCATTCCACCCCTCTCGACTGATCAGCAAAGGCGGGCACAATAACCAATGGCGGGCCCGCATAAGCCTCAGGCCTCAGTGTCACGAGTTGCACCCGCAGCCCGATTGCTGCCTAGCAATGCTAGAACGACCTTATGGTCCGCGAAACTTCCTGAAGGTTGAGGAAGGCCTGATAGCGTCCTTCATGGAGTGTCGCTACACGCTGGCCGCTCGGCGTATGGATCGAAGCACTCCTTGTGAGTTCACGCATGGCATCGCGAACATCTTGGAAGGCCTCAGCCGCAACGCTACCAAGAATGGCAGAGCCGAGCAGGACAGGTTCGTCCGCTTCAGTCGCGACAACAGGCTTGCGACAGGCGTCTGCCAAGATCTGGCGAACTAAGGGGCTTGCACCCGCGCCACCGCTGATTACCACCCGCTCCACGGACGCACCGGATTTTGCCTGCGTCTCGATGATCTGGCGCAATCCGTAGCCGATCCCACAGAGGCCGGCGATGTAGAGAGCGATCAGACTGTCGAAGTCACGCTCCATTCCAAGCCCGGCAATGACTGCGCGGGCATGCGGATCAGCAAACGGTGCGCGGTTCCCGAGAAACTCCGGCACCACATGCAGGCCCGCAGCGAGCTCGACGGCCTCTGAGGCATTGGCAATCTTGAGTGCTACCTGCTCGGCCATGAAGGCGGGCAAAGACTTCCCCTCGGCCTGCGCCCGGGCGGTCGCCTCGGCGGCAGCGGGATGGAAAGAGAGAAGCTGATCTATCGCCGCGCCAGCAGCACTCTGACCACCTTCGTTCAACCACATGCCGGGTACCATGGCCGAGTAATACGGCCCCCAGACACCAGGCACGAAGACGGGATCAGCCGTCGACGTCATGGTGCAGGAGGAGGTCCCGAAGACGTAAGCCAAGTTCTCGGCGGGCTTGCCACCAATGCCGACCGTGCCGATGCCACCCGCATGGGCATCGATCATGCCCGCGGCGACGGCCGTACCGGGCTTGAGACCCATGGCTTCGGCGGCTTCAGGCGTCAGCCCCTGCCCCAATCGGGTGCCGGGCTCGACGATGTCAGTGCCGATGCGGGTAAAGCCTTCTTTCACCAGCTCTGAAAGGCCGATCTGCTCGAAATAACTTTGATCCCAACGCGCCTCATGGGCGAGATAGGTCCATTTGCAAGTCACGGTACATGTCGAGCGCGAGAGAGCGCCAGTCGATTTCCAGGTCAGAAAATCGGCGAGATCGAAGAACTGCCAAGCGGCTGCGAAAGTCGCCGGGCGATTTTCCTTCAACCACAGGATCTTCGGCGTCTCCATCTCGGGCGAGATGCGGCCACCGACATAGCGCAACACATCATGCCCCATCGCATTAATGCGTTCGGCCTGGGCGACTGCGCGGTGGTCCATCCAGACGATGATGTCACGCTCTGCCTTTTCCGAGGGGCCGACTGCAAGCGGCTTACCACCCTCACCCAGCACCACCAGCGAGCAGGTCGCGTCAAAGCCGAGCCCGATGACCTGATCCGGCGCCACTCCGGCTGCCTCCACCGCCTCGCGGATGATAGCGCAGACCGCGTTCCAGATCTCGGTGCTCGACTGCTCGACGATCGAGCCTGCCTCGCGGTAAAGCGTGATCTCGCGCTTGACGACCGACAACATACGCCCCTCAAGGTCGAAGAGGCCAGCACGTGCGCTGCCCGTTCCGACATCGACGCCGATGACGTAACGCGTGGCTCCCTCGGTCGAGTTCTGTGCTGAGGTCATGGTCTTCTCGTCTGTTTCCGCATTTCAAGGGCAGGCTACTGAGGATCAAGCAGGCGTCAGAGATCGACGCTGTTGGGCAGAATCACCAGGTCACGAATGGTCACATTGCGGGGCCGCGACAGCATGAAGAGCACGGCATCGGCCACCTCCTTCGGCTGCATCAGGCTGCCATTGGCAAGCGCCTCTTCCATCTTGGCCTGCGGCCAGTCATCGAGGAGTGCTGTAACAACGGGACCCGGCAGAACCGCACCGACGCGCACGCCATGGGGCGCCACCTGGCGGCGGGTCGAATGGACAAAGGCCTGAACCGCGAATTTCGAAGCTGTGTAGATCGGCTCCCAGACGACCGGAACGACGCCGGCGATTGAGCTGGTGAACAGGATGTCACCGGACTTCTGCGCGATCATGTGCGGCAGGACTGCATGCACCGAGCGGAAGGCAGCGTTGATGTTGAGGTTCAGCATGCGGTCCCAGGCATCAGGATCGCCTTCCGCGACTGGACCGCCGATATAGGCACCGGCATTGGCGTGGAATATGTCCAAACCGCCTGCCAGCTCAAGAATGCGCGGCAGCATGCTGGAGACGGCAGGCCCATCGAAGAGGTCGACCACCAGCGGCTTGGCACGCTCGCCGAGTTCCTGGCAGAGCGTCTCGAGCTTGTCCTTTGCGCGGTCGATCAGGACGACGGTCGCGCCTTCGGCGATCAGGGTTCGGGCGCATTCAAGACCGATCCCGGAGGCCGCTCCGGTGATAGCGGCAACCTTGCCCTTCATCAGTTCAGTCATAACAAGTCTCCAGTCTTTGGATCAGGCGCGGCCATGGCTGACGCGGGAGCGGCGGGCAAGCGAGTCGACGATGACGGCGATGGCGAGAACAGCACCGGTGATCATATAGCGAAGCGACGAGCTGAGGTTGAGGAGCGTCAACCCGTTCGAGATCGCCTGGATGACGATAATGCCAAGCAGTGCCGAATAAGCGCTGCCGCGTCCGCCGAAGAGGCTGGTGCCGCCAATGACGGCCGCTGCGATCGCGTTGAGGTTGACGTCACCCGTGCCGGCCTGCTGGCTAGACGAGGCGAGACGCGATGCGGACAAGGTGCCGCCGAGAGCTGCCAGCGTCGAGCAAAGCATGAATGCGCTCATGTAGATGCGGCGGACATTGATACCCGAGCGGCGCGCAGCCTCACGGTTGCCACCGACAGCAAACATCGAGCGGCCCCACTTGGTCTTGGTGAGCGCATAATTCAGGATCACGACCAGGGCCACGAACAGGCCAAACATCCATGGTACGCCGCGCCCGAGGTTCAGGTAGTAGACTGCAGCTTCAAGCACGACCGTCAGGACCACGGCCTTGACGATGAGGCTGCTGATCGGCTGCGAGGAGAGATTGACCGCCTGTCGACGCGCACGGATGACCATACCGGCGACAATCAGGACGGCGCCAGGCACAAGTGCCAGCAGGTAGGACAGCCAGTCAGGCATCACGAGGATCTGGCCGAACCGGACGAGCGGCGAGGCATAGGGCAGGTTGATGCTGCCCGTCGGGCCGAGGATATAGAGCTGCAAGCCGAGCAGCGCGAGCAGGCCGGCAAGCGTTGCAACGAAGCTTGGCATGCCCAGGCGATTGTACATCATCGCGTAGATCGCACCGACGCCCGCTCCCGTCACCAGTGCCGCACCAATGGCGAGCGGCAATGAGATACCGGAGTTGACCCAGAGCACGCCGATGATCGCCGAGGCGAGACCGCTCATCGAGCCAACCGAGAGATCGATCTCGCCGAGAATGAGCACACAGACGATGCCAAGCGAGATGATGCCGACTGTCGCGCAGTCGAACAGCAGGTTTACGAGGTTGTTCGGCGCAAGAAAGATCGGATTGAGGATGCTGAAGACCGTCGAAATGACGATCAGACCAATGGCGACCGGCAACATTCCGAGGTCGCCGGAACGAACCCGGCTGACGAAGGCACGGACCATACCGCCGATGCCATCGGCGTGGCGGACGCGCTCATCGCTGCGATCGAGAGCAAGAGGCGCAGGTTTGTTTTCATTCGACATCTGAGTGCTCATGCGGGGCTCCCGCCGATTTCGGCCTGTTCGACGGCCTTTCGGCCAGCGCGGCGCGAGACAGAGTTTTCCGTGGCGCCGGTAATGGCGGCCACGAGTTCGTGGTTCGAGGCGTCGGGCGAGAAGACGCCGTTGTTCTTGCCAAGACGCAGGACGACGACGCGGTCGGCAACGGCACGGACGTCCTCCATGTTGTGGCTGATGATGATGACCCCGAGGCCGCGCTCACGGACGCGTTCGATCAAGTTCAGGACTTCTGCCGTCTGCGCAACGCCAAGTGCTGCCGTCGGCTCGTCGAGCATAATGATCTTCGGGTCGAGCAGAAGCGAGCGGGCAATCGCGACCGTCTGGCGCTGGCCACCTGACAGCGAGGCAATCGGCTCACGTACCGAGGGAATGCGGGCGGCGAGTTCGCGCAGCAGCGTCCAGGCACGCACCTCCATCGCCACCTCATCGAGGTTCCAAGGCGAGAGTTCGTGTCCAAGAAAGAGATTGGCGACGACATCGAGATTTTCGCAAAGCGCCAGGTCCTGGAAGACGGTCGCAATGCCGAGCTCGAGCGCGCGGCTCGGGCTGTCGAGCGACACTTCCTGGCCCAGGAACTCGATCCGGCCGGAACTCGGCTGATGGACGCCGGCCAGAACCTTGATCAGCGTCGACTTGCCGGCACCGTTGTCACCGACGAGAGCGACGACCTCGCCCGCCTTTACTTCCAACTCGATGTCGCTCAGCGCAGATACCGCGCCGAAGTTCTTCGAGACATTGCTCAGCTTCAAGATGGTCGTGCCCTTCGGGGGCAGACCGATGTCATTTCGTTGCATGACGCGGCGCTCTTCCTTGCGAATGGAATACGCCCGGCCGGAGCAAGCCCCGACCGAGCGCCTTGGGAGATCATTACTTGATAATGCCGAGCTTCTTGCAACCCTCGGCATATTCACCGGTGCAGACATCTTCGGGGTTCTGGATGCCCTTGTCGAAGATCTCTGCCTTGATGTTTTCCGCGGTCACAACGGCCGGCACGAAGAGCTCGGACGGTGTGTTGTAGAGGGTGGTCTTGGCTTCGACCGTCTCGCCCTTAAGCAGCTTCACAGCCACATTTGCTGCTGCAGCCGCGACGATTTCCGATGGCTTGGAAATCGTGTTGTACTGGTCGCCCGAGATGATCAACTGCAGCGCCGCGATCGTCGCGTCGTTGCCGGTGACAGGCGGGACAGGGTTCACGCCGGCTGCCTTGAAGGCTGCGATGGCGCCACCGCCGGTGCCGTCGTTGGCAGCAACGACGCCCTTGATCTCGGCGCCGAAGCGGGTGATCTGGCCGGCGGCCCATTCCTGTGCCTTTGGCGGCGCCCATTCCGGCGTGTCGAATTCGGCAAGCGTCTTGTAGCCGGAGTCCTTCAAGCCGCGATGGATGCCGTCACGGATGAGGCCAGCCGCCGCATCGGTTGGCGAACCGTTGATCTGCAGCACGCCCGCACCTTCCGGAACGCCACTGGCCTTCAGATGGTCAACCAGCGACTTGGCGATCGCATGGCCGATGCCTTCATTGTCGAAGGACACGTAGTAGTCTGCAGCCTTGTCCGGGATCGGACGGTCATAGGCGATGACCTTTACATCCTGGGACTGGGCGATTTCGACGAGAGCGGCGGCCGCAGCGGAATCGACCGGATCGAGAACAACGACCTTGGCGCCCTGCGCAATCACCGAATTGAACTGCTGCTGCTGGAGCGCGACATCCGCATTGGCATTCTGGTAGATGACGGTGCAGGTCGGGCAGAGCTTTGCCATCTCTGCCTTGAAGCCCGGATAGTCGTGCTCTTCATAGCGCGTCGATGCCTGGTCGGGCATCAGGAAGGCGACTGTCGCCCCTTCCTGCGCGAGAGCAGAGCCGGAAAGCATTGCGGCGAGACCGACGGTCGCCAGCAGCATGGAACGAATTTTCATATCTCATTCTCCTCCTTGAATGGGAACAGCTCGCCTTGTGAGGCTGCTCCGGACTGTCATTCTCCCGCCCATTCCGCATCGCCCGACATGAGGACGCAGCGCATCGTTCGTCGCCGAGCACATCGGCGCCGCAAGACATGGGCACTGGCAGAACGCCTCCCGGTCGACCCTCCACAGCCAACCTGTATCATCGATTGAGCACCACTGCTCAATCGATGAAGCATGAATTGCCACTTCTCTCATTTGATGTCAAGTTGAGACTCGCAGGAGGAATTCGTGAATCAGCAGCGCCCGCAGAAGAAGACGACGATTTACGATCTGGCCGAACTCGCCGGAACGTCCGCAAGTGCTGTCAGCGCCGTCCTGAACGGCAATTGGAAAAAGCGCCGGATCAGTAGCCAGTTGGCAGAAAAGATCACCCGGATCGCCGAGGAACAGGGCTACGCCATCAACATGCAGGCAAGCCTGCTGCGCCGGGAAAAGTCCCGGATCATTGGCATGATTGTTCCTAAATACGACAACCGCTATTTCGGCTCGATCGTCGAGACCTTCGAAATCATGGCGCGCGAGCGCGGGCTGTTCCCGATCATAACCTGCACGCTGCGTGATCCTGGCTTAGAGATGGAAGCGGCACGCACCATGCTGTCCTACCAGGTGGAATGGCTGATCTCCACGGGTGCGACCGATCCGGATCGCATAACAGACATCTGCTTGGCTGCAGGCACTCGCAGTCTGAACCTTGACCTACCAGGAACCAAGGCGACGTCGATCATCTCCGACAACTTCGCCGGCGCGCGCGAGCTAACGCGGCGCACATTGATCAACCATCACACTAAAACTGGTGTCATGGCGCCGCTGCTCTTCATCGGCGGCCGTGGCAGTGACCATAACACCGCCGAACGTATCCGCGGCTTCCGCACTGCCCATCAGGATCTCGGCGTGCCAATCGAGGAACATCATGTCCTCGCCTGCGGCTACGCGCCAGAAAAGGCCGCGCAAGCGCTCAGCGCCATGGCGGCCAGAGAAGGAAGCGTGCCGCGCGGCATGTTCGTCAACTCAACCATTTCGCTCGAAGGCGTCATGCGCTGGATCAAGTCCTCAGCCCACTTTCAGGGTGAGCAACCCATCATCGGTTGCTTTGACTGGGACCCCTTCGTCGCCCTACTTGGCCACGACATCGAAATGGCACGCCAGGACGTGCCCGGCATGCTTACCGCAGCCTTCGACATCCTCGAGACAGGAAGCAGCGACGGCCGCAAGCTGATCGAGATCCCGCCGATTTTTGCGTGAGCCAAATAGATCGGCCGATCTGAAGCGTTTGGTAAATCCAAAATAGGGGGTGCAAACATCAGCACCGTCACGAGCGGTGGCACATTTTGCGATATATCAAACTGTCGCTGCGCGATCATTTACGCTCTAACACAGCGCACTCGGGCAGCCGCATACGAATGCCGCGTCACCTCCAACTTGGTGCTTACGAGCGGAAATGATTGCCGCTCTCCCGCCATATCGACGTCAGCCCAAAGCCAGGCCACAAAGACGGCACCCACAGTCGCTCTCGGCGGGAAAACACAGGATAATCAAAGGATATTTTGTCAAGTCCTTGAAATAATGTGAGAATCCAGGATCTCCAGGCGAGCTCTTTTAGGTCGGTTTTCCGCTGAAAATCGGCGTCCGTTTCTCACAGGAAAAAGTGACGCCTTCTCAAAAACTTGAGCAATCCTGGCTGCCGTTCTTCAGGCCATCCGTCGTGCTTGAGCGGGTCTCGCAAAACTGGCTGGGACCCGCAAGCAATCTCTGTGTAGGGGACCGACACCGGACATTCCACAGATACCGAATAACTTGTATCAGCCGATATTAGTGCTCACGCGGCCAGTCCGGATGTAGCCGATCGATCATGAAGGCATGACTGTGCCGGCGACCTTGGCGATGGTGTCCCTCGCGCAGATGTGGGTCATCATCTGCAAGGTCATCGTGACTGTGTTCCACCTCGGCTTCATCCGCCATCTCCCAAAGGGACACCGCGGTAACAAGACCCGCCGCGCCCATCGCCGCCATGATCAAGGCGGTCCCAGGAAGACCAACGACGACACCGAGCCACCCGGCAAGGGGATAGGTTATCAGCCAGCAGGCGTGAGACAGGGCGAAATGGGCCGCGAAGAGTGCTGGCCGGTCCTCCGGATGAGCTGATCGCCGCAGCAGACGGCCGGATGGTGTCTGAACAACGGAGTAGCCGATACCAAGGAGAAACCAGAGCGCCAGCAGCAAACCGTAGGTCTCGATGAACGCGGTCGCGATCAGACCTGCACTGAGCAGTGCAGCGCCGTAGAGCATGACCAACCTGTCTGGCATTCGGTCGAGAAGCCTGGGCAGCACGAGTGCCGCGAGCATCGAGCCAGACCCGAATGCAGCGAGTGCGATCGCCGTGTCGGAGGCTGTCAGTTCGAACTTTGCCTGCACGAAGACGACGGTGTTGACGATCACCATGGCGCCTGCGGCAGACACCGTGAGGCAGAGTGCGAGCAGACCGCGAAGCCGTGGCGTCGCGAGATAGATCTTCAAACCGCGTGTCGTGCGCTCGTAGATGCTCCGGCGCTCTTTCGCGGGATGATTGGGCAGCGTCACAGAAACGACGAGTGCCGCCGAGGCCAGAAATCCGAATACGGTTCCGGCAAAGAGCGAGTGGAAGGAGATGACCGTCAGCAGGGCAGCCGCCAGCATCGGGCTGACAAGGCTTTCCAGATCATAGGCGAGCCTGGAGAGAGAAAGCGCCCGGGTATAGTCCTTTTCTTCCGGCAGGACATCCGGGATGGTCGCCTGAAATGCCGGAGTGAACGCGGCAGACGCAGACTGGAGAACGAAGATCAGGACATAGACCTGCCAGATCTCCGAAACGAAGGGCAGACAGAGCGCGACTGCGGCCCTGATGAGATCGAGCGTAACCAGCATGGCCCGGCGCGGCAGCACTTCAGCGAAGGCTCCGGCAATCGGGGCGACAGCGACATAGGCGATCATCTTGATCGCCAACGCCGTGCCGAGCACCGCTCCGGCACGATCGCCTGCGAGATCGAAGGCAAGCAGACCCAGGGCGACGGTGGCAAGCCCCGTTCCAACAAGCGCGATGACCTGCGCGAAAAACAGATGCCGGTAGGTTCGATTGCGCAGAACATCCAGCATCGACCGCGTCCTTCAGAGGTACTTCGTGATGGTCTTGAAGTCGTCGATCGTCTTTCGCTGCGAAAGATCCAGCGCACCGACCGTTTCCTCCAGGCAATGGTCGAGATGGTCCTGGATCAGCGTGCGCTTGGCGTTGCGGACTGCCTTCTCAACGGCATCCAGTTGTTGGGCGATGTCGAGGCAAGGCTTGCCCGCCTCAATCATGGCGGTGACACTCCTCAGATGGCCCTCGGCGCGCTTGAGGCGCTTGATGATGTCGGGATGCGTTTCGTGTCGATGTTCGCTCATGGGCCATTCCTATCCCCCTGGAGGGGATATTTCAATCGGCTTTCTTGTTTCCGCCATCAATCAGGGCTATCTCGTCGGCCATGAAGTTTCGCGGTGGACGACGATTCGGATCTCTGTTGATGACCATGCTGGCGATCCTCGCCACGCTGGTGTTTTCGTTCGTGCCCCAGAGTAGTCATCCGCTGATCGAACACGCCTCGGCTCAGTCCATGCTGGACCATGGACATGATCATGGCGATCACTCTCACGACGATGATCAGGATTTTGGCGTCGACACGGCTGATGCTGAGCATCATCATGCTGACCATACGCATGAAAAAGCCGGTCTCGTGTCCGGATCCCGGCCCAAGGTGCCGGATGGTCGGCACTCGGCCTTCATCCTGGTCGATACGACGCGGGATGATGGTCGCCTTTATGGCATCGACCGCCCGCCGCGCTTCGTGAACCTCGTCTGATCCATGCCGCCCCAGGCGGTCGGTTCAACCGTTCACGGATATCCAACATGACAACACTGCTTCTAGGAGGCGTGTGGCACAGGGATTATACCCGCCACATCGTCGCCACCCTGCTGCTTGCCAGCCTCTCTTTGCTGCTCTTCGACCATGGGGCGGCGGCCCATGCCGTTGCCGAAGGCGACAAGGGCTATATCCAGGAGATCTCGGGGGTTCACATCATCCCCTTCATCTATCTGGGCGCAAAGCACATGGTCACCGGCTATGACCATCTGCTCTTCCTCTTCGGCGTGATCTTCTTCCTCTACAGGCTGAAGCACATCGCTCTCTATGTAAGCCTGTTTGCCATCGGGCATTCCACCACGATGCTGCTCGGCGTCTACTATGGCTGGAATGTCAGCTCCTATCTCATCGATGCGATCATCGGGCTTTCGGTCGTCTACAAGGCGCTCGACAATCTCGGCGCCTTCCAGCGCTGGCTCGGCTTCCAGCCGAATACCAAGGTGGCGACTCTCGTCTTTGGCCTGTTCCACGGGCTCGGTCTGGCGACCAAGATCCTCGAATACGACATTGCCGAGGACGGGCTGATCCCAAACCTGCTCGCCTTCAATGTCGGCGTCGAGATCGGCCAGCTTATCGCGCTTACCATCATCCTGATTGCCATGAGCTACTGGCGCAAGACCTCGGGTTTCCTGCGCCATGCCTATACCGCCAATGTCCTGATGATGACCGCCGGCTGGCTGCTGTTTGGCATGCAGATGACCGGCTATTTCGTTTCCTGAACCTCAGAGGAATAAACCATGTTCAATTCTCAAGCTCCCAATCCCGACGACCTCCCGTCCTCGGCACAGCTCGTCAAGTCAACAATCATCTCCGTCATCGCCGCAGGCGTTCTCCTGGTCACCGTGGTGATGCCCTCGGAATATGCCGTGGATCCGACCGGACTTGGCGCCGTCATGGGCCTGACCGAGATGGGCGAGATCAAGGCGCAGCTTGCCGAAGAAGCCGAACTCGACCGCATCAAGGACCAGAATGCAGGCGAGAGCCTCATTGCTCCGCAGCCGGCACCCGGATCACAAGAAGGATCGAACCTTCTTGAGCGTATCATCCGCGAATTCGGCATCTCCGCGGCCTATGCGCAGGATGCCGTGCGTCAGGACGAAGTGTCGATCACGCTGCAGCCTGGCGAAGGTGCTGAGGTCAAGCTCGTCATGCTCAAGGGCGCCAAGGCCAACTATAGCTGGACCGCCAATGGCTCGAAGGTGAACTTCGACACCCATGGTGACGGTGGCGGCGAAAGCATCAGCTACGAGAAGGGTCGCGGCGTTGCCGAGGACACTGGCGTTCTGGAAGCTGCCTTCGACGGCAATCATGGTTGGTTCTGGCGCAACCGGACCGGCGATCCCGTGACGGTGACGCTGAAGACCGACGGCGCCTATAGCGATATCAAGCGGGTGATGTGAGATGTCAGATGCCGGCGGATCGCTCCGCCGGCATCCTCGTTTCGTTTGATGGCTAGGTTATCACATTTGATGTCCTGGCATGATCCCGGAGTAGGCCAATGCCATCCACACCGCCATCGCGATCATCATCAGGTTCTCGGTGAGTGAGATGAACCCGAGCGGTACGTTGCTCGATCCACCGACGCAGGCGCATTTCAGCTCACGCTTGTCGATGTAAACGGCCTTGAAGACCGAAGCTGCGCCAATGCCACCAATGAACAGAGCCACGGGAACGGACAGCCAGTTCGCGATGCCGGCGACCATCAGGACGCCCGCGAGTCCTTCGGCATAGGGATAGATATAGCTGTATGGCACCCACCGCTTCGCGAGCAGATCATAGTTCAGGAACATCGTCGCGAAGGTTTCGACATTTTGAAGCTTGAGCATGGCCAGAACGACCATCGAGAAGGCGATGAACCATTCGGCTGCCTTGATGGTGAAAGGCGTCCCGAGAACGGCGTAGCTTGCTGCCGTTGCCATCAGGGCAGTCAAGACAAACAGCACGATGACAGGCCGATAGGTCGTCGCCTTGGGATCTGCAACCGGCTTTCCGAAGTGCCGCCGCAAATCGTCATAGCCTCCGATACGGCTTCCGCCGATAAAAACCTGGGGCGTTGTCTGGACGTCATGCTCCTGCTTGAACTCGTCCGTTTCCGCGCGCGTTTTCAGATGATGGTCTTCGACCTCGTAGCCTGATCGCTTGAGCAGGTCCTTGGCTTTCAGGCCGTACGGGCACGTATGCTCCGCAGTCACCATCCGGTAGAGGACGGCTTTCTTCGCTGTAGTCGAGGGTGTTACTCTGTCCAACATTTCACGTCTCCTTTGGCTTGTGAAACAGTTGGCAAGACCATAGGTTCCGTACCATGGTACGGAGTCAACACCCCATGGACATGACAATCGGAAAATTTGCATCAGCCGGCGGCGTCGGCGTGGAGACGGTCAGGTTCTACCAGCGCAAGGGTCTTCTGAAGACCCCTAAGCGTCTCGAGGGTGGCAGGCGCTATGGAACTGAGGATCTGAGGCGTCTGCAGTTCATCCGGCAGGCCCAGACCGCTGGTTTTACGCTGGAGGAGATACGAGAACTGCTCGAACTCGATGCCGGAGATGACAGGGAGCGGGCACGCGAGGCAGCAAAGGCGCGGCTAATCGCGCTGGAAACGCGGATCGCCGAGCTCAATCGGACCCGCGACGCGCTCCAGCGCCTGGTTGCAGAGTGCTCATCTGGGAAGAGCGGTCCGTGCCCGATCCTCCAGTCGTTTGGACTGTAGCCTGCAAAAGCAGCAGCTCCTGTCAGTCCGGCTTGAATGACTGATAAACATACATCTCACCCCCATCGCGCGGAATTGCGATGACGTCGTAGGGTTCCGGCGAACCGCCCATGCCGAGCGAACCCAATGGCATTCCTGCGACTGCGAGCCCGGCCAGGGGTGGTCGTTCATCGAGCAGCCTTCTCACGGCATCGATCGGCACATGTCCCTCAAGGAAATAGCCTTGTACTTCCGCTGTGTGGCAGGCTCGAACGGACAGCGGAACCTTGAAGCGCTGCTTGACGTGATCCATGTCCGGTTCCTCAACAGCGCGAACCGAGAAGCCCCCCTTGGTGAAAGCATCGCCCCATGATGAGCAGCAGCCACAATTGGGATCCTTATGAAGGATGACCGATGGCGCTGCGGCGAAGCCAGTGGCGGGTGTCATAGCCACCGTGGCAGCCACAGCCAAAAACTGTCTGCGTCTCATTCTCTCTCCTGCGACCTTCGGTTAGCCCCCCCCAAAAATGAAGGGAGATGCACGGCAGGGCTCCAGACAGTTGATGACCTGATCTTGGCACGGCGATGGCGTGACATCTTTGCCCCAAGTCAAGGATCCTACCACTCTCCCTCGCGCGCTTCCGAGATTAGAACTTCCCCTGCGCGGTGGTCCCGTCCGGGGTGATCACCTGGATCGCACCCTTGACACCCGGATTGACCGGAACGGGCGAAGTCCCCGTGAGGCGGTTGCCATCAGCAGCAGACAGCGCAAACCGACGAACAGCGCCGTCGATCAAAAGGATTGCATTGCCTGTGTGTCCGGTTGCCGAGACAGGCTGGTCGGCCGCGTCGAAGAGGTAGATCGTCATGTCCGTCGTCCCGGTGGCGACCAGTTCGACATGATGGTTTGCCCCGGCATCTACCTTGAGGCCGCCGTTCGGACCCGGGCGTGGTGCATGTGCATGAGCGGGAAGAGCCGTCATGACGGCGATGAGGGACAGGGCAAGCAGGCTGCGACGCATGGAGTTCTCCTGGCAGGACTAAAAGGCTTCAATAGTTCGGGTGGCTGATCCGGCAGACTGCTGTGCATCGCTGGCCTGGCGGCGCGCCTGCTCGACCAGGCGCTCCAGAGGCTTGCGACCGTATTTCAGGAACAGCGTCGGCGTGAGAAGCGTGTCGAGTACGGTCGCTGTGACCAAGCCTCCGAAGATCGTGATCGCGACCGGGTGGAGGATTTCCTTGCCAGGTGCGGTCGCATCGATCATCAGCGGGATCAGGGCGACACCCGCAGACAGGGCCGTCATCAAGACCGGGGTCAGACGTTCCAGCGAGCCCCGCACGACCAGTTCCTTGCCGAACGGCAGATCTTCCTGGATCGCGAGGTTGATGTAGTGGCTGATCTTCAGGATGCCATTCCGTGTCGAGATGCCGGTCAGGGTGATAAAGCCAATCATCGAGGCAACAGAAAGCGGCTGGCCGGCAATCCAGAGCGCGGTGACCGAGCCGATCAACGCAAGCGGCACGCTCGCCATGATGATCGAGACGAAGAGCACCGAGCGATAACGCGAATAAAGGATCGCAAACACCATCGTCAGCGAGATGATGGACAAGAGACCGATCGTCCTCATCGACTCTTCCTGCGCCTGGAAGGTCCCTTCAAGGCTGACGAAGAAGCCGGGTGGCAGGGTCGAGGTCGCGATCACCTTTCGGATCTCGGCAATGACCGTGGCCATGTCGGCTTCGCCGTCGGTATTGGCAAGGACCACGACGCGACGCTTGCCGTTTTCGCGCAGGATCTGGTTGGGGCCATCCGTCTCGCGGACTTCTGCGATCTGGCTAACCGGGATCCAGCCTGCAGGCGTCTCGATGAGGAGATCCGATAGCCCCTTGGTGCTGCGGGTCTCGTCCTCGAGACGCAGCACGACGTCGAACCGCTTGTTGCCGTCGACGATGCGGGACACGACCGTCCCGTTCGACAGGCGCTCAAGCTGCTCGGTCACGGCCGCCGGCTGGATGCCGTAAAGGGCAGCCCGCCGGTAATCGACAATGACCTCGAGATGCGGGATGCGAACCTGCTTTTCGACCTGCAGGTCGACGATCCCAGGGATCTCAGCCAGCTTGCCACGAAACTCCTCGGCAAAGCCGCGGATGCTGTCGAGATCCTCGCCAAAGATCTTGAGTGCGATCTGCGCCCGCACGCCCGAGAGCATATGATCGAGGCGATGGGAGATGGGCTGGCCGACATTGGTCGCGACGGGCAGGACCGAAAGTCGCGAGCGGATATCGGCAATGATCTCGTCCTTGGACCGACCGTCTGCAGCGAGCGCCACTTCGATTTCGGACGAGTGGACGCCCTCTGCATGTTCGTCGAGTTCGGCGCGTCCCGTGCGACGGCCCACCTGCTCGACCTCGGGCACTTCCATGATCAACCGCTCTGCGATCAGGCCGACCCGATGGCTCTCGGCAAGCGAGATGCCGGGGTTAAAGAGCATGCTGATCGTCAGTGTCCCTTCATTGAAGGGCGGCAGAAACGAGCGCGGCAATTGGGTGGCAAACAGAACCGCTGCCACGACACCCGCGACCACGGTCGACATCAAGATCTTCGGATGGCGGAATGACCAGTCGAGCAGCCGACGGTTGGCGCGTTTGAGAACCCGCACGACCACGCCCTCATGCTCATCGAGACGCTTCAAGCCCGGCAGCATGTAATAGGCCATGACGGGGGTCAGCGTGATCGAGACCACGAGCGAAGCGAGGATGGAGATGATGTAGGCTTGACCGAGCGGCGCGAAGAGCCGGCCCTCAATGCCTGACAGGGCAAACAAGGGCACGAAGACCAGAACAATGATCATCGTTGCGTAGACGATGCCCGAGCGGACTTCCTGGCTTGCGGAGACGACGACGTCGAACACCGAACGAGGATTGCCCTTTTCCCGGTTTTCCCGCAGGCGCCGGAAGATGTTTTCCACGTCAACGACGGCATCGTCCACCAGTTCGCCGATGGCGATCGCCAACCCGCCAAGCGTCATCGTATTGATCGACAACCCGAGCAGGTGAAAGACGATAGCGGTGACCAGAATGGATACCGGAATAGCCGTCAGCGAGATCGCTGTCGTCCGGGTATTCAGGAGGAAGACGAACAGGATGATGGCAACAACGACGATTGCCTCGGCGAGAACCTTCTGCACGTTTCCGATCGAAGTCTCGATGAAATTGGCCTGCCGGAACAGGACCTGATCGGCCTTGACGCCCGCGGGCAATGTGGCGCTGATTTCGCTAAGGGCTGCCTCGACTTCGCGGGTCAATTTGACAGTGTCGATATCAGGTTGCTTTTCTACCGAAACGATGACGGCAGACTGCCCCTGGTAACCGGCATCTCCGCGCTTCAGGCGTGGTGCAAATCCGACTTCCGCGACCTGCCGCAGGAGAACCGGCTGGCCATCGACACTGGCAACCACCACGCTCGCCAGATCCTCGATGTTTTGAGTGCGGCCGACATTGCGGATCAGGAACTCGCGGCTGTACTGGTCTGTGAAGCCGCCCCCGGTGTTGGAGCCGAACTGCGCGAGAGCCTGTTCAATCTGTTCGAAGGACACGCCGAGTGCCCGCATGGCGGCGGAGTTCGGAGATACGCGATATTGGCGAACTTCGCCCCCGATCGGAATGACCTGGGCGACACCCGGAATGCTAAGGATTCGCGGTCGGACAGTGAAATCGGCCAGTTCCCGCAACTCCATGGCCGAAATGGTTTCAGGCCCGGTCACAGCAATCAGCATGACCTGACCCATGATCGAATTGATCGGTCCCATCTGCGGCACGACATTGGCGGGCAATTGCGGCTGCACGAGTGACAGACGCTCGGCGATCTGCTGGCGGTTGCGATAGATATCCGTGTCCCAGTCGAATTCGACATAGATAATCGAGAGACCGACGCCCGAAGTCGAGCGGACACGGCTCACACCGGGAAGGCCGTTCATCTGGGATTCGAGCGGATAGGTAACGAGCTGTTCGACCTCCTCCGGTGCGAGCCCCTCGGCCTCCGTCATGATCGTGACGGTCGGCCGATTGAGATCTGGGAAGACATCGACGGGCAAACGTGTGGCCGTGAACGCCCCGTATATCATCAGGACGGCCGCGATCGCCAGAACGAAAAGCCGATTCCGCAACGACTGGGTAACGAGAAAATTGAACATCGGAGCCTCAGCGGATCTGGTTCAGGAGTTCGGCACCCTGTGTGACGATGCGTTTTCCGGCTTCGACCCCGGACACGATGAGAAGACGATCGCCATCCAGCGGCTCCGTGCGCACTTCTCTCGGTACGAAACGCTCCGCATTGGTGTGTTCATAGACGAGCGACTGGCCGTTTGAGGCACGCAGCACGCTCGTGCGCGGAACAGCGATGCCTGCGCGCTCTTGCGTGGTCGACGACAAGACGGTCAGCAATTGCCCGGCGCGAATACCATCAGGCGTCTCCTCAACGCTGAAGTGTATGGGGATCGCCTGATTACGATCGGCAAGGCCGCTTCCTCGATAGGTGAGTTCGGCGGTCCGGCCGTCCATGAACTTGCCTCTGGCCATACCAGTGACCGAATGCGCGTCGAAGCTCAAAGCTTCAACCCAGTAACGGCTGGGATCGATGATCTGGAAGATGATGGTGTTGGGCTCTGCGATCTGTCCTGCAACGGCCTGGGCCGCAGCGATGACGCCTGATACGGGTGCGGTCAGTTTTTCAGCCGCCGTCGGTGCCTGTTCCAGATTGGCGCGCCGTGCCTTCAGGCCCTGGAGTTCCAGTGTTGCATCCTCGATCTCGGCGCGCGCCACCACCGATTGAAGCCGCTCGAAGCGTTGCAGTTTTCGTTCGACCAGCATGATCTCTTGGTCGAGCTCTCGGGCCTGCTGCTGCTGGCTCGTCAGATCAGCGGCACTGAGTGAGGGCTGGACCAGCGCCAGTACATCGCCAGCGGCGACACGCGTGCCGAGTTGGGGGAAGCCGCCGGGAGGCGGCAGAAGCCTTCCCGACACGGATGCCTGTACATAGCCGGATGTCGTTGGGTCTGGGATGATACGCGCCGGCAACTCGACGGTACCAGAATGGGCGGCCTGTTCCGTGAAGATCGTGCGGATGGCAAGGATGCGCTGGGTTGTCTTCGGCACGAAAATCGAACCATCGGCAAAACGCTGGGCGACATCCCGTTCGGCTGCTTGCGCCGTGAGTGCTGCAGGACCAGCGGCCTCGGACTGCGGTGCTCCGGCAAGCACGAGGGCTGCCGCGATCGCAGCGACAGATCCGGCAGGTTTGCGGCGGCGGAAGAGTGCAGCAAGGAGAAGCCCGACCACGATACCGCCACCGCCGACGGCCCACAGTGTCATGTCCTGTCGCTGCAGCCGCGCGCCCACGTCCTGCGCAAAAGCCGAACTGATCAGGAAACCATCAGCGGCAACCACTGGCACGGCGGTGCTGGCCATCTCGGGGATCACCATGGTGACTGTCAGGACGTCGAAGACGTCTCCGGCCATCACGGTGATGGCAAGATCATACGAGCCGGGATTTGTCAGCCATGGCGCATTCGCCACGTAGGTCCCCTCGCCCGCAGGTTCGACTGTCAGCGTTCCTGAAGGGCCGTCAATTTCAAGCATCGCACCGTCGACCGGTTCATTGCCCTTGAAGCTGTCGAGGAAGATTTCCAGCCGCTCTCCGCGCGCTACAGCAACCAGCTCAAGATCGGCCGTCGAAGCGTCGGCGCGCGGTGCGATCGTGGTGGAGACAGGCGGAGGCGGAGCGCCGTGATCATGGCCCTCATGGGCCGCAGCGGAGGATGCAGCAAGTCCTGTGATGGAAAGGCAAATTCCAGCGAGGACAGAGGCGAATCGGTCGACCATCGTAACCCTGAGCAAAAGTTGATTTGCTTCGGTGTAGCTGCGCCTCTTTGTCCGTCGATGTCCCGATTGTTACAGAATGTTTCAGGATGATTTTGGCGAGTCCTTCGGGAGGATGACACTGACGACCAGCCCTCCCGTTTGACCGTTCTCCAGGCGAAGCGTACCGGAATGCCCGTCAATGATCGCCTGGGCAATCGGGAGGCCGAGCCCGAAACCGCCGGTTTCAAGGTTCCTGGACGGCTCGAGCCGAACAAAGGGAGAAAGGGCTCGTTCGATGTTCTCTGCTGCGATGCCGGGGCCTTCATCACCGATTGTGACGACAACGTCGGATCGCCGATCATCGACCTCGACCCACGCCCTCTTACCGTATTTGAGTGCGTTCTCGATGAGATTGGAAAAGGCTCGCTTGAGCGCCAGCCGACGCCCCGTGATAATTGCATGAGCAGCACCGGAAAGCTCGACGGATGCGCCGCGATCGACCGCATCATCGACGAGAGTTTCAAGGATCGCGACGATGTCGATCGGCTTCAGTTCCTCGTCGCTACGATCACCGCGAAGGAAAGACAGCGTCTGATCGAGCATCCGCTCCATCTCAGTCAAATCCTCGGCCATTGCGTCGCGCGCGACACCATCGGCCAGATCCTCGGCTCTGAACCGCAGTCGTGTGATCGGCGTCTTCAAATCATGCGAAACGGCTGCGAGTGCTTGGGTGCGATCTTCGATCAATCGCTCGATGCGCCGTTGCATGTCGTTGAAGGCGACGGCCAGTTCAACCACCTCCCGCGGACCCTTTTCCGCAACGGGCACGACGGTCTTGCCTCGATAGAAATCCTTGGCCGCGGTAGCGACAGCAGTCAGAGGACGAGTGAACCAACGCACCAGAAGCATGGAGACGATGATTGCCCCGAGAGCCATCAAGGTCGTCGAAACCAGCATTCCTCCCGGCGGCGGCACCTTGCGGTCCCAGGAGACCAGATTGACGTTGATCCACGACGCATCGGGGAGCTTGATCGACACGACTGCCAGATGCGGATCATCACCTGCCTGGTTATCCGGCCCGATGATTAGACCGTCTTCGGCGATTTCGGGAGCAAGTGCTCGAAGGTTGCGACGAAGTGGCTCCCAGTTCTGGCCAGCGGTATCACCCTCAACCGCATAGGGAGTTGAACCCCAATGGGCGTCTATCGAACCGCCGGAGAAGTCGTGCGCGACATCCTCCCGTTCATCGAGCGGCGCACGCATGACGGATCGTTTGATTGTCAGTAGCTGGTCTGCAAGCCGGACTTCATTTGCGAGGTCCAGTTCTTTTTCCAGGCTCTGGTGGTAAGTGAAGAGGCTTCCAAAATGGACGAGAGAGATGCCAAACAGCACGACGAGGGCTGTCCGCAGTCTCAGGCTGTCTATCGACCGCCACCAGCCTTGTAACCGTGTTTCGGAACGAACATCATGCACGGACGACATCCGTCGCAAAGAGATAACCCGCGCCGCGCACTGTCTTGATAAGATCCTCACGCCCGTCGAGCTTGCGACGCAGGCGGCTGACCTGAACATCGATAGACCGATCATAGCCTTCGATCGCACGATTGCGGGCCGCGTCCAAGAGGAACTCACGGCTGAGAACGCGTTGTGGCGCTTCGAGAAACGCGAGCAGCAGGTCATATTCCCCCGTTGAAAGATCCACGACCACGCCGCTCGGTGCGGTCAGTTCACGTTTCATGGTGTCGAGCGACCATCCAGCAAAGCTGAAGCTCCGACCGGCACGCTCAGTCGTCGGGTTGCCAGCCGTGCGAGTCCGCCGTAGCACCGCGCCGATGCGTGCCAGCAGTTCGCGAGGATTGAAGGGTTTGGGCAGATAGTCGTCAGCCCCGACCTCAAGACCGATAATGCGATCCGTCTCGTCACCCTTGGCCGTCAGCATGATGATCGGGACGGAGGAAGTGCGACGGAGTTCACGGCAGATCTCCAGCCCGTTCTTGCCCGGGAGCATCAGATCAAGGACAATTAGATCCACTGAAAGCCGCTTCAAAGTCTCGGCCATCTCGACCCCGTTACGCGCCGTGTGAACACGGAACCCGTTTGCCCTCAGGAACTTTGCCACAAGGATCAGGATCTGGCCGTCATCGTCAACGATCAGAATTTCGGCTAAGGCATCCAAGGGTATTCTCTCCGCAAGTCCATTCATAGCGCAGCCCTCCTCACTTAGCAGAGGGCTGGGCTGCAGTTTGTGTCGAGAAGGTAACAGATTGTTTCACCAGCAATAGCCTACACAGGAAAACCGGCGCATTTAGCCCTTGAGCATCATGGGGCGAACGGTCTCTTCTGGGCTATTGTTCTGCAAGCCGAACGCCGGAAATGAAGCCGCTTCACTGCTGCTTGAGTGTCAACCTCACCTCCGGCTCTGCACTCCCGAGCGGAAATAATTGCCGCTCTCCCGCCATGTTGACGTCGGCCCAAAGCCAGGGCACAAAGATTGCATCCACGGTCGCTCGTGGCGGGAAAACAGAGGAAAATCATAGGCTATATTTCTAATCCGTTGAAATCATGCGGGAATCCAGCTTATCCAGGCAGGCCGTTTCAAGTCCGTTTTTCCGCGGAAAACAGCGTCTGTTTATCACAGAAAAAAGCGACGCCTTCTCAACATGAGGAATCCTGGCTGCTGATCTCCAGCCACTCCTCGTGCTTAAAACGGGTCTCGCAAAATCGGCTGGAGACCCTCTAGAACGCTAGCTCTGGCGCGCCCAAAACGGCAACAGCGCTAGTACTTCAAAAAGGCGTTCGCTCACGTTGGTCAAATGGGCCCGAACCTCTGTTCCTGAGAAAGGGATTCGTGGTTGAGAACCGTAGCTTCGGCTCGCCGGCTGAACACTGCGCCGACGCCGATCAGAACAGGTTCGTCGACGCCGATTGTCCGCATGGCATCTGCTAGGCGTCCAAGAGAGCCTGCCCAGCGACGTTCTTGCGGGCGGCTGACTGAGGAGACCACAACGACAGGCGTGTCAGACGTCATGCCGTTATCCCTCAGGCGCTGTTCGATCTGTCCAGCCATGCGTCCCCCCATGTAGAAGATCGAAGTCTGGTTCGGCCTGGCGAGTGAGCCCCAGTCGATGGTTCCAGGCAGTTCGTTGTGCCGGGAATGGCCGGTGACGAAACGGACCTGCTGGGCGTAATCACGGTGGGTGAGCGACGTCTTGAGCGACGCCGCCATGGCCGAGGCTGCGGTGATGCCCGACACGACATCCACGGCAATTCCCTCGCTCTCCAGCCGTGCGATCTCTTCTCCCGCGCGACCGAAGATCATCGGATCACCCGATTTCAGCCGAACCACCCGTTTGCCTGATTTCGCGAAGCGCACCATCATGTCGTTGATGTCATCCTGACGGCAGCTCTCTCGACCGCCCCTCTTGCCGACGAGGAAACGTTTCGCCTCGCGTCTGGCCAGTTCCAGAACCTCCGGCGAGACGAGATCGTCGAACAGGATGACATCGGCTGCCTGCAGCGCCCGCATGGCTTTCAGCGTCAGAAGCTCAGGATCTCCTGGACCAGCGCCGACCAAGGTCACAGAACCGGTGCGCGGCTCAGTTGCGATCTGCTCCGCCGTGGCGAGCAGATCGTCAGCGATCCCTTCCCTGGGCGGTTCGTTGGTCGAAAGGCTCCGGGCAACGAAGCGTTCCCAGAAAAGACGCCTTGGCCCGCCCGGTGCCAGACGGCGATTGATTGCTTCTCTCAACGACTGAGCAAGGCTTGCCCATTGCTTCAAAGATGGAGGGAGCAGTGTCTCGATCCGCTGGCGGATGGCCTGGGCGAGGATGGGGGCAGCGCCATCGGTGGAGATCGAGACGATCACCGGCGAGCGATTGACGATCGAGCCGAACTGGAACTGGCAGAAGGCTGGCTTGTCGATCACGTTGACGGGCACGCCCGCCGCACGCGCCGCACAGAAGAAGGCACGCGCCTCGTCCTCGGTTTCGCAGTCGGCGAGCGCCAGCGAGGCCCCGGTGAAGATGCCGCAATGCCAGGGATGGGCATGGTGGATCAGGGATGTCCGCTCGATCAGCGCTGTCATCGTCTCGCCGAGATCATCGGTTTCGCAGTAGAGCTCGACGGCAGCGCCGCAGGCCTGCAATAGCTCTGCCTTCCAGGCAGCGCCATCCGATCCTCCCGCAATGACCGCCCGTTTGCCGGCAAGGTTCCAGAACACCGGAAGCTTGGCGAGCGCCGAAATGCGCTCCTGTCCGTCACTCGGCGGCAATGGGTTGCGTCGCATCGAGGATCCTCCTGATTTCGGGGCGGCACGAGCCGCAATTCGTTCCGGCATTCAAGGCAACGCCGATGGCTTCGACCGACCGGCAGCCGCTTCGTGCGGCCGCGTTGATCTGGTTGATGCCGACCGAAAAGCAGGAGCATACGATCGCCCCCTTGTCGGGTCGGCCGGCAGCCGGTCGACCGGCAATCAGCATGGAGCGCGCACTGCGATCCGGATGGCTTTCCGTGAGTTGATCGACCGCCCATTGCCGCGACACCGAAACAGGGTCCGAAGAGACGAACAGGCCAGCCACAAGCCTCTCTCCCTCGAAGGCGAGCAGGCGGTGGTCACCGGCTCGCTGGTCTATGTAACCGGAGAACTCATGATCATCTTCAAGCTGCAGGCTGCGCCGCAGCCAGGTCTCCCAGCCCTCGGCGGGCGGGTCTCCGGCAAATTCCACGCGGTAGCCGCCTTCGGCTCTCGCGATCGCCCAGTAGGTGAATGGAAGGTCGAGTGGACGGCTCGCCGATACCAGGAAGCCATGGGCCTTCGCCGCGTGGCGGGTGACGGACGCGCGGGACATCTTCAACGCCGGTTGGCCGGAGGTCGGATCGACGCGGGAGGAGACCAGGGTGTCGACACGGGCGCTGGGTGCTGTCTCGCCCGTCCAATGCATGGGCACGAAGATCGCGCCGCGCATCTGCCGTTCGGTCAGCAGGGCTCGCAAGATGATCGATCTGCCGTTTGCGCCTTCGACACAGACGAGATCGGCATCATTGATGCCGGCGCTCGCGGCGTCCCCCGGATGGATCTCGCAGAAGGGTTCAGCAATATGCGCAGACAGCCGGGCGCTTTTCCCCGTCCGTGTCATCGTATGCCAGTGATCGCGGATCCGGCCCGTGTTGAGGGTGAAGGGATAGCGCTCATCCGCCTCTTCAAGCGCAGGCGTCGCAACAGGCACGAGGCGCGCCTTTCGGTCCGCAGTGAAGAAGCCACCATCCGCGAAAAAACGGGCAGCCTTCGATCCGTCTTGACGCATAGGCCATTGGAACGGTGCGAGGTCATCGTAGTCGAGGTCGACAATTCCGGCATGCGCACCGATGTCGAAATCCCGTTCGCCGTCGTTTTCGAAGGCGGAGAGCGCCGCATGCTCGGCATAGATATCGGCAGGACCGCGATAGGCGAAATCAGCACCGAAGCCCAAGCGTTTGCCGACCTCAGCCAACTGCCACCAGTCGGCGCGGGCCTCGCATGGAACGGACAGGAATGGCCTCTGCCGAGAGATCCGCCGTTCGGAATTCGTCACCGTACCGGATTTTTCGCCCCAGCCACTGGCCGGCAGCAGGACATGGGCGAGACGGACCGTGTCGGTATCTTTCTGGATGTCCGAGACGACCACGAAGGGACAGGCCTCAAGGGCTGCCTTCACCGCATCGGCATCAGGCATTGAGACAACCGGATTGGTCGACATGATCCAGATCGCCTTGATCCGCCCATCGGCCGCCGCCTCGAACATGTCGACAGCCTTGAGGCCGGGTCTCTGCGCGATTGCAGGCGATTTCCAGAAGCGTTGCACGCGCTCGCGGTGCTCTGGGTTCTCGATCGCCATATGGGCCGCGAGCATATTGGCGAGCCCGCCGACCTCGCGCCCGCCCATGGCATTGGGTTGGCCGGTCAGTGACAGCGGCCCCATTCCGGGTCGACCGATCCGGCCTGTCGCCAAGTGACAGTTGAGGATGGCGTTGACCTTATCGGTGCCGACGGAGGACTGGTTGACCCCCTGGCTGTAGCAGGTGACGACCTTCTCAGTCTGGGCGAAAAGGCGGAAGAATTGGCGCAGCAGCATACCGGACACGCCGGTGGCATCGGAGAGATCCGCCATGCTTCCGCGCGAGGCGGCGAGCAGCGTTTCGCCAAACCCGGAGGTGTGCTTTCCGACATAGTTTTCGTCGATCGCGCCTGTTTCCGCCAGATAGGCGAGCAGACCGTTGAAAAGGGCGATGTCACCGTCCGCCCGGACCGCGAGATGCAGGTCGGCGATGTCGCTGGTCGCGGTTCTGCGGGGATCGATCACGACCACCTTCATGGCAGGACGGGCAGCCTTGGCCGCCACCAGGCGCTGATAGAGGACCGGATGGCACCAGGCCATGTTGGAGCCGACCAGGACGACGAGATCGGCGAGCTCCAGGTCCTCGTAACAGGCGGGCACCGTATCGGCGCCGAAGGCACGGCGATGGCCGGCAACCGAGGAGGCCATGCACAGGCGGGAATTGGTGTCGATATTGGCGGAGCCGATGAAGCCTTTCATCAGCTTGTTGGCGACGTAATAGTCTTCGGTCAGTAACTGCCCGGAGAGGTAGAAGGCGACGGAATCGGGGCCATGATCGGCGATCGTCCGCTGGAAGGTCGAGGCAACAAGATCGAGCGCTTCGTCCCAGCCGGCGGTTTGTCCATGGATTTCCGGATGAAGCGCGCGACCTTCGAGGTCGAGCGTTTCGGCGAGCGCCGACCCCTTGGAGCAAAGGCGACCGTAATTGGCCGGATGGTCTGGATCTCCCCGCACGCTGACCTTCCCCTCGTCGTCAACTGCGGCGATCACGCCGCAGCCGACACCGCAATAGGGGCAGGTCGTCTTGGTTTCACAGGACATGTCTGCGGCTCCGCGCGTTGATCTTCCCACTTACTCGGCTGCGACCATCATGCTTTCGAGCATGATGGAGAGATGACCGTCGATATTGCGGACCGGGATGGTCTTGACCTCGCCTTCGTCGGCCCCAAGCGCCCGGCCGGTTTCGAGCGAGATGACCCAGTTGTGCAGTGGGCAGGTCACTGCCTTGCCGTGGACAATGCCCTGCGTGAGCGGGCCGCCCTTGTGGGGGCAATGGTCCTCGATGGCGAAGACCTCGTTTTCGGCGGTGCGAAACACCCCGATCTTGCCTTGGGGGGTCTTAACGCAGCGTGCGCCACGCAGCGGGATGTCGTCGATCGTCCCGATTGCGATCCAGTTTCCGTTCATCGCCTCACTCCGCAGCCTGATTGTAGTTGATGGTCGCCATCGGCTTGAACTCATGCTTGTCCTTGCCGGAGACGCGCTCCGACCACGGATCGACCTGGGCGAATTTCTGGCTGAAGACGAAGCGGTCGTAGTAGGCACGGCGCTTGTCGGCATCCTCCATGATCTGGCGGCGGATTTCGTCATGGCCGATGCGTTTTGCCCATTTGTAGATGCGCTCGAGATAGCGCCCCTGCTCGCGATACATCTGGGTGAGTGCAACGATGTGCTCCAGCGCCTCGTCCTCGGTCTTCACGAGGCCCAGAACATCGGTGCCCTTGATATCGAGGCCGGCGGCACCGGCGAAATGGATCTCGAAGCCACTGTCCACGCAGATCACGCCGATATCCTTGCAGGTCGCTTCGGCGCAATTGCGCGGGCAGCCGGATACGGCGAGCTTCAGCTTGGCCGGTGTCCAGGAGCCCCACATGAATTTCTCAATGCGGATGCCAAGGCCGGTCGAATCCTGCGTGCCGAAGCGGCACCAGTCGGAACCAACGCAGGTCTTCACTGTGCGCAGACCCTTTGCGTAAGCCTGGCCTGACACAAAACCTGCCTTCCCGAGATCGGCCCAGACGGCGGGGAGGTCTTCCTTTTCGATACCGAGCAGGTCGATACGCTGGCCGCCAGTCACCTTGACCATGGGGATTTCGAACTTGTCGACGACATCGGCGATGGCACGAAGCTCGGCGGCATTGGTGACGCCGCCCCACATGCGCGGCACGACGGAATAGGTGCCGTCCTTCTGGATGTTGGCGTGGACACGCTCGTTGATGTAACGCGACTGATAGTCGTCGGCATATTCGTCCGGCCAATCCGAGACGAGGTAGTAATTGAGCGCCGGGCGGCACTTGGCGCAGCCGCAGGAGGTCTTCCACTCCAGCTCCTGCATGACGGCCGGAATGGTCTTCAGCCCCTTGGCCTTGATCAGACGGCGGACGTCGTCATGGCCAAGTTCGGTGCAGGAGCACATCGGCGTGACGGCGGCGGGGTTGTAGGCATCGCCCAAAGACAGAGCCATCAGCTGTTCGACGAGCCCGGTACAGGAGCCGCAAGAGGCGGATGCCTTGGTATGGGCGCGCACGTCATCGAGCGAGGTCAGGCCCTTGGAGGAGATCGTCGTCGTGATCTTCCCCTTGCAGACGCCGTTGCAGCCGCAGATTTCTGCATCATCCGGCAAGGCTGCAACGGCCGCCATAGGGTCCAGCGGGGTGCCCCCCTGGTAGGATTGGCCGAAGATCAGGGTGTCGCGCATCTCAGAGATATCGGTTCCGCGCTTCATCAGGTCGAAGAACCAGGAGCCATCTCCCGTTTCGCCATAGAGCACGGCGCCGATGATCTTGTTGTCCTTCAGCACGAGGCGCTTGTAGATGCCGGCAGACGCATCGCGCAGAACGATCTCCTCTCGATCAGGCGCTTCTGCGAAGTCGCCGGCGGAGAAGAGATTGATGCCGGTGACCTTGAGCTTCGTGTTGACGACGGAGCCGTGATATTCGCTGGTGCCGCCGGTCAGCCGATCGGCAAGAACCCGGGCGGCCTCGTAGAGTGGCGCGACCAGGCCGTAGCAGGTGCCGCGGTGTTCGGCGCATTCGCCAAGCGCAAAGACATTGGGGTCCGAGGTCATCATGCCGTCATCGACGACGATGCCCCGGTTGACGGCGATCCCGGCGTCCTTGGCAAGGCTCGATGCAGGGCGGATGCCAACGGCCATCACCACCATGTCGCCGGTAATGACGCGGCCATCTTCCAGCTCGATGCCCTCGACCTTTTCGGTGCCCAGGATCTGCTTGGTGTTGGCCTTGGTGATGATGTCAATGCCGCGTTCGGTGAGCGCCTTTTCCAAGAGATAGGCGGCGGCCGGGTCGAGCTGGCGCTCCATGATGGTCGGCATCAGGTGGATGACCGTGACATCCATGCCCTGACGCTTCAGGCCATAGGCTGCCTCGAGACCGAGCAGGCCGGCGCCGATGACGATCGCCCGCCCCTTCCCTTGCGCGATCCTCAGCATGTTGTCGACATCGTCGAGATCACGATACGGCAACACGCCGGGCAGTTGATGACCTGATACGGGGATGATGAAGGGCAGCGAGCCTGTCGCAATGACCAGCTTGTCGTAGGGTACCGTGATGCCGTTGGCCGAGGTGACCGTCTTCGCATGGCGGTCGATCTCTGTGACCCTGGCGCCTTTGTGCAGCGTCACGCGATGGCCGGCGTACCAGTCGTCATTATGGATGACGATGTCTTCATAGGCCTTCTCGCCTGACAGTACCGGCGAGAGCATGATGCGGTCGTAGTTGACGCGCGGCTCGGCGTTGAAGATCGTGACGTCGAAATGGCCGGGTGCCCTCTCGAACAGTTCTTCCAGCATGCGGCCGGGGGCCATGCCATTGCCGATGATGACGAGTTTCTCAGCCATTGATGTTACTCCGCGGCTTCGACGAAGCGATGGCGTTCGTAGAGGAACTTCAACACGGCTTCGCGGGATTTGAGATAGGTGCGGTCGGCTGCGAGCGCGATGCGGTCGCGCACCCGCGGAATGGGGACTTCCAACACTTCGCCGATGCGGGCGGCCGGGCCGTTGGTCATCATGACGATGCGGTCGGACAAGAGCACCGCCTCATCGACGTCATGGGTGATCATGATCATCGTATTGCCGAGACGGGAGTGAATCTCCATCACCGCATCCTGCAGATGGGCGCGGGTGAGGGCATCGAGCGCGCCGAAGGGTTCGTCGAGCAGCAGGATCTTCGGCTCCATGGCCAGCGCCCGGGCAATGCCGACGCGCTGTTTCATGCCGCCGGAGATCTCAGCCGGACGCTTGTCCTTGGCATGCGCCATCTGCACGAGGTCGAGATTGCGCATGACCCATTCATGCTTCTCCGCCCTTGTCTTCTTGCCTGCAAAGACCTTGGAAACGGCGAGATTGACGTTCTCATAGACGGTCAGCCAGGGCAGCAGCGAGTGGTTCTGGAAGACGACGGCTCGTTCAGGACCGGGTTCGTTGACCTCGACATTTTCGAGGAGGACAGCGCCTGCAGACACCCGCGTCAGCCCGGCGATCAGGTTCAGCAGCGTGGACTTGCCACAGCCGGAATGGCCGATGATCGAGACGAATTCACCTTTACCGATAGTGAGGCTGACATCCTTAAGGACCTCGGTCTTTGTGCCGCCACGTTCGAAGCTTTTGTCGATATGGTCGATCTTGAGATAGGCGTTCATGGTCGCTCTCCTCAGTTCTTCGCGGTGCCGCGGGTGATGACGTTGCCGAGGAATGCGACGAGCTTGTCGAGGACAAAGCCGGTCACGCCGATATAGGCGAGCGCCACGATGATGTCGGAGAGACGCGAGGAATTCCACGCATCCCAGATGAAGAAGCCGATGCCGACACCGCCGGTCAGCATTTCCGCGGCAACAATCGCGAGCCAGGAGAGGCCGATGCCAATGCGAAGACCGGTGAAGATGTAAGGGGCGGCGGCCGGCACCATGATGCGGATGAAGAATTCCAGCGGGTTCAGGCGCAGCACGCGGGCGATGTTGCGATAGTCGTCGGGGATGTTGCGCACACCGACAGCGGTGTTGATGATGATGGGCCAGATCGAGGTGATGAAGATGACGAAGATCGCCGACGGATTTGAATTCTGGAAGGCAGCAAGCGAGAGCGGCAGCCAGGCAAGCGGCGGTACCGTGCGCAGGATCTGGAAAATCGGGTCGAGACCACGCATCGCCCAGACCGACTGACCGACAACGGCACCGAGAAAGACGCCGACGACAGCCGCGAGGCCAAAGCCGATCGCGACACGCTCGAGCGAGACGAGAACGCGCCAGGCAAGGCCGATATCCTGCGGCCCATAATCAAAGAACGGGGCGGCGATCAGATCATAGCTGTCGATCCAGACCTGTGATGGTGGCGGCAGCGTGGCGCCCGGATTTGAGCAGGCGATCTGCCAGATGCCGAGTAACGCGATCAGCACCACAAGCGGCGGCAGGACATTGCGACAGATGGCGGCGATTGCCTTCTGGAGGTCAATCTTGCGGGTCGGGCGTTGTGCGATCATGACGACCGTGCCTGTCCTGGTCGCTGAAATGGCCGTCGCCTCGGTGTCAATCTTGCGGGCGGTTGCGGTCATGGTGTGGTCCTCTTTCGAGTGGTTTTCGTTGTCATGAAACTGCCCCTCACCCTCTCCCCGCAGGCGGGGAGAGGGGACGGAACGGCTGCGGCTGAGTCCTTCTCTCCATTTAAGGGGAGAAGGTGCCGGCAGGCGGATGAGGGGCCGTGATCGGAACTAGGTCCTTACGCCCCAGCCTTGATCGTCAGGCTGTCGAGATAGACCTTCGGATTTTCCGGATCGAAGACCTTGCCGTCGAAGAAGGTTTCCGGACCGCGCGAGGTCGATGCCGGGATGTCGGCGGCAGCAATGCCGAGATCAGCGGCCGCCGCACGCCAGATGTCTTCGCGGTTGACCTTATCGACCAGCGCCTTGATGTCGGTGTCGGGGGCGAACTTGCCCCAGCGGATGTTCTCCGTGAGGAACCAGGCGTCATGGCTCTTGAAGGGATAGGAAGCGTGGTCCTTCCAGAACTTCATCTCGAGCCCGGTGTTTTCGGCGAGACGGCCATTGCCGTAGTTGATGGTGCCCTTGAGGCGACCGGCGACATCCTTCGGAGGCACATTGAACCACTGGCGCTTGCCGAGGATCGCCGACATCTCTTCCTTGTTGTCCATGCTGTCGGCCCAGATCTGGGCTTCCATGACGGCCATCATGAGCGCCTTTGCGGCGTTTGGATTCTTTTCGATCCAGTCGGTGCGCAGGCCGAGCGCCTTTTCCGGATGCCCCTTCCAAAGCTCGCCGGTGGTGCAGGCGGTAAAGCCGATGCCCTGATTGACGAGCTGCTCGTTCCACGGCTCCCCGACACAGAAGGCGTCCATGTTGCCGACCTTCATGTTGGCGACCATCTGCGGCGGCGGAACAACGATGGTGGAGACGTCCTTGTCCGGATCGATGCCTCCGGCTGCCAGCCAGTAGCGGAGCCAGAGGTCATGCGTGCCACCGGGGAAGGTCATCGCGACCTTGATCTCGTTGCCGGCTGCCTTCTTGGTGGCGAAGGCTTCCTTCAGCTTGGAAGCGTCGAGCTGCACGCCGGTCTCGGCATATTCCGTGGCGACCGAAATGCCCTGGCTGTCGAGATTGAGCCGGGCAATGATCGACATCGGCACCGGCACGTTGTTCTGCGTCACCTTGCCGGTCGATATCAGGTAGGGCATCGGGGTCAGGATATGCGCGCCGTCGATGCCGTTCGCCTCGCCGCCAAGCACGAGATTGTCGCGGGTGGCACCCCAGGAAGCCTGTTTGAGGACTTCTACTTCGGTGAGACCATATTTCGCAAACAGCCCCTTTTCCTGCGCGATGATCAGCGGTGCGGCATCGGTGAGCGCGATATAGCCGAGCTTCACACCGGTCACTTCAGGCCCGGCGGTTGCGGCGAAAGCGCCCGACGGAAATGCCAGGCGAGCCGCGCTTGCAAGTGCTGCCGCAGAACCGATCTTGAGAATCTGACGCCGGCTGATGCTCGTTGCTGTGGTCTTGGTCATAGCTGTGTGCCCCTCTTTGTCTGTTGACGGAGATCCGGAAAAACGAAAAAACGCCGCGTGCTATCTTGCGAGGTCCTGGCGGGAGGAGCCGGACAGCAAGAAGCCTGCGACGTCATTGTCTGATGGTTATCTGCGCCGATAAGGCGCTCATCCGTCCCGCGATCGCCGTTGACCGTGGACATCAAGAGCGAAGCAAGGGCCGTGCCAGTTTCACCTGGCGACGGTTAAGCGTCGGAAAAACAAGCGCTGTTTCAAGGGCAGGCACGACCGCCTCTCGACGGTCGCAAGATCAGCCTGCTCGTTCCAGAACCTGACTTTTCGTGCAAATGCCTCAGGTTTGTGCACCGCAGCGCATCAGCCATCGACCGTCCCCACGCCTGACGACGAGGCTGATCGGACCGGAAATCCCTCGACGTAAGCCTGCACCGCATCCGGATCAAAACGCTTGCCATCCATGAAACCCTCATAGCCGCCAGCGCCCTTCTCGCTCGCCTCGTCCGGCATGGCAGCATACTGTCCCAGCGCTGTCAGATAGAGGTCCGGCCGAAAAGCGCTCCGCGCATGTGCCATGCCTTCATCGCTGAAGTCTGTCTGGCCCCAGCGAAGCATCTGGCTGTAGATCCACGATGCCTGATCTGGCCGCGGATGGTTGGCGGCCCCGCGATGGAAAAGGAAATAATCCGGGACGACCCGTTTCGTCCCCTGCGCATCAAGACTGAACTCGCCATTCAATACGCGGCGAATGATGCCAGTGGGCGCTGCGATGTATTCCGGCGCGCTCAAGATCCCGGCAAGCTCGTTGTGGTGACCGGGGTCATCGCACCAGCGCGCCGCCCGATCGAGCGCGACGATCAGACGGGAGACGGTATCGCCATTGGCATCGGCCCAGTCGGGGCGCATGCCGAGCACCTTCTCAGGTGCCAGAGGCCAGATATCCTGCTTGGCAGCCACGATGCGCCCCGTGCCTCGTTCCGACGCAATCATGTTCCAGGGCGCCCCGACGCAGAAGCCATCGATTGCGCCAGCCGCGAGCGCATCCGAAGTCAGCGGTGGCGGAACTACCACCAGCTTCACGTCCCGGTCCGGATCGATTCCGCCCGCCGCCAGCCAGTAGCGGAACTCATAATTATGCGAGGAGAAGGGATAGGTCATCCCGAGTGTTGGCACCGGTTCGCCCCGCGCGCGCATGTCAGCGAGCAAGGCCGCCAGTGCCCTGGCATTGGCCAGGGCATCCGCATCGTCTGCCAGCCCCGTCAAAGACTTCATCCGTTCGAAGATTCGGGCGGACAACGTGATGGCATTGCCACCGCGACCGAGGGAAAAGGGCGCGATGGTCGGCGAGGGATTGGATCCAAGCCCGAGCATGGATGCGACGGGCATCGGCGAGAGCATGTGCGCAATGTCGAACTGGCGGAAAGCGAGACGGTCGCGGACATTGGCCCAGGTGACGTCCCGGACCAGCTCGAGATGCAGTCCCTCCCTTTCGGCAAAACCAAGCTCTGCAGCTGCGATCAGGATCGAGGCATCCATCAGCGGGATGTAGCCTGCCCTGAGCGTCCTCTGCTCCTTGCCACGCACAGTCACGGGGGCATGGATGGCCGTATCGCCGGATTGGGTTGAAACCATATCGCTCACCAGCATTCTCCGATCCACGCCGCGCTCACAGTAGCAGTCCTGCAGCCGTCACGACGCTCTGGGCGATGTCGGCCAGCTTCTTCTTTTCGTTCATGGCGGTCTGTCGAAGCAGAGCGAAAGCCTGCTCCTCGCTCAAGCCCCGCATTTTCATCAGGATGCCCTTGGCGCGCTCGATGACCTTGCGCTCCTCAAGCGCATTGCGCGCCTCGACCAGTTCGCGTTGAAGGCGGCTGAAGGCATTGAAGCGGCTCACCGCCATGTCGAGGATCGGCTTGATACGCTCTTTCTTCAGCCCATCAACCACATAGGCCGATACGCCGGCATCGACGGCAGCCTCAATGGCGGCAGTATCCGAGCGATCGACAAACATGGCAATCGGCCGCGAAATCATCCGGGTGAGCTGGAACATATGCTCCATCATGTCACGATTGGGGTTCTCGATGTCGATGATGATGACGTCAGGATCCATCGTCTCGATCAGCCGCGCCACGCCCTGCATCTCATGGATCACCCGGACATTCATATGCCCAGCTTCGTTCAGCCCCTCTTCGATGATCGAGGCCCGAATGGCATTTTCGTCAATGACAAGGATCGTCAGGTCGGAGGAGGTCTTCGCCATAGTCAGACCACGGTTGCCAGAAGCAGCCACGAGATCCTCGTGATACTTAGACATCTCCCCGGATCCACTGCTTCGCCCAAAACGCGCCGTGGCTTCCTTGCAAGTGCATGGCGTATTGTGTGTACGGACAATGAGATCTCCCGGTCATATCTTCCGGTAGCGATGCAATTCTCACGCCAGATTTCTCGCTCGATATGTGAAGATGAGATCGTAAACGCCGCGCTGTTCGGACGGTGAAGCAGTATTCCACATTGCTGTGCAATTCCTGAGCCCACCGATAGGATGAGGCGAGAAACACCATCCTGGCAATGCACTCGTATTTCCAACTGACGCCTGAAGATATCACTCCGATTTTCTCAAGCCCAGTCTACTCACGGTCAGGCACTTGAGTCCGTTGCGCGCTCTGCAACGACAGAAACGGCCGACGTCTTGGCTTCGGGCTTTGTCGTGACAATGATTCCATCGACGATTTCGATGATGCGGTCCGTCCGGCGCGCAAGGTCGAGATTGTGTGTCACGATCAGGAAGGTCGTCTTCTCCCGTCGGTTGACGTCTCGCATCATCGCAAACACCTCGTCGGCGGACTGGCTGTCGAGATTGCCGGTCGGCTCGTCTGCCAGCACCAGTGCAGGGTTCATGGCCAGCGCCCGGGCGATGGCGACCCGCTGTTGCTGCCCGCCGGACATGCGGTTGGCGGGACTGTTCTTGAACGGGGCTAGCCCCACCTTGTCGAGCAAGGTTCCCGCCTGCTCCCGCATTGCCTGACTGGGCCAGCCCTTGTCGAGCAGCATCGGCATCATCACGTTCTCGACCGCAGTAAAGGCAGAAATCAGATGGTGATACTGGAAGACGAAACCGATGCTGTGTCCTCTGAGGCTGGTCTGTGCCGCGTCACTGAGGCCTGCGGTATCCTTGCCTTCGATCTGCATCCGGCCGGAGGTCGGACGATCGAGAAGGCCGATGATGTTGAGAAGCGTGCTCTTGCCGGATCCGGAGGGGCCGATCAGGGCGCAGAACTCCCCCTCCTGGAGGACCAGATCTATGCCATGCAGCACTTCCGTCTCGATCTCCGTCCCGACGCCGAACGACTTGGTGACCGCCTCGAGGCGCAGTACGGTCTTGTCTGTCGGTGCGGGCCTATCCACGGATCGCATCCACCGGATCGAGACGGGCGGCACTGAGCGCCGGAAGGACGGCGGTCACCAGACCGGTAAGGGTCGCAACCACAGCGGTGGCGACGAAGAGCGACGGCTGAAGCGCAATCGGAAAGAATTCGGTGCCGTCGGGGTTCCTGGCAAAGGCACGCCAGACGAGAACGAAACCGGCCCCGAGCGCAGACCCGGCCAGCGATCCCAGCATGCCGATCACGGCCCCCTGGACGAGAAAGACCCGCATCACCTGGGCGCGCGACGCCCCCATGGCCCTGAGGATGCCAATTTCGCGGGATCGCTGAACGACGGACACCACCAGCACGCTGGATATGCCGAGCGCCACCGCGATCGCCACAAAGAACTGGATGACGTAATTGGCGATCGACTGGGTGTTGAGTGCGGTGAACAACTCCTCGAAGGTCTTGATCCAGCTCTCGGCATTGACGCCGAGAGCCGAGCGCAGATCGGTGGCCACCACTTCCGCCTGATAGGCGTCGATCAGATTGACGCTGAGGCTGGTCACGCCCCCTGCCAGCCCAAGCAGGGATTGCGCCGATCGCAGGGACACGAAGACGCTGCGCTGATTGACCTCCTTGTTGCCGAGATCGAAGGTCCCGCCGATGATGAAGGTCTGGTCGGAGCCGCTTGTGGTCTTCGTGCTGGTGGTGCTGGTGGTGCGGATGCGCAGTTTCTCGCCGACCCCGATACCGAGATCGCTTGCAAGTTCAATGCCGATGAGCACGCCATTGGGCGACAGTGTCGCCGAGCCGGAGATCATCTTTTCGGGCAGCGCGATGATCCGGTAAAAGGCGTCCGGCTCCATCCCGGTCACCGAGACCGCATCGGCGACCTCGCCGCGCACGGCAAAGGCGGCACCGACGACCGCCGGTGACACGGTGACGATATCAGGACGTGCTGTCAGCTGGGCGGCAATCGCCTGCCATTGGTCAATCGAGCGCAGCCTTTGCGCCGGCTTCTGCACGATCGCGAAGGTCTGGAGAGCTGTCGCCATGCGCTGGGGCCGGGCCACCTCCTCGCTCGGCGAAATCACGATATGGGCCCGGGTGGAAAGGACCCGGCTGAAGATATTGGCCTGAACACCCGCGAGCAACGAAGACATGAAGACGATGACGGAAACACCCACCGCCGCCCCGACAATGGTCAGCAGGGTCTGCATCCGCCCCTCGAGCAGGAAGCGGAAAGCGGCGATCAGTTCGAACGGCAACCAGGTTTTCATGGGGATAGCGCAACGTCAGCGACGCGGACGCGCGCACCCGCCACGACGGTCGTGACCGTCGAGGGAATGACGAGGTCGCCGACAACAAGTCCATCGAGGATCTCCATGCTGGCGATCCCCCTCAGGCCCAGGGTGACGGGTCGCTCGACGGCATGCCCGTCGAGGATCAGCAACACCTTGGGCGCAGCACTCGCGGCATCGCGAACAGCCGCATTGGCAACCACCAGCGCATTCTCATGGCGGGCGACCTCGATGTCGACCGACACGGTCATGTCCTCCTTGAGGTAGCTGGGTGGCGCATCGATGGAGAGCTTGACCTCGACGGAGCCCTTGTCGGCATCGACAGTCGGACTGATCGTTGCGACGGCGGCGCGAAAATTCTCCTCCGGATAGGCATCGGCCGAGGCAAGGGCCGGCTGGGCGATGCGGATCACGTCGAGATTGCGCTCGTCGAACTGCACGACAAGCTGCTTGGATCTGTCTGGCGCGAGCACAAGAAGCGGCGTCCCCGCCTGAACGATGGCGCCTTCTTCGACGGCTCTCTGGATGACGACGCCCGTGACGGGGGCGGTGATCAGTGTCAGGCCCAAGCCGGCCTGCGCGGCCCTGAGCACCGCCTCGGCCCGGACGACGGCACCCTTTGCCGCCGCATGACCACTGCCGCCGACGGATAGGCTCTTCACCTGCAACTCGGCTGATCGGACCTCCGTCTTGGCAATATCGAAGGCGCGCTGAAGGTCCTCAACAGTCTCGCCGGTCGCAATCGAACGCTCAGCCAGTTGCAAGGCACGGGTCAGTTGTGATTCGGCATTGCGCAGGGTCGCCTCGGTCTGGATCAAGGTCTGCTCGGCCAGTGGCAGCGTCAGTTCCTCCACCTGTCGGAGGCTCGTGCGGGCCTCTGACAGGGATGCGGCGGCCTGGTCGACGGCAGCCCTTGCCTGCCGGTCATCGAGGGTGATGAGTGCATCGCCTTTGCGAACAGCGGCACCCTGCCTCACAAGGACGGTGAGCACGGTTCCGATGATCTGGCTGCCGATATTGACACCCGATGGTGTCTCGACGCGGCCACTCGCCACGACCGTCTGGACGATGGTGCTGCGGACAACAGAGATTGCCGCGACCTTCTCACCCAGGACAAAAGGAATGCCAAAGTAAACGCCGACTGTGGCGAAGACGGTGGCACAGATCGTCCCGGCGATAAGTTTAGGCCCAATCTTCATGACGCTCTCCGCCGAGAGCGACCGGACAGGACCCGACTGCGTGAACGTTTCATGCGGGCGGATGCGGAGGCGCACCTCGCATGGGTCACGTCTCTGGGGCCGCGAGGACAGATTTGCTTCATGGTCGTTCACATATGCCCTGCGCGCTTGCGGCAACAGGATCGGAAGATACTCATGTTGCCGAGACGGACACGATGCGTTGGAGGCCGGAGCAGCAAGGCAATCTTGCTCACCGTCATCATGTGCTTCCGGCTCGCCATCCTGCCGACTTTTGCGACAATGGCATCCCTTGTCCGCGAGGGTCTGGCCTGAGAAAGACGTTCCGCCATTCCATACCGCTGAGCGACGACCGTTAACGGCGTTAGTCGACCGGGTTTCCGATACGGAGATACTCAGCACTGATGTCCCGCATCAGTGCTGTGACATCGGTGACAACTCCATCAAGTGTCATATCGATAATGTATTCAAGACCTTGCAGCCCTCTTGAGATCGTCGTGCTGGAGGTCGTGCCTTTCAATCCTCGCCAGGCGGTCAGAAACAATGCCGCATCCGCGTCATCGTAACGCGCCTTCTGTTCATAGCCGCCGTCCTCAGGCGTGAAATAGAGCGAGATGACGTCCCAGTTGTAGTCAGCCTGGTCTGAGCGCTTCAATATCTCCTCTGCCCGCGCGGCAATCGCCTTCATCACCGAAATGCGCACGCGCAGCTTTCCCTTGTCCGCAATCGTGTTGATCATTTCATTGAGGGACATGTCGTGTTCCTGATTTCGGGGCGGGCGCGACACCAGACGGAGAGAGACGTTGATCCCAAGATCAATCGTTCCCGAATGTCAGTTCGGCGATGCGTAGAGGGGCTTACTGACGGTCGTCTCGCCCGCACTCGGAAAGTAGTATCTCAGGAGCAGTATGCCCAGAACACCGCCAATCGCGAGGGTGAGAAGTGCCAGCATGACGAGGCGCAATTTGTTACAAATCCCGGATGGATGGAGGAGTACTGCCGCTGGTTGATAACGGAAAACGACCATGATCGCGGCCAGTGCAGCATCACGGCTGCTGCCGGCCGGGGCCAGGGACGGATTCTACCTAGTTTGGCCGACCATGGGTATATTCCGGCCCTCACCGTTATGGCCCATTCCTCTTTATTCTGAGCACGGTCAATTCGTGGCGGGTCTTGTGGAGGAAAGCATGACCTTAATCCCAGACAAACTGATTGACGCAGCGTCCGATGCAAACCTTCTGGCAGCCTTCACCAAGACCTGTGAGCAGCACGGGTTTTCGTCAGATGGCGAAGATGGTTCCGATCTTGCGACAGTGCTCAGCCACGCGTTTGAACGGGGCATCACCAGTGAAGCGGCCCTGATCGCCCTGGTGAGGAACCTGACCGACGGGTGATGAACGATAGCGTGCAGAGCCCTGCCCTGTCGGCTTTTACAATGCCGGAGACCGGATCAAGGTCTGGGGTTCCCAAGGCGCATTCTGGGGCGGATTGTGGGGATTGTTCTTTGGCGGGCTCATCCTGACCGTCCCCCTCTTCGGATATGTGTTCATATTGGGTTCGCTCGCAGCAACAGTGGCTTCAGCACTCGAAGGCGCGCTCGCGGTCGGCGGACTGATACCCGCGCTGAAGGCCGACAGTTTTCTCGTGATGGTCCATGGATCCGAAACAGAGCTTTCGCATGCGAGACAGGTCCTCGACGCCGTCAAGCCGACGAAGCTCGACACGCATTCAGGTGCAGCCGAAACGGATCTGAAAGCGATCGTATAGCAGGTCAAAGGAACACTCGAACTTCGCGAGAACAGCCTGGTCCGTTTCGATCAGGTGGCTCTCGCGAAGGTGTTTTCAGAATGGCCTGCCTGCTGCCTGCATGGCGGCATGGATCGCCTGATCGACATCCGCATCAAGGAAAGGCTTCTGCAATATGATGGCATTGGCCGGGACCTCTTCTCTGACCAGCCTATCGCCAGTCATGAAGATGTAGGACACCGGTCCTTCTTTCAGGATCCTGGCGACAGCAACGATGCCACTGCCCTGCTTCAGATGCCTGTCCACAATCAGAAGGTCTGGCTTTAGCCGCGTCGCCGCTTCGACAGCCGCGTCCTCCGTCACTTCGATGGCACAGACCTCGTATCCCATTTCCACGAGGAGTTCTGCGAAGAAGATGGAAATGAGAGGCTCGTCTTCCGCAAGCAGTATCCGAAGTTTCTCCATCTTTTCAAACAATCGCTTTTACCGGACACGCATCCGACCCGGCGTTTATCAGGGACGGAAATGACAGGGGCGTGAGAAACCGCTCGAACAGCCAGAGTTGCCTTTCGGTGTCGCCCGTGATGCCTGCAAACAGGCCAGCCGTCACCGGGTCGCCTATCGCGTTGAGAAAGGCGATCGCCTTCTGCATCGAGTGGGCATAAGCGGCAATGCTCCTGGAGGCCGCAAATGCATGCTCCTGCTCCCCCGCGATCAGGACGGGATATTCAGGCAGGAATGAGCGGGCGGCCACGAGTTTGACGGTGCCGAAAGCGATGTCACCAAGTGCCCCGCTTCTGTCGGCAAGTGCATCGCACTGTGCAGCCACCAGCATGGCGGCTGAACGCAAGATCACCCGCATTCCCTCGTAGTTCGGGCCCTGCACGTTCCATTCCGCCTGCTTTATGTGGGAATGAAGATCGAGCGCTGCCGCAAGATGATTATTGATGGTGAACGTGGACTGGGCGCGAACATTCTCCGGCAAGCTGTTCTGGGTGGGGCGCATGGCATGAGTTCCTGGCATCATCGATTGCGATGCCGCAGGACGCAACATCTGCAAATCAGTCAGCCGGAGCATAGCTCCCCGACTTTCTGACTGTTTTCGGAACCATAATTCATGCCAGCCTTTGAACAGAGGCTCGGAAAACACTCATTCAGGCAAGTCGGCCGGCGCCGCATTGACCCACCGGAGCAAAGGTGACCATGTCTTTGACATCGATCAGGTTGGAATGCTCCCCATAGGGGTATTATTGGTCTTTGCAACGGCTTCTTTCCAGGAGCACGAAGGGATCGATACCATGAAGGCTGCCGATACAGTCAGCGGCAACGGACCGCCGGCGCCCGCTCTTCCGGATGAGATGCAAACCGTGAGCGCTTCTCCAAAGCAGTTTCCTGTCGTCGCCATCGGTGCGTCCGCAGGCGGCCTGGACGCATTTCGCAAGCTTCTGGATGGCATCGCTGTACCAAGTGGGGCGGCTTTCATTTTCGTGCAGCATCTCGATCCGCACCACGAAAGTCTCCTCGTTGATCTCGTGACAGACAACACGCCCATGACCGTGGTCGAAGCGCGCAACGAGATCGCCCTTGAGCGTGACCATGTCTATGTCATCGCGCCCGGCACCGTGCTGACGGTAAAGAACGGCATATTGCAGGTGGCAACAATCAATCCGCCGCATGGCGCGCGGTTGCCGTTCGATACGCTGTTGATTTCACTTGCAGAGGACGCAGGAACATCCGCGCTCTCGATCATTCTTTCAGGCTCCGGCACAGACGGGAGCATCGGGCTTGCTGCGATCAAACAACAAGGCGGCATGGTCTTCGTTCAGGAGCCCGAGGAAGCCGGCTATGACGGCATGCCCCGCAGTGCCGTGGCGACCAATCTCGCCGACAGGATCCTGACCCTGGAGAAAATGCCGGACGCGATCGCGGCATTCGGCCGAAATCTCGCAGAAGCACCAGTTCCCGCAATGGAGGCTCAGTCTCCGACAACATCAGCGACACTGCTCGACATCATCAAGGTTCTTCGCTCAAAAACGGCGCACGACTTCACGTCCTATAAACCTGGCACCCTGCAGCGTCGGGTCGAGCGACGAATGGGAATGAAGGGATTATCCCCTAACGCCATGGATCAGTATCTTGCGCTGATTGAAGAGGATAAGGGCGAGCGTGACGATCTGGCCAAGGATCTGCTGATCAATGTCACCAGCTTCTTCCGTGATCGCGCGGTCTTTGAAACTCTGGAAAACGCCGTCATTCCCGACCTCGTGAAGGCGCATCCCTCCGATCAGCCCATGCGAATCTGGATCGCTGGCTGCAGCAGCGGCGAAGAAGCCTATTCGATCGCCATCCTCTTCCGCGAAGCACTGTCCGCCGGCAACTCTCCCATCAAACTGCAGATCTTTGCCTCTGACGTCGATGAGGATGCAGTGGCCGCGGCCAGAGAGGGACTTTACCCCGAAACGGTCAAGACTGACATCGATGCCGAGAGGCTTTCGCAGTTCTTCCTCAAGGAGGACAATGGCTACCGCGTGAACCCGGATATCCGGTCGATGATCGTTTTCACCGTTCAGGACGTGCTATCCGATCCGCCGTTTTCCCGCATCGATCTGGTCTCCTGCCGCAATCTCCTGATCTATCTGGACCCCAAAGGTCAGGCAAAGGCGATCTCTCACTTTCACTTTGCGCTGCGCGAGGGCGGCATCCTGCTTCTCGGTGCTACGGAAACAGCGGGCAGTGCTGAAGGTCGCTTCACACCGATCTCCAAGTCTGACCGGGTCTATCGCCATGTTGGCCGAAGCCGTCCGGGCGACATGATCTTTTCGCTCAATGGGTCTGCGGGCGTTCATGTGCCTCAGAGGTCAACTCCAAAGGCAAACAACGCCAGTTCCCCGTCTCTCGCGGACATCTGCAACCGTAAGATACTCGAGATCAATGCGCCGGCCGTTGCCGTGGTCAACAGGAAGAACGAATGCCTTTTCACGATGGGGCGCATCGGAAACTATCTTGAAATCGCGCCCGGCTATCCCTCGACCGATCTGTTCGCCATGACACCAAAGACGCTGCACACCAAGCTGCGCTCGGCGATCCAGCGCTGTCAGCAACAGAAAACCGCGATCGTCGCGCGCGGGGGGGAGATAAATGACGGGAAAGGCAGCCCCAGGCGCGTCAGCGTTCGGGTGGAACCGATCGAGCATGAGTGTCAGAGCCTGTTTCTGCTCTGTTTTGTCGATGAACCCGACGTCCAAGCGAAAACCCAATCCGGGACTCCCGAGACGGCCGACCTTGGACGGGTGCGCGAACTGGAGGCTGAACTTGTCGCCACGCGCATCGAACTGCATGGAGCGATCAGCAATCTCGAACTGTCGAGCCTGGAACAGAAGGCAATCAACGAGGAAGCCCTATCATTCAATGAGGAATTTCAGTCGACGAACGAGGAGCTGCTGACCTCGAAGGAGGAGCTGCAGTCTCTGAACGAAGAGCTGACAGCCTTGAACAGCCAGTTGCAGGAGACACTGGAAAAGCAGCGAACGACCTCGAATGACCTGCAGAATATTCTCTACAGCACCGCTGTCGCAACCCTCTTCCTGGACGTAGACCTGAACATCCGCTTCTTCACGCCCGCCACCAAGGTCGTGTTTCATGTCATCCCGGGTGACATTGGTCGCCCTCTGGCCGACCTGCGGTCGCTCGCCGTCGATACCACGCTGATCGCCGATGCAAAATCCGTGCTTGGCGATCAGGAACCGCTTGAGCGCAAGATCGAGGCATCCGGCGGTCTCTGGTATCTGCGGCGCATCATGCCCTATCTTAACGAAGACAAGGCCGTTGAAGGCGTGGTCATCACCTTTGTCGACGTCACGGACCAACGCAACACTTCCGAGGCATTGAGACTGGCCAAGCGGCAAGCCGATATCGCCAATGTTGCGAAATCCCGGTTTCTCGCGGTGGCCAGCCACGATCTGCGCCAGCCCTTGCAAACCCTGAGCCTGCTGCAGGGCCTCCTGGTTCGTCGAAACCATGATGAACGATCGGGTGAATTGCTGGCGAGATTTGAAACCACACTTGGCTCAATGTCGGGCATGTTGAACGACCTTCTTGATATCAACCAGATCGAAACCGGTGTGGTGAAGGCGGCCATTGTGGATTTCGGCGTACAGGCGCTGTTCACCTCGCTGCGGAACGAGTTGACCCTGGTTGCCCAGTCCCAAGGCCTTGATTTCCGAGTGGTGGACAGCAGTCTGTTTGTCCGCACGGACCCGCTTCTGCTGGAACAGATCCTGCGCAATCTGATCGCCAATGCCTTCAAATACACGCAGACGGGAAAAGTGCTGCTGGGATGCAGACGGCGCGGCACGACAGCCAGCATCGAAATATGGGATACCGGGATCGGCATCCCCGAAGCGGAACTGCAAGCGATCTTCGACGAATACCACCAGATCGACAATGATGCGCGCGAGCGCAGCAAGGGGCTCGGCCTCGGACTCTCGATCGTGCAACGGCTGAGCGATCTCCTCGGCCATCGGATCAGCGTGAAGTCCCGGCCATCGAAAGGATCGGTCTTTGCAATCGCACTCGAACGCCTGGCCGGTCATCACAGCGCGCCCATCGCAAACGTGCCGGTTGAGACACCCTCAATTGTCAGCAAGCCCCTGAAAACCGGCCGGATTCTTGTTGTCGAGGACGATGCCGAGATTCGAATGCTGCTTGAGCAGTTGCTGAGCGATGAAGGCTATACTGTCACTTCGACGCCCGATGGCCCTTCAGCCTTGAACCACCTGACATCCGGCATCGCGACGCCGGACGTGATCCTCACGGACTACAATCTGCCAGGGGGAATGAACGGCGTTGACGTCGTTGCCGAGATCAGGAAGAGCCGCAAGTCCAATGTCCCGGCCATTGTGCTGACGGGCGACATCTCAACGAAGACCTTGGCGCACATCTCGAGCGCCAAGGTCATTCACCTCAACAAGCCGATCACGCTGCAGGCTGTGACCAGCTTGATCCGGCGACTGCTCGAAACGAAGCCGACACCCGAACAGCCTGCTGCACTTGCGACCGAAGATGTCATCGCGCGGGCAGGTCTGGTCGACGAACCGCTTGTCTATGTCGTTGATGACGACGAGGATCTGCGGAAATCCTTGTGCCAGATGATCGAGGCGCATGGCTTGATCGCCGTCCCCTATGACAGCAGTGAAGCCTTCCTCGCGCATTCTCATCCCGAACAGCCGGGTTGTCTTCTTGTCGATGCCTATCTTCCCGGCATGACGGGCGTCGAGCTTCTGCAGACCGTCAAGCGGTCCGGGCGAAAGCTGGGGGCAATCATGATCACCGGCAACAGCGACGTTCAGATGGCTGTCGATGCCATGAAGGCCGGCGCCTCGGAGTTTATCGAGAAGCCCATCATGCCAGCGGCGCTGCTGGAGATTATCGACACCACGATCGCCCAGTCACGGGATCAAACGGAAACGCTTGCGCGGACCGCGTTGGCGGTCCAGCAAATCAACTCGCTGACGGCACGGCAGCGCCAGATCATGGAAATGGTGCTGGCTGGACATCCGAGCAAGAACATCGCGGCTGATCTCAATATCAGCCAGAGAACGGTCGAAAATCATCGCGCCTCGATCATGTCGAAGACAAAGTCAAAGTCTTTGCCGGCCCTTGCGCGTCTGGCGCTGGCGGCGTCCGAAGCTGGCCCGTGAACATCGTAGGGAAGCTGCGGGCAATACACATACCCTGCCTGCATAGGCGACGCTAATGTCTGTCGAGCAGGAACGCCTCCCCTGTCGCTTCCGCGAGATATTCGCCATGGCCGACAAGCTTCAACCTTCGACCATCGGACAATTCCATGGTCCGAATGCCTCTGTTGTCGTTCGCGCTCGGCTCCAAGGCCATCGTCAGCTCTGCGAGGTCTTCCATCTCGTAGAGTGTGACGGGTTCACCCGCTGATGTCTTTGCTTCATGCATGCCAACGATCTTTTTCATCATTCTCTCCGGTCAAGCGCGGCCTAATCGTGTGATCAAAAATTCTAGCCGCCATCCAGACGCGCGAAAGCATCGGAAACTACCTAGGGAGTGCATGGTAGTTTCACATTTAACCCGGATCCTGCCTTTGAGGCGATACAGACCGCCCCCCCTCAAGCCTGGGTAGTTTCCGAACCTAGTCGCGACCCAAAGACGCCGCGATATTGCGACGCAATCAGGCTCTGCCTGCAAAGGCCAGACGCACCGGTTCGCCAGAGCAATCGTAAGGAGATCGATCATGGACAGCACCGCTGGTAGGATCAAAGACATCGGTCCGAAGCCGCAATCCTTCGACATCGAGCGCGCATCGAAAGACAACAGCGATTATCGTTCGGTTGCCTGGAGTGGCCGCTATCTCCAGGTAACGCTGATGTCGATCCCCGTCGGCGGCGACATCGGTCTTGAAGCACATCCACAGACCGATCAGTTCATCCGCCTCGACGGAGGCAACGGTCGCGTGCAGATGGGAGATGCGAAAGACAAGCTCACGTTCGAAAAGGACGTCTCGGATGGCTGGTGTGTCCTCGTTCCCGCAGGGACCTGGCACAACATCACCAATACAGGGGCGACGCCGATGCAGGTCTATACGATCTACGCGCCGGCCCACCACAAGCCCGACAAGGTGCAGGCAACGGCGGCGACAGCAGAAGCAGACAAAGACGATGAACCGGCGCTATGGTCGGTGCAGCCAGATCACCGACCGGATCAACAGGGGTGATCTGATCGAAGCGGCACGCTGAGGCGGCCTTCCCTGACCAGCGTTCCATTGCGCAATTGCTGTTGGAAACATCAGGGATGGCTGTCTTCGGCCGTCTCGCCGCCCTCGGTCTCCCATGACGATATTACGGCACTTTGCTTCCTGCTGAATTTGAAGCGGATCCCAGCACCAGCTCCGCGTGCTTCTGGTATGAACGTCATGCCCAGCCTTCCCAGCGCGTCTTTCAGCGCATCCGGCAACCCAACAGGAAGATCAGCGGTCTTTCGTCGTCCTGTCGCGATGACGTGATCGCCCGGGCGTGAAGGAGGCGAACAATTGCAAGCCCAATGCCCGATGATGCGCCAGTTGCGAATTAGGACATGGGGCACAGGACAATCGATGTGCGGTCAAATGCCACTTCTGCATGAACGGATCTGCTTGAAGATGATGGGGATCAGCGCGATCTCGGCCACCGTAAAGAAAGCAAGCGTGATTTCTCGGGTGACCAGATTGGATATGTGTGCCTCGCGTCCGGCTTCTTGTGCAGCGACCAGCACGCTGTCTACGCCCTGGCCGAGATGGGCATAACCGTTAGACATCGTTGAGTGACCAATCATAGACAAAGGAGCCGACAGAGGCTGTATCGATCCGTTGCGCAAGATCGGCACTGGCAAGGGATTTCCAGTGTGCCTTGAGCGCGCCCTTGCCGCCGAAGTCGTCGGCATACCAGGAATAGATTTTCGATGCAGTGATCTCGTCATCCGAGACTGTGACACCACGCGGATGGTTGACATAGTCGCGGGCGTTTTCAGCGAGTAAAGCGTCGACATTGCCACCAGTGTAAGCCCTCGCCGCCAGGTTCGGGCATGAATATGACGCGCAGTTCAGGCCGTAATGGCTCATCGGGTCCTTGAACAGAGCCCGAACGATTTCGTGTTCGACATCATCCAGCGAAAGCTCGACCCCGCCGACGACCATGATCTTCCTCGACCAGGGACCTGTTTTGAACAGGCCACCCCCGCCGAGCTTGATGTCTCTTATCGAGGCGACGGGATAATGGTCGATAATCACCTCGAGGGTCTTGGCGTTGTAGAGATTGATCCAGAACGCATGGCCCTCGTTGCGTGATAGTCCCGCAGGGTTGATGCTGGACAGTTCCGAAATGTAGGATTTGAGAACCGCCGCCCCATCTCTCCCAAGCGACTTGTAGTCGACTCGGTTGTAGCGGCTCTTGTCGGGTTTGACATAGCGCTGAAGCAATTGATCGAAGGCAGTGTGGTCGAGGCTCGCTGCTCCGGCTGGAGCGAAGGCTGCGAGGCCTGAGGCGCTGGCAGGCCGTGCCCCCATAGCGATTACGCCGGCACCCGCCAGACCAAGCATGGCGCGACGAGATAGTCGGCTGTGTATCGGTTTCATGCTCTTGTCCTTCTCGTTGTGAATCTGATTTTGCTCAAGAAGCCCCCGAATTCAGAGTCACGATGACTTGAAGCTCGCGAATCTTGCTGGACTTTCAGAACGATTGTTCTGTTAATGCCTCGCCAACATCGACTGGAGGGGCTGTGGAAGATAACGAGTGTGATGACGCGATCTTGCTTCCGCGGCTGGTCGTAGGCGATCAGATGGCTTTTCAGCGACTGTTTCGGCTGCACAATGCCCCGATGATCCGTTTTGCGACTGGCATCGTCAGAAGCCGTCATGTGGCCGAAGAAGTCGTCCAGGATACCTGGGTCTCGGTCCTCGGACGGATCGATCTCTTCGAAGGACGAAGCTCTCTGGCAAGCTGGATCTACGCCATTCTCGTCAATAAAGCCCGAACCGTTGCGAAGCGTGAGGGCCGCATCGTCTTCTTCGACGATGCCGGTGATGGCAACGGCCTTGCAGATGCCTTTGACGGGCGCGGTCGCTGGCGCGACATTCCCGAGCTCTGGGATGAGTTGACGCCGGACAGACATGTTGAGGGCCGCAGCGTCCTTCAGCACGTCGAAGCGGCCATCGAGGCGCTCCCGCCGGCGCAGCGCGCGGTCCTGATCCTCCGCAGCCAGCAGGAACTCGAGGCCAAGGAGGTCTGCACTCTTCTCGGCATGAGCGAGGGCAACATGCGCGTGCTTCTCCACCGGGCTCGTGTGAACGTGCGAAACGTCCTCGATCGGCTCAGCAAGGATCTCTGACATGGCGCTTGGCGTAGCGCACTCCAGTATCGGCGCAATGCAGGCCGAGACTAGGTCCGCATATCCTGCCCCAATGGCAATCCGATTGCGGTTCAACCGTTTTGGTCGCGACCAAAGACGATTGGACCGGGCGGAGTTTTGATCGGTCGATGCCACCCGGGCTCCTTGCGAAACTTCGGCCCAACAGGCCTGCTGCACGAAGGACTATCGAGCATTCAATCTGTTACACAGGAGGAAGCAAAAACGTCGCCAGATGTTTCTCGCAGGCGTGTTCAGGTCGCCAAACAAGTTCGCCAGTTCCTTATGGAGCGGCGCTTAGGCTCGTCACAGCGGTGACTGCCGCTTGGGCGACAGGTTTGAGCTCATCGGCTGTCTGGCCAGAGCGCGCCTTGAGCGTCATCCCGCGGGCCACGGACGCAATCATTCCTGCTACAGCCCCAGGCGCCATCTTGGCGTTAGCGGGCCACGGGGCCAATTGAAGGCGTACCTCTATTTGCTTTTCCATCGCCACGAAACGACGGTCGAGCTCTACCGTGAAGACCGGGTTGGTTCCCGCTGCTTCCGCCAGGACGCAGGAGATCAGGCAACCTGGTGTCTCACGATCCGATGAGGCAAGATAAATGACCTCATCGAAGAAGGCAGACAAATCCTCAGCAAGCGTGCCCTTCGGTCCCAGCGCAGCAATAACACGCGATACGCGCGTCTCGCCGTAGCGGCCGAGCGCAGACAGAAACAGGCCCTGTTTGTCCCCAAAGAGCTGATAGAGGCTGGCGCGAGGCATGTTCATCGCCCGACACAGCCTGTCGATCGAAGCCGCTTCGTATCCTTCTGCCCAGAAAGACCTCATCGCTGCTTCCAACGCAGTCTCCCGATCAAAGCCGCTGGGACGGCCCCGCTGACGGGTTGTTGGGGTGGTGGCTGCCATTGATCACCCAATTCTGAACTGATCATTCTAAAATAACTGTTCATTCCTCGAAATTCAATTTAAAGAATGACCGTTCTGAAATTAAGGAGGCTTCATGACTCGCACCCCTCTTCTCGATATGCACCCCGAAACACTAGAAGCATCCACGGGCGAGGCGCATGCCTTGTTGGCGACGGCAAAGTCAAAACTCGGCTTCGTGCCCAATATGTATGGCTACATGGCGAAATTACCGCCGGTCCTCGCCAACTACATGTCGAGCTATGACGCCTTTCGCAACCAGTCCGGCTTTACACCTGCTGAACAGGAAACCGTGTTTCTCACCATCAGCCGCGTTAATGGCTGCACCTACTGCATGGCCGCACATTCAATGATTGCCGACAAGAAGTCGGGCGTACCTGCAGCATCTCTTGCCGCGCTCAGATCCGGAAAAGAATTGCCGGATGCCGGACTTCAGGCTGTCGCAGCTTTCACCGAAGTCATGGTCATCTCGCGTGGCAATCCTGGAAAAGCGGCGGTCGATGCATTTATCCAGGCTGGCTACACCGAACAGCACATCCTGGGCATCGTATTGGCGATCGCTGCAAAAACGTTTTCCAACTACGTCAACCACCTGGCAGGAACTACGGTCGATCCGGTATTTGCGCCTTATTCGGTGGATTGATACAGCATGGCAAAGAACAATTGAGGTGCGCCCCGAATAGGGGCGCCCACTAGAGACAGCCATTGAAAACGGGCGTTCGAGATCGGCACTGGATGAGATATTGTCTAGCCTGAAGCGAAGGCTTTCCCGCCATGTTGACGTCAGCCCAAAGCCAGAGCACAAAGATGGCATCCACGGTCGTTCTCGGCGGAAAAACAGAGGGAAATCAAAGGTAATTTTTCCAAGCCTTTGAAATGAGGCGAGAATTTAGGTTCTTCAGGCCGGCCATTTTAGGTCGGTTTTCCGCTGAAAATCAGCGTCCGTTTATCACAGAAGAAAGGGACGCCTTCTCAAGAACTTAAGCAATTCTGGCTGCTGTTCTTCGGGCCAGCCGTCATGCTTAAAACGGATCTCGCAAAATCGGCTGGGGACCTTAGTCGGCGCCCGAATGGTAATAGACCTCACTGACTTGGTTCCCCCCCATCCGGTCCTGCCGGATAAGGTCGGCCGCTTTCTCGGCGATCATCACCACCGGTGAGGCGGTATTGCCCGAGACGATGCTGGGCATGATGGAGGCATCGACGACGCGCAGGCCCTGGATGCCGGTCACCCGCAGCGAGGGGTCAACCACGGCATCGGGGTCCGGGCCCATGCGGCAGGTGCCGACGGGGTGAAAGATGGTGGTGGCGATGTCGCCGGCCTTTTGCAGCAGGGCTTCGTCGTCCTGGAACTCAAGGCCCGGCAGGATCTCCTCGGGTTGGAAGGGGCGAAGGGCTGCAGCCGACATCACCTGTCTTGCCTGGCGGATGGCAGCGATCGCGACGGAACGGTCCTGATCGGTCGAGAGGTAGTTCGGGCGGATCTCCGGCTGCAGGGCCGGATCGGGCGAGGTGATGTGGCAGGTACCGGCGCTGGTCGGGCGCAACTGGCAGACCGAGACGGTGATCGCCGGAAACGGGTGCAGCGGATCGCCGAGCTTGTCGGTGGAGAGCGGCTGGATGTGATATTCGATGTCGGGCCGGTCTTCTTCCGGGTTGGACCTCGTGAACATGCCGAACTGGCTGGGTGCCATCGACATGGGACCCGAGCGGTAAAGGGCATATTCGGCAGCGATCTTCATCTTGCCGCGCCAGGAATTGGCAAGCTGGTTTAGCGTCACCACGTTTTTTACCTTGAAGACCGTGCGGATCTGCAGATGATCCTGCAGGTTTGTGCCGACGGCAGGTTTCGCCATGGTAACATCGATGCCGAGCGACCAAAGGCGGGCGGGATCGCCGATGCCGGAGAGTTCAAGCAGCTTCGGCGAGTTGATCGCGCCGGCGGCGAGGATCACTTCGCCTGACGCCTTTGCGGAGAACGCGCCTCCCAGCGTGCGATACTGGACGCCGGTCACGCGTTTGCCCTCGAAGGTCAGGCGTTCGACCAGCGCATGCTGGACCAGGCGTAGATTGGGGCGTTTGAGGGCCGGCCTCAGAAAGCCGCGGGCCGTGTTCCAGCGGACGCCCTTGTGCTGGTTGACATCGAAGAAGCCGGAGCCTTCATTATTTCCGTCGTTGAAGTCGGCGCGCGGTTCGATGCCGAATTCGCGGGCGCCTTCCTGGACGGCCTCCAGGATATCCCATTTCAGGCGCTGGCGGCTGACCTTCCAGGGGCCACCCTTTGCATGCATGTCTCCTGACGGCCCGTGATAGTCCTCCGACTTGCGGAAATAGGGCAGCACATCCGACCAGCCCCAGCCGGGATTGCCGAGGTCGCGCCAGCCGTCATAGTCGGCCGCCTGGCCGCGCATATAGATCATGCCATTGACCGAGGTGCAGCCGCCGAGCACCTTGCCGCGCGGATAGGCAAGGCTGCGGCCGTTGAGACCGGGTTCGGATGCGGTGCGCATCATCCAGTCGGTGCGCGGATTGCCGATGCAATAGAGATAGCCAACCGGGATCTGCACCCAGTGATAGCGGTCAGATCCTCCGGCCTCCAGGAGCAGCACGCGGGTCTTCGGATCCTCCGTCAGGCGGGCGGCGAGCACGCAGCCCGCTGTCCCTGCCCCGACGATGACATAGTCATAGTCGCCATCGAGCCGTATCGTGTCCGGCATGGTCTGTCCTTTCGTTGGCGATCAGGATCGCCTCTGTTCGTCTGTGGTCTTTAGCCGGCCTAGGGCTTCAGGCGGAGTGCGCTCCAGAAGTCCCGCATCTGGTCGGTCAGGGCCGTGTAGAGCCCGTATCGCCTGCGAAAAAGCTCCGTCCGTTCCGTATTCGGCTGGAAGTCTCTGGCAGAGCGGGTCATCGCCGCCACGGCCTCTTCGTAGGAGGCGTAAAGGCCAATCGCGACCGTGGCGCCGATCGCAGCACCCAGAGCCCCCGTCTCGCGGGCTTCGGCCACGGTGAGCGGGATTTCCAGGACGTCGGCCATCATCTGCGGCCAATGGGGGCTGCGCGAGCCGCCGCCGGACATGACTGCGCGGTCGACGGCCAGACCGGAATTGCGCAGCACTTCGATATGCCGTCGATGTTCGAAGCAGACGCCTTCGAAGAGCGCCCGGATCATGTGGCCTTCACCATGCCACCCGGCCAGCCCATAGAAGCCGCCGCGAAACTCGGCGCCGAGGCGCGAGCCGAAGATGAAGGGATGGAAGAAGGGGTCGTCGGCGCGGGCCACGACCTTGCCGACCTCTTCGTTGCAGCGATCGAAGGCTTCGCCGCCATGGTCGCCGCGCATGCGATGCACATACCATTCGAGATTGGCGGCCGATGTCGCGCTGGATTCAATGTTGACGTATCGCCCCTGCCCGAAGGTCGTGACCATGAAGACGTCGGGGCTGATGACAGGCTCATCGGCAAAGACCTGGTTGATGCTCCAGGTCCCCGCGATGACGGAGGCTTCACCGGCATGGATGACGCCGGAGCCCATGGCGCTTGAGACGACGTCGAAATAGCCACCGATCACAGGCGTGCCTTCTGCGAGACCCGTTGCCTTGGCGGCCGCTGCGGTGACCCGACCGACAATATCTGCGGACTGCACGCGCTCGGGAAAGAACGGCAGGGCATCCTCGAGGTGGTAGAGGCCGAGCAAATCAGCGTCGAGTTGGCCGTCCGGCATGGCAAGCAGCCCCGCGCCGCTGAGGTCCGAGATATCGTTGGCCAACCGTTCCGTCAGACGGAAGTTGATGTAGTCCTTGCAGAACAGGACAGCGCCGATCCTGGCATAGGTCTCCGGCGCGTGGCGCTTGATCCAGGCGAGCAGGCTCGGGGTCTGTGATGGCCAGGGCCGCTGGAGACAGCGCGCCTGGAGAGCGTCCCCGTTCTCGCGGTCGAGTTCTGCGGCGATATCGGCTGCCCGGCTGTCCAGCGACTGGATGCCTTTCAGGGGCTGATAGGACCGATCGAGCAGATAGAGGCCGTTGCCATGGCCGGCACATCCAAGGCCAAGGATCCGCGTGGGATCGACACCGGACGTGGAAATCACTTCGCGGATCGCCGCGCAGCCGTTTTCCCAGAGTTCGGAGAGATCACGCTCGACATGGCCGGGTTCGGGAAAGCTCGACTGGCCGTCGATGGCGCAGTGGGCGATCTGGTGGCCCTCCGTGTCGAAAAGCACGGCCTTGATAACAGTGTTTCCGACATCGACACCCAAAATGTAGTTCTTCTCAGCCACGGTTATAAATGTCCCATGCTTCTTCGCCGCTGGCGCGCTGATGGATGATCGCCATCAGTGCCTTCACGACCGCCTTCGGATTGTCATGCTGATAGATGTTGCGTCCATAGACCATCCCGTTTGCGCCTTGAGCCATCAGGGCCGCTGATTTCGCCAGCACGACGCGCAGATCTTCGCGACCGCCGCCACGGACCAGAACCGGGCAGCGGGCAGCTTCGATGACCTTTTGGAAGTCCTCGGGATCGCTGGTCGGATCGGCCTTGATGATATCAGCGCCCATTTCGGAGGCCAGGCGGACCAGCGTGACGATCTTCTCGGCATCGCCATCCACCTGATAGCCGCCCCTGATATCGTTGGGCAGCATCACCAAGGGCTCGATCATCAGCGGCATGCCATAACGATGGCAATCGGCGCGGACGCGGGAGATGTTTTCGACGCATTGGCGAAAGAGTTCCGGCTCGTCCGGCAGCATGAACAGATTGACGACGACGCAGGCCGCATCCATTTCCAGCGCGCCGATGATCGGTTCGTCATGGTTCTGCAGTTGCGACCACATGCTGCGGTGGCGCGTGGAATTGTAGGGATTGCCCATGTCGATGCGCATCACCAGAGCCGGCTTGTCACGTTCGGGTCTTGCCTGCAGCAGATCGGCTTGGCCATAGGCCATCTGGATGGCATCGGGACCTGCTTCGACGAGCTTGTCCACCACGCCTGCCATGTCCTCCAGGCCGATCAGAAAGCTCGGCTCGTTGCAGACACCGTGATCGATGGCGACGTCGAGGCAGCCGCCCTGACGGAACAGCCTGTTCATTCGTGCCTTCTTGGAAATTCGCATCATGACGCCTTGTCCTTTTCCTTGCATCTGTCCTGAAGCATTGCGACCGAGACCCCGTAATAGGTCCCGAGTTCATCGATGAGTTGCCGCCGCTCCGCCAACATCTGCTCGCCCGACCAGGCGAGCTCGCGGGCCATGACGGTCAGCAGGGTGTCGAGAATTTCGAGATCGATCCGGCCGGTGATCGCAAGGCTCGTGCGGCGGAGCACGATGTCGGCCAGGTGGTGAACGTCTTCGCCCTGGATCAGCCAGAGGATTTCGGCCAGCGTCATCACAGTTGTGGAGGACAAGGGAACGTCATCCGTGTGCCCGTCGCAGAAGGCCATGAGATCGAAGGCGCGCGATCCATAGGTGGATGCCAGGTGATCGGCGCGGGCTTTGCTTATGGGAAACTCGCGGGAGAGCAGAGCCGACAACCGCTCGCCATCCGCCGGGTAGTTCCGGCCGCCACCGATCGGGCGGTCGGCGGTTGTCGCGATGCGGGGACGGCCGAGGAAGGCGAGCACCTCGTCGGTCACCTGTTCACCAAAGGCGCGGAAGGTCGTCCACTTGCCGCCGACCATGCAGAGCTGGGGCGGATCGCTCTCGACACGATGAATGACATGGCTGCGCGAGATCTTGCCCGTGAATTCCGCATCGCTGCGCGGCAGCGGACGGATGCCGCTGAAGCTGAAGACGATATCGGAGGCAGCGATGGCGAGATCCGGAAAGACGGTGCGGATCGCAGCGAGAATATAGTCGCGTTCCTCAGGCTCGCAGCGCGTCCGGCCCGGCTTGTCGACCTTGATATCCGTCGATCCGGCCAGCACGCGGCCGAGATAGGGAAAGAGGATGCAGACCCTGTTATCGGTGTTCTCGAAGAAAATCATGTGGCCGTTCAGAGCCTGATAAAGGGCGTCATTCGCGAGGATGAGATGTGAACCCTTGGTGCCGGTCACCGTCTTCTCGGCTGGTGCTGCGCCGTCGCTGAGCGCCGTGATGGTCTGATCGATCCATGCGCCTGTGGCATTGACGATCATGCGGGGACGCACGACGATGAGTTCGTTCGAGCCTTCTGCCGAGAGCTGGTAGCTGTCGCCGATCCGCAGGAGTTTCGCGTAGTTCAGCGCGATCGCCTGGGGCGCGTCGCGTCGCGTGTCGAGGACGAGTTCGAGCGCCAGGCGTTCCGGCTGGCTGATCCAGGCATCGTAATAGGTCGCGGAATAGCGGACCTGAGACGTCAAGGCCGGCCAGAGGGCCCGGGTACTGCGGGCATTGCGGAACTGGTGACGCGGGAGAAGCCGGTTCTTGCGGGTGACAAAATCATAGAGCGAGAGGCCGGCCTTGATCGCGAGCGCGCCGCGGCTCGACGGTTTGCCGGCCGAGCCGAAGAAGGTCGCAGCCGCGTTGAAGAAGCCACTGAAGATCGAGTGGATCGGGATCGTCGTCGGCAGGGGGTGGACCATGTGGGGTGCGAGCCTGAGCAGTGCATCGCGCTCGGCCAAGGATTCCCGGACGAGATTGAATTCCCCGTTTTCGAGATATCGCAGGCCGCCATGGATCATGCGCGAGGGGGCGGCACTGCAGCCCGAGGCGAAATCGTCCCGCTCGACCAGAAGCACGCGCAATCCCTGCAGCGCCAGATCGCGATAGGCGGCGATGCCATTGATGCCGCCGCCGACCACGACGGCATCAAAATCGCCGTCCTGTCGAATTCGCCTGAGCGCGTCCTCGCGGAATGTGGACATGGAAGTACCGTTCGCTGGTTTTGACGCCAACGTCCCAATTCTCTGTTGTGGTCTGTGATGGTTACCGGTCGAGTTCGACCAGATGGTCTTTCATGCCGGCCGTGATGGTCGACACTTCATGTTCTGCCAGGCGCAAACGTGCGGCGCCGGCATTCTCGATCGCCTGGGTGGGGTCGCGCGCACCGCATAGCGAGAAGGTGATGCCCGGCTGGGCGAGCGTCCAGGCGATGACGACCTGGGCGACCGATGCCTGGTGCTGGTCGGCGATCGGGCGGATCACATGCATCAGTCGAGCGACCTTCTCCCGATTGCCGAGGCTGAAGCGCGGATTGTCATGCCGCTGGTCGTCATCAGCAAAGATGCGGTCCGGACCGATCTTGCCCGAGAGCAGTCCGAGCGCCAGCGACGAATAGCTGAGAATGGAAACCCCGTTGTCGAGACAGGTCGGAACGAAGCTCGTCTCGATGTCGCGCTTGACCATGGAGTATTCCTCCTGGATCGCATCGAGCGCACCCGTCGCGAGATAGGCGGCCAGATCTGCCTCTGACACATTGCTCGCGCCGATCGAGCGGATCTTGCCCTCGTCCTTCAGGCGAAGCAGTTCCCCGACCGTCTCGGCAATCGGGGTCGTTCCATCCTGCCAGTGGGTGACATAGTGGTCGATATAGTCGGTGCCCAGGCGGCGCAGGCTTTGTTCGACTTCGTAGCGAATTGAGGACGGGCCCAGGTAGCGATGAACCGGCTTGCCAGCCTGCTCGAAGAAGTAGGTTCCCTCGCCGACATGCCAGACGAGACCGCATTTGGAGACGAGCACGACCTTGTCGCGCTGGCCTGCAATCGCCTTGCCGACGATGGTTTCGGCCAGCCCCATGCCATAGGCGGGTGCGGTATCAATAAGCGAGACGCCGGCATCCACCGAGGCCCTGATAGCGTCGATCGATTGCTTCTCGTCGGTGCCGCCCCACATCCAGCCGCCGATCGCCCAGGTGCCGAGCCCGACTGCCGATGCTTCTATGCCGCTTCGGCCGATGGGCCGGGTTACAATGCCTTTGTCCGTCATCGGATCATCCTTCCCCATGTGTATCGAGTGCCCGGGCGATTTCTTCGTCCACCACGAGCGAGGTCAAAAACCGCCCGGCAAGGGTCGCTGCCACCGGGCCCGCCTTCAGACTGCCTGCCGCCACGCCAATGATGGTCGGGCAGTTGGCAAGGTCTGCCGGATCGAGTGCGACGACCCGCGAATTAAGATCGATCTCGGCGAGCGAACCGTCCGCCTTGATCAGATGCGCCAGAAATTCTCCGGCAATGCCCGCGTCCACCAGCGCCTGGCCACCCCGTGCCGGATCCGGCAGCAGGTCGTAGTAGCCGGAGCCCGGTGCCTGGACCGAGCCGATGCCAACCAGGGCCACGGTCGCCTGGCGCGCCAGATCGAAGACATCGCGGATCGAGGCGACATTCATCAGAAGGTCGCGCTGCTGCTCGTCCTCGGCAAACAGGGGTGCGTGGACGAGTTGCGCCGTGCCACCCAGCTTGTCGGCCAGTTGCGTCGCAAGGTGGTTGACGTCGGTATAATGCTTGCCCTGCACGCCGCCGGTCAGCGGCACGACCCGGACATCGAAACGGCGCTCGGCCTCGAGGTTTTCGACCACGGCACTCACCGCCTTGCCGCCGGTGATAGCGATGACGTCGCCATCCCGAAGCGTTTCGAGGAGATGGTTGGCCGCAACCCGTCCCACCATCTGCAGCGTCGTCTCGGGATTATCCGATACGGTGGGCGTGACCACCGACTGCTTCAGGCCGAAGCGCTGCGTGACGTCGTTTTCCATATCGACCAGCCGCTGATAGGGGCTGGAGATGCTGATCTTGACCATGCCTGCCTTGCGGCCAGCGGCAATCATACGGTTCACCTTCGTATGCGAGAGGTTGAGCTTCTCGGCGATCTCCGACTGCTTCACACCCTCGATGAAATGCAGGACGAGGACCGAATACATCTGGCGCTGCTGATCGAATTCATCCCTGTTGTCCACCATGACGCGTCGTCTCCTCGTTGCTTCCCGGCTGCTCAGCGGCGGCGCTTGACCAGGTAGTGGTCGAACAGCACGGCGGTGAGCAGAATGCTTCCCTTGATGATGTCCTGCCAGTAAACCGACACGTTGAGCAAGGAGAGCGAGCTGGAAACCACCGAAAGCAGGACCGCGCCGAGGATCGCACCGAAGATGGTGCCGGCACCGCCCGAGAGGCTGGCGCCACCGATGACGGCAGCGGCGATCACGTTCAGTTCCATGCCGACGCCGAAACTGGGCTGGGCGGAGCCGAAGCGGGCCATGTAGATGACGCCAGCCACACCGCAAAGCGCAGAGCATAGCGTGGTGGTGGCGAAGACGACGCGGCCGACGCGGATGCCGGAATAGGCGGCCGCCTTGGGATTGCTGCCGGTGTAGAAGACCTTGCGGAAGGCCGTTGTCCGGCGCAGCAGGAAGTCGAAGGACACCACGACGACCACGAAGATGATGATGACGAGCGGGATGCCGTAGACAGCGCCCTGGCCGATGAACTTGAACTCCGGCGGCAGGGAGAAGAGCCCGAGCGGTCGACCACCCGTCGCCAGCAGGCAGATGCCGCGGGCAATCACCATGACGCCGAGCGAGACGATGAAATGGTGCAGGCCGACCACGGTGGTCAGAAAGCCCATGAACATGCCGATGCAGGTGGTGACAGCGATGGCAAAGGCGGCAGCGGCCCAGGGATCGATCCCGTTCAGGAAGAGCCAGCCGGCGACCACCATGGCCAGCGCCGTAACCGAGCCGACCGACAGGTCGATGCCGCCCGAGATCAAGAGGATCGTCATACCGACCACCACGATGCTCTCGACCGCGAAGGCCATGGACATGGCCCGGAGATTATCCACCGTCAGGAAGTAGGGTGAGATGAAGGACATCACCGTGAACAGCGTCAGGATGATGACGATCAGGCCTGTCTCGCGCGCCTTGATCGCAGGTGTCCACCACTGTGCGCGGCGCTCGGCGGCCGAGCCTGCGTGATGCTGTGTTTCGATCGTTACCATTTGTCCCACTCCCTCATGCTTCGCCGTGGGGCGACGCATCGCCCGGGGCCAACTGACTGCTGATCGATGCAAGCTGCATGATCCGTTCTTCGGTCATCTCGGCACCGGTGACCTCTCCGGTGATGCGCCCCTCGCGGACCACCAGCACCCGGTCGCTCACCCCGATGAGCTCGGGGAGTTCCGAGGATATGACGACGACACCAACGCCCTCATTGGCGAGGTCCCTGATCTGGCGATGGATCTCGGCCTTGGCGCCGACATCGACACCACGGGTCGGTTCGTCGAGGAACACGACCTCAGGCTCGACCGACAGCATTCTGGCAAGCGCGACCTTCTGCTGGTTGCCGCCGCTCAGCGTGTTGACGGCGTCGCCCACCCCGTTGGAGCGCAGCTTCAGCCGCGTCCCGTAGTGCTCGGCGCGTGTCGTTTCCTGCCGGCGGCTGATCAGGCCGAAGGGATTGGCCACACGCTTGAGATCAAGCGCCGAGACATTGCTGGCGATGGACATGTTGAGAAACAGGCCGTCGCCCTTGCGGTCCTCGGAGACATAGACCAGCCCCTCGCGAATGCTGTCGCGATAGTCGCGGAGAGAAAGTTTCCGGCCCTTCAGCACCACCTCGCCCTCGGCCTTGCCTTCCAGCCGGCAGATGGCGCGCACAATCTCGCTGCGCCCCGCCCCGATCAGGCCGGCCAGGCCGAGGATCTCGCCCTTGCGTAAGTCGAAGCTGACGTTGGAGACCCTTCGCCCTTCGGTCAGATTGCGCACCGAGAGAATGACATCGTCGGACTTTGCATCCGGCGCCTGCTTGGGCGGATAGAGCTTGTCGAGCACGCGGCCGACCATGCTGTTGACGACATCCTCCGGCGTGATCGCCGCGACGTCCGCCGTCTTGATGTGGCAACCGTCACGCATGATGGTGATCCGGTCACAATGCTGGAAGATCTCCGCCATGCGGTGGGAAATGTAGATGATCGCGATACCGCGATCGGCGAGGCGACGCATGATCTTGAACAGCGTCTGCGCTTCGGTTTCGGTGAGGGCCGCCGTCGGTTCATCGAGGATCAGGATGCGGCAGTCGAGCGTCAGCGCCTTGGCGATCTCGACGATCTGCTGCTGCGAGATCGAGAGATCGCCCGCACGGCGTCTCGGATCGATATCGCCGATTTCCTTGAGGATCTCGCCGGCGCGGACGACCAGTGCGCGGTAATCCATCAAAAGGGTCCGGCTGCTGCCCGTTTCGGCCATGAACATGTTTTCGGCGACCGAGATCTCCGGGCAGAGCGCGATTTCCTGGTGGACGAAGCCGATGCCGAGCCGGTTGGCGGCATTCGGCGAAGCGATGCGAACAGGAGCGCCGTCAAGACGGATCTCGCCGCGGTCGGGCTGCAGGATGCCGTCGATGATATGCATCAGCGTCGACTTTCCCGCACCGTTTTCGCCGGCCAGCGCATGGATTTCGCCCCGGCGCAGTTCAAGTTGGGCGCCACGCAGGGCCTGGACCGGTCCGAACGACTTGTGCACATCCGTCATGCTGAGGACGACCTCGGCCATGACACCCCTCCCCTTCCATCACTTCGACTTCCCCGGCGCCGCGCGACGCGCCGCCGGGGTCATGCAGGTCGGCGCTCAGCGCCCCTTCATGTATTCGTTGAGGTCGAAGGATGCGGCGTTCGCCTTGGTGATGACCGCAAAACCATTGTCCATCGACGGCACTTGCATCGGGTTGAAGCCCGACACCTTGTAGTCGTTGAACGGGTCGATCAGTTCCGGATGGGCGCCGAGGAAGGTATTCATGAAGCCCATGAAGCCCTGGATGCCCTGGTTCGGGTTGATCGACATGTGGATGTTGCCCTGCTTGATGTGCTCAAGCGTTGTGGGCGTGATGTCGGCGTGCAGGATCAGGACCTGCTTCTTGGCTTCGAGCACGGAGGCAACCGCACCTTCTGCCGAACCGGCTTCGGGGATCCAGAGCGCGCCGAGGTTCGGATTGGCCTGCAGCATGGCGGAGACCGCCTGATAGGCCGCGTTGGAATCCTGGTTGGTCGCCTGGCGACCGACCAGCTTCATGTCCGGATGGGTCCGCTCCATGTAGTCGATGAGTGCGGTCACCCGCAGATCATGGTTGCTCTGGCCCGGGTTTTCGAGAACCGCATATTCGCCCTTACCACCAAGGGCCTTGACGATTTCTTCGGCCGCAAACTTCGCCTCGGCGACATTGTCGGAGGTAATGTAGGCGGTGCGCTTGGACTTCGGCGAGTCTGCCGCAAACGTGGTGACCGAAATGCCGGAGTCGATGGCCCGGTTGATCGGCTCGATGAACGGATCCGACTGCATCGGATGCAGCAGGATGCCCTTCGGCTTCTTCACCACTTCCTGCTCGAAAGACGCGATCTGCTTGGTGATGTCGTATTCCGGCGTGCCGGTAAAGGCAGCCTCGCAGCCCAGCGCCTTGGCCGCCTGCTTGAAGCCTTCGAAGACCGGGACCCAATAGGGATGGCCGGATACCATGACGTTCATGACATAGGTTTCGCCCGGCTCGCAGGCAAACTTTCCTTCGGCGTTGGCTGGCGCGACGGCCCCGGCAATGGCGGCGGCGGCAATCAGGCCGATGGCGGTGGCGGCCTTCAGAGACTTCAGCATTTTTCCCCTCCCAGAGATGGTGATCAACTGCAATAAAAATCGCTTTAAGCAATTTATTGCATGACGTGATCAATATCGCGGCGAAGGGCTTGCGTCAATCACGACTGCATAATATTTTTGTTTCTGCAATTTATTTCACGCAAGGGGATCACATGAACCAACAGCGACGGTCGATTGGCGTGCATCTGCGGATGACCTGTGCACCTCTGGAGGCAGATAGCCTGCTGAGTGCCCTTCAGGATCTGCAGCGCTTGAGCCGCGAAGAACCCGGAAACCGAATGTTCGACATTCTGCAGTGCTGCGAGCATGCCGGTGGTTTTCTGGTCCTCGAAGAATTTGAAAACGAAGCGGCGCTTGCGACCCACAGGGCATCGGACCAATTCCGGCGATTCAAGGAGGCCACGGCATCGCTGACGTTGACGATCGAGCGTTATGCCCCGGTCTGATGCGGCACGTCACCGGGTGACTGCAGCATTAGCCTTCGAAAGCGTGAGAGTTTCAGGTCTTGAAACGACAATAGAATCACGGAAGCGCATGATGGGTCAGACGCGGATATAATTGCCGCTCTCCCGTCATGTTGACGTCAACCCAAAGCCGAGGCGCAAAGATGGCATCCACGGTCGCTCGCGGCAGGAAAACCATAGGAAAATTAAAGGCAATTTTTCCAAGCGTCAGAAATCATGCGAGAATCGAGGATCCCCAGCCAATCCCCCCAAAAGCCCTGATTCCTAAGTTTTTCCGTCATGCCGGATCCCGTTTTGGCGTCATCAGCGACCTGATGCCCAAAACTGATGCCCAAGCCGAAATCGGCACGCGCGACCTTTCGCTTAACCCTCCATGCCGGACCTGACCGAAGCCGATGCCGGTTTCTGTTGTTGTAGCGTGAACAGTGACCATGCCGAAATGAACAGCGCCGCAATGAGTGGCCCGATAACGAAACCGCTCAGGCCAAAGAGCGAGATTCCACCGACGGTCGAAATGAGGACGACATAGTCCGGCAGTCTCGCGCCCTGCCCGACCAAGGGAGGACGCAGAAGGTTGTCGATCAGACCGATAACGAGAGCGCCGACCGCGACCATGACGATCCCCTTGATCCAGGCACCAATGAGGAAAAGCCAGATAGCGGCCGGCAACCAGACGATCGCGGCGCCAATGGCCGGGAGCATCGAGAGAAACGTCATCACAACGCCCCAAAGGAGGGCCGCCTCTATGCCCAGGGCCCAGAAGGTCAATCCGCCGATGACACCTTGGACTATCGCGATGATTACATTGCCACGGACCGTGGCACGGACAACCGCCGCGAATTTGTCGACGAACTGCCGGGTGTAGTCGTCGCTGAGCGGAATCGAGTGGCGCAAGGTCTTTGCAAGGGATGCGCCATCCCGAAACAGGAAGAACAAAAGGTAGAGCATCAGCCCCATGCCTATGAAGAATTGCAGCGTGTTCTGACCAAAGCTCAATACTCCGCCTGCAATTGACTGGCCTGCCTCCATCAGGCCGGACGAGAGCTGTGCCCACAACTCGGCAAAGCCATCAAGCTTCAGCGAAGTCAGCCAGGTGCCCACAAACTCCGGAAGCACCGCCTGCAAACGCAGAAGATGGGCGTTCAGGTCAATTTCATTGCTGCTGATGCGCTGGTAAAGGCTCGTCCCTTCTTGAATGAGGGATGCCAGGATGCCGAGAGCCGGCAGGATGACGAGGCAGATGCAAAGAAGCAGCGTCAGCAATGCCGCCACGGTTGCGCGACCACCCAGCCACCGCTCCAGCCGCTTATGGACCGGGAAGAAAAGGATCGCCAGGATGACGGCCCACAACACCGCTGTGTAATAGGGAATGAGAAGCCACACGAAGGCAATCGTTATGATGAAAAGCAGCACATAGAAGCTTGCTCGCTGAATGGTCATTTGGGCACCTTCCTTTGTCGGCTCGGTCTCGCGCCCATGGCGATGGTTCGAGGTCTTCGTCCATCGCGCCAGGTGCCTGATGGTCGTCAGTCGACTTCTTCCGTGACGACTTCGAAATGCGTCAGCGTTGCTGGCCCGAAGGCTGTCGAGAGCGCGACATCCGTGGCATCACGCCCCCTCGCCATCAGGATGCGCCCGATACGCGGGACATTGTGGCGCGCATCGACGGTCCACCAGCGACCGCCGAGATAGACTTCGCACCAGGCACTGAAATCCATGGGATGCGGATCCTTCGGCACGCCGATATCACCGAGATAACCGGTGCAATAGCGGGCTGGGATGTTGAGGCATCGGCAGAGCGTGATGGTGAGATGCGCGAAATCGCGGCAGACGCCTGTCCGGTCCATGAAACCGCCATGAGCCGTGCGGGTCGGGTCGGCCCTGTCATAATCGAAGACAAGATGCCCATGGACGAAGTCCAAGATGGCCTTCACCCGCGGCCAGCCCAAAGGCGTCTCGGAAAACTGCTTCCAGGCAAAATCGGCCAGACGGTCCGTGTCGCAGTAACGGCTCCCCAGCAGGAAAACCAGGACATCGTCGGGCAAGTCCTGAATTGGAAGCTGAACGGCCTGTTCGGGCAGGGCTTCCAACAGGCCGCTGTCGCTCACATCGAATTGGGCCGAGATCATCGTTCGGCCAGCAGGCGCCACGATCCGGCTGCAGGCATTGCCGTAAGCATCGAGATAATCGCGCTGGGAAATCGGGCGGCTGAAGGAGAGGTTTTGTTCGCTGCACAGATCCCGTTCCCGCGACGGGTGAATTTTGAGGACGAGCAGCATCGGAGTCTCGTTCTGACACGCGTATTCGATGTTAAACCCTGCACGGATCTTCATGCCATCGTCTTCCTGCAATCTCGCCAAGCCAGTCTACTCATGGCAACGGTTGACGCGCGGCGGCGTTCCTCTCCATCCCCGAATCCCGAAATGGAGACGCTTGTCAGCGTCACCCCGCCGCCATCCAGCGGAAAAAGCCTCAGGCTGCGGTACTCGTGTTCGAGTGGAACGTCGCATGGGCAATGGTGACACTCATGCCCTTGTCGCTGGATGCAATCTCGACCCGCGCATCGAGCTGCTTGGCGAGCGCCTCGATGATCAAAGATCCGAGACCAGATCCGGGCTCAATCGGCTTTTCCGTCACGCTGCGACCGAGACCGTAGTCAGCGACGACCAGCCGCCAGTCAGTATCGCGTGTCTTGTAGCTGACGAGCACCCGTTCAGCCCCAGTGGACACCGGGAAGGCATATTTTATGTCGTTGATGACAAGTTCGGTCACGATCAAGCCGATGCTCACGGCGTTGCGTGACGGGAGGGTGCTTTCACTGGCATGCAGATCAATTGAGATCGGCCGGCTATCCAGAATGTTCGACTTTGCCAAACCGTCACAGAGCTTCTGCAGATAGGGCGAAACTTCGATCTCGTCGACGCCATCCGTTAAGTGCAGGTCGTTCTGCACCGATGCGACCGACATAACGCGCTGGCGGGCGTCTTCGAGATGGCGACGGCTTTCCTCGGACGTCACGGCGCAGGCCTTGAGCATCAGAATGCTGGCGATGATCTGCAGACTGTTGGCCACCCTGTGCTGCATTTCCTGAAAGAGAACGTGCTGTTGGACGAGCAATTCTTCCGTGCGCTCCAGCAGTGCCTGCTTCTCAGCTTCCGCCCGCCTTGCCTCAGTGATGTCGCGAAACGCGAGCAGCGTGTTCGGGGCGGATGATCCGCCATAATCGACGGTTCGCGCCGACATCAGGAGCGTGCGGCGTCCGATCTTGGCGACATCCCTGTCGAACTCGAAGGCCTCGAAAAAGGTAGCGTTCGCTGCAACCAGCCGCATATGACTATCGAGCACAAAGAAGGGTTCCGGTATGCTTTCAACGATAGCGAGCGCGAGCCTTTTCGCGCCATTCGGGTCCCCGAATTGCTGCATCGGCTATCCCCTCCATGGCAAGGCTGACTATCGCAATTGACTTCTGGCCCGGCCACCAAGAAATACTACGCCTCGTTGTTCCCTTTGGCCATAACAATCGACATGTGTTGTTTGTCATGGGCTTGACGACCTTCGCACAGAAGTTCAACGCCAATTTCAGCCGTCTTGATGCCGATCAACTCCCGCCTGTGGCCTGATGATACGGTGCATCTCATGATCCTCTCGGAGGATCCCGTGAGCAGGACGTGCGATGCTTGCATACAGGATCTCGGCACGACGGATTGATCACAGGGAGAGCGTGGCGCGTACCTCCGCCGCAGAGGTCAGGTGAACCGGCAAACGCTCGTATAGTCGATCAATCGCCCTGCCTATGTCAGCTTCAGCGCACTGGCAAAGGTTCCGGCTGCATGGGTGGCACCGAGACCAACATCGGTCAGATTGAACGCTGCGCGGAAATAGGAGCCGGAAACAGAGACGAAGTAGGTCTGGCCAAAGCTTGAAAGCGCCATCAACAGCGCACCGAACAGCAGCTGCTGCCCGTTCGCGCTGGCGAAATCGCAATAGCTGCGAACCATTGGCACTTTCCAAAACGATACGCGCCCGAGGCAAGACCTGGACGTTGACGAAACGTGATAAAAGCGGATGAGCGGCGCATGTGTAACGCTGCATTTTCTGACGCGCTACCGGCAATCGAGGTTTGGTGGCGACGGTTGAGATTCTGGGCCATGGCTGCTGTTGCATGGCGTCCATGCGAGATAATCGTCCCACGCTCTGCTGATCCAGCTAGACCGGAGCCCGATACGCGCGGCTTTCGTCAACCAGCCGAACCATCTCAATCAGCTCGTGTTCGAGACGGCACTTGAACGCCTCGACGATATCGAGATCCTCGATCGTTTTCATGGTTTTCTTCCGGGCAAGAGGGCGGGCAGTTTGCCCGCCCGTCCTGATCTCAGCGGAAGATGACGACCGGCACCTTGCAGGAGCGGATCATCTCCGTCGTCGTCGAGCCGATGAAGAGGGAGCGCAGCCGGGAATGGCTGTAGGCCCCCATGGCAAGGAGGTCGAAGCCTTCCTTTTCCACCATCTCCGAGATCACCTTGTCGGGCGCGCCCTGCACGAGTGCGACTTCCGGGGCGTAGCCCGCGGCCTTCAGGATCACAGCAGCATCATCGAGCTTCTTGCGGTTCTCGCTCGCGTCCGAACCCGCCATCACCACTGTGCAGCCGAGACCGTCAAGGATCGGGCTGCGGGACACCTGGTTGACCGTCTTCATCGCCATCGTGCCGCCGTCATGGGCGATCAGCAGCTTGGCGACCGGCTTGAAGGCGCGCGAGGCAATGACGATCGCCTTTTGTGTCGAGCGCACGACACGTTCCAGGTTGGATCCGAGGTGGCCCTTGGCAAAGTCCGCACCCTCCCCACGCTTGCCGATAACGATGATGTCGGCATTAGCCTCGAATTCCAGCACGGTCTCGACCAGATCACCGTTGCGCAGCTTCGTCTCGACATTGGCAACGCCAGCATCGTTGAGCCGGGCCTTTGCCTCGTCGAGCAACAGACGTCCACGTTTGTGGGCAACCTTGGCCTGCTGCGCATCAAGTTCTGCCAGTTCTTCAAGAAGCGCCGTGCGGGCACCCAGCCCGATATTGCCGCTGAGGTTGACTGGCTCGGAGGCGAGATCCCGCCTGCCGATCACGTGGAGGAGTTCGACGGTCACGTCGGTTTTGCCTGCGATCCAGGCAATGTGGTCGCATACGCTCTGGGCATAGGGCGAGCCGTCGATCAATCCGAGTATTCTTGTCATTTTTGATCCTCCCTCAATGGCCCATCAGACGTTCCATGGCGCCGGGCTTGTCATGGATGGCGAGCTTGTCGACGATGGTCTCGCTTGCCTGATTGAGGCCAATGATTTCCACATCCGCGCCTTCACGACGGAACTTGAGCACGATCATGTCGAGGGCCGCGACGCTGGAGATATCCCAGATATGGGCATGGCTGACGTCGATGGTGACCTTGTCGAGGGCTTCCTTGAAGTCGAAGGCCTTATTGAAGTCCTCGACGGAGGCAAAGAACACCTGCCCTTCGACCGTATAGGTGCGATGCATGCCGTCAGCCGACACAGCCGAGGTGACGCGGAAAATCTGCGAGATCTTCCAGGCGAAGAAGACGGCCGAAAGCAGCACACCGATCAACACGCCGATGGCGAGGTTGTGGGTGTAGACGACACCGATGACGGTCGCGATCATCACGATCGACGACGACCGCGGGTGATCCCTCAAATTCTTGATCGAGGACCAGGAGAAGGTGCCGATCGAGACCATGATCATTATGGCGACGAGTGCTGCCATCGGGATCTGGCTCACGAGATCACCCAGCACAAGAAGCAGGAAAAGCAGGAAGACGCCGGCGCAGAAGGTCGATAGACGTCCGCGACCGCCGGACTTCACATTGATGATCGACTGGCCGATCATCGCACAACCTGCCATGCCGCCGATGAAGCCTGTTGCCGTGTTGGCAATGCCCTGGCCGACGCATTCGCGGTTCTTGTCGCTCGGCGTGTCGGTCAGATCATCGACGATCTGAGCCGTCATCAGCGATTCCAGAAGACCCACGGCTGCCACAGCGATGGAATATGGCAGGATGATCATCAGTGTTTCGAGGTTGAACGGGATCTGCGGGATCAGGAAGATCGGCAATGTCGACGGCAGCTCACCCATATCGCCAACGGTGCGGATGTCGAAACCGAACCAGAGCGAGAGCGCCGTGAGTACCACGATGCAAACGAGCGGCGACGGCACAGCCTTGGTGACATAGGGGAAGAGATAGATGATCCCGAGACCGGCGGCGACCATGATATAGGTGAGCATCGGCACGTCGATCAGTTCCGGCAGTTGCGCCATGAAGATCAAAATGGCGAGCGCGTTAACGAAGCCGGTCATGACGGACTTCGAGACGAAGCGCATGACGTAACCGAGTTTCAAAATACCCGCGACGATCTGGATCAGCCCCGCCAGGACGGTCGTCGCCAAGAGATACTGGAGGCCATGGTCGCGCACCAGCGTGACCATGAGGACTGCGGTGGCGGCGGTGGCGGCCGAGATCATGCCAGGACGACCGCCGACAAAGGCGATAAGGACAGCGATCGAGAAGGAGGCATAGAGGCCAATCTTCGGATCAACGCCAGCGATGATCGAAAAGGCGATGGCTTCGGGGATGAGGGCGAGTGCCACCACGAGACCGGCCAGAACATCTGCCCGGATGTTGCCGAACCATTCGGCTTTGAGGGTTCCTATATAATCGCGATTCAAGTGTGTGTTCTCCATGCCGGCGACGCTTGGGAGTCCGTCAGCGCGGCGGGTCAATTGTGAATGGATGCGTGACGTCGCGCGCACAGAATGTGAGCATGATGAGCACGGCGAGCGCCGTGGTGATCGACGTCGGTTCTATGGCGCAATCAGGCCGTCATGGTCATTGGGGATGTCCAATCGGAATACTCGCTGCAGCGATATCGATAGAGATATGGGCAGGAGTCAGCTGGTTGCCGGGGGATAGGCGCCCGGAGAAGCCACCCGCTTTGCGGGTCCGGTTGATGGTGGCAATATTGCGGCAAACAGGCCTAAGGGCAAGTGAAAAATCCCTCGCCCAGGCTGATGTCGCAGCGAACGGGTCGAAGCTAGGGCCTTGGCCTTAGTTTCGCTCGATGGCTACAGGGAAGCTCCATTAGCAGTAGGTCTGCATCCAGCAGCGAGGGATCACGAATTGAATGACCGAAGGGAAGGCGCTTAGCGAAAATGAGTTCCGGAATGGGACCACCTAAAACTGAACTCGGCAATGACAAAACCAAAGGTTGACAACCTTCTGAAACACTCATAAAAGGGGTTATCGATATTTTGCTGCTGAGCTTTGGTTATCGCGCGTTTGGCACCGCGCCCTGAACGAACCCTCCCTTTAAAGCATCGCTATTACCATCCGCTGCGCAATCGCGCGGGGGTCTCTCCTATTGCTACGAAAGGGTTCATCATGACCACTGGCACAGTAAAATGGTTCAATTCCACCAAGGGCTTCGGCTTCATTCAGCCTGACAACGGCGGCCCGGACGCATTCGTTCACATCTCGGCTGTTGAACGGTCCGGCATGCGCGAAATCGTCGAAGGCCAGAAGCTGTCTTACGACATGGAGCGCGACAACAAGTCGGGCAAGATGTCGGCCTGCAACCTTCAGGCCGCCTGATATATCAGGGATCTGCTTTCCTCTGACCACGGATGTACTGGCAGAGTGAGAGCGCGAGACCAATGAAGGTCAGGCAATTGCCTGGCCTTTTTTTATGCCTCACTCGCAGCCGATACCGGACTGCAGACGGGAGCCTTCATGACACAAGCAGCAGCAGCAGAACTTCAGGCGATCAACACTGCCTGGCAGATCGCCATTCAAGAGATCCTGAGGGTCGTCGTACGCGATATGTACATGTCTGGTGACGAGCCCGCATTCAGATCGCATGTCAAGCGGATCGAGGAGACAGCGGTCGACAGCATCTACAGCGGCTTGGTGCTTCGAGGTACCGACGAGTGGACGGAAGTCCTGGTCAAGGAAAAGGCCAGCAATTTCGTGACAACGCTTCTGACCTCGTTCACCTACGACAAGGTTTGATCCAGAAGCTCGACTTGGTCCCGGCGCCCTCTGGTCGGCTCGCTTGTTGATATGCCGAGTTGAGGCTGAATACTATATTTGACGCCTGACCCTGCTATGGTCGAAACGCCCGATGCGACGAGGTATCTGGTAGACGCCGCCTTGCGAAACTGCTCGAATGCCACGGTGCGAGGGTGTGTCGATCAGGGCGTCCCAAAGACAGGAGACAAGAGCGCATGGATGTGTTTCGGGCCATCTACACGTCACAACCCTTTGGCTATGACAGCTCAATTTTAGACGGGATCCTGATGGAGGCCCGGCGCGCGAATGTCCGTGACGGCATTACAGGTGCCCTTATCTGCCGTGCAGACATCTACCTGCAGTGGCTTGAAGGCCCCGAGCTGGAGGTGCGCAAGACCCTTGAGCGCATTGAGCGCGACGACCGCCACCTCGACGTCAAGGTGCATGTTGCTGAACATGTAACAGAGCGAACGTTCGCAGAATGGGCCATGTTGCACGATCCGGCGGCGACATGGATCTGGTCGCAAAGCGAGATTGCAGGCGGTGCCCTCGAGCGAACAACTCCGGAAGAAATAACGGGCTTTTTCCTAAAACTTCGCAGCAGCGGAGCTGCTGACGACAAGTGACACCCCTGCCCGCAAGCTGCTTCGGACGCTTGCCGCGATGAGACAGGAGCGCCATCTTCGAAAACGCCTCAATATCGGGAGGCTCGAGAAGGCAGGCGCCGACCGCACCAAAACAGCGATGAATGCGAGCCCATGAGAAGTCCGCTTCCCAAGCGGATGCCTATAATGGTGCGAGCATTTCTCGGATGGCTGATATGATGCGGGCATGGTCATACGGCTTGCTGAAGAACTTGCCCTCTATCGGAAGAAGATCATCTCGCAACTGCCGGTGTCCTGAAGCAATGATGATCTTGACCGGAGGCCACCTGTCACGCACGGCCTCTGCAAGCTTCAGGCCATCCATACTCCCGGGCATGTCGATGTCCGTGAACATGAGCCTGATTTCTGCATGCGCATTGAGAAGTCCTATCGCTTCGTCGGCATTAGACGCTTCGAGCACGATGAACCCCTCATCCTCAAGCGACATTGCGATGTCCATGCGGACGATCGTTTCGTCCTCAACGACAATAACTGTGGTCCCCTTCTGCGCCATTGCCTATGCTTTCTGTCTGATACGTTGCGCATGTGCCAATTAAGTGCGCTATCAGAGGCAACGCGCGCTCAGGCTATTCGATCCTTTTATGTTCGGCTTATTTTCTCAATGGTTACGACCGCTTGCGTAGACAGACTGTTCCAGATGGCAATCAATTCGCGCTAATGCGTTCGACAGGCCCTCGCCCGCAATCTTCACATTGGCTTCGAATATGAGCAAGGGGTGCCGCTCGCTCCAGTGCAATGATGATTGGCACTTCGGACCAGTCGGGCTGCTCGGCCAGATGCGCCCCAATTTGCGCGAAATCGGCGGGATTCAGCGCCTCGTTTCCCCGTCTCAAAGATGTCAGGCTGTTCCACCGCCGGACCGGGAGCGGGCGTACCTGCCATCCTCGACCAGATCCGCTACGGCAGTCCAGAGATGATAGAGCGAGCTTGCGGGGATTGTCTGGGCAATCGGCATATCATTCGTATCAAGCCGGTCATGCCAGCAACCGGGAGGTGCTCCGTTCATGTAGGCTGCCAGGATAGCAGCAGCCACGTCGTCTGCCTCGACGAGATATCCTTGGAAACCGAAACGCTCATAGAGTGACAAGAACGCCTTCAGCATCTCCACCTGAGGCCAGAGTCTCCGCGACGGAGTAATGGGCCTGATCGCCGAAACGACATCGACGAGGAAGGGTGATCCCTCTATGCGCCCGATCGCCAGAGCGGTCGAGAGGAGATCGAGGCAGATCTTGCCGTGGTCGCTGTCGGCCAGCATGTCATGGCGTGTCGTCAGCCACACCCATTCGCACATGTGACCAGGTTCCAGCCGATCTGATCCATAGCGGGCGGCGAGTTCCCATTGCGGCCCGAAGAACTCGTGAAGCGGCCCTTTCGGTCCGACCAGGAAATGTGAGCCCAGAAGTGCGAAGGCCCGACCTTCGGCGCTCATGTGAGCGGATGTTCGGTTGTTTTCGCATAGGGCCAACGCCGCTTCGAGGTAATGCATATGCGGGTTCTGTCTGCGTGGCAGGCTTCCGTCGCTGTCTTCGGCCCACCCGCCGAAAGGATCCTTCAATGTCTGGTCGATCGCGGTGAGAGCCTGATCGATATGATTACGGTACATGTCCTTGCCTGTCGCGGTCAGCAGCCAGGAGAGGGCAAGCAGGATACAGGAACTGTCATAGAGGTCGCGGATGGGGTCGGTGATGCTATCTGTATGGCGGTTGAACGCGCGAGCGTAACCGCCACGCGGACCGCCAATCCAGGCGACGCGGTGGAGATTGGCAAAGGCCGCCTCAGCCATTTGAAGTGATGCGGGCGGGGCGACGCCGAGATGCGCCGCATGCGCATGCACATAGATCTGCCGCGCTACCGTCCGCGTCCTCACCTCTCCGGATGTCTGGGCTGATCCGTCGAGTTCCAGATGTTCAACAAACTGACCGCAGCGCTCGTCGTAGCCCACTGCGGCCCAGGTCGGCAAAATCTGTTGAAGGAACTGTGATTTGAGAAGCGACAGGCTCACATGGAACTCCTCTCGGCTGCGTTGCGATACCCTTCGTCGTCATGACGTCGCCCCGACGGGACGCATCGTTTCCAGAAGCTCACGGATCTTGATCGTCATGAAGTTGGAGTAGGTGTCCGACACGGCATAAGGCAGGGCGATCAGATCGCCGTGTCGCATTGCACCGCAGGAATAGACTACATTGGGCACATAGCCTTCCCGCTCGGTCGGTTCCGGCTGCAGCAGGGGTTCGACTGTCCGCGAGAGAATGATGCTTGGGTCCTGCTTGTCGAGCAGGGTCACCCCGATCGCGTAGCGTCGCATCGGCCCCACCCCGTGGGTGAACAGGAGCCAGCCCTCATCGATTTCGACTGGCGAGCCGCAATTTCCGATTTGTACGAACTGCCAGGCAAATTCCGGCTTCATCAGCATCTGCCCCTCCTCCCAGTGAAGCAGGTCGTCAGAATAGAGCAGGAAGAGGTTTTCGCTGTCTTGCCGGGCGATCATCGCGTAGCGGCCGTTGATCCGCCGAGGAAAGAGCGCCATGCCTTTGTTGCGGGCTGCAGGGCCGCGCAAAGGGGTCAGGGTAAAGCTCGCGAAGTCTTTCGTCTCAAGAAGTTCCGACCGGATTGAAGAGCCGCTATAGGCCGTATAGGTGGCAAAATAGATGGTCTCGCCCTCGTCCTCGAAGGCCACGAAACGGGCATCCTCAATGCCGTTGGACTGGGCTTCGGTGACCGGAAAGACAACGCGCTCACTGAGGTCGCTGTCACGGTTGAAGCTGAGCCCGATACAGCCGGCAGGCGCGAGCCCGTCATGGGCATGAATAACCGGCAGCCCCGCCAAACGTGTCGGAGGATCGATGGCCAAATCACCATCCGGATCAAGCACACCCGAGCGGAAGGTTAGCGAGGAGATGTGGCCCTCTCCGACAGCCCTGAGGCTGAGGATCACCCGTCTGCTACCCTTGGCGACACCAGACTGATCTGGATGCGCAACGATACTGGGATTGAAGAGGGCGGCGGATTCGAACGAATACTCGTTCATGAAGTAGGCCCCGACCAACTGCCTTTGTTGCTGGCTGAACTGCTGATGATGGTGGAACGCATCTTCCATCGCATCCGCCCGAAGCTCGAACTGCCGCAACAGGTTGCGATGTCGTGTGTCGAAATTGGCGAGGATATCGCGCAACTGGTTGGCCGTGGCGATCGGGTCCAGTGACAGAACACGATCAACGATCTCATTCGCCCTGCTCTTGTCACGGGGATTGAGGTGGCGCGGCTCGGTCGATGGCTTGAATGGGCGCACGATCACGCGTGTCGGGTCAGGCCTGAGATAAAGAGCCTGCCGATTCAGAAGGCTGTCTTGGGGCAATAGGGAACCTGTTCTCTCTGGATATGGGGTAACCCGGCTCATGAGAATTGCCGGAAAACGACCCGGGGAAGCACGGGCGTGTGTGCCTGATGAACTCTGCCGATTTCGATTGAAGAGATCAGATAGCAGAGCACGGATTCAGCGCCTCTGTTCTCATTGGCGCGGTCGGCATGCAGGCCATCTCGGCAACTTCCCGTTTCCGGATCGACAAGGGAGATCCCGTGATCATTGCTGCCCGTGAACCAATTGAAGGTGCTGTTGGCAAGCTCGATCCAGTGCTTGTCGGAGGTGGCGTCATAGGCGGCAAGACATGCCGATATGGTTGCCGTTGCCTCCACCGGCTGCTGGTCGAAGGGCTTCGGCGGCTCGCCGATTTCAAAGAAGCCTTCCGTGCCAATGGCGCGAAAGTGACCTGCCTCTGCAGTCTGCTGGACCATCAACCATTGCAGGGTAGCCAGGCCGGTGTCGACAAAGGCAGACACTTTGGTAGCAAGCCCCGTGACAATCAAAGCCTGGCTCAGTCTCGCGTTTTCGTAAGAGAGGCCCTCCTCGAACCAGCGGCGACCGTTCTTCGACACACGCCGCTCCAGATCCATCAGACTTTCGGCGAGCCGAACGCGCAGCATACGTGCGTGGGGATCGTGGGGATTGGCCGTGCAATAATCGTTCAAGCCGAGGAGCGTGAAAGCCCAGGCTCTGGGAGAGCGAAAGTCGAGCGTAACCGACATGGCTTTCGCAAAGAGCGCACTTGCCCAGCGGCGGCGAGGCGCATCGGTATCCGACAGCGCACAGGAACCCAGGGCCCAGAGCGTCCTCCCGTGGCTATCTTCGGATCCCTCGTCTTCGAGCCATCGGCGATCATAGCTCATGAAGTTGCGGAAACGGCCCGTATCCGGATTCCACGCATGTTCGACAAAGGCTGCGAATGACGCCGTCATCCGATCGGTAATTCCAATCTCAGCAGCTTTCGACAGCAGAGAAGATAAAAGCAGCGCCCGCGCATTGTCGTCCACGCAGTAACCGTGGGACCTGTCTGGCACAGAAAAGACGGCATGTTGAACAATGCCAGTATCGTCACACATGGCGTGGAGATGACCGAGCTTCAACGCCGTTCGCTGCGCCGGCCGCGTTATCCGCAGCGAGACGAGGTCGCTGACGAGTTTCGGTCGAAAGGATTCGCGCGCCTTTGCCATGCTCTCCAGATAGAGCACGGCCACATGGGACCAGATCATTGAACGTCCCGCATCGTATGCGAGGTGGCGCATGGCCATACGACGCTCATCGTCTCCCAGCAGATCGCCAATCGCCTTGCCGATCGCCGATGCGTCGCCAAATGGAACGAGAACGCCGCGTGCATCCGTCAGAAGTTCCAGGGCGTGCCAGTAGGGGGTCGATACGACCGCGCTGCCCATGCCGAAGCTATAGGCAAGCGTTCCGGACGTCATCTGCGCTTCGTCGAGATAAGGCGTCACATAGACGTCGCACATGGCGATAAAGTCGAGCAGTGTCGGCAGGTCCACAAACTGATTGAGGAATTCCACGGCGTGGTCGACGCCAAGCTTTTCCGCACGGTGCCGCAGGCTGTCCCGATAGGTGTCGCCCTGCTTGCGCAGCAATGTCGGATGGGTGGCTCCAAGCACGATGTAGAGCGCCCGAGGATTCTGCTCCAGGATCGCGGGCATGGCATCAATCACCACCTCGATCCCCTTGTTCGGAGAGAGCAGGCCAAATGTCAGGATGATCGGTCGTCCCGCGTAGCCCCGTTCGACTTTGGCCAATTCCGGATCATGAAAGGGGCGATCCGGTATGCCATGCGCGATGACGTCGATCTTCTCTGGCGCAACCCCATAAACCTGCGTGAGCAAGAGACGTCCGCGCTCCGCCATAACGACAATGCGATTGGAGTGCGCGGCGACCTTTTTCAGGACGTGGTGTTGTGAAGGTGTCGGATCCGCGAGGATCGTATGGCAGGTCGTGACGACCGGTACCCGCAAATGCGACAGGAGTGTCAGGATGAATTCGCCGTCAGGTCCGCCGAAGATGCCGAATTCGTGCTGCAGGGACACAGCGTCGAACCGTCCTTCGTTCAGGATCCTCGCCGCGGTCACATAGTCTTCAGGTTCGGACTCCCGGATCTCGAAGATCACGTCGGGCGGGTAGGCGTAACTCTGGTCCTCGTCCGTGATGGCAATGATGCTGGCACTCACATCGGCGGCGCTTTCGGTCATGGCGTGCGACAGATCACCCGTGAAGGTGGCAATGCCACACTGACGCGGGGGAGAGTTGCCGATAAAGGCAATACGCGTTGGCTTGTTCATGGACGTTCACCTTCCGACACAATGGCAAGCTGGTTGCCGCACAGGTTAAGACATCAAAGTCGTTCGGGTTCCACCGCTTCGAGTTCGCGTTCGAGAGCGACACGCCCCTGATGGAGTTCAGCATTCCACAGTCGGTACTGCGGGCTGTTCTGATAGGCGGGCATGGGAGCCGCGACCGTGTAGGTGACTGCGGCAGCAGGCGACAGGCCCTTGGTCGTGACGAGGCGGACCATCTGGCCGATGGTAAAGCGATGAGAAGGCATGCTGTTTCTCCTTTTCAGAGGGTTAGCGCGACGTGGGCGGGACTGCGGGCCTTTCGGGTCGACGATCGGCTCCCGATCAAAGTCCCGGCACCGCAAGAAGCTTGTCCTTTTCCAGGGCGGCATCGAGTTCCGACGGATCTATGTCAACCAAGCTCTTCTTGTTGCCTGAGGCCACTTCGATCATGGTGGAGACGCGCCGGTAGGCGAGCCAGGAGATCCCGGTGATCTGCTCCTCGTCGTCCAAGATATCGTAGTCACCCGCCGGGTACACGCCCTGGAGACCCGTCAGCGTGAAGGGTGCCTTGAATTGTACGGTTCTCTTTTTCGTTCGCGTGAACATGTGAGACTCCTTTTGTGGTGACGGCGAGACATTGCAGCGGATGGAATCCGAGCGTCTCGCGTCATCCGTGTTCATGAGCCCTGCTTGGGCGGAACAGCGGGCCTTGCTGTGAATGCGTGGATGCTGCAATCCGGCCGTTTCCCAGCCCCCGACCTGATCTCAAAGACATTCGGTCGGCAGGTCGCCGTTGCAATCCGCTTCTTGCGAATGTCAGCGAGTATGATGACCTTGTCGGAGCTCTCCATCAGGTGCTTGGCTTTCCGGCTGTGCCAGACAGATCGCCACCACACGGACTTCCGCCCTCATCTTCCCAGCGCCACAGAGCAGCGGCGTCACTGACAACCACATCCTCCCAGATTGCGGTTTGCATATCGGCCATCAGCATTCCGTTGCGAAGGCGATTGATGATCAGCACCTCCGTTTCGTAGTTGCTGCCTGACTGAGCGTGCGGATCCGTACTCGAGTAGTTGGAGCGATGGAGCAGTGCGCGCAGCAGCGCCTGGTCAGCCAGTCTTCGCTCGTTCTCTGGCTGGTTTCTAATCAACATTGCAGCACGGCGAGATCTGCCCGACACCGTCGTTGTGCCGGCAAATTGCAGTGGACCGCTGAAGATCGACCATGATCTGCTCCTATTGTGGGTTCACAAAGCGCTCTGATTGACGTCTTCACACAGCCGTCTGAAGGGACGATCCGAATGCACTGAGATCGAGTTCGATCGTGTGTCGTCGCCGAGACTGATAGGCTTGCCTCGCTGCCGTCAGGATCCGATCCCGCAGGCGGTCGAATGCCAGGAGATAGTCGCGTTCCATCCGGCGGCTGGTCGCCCCCTCACGGTCAAACACTGCGACAGGCAATAGAAACAGAACCTGGTTCAGACCATCATGACCGATGAAACGGATCAGACCACGCGTCTCGTCATAGGCACGGGTCGGGTTGGGGAAGGCAAGGGTCACAGGCTCGATCCCTGAACGTTATGCTTTTGCCTTGTGAGTACTGTCTTATCTGCCCAGAGGTTGACGGCGGGGGTCAAGTCGCCGGATCTGCGGACGCCCTTCTGGTAAAGGGTGATCGCGTGGCGCGCCGCGCCGCGGTCCAGTTCGCACAGTGGTTCCTCATGGCGGAAGCCTGCATGCCGTAATGCGTTTCTGATGGTGCTAATGTCGAAGCTGCCGATAGGCTGATGCAAGGCGGAAGACATGATGTCCTCCTTAATTGGGGCCAGGGTGAGTGCCGCCCAGAAAGTGGCAGTGCCCGTTCAATGGCTGCCACTCATCTATATATGGACCCTATATCTGAAATTGCAAGGCAAGCCCAGAAACATCCAATGAGCGTATCTTGCGAGCTGGGCCATCGTGGATCGGGTGCGGTGGGGCACTCGGGGCTATGTAGAATAACACCTGCGTAATTCCTTCCGACAAACAGCTCGAGAGTTGGCGCCGGCCATATCCGAAGTCACAAGGGGCGGACATGGATGGACAGGCCAGGCTCACTGCCGAGCCGATGAAGAAAAACTTCGTGTGACCGTCTCGAATTTCAGCCTCAGGCTCCATAAGTGGGTTCATATGCCGCTCGCGCCCCGCGGGCGAAAAGCGCCAATCGCGACAACCGCTTCCAGGAGCCCATGGCCGAATTTTACGTTCTCGAACCACCAGGCGTCGGTCTGGTTCCGATGTGGCAGTGGCTTATGGCCACCTGGTTCGGAACAGGATTGGTCGTTCCGCTGCGTGCGGGGCTTGCGGTCTTCGCGCTCCTGCCCCTGCTGGTCGTGTCCATCAAGATGCCCCGGCTCGCGGTACCGATGGTTGCCTTGCTCATCTTCGCCCTCGGAGTCTATGTCTCGTCGTCGATCGATTTGGCGACCGGTGTGAAGGATGACCGCCGGATCGTCATCGATGAAGTGGCGGCCTTCCTGATCGGTGCCTCGCTGATCCGTCAGGCGGGCTGGCGGATGCTGGTGCCGTTTGCGGCTCTCTTCCTGTTCTTCGACAGATTGAAACCCTGGCCGATGGCCTATGTCGAGCAGGTCCCATCCGGCTGGGGCGTCATGCTGGATGACCTGGTCCCGGCGGTCGCGGTCGGCCTTGTCCTGGCGGTTGCCCAGCATTTCTGGAACCGCCAATCGCGTTGAAACCGACCACCGACCGACTTGCTGGCACAGGGCCGACGCGCGTGCGCATCACCCCTCACGGCGCCAGATAGATCGTCACGCGCTTTTCGGAACTCAAGCGACTGTCTCCGTCGGCAAGGTCCGCACCGATGACATCACTCGCGGCGACACCCTCGCTTCGCATCGCCGTGTAGAACAATGCGCTGCTCTCTACGGCGGCCTGCAGGCGCGAGACGTCGGATTGCCTTTTTTCGAGCTCCGGTGCCACGACGTCCATGCTGTCCTGCTTCAGCGCCACGAACCGGAACTGCGTGGCGCCGAAGACCATTTTGACCTCCTCAGCCGTGTCTCTGGCGCGCTGGATGGCACGCAACGCGTTTTCGGCCACGCGCTCACTGTCCGTTTCGCTGACCTCAATCTCGTAGCCGAAGAGTTCGGCAGGGTCATCGTTCCCAGGGTATGGTGCGGATTGTCCCAATGCCGGCGAGGCCGCGGCCCCGCAGGTGAGCATCGCCATCATCGCGAGCGTGCGTTTTAGTGTCATCTGTCACTCCTTTGGATTCGTCGCCCCTTTCGTCTTGATGCGCGGAGGCGTGCGTTCGGCCCCTGGCATACTGTCTCCTGAAGCTGGCAGCGTCAGGCCTCAGAAAATCAGCATCAGGAGCAGAACGACGACCGCCAATCCGATGAGAAATATGACCCCGATGGTGCTACCTATAAACTTGAGCATGTGTCTTCTCCTTAGCGATGTTCGTGAGTGAACGCGGTCGGGGCTTTTGCCCCGAATTCCACTTTAGGAAATCGTCTTGGTAGGCCGATGGTTCCCCTCCGTTCGAATACGCGGCCGTGCAGACTTTGACGAAATGCGTCCTCGGGGTCGTGAAGCTTCAAGAGTATTCGCGCGTTCGGAATTCCGAATTCCGATAGCTCGCATTCGGAATTCCGAACACACTTCGAGAAAGCTGACATCTAAAGCCCTGATTTTCAGGTGTTTTCAGACTGGCACGCCTCTTGCTGTCCGATAATGGACAACAAGAGGAACTCGCACCGTGAACTTTGAGTGGACCATACTGATCGCACTGGCCGGGGCCATCATTGCCAAACCGGCCTCGTCGCTGCTCGGGCGATACACCGGCTGGGTGGTAAGCCTCATACCTCTGTTCATCTTCGCCTCGCTTCTCACGCATCTCGCTCCAGTGGCGAACGGAGAGGCGTTGATCGCGCAGCTGGCCTGGGTGCCCTCGCTCGGCGTCGAACTCGCGTTCCGCCTGGACGGTTTTGCACTGCTGTTCGGCCTGCTGATCAGCGGCATCGGAACGCTGGTGGTGATCTATGCGGGGGCCTATTTCGCCGAAAAGCCGAGCGCCGAGATCGGTCGTTTCCTCAGCCTCATCATGCTGTTCATGACCGCCATGCTGGGAACCGTCCTGTCGGACAATCTCATTGTCATGTTCGTCTTCTGGGAACTGACAAGCCTCGCCTCCTTCCTGCTGATCGGCTTCGACGGTCACAAGGAAGCGGCACGCAAGTCGGCGCTGCAGTCACTGATCGTCACCGGCGGCGGCGGTCTCGCGCTGTTTGCCGGCATCCTTCTCATCGGCATGACGCTCGGCACCTTCTCGTTCACGGAAATCCTCGCACGCTCGAACGAACTGGTCGCAAGCAGCTGGGCTATCCCGATCGCAGTCCTGATCATGATCGGCGCCTTCACCAAGAGCGCGCAGTTCCCGTTCCACTTCTGGCTGCCCAATGCCATGGCCGCGCCGACACCCGCCTCCGCCTACCTGCATTCGGCAACCATGGTGAAGCTCGGCGTCTTCCTGCTCGCCCGCTTCGACGGTGTGTTTGCCGGCATGCCGGGCTTCGGACATACGCTGGTGGTCTTCGGCTCCTTGACCATGGTCGTTGCGGCCTTGCAAGCACTTCGCGCCGAAGGCTTCAAGGCGGTCCTCGCCCAGTCCACCGTCGCCTCGCTTGGCATTCTGGTGATGCTGATCGGCCTGACAGGCGAAGTCGCAGCTGTCGCCACGGTCGGCTTTATCCTCAGCCATGCGCTCTACAAGGCGGCCCTGTTCTTCTGCGCGGGCACCGCCATCCATGCGACCGGCGAAACCCGATTGGACAAGCTTGCCGGCCTCGCGCGCTTCCTGCCGGTCACCGCCGTTGCTGCCGTCCTTGCCAGCCTGTCGATGGCGGGACTGCCCCCCTTTGTCGGCTTCATCTCGAAGGAATATCTGTTCGAAGCGCAGCTTGCCAATGACTGGAACATCCTGCCGATCGCGGCTGCGGTTCTCGTCAATGCCGTCATGGTCGGTGTGGCCGGCGTCGTATCGATCCGTCCGTTCTACTTCAAGTCCGAGGCTGAACGTGAGATCCATCATGGCGAGACATCAGGCCTGCTGGCAGGCCCCTTACTACTCGCAGCCGGCGGCATTCTGATCGGCCTTATCCCCGCGCCGGCTGGACAGTGGCTCATTGGTCCGGCTGCCTCGGCACTCCTCGGTCAGCCGGTCGACGTTTCGTTCAAGCTCTGGCACGGCCTGACGCCCATGCTGGTCCTGTCAATGCTCGTCGTCGCCATCGGCGCTGTCATCGTCATCCAGTGGACCCGGATCCACAACGCGCTCCGTCGTTACGACACGCTGTATGCCTTCCTCGGCGATCGCTTCTACCACAAGGCCCTGAACGGCGTACTGGCGACGGCACGCCTGTCGACGAGAGTGCTCCAGAACGGCGACCAGCATCGCTACACCACACTTGTCGTCCTGGCGGTCACCCTGGGTCTGGCCATCGCCTTCCTGGCGGCCCCGTCGGCCGACTTCCTCGCCTCTGAGGGCAGCATCCGCATCTCGGTTGCACTTGTCCTGATGCTGACCGTCGTCGGTGCCTTGGCGACGATCATCGTCCGCTCGCTGATTGCCGGGCTCGTCTCTGTCGGCATCGTCGGCTTCGGTTCGGCTGTGATCTTCATGTTGAACGGCGCTCCGGACCTCGCTCTGACACAGATGGCCGTTGAAACGCTGATCGTGATCCTGATGACGGCCGTACTCATCAAACTGCCGTCGCGACGCCGGCACTCGCGCACGCTTTCCGAGCGCCGGCGCGACGGCGTGATCGCTTCAGGCTTTGCCGTGATGATGTTCATCGCGCTCGCCTCCATCGGCGTCACGCCCATTGACCTGCGCCTTTCCGACTACTTCGGCGAAACGAGCTACCTCGAAGCCTATGGCCGCAATGTCGTGAACGTCATTCTCGTCGATTACCGCGCCATCGATACGCTTGGCGAGATCGTCGTCGTCGCGATTGCCACCATTGCCGCCTGGGGACTGCTGCGCGGCTCCCTCAAACCCGCCCGCAACAAGGAGTGACCGACCATGTCCGTCATCTTTTCCACCATGTCCCGCCTGTTCTTCGTGCTTCTGCTGGGCGCGGCTGTCTTCATGCTGTTTCGCGGCCATAACGAGCCAGGCGGCGGCTTCATCGGCGGGCTGTTCGCAGCTCTCGCCTTTGCCCTGCTTGCTCTCTCCGACAGCGTGGCGAAGGCCCGCAAGGCGCTGATCGTCCACCCGGTCGTGCTGATCGGCATGGGTCTCGTGCTGGCCTTCGCCAGCGGCATACCCGGCCTGATCTCCGATGGATCGTTCCTGACCCATTGGTGGTTCAAGCTCGGCTCCACGCATCTCGGCACCGCAACCGCCTTCGATATCGGCGTCTTCATGGTCGTTATCGGCGGCGTGCTTTCCCTGGTTTTCCGTTTTTATGAAGGAGTAGAACAGTGAGCCTGATCTACGCGTTTGCCGTTGCCGCCCAGATGGGTGCCGGCATCTACCTCCTCCTGTCGCGCCATGTGATGCGCATCCTGTTCGGGGTCGTGCTGCTGTCCACCGCAGCGAACCTTCTGATCTTCATTGCAGGCGGCCTGCAGTTCACAGCGCCCCCCGTCATCGAACCGGGATCACAGACGCTGGGCGAAGGGGCTGCAAATCCCCTGCCCCAGGCGCTCATCCTGACCGCGATCGTCATTGGCTTTGCACTCGTCTCGTTCGCCGCAGCCCTCGTGCTCAAGGCCTACTACACGCTCGGCTCGGTCTTTACCGACGAGCATAACGATGCCGAAGCTCTTGGCTCGCCTTTCGAAAAGGAGGCCATCCGCAATGGCTGACACGCTTCTCCTGTGGCCCGTCGTCCTACCGCTCATCGGGGCGGCGCTGGCTGCCGCCTTTCACTCGCGGCCGGAGGTGCAGCGCATCATCGCGCTCACCGTGATGATCCTGACATTCGGCGCTTCCCTCGTCCTCGCCAATGCAGTGATTGCAGGCGGCATCCTGACCAAGACCTTCGGAAGCTGGATGCCACCCTTCGGCGTCGTGTTCGTTGCGGACCGCTTCAGCGTCGCGATGGTGGTGATCTCGAGCCTTCTGGCGCTCTGCGCCCTGATCTTCTCCGTCGCTGACCTTCGCCAGCGCCAGGTTCGTTCCGGCTTCTACCCCCTGTTTCTGGGTTTGATGATCGGGGTCAACGGTGCCTTTCTGACTGGCGACATTTTCAATCTGTATGTCTGGTTCGAAGTGATGCTGATCGCAACACTCGGCCTGATCACGCTGGACCGGACCCGCGCCCAGATCGACGGGGCGATCAAATATGCCGTTCTCAACCTCCTTTCGACCATCCTCTTCCTGATGGCGATCGGGTTGCTCTACGGCGCGACCGGCACCTTGAACATGGCAGACCTGGCCATGGTCCTGCCGCAGACGGAATCGTCGGCTGCGCTTACCCTGTCGGCGATGATGTTCCTGCTCGCCTTCGGCATCAAAGCCGGCTTCTTCCCTATGTTCTTCTGGCTTCCCGCCTCCTACCACACGGCATCGATCATCGTGTCGGCGGTGTTCGCAGGACTCCTCACCAAGGTCGGCGTCTATGCACTCTTCCGCGTCTTCACGCTGCTGTTCGAAGTCGACAACGGGACCCTGAAGCCACTGATCGGCGTGTTTGCCGCAGGCACAATGCTGTTCGGCGTTTTCGGGGCGGCCGTGCAGTGGGATGTGCGCCGTATCCTGTCGTTCCACATCATCAGCCAGATCGGCTACATCATGCTGGGCCTTGCGATCGCGACGCCGCTCGCCATGGCCGGCGCGGTCTTCTACATCATCCACCACATCGTCGTGAAGGCGAACCTGTTCTTCATCGCAGGCGCCATCCACCGGGCGACAGGGTCATTTGATCTGCGCAAGTCCGGCGGATTGATGAAGTCCTCGCCGTGGCTGGCCGTGCTCTTCGCCATACCTGCCCTGTCTCTGGCCGGCATTCCGCCGCTTTCCGGCTTCTGGGCAAAGCTGATGGTGGTCGACGCGTCCTTCCAGGGGGATGAGGCATGGCTGGCAGGCATCGCGCTCTTCGTCAGCCTCCTGACGATCTTCTCGATGAGCAAGATCTGGATCGAGGCTTTCTGGAAAGAGCCCGTGCGCAAGACCCGGGTGCGCCATGTGCCGGCTGCCATGATGGCGCCCATCGTGGTGCTTGGAGCCATCACGTTGGCCATCGGCATCAATCCGGAACCTCTGGTCGCATTCTCAAACCTCGCCGCCGACAGCATCGGCAACCGTACCGAGCTGATTGGCGCCATCATCGACCAAAGCACCACAGCAGGAGTGACGCCATGACCCTCGTCAAGCGTATCGGCAGGTCCATGACACTTGGACTGGTCTTCATCAACGAACTCGTCCGTTCGTCGATTGCCGTCGCCCGTCAGGTGCTTGGCGACAGCTCGCAGCTCAAGCCGGCGATCCTCGCCGTGCCGCTTGATCTGCGCAGCAGAGCGGGCGTTACGGCGCTTGCGAACTGCGTGAGCCTGACCCCCGGCACGACCTCGCTGCATGTCAGCGAGGATCTGAGCACCCTCTATGTTCACGTTCTGGATGCGCCACAGCCCGATGCGGTGGTGGACAGCATCAAGAACACGTTCGAGACACGCATAAAGGAGATCGAAGGATGATTGCGCTTCTGGATGGGTTTCTATCAACATTTGCCGCCATCATGATCGCCGTCCTGATGGTACCGCTGCTTCTTGCGGCCGTCCGCATGGTGACGGGCCCCGGCTATGCCGACCGCTTCATCGCGCTGGACATGCTGACCGGCATTGCCGTCGCGATCGCCGCCTTGACGATGATCGTCACCGGCCGGCGCGAATTCCTCGACGTCGCCTTCGGGATCGCGTTGATCGGGTTCCTTGCGACGTGTTCGCTGTCTGCTCTTCTCGAGAAGAAAAAGGAGGATGCGTGATGCTCGCAATCCTGTCCATTCTGTTCAAGCTTGTCGGTGTCGTGTTCCTCTGCATCGCCGCCTACGGCGTCATCAAACTTGCCGATCCGTTCCAGCGCATGCACGCCGCCACCAAAGCCGGCACCTTGGGTGCAGGCCTGGTGATCATCGGCAGCGTCATTGCCCATGGAGCGCTGGACGCGACGGTAATGGGTATCCTGACCGTGGTCTTCCTGCTGCTTACCGTTCCGGTCGCTGGCCATCTCCTGGGTCGCGCCGCCTATGTCTCGGGTGCGCAGCTGACGCTCTCGGGCAATGACGCACTTGACGGTGTGCTGACGCGGGCCGACCAGTCGCTCGGCAAGCGAAGCGGCTGGGATCCCGTCACTCCGATAACACTAACGGTCGACGAGCGAGCCAGATCGCCCGTACCGAAACCGGCGCCACGAAACGACATGCCGGTGTTGCCGGCACTCGAGGCGGTCCGGTTCGCCGTCATCGACGGACAGGTTGCTCACGTTGCGGAACGTGCTTGTGCCATTGCCAAGCAAACAGGGGCGAGCCTCTCGGCATTCACCATCATCGATACGCATGCGATCCATGCCGCAGCCGATCAGGCGCGCGTGCGGCGGTTGATCCGCGAGCGGGCGAGCGACGCCATCAGCGATCTCAAATCCGTGACGGCGGCGACGGACGTGGCTTCGATCCTGCACTATGATGAAGGCGATCCCGAAGCCATTCTCCGCTGCGAGACACAGCCGGGCCAGACCGTCCTTGTCCTGCCGTGCCAGGGCTGGTTCCATCACCAGGTCGAGGCCCGGATGGACCGCACCACCTGGGATCCGGATGGCCTTTTGCGTCTGCCGAGCTGCCATAGCGGCCCGGTGCTATTCGTAGGCAAGACGCCTTTGCCTGACACGGCACGGACGCTGGTGGTTCGTGATTGTGGCGAAGATCATCTGGCCCCGCTCGTCGAATGGTCCCTTCTCAACAATCTCTGGGAGGTGACGCAGATCGTGCATGTTGCGGACAAGCAGTTGAAGGATACCGGATTTGCCGAGATCGCTGACCGTTTCGGTTGCGGCTACACGCGCCATGCCGCACCGGACAGTGTCTGCGCCATACCGGCCGGGATCGTCGGTGTACGTGCAGTAGTGCTTGGCCGTACACCACGGCCACTGCGGACGAACTGGTTTGGCGCGCCCTGGCTCGACCGCATCGCACCCGACATGGCAGGTGACGTCCTGATCATGGAACGGTGAGGGCTCGGGCTGGAATAATGTGCTGGCAGGTCAAGCGCGAGTTGGTCTAATCAATCTGCATGTCCTCACTTTCGCGTCCCAAACTGCCTCTCTCCGTCGCACTGCCACTCTTCGTGGCAGTCGCGATGTTCCTGGTGGCAGTCGGCACGACCCAGATCGGCATCATGGCTCTGCGGTCGAGCAACGAGACGGGCCTGCGCGATCAGGCGCTGGTCTTCCTCGATGCCGTCGCCGGCAATATTGCTGCCGAGATCAGAGAGGCCGATGCCCGGCAATCCGTGCAGCGGACCCTGGCGGCGTCGCTTGAGTTTCGCACCGCGCTTCTCGAAGAAAGCATCGCGGCACGCTGGACCGACACGTCGGGCGAAACGATCACGGTGGCGCTGGCCGAAAGCGATGGAGACCTGCTCGATCAGGCTTTGAACGAGGCGCAAGCCAACAGCCCTGGCGACGTCAGTCCGCGACTGGTTCCAGACAGATCCGTTCTTCTGGTTGCACGCAGCTACGGAATGGCCGAGGGGCGCCTCTATCTCGCCGCGACCTTTGACACGCAGCCGCTTGAGGCGGCCACGGATGCCGCGTCCAATGCGGCAATCGGGATCGACATCCTGGTGGCCATCATCGCTGCGGCTGCGGCTTATGTCGTAACACGGCGTTCGCTCAAGCCACTCGATCAGTTTATCGACCGGCTGGCCGATCCGGAGGGTTCCTCGACAAACGGGGCCGACTGGCGGCGCGGCAACGAATTGCGCCAGCTGGAAGCGGCTCTGGCGATGCGCGAGCAATCGGAAGCCCAGAGGGTCACCATCCTCGAACAAATGGCGCAGCAGGAACGCGACGGTCTTCTCGCGCGCATGGCAGCCAGCATCGCGCACGAGGTGCGCAATCCGCTGGCCGGGCTGAAGAACGGCATCTCCACGCTGAAGCGCTTTGGCGACCGCGAGGATGTGCGGAAGGAAACGCTGACATTTCTGGAGAACGGGCTCGACAGCATCGGCCGGGTGGTCGACGTCACGCTCTCCACCTATCGCCGGCGCTCCGGATCCAGAATGATCACGGCCCAGGATATTCGCGACCTCGAGATCTTGATCGCTCCGGAAGCGGGACGAGCCGGCGTCGGGCTTGCCTGGATGTTCGAGGAGCCGACTGAGTTCCGGGTGGATGTCGATGCGCTCCGACAAATTCTGATCAATCTGATGCTGAATGCCGTTCGCGCATCACCGCCAGGATCCACCGTCACCGTTTCCCTCACCCGCAAGGATGCCCAGACGGTTGTGCTCAGCGTCGCCGACGAGGGACCGGGGATGCCGCCCGAGATCGTCGCCGCCATGATCTCGGGCCGTGTCAACGACATCCCCGTGGAGCGCAGCATCGGGATCTGGATCGTCGCCTCCCTGGTGGAGCGGATTGGAGCGGATTTGTCGATCCGCAGCGACAACACGGGAACGAATGTCCAGCTGACGCTGGCGACGGCGCTGCAGGGCGGAGCGGAGACATGACATGGTGACGGCAGGTCGCATTCTGGTGGTCGAGGACGACGCGACGCTTGGCCAGTCGCTGCAACAAAGACTTACCCTGGAAGGCTTCACCGTCAGATGGGCGCGGTCGGCGGCAGAAGCCAATGCAGCGCTCAAGGCTGGGGCACCCGACATCATCCTCTCGGATATCCGGCTGCCGGATGGCGACGGCGAGACCATCATGCGCCGGCATTTCGAACGCTTCGGATTGGTCCCGGTCATTTTCATGACGGCCTATGGCGACATAGATCAGGCCGTTCGCCTGGTGCGGGACGGCGCGGTCGATTACGTCAGCAAACCTTTCGATCTCGATCAGCTTGTCGAGACCTTGCAGGGTATCAGCCGCCGCAGGAGCAGCGGCCCACAGGTTGGGGCGGCATTTTCCGGCAGCAGCGCGATGCGCAGGATCGGCGCGACACTTTTGCGGGCAGCCGAAATCGATCTGCCGGTCCTCGTCCTCGGCGAGACGGGAACCGGCAAGGAGGTCGCGGCCCGCTATGTCCATGAGGCCGGCCCGCGCAAGAACCTGCCGTTTGTCCCGGTCAACTGCGGCGCATTGCCTGCAGAGCTCGCGGACTCGCTGCTCTTCGGCCATGAGCGCGGCTCCTTTACCGGCGCTTCGGGCATGCATCGCGGCTTTTTCGAGGAGGCAGACGAAGGCACGCTGTTTCTGGACGAGATCGGCGATCTGTCGCCCGTGCTGCAGGTGAAGTTGCTGCGCATTCTGGAAACGCGGGAATTCCGACGGCTGGGGGGAAGCGAGACACGCAAATTCGGAGCACGTCTCGTCTGCGCCACCAACAAGGAACTCGGCGCCATGGTGGCCGAGGGCCAGTTCCGCGAGGATCTCTGGTTTCGCATCAATGTCATCGCCTGCAAGCTGCCGCCGCTCAGAGAAAGACATGAAGAGCTGTCGTCACTGCTTGAGAGCTTCGCATCTGCCGCAGCATCAAGGCTTGGGCACGGCAGCATCGTCGTTGACGCGGCAGCACATGAAGCGACCAAGCGCCACCGCTGGCCCGGAAACATCCGCGAACTGATCAACCGTGTCGACCGCGCCGTTGCCATGGGTGACGGCCGTGTCCTGTCCGAGGCTGAACTTTTCCCCGAGGGACTAGCCCTGACGGATACCAAGTCAGGCGTCGTTCCAGACACGAATGCCACACTCGCCGACGTACGCGACGCCGCCGAGCGGGCTCACATCAAGGCGGCACTGGCTCGCGCCAATGGATCGCCCAAGGAGGCTGCCGAAGCGCTTGGGGTGTCGCGAACGACATTGTGGGAAAAGATGCGACGCCTGAACATCAGCCCCGACGACAACTGAGGCGTCTAGCCTTGGTCAGGCTCCCTGGCGGTCGGAGACACACTGCCGCTGCGTGGCAGCGGCAGTGTCCTATGCGCCGAGGGCGGCCTAAAACTCTGCAGAGGCGCCGACCCAGAGAGTGCGGCCGATGACCCAGGGATTGCCGTTGGATGACTTTGCGTTGCCAAGCTCGTTGAAGAGATTGACGACCTTGAAGTTCAGGGTCATTCCATGGTCGTCCACGGATGCGAACTTGTAAGAGCCGCTCAAATCGACGGTCAGCACGGCAGCGAAAGCCTTGTCATCCCAGATGTCATGCAGCACTCCATCAATGCTCTCGTTGTCGTCGGTGTCTTCGACGCCATCATATGCGAAGTTGTAGTTGGCAGCGAGACCAAGCGTCAGCCGCTCGTCGAAGAAACTGCCGGAGAGACCGACCTGGGCGCGCAGCGGAATGTCCATGTTGCCGGTGACGGCGTTGAATCCAGCCTGCGTGTAGGATGTTCCCTTGTATGAAATCCGTTTTTCCAGATCGTCTTCGTCGACGAAGTAGCTGTCGGCTGAGACATTTTTGTCTGCCCAAGTGATCGAGGCTGCAAGAAGCGAGTTGTCCGCCGGGTTCCACGTGGCTATCGGCAGTTCCTTCGCATATTCGGCCGTCAAGGAGTCATACGAGCCTTTGGCATTGTTGGTCAGCACATAGGACGTATTTGTGGGCGTCCGCGAGGAATACTGATCACGAGAACTACGATGCAGATAACGAAAGCGCCATTCACCCTCGGTGAAAGGATCGGTAAAGTTGATCGCGGCAGTGAACTCGTCCGTATAAGGCGTCTTCAGATCCGCAGCATCAAGGGTGTAATAGGTTTGCGTCGGCGTCGTTGCGAAATCCCCGACGGCACCTGTGGAGCTCGGCTGCCTTGAGTAGGTCGTGACGCGTGGTTGCTGGTTCCGAATTGCGTAAGAAAGATTGGCAGCGTCGTAATACCGGTTGAAACCACCGGAAATGCTGAAATCCTCCATCGGCGTTACCGTCGCAACCAGGCGCGGAGATATGTTCAGGTTGCCCTGATAGTCGTCATAGTCGAAACGGATGCCGGGGCGGAGGTTCAGCCAGTCGAAGGTCTGGTCGAGCTCCAGATAGGCGTTTGCCTGCATGATCTGCGCATGGATATCGTACGCCTTGTGGACCGTCTTGCTATACGCAAACTGTTCGCCGTAGCACTCTTCCGTCGTGTTGCAGGTAAAGGTCGATATGTTCGCAGCCCTCAAGGCCGTATAGGCTTGAGCGACGTTGTAGGTGTAGCTGACATAGTCTTCTGCCCGCCATCGGTGAGCCTCAGTGTAGCCGAACTCGTAGCCGGTCCGGAAAGTACCATTCCCGATATCGCCGGCCAGAGCCTGGGACCAGGTGTAGCTTTCCTGCCCCTGACCGCGCTCCTTGCCCATTCCGCCTTCTCGGCAAGATGTGGTGGTGGTCGAGGTCGGATCGACGCGGCACCAGTCGAGCATGCTCGATTCGAAGACCTTGGTTCTTGTCCCCGAAATGGTGCGCCAGTAGGTCGAGATCCAGTTGCGGATCGTGTTATCGCCACCGAGGTTGAGCGCGTCGGATTTCGATGCCGTGATCTTGCTGGTCAGAGAAACGTTCGAAAGCGTTTCGCCACCGAGCGAAAAATCCTCGAACTCGTACAAGTTCTCCAGCTTGCCTGCATAGGTCCGGGTCGCAGTATCAATCTCAAGGACCCGGTAATCGTCTGACTCGAAATCCTGATAGTAGTCAGTGTGAATGCCTTCCAGCTTGAACAGGCCGAGATCCGTCTCCGCATTGGCCTGGAACCGGTAGAACTCGTTCTTGGATTCGGACTGCATGAGCTCGTCGCCGTAGATGTAGTTCTTCGCCTTGTTGGTCCAGGCATCCGTCACGCTGTACTGGCCGATGACAGCGATATTGTCCGTGATCGGACCGGTGACCGAGAAAGCCTTCTTCTTCTTGTAGAATTCCGGCTCACCTATGGCATTCGGATTGAGACCATCCTCTGTCGCGAGATTGTATTTGACGAGGTCATCACTCTCGTATTCCACCGAGGCCAATGCTCTCAGCCTGTCGGTTGCTGGCTGCATCAGTTCGTACTCAACAACGCCGCCCTGGAAGGCGCCGTAACGGGCCGACGCATTGCTGTCGATGACCGTTGCGGATTCAACAAAATCCGTGGGCACGAACACCGTCTGTGAATGCAAGCCATAAATGCGATCAGCATTGTAGGCCGTATCGTCGTCAGACAGTTCACCGCGATTGCCGGTGTCGTAAGGCTCCTCGGTCCCCGTGATCGTGTTGATGCCGATGCCGTTCAGGATGAAATTGTTCTCATAGGTTCGCCCGCCTGAGATCGAGACTTCCTGTGGCTTGGTGTTGAGGAGTGCCTGGCTTTCAACGCCGGCATTCTCGTTGGTATCGTTCTGGTACTGCACATTGGGCAGACCGCGCAGGAAGCTGTTGGCATCCCCGCTGCTCGTGCGAATTCCGACCTGGGTTGAATCCATCACGGTGGTGCCGGTATCGCCTGCGCTCTCGGTTCCGAGTTTCACGCCGCCGCCGGAGGACGACACCGTTATTTCCTCAAGAACGGTCGTGCCGGCAGCCGCGGCTTCGTCGATCGTGCCTTCGGCAACCAGCGATGCGGTGCGGGCACCTGTCACGCGGATCTCGATGCCGGCACCGGCGGTGAGGGCGCGCAGTGCAACCAGCGGATCGGTTTCGCCGGCGACGGCCGCTGAGGTCCGGCCAGACACGAGGGCTGCGGCATAGCCGACCTGCCAGCCCGTCTGACGCGTGAAGGCCCTGAGGGCCGCATCGATCGGCTGCGCAGGGATCGAGATCGCCCGGGGACCGTTCGTCGTCGGACTTGTCCCGGCATCCTGCGCTCGAACCTCAAATACACCGGCCGAAGCCGAAACCAGTGCCGTGGACACCATGAACATGGCAAGCCTGCGCTTGCCGACCGATACTTTACGCTCTGCCATCTTGATCCCGGGCCGGAAGCCCTTGTAACCCTGTTGTCACCCCGCCGCCGCGCATCATGCGCGTCGGCTCTGATGGGGATGACGTGTCAGCCCGGCCGGTCTCACAAAAAAACTTGAGACTTTAGCGAATGAATAAGATTCCGCCCGGCAATCGCTCGATTCGCGCCCCTGCGGCGGTGGCGACGCTGTCGAGTGCAACATCTGCCTCGGCAATGCGGAAGCTGCCGCTGACGGGGGTTTCAAGGGCGGCGGCCGGCAGAGTGACGATGGTGAGATCCGTATGGCGTCCGATCTCGACGAGGGCGTCACGCAAGGGAATGGCGGAAAGCTGGATCCAGCCTTCGCGCCAGGCAAGCCGGCTTTCATCGTCTCCCTGAGGAAGGAATGCGATCCGTGTGCGATCGACGGCCGCCGTCTGGCCTGGCGTCATGGCAACCGGGCTCGATTGCTCGCCATCGCGGGTCAAGACGACGCGACCGCTTTCCAGATGCACGACGTCTTCTGCATCACCGCGCGCCACATCAAAAGCCGTGCCCGTCACCGTCACGGTGCCATAGGCCCCTGTCACGCTGAACGGCCGGGCAGCGTCATGCGCCACCTCAAAATAGGCCTCACCCTCGAGAAGCCGCACGGCCCGCCTGCCATCTTCGAAATCGAGGCGGACTGCCGTCTGGCTGTTCATCTGCATGCGGGAGCCGTCGGGCAGATCGACCGCGACGATCTCGCCGGCAGCGGTCCGATAGTCGGCCTGCAAACCGAGGAGCCAGTCGCTTCCATGCAGCGGCACGACGATGGCGGCGGTGATCGAGGCTGCGAGCGCGAGCGACAGACGCGGACAGCGCCGGGTGATAGCCGGCGAGTGTCTGATGGCCTCGACCGGCAGCAGCGATGCCGTCGCCGTCTGGGCGGAAGCCACGGTCAATGCGGGACATTCATAGAGCGCGAGCACCCGCGCCAAAGCTGCGCCCCTGTCCGCACCTTCGGCCAGCCAGGCATCGAGCGCATCCTGATCGACCTCCCCCGCCTGACGCTTCAACACCCATTCGAGCGCCTGGTCTATTATCGGGTCCGGATGCCGATAGCGCGCTTGATCCTCATTGTCAGTCACTGCGTGCATGACGGTCTTCCGCTGAAATGGTGCATGTTAATAGATGACGTTTCAAATCAGTTCTCCTCCCAAAAATTGCAGATTCGCGCCCGTGCACGCGGCTCATCGCTCCATCTTCTCCCGGATTTCCATGAGGACGGCCATGGCCATCTTCATGTCGTTGAACACGGTGTTTGGCGACACACCCAGCCTTCTGGCGATCTCGGGATAGGCAAGGCCTTTCAGCCGGTTGAGGCACCAGGCCGAACGGGCGCGCGGTGGAAGCGTCAGCAGCGCACGATTGAAGGCCTTGACCAGGTCGCGCTGGATGGCCTGATCTTCGATGCTCGGCTGGGGATCGGCGACAACGACGGTATCGGCCGCCTGGAATTCCCGCTCCTCATGCAGGGCGCGCACCTTGCGCCGGCGAAGATGATCGAGGGCGAGATTGCGAGCGATCTGCCAGAGAAAGGCCTCGATATTGCCAGGCGTGCCTTGGTCGAGCGCCCGACGCGCTCTCAGATAGGCGTCGTGCGTCAACTCCTCGGCCTCGGCCGCATCGCGCACGATCCGCAGGATCGCCCGGTAGAGCGACTGCCGCATGCCGAGAAACGCGTCGTCCAGCCTCTGCGTATCGCCGGTCATGATGATCCCTTGCCGAAGGACACGAGCGACGACGCCAGCCTCAGCCAAGCGCGCAATTGCTCCGCCAGGGCCGGCATCTCCGTCATTCGACCTCGCGTTCCGGCCTGGCGACCGCGCCAAGCGGCAGCTTGGTCAGGACGGCGATATTTTCAGTGCGGAATATATGCGTCGCATGAGCGACAAGCCTTTGCGCCGTGACCCGCTCGCCAAGCCCTTGCATGCGCCGCAAATATCCGGCATCGCCATAGCGGCGATGGCTGAGAGCAAGGCGGCGCAGCCAGGTGTTGGGATCGGTCAGACGACTTCCTTCAGCAAAGGCGATGTCCGAGCGGAACTTCTCCACATCCGCCTGTCTGGCAATCTCCGGCATGCGATCGAGTACGGCAAATGCGGCTTGCGTCAGTTCCTCCGTGCGTTCCGGCGCGCAGTAAAAGGCGAGCGTGCCGAGAACACGGTCCTGGTCGGGATCGGCCTCAAGCTCGAATTCGAGGCTGTAGATCCCACCGAGAACATTGCGCAGTTCCTTCTTCAGGTTCTGCTGGGCAATCGGCGTCAGCGTTGAGATGACGAAGCTTGCCTCCGGCGTCCAGTCGAGCCCGGCGAAGAAGGAAATCTCGACACGTGCGCGATCGCCGGAGAAGACTTCGACCTGTGCCGCATGCCGCCCGGCCCTTTGCAGGGCAACCTGCGTCTTCATCGAGGCCGCACGCGGGACGGCGCCGATCACGGAGGCGAAGCTGTCGCGGATCTCAGAGCCGGGCTCGGGGCCGACGGCATACCAGGTCACCGTTTGTTGAAAGTGGGTGCGGGCGATGTGGCTCAACTCTTCCGCATCCACCTGCCTCAGGTCCTGCAACGTATCGACCGCACCTGCTTCGCCGTAAAGCAGTTTGGTGCGCTGTGCGGCAACCTCATCCGGCCGTTGGTCGTTCATCTGCGCATGCAGGGCCTCGACGGCTTCCGGCCTTACGCCGCCGAAAGCAATATTTGCGGCATAGGTCTCAAGGCGGGCCGGGAGATCGGCCGGGGCTGCAGCGATGCCAGCGTCGAGATTGCTTTCCTTGAGCGCGATGCTCCACTGCTGCGTCTGCTCCTTTGCCCAGAGATCGTGTTCGGACTGGCTCCAGAAGGTGAAGCCACTCTGATCAAAAAGCTGGACCGCCGCCTGGGAGGCCGAGCTTGGAAAAAGGCTGTTGAGGTATCCCGGGCGCGATTGGCCCGAGAGATAAACCTTGCCATCCGGCGTATCCCGCACCAGCCAGACCACCACGTCCCCGTTTGACAGCGTCCATTCGATGACATCGGGATTTCCGGAGCGGCGCTCAGCGGAGATGCGGCCCGATCTGGCCACCTGTCGATCGGCTGGCCATACGGGTGCGGCGGTCGCAATCTCAGGTTCTGGTGTCCGTGGCTGACGTGGCGGAAGGTCAGCCATGGCCGCCCAGCGCGCGCGTTCCGCTTCCACGGTGGCAACCGTCGGCAGCGTCACCGAAACGCCGCCCGGCACCTGGTAGAACAGGACCTGATCCTCGGCTGCCAGCATCTCCCGCAGGCGCTTATTGAGACCCTCGAACGTGATGCGATTGAGGAGAGCGGCCGTGCGGGTCGTGCGGGTTGCGGGATCATCGACGACCGAGCCGGTCAGAACCGCAGAGGCGATCCGGTCCTCCCATTCCGCATAGGTTCGGTTCTCGGCTGCTTTTCTGTTGTTCTCGTTGATGGCGCGGGCGCGCATCATCAGGCTTTCAAACCCGTCGCGCGCCACACCGTCACGCCGCAGCCGTTCGAGTGTTTCCATCAGCACAGGTATAGCTGCTGCGTGGTTGTCGGTGCGGGCGTTGAACGCGAGGATCAGCCGCTCCTCGGTCGTTTCCTGCGCCGCAAAGCCGAGGCTGTCAGTGACCGTCGCATGATGCGGTGCCTCCGCCTGCACGGCGTCGCGGATCAACCGCGTCAGGAAATACTGCTGCAGATAGGCGATCTGTCCCGAATCCGTCAGCCGGTTCGGCATGGGCAGCCGCAGGGCATAGGTTACCTGCGAGCTCGAGCCCTGCTCGTCCTGCACCAGGTTGACGTTGAGACCCTGCTTCAGGGGCAAAATACGGTAGTCGCGCTCCGGTGCGGGCAGCCTCGGTGCAGGACCGAAAGCCCTCTCAAGGGCATCACGTGCTGCTTCCTTGTCAATGCGGCCGGAGACGATCAGCGTCATGTTGGAGGCGCGATAGAAGCTGTCATAAAAGCTGCGGATCTCCTCGATCGAGGTGCGCGATATGCCGGCATGGGTGCCGATTGTCGGCCGGTCGACGTAACGCGACCCCGTGCGCAGGGCGGCCTTCTTCAGGCGGCTCACCCGGTCGGCGACGCTTACCGTCTGGCGCAGTTCCTCGAGGATGACGAAGCGCTCCTTCTCCCAGTCCTCAGCCTCCAGTGCCGGCTTCATCACCAGATCGGCCATGAACTGCAGCGATCCCGCAAGATCAAGCACATCATCAGGGCGGGTGCGCAACATGAACTGTGTCTCGGCCTCCCGCGTCACCGCATTAATCTCGACGCCGGTTCGCCAGCCGAGCGCCTCGATCTCCTCGTGCATGGAGCGTCCACGAGCCTCGTTCCTCTGGAAAACCATATGTTCCAGGATATGGGCAATGCCGCTCGGCACCGGCTCGTCCACCGAACCGGCATGCACGATCAGGCGGATATTGAAGGGGTCCGTCTCCTTGCCGCTGTCATGGAGGAAGTAGCGCAGGCCGTTGTCGAGCGTCCCGGTCGCAATGCGCGGGTCCCAACCGGGGTCTTGTGCGGCCGAAGGGCCAGAAAGGCAAAACAGCGAGAGGACCGCAATGAAGATCAGGCGCATGTGAAGTTCCAAACAAGGGGGATCGGATCGTCGCAAGACGCGACCGCCTCCAAAAGATGAATGGAACTATCAACTATAACAATTGATCACAAGTGCTGTGTTCGGAGCTTCCCAAGGGGGCATTCAATGGAAACAGCGGAGCCCGCCCCTCTCCACAAGGGTCAGGGCTGATCTTGCGGCGGATTGGCCGAAGGAACGGACGGGTTGCCTTCGGTGCGGTCGCGGTGCAGCGCTGCCCTTGCAAGCAGGATAAGGGTGACCGGGGTCGTCAGCGTGACGAAGACACCGATGAGGATCTCGTGCAGGACGGCGCGCGAGCCGACGACTGAGAAGTAGAGGATCGAGGCCAGCATGATTGCGCCCGTGCCCCAACTCGTGCCGAGGGTTGGCGCGTGGATCCGCTGATAGAAGGTTGGCAGGCGCAAAAGCCCGATGGCACCGAGCAGCGTCAGGCCCGAGCCGAGCAGAAGCAGCACGGAAACGCCGATGACGACCCAGAGCGGAAGATCGGCGACTGGCACGGTCATTCGATTACCTCACCGCGCATGAGGAATTTGGCCAGCGCCACGGTTGCCACGAAACCCAACAGGCTGATCACCAGGGCCGCCTCGAAATAGACCGTGCGGCCACTGCCGATCCCGAAGGTAACGAGCATCAGCATGGCGATCACATAACATGCATCGAGGGCGAGGATGCGGTCCTGGGCACGTGGGCCGATGAAGATGCGTACGGCCGCGATGATCAGCGCGAGCCCGAGCAGCACCTTGGCAATCGAGACGGCGGTGAAAAGAATGATGGCGCTCATTCGATAATCTCCAGCAACAGGCGTTCGTAGCGATGCTTGATGTTAGCGACCCACTGCTCCTCGTCGATCAGGTCGAGAACGTGGATCAGGACGGTCTTCCGGCGCTCGTCATAGGCAAGCCAAGCCGAGCCCGGCGTGCTGGTCAGGATGACGGCCATGATGGCAAGGGCGGTCGGATGCTCGATTTCGAGCGGGACCGTGATGAAGCCCGATGTCTGTTTCCGACGCTTGCCGCTGAGCATCAGCAGGGCGACGGCAGCATTCGAGCGGATGATGTCGACGAAGACGATCAGCAAGAGCTTGAGCAGCAGATACCACTTCTTTATCTTCGGCTTGTCGGGTCTGAGCGATGCTATGGCCCAACCGCCGAAGATCGCCACGACAGAACCAAGGACCAGATGTCCGAGGGTAAAGTCATTGAGCAGCAGCCACATCAGTAGCAGCGCCAGGCTGAGAAGCGGATGAGGGATCATGGCGCGCTCCCTCCCTCACCTGCTGTCGTTTCAGAAGAGCTTTGATCCTTCACCACATGGGCATTGCGCACAGCATCCACATAGGCGGACGGGTTGGAGAGTGTCCGGATCGTCGTGTCCATATAGGTCATCGCCGGTCCTGCCTTCACGGTCAGGCCGAGCGTGAGCGAGAGCAACAGCATCACGGGAACGAGTTCGACCACGAGTACCCGCGGCACAGCCCCTTCGATCGATCCCCAGAAGGTGCGTATGCCCGCACGGGTCATGGAGATCAGGGCCGCGACGCCTGAGAGAATGACCAGCACGATCAGGGTCCAGACGGCAAGATCGGGCGTCGTCCCGATCGAGCCCGTGCCCATCATGGCGGACAGCATGGCGAACTTGGCGATGAAACCCGACAGCGGCGGCAGACCGGCAAGCAGGATGCCGCAGGCGGCAAAGCAGATACCGAGGATCGCCATGGTGCCGGGCATGGTCGTGCCCTCGCCGTCCTCCATGTCCGCCTCCTCGCCGTCGCCATAGGCCTCCATGGTGACGGCAAGGACGTTGGCGCCCGCATCCTGTCCGCGCTCCACCAGTTCGATCAGCATGAAAAAGGCGCTGATCGTCAGGGTGGAACTCACGAGATAAAGCAGGGCACCGGAGGAGACGACACCGTCATTGATGCCGAGCACCATCAAAAGCGTGCCGGAGGAGACGAGGACCGAATAGCCGGCGAGACGCCCCAGGGCCTGGGATGCAAGGACGCCGATGGTTCCGAAGACGAGCGTCGCCATGCCGCCGAGCAGCAGGACCTCCGCCCCGAAACCTGCCGATGGACCATCACCGAACAGCAGCATGGTCAGGCGCAGGATGACGTAGATGCCGACCTTGCTGAGGATCGCGAACATGCCCGCCACCGGGGCGGAAGCGGCACTGTAAGCGGACGGCAGCCAGAAGCAGAGCGGCCACATGCCAACCTTGATCAGGAAGGCGACGCCGAGCACTGCAGCACCAGCCTCCATCAGGATCAGGCGATCCGGCTCCATGTCCGGCATGCGCAGGGCAAGGTCGGCCATGTTCAGCGTGCCGGCGGTTCCATAGACAAGGCTGACCCCGATCAGGAAGAAGAGCGCTGCGACAAGGTTGACGGCGATGTAGTGGAGCCCGGACTTGACGCGCAGCGTGCCCGTGCCGTGCAACAGCAACCCATAGGAGGCGGCCAGCATGACTTCGAAGAAGACGAAGAGATTGAAGAGGTCCCCGGTCAGCAGCGCGCCGTTGACGCCAACCAGCAGAAGCTGGAACAGGGTGTGGAAATGGGCTCCGACGGCGTGCCACTTGGCCATGGAGAAGACCAGTGCGGCGATGGCGAGGACAGCGGTCAACAACAGCATCATCGCCGAAAGCCCGTCAATGACGAGCACGACGCCGAAGGGGGCCGCCCAATTTCCGAGCAGATAGACGTTTTCGAAACTGTTCGGTCCGCTCTCGACAATGAAGAGAACGAGGGCGTTCGCGAGCAGCAGAACCGTCGCCGTCAGGCTGACCAGCGCCTTGGTCGTCCTGTTGCGTTCGTCGATGAACAGTAGGATCGCTGCCGTCATCATCGGCAAGAGGATCGGCGTGACGATGAGATGGTGGCTCCAGTCGATCACGGCTTCTCGTTCCTCCCGTCGACATGGTCGTTGCCGGTCAGTCCGCGAGCGGCGAGCAGCACGACAAGGAAGAGAGCCGTGGTGGCAAAGCCGATGACGATGGCGGTCAGCACCAGGGCCTGGGGCACGGGGTCGCTCAGCGTCGTCGACACCACGCCGTCCTCCAGGATAGGCGGCATGTTGCTCTTCACCCCACCAACGCCGAAGATGAAGAGGTTCACTGCGTAGGACAGCAGCGACAGTCCAATGATCACCTGATAGGTCCGCGGACGCAGGATGAGCCAGACACCACAGGTGGTCATCAGTCCGATGGCGAGCGACAGGATGAGTTCCATCAGCGCTTCTCCCCCTTGGCTTCAAGTGCCCTCAGGCGGTTGATGCGGATCGACTGGTGGGCAAGCGCCGTCAGGATCAGCACGGTCGCGCCGACCACCAGCGAAAAGACCCCGAGATCAAAGAGAAGCGCGGAGGCCGCCGGCACCTTGCCGATCAGGGGGATTTCCAGATAGCGGAAATGCGAGGTAAGGAAGGGATAACCGAGGAGCCATGCCCCGATCCCCGTTGCCGATGCAGTGAGGATGCCGGCTCCCATCCAGCGCAACGGCAGGATGCGGATGCGATCTTCCGCCCAGCGCGTGCCGCCCGCCAGATATTGCAGCAGGAAGGCGATCGACAGGGTGAGGCCGGCCGAGAAGCCGCCACCGGGCATGTCGTGACCGCGCATGAAGAGATAGACGGAAAGCGTGATGATGACCGGAAAGAGCCACTGCATCAGCACCGAAGGCACGAGCAGATAGTCGCGCATCATGTCGCCCGGCGACCGTTCCGGCTGGTCTGCATCGAAGCGGTTTTGGCGTACCTGCTGTTCCGGCAGTTCCATGCTGTCATCAGCCGGACGGAAACGGCGCAGCAGGCCATAGACGGTCAGGCCGACGATGCCGAGGACGGCGATTTCACCGAAGGTGTCGAAGGCGCGGAAGTCAACGAGGATGACGTTGACGACATTGCGTCCGCCGCCTTCCGTATAGGCGTTCTCAAGGAAGTAGGTGGCAATCGCATCCGGCACCGGCATGGTCATCACCGTGAAGGCAACGACCGACATGCCAATGCCGCAGGCGATCGCCAGTGAAAGATCGCGGAAACGCCGGAACCGGCTTTTCAGGGTCATGACCTCGCCTCGGTCGGGGCTGCGCTTCGGCAACCAGCGCAAGCCGAGAAGGATCAGGACCGTTGTGACGATCTCCACCAGCAACTGGGTGATCGCAAGGTCAGGCGCGGATAGCCAGACGAAGGTCATGCAGACGATCAGCCCCACCCCGCCGAGCATGATGAGGGCTGCCAGACGATGGTACTTGGCAGAAACCGCGGCGCCGATGGCGAGCGCCATGCCGACCAGCCAGAGAAGGCCAAAAGCCGGATCGATGGCGGAAAAGACGATCGGCCTGCGTTCGAAACCCGAGAAATAGAGTGGCAGGGCTGCAGCGACGAAGCCGCTGACCACGATCCAGCGGAGCTGCGGCTGCAGATTGCGGGTGCCGAGACGGCTTTCCGCGAGACGCGCCCAGCGCCAAGAGACGGTAACCAGGACCCGTTCGAAAAGGCGCTGGCTACGCAGTCGACGGAGATAGGGCGGCCCATCCTCGCAACGTGACAGGTAGTCCCGCATCACCACATAGAGACCGATGCCGCCGAGAAGGGCGATCAGGCTCATGAGCAGCGGCACGTTAATGCCGTGCCAGACGCTGAGGCTGTATTCCGGGGTCTGGTCACCCAGCACACTCTCAACGGCCGTCTGCAGGAACGGGCCGATGGAAATCGCGGGCACGATGCCGACGATGAGGCAGACCACCACGAGGATCTCGATGGGAACGCGCATCCAGCGCGGCGGCTCATGCGGGGTCTTTATGGGCAAGTCCTTCGGCAGCGGGCCGAAGAAGACCGTGTGGATGAAGCGAAGCGAGTAGACGACGCTGAAGAGGCCAGCCAGCGTTGCGACATAGGGCAGGATCACATCGAGCCAGGAATCCGCGTGGGTCTCGACAGCTTCGGCAAAGAACATTTCCTTCGACAGGAAGCCATTGAGAAGGGGCACGCCCGCCATGGCGGCGCTGGCGACCATGGCGAGCGTGGCCGTTGCCGGCATGAAGCGATAGAGGCCGCTCAGCCGCTGCATGTCACGCGTGCCCGTCTCGTGATCGATGATCCCGGCCGCCATGAAGAGGGAGGCCTTGAAGGTTGCGTGGTTGAGCATGTGGAAGATCGCCGCCACCGTCGACAACGGACTTCCGAGGCTGAGGAGCGTCGTGATCAGGCCGAGATGGCTGATCGTCGAATAGGCGAGCAAACCCTTGAGATCACGCTGGAACATCGCCAGGAAGGCGCCAAGCAGCATGGTCGAGATGCCTGCAAGGCCGACGAGAATGAACCATTCATAGGTCCCTGACAGCACCGGCCAGAAGCGCACCAGCAGGAAGACACCCGCCTTCACCATGGTCGCGGAATGCAGGAAGGCGGAGACCGGCGTCGGGGCTGCCATCGCATTGGGCAGCCAGAAATGGAACGGGAACTGGGCGCTCTTGGTCAAGGCACCGAGCAGGATGAAGATCAGCGTCGGCAGATAGAGCGGATGTTCGCGCACCAGCTGGCCTGAAGCCAGGATCTTGTCGAGATCGTAGCTGCCGACGATCTTGCCGAGGAGGAGCATGCCGATCAGCAGGCAGAAACCGCCGATACCGGTGATCGTCAGTGCCATGCGCGCCCCGTCGCGGGCTGCGGCATTCGTGTGCCAGTAACTGATCAGCAGGAAGGAGAAGATGCTGGTCAGTTCCCAGAAGATCGAGAGCAGGATGACATTGCCCGAGACGATGATGCCAAGCATCGCCCCCATGAAGGCCAGCAGGAAGGAGAAGAAGCGCGGGATGGGGTCATCCTTGCCCATGTAGTAGCGGGCATAGAGGATGACGAGAAAGCCGATCGACGTGACCAGCATGGAGAAGATCCAGGCGAAGCCATCAAGCCGCAGGGAGAAATTTAGCCCGACTTGCGGCAGCCACTCGGCCGTGAACCGCAGAACGCCGTTCTGCATCACGAACGGGTAGGCCGAAGCCGTCAGGATCAGGGTCAGGAGCGTCGTTGCCCCTGCAACGAAGACCGGAAGATCACGGGACGTCGTGTTGAGGATGAAAGCCGAGCCAAGACTGCCGAGGAACGGAAGAACCAGCAACAGAAGCAAAAGACTCGAAGCGTCCAGCGTTATCCCAAATCCATATCCCCCGAAGAAATCTGCTCGGGTGACACAAAGCGCAGACTGGAAAACCCGCTGCAGTCACCCTAAATGGTCAATATCCACTTATATGGTTAGTTATGAACATGGTTCAATCCGCTCAGGACACTGTTTTTTCACCTGCTCTCTGTCGTGCGGCCCGTGGGTATCTGGACTGGACGCAGGAGGAACTGGCGTTGCAGTCGCTTGTCTCCCGCAGCACCATCCGCGACTACGAAGGCCAGCGCCATGGTGCGCACCGATCGACCGAGGCGCAGCTCAAACTGGCCTTCGAGAAGGCAGGTCTGCGCTTCACCAACGACAATGGTTTTCCGGGCATCTTCTGCTCTTCTCCGCGGGAAGGCTAGTTGAGGCGGGCTCGAAACGTGCCCGCCTCGCGCTTTTATCACGCGGGCTGTTCCTGCAGCGGCTCCCGATTGCGGATCTTTCTGCGGTTTCGCCAGTCCCCGAGGAAGAGCAGGATCGGCGCGGCAATGAACACCGAAGACGACGCCGCGATAAAGATCCCGAAGACCATCGGCACGGCAAAGCTCTCGACCGCACTGCCACCCCAGACTGCCATAGGCAGCATGGCGAGGAAGGCTGTGGCGGAGGTGTAGAGGCTTCGGGCCAGCGTCTCGTTGATTGACAGATTGATCAGGTCTCGGAACGGCATTGCCTTGTAGAGACGCATGTTCTCACGCATTCGGTCATAGACCACCACCTTGTCGTTGACGGAGTAGCCGACCAACGTCAGCAATGCCGCGATCGCCGTCAGATTGAAGTCGAGCCCTGTGAGAGCGAAAAAGCCGATCGTCTTGGTCACGTCGAGGATCAGGGTCGCGATCGCACCAACGGCGAACGGCCAGTCGAAACGCACCCAGATGTAGACGAGCATCGCCAGCGACGCGAGGATGACCGACGTCAGTCCTGCCGCTGCCAATTCGCCGCTGACTTTGGGACCAACCACCTCGGTCCGCTCGATCCTGGCCGAGGTGTCGATCGCCTGGATCGCCTCGCGGACCTTTGTGACCGCATCCGTCTGGGCCTGCTCTCCCCCCGGCTGCCGCTCGAGGCGCAGCATGACGTGATTGCTGTCACCGAACTCCTGCAAGGCGACTTCACCGAGGTTCAATCCCTCGATTCCAGAGCGGAGATGGCCAAGATCGGCGGGCCCGTTCGTCAAGAGTTCGAGCTGGATGCCGCCCTTGAAATCGACGCCATAGTTGAGACCGGGCGTGATGAACAGGATGATCGACGAGATCGACAGGAATGCCGAAACACCGATACCGAACAGGCGCGCCTTCATGAAGTCGATCCTGGTGCCGTCCTTGATCAGCTTGAACGGCAACAGCGGCTTGATCGTGATCGTCTTGAGTTTCCAGCGGCGAGCGATGGCAACCATGGCGACACGGACGACCGAGACGGCGGTGAACATCGAGATTGCGATGCCGAGGCCCATGGTGACGGCAAAGCCGCGCACCGGACCCGAGCCGAACCAGAACAGGAGCACGGTTGCGATCAGGGCCGTGACATTGCTGTCGATGATCGTCGAATAGGCCTTGGCGAAGCCCTGGTCGATGGCCGCGAAGGCCCCTCGCCCCTTGGTCGCCTCCTCGCGGATGCGTTCGTTGATCAAGACGTTCGCGTCGACCGCAAGACCGATGCCGAGCACGATCCCGGCGATACCGGGCAAGGTGAGCGTCGCCCCCACGATAGTCAGCCCTGCAAAGGTGAGGATGACGTTCAGGGTCAGAGCGAGCACGGCCAGCAGGCCCCAGGCGCCGTAGAGCGCGACGATGAAGGCAACGACCAGGCCGAAACCGGCAAGACCCGATACGATGCCCATTTCGATCGCGTCGCCACCGAGGTCGGCGCCGACGGTGCGCTCCTCGATGACGGTGAGCTTGGCGGGGAGCGCACCGGCGCGCAAGAGTGCCGCGAGCGTATTGGCCTCATCGACCGAAAAGTCCCCGGAGATCTGTCCCGCTCCACCTGTGATCGGCTCACGGATGACCGGCGCGCTCAGGACCTTGTCGTCGAGCACGATGGCGAAGGGACGGCCGACATTGTCGCTCGTGATGCGGGCAAAGCGTTCCGCGCCGACGCCATCGAAGCGGAATGACACCACCGGCTGGCCGCCCTGCTGGTCGAATTGGACGCGCGCATCGGTAAGCCTGTCACCGGCCAGCAGCACCGTTGCCTGCACCGGATAGCTGCGACCTTCGTCATCCCTCAGCGTCTCGACGCCTGCAGCACCCGGCTCGCCGAGCAGATGAAAGCTCATCTTCGCGGTCGTGCCGAGAAGCGCCCGCAGCCGTGACGGATCCTGCTCTCCCGGAAGCTGGACGAGAACACGGTCGCCACCGACACGCTGGATGGTGGGTTCGGCCACGCCGACCTGATCGACACGCTGGCGGATGACTTCGAGGCTCTGGTCGACGGCATGGCCGAGGCGCGCCGTGATACCCTGTTCGGTTGGCGCCATGCGCACCGTGTCGCCGCCGCTTGTGGAGACGTCGAGCTCCGGCAGGCCGTTTCCGGTCACTGTGATGGCAGGGTTGTTGAGCACCGAAAGCGCCTGTCTTGCCGCAGCAAGCTGGGCGGGGTCGGCCAGCGCGGCAGCAAGGGCATCGCCGTCACGGCGGATGCCGCGCGTCTGGATCCGGGCTTCGAGCAAGGCGGTACGCGCTTCCTGGGTGAGGCTCTGAAGCCATTCATCGACCATGGCAGGACGATCCACCTCCAGAACGAGATGGGATCCGCCGCGCAGATCGAGACCGAGAGAGACGCGCTCGTGGGGCATGAAGGAAGGAAAGCGGGACAGGGTTGCGTCGGAGAGCACGTTTGGCAGAGCCACGAGCAAGCCGAGCACGATGACGAGCATATAGCCCATCACCTTGGCGATGGAGTTCTTCATTTGAAAATCCAGCATTATGCGGCCGCTGCTTGACGAGCAGTGGCGCAAACGGTTCGAGCCATCACGAAGATGGCGGCAAAACGGTCAGACGAGGGGCTGGATCGTTGGGGGTGCGCGCGACCGATAGGCCAGCGGCGAATGAAAGAGGGCGCGGTCGGAAAGGATCCGTTTGGCCCGGTCACCCTGTCGGCTTGTCGAGACGGCGTGGATCTCGGGCGCAACAAAGCCATCACCCGCCTCGCCCGGCCTCAGCTTCGGTCGCGAGGACCGTTCGGATGCGCTGATATAGCGGGTGTCACTGGCGGCGGCGGCAACCAGTTGTCCGGCATCCGAGCTGGTCAGGACGCTTGCGCTGGAAGATCCGTGGTGAAGACGACCAAAAGCATCGCCGCCTAACACCAGGAGCAGCGAGGCAAACAGACTTGCAATGACGGCTTTCAGGTGCGCGCGCTGCCGAAGCGGCGTGTGATGCCTCAAGTCTTGATCGTCCATGACCATCCTTCCGAGGACGGATGTGGCACATCCGAAAGCACTTTTCCAACCAGCAAGCTCGAGCCTCCTCTATTGTCGGACCGCTCGCCACCAGCCGGCGTTCGGGTCGATGGACCGCGCTTTTACGTGCATGTGATCGAAATGCAGGTCATCTGGCCTTTGCGAAAGTGGTGGCGAGCGATCGAGAAGGCGAGCCTTGTGCCGCGCAGATCCCTCTCCGCCCACGTTTTCAATAGCATCCGATCGCGATCTTTGATTGTACACAGCTCCGGACAACCGACTGTCACAATTTCGTTGCAGGTTCATATGTTTTCGTTTTGAATGCGGGACGCTTCAAACGAAGCGCGCTCACGCAGATCTGGGAGGATCTGACGTAGGGCAAGTCTTGGCCAGCCTGTCGCTTGGCCAAGTGGAACATCAGGGAGGCACCATGTCCACGAAACGTTTCGCTGCATCCGCGGCGACCCTCGCCCTTTCGCTTTCTTTCGGCTCTTCTGCCTTTGCTGCCACGGAACTGCAGTGGTGGCATGCCATGACCGGCGCCAATAACGAAGTTGTCGACCAACTGGCCAAGGAATTCAACGAGAGCCAGAGCGATTACAAGATCATGCCCGTCTTCAAGGGCACCTATCCGGAAACGCTGAATGCCGGCATCGCCGCATTCCGCTCCAAGCAGCCACCGGCTATCATTCAGGTCTTCGACGCTGGCTCGGGCGTCATGATGGGCGCTGAAGGCGCTGTCGTTCCGGTTGCTGAAGTGCTGCAGAAGGGTGGCTTCGAGTTCAACAAGTCCGACTATCTGGCCGGCATCGTTGCCTACTATTCGAAGCCTGACGGCACCATGCTGTCCTTCCCCTACAATTCGTCCTCGCCAGTTCTCTACTACAACAAGGATACCTTCACGAAGGCCGGCCTTGACGCAGAAAACCCGCCGAAGACCTGGCCGGAAGTCTTCGAAGCCGCACGCAAGATCAAGGACAGCGGCGCGGCTCCATGCGGCATGACGTCGACCTGGCTGACCTGGATCCAGACCGAGAACTTCGCCGCCTGGAACAACGTGTCCTACGGCACCAATGAAAACGGTCTTGCCGGCGGCACCGTCGAACTGAAGGTCAATTCTGATCTCTACGTCCAGCACTTCCAGTCGATCGCCGATCTGGCCAAGGATGGCGCGTTCCGCTACGGCGGCCGCACCTCGGAGGCCAAGCAGCTGTTCCTTTCCGGCGAATGCGCGATCATGACCGAGTCCTCCGGCGGCCTTGGCGACATCGTCAAGTCGGGCATGAACTACGGTATCGGCCAGCTTCCCTACTACGAAGGCAATGGCCCGCAGAACACCATTCCGGGCGGCGCCAGCCTCTGGGTCTTCGGCGGCAAGAGCGATGAAGAATACAAGGGCATCGCCCAGTTCTTCAACTTCCTGTCGCAGACGGAAATCCAGGCACGCCTGCACCAGGTTTCCGGCTATCTTCCGGTGACCAATGCGGCTTATGAAGCGACCAAGTCCTCGGGCTTCTACGAGAAGAACCCGGCGCGCGAAACGCCGATCCTGCAGATGACCGGCAAGGCTCCGACCGAAAACTCCAAGGGCGTGCGTCTGCCGAACCTGCCGCAGGTTCGCGACATCATGAACGAAGAGTTCGAAGCCATGCTGGCCGGCTCGCAGGATGCCAAGACGACGCTCGACAAGATCGTCGAGCGTGGCAATGCAGCCATCGCTTCCGTTTCCAGCAACTGATCTGACCGAATGACGACACTGCCCGCATCGCAAGGTGCGGGCAGTGCTTTTTCCATGGCCGGCTGAGGAGCATCGCCTTGCACACGGTTCACTTCCCGAACAAAATCCTGCCCTATCTGCTGTTGGCGCCCCAGATCATCCTGACGCTGGTCTTCTTCTTCTGGCCCGCAAGCCAGGCGATCTACCAGTCCATGCTGAGGGAAGATCCGTTCGGGCTCAAAAGCACCTTCGTGGGCTTCGCCAATTTCTCCAACATTCTGTCGGATCCGAATTACCTGCACGCGTTTCAGGTGACGATCGTGTTCAGCGCGCTGACGGCTCTCGTCTCGATGGCGGTCGCGCTGCTTCTGGCCACGGCGGCCGACAAGGTGGTCCGCGGCCAGACCTTTTACCGCACGCTGCTGATCTGGCCCTATGCCGTCGCCCCTGCCGTTGCAGGCATGCTGTGGCTCTTCATGTTCAACCCGGCCATGGGAACGCTTGCCTATCTCTTGCGCTCCACAGGCTTTGATTGGGATCCGCTTCTGAAGGGCGACCAGGCTATGGCGCTCATCGTCTTCGCCGCCGCCTGGAAGCAGATCAGCTACAACTTCCTCTTCTTCGTTGCAGGCCTTCAGGCGATCCCGAAATCGCTCATCGAAGCGGCCGCCATCGACGGGGCCCGCGGCAGCAGGCGGTTCTGGACCATCATCTTCCCGCTTCTGGCGCCGACGACCTTCTTCCTGCTGGTGGTCAACACCGTCTACGCCTTCTTCGATACCTTCGGCATCATCCATGCCGTCACCGGTGGTGGCCCGGCCAAGGCGACCGAAACGCTGGTTTACAAGGTTTATAATGACGGCTTCGTCAACCTGAACCTCGGCTCATCCGCAGCGCAGTCCGTCATCCTGATGATCATCGTGATCGGCCTGACTGCCTTCCAGTTCCGCTTCGTCGAGAAGCGGGTTCATTACGGCTGAGGACCGGACATGATTGAAAAACGCCCCATCGCCAATCTGATTGGCCACCTGATCCTCGTCATCGGCATCATCGTCGTTGCCTTTCCGATCTACTACACCTTCATCGCGTCCTCGATGAGCTCGCAGGATATCATCCGGCCGCCCATGTCGCTGTTGCCGGGCGACCATCTGGTCGAAAACTACACGGAAGCCATGTCCGGCGGCGTGGAGCGCGTCGTCGGCGTGAGCCTCGAACGGCTGTTGTTCAATTCCTTCGTCGTCGCGATCGCGATCGCCGTCGGCAAGATCATCATCTCGTTCCTCTCGGCCTTCGCGATCGTCTTCTTCCGCTTCCGTTTCCGGATGTTCTTCTTCTGGATGATCTTCATCACCCTGATGCTACCGGTCGAGGTGCGCATTCTGCCCACCTACAAGGTGATCGTGGATCTCGGGCTGATCGACACCTATGCTGGGCTCACACTCCCGCTGATGGCGTCAGCCACGGCAACCTTCCTGTTCAGACAGTTCTTCCTGACGATACCGGGCGAGCTGGTTGAAGCCGCGCGCATCGATAATGCCGGGCCGTTCCGCTTCATGAAGGACATCCTGCTGCCGCTGTCGACCACCAACATCGCAGCACTCTTCGTAATCCTCTTCATCTATGGTTGGACCCAGTATCTCTGGCCGCTTCTGGTCACGAACGATGCGAAGATGAATACCATCATCATCGGCCTTCGCCGCATGGTCGATTTCACCGACGCCTCCACGCCCTGGAATTACGTCATGGTTACGGCGATCCTCGCCATCATCCCTCCCATCATCGTTGTCGTTCTGATGCAGCGATGGTTCGTCAAAGGTCTTGTGGAGACAGAAAAGTAATGGCCCAGATTGTTTTGAACGATGTCCGCAAGATGTATGGCAATGTCGAAGCCATCAAAGGCGTGTCTCTGGAAATCGCCGATGGAGAACTGGTGGTTCTCGTCGGGCCATCCGGCTGCGGCAAGTCCACGCTGTTGCGCATGATTGCCGGCCTTGAGAGCATCTCAGGCGGCGAGATCGCGATCGGCGACCGGGTCGTCAACCAGCTGGAACCATCCGAGCGCGACATTGCCATGGTGTTCCAGAACTACGCGCTCTACCCGCACATGACCGTCCGCCAGAACCTGGCTTACGGTCTGAAGAACCGCAACACGCCGAAGGACGAGATTGACCGCCGCATCGAGCAGGCGGCCAAGGCACTCGAGATCGAGCAGTTCCTGGAGCGCAAGCCCCGCCAGCTTTCCGGCGGCCAGCGTCAGCGCGTTGCCATGGGTCGCGCCATCGTCCGCGAGCCGGCGGCCTATCTCTTCGACGAACCGCTGTCGAACCTTGATGCGAAGCTGCGCGTGCAGATGCGCGTCGAGATCAAGCGGCTGCAGCGGTCGCTCGCCACAACCAGCGTCTACGTGACCCACGACCAGATGGAAGCGATGACGCTCGCCGACAGGCTCGTTGTACTGAATGCCGGGCGTATCGAACAGGTCGGCACGCCGATCGAGCTTTACGAGCGCCCGGCGACGACCTTCGTGGCAACCTTCATCGGGTCACCCTCGATGAACCTGCTGCAGATGGCGAAGAAGACCGACAGCTGGTCGATGACGTCAGATGCGTCGGTCCCGTCGGGCACCGCCACCCTCGGCATTCGCCCGGAAGACCTCCACCTGATCACGGACGTGCCGGGGGACGAGATCTTCACGGCGAGCGTCAAGGTCGCGGCAGTCGAACTGGTCGGGGCCGAAAGCTACGTGCACGGTACGCTTACCGATGGCAGCGACATCGTCTTCCGTGTGGCGGGTCGCTCGCGGATCGAGATGGACGACATGGTGCAGATCGGCGCGAAGCCATCGGACCTGCACTACTTCGATGCAAACGGCGCGCGTCTCAACTGATACCATCGGTTCGATACATCAGCGGGGCCTTCCGGCCCCGCTTCGATGGCTGCCTGGCACGGTCCGAGACCTCAATCTGCCCGTTGGACACTCGACAGGTGGTTCAGGAGAAACCGGTGTGTGCCGGGATTGGCGACGATCAGCAAACCGGATTTCTCGAAGAACTCCGGTCCCCGGCCCCACCAGTCGGTCACCACCCCACCGGCTTCTTCCACCAGAAGAATCCCGGCTGCCGTATCGACGAAACCGGTCTGCTCGAAGTAGCCGGTAAAGCGACCGCAGGCGACATAGGCGCAACAATTGGCGGCACTGCCGAGAACGCGGACGGCGCCGATCGGTGCGCGGATCGCATCCAGCCGTGCATAGGCGCCGGCATGCATGGAGAGGTTGGGCGTGGGAAGGCCGGTTCCGACCACCATCTGGCTGACATCGGCGCTGTCGCGCATTTCGAGCCGCTTGCCGTTGAGGTAAGCACCCTGCCCTTTGACGGCCGTGAACATCTCGTCCGTCACCGGATTGTAGACGAGGCCGCAGATCGTCTCTCCGGCACGCCGCAATGCAATCGTGATCGTATAGTCGAGACCCCAGAGGAAATTGGTGGTTCCGTCGATCGGGTCAACGAGAAAGCGATAGGTGTCATCCACACCCTTGACCGGCGGAAACTCTTCTCCGCTGAGGCTCCAGTCGGGATAGCGCGTCAGCAGGTGATCGCGGATGAGGGTTTCGGACTGCTCGTCGGCAATACTGACGAAATCGCCCGGTCCCTTCACGCCGATTTCGAGTGTCTCCCTGCGATGAAAATGCTCAAGCGTCAGCGCGCCGGCGCGCCGTGCAGCCTCGACCATGTCGGTCAGGACGATTGCGGGATCGATGGACATCAAGCGGCTCCTTCGGCCAATGCAAACAGGAGACCTTCGGGGTCATCGGTGGTGATCTGGTCGACCCGCAGGTCGAGGAGACGGCGGATCTTTGCAAGCGTGGCCGCATTGATCGACCGGATCGTCCAGGCATCGACACGCCGGTTGTCGTCGTGCACGGCGCGGATGAGATCGACGCCGGCAGCATCGGCCGCCAGAATGAGTTCGTAGTCGAGATAGATCATCGCCGCTTCCGGTGCCGTCTTCAGTGCAGCCGCAATAAAGCGCGAGAAGTCCTCCCGGGATTGCAAGTCATCGAGTACGCCGACATAGGTCGGGTCGTATCCGGTTCTGAGCCCAGGCGTGGCGGCAGCCAGAGACGCGACGGCAGCGCTATCGCCACCCGAAAGGATCATCGCATGCGCCACCTTGGAAACGGCCGCCGCAAAACTGGCAATGACGGCCGGCGACAGGCGCGACAGGTCTTCCTTGTAGTCGAGCTGCAGAAGGGCATCGCGATGGGCAGGATTTGCAGCCAATAGGTCACAGAGATCCTCGAGCAACATGACCCGGTCAGCGATCGGCTCCCCGTCGTTTCCGCGCAGGAAAAGCCGGCGCAGCGTTTCGGCTGATGTCTCGCAGACCAGGCCGGATCCGGTGGTGCCGTGATCGAGTTCGAGATCGTGCAGGATCGCAAAACCCTTGTCGGCATGCACCACGAGATCCACCTCGACACTCGCGCCGATACGCATGGCGTCGAGAATGCGGGTCGGCGTGAATTCGGCGTCAGAGGCTTTTCTCCGCGCCCGGTGCCACTTGATAAGGGTCCTGTGACCCTGGTGGTCGAGGAATACGGGGTCAGGCTGCATCAGAGGACCGGTAGAGTTTGACGTTGTCGCGGAAGGCGGCAAAGGCGCGGGGACGCAGATCCACGGCGTGGCCGGAACGGAAGGGTTCGGGGCTGCGCACCATGGATTTGAGCCGCGTACCATCGGAGAGATGGAGATCGACCAGACCATGGGTTCCGAAATCGGTCACGCGGTGGACAACTGCCGCGCCATCTTCCGTGCTGACCAGATCGAGCGCTTCAGGCCTGACGGCCAGTGTGACCGGGCCATCCGAGACGGGCATGTCCACAGACAGGTCGGGATGCACGAAACGGCCGTTCTCGACCTTGCCTTCGACGAAGTTCATCGTGCCGATGAAGCCAGCGACAAAGGGCGTTTGCGGATCGCGGTAGATGATCTCAGGCCGATCGGCCTGCTCGGTCCTGCCATTTTGCATGACCACGATGCGGTCCGCCATCGAGAGGGCCTCGTCCTGCCCGTGGGTGACGAAGAGCGTAGTGATCTTCAGGCGAAGCTGGATGTCGCGCACCTCCTCGCGCAAGCGCTCCCGAAGATGCTGGTCGAGGCTTGCGAAGGGCTCGTCCAGAAGCAGGATCTTCGGCTCGAGGATAAGAGAGCGTGCGAGTGCGACGCGCTGCTGCTGGCCTCCCGAGAGCTCGTTGGTCATGCGTCGGTCGTAGCCCTTCAGGCCGACCAGCTCGAGCACGCCCTCGACCCTGTCACGGATTTCGGCAGCGGGCCGCTTGCGCAGCTTCAGCCCGAAGGCGAGGTTGTTGAAGACATTCATGTGCGACCAGAGCGCATGGCTCTGAAAGACCATGCCCGTCGGACGTTGCTCCGGCGGCAGACGCGTCACGTCCTGATCGTCGATCGCGATGGTACCCGCTGACGGCTGTTCGAAACCACCCACCATGCGCAGCAAGGTCGACTTGCCGGAGCCGGAAGGCCCGAGCAGGCAGACCAGCTCGCCATCCGCGACATCGAGCGAGACGCTGTCGACGGCGGTGGTTCCTGCCCCAAAGATCTTGGAGACCGCGCGTATGCTCAGTTTGGACATCTTGGCATTCCTGTAAGGCTGTTGTTCATCCCCCAAAGCCCTTGGCAAAGGCGTTGCCACCGATCACCCGGCGGGCGAACATCAGGGCGATGAAGGAGGGGACCCAGAGCATGACGGACAGGACCGCGCCGAACTGGATGACCATCTGGTTGTTGATGAAGCTGATCATCAGCACGGGCATGGTGCGGATGCCCGGCGCGCCGATCAGCCAGGCGCCTTCCGTCTCATAGAAGGTGCCGACGAATGTCAGGAGAAGGGCCGCCGCGATGGTGGGCGCGGCCTGGGGCAAGGTAATCGACCAGAAGACACGGAACGGGCCTGCACCCACGTCGCGGGCAGCCTCTTCCATGCGGCGATCGACGGCCTGGAATGCGGCAACCGGGATCCAGATCATGAACATCAGCGTGTTGACGAGCTGGATAAGCGCCACACCCCAGAAGGTGCCGATCAGGTCTAGCTGCAGAAAGATCGCGGCGATGGCGACGAGGAGACCGAACTTCGGGAAGGCATGGCCTGCAAGAAACGAGAAGAACAACAGGTCCCGGCCTGGAAACCGCATCCGCGCAAAGGCATAAGCTGCCGGCAGGCAGATGACCGCGGAGGCAAGCGTCACCACGGCCGAGAGCGTCAGGCTCAGCCACAGCGCGCTCCACACGTCCGAACGGTTGAGCGTCTGCTCCCAGAACCGCAGACCGAATTGTTGTGGCAGCACATTCGGATAGCGCCAGACCTCGGTGAATGCCCAGATGCCGACGACGAGCAGAGGCAGGACGACGACGATCGAAAGGACGAGCGCGAGCAGAATGCCGGTGCCATCGATCCGGCGCGGTGGGGCAATGGATTGATTCATTTACCTCATCTCCCCTGGTTGCGGGCGACGGAGCGCACATAGAACAGGCCAAAGACAATGCAGAAGCCGAAGGTGATGACAGCCTGCGTTATCGCTCCAACAGGATCATTCAGGTCCCGGAACGTGCGCTGCATGAAGGGACCCATCATCTCGGGCGACGCTGGGCCGAGCAGATAGGGCAGCGTAAAGGCGGAGAAGATGCCGAGTACGGCGAAGGAGAGTGCCACCAGGATGGAGTTGGTGATCTGCGGCAGAATGATGTGCCGGAGAACCCGAAGCCTGCTTGCACCGACATCCCGCGCCGCCTCGATCGCCATGTTGCTCACCGAGCCGAGACCCGAGAGCAGGATCAGCACCGTCAGCGGAATATTGTCCCAAACCAGTCCGATCACCGGCCCCCAGGGCGTGAGATAGGGCGTTCTCAATTTCGGCAGGCCGGCGAAGTTCAAGAGCAGGTCGACCATGCCATTCGGCCCGAGCACGCGGATCAGGGCATAGGCGAGAATGATCGATGGAACGAACATCGGCAGGATGGCAAGCGCCTGCACATAGGAGGCGATACCGCCCTTGGCAAAGCGCAGGTAAAGCGCGATCGGAAGCGACACGACCAGGAGCAGCAGTGCACAGACCGCTGTGGTCCAGAGCGTCAGGCTGAGATTGTTGAGACTGTAGGCATCGGAAAAGAAGAAGATGTAGCTCGACAGGTCGAAACCTGCCTCACCATCGGGCGACGTCCGCCACACCGTGCGCAGGACGGCACTGATGATTGGCCAGATGACCAGCCATCCGACAAGCGAAACCGGTAGGGCGACGAGCAGGAGGCCAATAAGCCCCCTGCCCGACATGGTTCTGGATATGGCAGACGCACTCACGCCTGAACTCACGACTTCCGGTCGATGGTCGGTGCCACATTGCGGTACCAGCCGTCATTGACGGCGACTTCCCAGGCGCCCGACGGGAAGGTCGGAATGCTGTTCGGGATGATAGCGGCAAACTTCTCGCGCAGATCGGCGGAGACATGTTCCCAGCTGACGCCAGGGAAGCCGCCGAGCTCGGAGAGGATGGCACCCTGGATCTCTTCGGTCAGGACGAAGTCGGCCAGCTTCAGGGCTGCATCGCGGTTCTTGCCATTGCTCAGCACCACGGCGCGCGAGAAGTTGCCGCAAAGAGCCAGATCCTGAAGCTGCACGATGCCGGTCGTTTCCGGCAGGACGCCCTGGGCGATCGCCTGGAGAACCTGGTCGGACCAGACCGGGGTCATGGTCACCACGCCTTGGGCGAGCAACTGAATCGACTGGGTGTTGCCGGAGGAGTAAGCGCCGTTGTCGTAGAGCGACGGGGCGATGTCCTTGAGCAGTTCCCAGGCCTTGCCGAGGGCCTCATTGCCGAAGGCTTCGGTGTAGTTGTCCACCGTGAATGCCTTGGGGTCGAGGCCGTTTGCCTGATGGATGGCACGACGGACGAAGTTTCCGCCCGAACCACCCTTGTCTGGGCGGTTGTAGACGAACTGGCCGGGGTTTGCCTTGATCCAGGCGACGAGCGCATCCCACGTCTTCGGCGCATCGGCCGCCGACAGCTTGGTGGTGTCATAGGCGAGAAGCACCTGGCTGCCGCGATAGGGAAGCGAGAAGTCGCTATCGATCGCGAGCGGGTTGACCTTCGCATAGTTCGACAGGCCAGCTTCCTTCATGTTGACGTAGAGGCCGGCTTCGATGGCGCCCTTTGGCAGACGCGGATCGGTATGCTCGAAGTAATCGGCCTGCGGGTCGGTGTTCGTCTGCATTGCCGCGATGGCGCGCTCGGCGATGGACTGGATGCCTGCATTGTCACCGGCATCGACGAGATTGAGCTTCACGCCCGCATGCGCCGCTTCGAAAGCCGGCTTGACAGTGTTGGTCCAGAAATCGAGCACATTGGCATCCGAGCCGGTATACCAGTCGATCTGGCCTTCGGCTGCAAAGGACAGCTTCGGCAGGATCATCATTCCGGCAACGGTGCCGGCCGTGGAAATCAGGAATGCGCGACGCTTCATCGTCTTCTCCCTTGGCTGCCGCGCCACTCGGCGTCGGCTTACAATCAAACCCCGAGACACCGCGACATTGACCCAGACGGGCCTGCAGCCTGCATCTCTCGAAATGCTTCGCCCGGGCACGCCTGCAGAGGGACCACCGCCTCGGCCCCTCTGCAGGTCTGCACCATGCGCTTGCACATGCGTGCAACGCGCTTGAACGGGCATTTCCGTCCTACAGGGATTAGACGAAGGTTTGATGACACCAGCGCAATGCACACGCGTGCATTAGGTCGTCCCAGGTTGGGGACGAACGGAGCGGCGCCAGACGGCAACCGGCTCGAAGACCGCTCCGTCCCCCTGCGGAGCCCCTGTCAGGTCTTGCACTTCCGTCAGGAGACTGACGACATGCGCCGCTATCCGATCGAGTGGCTGCTCGAAGGTTGTCAGGCGATAGGCTTCCCAGGAAGCCTGTTCGATATTGTCGAAGCCGATGACGCAGAGATCTTCCGGGATCCTCAGGCCGAATTCGAGGCGTGCCCCATCTATGAAGCCGATCGCCAGCAGATCGGTGACCGAGAACACACCGTCCGGAGGTTCCGACCGGGCATAGACGCGTTTGGCGGCCTCGAAACCGGCGCGATAGCTGGTAGCGTCCGCCTCGAAGACGGTCACCCTGATCGCTTCATCGGCTGCCGCTTCGAGGAAGCGCTCTTCTCTCTCCACCAGGCTCGGGGTTCGAGCAGCAGAGGTCAAGATCCCGAGGCGCTGGCACCCGGCCCGTTTCAGGAGGAAAAGCGCCTCTCTTGCGGCCGTCGCATTGTCCAGCCCGACATTGTCGCAGCCTTCCAGACCGTCGTCGCGGTTGATCAGGATAACCTGCTGGCCGTTGGCAAGCGCCGTTTTCACCAGTCCCGTCGACGGCGTTCCCGACAGGACCACCGTCGCATCAGCGCGGTAGTGCAAGGTGAGCTTCAAGGCGTGATTGACGCTTGCCTCGTCACTCTCGGTATTGAGAACCACGGTGATCTTGCCGGCCGCCTGAAGCTTGCGGGTCAAGCGGTCGACCATCGCCGCCCTGACGGGCGTGGTCAGATCCGAGACGATCAGACACACGATATTGCTGCGCTCGCGCAGCTGGCGGGCCAAGTGATTGACGTGATAGCCAAGCGCCTCGGCCGCTTCGACGACCTTTCGACGCGTTTCCTCAGACACGCTCGCGCCTTCGGTAAAGGTGCGTGACACGGCCGAACGGGACACGCCGGCACGCTCGGCCACCATTCTGGCGCTGACAAAAAGCGGCGAGCCATTCTTACGCATGCAGCAAAACCAATAGAGAGTTAGGGGCTCGTTCCGACAAGCCCAGTTGCGGGCCTGACTGAACGGGACAGAGGGCGCATTACGCGTCTAGTGTGACACAAATTCGTGAGAAGGGTGAAGCAGACGGTTGAGGCACCGGGCCGAAATTGGTTGCAATTCGTACCGATTAGGGGTTTTCGCCATGGTGGACGAGGCCGATTTCTGAAGAACGGACAGCTAAGCCTCAGCCTTCATTTCGCCCGCTTCTTAAGAACTTGGTAAGAATTCATTCCTGTCGGAGGTCTCCATGGCGCTTGGCGCATCGCATCGTTTGCAGGATGGCGTCCTTGCCGTCGAAACCATGACCCGCTTTGCGCTCGCCGTTCTGGCCCTTGCGTCCGGTGTCTACACCTATCTGGGGGTTCGCAGCCTTCTCGATGGCTCACCGACCGCGGTCTTCTTTGCCGCCATCATCTATTCGGCCTCGGTCTCGGTCGCGATTTATGCCTTCTGGTCCTACATGGCGCGCTTCCACCCCCATGTAACCGGCGCTGCGGCGCGCGGCGCCATGATCGGCGTGATGGCACTCGGCTGCGCGATGATCATTGCCATGTCGAGCTGGCTGAATGCGGCGGCGCTTGCAGGCTCTGCGGCGCTCGAACAGCATCTCGCAGAGACGGTGCAGGACTACACGGCGGATCTCGATCAGGCGCATCAGAATGCGCTCGCCGCCCAAAGCCTGTTGCCAGACATCCAGCGGACATCGGAGCGCTTTTCGCGGCTCGCCGAAGATGAACGGCAGAATGGCGCGCTCACCGGCACCACGGGTGCGGGCAGCGTCGTTCAGCTTCTGACGCAGATGTCTTCGCAGCTGAGCGAACTCGAGGCCGGCATTGTCGCATCGCGCGAGCGGGTCACGACGCTCTTTGACCAGGGACGCGCTCATCTGGCGACCATGCGCACGCTGGTTTCGGCGCCCGGGGCAATCGCTCCCCGCAGCGATGAATTCTCTGCCGAGGTAGTCGCCCTTTCCGGCGTCATCACATCGCTGGAACAGACCTCGATTGCCCCCTCCGTCAAGCGGGCCGCCGATGACCTTTCACTCGGCTTCATCGCGCCTGTTGCCGATGGCCGGGCAGCCGATCTCGCGGAGCGTCAGGATCAGGTCATGCAGACGATCCGGACCTCGGTGTCCGCCCAGTCTCAAGTGCTGTCTGAGGCTGCCGACGAAATTCTCGCGCGCGAGCCGGTCGCGGAGCGGCGCTTCGTACCACTGTCCTCGGCAGAGGCCGTTCTGCGTTACGCCGCAGATTTTATTCCGGCCTGGGCGGGGGCGATTTCGATCGATCTTCTTCCCGCCGTCTTGGTCTTCATCCTGACCGTGGTGCACGGAGCGATCCGGCGACAGGAGGAGCGTATGCCCTTCGCACAGCGCATCACCGCAGCCGAATTGCTTGAGGCGCTCGAGGTGCAACGTGCGCTCAATCGACAGGGGATCGATGTCGAGCAGGCGCTCCAGTCCGCCGAGGCGGAGGACGAGCGTGGGCGGATCGATTCCAACATCACCAGCCTCGACATGTCCGCCAAGGCGCCACGCAAGGGACCACCGGCGTGAAACCAGCTTCGCTCGCCCTGCGCCTGAAAACAGCCATTGTACATGCCGATGACGGTTTGCTGATGCGCAGCGCCTTCTTCGGGCTGCTGGCGGCTGCAGGCGCCTTCCTGTTCACGGACCTCAGGGAGATGAGCCTCGCGCATGCTACGCTTCCCGGCCATGATCCGATGACCACGGATGCCCCCGTGCTTCCGCCGGCGCTGACGGACGGCACTCCCCAGTTGCCCCCGGTGGAGCCCGGCAGTTCTCCGGAAACCCTGCGCCAACCGATGCGGTTCGAACTGCTGACCGGTGGCTTGCTCAAAGCGGAAGGTTCGATCGATCTTGGTGCTGCAGAACGATTTGCCGAGGAGATCGCTGCTCGCGGCGAATATGTTCAGGCGGTATCGCTGAATTCGCCGGGAGGCTCCGTCAATGATGCCCTGGCCATGTCGAAGCTGATCCGGGAGAAAGGCATCAACACCAAGGTGGCGAGCAAGGCGCTCTGCGCCTCTTCCTGTCCTCTGGTCTTTGCCGGCGGCGTGGCGCGCGAGGCAGAAGAGGATGCCATTCTCGGCGTCCACCAGGTCTTCAATGCCGGGCAAGACCGCCCCTCGCCCGAGCAGGCGATGTCCGGTGCGCAGAGCACCACGGCACGCATTGCCCGGCACCTTGAGGAAATGGGCATCGGCAACGGGCTCTGGATCAACGCGCTCGAAACGCCTCCGGACCGACTTTACTACCTGACGCCCGAGGAGATGGTGGAGTTCAAACTGGTCACGGCCCCGGTGGCTACCGCGAAGCAGGCAGACTGATCTGCGTCGGCGGGGCCCGGTTCCCAGACAGGTGTGTGACGGCACGCCTCTCTGCAATACGCGTCAGGCATAATCCCGGAGCATGGACGAGAGCGGCATCCGGACGCGCAGCTTCATGCTGAGAAGCGCAAGCCCAGTGATCTTGCGTTGCAGGAACATTTTGTCCGGAGCCGGCAACGCCCAGAGCGCGCGATCGGCAAAAATCGGCACCGCGCGCTCGCGGATCTCCACGAGTGGGCCACGGTCGCTGAAATCAACCAGCCCCTCCGGCGCCTTCAGGACATGATCCAGAACGATCATGATCATCTGGTCCAGTGTCGGCCCGTAGCGGTCCATCTGTGCGCGGGACAGGTAGCGCATCTCCATCAGCGCATGGCGCACCGCCGTCACGCTATCACCGAGGGTCGCCTGCAGGAGGAGATGGTAGTCTCTGGCGCTTTGCGGGGAGACCGGTCGTACCGCGCCGAAATCGAGCAGGGCCACCCGTCCGTCCCGAGGCCTCCAGAGATAGTTGGCGAAGTTCGGATCCGTCTGCATGTGACCGAAGACGAAAAGCTCGCGCAGTGCCAGCTCGGAGATCGCCTGCATGGCCGCATCCCTTTGCGCCTGGGGTGCATGGGCCAGGGTTTCGAGCGGAGCCCCCTCGATGAAATCCATCGCCAGGACCGTCGGCCGCAGGAGTTCCTCCACCGGGGCCGGCACCACGAAGCGGTCGTCATCGGCGAGCAGGCGGCCGAAGCGACGCATTTCCTCCGCCTCGCGCAGATAGTCGGCCTCTTCCCGCAACTGCCGCTTGGCTTCGGCCAGATGTGGCGCAATGTCGAGACCTGCGGGAAGAAGGCCCGACAGGCGCAGGAAGGTCGCGACATTGTCGATGTCGGAATCGATGCTCTGGAGCACACCCGGATATTGAACCTTGACGGCAACGGGACGGCCTGAGGACAGAACGCCCCGATGCACCTGTCCAATCGATGCGGCCGCGATCGGTGTCGTCTCGAACTGGATGAAATGGCGTCGCCAGTCCGGACCCCAGGCGCTGGACAATGAGGCTGCAAGCTGGCTCGGCGGCATGAAATGCGCTGAGGACCGGAGCTGCGCAAAGATCGACTGGAGTTCGGGCGGCAGGAATTCGCCCGGTTCCAACGAGATCATCTGGCCGAGCTTCATGGCCGCGCCGCGCATGCGCGACAGCTGATCCGCCGCCTTCAGTGCGTTCGACGGCGTCAGCAGCAGGTCTCTCAGATGCGGACGCTCACCTTTCGCCAGGCGGCTCAAGCCCTCGGCGACCATGCCCGAGGCGACGCCACCGGCAATCTGGCCAAGTGCTGCGAGCCGGCTGAGACGCCCCTGAGGGACGGGCCTGTATCGATCACGATCACTCATGACTATCCTTCCGAGCATTGGAGCGCATGTCAGCGGTGCCCCGCCTGCAGAAGGGCTGGAATCTTCTCCTTCAGCCCGAAGAAGCCCTTCCGGCAATGTGGCCAGGCCATCCGATCCCACTCGCGGAGATATTCCGTGAAGGCGATGCCGAGCCTGTCGAACTCGCCTCGCACAGGGGCAATGGAAGACGCGACGGGGCCAACGGGCAGGAAAGCGGTTGCGACCTGTGTGCAGCCTGACGATTTTGCTGCGGCAGGAAGCTCACCAGGGGCGAGAGCCCCGCAGACTTCCGCATCCGGCCACACCTGTGCGGTACGTGCAAGAGCATCGGCGAGAGCAGTCTCGTCCCACGAGTTGCGACCTTCAAGATAAGAGATGGACTTCACCGGCAGCGCACGTATCGCGCCAACCTGCTCGACAGACAGATCCTCTGTGGTCAGCAGCAACAGGGTGGCTGCGGATGGATCCGGCGAAGAGGTCAGCCGAATGGATGCAGGTGAAGGGGTCCGTACACTGTCTGCGGGAATGCGGGCCGTACGTGCCAGGCCGGCGGGCGCAAAGCGGCCATCGGTCATCGAGCGGATGCGTTCGGCATCGGCGAGATAGGCCTTGCCGGCCGTGTGCAGCCCCGCCACCCAACGCCAGGACAGGGTGTTCGATGCCGGATCCGCGTCGATCAGACGGTCGAACATCGAGGCGGCGCCGAGTTCCCAGGGCAGGCCGAGCGTGAAGATCCAGATCGAGGCAAACTGCATGCGCGCCCAGTTGTGCAGATAGCCCGTTTCATTCAGTTCCTTGGTCCAGGCGTCGAAACAGTCGATGCCGGTCGATCCAGCGATCGCCGAGGCATGGCGTTTGCGCAGTCCCGACACTGCATCCACCTGCTCCAGCGCCCGTTCGACGGCTGCGCCATAATCCTCCCAAACGGTCGGGCGCTGCTCGAGCCAGCCCTTCCAGTAGGTGCGCCAGAACACTTCACTGACGAATTTTTCGGCCGCCGCCAGTCCGTGCCGGGTCAGCACCGCGTCGACAACCTCCTGCTCGGAGATCAGCCGTCTGCGCAGCGCGGCAGACAATCGCGATACATGCACATGCTCTCCCTGCCCCTGTTCCTTGTTGCGCAAGCGTGCATAGGCAGCACCCGCATGCGGCAGAAAATCGTCCAGGCGTTGAAGGGCGTCGCTGCGGGTCAGCGGGAAGTCGAAGTCTGCCATCGTTACTCCAGATGCGTTCAATCCGGCTGGCACTGACTGATGCCTGCCGAACAACACTACGGCTCCGCGTCGAAGGCGGACCTGCGCTCCTTCGTCACGATCTGAGCCCTGGCGCAGAACAGCCACGCCCACAGGCACAGTTCAAAAATATGATTTATTAAGTCATCTTTATTGACCCAGCGCCTGCATCCGGCCAATAGTGCGCCGCGCCATGACGCATGTGCAGGTCACCGAAACCGGGTGAGAGGCCAGTGGTTTGACATATCTCCATTCGATGCAGTCCGAAATTGAGGGCATTCGCGCCCTCATGCCGCCCAGATGGCGTTCCCTCGACGGCGTCGTCGGTGTCCACTGGGAAGCGGAAGGCCATGCAGGGGCAAACGGCTATTATCTCTCGCCGGATCCACGGATCGTCTTCTTCTTCAACGATGTCAGCAGCCAGATCCGGGTGGCGGACCGGGCGGAAGAACTGGACCGGGGCGAGCGGGGCATGGCACGCGCCATCTATGTGCCGGCCGGCATGCCGATGTGGACGAAGTTCAGCAGCCGCCATCGCTTTTCCCACCTCGACCTGCATCTGCACCAGGAACGGCTGATGCGGTATCTCACGCCGGCTGTCGGCTCATCGGCGGCGCGGGCCATCATCAGGCAGCCGGTTGAACTGCAGGATCCCGGTCCCCTGGCCAGCCTTGCGACGCTTGTGGTGGACGAGCTGTCGACGGATGGCAGGCATCCAGCCTTTGCAGAGAACCTGGTGGGCAGCATCATCACCGGACTTCTCGACCTGCGGGTAAGCGAAGGTCGAAGCGCTGCGCATGCCGGGCATCTCACCAAGGCGCAACTGAACCGGCTTTCCGGCTATTTCGCCAATTGCGGCGGGCGTCGGTTGAGCGTGCGAGAAATGGCCGATGTCGTTGGCCTGTCGGAGAGCTGGTTCGCCACGGTGTTTCGTCAGACTACCGACATGACGCCGCTCCAATGGCAATTGTCACGCCGGATCGACATGGCGCGGCAGATGCTTTCGGAAACGGAGATGAGCATCGCTGGCATCAGTGCGCAGCTCGGCTTTTCCGACCAGGCGCATCTGACCAAGGTGTTCCGCAGCATCACCGGGGAGACCCCGGCCGTCTGGCGACGCAAACAACAGCATTCGATCTAGATGGCCGAGGGCTCGTCGCACTCTGCGCGGCGAGCCCTCGCTGTTTTTCACCAGGTCTGGCGAAGGGTCGCGTAGATGGCGCGTCCGGGATTGTAGTAGAGGGCACCGCCGTCGTTGTTGGCGATGTGCTTTTCGTCGAACAGGTTGCTGACGTTCAGCTGGAAGCTCGTGTTCTCCTTGATCGCATAGGTGAAGGAGGCATCGAAGACCACCGCGCCATCGGATTTGCGGGTGTTGGCATTGTCGAAATAGTAGGAGCCGATGAAGCGCGCCCCTGCCCCGAACGTCATGTCGCCGCGATCACCGTTGCCTGGGAGCGTGTAGGTACCCCAGAGCGAGGCCATGTGCTCGGGAACCTGAGACATGCGCTTGCCGTTCACCGAGTTCGAAGCGGTGCTCGTATCCTCGATCTTCGAGTCGATGTAGCTGTATCCCGCGATCAGCCCGAAGCTCGGCGTGACCTCCAGCTTTGCTTCGAGATCCAGGCCGCGATGGCGCACTTTTTCGACCGTGGTCGCAAGGTAGAACGGTCCCTCGGATGTGGTGATGTTTTCGAGCGTCAGGTCGTAGATCGAGGCGGTGATCAGACCGGGGAAGGCGTCGGGACGATACTTGACGCCCACTTCGTACTGGGAGCCATAGAGAGGCTCGTTGCCCGTGCTTGGCGGGGCGACAAACTCGGCATAGCTGACATAGGCCGCCAGTTCCTCGGTGACCTTGTAGCTCAAACCGACGCGCTTGCTGAACTCACTGTAGTCGCGCGACTTGGACACCCGGGTCCCCAGATCGGTCTCTTCGAGATCGAGCCAGTCGTTGCGCAGGCCGACACTGGCCGTGACGCGGTCCGAGAAGATCAGATCCTGCTGCAGATAGATGGCCCGCGTGCTTCGGTCGTTGCTCTTGCGGGTCGAGAGCGGGATCGCCGACGGCAGACCTGCGTAGACGGGATTTTGCCAATCGATCGAAGGCGTGCCTGCGCCCCAGAGATAGCCGGACTCGTTGGTGGATTCGATGCTGTTGTAATCGGCACCCGCGAGGGTGCGGCTCTCCACCTGATCGAAGCTTGCCTCGTACAGCAGATGGGCATCGACTATGAACTGCTCGCTTGATCCGGAGCCGAGAGAGTAGATGCGGTTTGCCCTGGTGTCCGACAGGTCGGCAGCACCGCTGGAATCATAGATATAGGCAAAGCCGGTGTCGCGGTTGGAATTGCTGTAGCGCGCACTGGAATTGAAACTCAGGCCGTTGCCGAAATCGTGGTCGAACAGCATCGTATAGGTATTGCGGTTCGTCGCATCGTAGTTGAAATCGGGCTCCCCGAAGAACCGGTCCCGATCGAAATCCGTGTGGAGCGGATGGCCGCCACCGCTCGGTGTCACATTGCGGTCGAGGTGATCGAAGACGAATGTCAGATTGGTCATGTCGGCGGGACGCCAGGTCAAACCGCCCATGATGAAGTTCTCGTCGTTCTCCGAGAAATCATACTCACCGTCGGCCCGCTGGAACTTTCCGGTCAGGCGATAGGACAGGGTGTCGTCTTCCGTCAGATTGTCGCCGAAGTCTAAGCCCGTCTCCTTGTGGGCGAAGGATCCGACCGTGCCATAGACCTCGCCGAACCGCTCGCTGCGCGGCGTCTTCGTCACATAATTGATGGCACCACCCGGATCGGAAACGCCGAAGCCGGTCGAATTGGCGCCCTTCAGGATCTCAAGCCTCTCGAAGGCATAGGGTTCCTCCTTCACGCCCAGCCAGGTGCGGCCGATGGCGAGACCGTCGCGATAGGTGTAGGGCGAAAAGCCACGAATGGTGACGTAGTCGAAACGGTCGTCCGATCCGTAGAAATCGGTGGTCACGCCGGCCGTGTACTGCACGACCTTCTCGATGCTGTCCGCACCGCGCTGCTCGATTTCCCTGGATGTGACGACGGAAACGGTCGCAGGCGTTGTCAGGATCTCGCCGGGCATCTTGCCGACAGCGCTCGATTGGGTCGCGACGATCGACTTTGAATCCGCGTCAGCCTTGCCGGCCCCTTCGACGGTGATCGTCTGTAGAACGGTCGTGTCGCCGTCGGTATCGGCGTCCTGAGCGAGGGCGAATACCGGCATCAAGGCTACGAATGCCGTGCAGCCCAGAAGAATGCTGATGCGATGGCGAAGGGAGACGCGCGTGGCGCCCCGGGCGGAAATGGCTCTGATCATGTTGCTTCCAGAATTTGACGTTCCGACATTCCCACACGATGAACATTGAGGATCATCGTCGGGCGCCGACCGACACCGGATCCAGCTCTGCAGTCTCCTGTGGCCCTATCCCTGAGCCCCGGCCGCTGCAGTCCGAGATCGGATCGGTCTGCACGCCTTTAACTGGATAATTTTCATCCAGTATTGTAGATTTCTCTCTTTTGTAAAATCCCCCGGAAAATCAAGAGCCGATGTCGTCAGCTCGGTCCAAATTGCTTGACCCCAGGAATTGAAGCTGAGAGGGACAGTCAACTTAACCAAGGGATGATTGGGACCCATGCGGATCAATTTGCATCACCTGGCGCCTCTTGCAGCCATCTTGTTGTCCGTCTCCGGCTCGACGGTCGTTGCTGCCGAGGAGGCTGGCTTTCCCCTCGAGATCAGCCATGCGCTCGGGCAGACGACCGTTCCGGAAAAACCGCAACGCGTGGCAACCGTGGCCTGGGCCAATCACGAAGTCCCGCTTGCCCTCGGCATCGTGCCGGTCGGCATGGCGGCTGCGAATTTCGGTGACGACGACGGCGACGGGCTGCTGCCTTGGGTGTCGGAGCGCTTGAAGTCCCTGGGCGCCGAGGCCCCTACCCTGTTCGACGAGGGGGACGGGATCGACTTCGAGGCGGTTGCCGGGACGGCACCGGATGTGATTCTCGCCGCCTATTCGGGCTTGAGCCAATCCGACTACGACACCTTGAGCCAGATCGCCCCCGTTATCGCCTATCCGCAGGCGCCATGGTCGACGGATTGGCGTGAAACAATCCGCTTTGACAGTGCCGGCATGGGGATGGCGCCTGATGGCGAAGCGTTGATTGCAGACATCGAGCAGAAGATCGCAGCCGAGGTCGCCAAGTATCCTGAACTCAAGGGTAAACGGGCGATGTTCGTCACCCATCTCGACGCGACCGACCTCAGCATCGTCAATTTCTATACGACCCAGGACACCCGCGTTCGGTTCTTCGCCGATCTCGGACTTTCGATGCCGAAAAGCGTGATGCAGGCGTCGACGACCGGCAGCTTCGCCGGTTCGATCAGTGCCGAGCAGATCGATCTCTTCGATGACGTCGACATTCTCGTGACCTATGGCGATCAGGCCTTGATCGAGGCCATGAAGGCCAATCCTCTCCTGTCCCATATGCCGGCCGTGAAGCATGACGCCATCGTCACGCTCGGCCGCGATCCCGTGGGAACCGCAGCCAATCCCACGCCGCTGTCGATCACCTGGGTGTTGCCCGCCTATGTAGAAAAGCTCGCGGACGCGGCGCGAAAGACGGAATGATTTCTGCTCGCTCCCTTTCCTCCGCCCATCGGCCGTCTCTTCCGAAGACGGCCAAGGGCAGCGTCGTTTGGCTGGCTGCGGCGATCGCGGTCTGCATCGGCGTCGCCTTGCTGTCCCTCACCATCGGCACCCGCGATGTACCGCTGTCGGAGGTGCTGGCGGCCCTGTCCGGGGACGTCTCGACGCTTGACCGCGCCGCGGTTGCGACCCGTGTGCCGCGCACCGTTCTGGCACTGCTCGCCGGTGCGGCCCTTGGCCTTGCCGGCGCCGTCATGCAGGGCGTGACGCGCAATCCGCTCGCCGATCCCGGCATCCTCGGCGTCAATGTCGGCGCATCGCTTGCCGTTGTGGTGGGGGTGGCGTGGTTCGGCATCAGCTCGGCTGATGCCTTCATCTGGATTGCCATCGCGGGCGCCGCTGCCACAGCCGTCTTCGTCTATGTCATCGGTTCGATGGGACGCGGTGGCGCAACGCCGCTGAAGCTCGCACTTGCTGGTACGGCAACCGCGATCGCTTTTACATCGCTGGTGATTGCCGTCGTCTTGCCGCGTGCAGACATTGCCGGTGGCATCCGCTCCTGGCAGATCGGGGGCGTCGGGGGCGCCACCTTCGAGCGGATGGAGCACATCTATCCGTTTCTTCTGGTCGGGTTTCTGCTGTGCCTGCTTTCAGCCCGACGCCTGAATGCCCTGGCGCTCGGTGACGAACTCGCCGCGGGGCTTGGCGAGCGCGTGGCATTGGCGCGAGGCATGGCCACACTTGGTGCAGTCGTGCTGTGTGGCGCGACGACAGCCGTCTGCGGCCCGATCGGTTTCGTCGGCCTCGTTGTCCCGCATGCCTGCCGGCTGCTGGTGGGCGTGGATCATCGCTGGCTTCTGCCATTCTCCGCGATCGGCGGGGCCATCCTGCTGACGGCGAGTGATATTCTCGGTCGCCTTGCGGCACGCCCGTCCGAACTCGAGGTCGGCGTCGTGACCGCCCTTATCGGCGCGCCGGTCTTCATCTTCATCGTTCGTCGGCAGAAGGTGAGAGAGCTGTGACCCTTCTTCGATCAGATGCTTCCCTGACAGCAATAGTCGCGGCAAACCGCAAGCACCGAACGCGCCGGCGGCTGGTCATGCTGATCCTTATTTTGACCCTCATTCTCGCCGGCTTCACGCTGACGCTGATGGCCGGTCGCACCTTCACGCCGTTTGGAGACGTCATGCGCGTCCTCATCGGAGAACAGGTTGCCGGGGCAGGTTTCACGGTGGGGCAACTGCGCCTGCCGCGTGCCGTGCTCGCGATTGCGGCCGGCATGAGTTTCGGCCTCGGGGGAGCGGCCTTCCAGACGCTATTGCGCAATCCTCTCGCCAGCCCCGACATCATCGGCATCACCTCCGGCGCCAGCGCGGCAGCGGTGTTTGCGATCGTCGTGCTTTCACTCACGGGGCCGCTGGTCTCTCTTCTCGCCGTAGGTGCCGGCCTTGCAATCGCACTTCTGGTGCATGGCCTCGCCTCGAAGAACGGCGTTGCCGGCCCGAGGCTGATCCTTGTCGGGATTGGCGTCTCTGCCATGCTCGAAAGCATGATTGCCTACATCCTGTCGCGCGCGCCCGCCTTCAGCCTGCAGGAAGCGATGCGCTGGCTGACCGGCAGCCTCAACGGCGCCAAGCTGGATCAGGCCATTCCCCTGATCGTTGCCCTGATTGCGCTGGGCAGCCTGCTTCTGGCCAAGGCGCGCGATCTCGATGTCATGCGGGCCGGCGACGATACGGCAACCGCGCTCGGTGTAAACGTTGCCTCAACGAAACTCCTGGTCATCGTCTGTGCCGTCGGACTGATCGCCAGCGCGACCGCGGTCACGGGGCCGATTGCCTTCGTCGCCTTTCTCGCTGGGCCAATCGCAAGCGGCGTCTTCGGACGACGCAGCTCCATTCTCCTGCCGGCCGCCGTGGTCGGCGCCTTGCTGGTCCTTACGGCAGATTTCGTCGGCCAGTTTCTTTTGCCAAGCCGATACCCGGTCGGCGTGGTGACCGGGGCGCTCGGGGCACCCTACCTCATCACCCTGATCATCCGGAGCAACCGTCGGGGAGCTGCGACATGACCGATCAACGCCTCGAAGCAAAGACCCTTTCGGCCGGTTACGGTGAAAGCCTGGTCCTTCGGGACCTCGACCTCAGCCTTCCATCCGGCCAGATCACCGCCATCGTCGGCGCCAATGCCTGCGGCAAATCCACCTTGCTCAAGGCCATGTCGCGGCTGATCGAGCCCAAGGCCGGCGAGGTGATGCTCGACGGCAAGGCGCTCCACAAGCTGCCGACCCGCGAACTCGCGCGCCGGCTGGGGCTTCTGCCACAATCCCCGATCGCGCCTGATGGCATCACGGTCATGGATCTGGTGAGCCGTGGTCGCCATCCGCATCACGGCCTGTTTCAATCCTGGACCAGGGACGACGACAAGGCGGTCGCCGATGCCCTGGCGGCCACGCAGACGGCGGACCTGGCTGACCGGCCGGTGGACGAGCTTTCGGGTGGCCAGCGGCAACGGGTCTGGATCGCGATGGCACTCGCCCAGGAGACCGAATTGCTGCTGCTCGACGAGCCAACGACCTTTCTCGACATCAGCCACCAGATCGACGTTCTGGATCTCCTGACCGATCTCAACCGCAGCCGCGGCACGACCATCGTGATGGTCTTGCACGACCTGAACCTGGCAGCCCGCTACGGAGATCATCTGGTCGCCATGCTGGATGGAAGCCCCTTCCAAAGCGGCAGCCCGGACACGGTCTTGACCGAAGACATGGTGCGCCGGGTGTTCAACCTCGAGGCCCGGATCCTCACCGATCCGACCTCCGGCCGACCGATGATGCTCCCGATCGGGCGGCACCACATGCAACCCTCGTCCTCCCTCACTCGACTGGCGTTTTCATGACCGATCTTCAGCCCACCAAACTTTCAGGCATCGCCCGTCCCGCCGATGTCGGCGCCATGCTCGCCGAAATCTGCGAACACTTCGTCGAGCACTCGGACGTCGTTCACGCTGATGGCGTAGCCACGTTGAAATCGGAGGACTGGACGATCGACATCGTGACGGCCGAGGACGTGCTGCAGATCGAGATTAGCACCTTGGGCGAAGAGGCGCTGGCCGTCACCCGCACGATGTTTGCCGAACATCTTTTCTTTTTTGCCGGGGATGAACCCTTCTCGCTTGAGTGGTCAAAGCCAGCCGCGAAGGTGAAACCACCCGGTTTCCACGAGGCGACCGTCGTCGGCGTCAAGGATGTCACGCCAAGGATGCGGCGGGTGACGCTCTCCGTCGCCGACGTCACGCCCTTTCTCGATCGCAACATGCATGTACGGCTGCTCGTGCCGCCGAAAGATCAGACACCTGTCTGGCCTCACCTTCAGGAGAACGGACGCATCGGCTGGCCCGACGAGTTGCTCGTGCGGATCTACACGATCCGTTACGTCGACGCGGAAGCACGCCAGATCAGCCTGGATATCCTTCAGCATCCGGCCGAAGGTGTCGCCACACCGGGCGCGGATTTCGCGCGGGACTCTGAGATCGGCCAGCAGGTGGCGATCATGGGACCCGGCGGCGGCGGCTTGCCCGCTGCGCAGGACATCTTCTTTGCCGGCGACGAAAGTGCGCTGCCAGCGATTGCCCGGATGGTCGAGGAAGCGCCATCAGGCGTGACGATGCGGGCGATCATCGAAGTCGAAGATGCCGGTGAAGAACAGCCATTGCGAGGGTTGTCTCCGGTCCATGTCGAATGGCTGCACCGATCATCCTATTCGGTCGGCGATGCCTATGTTCTGGTCGATCGGGTGAAGACGGCGCTCAAGGACGTGGAGGACGAGACCTTCGTCTGGTTCGCGGGCGAAAAGGCGGATGTGCGGACGATCAAGCGTCATCTTGCCGAGAAGGCGCGCGACCGACGACGCCAATACGTCGCCTGGTATTGGGAGAAAGAGAGCTGAGAGCCCGAGCTTTTCAGCCCCCGGCGCCGAAGGGCCCGTTCCTCGCCATTTCAGGATACTGAACGGTTTCGTCGCTGCCGGTGTCGACAGACTGGGAAGCCGGGACGGAAAGACGCACGCCAAAGCCGCCTGCAGCGCTTGTCACCCGTTCATCGATGAACGTGATGCCCGCTTCTTCGAGAACGGCGCTTATCTGAGCGCGCGCGCTTGCTTCATCCTCGGCGCCCTCGTCAGCGTTCTCCAGTCGCTCGAGCGTTGAGACAGAAAGGCCAACTCGGTCGGCGAGCTGCGCCTGCGTCATGCCGAGCAGCATTCTGGCTGCTGAAACCTGTTTTCCTGTGGTCACGGACGTCCTTTCGGGTTTGCTTGACGCAAGCGTCGAAACCACTCGCCGTAAGGCTAACTAGAAGCGCGTGGCTGCTGATCAAGCTTTCGTCACCCCGTTGAGCGGAACACGTCGAGGCCGCCCGCGCAATTTTCAAGGGTCCGCCCGAGCGAGATACGCCAGGATTCGCGAATATTCCGTCGAATAAACAGGCATTTGATAAAACCGGCAGAGCAAATTCAGAAGAATCTTAAGGAACGCGTGCTGAATTAGGAGCTCAAGGGAGACCCATCATGCGCTTCATCGTTTCAACCGTCCTCTGTCTTTTCCTGACTTGCCTTGCCGGTGCGGCATCGGCCGCGGGCGAGGTATGGATGGCGGCTAAGGCGACGGCACAGGTCGCCTACACCGTCGACAAGAAAACCTGGGTTCCGCTCAAGAGAGGCATGCAGGTGCCCAACAAGGCCTGGATCTCGACCGGGCCGCGGGGGCGGTTGCAGCTGGTGCGCGGTACGGAAAGCATCGCCTTTCAGCCGAATACACTGGCGGCGATCATTACCCGGGGCCAGGATATCAGCCGCAAGACCGAGGTGGTTCAGCAGGTGGGCGAGATCAGCCTCGAAATCGAGAAACGGCAGCGTCCGCATACGACGGTGCAGACCCCGTTCCTGGCGGCCGTGGTCAAGGGTACGCAATTCACCGTCAAGGTCGGCAAGGCCAATGCTGCGGTCGCTGTCGAACGGGGCCTGGTCCAGGTGACCAGTTTCGGCAGTGGTGAACGCAGTGACCTGGGTGCCGGCCAGGGTGCGCAGGTGGATGCATCCGGCATGACCGTCGCCGGGCTTTCGGAAAAACCGCAGATCACGCGTGTGGCGCCGTCGCAGGCCAAGGTTCCGGCCGCAGGCAGCGTCGTCAAGGCGACGTCGACGATGGATGAAGCCAAGGGCGCTATGGACGCGGGCAAATCCAAAAGCAGCGTTGCTGGCAACAGCAATGCTGGTGGCAACGGCAACGGTGGCGGCAACGGCAACGGCGGCGGAAACGGCAACGGTGGCGGCAACGGCAACGGTGGCGGAAACGGCAACGGTGGCGGCAACGGCAACGGTGGCGGAAACGGCAACGGTGGCGGAAACGGCAACGGTGGCGGCAACGGCAATGCCGGCGGAAACGGCAACGGTGGCGGCAACGGCAATGCCGGCGGAAACGGCAACGGTGGCGGCAACGGCAATGCCGGCGGAAACGGCAACGGTGGCGGAAACGGCAACGGCAATGCCGGCGGAAATGGCAACGGCAAAAGCGACCGCTGATGATGATGGCTTTCGTCACACCACCGCCAGGATACGCGCATGACGGATAGCATTCGCCCTGCACGTGGCTTCCTCGCAAGGCTGGTTTCGTTTCGGGTCGCCATGATCGCCGTGATCATGGCGCTGCCGCTCATCTTGCCATCAATCTCGGTCGTACAGCATCTCGACAACGATCTGAGCGCCTTTCGCGCCGCTGCGGCCCCCCGTGCTGCCAGCGGCGACTTCGTATTCGTCGCGATCGACAAGAAAAGCCTGATCGAGGTTGGCACCTGGCCCTGGCCGCGCGCCGTACATGCCGAGCTGATCGACAGGCTCGTGGCGTCTGGCGCTCAGGACATCTTCCTGGATATCGACTTCAGCACGCCCTCCCAGCCGGAAAATGATGTCCGGCTTGCAAAAGCTCTCGAAGAGGCCGGTGGCGGTGTCATCCTGCCGATTTTCCGTCAGCAGTTCGGTGCCAGGTCATCGGATCCGTTGACTGTGACTGCGCCGCTGCCGATCTTTGCGGAGCATTCCTGGCCGGCTTTGGTGGACGTTGCGCTTGATGACGATGGCTTGATGCGGTCCTTCCCGGTGACGGAACTCATCGACGGTATTCCGACGCAGTCGGCGCCCGCAGTCCTTGCCGGCTACAGTGATGCACGGACCAGCCGGCTCGAGATCGACTTCTCCATTCGGCCTGAAACAGTTCCCACCTATTCGGTCACCGATATCCTCTCCGGCGCTGTCGGAGGCGATGCCATCGATGGCAAGTCGGTGGTGGTCGGCGCTTATGCGACGGAACTGAAGGACCTCTTTGCGGTGCCCGTCTACGGCATCCTCAGCGGGCCGATGCTGCATGTGCTGGCGACGGAGACACTGGTCCAGGAGCGAATTCTCCGGCCACTGCGCACCGAGCCGATCGGCCTGCTGCTCGCGGCCTTGATCATCGCCTATACGCTGACATTCCATCGCCAGTTGCTGGGCGTGCCGCTCGCAGCGTCCGCAGCCTTGCTGACGATTGCCGAGGCGGTCTCCTTCCTCCTCTACAAGCACGAGGCCCTGGTCTTCCACACCGCCAGCCTTTGGCTGATGTTCGCCTTCGGCTTTTTCATGCTGATGGCCGAAAAAGTGGGGCTCAGCGGATGGCTCGCGGAGCTCGCGGTAACGGAGAATCGCGACATTCGCCGTGTCCTGAAGCGCATCATCAATGACAGCATCGACCCGGTCATCGTGCTCGATCAGAAGCGTAACCTGCTCGATGCAAGCCAGACCCTGAGCGGCGTGCTCGAACGCGACGAAGCGGTTGTGCGCGGTAGCAATCTGAGTGTGTTTGCGCCCCCTGCCCTCACCGAGGCTCTGCTCGCTCTCGAAGCGATCCACATCACAGAGCCCCAGCAGATTCACAGCCAGACCGTTGCACTCGACATTCCGGGCCGAAAGGGCCGGCGCCATCTCGAAGCCGCCATTACGATCTCGCCCTTCGAAAGCCGTGGCGGCCAGGGGCTGTCACCGGTCGGCTCACATGTAACCTGCATCAGCCTGCGAGACGTGACGGCCCGCCGCCTCTACGAAACCAAGCTCGAAGAGATGGCACGGGTCGACGACCTCACCGGGCTCCTGACCCGACGCGGCCTGATCGACGCGATGGCAGCCACCGGACGCGGCTTCTCCGTCTTTGCCATCGACCTGCATCGCTTCGGTCATCTGAATGAAATGCTCGGCCGGGAAAAAGGCGACAGCGTCCTTCAGGCCGTCGCCGCCCGACTTCGGCGCCATGCGGGGATAGACGGCCTGACGGCCCGGCTTGCTGGCGACGTTCTCTGCTTGGCGACCGCCGGCATCGAGAGCGAGGATGCACTCGCTGAAAGTGCCGCGCAGTTGCTCGCACTCTTCGACACGCCCTTCGGTATCGACGGGATCAAGATCGAACTCAACGCCCGCATCGGCGCCTGCAGTGGCTCGGAAAACCTCGGCAGCCCGGGGAAATGGATCGAAGCAGCCGAACTGGCGCTCATCGATGCCAAACGGGTCGGAGGAAGTGGCTGGCGGGCGTATGACCCCGCCTCGACGCTGCGCAGGGCCCGCTCAAGGCTGCTCGAAGCAGAGCTGCGCACCGGGCTCGATCAGGGACAGTTTTTCCTGCTCTTTCAGCCCCAGGTCGCCCTCACCTCCGGGCGGCTCGTGGGCGCCGAGGCGCTTTTACGGTGGCAGCATCCGACGCTCGGCATGATTTCGCCGGCGGAATTCATCAGCATCTCGGAAGCCAATGGCTTCATCTGCGATCTCGGCCAGTTCATGTTCCGGGAGGCCTGCAAGGCCGCCACGAACTGGCCCTCGCATGTCAGCGTCGCGGTCAACATTTCCCCGGTCCAGTTTCTGCGCGGCGATCTGCTTTCCGACATCCGTGCGGCGCTCGACGCCAGCGGTCTTCAGCCACATCGGCTGCATGTCGAGATCACCGAATCCATCTTCGTCGAACGCTCCGAGGAGCTTCTCACCAAACTGGATGCGCTGCGTGATCTCGGCGTGACCATTGCCCTCGACGACTTCGGGACAGGTTATTCATCGCTCAGCTACATCTCCAGCCTGCCGCTCGACAAGCTGAAGATCGATCAGTCCTTCGTCCGTGACATGGTCAGCGATCCCGCAGCCCAGAGTATCGTTCAGGCGGTCATGACGCTCGCCCACGGCCTCGGCCTCAAGGTGGTCGGCGAGGGTATCGAAAATGCGCTGCAGGCGGAAATGCTCACGGCCATGGGCTGCGAAGAAGGGCAAGGCTATCTCTTCGGCCGGCCGCAGTCGGCCCGCCAGGTCCAGGCCCTGTCGGCCGCCCACTCGCTGCTTTCCGGCGGCCATGAAGCCTCTGTCAGCGCCCTGGCGCAGGCCGGGTGAGGACAAAGGCCGCACAGGCGACGAGGATGACGCCGATCAGCAGCTTCAGCCAAAGCTGCGGTGGCCCGAAGAAGACAACAATGCCGTAGCTCAGGGTCATCAACGACACCGATGCAATCTTGGCCCTTTGCGAAATCGCGCCTTCACGACGCCAGTCGATCAGGGGCTGTCCATAGCGGGGGTGGTCGAGCAACCATTGCTCGAAGCGCGGGGAAGACCGGGCGAAGAGCGCGGCGGCGAGGATCATGAAAGGCGTCGTGGGCAAGACCGGCAGGAAAATGCCGATGACACCGATCCCGACCATCAGCCAGGCGCAGCCAAGAATGAGCAGGCGCATCAAGTCCCCTTCGCTGGCTGCCGTCGCTTCGACTGGAGATATGGCATGATTCGGGATCGACAAGGATTTTGAGGATTGCGGCAAATGCGGCGATTTTTCGTTTGCGCCGCAACAGGCTGAAATGCATCCTTGCCCGGCAATCCCACATTCAGGAATTCAACTGACATGTCCAAGGTTACCCTCGTGCTCGGCGCCGGCATTATCGGCGTTTCCACAGCCATCCATCTCGCCCGCCGCGGGCGTTCGGTGGTGCTGGTGGACCGCCGGGGCGCCGGTGAGGAAACCTCTTTCGGCAATGCGGGCCTGATCCAGCGCGAGGGCGTCGTGCCCTACGGTTTCCCGCAGGAACTCGGGATGCTGATCCGCTACGGTTTCAACAACCGGATCGACGCGCATTATCATGCAAGCGCGATGCTGAAGCTCGTGCCGTTCCTGTCCCGCTACTGGTGGCATTCGAACAAGAGCCGCCATCAGGCGATTGCACGCGCCTATGCGCCACTGATCGAAAACTCGATCACCGAGCATCAGGACCTGATCCAGGCGGCCAAGGCCGACCATCTGATCCGCAAGGATGGCTGGATGGAGATCTTCCGCACGACGGCCAAACGCGACGGCGAGCTTGCCGAGGCCGCTCGCCTCGCCCGCGAATATGGCGTCAGCTACAGGGCCTTGAACCGCGAAGAGCTGGCCAAGGAAGAGCCACATATCAGGGGCGACTTCGTCGGCGGTCTGAAGTGGAACGACCCCTGGTCGGTCACCAATCCGCATGGCCTGACGCAAGCCTATCTCACCTATTTTCAGTCGATTGGCGGGCGCTTCGTCAAGGGCGACGCCACATCGCTGGAAACGGGCGCTTCCGGCAAGGGCTGGCGCGTAAAGACCGATGACGGGATGGTCGATGGCGACGATGTGGTGCTGGCACTTGGCCCCTGGTCGGAGGAAGTCACCCGAAAGTTCGGCTACCGCTTCCTGCTCGGCGTCAAGCGCGGCTACCACATGCACTACGCGCCCGAGGGCAATGCCGTCCTCAACAACTGGACCATGGATGCCGAGCGCGGCTATTTCCTGGCACCTATGGAAAAGGGCATTCGCCTGACGACGGGTGCGGAATTTGCCAATCGCGATGCGCCCAAGTCTCCCGTCCAGCTCGCCCGGGCGGAAAAGGTGGCGCGCGACATCTTCCCGCTGGCCGACAGGCTCGACGCCGAACCCTGGATGGGCGCCCGCCCCTGCACGCCCGACATGATGCCGGTCATCGGCAAGGCGCCGCGCCACGAGGGCATGTGGTTCGCGTTTGGCCATGCGCATCACGGCCTGACGCTGGGTCCGGTCACGGGCCGTCTGATCGGGGAAATGATGGACGGGGAGAAGACATTCATCGACGCAAAGGCCTGGAGCCCTGAGCGTTTTCGCCCCTGAAAAACAACGCGTTTCTAGCCCCCTTCTCAGGGGGCTAGCCTTTTTGGCGCCGAGGTGGTAGTCATCCCTCATAATTTGATCAAATTGTTTCCCGGTGGAAACAGGCCGGAACGAAGCTCGCGTCGCAAGAACGCCGCCGGTCGAGGGGATCAGGAAAAGACGGACAGTGGCATGCGCCGGTGTTTGATCCATAACGCGAAAAGCGTCTATCGTTAGCGGACCAGCATCCGTTCGCGCCCTTATGCGTGTTTCGAACCCGATCGACATCAGCCACACGGTGATCCATGGACATGGCCGAAGAGGCACGCGAATTCTTCGCGGCAAATCCCGATATTGAAGTACTTGAAGCCTTCGTCATTGACGTGAACGGCGTGCCACGCGGCAAGTGGATCCCACGCGAGCGGGCCATCGACGTCTTGACCAAGGGCATGGCCATGCCGCGCTCGGTCTATGCCCTCGACGTATGGGGCCGCGACGTGAATGCCGCGGGCCTTGCCGAGGGAACCGGCGATCCTGATGGCATCTGCTTTCCGGTTCCGGGAACGCTCTCGCGCGTGACCTGGCTGTCGCGCCCGACGGCGCAGGTGCTCTTGCAAATGCACACGCAGGAAGGCGAGAGCTTCTACGCCGATCCGCGCCAGGTGCTCGGCAACGTGATGAAGCGCTTCACAGCGGCGAAACTGACGCCTGTCGTTGCCACAGAACTCGAATTCTACCTGATCGACCCGGTGCGCTCGGCGCTCGATCCGGTACGTCCGCCAAATACGCGAGACGGTCGCTGGCATACCGGCCAGACGCAGGTTCTGTCGATCTCCGAACTGCAGGACTTCGAAGAGGTCTTCCACGGCATTTCGACGGCCGCCCGCGCCCAGAACGTGCCGGCCGATACGACGTTGCGCGAAAACGGTCCCGGTCAGTACGAGATCAACCTCAATCACGTGCCGGATGCGCTGGCGGCTGCGGACTATGCGGTATTGCTCAAGCGCATCGTCAAGGGTGTGGCGCGCGCCAGCGATCTCGACGCCACCTTCATGGCCAAGCCCTATGGCACCCAGGCCGGTAGCGGCATGCATGTGCATTTCTCGATCCTGAACGAGAAGGGCGAGAACATCTATGTCGGCGAGGATGGACCCTCGGACGCCCTTTTCCATTCGGTCGGCGGGCTTCTCGAAAGCATGGGCGAGAGCATGGCGATCTTTGCACCGCACCAGAACTCCTATCGCCGCCTGCGCCCATCCGAACATGCGCCGACCTATGCGTCCTGGGGCTTCGATAACCGGTCTGCTGCCGTTCGCGTCATCACCGCATCGAAGCCTGCGACTCGCATCGAGCATCGCGTCGCCGGATCCGACACCAATCCCTATCTGGTTCTCGCCATGATCCTGTCGGCGGCGCTCGCCGGCATGAAGGAGAAGCTTTCGCCCGGTGGGGCGATCTCCGGCGACGACCATGCCGTCAACCACGAGCCGCTGCCGACCAACTGGGACTATGCGCTTCAGCGCTTTGGCAAGTCGAGCTTTGCCTATGCGGCGCTCGGGCCGAAATATCGCAGCCTTTATACCGCCTGCAAGCAGCAGGAACTCTCGGAGTTCTCGCTGCGTGTGACCGACGTCGAATACGACGCCTATATCCGGACCGTGTGAGGTGAAGCCATGACGAAGTCGATCGGACCCAATCCCGGCCATGCGGCCACCTATTACGCAGCCTCTGCCCGCGACAAGCGCGTGCGCCCGAAGCTTGACGGCCAGCACACGGCCGACATCTGCATCATCGGCGCCGGCTTTACCGGCATTTCGGCAGCCCTTGAGCTTTCGGAAAAGGGCTATGCCGTGATCGTTCTCGAAGGCGATCGGATCGGCTTCGGCGCCTCGGGTCGCAATGGCGGTCAGATCGTCAACGGCTATAGCCGTGATCTTGAAACGATTGCAAAACGCTACGGGCAGGAAAAGGCGGATCGGCTCGGCGAGATGTCGCTCGAGGGTGGTCGGATCATCCGCGAGCGCGTGGCGAAATACGGGATCGAATGCGATCTCGTCGACGGCGGGTTCTTCGCAGCCTTCACCGACAAGCAGGTGAAGGAGATGGCGGACGTCCGGGCCCACTGGATGAAGCATGGGCATGACGGGCTGGAGATGGTCTCCAAGGCCGAGGTCGCCAAGTATGCCAAGACCGACCGCTATGTCGGCGGCATGATCGATCGCCACGGCGGCCATATCCATCCGCTCGATCTGGTGCTCGGCGAGGCGGCAGCGGCCGAAAGCCTCGGCGCCAAGATCTTTGAAAACTCCAAGGTCGTGCATCTCGACACCGGCCCGCAGCCCTTCGTCTGCACCGAGGGCGGCATTGTCAGGGCCAAGCACATTCTCGTCTGCGGCAATGCCTATATGGCCGGCATCGCGCCGAAGGTGACCGAGAAGATGATGCCGGTCTCCAGCCAGGTGATGGCCACGGAGCCGCTCGATGCCAAGCTGATCGAGGAACTGCTGCCCTCCAATTACTGCGTCGAAGATGCAAACTACGTGCTCGACTATTACCGCCGCACCGCCGACAACCGCCTGCTTTACGGCGGCGGCATCGGCTATGGCGGCCAGGACCCTAAGAACCTGACGGGCGTCATCCGGCCGAACATGCTGAAAACCTTCCCGCAGCTGAAGGACGTGAAGATCGACTATGCCTGGAGCGGCAATTTTGCCCTCACGCTGACCCGCATCCCGCATATGGGCAAGCTGTCGGACACGGTCTACTTCTCGCATGGCGACAGCGGCCATGGCGTGACGACGACGCATCTGCTTGGCAAGATCCTTGGCGAGGCTGTTCATGGCCAGATGAGCCGCTTCGATGTCTGGTCGTCGTTGCAGGCCTATCCGTTCCCGGGCGGGCGCATGTTCCGCGTGCCGTTCACGGCACTCGGTGCCTGGTATTACGGCATGCGTGATCGGCTCGGCGTTTGAGGAAAGAAGAGATGACCCGCACCGTCACCGTCGCCGCCACCCAGATGGCCTGCACATGGGATCTGCCCGGCAATATCGTACGGGCCGAAAAGCTCGTGCGCGAGGCTGCCGCAAAGGGCGCACAAATCGTCCTGATCCAGGAGCTGTTCGAGGCACCTTATTTCTGCCAGGACCAGATCGCCGAGTTCTTCGATCTCGCCAAGCCGGCCCATGACAATGCACTGATCGAGCACTTCGCAGCGCTTGCCGAAGAGCTCAACGTCGTCATTCCCGTCAGCTTCTTCGAAAAGGCCGGGCAGACGTTCTTCAACAGCGTGGCCATCGTCGACGCGACCGGGGACGTGCTCGGCATCTATCGCAAGAGCCATATTCCTGATGGTCCTGGATATACCGAGAAGTTCTACTTCTCGCCCGGCGATACCGGTTTCGAAGTCTGGGAGACGCGGCATGCGGCGATCGGCGTCGGCATCTGCTGGGACCAGTGGTTCCCGGAGGCGGCCCGTGCCATGGCGCTGCAAGGCGCCGAACTTCTGTTCTATCCGACCGCGATCGGCTCGGAGCCGCAGGATGCGAGCCTCGACAGCTCCGGCCATTGGCAGCGGGTGATGCAGGGGCATGCAGCGGCCAATCTCATGCCGGTCATCGCGTCGAATTGGATCGGCAAGGAAGATGGTCGCAAGGGTACCTCGCTTACCTTCTACGGCTCGTCCTTCATCTGCGACCAGACCGGTTCAATGGTGGCAACTGCCGACCGGGAGACTGAGACGGTGTTGACCGCGACCTTCGACCTCGATGGAATCGCAAGGCAGCGCGCCAGCTGGGGCCTGTTCCGAGACCGCCGGCCGGAGCTTTACGGCCCGCTCCTGGGTTACGAGGGCTGAAGCTCAGGTTTCCGCTTTCAGACCGTCGAGCGCGTCGGCGACGATGCCCTCGACGGTCTGATCGATCGAGACGGTGACAACGCCCGGCTCGCCGGTCGGGACTTCCAGGGTGGCGAGCTGGCTATCGAGCAGACCAAGCGGCATGAAATGCCCAGTGCGGGCGCCCATGCGGCGGCCGAGCAGTTCCCGTGAACCATCGAGATAGACGAAGGCGAGGCGACCACCGGTCGCGGCACGCAAGTGTTCGCGGTAGATCTTCTTCAGCGCCGAGCAGGACACGATGATCCCCTCCCCGCGCGCCAAGGCGTCCGCCATGCGCTCGCCGATCACGGTCAGCCAGGGCCAGCGATCCTCGTCGGTTAGCGGCGTACCGGCGGCCATCTTCGCGACGTTGCTTTCGGGGTGCAGGACATCCCCCTCGATGAAGGGAAGCCCGAGACGGGCCGCGAGCGCCTCGCCGACCGAGGACTTTCCGCAGCTGCTGACTCCCATGACGATCACCGCCTGCGGGGCGGCCAGCTTGTTGTCCTGCGGCATGCTCTTCCTCTTCCTCAGCCCTCATCCAGGGGCCGCGACAATAGGAAGGTTCAGGCGAAATGCAATCCGCTCTCACTGTTTGCGCTTCTGCCGGTGGCCCGTTCCCTGGCTGCTCTCGCCTCTGCCCGGATGGATGCGGCGATCTTTTCCGCCATCATGATGACGGGGGCGTTGGTGTTGCCGCCAATCAGACGCGGCATGACTGAGGCGTCGACGACACGCAGCCCCACTATGCCCTTCAGCCTGAGATCGGGATCGACCACCGCATCGCCATCGGAGCCCATGCGGCAGGTGCCGACGGGGTGATAGATCGTATCGGCGCGGGTACGGATCGCCGCGTCGAGTTCCGCATCCGACGTTCCGGCCGGATAGAGTTCAGGTCCGCGATAGCGATTGAATGCGGGGGCTGCCATGATCTCGGCCATCATGCGGGCACCCTTGCGCAGGGTTTCCAAGTCGCGCGGATCCGAGAGAAATGCGGGATCGATGAGCGGCGAAGCGGACGGATCGGTGCTCGCGAGCCGGACCGTGCCACGCGAATGCGGGCGCAAGACGCAGACATGGCAGGAATAGCCGTGGCCCCAATGCATCTTGCGCACGTGGTCGTCGACCATCGCAACGAGGAAATGCAGCTGGATGTCAGGACGATCGAGCGACGGATCGGTCTTCAGAAAAGCACCCGATTCCGCGCAGGTCGATCGCAGGTGACCCATACGCTCCGTGCGCCACTCGTTTGCGGCGCGCATCAGATCGCGCGTCGCCATGATACCCAAGCCGAACATGTCGGTATCCGGCGAGCGGAAGATCATGGTGTAGTCGAGATGATCCTGGAGGTTGGCGCCGACTTCCGTTCGGTCCAGCACGACGGGAATGCCAAGAGAGGTCAGATGGTCTGCAGGGCCAATGCCCGAGAGCATCAGGATCTGCGGTGATTGCAGCGCCCCTGCCGACAAGAGCACCTCGCGATCGGCGCGGACGATCCGCTGCTCGTCCTTGCCGAAGCGATAGGCGACGCCGACCGCCCTGCCCTGTTCGACCAGGATGCGCGATACATGCGCTTCGGTGATGACGGTGAGATTGCGCCGCGTCATCACGTCGTGGAGATAGGCGGCAGCTGCCGAGCAGCGTTCGCCACGCTTTGGGCCGTTCCAGAACTGGGTGGCCTGATAGACGCCGGCCCCCTCCTGCATCGGCCCGTTGAAATCGTCGTTCTGACGGTGACCGCGCTGTTCGCAGGCCTTCAGGAAGGCCTGGTTGATCGGGCGCGCCCAGTTCTGATCGCAGACCTGAAGAGGGCCACCGCGGCCATGCAAATCGTCCGCCCCACGGATGTTGTCCTCGGCCTTCTTGAACCAGGGAAGGACGTCCTTCCACGACCAGCCTTCACAGCCGAGAGACGCCCACTCATCGTAATCGCCGGTATGCCCGCGGACATAGAGCATGGCATTGATCAGGCTCGATCCGCCAAGGCCGCGACCGCGCGGCTGGTAACCCCGACGTCCGTTGAGGCCCTCCTGCGGCACCGTCGAAAAACGCCAGTTTCCGCTCTTCACATGACCCGGCACAACAGCCGCTGACGCCATCGGCACGCGGGCGAAGATGCCGTCACCCCGACCGCCGGCTTCCAGCAGGCAGACGGTAACCGACGGGTCCTCGCTCAGCCGCGCCGCAAGGACCGAGCCGGCCGATCCGCCACCGATGATGACATAGTCGTACATGCTCCCCCCAGAGACCTGCACCAGCGACCCGTTTCAAGCCGCCCCAACCGGCAGATCTTAACTGCCGTGAACGTAAACGTAGCAGAGTGCCGGAAGGAAGCAAGGCGGGCGTACAGGCACTGCCCTGGAACGAAAAAACCCGCCTTTCGGCGGGTTTGATCAAGTGAATATTCGATGTTTTTCAGGCGGCCGGTGCGGCAGCTGGAGCGGTGGCCACACGGCGCGGCTGCAGGTCGTCGATGCCGAGCAGGAAGTTGATCTGCGGGCGTGCTTTGACGAGGTCGTCGATCGTGTATTCGGAAAGCACGTCGAAGAAGGCATTCAGCGCCTTGCGCAGCGCAGAGTTCAGGCCACAGCTGTCGATCAGCGGGCATTCGACGTCACCGTCGTCCTCGAAGCATTCCGCCATGGCGAAGCTGTCTTCCGTGACCTTCACGACATCGAACAGCGTGATCTTTTCGGCCGGACGGCCGAGGCGCACGCCACCGTTACGACCGCGGACGGTCTCGACCAAACCGGCCTTATTCAGCGGCTGCAGAATCTTGAACAGGAAGAGCTCCGACACGCCATAGGCCTTGGCGATCTCCGGGATCCGGCTCAACTGATCGCTGTTGGCTGCGCAATACATCAGCATGCGCACGGCGTAATTTGTCTGTTTTGTCAAACGCATGCACGATTCCTCTGTTTTCTTGCGGCTTATATAGCGCCTTTTGCAGTTTTGAACAATTCCAAAATACTCAAGTTCTAAACTCACGTGTTGGTGATTAAACTGGACTGCAATTGACAGCTTATCCTATTTCATGAATATGCGCCTCAACAATCCGCAAAGAGGGAGGCCTACCATGACATCCATCCGTACCATCGCACTCGGTGCAGTTTCCGTTCTGGCCCTTTCGGCCGGCTCGGCACTGGCAGACGGCGAAGTCAACATCTATTCCTATCGTCAGCCGGAACTGATCCAGCCGCTGATGGACGCCTTCACCAAGGAAACGGGCATCAAGACCAATGTGCTTTTCCTCGACAAGGGCCTCGTCGAGCGCATCACGGCAGAAGGTGCAAACTCGCCGGCCGACGTCATTCTGACGGTCGACATCGCGCGCCTCACGGAAGCCAGGGATGGCGGCGTGACCCAGCCGCTCGTCGACGAGAACATCAACAGCCAGATCCCGGCGCAGTATCGTGATCCGGAAGGCAATTGGTTCGGCCTGACCACCCGTGGCCGCGTTCTCTATGCTTCCAAGGACCGCGTATCCGAAGATGCGATCACCTATGAGGAACTCGCCGATCCCAAGTGGAAGGGCCGCATTTGCATGCGCGACGGTCAGCACGCCTACAATGTCGGCCTCTTCGCCTCGATGGTCGCCCACCATGGCGCCGAATACACGGAAACATGGCTCGCAGGCCTGAAGCAGAACCTGGTCAAGAAGCCTGACGGCAACGACCGCGCCCAGGCGAAGGCAATCCATGCCGGCGAATGCGATCTCGGCCTTGCCAACACCTACTACCTCGGTCTGATGAAGACCAACGAGAAGGATCCGGAAGAAAAGGACTGGGCCGCTTCGGTCAAGGTTCTCTTCCCCAACGCCGCTGACCGTGGCACGCATGTCAACATTTCCGGCATGGCGCTGACAAAGAACGCACCGAACAAGGACAATGCCGTCAAGCTGATGGAATTCCTGGCTTCCGACGAAGCGCAGACCATCTATGCCGAGCAGGTCTTCGAATATCCTGTCGGCCCCAATGCCAAGGTTTCCGAGATGGTTGCCAGCTTCGGCGCGATCAAGGCTGATCCGCTGCCGCTCGCCGACATCGCTGCCAACCGCAAGACCGCTTCCGAACTGGTCGACAAGGTCGGCCTGAACGACGGCGCAACGCAGTAATCTTCCGCGTATACTTGAAAGCAGAAGGGGCGGTCTCAGACCGCCCCTTCTTGCATTTCGGCATGTGCCATAGTCCGCCTCCCGCCTGGCCTCCCCCTCAGATGCCACCAGCTTCGACAGTTTTCGCGTGATCGTCGATTGCCTCCCGCCGCTCACTGGTGCCCGGATGGGTGGACAGGAAGGAGGAGTCTCCATCGAGACCGAGTTTTTCTTCCAGCCGAGCGAAGAAGCGGCCGATGGCGCGCGGATCACGGCCGGCCTTGGCCATGAGCTCCACCGAGATACGGTCGGCCTCGTTTTCCGCGTCACGCGAATGGGAGAGTGACATCAGGGCAGCGCCATTGGTCAGAATGTCCTCGCCGGCCGCACCGACATCGCCGGCGATCAGCATGATTAGACCGGCCATGCCGGCTGCGCGATAGAGCTGGCGGAGCGAGTGCTCCTCCTCGACATGGCCGATTTCGTGGGCAAGGACCCCGATGATCATGTCCATGTCGCCGTCTACAAGTTCGATCAGTTCGTCGGTGATGACAAGCGTTCCATCGGGAAGGGCAAACGCGTTCGGGCCAATCGGGCCACCCTGACGGAAATTGAGATTGTAGCCGGCAACACCCCGGGACGAGAGGACTGCGACCTGATTGAAGGCCTTCAGGATCTCCGTCTGACGGGCTTCGGGCAGTCGGCTTTCGCTGAACACCGCCTGGTCGAGCGACAGAAGCGTACCGCTTGCCATCCACTCGGTGACCGCCGGCGGTGTCACCAGAACGGCCACTTCGACCAGCGCCGGAACTGCATAGCGGTAGATCAGGCCCGCAAGCACGACAACAGCGAAGACGAAGGCGACCAGACGTGGGTGAAACCGCTCCAGTTCGTGAACGACGCCCTTCTTGCCATGCTTGCTCAGCCACAGGTCGACGGCGTCGTTGTCATCGGTCTCGAAGAGCGAGCTATCGGCGAAGGTGACCCGGCGGGGAATGCGACCGACGCGGGCCGATATCTCCGTCCGTGCCAGGTCTCCCAGAGACACCGGATCGCCTCCGGCGTCTAGCCGGACAAAAAGGGTCTTGCCCTCCGCCAGAAGGACCGCCGGCGCCGACCGGCTCGAGCCGGGAGGATGCCAGCGACCGGAGGCGATGCGCTTGTCGTCAGAAGCCAAAGTCGAACCCTTCAAGATCGAGATATTCCGCCGTCACGGCGGAGCCGGACGCCTGCATCGAGGATACCACATCACCGAGTTCACCATCGACCACGATGCCGGAATGCTCGATCACATAGCGGTGCTCGCGGACCGCTGCCCAGGGGCGCATCAGGCTGAGGGTGAGGATGGTGACGACCAGATTTGAGACGACGATCCAGAAATAACGCAGGCGGCCCAGATCCGAAAAAAGGGAATGACGGGTATCGAAGCGGGCTGAATTCATCACCACGTTGCGAACGCCGATGCGATAGAAAATCGCCGCGACGCCCCAAAGCAACAAGACCGGGATCACCGTTCCATAGATGCCGAGAACGAGCAGGGCCTCGCCATCCATGCCCGAGTCGGCGCTGGCCACCGCACCATAATAGATCAGGACAAAGAGAGCCCCTCCGACTGCCGCACCGACAAGCATCAGCAGGAAGGCTGGCAGCCAGACGCGGTAGAGCGCACCGATCTTCGGATCTGTCTCGAAGGCCCGGTCGCCGTAACGCAGGTTGTTGAAGATGTAGCGATAGAGCCAGCGGCTGGCGAAAGGCGCGAGGATGCCAAGCGAGAAGAAGGCGATGAGGCCGCCGAAGATGATCGCGACGAAGGCGCCCCAGGTCTTTCCGACGAAGTCGAAACGGATGTTGCGATAGCTCGTGACGCGGGCGTTGAAGCGAAGGCTGCGCATGACGATCCAGGGAAGCAGCACGAACATCAGCAACGCCAGGATACCGCCCGCGATCGGGCTGAAGGTCAGGAGAATGTTGTAGCCAATGATGTAGCCGAAAACGATGGCACGACCGATGAAGATCTGTAGCCCCTTGGCGTGGTAGTCGAAGGAGTGACCGTCAATGAATGAGTTTCCGTAGAAATAGCGGTTGCGCCGAACCTTGGCCCAGGCGGAGTAGATGCCGACCGTGACGATCGTCAGGAGAATGTTGACGATCCAGATACCGAAATACTCACCGGCGCTGCCGCGAAACTCGCCGCGGCGCAAAGCGTCGGCGCGGCCGAAGACTGCCTCTTGCATGAAATGTCCCTCATGAAATCAAAACCTGCACGTCGCTATCCCCCGCAACGCACGCCTGAACATTGACCATGAGAGCACCACGCACTCAAGTGCGCTCGGACACTTCGGGCGCCCGTTGCACCGTTCAGGTCTCGCAGATCTCGATGCACCACCATTTCGGCCGGCCACCCTTGTAGGAATGATAGGCGGGCCTGAGATCGGCGGCGCTGGTGCGATCGAAGGCTCCGAGCAGGAGCGCCACCGTCGGCTGATCGTCGATGGCGCCGATCGAAGAGCCGCAGGTGTCGCAGAATGCACGTGACGAAAAGTCGGAGGAGCGCCATGTGGCGGGGATGCCTGCAGGGCCAACCCAGCGCACGGCCTCGCGCGGGAATTCGACCCAGGTGGCGGTGAGACTGCCTGTATGGCGTTGGCACATCTTGCAGGAACAGGTGTGTGGCTTGGCGGCCGGCGCATCGGCTTCGAAGCGGATCGCGCCACAGAGGCAGCCGCCGGTATGGATCTTCTTTTTCGGCATGATCAGCCCTCCCCGCGGAGAAGCTACCAACTGGAGACAGGCAGACAAGAGAACGCCACCCTGCCTTTCGACGGGGTGGCGCAAATGTGATCGAACGGGTGGTTCGCTTACTTCATCGTCGGCATGACGAATTCGGCACCATCCTTGATGCCGGACGGCCAACGGCTGGTGACCGTCTTGGTGCGGGTCCAGAACTTGATCGAGTCCGTGCCGTGCTGGTTGAGATCCCCGAAGGAGGAAGACTTCCAGCCCCCGAAGGAGTGGTAGGCGAGCGGAACCGGGATCGGCACGTTGATGCCGACCATGCCGATGTTGATGCGGCTGGCGAAGTCACGGGCAGCGTCGCCGTCGCGGGTGTAGATTGCAACGCCATTGCCGTATTCATGCTTCATCGGCAGATCGAGGGCTTCCTCATAGGTCTTCGCGCGAACGACCGAGAGGACCGGGCCGAAGATTTCGGTCTTGTAGATGTCCATATCCGGCGTGACGTGGTCGAAGAGGCAGCCGCCGACGAAATAGCCGTTTTCATAGCCCTGGAGCTTGAAATCGCGGCCATCGACCACGAGCTTGGCACCGGCTTCGACGCCAGAGTCGATCAGGCCCTTGATGCGGGCCTGGGCTTCCTTGGTGACGACGGGGCCGAGATCGGCCTTGTCATCGGTGTAGGGGCCGATGCGCAGGCTTTCCACCATCGGTGTCAGCTTTTCGATCAGGCGGTTGGCGGTTTCTTCACCGACCGGAACGGCAACCGAGATCGCCATGCAGCGTTCGCCGGCCGAGCCGTAGCCGGCCCCCATCAGCGCCTGAGCGGCCTGGTCGAGGTCGGCATCCGGCATGATGATCATGTGGTTCTTGGCGCCGCCGAAGCACTGAGCGCGCTTGCCGTTCATCGCAGCCGTTCCATAGACGTAACGGGCAATCGGGGTCGAGCCGACGAAGGAGACGGCCGAGATGTCCGGATGCGTCAAGATGCCGTCGACGGCGGACTTGTCACCATTGACGACATTGAGGATGCCGGCGGGAAGCCCTGCCTCGATCATCAGTTCAGCCAGGCGGATCGGAACGGACGGGTCACGCTCGGACGGCTTCAGGATGAAGGCGTTGCCGCAGGCAATCGCAGGTGCGAACATCCACATCGGGATCATGGCCGGGAAGTTGAACGGCGTGATGCCGGCGCCGATGCCGACCGCTTGCCGAATTGAATACATGTCGATGTTCGGGCCAGCGCCTTCAGTGAACTCGCTCTTCGACAGATGCGGGATACCGATGACGAATTCGCAGACTTCCAGGCCACGGACGATGTCGCCCTTGGCGTCTTCGATGGTCTTGCCGTGTTCGCGCGAGAGAGTCTCGGCGAGTGAATCCATATTGTCGTTCAGGAGCTGAACGAACTTCATGAAGACGCGGGCGCGGCGCTGCGGATTGGTGGCGGCCCACTTGGCCTGGGCCGACTTGGCGTTCTCGACCGCCGCGTTCAGCTCTTCAGCGCTTGCGAGCGAGACCTCGCCCTGCACTTCGCCGGTGGCCGGGTTGTAGATCGGCTGCTTGCGGCCCGACGTGCCGGCGACATGCTTGCCGCCGATGAAATGACCAACCTGATACATGGGTGTCCTCCTGGATTGTTGTGGAGGCAGTATGCGCTTTGATTTGCACAAATCAACGCGATGATTTACGCATCTGTTGTGCGAAAATTAATGTTAGGTGACATCGTTGATCGGTCTTTCGTGTGGCACCCCCCTCTGCCCTGCCAGGCATCTCCCCCACACAGGCAGGGCTATCGCATATGAATACCTGCCTCGGTCACTGCGTGACATTTCCCCCGCAAGGGGGGAGAGCGGGGCGCCGCGTTTGCTGCTCGGTTCAGCAAGCTCCAAAGGCGGGCGACCGGCCGGCAGCTCATCAGTTCTTGCCCCATGTGGGGAGATGGCCGGCAGGCCAGAGGGGGGTAACCCGCATTCCGGGAGCAGAGGGGCCCACCGATGAACTGGGATGACGTTCGCATCTTTCTGGCCGTGGCGCGCACGGGCCAGATCCTCGCCGCCTCCAGACGTCTGGGCCTGAACCACGCCACGCTTTCGCGTCGGCTGACGGCGCTGGAGACGGCGCTGAAGACACGGCTCTTCATCCGCCGCACCAATGGCTGCGAACTGACCGCCGAGGGCGAGGCGTTTCTCGCCTCTGCGGAGCGGATGGAAACGGAGATGCTGGAGGTGCAGGCGCGGCTTGGTCGGACGGACACCCAGGTGGCGGGTACAGTACGGATCGGCGCACCGGACGGCTTTGGCGTCTTCTTTCTCGCCTCCCGGCTCGGCACGCTGATCGAGCGCCATCCCGAACTGAAGATCCAGCTGGTACCGGTGCCGCGCTCGTTTTCGCTGTCGCAGCGCGAAGCGGATATCGCTGTCACCCTGGAGCGGCCGGATCAGGGGCGGCTCGTCTCGTCGAAGCTTGTCGACTACACGCTCGGGCTCTATGCATCGAAGGGTTATGCCGGAACGAACGGTCTCCCGACGACCGCCGAAGGTCTCAAGGCCCATCGCCGGATCGGCTATGTGGAGGACCTGATCTTCACGCCGTCGCTGAATTTCACCGGCGAGGTGATGCGCGACTGGAATGCCGGCTTCGAGATCTCCTCGGCGATTGGCCAGACGGAAGCGGTTCTGGCGGGTGCGGGCATCGGTATCCTGCACAGCTATATCGCCCGGCAGCATGACAACCTCGTTCGCGTGCTGCCCGAGGTCACGATCCGGCGAGCCTATTGGACGACCTTCCATGAAAGCGCGCGGGAACTCGTGCGCGTTCGGGCGGTGGTGCAATTCCTGCAGGATGCGGTGGACGAAGATCGCGCGATCTTCAGCTGACGCGGTTGGCCGATGACCGGAGTGCGTTTTGAGGACGCTTTTCCGTCATGAGCGACGCAGATAGACTGCGCCGATCTGATCACCCATGGATACTGACATGCGCCAGCCCTTGCTTCATCTCGGCCTTCCGGCCTTTCTGTTTGCACTCCTCTTTGCACTTCCCGCCCATGCGCATGTGATGGACGGACCGCTCGGCGGGTTCGGCTCGGGCTTCGGCCATCCGCTGGCTGGCTTAGACCATCTGCTGGCCATGCTCGCCGTCGGGCTCTGGGGCGCGCAGATGGGTGGCCGATCGGTCTGGACGCTGCCCGCGACTTTCCCGATGATCATGTGCGCGGGCGGCATCATCGGCATGACCGGCCTTCTGCCCGACCAGCCGATCGAATACGGGATTGCCGTTTCTGTCATCGTTCTCGGCGGTGCGATTGCGGCCGCGTGGCGGGCGCCGGAATGGGCGGCGCTGGTGCTGATTGCAGCCTTTGCGCTCATGCATGGCTATCCGCATGGTGTGCTCGCGCCGCGCGCCAGCGACCCCGCAGCCTTTACCGTGGGCTTCGTGGTCTCCACTGGCGTGATCCATGTGATCGGGATCGCAATCGGTGCTGCCCTGAAGCCGATCGGCGGCGGCCGGCTGGTGCAGGCGCTGGGGGCTGCCATCTCGCTCGCCGGCTTCTGGTTCCTGTTCGGGCTCGCGATGCGCTAAGCCGGCTCTCGGCCCTGCAGACCAAGCGTTTTGCTGCATCGCGATAGCATGGTTTCTGTTGACAAACCGCGATCAAACCGCACAAACGACGGCACCGGTCGCGACCGTCTCCATCGGCGCGGCCCGCGCAACCGTGAACAGCTCAGACACAGGCTCTCCATGACCACGAATACCGCACTCCTCGACTTCCAGATCATTCCGAATGCCTCGCCCATGCCGGAAGCCGAGCGGCTCGCGGCTTTCGAAAACCTGGGCTTCGGAACGCTGTTCACCGACCACATGGCGGTGGTACATTGGCACGTCGACAAGGGCTGGCACAGCCCGGAAGTCTCGGCGCGCAAACCCTTCCAGATCGATCCGGCGGCAAGCGTGTTGCATTATGCGCAGGAGATCTTCGAGGGCATGAAGGCCTACAAGGCTGCCGATGGCCGCATCACGCTCTTCCGCCCGGAAGAAAATGCCCGCCGCTTCAACAGGTCGGCCGAGCGTATGGCAATGCCTGATGTGCCGGAAGAGCTTTTCCTTAAGGCTGTCGAAGAACTGGTCAAGATCGATGCCAAGTGGGTTCCGGAAGGCGAAGGCAGCCTCTATCTGCGTCCCTTCATGTTCGCCAGCGAAGCCTTCCTCGGCGTTCGCCCGTCGCGCGAATATATCTTCTGCGTCATCGCCTCACCTGTCGGCCCCTATTTCAAGGGCGGCAGCAAGCCGGTCACGCTCTGGGTCAGCGAGCACTACACCCGCGCAGCCCCTGGCGGCACGGGCGCTGCCAAGTGCGGCGGCAACTATGCGGCGAGCCTTCTCGCCCAGAAGGAAGCGGCAAGCCGCGGCTGCGACCAGGTCGTCTTCCTGGATGCCGCCGAGCACAAATGGATCGAAGAATTGGGCGGCATGAACGTCTTCTTCGTCATGGACGACAACACTGTCGTCACGCCGCCGCTCTCGGGCACGATCCTGCCGGGCATCACGCGCAACTCGATCATCAAGCTTGCCGGAGACAACGGCCTTGATGTCATCGAGCGCCCCTATTCCTTCGATGAATGGATGGCGGACGCCAAGAGCGGCAAGCTGCGCGAGGCCTTCGCCTGCGGCACGGCTGCCGTTGTTGCAGCGATCGGCACGGTGCGCCATCCCGGCGGCGAATTCGTCATCGGCAATGCCGGCACGGGCATGGAAACGGAAAAGCTGCGCAACCAGCTGACCGGCATCCAGCGCGGATCCGTGGCGGATACACATGGCTGGGTGAAGGAAGTGACGCGCGCCTGACGACAGGCACAGTCACACGCTTTGAACCCCCGTCATGGCAACATGGCGGGGTATTTCGTTTGGGCGGACGCCTTGGACACCGGAACGGACCGGCGCAAGCAATGAAGGTCCGAAACAAAAGAGACGGCGGCACATCTGCGGCCCGGAACAGATGCAGGAAGACGACATGACGAACGGTCGGTCCGCCTCGGACTTCGTGCTGCCGCGACGGATGGCCATGGCGACGATTCACGGAAAGGAGCGCGCTCTCTCCGCGTCATTCGCAGCCATCGGTATCGACCTGGTGCTGCCATCGGCCCTCGATACCGATCAATTCGGGACCTTCACCCGGGATCGGCCGCGATCCGGGACGATGCTGGAGGCGGCACGGGCCAAGGCACAAGCCGCCATGCAGGAAACTGGTCTGCAGGCAGCGCTTGCCAGCGAGGGCGCCTATGGCCCCCATCCGACCATTCCATTGCTCGCGGTCGGTCGCGAGCTGCTGCTCTACGTGGACGCGGCACAGGGCTTCGAAATCGCGGAGATGAGGATCGACGAGCAGCCAACATTCGGTCACTGCCCTGCCGTTTCGGTCGGGGATGCAGACGACTTTCTCGAGCGGATCGGCTTCCCGGAGCAGGGCCTGGTCGTCGCGCCCGTAGGTCGGTTGAACGCACCGGTGGCCAAGGGCATTCGCACTGTTGCGGATCTGGAAATCGCGATCGGGACCGCGGCCGGGCTTTCCTCGACCGGACGAGCGCATATCGAGACCGACATGCGGGCCTTCATGAATCCCCGGCGAATGGTGGTGATTGGCGAGGTTGGACGGCAGATGGCAGCGCGTCTGTCGACACCTTGCACGCATTGCCGCCATCCGGGCTGGGGCAAGGTCAGAACCGAATACGGTCTGCCCTGCAGTCTCTGTGGCTGTCCGACATCGCTGCCGCGGCATGATGTGTTCGGGTGTGTTTCCTGTGGCGTGGAGGAGCGCCATGAGCAAGCCTTCGGCGCCGTTGCGGACCCTACCTACTGCGCGCTCTGCAATCCGTGACGACAACGACGCGGCAGCCTGAAGACCGCAATCATCAGATCCTCGATGGCTGCAGGAGGTAGGGCCGGATCCGGCTGCTGACCGCCGCCGTCTTCCAGTTGCGTATCCGCGCTCCGATCCTCTCGTCCTGCTTCCAGATGATCTCGGCATGCAGAACACCGAACAGATCGCAATAAAGGACAAGCGGCTCCTGATCCGCGAGTTCTACGCCTTCGGAGAGCACCAGACCCAGCCCCTTGGGGCTGCAGTCGGAAATCCGTCCCCGGACATGGCAGCCGAACATCAGGACCAGCGAATCCAGTTCGCAGCGGTGTCTTATCTCATTGCGACGTTCCATCGGACCTCCGCTCGTCTGGTTCAAGTGAGAGCACCAAAAGGTCGAGGTTCAAAGCCGGAACTGTCCGAAGCCTTGTTTTCAGGTTAATGCAAACGATCGCATTTTAGGCATTGAAGAGCATGCGGACACACACACGGGCCGCGCCAAGCGGGCGTTCCAGATTGCTTCAGTATCAACCAGGGAGAAAATGGTACGGTTGGGGGGTCTCGAACCTCCGACCTCAGGTGCCACAAACCTGCGCTCTAACCAACTGAGCTACAACCGCACATGACCGCGTCGCTGACGCCGTCGAGGGGTCACATACGAGCAGATGGATTTTTTTTCAAGCCCTTTCTGCGCATCAGGCGAAAAGGCTTGGGGTTATGAAAAAGGCCGGGCGCTATGCCCGGCCCAAGATCCTTGGGAGGATTTTTCAGTAATCGCAGTCGATCAGGCGACCTTGAGCGAGGACATGACCTTTTCGGCAGCTTCCTTGCCAGGCTTGGTCATCGTTTCGGCAACCTTCTTGGCGGTTTCCTGGATCGCCTTGGCCTGTTCGATCGTCACTTCAGCCTGCTTGCGGATGAAGGCGGTCTGGAGTTCGACCAGTTCAGCCATCGACTTGACGCCGAGCAGCGCTTCCATGTGCGAGAGCGAGAGATCGGCATTGGTGCGCATGGCGTCGATCGCCTTGAGGCCGAGTTCGACGGTGCCGGCCTGGGCCGTCTGGACGGTCGCTTCCACGGTCTTCGTGGCTTCTTCCGTGGCGGACTTCATCTTGGCATAGGCTTCCTTCGACTGGACTGCGCCCTTTTCGGCGAAGTCACGGAAGCTTTCCTGCATCTTCGAAGGGTCGAAGGAGGAGAAAGAGAAGATATCATTGGTGTTCATGCTGCATTTCCTCTTGTCGGGGGATCTCGGCGACCCCTCATGTTTCATTCATGAACCCTATATAGCATCTGATATTGTGCATTGCAATATCATTGTGCGCTGCACAATTAGATTTTCTGCATGTTGAAAACCGGGGCGGATTAACCTTACCAATCGAAAGGGTCCCGACTTTCTGGACCCAAAGGCACTGCCTAGCTATTAAAAATCTGTTAATTTACTCGCAGGCCATGAAGCGACAGGTCCGAAAATGCCCGCTCAATACCCATTCATCGACGTCGCCGTGCACGACCTCATCCGACCGCGTCTGGCGCGGGGCGAGGCGCTCGTGCTGTTTGCGCCGGGGCTGGGGCGGGTACTCTGGTGCAACGGGGCCGGCGCCCGCTTCTTCGGCGCCAACTCGATCTACGACTTTCTCGAGGAAGGCCCTAACCGCGGAGACATCACCTTTCGGCAGCTCGAAACGGTTGCCCGCCAACTGTCTGCGCCGGGCGACAGCCGCAACCTGATGCTGCGCATCACCTCGGGCTTCCAGAAGCTGCCGATCACGGCATCCGCCGACTGCATCGAGATCCGCAAGGGGGAGCCGGTGATCCTGCTCTCGCTGCCGGCCCTCAAGCGCGCGACCGGGGATAAGCAGCTCGCCCAGGAACTGATGAGCGGCTTCGACGATCCGGACACGCATATGGCCGTGCTCGATGGCGAGGGCGGCCTCGTCGCGAGCTCCGACGGCTTCCCGGGCCTCGGCATCACGCCGCAGACGGCGCGCATGCTGATCAATCTCGTCGAGGCGGATGCAGACAGGCTCGTCAAGCGGCCGATCCCGACAGGCCGGGGATATCTCCCCGCCGCCATCGGCAAGATTTCTGACGCGCCGGCGCTCCATCTTCTGTTCGCGGTCGAGACGATCCTCGGCCAGATGGACCCGAGCGACGACTTTGCAGAAGACGAGGATCTGCCGACCGCAATCGCCGAGCCTGTCCGGGCCGACGATACGGTCGAAGACGAGACCGAGACCGAGACCGAGACCGAGACCGAGACCGAGACCGAGACCGAGACCGAGACCGAGACCGAAGACTTCGCAATCTCCGCGGATGAGGCAATGGCAGAATCGGCCGAGCTCCCCTCGCCTGCTGCGCCCTTTGAGAGCGTGATTGCTGCCCTCGGAGACATTGAAGAAATCGAGCCGGACACCGACGCTTTCGACGCGCAGGACGAAACGACCGATGCAGACGTTGATGTGCTGGTGGTCGAGTTGGCTGAGGCAGAGGTCGAAGCGATCCCGGACGAGACTGACGACACGTTTGCCAACGAGCCGGATGAGCCCTTGTCGTCGGAAGCGGCCGATCATTTCGACGAACCGCCTGTTGTCACGGAAGCGGACGTGCCCGCTACCAATCAGATCGTGGAGACCGTTGAGACCGCCGCTGCAGCGACCGTCGCGCCGACAACCAGGCTCGCCGGCCATGGCCCCGACACCGAAGGTTTCACGTTTCATCAGGATCGGCGCGCCACACGCTTTGTCTGGAAGATCGATGCCGAGGGCCGGTTCAGCGAGGTTTCGGCGGAGTTTGCCCAGGCCGTCGGCCCGCGTGCGGCCGATATCGGGGGCGTTGCCTTCTCCGATCTCGCGGCCCTTTTCAATCTCGATCCGGACGGCAAGATCAGCGAACTCTTGAAGAAACGCGACACCTGGTCCGGCAAGACGATCTACTGGCCCGTCGAAGGAACACGGCTGGTCGTGCCCGTCGATCTGGCGGCCCTGCCAACCTATACGCGCAACCGCGAATTCGACGGCTTCCGCGGTTTCGGGATCGTCAGGGTCGCGGACGCACAGGACGATCCAGACGCGATCGGCATGACCTTTGTTGAGCAGCGGCCCTCCGTTGATGCGCCGGATGAACTGCCGACCGGTATGCACAGCGACCGGGACGAGGAACTCGCGGAGTTCTTGAGCGAACTCAGCGAAGGCGAGAGTCATCCGCCGGAAGATTATCTCGAAGAGCAGATCTCCGAGGCAGGCGAACAGGTTCTCGACACCCGCATCGAGGCGGATGACGACAACGACGCGGTTGACGACGCTGAGCCGAGCGTGGAAGCCGAAAGCGCCAACGATCTTGCGCCGTCGCGCCCGGTCGACTTCGAGCCACCGGTGCTGCGGATCATGGAGCCGCGCAAACCCAGCCTGCCTGACAAGGTGGTGCAGCTGCAGGATCATCGTGTCCGCCAGCGCGACAGCCTGACACCCGGCGAACAGGCCGCATTCCAGGAGATCGCCCGCAAGCTCGATCCGCTCAGCCTCAGGGCAAAGGTCGAGCAGTCGCTGGCGTCGTCGGAGCCACCCGTGCTGCGAAACGAGCCGGCCGCGCCGTCACCGAAGACGCCGGAAGCGCCCCAAACGCCGCCCGCCAGCGCGATCACGCCGACCGAGCCCGTCGCCGAGCCTTCGGCCGAAGCCAATTTGCCGAGCCCATCGGCGGATCGGCCGGCCGGAAGACGCGAGCGCAGCCTGACCGCCGATATCATCGACCTGATGCCGGTCGCGCTTCTGGTGCATGTCGGCGACCGGCTGATCCACGCCAATCCGGAATTCTTCGCGCTCACCGGCTACAAGACGCTTAGCGAGCTCGACGAGGTCGGTGGCCTCGACACGCTGATCCAGCGTCGTGATCTGGAAGAGCCCGGCGATGAGGCGGGCCAGGTCGTGGCGCTCTGCGCCGACGATCGCCTGCTGCCGGTGACGGCACGCCTGCAATCCGTACGCTTCGAGGAAACCACCGCCCTGATGCTGGCACTGATTGCCCAGCCCGAAGAACAGGTCCGGCCGGAAATGTCGGCCGAGCCTGAGACGGTGACGGTTGCACCGGCCGCGACACCGGCGCAGGCGGGGGAACTCGCGCGCATGAAGGTCGAAGTGGACGAGCTGCGTTCGATCCTGGAAACCGCGACCGACGGCGTGGTGATCCTCGATTCCGACGGTGACATCCGTTCGATGAACCGGGCGGCAAGCGCGCTCTTCAACTTCGACGACATGGAGACGCGCGGGAAACCCTTTGTCATGCTGTTTGCGCATGAGAGCCAGAAGTCGATCCTCGACTATCTGAGCGGACTTGCCGGTCATGGCGTCGCTAGCGTCCTGAACGACGGTCGCGAAGTGATCGGTCGCGAGGCCTCCGGCGGCTTCCTGCCGCTGTTCATGACCATCGGCAGGCTCAACTCCTCCAACGGCTATTGCGCAGTCATCCGCGACATCACGCAATGGAAGCGGACCGAGGAAGAGCTGCGCAACGCAAAGCGCGCGGCGGAAACGGCCAACGCCCACAAGACCGACTTCCTTGCCCGCGTCAGCCATGAGATCCGGACACCGCTCAACGCGATCATCGGCTTTGCCGACATGATGGCCAACGAGCATTTCGGCCCGGTCGGTCATCCGCGCTACGGCGAATATGCCCATGACATCGTGCGCTCTGGCCGTCATGTGCTCGACATCGTCAACGACCTCCTCGACATTTCCAAGATCGAGGCGGGCGAGATGGAGCTCGATTTCTCCTCCGTCGGGCTGAACGAAATGGTGCAGGCAGCCGTATCGATCGTGCAGCCGCAGGCGAATGGCCAGCGGGTGATCATCCGCACCGCGCTGTCGCAGGCCGTGCCGAATGTTGTGGCCGACGGGCGCTCGATCAAGCAGATCGTGCTGAACATCCTGGCCAATGCGATCCGCTTCACGCCGTCTGGCGGACAGATCATCGTGTCGACGGCTTATGAAGCGAATGGCAGCGTGGCGCTCCGGATCCGGGATACCGGCATTGGAATGTCGCGCAGCGAACTCGAGCAGGCGATGAAACCCTTCCGCCAGGTTTCGACCGGCACGCCACGCAATCGCGGCGACGGCACCGGTCTCGGCCTTCCGCTGACCAAGGCCATGGTTGACGCGAACCGGGCCCAGTTTGCGATCTCGTCGACGCCGAACGAAGGCACGCTGGTCGAGGTGACCTTTCCTTCGCCGAGGGTATTGGCGGACTGACATCTCGGAATGATCGCGAGGACGGGGAGAACGGCATGACGGCATTCAGCATTCTCCTCGGCATTGCCGTCGCCATCGCGGTCGGTGCCATGAGCCCCGGGCCGAGCTTCGTACTTGTTTCGCGGATTTCGGTTGCCAATACGCGATTGCATGGACTTGCAGCAGCGATCGGGATGGGGCTTGGTGGGGCTCTGTTTGCGGTTCTGGCGCTCGCTGGTCTTATTGCTCTGCTCGAACGGGTTGAATGGCTCTACCTGGTTTTGAAGGTCGCGGGCGGGCTCTATCTCGTCTATCTCGGTGTGATGATCTGGCGCGGCGCAGCTGCGCCGATCTCGGTCGGATCGGCAGAGGGGCGGACCATGCACTCGCTGCCGCGCTGCTTGGCGCTCGGCTTCGTCACGCAGATCAGCAATCCGAAGACTGCCGTGGTCTATGCCAGCATCTTTGCGGCCCTGATGCCGCAAAACCCGCCACTCATGGTGGTTATTGCACTGCCGCCGGTGATCTTTCTGATCGAGGCCGGGTGGTATGCCATCGTTGCGATCGCCTTCTCGGTGCCGCGCTCGCAACGCGCCTATCTCAGCGCGAAACTTTGGGTCGACCGGCTCGCCGGCGTTGTCATCGGTGCACTTGGGTTGCGATTGATCGGCGAAAGTCTCGCACATCTGCGGCGCTGACCACGCCGCGACAGTCGGGCCGGTTTTCATCGCCCTCGCTTTCCGCTAGAGGAAAACCATTCCCGCATTCGCAAGGGCCGACCGTTTGTCCACATTGCCGCGCACGGGCACAGCCCACTCCGTTTCGCCCAAGGGCACGCATGCCAGCAGACGCATGGGATCGGCAACGTTTGCTGCGCTGATTGCCGCGGCGGTCGTTTTCATGCCGATCGTGGCGATCTTCGTCATCGGCTTCTCGGCCGAGCCCGACAACTGGCAGCACATGATGACGAATGTCATCCCGCGCGCTGGCGTCAGGACCTTCTGGCTGCTGCTCTTCACCGGGCTCGTGACGGCTGTGGTCGGGGTCGGCACGGCATGGCTGGTCACGGCATGCGAGTTTCCGCTGCGGCGCCTCCTCTCTCCAGCCCTTGTTCTGCCGCTCGCCATTCCCTCATATCTGGCTGCCTATGCCTTCGGGGAGTTTCTCGATTTCACGGGACCGGTGCAGACGACCTACAGGGCAATCTTCGGCTTCACGTCGTCGCGCGAATACAGTTTCTTCGATGTGAAATCGCTGTCGGGCGCCGTACTGGTCATGTCGGCGGTGCTCTATCCCTACGTCTACCTCGCCTGCCGATCGATGTTCCTGATGCAGGGACGCGCAGCAGCCGATGTCGCCCGCACACTCGGTTCCAGCCCATTCAGGGTCTTTGCCCGCATCCAGGTCCCGATGGCGCGCCCGGCGATCATGATCGGTCTGACGCTTGTGATGATGGAGACTCTGAACGACATCGGGGCAGTCGAGTATCTCGGCGTGCAGACGCTGACCTTCTCCGTCTATGACACCTGGCTTAATCGCGGCAGTCTGGCGGGTGCAGCGCAGATCGCCTGCGTGATGCTGGTGATCGTGGCCGGCCTTCTGGTCATCGAGCGCATCGCTCGCAGACAGCAGCGCTTCTCGAGCCACAAGACGACGGCCATCGTGCCCGATGCCATCCGGCTCAGGCTGAAGGGCCCGAAGGCATGGCTTGCGGCGATCTTCTGCCTTCTGCCGATCCTTGTCGGTTTCGTCGTGCCTGTCTTCGTGCTGGGCGGGTTCGCATTGCGTCGTCTCGAAGATTTCCTCGAGCCGCGCCTGCTTGATGCCCTCTGGAACTCGACGCTCGTGTCCTCGGCCGCCGCCCTGATCACGGTCTTCCTGGCCTTTGTGCTCTCCTATGCCGCGCGGACAGACCGTTCGCGCCTGGCGAAGGCCGCCGGACGGCTTGCCGCACTCGGTTATGGCATTCCCGGTACGGTGCTGGGGATTGGCGTTCTGATCCCGCTTGCGAGCTTCGACAACGCCCTGGACGGTTGGCTGCGTGAAAATCTGGGCATTTCGACCGGCCTTCTTCTGTCGGGCACAGGTTTTGCGATCGTCTATGCCTATACCGTCCGCTTCCTGACCATGGCGGAAGGCACGATCGATGCCGGTTTCCAGAAGCTATCCCCGCATCTCGACATGGCGGCTCGGACTCTCGGCCGCTCGGGTCTGCAGACATTGCGCCAGGTGCTGCTTCCCAACCTGCGTCCTGCCGTACTGACGGCGGCTTTGCTCGTCTTCATCGAGACGCTGAAGGAGCTCTCGGCCACGATCCTGCTGAGACCATTCAACTTCAATACGCTGGCGACGCTGGTCTATGAAGATGCCTCGCGGGGCATGGCACAGGATGCCTCGGTGGCGGCGATCATCATCATTGCTGCCGGCCTGATCCCGGTGATCCTGGTTTCCCGATCGCTCGACGAGAGGCGTTGAACCGGCCTCGCACGACAAAAAAAGGGCGGCCGAAGCCGCCCTTGAGTCAATGCTGTCGAACCGGAGTACTCGAGCGATCGACATTTTGTCGGAGGCGTATCTTGCGGCCTCACTGCGTCTGATCGCGCATCTCCAAGTTGCCCTCAGTCTTGCCGAATGCCAGTTAAGAGATCCTTACTCGGCAGCGCCGCCAGCTACCCAACATTTGAGGTATTGCCCTGATATTGCTGTGTTTCGGGACACATTTTCGTCAGGAGCGCAGCTGTGGCAGATCGGCAAAGAGGGCGAGCGCTTCCGGATTGGCGAGCGCCTCCCTGTTCTTGACAGGTCGTCCGTGCACCACCTCGCGCACGGCAAGCTCGACGATTTTGCCGGACTTGGTGCGGGGAATATCGTCCACCTGAATGATCTTGGCCGGGACGTGACGCGGCGAGGCGCCGGTGCGGATCTGCGTCTTGATCTTTTTGTCGAGTTCCTCGGTCAGAGACAGGCCCGGCGCGAGGCGCACGAATAGGATAACGCGGACATCGTCATCCCAGTCCTGACCGATGCAGATCGCCTCGACCACTTCATCGAGCTTTTCAACCTGGTTGTAGATCTCGGCCGTTCCGATCCGGACACCGCCAGGGTTCAGGGTCGCGTCTGAACGGCCGTGGATGACAATCCCGTCATGCTGGGTCCATTCGGCAAAGTCCCCATGGCACCAGGTGTTGTCGAAGCGTTCGAAGTAAGCGGCGCGATACTTGGCGCCGTCGGGATCGTTCCAGAACATCACCGGCATGGACGGGAAGGCCTTGGCACAGATCAGTTCGCCCTTCTCGCCGCGGACCGGTTTGCCGTCGTCATCCCAGACCTCAACCGCAAGCCCGAGGCCCGGCCCCTGGATTTCGCCACGCCAGACGGGCTTCAACGGATTGCCGAGCACGAAGCAGGACACGATGTCGGTGCCGCCGGAAATGGAGGCAAGCTGGATATCGTCCTTGATCCCCTCATAGACGAAGGAGAAGCCTTCCGGCGACAGCGGCGAGCCGGTCGACGTCATCAGCCTCAGGCTCGATAGATCATGCGAGCTCTTCGGCACGAGGCCGCCCTTTCGGACGGCATCGATGTATTTGGCCGATGTGCCGAAGATGGCGAACTTCTCGGTCGCGGCATAGTCGAAGAGGACATTGCCGTCGGGATAGAAGGGCGATCCATCGTAGAGGCAGAGGGTCGCGCCACAGGCAAGGCCTGAGACGAGCCAGTTCCACATCATCCAGCCGCAGGTGGTGAAGTAGAAAAGCCGCTCTCCGGCCTCAAGCCCGCAATGGAAACGGTGCTCCTTCAGATGCTGCAAGAGGGTGCCGCCGGCCGAATGCACGATGCATTTTGGCACGCCGGTCGTGCCGGAGGAGAAGAGGATGTAGATCGGATGGGAGAACGGCAGACGGCGATACTCGATGTCCTTGACCGAGAAATCGGTGATGAACTGTTCGAAGCTGCGGCCATCCGGCAAGCGCTCGATCAGCGCCGCCGTGTCTCCTGCGTAGGGAACGACGAGCACCGGGACATCGAGCTTGGCGGCGACGGCGACAATCTTGTCGGAGACGTCCTGCCGCTTGCCGTTATACCAATAGCCGTCACAGGCAACGAAAAGCTTCGGTTCGATCTGGCCGAAACGGTCGAGCACGCCCTGATCGCCGAAATCAGGCGAGCAGGAGGACCAGATCGCACCGAGCGAGGTAACGGCCAGCATCAGCGCCACCGTCTCCGGCATGTTCGGCATCATGGCCGCCACACGGTCACCTTCACCGATGCCCATGGCTGAAAGCGCCTGCTGCAGGCGGGATACCGTCGCAGTCAGTCGAGACCAGGACCACCGATCGGCGACCTTGTTTTCGCCCCGGAAGAGCAGCGCATCGCCCTCGCCTGCATGGGCGAGCAGATTCTCGGCGAAATTCAGTCGCGCTTCGGGGAAGAAGCGCGCCTTGAGCATGTCATCGCCGTCAGACAGCGCCAAACCGCCCTTTTCGCCGATCACCTCGCAATAGTCCCAGACAGCAGACCAGAATGCAGCGCGGTCCTCGACCGACCAGCGATGAAAATCATCATAATCCGCAAAGCTCCGGCCAAGGCGATCGGCGCACCACTGCATGAACAGGGTAAGCGGCTGTTTCGTCTTGAAATCTTCAGACGGTGTCCAAAGGGCTTTTTGTCCGGTCATGCTGATCCTCCTCAAGCGCATGGTCTTTCTATAGCATGCGGCAATGCAATATACAGACGCGTGCGGCTTGGAATATGGTCTGACATTTGCACCAGAGGGCAAATTCCTATATCCGCGCAGAAGTTCACGAAACCTCAGGACCTTCATCAGGGCATGCGCAATCCAGGACGTGGCGATCATACTTCACGCCCCTCCTCCCGCTGGCCGCGTGGCCGCCGCAGGGGCATGATCAAGCTCGCCTTGCTGATCGCCGCTGTCATCGTGGCCGTATCGGTCGTCCTGCGGCTCAGCGCTCCTTATCTGGTGTCGAGTTCCGTGGTGCGATCTGCCATCGCCTCGTCGATTGCGGCCTGGGTCGGACACGAGGTGACGATCGACGACGTAGCCGATATCGGCTTCTGGCCGCAGCCGGAGATCACGTTGACCGGCATCAAGGTGACGCGCATCTCCAATGGCGAACTGGAGACGCTTGGGGAGGTTGATCGGCTGTCTGCGCGGTTCGGCCTGATCTCCGCGCTTGCCGGCCGGCCGGACTTCAGTGCGTTTCGCCTGGAGCGCCCGCGGATCCAGGTCTGGCGCGGTATCGATGGTGGGCTCGACTGGAGCGATCAAGGCGTCTTGAGCGATGCGGTCCGCGCGGCAGTAGCCGCCACGCCTGATGTTCAGACAAACGGTGCCGCCGACAATGCGGAAATCGGATCGGTCGAGATCATCGATGGCGAGGTCACGCTGACCGATGTCGCCAGCGGCGCGTCTTTCGTTGCAAGCGGCGTCAATGCAAATATCGATTGGCCAGGTCTTGCAGCGCCCCTGTCCGGCCAGGGACGTTTTCGGCTGGGCGACACTCCGGTTTCGGTCAAACTCCAGACGCCGACGCCGTTGGTCCTGATCGGCGGAGCGGCGAGCCGGGTTGATGCATCCGCCTCGATTGCGGATTTGAGCGCAGAAGTTCGCGGAACCGTTAGCCTGCGTCAGGCGAGCGCCGAAGACACCGATATCAACATTCGCATCTCCGATGTTCCCAAGACGGCTGCGGCCCTCGGCCTTCGCCTTGCCGGAACCGAACGCTGGCGAACCGCCGCCATCCAGGCGCGGGTGACGAATGCCGAGGACGAATGGCGCTTCGAGGATCTCGACTTCGAGATCAACGATAGCCGCGGTGACGGCATCCTGGCGCTCAAAAATCGTCCCGGCGAGCGCCCCCTCCTGAGCAGCACGCTTGCAATCGACCATCTTCAACTGGACGATATGCTTCAGGCCCTGTCCATCAATGTCGGTGACCGGGCGAATGTTCGCCTGCCCGGCCTGACCCGTTGGCTCGACATCGACCTGCGCCTTTCGGCGGCCACGGCCGCTTTCGGCGGCTTTCCCATGAGTGACCTCGGGGCAAGCCTTATCGGTCGGGGTGATGCGCTCAACCTGGTGATTGCCGACACGCGCTTCCTCGGTGGGACGATTGCTGCCCGGCTGAGCGGCACGGGAGAAGGTTTCGACAAAGGCGCGGACGTCGCGGTGACAATGACACGCGTCGATCTCGGAGATCTGATGTCGCGCCTCTCACTTGATGGGGGCCCTTCACTCAAGGGGACCGGATCAGTCGGCTTCAATGCGAAACTGGTCGGGACCGGCTGGCAGCAGAACATCGAGGCCATGTCCGGCAAATTGACGATTGCGTCGGACAATGGGCAGGTCACCGGCTTCAGCCCGGACGGCTTGCGGCGGCTCGCAGCCGACCGGGCTTACTTCCAGCTGAGCGCCACCGGAAACGACGGCTTGGATTACAGCACGCTGGATATCGCCGTCAGTTTTTCGGAGGGGTCGGCGGAAGTCGAACGAGCTGACATCATCGGTAAGCGACAGAAGCTCGACCTGGCGGGGATCATTCCCTACAGCCGCCAGGCACTGGCGCTGACAGGTGCACTGTCAGCGGCCAGCAACGGCGACCAGACACAGCTTCCGCTCAGCTTCTTCATTGGCGGCGCGTGGAGCGATCCCGTCATCTCGCCTATCCCCGCTCGGCCGGTCCCTGGACAATAAAGGTCCGAAGTGTCGCTGCCTGACAGTTCCATTCGAAAACTCAAATACTAGAATGGACGAATCACAGGTTGGGGGACGGCTGGTGCAAACAATGCTGTCGGGTTTTCTGAAACTGGCTCTGGCATCGTTGCTGGCCGGCAGCCTGCTGTCCATCTTCGGCATCACGCCCAGATCGGTCATGGACTTCCTGGGTGTGACGGCCGAGGAGTTGCACAATGGCATGATCTCGGCCTTCGCCTGGGCGGCACCGCGCATGGTGATGGGGGCCCTGGTCATCCTGCCGATCTGGCTGGTCACCTATATCCTGATGCCGCCGAGGGGCTGACACACCCCGTTTTGCATATTCAGGCCAGTGTGCCTCGCGCGGCGACATGTTCGTCTCGCTGCCGCTGAAGCTCCCGCTGCTTGGTACCGATCGAGGCGATGATGACGCCGAGGGTCACGATCCCGATGAGGATGGTGCAGATAGCGTTGATCTCGGGCGTTACCCCTAAGCGCACCTGCGAGTAGATCTTGATCGGTAGCGTCGTGGCACCTGGACCGGTGGTGAAGCTTGCGATGACGAGATCGTCCAGCGAGAGCGTGAAGGCGAGCATCCAGCCGGAGATGACGGCGGGCAGGATCAGCGGCAGGGTCACCTTGAAGAAGGTCTTGACCGGCGGGCAGCCGAGATCCTGCGCTGCCTCTTCAAGGCTCGTATCGAAGGTGAGGAGACGCGACTGCACGACGATCGCCACGTAACACATGGTGAAGGTCGTGTGGGCGATCACGACGGTCATCAGGCCGCGATCGACGCCGATGGCGACGAAGAGCAAGAGCAGCGACAGGCCGGTGATGACTTCAGGCATGACCAGTGGGGCATAGACCATGCCGGAAAACAGCAGGCGTCCCTTGAAGCGTGTGTAGCGAACGAGTGTGAGAGCGGCGAGCGTGCCGAGCACCGTGCCGAGCGTGGCGCTCAAAAGACCGACCTGGAGCGTGACCCAGGCCGCGCTCATCAGGCCGGCATTGCGCCACATCTCGCCGTACCATTTGAGCGAAAAGCCACCCCAGACCGTCACCAGCTTCGACTCGTTGAAGGAATAGATCACCAGGATCAGGATCGGGATGTAGAGAAAGGCGAAGCTGAGCGTCAGGATAGTGGCGTCGAATTTTCCGGGTTTCATCATCGCGCCCTCACACTTTCTGCTGCTGGTTCTGGAAGATCGCGATGGGCACGACCAGAATGAGCAGGAGCAGGACGGCGACGGCGGAAGCCAGCGGCCAGTCGCGGTTGCCGAAGAATTCGGTCCACAGCGTCTTGCCGATCATCAGCGTATCAGCACCGCCAAGCAGATCGGGGATGACAAATTCGCCGGTGATCGGGATGAAGCAGATCATCGAGCCGGCGATCACGCCCGGGATCGACAGCGGGAAGGTGATCTTCCAGAAGGCCTTCCACGGCGGGCAGCCGAGGTCGCTTGCGGCTTCCAGCAGGGTGCCGTCCATCTTCTCCAGAGCCGAATAGAGCGGCAGCACCATGAAGGGCAGATAGGAATAGACGATGCCGATGAAGACGGCGATCTCAGTGCGGAAGATCTGGACCTGGCTGCCTTCGTCCATCAGGCCGAGCGATTGCAGAAGTACGGTCAGCAGCCCCTCCGGCTTCAGGATGCCGATCCAGGCATAGACGCGGATCAGGAACGAGGTCCAGAAGGGCAGGATGACCAGCATAACAAGCGTCGGGCGAATGCTGACGGAAGCACGCGCCATAGCAAGCGCCATGGGATAACCGATCAGAAGCAGCAGAAAGGTCGAGATTAGCGCGATGCGGAGCGACGAAACATAGGCGTTGAAATAGAGAGAGTCTTCCGTGAGGAAGACGTAGTTCTCGAAATCCAGCTGGCTAATGAAATCCCCGATCGCTGCGAAACCTTCCAACACCGGCGTGTAGGGCGGCATGGCGATCGCCGTGTCGGACAGCGAAATCTTCACGATGATCAGGAAGGGCGTCAGGAAGAAGAGCACCATCCACAGATAGGGAATGATGACGACCAGCCATTTGGCCAATCCTGGCTTCGAGGGAGCGACGGTTTCGGCCATTCTTGCCCCCTCAGCGTGTCAAAACAAGGCCGGCATCGGCCGACCAGGACAGCCAGACCATGTCGCCGAAGGTTATCGGGCGATCGACGAGACGCGAGACATTGGCCTGGGCGGCGCGGAACATGCGGCCATCGTCAAGGCGGACGATGAAGACCGAGAAGTCGCCGAGATAGCCGATGTCCCAGACCTCGCCATGCAGAGCGTTTGCAGTCTCGCCTTCCGGCTGGGTGGTGGAGATGCGCACCTTTTCGGGTCGGATGGCAAATGCGACTGTGTCACCGCTGTGGGCCTCGCAGGCCTGTTCGACCACGATCTTCACACCATCGCTGTCGATGCGAACAAGGTCGTCGGCCCCGTGGCTTTCCTTGGATTCGAGCTTGGCTTCGAGAATGTTGATGTCACCGATAAAGTCTGCGACGTAACGCGAGTTGGGCGCCTCGTAGATTTCCGCCGGCGTCGCCACCTGGACGAGGATGCCCTTGTCCATGACCGCGATGCGATCCGAGACGGTCATCGCCTCTTCCTGGTCATGGGTGACGATCAGAAAGGTCAGACCGAGCTTGGTCTGAATGTCCATCAACTCGAACTGTGTTTCTTCGCGCAGCTTGCGATCCAGAGCGCCGAGCGGCTCGTCGAGCAGCAGCACCTTGGGACGCTTGGCCAGCGAGCGAGCGAGTGCCACGCGCTGGCGCTGACCACCGGAAAGTTGGTTGGGCTTGCGCTTGGCGAACTGATCGAGCTTGACCAGCTTCAGCATTTCCTGGACGCGCGCGTCGATCTCGGCCTTCGGCAGATTGTCCTGCTCCAGACCAAAGGCGATGTTCTTCTCGACCGTCATATGCGGGAAGAGCGCGTAGGACTGGAACATCATGTTGGTCGGGCGCTTGTAGGGCGGCACGCCGGAGAGATCCTGGCCCTGCAGCAGAATTCGACCGGAGGTCGGCTGCTCGAAGCCGGCCAGCATGCGCATCAGCGTGGTCTTGCCGCAGCCCGAGGGGCCAAGCAGCGAGAAGAATTCCCGCTCGTAGATATCGAGGCTCAGATTGTCGACAGCGACGAAATCGCCGAAGCGCTTGGTGACGTTTTCGAAGCGGATGAATGGAACGGCATCCGGATCGGTCCAAGGAGAAAATTTACGCTTAACAGGCCCCAGTGTCTTCGCCATTACCCGATCCCAGCCGTTCTTCTTGTTGCCCCTACACCTTAAGCAATTCGCCGGGCGTTTGTGGCGCCCGGCGATTTCAGTGTTTGATCAGTTGCCGGTCTTGATCGTTGTCCAGACCCGGTTCAACACGCGTTGTTCACGCGGGCCATAAGGGGAAATGGTGAAGAGCTTGGCCATGACATCTTCCGGCGGATAAACGGCCGGATTGTCCTTAACCTCGGGGGCGAGCATCTCCTTCGACGCCAGGTTGCCGTTGGCATACTGGACGTAGTTGGAGGCCTTGGCGATCACGTCAGGGCGCATCAGGAAGTTGATGAACTCATGCGCTTCGGCGACGTTCTTGGCATCCGCGGGGATCGCCATGTTGTCGAACCACATGTAGGTGCCCTCCTTCGGGATCACGTAGTTGATCTCGACGCCGTTATTGGCCTCCTCGGCTCGTGCCTTCGCCTGGAGGATATCGCCCGACCAACCGATCGTCATGCAGACGTCACCGTTCGCGAGATCGTCGATATAGGCGGAGGAATTGAAGGTGCGCACCGAGGGGCGGATCTTCATATAGACTTCGCCACCGGCTTCCAGATCGGCCGATTCCTTGCTGTCCGGGTCTTTGCCGATATAGTTCATCGCGATCGCGAAGGTCTCGTCCGAAGCGTCGAGGATGTTGATGCCACAGGACTTCAGCTTCTCGGCATTTTCAGGCTTGAAAATCGCATCCCAGCTGTCGACAGTGAAATCGGCACCCAGTGCTTCCTTGACCTTGGCAACGTTGTAACCGATTCCGGTCGTGCCCCACATGTAATTGACGGCATATTCGTTGCCGGGGTCATATTTCGCGAGGCGCTCTGACACCATCGGCCAGAGGTTCGGCAGGTTGGTGAGCTTGGATTTGTCGAGTTTCTGGAAGACGCCTGCCTGGATCTGGCGCGCCAGGAAGGGTGCCGTCGGCACGACAACATCGTAGCCCGAGCCGCCAGCCAGCAGCTTGGTTTCGAGCAGTTCGTTGGAATCAAAGACGTCGTAGACGACCTTGATGCCGGTTTCCTTGGTGAAATCCTCAAGGACGGATTCGTCGATATAGTCCGACCAGTTGTAGACGTTGACGACGCGTTCCTGCGCCTGGACAGCCGATGCGATGAAGATCGTCGCCAGGGCTACCGACGCCGTACGGATGAAATGAGCCTTCATTTTTTTCTCCTGTTCCAGCCTTGGGGAGCGGAGAGCCCCCGATGCCATTCCCGTTATTTTTTAAGAGACTAGAAAGGAATTGGACGGGCGACAAGCGAAATTCTTCGCAGTCGCGAATGCTTTATCGGGTGTATCTGCTTCATTGGAAATCGAACGCCGAAAGGCCCGTGACCATCTCGTCGAGGCCGAGCGGGCGGGTGAGCGGCGGCTCGGCGCGCGCCAGACAGCCAGATCTTTCGCACAGCCGGCAGGCGGGGCCGATGGCGATTGCCGGCTGCGATCGATCGGGCAAAGCGGCGGCATAGGCCACCTCTTCGCGGCTCACGGCGTCGCAGCCGACCAGAAGGGCCGTGCGCCTGATACGCTCGCCGAAACCGGCCTGCGGACCTTCGAGGGTCCGCGAGATCGTCACGAAGCCGCTGCCATCCGGCATCTCAACCTGCTCGACCAACACCTGACCCGGCTGGGCAAACGCTGCATGGACATTGAGCTTGGGACAGCCGCCACCGAACTTCGAATGTGGGAAACCGGTGGCGCCCGCCCGGCGGAAGCGGTTTCCGGCATTGTCGATCTCCATCATGAAGAAGGGTACGCCCGTAGCACCCGGGCGCTGCATCATGGTCAGACGGTTGGCGGCCTGTTCGAAGGAAACATTGAAACGGGCACGCAACACGTCGATGTCGTAGCGGGCGCGGATCGCAGCCGAGAGAAAGGCGCCGTAGGGCATCATCAGGGCATGGGCTGTGTAACGGGCGAGCTCGAAGCGGGCGATGCGGCGCGCCTCGCCGGACGACAGCCCCAACGCATCCAGTTCGGCCTGGACATGTTCGCCGAGCGCCAGAAGCACCACCTCCATGGCCACCTCGCGCAACTGATCGAAGGGCGACAAGCGCTCGGAAAGGAACAGGCGCATGGAATGGCGGTCGTATCGGCGGCGCAGCGACGGCATCGTCTGCACCGGCAAGGCGCGAACAACAATGCCATGGGTGGAGCGCAGCCAGGCCTTGAGCGCGACGGCGAGATCATCACCGGGCGCGAGGTTCAAGCCCGCATGAAATGTCTCGGCTGCCTCGTCGAGCCGGGCGAAATAATTCGGTCGACGCTCGAAGACTTCGCGGACCTCATCGATCGGCAGACGCGCGCCTGATAGAGAGGTTTCGTGCCCCTCGCGGGCCAGGAGATCGGCGAGATCGGAGAGCCGGGCCGCCTGCTCGCGGTAAGCCCTGTAGAGCTTGACGATGCCACTCGCGGCATTGGGGGCGGCTTCCGCCACCTCGATCAGCTCCTGATCGCCTGGCAGCTCGCCTAAAAGCAGGGGATCTGCGAAGACCTCACGCAGCTGGCTCGTCGATCCACCGGCCTCCCCCTGCAGCTCATCGAGATCGACCTTGTAAACGGAGGCAAGCTTCAAGAGCAGCTGGACCGTGAGCGGCCGCTGATTGCGCTCAATGAGATTAAGATAGGACGGCGAGATTTCGAGCGCCTCGGCCATGGCCGTCTGGGTGAGGCCGAGGCCGTTTCTGATGCGGCGGACGCGGGGGCCCGCGAAAATCTTGCGCTCTGCCAATTTACAGCTCCTTTACAAGATTAGACCGGCACGATCGGCCCTTGCGTTGTGACTGTTTTTACAAATTTACACGGGACTTCTGTCAAAGGCAAGACAGCCTAACCTCTTTCATCCCTTTGTTTTATCGAATTTTCTGGTCGTCTTTTGCAGTGCGGTGTAAATCTAGTCACATCAGAAGCGGCCAAACAGCTCCAAGAACTACGGCTGATCCCGCTTCCTGCAGTGAACAGGGAGACCCGATATGACTGAATTTTACAATCTCGTTCCGAATGCCCCCAAGGGCCGCTATGACGGCATCGATCGTCCCTACACTGCAGCAGACGTACAGCGCCTGCGCGGCTCGGTCGAGATCAAGTATACGCTCGCCGAAATGGGCGCCAATCGCCTGTGGAAGCTGATCAACGAAGAGTCCTTCGTCAACGCGCTCGGCGCGCTCTCCGGCAACCAGGCCATGCAGATGGTCCGCGCCGGCCTCAAGGCCATCTACCTCTCCGGCTGGCAGGTCGCAGCTGACGCCAACACGGCCTCCGCCATGTATCCCGACCAGTCGCTCTATCCGGCCAATGCCGCACCGGAGCTTGCCAAGCGCATCAATCGCACACTTCAGCGTGCCGACCAGATCGAAACCCAGGAAGGCAAGGGCCTTTCGGTCGATACCTGGTTCGCCCCGATCGTTGCAGACGCTGAAGCCGGTTTCGGCGGACCGCTCAACGCGTTTGAGATCATGAAGGCCTTCATCGAGGCGGGTGCTGCAGGCGTGCACTTCGAGGACCAGCTGGCGTCTGAAAAGAAGTGCGGCCATCTCGGCGGCAAGGTTCTGATCCCGACGGCCGCCCATATCCGCAACCTGACGGCTGCCCGTCTGGCTGCCGACATCATGGGTGTCCCCACGCTGATCGTCGCCCGTACTGATGCCGAAGCCGCAAAGCTTCTCACCTCCGACATCGACGAGCGCGACCAGCCCTTCGTCGACTATGACGCGGGTCGCACTGCGGAAGGCTTCTACCAGGTTAAGAACGGCATCGAGCCCTGCATTGCACGCGCAATCGCCTACGCTCCTTACTGCGACATGATCTGGATGGAGACAGGCAAGCCGGATCTCGAACAGGCCCGCAAGTTCGCCGAAGCCGTGCACAAGGTCCATCCGGGCAAGAAGCTCGCCTACAACTGCTCGCCTTCCTTCAACTGGAAGAAGCACCTCGACGACGCGACGATTGCCAAGTTCCAGCGCGAACTGGGTGCGATGGGCTACAAGTTCCAGTTCATCACGCTCGCCGGCTTCCACCAGCTGAACTACGGCATGTTCGAACTGGCTCGCGGCTACAAGGATCGCCAAATGGCGGCCTATTCGGAGCTGCAGGAGGCGGAATTCGCCGCCGAGGTCAATGGTTACACCGCGACCAAGCACCAGCGCGAAGTCGGCACCGGTTACTTCGACGCCGTCTCGCTCGCCATCACCGCCGGCCAGTCTTCGACGACCGCGATGAAGGAATCGACCGAAACCGAGCAGTTCAAGCCGGCAGCTGAATAAACCTGGGCGACGGCCCCTCACCCTACCCTCTCCCCGCAAGCGGGGAAAGGAAGACGAGATCCACCATTCAAGAACCCCCAACACCAAGAGGAGAAATGCCATGACACCCCAGACCCGAGTCAAGGAACGCGCCGAAGAACAGTCCTCGGCCATGAGCACCGATCAGCAGGCGATGATCCGCATGCTGGCCAATGACCTGCACCGTCTCAACCATTCGATCATGAAGGCCGTAGATGCCGGCGTCTCGGTCGAGCTCGTCCGCTCCGCCCGCCATCATGGTGGCGACGGCAACTGGGGTGATCTCTTGATCCCCGTCATCGTGACCCAGGGCAATCATCAGGCCGCCTGAGCCACATCACTATCCCCCGTCACTATCCCCCGTCCGGCACCTGACCTCCGGATCGGTTCCCGCACGATGATCGCCTCTGAGGAGGAGTGCCGGTCGTCGTGCGGGTTTTTCATTTTCGGCTTGACGTCAGTTGCTCGTGCTGGGGCGCTTGCCCGCCAGAACATCCCGATGTGACTTCAACAGTTTTGCAACCCGATCGGCCACCATGCGGATATCGCTTCGATGACGATCGTCATTGTTGATGACGATCCACTGGCGATGGCGCAGTTCCGGGATTTCCTCGCCGACCCGCTCGAGTGTCGGATCGAGATCCCCAACGAAGCAGGGAAGCACGCCGACACCGGCTCCCGCCCTGACGAGATCCCTCAGCGACCTCGGGCGATTGACCGTCGCGACGATCTGCTCCGCCGACTGCTGGCGCGGCCAGCGCAGATAGGCGGAGACGGCATTCTCGTCATCAACCGCGACCCAGGGCTCCGGGCCCATCCATTCCCTGTTGCGGGCCCTGTAGGCCGCATAGGCCACTTCGCCTGCTGCGATCGCGGCGAGGTTCGGCTCTTCTGGTTCAAAGGCGCGGATGCCGATGTCACTCTCCCGATGCGCAAGCCTGGCACGTTGCTCGGCGACGTGCAGGTCGATGCGGAAGGCGTCGCGGGGGGTGCGGATCGTCGACATGTTCTGGCAGAGCAGCCAGGCGATCCAGGTACCAAGGCTGATGCGCACCAGGGACTGACCCGCCTTGCCACGTCGCCATTCCTCCACCCTCCTGCTTCCGGCTTCCAATTCAACCAGATGCTGCAGCAACTGGCTGCCGTCGCGGGTGAGGCGATAACCGGTCTGGCTGCGCAGGAAGAGCTCGCGGCCCAGCACCTGCTCAAGTTCGACCATGCGTCGGCCAAGGGTGGCGGCACTGAGACCGGTGGTCTCAGCGGCAGCCGACAGGCCGCCTTGCCGCGCAACGGCGAGGAAGAGTTGATAGGCGTCCCACGATATGTCTTTCATAGATGAAATGCATAGCACGATCATGAGCGTACCTGCATCCAAAAATGATGGATAAAAGGGAAGACGGCTTCAACAGCAGGAGATCCGTCATGCACGAAGTTTATGCAGCCCTCGCCATTGCCGCGCTAAACCAAGAACAAGGGCAGAAGGCCCGACTGTCCGAAGAGGAATTCTACGCACAGTATAGCGAAGTGCCCTGGGCCCGTCTGCGGCGCTTCATCCGCACCATGCGCGAAAGACAGGTTCGCAGACGAGATGCGGAGGTCGATTGCGAGACCGATCCGGGCAGATCTTGTCGTCTGGCTGAGGCTTGATACAAAAAAGGCCCGGTGCGATGACCGGGCTTTTCCGTTTGGCGAAGGTGGAACCTCAGGCGGCGCGATCGACAGACCGCGAACGACCGGCCTCGATGCGGAACTGCTGGAGCAGATCCCGCAGGGCATCGGTCTGGGCCGAGAGATCCTGTGTGGCGGCGGTCGCTTCCTCAACCATCGCAGCATTCTGCTGGGTCATCTGGTCCATGCGACCGACGGCACCATTGACCTCCTGCAGCGCGCCGGACTGCTCGCTGCTCGTCTCGGCAATCTTCTCGATATGCTCGCTGATCATCGCGATCTGGCCGCCGATGCGCGAGAGCACGGTTCCCGTCTGCTGAACGTGGGTGGAGCCGTTCGCCACCTCTTCGGCAGAACGGTTGATGAGCGCCTTGATTTCCTTTGCGGCACCGGCCGAGCGCTGGGCCAGTTCACGCACTTCCTGGGCAACGACGGCGAAGCCCTTGCCGGCCTCCCCGGCGCGGGCGGCTTCGACGCCAGCGTTCAGAGCGAGCAGGTTGGTCTGGAAGGCGATCTCGTCGATGACGCCGATGATGTTGGAGATCTGACGCGAGGCCTCCTCGATGCGGCCCATGGCCGAAATCGCGCTGCCGACGACCACAGCGGATTCGTCGGCGTTCTGTTTCGCCTCGCGGACGACGCCATTCACCATCTCGGCGCGCTCCGAGGACGAGCGAACGGCTGCGGTGATCTCATCGACCGCGGCAGCGGTCTCCTCAAGCGAGGCTGCCTGCTGCTCGGTGCGGCGGGCGAGATCGAGTGCAGACTGCGCCATCTGGCGGCCATTGTTCTGGATCTGGTCGACGTTCCCGGAGATCTGATGCATCGTGTCGCGCAGACGCGACAGCGACAGGTTGAAGTCGTTGCGGAGCTGTTCCAGGCGTCCGTGGAAGCGGCCTTCGATCTCGAAGGAAATATCGCCATTGGCAAGACGCTCCAGCGCCTGGGCGAGCTTGCCGACGGCATGTTCGATCTCCCGGTCGAGCGCCTGCTTTTCCTCGTCGTTGCGGCGACGCTCGGCTTCCGCTTCCATCTGCTCGCGCTGCCGCTCGGATTCGATCTCGAGCTTGGTGCGGGCGTTCGTCTTGAAGACGGCGAGTGCGCGGGCCATGGCGCCGATCTCGTCACCGCGCTTGTCGCCGGCAATGCCGGCTTCGAGGTCACCTTCAGCAAGGCGCTGCATGGTTGTGGTGATGCGGGTGATCGGCCGCTGCAGGGTCAGGACCAGCGCGATACCGCCGATGACGGCGAGGAGGACACCGGCGATCATGGTGCCGATCGAAAGGCGGTTTGCTTCCTGGCGCTCCGTGCCGGCGACATCCTTCTGCAGATCGGCAAAGGAGGTCAGCGAGGCCCAGATGGCATCCATCGTGCGGCTCGCCTGATCGAAGCTCGCGATGCGTTCGGCGCTGGTCTTCACGAGGGCTTCGGTATCGATCGTCAGCGAGACCAGCAGCGGTGTGATGGCTGCCGTCAGGCTGTCGTAGAAGGCCTTGTCGGCGATACTGCCGCCGAGAACCGCAAGGTTGTCGCCGATCAGCTTGATCTGGCGAAGGATCGGCTCGCGGGTCTTGTCATCCTTTACGTTCAGGAAAGTGGCGGTCATGATGCGCAGATCATAGACATCGGCGATCAGGGTGCGGCTGCCGACGAGAACATCGGCTGCCTGTACGGCGCCGGTCTCGACAGCGGCGAATTTCTGCACGGACTCGGCATATTTGACGGCGGCACCCGCGCTGAGCGTCGCTTCGAAGCCGCGGAAACGCGAGATCATCGAGCCAACGGCACGGGCGTTCTCAAGGCTCATGTCGCCGGTCGCGACCTTCGCCTTGATCTCGTTGATCGCAGCCAGGAGGGCCTTGCCCATGTCCCTGCTTTCAGCCGGCAGGGCATTGGCAATCTTGCGCTGGGTCTTGACCAGTTCAGGCAATTGTTTCTGCAGGTAGGGGAATTGCTCTTCAGGGGTTCCTGCGGAGAAGAAGCCCTGGAAGACTTCCGAGAGGTGCTTGGCACCGGAAGACAGGCGCTCGGCTTCCTTCAAGGCACCCTTCGCATCATTTTCACCACCGACGACGGCGCGCTGCAGTTTCTGCGCCTCATCCGACACGCGGATCTGCTGCGCCATCAAGCCCGTCAGATGGTTCTGGATGGAAGTGGCCAGCTTCACCTCCGCCTCGTGCAACTGCCAGAGCGCATCGATCTTCTCGTTGACGGCACCCGTGCCGGCAATCGCCTCATCAAGGAAGTTGCGCCCCATGCCGTCGGCGCCGATTTCCGAGATGTTCTGCGTGAGCGTCGACTGCTGGGACGCAAGCTGGTTCAAGACGGCGCTGCGCGTTTCTTCCGAGGTCTGATCGAGGAAGTGGGTCATGGCGGCGTTGACGTTCCGGAAGCCGTTCAGCGAACGCATCGTGCCGTTGGAAATTTCCATGCGCTGCTGCAGGAGGCCGGATGCGTAGAGGCCCATGAGACCGACTGCGGTGATCGACAGGACGAAGGGCAGCACAAAGGCAATGACCTTGGTCGATATCGAAAAGCGCGACAGTATTTGATCGATCAACATTGTTCCTCCAAACGAAAACGGCATCAAAGCTGCGCCGCAACCTTAAAAAAGTGGCGGCTCTGACTGTCGTCTTCGCCGTCTTTGCTCCTACCAGCCAAAACAGTTGCAGTAAAAGTCTCAAGACGGAGTTAAGGCCAAAGACTGACATCCCGAAGCGGGACAGAGATCGTTGATCGAGGAAAAGCTAGCACCGCCAAAGGGTCGGGGTGTCAAAGAGTGGCTGTCGTCAAACCGCTGAAAAGCGACTTGCTGCCACTGACAGGGAGGACCGTCGAGACGCCCTAGCCGAGGAGACCAAAGGCAAGTGCAGCGACAGCGCTTGCGGCATAAAAGCAGACGATACTCACATGACGCAACCGGTCGCGCTCTGCGTCACGGGTGCGGGTGGCGGCAATGGCGATGGCACGGGGCTTGCGGGTCTCATGGTTCATGGGGCGCGGTCCTTGATGCAGCCAGGGAAGGTCATGCCCTTGCGGGGCCTTAAGCCGGCCAAACCTCATGTCGCGATATCAGACGATATCGCACCGGCATTCGGGCAGGATGACCGACGCATGTTAACAAGCCCTGAATTACAGATATAAGCTTGTCCGGAGCGTGAGACTTTGCTCAGACGGCCTCGCCAACCGCATGGCCGGAGGCCCAGGCCCACTGGAAATTATAGCCCCCGAGCCAGCCTGTCACATCGACACACTCTCCGATGAAGAAGAGGCCCGGCACGGTTTTCGCCTGCATGGTACGGCTGTCGAGCGCGCCGGTATCGATGCCGCCGAGCGTTACTTCCGCCGTACGGTAGCCTTCCGACCCCGCCGGTTTGATCGGCCAGCGACGAATGCGGTCGGCAAGCGATGACAAGGCCTTGTCGGGGAGATCAGCGAGAGGACGTTCCAGCTTGGCGGTCTCCGCCAGATATTGCGAAAGGCGCTTGGGCAAATGCTGGGCGAGCACCGTCTGCACCTGCTGGCGCCCGTTTTCGCGCTTTGCCGCCTTCAGGAGCTCCGCAAAATCCGTCTCGGGTTGCAGAGAAAGCAGGATCTCGTCCCCTTCCCGCCAATAGCTTGAGATCTGCAGGATGGACGGACCGGACAGTCCGCGATGGGTGAAGAGAAGCGCCTCGTGGAAGCGGGTCTTGCCGCAGGAGACGTCCGCATCGATGGCAACACCCGAGAGCTCCGACAATTCGCCGAGCAGATTGGGTTCGAGCGTCAACGGCACAAGCGCGGGCCGGGTGTCGGTCACGGGCAGGCCGAACTGCTCGGCGATGCGATAGGCAAAGCCGGTCGCGCCCATCTTGGGGATCGACTTGCCGCCGCAGGCAACCACCAGACTGTCCGCGGCAATCGGGCCTTCGCTGGTGGAGAGGCGGAAACCGTCCGGTCCCTTCTCCAGTTCGGAGATCTCGCAGGAGAGTTTCAGGTCGACATGTACCGCGCGCATCTCCTCTAGAAGCATGCGAATGATGTCTTTCGCGCTGTCATCGCAAAAGAGCTGGCCGAGGGTCTTTTCGTGCCATGCGATCTTGTGGCGGTCGACCATGGCGATGAAGTCTGACGGTGTGTAGCGGGCGAGCGCCGACTTGGCGAAATGCGGGTTCTCAGAGATGTAGTTCTTCGGCGTGGCATGGATGTTGGTGAAGTTGCATCGCCCGCCGCCTGAGATGCGGATCTTCTCACCCGGGGCCTTGGCGTGGTCGAGGACGATGACAGATTTCCCACGCCGGCCGGCGGTAAAGGCCGCCATCATGCCGGCGGCACCGGCTCCGATGATCGCGACGTCGTACTTCCTGGCCATGCTGCTGCTCCCGGGGATCTGCCGCCTGTCTCGACAAACTTATGATCAAAGTCAACGCGTCCCGCTGGCCAAAGGCCAAAGTCTGGCTATGATGACCAGCATTAACAACCAACCGGTGAGACATGCCCGCGAAGAAATCCATGATGAGATCCCACAACGCTCCCTCCAAGAAGGCGGTGATCCCGCCGGATCCAGGATCCAAGCGCGGCGTCTCGAACTGGAAGGAAGCGGCCACCTGGCTCCGGGCGCGCGGCATCGAGGATATCGAGTGCATTACGCCTGACCTCGCCGGCGTGCCGCGCGGCAAGATGATGCCGTCGTCGAAGTTCACGTCCAACACGTCGTTGGCGCTTCCCTCGGCACTCTACCGCCACACGATCTCGGGCGAATATCCTGACGAGACGGAGAATTTCCGCTACGAGCCGCGCGACAGCGATCTGAAGCTCTTGCCGGATCTTTCGACGCTTTCGGTCGTGCCGTGGGAGACCGATCCGACCGCACAGGTGATCTGCGACATCGTCAATGTGGACGGGGAGAACGTCTCCTACACGCCGCGCAATGTGTTGAAGAACGTGCTGCGCCTTTATGACGAAAAGGGCTGGAAGCCGGTGGTCGCGCCGGAAATCGAGTTCTATCTCGTCGCCATGAACGACGACCCGGACTATCCGCTGCATCCGCCGAAGGGCCGCTCCGGTCGCTCGATCATCGGTGGCCAGGGCTATTCGATCGCCGCCATCAACGAATTCGACGAGCTGATCGACGACATCTATCACTTCTCGGAGAAGCAGGGACTCGAGATCGACACCCTGATTCACGAGGAAGGGCCGGCACAGCTCGAAATCAATCTGCGCCACGGCAATCCGATCGAACTTGCCGACCAGGTCTTCATGTTCAAGCGCACGATCCGCGAAGCGGCGCTGAAGCACGGGATCTATGCGACCTTCATGGCCAAGCCGATGCAGGGGCAGCCGGGATCCGCGATGCACATCCACCAGTCGGTCGTCGATGCCAAAACAGGCAAGAATATCTTCTCCAATCCAGACGGCTCTGCCTCGCCGGAATTCTTCCACTTCATCGGCGGCATGCAGAAATATGTACCAAGCTCGCTGGTGATGCTGGCGCCTTACGTGAATTCCTACCGTCGCCTGACGCCGGACATGGCCGCACCCGTCAACAATGCCTGGGGTTACGACAACCGCACGACGGCCTTCCGCGTGCCGGTGTCGGATTCCGCCGCACGGCGCGTCGAAAACCGCCTGCCGAGTTCGGATGCCAATCCTTATCTTGCGCTCGCGGCTTCGCTCGCCTGTGGTTATCTCGGCATCGTCAAGGAAATCGAACCGACGGCAGCGGCGGAAGGGTCGGCGAACGAGGGATCCGTCGATCTGCCACGCGGCCTGCTGGAAGCCGTTGCCCTGCTCGAGGGTGAAACCGACTTCCACGAGGTCTTCGGTTCGGAATTCGTCGGCCTCTATGCCGGCGTGAAGCGCGGCGAGTTCGAGACCTTCATGCAGGTGATCAGCCCGTGGGAACGCGAATTCCTCCTGCTCAACGTGTGAGGGAGGCGCCCCATGACATGGCAAAGCCCGATCGCGCCGGGAATTTCCTGGTATCAGGCGAGTGTTGGCGAGCGGCCGGAATACCCGGCCCTCGACGGTTCCACCTCTGCAGACGTCGCCATCATCGGCGGCGGCTTTACCGGCCTGCAGGCCGCATTCAACCTTGCCCGCCTCGGCGTCTCGGTCGTGCTGATCGAGGGGGGCCGCTTTGGTGACGGCGCCTCGGGTCGCAATGGCGGCCAGCTCGGCACCGGCCAGCGCGCATCTCCGGCAGAACTGGAGACCGAACTCGGCTTCGAGCGGTCAAAGGCGCTGTTCGAGATGGCGGAGAACGCCAAGCATTACCTGCTGGACTTCGCCGAACAGCACGGCATCGATATTGAATATCTTCCGGGGCAGATGAATGTCTCGCACAAGCGCGGTGGGGAAGAGGAATATCGGCACGAGGCCGAGATCATGGCCGTTCGCTATGGCTATCCGCATATTTCCTTCATGGACCGGGAAGAAACCCATGAGCGTGTCGGCTCGACGCGTTATCACTACGGCGTGCGCGATACCGGCACGGGGCATATCCATCCGCTGAAGCTGCTGGTTGGTCTGGCAAGGGTCGCGGCGGCGGCCGGAGCTCGCATCCACGAGATGACGCCCGCGAACGCCATTCGCCAGGAAGGCGGCAAGACCTTAATCGACACGCCGCGTGGCACGATCACTGCCGACCGTCTGCTGATCGCGACCAATGCCTATATCGGCAATCTGGAGCCGGTGACGGCGGCCCATGTGATGCCGATCCGCTCCTTCATCGGGGCGACGGAACCGCTGGACATGTTCCCGCAGGTGCTCAAGGGCTCGGAGGCCGTTGCCGACAGCCGGTTCGTGGTGCGCTACTTTCGCAAGAGTCGCGATGGGCGGCTTCTGTTCGGCGGGCGCGAGGCCTATACCGCCGATAGCCCGCGCGATATCTCGACCCATATCCGCCGGCAAATCGCCGAGATCTATCCCGATCTCAAGACCATCGAGATCACCCATGGCTGGGGCGGCTCGGTTGGCATTACCCTGCCGCGCAAGCCTTTTGCCCGGGATGTGATGCCCGGCGTAACCTCACTTGCGGGTTATTCGGGACACGGCGTGATGCTCTCCAACTATTGCGGCAAGATGTATGCCGACATGGTGGCCGGCAATGCCCGAGAGCTGGACGTGCTCAAGGACCTGAAGATCCCGCCCTTCCCAGGAGGTGCCAGCCTGCGCAAGCCACTGCTGTTCCTCGCGCTCACCTGGTATGCGCTCCGGGACCGTTTCTGACACGTGAGTGCCACCTGCCGGAGCCGCTCACACTGGGCGCTGGCAGGTGTGTTTGATTGTCGCAGAACACACTTTGTTCATACTTCCAGCGCCATCCAAAGACAATTTCCACCCGGTCGGGGTGGCTTTTTTAAATCGATTAGATTAGAACCTGTCCAACGAATTTGCCGAACGAGAGATGCGCATGAGCAGCCAGATCATCCCCGTTGAACCCTTTGACTACGTCGTCTTCGGCGGCACCGGCGACTTGGCCGAGCGCAAGCTACTGCCGGCTCTGTTCCACCGCCAGCTCGCGGGTCAGTTGACGGAGCCGACCCGTATCATCGGTGCTTCACGCACGGCGATGACGCATGAAGAGTATCGCAAGTTCACGCTCGACGCGCTTCATGAGCACCTGAAGGCCGAGGAGCTGGAAGAGAGCGAAGTCGCAAAGTTTCTCGATCGCGTCCATTACGTCTCTGTCGATGCCAAGTCGGACCAGGGCTGGGAAGATCTGAAGAAGCTGCTCGATCAGGGCAAGGATATCGTTCGCGCCTTCTATCTCGCCGTGTCCCCGTCGATCTTTGGCGACATTGCCGACAAGATCCGCGACCACAAGCTGATCACCAAGTCGACCCGGATCGTTGTCGAAAAGCCGATCGGCCGTGATCTCGCCTCGGCGCAGATCCTCAACGACACGATCGGCAAGGTGTTCAAGGAAGAGCAGATCTTCCGCATCGATCACTATCTCGGCAAGGAGACGGTGCAGAACCTGATGGCGTTGCGCTTCGCCAACGCGCTCTACGAGCCGCTGTGGAATTCCGCCCATATCGACCACGTTCAGATCACGGTGGCCGAATCCGTCGGCCTCGAAGGCCGCGTCACCTATTACGACAAGGCCGGCGCGCTGCGTGACATGGTGCAGAACCATATCCTGCAGCTGCTTTGCCTTGTGGCCATGGAAGCGCCCTCCTCGCTCGACGCCGAGGCCGTGCGCGACGAGAAGCTCAAAGTGCTGCGCTCGCTGAAGCCGATCACGCCGGCCAATGTCGAGAAGCAGACGGTTCGCGGCCAATATCGCGCTGGCGCTTCCGCCGGTGGTGCCGTCAATGGTTACCAGGAGGAGCTGGGCTCCGTGTCCGACACGGAAACCTTCGTCGCGATCAAGGCGGAGATCAACAACTGGCGCTGGGCGGGCGTGCCCTTCTACCTGCGAACCGGCAAGCGTCTGGCAACCCGCATGTCGGAGATCGTCATCGCCTTCAAGCCGATCCCGCATTCGATCTTCGGCGATGCAGCCGGCCGCATCGAGGCCAACAAGCTGGTCATCCGCCTGCAGCCGGACGAAGGCGTCAAGCAGTGGCTGATGATCAAGGATCCGGGTCCGGGCGGCATGCGCCTGCGCCACGTGTCGCTCGACATGAGCTTCGCCCAGGCCTTCGACGTGCGCAATCCGGATGCCTATGAACGCCTGCTGATGGACGTCATCCGTTCGAACCAGACGCTGTTCATGCGCCGCGACGAAGTGGAAGCCGCATGGAACTGGTGCGATCCGATCCTCAAATCCTGGGAGGAAATTGGCCAGAAGGCGCAGGGCTATACGTCCGGCACCTGGGGCCCGAGCCAGGCCATTGCGCTGATCGAGCGTGACGGTCGCACCTGGCACGAAATCGACTGAGGCCCGGACCAATGGCGCATCAGATGAAGATTTTCGAGAACGGAGCCGCTCTTGCGGCTGGTCTCGCCGATACCGTGGCTTCGGCCTTGTCGGCTGCGATTGCCGAGCGCGGCGAAGCCACGCTTGCCGTCTCCGGTGGCTCGACGCCCAAGGTGTTCTTCGAGGCTCTGTCAACGCGAGCGCTCGCCTGGCCGAAGGTCAAGGTGACGCTGGTGGATGAGCGCTTCGTGCCGGAAGACAATCCGCGTTCGAACCACCTGCTGGTCAAGACGCATCTCCTGAAGAATGCGGCTGAAGCGGCAGAGTTCGTGCCGCTCTACCGTCCGGAAGCGACGATCGAGGAGGCTGCAAAGACGGCCTCCGGCATCGTGCCCGGCATGACGGAACCCTTCGACGTTGCGATCCTCGGCATGGGCACGGACGGGCATACCGCCTCGTTCTTTCCCGGCGGCGACCATCTGGACGCCGCGCTCGATCTGAAGCAGCCGCGCCGCGTCATGACCATGGAAGCGCCAGGTGCGGGCGAAGCCCGCCTGACGCTGTCATTCTCCGCTCTTCATGATGCCGGCCTGCTGGTCGTGCATATCGAAGGTGCAGAAAAGAAAGCTGTGCTGGACAAGGCGCTTGCCGGCACGGACGAGGCAGAGATGCCGATCCGGGCCGTTCTTGAACGGGCCCATACCGCAACCGACATCTACTGGGCGCCCTGAGGGAGAGCCCTCGCCTGTCGGAGCGTTCCGGCAGGTGATGCGCATAAGACGAGTTTCACGGCCGAGGAGGCCTTTGCGCGATGTGCGCCTTGAGCGCCCGCGCCAGATGAGGAGCAATATCTCATGAGTGCAGACAGCCGCATCGAAGCCATCACCAAGCGGATCGTCGAGCGTTCCAAACCGACCCGCGAAGCCTATCTCGACCGCACACGTCGGGCAATCTCCAAGGGCGTGCATCGTTCGACTCTGTCATGCGGCAACCTCGCCCATGGCTTCGCCGTCTGTTCCCCCAAGGACAAGGAAGCCCTGGCCGGCGACGTGGTGCCCAACCTCGGCATCATCACGGCCTATAACGACATGCTCTCGGCCCACCAGCCCTTTGAGACCTATCCGGCGCTGATCCGCCAGGCAGCATCCGAAGCCGGCGGCGTGGCACAGGTCGCGGGTGGTGTTCCCGCAATGTGCGACGGCGTAACCCAGGGCCAACCGGGCATGGAGCTCTCGCTCTTCTCGCGCGATGCGATCGCGATGTCGGCGGCCATCGGCCTGTCGCACAACATGTTCGACAGCTCCGTTTATCTCGGCGTCTGCGACAAGATCGTGCCCGGTCTGATGATCGCTGCCCTCACCTTCGGCCACCTGCCCGCCGTATTCGTTCCTGCCGGACCGATGACGACCGGTCTCCCGAACGACGAGAAGTCGCGCATTCGCCAGCTCTATGCCGAGGGCAAGGTCGGGCGTGCGGAACTGCTCGAAGCGGAATCCAAGTCCTATCATGGGCCGGGCACCTGTACCTTCTACGGTACGGCCAACTCCAACCAGATGCTGATGGAGATCATGGGCTTCCACCTGCCCGGCGCCTCCTTCATCAATCCGGGCACTCCGCTGCGCGACGCTCTCACCAAGGAAGCGACGAAGCGGGCGCTCGCCATTACCGCGCTCGGCAACGAATTCACGCCGGCTGGCGAGATGATCGACGAACGCTCGATCGTCAACGGTGTCGTCGGTCTGCACGCAACCGGCGGCTCCACCAACCATACGATCCACCTGATCGCCATGGCGCGTGCCGGCGGCATCCAGCTCACCTGGCAGGACATTTCGGAACTCTCCGACATCGTGCCGCTTCTCGCCCGCGTCTATCCGAACGGGCTTGCCGACGTGAACCACTTCCACGCAGCCGGCGGCATGGGCTTCCTGATCAAGCAATTGCTCAAGGCAGGTTATGTGCATGACGACGTACGCACCGTCTACGGCCAGGGTCTGGCTGCCTATACGATCGATCCGAAGCTCGGCGATGACGGTAACGTCCACCGAGAGCCGGCAGCGGAGGTCAGCGCCGATCCGAAGGTGCTGACAACGATCGACAAGCCTTTCCAGGCCAATGGCGGATTGAAGATGCTGACGGGAAATCTCGGCAAGGCGGTCATCAAGATTTCGGCCGTCAAGCCGGAGCGCCATGTCGTCGAAGCCCCCGCGATCGTTTTCAACGATCAGCAGGAACTGCAGGATGCTTTCAAGGCCGGCAAGCTGGAAAAGGACTTCATCGCCGTCGTTCGCTTCCAGGGTCCCAAGGCCAACGGCATGCCGGAGCTGCACCGTCTGACACCACCGCTCGGCGTTCTTCAGGATCGCGGCTTCAAGGTGGCACTCGTTACCGACGGGCGCATGTCCGGCGCCTCGGGCAAGATCCCGGCAGCGATCCACCTGACGCCGGAAGCCGTCGATGGCGGCGCAATTGCCAAGATCAAGGACGGAGACATTGTCCGGCTGGACGCTATCGCCGGCACGCTCGAAGTTATGGTCGATGCCGCCGAATTCGATGCCCGGCCGCTGGCGACGACCAATCTGGATGACAATGAATTCGGTATGGGACGCGAGTTGTTTGCGAGCTTCCGCAGGATCGCCGGGCCTGCCGACCAAGGCGCAAGCGTCTTGTTCTGAATCCGTCTTTTGCGCACATGTTTGACTAGAGGCCGCGAGCGATCGCGGCCTTTTTTGTCTGTTCCGACTGACAGTGTTCGTCCGGCAGTGTGCTCGCAAACGCGTCCTTTAATAAATTCGACACTTCTAATTTTATATAATTTGAAACAGAAACAAAGGCGATATCAATAGGTTATACAAAACGACGATTCTGCTGCTGCACCTTCGCCCTTTGTCTACCTTTTGAATGTGCGGTCCGGTTTCTGAAGCAGGAAATTGGCCAAAGGACCAAGGCAACATGTTTGGAATGTCCAGCAACACCCACTCGCAGCTTGAATCGCTTGAGGTCATTACCGCGAACATCATGATCGCCGACGACAAACTCAACATCCGCTACATGAACACCGCTACGAAGGCGATGTTGAAGGAAGCGGAGAGTGACCTGAAAAAGGAATTGCCGCGCTTCGACTTCGACAGGCTGATCGGCAGCAATATCGACATCTTCCACAAAGATCCCGGGCATCAGCGTAACATGCTGTCGAGCCTGAAGAATCAGCACAAGGCAACCATCTGGGTCGGCCACCGGGCTTTTGACCTGATCGTCACGCCGCTGAAGAATGGCGCCAAAACCACCGGCTTCGTCGTGGAATGGGCCAACGCCAAGGAACGGTTGCAGAACCTCGACTTCCAGAACCAGATGGAGGCCATCAGCCGCGTCCAGGCCATCATCGAATTCACGCCGCAAGGGGAAGTGGTCTCGGCCAATCAGAACTTTCTTGATGCCCTCGGCTACCGAATGGACGAGATCAAGGGCAAGCAGCACAGTCTGTTTGTCGACCCCGAATATGCGCGCACGCCTGACTATCAGGAGTTCTGGACGCAGTTGCGAGCCGGCAAGTTCCAGGCCGCCGAGTTCACCCGCTACGGCAAGGGCGGCAAGAAGGTCGTGATAAACGCCTCCTACAATCCGATCATGGACGATCGCGGCCGTGTGACCAAGGTGGTGAAATTTGCCACCGATGTGACCGAGCGCGTGCATGCCGTGGACACGATCGGCGATGCGCTTGGACGCATGGCCAAGGGCGATGTCAGCTTCACGATCGACAGACCCTTCGCTCGGGATTTCGAAGCTCTCAGAACCAACCTCAACGACGCCGTGACGCAGCTTGCAACCACGCTCGGCGCCGTGGCGCAATCGACCGACCAGATCGACAGCGGCAGCCGCGAGATCAGCTCGAGCGCCGAAGACCTGTCGAAACGCACCGAACAGCAGGCGGCTTCGCTCGAGGAGACGGCAGCGGCCCTCGACCAGATCACCGTCAACGTCAACAACGCCTCGAAGCGCGCCGAGGAAGCCCGACACGCCACCCTCGCCGCCGATACGAGCGCGACGCGCTCCGGCCAGATCGTTGCCGAGGCTGTAGGCGCCATGGCACGCATCGAGCAGTCCTCGAACCAGATTTCCAATATCATCGGGGTGATCGACGAAATTGCCTTCCAGACTAACCTGCTGGCGCTGAATGCCGGCGTCGAAGCGGCTCGCGCCGGCGAAGCGGGCAAGGGTTTTGCTGTTGTTGCGCAGGAAGTCCGCGAGCTCGCGCAGCGGTCCGCCGGTGCTGCGAAGGAGATCAAGGAGCTGATCCGCAACTCCTCCGAAGAAGTCAAGAACGGCGTCAAGCTGGTCAGCGAGACCGGTGAGGCCTTGAAGACGATCCAGGACAATATCGTGGCGGTCAATGACCACATGCAGGCCATAGCCAGCTCGGCACGCGAACAGGCAACCGGCCTCTCCGAGGTCAACTCGGCGGTCAATCAGATGGACCAGGTCACCCAGCAAAACGCTGCCATGGTGGAAGAGTCCAACGCTGCGAGCGCCACGCTGGCAACGGAGACACAGCGGCTTCGCCAGTTCATCTCCCGCTTTACCCTCGGCAGGCACTATACCGGCCAGCAGGGGACGACGTCAGCATCCCATGGTGCGGCACGCGCTCACACGCCATCCAGCCCTGCAGCAGCACCCCGGCGCGCACCGGCACGCCCGGCGCAGACGCATGGAAATGCCGCTCTCAAGCAGGACGAGTGGCAGGAGTTCTGAGCCTGACAAGGGTCGCGCCTGCACGCCGGGCGCGACGCCACACTCATGGGCGCGGCACCTTTGCGAAGCCCTTGCCCAGGATCGGGCCTGTCGGCTTGCCCGTCGGTGATCCACCCAAAGGCTCCACCGTGATCTCGTAGAGCTGCTCCTCGATTGGGCCGGGAAGATCAGGCCCTTCGACTGTTGCCGTCCGCCAACCGTCGAGAACGCCGAGCGATACCGGTCCGGTATCGCTCGGCGGCAGCGTCCAGAGCTGCAGCGACCGGTCTGCGGCCACGGACACGTCGGAAAGCGGGATCACCTTGGCCGTCTCATTGCCGAAATCCTCGATCATCACGACCGGCTCGCCCTGTTCATTCATCAGAACGGCGATGACCTGTGGCTCCGCGCTGCGGAGAAGGGTGTAAGACAAGGCGCCGACAAGCAGGAGTGAGGCGGCCGCAGCCGCCAGACCGAAGCCTCGCCACCAGGAGAGGCCATTGTCGTTGACAGCCGCTGGCGGAGCGGCGGCGCTCTTCGGTCGCTCCTGCGGACCGAGCTGTCGTTCAATCCTTGCCCAGAGATCAGGAGATACGCTCGCGGTCGGACCGACGAGGTCGAGCTCTAGGAACTTATCACGCGACACGGCAACGGCACGGGCGAGGCTCTCGTCGCGTTCCATCTCGGTTTCGGTTGAACGATGCTCGTCCTCGTCCATCAGTCCGAGAACATAGGCATCGGCGCGTTCGGCTAAAGTGTGCCATGTGCTCATGCCATGCACTCCCTCAGCGCTACCAGCGAGCGGCGGATCCAGGCCTTGGCGGTCCCAAGCGGCAATTTCAAACGACCGGCGATCTCGCCATGGCTGTAGCCCGAGACATAAGCCATCATGACCGTCTTGCGACGCAGCCCGTCGAGCCGTCCAAGACAGGCGCGAAGGCGACTTGTTGTATCGAGCTGATCGAACAGATCGTGATAGAGGGCATCCGCGCCATCATCCTGCAGTCGCTCGAGGCTGTCCGTTTCAGTCAGATCTTCCCGCCCACCATCCCGGAGTGCATTCAGCGAGCGTGACCGAACAATTGCAAAGATCCATCCGCGCGCGGAGCCGCGCGACGGATCGTACTGCCAGGCCTTGTTCCAGATCTGCAAGAAGGCTTCCTGGACGATTTCCTCCGCCAGGTCGTGACGACGCAAGATTCGCTCAGCCACCGTGACCATGCGAGCCGCCTCGCTTTCGTAGATCAAGGCCAGGCCGTTGCGATCCCCTGCGGCACAGGCTTTCAGTGCCGCACCGAGCTTATCTTGCTCATTCTCCATCCAGCTTCCTTCCAAGAACCTGCGCGGAAAGTAGCTCACCCGTCTGATTTGGCAACCTGCACCACATGCACCCGCCGAAGAACTGCCGCTCGTCATCGCCACGTCCATGAGTTTCTCCTTCATTTCGGAGACACGCGACGAGCGTCTCTGGATGCAGAAGAAAAAAACTTCTGACGCCTGCATCCAATCGGCATCTGCCGCGTGTCTTTGGTTCAGGAGGCACCAGATCGGTGTCGCCACCATCCAAACGGGAGAGTTTTCCATGACCAGCATCCGTATCCTCAGCCTTGCCGCAGCCACCGCCCTTGCGGCCTTCGGCGCCCAGGCCGCTCAGGTCGTCGGTCTCGCAGGCGACAAGACGCTCGTGATGTTCGACACTGAAAAGCCTGAAGTCTCGAAGTCGATGGACGTCACCGGCGTCGATCGCCTCGTCGGCATCGACTACCGTCCGGCCAATCAGACCATCGTTGGCGTGACGGCGGACAATGTCATCGTCACCATCGATCCGGAAACCGGCGCGGCAACGGAACTCGCCAAGATGGACAAGCCGCTGACGATCGGCGATGCGCCTGTGGTCGTGAACTTCAACCCGGCGGCTGACCGGCTGCGCTACATGACCGGCACCACCAATCATCGCGTCCATCCCGACACGGGTGCCGTGACCGTGGACGGCAGCCTCGTCTTCGAGGAAGGCGACATGCACAAGGGCGAAACCCCGAATACCGTCGCTGCCGCCTATACGAATTCTGTCGGCAAGCCGGAAAAGACCGCGATGTACAACATCGACGCGACGATCGGCGCGCTCATCCAGCAGACCAAGCCGAATGACGGAACGCTGAAGGCGATCGGCAAGCTGGGCATCGAGGGCATGCCGAAGACCTATGCCTTCGACATCGAAGCGGGAGCCGACGGCAAGAATACCGCCTGGCTGGTTGCCGATAGCGCACTCTACACGGTCAGCCTTGAAACGGGTGCAGCAACGAAGACCGGTGACATCACCGGTGCGCCGGCGGCGATCAAGTCGATCACGGTGATCCCGGCGATGTAAGCCAGAGCTTACAAGGGGCCTGTATCCGCAGGCTCCGCCAAGCAAAGCGAAAAGGCCTCCGCGAGATCATCGCGGGGGCCTTTTCATCAGAGCATCGCCATATATTTTGGCAGTTCCCGCATGCTGGGCACGACGATCAACGTATGGACGTGTCCCCGCTTATAGGCATTGAGGAACTTATTGTAGTCTTCGAAGACGACACAGCCTGAGCTGTCACCACGACGGCGCAGCAGGTAAGTGTGGGTCAGGAAGCCATCGCGGTTATACATCTTGGCATCGCCGACGGGGTTCATGCGAATGGCCTCGATGCCATGGAAACGGGCTTCGCGCATGCGCAGCTTGTAAACGTTGGGTGGCGTCGGCCCCATGTTCTTTACATGCACATATTTGGGATTGTCGCGCATGTGGCCACGACCGGAATGGGCGCGCAGCTTTTCACCATTGGGCATGTGCACGACGGAATCCTCGATCACGTAGACGGCAATGCGGCTTCCCGGACCGGGCAGGCTATTCTTGCGGTTGAAGATGCCCCCTGCCCCGTCATCCGTGGTGATCGGATTTTCCGGCTTGGCGTAGGCCAGCATGCCGAACAGCGTCTTTTTATTCGGCTTTTCAGTCGTGGTGACTGCAACAGGCGCTTCCGGAGCCGGCACGCGCTCGACACGCGGTTTGGCCTGCGGCTTGGCACCCGGAACCGGGCCGTCATCCGGCAGAGCACCGTGATCTTCTGTATGGGGTGCCGAGAGCAATTCCTCGAAGGGCTCTTCGCGCGGATCGGCCGCGGCCATCGTTTCGGATGCGCTTGGCGTTGCAGCATAGCCGAGGGCGACAGGTGCTGCCTCGGCCGTGTTCCTCGTGATGGAGGCGGTGACGACGGGATCAACGTCGTCTCTCTCGCTGCGGCGTTCATGGGCGGCAGTCGCAAGGGCGGCCTGCTGACGCCCCGCTTCCGCTTGAGCCAGCGCTTCGCGCAACACCGCAATGTCCTGTGCGCCGACAACGCTCTCCACACGGGCGAGCAGCAGGCGGTCGGACTTGTCGACCTCTGCAAGCTGCATGGCAGCAGGCAGCATCAGCAGGCCAAGATGGTCGGTGGCGGCGATCGCCTCGGCAAAGCGGTGGCGCATCTCGTCAAGGGCTGCGAAATCCGACGATGGTGCCGGCACGGTTCGGGGCGGAAGCGGCTTCGACAGGGCGAGATCCGGCTTCGGCAGGCTGTGGCCCACCACGCTCGGTGCCTGGATTGTGGAGGATGACAGTCCCTTGATTACGGCGAGGCTTGCTGTGCCCCAGAAGAGGCAGGCCAGTGAGATGCCCAAGACCGTCGGCAGGCTGGAGCCGCGCTTATTTCTGCGCGACTTTGTCTTCTGAACGGCGGCGCGATCGCCACCGATGACCTGAGGGGTCAAGGACGCCATGATACCTGAACTCGCTTACCAAAACTCGGAGAACCGGTCGCCTAGCAGCGGAAACCGGCTTTACTGGGACAGGATGCCCGATGGTCGTCCTGTCGGCTGTCCTAAAGAATGAAGAAGTTTGGTAACCAAGAGGTTTACGCCCGGAGCTCCTTTGTGACATTTCCGGGCGCGGCGTCGAGATAGTTTCAAACGTGACGGGTCAACCCGCCATCAACCTTAAGGTTCTGACCCGTGATGTAAGCCGCACCATCCGAGGCGAGGAAGGCGATCGTGGCTGCGATTTCCTCGCTCGTACCGTAGCGTTTCATCGGCACACCATCACGCCGCTCCTCGGTCGCAGGCAGGCTGTCGATCCAGCCGGGAAGGACATTGTTCATCCGGATATTCTCGCCCGCATAGGTATCGGCGAAGAGCTTGGTAAAGGACGCGAGGCCTGCGCGGAAGACGGCCGAGGTCGGGAACATCGAAGATGGTTCAAAGGCCCAGGCTGTCGAGATGTTGATGATGGCCCCGGATTTCTGGCTCTGCATGATCGGCGTGACGAGGCGTGTCGGACGGATAACATTGAGAAGATAGACATCCATGCCTTTGGCCCACTGCTCATCGGTGATCTCGAGGATCGGGGCCCGCGGGCCGTGGCCTGCACTGTTCACCAGGACATCGACGCGACCATAGCGCTCCATCGTGCCGTCCACGAGGCGTGCAAGGTCTTCTGGAGACTGGTTCGACCCGGTGATCCCGAAGCCACCAAGTTCGGCGGCGAGTGCCTCCCCCTTGCCGGAGGACGAGAGGATGGCGACCCTGAAACCGTCGACGGCAAGGCGCCTTGCGGCAGCCGCCCCCATACCGCTTCCCCCTGCCGTGACGATGGCGACCTTCTGACTGGACATGTCTGTATCTCCCTTTGATGGGAGCGAAGATCAAAGGTCAGCCCGGCGATGTCCAGTCAGAAATGCTGAAGGCCGGTGCAACGTTTGTGGCACCGGCCTTGATGGATTTCGTGGAAGCGCAGGTTACCAGCTGCGAACGTCGAGAACGCGGTCCTTGTGCGCCGGATGGGTGGAGAAGACGAAGATGCGATCCAGCTCCTTCTGCGTCAGCAGGCGCAGGAAACGGATTTCGGCCGTGTTGTTGGCAAAGCTCTTCATCAGCACCGCACCCACCTTGTTGATGCGCGCATCCGGAATATCGAGATAGAACTCCTTGGGAAGATTGACCTGCGTGATCAGTCCGATCACCGCGCCGCTGAGCGATATGCGCAGGACGTCGCAACGCCGCGCTGCCATGTGGGACATGCCGTTCTCGGTGTATTCGAGGCGCCCGGCATTCATCGTATCCTCCATGCGATACCGGTTCTCCCGGTCATACATGAAGGATTCCTCCTTCTTCAGGAAATGAGATCCGCCGCTTGCTGCTCTCATCGTTTCTGCCCTCGTCTTTTTGTCAATTGTTATGGGCAAAAAGCTAACAGCGACAACTTAACAGTCGGTGTTGCCGCAAGGGCCATTCCTGACCACGAAAAAGCCCTGTTATCGGTAAGGATAACAGGGCTTTAAGCAGATTGGTCAAGTTATGGTCAGCGGCGGTAGGTCTGACCATCGGCGTCGAACAGATGGAGCTTGGTCTTGTCTGCGGAAAAGCGCAGCGTCTGCCCCTTTTTCACATCGACAATGCCGGGCAGCTTGACGACGATCGGCTCTTCTTCGACCGGCCCCTTGACATAGAGAAGCGTGACTTCGCCGAGTGCCTCGACGATGTCCACATTGCCCTCGAAGAGAAATTCCGCGCCGGTTGAGATCGCAAGATCTTCCGGTCGGACGCCAAAGCTTGCGGACTTGCCCTGTTCCGATGCGGCGATCGCCACATCAACGGTGACTTCCGAGCCATCCTTCAACTTGATCCGGGTCGCCTCGCCCGTGCCGATCACGGTCACCGGCATGATGTTCATGGCCGGCGAGCCGATGAAGCGGGCGACGAAGAGGTTGGCCGGACGCTCATAGAGTTCGAGCGGCGGACCGACCTGTTCGATCTTGCCAGCCGAGAGGACCACGATCCGGTCCGCAAGCGTCATCGCCTCGACCTGGTCGTGGGTCACGTAGATCATCGTAGTGTCCGCCATCTGCTCGTTGAGCTTGGCGATCTCGATGCGGGTCGCGACACGCAGGGCCGCATCGAGGTTGGACAACGGCTCGTCGAACAGGAAGACCTTGGGGTCGCGGCAGATGGCGCGACCGATGGCAACGCGCTGGCGCTGACCGCCGGACAGCGCCTTCGGCAGGCGGTCGAGATAGGAATCAAGCTGAAGAATGTTCGCCGCAGAGCGAACGCGACGGTCGATCTCTTCCTTGCTTTCCCCGGCGATGCGCATGCCGAAGGCCATGTTGTCATAGACGGTCATATGCGGGTAGAGCGCATAGGACTGGAACACCATGGCAATGCCGCGCTTGGACGGCGGCACATCGTTGACGAGCTGGCCGTCGATATAGAGTTCACCGCCTGTGATGTCCTCAAGGCCCGCAATCATGCGCAGGAGCGTGGACTTGCCGCAGCCCGAGGGGCCGACAAAGACCACGAACTCGCCTTCCTTGATCTCCAGATCGATGCCGTGCAGGACCTTCACCTGCCCGTATGCTTTGCGGATGTCCTTGAGAACGAGACCCGTCATGCTTTCCTCCCCTGTCAGGCGTGGCGCGCGAAATAGGCGCCCCAAGCCGGCAACTCTACCTTGTTATCGTTGATTGCACTGTCAAAGCCGTGGCCTTCGAGCGCGATCCATTCGCCGGATGGCATGGCAATCGACGTTTGATCGGCGCTCATGTTGAAGATGCAAAGCAGCTTCTCATTGCCGAAGGCGCGGGTGTACACCAGCTGGTCATCGCCTGCCTCGTGGAAGGTGATGTCGCCCTTGGCAAAGGCCGGATACTGTCGGCGGAAGGCCAGGAAGCGACGATAGTGCTCGAGCACGGATTCCGGCTTGCCAAACTGCGTGTTGACCGCGCGCAGGTTATGTTCAACCGGGATGGGCAGCCAGGTCTTCTGCGCCGTCGAGAAGCCCGCCTGGGTCGCATGATCGTCCCAGACCATTGGCGTGCGGCAACCGTCGCGACCCTTGAACTCCGGCCAGAACTGAATGCCATAGGGGTCCTGGAGATCCTCGAAGGCGATTTCGGCTTCCGTGAGGCCGAGTTCTTCGCCCTGGTAGATGCAGACGGAGCCGCGCTGGGTCAACAGCAGCGCCGAGGTCATCTTCGCATAGGCGTCGCGATCGAGAACGTTTGCTCCCCAGCGGGATACGTGGCGAACAACGTCATGGTTGGAGAAGGCCCAGCAGGCCCAGCCTTCAGGGGCTGCATTTGCGAATGCATTCTGCGTGTTGCGCACGACTTCCGGCGTCAGAGGTTCCGGCGCCAGGAATTCGAAGGCATAGCACATCTGCATCTTGTCATTGCCGGAGGTGTATTCGCCAACGATTTCCAGACCACGCTGGCTGTCGCCGACTTCGCCGACGGCGGCAATCGCCGGATACTCGTCGAGCAGCGCACGGAAGCGCTTCAGGAAGGCGATGTTCTCAGGGCGGTTCTTGTCGTAGATGTGTTCCTGGAAGTTGTAAGGGTTCACGGCCGGTGCGGTCGAGGCGTTGCGGCGCTCCGGTGCAAGCGGCGGATTGTCCCGCAGTTCCTTGTCGTGGAAGTAGAAGTTGATCGTGTCGAGGCGGAAGCCGTCGACGCCGCGGTCGAGCCAGAAGCGTGTGGCCGCCAGGAGCGCATCCTGCACTTCCGGATTGTGCAGGTTCATGTCCGGCTGCGAGGTCAGGAAGTTGTGCATGTAATACTGCATGCGGGTTGGATCCCACTGCCAGGCGGACCCGCCGAAGATCGACAGCCAGTTGTTCGGCGGCGTGCCATCCGGCTTCGAATCCGCCCAGACATACCAGTCAGCCTTGGGATTGACGCGGCTCGAGCGGCTCTCGACAAACCAAGGGTGCTGGTCCGACGAGTGCGACATCACGAGGTCGATCATGACCTTGATGTTGAGGCGGTGGGCTTCGGCGATCAGGCCGTCGAAATCGGTCAGCGAGCCGAACATCGGGTCGACGTCGACGTAGTTCGAGACGTCGTAGCCGAAGTCCTTCATCGGCGAGGCGAAGAAAGGCGAGATCCAGATCGCGTCGGCGCCGAGATCGGCGATATGTGACAGACGGGCGGTGATGCCCTTCAGGTCACCGATGCCGTCACCGTTGGAGTCCTGATAGGAGCGTGGGTAGATCTGATAGATCACCGCGCCGCGCCACCAGTCCTTGTCGGGCGTCATGACGGGATTTGCATCTGCACTCATTTAGATATTCCTGTTGGCTTGGTCTGAAACCCGGCGTCAGCCACCCTTGACCGATCCGGCAAGGAGGCCACGCACGAGGTAGCGTTGCATGAAGAAGAAGACGAGGAGCGGCACCGCGATCGACACGAAGGCGGCTGTCGCCAGGATTTCCCAGTTGCCGCCGCGCGTGCCCAGAAGCTCGACGATCTGGTTCGTCATCACGGTCGTCTCGCCGGTCGCATCGATCAGGAAGACCTTGGCGACGAGCAGGTCGTTCCAGGTCCAGAGGAACTGGAAGATGGCGAAGGAGGCGAGCGCCGGGAACGATAGGGGAAGGATGATGCGGGTGAAGATCTGGAAATCCGTCGCACCGTCCACCTTCGCGCATTCGATGATGTCGCGCGGGAGCCCCACCATGTAATTGCGCAGGAGGTAGATCGCGAGCGGCAGGCCGAAACCCGTATGGGCGAGCCAGACACCGAGATAGCCCTTGCCGATGCCGATCGACAAATGCAGACGCAGCAGCGGGATGAGTGCGAGCTGCAGCGGAACGACCAGAAGTGCTACCACGGCCGCGATCAGCAAAGCGCGGCCGGGGAATTCCATCCACGCGAGCGCATAGGCAGCGAAGGCTGCAATCACGATCGGGATGACGGTCGCGGGAATGGTGACCGTCAGCGTGTTGAAGAAGGCTTTTGCCATGGAGTCCGTGGTCGAGCCGGAAAAGAGGACCGTCTCGTAATTGTCGAGCGTAAACTTCGGCGGCAGCTCGGCCGTGACGAAGATGCGATCACCGCGGCTTCCGGTCAGTTCGACATCGCTTTCCAGACGATAGTCGCCATTGGCCTGGACGGTCACACGTGCATTGTCTCCCATTGGCGCGGTCGCACCGGGCTCGTATTCACTGATGGCACGCGAGGATGTTCCCCAGACCGAGATCTCTGCTTCGGCCGAAGCACCGCCTTCGCTGAGCAGATTGCCCTCGATGACCCAGAGATTGCCTTCCTGCTGCTGGGTGGACGGAGCCGCCGTTCTCAAGACGAGGTTCTGCTCCTGCGAGAAGAGCGAGCTCCACCAGCCGCTGGTGGAAATCTGGTCCGCCGTGCGGAATGACGAGATGAAAAGGCCCGCGGTCGGCAGCAGCCAAAGGATGACCAGTGCCACGACCGAGAGATGAACGGCCCAGACGAGACCGGATTTCTTGCCTGCAATCTTTGCCATGATCCCGCCTCCCCTCAGCGCATTTCTTTTCGAGCGTTGTAGACGTTCCAGACCAGGATCGGCAGAACCAGCAGCATGATCACCATGGCGCTTGCCGAACCGATGCCCCAGTCATTGGCCCGGAAGAGCTTGTCGAACATGTAGTTGGCAAGCACCTGCGTTTCCCACTGGCCATTGGTCATCGCAAAGACGATGTCGAAGACCTTGAGAACGACGAGCGTGATGGTGGTCCAGACGACGACCACGGTTCCCATGATCTGCGGGATCTTGATCTTGAAGAAGATCTCAAAATCGTTCGCGCCATCGATGACGGCCGCCTCGATTGTCTCTTCCGGGATGCCGCGAATGGCCGCCGACAGGATGACCATCGCGAAGCCCGTCTGGATCCAGATCAGCACGACCATCAGGAAGAAGTTGTTCCAGAACGGAATCGTCAACCAGGTCTGCGGCTCGCCATAGGGATAGGCGAAGGTCATGACGGTGTAGATGGAGACAAGCGCACGATAGCAGAGCCAGGCACCGGCGAGCGTCAGCGCAACGCGGACCACGACACCGAATTTCGAGCTTCCACCACGATGGCCGATTCCTCCGCCGAGGGGACGCAACAGCTGGTAAATGCCATAGGCGACGAAGGCAATGAACGCGAGGAGCAGCAGTGCCGGCAGGATACGCAGGGTCAGAACCGCCCCAAATCCGCCATCGAAAGACAGCCAGATGGCGTTGAGGATACCGATCTGTTCCTCACCCGCCGGTCGTGTGTCATACACCAGCTTGAAGATGACTGACGCACCGACGAAGGAGATCGCCATAGGCATGAAGATCAGCGATTTCGCGATGCTGCCCCAGGAAATGCGGTCGGTAAGCTGTGCGGCCAGAAGGCCGAAGGCTGTGGAGACTGCCGGCACCACAATCAGCCATAGCAGATTGTTGGTGATCGCCTCCCAGAACTTCGGTTCAGCAGCCATCCGCTCATAATTGGCCAAGCCGACGAAGGCTCCCCCTAAACTGCGGTCCGACACGGATAGCCAGAGCGTGGCGATGACGGGATAGACCAGATAGAAGCCGAGGGCGACAATGGCAGGAAACAGGAACAGCCAAGGGCGGATCATATTGGCGCGGTTGATATTGCGCCCTGCGTGCTCACCCTTGGCGGGGAACAGCACCCTGTCGACAAAAATATTCGACAGGTAGAAATAACCGACACATCCACCGACACCGATGATGATCGTGATCAGAGCCTGCAACGCTGGATTCATGATGGTCTCCCCCTCCGCATGCCTTCTGATTTTTGCGAGCGCCCGGGCGGTTTAGCCCGGACGCTCGTGAGGCAGTACTGCTCTATGGCAGCTTACTTGACGCCGTCCCAGGCTGTCTGGATCGACTTTGCAACATCTTCCGCGGACTTGCCACCGACATAATCGACCATGCCGGTCCAGAAGCTTCCTGCGCCGATGGCGCCCGGCATCAGGTCGGAACCGTCAAAGCGGAACGTGGTCGCCTGCAGCAGGATATCGTTCATCTTGCGGACGGTAGGATCCGTGAAGACTTCCGGGTTCACGCCCTTGTGCGGGGTGAGGAAGCCCTTCTGGGCCATCCAGACTTCATGGGCGATCGGCGACTTCAGGAACTCGATGAAAGCGCGAGCGGCCTTGCTGTCCTTTGTGATAGTGAAGGTCGTGCCAGCGCCAAGAACCGGGCTTCCGAGGTTCTTTTCGGCATAGGCCGGGAAGTAGAAGAAGTCGGCATCTTCGCCCACCGACGTGCCTTCAGGGAAGAAGGACGGGATGAACGACGCCTGGCGGTGCATGTAGCACTGCGGCGGCGAGGCAAAGAGGCCCTTCGGGCTGTCGCGGAAGTCGGTCGAAGCGACGGCGCCGGCACCACCGACGACGAACTTGTCGTTCTTGGCGAACCAGCCGAACTCATTGATGGCATTGACGACGATCGGGTCGTCGAACTTCATCTCGTTGGAAACCCACTTGTCGTAGTCTTCCGGCGACGCCGTGCGCAGCATCATGTCCTCGACCCAGTCGGTGGCCGGCCAACCGGTGGCGGCACCCGAACCGAGACCGATGCACCACGGCGTACCACCGTCAGCGACGATCTTCTCGGTCAGAGCCTTGAGCTCTTCCATGGTCTGCGGGACTTCGTAACCGGCATCTTCGAAGTTTTCAGGCGAATACCAGACGAGCGACTTCAGGTCGGTCTTGAAGGGGAAGCCGTAGAAGGCCTTGTTGCCGTCCTGGCCAGCATAGGTGCCGAGATCGACCCAGGACTGGCCAGCGGCGTAGTTATCCTTAAGCCAGGATGCGTTTTCAGCGCCGAGATCGGTCAGGAAGCCACGCTTCGCCATGTCGGACGCGAGGCCCGGCTGCGGGAAGATGGCGATGTTCGGGGCGGAGCCGGCTTCCAGATCGACGGCGATCTGCTGCTCGAAGCTGTCAGAGCCGGTGTAGCGGACATCCGCGCCGGTCGCGGCTGCGAAATAGGCCAGAACGCTTTCAACGAGGACTTGGTCCGGGCCCAGCCAGGGGCCAAAAATGGTGATCTGTTCGCCGTTGAGCTGGGTCTTCTTCAGCTCCTCGAAGCTTGCCCAATTGAACTTGGCATCTTCACCGGGAGCGAACTTCAATTCCTGTGCGCCGGCCGTGCCAGCAACGAGCGCGGCAGCAGCCACGGTCATCAAAAACAGTTTCTTCATGTGATTAACCTCCCATCACATCGGACGGCCAAACGTCCTTGGTCAGCGCATTATCCTCAAAGCGCTTTGGCCCCTATTTCATCCCATTGGGTTCCGTATTGAGTCAAGCGCTTTTCTGGTTCTGCCGCATTTTGGCGCAACCCCTGGCACGGCCAGCAGCATCTGCATTGATTTAAAGCATTTTTCTCTTGTCGCCGACCGGGCGTCTGCGCCATAGTCGAAGCGCTTTGACCACCTGCGGAGGCAACTGGCGGTCTTGCACGGGAGAGGAATGCCAGCAGTGAATCTCAAAGAATTGTCGCAGATGCTCGGTCTGTCGCAGACGACGATAAGCCGTGCGCTCAACGGCTATCCGGAAGTGAACGCGGAGACGCGCAGGCGCGTGCTTCAGGCGGCAAAGGAGACTGGCTACCGTCCGAACCGGGCGGCCCAGCGTCTGGCGACCGGCAAGGCCGGATCCATTGGGCTGATCATGCCGATCTCGCCCGATCATAGCTCGGACATGCACTTCGCCGAATTCCAGAGCGGGCTCGCCGAAGCCTCGATCGTCCACGACTTCCATTTCGTCATCATGCCGTCACGGGCTGAAGAAGAGGAACAGGCCATCCGCTGGCTCGTCTCAAGCGGCAGTGTCGATGGTTACTATCTCGCCTATGTGCGCGAGAAAGATCCGCGGATCGCGATGGCGAAATCCTTGTCCCTGCCCTTCATCGTGCACGGTCGATCCTCCGGTCTCGATCTGGACTACCCCTTCCTCGACGTGGACAACGAAGGCGCCTTTTATGATGCGACACGCTTCCTGCTCCAGCTCGGGCATAAGCGTATTGCCCTGCTGAATGGACAGGCGGAGCTCGACTTCGCCTATCGGCGTCGACTTGGAACGGAGAAGGCGCTTGCTGAGAAAGGGCTCCTGCTCGATCCCCGGCACACCCGGCACAGTTTCATGGGCGACGAGCAGGGCTATCGCGGCATGAAGGAGATCCTGGGCTTGCCGGATCGTCCAACCGCGGTTCTGTGTGCCAGTACCGTGCTTGCGCTTGGCGCCGTCCGGGCGATGAACGAATTCGGGCTGAAGCTCGGGACCGACATCTCGCTTATCGCCCATGACGACGAGTTGCCGCTGCTGAAGCCGGAAAACTTCTCGACGCCCCTCACCACGACCCGCTCGTCGTTGCGCGCAGCAGGAAAGCGGGTCGGCGAGCGCCTGATTGCAATGATCAACCAGAGCGAACCAGCCTTGCCCGAGCAGGAATTGTGGAAGGTGGAACTGGTGGTGCGGGCCTCGACGGGACCGGCGCCGGCCTGAGCACGGCGCCCCGCACGATCCGTCAGAAGCGCGGCGCCGCCATGCCTGCCCGACGATGGGCGGCGATCACTGTGTTGGCCATCAGCATGGCAATCGTCATCGGCCCGACGCCGCCCGGAACCGGCGAGATCGCCTTGGCAACCGGCTTGCATTCGGCAAAGGCGACGTCGCCGACCAGCTTGAACTTGCCCTCGCCCTTTTCCGGAGCCGCAACACGATTGATGCCGACATCGATGACGGTCGCGCCGGGCTTCAACCAGTCAGCCTTGACCATTTCAGCACGGCCGACGGCGGCGACCAGGATGTCGGCCTGGCGGGCGAGTTCCGGCAGGTCGCGGCTGCGAGAATGGCCGATAGTGACGGTGGCATTGGCATTCAGCAGCAATTGCGCCATCGGCTTTCCGAAGAGGTTCGACCGGCCGATCACCAGTGCATTCAGGCCGGACAGGTCGTCACCATGGATCTGGCGGACAAGGATCATGGCACCGGCCGGGGTGCAGGAGAGCAGGCCCGTCTTCAAATCACCTGTCGCAAGCTTTCCGGCATTGACGATGTGCAGGCCGTCGACATCCTTTTCCGGCAGGATCGACTGGATCACCGGCTCGCTGTCGAGATGCTTGGGAAGCGGGAGTTGGACGAGGATACCATCGATCTCGGGGTCGGCATTGAGCGAGGCGACCAGCGCCATCAGCTCGCCCTGAGAGGTCTCCTCCGGCAAGGTGTGCTGGATCGAGTTGAAACCGCACTGCTTGGCCATCCGGCTCTTCGCGCCGACATAGGCGTGACTTGCCGGGTCGTTGCCGATGATGACCACAGCCAGACCGGGCTTGCGATGGCCGGAGGTCTTGAGCGTCGTCGCTGCTGAGGTTACTGCTTCAATCACCGAAGCAGCGGCTGCCTTTCCATCGATTACCGTGGTCACTGTGCACAATCCCCGTCTAGAACTCGCAGCAAGCTAGCGCCAACATGCAGGCGCCGTTTGCCTGTCGCCGTCCTATGCTGTCAAAATGCGGCACATTGCAAGTGCAGGATCTCGCGGCCCTGGTGTCAGCCGGACATCGTTGCCGGCTGACTGAGCCGGTGACGCAGCACATATGCGAGAAAGACGGGGATGCCGAGCACATAGCGTCGCCAGAGGCGCGAAGGCTCCCGCCAAAGACGAAACAGCCATTCGGACCTGAGTTGGCGGACCCAGTCAGGCGCACGGGGGACACGTCCCGAGACGAAGTCGAGCAGTGCGCCAACGCTGATCACGACCCGCGCATGATCGCCGGTCAGATGCCTGTCGACCCATTTTTCCTGCAGCGGCGTGCCCATGGCGACGAGCAGCAGATCGATGCGGGCCTGCTCAATGCGCTTGAGGATGAATGTCGGATCGGCACGGTCGAAATAGCCATCCGAGATTTCGACGAATTCGTGCCAGGGTGTGTGAAGGCGAAAGTTCTTGGCGGCATCCTGCAGCACCTCGGATGTTGCTCCGAGCAGCCCTACCCTGAGCGGCTTCGTGATGAAGGTCAGGGCTGCCGGGACGAAATCGGTCCCGTTCAGATTGGCCGAGAAGCGGTCTCCGTGCAGGAACTTCGCGGCGATATCGACACCGATGCCATCCGGCAGGACCAGACACCGACCGAGAACCTCGCGGTAATCGGGGTCCCGCATCATCACATTGGCATTGTTGGCATTGAGGAAGGCGATGTGTGTGAGGCCCGTGTCCTCGGTCAGCTTTTCCTCAAGAAGGGCGAGCGCTGGCTTCCAGCCCAGGTCGTGGACGGGCATGTCGAGGATCGGGCGTACGGGGACAACCGTTTGCGGAGCCGGGCCAACGACGTCGTCAGGCTCTCTCACTGCAGAAAATGACGAAGCTGGCATGGAAGGGGTCCCAAGGATCGATGCCCAGAACCTATCAGTCACCGCTAAAATTCAGGTTAAGCTCCGCGCTACAATTCTCATGAGATGATCAACGCGGCGTTCACCATAAGGCCACGCGAATGGTCAATGCCCTGAGGATGCCGCCTTTTCCTCAACCTTTTCGCCTTCGACGACCGTGGTCTTCTCCATGGGCTTGGAACCACCGTCGGCAGCCTTGCGGGCGGCGTCCTTCGAGACGTAATCGAGCTGCTCAATCAGCACCTGAGCGATCATACCCTCACCGAGCCTTGCATTCATCTCGGTCTTGATCTGCTCACGAAACGAATTGACGTCGAAGGCGGAGACGTTGCCGATGTCGACCATCTTGTTGCCAACCAGCAGCGTGAACAGCTGGTCGGTCATCAATTCGGTCGTCGGCAGGTCCTGTCCTTTGAGCTTTTCCTTGTCCATCATGAAGGAGATGCGGGTCAGGAAATATCCGGTGACATCACCACCGCCGATGACCGGAATGGTGATGGACTCACCGCGAACGAGCTCGAGTGCGGCCGTCTTTGTTTCTTCCTCGCTCGGGCCGGCAGGGGCTGTCGCCAGATAGATCGAACCGTAGACGGCCCCCAGCGTGACGATGCAGACCCAAAGGCCGATTCCGAGTATCTTGCCCATCAGAACTCGCTGAACTGGAACTGTTCCTGAGAATAGGTGCCGTCACCGTCTGCGTCGCGAACCGCGTTCTTCAGGATGTCGGCAACCGCACGAACGGCCGCGAGATGCGCCTCGACGCGACGGGCGTTCAGAGCGAGCTTTTCCTTCAGAACATGGAGCTGCTCGACATAGTTGACCGCGAATTCGCGCGGGTCCGTGTCACGGAACAGCATGGTCAATTCGTAAAGGCAGCGGCTCTTGTGGGCGTTGGAAACCTTGAAGTCGAATTCCGGATCTTTGCCGATCCGCTCGTTCTCATTGTCGATGATACGCTCAAGCCGGCTCAGTACCGTCTTCACCCGATATTCGCTTGAAACAAATTCCATGAATTCTGCCCTGTCTTTCGAAAAATCGATCAATTCTTGTTATCGGTGTCGGCGCCGGCACCCAGGGTGCGGCGCTCCAGATCGGTCACCCAGCTCATGGCGAGCCCGCGATCTGTCTCGTCCGTGGCAGCATTGACGCTATCTTGTCCGCGCACGCGCTGGAGGGCCTGGTCATACATCTGCTCGGCGATGCCGACGCCGCCGGATTCAGACAGAACCGTGCCGAGTTGCTCGGCCATCATGCTCTTCCACATCTCGCCGGCATTGCCCTTGCCGTACACTTCCTCGCTCTCGTCCGGCAGCATGCTCTGGACGAAGTTGGTGAGATAAACGGCTTCAAAATCGCGGTAGATCTTCGGAGGCTTGCCGACATCCTCGGTCGGTTGCGCCGTCGCTTCGACGCGAGCGGCGTTGGCGCTGCGGTTCAGAATGTCGACAGTCGCGCCAAAACCTGCGCCCTTCTCGGCGAGACTGGTCGCCATGAAGTTCGCCCGGTTGGCTTTCAGTTGTTCCTGAGCAGCGGCAACTTGTGCCGGATCAGCAGCACGGACAACGTCCAGCACCAGATCGCTTGGAGGAGAAATGGCCACGATGACATCCTCGATTTCGGTTCGAGGCGACTATCACTCCTGAAGCTTGCTGGAGGCTGGTGTGGCAAATTTCAGGTCGATCAGATCATAGATGGCATCGTCATCGCGCTCGCGCTCTTCGTGGTCGCGCGCATCCTTCATGTTTTCTTCCAGCCGGTCGCCCTTGGCGCGCTCGCGCATCAGCTTCATCTCCTGAACCTGCTGCAGACCGTGCAACTGCTTGTCCGTGTTGGACAGGCGATCGAAGCGGTCCGCATAGTTCTGGGCGAAAAGCCGGTGCAAGGGATCGAGCGATCCGATGGCATCCATGACCGTGTCCATCGAACGAGCGTTTTCCTCGATGCGTTGTGCGGTGATGCCCAGATCGCTTTCGGCCATCCGCTCCATGTGACGCTGTACGGCGACCAGACGCTTGAGTTTGTCGGATTTCTTTTGCGGTCCCAAGGCAGCCTCGTCAGAAATTGAAGATCATCGGGAAATTCTGGCCGAACTGCATGACCATGGCAGCGATGGTGAAATAGACCAGGAGCAGTCCACCCATCAGCAGATAAGGGGTCGAGATGTAGAAGACGGGCACCTGGGGTGCGAGCTTGTTCACCAGACCGACGGCCACGTTGAACATCAGACCGAAGATCAGAAATGGGCTCGCCAAACGCAGCATCAGAAGGAAGGTCTGCGTCAGGGTGTCGGTCAGCGTGATCAGCATTTTCTGGCTGTCCGGCATGCCGCCGATCGGCATCACCGAATAGGAATCGAACAGCGCGCGAAACACCACATGGTGGAAATCCAACATGAAGAGCATGAGAAGGCCACCGAAGGAGATCAGATTGGTCATCTGGTTGTCAGGGGTGTCTTCGAGAACGTCTGACGCGCCCGGCGTGTTGAGGCCAATCGCCATCGAGATCGCCGAGCCTGCAAATTGCAATCCGAGTACATAGAAGCGCGGAACAAGGCCGTACATCATGCCAATCAGAAGCTCAGCGACGATGACGCCGATGAGAGAGGCCCCGCCTCCGGAGACCGTGGGGTACACGGTATCGAAGAGCAAAGGCGTCATAGCCAGCGAGATGGCAAAGGCAAGGAAGAACCGCACCGTCATCGAGATACGGGCCGAAGAAAAGCCCGGCAGGGTCATGATGCAGGCGCCGATGCGACAGAAAATCGCGATCAGTACCAGCACACTCCCCTGCGGGTCAGAAATCATGAAATGGAGCCCAGAATCTTGATCTCGATGCCCTTGGCGAGTTCCACATGTGAAAGGACCGGCAAGGTGGCAAAGAGTTGTTCGATGATCATGCGCACATAGGACCGTGTTTCGGGCGACGTGACAAGGACGAAGGGCAGGCCCCGGTCCATGAATTCACGGATAACCTGACTTGCCTGTTCGGAGAACTCTTCCAGGCTGCGCGGATCGATGTCGAATTCGACGATCTCGCCCTTGGCATCGCGCTTCAGCGCCTGGTGGAAGACGAGATCCCACTTGGAGCCGAGACGCAAGACGCGCAGGACACCGTTGTCGGTGAGGTCGCCGCAGAGTTGCTGGGCCATGCGGACACGCACATGCTCGACGATCTGCTCCGTCTTGCGGACATGCGGCGCGAGTTCGGCGACCGCTTCGAGAATGAGATGCAGGTTGCGGATCGAGACGCGCTCGGCGAGCAGCAGCTTCAAGACCGCCTGCAGGCCCGAATAGGACATATGCGACGAGCAGATCTCATCGGCGAGCTTCTTGTACTCGGGATCCAGGCGATCGATCAGCACCTTGACGTCCTTGTAGGACAGGAGCTGTGGCAGGTTGTTGCGGATGACTTCCGAGACATGCGTCAGCACGACCGAGACATTGTCGATCGGGTGGAAGCCTTCGCGCTTGAGTTCTTCTGTGAAGGTTTCGAGGACCGAGACCGCCGGCATGCCGAAAGCCGGTTCGCGGATCTCGTCGCCCGGTACGTTTGGCTTGCGACCAGAGCCTGTCACGACCAGAACTTCACCGACACGCAGGTTGTTCGACGCGACCGTCGTACCGTGGATACGGATCTGATAGGCCTTTTCCGGGATCGCGATATCGTCGGTCACCTTGATTTCCGGCACGACAAAACCGTACTGGCTGGCGAATTTCTTGCGCATTTTGCCAACGCGGAAGGCAAGTTCCTGATGGGCTCCAAGCAGTCGGGTGGAGACAAGCTTGCCAAGGGCCAGTTCGATCTCGGAAGTCTTGAGAACAGACTTGACCGAATCCTTCTCGGCTTCCTTGTTCTGGATGACCTTCTTTTCTTCCTGCTCGCGCTTGACCTGATTTTCGGCCTCGAGGCGGCGCGGGATGAGCCAGGCACCGAAGGCCATCAGACCACCTAGAACGGTAAAAGGGATCAGGGGAAGGCCGGGAACGAGCGCAAGTGCCCCCATCATTGCGGCCGCGACAGACAAGGCGCGCGGATAGCCGCTCAGCTGATTGACCACAGCCTCGTCGGTCGAGCCGGGTGTGCCGCCGCGCGAGACCAGAAGGCCGGCGGCCAGCGAAACGATCAGAGCTGGAACCTGGGAGACGATGCCGTCACCGACGGAGAGCTTGACGAAGACGTCTGCTGCTTCGCCGAGCTCCATGTCATGGCGGAAGTAGCCAATGACAATCCCGCCGACAACGTTGATGGCGGTGATGATCAGACCGGCGATCGCGTCGCCGCGGACAAACTTCGAAGCACCATCCATCGCACCGAAGAACGAGCTTTCCTGCTCCAGTTCACGGCGTCTGTGCTGTGCTTCCTTTTCGTCGATGATACCGGCCGATAGGTCGGCGTCGATCGACATCTGCTTGCCGGGGATTGCATCAAGGGTAAAGCGGGCGCCGACTTCCGCGATACGCGTGGCGCCCTTGGTGATGACGATGAAGTTGACGGTGATCAGGATCAGGAAGACGATCAGACCGATGACGAAGTCGCCGCCCATCACGAGGTTGGAGAAGCCGGCGATCACCCCGCCGGCGGCCCCGTGGCCCTCGTGACCATGGGTTAGAATGACGCGCGTCGTCGCGATGTTGAGCGACAGACGGATCATGGTGGCGATCAGCAGGATAGTCGGGAAGGACGAGAAGTCCAGAGGGCGCTGAATCCAGAGCGCGACCATCAGGATCAGGACGGAAAGTGCAATGGAGAATGCCAGGCCGACATCGATCAGAAAGGGCGGTATGGGCAGAAAGAGGATGCACAGGATCATCACGATCCCGAACGCGAAACCGATGTCACGCCCGCTGGGGCTGGCCTTCGGGATTACGAGTGCAGGTGGTTGCGCCATGTCCATTCCATCTCTTCATGAGAAGTCACCCGGAAGACCATGCTTCCGGCAGTCTGCCTTGAAGAGATAGACGGCGAAGCTTGCGCGAGGGTGTCAGACCGCTCCGCTAGAAGCCTGACTGGATCCGCGAGAAAACGAGGTTGCTGAAGAGATTGATCTGGGCTCCGACGAAAGGCGCCGAGATGCCGATCGTGATCATAATGGCAAGGATCTTCGGCACGAATGTCAGGGTCATTTCCTGGACCTGGGTCAGCGCCTGGATCAACGCGATGACGACACCGACGATCATGCCGGCGGCCACGGCCGGCCCGGAAGCGATGATGATTGTCCAGATTGCAGCCTGGAGAATGTCGAGAGCGTCTGCCTCATTCATGAGACGGTATCCTTTCGGAGTGGCGAATCACGCCTTCCACTCCGAAAGGCCTAGCATGTCACGTGCCGCTCGTCGTGGGCTTGGTCCCGACGCGGACGCCCACGGTGATGGGGATTTCCTTGCCCTCAGCGGTCGTTGCCACCATCGTGTCGCTATAGACGCGAACCGAGGCGATGACGCCGGTGGTCTTTTCATCGGCGCTGGTGATGGTCTTGCCGATGTAGGAGGAGGCGTTGCTCAGCGCGTTGCCGGTGATCAACGTCTCGAGGTTCGAGTTCGTCTGGATCGTCTGCTCGACCTGGGAGAAGGTGGCAAGCTGCGAGATCTGCTCCGTCGCATCCATAGGATTCGTCGGATCCTGGTTCTTCATCTGGGCGATCAGGAGCTTCAAGAAGCTATCGTAATCGATCGATGCCTTCTCGGCAGCCTTGCTCGCCGTGCTGCTGGTGGCAGACGATGTCGTCGTGGCCGCAGTGGCGGCAGCTACACCGTCTACCGCCATGGCGCAATCTCCTTGCGGATCTGCTCGATGGTCGCCGGCGTCATTTCCTGGTTGTTCAGGATGCGGTCCTCAATCGGATAGAGCTGACGGATCGCCTTCAAGGCATCGAAAGCGCGACCGGAGGAGACCATGCCATCGATGCGCTTCAGCTCAGCGAGGATCTCTTCGTTCTCGAAGCAGGACAACAGCATGATGACCGACTTGCGGAACATCGCCAGCGACTGATCCTTGCCTTCCGGATTGATCAGCATCATCTGGGCGATGAAGTAGAGCTGACGCAGCGGCGTGGTCGCCTGCTCCGGCTGCAGAACGTGGTTCTCGAGCAGGAAGGTGACATCGTTCAGGAACTCGAGGGCAACCTTGCGGTCGACGCGCAGAACCGCTCCATTGATGAAAATACGTTCGCCCGACTTGAGCGAGATGCGCAAAGTGCTCTTCATTTAAGTCCATCCCTGATGATGGTTGTCACGTCGATGATGCCCTGGAAGTTCTCGGACTCACGCTTACGGATCCGGTCACACTCTTTCAAAATCCAGATGGCGATGGAAATCAGATTGGCGCGTACTTCGTCGCCGAGCTGGTTCTCGGGGTTTTGCAGATCTTCGATCAGCCGGATCCAGACCCGGCGGGTATAAAACAGAGCTTCGATCGCCTCGCGGGAGTAGCCCTTCTTTTCACGGGCCGCGCTCAGAAGCTGGATGCAACGGTCAAGGGCCTGCCGTTCGCGCTCCTTGGCGTCAGCGACGCCATCTTCCATAATCTCGGCATATGAGAACTGGTACATTCAGTTGCCCTTCAGGTTCATTTCACCCTTTGCTCATCAAAGGTAGTTTACAAGACTCAAGCCCTGGATCCTCGATGTCAGCGTGTATGATGCTTCCACCATGGCAAGCAGAGAGTTAACGCGAGTTGACGCTTCGTACGCATCTACTTCAATTTTGCTCGACAGGCTGGTTTCGATAATATCCACCTGAACCTTGAGCGAGGCATCCGCCTTCTCAATTCGGTTCTCGGAAAGACCAAGTTCCGAGCGCGTCGAGTTGATGCCGGTGATGGCGCGGCCCGTGTAATCGATCGCCTTGTTGATCGCGACGGTCACTGCGGCCGCCGGCGCACCGATCGTCAGGAGCTCCTTGGTCACGATGGCAGAGAGCGCGAAGTAGCGGAAGCCGTCTTCGTTGGCCGAGGCCGACGTCTGGACAGTTTCAGACTGCGTGATGCGGCTGGTCATCGCCTGGTCGGTCGCGTTCGACCAATCGGTGTTCCAGTCGGCTCCGGTATACATCGGCTCCAGCGTGGAGGTGATGAAATCCTCCATGCTCGGGACTGCACCACTCGGGACGATCGTCGCGACGCTCGCCGTATCGGTCGGCGCGAAGCCGAAATAGGCGGTAAAGGCGTTGTCGAAAGCCGTCTTCGCCGGCGACGTGTTCGTGTACTCGCTGAACGGCTTCACATCGGTGTTGATGCCTGCGAACAGGAATTCACCATTGGCCGACTGGTTGGCCATGCTCGTCATCGTCGAGAGGGAGTTCGATACGGTCATCACGGTGGTGTTGATCGTGTCGCTGTTCGACGACCCGGAGATGGTGATCAGCGCGTTGTTCATCTCTTCGGCGGCGGTCGCGATCTGCTTCAGCGCTTCCTGGGAGGCGGACAGTCGCTGCGTCGCGATCGAGTTGTTGCTGATCATCGAGTTCAGCCGCAGGCTTTCCCGGTTCAGGTCAACGACGGTCGAAGTCTTGCTGCCCAGTTCCGCACCGATGTCGGCGTAGAAGCCGGTGCTGACTTCCTGCTGTGACTTCAAGAGCTCATTTTGCGCCTGCCGAATGGTCAGTCGCATGGATGTCTGGGTGGAAAGATTGGAGACGCTAGCTGTCGACATTGGGATTACCTCACCATATCCATGACGGCCTTCAGCATCTCATCCACCGTTGAGACGAGCTTGGCTGCGGCCTTGTAGGACTGTTCGACATCGAGCAGCATCGAGAGTTCTTCGTCGAGACTGACCGCCGTCTTGGAGGAGTAGGTCTGGAACGTACGCTCATAGAGCGCCTGCTTGTTTTCAAACGCCGTCGAGGCGTTCGAACGCAGCTCTTCGAGCCAGCCGATCGAGTTGCTGGCGAAGGACAAAACACTTGCATCCGTCTTGAGGTCCGCTTCGGCGGAGAAGCTTCTGTTCGCGGCGAGTTCGTCGACATAGCTGTTGATCAGATCGGTGAAGCCCGATGATCCATCGACGTTCTGCACATAGGCGGCGCCATTGATGCCACCGTCACGGATCAGCATTGGATCGCCGCCGGCATCCGAGCGAACGGCCGGATTGACTTGAATGAGGGCAGCCAGGCCAGGCTCGACCGTTCCCGTCAAGGGAATTGTGCCGGTCGGCCAGGTGAACAGGCCCGGCAGTTCACCGCCGCCGCCGGTGTCTACTTCCTGGAAGGCTTCGATCAGGCCACGCGCGATTTCATCGAGCTGGGTCTGGAAGGTCGGCGCAATGACATCGCGGATCTGCACGAGCGAAGCAAGCGAACCCTGGCCATCGGTATTGCCGCCGATGCCGGCGCGAACCGCCGTTCCGTCGATGTAGATGGCATTGCCGGAGACTGTCGAATTATAGGTAAACGTGCGCACGAAGCTGACTTCGCGCGGCTCCGTCTCGAACAGCGTCGTTCCGTCATAGGTGTACAGAACCATGTCGCTGTTATCGCGCATGTTCACGGACACGCCGACGATATTGGAGATCTCCTTGAGGAGCGTGTCGCGGCGATCGAGATAGTCGTCGGCATTGCCACCGGTCGCCGTCTGACGCACGACCGTATCGTTGACGATCTTGAACTCGGCGAGCAGCTTGTTCAGCGACTCGACCTGCTGAAACATCTGCGCATCGGTGTCTTCGCGCAGTTTCTGCGTCGACATCGTCGTATTGTTCAGCGAGTTGACGACGTCGATTGCATCCGTCACGACCGTGGAAGCGAGTGCGTATTCGCCCGGGGCGGCGGCGAAAGCCTGCAGGCTGCTTTGCAGGTTCGCGAGATAGTTGGATGGCGACAATTCCTTGTCATTGCCACCAAGCGCATTGGAAAGCGTGGTCAGGCCGTCCAGAAGTGTCGACTGCGCACTCTGCTGCCCCGTCGACGATGCCATCTGGCGCAGCAGAGCCATCTGCTGCGACCGTTCATTCTGCACCGTCGAGAAACCGTAGACGGTCTGCGTGACCACCGCATCACGGCGCACGTAGTTCTCGTTGCCGGTGTTGGCGATGTTCGTCGAGATTACGGACGTCTGCTGGGACGTATTCCGGAAAATCGAGTTGGCCGTATTCAGTGACGATGCAAGCGACATAGGACTAACCTACTCTTTCGATTATCTCTTCAGGTTGACCAGGACTTCCATCAATTCGGAGCCGGTCTGGAATACCTTGGAGTTTGCAGTGTAGTTGCGCTGGGACTCGATCATCGCGGTGAGCTCTTCAGCGACATCCACGTTGGAGTCTTCAAGTGCGCCCGACAGGATCGTGCCGAAGCCGCTGGAGCCGGCATAGCCAAGGATGACGACACCGGAGTCGTTCGACTGGGTGTACATGTTGCCGGCCACCGGATTGAGATTGTCCGGGCTCTGGACACTGGCGAGCGCGACGCGGAAGGTCGGCACCAGATCGCCGTTGTCGTAGGCAATCGAAACGATGCCCTTGTCGTCGATTTCGTAACCCTTGACCTTCGAGGCGGCGTTGCCGTCCACCTTGCCCAGCTGGACGGAGAAATCCGAGGCGAGCTGGGTCGTATCGCCAATGCTGATCAGGATACCGGTACCAGGGTCGCCGACTTCGGCGCCGTCTACAGTGTAGGGATCAAGCGGCAGCTCGGCTGGATCGGGAGTTACGAGTTTGCCGTCCGCGTCAAAAACCAACGTTTGGGGCGCAAGAACCTGAGTGCCGTTATCCCGTTCAACCGCAGAGACCTCCCACGTATTGTCGGCGATCTTCTCATAGGTGAAATCGATCAATCGGCTTGATCCCTGACTGTCAAAGACGGTCAGAGACGTCTTCTTGATGTCAGCGGCAACACCTACCTCGGCCGAGTTCGGCAGGTTCACGTTCAGCGTGCCTGTCAGTGATCTGACTGCCGAAATCCCCGAACCGGAGAGGTCCACTGGCTCCAAGCCATCGAAACCATTGACGACAATCGTCGGATCGACATCAGAATCATAGGGATAACCCTGCAGCGTATAGCCGGCCGTGTTCTTCAGGGTTCCGTCGTCCTGCAGAACAAAGGAACCGGCACGCGTCATATAGGGGGTGCCGTCGTCGCCCTTGACGATGAAGAAGCCGTCGCCATTGATGGCGAGGTCCGTCGTCGACGTCGTGTAGCTGAAGGTACCCTGGCTCGAAATCGAGTAGCGCACGTCCGTTTCGACACCGCCGGAATTGTAGGCGCCGTTCGTGGTCGGCAAAATCATGGATGAAAATTGCACCGAGGCCTTTTTGTAGCCGACAGTGCTGGAATTGGCGATGTTGTCAGCGACGGTGCTCAGCCGGTTCGACTGGGCATTCATGCCGGAGACACCCGTTCGCATGGTTCCGTAAAGGCTCATGTCAAAATCCTCGTTTGCTAGTCGATTTGGAGAGTATGAGGTGGGCCTTGCGTGAAGCTGTCTGGCTTGAGCGCCCAGCTTTTTCCCTCGCGTCGAGGGAAAAAAATGCGGCCGCTCAAGGGCGGCCGCAGGTAGAGATCAGCTCCAGTCGATGCAGTAGCCGAGGAAGCGTTTGGAATCGACAGGATCGAAACCCAGCTTCTTGCGCAGCTTCTTGCGAAGCTTGGAAATGTGACTTTCAACGACGTTCTCTTCGACTTCCTCGTCGAAGATCCCGTAGATCGCGTTGAAGATCTGCGTCTTCGATACGCGTCGGCCGCGGTTTGCGACCAAATATTCCAGGATGCGGCGCTCGCGGCGCGGCAAGGGGAAGACGTCGCCGGCGATCTCGGGATCACGGCCGTCGGAGAAGACCTTGATCGGACCGATCTCGGTGAAATTGGTGATTGCCCGAAGACGCCGGCGGATAGCCGCAGCGCGCGCCAGGATTTCACGGGGATGCACGGGCTTACGTACGACGTCATCGACTCCGCAATCGAAGAGCGCCAAAGTAGCCTCCAGGGATGGATGATCGCTGACCGCGATCACCGGCGCCTGGGTCCGGTCACGAATTGCCCGCGGCAATTCGAGGGTCATCTCGCCCTGGCCGAGGACGAACGCCTCAACCGCTGCAATGTCGGAATCGGCCGCCGTATTGACCCATTCCCCGAACTCCCGGGGGTCGAACCCCGTCGAGGGAATCCCCTCGCGTCCAAATAGTGATGTGTATCCGTCTTTCACGAGCTCGCGCTCATCTACCACGACGATCATTCAGCCGCCTCCGAATCAGTGTGGTGTTTCGATGCACCATGGGTACGAATCGGGGGATTCATGAACAACTAGGAGAACTTAACCATAGTAATTAACGATTGATTAACCATTTGGTGCCGATTTGAACTAGATCTAGTATGTTTTGAACTACGCTGACACAATTTTTCGGTGGAAAAGTTAACGCAAGTTTCGCACAAGGTCTTGCATGAGCTCTCGTTACCGCAGTGTCGCCACAATTCGCAAATCGGCACAATCGTGACTGTCAAACAATCATGGGTTGCTATTCACCGCAAAATTGTCGCGCATTGGGCGTCCAGTTCCCATAGCCCGTGGCAACCAGATTGGAGATCACACGGCACACGTAACGCTTCTGGGCGGGATCATTATTAGGTCCTGCATGATAGCGCGCAACCGCCATCGTCCAGGTTTCATGACGATTGTGAAGGTTGCTGAGGAAGCGAGCGGCATATTCCACGTTGCGCCTCGGGTCAAACATCGCCTCGACTGAGGTAAAGTGCTCCCCGTGGAAGTGCTGATTGATCTGCATGCAGCCGACATCGATCAGCTTCGCTCCGCCCATTCTTGCACGCTCGAAGCCGTCGAGAGCAGCATCCAGATCGTCGAAGTAATAGGCTTTGCCCTCGACGTTCATGGCATAGGGGGCAAGACTGCCCTTGCGGCCAGTCTCTGTCAGGCCGACCGAATAGAGAATGCCTTCGGGAACGCCGTATTTGGCAGCGGCCGCGCTGATGGCGCCCTCACAGGCACCGCGACTTGCCTCTACCTCAGACGTAAAGCTGATCAGGGCGAGCGCCGCGATTGCCGGAAGCGGGAACATCCGTCGTATCAGCCACACGCTCATCCGCCATCCTCACGGTATTTCCTGGCGCGTCACCGCGCTGCTGTCGTTCACCGCCCTGATTTCCGGGCTGGAATGCCTGTTGGCCGGACTGCTGGTTCTGCGATCCATTCTGTCCTGCATCTGCGCTGCGATCCGCCGACGGGGTCTGCATGGTCACCTGGACCTGGTCGACGACCAGACCCTGGGCCCGGAGTGCCTTCAGGATGTCGCTCTGATCGTTTGAGAGCTGGCGGAAGGCCGCCGGGTTGTCGACGGTCAGCTGAACACTCAGCTCTTCGCCTGACAGGCGCAGGGTCGCGGTGACACTGCCGAGCTCAATCGGTGTCATCTGGAGCTTCAACGTATGCACGACCTTGCCCTGGCTGGACTGGGCAGCGGCATTGGCGAGCTCTGAGCCGGGTGCCATGGCACCGAGCCACTCATTGTCGCCCAGCATCGCTGCAGTAATGGACGCGGCATTGGATGTGGAGACTGGAGCGATATAGCGGCGGCTATCGACGACCGTGACCGTTTCAACCACTTTCTGCTCGGTCTGCTCCGGAGAAGACGCCCCCTCCCCGCGCAGAACAAGTGGCTGCCCCTTGCCGTCTGCCCGGATGAAGCGGAAATCGCGATCGCCGTCCGAGCTGTCGTCATCCGAAGCGGAGTTATCGGCGGCGTCATGGGCCTTGGCGTCAATAAGGTTCCCGGCGAGAACCTTCTGATCGTCCTTGTCCGACTTGTCGCCCTTGGCTGGCTCCTTGCCCTTCTCGGCGGGATCAATCTTGCCACCTGCCAGAAGCTGAAGCACATCGGCGAGGTCCGCCACCGGAGTTTCGGACGGGGTCGCCTCGCCTGCAGCCTGCTCGGTCGCCACTGGTTCGCCTTCACCGGTTTCCTTGCGATCCCGAACGGCCGCCATCGCCTTCGCCAGTTGCGCCTTCAGTTCCGGATCAAGGCCTTCGATCTCGACCTGAGGCTCCTTATCGCCCTGAGCATTTGCTTTGGTCTTGGCCTGCGCCTTGGCGAGAGCCCGGATCAGATCCCCAGTCGAGACGTCAGCCGGAAGTGCATCGAGTTCCGCCAGCAAAGCATCATCGATGAAGGATCGTTCACTCGCCCGCGCCGTCTTTGCATCTGGCTGATTTACCTCTGCCTCCGAGGCTTCCGTCTCGTCGCGTGTGCGATCCTGCTTCGACGCACCTGCCTCCTGCTCGCCGGATTTGGAGAGCACCTTGGAGAAGCTGCCGTCGTCCGCCGCCTTGTCTGCGCGGCCCGAGCCGCTTGCAGCCGCCGGGCCATCCGTCGCGGGCATTCTGGGGGCGGAAAGTGCGTCCATCATGTTACGGGCCTTCTTTCTGGAGAAGATCGTCGATTGCGTCGAGCTTAGAGCGTCCGGAATCGACGAAGCTACGCAATTCCGGGTCGATTTCGGTTTGCTCGGCAGGAAGTGTCGCGGCTGCGTCGGCGACTGGCTGCGTTGCGTCAGCCTGCGTAACTGAGGCCGGCTCCGGCTGGGCAAACGGATCCTGCAGGTCCGGATCAGCCGATGCGGATTGTGCCGGATCGTCGATGCTCACAGCTTCCGCCGAAGGCGTCTGGGAACGCTGAATGGGTTCGGGTTTGCGCAGGACTTCTTTAGCGATGGTTTCAGCCGCCTGCCTCAAGGCGCGATCCCTGGGCGACAACATGTCCTCCGGGACCTGCATCAAGGCCGCCATCGCGTCGGTGACATTCTCAGTGGGGACACGCACGAGGCTGCCATAGAGTTTCGCCAGAGCGTCGGCACCTTCCTCGGTGCCGGAAAGCAGCTTTGCCTGCTCGGCAGCCATGGTCGCCAGTTGGTTGTGGCCGGCAATGGCCGCCTCACGGGCAATCCGTAGGTAGACCTCACGGCGCCGATCCGCGTCCATGTAGCCGAGTGTGGCTTCTATGTCGGTGGGCTTCAGCACCTCGTAATGCTCCACGACGAAACGGACGAACAGATCAGCGAACTGGCTGGCATAGGGAGAATAGAGGAAGCGACGCGCATAGCCATTGGCGTAAAGCGAGGCCTTGTCGACGATCTTGGCATCGACCGCGACCGCAAGCGACCGTCGCAGGGCCGCTTCCTCGACGATGGTGCCGGGCGCCGTAAGGCGGGCCCAATCGTAGAACTTGAGCGCAGCGGCCGGATCGCGCGTCAGGGTCACATTGCCGGCGACCAGCGCCAGATAAGGGCCGATCTTGTCATTCTTGTATTCGACGGCCATGTCGCCGAGGGTCTTGCCGATGAGAGTACCCTTGCCGCTCAGATACTTGCGCAAGGCATCACTGACCCGGTTGTCGAAGTTGCCCTCGATGTCGCGGGCGACCAGGAATTCCAGGGTTGCCGGATTTCCTCCGCTCATCGCGTAAATCAGGGCTGCATCGACGTTGCGAGGATCCTGGAAAATCTTCGGGTCGGCCGTGCGCAAACGCTCGTCGATCGTGTTGAGCACGAACCGCTGCATGTCGGCTGCAGAATGGTCGCCGCGCACCACAGTATCCTGGACGAATTGCAGCGATCGCAGCATTCGATACGGCTCGATCGCCTCGTCCGTCGACTGCGCATGGCCGAACGATCCGACCGAACATACGGTCAGACCGGACAGCAGCAGGCGGAGGGTGAGACGGCGGATGAGCATGGTCAGCCCTGCTCCGCTTCGATCAGGATCTCGATGCGACGGTTGGCGTCTGCGAGCGGATCCTCCGGCACCTGCAGGCGCCGATCGGCAAAGCCCGAGACCTGCTCGACACGATCCTCGTCAAGACCGCCGCGGACCAGCATGAAATAGGCGCTGTGGGCGCGGGCCATGGAAAGCCGCCAGTTGTCATTTTCCGTGCCGCGGAACGGGCGGGCGTCCGTATGGCCACGGATCACGATGCGGCCCGGCTTTTCCTGCAGGATCTGACCGAGTTTCTCCATGGCGACCACCAGTTCCCGGCGTGGCACGGCCGAGCCGAGATTGAACATGGCGGCATCGCTCTGATCGCTGATCGTGACCAGCAAGCCACCTTCCGTCGGCGTGACAATGAGCCCCTCGGCCAGCTTGCCGGCTGCTCCGCCAATGGCATTTGCGATTTCCGCCTTGAGGGTGTCCGCCGCCGCAAGCTGAGCCTCGAGCTCAGCCTCGGCGGTTTCCGGCTTCTCAGCAACTCCCTCGAGCGGCTGTTCGGTCTGGCCGATCTCCGACGCGTCTGCGTCGGCCGGCTTGTCAGCGGCCATCGCTTCTGATGGCGTGGCTGCCGGATCCGGTTTCTGACCGGGCACTACAAGGGCGATCTGCTGTTCAGGCTCGGTCGAAGGTTCAGACGTGTCAGTGTCGGATGGCGGGGCGGTCTGTGCCTGCTCGGCCGGCGTCTGCGCGTCGGTCGGATCGCCCGGCGGACCGTTGGCGGTCTGAACCTGCTGCGTCCAGAAATCCGGATCGAAGGGATCGCGATAGGCCTCACCGCCCTGAGCGCCGGTAGACGGGCCAGAGTCAGCTGCGCCGCCTTCGCCCTTGGCGCTGACATTGGCCTGTTGCCCGACTTCCTGGGCGATTTCAGCCAGAACCGAATAGGGGTTTTCGAAGAAGTCGGCCTCCGAATAATTGGCTTCGTCGCCCGAGGAGGCCGTCTGGTCGTCACCGGTCGCGGCGGCGGAACCTACCTTGTCCTGGTCTTCATCGACCTGGGAGCGTTCCTTCTTCTCTTGGCCCTCGCTGGTTTCGACCGGCTTCTCGAGCCCCTTTTCGGTGGGCTTTTCGTCGGCAAGCTGAATTGGATTGAAGTAACTGGCCACCGTGGCCTTGGTCTCTTCATTGGCAGCATTGACCAGCCACATGACGAGGAAGAAGGCCATCATCGCTGTCATGAAGTCGGCAAAGGCGATCTTCCACGCTCCGCCATGCGCGCCATCGTGGTCACCCTTGCGGCGCTTGACGATGATGATCTGGCTCTTGCCGTGGTGGTGGTTCTCGTCGCTCATGCCAGCACTTTCTTCAGGCTCGCCGTAAAGGCCGAGATGCGGGTGACGAGCGCGGCATCGCCGAATTCAGCCGAGAGATCGAGGTCCGGATCCTCGACATGGCGCAGGAAACTTGTCTGCTCCGGCATTTCCGACTGCAGCTTTTCAAACAGGAGACGAGGCCCCTTGACCTCAATCGTGCCTGCCTCGCCCGCATTTATGGCTGCCTTCAAGAGTTCAGCCAGGTCTTTCACAGCCTTCTCGGCAAGGGCCTCGCCAATCGCCGGAGCGAGCGCAATCGCCGCCTGTTCGCTCACGGCCATCGAGAGCCTCTCGATCACGTCCGGCAGCTTCGTCGCGAGCAGGTCTGCAAATTCATCACGCAGTTTCTGGTCACGCTCGGCCAGCGCCTGCGCGTGGGCTATCTCGATTGCCTGCCGGTCCACCTCGAAACGCTCCGCAGCTGCCTTTTCACCGGCTTCATGACCCTCGGCATAGGCCTCGCGCTTGATGGCCTCGACGTCGACTGCCTCGGGTTCGGGAAGCGCCGGGAAGTCCATGTCGAAGGCATCCACCGACGGCATATCGAAGGCCGGCGCCGGCGGCGCAGGTGGCGCGACCGTTGTCGAAAAGTCCTTGAGATAACGGGCCAAAGGCATGCTCATGGGCAATCGCCTCCATCGGCGACAGATTGGACACGGCTGAAGTGCAATTCCAGGAGAAGAAGATCAAACATCAGCATGTCCGTACGCGTTCTCTCATCTTCAAGGATCGTTCAAAGCTCATTCGGCACGGCTTGGCTTCTGATGCCACGTGCGCTTCCTGAAGCTAGGGGTTCAAACTTGCGCGAAGATGAATGAGGTTGGTGGCGACCTGCTTCAAAACGGCACGGAACCGCTGGATACCAGTATATCCAGCGGTTCAAGGCTTATCGCTGGAAGAGCGTCAGGAGTTTTTCTGCGCTGCTATTGGCGATCGAGAGTGCCTGGATGCCAAGCTGCTGCTGGGTCTGCAACGCCTTCAGACGCGTCGATTCCTCGTTCATGTCGGCATCGACCAGACGGCCAATGCCCTTGTCGATCACGTCCATGAGGTTCGAGACGAAGGTGTCCTGCATCTCGATACGGCTGGTGATGGCGCCGAGGGTGGCGGCGGCATCGGTCAGTTGCTGGATGACGTTGTCGACGACGGCAATCATGTCGTCGAGCGCTTCCTTGGACGTGTTGGTGTTTATCGCGATCTCGTCGCCACCGGTCGGCGCCCCCATATCGAGGAGGTAATATTCGCGTGCACCGGTACCGGTGTTGCGCAGCACGTCGGCGTCGATTGACTTGGTGAGGAAGCCGCGAGACGCATCCTGGATATCGATCAGGACGGATTCGGCGGTGTCAAAGTCGAGGGTCGTGACCTGAACGCTGCCGTCGGCTCCGCGGACGAAGGAGGAAACGACCTGCTTGGTACCCAGCTCCAGCGCATTGGTGTTGTAAAGCCAGTTTTCACCCGAGAAGGATGCGGACTGAGCAGAAGAAATCAGCTGGTTCTTCAGCTGCGTCATTTCTTCGTTGATCTTGTTCTTGTCGACGCCGGGCTCGCTCGCGGCAACCAGCTTTGCCTTGATCGTGGACATCACGTCGACGACATTGTCGAGCGCCGTGTAAGCGGTATCAACGGTTGCCGCACCGAGGCCAAGTGCGTCGGAAACTGTCGAGAGCGCAGCATTGTCGGAACGCATCGTCGTGGCGATTGACCAATAGCCGGCATTGTCGGCTGCCGTTTCGACCCGGTAACCCGACGATACGCGCCGCTGGGTCATCTCGAGATTGTTGTCGATCGAACGAAGTGTCTGCAGCGCCGCCATGGCGGCCGCATTGGTCATAATACTGGTCATGCTTGGTGCCCCTAAGCGTGTCGGACTGCGCATCCGGCGACTTGCCGGCACGACGGGAGGGCATCATGCAAAACGCGCGAACGCGCGATCCCCGTCACTGTTAACAAATCGTTAACAGCGGCAGTTAACAAACAGACCAAGGACATGGCAAGGCACAGGCTTGTCTTTTGTAGTTCAAACGAAATTGCCAAAAGTTTCGCGCAAGGCTCAAACGAAAATCCGCGCCTCTTACGAGGCGCGGATTCACACCGAGAACATCCGACACTGTCAGGGCGGGACGAAGTCGCCCCTAGCCAGAGCGCCGCTTACTGACGGAAGAGAGTCAGGATGCTTTCGGAAGAGGTGTTGGCGATCGAGAGCGACTGGATGGCCAGCTGCTGCTGGGTCTGCAGCGCCTTCAGGCGGGTCGATTCTTCGTTCATGTCGGCATCGACGAGACGACCGACACCACTGTCAATCGAGTTGGTCAGAGCCGCAACGAAGTCCTCCTGCATGCCGATGCGCATGGAAATCGAACCCAAGGCTGCTGCGGCACTGGTCATCTGCTGCAGGCCGTATTCAACCAGAGACAGGGCTTCCTGCATGCCGGCGGTGGTCAGGGCGGTGATGTCGAGCTGATCGATGGAAACGCCCGCGATTTCAGCCGCGGCTGCACCGACCACGCCGTCATTGTCCCAGTCGACAAAGGCGTCGAAGGTATCGGATACGCTGCCAATGATACCGGAGTTGTAGTCGATCAGGCCGGTCGCGTCGCCACCGAACAGAACTGTCATGCCGTCCGCTGTCGTTGCATCGAGAGAATAGAGAGTGGTCGACACGGAAACATTGCCGCTGGAGTCGCGAATGAAGCCTGACACAACCGTCACGTCGACGGGTGCCGTGACCGTATCGGGGCCGGTTGCGACCCAGTTCTGGCCGCTGAAGCTCGCCGATTCGGAGATCGAGCGAAGCTGCTCCTGCAGCTGGTCGATTTCTTCCTGGATCTTCGACTTATCGACGCCTTCTTCCGTGGCGGCGACGACCTTTGCCTTGATTTCCTTCATCACTTCGATGGAGCTTTCCATCGCGGCATAGGCCGTATCGATCTTGGCGGCGCCGAGACCAAGTGCGTCCTGGACGGCGGAGAGCGCCATGTTGTCCGAGCGCATCGTTGTTGCGATCGACCAATAGGCGGCGTTGTCGGAAGCTCCGCCGACACGCAGACCGGAGGATACACGCGCCTGGGTATCCTGCATCTTCGAGTCGATGGAACGGAGAGTCTGGAGTGCAGCCATCGCTGCATTGTTCGTCAAAATGCTGGTCACGGTCGTGTCCCTTAAATGGCTAGATTTGGGGACATCCCGGTCTTTCCGGGAACGATGAAGCGGCCTAATGCCCTTAACCAGTTCTTCGTCTTGGTTAACTCATCGTTACATGAGCCCATGTAACGACCGTATGGTTAACGCATGGTTAAAGAGATCTGATAAAATCGTTAAAATGCAAAAAGCCGCCCCGGAGGGCGGCTTCTATTTTCAGACTCTTCGGTCTTAACGGAAGAGCGAAAGGATAACTTCCGAAGAAGAGTTGGCGATCGAGAGCGACTGAACGGCCAGCTGCTGCTGGGTCTGCAGTGCCTTAAGGCGGGTCGATTCTTCGTTCATGTCGGCGTCGACGAGACGACCGACGCCCGAGTCGAGCGAGTCAGACAGCTTGTTGACGAAGTCTTCCTGCAGATCGATGCGCATCGAGATCGAACCAAGGTCAGCGCCGGCGCTTGTCATGAAGGCCAGAGCTGCATCGACGAGCGTCAGGGCTTCTGCCATGGCCGCGCCGTCAAAACCGTTGATGTCCAGCGTATAGACAGACATACCACCTACGGCGGTCGCTGCGGCGTCGGTACCGGCGGCGGTCGGGTCGAAGTCGGTGGTCGTGAAGTCGGCTGCATTCGTGCCGAGGATGCCACTGGTTGTATCAACTGCACCAGTCGCGTCGCCGCCGAACAGAAGGGTCATGCTACCAGCCGTTTCGGCGTCGAGCGTGTAGGACGTGGTCTTTACGGCAACGTTGTTGGCGGCATCACGGACGAAGCCGGATACAACGGTCACCTGGGCAGCGGTCGTCGAAGTGTCAGTGCCACCAGCGATCCAGTTTTCGCCGGAGAAAGAGGCCGAGTCGGCGATCGACTTCAGCTGGCCCTGAAGCTGCGTGATTTCTTCCTGGACCTTAGCCTTGTCGACACCTTCTTCGGTCGCGGTGACCAGCTTGGCCTTGATTTCCTTCACGACATCGATGGCCGATTCCATACCGGCATAAGCGGTGTCGATCTTGGAGGCGCCGAGGCCGAGGGCGTCAGACACGGCGGAGAGCGCCATGTTGTCGGACTTCATGGTGGTGGCGATCGACCAATAGGCGGCGTTGTCGGAAGCTTCGCCGACGCGCTGACCAGACGAAACGCGGGCCTGAGTGTCTTCCATGCTGCTGCCGATGGAGCGCAAGGTCTGGAGTGCCGACATGGCGGCGATATTGGTAAGAATGCTCGTCATGGTAGTGTTGCCCCTTGAATGGCTGACTAAGAAGGGACATTCCGGTCTCACCGGTAACGGCGCACAGCATCATGCCTGCTAACTGGCTGATTTTTAATAGTTAGCTCGCCGTTTCGATAGGCTTAGATAAAACCATCAAGGTTAATGAAGACCTAAACGAAACGATGTGACGGCAGATTTTCGATTTTTTTTGCAACCTTCGCGCGTACGCGCGCGTAGCAGATGATGATTAATAAAACGCAAAGGCCGCGTTCGTTTGCGAACGCGGCCTTCGTGTAGCTTCCGTTCCGGTTCAGCCTCCGGAGGGTTAAGCCTTCCCTTCGCACGCCTCTGGTCAGCCACCAAGGCATATCGGCGTCGGGATAGTCTAGCCGGCCCTTACGGGCCGACCTGATCTTGCGATTAACGGAAGAGCGACAGGATGTTCTGCGAGTCGTTGTTCGCGATCGAGAGAGCCTGGATCGCCAGCTGCTGCTGGGTCTGCAGGGCCTTCAGGCGGGTCGACTCTTCGTTCATGTCGGCGTCGACAAGACGGCCAACGCCCTTCTCGATGGCGTCAGACAGCTTGCCTGCGAATTCAGTCTGAAGGTCAATTCGCTTCGAGACCGAGCCGAGTTCAGCGCCAGCGCTCGTCATTTTCTCAAGAGCAGCGTCGACAGATGCGAGAGCCACGTCAAGATCGTCGTTCTCGACGTCGAGGTCGGTGATCTTGATCGACTGTACCGCCGCAGCCGCGCCGCTGACCGTAACGTTGTCGGTGCTCGTCAGGATCGATTCCTGAGCGTCATCGACTTCACCCTGCGCGTCAAAACGGTAGAGCAGGTTGTTCTGATCCAGGGTGTAGGTCGTGGTCTTAACACCGACATTGCCCGATGCATCGCGGATGAAGCCCGACACGACCGTCTTGTCGCCAGCAGTTTCAACCGCCAGCCAGTTTTCGCCGTTGAAGGACGAGCTCTTCGCGATCGACACCAGCTGTTCCTTCAGCTGCGTGATCTCTTCCTGAACCTTGGCCTTGTCAACGCCTTCTTCGGTGGCGGCGACAACCTTGGTCTTGATTTCCTTCATAACGTCGATGGCGGATTCCATACCGGCATATGCGGTATCAACCTTTGCAGCACCAACGCCGAGAGCGTCGGTAACTGCGCCGAGCGCCATGTTGTCGGAGCGCATGCCCGTCGAGATCGACCAGTAGGCAGCGTTGTCGGAGGCCTTGGAAACCTTCATGCCGGTCGAGATGGAGTTCTGCGTGGCTTCCATATTGGAAGCGATGGAGCGCAGGGTGGAGAGCGCGGACATCGCGCTGGAGTTGGTCAGAATGCTGGCCATAGGATTTGTCCCTTAAAAACGAGATACAAGAGGGGACATACCGGACTAAAAGACTTACCGGTCACGGACGTTCGGCATCATGCCTTTTGGTATTTTTCGTTGCTACCAGACCCGTCGTGCGAGGTCCAAACTCGCAGCCAATCCTTGCCAACTTCTTTACAATTGAAGGCAGCTCAAGGGACGCTGATGACGTGGTAAACCGCCCGTAAGGGAGCGTGGTGAATCAACCGTAAGCGGGGATGGTTAACTTAAACGAACGACCGGACGAGACTGCCGACGAGCAGGTTCCAGCCGTCGATCAAGACGAAGAACAGGATCTTGAACGGCAGCGAGATCGAGGTGGGCGGCAGCATCATCATACCCATGGCCATGGTGATGGTTGCCACCACCATGTCGATGACGAGGAAGGGCAGGATGATCAGGAAGCCGATCTCGAAGCCGCGTCGGATTTCCGACAGCATGAAAGCCGGGATGAGGACACGGTAGTCGATCTGGCCGTCCACTATGGTTGCCTGGCCGCGCTCATTGGCAATATCGACGAAAAGCGCGAGATCCCTGTCGCGCGTGTTTGCGGTCATGAAGGCGCGAAACGGCTCGGCAATGAGGGCGACCGCTTCAGCTTCGGTGATCTGATTGTTGATGAGCGGCTGAACGCCTTCGCGCCAGGAGCGGTCCATGGTCGGCGCCATGACATAGAAGGTCATGAACAGCGCCATGCTGGTCAGGATCATGTTCGACGGCGTGGTGGCAAGCCCCATGCCGGAGCGAAGAATGGAGAAGGCGATCAGGAAACGCGGGAAACTCGTGACCATGATCAGAATGCCGGGCGCGATCGACAGCACCGTCAGCAGCCCGAAGGTACGAATGATCCACGCCGCCACCGACCCATCGATCGGGGTGTTGAAGATATCCGTCGGCAACTGCTGGGCCACAGCCAGTTGCGGCGCCATCATCATGACAGCGACGAGGAGTAGAAACCGAATCATTCGATCACGAGCGTTCTGAACATCACCTTGGATACGCGGCCTTCCGAGCGCAGGTCAACTCGCTCCTGAAGGTCATCCTTGAGATATTGAAAGCCGCGCGGGCCCTCGACCTGTTGCAGTGATACGGTGCGAAGATAGGCCATGATGTCCTGGTGCACCGCTTCGGCGATCTGGACATCCGGCGGGCCGTTGAACATCAGGGCCACTTCGAGACGGATCCAGTTTTCCGACGGGTATGCGAGGTTTGTCGTGATCGGCTCAAGCGCCACGACACCATTGGCCTCGGTGGAGATCGGAGGAAGTCCCTCCTCGTCTTTCTTGGCCTCACCACCCTTCTCACCGGCCGCCGCTTCAGCGGCCTTGGCTGCGTCTTCGGCCTGCTTCACTTGGGGGGCGAGCATGTTGCCGATCACCCAGCCGCCACCGCCACCGACGGCGGTGAGGACCACGAGCGGGATGACGAGTGCCATCAGCCCGGACTTCTTCTTGGCTTGGCCTTCCTGACCTTCTTCCATGTCTCTTGCCTCCCCCGCGTCAGAACGGCGAGTAGATGTCGACGACCTGCTGGCCGATTGGCGGCTGCTGGACCTCGGTCAGACGGCCGCGACCACCATAGGAGATGCGGGCCTCGGCGATCCGGTCATAAGAGATCTCGTTGTCCGCGTTGACATCCTGCGGCCGGACGATACCGGCGACGTTCAGGATGCGAAGCTCGTGGTTCACGCGCACTTCCTGCGAACCGCTGATCAGCAGGTTGCCGTTTTCGAGCACACCCGTGACGACCGCGGCGACGAGCAGGTTCAAGCGCTCCGAGCGTTCCGTGGAGCCTTTGCCGGACGAACTGGTCGTGGAATCAGTCGACAGATCTCCGGTGGTCCCCGTCGCCGTAGAGAAGCCGAGGAAGTTGGAAATCTCAGCGCCCCAAGACAGGCCCGTATTGTTGTCACGACTGCGATCGGTCTCGTTATTGAACGACGCACGGTCATTGATCTCAATGTTGACGGTCAGGATGTCGCCGACGTTCAGCGCACGCGCATCCTTGAATAGCGCGGACTGGCTGTCGCTCCACAGGGAATAGCCGCTTGCGGTCTGGGCCTGCTGCTTCGGGTACATCGCCATCTGCGGGGTCTGGCTGTAGCGCAGTCCGGACCCGATCGGGCTCATCGACGGTGCATTGCCGATCTCCTTGATGGTCTGGCTCTGGCAGCCGGCCAGGAGGAGAACGGCCAGCAGTGCCGGGAAACGCTTCATCATGATGGGTCCTTCGATGTATTGGGGTTGCCGGCGCTCGACATGATCGAAGCGACCTGGGCAGCCTTGGCCGGGCTCATCTCTGTCAGGATGAGACTCGACTGGCGCGGCGGCAGTTTCATGATGATGGCGGCCGCCAGCATGACGTTGGTTTCCTCAAGTTGAGGAGCTGCCGCATCCGGCGCCATTTTCCGGTAAATTTCGACGAGCTGCCCTTCGGCCTGCCTCATGAATTCGTTGCGACGGGTCAGCCAGTCCTCGTATTCCGCGCGGCGCTCTTCGAGGATGGCGATACGGCTGTCCACGTCGGCCTGCAACTTGTCGAGTTCCTGCTTCTGCAGGAGGTAACGCTGGTCGCGTGCTGCATCGGCGATGCCGGTGCAGAACTGGCGGATTTCGGCTTCTGTCGCACTTCCAAGCGGCTGTTGCTGGCCGACCGCGTTCTGGGCGAAGGCCGGCAAGGTGGCGACGGCCACGACCATAGCCACGTTGCGCAGCGACTTGGCAGAGGGGCGAAGACAATCGAGATGGATCATTGCAGCACGAGCTCCGCTTGCAGCGCACCGGCGGACTTGATGCCCTGCAGGATGGCAATGACGCCGTCCGGCTTGATGCCGATGCTGTTGAGGCCGCTGACGAGGGTTCTGAGATCAGGTCCATCGACGATTGCGATCTGATCGCCTTCCTGCCGGATCGAGATATCTGTCTGCGGCTGGACAGCCGTCTCACCGCGCGAGAACGCCTCTGGCTGAATGATCTGCGGGGTTTCCTGCACCTGAACCGTCAGCGTTCCATAGCTCACGGCAACGCGCGAGACACGGACATCGGCGCCGATGACGATGGTACCGGTACGCTCGTTGATGACGACACGGGCCGGCGAATCCGTTGCGACGACCAGGTTTTCGATATCGGCCATCAGGCGGGCGAGGTCGGCCGTGCGGGGTTTCTGGACAACCACTTCCTGGCTGTCGCGTGCCTCGGCGATCGGCGCGCCGTAGTTGGCAGCCGCATAGGCGTTGATCGTATCAGCGATACGAAGCGACGTGGTGAAGTCGGCGTTGCGGAGCTGCAGCACGAGATTGACGCTATCCTTGAACTTGGACGGCAGTTCGCGCTCGATGATGGCACCCGTCGGCACGCGGCCGGAGGTGGTAATGCCTTGCTGCACGGCTGCAGCATCGCCCTGGGCATTGAAGCCCGACACGACGACAGACCCCTGCGCAACGGCGTAGATTTGACCGTCAGCGCCGGTCAGCGACGTCATGACCAGCGTGCCACCGCGCAGAGACGTTGCGTCACCCAGCGAGCTCACGGTCACGTCGATGCGGCTTCCGGGGCTTGCGAAAGGCGGCAGATTGGCGGTGACCATGACGGCCGCGACGTTCTTGGCGTTCGACTGCCCGCCCTGCGTTGAAATGCCAAGGTTCTGGAGCATCGCGCGCATCGACTGGTCGGTAAACGGCGAAGAACGCAGGCTGTCGCCGGTTCCCTGCAGACCGACCACGAGGCCATAACCGATGAGCTGGTTGTCTCGTCCGGACTGGAGCGAGGCGATGTCCTTGATGCGCGAATTGGCGCTCATGGCCGGCTCGAGGGGAGCCATGACCAGCGCCAGCGCGCAGAGCGCAATCCGCATGGGAGCAATCAATCTCATTTTGCCATCACCTGTACCGTGCCATCCGCCATGACCGTGCCAGACACGATCGAGCCGGAATCGATATTGCGCACCTTCACGACCTCGCCGACCGAGGCGTCGGTCAGCGGCGTACCGCTGGCGCTGATCAGCATGGTGCCGATCGAGAAGGTCAGACGAACGCTGCTTCCGCGCTTGACCGCAAACGCTTCGCGGAGGCCATGGACCGGAATGGTCCGACCGGGGAGCAAGGTGCGCTTGGCCACCATGCCGACCACTTCTTCCCTGGTGCGGGCATAGCCTCCGGCCAGATTCGGATTGGTTACGGGAACCACATCGACCTGCTCGGATGCAATGGTTTCGCCTGGATAGATCACCTGTTTGGGGATCACGGCCGTGTTCTGCGCCAGGGCAGTGCCGGCGCCGAGAGCCATGGCGGCGACGGCGACAGCCATCGCGCGCAAGGCATGTCCGAATTTCCGGCGAAACCTCATGTTTGCCTCCAGTTGTCTTACTTGAGGTTCTTGCTGACGATCTGAGCCATCTCGTCGGCAGTGGTGATGACCTTGGAATTCATCTCGTAGGCGCGCTGGGCCGAGATCATGTCCGTGATCTCCTTCACCGAGTCGACGTTCGAAGCTTCCAGGTAGGACTGCTTGATGTAGCCGAAGCCCGGATCTTCCGGCGCACCCACGATTGCGGCACCCGAGGCTGCGGTTTCGGCGAACAGGTTGTCACCGAGCGGCTTCAGACCGGCTTCGTTGACGAAGTTGGCGATGGTCAGCTGTCCGAGGTCGGTATAGTCGGCATCGTTGCCGATGCGGGCCTGAACCTGGCCTGTCCGGCTGATCACCACTTCGCTGGCATCCTGCGGGATCGTGATCTGCGGCGTGACGAGGTAACCGTCGATCGTGACCAGCTGGCCCTCGGCATTCATGTTGAATGCGCCGGAGCGGCTGTAGAGCGTTGCACCATCGGGGCTTTCGATCTGGAACCAGCCACGGCCGATGAGCGCGAGGTCCAATTCGTTACCGGTCTGCGTCAGCTGACCCTGGGTATGAATATTGCGGACGGCCGCCGTCTGCACGCCAAGACCGATGTTGGCGCCTTCCGGCACGATCGCCTGGTTTGCGCGGTTCGGTACGCCCTGGGCCCGCTCCGTCTGGTAGAGGAGGTCGGAAAACTCAGCACGTGCGCGCTTGAAGCCCGTCGTGTTGATGTTGGCGATGTTGTTGGCGATGACCTCAAGATTGGTCTGCTGGGCATCCATACCCGTGGCTGCGATGGCGAGCGCTCTCATAGTTCGGTACCCCTGTCAGATCTGCATCTTGGTGATTTCGAGATAGGCGTTGACGATCTTGTCGCGGAACGCGATCGCCGTCTGGAGCGATTGCTCGGCCTGCATGACGGCATCGACCACTTCGCGGGTCGTCGCCTTGCCCAGGATCCCATCGAAGGAGACCTGTTCAGCCTGCTTCAGGTTGTTGGCTGCGCCCGACGCAACATTGCTCAGCGCTGCCATGAAGGTCTCGCCGGTCATGGTGCCAGGCGTCGTACCCTCGGTGGTCAGGCCCTTGGACGAAAACGAGCTGGACAGTGAATCCAGGCCGCCGATGCCCAATGCGCTGGTCTTCGTGATAGATTCGATCATTGCGAGGCCCTCAGGAGCGCGATTGTCTGAGAGAGCATTTCACGAGTCTGCTTGATGGTTTGCAGATTCGCTTCATACGTGCGGTTGGATTCACGCATGTCAGCCATCTCGATCAGAATGTTGACGTTCGGCATCTTGACGATGCCGCGCTCGTCAGCCGCCGGGTTACCCGGATCGTATTCCGCAATGAAATCACTCTGATCCACGCCGAGCTTCTTGACCTCGACGGTCTGTGCACCCGTCACGCGATCCAGCTCGGCACCAAAGGTAATCGTCTTGCGGCGATAGGGATCAGCGCCAGGCGTATCGCCCGTGGTGCGCGCATTGGCGATGTTTTCCGATACAATGCGAAGGCGGGTCGACTGGGCTTCCAGCCCGCTTCCCGCAACCCGCAAGGTTGCCATCAATGGATCAGTCATCAGCGTTTCACCGTCATTAGCATCATGCGATGGAAGGAGGAGACCAACGAGGTATTCAGCTCGTGGTTGCGTTTGTTTTCACCGGTCTTTCTCAGTTCGTCCGAGAGCGCGACCGTGTTGCCCGATTCCTGAATGCCGATCTCGTTGTTGAGATCTTCGTCCTCGACGGCGATGTTGCGATCGCTGAAGTCGTTGGCAGCCATGTGGCCCGGCTGGGTGACGGCCATGCCCTGCACGGTGCTCGTCCGGTCCAGGACCGCACTGAAGGGCGTGATATCCTTGGCCAGAAATTTCGGGGTATTGGCGTTGGCGATGTTGGTCGCCACGACCTGCTGCCGCACCGAAAGCCATTCCGACTGTCGGGATGCCAGCTCGAACAACTGGATGGGATTCATGGGCGTTACTCCGTCTTTTACTGATCGGAGCCTAGGCCCTTAATCTTGCGTGGGACTTGCCCGCCCCGCGCCTTTTCAATTGTTTCGAACAACTTCGCCGGCCGAGGTTACAATGACCCATTTTCCGTCACGCTGCTCAAGCGTGGCGACACGGCTGTTGTCGGGCAGGATCGAACCCACCCGCACGAGAAACATGCCGGACTTGTCTTCGATCAGCGCACGACCATTGGCGACATGCAAAAGGCGGAAGCCGCTTTTTCCTGGAAATGGCTGCGCGCTCGGCACATCGAGCGCTTCCGGCTGCTCCCGCCCCAAGGTCGGGACGGTCGCGGTGACGATCTGGTCAACCGCGTCTACCTCGCCCTCGCCCTCGCTATTATCTTCATCATCATCGTTGTCCACGAGAGCAAGCGGCGATACGCTGAAGACGTTGCGTCCCGGGCCCTCGGGCAGATCACGCGTAGGCCCCCACTCGGCAAGCCGGACGCCGAATTTCCCTTCATTGAAGAAAACGTACCAGGGAAACAGCGCGGCACTGCATGCCAGCGCAATGCCGGTGAAGGCCAGAACACGGTCGACGGTCGGAACGCGGCGCTTCGCCAAGACCGGTCGCAGCGGAGCCACGGGCTCGTCAGCATCGAAATCGGTCATGGTCACCCCCTTTGCCTCATACCTTGCCCGCCGGCAGCCGCCTTGAGAGCGTTTGCCAGATCGGCATAGGCATCCAGTGCCGGTTTCTCGCCCGGCGTCTGCTTCAGAATATCGTAGATGACCGGCACCTGCTTGATCGCCATGTCGAGATCGGGGTCGGAACCGTTACGGTAGCCGCCGATCAGGCGCAGGTCCCGGGTTTCCTCGAAGCGATGAATCAGCGCCTTGAGGCGCGACACCAGCTTCTCCTGCTCGGGCGTCCAGGCCTTGCGGGCCAGACGGGAGATCGATGTCAGGGGATTGATCGGCGGATAACGTCCCTCGTCGGCAAGGGCACGATCAAGCACGATGTGACCGTCGAGGATACCGCGTGTCGAGTCGGCAATCGGGTCGTTGTGGTTGTCGCCGTCAACGAGGATCGAGATGATCGCGGTGATGGTTCCCGCCCCTTCCGCGCCCGGACCGGCACGCTCAAGAAGGCGTGGCAATTCCGTGAAGACCGAGGCCGGATAACCGCGGGCAATCGGTGGCTCGCCGGCGGCCGTGGCCACCTCGCGGATTGCATGGGCAAAACGCGTGACACTGTCGACGATGAAGAGAACGTTCTGGCCCTTGTCGCGGAAGTGCTCGGCAATGGTGATCGCCGTCAGCGGCGCCATCTTTCTGAGCATCGGGCTCTCGTCGCTGGTCGCGACCACAGCGATCGATTTCGCCATGTTGTCGCCGAGCGTGTCCTCGATGAATTCGCGCACTTCGCGACCACGTTCGCCGACCAGGGCGATGACGACCTTGTCGAAGGCATCGGCGCGGGCGAGCATGGACAGAAGCGTCGACTTGCCGACGCCGGACCCGGCGAAGATGCCAAGACGCTGGCCGAGGCAAAGCGGCGAGAAAATGTCGATTGCACGAACACCGGTCTTGAAACCGGTCTCGACACGCTGTCGTGTCATGGAAGGTGGTGCCGTCGTCGAGATTGGACGACGCTCGGGTCCAGGCGCCAGCGCCGGACCGTTGTCGATGGGATCGCCCAGCGCGTTGATGGTGCGGCCACACCAGCTGTCGTCGGGTGCGATGCGAAAGGCACCCTTGCGGATCACGACATCGTGGATGCCGATGGGTTCGCCGGGTTCGATCGGGCAGACGTAACAGACATCCGGCTCTACACGCACGACCTCGCCGAGATGCACGCCCGTCGACGACCGGTGCGCGACGAATTCACCGAGGCGGACATGGCGCGAGAGGCCGGTTACCGTGTAGTGCCCGGCTGCGATGGTGCGAACATGGCCGCCCTGCGTGACGGAATTGGTCGGCCGGGAATAACGCTGCGCCAACGCCGCCAGTTGCCCGAGCTTGGGTGACAGCGGAAATTCGTCTGGTGTCGGCGCACTCATGATTATCCGCTTTCAGGCTTAGTTGCCGCCGCCGAGGACCTTGATCGCCTCGCTCATGGTATTCTCGCTCGAGCTGATCAGAGCGCTGATGGCTTCGAAAGCGCGATTGACCTGGATGAGCTGGGTCATTTCGCCGATGCCGTTGACGTTGGAGTTTTCGACATAGCCCTGAAGAATCGAGATTTCCGGGTTGTCGACGACCGGCTGCGGGTTGTCGACGGTGGTCACGCCGCTGTTCTCATATCGAAGGAAGCCGTTGCGCACGTCCGCAGTGAAGATGCCGAGCGTGGCGACGACACGACCGTCCTGTATGATCTGACCACTGGCCCCGACTTCCGGCGGACCGCCGGCGCGGTTGAGCTGGATCGGCGCGCCGCCGGCATCGAGAACCGGGTAGCCACGGGTCGAAACCAGCTCGCCAGTGTCAGTCATGGTGAAACGGCCATCGCGTGTCAGCACCTGGCCGACCGGTGTGTCGATTGAAAACCAGGCGTCACCCTTGATCGCGAAGTCCAGCACATTGCCGGTCTCGCGCAGTTCGCCGCTCTTGGTCGACAGATAGTCGTTGCCCTGGCTCACGAATGCGATTTTCGCATTAAGCTCATTGCCGGTTCGGCTCAGCATCTCGTCGAATTTCACATCCGTCGAGCGAAAGCCCACCGTGTTCACATTGGCCATGTTGTCGGCGATGGTGGTGAGACGACGCTCAAGGGCCATCTGCGACGACAGGGACACATAGATACCGGATTGCACCGCTTTGCCTCCGCAAGTGAATAATATCAGTAAATCATTATTTAACGCAGGATAGCCTACGCTCCATGCCACTCTTCTTGCGGCAAAAGGCTTGCGCGAAACTGTCGAGACGGAACCAGGCCTTAAGAAGCGGGGACACCTAAAAGGAAACCCTGATTCAGCCTCACGCAAGGCAGGTGCCTTATCGCTCAAAGTGAATAGTAACGTTCGGGTACGGGCAAAATGAACATTATCATCGGATTCGTGATCACTCTGGGCTGCGTGCTCGGCGGCTACATGGCCATGGGTGGCAAGCTCGCCGTGCTCAACCAGCCGTTCGAGCTGCTCATCATCGGAGGCGCGGGCGTCGGCGGCTTCATCATGGCTAACTCCATGAAGGTCATAAAGGATACCGGAAAGGCTGTTGGCGAAGCCATAAAGTACAAGGTACCCAAGGAACGCGACTATCTGGACGTGCTGGGTGTTCTCTATTCTCTGATGCGTGACCTTCGCACGAAGTCGCGCAACGAGATCGAAGCCCATATCGACAACCCGGAAGAATCCTCGATCTTCACGGCAGCACCGAACCTGCTGAAGAACAAGGAGCTGACCTCCTTCATCTGCGACTATGTCCGCCTGATCATCATCGGCAATGCCCGCAGCCACGAGATCGAAGCGCTGATGGACGAAGAGATCGAGACGATTCTCTACGACAAGATGAAACCCTATTATTCGCTGAACACGGTCGGTGACGCCTTCCCTGCCATCGGCATCATCGCGGCCGTGCTCGGGATCATCAAGACCATGGGCTACATCAACGAATTGCCCGAGGTGATCGGCGGCCTGGTTGGCGCCGCACTGGTCGGCACCATGCTCGGTATCTTCCTGTCCTACTGCCTCGTCAGCCCGCTGATCGCACAGATAAAGGTCGTCCGCACCAAGCAGCATCGCCTTTACATCATCGTGAAGCAGACACTACTCGCCTACATGAACGGCTCGGTGCCGCAGGTGGCACTCGAATACGGCCGCAAGACAATTTCCTCGCACGAGCGTCCGTCGATCGACGCCGTCGAGCAGGAAATGATGAACCCGGGTGGCGGCGGTGAAAGCAAGGCAGCTTGATCATGACCGAGACCATCCCTGAGACAGCACCCAGCATGGACCGCGCGCTTCTCGCCAAACTGACCGGCGGGCTGGGCGATTCGAAAACCCTGCAGCGCCTGTGCAGCGACTTCGGCCAGCTCTATGTCGAGTTCCTGCCGGACGTCTTCCACAGCGAGACCGGGCTCACCATGCAGGTTCACTACCACGGCCACGAAAGCGGCCTGATGACGGACCTGGTTGCCGATCTCGGCGACAATGTCTCGCTTGCCGACGGGCAATTGCGCAACTGGTCACCGAACTTCGTGCTGGCATGCGGCAACAGCTTCGTCATCACGCTGATGGAAAATCTTCTCGGTGCCCTGCCGGAGACGATCCAGGAGCCGATCGAGCGCCCTCTGTCGCAGATCGAACTCGATCTGGCCGTCATGGTTTTCGACAAGATCGCAAACGTTCTGCGCTCAGGCGTCAACGCGCCCGGCGGGTTCGAGCCGCTGCTCGAAAAGGCTCACAATGCCGAAGATCGTCAGAAGCTGGAAGAAGACCATGTTGACGAATACGCGGTGACAGTGAAGCTCGGCATCACGCTTGGCACGGTCACCTCGGAATTCTACCTGATGATTCCGCAGAAGGCGCTCCTCAAGACTGTCGTCACGATGCCGAAGTCGAAGAACCAGGCCAGCAAGTCGAAGAAGGAATGGCAGGAACAGATCGCCGAGCAGGTTCGTCGCTCCCAGGTCACCCTGGAAGCCCGGGTCCGACTCGATTCGCTGACGCTCGCCACCGTTTCGCGCCTCGTCGCCGGCGACGTCATTCCCTTCCACGACAAGGGCGACGTGATGGTGGATGTCAGCGCCAACGGCAAGAATCTCTACCGCTGCGAGTTCGGCCGCGCAGGCGATCGATACACCGTGCGCGTAAAGGACAATGTGAGCAGCGAAGATGAGATTCTAAAGCATTTGATGAGCTAGCAATTTACCGGGGCTCGCCGCACGGCAGCTTGAGGCAAGTTTCAAGAGGAATAATCAACCCATGGCAACGAAGAAGACACCACCGAAGGATGACGACGCGCTGGCGATGCCGGGCGCGAGCGACACCGATTTCGATCAGGCCGTCGATGACCTGCGCGGCGTCCTCAAGGCTGACGCGGACGGAGGTCTCGGGGACTTCGGTTCGGACCTTGGTCTCAAGGACGACCCGCTCGCAGCGTTTGAGTCGGATTTCGGCGGCGGCGCTGCAGCTGGCCCAAGCGATGACTTCGGACTTGGCGATTTCGGCGGCTCCAGCGATCTCGGCGGTGGCAGCGATTTTGGCGGCTCAAGCGATTTCGGTGGTGGCAGCGATTTCGGCGGCGGCGCCGACTTCGGCGGCTCCAGCGGCTCGCAGCAGGAACCGGGCAGCGGCCTCACCGCCAATCTCGACCTGATCATGGACATCCCGATCGAGGTCCAGATCGTGCTCGGCTCCAGCCGGATGCAGGTTTCCGGACTGATGAACCTGGAAGAAGGCGCCATTATCGCGCTGGACAAGAAGATCGGCGAACCTGTCGAGATCATGGTGAATGGTCGTCGCATTGCGCGCGGCGAGATCACCGTTCTCGAGAACGACGATACACGATTTGGTGTCAAACTGATTGAAGTGATGGCGACCAAGACATCCTGACCCATGACGGGCCAGAGAGGACAAGACCATGATGGACTTCGACGATTTTGGCGGCCCCTTAACCGGAAAACCGCTTTCCCAGGCCGATAAGGCAGCCGCCGTGCTGCTGGCCATGGGAAAGGGCGTTGCCGGCAAGCTGCTCAAATACTTCACGCAGGCGGAGCTGCAGACGATCATCGCATCGGCACAGACCCTGCGTACCATTCCGCCGGATGAACTGACCGAACTCGTCAACGAGTTCGAAGACCTGTTCACCGAAGGTGCGGGCCTCATGGACAATGCCAAGGCCATCGAGAGCATTCTCGAAGAAGGTCTGACGCCCGAGGAAGTCGACGGACTTCTCGGACGTCGTACCGCGTTCCAGGCCTATGAAGCTTCCATCTGGGACCGTCTGCAGGACGCCGATCCTGATTTCATCGCACGCTTCCTGATGCGCGAGCACCCGCAGACTGTCGCCTATATCCTCTCTATGCTGCCCTCGTCCTTCGGCGCCAAGGTGCTCCTGAAGCTGCCCGAAAGCCGTCGCGCAGACATCATGAACCGCACGGTGAATCTGAAGAATGTCAGCCCGAAGGCTGCCCAGATCATCGAGAACCGCGTTCACGACCTGATCGCCGAAATCGAAGCCGAAAAGAACTCGACAGGCTCGGCCAAGGTGGCGGAACTGATGAACGAACTGGAAAAGACCGAAGTCGATACATTGCTCACCTCGCTGGAATCGATCAGCAAGGAATTGGTCAACAAGGTTCGCCCGAAGATCTTCCTGTTCGAAGATCTGCTCGTCATGCCGCAGCGCAGCCGCGTGCTCCTGCTGAACGACATCTCCGGCGATATCCTGACCATGGCGCTGCGTGGTGCCAGCGCGGAGATCAAGGAATGCGTGCTGGCCTCGATCAGCCCTCGCTCCCGCCGCATGATCGAATCAGACCTGCAGGCCGGAACCGCCGGAATCAACCCGCGGGAGATCGCGATCGCGCGCCGTGCAGTGGCGCAGGAAGCGATCCGCCTCGCCAATGCCGGTCAGATTCAGCTGAAAGATACCGAAGGCGGCGATACGCAGGCGGCCTGAGCGGTCACCTCTGTTGAAAACCCGATCCTTTTGATCACCCGCCGATTGAACCCCAATCGGCGGGTGTCTACGTTCAAGGCACCGGCACCTTTCCGGTGGCCGTGGGCGCCAAGCGCAGACGGCTCAATCGACCGGGGCATCATCGAACCCGCCCGGTGCAGCCTCCGAGGATGGCAGCGGCCATGGCCGAAGATGACGACAAAGACAGCAAAACCGAAGACCCGACCGAGAAAAAGCTTCGGGACGCGATGGAGAAGGGAAACGTGCCGAGCTCACGCGAAGCACCGCTCTTTGCGACTGCACTCGGCTTCTATCTCTTCGCGGTGTTCTTCATGCCCGGGGCGGTCACGCGCCTGGCACAATCGCTGAAGGACATCTTCGAGCGCCCCGACCAATGGTATCTCGGCACGGCCGTCGACGTCGTCTCTCTCTTCACCCATCTCGCTTGGGAGATCGGCGCCTTCCTCGCTCCCATGCTGATCATGCTGATCTTGCTCGGGGTTACGGCCAATGTCGCGCAGAACATGCCCTACTTCGTTCTGGAGCGAATCAGGCCCCAGGTGAACCGGATCTCGCTCTTCGCCGGCTGGAAACGGATCTTCAGCGCCCAGGGCATGGTCGAATTCGCCAAATCGATCTTCAAGATCGTCGTGCTTTCGGCGATCATGGTGTTTGCGCTGCGCAACGATTACTTCGCCGTCATCGACACGATGTTCTCCGACCCTCAGGTCATTTTCGTCAAGATGTCGGAGATCCTGAACAAGATGATGATCATCGTCGTCATGGCGACGGCACTGCTGGCAACAGTCGATATCTTCTGGACGCGGTATCACTGGTACGAACAGCTGCGCATGACCAAACAAGAGGTGAAGGAAGAGTACAAGCAGGCTCAGGGTGACCCAATCGTCAAGGCCCGCCAGCGCTCCATTGCTCGAGATCGGGCCCGCAAACGCATGATTGCCAGCGTTCCCCGTGCGACGTTGGTGATCACCAATCCGACTCACTACGCGGTGGCCTTGCGATATGTGCGCGAGGAAAACGAGGCACCGATGGTCGTTGCCAAGGGGCAGGATCTGGTGGCGCTGAAAATCCGCGAAATCGCTCGCGAAAACGACATTCCCATTTTTGAGGATCCCCCGCTCGCCCGCTCCATGTTTGCGCAAGTCTCGGTCGATAGCGTCATTCCGTCAGTATTTTACAAGGCAGTCGCAGAGCTCGTGCACCGGGTCTATGCGTCCAAGGCCCCCAAGAGACGGATACGCTAGGCCCGATGAAGAAGTGCTCCTATACCAACCAGCGTGAACGCATCGTTGCGGAGGCTATCAGCCCCGTCGCGAGTGAATTGCGCCTTCTCGACGCTGCCGACCTCATTTCACTCCTACGTTTTGAACTTTACGGAAATCTCTCGGACCTCGTTTCGTCCGCAGCCGAACTCTATTTCCATCCTGGTACCGTCGTCTTCGGCGCCGGGGGCGATTATCGGCTCGAATGGGGTGGTCCGCCGGAAGTCGTGCTCGATCTTGAGATCAAGCCGCGTGGTATTACTATCTACTCGCAGCTGACGCTGACCAACGAGCATGCCGGCCTCGATATCAAGCATATCGCGTTTCACGACACCTCCGGAGATCCGGACGGCAATACGCGTATGCTGGAAGAACGCCTGGAAGAAGCGCGCTTCGTCAAGGGACAGGCGTCCCCGCTCTACGGATGAGACCGGTTCAGGTGATGTAGCCGAGGCGGATCGCCTTGGCGATCGCCTGGATGCGGTTGACCGAATCAAGCTTGATGGTTGCCGATCCCAGATAGGCGTTGACGGTATGCACCGACAGGCCGAGACGTTCTGCGATCTCTTCGCTGATGCGTCCATCTCCTGCAAGCTGCAGGCAGGCGATCTCACGTTCACTCAAGGTTTCGGATGGTGCCGCCCGGCGTTCATCAAGCGACAGGATATCGGTCATCACCTTGTAGCAGCGGCTATGCACCGCAAGGATCAGCTCGCCGGGCAGATCGGCTCCGCCAATCGTCGGAAAGACAACATAGCCGTTCCCGACAGCACCGAGACGCACTGGAAAAGCGATACCGGAATAGGGTAGCAGGCGCTCCTGCAACTGGACGGCAAAGGGCGTGAAGTCGGATGCATCCAGGAAGCTCGTCTTCTCTTCTGCGCTCCAGAGCAGAGGCAGGGTCGAAGTCTCAATATGCGCCAGAAGTGCATCCCCATAGGCCCCGATGAAAGCTTCCCGGCCGCTGCTGAGGCCGCTGCTCCAGTTCTCGAATTCCGGATCGAGGCGTCGCTTGTGCGGCAGGCTGGCGCCGGCCACGCGAAACGCTGCAAAGCCGCGTGCATTCAGAGATCGCTGCAGCGACACGAGCTTCGGGAAGATGTCCGAACGGGAGGTGACGGGGCGCTGGCCTGACCAAGTCGCATCTTCAAGGATGTTTCCGCCTGGTCTGGTGGTCGTGGCCATTCCTGCTCCCTCAAACGAGATTGTTGCGCACCGCATAGGCGATGGCTTCCGAGCGTGTCTTCGTCGCAGTCTTGCGCATCACGCTCGTGATGTAGTTGTTGATCGTATTGCGCGAGATGCCGAGAATCGTGGCGATCTCGTCGCTGGTCTTGCCCTCGGCAATCCAGAACAGGCACTCCAGTTCACGATCGGTCAAATCGAAGTCGCGATCGCTCTTGTGCCCCTTGTTCGCAGACAGGCTCAGCGCATAAGCGGCAAGCAGGCCGACTTCCCGCAAGCGCTCGGGCGACAGCACATAGTCCTGCGGGAAGAGCAGAAGCAGTGCAAGACGGGTTCGTCCGACATTGAGGGTCACCGTGCAATACTGGCGGCTGGTGCCGTCAGGGACATGCGCATCGTCGGGGAGAATGGCATATTTAGGCTGCAGCACCGAAAGGCACTTCTCGAGCTCGGTCGACTGGGAATAGCTCGCGGCCAGTTCGCTCTCGAGGCGGCGGACCAGATCGAACGGCCAATCGGCGGCCACGACGAAGTCGAGCCCTTCTTCCTGGACGAGATCGTAGCGCGCGAGCAAGTGATGCGAGGCGCCGACATAATCACACAGAACGCGAAGGCAATGGCCCATGTCGCCCGAGAGCGCCGGGGTCGCCAGCCTTCGGATCAACACGTCCTTCGACGATGAGCCTTTCTGCAGAGGCTCTGCCGGAGAAGCGGCACGAGACCGCCCCTCATTGCCCTCTGTTGTCAGCTCGGCATCCATTCAATGTGCCCCTTTGAAGTGACAGCCTAGCATTGTCGCAGTCTTCGCCACGTCCGAGTGCAGGCGACTCACATACGGCCCAATCTCCGACTACCGAATCATGTTCACTGTAAAATATAAAGTGGCAAAGGTCACAAGCATTTGCGGTATTGCGAGACGGGTCCAAGCATGCCCGGCGATGACCTTTGGCGCAACCCCGTATCGATATGGCACTACAATGCAAAACCGCGCCCGGAGGGCGCGGTCGGTACTGGCTTGTTCTTCAAAATCAGGCGGCGTTGTCCACAGCCCATTTGCGAAGGATCTTGGCGGCGCGCTCTTCCGAGATTTCCACCATGCGCGAAAGGCGCCGCTCCGGACCTTCCTTGACCCGGCGGTTGAAGCCGCCATTCGGGTCGTCGTCCATCGTAAGAAGGTCGTCGGTCGAGTCGAAGCCGAAGTCGGATCCGAAACCATCCATAAGACCGCCCCCTGACCCGCCACCAAGGGCAGGCGAGAAGTCGGGGAGCTCGAGGCCGGCAGCCTGCTCGCCAATTCCGCCGGCGAGTGCCGTATCGGCACCACCGCCACCCGCGGTGCGGATCATCGGACGGATGCCCATCCAGACAATGAGGAAAGCGACGGCGACGAAGGCCAAGGAGTTGATGATGCCGCCGATGTTGCGGCTCAGGATTTCCATGAAGCCGGGGCCCGTCGCGGATTCTTCGAGCAACTGGTTTTCCAGGAATTCCATGGCCGTCAGTGTGACGACGTCACCGCGATTGGTGTCGAGGCCAGCTGCAGACGTCACGATCTTCTGCATCTCAGCGAGATAGGCGTCGATCTTGGCCTGGTCGACGGGCTCTCCCACCATCATGGCAATGCGACCACGGTTGACGACGACGGCGACGGAGAGCTTCTCGACGGTGTAGCTGTTCTTGACCGTCGCGACGGTCTTGCTGTTGATCTCGTAGTTGGTCTGCTCTTCCTTCTTGTCCTGCTCGTCGGACAATTCAGGGCCACCGCCGCCGGCATCGGGCGCGGCCTGAGGAATGTTCTGTTCGACCGTGGCTGCCGTATCCGACTGGCGCTGCAGGGATTTCTGCGCTTCCTTGGTGACGCGAACGGAGCGCTCGACGCGCGATTCCGGATCGTAGATCGTTTCCTGGATCTGCTGGCTGTCGGTGTTGATCTGGGCCGTGACGCTGGAGCGGAAGTTGTCCATTCCGAGGAAAGGCGCCAAGGCCTTGTCGATATTGGTTTCGATTTCGCGCTGAACGGACTGAACAACGCCCAGCGAGCGGGAGGCTTCGCCACCCGTTTCGTCGCCTGCTGCAAGCAGCTGGCCGGTGGAATCCAGAATCGTCACGTCCTCGACGTCCAGACCCGGGACGGACGAGGCGACCAACTGGCGGATCGATGCTGCTGCCTTGCGGCCGGCATCCGTCGAGGCGCGAATCATGACGGACGCCGTCGGCTTCTGTTCGCCGCGACGGAAGTTGCCGATGTCCGGCATGACGATGTGGACGCGGGCTGCGGCAATGCCTGCGATCTGCTGGATGGTGCGTGCGACTTCACCTTCCAGCGCGCGGACACGCGTGACTTCCTGCATGAACGAGGTCAGACCCAGCGAGCCGACATTGTCGAATAGCTCGTAGCCGGCATTGGCGCTGTTGGGCAGTCCACGCTCGGCGAGCAGGAGGCGCGCCTTTCCGGTCATGCCGGCACGCACACTGATGCTCTGGCCATCGGCACCGGTCTCGAAATCGATGCCCGATTCGGCAAGAGCGATGCTGATCTGGTTCATGTCGACCGGCTCGAGGCCGACATAGAGCGTCTCGTAGGAGGGTTTGTTAACGTAAAGAGCGCCTGCAATGATGATCGCGAAGGAAACGACAGCAACCCCAGCCATGGCCAGGATCTTCGTCTGGCCCATCGCCGCGAAATTTTTTGGTATCTGAAGTAATTGATTTAACAGATTCATTCTGTCTCGCACCATCTACAAGGAGGGTCTGGGCGCTTTTGCCCTTGGCGCGACAATAGAAATCGAAACTTGTGCGAACGTTTCGCGGGACGGGAAAGCCGAATTCATTTCGGCATCCGGCAGATTCAGGATCTGCGGCCCGTACGTACAGAGAGAGTTCTGAAGGTAGGTTAAAAGAAGTCGAAGTCGCCTGCAGCCTTGACCAGCGGTTGCGAATGGCCGTGACGAAGGCCTGCCCCCAGCGCCTTCTGCATGTCAGCCAGCTTCACGAGGCTCAAGGCCGTCGTCATGTCGATCATCCAGTCCGACGGGATCGTCCCGGTGATTGTGTCGACGAATTCGGCCAGTCCGCGCGCCTTTTGAACGGCAAGGTCAATGCCTTGCAGAACCTTGAGGCTGTCTGGATGCTCCAGTACCTTCGGGCCGCCGAGTTCGAGCAGGTGCGGTTCCACACGCTCGATCAGATAAGCCACGTCATGCAGCTCGCTGACGATGCGCATGAGGATTTCCGGAAGTTCTTCCCGTGTATCCTGGTTTCCCGCCAAGTGTTCGTTTTGCATCCGATGTCCAGTACTAGAAGAACTCGATTGAGGTTTCCACCGGCTTCGAAACAGGAACCGGACGCTGCTCCAGCGCCACCGTCTTCTGCGTTTCTGCGCCCGTGAGCGGATACTGTCTTGCCCGGCCGCTGACCGGCCAGAATTCCAGCTTGCGGCCGTGGTCTCCGCCCGTGGAGGACCCGACGACCTTGATGCCTTCGTCGCGCAGGAATTGCTGGGCAAATGCTGCGTTCTGTTCACCGACGTTCGAGAACGTCGCGATCGTCTTGGCGCCACCGAAAACCTTGGCTTCCAGGCGATCCCTGCGAGCGCCCTGCTTCAGAAGGCCGTTGATCAACAGCTCCATGAGGTGAACGCCGTAGCGGGTTGCGTCGCCGCCACCAGCACCGGGCACTGCCGAACCCGGAAGCAGGAAGTGGTTCATGCCACCTACTCCTGCAATCGGATCCCGAATACAGGCAGCAACACACGAACCGAGGATCGTCGACAGGACCACATTCGGATCCTTGCTGACCTTCCACTCCCCTTGAATAATGTGGACGCGCTTTGCTGCACCGTCTTCAGTCATTTCAGCGCTCCGAATACGGCTTCGATGGCCGCCTTCATCTTCTCGATCGTGAACGGTTTCGCCAGGACGTTGTTCGCACCCAGCTGTGCAGCCTTCTGGACTAGCGCACGGTCGCCCTGCGCGGTCAGGATGATGAAGGCCGCCTTCTTGGTGTTGGGATTGGTACGTACCGCCTGGAGCAAGCCCAAGCCGTCCATCTTCGGCATGTTGAAGTCCGAGATGACCAGGTGATGGGGCTGCTGCTCCATGATCTTCATGCCCTGCTCGCCGTCACCGGCGGCAGTGATCTGCTTGAAGCCCAGCTGGGTCAGCGCGTCGCTGAGCAGCAGGCGACTTGTGACCTGATCGTCGACGATCAGAACTTTGATTTTTTCGGCTAGGGACATTATTCGATACCTTCTTTTCGGGCAGCAGTGAGTTTGAGGATTTCCTCGCCAATGGAGGTGAGAGGCAGTTGATGCTCGACAGCGCCCAGCTCATAGGCGACTCGTGGCATCCCGTAGACCACACAGGTCTTTTCGTTCTGGCCGATGGTGCGAGCACCGGCGTGACGCATCTTCAGAAGACCGGAGGCGCCATCGCGCCCCATGCCCGTCAGGATCACTCCGACGGCGTTGCGGCCGGCAAGCTCGGCAACTGAGTCGAAGAGAACATCGACAGAAGGCCGGTGTCCGTTGACCGGCGCGCGATCCACCAGTCGGCAGCAGGGCGCCGATGCATTCGAGACCTGCATGTGACGCTCGCCGCCCGGGGCAAGGTAGATCTTGCCGATCTCGAGCCGTGCGCCATCCGTGGCCTCCTCCACCACGGGGGCGCAAAGACGGTTCAAACGCTCGGCGAAGCTCTTCGTGAACGTTGGAGGCATGTGCTGCGTAATCACCGTCGGCGGGCAATTGCGCGGGAATTTCTGCAGGACGGCGATCAGCGCTTCGACGCCGCCGGTGGACGAGCCGATGGCCACGATCTTGCGGCCGACGCGGAAGTCTGCAGCAGGCGCAGTCGCGACCGGCTGGATCTGCGGTGCCGAATGATGCCGGTGCTGAGAACGCGCCGCCGCCTTGACCTTCTCGGCAAGCTCGCCGAACGGACGAGGCTCTCCTGGCTGGGGCTTCGCCACACAGTCGAAGGCGCCGATTTCGAGTGCCGCCAGAGTGGCTTCCGCGCCGCGATGCGTCATGGTCGAAACCATGATCACCGGCATGGGCCGCAGCTTCATGATCTTTTCCAGGAACTCAAGGCCGTTCATGTTCGGCATCTCGATGTCGAGGGTCAGGACATCGGGATTGAGTTGCTTGATCGCTGCGCGAGCTTCCATGGCATCGCCGGCCTGACCGATGACGCTGACATCCGGATCCTGGTTGAGGACGGCCGTGATCAGTCCACGCATCGTAGGGCTGTCATCGACGACGAGAACGCGTGCAGGTGCCGCCATTACTTTCGCCCTCCGTTCTTGCCGATGTAGCGATAGGTGGTGATACCGATATTGTCGAAGTCGTTCTTCGAGTCACCCGAGACACGCTCGGAGTGGCCGATATACAGGTGTCCGCCGATCGGTAACAGATCGGCAAATCGGGTCCAGATGCGCATCTGTGTCGGCTCGTCGAAGTAGATCACGACGTTGCGGCAGAAGATGACGTCGAACTTGCCCTTGAAGGGCCACTGGGCCATCAGGTTCAGCTCGTTATAGGTGATCAGACGCTTCAGGCGATCGTCGACCTGGAACTTGCGGCGTCCGCCGATCTCGACTTCCTTGAACCACTGCTTGCGGATGGCAGGCGACACGGTTTCGAGCGCCTGCTCGTCATAGGCACCCTGTCGGGCGATGGCGAGGATCTTCGGATCGATATCGGTGGCAAGGATCTTGAAGTCGTAGTCCAGAACGTTCGGAAAAGCCTGGAATACGGTCAAGGCAATCGAATAGGGCTCCTGGCCGTCCGAGCTTGCGGCGGACCAGATGCGCACGCGTCCGCCGGACTTCGCACGCTGAATGAGCCCCGGCAGTACCTCGTCACGAAGATGCTCGAAGTGATGGTTCTCGCGGAAGAAGCGCGTGAAGTTGGTCGTCAGGTGCGAGAGCATTTCGCGGCGCTCGGCCGATCCCTCCGGCGAGGCGACGAGCTGGCAATAGGCGCGGAAACCGGACAGGCCAAGATTGCGGATATGCTTGGACAGTCGCGAGTAGACGAGCGAAGCCTTGCTGTCGTTCAGCGCGATGCCCGCATCCGAGTAGATCATGGCAGCAATCTCGTTCAGGTCCCGTCGGGTCAGCGGGTATTCACCGCTGGCCAGAACTTCGTCGTCCGATTGACGGGATGTACTCATTGCAAAGGTCATGCAGCCTCGCTTTCGGCGGCTTCGTTGAAAAGTGCACCAAGCTCGACCATGCAGATCATCCGCTTGTCGATGGCGAGAATGCCACGGGCATATTGTTTTTCGAGGTCGGAGGAGACCTCCGGCGTCGGCTGAATGTCGGTATCGCTCACCGTGAGGATGTCGGAGACGGCATCCACCAGGAGACCCACGACCCGAGACTTGACCTGGGCCACGATGATAACGTGGCGGGCGGTTGGCTCGGCGGGCTTCATGCCCAGACGCAGGGACAGGTCCATGATCGGCAGGACGGCACCACGCAAGTTGATGACGCCCATAACGTAGTGCGGGGAATGCGGCAGCGGGGTTGCCGGGGTCCATCCCCGGATCTCGCGTACCGACATGATGTTTACGCAGAACTCCTGATCGCCAATACGGAAGGCGATGAGCTCCCGATCTCCCTGGACCAAGTTTTTGACCGCATACGACATACTATTACCCTGCGACGGCTAACGACATTTCCTGCTTGAGGGACTGACCACGCGAAGCGGCGACAACGGCGTCCACATCAAGGATCAGTGCGACGCGTCCATCACCGAGGATGGTTGCGGCAGCAATGCCCGGAACGTGGGTGTAGTTGGCTTCCAGCGACTTGATAACGACCTGACGCTGCCCCTGGATGGCATCGACCATCAGAGCGCGCTGGCCACCGCCTTCGGATTCCACCAGAAGGGCGACGCCTTCGATCGGGTTTGCCTGAGACGATCGGAAGTTGAGGATTCGACCCACATCGACCAGCGGGCAGAAGGAGTTGCGGATCGAGATCAGGCGCTGGTTTGCGCCGAACGAATGGACGTGCTGGGCCTCCGGCTGCAGCGTCTCGACGATGGCCGTGAGCGGCACGACGAGGGTCTGGCCGGCAACCGTGACGACCATGCCGTCGAGGACGGCGAGGGTCAGCGGTAGGCTCATGGTGAAGGTCGAGCCCTGCCCCGGACGCGAGGTGATCGAGATACGACCGCCAAGTGCCTGGATGGAGCGCTTGACCACGTCCATGCCGACGCCGCGACCTGAAATGTCCGAGATCTTGTCCGCCGTGGAAAAGCCCGGCATGAAGATCAGGTTGTCGATTTCCTCGTCCGTCAGATTGGCATCGGCCGCGATCAGATCGTTGTCGATGGCCTTCTGGCGCACGCGTTCGCGATTGATGCCGGCGCCGTCGTCGACGAGTTCGATGACGATGCGGCCCGAACGATGCTTCGCGGTGAGCCTGACAGTGCCTTCCGGGTTCTTGCCGGCGGCGGCACGCTTCTCGGGGCTTTCGATACCGTGGTCGACGGCGTTACGGATCATGTGCGTCAGCGGCTCGGCCAGCTTGTCGATGACCGTCTTGTCGACTTCGGTGTTTTCACCTTCCGTGACGAGGCGGATCGACTTTCCGACCATGTCGGCCACTTCGCGAACAATACGCGACATGCGCTGGAAGACCGGCTTCACAGGCTGCGCGCGGATTGCCATGACCGAGTCCTGGATCTCGCGGGTAAGCTGCTGCAGCTCCTCGAGGCCCATGTTGACAGCCGATGTACCGGTCGCATCGTTTTCGATGACGCTCTGGGAGAGCATCGCCTGGTTGATCACGAGTTCGCCGACGAGGTTGATGAGGCGGTCAACGCGATCGAGGTCAACGCGGATGGTCTGGCCGGCGGCGTTATTGGCCTGAGCGGCGGCTGCGGCTGCGGCCGCTGCGGCGGCTGCCGGAGATTCCTTCTTCTCAGGCTTGGCAGCGCCGGCGGCCATTTTCATGACGCTGGACGCGGTCTCTGCGGCTTCGACAGCAGCGACTACGGTTTCATCAGCGGCATCTTCCGGCCCCTCATCCAGGGCAGAGAGATCGAAGGGAACCGGGACCATCGGCAATTCTTCGGTCGTCGCTGTGGTCTCGGTCTCGCGCAACTTGATCTCGAGATCGCAATCCCATTCTGCGAATTCGAAGACCTGACGGATGCCTTCTTCACCCTTCTCGGCCTTGATCTGGATTGTCCAGTGGAAGTAAGCGGCTTCGGGGTCGAGTTCGTCGAGAGTCGGGAGGTCGTCCATGTTGCAGTTGATGCTCATCTCGCCAAGGCGAGAGAGATCACGCAGCAACAGGGCGGCTTCATTGCCCTTGGAGTAAAGCTCGCGGCGCGGCTTGAAGCTGACGTCGAAGGTCGAGGGGACGATGGTCTCCTCCTCTTCGCCCTCGAAACCGTCGAAGGTAAAGGGGATCGGCTGGAAGCCGCTGTCGTCTGTCGGAGGGGCTGCGGCCGGAGCAGGAGCAGGAGCGGCTGCCTTGGGAGCGGGCTTGGCTGCGGCCACAGGGGCTGCGGACGGTGCCGGAACGTCGCCGTTCGCCAGCGCTTCCAGCTCCTTGACGAGACCGCTCGAGCGGCTTTCATCAACGCTGCCGCCGTCACGCGAGGCGCTGACCAAGTCGGCCAGAACGTCGGCCGACTTCAGCATCACCTTCATGACTTCCGGGCCAGGCTCCAGCTTGTTGGAACGAACGCAATCAAGAGTCGTCTCGAAGACGTGCGCGAAGGCAACCAGGTCATCAAGACCGAAGGCACCTGCGCCGCCCTTGATGGAGTGAACCGCGCGGAATACGGCATTGACCGTTTCCGGATCGCGATCTCCATCATTCATTTTCAGAAGACCGGATTCCAGTTCCGCGAGCTGCTCCTCGCATTCCTGGAAAAAGATCTCTTTGATTTCGTTCATATCCATAGGAGAAAATCCCGGCTTAGGCGGTTACACGCTCGATGGCATCGATCAGCTTGGTCGGATCGAAAGGCTTGACGATCCAGCCTGTCGCACCGGCCTGGCGGGCGCGGTTCTTCTTTTCAGCATCGCTTTCCGTGGTCAGGACCAAGATCGGAACCGCACGATACTTTTCGTTGCGGCGGACACCCTCGATGAAACCGAACCCGTCGAGACGCGGCATGTTGATGTCGGTCACGATGACGTCGGGATTGCATTCTTCGAGCACTTCCAGGCCCTCGACGCCGTCTTCGGCCTGAATGGTCTCGAAGCCTGCGTTGTTGAGGGTGACCAGAAGCATGTTTCGAATGGTTCTGGAGTCATCCACGGTGAGCACTTTTTTCTTCATTGCCGGATCTCCTTAGCGAGCAGATGATCGATGTTCACGCCAATCAGTTGAAGGGTTTTCAGGAAAGCCTCGGAGGCCTTTCCATACGAGAAGGGATGCTTGTCAGCTTCCCAGGCCTTGGCGGCTGCCATCAGGACCTGCACGCACTGAGCACCGACACGCTCGACGCCAGAGGCATCGATCGTCAAAGGGGCACCACGCATCGAGAGTATGTTGGCCTTGAGATTGGATGCCTCATTCAGGTCCAATACCGCGGCCAGTTTCAGACTCTTCTGATCGCCTTTCTTACTTGCCATCATTTCTTTCCTTATGTCCCAAGGCTGCGGCATCCAGGCCCGAATGTGGTTCCCAGGAGAACCATTCCCCCGGATGGATTGCCGAACTTCCCGCCCTTAACTTCCTTGTGTAGCGCATGGTGGTAAACAATCCCCTCACCCTCCGAGCCCGGCGATATGGACCGGGAAGCCAAAATCGGCGGGTTCGTCTTCCATCGTTTCCGGAGCGGCATAAGCGGTGGCGACCGCAACCGGTGCCCCCTGTTCGCGCTGACCGGAAAGCTGGATGCGACCGGCTGCACTGGGCGTCCGACGGGTCTGCCGCTCGATGTGAAATTCACGGATCGTCGCACCCAGTTCCAGGATGACCTTGTGCAAATCGTCCGTGCCCTGGCTCGACTGGCGCGCGACGGTTGCGGTGTTACCGATGTCGACGCCTAGCGCTGCGACCGTTCCGGCAATGCCGGCGAGCTCGCTGGCCTGGCGGTCGGTCGTGGCGGCCATGTCCGACACGGTTCCGCTGATATCGCCGACCTGGAGCACGATGTCGGCGATTGCGCCTTGTGTCTTCGCCACCATTTCCACACCGGCTTCGACCTGGTTTTTCGTCGTCGCGACCAGCGTCTTGATTTCACGGGCAGCGTCGGCGGAGCGCTGGGCGAGTGCGCGGACTTCCTGAGCGACGACGGCAAAGCCACGGCCACTGTCGCCGGCACGCGCAGCCTCGATCCCGGCGTTCAGCGCCAGAAGGTTCGTCTGGAAGGCGATCTCGTCGATCGCTCCGATGATGTGGCCGATCTGCTCGGCAGATGCTTCGATGTCGGCCATGGCGGAAATCGCCTGCCCGACGACCTCGCCACTCGACTGAACGGAGTTTCTGGTCGCGGCAACCGTGGCTTCCGCGCGCTTCGTCTGGCCGGCACTTTCGCGCACGCTGCTGGTGAGGTCCTGCAGGGCACGGCTCGTCTCGTCCAGCGCACCGGATTGATCCTCGGCGCGGTTCGCATAGGTACGGGCAGTTTCGGCCATTCGACCGGTTGCGTCTCGGGCGACTGCGAGCTTCTCCTCGGAGGAGAGGAAGGCGGTCTGGAGCTGCTCGAGCGCCTCATTCATGCGACCTGCGAGGTCAGCATAGGCTTCCGGCACATCTGCTGCAGTGCGGGCGGTCAAATCGCCTGATGCCAGCGCATCGACGACCGGGCCGAACACGCCTTCGAATTCGGCGCGATCATGTTCCCGCTGGGCTGCGAGATCGCGATGGTGTTTCAGGCGCAATTCGTTGAAGCGAAGCGATACCGCTATCTCGACATCGACCATCACCAGCCGGACAAGGGCGGCGACCAGATCGGAAACTTCCTTTTGGCGACGGCGGCTCGACGGCAGCAGGCCGGAGCCTGTCGCTTCTCCGATCGCGCTCGTCACCAGATGTTCCAGCACCACCGCGTGTCCCGCCACGTGCCAGCGCGGATCGAGACCCATGCGGCTTTCGCTGTCGGAGAGAACCTTTACCCGTTCGGCATAGAGCGCATCGAAGCGGGCATCAGTGAGGACATCCCAGTGGGATGAAAGAAGATCGTGAAGCCGGTCATACTGGCGTTCACTGCTCAACACGCGCGCTGCATCCGGAGAGGACTGGAGGCGTTGGAAAAGATCGCGAAGGGCCGTCTTCAAGGGCTGAGAGAGAACATGGCGGTTCTGACGGAGAAGCTCACACTGGGCCTCGTCGAGGCCGGCAAAGCGCAAGCGATCGCGCAGGCTGCCTGCCTGTGATCCTGTCGCCCGCTCCGTGGACATCCCCTGACCCGTCATTCGTCCCGCACTATGGCCGCCTGTACGGCGGACCTTCCGTCGCTCGACAGTGCTGCAGGCCAGATGGCGGAGGAAAGAATGCTCGGGAACCCGCTCCCGTTGCCGTCCGCATCATGGTCTGACAGCTCATCGAACTGTTTCCATGTTAAATACAGACCGGACCAGAACCGGTACGACGGGATGGCGTCATGCCCGAAGGAAACTCTCAAGCGAGTCCCACTCCGACGTGTCACCCAATCTTTATGGTTAATTCCTTGCTTGAAGGTTAATGAAATCTCCACTTCAAGCCGCAATCCCTAATATGAGGAAATAACGTTCCATCCCCATATGCCGGAGGTTGCAGACGGCGGAACAAAGCCGCACTCCGCGTCGTTGCGCCGAAAAGCAACAGGAGTGGAACGTGAGCGCACGGGCTATCTGGAAAGGGCATCTTGCCATCGGCGATCTCGGATGCGCCGTTGCGCTCTACTCTGCGGTCAATGCGCAGGAGCGCACCTCCTTCCACATCATCAACCGAGATACCGGGAACCGCGTCCGACGCGAATATGTCGATGAGGACAGCGGTCGGCCTGTCGGCAAGGACGATCTCGTCAAGGGGTACGATACGACAGAGGGCCAGACCGTCATTCTCGAGCCTGACGAGATCCGCGATGCCGTTCCCGAAAGCGACAAGCGTCTGGAACTGTCGGCTTTTCTGGATTGCGACAAGATCGATACCCTCTACTTGGAGCGTCCGTATTTCCTGGCGCCGGCCGATCGGCAATCGGTTGAGGCTTATGCCCTGATCCGCAGTACCATGGAAACGCAAGGTGTCGCTGCGATTGCCAGGACCGTTCTGTTTCGCAGGGTCCGGAGCGTGCTTGTCAGACCTCAGGGACGCGGGCTGATCGCGACGACCCTCAATTATGACTACGAGGTCCGGGATCCGGCCGAGAGCTTTTCCGACATTTCCAAGGTCCGGATCGACAAGGAAATGATGGATCTTGCGCGTCACATCATCAGCACAAAGATGGGGGAATTCGACCCGGGCCAGTATGAGGACCGGTATGAGGCGGCCCTGACGGAGCTCGTGAAGGCCAAGATCGCCGGGCGCAAACCGAAGAAGCTGCCGAAGCGGAAACCGGAGAACGTCACCAGCCTGCTAGACGCACTGCGCAAGAGTGCCGGCGGCAAGGAGGAGAAATCCGCACCGAAGCGGGAGACGGCTGCGGCTACGACAAAGCAGAAGAAGGCGAGCTGACCATGTCGCTCTCCGAGTATCGCCGCAAACGCGACTTCAAGGCCACGCCGGAACCGAAGGCCGCAAAGGTCACGAGCAAGGGCAATAGTTTCGTCATCCAGAAACATGCGGCCAGACGCCTGCATTACGACCTGCGTCTGGAAATGGACGGTGTGCTGAAAAGCTGGGCCGTCACGCGCGGTCCGAGCCTGGTGCCGGGCGAGAAGCGGCTGGCGGTGCATGTGGAGGATCACCCCCTCGCTTACGGCGACTTCGAAGGTGTCATCCCGCCCGGACAATACGGATCCGGCGAAGTGATCGTCTGGGACCGTGGTACGTGGGAACCGCTCCACGACACCGGCAAAGGTTACAAGAAGGGCCACCTCGAGTTCACGCTGAAGGGCGAGAAACTCGGCGGACACTGGCATCTGGTGCGCATGGCGCGCAAGGAAGACGAAACACGCGAGAACTGGCTGTTGATCAAGGGAGAAGACGAGGCGGCACGGCAACCGGATGATCCCGACATCGTCGAGGAAAAACCGCTTTCGGTGAAGAGCGGCCGATCGATCGAAAGTCTGAAGGGCGATGGCAAGGCTGCCGTCTGGAACTCACGCAAGACGTCAAAATCATCCAAGACAGGGAAGGCGCCAGCAACTCGCCATGCCTCTTCCAGCCAGAGTGGCTCTAAGATCAAGGGGGCAAAGCCAGGCAGCCTCCCGGAGTTTCTGCCGCCTGCCCTTGCGCGCCTGGTCAAGTCGGCCCCCAAGGGTGATCGATGGCTGCACGAAATCAAGCTGGACGGTTACCGGATCCAGGCACGGATCGATCATGGTCGGGTGCAGCTATTGACGCGGACGGGTCTGGACTGGACGGAGCGCTTCGGTGAGCGGATCGCATCGGCCCTCAAGGGGCTGCCTGTTCAGACCGCGCTGCTCGATGGTGAAATCGTAGTCGAGAGCGGCAATGGCAGCAGCGACTTTTCCCTGCTGCAGCAGGATCTGAGCGACGGTCGTGATGATCGCTTCACACACTACCTCTTCGACATCATGTATCTTGACGGAGAGGATCTGACGGGTGCCTCGCTCAGGGACCGCAAGGCAGTGCTGGAGTCATTGATCAGCGAGGTCAGCCTACCGCTCAAATATTCCAGCCATTTCGACGAGAGCGGTGATCTCGTCCTCAAACATGCCTGCCGCCTCAGTCTCGAAGGGGTGATCTCCAAGGTCGCCGATGCGCCCTATCGGTCCGGCCGCGGACGGGATTGGGTCAAGTCGAAATGCACGGCCCGCCAGGAACTGATCATCGGCGGCTATGTGCCCTCCTCCGTTTCAGACAAGGCCATCGGTTCTCTGATCATGGGCGTCAACGAAGTGGACGGACTGCGCCATGTCGGGCGTGTTGGCACCGGATACAGCCGAACGCTGGCCCGGCAGATGTTCACCAAGCTTCAGCCACTGTTGCGCGACAAGAGCCCGTTTAAAGACAAGCTGACGGGCACCGAACGAAAGGACGCGGTTTTCGTCGAGCCGGAGATTGTCGCCGAGATCGAGTTTCGCGGATGGACGGGAGACGCTCACCTGCGCCATGCCTCCTTCCGGGGGCTGCGCGAGGACAAGGCCGCACGGGACGTGGTCCAGGAGGCGCCGACGGAAACTGCATCGACCAAGAAGGCCGGGGCTGGCAAGACTGGCTCGGCGACGGACAGGAAGAAAAAGGCCGAAGCGCAGGCTGCACGCCGTGCCATTACCCTGACACATCCCGACCGGCTCTATTGGCCTGAGGCCGGCGTCACGAAGGAAGGGCTTGCGGACTACTACGCCATGGTCTGGCCCCGTATCGCCCCGTTCATCGTCGACCGACCACTCGCCTTGTTGCGATGCCCCGAGGGGCACGAGAAGACGTGCTTTTTCCAGAAGCATGGGTGGCGTGGCATGCGCAAGGAGATCATCACAATACGCGACCCGAAAGACGACGAGGGTCACGTTGGAATCCACGATATCGAAGGGCTGTTGTCCCTGGTGCAGGGGGCTGCGCTTGAGATCCACCCCTGGGGCTCGCGGGCGGGCGATCTCGAGCGGCCGGACATGGTGAACATCGACCTCGATCCCGGTCCTGATGTCACCTGGGAACGGGTGATTGAAGCGGCCTTCGAGGTGCGTCGGCGCTTTGAAGACATGGGCCTTACCGGTTTCGTCAAGACATCCGGTGGGAAAGGCCTGCATGTGGTGGCGCCACTCAAACCGAAGGCGAAATGGCCTGAAGTCAAAGCGGCCATGAAGGCACTGGCGGACGGCATGAGCGCTGACAGTCCGACCGATTACGTCTCGACGGTCAGCAAGGCAAAACGCAAGGGCAAGATCCTGATCGACTATCTGCGCAATGGCAGGGGTGCGACGGCAGTGGCGCCCTATTCCACACGAGCACGGGACGGTGCACCGGTGTCGATGCCGCTCTCGTTCAAGGAGTTGAGTCCCGACATCCTTCCCAACCATTTCACCGTCGAAAACGTGCCGGCACGGCTGGCGAGCCTCGATGCCGATCCGTGGGCCGATTTCCGCAGAGCCGAAACGCCGTTGGCATCAACAGACGGGAAAAAGAGGAAGACCTGCTAGGGAAACGCTATTTCCGCGTCGTCGTCTTCTCGGAGGCAAGGCTTCGCTTGAGGGCCTCCATGATGTCGATGACATTGTCCTTGCGCTCCGGCTCTGCCGCTTTCTTCGGCTTCGTCCGCCTGGACTTCTTCGTGCGGCTTTCGATGATTTCGTGCAAGCGCTCCTCGACCGGATCCCGGACCAGCTTCGGATCCCAGTCTCTGAGGCGCGCCTCCATCAGCTTATTCATCATGGTCTTGGCACTGGCCGAGACTTCGGAACGGCCTGCCTGCTTGAAGAAGGGATCGGGTTCGCGAACCTCGTCGCCATAGCGCATCGTCCAGACGACCATGCCTTCATCGCGGGGGACGAGAAGAACGGCGTGTTCGCGGCGATAGAGAACGAGCCGGGCGATGCCGCCGGTGTCGGTCTTACGCATGGCTTCGCGGATGACCGCGAAGGCTTCCTCGCTCACCTTGTCGGCGGGCGCGAGATAGTGCGGACTGTCGTACCAGATCCAGCCGATCGAGCTGCGCGGGACGAAGCTTTCAATGTCGATCGTTCGTGTGCTTTCCAGCGCCACATCATCGAGTTCGTCGTCCTCGAACAGAACGTAATCGTCCTCGCTGCGCTCGTAGCCCTTCACCTGATCTTCATCGTCGACGGGCTTGCCGGTTTCGGCATCGACATAGCGGCTTACAACCCGGTTGCCGGTCTTGCGATTGATGTTGTGAAAACGAAGCTTGCTGCTTTCGGTGACGGCGGGTGTCATCGCCACCCGACAGGTCACGAGGGAGAGTTTCAGATAGCCTTTCCAGAACGCGCGCTGCACCATTTGCCCAACCTCCCGAACGGCATCAGCCGCGGCACTGCCACTGAAAACGCCCCCGGCAAGGAACAGTTCCGATGAGCGCTCAAATCGCCAGTTGCAACGGGAACCGTTTGCCCCTGATGGCGTTCCTCTCTTGCCTGTTCCTCTCCAATGATGAGCCGGAGGATTTGAAGTCGGTATGGGGGTATCGAAGACAGATCTGACCGGGGAGCCGGCGGGTGCGACGAGACCGCGCTCGGCCGAAGACGATTGCGTGCGGAACGGGCAATGGGCGACGACGGAGAATTGCCATGCCTGAACGAGACTATGACTGGATTGCCCGGCGGGCCTATTCGCTGTGGGAAGAGGAAGGCCGTCCCGATGGTCGGGACGAAGCTCATTGGCAGACAGCACTCACCGACTGGGAAACCCTGCAGGCAGCAGCACGCCAGACCACGGCCAAGTCCGGCCGCCGGATCGCAGAGGCCCAGACTTCGGCAGAGCAAGAAGGTCTTGTCATCACCGAGGAACCGGTTCGTCCGGCCAAAAAGGCGGTAAGGAGCCGGAAAGGGTGACCAAGGTGCCAGGAGGCGATCTTTCATTGGCGCTCAGCCGGGCGCAATTTATCCAGCGGGTGCGGGACGCCTATCACCGGGACGAGGAAGAGCATCGCCCGGGCCGTCGCTACCCGACGAGGGTTCCCTTGCATGTGCTGGCGGTCACCTCGGAAATCTATCCGCTGATCAAGACCGGCGGCCTGGCGGACGTAACCGGAGCGCTGCCAAAGGCGCTTTCCTCCTATGGCATAGAAACCCATACGCTCGTGCCCGGATATCCGTCGATCCTCGCGCTCGCGCGTCTTCATCCGCCGCTCATGGAGTTCGACGATCTGCTCGGCGAAAAGGCGACCTTGCGCCACCTGGAAATCGACGGCCTCAGCCTCTTCGTTCTTGATGCACCGACGCTCTATGATCGTCCCGGCGGTCCCTATGTCGACGAGCACGGCGTCGATCATGCCGACAACTGGAAGCGGTTTGCGGTGCTCTCGCTTGCCGGCGCCGAGATTGCGGCTGGGGTCTTGCCCGGCTGGAAGCCGGATCTGGTCCATACCCATGACTGGCAGTCTGCGCTGACCTCGGTCTATCTGCGGCAGATGGGCTCTGCCGTGCCTGTTGTGCTCACCATCCACAACCTCGCTTTCCAGGGGCAGTATTCGGCATCGCTGCTGCCGCAGATCGGTCTGCCGCCGGAGGTCTATTCCGTCGAGCAGATGGAGTATTTCGGCGACATCAGCTACCTCAAGGGTGGCCTGGTGACGGCCGATCACATCACCGTCGTCAGCCCCACCTATGCGCGCGAAATTCTCTCGCCGACCTTCGGCATGGGATTGGACGGTGTGCTGAATGCGCGCATGGACAGATTGCAGGGGATCGTCAACGGGATCGACAAGGAGGTCTGGAATCCGGCGACGGACCCCTACCTGCCCTTCCGCTACGATGTGAAGACGGTGCGCAACAAGAGGAACAACAAGGCTCTGCTGCTTGAGCGCTTCAACCTCGAGCCGGGCGACGGTCCTCTCTTCTCCGCCGTAACCCGGATCACGTGGCAGAAGGGCATGGACATGCTGGCCGAGGTCGCGGACGAGATCTTCTATCGGGGTGGCCGCCTCATTGTGCATGGCCAGGGTGACCACGACATCGAGGATGCCCTGAAGGCGACTGCGGCGCGCTTCCCGGGACGTATGGCAGTGTCGGTCGGCTACAGCGAGCCCACGGCGCATCTCATTCATGGCGGTTCCGACGCAATTATTCAGCCGTCGCGTTTCGAGCCCTGCGGCCTCACTCAACTCTATGCGCTGCGTTACGGGTGCGTGCCCGTAGTATCACGCACCGGAGGCCTGTCCGAAACGATCATCGACGCCAATGATGCGGCGATTTCAGCCCGCGTGGCCACCGGCTTCCAGTTCCATCCGGTTCGACAGGAAGGGCTGCGCCATGCCTTGCGTCGCGCAATCGATGCCTATGGCGACAAGCGCCAATGGGCAAGGCTGCAGTTGCAGGCGATGCGTGCGGACTATTCCTGGGACCGCAGTGCCGAAAGCTATGCGGAAGTCTATGGAAGGCTGACGGAACCCAGTGCAGAGTTGCATCACTGACCCATGCTGTCATTCCGCATGAACAGAGGGCCCGGAAGATACCGGGCCCTCTGTTCATCTCAGGATCTGCGATCAGGGATTTGTCCGTCCGCTCGGTCTGCTCTGGCCCGCACCCCCCGTCCCCGTCTGCGGGGTGGGGTCCTGGTCGGTTTCCATTGCCGGCAAAGTGCCGGGGGCCACGTCCTGCTGCGAGTTCGTGGAGTTCCCCGCGCTGTTGCTGCCATCGCCGCATGCGGTGAGCAATGCAAGGCCGGCAAAAGCAGCCGTTGTCTTTGTCCAGGTCATCTCCAATCCTCTCTGTGATAGTCGCCATCGCCGTTTAAGCGCTCACGAAAAGCGATGGTGCGTTCGAGTGCTGCAATGTCATCGCTGCTCGCCGGAACCGGGTCTTCGGCGATGGCCTCGAGTACAGCGGGGTCGATGGCGCCAGAGCGGATTGCCTGGCGCAGTGTTTCGCGTGTCTGCCGTTCCGCCTCCAGTTGGGCGAACAGCGCGACAATCAGCCGGTCACGCGGATCGGGGAAGCGACGCCAGCGTGGCGGACGCACCGTCTCGGACATGATCCACTCCTTTTCGACAGAAGAAATTACGCCTTCAGGAAACTTTTGGGGCGGCCCAATGTTCCCCTTTCTAAGGCTGATCACAGAAGGAGAAAGCACAGTGGACAGCGATCTGAAGACGCTGGAGGCCCGGCTCAACGCACACCGGGAAATCCTGGTCTCGCTCCTGAGCGAAATCCTGATCTCACCGGAGGGTGCTCCAGAACTGCTGCGCAATCTCGAACAGGAAGTGCTCCTGCGCGACGGTGCGGAAGATCCGGGCGCAGAGCCGTCCGCCGGCATTGGGCGCGGTCATGAGAAGGGTGAGGTGATCCGGGAGATCCTCGACACGGCCAAGGCGCGCGCAGCCGCCCTCCGGCGCACAGTGACTGACCTCAATGAACCGAACGGCTTTACCGAGGCGATCAAGGAGAGGAAATGAATATGATCACAAAAATAATGACGAGACTGCTCGCACAGGTGCGCAAGCCGAAGCATAGCGGCACAGCGGCCAAGGAACACCCGCAGGTGGCATTGCCGCTGCGCGCCGATCTGCCGCTTCGTGAGCGCTCCCGCGCGCTCGTGGCAGTGCCCGCGCAGATCAATGGCGCGCGCATGGGGTCAGGCAAATTCTGACCTGATCAGCGACGGTTGGTCTGTTCGCGGATGTCGAAATTGGCGTCCCAGTCTTTCGGCGCGTCTTTCTCGCCCGGAGGCCACTTGTTGACGGTGGCGTCTTCGGATCCTGTCACCACGGTCGGCTTGGCGCTGGCAACACCGTTGTTGTCGCCGCCGGCCTGTGTGCCCGCGAACTGGCCCTTCGCATCGTCATGAATTCGGGTCTTGTCGGCTTCACGGTGATCGTCAGTCATGGTCGGTCCTCCAAAGTGGTCATCATCAACCCCGTGGCGTACCGAAAGGTTCCTATGACCGCCTAGTCGGTGGATCCTGCAAGGAAAGAGGACAGCGGCGCGACCAGCGTCCAACGCAAGCCTGCGGGGTCGAAATCAATGGTGACGTCGCCGGCAAATGCGCTGGCCGCATGACGATCGATGACGGTCGATCCAAAGCCACGCCGAGTGGGCTTTGTGACCGGCGGGCCGTACTGTTCGATCCATTGCAGCCGAAGTCGGGGCTCTTCATCTGGCGTCTCCGGCTCCAGCACCTCCCATTCGATCCGAAGCCGGCCTTCGAGAACCGATAGCGCGCCGTATTTGACGGAATTGGTCGCCAGTTCGTGAAAAGCGAGGCCGAGGTTTTGGACTGCATTCGCATTCACCAGCAGATCCGGACCACGGCGATGGATGCGGTCAGCCGATCCGGTGACGGTGGTCAGCTGCAAATCGACGAGAGAGGTCAGCGGAATGCCTCCCCATTGCTGCTTGGCAAGCGCCTCGATCGATTGGGCGAGTCCTGCCAGGCGACCGCTGACGGCCCGCTGAAACTCCTCGACATCATCGGTGCCGCGCGCCAGCTGCCGCATCATCGCCTGGACGAGCGAGAGGATGTTCTTGGTGCGGTGAACGAGTTCCTGCAAAATGAAGTGGATGCGTTCCTCCGCCTCTGCCCGATCGAAGGAGGCATTCGACAGAGCCACTGCCACCTGGTTGGCCTCGACGATCTTGGTGCGCTCCGGCGAGACGATCTCGCCATGGCCGATGCGTTCCGCCATCAAGGCAATCCTGCGGATCGCTGAGCGCAAGTGGTGTGCCGCAACGAGAACGATGCCAAGCAGCAGAGTGAGCAGCACGAGGCTGCCGATCAAGAGGCTCTGCCACAGGGTGATGAACGAGCCCTTGAGGCTGTCGACCGGGCCCCAGACCAGAGCCCGCCATGGCCAGTCCGCGACTTTCGCGTACCCCATCAGATATTGCCGACCATTCTGATAGAATACGGCACTGTTGTTGGAGCCGTACATCAAATCCAGCCAGCTTTGCTCGATCTCAGCACCGGAAGGCTGGTTTTCGGCGCCATTCGACACGACGATGCGACCATCGCCATCCACCAGCGCGGACGACCATCCGGGCGGTAAGGCGTCGCGGGCGGCAAGGCTTGCAAGGCTCGCCGCATCCTGTGTGAGCACGATGGCGTCGATACCGTCCGATGTCCGTGCGGTGACGGGCATGGTGAGGTTGACCACCCAGCGCTCACTCGTCGCGCCGAAGAAGACGTTTGAGAGCTCGGCCTTGCCGGAGCGCAGAGCCGCCATGACCGAGCCCGGATTGGCCATGGGTTTCAGCGTAGCGCCCCAAGGCATCCGCGTGTTCAGGATTTGCACCCCGTCCCGCCGCGCCAACATGACATAGAGAGAGCTTTCCTTGAGGCTTTCTCCGACGCGCGCGTGGAATGCCTGGAGGTCGCCCTGCTGCAACTCGACGGAGTTTGCCACAAGGGCAAGCGTCGTTTCCATATCGGCGATCTTGCGCTCGACGGCACGGCTTATGGCCTGAGCGTCATCTGCCACGTCTGTTCGCATGGTCTGAAACTGTGATCGCTCAAGCTGTAACAGCAAAAAGGCGACAAAGGCGAGCAGCGGCACTGTCGCCAGAACGGCCATTGCGGCGAGGTATGAGCCGATCGACGCTGTCGGAAAGAGACCAGCAAACAACCTGCCAACGCGGTTCAAGGCGCCGCCCTCCCGCAGCTGAGCTCAGAAATCATGGGCACCTTGGCGAACCAAATCCGAGGGCGGGCGTTAGGAAGATAACCGCGACACAGGAGGTTTCCATGATTTTCAAGCCGCAGCGTTTCCATGGAGAGGCGCCCGAAGTGGCCGAAGAGTTCCCGGCCGAGGCGCGACTCGAGCAGCAGGTTGCCGACGCGCTGGCCGCCTCCGACGGCGTCGGGGCCGAAGGCCTTCGCGTCGTCGCAACTGGCAAGGAGATCTTCCTGTTTGGCGTGGTGGCGACGCGTGACGAGATGGACAGGGCCGTGGAAGTTGCACTTGCAGTTCCCGGGGTCGAAAAGGTCACGGTTCGGATGGAAAGCGGCGAAGCGCCCTGACAGCGGAGACTTGGTCTCGCAAATGTCGCGCTGCCGCATGACAGACGGCCGCCGGGGAAAGGCTTCACACCAACCCCACGGACCCGTCGAAGCCACCTTTGCGATGATCGATCTCACCGATATTCCGATTTTTCTCGCCAGACGAAATGTCAGGCGCGCCCACCCATGCCGGTCGTGCCGTCCGGCCCCCATGCCTGCGCAATGCCGGCGATCTCCTGCATGCGCCCCCGCAAATCCTGCTGGCGCAAAACCGTCACCTTCTGGATGGAAACCTGGCTAGCGGAACGGTCCCGTGCGGCTTCTACCGCGAGCCGATAGCTCGGATAGACGGCAGACTGTCCTTCCTCCGAGAGGAAACACCAACCGTTCGCCTGGGGGACTATATCGCAATACACCTGTGTCATGCCGCACTCCTCCTGATACCGCCCGAACGCGCGATCGGCTGAAGGGTTCCTGCCAGGATGCAATTTTTCTTCGTCAGCGCCTGCTAACTGCAGGTAACGATCAGGCTTCCTGCCGCGAACCGTGAGAGATGCCGCATGTATGGTTGAGCATGTTGCGGCATGACCGCTCGCCCTTTCGCTCGGTGCATCCTGCGGATCGAAGCATGGGGAGAAGCGGGAGGTTACGGCACTGATGCGAGGAACCTAGAATGGCGGCCGTAAGGGCGGGAGGGTTTTCAGGAACAAAGTCGAGGGCGGCGGAATTGCTTCTTCATGATGCCGAACCCGGCCGCATCCCGCGGCGGGCGGCTCTCAGGGAGAAGATCATGACGACCCCAACCCCTTCGACACCCTATGACGACCAGCCCCCGATGCCCGCTCCGACCTGGACCCCGGAAGTCCCGATCGATGAGCCGCAACCGGATGTCTTGCCGGACGAGGTGCCGACACCCAATCCCGACGAGACGCGTGATCCGCCGGTGACGGAGCCATCACCAATCTGAGGCGAAGGCGTGAACGCGGGCCTCAACGCAGGCCCGCAACACGCTCCCAGCTCTTCTTTCCGGCGACCCAATTCTGCCAGTCGGTGACCGAGCCATAGAAGACGTTCAGGTCGATCTTGCCGTTGACGCCCTGCGACAGGCCGGAGCCGGAATACTGCCAGAAGACCCATTTGCGGTCCGGATAGACCTTGGACGGATGGGCCGCAACAGAGCGCAGCCAGAAGGGATAATCGCGGAAGTGGCCGCGCAGATTGTCCTTGTAGAAGTCAGGGGCCGTGTAGATGACCGGCCTCTTGCCATAGTGCCGCTCGAGACGATCCATGAAGACCTGCATCTTTTCCCGCACCTTTTCCGGCGACAGGCGGAAGCGGCAGCTGGATTCGCCATTGTATTCGACGTCGATAACAGGCGGCAGGGCATCCGGATCACGCGGCACGTTGCGGATGAACCAGTCCGCCTGCTCCGAGGCCACGCGGCACCAATAGAAGAAGTGATAGGCGCCGCGCTTTACGCCGGCCTCCTTGGCTCGATCCCAATTGGTGCGAAACATCGGATCGAGATGGTCGCCACCATCCGTGGCCTTGATATAGGCGAAGTTGGCGCCCTGGCTGCGCAAGGTCTGCCAGTCGATGTTGCCCTGCCAGCGCGAAACGTCGACGCCGTGTACGGCATGATGTTTCGGTGCCACCTTGCCGAAATTGATCGGTTTGGCGTCGCTGAAGCGCTGATTATAAACACGATGACGTCCGCTGGACCGCGCTGCCGGGTCCCGAGGTGCCAGGACCGCGCGTATCGGGGACGACAGCATGGCCATTGGCCGCTGGTCCGGTACGGGCATGCCGGCGGTCATCGACGGCGTATCGAAATGCGCCTGGTTCGGCGTGTCACCAGCCCAGGACAAAGCCTGCGGGTCACGGCCGGAGGTAGAGGCGCTGGACGAAATGGAACCGGTTTGCTCGCTGACGGCAACGGCGGGTGTCGGGGCTGCTGCAGTCTGAACCTGTTCAGGCGCTGGGTTTGAACGCAATTGCAGGGCTTCTATCGGATTGGTCCGAGCGCTGCAGCCGGCAAGTACCAGACAGCCGATGAGGAGCGAAGGGACAACCTTGGAACGCATGGCACAGAACTCAAAACTAATGCCGGGCGCATTCGAAGTCGGACACCCGGGGCCTCTGGGAATTGCTAACAAAGCTTTACCGGGAAAAGGTGAATGCAATCTTTACGGGCCGCATCAGGCTTCGATGCTGTGACGCCAAATACTGTCCGTTCACACAGATGTGCAGCCTCGGCGCGATCCTCAGGGTTTCGGACTCCGTAAAATGTGTATTCGGATATCTTGAGCCTAGGGAACGACCGCCATGCCTTCGCGACGCTCTTTTCTGATGACTTCGTTGTTCGTACTGGCGAGCCAGCCGGCGCGCAGTGCAGATCCCTGGGAAGCACTGCGCACCAGGCGCGCCTTCGTGCTTCTCCGGCATGCGATCGCGCCGGGGACAGGCGATCCTCCGGGCATGCGCCTCGGCGATTGCAGCACACAGCGCAATCTCTCCGATGAGGGCCGGACCCAGGCGCAGCGCATCGGCTCCTTGCTGCGCGAAAACGGGATCGACAGGGCGGCGGTCTATTCGAGCGAATGGTGCCGGTGTCTCGACACCGCGCTTCTACTGGATCTCGGGCCGGTGTCGCCGCAGCCGCTTCTCAATTCCTTTTTCGGCCGGGCGGAGAACGGCGCCACACAGACGGAAGCGCTCAGGGCTTGGCTATCGAGCAGTCCGGGCGACCTGCCTCTGGTACTCGTCACGCATCAGGTCAACATAACGGGGCTGACATCGATCGTTCCGCGCAGCGGTGAACTCGTCTTCACGACCATGAATTCAGCCGGCGCGATCAGCGTTATCGGCCGGCAGTCCGCCGGGGCATGACAGGAAAAATCATGCGGCACAAATGGGGACCGCGCGTGATGAAATGACTTGAAACAGGCTTAGGTGCGGCGGCAATCCAGACATGCCCCAGCGGACGCGCCGGCAGGGTCGGCGGCCGCATATTTCTCCAAATGCGGGCATGACGGGAGTCTAAAATCTGCATCGATCGGTTCGTGCGCTTGGTCTGCCGTGTCAATGGGATCAATCCCGAGGTGTCGTCGCAGTCACGGCAAAATCGTGCACGCTGTGCTGACCTCGCAGAGTTGGCAGGAAGCGCGAAGCGTTCGACTGCGTGAGTGGTGCTTCAACAACTCTTCTGCCTGCGCAGTGTGACACTTGCGCCTATCGCGCCGCACAATAGGATGGGGAGCAGAATAGAAAGCGCAGAGGGCATCTCATGGACGAACCGCACGACACCAGTCAACTCGAGATGGTGGTCCTGATGACACCCGACATGGCCAACTTCTCCGGCAAGGTGCATGGCGGCGCGCTGCTCAATCTGCTCGATCGGGTGGCCTATTCCTGCGCTTCGCGCTACTCGCAGCAATATGCGGTGACCTTGTCGGTGGATCAGGTCGTGTTTCGCCAGCCGATCCATGTCGGCGAGCTCGTAACATTCCGCGCCTCGATCAACCATGCCGGTAGGACCTCCATGGAAGTCGGCATTCGGGTCGAGGCCGAGAACATCCGGACCGGCGAGCGGCGGCACACGAATTCCTGTTACTTCACCATGGTCGCTGTCGATGCCGAAGGCAGACCGACGGCTGTCCCTCTCTATGCGGCGCAAACCGACATTCGCAAACGCCGCCAGCGCGCTGCCGAAACACGACGGGCGCTGCGCCTGGAGTTCGAAGCGCGCTTCAGGGAAGCGAGCCAGACCGCGGACGAAACTCTTCCAGCAAACTGAGTAGCCGTCCAATTGCCTTGACTTTGATTGTGCCTTGGCCAAGTCCGGGGTGACGATCATTGTGAGTGAAGGCGGATACCATGCACAAGCTTTTCGATCTTTCGGGCCGACGGGCGCTGATCACCGGTTCATCTCAAGGCATCGGGCTTGCGCTCGCATCCGGCTTGCAGCAGGCCGGCGCGGAGATCGTGCTCAACGGACGCAGTCTGGACAAACTCGAGGTGGCTGCAGCCGAGCTTGGACCCGAGGTGCGGATTTTGCCGTTTGACGTGACCGATCATATGGCTGTGCGCGAGGCGGTCGATCGCTTCGAGGCAGAAGTCGGTCCGATCGACATCCTTGTCAACAATGCCGGCATGCAGCACCGGGCGCCGTTGGAAGACTTCCCGGCCGATGCGTTCGAAAAGCTACTGGCCGCGAATGTCTCGAGCGTTTTCAATGTCGGTCAGGCCGTCGCGCGTCACATGATCGGACGCAAGCGTGGCAAGATCATCAATATCGCCAGCGTCCAGACGGCGCTCGCGCGTCCGACGATCGCGCCCTATACGGCGACCAAGGGAGCCGTCGGGAACCTCACCAAGGGCATGGCGACGGATTGGGCGCGCCATGGGCTGCAATGCAACGCGATTGCGCCTGGCTATTTCGAGACACCGCTCAACGAAGCCCTCGTGGCAGATCCGGAGTTCACGGCCTGGCTGTCGAAGCGTACGCCGGCGGGACGCTGGGGCAAGGTCGAGGAATTGGCTGGGGCCTGCGTCTTTCTCGCGTCCGATGCGTCGTCCTTCGTTAACGGCCATATCCTCTATGTGGACGGAGGCATTACCGCGTCCCTCTGAGCGCCACCTGTAGGTATCTGTCTTCAGATCCGGGAGAAGGCCGCCAGCACCGTCCGTTCGGACTGCAGGAGATAGGCTTCCAAGGCAGCAGCCGCTCCCTTCGGATCGCCCGCCACGAGCTTTTCTAGAATGGCTGCATTCATCTCGACATAGGGCGCGTGGAGCAGTTCCGGCTCCTTCAGGAGGCCGAAGCTCAAGCGCAGTTCGGCAGCGATCTGCGCATAAAACCCTGCCAGTCTTTCACTGTCGGCCAGATCGACGATTGCTGCGTGGAATTTCATGTTCTCGCTACCGACCGCAGTCCAGTCGTTGACCTTGCTCGCCGCACGGGCGGTCTCGACTGCCGCCCGCATGCGAGCAACGGCGGGATGGTTGGGATAGGCATTGGACAGTGCCTGACACTCGACCAGGCGGCGAACGCGATAGATATCAATGATCGAGGCCATGCTGGGCGTTGCGACGAAGACACCCCTGTTCGGTTCGTGCTGAAGCAGACCGTCTTTGGTCAAGAGCCGGAAGGCCTCGCGCAGCGAGTTGCGCGAAACAGCAAAGTCGGCGCTCAAGGCAGCTTCCGACAAGCGCTGTCCGGGCTTCAGCTCTCCGCTGATCAGTCTGTCGCGAATTGCTTCCGCCAGGCGTGGCGCCAAGGCCGCGGTCGTTTCCGTCTCTGCCATGCTCATTCCCCAGGTGCCGGTCAGCCCGGTGCAGCTTCACAAGCCATCCCGAAGCGACGATCGGTGGACAGCTTCGCTGCCTTATCGTCCATGTGCGAAATCGCAGCAAGGCGGGAGCCAATCACGGCCAAAAATTGTTCTTGGAGATTCGAAATCTGCTTATCCGAGCATCAAATTGCTCAACATTACGGCAATTAAGTAGAACGATAAAATAAAATCGTTGAACAATATTGACAGAATTGTGAAACCACGAGAGGCTAACCTCGCAGGTGAACAACAAGCCCCGCGCAAAGCAGGGCAGGTCAACCGAGAGGGTAACATGGAACAGACATCGACAGCTCCCGATGGAGCCGTATCCGGCGGCATGTCCGCCAAGACGCGCCGCGGCGCCTTGATCGCCGCGATCTTCCTCATGGCAACGTCCGCCATCGGGCCTGGTTTCATAACCCAGACAGCCACATTCACAACCAAGCTCGGATCGGCCTTTGCCTTCGCGATCCTCGCCTCGATCCTCATCGACTTCGTCGTGCAGCTGAACATCTGGCGGATCGTCACGCTGACGAAAATGCGTGCCTCCGACATTGCGAACGCCGCCATTCCCGGCACCGGTTATGTGCTGGCGATCCTCGTCATCGTCGGCGGGTTATTCTTCAACATCGGCAATATCGGCGGTGCGGGCCTTGGCCTGAATGCGCTTCTCGGCCTCGACCCCAAGCTGGGCGGATCGATCAGCGCACTGATTGCGATCGGCATCTTCCTGTCGCACCGCGCAGGTGTGGCGATCGACCGCGTCATCGTGGTCGCCGGCCTGTTGATGATCGTCCTGACCGTCTACGTCGCGCTTGTCTCGCAGCCGCCGGTGGGTGACGCCTTCTTCCAGACCTTCCTGCCGAGCACGATTGATTTTGCCACGATCACGACGATCGTCGGCGGCACGGTCGGCGGCTACATCACCTATTCCGGCGCACATCGCCTGCTCGACAAGGGCACTGTCGGCATCGAAAACCTCGGCGCCGTGAACCGCGCGGCCCTCACCGGCATCGCCGTCACCGGCGTCATGCGCTACGTACTCTTCCTCGCCATCCTCGGCGTCGTCGCAAGCGGTGTCGTCATCGACGTCACTGGCAAGGGTGCCAACCCGGCGGCCCAGGCTTTCCAGGCGGCGGCCGGCGATGTCGGCATGCGGATCTTCGGGGCCATCTTCTGGGCAGCCGCGATCACCTCCGTGATCGGCGCGGCCTATACCTCGGTGTCCTTCGTCACAGTCTTCAAGAAGGACATGACCGAACGCGCCCGCAACATCGCGACCGTCATCTTCATCGCCGTCTCGCTGTTCTTCTACATCATCATCACGACGCCGCCGGCACAGATGCTGGTCTTCGTCGGTGGTCTGAATGGCCTCATCCTGCCGATCGGTCTGACAATCTTCATCTATGCCGGCTGGGCCCGGTCCGACCTGATGGGCGGCTATCGCTATCCGCGTTGGCTGCTGATCCTGGGCGCTCTGACTTGCGCGCTCACCTGGTACATGGGCTACAAGTCGATTGGGCCGATCTTCGCGCTGCTGACCGCCGCGTAACTCGCACCAAAGGGAGGACGACATGACTGCCATCGATCTGAACAGCGACCTCGGCGAAAGCTATGGCGCCTGGGCCATCGGCGACGACGAGGCGATGCTCTCCATCGTCTCCAGCGCCAATGTCGCCTGCGGTTTCCATGCCGGTGATCCACTCGGCATTTTGAAGACCGTGAAGGCTGCCGCCGAGCGCGGCGTTTCGATCGGGGCGCATGTCTCCTATCCCGATCGCGTCGGCTTTGGCCGGCGCGACATGGATGTCACCTCGGCAGAACTGACCGCCGACGTGATCTACCAGATCGGAGCGCTCAAGGGCGTTGCGGCGGCAGCGGGGGTCAGCGTCGGCTATGTGAAGCCGCATGGGGCGCTCTACAACCGCATAGCCCACGACGCCAAGCAGGGTCAGGCCGTCATCGATGGCATCAAGGCGATCGATCCGACACTGGTGATGATGGGCCTTGCGGGATCACCGATCCTGGAACTCGCTCGCGCCTCAGGCCTCGCCGTAGTTGCCGAGGCCTTTGCCGATCGGGCCTATACGCCCGCAGGTGCGCTCGTGTCCCGTCGCGAAGCCGGTGCGGTCCTGCATGATTCCGCAGTCATCGCACAGCGCATGCTGCAGCTCGTGCATGACGGCACGATCGAGGCGATCGACGGGTCCACGATCAAGATCGATGCGCAGTCCATCTGCGTCCATGGCGACAGCCCCGGCGCCGTCGCCATCGCGCAGGAAATCCGACAGGCCTTCGAAAAGGACGGCATCGCGGTGCGCTCCTTCCTCAATCGCTGAGATCCGCAAGGAGAGACTTCGATGATCGATCTTGAGACCTTGCGCCATGTCGATGCGGCCGAAGCACGGACGGCCCGCGAACGCTATCGCGCGGGTGCCGTCGAGCCGACATCCGGCGTGGCACCGGGCTTTACACAGGCGAACATGATCGTCTTGCCGCGCGACTGGGCCTTCGACTTCCTGCTCTATGCACAGCGCAATCCGAAAGCCTGCCCGGTGCTCGACGTGTCCGATCCGGGTTCGCATGCGACCGTGCTTGCCGAGGGCGCTGATCTGCGCCGCGATGTGCCGCTCTATCGGATCTGGCGGGACGGCCAGCTTGCCGAGGAGGTGACGGACGCGAGTGCAGCCTGGGCGGAGCATCCCGATCTCGTCAGCTTCCTGATCGGCTGCAGCTTCACCTTCGAAACGCCGATGATGGAGGCGGGCATCGAGATCCGCCACATCACCGACAAGTCGAATGTGCCGATGTACCTGACCAATCGCGCCTGCCGGCCTGCGGGTCGACTGCAAGGCAATCTGGTCGTCTCGATGCGGCCCATCCCGGCGGGGCGCGTTGCGGATGCTGCCACGATTTCGGGCCGCTTCCCGGCGGTTCACGGCGCACCCGTGCATATCGGTGCGCCGGCAGAGCTTGGGATTGCCGATCTCGGCAAACCGGAATTCGGTGATGCCGTGCGGATCGAGCCGGGCGAAGTGCCGGTCTTCTGGGCCTGCGGAGTGACGCCGCAAGCTGCGGTCATGGCCTCGAAAGTTCCGTTTGCCATCACCCACGCTCCCGGCCACATGTTCATCACCGACATTCCCGATTCCGCCTATCACGCCTGAGGCCAAGATGCGTTTTCTTCCCGTCAGCCTGACCGTTCTGATCGTCGAATTGAAGGATCTCGACGAGACGCTCGCGCTGTTCGCCTCGCTGGAGGCGCAGCCGGTCGATGGCGTCGTCGACATCGTGCCGGCCGCGCGCACATTGATGATCCGCTTTCGTCCGGAGACGCTGACGGCTGAAAGGCTCGCGGCGGCGATCAGCACGCGCGACCTCTCGGCGAAGATCCCGCCATCCGACATGCTGGTCGAGATCCCCGTCAGCTACGACGGCGAGGACCTGCAGGATGTCGCAGACCTGACGGGCTTGTCGATTGCGGAGGTGATCGAACGACATACCGCGAGCGAGTTCACAGTCGCCTTCTGCGGCTTTGCTCCCGGCTTCGGTTATCTCGTCGGCGGCGATCCGATGCTGCAAGTGCCGAGGCGCCAGAGCCCGCGCACGAAGATCCCCGCCGGCTCCGTTGCACTCGCGGGTGCATTCTCCGGTGTCTATCCCCAGGCGAGCCCCGGCGGCTGGCAGATCATCGGCACGACGCCCGTGAAAATGTGGGATCTGACGCGCGAGCCGCCGGCCCTCTTCCAGCCGGGATACCGCGTCCGCTTTTTCGATCTGGCCAAGCGGACACAGACTGTCACTACCTCCGTCACATCGGATGTAGCCCCGCCCCCTGTTATCGAGCATGCGGCATCCACATCCATCAGGGTTACGGCCGCTCCGATGCCGGCACTGGTGCAGGATCTCGGTCGCTTCGGTCAGACGGGGCAAGGCGTCTCGTCCGCCGGTGCGCTGGACCAGGGCGCGTTCCTGGCTGCGAACCGCACCGTCGGCAATCCGGTCGGGGCCGCCTGTCTCGAAATTGCACTAGGCGGTTTCTCGTTCGAGATCTCCGGCCCCGGTGTGATGGCGCTGACCGGTGCTCCCTGCCCTGTCGCCATCCTGGACGCGAAGGGCCGCTTGACGGAAGCGTCCAGCTATCAGCCGATCTCGCTCGAAGCCGGCGATCGCGTGACGCTCGGCTTTGCCGCACGAGGCGCTCGCAGCTATCTTTCATTTCGCGGTGGTATCGACGTGGCGCCGGTTCTCGGCAGCGCATCGACAGATACCTTGGCCGTCGTGGGACCAGAGGCGGTTGGCCTGGGCGCGGTGCTTGCGATTGGCACGTCCGAGCGCGGTCTTTCGCCTGTATCGCTCACCGAGAGCCCAGCCTTCGACTGCCCGGCACAGGGCGAGATCGTTACGCTGGACGTGGTCATGGGGCCGCGCAGCGACTGGTTCACCGAGCACGGCATCGTCACGCTTTCATCCCAGGTCTTTGAGGTGACGCCGCAGTCGAACCGGGTCGGCATACGACTTTCCGGCGCCGAACCGCTCGAACGCAAGGACAAGGCAGAGCTTCCGAGCGAGGGTACTGCGACCGGCGCCATCCAGGTGCCGCATAGCGGTCAGCCGGTGCTCTTCCTCGCCGATCATCCGCTGACCGGCGGCTATCCGGTCATCGGCACGGTTGCCGAATATCATCTCGATCTCGCCGGGCAGATCCCGGTGAATGCAAAAATCCAGTTCCGGCCCATCACGCGCTTCGCCGAGATCGTGCCCGAAAGGGCATGACGCTTACCGCTGCGATGAGAGGCCAGGGAGACACTGAGGAGACCCCGATGAAGAAAGTGCTGATTGCCAATCGCGGCGAAATCGCCGTGCGTATCATCCGCGCCTGCCGCGACTACGGGCTCCAGTCCGTCGCCGTCTATGCCGACCCCGACATGGACGCGCTGTTCGTCAAGCTTGCAGACGAGGCCTATGGTCTCGGTGGCAGCCGCCCGGCGGAGACCTATCTCGACATTGAAAAGCTCATCGCCATTGCGAGGCGTTCAGGAGCCGATGCCGTCCATCCCGGCTACGGCTTTCTCTCCGAGCGCGCCGAGTTCGCCCGCGCGGTTCAGGAGGCCGGGCTTGCGTGGATTGGCCCGGACCCTGAAGTCATCGAAGCGCTCGGCGACAAGGTAGAGGCACGGCGGATCGCGCAGTCGGTCGGTGCGCCGCTGGTCGCAGGCAGCGATGGTCCGGTCGAAACCGCCGAAGAGGTCATTGATTTTGCCAGGAAGTATGGGCTTCCCGTCGCGATCAAGGCCGCCCATGGCGGCGGTGGGCGCGGCCTGAAGGTCGCCTGGAAGATGGAGGAAGTGGCCGAGCTCTATCATTCGGCCGTGCGCGAGGCCGAGGCCGCGTTTGGTCGTGGTGAGTGTTTCCTGGAGCGTTTCCTCGACCGGCCGCGCCATATCGAGGCGCAGGTTCTCGCCGACAAACATAGCAATGTGCTCGTCCTCGGGACGCGTGACTGCTCGCTGCAGCGGCGCAACCAGAAACTTGTTGAGGAGGCACCAGCGCCCTTCCTGACCGACGCGCAGCGTCAGTCGATCCATGACGCGGCCAAGAAGATTTGCGCAGCCGCCGGTTATTCGGGTGCAGGTACGGTCGAGTTCCTGCTCGGGGTCGATGGCACCATCTCCTTCCTGGAAGTGAACACCCGTCTGCAGGTCGAGCATCCCGTAACCGAGGAAACCACAGGCATCGATCTCGTGGTGGAGCAGTTCCGCATTGCCGAAGGCAAGGCACTCGAAGTGCTTGAGACCCCTGCCCCGCGCGGCCACTCGATCGAATTTCGCATCAATGCCGAAGACCCCGGCCGCGGCTTCCTGCCGACGCCGGGTACGATCACCCGTTTCGATCCGCCCTCGGGTCCCGGCGTTCGCCTGGACACCGGTGTCACTAGTAGCTCCACAATCCCCGGGACCTTCGATTCTCTCATGGCGAAGCTGATTGTGACCGGCTCGACGCGCGAGCAGGCGCTGGCGCGGGCTCGAAGGGCACTCGCAGAGTTCAAGATTGAAGGCGTGGCGACCGTCCTGCCCTTCCATCGCGCTGCCATGGAAAGCCGCGACTTCACCGGAGAAGAGGGCTTCCGCGTGCACACCCGCTGGATCGAGACGGATTTCGCCGAGCCGCTTGCGGCCGCCTCCCGTCCAGAGCCGGTATGTGACACGTCCCTGATCCGGACCCATGTCGAGATCGATGGCAAAAGACATGAACTGGCGATCCCAGCCATACTGCTTTCCGGCATCGGCAATATCTCCGGCGGACAGGCTGGCGGTGCAGAAGCCTCATCCGGCAAGACGGAAGACAGCATGAGCATTGCCGCGCCCATTTCGGGCACGTTGCAGGCGTTCAAGGTCGAGGAGGGTGCAGAGGTCCAAAGCGGCGATCTGATTGCGGTGATGGAAGCGATGAAGATGGAAACCCAGGTCATCGCTGCGCGCAGTGGTCGTGTCAGCTTCAAGAGCGAGGCAGGCGCCTATCTGGCTGCCGGGCAAGAGATCGCGCGCTATCTGGACTGAGGGCCTGTGCACTGACAGGGTCGGCGAAACCTCGTCGACCAATTTCATCTACTCGGCCGCGCCTGAATAGCAAAAGGCCCGCCAATGGCGGGCCAAACGCTGAAGCCGAAGACCCTCAGGCCTTGTCGACGACATTCTTCACGGCTTCCTTTGCCTCACCCTTGGCCTGCTGGCCATGGCCCTTGGCTTCCTGAGCGGCGCCCTTGGCTTCCATGCTGTGGTTGTCGGTCGCGTCGCCGACAGCCTGCTTGGCCTTGCCTGCGAGTTCATTCGACTTGCCGGAAATCTTGTCGGATGTGGAACCCATTTTCGTTCTCCTTGTTGGCGGTGACGCACAGCTTCCAATTCGCTACCCGGTCATCTGCCGGGAAAGTCCATCTCGCGCTGCTTTACGATCCGCTTGATCCTAAAACGCTTTAAGGCGAGAATCGTTCCGATGTTTGAGGCCAAATGTACTGCATGAGGCTGGTTCATGTGTGCTGTGACGGCGTGACTTGTCCCTTCACAACGGCTCTCCCGGACACACAAAAACCGGTGACACTGCGAAGCATCACCGGTTTGATTGATCCGTCTGACTGGACGCTCAGCGCTTGTAGGCGCCGAGACCGGGGCGATAGGTCTTGTCGTCGAGGAACTGCTTAAGGCCCTCGGCGCGGCCATTGCTCTTGTCGAGGAAGAGCATCTGCTCCAGCTTGGCGTAGATGTAGTCGTCGGCCTGTTCCCAAGGCATGTTGCGCACGCGCTTGAACGTGTCCTTGGCAGCCTTGAGCACCACGGGGTTCTTTTCGAGCAGGCTTGCACAGAGAGCGCGGACGCGGGTCTCGAGATCAGCCAGCGGCACGGACTCGTTGACGAGGCCCATCTCGCGCGCCTTCTGACCGCCGAAGGTCTCGCCCGTCATGATGTAATAGAGCGAGTCGCGGTGGTTCATCACCTCGGCAACGGCACGGGTCACGTTGCCGCCCGGCAGAATGCCCCAGTTGATTTCCGAAAGGCCGAAGGTTGCCTCATCAGCGGCAATTGCGAGATCGCAGGAAACGAGTGGCGTGAAGGCGCCGCCGAAGCACCAGCCGTTGATCATGGCGATGGTCGGCTTTTCGAAATACATCAGGCGGTTCCACCAGCCACCGGACTGACGGCGGCTCTTCAGAACGGCCGCACGGCCCTTGCCGTCGTTCTCGCGGAAATACTCCTTCAAGTCCATGCCAGCCGACCAGGACTGGCCAGCGCCACGCAGAACGAGGACGCCGCAGCGATCATCGGCTTCCAATTCGTCCAGCACTTCCAGCATGCGGATGTTGAGCTTCGGACTCATTGCATTGCGCTTTTCCGGACGGTTCAGCGTGACGAAGGCGATGCCGTTGTCGAATTCGACCAGAACCGGATCTGGCGTGGTGTTTGTCTCAGTCATGGTGGCTCCTTGAGGCTTTTCGTGGGGGCTCACGCCCGGTCGAAGGTGTTCAGCTGTTGGCATGGGCCTGGCGCAGAATGTGCTTCTGCGCCTTTCCGGATGCCGTTCGCGGGATCTGGTCGAGGAATACGATGCGTGCGGGACGCTTGTAGGATGCCAGACGATCGGCACAATGGGCGAGGATTTCGTCGGCAGAGGGCAAGTCTGCCTGGGCAACGATAAAGGCGACGCCGCATTCACCCCATTTCGGATCGGGCAGCCCGAGCACGGCAACATCCCTTACCTTGGGATGCGCGCCGATGACGGCCTCTATCTCCGCCGGGAAGACGTTCTCCCCGCCGGAAATATACATGTCCTTGAGCCTGTCCGGGACGGAGATGACGCCGCCTTCGGCACGTCGACCAAGATCCCCGGTGCGATACCACTCGCCGACGAAGGCCCGGGCGGTCTCACCCGGATTGTTCCAGTAGCCCGGCGTCACTGAGGGACCCTTCACCCAGATTTCTCCGACGTCGCCATCCGGCACGTCCTGACCGTCATCGCCGACCAGCCGGACGGCGAGAAGTGGTGCGGGATAGCCGACGCTGCCAGGATGCCGCGCGACCGCATCACGATCCAGCGGCATGTGAATGGTCGTGCCGGCTTCGCTCATGCCATAGCCGTTGACGAGCGGAATGCCGTCCTGGAGGAAGGTTTCGATCAGCGCCGGCGACAGTGGCGCCCCGCCGATGAAGATCGCCTGCAGTGCTTTCAGAGCCGTCGGGTCCCAGGCGGAAGAGTTTCTAAGGGCCGAGGCCATCTGCGGGACGGCGAAATAGTGGGTGATGCCCAGCGCCGGATCTCCGAGGACGGAAAGGGTGCGGTCGGGCATGAAGCGATCGGAGATGACCAGGCGTCCGCCCATCATCAGTGTCGTGCGGCCGATCGCAACTAGACCGATGGTGTGGAAAAACGGCAGGTCACAGAGCGTGACGGAGTGGCTGGTGACTTCACCGACCAGCGAAAAATTGACGGCAGAGGCAAAGGCATTGCGGCGGGTGATGACCACACCCTTGGGGCTCCCTGTCGTCCCCGAGGTGTAGAGCATGATGCAGGGTGCATCCGCATCGACCGCGGCTGGCTCTGCCCGCGGTGAAGACGCGACCATCTCGGCCCAGCCACCGTCGCCTTCAATGGGGATGGTTCGCGGCATTGCCTCGGAGATCTCCGCGAGGACCGACGCGAACTCTGCATCATGCAGCAGCAGCGAGGGTTCACAATCGGCGATGATCTGTCCGAGTTCGGCCGCTCCGAGACGCCAGTTCAAGGGTACGAAGACCAGACCAGCGCGCTGACACGCGAGGCAGACGGTGATTTGCTCGATGGAGTTGCGTCCCCAAAAGGCGATGCGCTGCATGACCGGATTATCACCAACGATCTCCAGAAGCCGGTAGGCCGCGCGGGCCACGGCCAGATCCAATGCCCCATAATTCAGGGTTCGGCCGGTCGCCACTTCGTAGACCGCCGGCCGTTCTGGCGTCACCTGGGCTCGGTAGATGACGGGATCGTCCGTCTCAAGACCGACGGCTCCCCTGACTGCCAAAACAGACTTGATTTCAGGCTGCATGTTTGTCCTCCTCATCGCCACCCCTCAGGGGCCTCCTTGGCGAATTGTATGCTAAACATACTATTTGACCTCCAAATGTTTGACAAGCGGCAATTTGACTGTTGCAGTCGAAAGTGATCATGAATGATTCCGTAAGTTCGATGCCGCATGATTGGAAGAGGAGCCATGACTCGACACAATGACCTGAAGCCCGCGAACGACGACGATGTCTTCGAAGTGGGCTCGCCATTACGCACAGGCCGCCTCGACGACATTCTCGGCTTTCACCTCAGGATGGCGAATGTCGCCATCTATCAGGACTACACGGCCGCCATGGGCGACATCGGGCTGACGCAGAAGCAGTTTGCCGTCCTCGAACTGATCGCCGCAAATCCGAGGGTGAGCCAGATCGACATCGCCAACCAGCTCAGCATGGACAGGGCAACGATGATGGCGCTGGTGAACCGTCTGGAAAGCCGCAATCTTCTGGAACGGCAACCATCCCCCATCGATCGGCGACGCCAGGAGCTGCTGTTGACCGAGGCGGGGGCCGAGATCCTGAAGCAGGCCCGCAACATCCAGAAACAGCATGAACTGCGCTTCACCGCGCGATTTACGCCCGAGGAACTGCAAGCATTCATCGAAGGGCTGAAGCGTGTCTATGCGGATATCATGCCACGCAACAGCCAGACCGACTGACCGTTGTCGACATGCTTGCGAAAGAAAAACGGCCGCCCGGAAGGCGGCCGTTTCATTTCCATGATCAGAAGGGATAGTGCTGGTTCGGATCTTCGATCGTGATCCAGCGCAGCTCCGTAAACTCGGAGATCGCGGCCTTGCCGCCGAAGCGACCATAGCCACTGCCCTTAACGCCGCCGAAAGGCATCTGCGGCTCATCGAAGACCGTCGGGCCATTGATGTGGCAAATGCCGGACTCGATGCGGGCGGCGACAGCGAGCGCGCGGCGGATGTCGCGGCTGAAGACGGCGCCGGAGAGACCATACTCAGTGTCGTTGGCAACGCGGATCGCTTCTTCCTCATCCTTCACGCGGATGATCGGCTTGACCGGGCCGAAGCTCTCTTCCTGATACATCCGCATGTCCGAGGTGACATTGTCGAGCAGAGTTGCTTCGACGACGCTGCCTTCGCGCTTGCCACCGGCAACGAGCTTTGCACCCTTGGAAACGGCGTCGGCGATCAGCTCATCCATCTTCTTTGCGGATTCGAGACTGATGAGCGAGCCGAGCACGACGTGGCCCTTCGGATCGCCGGCCGGCAGCTTCGATGCCTTGGCGGCGAGCTTTGCGACGAACTCGTCGGCGATTTTTTCATCGACGATGATACGCTCGGTCGACATGCAGATCTGGCCCATATTGGCGAAGGCGCCAAAGGCGGCGGCGTTCACGGCCGCGTCGATGTCGGCATCATCGAGGATGACGAGCGGCGCCTTGCCGCCGAGCTCCAGAAGGGCCGGCTTCAGATGACGGCCGCACAGTTCGCCGATGATCTTGCCGACCTTGGTGGAGCCGGTGAAATTGACGCGCTTGACTGCCGGGTTGGTGATCAGGGCTTCGACGATCTGGGCTGCATCCTCGGGCGCATTGGTGATGACGCTGATGGCACCAGTCGGAAGGCCGGCTTCAACGAGGCACTGAGCGATCAGACGATGGGTACCAGGGCACTGCTCCGATGCCTTCAGGATCACGGTGTTGCCGCAGGCGAGCGGCATGGCGACCGCACGGGTGCCGAGGATGATCGGCGCATTCCACGGCGCGATGCCAAGGCAAACGCCGACGGCCTGGCGCATGCCCATGGAGAGCGAACCCGGCTTGTTGGACGGGATGACTTCGCCCGAGATCTGGGTGGTCATGGAAGCGGCTTCGCGCAACATGCTTGCAGCAACCATGACGTTGAAGGCGCCCCAATGGCCGGTGGCTCCGGTTTCGGCGACCACGAGTTCGGAGAACTCGGCGGTCTTCGATTCCATGATGTCAGCAGCCTTGAGCAGGATCTTGCGGCGCTCACCGGGGCCGGTCTTCGACCAGGCCGGGAAGGCCGCAGCAGCTGCGTCTACGGCTGCGTTGGCATCCTCGAGGCTTGCGGCCGAGGCCGTGGTCGCCACTTCCTGCGTAAAAGGATTGATGCGGGTAAAAGTGCGTCCGCCCGCGGCCGCCTTTTCGGCACCATTGATCAACAGCGAAACATGCATATTCATGGATCTTCCTCCTCCATTATCTTCAGGTTCAGAAATTGGTCCGTCGTTTTCTTCCGGCCCCGCCTGCTCTCTTGCGATCAGGTCTCGATCCTCCAGAGAGCAGGTTATTCCTAAACGGACCGGCAACCTCCCCGATCCGCTCTATTTTGTAAGTCTAGCAAACAATTGTTTTTTGACAAGTGGTGCCGCCTGGACGAGACGTCAATAGGGCAGCCCGACATAGTTCTCCGCCATGGCCGTGGACGCCGCTCTCGAATGGGTGAGGTAGTCGAGCTCGGCTTCCTGGATCTTCTGGCCGAAATCTCCGGTATCCGGAAAACGGTGCAGCAATGTGGTCATCGACCAGGAGAAGCGAACAGCCTTCCAGACACGCTTAAGGGCACGGGCCGAATAGGCATCGAGTGCGGCGCTTGACTTTTCCTGATAGTGCTCGAGAAGCCCCTCGATCAGGTAGTGCACGTCGGATGCGGCAAGGTTCAGGCCCTTGGCGCCCGTCGGCGGCACGATATGCGCGGCATCGCCGACGAGGAACATCCGCCCGAAGCGCATCGGCTCGGCGACGAAGGAACGCAGCGGCGCGATCGACTTTTCGAAGCTGGGGCCCGTCACCATGGCCTCAGCGTGGTGGGCCGGCAGGCGACGGCGCAGCTCGTCCCAGAAGCGATCGTCGGACCACATCTCGACCTTGTCGTCGAGCGAGCACTGAACATAGTAGCGGCTGCGGGTTTCGGAGCGCATCGAGCACAGCGCAAAACCGCGCGGGTGGTTGGCATAAATGAGTTCATGGTTGACCGGCGGCACGTCGGCGAGGATCCCCAGCCAGCCGAAGGGATAGATCTTCTCGAAGGTCTTGATCGCGCCTTCGGGCACTGCCTTGCGGCTGGCCCCATGGAAGCCGTCACATCCGGCGATGAAGTCGCAATCGATGCGCTGCGTGACACCATCCTTCTCGAAGGTGACATGCGGCTGGTCGCCGTCGAAACTGGAGGGAACGACATTCGTGGCATCATAGATCACCACACCGCCGTCGCGCTCGCGGCGCTCGATGAGATCGCGCGTCAGCTCCGTCTGGCCGTAGACCATGACCCGCTTGCCACCGGTCAGATCGAAGAGATCGATACGATGGTCGCGGCCATCGAACGTGAGGGAGAAACCGTCATGCGGAAGACCTTCCCGATGCAGGCGCTCGCCGACGCCGGCGCGATCCACGAGGCCGACAGTTCCTTCTTCGAGCACCCCGGCCCGCACGCGAGACAGAATGTGGTCCTTGCCGACGCGGTCGACGATCACATTGTCGATGCCTGCATTGGTGAGAAGCTGCCCGAGCAAGAGGCCGGACGGACCTGACCCGATGATGACGACTTTGGTTCGCATGTTTCCTCCCACGATGCAGCCATTTGTCTTTCGACAAGTTTGACGGCGAGCGCGGCCGTCAACAATGGACGCATCGCGTCTTTTGTTGCACAAATCGAACATGACGAAACGCAAGCAGCCAATACGGACCTCGATCCCGACCTACGAGCTTTATGGCGAGGACGATCCCGCGGGTTCGCGTTTCTGGGTGCATTGCGAGACAATTCCGGCCCGAAGTGCACTGCATCACTGGGAAATCGGGCTGCACAGACACGAACGCTATTTCCAAATCCTGCTCGTGACAGGCGGCTCCGGCGATGCGGTCTTCGAAGGAGAGATTGCCCGTTTCGAACCGGTCTCGATCGTCACCGTTCCGCCCGCTATCGGGCACGGGTTCCGCTTTTCACCAGAGATCGACGGCTACGTCTTTACCTTTCTTGCGAGTCGCTTGCCGGTCCGACCGGGCGAGCCGAGCGCGCTCGGGCAGTTCCTGTCGACACCAAGCGTGACCCGCCTTGCCCCGCAGGATCCGGAGGGGCAGTTGATCCTCTCCCACCTGCTCAGGGTCGCGAGCGAATGGCAGGGGCGGCTTACGGGGCGCACCGTGCTGATGGAGACGGGGCTTGCAGCAGCTCTGGCGCTTGCAGCCCGTCTCGCTGCCCAGGGTGAAACCGAGAAAGAGGCGACCGATGAGAACGATCGCAGGCTTGAGGCCTTCTCGTCATTGCTGCACCGGGAGGTTCGCAACCATCGTCCGGCATCGTTCTACGCCCATGCGCTGGGGATCACACCAACCCATCTCAACCGCGTGCTGAAAGCCAAGACAGGTCTCGGTACGCAGGAGCTCGTGGCGAGGCGGCTGATCGAGGAAGCGCAACGAGAACTTCTCTTCACGCCCGGCAGCATCAAGGAAGTCTCGTTCCGCCTCGGCTTTTCCGATCCGGCCTATTTCTCCCGCTTCTTCAGTCGCCAGACCGCGATGACCCCGGCGAGCTGGCGCGCTCAGGAACAGATCCGCCTGGGATCTCGGGCGGAAGATGCAGAAACAGTCAAGGCTGGCTGAACAGATCGATCAGAACCGGCCGCATCTCGTTCATCGGCCACTCGCGGGTCTGCGTCTCCGGGCGCATGCCGGGGAGGAACCCTTCCCGCTCAAAGCGGGCGACGAGGTCCCTATCCGCCGATACGACATGGATCGGGACGGCGCGCGATGCGTTGGGACCGGTGATGATGGCCGCAGGTTGATGGTCTCCGAGGATAACGAAGACGGTATCCTCGCCAAACCGCGCCATGTAGCTGCCGAGAGTTTCAAGGGAATAGTCGATCGTCTGGATATATTGGGCGCGCACACGCTCAGGATCGGCCCAGACGACCCGAGGCGGGTCGCCGCTTTCCGCCTGTGCGTTGAAGATCGAGCCGTCGCCGACGGCATCCCAGTCGATGAGGCGGGCAACAGGTGTCCACGGCGCATGGCTGGAGATCAGCGCCACTTCCGCCATCACGCGTTCGCCCGCAGCCCGGGCAGGGGCGCGACCCAGGCGCTCGAAGGCTGACAGGGTATACTGATCCGGCATCGTGACCCAGTTGAAGGGCTTGCCCTGGTAATCGAGGTCGGCTGCCGCCAGGATCTGGCGATATCCGTAATATGCGGCTTCAGGCCACTCCATCGTAATGGCAGGCATGGCCGCGATGCTCTTCCATCCGGCTTCGGCAAACAGCCTGTTGAGGCTCGGTTGCTGGCTGATCATCAAGCGGTCGTAGCGCGCCTGGCTGTCGACCCAGAGGCCGGAGAGGAGCGTTCCGTGCGCCAGCCAGCTGAGACCGCCAACGGTCGGAGCGGTGACCCAGGCACTGGCGGAAACGAGACCGGCTCGCTCAATCTCGGCTTGGACGCTTGCGAGGCGTGGTCGGGTGATCGACGCATATCGAGGATCCTCCAGCGCCGAGCGGCCATAGGATTCAACGAAGATAAGCACAAAGTCCTTGTCCTTGACGCGTCCGAAGAGCCCGGCGCCGTTGCGGGGGCCCTCTCCCCGCGACAGAGCGGTTTCAAAGACATGCATGTCCTGAACAGAGCGGATGACAAGCGTCAGTCGCTTGTTGAGGTAAGAGGGCATGCGCGCTTCGACCCGGGGCGCGTCCAAAACAATCGCAATCCCGCCGAGAAGGGTGATCGCCACGAGTGACAGAACCAGCCATGAGCGCGCGGGGCGCCCGATCTCCGTTAATCGGCGTGCCGCCCACAGAAACAGCATCAGTATGGCGGACAAGCCCAGAAGCGCGGCCGCGACAGCCGCAAAGGCTGCCAATGTGCCGACGGTCCCTGAAATCAGATTCCAGCCATCGGCAAGCATCTTGATATCGAGATAGGGATTGAACGGGCGCTGAAAGGCAGCCTGGGTGCCAATGTCGGCTGTCTTCAGGAACAGGATAAGAAGCAGAACCAGTCCGCACAGAAGCCCGATCGGCCGACGTAGACTGCGCGGGACCGCGAGCAAGAGCAGCATCATCAATGCCCATTCGAGCGGCAGGCGGGCGAAAGCATTGAGGGCGACCGCATCGGGATGGTCCGGCAAGGTGAAAGCGAACCAGGCGATCACTGTCACCACGAGGGCGCCGATATAGGGCTTAAGCGTGTCGGCTGACTTCATGATCCAGTCACTCCGCTACCGAGAAGGGCAGATCGATTGCACGCGGGAGGATTTGCCGTCATGAAGGTCCGCTGCCTCTCTTTCCGCGTATAGGACAGCAAACGACCACTCACCCCCGACGAAAGCCCCGCCGTTTGCCCATTCTGCGTCTCCTTGCTCCCGTCGCGTTGATCGCGCTCCTGGCATTTCTCCTGTCCAGAACGGATCTGACCGCGCTGGGCGCAGCCTTCTGGCAGATCTCCGTTACGCATGTCATCGCCGGTCTTGCCCTGGTGCAGGTGCAGATTATCGTGTCGGCGCTGCGCTGGCGCTTTACCGCGAGCCGTCTCGGCGAACCGTTCCCGGCGAGCGTCGCGATCAGCGAGTACTACGTGGCGAGCCTTCTCAACCAAAGCCTTCCCGGCGGCGTCGCCGGTGATGCCGTGCGCGCCTACCGCATGCGCAATGCCGGCGCCGGCGGCTGGAAAGGACCAGCCAAGGCCGTGATCTTCGAGCGGCTTTCCGGCCAGGCTGCGTTTTTCGTTCTGGCACTTTCCGGCCTGTTCGCCTGGCCGCTGGTCCTCGGAGGCGAGGATGCCGGACGTCAGGCCTTGCTGCTGGTGCTCTGCTTCCTGCTTTTTGTCGCCGCAGTCTGCGCGGGCCTGATCATCGCGAAGCGCCGGTACAAGAGGCTCAGCCATATCGGCGATGACCTGTTGCGCGTCTTCATCCACCGCGGCGCGCTGCCTGTTCAGGCGGGGCTCAGCCTTGTGATCGTCGGCAGTTACGTCGCGACCTTCTTTCTTGCGAGCCATGCCGTTGGCGCGCCCCTCCCCGGCATTGCGGCATTCACGATCATTCCGCTCTGCCTGATCGCGATGCTGATCCCCGCTGGTTTCGGAGGCTGGGGTACGCGGGAAGCCGCCGCGATGGCGCTCTGGCCACTGCTTGGCGCCACCGAGAGCCAGGGATTGGCTGCGAGCGTCGTTTATGGAGGTCTCTCTCTTGCCGGCGCCCTGCCGGGTCTCGCGATCCTCTCGCTCGAGGCCATCCGCGGAAAGCCGCGTCGCGCCTGAACGCATCGTCATCGGCTCTCTATCCGGGCGTAAACGTCGCCGGATTGCGCTTCGGGAGGCATTTGCGACAGCTCGACCAGCAGCTCGTCTGCCGATTTCCAGCGGTCCGACACGAACCGATGCTGCTCTCCGACGACCCGGTTGAAGCGATAACTGCCGATGCCCATCAGACGATCGATCGCGTTGGACGCAACGGAGGGCATGGCCGGAATGTATTCGAAGGCGATCAGGGGTATCGGCTTTGAAAGGCCGTAGAGAATTTCCGCCTCCGCGCCCTCGACGTCTATCTTGCAAAAGGCAGGCATACCGTATTTCGCGACGAGATGATCGAGCGTCACCATCGGCACCGTGACCTTGCGGTCCCAGACGACCTGCGAAAACCCCTTGCTTTGCTTCACCGTCTCGACGAAGCGGCTGGAGATGCTTGTGACCGTCGGATGGCGGCTCGAGATCAGCAAATCGATCTGCCCGGCGGTCCGACCGACGGCCACCCGTTCGAAGCCGGTCAACGCGCCTGCAAAACGGTTTTCGATGAAGTCTGCGAAAGCCGGCTGGGGTTCGACCGCCACGACTTTCGCTCCGAGCTTCAACAGGGTGCTGCTGCGGCTGCCGACATGGGCGCCGATGTCGAAGACGAGATCACCCGACTTGACGATCGACGCATAGAATTGCCGCAGCGCCGATCTGCGCCAGGGCTGGCCGTAGTAGACGACGAGCGAGCGGGCGAGCCCGAATGATGTCGAGAGACGCTCGGTGAGACTGGTCATGACGTGACGGGCCGACGCAGCAGGTAGATCACGTCCACCGTAAACGAATAGGCGAGCGCCAGAAGCGCGACCGCTGCGATGGCGGTCGAATAGGGAACGGTCACGAAGGGTATCAGGATCAGGCAGAGTGCCGAAATCTGGATCACGCAGACAAGCTTGCGTCGGAACGAGGGAAAGAGCTCGCCGTTCAGCTTCGGCAACACCCAGCCTGCGGCCACGAAACCGTAGCGCATCAGGCCGATCAGCAATACCCAGAGACCCGCCTTTCCCAAGAAGGCTGCGGCGACGGACAGGACCAGGATCAGCAGTGCATCGACTTCCATATCGAAGCGGGCACCGAAGGACGATTCATGTCCGTAGCTGCGCGCGAGATAACCATCGACGCCGTCGAGCGCCAAGGCGATGAGAACCACACCGGCAAGTGTCCAGAGTGCCGTATCGGTCGCAGCGAGACTGTCGAAGCACAGCACGGTCGCGCCAGTCAGGCTAACGAGACAAGCGCGAAAGGCGGTGACGAGATTGGCCGGGCCGAACTTGCGATGGGGGTGATCGGGCAGAGAATAGACCACCAGCGCAAACATCAGCGCGAGCGACAGAATGACCGAGGCCACGAAATCCCAGCCGAGCGGGAGATGAAAAGAGACGATCACCGCGACGACCGATGTGCCGACAAGCAGGCCTGAGAGGCCCGCCAGCGTGTTCATCAGCAGTCCACGACGCTGTCGCAGCATCGCGACCCAGTCGAGCTGGGCATCTGCCCATGGCCGACCGAAACCATCGCCGCCAAGCCGTTCAGGCTCGCTTGCCATCTTGCAATCCTCCCTGCCCGCCTGGAGCTTATTCTGCCGCGACCAGAGTTTCCAGATCGAGCATGTGGCCGGCGCGCAAGGTCTTGGTGCGCAGATAGTTTTCGTTTTCCGCCGTGACCCGACCGGTGACCGACGCCCGTGCCTCGACTTCGATGCCGCCCAGCTTGAGGCCGGCGATCTTGGTCGGGTTGTTGGTGTAGACCGCCACCTTCGCGATCTCGAGATGCCGGAGCATGGCAACGGCTGCTTCATAACGGCGATGATCTTCGGCGAGCCCGAGCTCGGCATCCGCATCGATCGTGTCGAGGCCGAGATGCTGATAGCCATAAGCACGCATCTTGGCGCCGATGCCCGTGCCGCGCCCTTCCTGGTCGAGATAGAGCAGCACGCCGCCGCCCGCCTGCTTGAGCAGGGCAAGACCATTGCGCAGCTGGTCACCGCAATCGCATTTCAGGGAGCCGCAGAGGTCTCCGGTAAGGCAGGACGAGTGAATGCGGATCGGCACGGTCTTCGTGACATCCGGCTTACCGACGATGATGGCGACCTGATCCTTCTGAGCCAGGCCACCGCGGAAGACGACGAAGTCGGCATCACCAAGATCCTTCAACGGAACGCGGGTGCGAACGACTTGGTCGAAGCGCTGGCGGGCGGCATCAGCGCCTTTCAAACGGCTGGAGGCGATCTCGCAGCAACCGCCGAACCGATCTGTCATGGTCGTGACATCCGCCAGCACCATGGCCGGCAGCAACAGCGCCAGGCGGGCCAGTTCTGTCGTCTGTGTCGCCAGTGCATCCGCCGGCTGCCACAATGCAGGCTTTTCCGCACCAAGTGTGTAAGCAAGCCGTGAGGCATCATCGAAAGACAGACCGGCCAGCGGCGTGATCACGTCCTGTTCGGCTCGGATCCCCAAACGACCGGCCCGCGGCGCGGTCAACAGGAGGCTGTGCCGGTTCTCGGTGACGGCTGCGAATTGATCGAAAAGCGAGGGCGCTACACAGTCGAGCGCCAGGACAGCAAGCTTTCGTTCTCCCTCCGTTACGATCACGGGTCGACCATAGCGCAGCTCGGCTACGGCGCGTTCTACTTCGATCTCGGCGGTCGAGAATTGGAAAGCGGACTGGCTGGACTTGGACATGAGGCGTACTCTCCCTATCAGTGGCAACCATTACGCCGAAGTTTCAGCGATGGTTTGCGCATCCGCCATAAATTTATTTTGATGGCGGCTAAGGAACAAAATGTCTTCTTCGGCAATACGTTCCATTGGTGTGCATATTTAGGGTGGGGGACGTGCAGTTTGAAGCTCGAGGTGAATGAACAATCCGTATCTGCCGGAAAGACGGCGGCTGCGCTGTGGTTCGAGGCAAAAGAAATCTGCCGGCTCCGGCACGAGCCGCTTGGCATGCCTGCTGAAAACGAAGTGCTCGTGCGCACACTCTACAGCGGGATCAGCCGCGGGACAGAGTCCCTGATCTTTCAGGGTGCGGTTCCTCAAAGCGAATTTGAACGCATGCGCGGACCGCATATGGAAGGCGAGTTCCCCTTTCCGGTCAAATATGGCTACGCGGCCGTCGGTGAAATCGTCGATGGTCCCCGTGACCTCATCGGACGCAATGTCTTTGCCCTTCATCCTCATCAGGATCAATTCATCCTCCCGTCAGACCAAGTAACCCTGTTACCGGAGACGCTGCCGCCGCGACGGGCGGTGCTTGCCGCCAATATGGAAACAGCGCTCAACATTATCTGGGATGCAGGCGTGCAGCCGGGCGACCGCGTCGCCGTCTTCGGCGCCGGCGTTGTCGGGACGCTCGTCGCCTATCTCGCTTCCCGGATCGCCGGCACGGAAACTGTCCTGATCGACAAGGATCCGTCGCGCCGTAAACTGGCTTCCGATCTGGACCTCACGTTTGCCGAGCCCGACATGATCGACGGGGAATTCGACATCTTGATCAACGCCAGCGCAGCCGCGGCCGCGCTCGAAAACGCCATCGCCCATGCGGGCTTTGAAGCGAGAATTGTCGAAGCCAGCTGGTATGGCGACCGCATGGTCAGCATTCCCCTGGGCGGTGCGTTTCATTCTCGACGCCTGTCCCTCGTCAGTTCGCAAGTCGGCGGAATTCCTTCGTCACGCCGGGCTCGCTGGACCTATCGCCGGCGAATGAGCAAGGCGCTGGAACTGCTCCTGGATCCGCGTCTCGAGCGCCTTATCTCCGGTGAGACCGCTTTTTCTGAACTGCCAGACGCCTACGCTCGTATCCTCTCCACACAGGACACCCTGTGCCATCGCATCCGCTACTGACGAAAGAGATCTCATGTTCGCTGTTGAAGTCCGAGACCATATCATGATCGCCCACAGCCTGCCGCGTCCGGTCTTCGGGCCTGCACAGGGGATGCATGGCGCAACCTTTGTCGTCGATGCGGCCTTTTTCACCAAGGACGTGGACGAGGATGGCCTCGCCGTCGATATCGGTGCTGCGACAACCGTTCTGTCCGAGGTCTTGAAGCCGCTGAACTACCAGAACCTGGACGAACTTGCTGTCTTCAAAGGTAAGATCAGCACGACGGAAGTCATTGCAAAACACATCTTCGACCAGCTGGCACAGGCCGTGTCCGACAAGCGTCTCGGCCCCGGCAGCAATCGGATCTGCCGCCTGAAGGTCATGCTGCACGAATCCCATGCGGCCCGTGGCTGGTACGAGGCCGATCTTTGAACCCTTCCCTCGTGTTCGCCTATCCGGGCGACCTGTCTCTGAAGACCGGCGGCTATGGCTATGACCGCCGAGTTATCGATGGACTTCGCGAATGCGGCTGGCAGATCAGGCTTCTGCCGCTTGGCGACGGGTTTCCGGTTCCCACCGCAGACACGCTGGACCGGGCGGAAGCAGCCCTGTCGACACTGCCGGACGGGACGCTCGTTATGATCGACGGGCTCGCCTTCGGCGTCCTCGACGCCTGGGCAAGAGACCATGTCGAACGGCTTCGGATCATTGCTCTTGTTCATCATCCGCTCGCCCTCGAAACGGGGCTGTCGGATGAAGAGCAGCAGCGCTTCCGACAGAGCGAACAGAGGGCGCTTGCGACAGCCCGACATGTGATCGTGACCTCGCCGATGACGGCACGTGAACTTGCATCCAATTATGGCGTTTCGTCCGCCCGCATTACGGTCGCCCTGCCCGGGATCGACAAGAGCGAAGCAAGGCGCGTCGTCAATGCGGTCCCGCAGATCATCTCGGTCGGCACACTCACCCGCCGCAAGGGTCATGACGTGCTGCTGAGGGCTCTCAAATCGGTCGAGGATCTCGACTGGCAGGCCGTCATCATTGGCAGCAAGAGCCTCGATCCTTCGACGAGCGAAGCGGTGGCGCGACAGGTCGAAGCGCTGGGCCTGGAAGCGCGCGTTCAGTTGCTCGGCGAGGTCGACGACCCGCAGGTGAACTTCGCCTCGGCGGACATCTTTGCGCTTGCCAGCCGATACGAAGGCTATGGGATGGTGTTTGCCGAAGCTCTGTCTCACGGGCTTCCGATCGTGGCGTGCCATGCCGGAGCCGTTCCAGACGTCGTTCCTTCCGATGCGGGGATACTGGTGCCGGTCGATGACGCACCGGCTTTCGGAGAGGCGCTCCGTCGTCTGCTGCAAAGCCCGCAGGAGCGCGAGACGCGGTCTGCCGCGGCCCTTCAAGCCGGCAGCCTCCTGCCGACATGGGCTGACACGGCAGCAATCATCTCCAACACACTGGATGGTATTTCATGAGCGGCTTCAACAAGGACTGGCTGGCACTGCGCGAACCTGTCGACATGAGAGCGCGGGGGAAGTCGCTGGTCGAGCAATTGTCGCAGCATCTTGGCGGTATCGAACGCCCCTACATACTCGACATCGGCTGCGGCACCGGCTCGACCTGGCGGAGCCTGGCTCATTGCTTCCCGGCCCATGCGAAATGGCAGTTGCTCGACTACGACCCGCTGCTGCTGGCGGAGGCCGAGCGCCGCATCGGGGATCAACAGGACGTTTCGTTTCGCCAGTTCGATCTGAACGAGATCGACACGCTGCCGCTTACCGAAGTGAGCGTGGTCACGGCATCGGCTCTCTTCGATCTCTGCTCGGCAGATTTCTGCGATCACTTTGCCAAAACCCTCGCTGTGAGCAAAACGGGGCTCTATGCCGCGCTGAACTATGACGGCGTCATGGAATGGTCCGTTGCTCATCCGCTTGATGAACAGGTCGCCAAAGACTTCAATCAGCACCAGCATTTCGACAAGGGCTTTGGGCCGGCACTCGGCCCAGACGCGACCGCGCATCTGAAGCAAGCTTTCGAGCGTTTGGGCTATGCGGTCTCGGTTGCCACCAGCCCTTGGGTGATGGGCCCTGATGACGGTGACTTGCACGCCGCTTTTCTCGAGGGGCTCGAACAGCCGCTTTCGGAGATCGGTACTCTGACTGACGTCCAAATCAGGAACTGGCTGGATTTCAGGCTCGCGAAGATCGCAGAGACCGGCAGCTCATGCGTGGTCGGCCACTCGGATATCCTCGCGCTCGCCCGACATTGAAACGGCTGGGTTTTTCAGATCACAATCGAACAGGATGTCGCTGCCCAAGGTATAGACCTTGGCGGCTGGCCGGTGAGCGCTTGAAAGCTTGTCGATCGGCGGCAGCGCAATGCCGGCAGGTCCCGAGCCAATGATCAGCGGGGCAATCGCGACGTGCAGGCGATCGACGAGATCGGCTTCGATGAAGCGGGCAATCGTGCGTGCGCCTCCCTCGACGAGAATGCGACGCAAGCCGCGGTCCGCGAGTGCATCCAGGATGTCCTGAGGATCAAGGCCACCCTCGCCCCTGCGAACTCTGATGACGTCGGCTCCATGGGATTTGACCGGTGCATCATGCCCCTGCACGAGAATGACTGGTGCGCCGCCGTCGCGAAACAGGCGTTCCTCGCCGGTCAGTTCCGCGCGACAATCAATCACGACGCGGACGGGATTGGGGCCCTTCACTGCCCTGACGGAAAGTCTCGGGTCGTCGCATTTGACGGTGCCGACACCGACGACCACTGCTTCCACGAGCGCGCGACAGCGATGAAGATGGGCGATGCCGTCGCTTCCGGAAATGTCGCGTGCGTCACCTGATGGCGTGGCCACGCGGCCATCGAGCGACTGGCCGACCTGCGCCAGAACAAAGCCGCGCTCTGCGGCGGCAATCGGTGCGTACAGGGCCATGACGGGATCGCCTTCGTCTGCACCGGTCTGGCTTGCGCTGCCGCGCATGGCAAGAAGGCGCGCCCAAAGCTGGTCCGTCATTTCGATCTTACGCATCGAGGTCCTGTCCCGGAGAGTTTTACAAAATGCGATAAAGCGTACCGTCGCGGCGGATCACGTGATGGAAGACCACCGCCGAAATATGCAACGCAAAGAGAGCCAAAATGATCCACGCGCTCCAGGCATGGATTGCCGAAAGGGTGGACGCTATTTCCGGTGACTTGCCGATCGGGCTCCAGACGGTGAACAGACCAAACCATTTGAGCGGAAAGCCATGGGCATTGGTTGCCAGAAACCCGGAAACCGGCATGACGATCAGGAAGACATAGAGAAGCCCGTGCACCGCATGGGCGGCAGCCTTCTCCAATCGCGGCGCCTCGACCAGAGGTGCTCCGCTTGTCAGCCTTGTGCCGATCCGCACCAGCATCAGCCACAAAACCAGGAAGCCCAGGCTTTCATGGATCAGATAGAAGTCGAGTTTCACGTCGTCCTTCACGAACCCAATCATCTGGCCAAGTGGCCAAGTCATGAGGACAAGGACTGCAATCAGCCAATGGAGGATGCGCAGCGTGCCTGCATAGCGTTCGCCCGCCACCATCGATTGTGCGCCGTTCATTACACTTTGCTCCGATCCCAGACCATTCGTGCGCCAGACCTCCTCGCCTGCCGCCCATCAGTCATCCGCCATCAGGATGTGACGGTTTGACAACAATGTAAACGGAAGATCGGGGCTCGCAGATCATGTCACGCTGTGGTGATCAGAGCGTCGGAGGCGCCTTCTGGAAGAAAACATAGGAGCCTTTGGCGACCTTGAAGATATCGCAGTTGCGCCGAACCTTGCGATCGCCCTCCAGACGGAAGACACCGAGCGAGCCTGAAAAGCCATCCGGCGACATGAGCCGCTCGGGCCCGAAGGCCAGCTCCCGGAAACGGCCAGCGAGGCCGATGGCCATCGCCATGGCGTCGAAGCCATAGCCGGCCTGGGCAGAGGCCGGCATTCCATAACTCGCCATGTATCGGCTACCGATCCTTGCCTGGACGTTCTGGTCGTAGCGACAGACGATGCTGCCGGTCAGCTTGGGCTCATTGAGATCCTGCGCCGTCAGAACGGCACTCGCAACGATCCTGCGGCCCGGCCGCGGCGGCTTGGCGGCATCCGCCTTCTTCAACACCTCGCCCGGCGACTTGATGCCTGGCATCAGAACCACCATGTCGGCCTTGCTCCACGAATTAAGAGCCTTAGCAGGCAGCGTGCCGCCGCTCAGTTCGATAATCGGCTCAACCTTGCCGCCAAAGGCCTTGATCTGGCTGGCGATCCGATCGGCCTGAGCTTTTTCCGCCGGAGAGGAGGCGAGGATCACCGCATGGGTCGCCCCTTCGGCCATTGCGAAGGACGCGCTTTCTATCAGGCTGTCGGCAGGGCTGGATACGAAGGGATAGACATTTTCAGGCAGGACCGCCTCGTTTGTCTGGAATGCAAGCATGGGGACCTGAAGTCCGCCCAGGCCACGCTGGATCGCTTCAAACTCCGCACCACGTGCGGTAGTGACGATGAAGGATACCTGCTGGCGCGCCAGGGTCCTTGCCGCGGCCTCGATCGCCTCCGGCTTTTCCGTCGTCTCAAGCATGGTGAGCTTCACGACGTCGGAACCGAGCATGTTGACGGCCAGAGCGGCGCCATCCCGGTATTCGCTATCGGCCTGGCGGCCCGGTTGATCCGCACGACGGACACCGAGATAGGCGACCTTCACCGAACCGGATCCCAGGGTCTGGTTGTAGAGACCCGTATCGTTGGCGGGGTTGACGGCCGCAGAGGCTCCGCCTTCACCAGCGTTCGGCTTGAAGTCATCGGTCTGACAAGAGGAGAGAGCGGCAAGCAGCAGAGCCGAAGCTCCGGCGCGCAGGAAGCTCCGCGTAAAGTGTTTTATTCCGACCATGATGGCGCCAAGTCTCGTTCCTGATCCGTTGGCGAACGTTAAGCATTGGCACTCGGCGAAGCAAGAGCGAAGGTGTTCCATATCTGGGCAGACTGCAGCAAAGGCAACAGCTGGGCTCGACTGGCAATACAGGAGAACGACTTAGATTCCAGACGCCTTCAACGCCTGGATTTCCTGCCTTCTGGCCACCTTGGTTAACAAGACCTGACAATTATCCACCGGATTTTACTTTAATATAGCGATGCATATTCAAAGTATAGAAGCCATCTATACGAACCGATAATTCAAGCATTGCCGCTATTCTTCAAGCAACAATTGGAGAATAGCGATGCTCAAGAACAACAAGAAAATTGTCGCAGTCTCGGCCCTCGTAGCGGCTACCCTAGTTTCATCGGGTTCGATGGCGGCTCCCATGCTGCCACATACGATGACTTCTTACTCAAACGTCGCCCAGACGCTCGTGCTTGGAATGAGCCCCCTTGCAGGCTCGCTCGGCACAAATCTCTTCGGCAAGATCGAGCAGCGCTGGTCCCAGACCACGGAACTCTTTGCCCAGTCGATCGCCACACAGGTCGTCGCGTTCGCTCCGCTGCGTACGGACCTCTCGACCGGCACCGTCGCGACAGCGCCAAAAGAAATAGCACCCAACCGGCGCAAGACACCAACCGATGATGTCTTCAACTCTGTGGCCATTCCCTTCAAGAAACTCGGCGCACTGAAGAAGGCGGCACCGACCTTTGCTGAGATCGCCAAGGGTACCGCGCTTAAGTGCGGCGGCGCCAATTGTTTCGACATGGATGCTGTGGTCCACCGGACATCGGCCGGCGGCGGCATGTCTTCGCTCCGCGACAAGCTCAACCTCGTCAATCACGAGGTGAACCGCCGCATCAAGTACCGCAAGGATATCGACAGTCACGGTCGGGTGGATCAGTGGTCCTCCCCGTCCCAGACCCTCGCTTCCGGCTACGGCGACTGCGAAGACTATGCCCTCTTGAAAATGGCGGTCCTCGAAGCACAAGGCTTTTCACTGCAGGACATGACCGTCGTCATCCTCTACGACAAAAAGCGGCACTTCTATCATGCCGTTCTGTCGGTCGAGATCCAGGGAACGCACTACATCCTGGACAACATGCGGGATCAGGTTCTGGCGGACAGCCGCCTGCCCGATTACCAGCCGCTATTTTCCATTTCCAATGGCCGCGGCTTTCTGCACGGTACCCGCACAAAGGGTAAGACCATGGCCATGAAGAGCTTCGACAGCATCGCACCGGGCGAAGGCGGGGAACTCTGAGCGGATCTTCCGCTCCAGCCGTGGAGTTCGACCTCAGCCTCGGACGACGTAGCCGATGACCATCTGCTTCTGATGGTTTGGGGCCATGGCAAGGTTCATCTGGCCGGTCAGCTGCTTTCCGGCGCAGGTGGCGGTGAAACCCGTCGTGATCATCTTGCCCTTGGATGAAAGGCTCTGCAGCGCTTCATCGACCTGCGTGTCGAGAACAAAGCGGAAGCCCGCCGACAGCTGGGCGATATTGCCCAGCACAAGCTTCTGCTTCAGCATGGTCATGAAGGGTTCGTTGAAAAACTGGATCTTCTTGTCACGTGTAAGCACGATGGCGGGCGTCGGGCAGGCCTGGATCAGCGCATTCAGATTTTCAACCGAATAAACGTTTTCCATCAGCGACAGCCGACGCCACATCCAGCGAAATGCAACCACGCGCAGCATGGATGCCAGATTGCCATTCTCGCCCATCTGGCCGGCAGCCTGCTCCACCACATCGCCCAGAGATTGCCGCGAACCGTTCAGCAACCACGCAAGACCGTCCCAGTACACGCTTTCCAGCCTGATACCCCGGCGTGCTCCACCCTTGCCGATGATCGCGCGGAATTTCGGTTCCGCGTCATTTTCCTCGACATGCCGCATCGCGGCCGGGTTCAATTCGGCCGGTTCTGAGTAGGCGGCTTGCCGATCGGGAAGGGCCATGGCTCACCGCTCGGTCAGGGCGACGGATTGCGCCTTGTTGATCGGCTTCATGAGATAGCTCAGGATGGTCTTGCGACCGGTCATGATTTCCGCCGAGGCAACCATGCCCGGAATGATGGGATAGCTCTTGCCACCGCGCATCAACTCGGACTGGTCCGTTTTTACCTGGACCAGATAGAAGGTCTCGCCCTTGTCCTTATCGACAATACTGTCGGCGGAGATATTGGTCACCACGCCTTCCAGGCCGCCGAAGATCGAGAAGTCGTAAGCCGTGACTTTCACGATCGCCTTCTGGCCGCGCGTTACGAATGCGACGTCACGCGGCGAAATCTTGGCTTCGATCAGAAGCGTGTCTGCGGTGGGGACAATGCCGGCGACCACGGTGCCGGGGTCGACATAGGCGCCGATCGTATTGACTTCGAGCGTGTTGACGATGCCATCCACCGGGGAGCGGATATCGGTGCGGCTGACACGATCGGTAGCGCCGCGGATCGTTTCGTCGATGACCGAGAGTTCAGCGAGGGTCTGTGCCTTTTCCGTCAAGGCCTGCTGACGCAACTGAAGCGCCAGTTCCTCAACCTGAAGACGCGCTTCTTCTACTGCGCCGCGGAGCCGCTCGAGGCTCTCCTGATAGACTGTGATCTGGCCGCGCTGATCTGTCAGTTCGCGCTCAAGGGCGATCAGCTCGGTCTGTGCCACAAGACCTTTCTTCGCCAGCGGGCTCATCAGATCGTATTGCCGGGTCGCCTGGGTGATGTTCTGCTCGAGGCGCACGATATTGGCCTGCGCCTCGCTCAGTTCGTTCTCGCGCTGACGCACGCGCTCCCGAAGCACGCCCGCCTTGTTGATGTAGGATGCCTTGTTGGCAGCGAAGAGCCGCTCCTCATTTGCACAAACCTGGCTGGCGACCGATAGAACGTCGTCCGGGCAGACGAAAGCGACGTCGTAGGATCCTGCCTCCTCCAGCGCCAGACGCGCAATCTTGGCGCCAAGGGCCCGCGCCCTTGCAACGGACTCGCCGAGCGACGATTCCGTCGTCGTGTTGTTGAGCTGGACGATCAGTTCACCCTTGCGCACGACCTGGCCGACCTGAACGGCGATGGTTTCGACCACGCCTGCTTCGGAGGACTGCACGATCTGTGTCTTGGAGACGGGAATGACCTTCCCTTCCCCTCTCGCGATCTCGTCGATCTCGGCGATTGCAGCCCATGCCAGAAAAAGCACGATAAGGGACGCCACGAGGAACACTATCATGCGGGCCATGAACGGAGGCGTGTCGGCAACCGGACGGCTCATGGCTTCACGCCCTTCTTCTGCATGGCTTCGATAACCTGATGCTTCGGCCCGTCGGCCACCACACGGCCCTTGTCGAGGACGATCAGACGGTCGACGAGATCGAGCATGGTGAAGCGATGGGTGGCAATCAGAAGCGTGGTGTTCTTGTCGAAGGCGCTCGACAACCGGTTGATCAGATGTCGCTCGCTTGCCAGATCCATCGCCCCCGATGGCTCATCGAGGAAAACGATCTTCGGCTTGGTTAGCAGGAGACGTGCAATCGTCATGGCCTGTTTCTGGCCGCTCGACAGGTTGGAACCGCGCTCGCCGACCGGCATGTCGAAGCCACGGGGATGGCGCGAGACGAACTCTTCAACGCCCGTCATGCGGGCCACTTCGAGTAGTTCCTCGTCGGTGGCGTCCGCGCGACCGATCAGGAGGTTCTCCTTGACCGTTCCGGAGAAGAGATCCGAAGATTGACCCGCGACAGCAACGGCCGAACGCACTTCCGACATGTGATATTGGCGAATATCGACGCCATCGATCAGCACGCGCCCGTCCGTCGGGACGAAGAGGCCATCGAGCAGACGGCCAAGCGTCGTCTTGCCGGAACCGATCCGGCCAATGATGCCGACCTTTTCCCCCGGCGCGACTGTCAGGGACAGCTTGCTGATGACCGGATTGTCCGAGCCCGGATACTGAAAGTTCACGTCCTGGAAACTGAAACCGCCATGCTTGATCTCGCGGTTGACGAAACCGACCGTCGACGGCCGATCCTCGGGCTGCTCCATCACCTGATCGAGAATTCTGAGCGACAGCGTCGCCTGACGGAAACGCGCGAGCGTCATGGCGATCTGGCCGAGCGGCGCGCCGGCACGGCTGGCAAGCATCACGGTGGCGATGATCGCGCCCATGGCGAGACGCCCTTCCGAGAACTCGTAAGTGCCGGCAATCACGATCAGCACGCCGACAATCTGCTGGATCAGTGCCGTCAGGTTGATGGCATTGGTCGAGATATGCTTGATCTCTTCGCTCGTCCGGCTCGAATGCTTCATCAATTCCTGCCAGCGACGCAGCATGGTCGCTTCGGCGCGCAGGCTTTTCAGCGTTTCGATGGTGGAGATCGTTTCCACCAGAAGCGCCTGGCGTTTCGATGCCTCGTTCGAGGCCGCCGCCATCCGGTGGCCAATCTGGGCCTGGGCGCGAAGACCGATCGCGATGGAGAGGATCAGCGCAACGGCCGGAATGATCGCAAGCCAGCCGGAGATCAGATAGATGACGATCAGGAAGATGAAGACGAAGGCCGTATCGATCATCAGACCGATCGTGTTCGAGGTGAAGAACTCACGCACAAACTCGTATTGCATGACGCGATTGGCATATTCGCCCGTCGACAACGGACGCGAGGCAAGCGTCGTGTTGAGCACCTTGTCGAAGATCATCTGCGACAGACGAAGGTCGGCGTTGCGGCCGGCATGGTCGATCAGCGACGCGCGCGCTTCCTTGAGCAAATAGTCAAAGAGATAGGCGAGCATGATGCCAGCCGCGAGCACCCACAAGGTCGGGATTGCCTTGTTGGGCAACACACGGTCGTAGACGTTCATCGTGAAAAGCGGCGAGGCAAGTGCGATCAGGTTGATGAACAGCGCCGCAAGGATGACCCGCAGATAGGTGCGCCAGTAAGGCATCAGCGCCCGCACAAGCCAATGGCGCTTCTCGATCTCGTCCGCGCTACCGATATGCGCGTTTTCACTGTCGTTCCGATAGAAGAGCGTGAAGGCGAACAGGAATTCCGGGCCGAGCGCCATAAGCTCCTGGTGCGTCAACCGCACCGAAGCGTTGCCTTCGCGGATGTCGAGCGTGTAGACGCCGTCTTCGCTGACCTCGAGCAAGGGTAGCGTTCCGCCATCCTTGAGGACGACGATGGCTGGACAATCAAAATCGTTTTCGCGGATCGCACGTTCGCCAATCCGCATGACCTGCAAGCCAATGCGCTCGGCGACATGTTCCACATCGTCGAGTTCGAGAGATTCAACGATTTCGTCCGGCAGACCTGAGAAAAGTACGGTATCGGAGCTGGGCCGACCGTAAAATGTGGCGACAGCCTTGAATGACGCACGAAAGCTCATGCGGGCACGAGGGCCCGCCGGTTCGATCAACGAATTTAACATGTCATCCTATCGGATGGGCGTTTACTGGAGCGGCGCCAGGAGGTCCATCGGAATTCCCGCCTTTTGCCGCGGATCCCGCTCGACATAGGCCCCATTCGGGGTCGTCTTCACGGAGAATTCGTTGCGCGCGTAAGCGTCGGTCTGACCGACTGCCTTTACATTCATGGTCTTCAGCAGAGAGCCCGAAGCCGCCAGGATCTTGTACTCCGCGAACAGGGCTGCAACGCGGGCCGTTTCGGCGACGATGCTGGTGTTGAAGCGGGTGTTCTGCGCGTCGAGAACGTCCAGAAGCGAGCGCTGGCCGATCTTGAACTGCTCGCCATAGGACGAAACGAGCTGGGCATTCTGCGAGGACTGCGAGTTCAGGATCTGGGAGAGCTCGCCGCGGCTGCGGCGCTCATTCCAGGCCGAACGCACGGACTCTTCGATCTCACGATGAACCTGATCGGATGCGTAACGCTGTTCGCTGGCGCGACGGATCTGCTCCTGCTCGCGGGCCTGGTCGATACCACCGCGATAGAGGTTCCAACGGGCGACCAGGCGCACCTGAACGTCGTTGGTGTTGCCCTGGCTGGTGCCGACGTCATTGCCGACGCTGGCACGACCTTCGAGATCGACGGTCGGGGCGTAGTTGGAGCGGGCAGCACGCACTGCCGCGTCAGCGGCATCGATGTCGGCGCGGGCCGAATAGATGCGCGGATTGTTGGATTTTGCGGTTGCGATGGCATCGTCGAGCGTGCGCGGAAGCAGCTTGGCAACCGAGGCCGGCACCTTTGCATTGGTGATCGGCTCGCCGACCGTCTTCAGGAAGCGGATCTTGGTGAGCTCCAGCTCCTCCTGAGCTTCGCGCAGGCGAGCCTTGGCGGCGGCGAGACGCTCGCGCCCCTGAACGGCGTCGACTTCGGTCAGCGCACCACCGGAGATACCCTGGTTGATATCAGAGAGAATGCCGTTGTGGAACGAGACGTTCTGCTGCGCCACACCAACGATCTTGGCCTGCAAGATGTATTCGAGATAGTCCTGAACGACCTGCAGGGCGATCGTCTCCGAACGCTCCAGAACACGGAAGGACGCACCGTCGACACGCGAGGCCTGCTGATCGACCTGAGCCCGGCGGCCGCCGCCATCCAGGAGCCGCTGGGTGACCGTCAGACCGACCTCGGAGGAGTTAAAATCCTCGTAGTCCCGGCTCAGGTTTCCCGTGCTCGCGTTCGAGAGCCGGCGCTTTCCCACGCTCGCCTCCAGATCGATCGACGGGAGGTAGAGACCTCGCGCCTGGCGCAGTTCGAACTCGACCGCCTCGCGATTCTGGACCGCTTGCGAAATCTGCGGATTGGTCGTCAGCGCCTTTTGGATGGCCTCCTGCAGCGACATGGCGCTCGCTGGGGCAACAGACGCGATTGCAAAGGCTGCCGAGGTGTACAAGGCTGCGAATAAAGTCTTTTTGGTAAACAAAGGTCTGCCCCTACCCAATTCTTGCTTGGAGGCCGTTATATACCGGGGCACTGGTCGCTGGGAAGTCCAATCGGCATGTCCAAAAGATGCACCCAATTTTGATCTGTTAGAACGAAAATCGAGTTTTTCAGATCTCGAGAAAAGAATTACTCGAAGTTTCGAATTTTCATGGCCAAGGTCAAATATTCCGTGCAGTCATTCGAATCATTTTGCTGGGCTTCGACGTTAACCGTGCAATAAAGTCCGCGTATTTCCAGGTGGAATCCGGCAAATGCGATGGAACTGTCTCCAATAGGCAACACCCATTCAAGCACCTGCGACCGTCGGCGGGCAGCAACGCATGCGCAAAGCCAAAGTCCTTTTCGAATCGACGGCAAGTAAAGTCCACTGAAGCGCGGCCATGAAAAGAAAAAGGGCGCCAGTCTGGCGCCCTTTTCATTTCGGAAACACTATGTGTTTTAGTCGTGCGGGACAGTCGTTGCGTGATTGTCGTCGAAGAGGATCTTGACGTTCGCATGATTGCCTTCAAGCATCACGATATCCTTCGGCCCACCTGCCGTATCGACACTTACGAAGGTATCTCCACCCTGCAACCTGATGCTGATGGCCTCCTCTCTGGCAACGTCACTGGCCGCCTCACCGAGCAGGCTGTCCAGCAATGCCGACACATCCAGCATGTCGCCCTGAGCCAGGTTGTAGTCGGTGATCACGTCGGTCACTCCGATGTCCTGGAGCGCTTCCTCGTCAAACACGAAGGTGTCCGCGCCAGAGCCGCCTGTCATGGTATCGAGACCAAGACCGCCGAAGAGGATGTCGTTGCCTGAGCCTCCGTTCATGACATCATCTTCATCGCTGCCGATGAGAATGTCATCGCCGTTCAGACCGTTCATCGTGACGCCGCCGTCGTTGGCGTCTTGGATGGTGTCGACAGCGGGATGCAGTTGGTTCGAGGGCGCAGATCCGGACTGTACCGTGTCAACTTCGGCATCGATCCAGCTTCGATTGGGTCTTACACGATACTCACCTTCGACCGAGGTTGATGTGCTGGTCTTGACCAGGAAGTTATTGGTGCTTGGATTATAGGTGACATCGAAGCCTAGAACTCTCAAATCATCAGCCAAAGCTTCAGCCGTTTTGTCAAAACGCTGGCCGTCACTTGAGACCCCAGAATTGTTCGCATTTTCGGAATACCAGGTTGAGCCGATCTTGATTCTGATCGAGCCTGATGTTTCGAACCACGAGATTGAGCTGGAAAAATCAACCTCGTAGTGCCACTTCGCTCCAACATCATTACTGTTGTCCACGCTTGCACCGACGCTAAACGCGTTTTCCACACCAGGATCGCCCATCCACGTGACGGTCGACCCGTCTCTTACCTGATCAATACCCTCCGAGGCCAACAACTGCTGAAGTGTCTGCACGCTACCTACAGGCGTCGCTGCCAGCAGTGCGTTGTAAACTGCATTTACAGAAGTACCACCTGTCACGACGGTGTGGGAGAAAGTCTTCCCATTGAGCGTTACGCTGACCACGTCGCCAACGTCATAGCTGTCGGCAAACTTGATAGTCGTGATCTGGCCGACAGGCTTTGCAACACCGACGAGTATGTCGTTGCCGCTCGTCCCGTCGAGTGGACCGGATGTACGTTGCATCACCGTGACGCGGGCATTGCCCGACCGGTCCTCGCCGTCATAGGCCCGATAGTCGAAAGAACCGCCTGAGTTGCCAGTGTCGATAACCACGACACCGTCAGCGCTGGTATTGGCGTTGAGACCGCTACGGTTCGAAATCGACGTGACACTGAGATCATCACTGTCCACATCAGTGTCGTTGAACAGCAAAGCCCAGTCCGGCACTTCGAACTGTGTGCCAACCCCAGCATTTGTGATGACCCGGTCGTCAGCTGCAACTGGCGCATCATTGACCGGGTTAACCTTCACTGTGATCGTAGAGGTATCGGATAGCGAGCCACCTGCGCCCGAATTTCCGCCATCGTTGAACGTAACGGTGACAAGACGATCAGCATCGGTCGGGTTATCAGAGGTCGACTTGTAAGCAACCGACGCAAGGAAAAACTCGACACGGTCCTCAGTCGCCCCGGATGTCAGGTCGATCTTGAGTGATGTCTGACCGAAACCTCCGGACGCGAGCGTACCAATGGTAACCCAGCCAGAACGCCAGATCTGCACGTTGTTGCCGTTGAGGCGGACGTCGCTGTCGGCGAAGATTTGGTCGCCTGCAATCGCAGTATTGCCAAGCGAGATCTCGATGCTGCCACCGGCGAAGTTCGCCGGATTGTCCACATCACTGACATTGACGTTGCTAAACAGATAACGACCGTTGCCGTTCTCGGTGAACTCGATCTCACGGGTTTCCGGCGACAGAACCGGCGCATCATTCACCGGAGTCACGGTGATGGCGACTGTATCCACATCCGTCTTGGCGCCACCGAGGCCGGTGTTGCCGTTGTCGGTCGTGGTGATCTTGAGCTCGTCGCTGCCGTTGAAGTTCAGGTCGCCCTTGTACTTCATGCCGAGCAGAGCCGCGTTGATCGCAGTGAGAGAGCCCGTCAGCGTGACGGTGCCGGATCCATTGTTGGATACGACGAGGTCATCTTCGCTTGCGAGCGTCAGCGTGCCCTTCTTCACCTCGAGCTTGACCGTCAGGTCGCCGTTGCCGGCATCGACGTCGCTCACGCTCACGTTGGTGATCGAAAGCTCGATGTCCTCAGCAGCAGTCAACGTGGATGGTACCGCGTTTTCCGGTGCGTCGTTGACGGCCTGGACATTCACCACGAGATTTGCCGTGATCGTATCGCCGTCGCCATCCACCAATGTGTAGGTGAACGTTTCCGGCGTGTTCGACACGAGCTGTGCCGGGGCATTGTACTCCCAAGCGCCGGTCCTGAAGTTGAACATCAACGATCCGCCCAGAACGGTGGTTACGTTCAGAACCTCGTTTGCCTCGCTGCCATCCCAAGTGTGCGTGACATCATCCACGAGGATGGACTGGATACGTCCGCCGTCTGCGCCGAAGCTGTCGTTGGTGAGGACGTTGCCGGAAGCGGAGGTCGGGACAGCTGGCACGGTGACAGTCCCCAGCAGGATCGGGTCTGTCGGGGAGGTTATCACAATGACATTGTCGACATTGTTGGGGAATGCGATCTGGCCGAGATCGCTATCGTCTTCCGACACGTTGCTGCCGACACCAACTGCGTATGAGTCAATGTCATTGGCGCGCAGGAAGTTCTCCCAGGCCCGCAGTTCCGAGTTGCTCAGATCATCGTCATCGCTCACGCGCCCATCGGAGAAGAAGTAGAGCGACGTATTCGTGCCAGTAAGATTGGCTCCGGCGTTGGCATTCATGATCGCTTCGACAGCATCATCATATTCTGTGCCGCCAGCCGGGCTCGGGAAACCGTTACCCTGGATGAACGCCAGAGCGTCTGCCTTAGACAGCCATTGCGAAGCCTGAGCGTTACCTGCGAAGGTTACGACCATAATCATCGTAGCGTCGCTTGCATTGATCAGGTTGATAGCGGCCTGCTTGGCCACACTGATGCGCGACGCCGATCCGCCACCGTTGACCGGGTCGGACATGCTGCCCGATACGTCGAACGCGAGGATCAGATTGCCACCAACACCCGGTGCGGATTCCCGCACCGTAGCGCTTTCGCCAACCGCCACCGGAACATCATCGACGATCTCGATCGTGAACGAACCCGTCAGCACATCCTGATCACCGTCGGTCGCCGTGTAGGTTACCTCGACACTGAATGTGTTCTCACCATTGTCGGCGAAGCCATGGGCCAGGGTATTGTCGAGAAGGTCGAACTTGTAAGTGCCGTCACTGTTAAGAGTGACCTTCCAAGAGCCGTCGGTAGCCGTGAGGGTCTTGTTGGTCGCGCTCCACTCCGCAGCAGGTGCCGACAGAGCAATGCTTCCGCCATCGGCCCCAAGAGAGATGTTCAGATTTCCGGTTGCAGAGAGCAGTTCTTTCGGCGTGGTTTCGTCATTTCCGAGGGCGAGGTCGTCTTCATTAAGGGACAGACCGGTCGTCGGCGTGCTGACCAAGGTCGGCGTATCGTCATCGATCAGCAGCGCCAGCTTGCCATCGGCCTTGTCGCCGTCGCCGTCGGTTACGGTGAAGCCCAGCGTGAAGGCTGCCTCGTTCTCCTCGCCGCCTGTCGTGTGCAGAAGGTTAGCCGTCTGGGTGTAGACATAGGCACCGGTCACGGCATTCAGCGTCACCTGCGCAATCTGAACAGGGGCACTTCCGCCCTGGTTCTGGAAGATCAGCAGGGTGCCGGACGAGTTCACGCTGAACGTGATGCCAGTGGCTCCGCTATCGACAGAAACCTTGGTGAGGTCCCAGGCAACTGTGCCGCCGTCGGCGCCAGCAGAAAACTGCAGCGTACCGGTCTTGTTGTATTCCTTGCTGTCAGAACCACTCCCATCGGCAGTGTTCGAACCAAAGCCGGGATTGCCGTTGCGGCCAGCGACCGTGTCATCGTCGCTGATGATCCGCATCGTGTTCACGTCGTAAGGCTTGACCACCGGCGTGTCGTCATCGATCAGCAGCGCCAGCTTGCCATCGGCCTTGTCGCCGTCGCCGTCGGTTACGGTGAAGCCCAGCGTGAAGGCTGCCTCGTTCTCCTCGCCGCCTGCCGTGTGCAGAAGGTTAGCCGTCTGGGTGTAGACATAGGCACCGGTCACGGCATTCAGCGTCACCTGCGCAATCTGAACAGGGGCACTTCCGCCCTGGTTCTGGAAGATCAGCAGGGTGCCGGACGAGTTCACGCTGAACGTGATGCCAGTGGCTCCGCTATCGACAGAAACCTTGGTGAGGTCCCAGGCAACCGTGCCGCCGTCGGCGCCAGCAGAGAACTGCAGCGTACCGGTCTTGTTGTATTCCTTGCTGTCAGAACCACTCCCATCGGCAGTGTTCGAACCAAAGCCGGGATTGCCGTTGCGGCCAGCGACCGTGTCATCGTCGCTGATGATCCGCATCGTGTTCACGTCGTAAGGCTTGACCACCGGCGTGTCGTCATCGATCAGCAGCGCCAGCTTGCCATCGGCCTTGTCGCCGTCGCCGTCGGTTACGGTGAAGCCCAGCGTGAAGGCTGCCTCGTTCTCTTCGCCGCCTGCCGTGTGCAGAAGGTTAGCCGTCTGGGTGTAGACATAGGCACCGGTCACGGCATTCAGCGTCACCTGCGCAATCTGAACAGGGGCACTTCCGCCCTGGTTCTGGAAGATCAGCAGGGTGCCGGACGAGTTCACGCTGAACGTGATGCCAGTGGCTCCGCTATCGACAGAAACCTTGGTGAGGTCCCAGGCGACTGTGCCGCCGTCGGCGCCAGCAGAGAACTGCAGCGTACCGGTCTTGTTGTATTCCTTGCTGTCAGAACCACTCCCATCGGCAGTGTTCGAACCAAAGCCGGGATTGCCGTTGCGGCCAGCGACCGTGTCATCGTCGCTGATGATCCGCATCGTGTTCACGTCGTAAGGCTTGACGCTCGGACCATCGTCTTCGAACTGGATGCGGCTTCCTACAGCCACTTCGCTGACGGCCTTGTCGCCATCGAAGTCAGTGACCGTCAGGACGGCGTTGACCTTACCGGCGAGGGTCTGCAGCGCAGTCGACGGATTGCGGTCATTCGCGTCGTCGTTCTCGTCGTGGTCGGACGGATCATCGTGCCTGATCGAGACATACTGGACCAGGGAAAGGGTGCCGTTGTCCGAAAGATGCAGGGCAAAGGCTGCCGGGTCGGACGAATTCACGGTGGAATTACCGTCCGGGCCGTCATAGCGGCCGACGATCAGACCATTTTCCAGGAACAATACGATCGAGCGACCATCCGTGGTGAAGAGGCCAGAGGGGGTGCGGTCTCCACCGTTGATCTTCAGATCCCACTCAATTTTCACATCATCATCGGCGCCGCCGTTGATGTCAGCCGCGACGAAATTCGACTGCTGAGCGAACTGAGCCGACATGTTCGGATCTTCGCCCTTCGTGCCGACAAACCTGAAGACGTTAAGAGGGCCGTCCACATCTTCGTTCTGCCGCTTGTCACTTTCATCGACCACAAGTGTCTCGTTGGTGTTGCGGGCAACTGCCGTCGGCACGTCATCCTTGATGGTGATCGTGAAGGCATCCTTGAGGATGACGCTGTCGCCATCATGGTCGGTCGCCTTGATGATCGAACCGAAATCGATCGCCTCGACGTCCTTGTAACGGAAACCGTCCTGCAGATCGGTGTTCTGACCTTTACCGAGATCATGGTCGAGCTGGTCATGAAGTTCGAAGGTGTAGGAACCGTCTTCATTGACCGTGAGCTTGAAGACAAGACGATCACCTTCGCCATAACCGGAATTGCCGGCGTCGTTGTCATAGGCGTAAAGCGTATTGCCCTGGATGTCGTAGCTGAGCTCTGCTCCCTTGGACGACAGACCGAGATACCGCAGCTCTGAGACCGCCGTCTGCTCGCTGATGAAGGTGAAATTGACCGTATCGTCCGCGCCGCCCTTGATCAGGTTGGCGAGCGAACCGGAGATGAAGGCCGGACCCGGCTGGTTGTTGTTCGGGCTGCCGGTGAAGGAGCCGTCGCTGTTGCCGTCGTTCGGGCTGGTGCCGACCGAGCGGCTGGTCTTGATGTCGTCTTCGTCGACGAGGCGCTCTTCCTTGGCACCGCTCAGTTCCGGAACGTCGTCCTTGATGGTGATCGAGAAGGCATCTTTCAGAATGACACTGTCGCCGTCAAAGTCGGTTGCCTTGATGATCGAACCAAAGTCAATCGCCTCGACATCCTTGTAACGGAAACCGTCCTGCAGATCGGTGTTCTGCCCCTTGCCGAGGTCGTGGTCGAGCTGGTCGTGAAGCTCGAAGGTGTAGGAGCCGTCTTCGTTGACCGTCAACTTGAAGACGAGGCGGTCCCCCTGGCCGTAACCGGCGTCACCCGCGTCGTTGTCATAGGCGTAAAGTGTCTTGCCCTGGATGTCGTAGCTGAGCTTGACGCCCTTCGACGACAGGCCGAGGAACTGCAGCTCTGAGACCGCCGTCTGTTCGCGGATGAAGGAGAACTTCACGGTATCGTCCGCGCCGCCCTTGATCAGGTTGGCGAGCGAGCCGGAAATGAAGGCCGGACCCGGCTGGTTGTTGTTCGGGCTGCCTGTGTATGAACCGTCGCCGTTGCCGTCGTTCGGGCTCGTGCCGACCGAGCGGCTCGTCCTGATGTCGTCTTCATCGACGAGGCGGTTTTCTTCACGGCCGCTCAGTTCCGGAACGTCGTCGCGGATCTTGATCGAGAAGGCATTGTTCAGCGAGACGCTGTCACCATCATAGTCCGTGGCCTTGATGAGGGCACCGAAGTTGATCGCGGTGACATCCTTAAACCACAGGCCATCCTGCAGGTCGAAGTTCTCATCCGAATTGGTCGGGCGCTGCCGGAAATCATCGCCTGGGGCGTCGTGGTCGAGCTGATCGTAGAGACGGAATTCGTAGGATCCGTTGCCATTCAGCTTCAGTTCGAAAACGAGGCGATCGCCAAACTGCGGGTCGTAGCTTTTGCCAAGTTCCGGGCCCGCGTTATCGAAGGCGTAGAGAACGCCGTTGCGAATTTCATAGCTGAGTTCGGCGCCCTTGGAAGAAAGGCCGAGGCTCTCCAGCATGCCGCGCGCGACATCACCGTTGATGAAGGAGAAGGTCAGCGATTCGTCGGCGCCAGACTTAACGAGACTTGCCAGCGAACCCGAGAGGAACGCCGGGCCGGGCTGGTTGTTGCCCTGGCTGCCGGTAAAGGAGCCGTCAGCATTACCATCGTTCGGGCTCGTTCCAAGCGATTCACCGGGGAAACGGTTACCCAATGTGGAAATGTCGTCTTCATCCACCGTGCGGTGTTCGGACGCGCCACGGACGAGTTCCGGAACGTCGTCGCGGATCGTAACGGAGAAGTAGCCCGTCAGCGGCACGCTATCGCCGTCGAAGTCGGATGCCTTGATGATCTGACCGAAGTCGATGTCCCGGACGTCGCCTTCGACATCATCCTGGAGATCGGTGTTCTGCCCCTTGCCGAGGTCGTGGTCGAGCTGGTCGAAGAGCTTGAATGCATATTCGCCGTTGGCTTCCACGGTAAGCGTGAAGACCAGGCGATCCGGCCCCGCATTGTAGACGACACCCGGCTCACCAGCGTTGACGAAGGCGTACAGCGTATCACCGATGAGATCGAAGGACAGTTCGCCACCCTTCGAGGTCAGGCCGAGCCGTGTCAGCACTGCACGGGCCGCGTCCTCATCAATAATCGAATAGGTCGTGAACCGGTTGTCCGCGCCGAAATCAACCATGCCGGCTAAGGAGCCGGACACTGTGGCCGGGCCAGGATTGTTCGATCCACGATCGCCCGTGAAGGATCCATCACGGTTGCCGTCGTTCGGGCTCGTGCCAAGCGACTCGCCCGGAATATCCCGACCAATGGTCGAGATATCGTCTTCATCCACCGTATGAGCGATCGGCCGACCGATGATCACCGGCTCATCGTCCTCGACGCGAACCGTAAACTTGCCATCGGCGCTGTCGCCATCGGAATCGGTTGCCGTGAAGGGGATCTCAAAGTCGAGGAAGTCGACCGGGTTCAGTTTCGGCCCCTCATCGCCATCGAAGATCGCGACCTGCAGTTCAGGACCATCAACCGGAGGCAGCTCGATGACCGTGTCGCCGTCAGTCGGTTCATCAACGCGGACTACGGGCTCGTAGTGATCGAGATTGCCAACCAGCTCAAAGGTGTAGGAGCCATTGGCTGTCGTCGGGTTCAGCGTGATGATGAAAATCGTTTCACCTTCGCCCGGATATGGGAATTCGAGGAACTTGTCCCCTTCACCTTCGATGTACAGGGCCTTGAGCGGGCCGTCGAAGAAAGGCTTGTATGCGACCAGCTGATAGCCGCCATTCCACTTGCCGTCTGCGCCAGTGGTGTATTCGATGCGATAGGCCAGCCGGGAACCGTCGGAGCTCAGGCCCGCGAGACCAGGAATCGCTGCCTGGATCTCTTCCGATGTCGAAGAGGTGTCGAGGCCCGTAAAGCTGACTGTACGGCCAACCGGGTCATCACCGTTCGGCTCATCGCCTTCACCCAGAGTTTCGCTCTTGAGATCATTGTCCGCACCCCAGCGAATGCCGAGCGAACCTTCAGCCTTCGAAGTGCTCGAAAGCGGCATATCCGAGTCGGACTCCGAGTCCGAAACACGCTTTACGAGCTTTGGCTCGACAACCTTGCTTGTGAGATCGTCTTCGTTGACAGAACCGCCGACCGGGGCGCCAATCGTCGGCGCATCGTCTTGCACGTCTATATTGAAGGTGCCAGTGACGCTGTCGCCGTCCTGGTCGGTGACGGTGTAGGTAAAGCCGAGGCGCAGGAGATCGTCAAGATCATCCTGGGAGCCGTTACTGCCCGCGTCAGGATGCTCGAGCTTGCCAAAAAGTTCGAAGGTGAAGTCACCCTCGACACGGTTGGTGATCGTGATGGTGAAGACGAGGTTGCCGGCGGAATCGCGGCCTTCGAGCGCGAGGAAGTCGAGGTCCGCAGCGTCGGTCGGCGCCGGGAAGCTCGTGACCGTGATCGGGAGACCGCCCGAAGTGAAGCCGCCGAGAACCTTGAGGCCATCGCCTTCATTGACATCGGACGCGCCGACGAAACCGATGGCCGTGATCGTGCCGGAATCCGGGCCCGGATTGAAGGGCAGACGGCCGCTGATGATCTTCACGCCATCGCCGCCGGCAATGACAGCCTCGTCATAGATGAACGAGGTCGCCAGCGGGGTCGGGATGGAGGGCCGGCCATTACCACCGAACACGGCAGCCGTGCGAAGTTCGTCGCCGAAGCTGGTATCGCCCAGCAGATCTGCCAGAGCCAGATCTTCCGGGCCGGCGTCAATCGGATCGTCATTGAAGTTGCGGCTCGCAGCGGGCGTCGACTGGGCCGAGAAGGTCCCATCCGGCCCGGCCGCAACGTTGATGTTGCTCTCTTCAAGGGCGGCAAAAAGCGCGACCTGCGGCAGCTCGACATCGCCGACCACAAATGTCGGGATGTTTGCAGCGCCGCCAATCACGGTGATCTCGGTGCCATCTGCCAGGACGAGGACGAGGTTTTCACCGTCGACCTGGAATTCGAGGTTGTCGAGTTCGATGCCAGCCGGCAGCGTCACGACATTCTCGTTGTCGGGCGTTACTTCGCTCGGGATCACGGCTGCGGCGACGTCAACCGGCTGCTGGGCCGGCAGGCGGTCGGTGCGGCCGGCGTCGGGCGTTTCCGCCTGGGCGACCTCAACCCCCTCCATGGTCTCGCTTGCGAAACCCAGATGCTGCTCGACCGCAGAGTCGAAATCGTCTGCTGCGGAAGTATTGTCGATGCTGGACAGGCGCGGATCTTCGATGGACATGGTAACTCACCCCTTAACAAGTTGAGTGCAGTTAAATCCCCATGCCGGGGCAAGTGCAACGGTTTCTTAACCCTGAATACATAACGGGTTATGCTTGCAGCGACCATTATTGAAAAAGAAGTTAATTTCGGGCCGAAAAATCCTTTTATTTCTGCAGTTTACTCAAATTTTAACGAATGAGCCCCGGCGACCGGAACGGCATCCATCGATTGCGCTGGCGAGCACCAAGTCCACTTGAAGCAGTATCCAGAGGGCCACTGAAAACAAGCAAAGGCCGGACACCCGCCAGGTATCCGGCCACTCAAGAAAACGGGACGACGGGATCAGTCTTCCGCGAAGATCGGGTCGTCGATGAAGGGGCCACCCTGATAGACCGCGATCGTATCAGCCGGCTTCGGCCTTGCCACCGCTGCATCGATTTCGGCGCGGAAGCGCTCGGCATTGTCTTTCGGGTGCCAGCCGAGATAAGAGACATGGGAATTGTCCCACCAGCGGGTGTCGTTGTTCGAGCAGCCCCAGATCACCGGGCAGCCCAGGCGCGGGACACGGAAGATGCATTCGATCATCGACAGAAAATCGTCGTAACTCATCCAGGTGGAGAGCATGCGATGGTTCTTCGGCTTCTCCATGCAACTGCCGATGCGCACCAGCGCCGTCTCCTGGCCGAACTTTTCGAAATACATGCGGGCGAGCGCCTCGCCGAAGCATTTGGACACGCCGTAAAGCCCGTCCGGGCGCATGGGCATCTCGTGGTCGAGATACTCGTCCTGGCGGTAGAAGCCGATCGTATGGTTGGAACTGGCAAACAGGATGCGCGGCATGTCGTTCGCGCGCGCGGCCTCATAGAGGTTATACAGACCGAGCAGATTGGCATTCATGATCTTGGAGAACTTGTCTTCAACCGAGATGCCACCAAGATGGATGATGGCGTCACAGCCTTCAACGAGCCTGTCGACGGCCGCCCGATCGCCAAGATCGCAGACCATTGCCTCCTCATGCGCCGCGACCTGACCGAGATCAACGATATCCGAGACCCTGACGATCTCCGCAAGCCCCTTCAAGCGCCCGCGCATTGCGCTGCCCAACCCGCCGGCAGCCCCCGTCAGCAAAAGCCTCTTCACGCGCAGTCCTCCATGATGTCACACCTGAACTTATCATACAGGTTGCCCTGACCCGGTCAATATCGTAAACCTTATGGGCGACAGGCTGACAAAGTCCGACGCATGGATGATGATGTGCGCAAGTACACAGGGGCGGGGAAACACGTATGGCATTGCAGGCACGAAGCGAAGCGGGCTCAGGAACGCTTGTGGAGAAACTCGGCGACACGTTGCGCAAGGCGATCGGCGCCGGTCAGTTCCCGCCCGGCAGCAAGCTGCCGAGCGAGGCGCAACTGTCCGAAGCCCATGGCGTCTCCCGAACCGTCGTCCGCGAAGCGATCGCTTCACTGCGCGCCGACCGCCTTGTGGAAGCCCGACAGGGCGCTGGCGTCTTCGTCCTCACGCCTCAGGAGCCCACACCCGTCCCATTGCTAATCGGCAATGTGGACCCGGCGCGTGTTTCGTCGATGATTGAACTCCTGGAGCTCAGAACGGCGGTGGAGGTAGAGGCTGCAGGCCTCGCCGCGTTGCGACGCTCCCCCGCCCAGGAAGAAGTCATACTTGAACGGCACTACGCTATCCGCGCCTGTCTTGAGGCGGGCCAATCGACCACGGAGGCCGACTTCGCCCTTCATCTCGCCATCGCCGAAGCCACCAACAATCCCCGTTTCCGTGAATTTCTTGCAATGATCGGCAAGAATGTCATCCCGCGGGCCGCATTGCGCGACGAAGACAGCGAGGAAGACCAGTCCGCTTACCTGCGCCTCATCGATGCCGAACATGCAGATATCGTCGAGGCGATTTCCCAGGGCGACGAGGAGGCCGCTCGCGACGCCATGCGCCGACATTTGCGCGGCAGTCAGGCGCGCTACCGCGCCCTTTTGCGCGAGCAGCGCCAACCTGTACGATAACATTTGACATAGGCGTCGTTAATACGTATGACAACTTGGCCGGAGGAGGCCAAGAGAGGACATTCGAACATGACGCCGCAAGATATCAAGGCCGCGCTCGGCGCCGGCCTGCTCTCCTTTCCTGTCACGCATTTCGATGACGCAGGGAATTTCAAGTCCGACAGCTATGCAGAGCATGTGGCGTGGCTGTCAGGCTTCGACGCGCCTGTGCTGTTTGCAGCTGGCGGCACGGGAGAGTTCTTTTCGCTGACGCCATCGGAAGTTCCGCGCGTGGTTGCCGCAGCCAAGGAGGCGGCAGGCAAAACGGCGATCGTATCCGGCTGCGGATACGGCACCGACATTGCCATCGAGATCGCACGATCGGTCGAAAAGGTCGGTGCTGATGGCATCCTGCTGTTGCCGCATTACCTGATCGACGCGCCGCAAGAGGGCATGTACCAGCACGTCAAGCGCATCTGCCAATCCGTCGGCATCGGCGTCATGGTCTATAACCGTGACAATTCGGTTCTCGGTGTCGAGACGCTGCAGCGCCTGTGCGATGAGTGCCCGAACCTGATCGGCTTCAAGGATGGCACGGGCGATATCGGGCTCGTGCGCCAGATCACGGCGACCATGGGCGATCGCCTCACCTATCTCGGCGGCATGCCGACGGCTGAACTCTTCGCCGAGGCCTATCTCGGCGCTGGTTTCACCACCTATTCATCCGCCGTCTTCAACTTCGTGCCGGGGCTGGCCGTCGACTTCTACAAGGCGCTGCGCGCCGGTGAGCGCGAGCGGTGCGAGACGATCCTCAAGGACTTCTTCTATCCGTTCATGGCCATCCGCAGCCGACGCAAGGGTTATGCGGTATCGGCCGTCAAGGCCGGCGTGCGTCTGCAGGGCTTTGCCGCCGGCAAGGTGCGCCCTCCCCTCGATGATCTGACGGCGGAAGAAGAAGAGATGATGGCCAAGCTTATCGCGCCCTGGAAGCGCTGAGCAAAGGACGCGCAGACATGAAGATCGCAGAGGTTCGCACCCATCTTCTCGAGCACAGGCTCGCCGTCCCGTTCCAGAGCGCTTCCATGCGCTTTGACCGGCGGGCGCATGTGCTGGTGGAGATCGTCTGCGACAACGGGCTGACGGGCTGGGGCGAATGCCTTGGACCGGCTCGGCCGAATGCGGCGGTGGTCGCGGCCTATCGCAACTGGCTGGTCGGCATGAACCCGCTGGAGACCGAGAAGATCTGGGCGGTTCTCTACAACGCCCTTCGCGATCAGGGCCAGCGCGGCCTGACACTCACGGCGCTTTCAGGCATCGACATCGCGCTCTGGGATATCAAGGGCAAGCATTTCGGTACATCCGTGTCGACGCTGCTCGGTGGACGCTTCCGCGAGAGTGTGAAGGCCTACGCGACCGGCAGCTTCAAGCGCGACGGCGTTGATCGGGTCGAGGACAATGCGAGTGACATCGCGCTCTATCGCTCCCAGGGCTTTCACGCATCCAAGATCAAGGTCGGTTTCGGGATCGAGGAGGATCTGCGGGTCATCCGGGCTGCACGCGAAGCAGCCGGCTCCGAGATGCGCCTGATGGCCGATGGCAATCATGGCTATGGTGTTCTGGAGGCCGTCGAATTCGGCCGCCGGGCTGCAGAGTATGGTCTCGACTGGTTCGAGGAACCCGTCGTTCCCGAACAACTCGCCGCCTATCGCGAAGTGCGGGCCAGGCAACCGATCCCGGTCGCCGGCGGCGAAACCTGGCAAAGCCGCTGGGGCATGAAGGAACCGATCGAGACCCGCGCAATCGACATCGTCCAGCCGGATCTTGCCGGTGTCGGCGGCTTCACCGAGGCGAAACGCGTCGCCGATCTCGCGGCATTGCACGGTGTGCGCGTCGTGCCGCATGTCTGGGGCACGGCCGTGCATATTGCGGCAGCCCTGCAGTTCATCGCGGCGATGGTGCCGGATCCGGTGCGCGTCAACCCGATCGAGCCGATCCTCGAATTCGATCGTACCGACAACCCCTTCCGCCAGGCCGTGATCCAGACGCCGATCGAACACGAGAATGGCGTCGTCGCCATCCCCAACGCTCCCGGGCTTGGCATCGAAATCAACCGCGATGCCCTCCAGGAATTCAAGATGAAGGACGAGGCATGAGCCTGATCCGCACCCTGTCCGGCGCCAAGCCAAAGATCGTCCTGCCGAAGGGTGCGATCGACACCCAGATGCATGCCTATCTGCCCGGCTATCCGGCTCTTCCCGGCGGGCCTGGCCTTCCAGCCGGCGACCTGCCGACACCTGCGCAATATCGCCAGTTCATGGACTGGATCGGCATCGATCGCGTCATCGTCACGCAGGGCATGGCGCATCAGCTGGACAATTCCAATCTCGTCGCATGCCTTGAGCAGTTCGGGGACATCGCCTGGGGCATCGCGGCCGTCGATGCCAGCACAAGCGCAGCCGAGCTCGACCGCTTGTCAGCGGCCCGCGTCCGTGGTGCACGCATCATGAACCTGCCGGGCGGCGCGGCCAATCTGACCAAGCTTGAGGAAGTGGACGCGATCGCTGCCAGCCGCGACTGGATGATCGCCATCCAGTTCGATGGTAGCGACATCCTCGACTACGAGGAGCGGCTCTCGAAACTGAAATCCCGCTGGGTGCTCGACCATCACGGCAAGTTCTTCTGCGGGGTCACGCCCGACAGCCCTCAGGTCAAGGCAACAAAGCGGCTGATCGACGGGGGACGCTGCTGGTTCAAGTTTGCCGGCGCCTACGAGTCCTCCAAGACGGGCGGGCCCGATTTCGCCGACGTGGCCGCCGTTGCCCGATCAATTGCGGCGCATGCGCCCGAACGCATCGTCTGGGGCTCGAACTGGCCGCACAATCTGGCGCGAACACAGGCGGACTATCCAGACGATGCGGCCCTTGCCGACACCGTTCTCGGCTGGTTGCCCGATGAGGCCGCCCGCCAGCTCGCGCTCGTGGACAATCCGACAGAACTTTTCGGCATCAAGCCTTTAGGGGGCAGATAGTCGAACTGCTAATCCGTCGAAACGGGAGGTTTCGACGGCTCAATCAAAGAGGAGGAAGACCAATGAAAACTGCCGCAATGCTTAGCCTCGCAATGGGGCTCACCCTTGGTGCGGGTGCTGCCTTCGCCCAGGAAATCACGCTGCGTTCCGCCGACATCCATCCCGATGGTTATCCAACGGTCGATGCCGTCAAGTTCATGGGCGAATTGGTCAAGGAACGCACCAACGGCCGCATCGCCATTCAGGTGATGAACAACGCCGCACTGGGCTCGGAAAAGGACACGATCGAGCAGACGCGCTTCGGCGTCATCGACATGAACCGCGTCAACAGCGCGCCGTTCAACAACCTCGTACCGGAAACCGTCGTCTTCGGCCTGCCCTTCCTGTTCCGCGACACCGAGCACATGCACAAGGTGGTCGATGGAGACATCGGCGACGAAGTGCTGGCTGCCTTCGAACCGCACGGCCTGATTGGTCTCGCCTTCTACGATTCCGGCGCGCGCTCCTTCTATTCGACCAAAACCCCGATCAACAGCCTTGCCGATCTCAAGGGCATGAAGGTCCGCGTCCAGCAGTCGGACCTCTGGATCGCGATGATGGAAGCCTTTGGCGCGAACCCGACGCCGATGCCCTTCGGTGAAGTCTATTCGTCGCTCGAAACTGGCGTGGTCGACGCTGCCGAAAACAACTGGCCCTCGTATGAGTCCTCGCGTCACTTCGAAGTGGCCAAGAACTACACGCTGACCGACCATTCGCTGACGCCGGAAATCCTCGCGATCTCGAAGGTGACCTGGGACAAGCTGACACCGGAAGACCAGACGATCATCCGGGAAGCGGCAAAGGAATCCGTCGGCAAGATGCGTGAGCTGTGGCAGGCCCGCGAAAAGGCGTCGGAGGAGAAGATCCGGGCATCTGGGGCAAACATCATCACCGTCGACAAGGCGGAGTTCGCCGCTGCCATGCAGCCGGTCTATGACAAGTTCATCACCGATCCCAAGATGAAGGATCTCGTCGAGCGCGTTCGCGCCGTCAAGTGAGACAACAGACCGGCCGCATCCGAGATGCGGCCGGTTTTTTCTTATCCTGGATTTCGGAGGGATCCATGTTGCGTTTCATGCGGGCTGTCAGGCCCGGCCTCAGCTGGCTGAGCCGCGCCTGCCTTTATCTGGCCGGCCTCGGCGTGGTCCTGATGACCATCATCATCGGCTGGCAGGTTTTCGGCCGTTACGTGCTCAACGACACACCGAGCTGGTCCGAGCCCCTGTCGCTCCAGCTGATGTCCTGGTTCATCCTGCTGGGTGCTGCCGTCGGCGTGCGCGAAAGCGTGCATCTCGGGCTCGACATCGTTCGCCACAACATGGCGCCTCGCGTCCAGCGCCTGATGGATCTCGTCAGCCTCGGCCTGATCTGCCTGTTCGGCGGCGCCATGTCCTACTACGGGACGCAGTTGGCCATAGGCACCTGGACGGCTCGTATCCCGGTGCTCGGATGGCCGGGTGGCATAGATTTCATCCCGCTTATCATCGGTGGCGCGATGATCTCCATCTTCGCGCTTGAACGCTTCATCGACACGTTCATCGGACAGGTCGAAGCAGTCGCCGACGAAATCGCTCAGGCCGAGGTGGTGTGATGGCCTATACGATCCTCTTCGGTACCTTCGCCTTCCTGATGGTCCTCGGCATGCCCATCGCTTTCTGCCTTGGGATCGCGTCGCTGGCGACCGTCATCTATATCGGCATCCCACCGATTGTAATTTTCCAGCAGCTGAATTCGGGGATGAATGTCTTCGCCATGATGGCGATCCCCTTCTTCATCTTTGCCGGCGACCTGATGGTTCGTGGCGGCATCGCCTTCCGTCTCATTCGCTTTGCCTCCGGCTTCGTGGGACACATGCGCGGCGGGCTGGGGCAGGTGAACATCGTCTCATCGACGCTGTTCGGCGGCATTTCGGGTTCGGCGGTTGCCGATGCATCTGCCATCGGCGGCCTTATGGTGCCGCAGATGGCGGCGCGCGGCTACGATCGCGGTTACGCCGTGAACGTCACGATCAGCTCTGCCCTGATCGCCCTGATGATTCCGCCGTCGCACAACATGATCCTTTACTCGATCTCAGCGGGCGGAACGGTCTCCGTTGCGGATCTCTTCACCGCAGGCATCATTCCCGGGATGCTGCTGACCGTCGCCCTGATGGTCACCGCCTATGTCGTGGCCCGCAGACGTGGGTATCCGGCCGAACCCTTTCCCGGCTTCGGGAAACTGCTGGTCTTCTTCTTCGCCGCCCTGCCAGGTCTGTTGCTGATCGCAATCATCTTCGGCGGCGTGCGCTCCGGCGTCTTCACGGCGACAGAAAGCTCCTGCATCGCCGTCATCTACGCCTTTCTCGTCGCTGTTCTCGTCTATCGTGAGCTGAACTGGAGCGGCTTCGTGGAGGCGATCCTGGGGGCTGTGAAAACCACATCATTGGTGTTGCTCGTCATCGGCATGGCCGCTGCCTTTGCATGGCTCATGTCCTTTCTCCAAGTGCAGGTCACGCTTATCCGGCTGGTCAAGTCTATCTCGGACAATCCGATGGTCGTCCTGCTGCTGATCACCGTGGTTCTCCTGATGCTTGGCACCTTCATGGACATGGCGCCTTTGATCATCATCACAACGCCGGTCTTCCTTCCGATCGTCCAAGCCTTCGGCATCGATCCCGTGCATTTCGGCGTCATCATGATCCTGAACGCCGGGATAGGCCTGATCACGCCACCGGTTGGGACCGTGCTCTTCGTCGGCTGTGCCGTGGGCAAGATCACCATCCGGGAGGCGATGCAGACGATCTGGCCATTCTTTGGCGCCTGCGTGACGGTGCTTTTGTTGGTCACCTTCATTCCCGAAATATCGCTCTGGCTGCCAGCGCAGTTCAAGTGATCCTCCCGCCCTCGCATTCCGAGGGTTCTCAGCAGGGGCCTCGGCCCCTGCCTTTTTTCCTGCCCGAGCGACATAGTGCACATTCGATACTGTCATTCTGGCAAGTGAACCACACAAAATGACAGATTCTCGCCATTTCGGCGGAGCGCGACCACCGCTACAGTGATCCAACCTTTGTTTTCAACCGGTGGATCATGACAGCGCCAGCCCCTTCGGAAAAAGCCCTCGTCCCCTTCGTCAGCGTCGAAAACATGATGCGGCTCGTGCATCATATCGGAATCGAGCGCGCGCTCACCGAGCTTACCGACGTTATCGAAGCCGATTTCAAACGCTGGGAACTGTTCGACAAGACGCCGCGCGTCGCGTCGCATTCCCGCGAGGGCGTCATCGAGCTGATGCCGACATCGGATGGGGAGATCTATTCGTTCAAATACGTCAACGGCCATCCGAAGAACATGGCCGAAGGCCTGCAGACTGTGACGGCCTTCGGTCTGCTCGCCGATGTCTCGACTGGCTATCCGGTTCTGCTCACCGAAATGACCCTGCTTACGGCGCTGAGGACAGCGGCAACGTCCGCCATGGCCGCACGCCATCTGGCACCGAAGGGTGCGACCACCATGGCGATGATCGGCAACGGGGCGCAAGCGGAGTTCCAGGCGCTGGCGATGAAGGCCGTGCTCGGCATCACCCATGTCAGGCTCTTCGACATCGATCCGAAGGCAACGGAGAAAACACGGCGCAACCTGGAGGGCTCCGGCCTTCATGTCACGGCCTGCACAACGTCACAGGCGGCGATCGAAGGCGCGCAAATCATCACCACCTGCACCGCCGACAAGCAGTATGCGACCATCCTGACGGACAACATGGTCGGCGCCGGCGTGCACATCAACGCGATTGGTGGCGACTGCCCCGGCAAGACCGAGCTGCATCGCGATATCCTCTCCCGTGCCGACACCTTCGTCGAGTATCCGCCGCAGACGCGGATCGAAGGCGAGATCCAGCAGATGGATCCGGACTATCCCGTCACCGAGCTCTGGCAGGTGGTCACCGGTCAGATCGAGGGCCGCAAGAGCGAGAAGCAGATTACACTGTTCGACAGCGTCGGCTTCGCGATCGAGGACTTTTCGGCGTTGCGCTACGTGCGCGAGCGCGTGCTTGGGACCGCCTTCTTCCAGTCCGTCGACCTGATCGCCGATCCGGACGATCCGCGTGACCTGTTCGGCATGTTGCAGCGGGCCAAGGGGTGATCATCCGGTCGGGGCGGCTGCGGCAATTTAAGCAGACAGAAATATTTGGGGCTTAATGTCTCCTTATGGCGGAGGAGCATGCCCGAATGAATGAAGTTGAACGCCTACGGATACTCGATCAATACGGCATTCTGGATACACCACTTGAAGAACCCTTCGAGCGTATCTCGGCTCTTGCACGCCTGATATTCGACACCCCGATCGTGCTAATTTCGCTGGTCGACGACCGGCGCCAGTGGTTCAAGACGAATATCGGCATCGATATCCGCGAAACCCCACGCGAGCAGGCTTTTTGCAACGAGACGATCAGGAGCGATGACGTGCTTGTGATCTCTGACGCAGAACATGATATTCGAACGGCACTAAATCCCCTCGTTACCGGTAGCCCGCACATTCGCTTTTACGCTGGCGCGCCCTTGATTACGCCCGAGAAGGCGCGACTGGGATCTCTGTGCGTCATCGACCGAGCACCCCGTCGCTTCGATGAGCGACAGAAGGCAATCCTTCAGTCGCTTGCCGGTCTCGTAATGAAGGAGATGGAACTAAGGCGGCAGACCGATCATGACTGGCTCACTGGCGCTACGTCTCGCTCCGCATTCTATGGAACTTGGGAGCGACTGGCCGCCCGAATGACGCCACCGTCGATCGGCCTGATCAGCTTCGACATCGATCACTTCAAGCAGATCAACGACCGGTTTGGTCATATGACCGGGGACCGCGTGCTGATCGACGTTGTGGAGGTGTGCCGTGGCGTCCTGCGCGATGGCGATGTGATCTCACGGATGGGAGGCGAGGAATTCGCCGTTCTCTTGCCGGGGGCTACTGCCAAGAGCGCGCTTGCCGTCGCCGAGCGCCTGCGCCAGGCCATCGAAAGTTCGCGGAGGCCAGAGGGCGATGGCACGGTCACGGCGAGTTTCGGTGTCACCATGCTCGATCAGAGCGACATTGGTCTGGCAGATCCGCTGCGACGCGCGGACGAGGCTCTCTATCAATCCAAGGCCAACGGCCGCAATCGAGTCACCTGTTCCTGGGCCATGCCTGCGGAAATAGGCCCTGGCGTCGGTAGCGTGCGCAATGGGTCTTTAAGCAGATAGTCTGCCCGTTGGCCCGATCCGTTCATGCCGGCCCGAGAAGAATGTCCTCGGCTTCTTCACGTTCCATGTCGAGCACACGCTTGGCCAGATCGAAGCCGAAACCCTGGCGGGCAAAGGAGGCGATCTCCTTGCTCCAGCGGGCGTCATCGGCTTCAACATCCGGCCGGCGGAAGGGCCCGAAGGCCTTCTTGCGCGCGTAGACCACGGCCGAGCGAAAATCGTCGGCGTCGACGAGAACGGCTTCGACGATACTGCGGTCGACCCCCTTCTCAGCAAGCTTGCGGGCAATCGCACGCTTGGAGCGACCGCTGCGCGCCGCCGAATTCGCACGGATCTCGGCGTAATTCTGGTCGTCTAGCGCCTTCATGCTGCGCCCGAAGGCAAGGGCCGTCTCGGCCAGCGCGTTTAGCTGCCCCTCACTGATATCTTCGAACTTGCTGCGCGCCTTGCGCCTGATGGCGTCGGCGAGTTCCCGTTCGGTCATCATGCGCTTGGCAAGCCGATAGGCAGCCGAGTTCTTCGCCCAGGCCAACATGCGTGGCGTTGGCTGATCTTCAGTGGCTTTCGACGGTTCGTCCATGGGCCCGGTGTCCCAACTTCGTGGGCGATCGTCAACAGACATCTGGACGGTCGGGATCGGTCAATGAGACCGCAGCCACTCCGCAAGTTCGGCCTCGGCGCGCTCGAGGGCGCTGTAGTTCAACAGCTTGCGCAGCAGCGCGACCGTCACCGCCCTTGCCCTCAGATTGAAGCGCCCCTCGTCGCTATCCTCGACCGACATCTGGTAGACCCCCAGCTTCTCGTAGAGCTGCTGCAGACGGTTCTGCACGCTGCGGATCGACAGGCCCCGGCGCCGAGCGATCGTGCGGTCAGTGAGGCCGAGCGCGATATCCACCAGGATTTCGTATTCGCTGTCGCTGAAGCCTCGCACCTGGCCGAGGCTCTTCTGCTGCATGCCGCGAACCTCGCGGTCGATGACACATTGCGCCTCGACGAAGATGCTGCGAAGCGCGAGTTTCAGGCGCTCGTCGGAGGCTGATTTGAGGACGTAGCCGTAAGCTGCCCCATCCGGCACGATGCGGGAGACACCACGCACATAGGCCTCGTCGGAATAGTTCGACCAGAAGAGGATGCGGGTATCAGGGCGCTCCTTCCAGATGGTGCGCGCCGCCTCTATCCCGTTGCGGGCGTTCATCTGGAGGTCCATCACGACATGGGCGGACTTGTGGTCACGGGCCAGACGCTCGCCTTCGGCCCCATTACCGGCTTCGATGACCTTGTCGCATTCGGGAAGAGCGGCACAGACGGCCTCCAGCAAATACGACCGATGCAGCGGATCGTCTTCGACGATGAGAACCTTCACTTGATGTCCTCCAGCAATCCTGCCTTGGCGAGCGTGAGCGGCATCTGCACGCGCATCACCGTTCCTTTGCCCTCGCGCGCCGTCCCCAGCGTCAGCTTGGCGGAGATCAACCTCGCCCGCGTCACCATATTGTCGATGCCGCCGCCGGCGCTGCGGTCCGAGCGGGAAAGACCCTCCCCGTCATCGGACACCTCGATCGTCAGGGCATGTGCCGTACTCTTCAACTTCAGCTCCAGCACATTTGCCTGCGCATGGCGCACGGCGTTGTTGATGGCTTCCTGCGCAATCCGGAACAGGGCGATGCGGACAGACTGGTCGATGGTGTCGATCAGACCGTCCGTGTCGTCGCTGAGGCTCCAGGCAAGCTGCGAGCCGTGGTCGCGCACGGCGCGGTCGAGATGGTTCTCGATGGCGTGGGCAAAGCCGAAGAGCTGCAGGACGGAGGGCTTGGCCTCCTCGATGATTTCGCGGAGGTCCTGCATGCAATGCTGAAGGCCGCGTCCGACCGGCTCCAGCGCCTCGCCTTTCACGTCTCCTTCCTGCATGAGCCGATCGATGCGCCGCGACAGGCGGGTGAGGTCGGCGAGCGTCTGATCGTGCAGATCCATGCCGATGCGCTGCCGCTCGCGTTCCAGTGCTTCCGTCAGGCTCAAAGCCCCGGCCCGCAGCCCCTCCTCGCGGGCGCGTGCCTCGGCCTCGACGATCGCCGATTGTTTGGCCTGTTCGGCGGCTCTCAAGGCAAAGAAGTAGGGCGCGAGTAGGTCGGCGATGGACTGGGCATTGGCCACGTCCTGCTCGGTGTAGAAACCGACCGCATGCGACGAGCAACTGAGCGCGCCGATAACCTCACCGCGCACCTTGAGCGGTACATGGAGACGGCTGCGCAAATTGTGCTCGAAGATCGGGCGCGTGAAGGGCGTGTCGACGTGGTAGCGCGTCTCCTGCTGCGCATCATCCGTCAAAAGGAAGTCGATTTCGCCCCAGAGCAGGGTGCGGATCGGGCTGCTCGCGACCGGTGCGGGCGTGGTCTGACCCCAGAAGGTATCCAGGCCGGTCTCGTAAGCCGTGTGGTAGAGGCCGTTGACCATGGTGATGCAGACATCGAGGTGGTCATGCGGCACGATATGCGATACTTCCACGCCCACGGCCTTGATGGCCGAGCGGAAATCGAGCTGCCCGGCCAGGAGCCTGGATATGCCGAGATAGTGATCGAGCAGCGCTGACGGCGCGATCTTGAGCATGATGTCCTCCCCGCGACCACTCCCACGGCCGCATCTCCTTCATAACACATCTCGAGAGGGTGGTCGTCCTGCGGGATCCCGCAGGACTTTGCGTAATGCCCGCAAACGTCCTGCCGTCCCGAACCTGTACAGGCGTCGCCATTGCCTCCATCCTGATCCTGCCGAGAAGAGGAACTCGGCGGGGAATTCAGACCGGGACACGCCCGGCTGTTTGGAGGAAACCGGTGCCAAGAGCGCCGGACAACAGGGAGTGAGATCATGAAGACCAGCAGAACCCTTCTGGCGAGCGCGGCACTGTGCCTTATCGCCACATCCATGCCCGCAATGGCCGATACATCGGCCAAGAAGATTGCCCTTTCGAACAACTATGCCGGCAATTCCTGGCGCCAGGCCATGCTGACCAGCTGGGAAAAGGTGACCGGCGAGGCCGTGAAGGCCGGACAGGTCGCAGCCGCCGACGCCTTCACGACCGCCGAAAACCAGGCGACCGAACAGGCAGCCCAGATCCAGAACATGATCCTGCAGGGTTATGACGCCATCGTCATCAACGCAGCCTCGCCGACGGCACTCAACGGCGCCGTCAAGGAAGCCTGTGACGCCGGCATTACCGTCGTGTCGTTCGACGGCATCGTCACCGAACCCTGCGCCTGGCGCATCGCGGTCGACTTCAAGGAAATGGGCCGCAGCCAGGTCGAATATCTCTCCGGCAAGCTGCCGCAGGGCGGCAACCTGCTCGAGATCCGCGGCCTTGCCGGCGTCTTCGTCGATGACGAAATCTCGGCGGGCATCCATGCTGGCGTAGAGCAATTCCCGCAGTTCAAGATCGTCGGCTCCGTGCATGGCGACTGGGCGCAGGACGTCGCCCAGAAGGCCGTGGCCGGCATCCTGCCGAGCCTGCCGGAACTCGTCGGTGTCGTGACCCAGGGTGGCGACGGCTACGGTGCCGCCCAGGCGATCGCGGCTGCCAACCGTCCGATGCCCGTCATCGTCATGGGCAACCGCGAGGATGAGCTGAAGTGGTGGAAGGAACAGAAGGACGCCAACAAGTATGAGACCATGTCGGTCTCGATTGCGCCCGGCGTATCCACGCTTGCCTTCTGGGTCGCCCAGCAGATCCTCGACGGCAAGGACGTGAAGAAGGACCTCGTCGTCCCCTTCCTGCGCATCGACCAGGACAATCTCGAAGCCAACCTCGCCAATACCCAGGCAGGCGGCGTCGCGAATGTCGAGTATTCGCTCGAAGACGCCCAGAAGGTCATCGGTTCTGCGATGTAACCGACCGGAACCTCCCCGAACCGTCCGGCCTTCGGGCCGGGCGGTGTGGGGAACCTTTGGCGCGTGAGTGAGAGAGTTGTGCAGTATGAATGCCATGCTCGATAAGGGCGATGGACGGCCCGTCGTCAGCGTTACCGATGCAAGAGTGAGTTTCGGCGCGGTGAAGGCGCTCGACGGCGTCACTCTGGAGATCGGGGCTGGAGAATGCGTCGGCCTGGTCGGCCATAACGGTGCCGGCAAATCCACCATCGTCAACGTCATCAATGGCGGACTCAGCCCGCATGAGGGCACAATCCGATACGGTCACGGCAGCGGAGGCCACAGCATCAATGCTGCGCGCGACGCCGGCATTCGCTGCGTTTTCCAGGAACTGTCGCTCTGCCCGAACCTGACGATCGTGGAGAACACCCGCGTCATGCATCGCAGCCTGAAAGGCTGGGGCTGGCGCAAGCGGGGTGCTGCCCTGATCGAGAGCAAATTGCAGGAAATCTTCCCAGGCCATTCGATCGACTGCCACGAGGCCGTCGGCACGTTGACCATCGCGGAACGCCAGATGGTGGAGATCGCGATCACCTTCTGCGAGATCGGCGCTCCCGTTCGTCTCGTCATCCTGGACGAGCCGACCTCGTCGTTGGATGCGCGGCTTGCCGAACAACTGCTCGCCTATGTCGAGCGCTTTGTCCGCGATGGCGGCTCGATCCTTTTCATCTCCCATATTCTCGGTGAGATACTCTCGGTTTCCAGCCGCATCGTCGTCATGAAAGACGGCAGGGTCGTCAGCCAGAGGCCGGCTGAGGAATTTTCAGAACACGGCCTGATCGAGGCCATGGGCAGCGTGGTGAAGACTCGCGACGCCCGTACGAACCTGCAGAAGACCAACACGGCAAGTGTGCTGACCGCCGCGCCGGTGCGCGGGCGCGGCCTCCCCTTCCAGGCCATGAAGGGTGAGATTGTCGGTTTCGCCGGTCTCGGCGGCCACGGCCAGACCGAGATGCTGGTCGGCCTCTTCGAGTCCCGAACCGGCAACTGGCTGCGGGCTGATGACCCCGAAGTCGCCTTCGTCGCCGGCGACCGTGCGGTCAACGGCACCTTCACGCTGTGGAGCATCTTGAGAAACCTCAGTATCGGCATCCTGCCGGATCTGTCGCGGCTGCAGACCCTGGATTTCGATCGGGAGGAGACGCTGGGCCAGACGTGGAAGGACCGGATCGGCATCCGTACCCCCGACATGGACAATCCGATCCTGTCGCTTTCGGGCGGAAACCAGCAGAAGGTTCTGTTCGCACGGGCGCTCGCCAGCCGCGCGCCCGTGGTTTTAATGGACGACCCGATGCGTGGCGTCGATTTTGGCACCAAGCAGGAGGTCTATGCGATCCTACGCCAGGAGGCGGACGCCGGGCGGACCTTCGTCTGGTACTCGACCGAGATGGACGAGGTCTGCCTCTGCGACCGGGTCTATGTGTTCAACAACGGCATGATCGTTGCCGAACTGAAGGGCGAAGAGGTGACGGAAGAGAACATCCTCTCCGCCTCCTTCCAGGAGGCTGCATGACGAAGTTCTTCTCAGCCGATGGCCTGCGTCTCGTCATCCCAGCCATTTCGCTGGTCGGACTGCTCGCCGCGGTCTTCTATCTCCAGCCGCGAGCCATGAGCTATACCGGGCTGAACCTGCTGTTCAATCTCGCAGTACCGATTGCGCTCGCCACCATTGCGCAGATGCTGATCATGACGGTCAACGACCTCGATCTGTCGATGGGCACCTTCGTGAGCTTCGTCGCTTGCGTGACGGCGACCTTCCTGCAGTCTTCGCCTCTGCTGGGTGTCCTAATTCTGATGGCAGCGATCGGAGTCTATGCGCTGATCGGCGTCATGATCTACCTTAGAGACCTGCCGTCGATCGTCGTGACGCTCGGCATGAGTTTCGTCTGGGGCGGGCTTGCTGTCCTCATCCTGCCGGCGCCCGGTGGCGAGGCGCCCGGCTGGATCCGGACAATCATGACGGTCAAGCCGCCACTGCTGCCCATGGCCATCGTCGCTAGCATCCTGATCGCCGCCGTCAGCCACTATGTCATCATGCGCTCGTCCTTCGGCGTCGTCTTGCGCGGGGTGGGCGGCAATAGCCGCTCGGTTGCCCGGGCCGGATGGTCGATTATCGGCGCACGCGCCGCCGTCTATGGTCTTGCCGCCTTCTTTGCCGTACTCGCCGGCATGGCACTCGTGGGACTGACCACCTCAGCGGACGCCAATATCGCGCTGCGCTACACGCTGCTCTCGATCGCCGGCGTCATTCTCGGTGGCGGCGAATTCGTCGGCGGTCGCGTTTCGCCGATCGGTGCCGTCATCGGTGCGCTCACACTGACGCTGGCCGGCTCCTTCCTGTCCTTCCTGCGGATCTCGCCGGACTGGCAGATCGGCGCCCAAGGCGCGATCCTGATCCTCGTGCTGACGCTGCGTCTTGCCCTCAATCGCGCCGAAGGCCGGAAGGGCAAGTCATGACCCAAGCACTCTCCACGCTCTTCTCCCGGACCTGGATCTGGTCCTTCATTGCTGCGGCCAGCGTCTTCCTCGTCACCATCGTCTTCACGGGCGGGGCGAGCACCGTCGGGCTCGCACAGGCCGCCCTCACCTTCGGCGCCTTCTCGGTGCTGGTCGGCCTCGGTCAGATGCTGGTGATCACGCTCGGTCCCGGCAATATCGACCTCTCGGTTCCCGCCAACATGACACTTGCGGCAACGGTCTCGCTCAAGGTGATGAATGTCGAGAACAGCATGATCCTGACCGGGCTGCTGGTCGCCATCGGTGTCGGGATCGCGATCGGGATCGGCAACTATGCGCTGATCAAACTGCTCCGCATTCCGCCGATCATCGCAACGCTGTCGATGAGTTTCATCGTGCAGTCGACGGCGATCTGGACGAACCGGGGCTTGCGCATCAAGCCGCCAAGCTGGCTTGCGGACTTCACCACTTCTTCAACTGTGGGCATCCCGAATGTCGCGCTCGTTGCCTTGGTGTTCTCCGTCATCGTCTGGTACGTCCTCAACCGCACGGTCTATGGACGCTCGATCGCCGCGATCGGCCAGAGCATCCGCGCCGCACGCATGGCCGGGATCCCGATCGACGGCACGCGACTTGTCACCTACCTGCTTTGCGCCGTGCTCGCCTCGCTCTGCGGCTATCTGCTTGCCAGCTTCTCAGGCGGTGCAGCGCTCAACATGGGCACGGAATATCTCCTGATGTCGATCGCCGTCGTCGTCATCGGCGGCACGGCGGTTGCCGGCGGGAATTCGAATGTTCCGGGGATATGGGGCGCCTCGCTCTTCATGTTCCTTGTCGTTTCGATGCTGAATACCTACGGTTTTGGCGCAGGCATCCGCCTCATTCTCACCGGTCTCATCATCATCGCCGTCATCATGCTGCCGACCACACGCAGCGCCGGCAAAACCTGAAGCCCTGCCAGGATCGTCCCATGGAAAACCCGCATTACGAGATCCGCGACCCCCGCTTCTGCGACCTGCTCGTGTCCAGCGCCGGCTTGGATGAGCTTTACACCGGCTGCCGATGGGCCGAGGGTCCCGTCTGGTTCAATGATGGCGGCTATCTGCTGTTCAGCGACATTCCGAACGAACGCGTTCTGCGCTGGATCGAGGGTGCGGGAACCTCTGTCTATCGCTCACCGTCGCATTTCATCAACGGCAATACCCGCGACCGCGAGGGACGGCTCGTTTCCTGCGAACACGGCGGGCGCCGTGTCATCCGCACCGAGATCGACGGGACGATCACGACGCTTGCGGATCGCTACCAGGGCAAGCGGCTGAATTCCCCCAATGACGTCGTGGTGAAATCAGACGGCAGCGTGTGGTTCAGCGACCCGTCCTACGGCATTCTCTCTGACTACGAGGGCTACAAGGCAGACGAGGAACAGGCGAGCCGCAACGTCTACCGGCTCGATCCTACCACCGGCGAGCTTGCCGTCATGATCGACGACTTCCTGCAGCCGAACGGCCTTTGCTTCTCGCCGGACGAGACGTTGCTCTACGTCGCCGATTCCGGCGCCAGCCACAAGCCAGACGCCCCGAGATACATCCGCGTCTTCGATGTCACCGATCGCAAGCGTCTGACGAATGGGCGCGTCTTTGCCCATATCGACAAGGGCATTCCCGACGGCATGCGGACGGATGTCGACGGAAACCTCTGGTCGAGCGCTGCCGACGGCGTGCATTGCTTCCATCCCGATGGCACGCTGCTCGGCAAGATCCTGGTGCCGCAGGCGGTCGCCAACCTGACCTTCGGCGGCCCTCGCAAGAACCGCCTGTTCATCACGGCCTCGACATCGCTGTACGCGATCTACACCGCGACACGAGGTGCGCAGACGCCCTGAGTCGCGCCCGACTGCATAAAAAACAGGACCGCCCGCTCAGGAGAACGGGCGGTCGCGCGGTCATGCCACGTGTGGGATATGGCACGACCGGACCGGCCTGGCGGCGACCGATGAGGCGATTACGTGAGGAAGAGCGATCACGCAGTCATGGATTTGAAAGGTTCGGCCTGGCTCTCTACCCAGCTTTCGAAGCTCTGCGGCTCCGTGCCCGTCAGCGTCTTGAAGTCACCAGTGACGCGAGCCAGACCACCGTTTCCGACCATCGTATCGATAGATGCAAAGACGCGCGCGACGGGTTCCGGCAGACCAGCTCCAACCATGCCCTGGACGAGGCCTTCGACCGGAACATCGATCACGGTGATCTCCTTGCCGGCAGAGGCGGAGATGAGGGATGCCATTTCGCGATGCGTGTAGGAAGAAGAACCCGTCAGCGTGTAGACGGTCTTTTCCTTGTCTGCGGCGACGAGCGCCGCAGCAATCGCACGACCGATGTCATCGCGTGCGATGTGCGCCACCTTGCCGTCACCGGCAGCCGAGTACCAATGGCCCGAGGCAAGGGCGGGGCCTGCGCTCATCATGACGTTTTCGAAATACCAGTTGTTGCGCAGAATGGTCCAGGCCGGCACCGAGCTTGCCTCGATGGCCGCTTCCGTCCCTTCGTGGTCGGGGGCGAAGAGCAGAGCTGAGTTCACGGGCTCGGGCATCGAGGTGTAAAGCAGATGAGCGACACCGGCCTTTTCCGCTGCGGCAACGGCTGCGCGATGCTGAACGAGACGATGTCCCGGCCGGTCGAGCGTATCCGTGCTGATGATCAGCACCTTTTCGGCCTCGGCGAATGCGGCCTCCATGGATGCGGCATCATCAAAATCGACCCGGCGCACCAACACGCCCTTCGCGGCCAGTTCTACCAGCTGCTCCGGCTTGCGGCTGGCAGCGATGATGTCGCCTGCGGCGACGCCCGAGGTCTCAAGGAGATGATGGACAACGCGCTGGCCGAGCTGGCCCGATGCGCCGGTGACAAGATATTTCGCGGTCATGGCTCTCTCATTTTCTGGACCCTAAAATTTAGGGATGGTTTAATTTCTAGAGTAGGTCTATATTGCAGACTTCATATCTACCGTAAAGTAGGCAGTTTTTTAGAACCAGGTTCTGAGGATGGTACCGATGACAGCACATGGGAAGACGAAGACCGATTACACCGCAGCGATCCGTTCGGTGATGGCCATGATCGAGACGCCGGCGAATACGGTTTTCGATGCCGGGAATTGCCCGGTTCGCGATGTCTTTTCCCATATCGGCGACAAATGGGCTTCCCTCATCCTACAGACGCTTGGCTACAGGCCGCACCGTTTCGGCGAGCTGAAGCGAGCAATCCCCGACATCTCGCAGGCCATGCTCACGGGCACATTGCGCAGCCTGCAGCGTGATGGCCTGGTTCATCGCGAGGTCTTCCCGACCCAGCCGCCGAGTGTCGAGTACAGACTGACGGAGCTCGGGCAATCCTTACTGGGGCCTGTCGCGGCACTCGTGGTCTGGACGGCGGAACATCATGGTCGCATCCGCGAGGCGCGGGCTCTCTATGATGGCGAGAATCCGCCCGTGAAGAAGAAGGTCGCAGCCGCCTGACTGGCATGCTTCGCTGGTCAGGAATTTGCTAACCATGCAGATGAACGAAAACGATACGCAGCACCTATAAATTACCCCCTTATATATGGGGGTATATTATGTTCAGAAGATTTCTCTGCGACCGCAGTGGCAATTTCGGCGTCTTGACGGCGATCCTGCTTGTGCCCGTCATCGGAGCGGCTGGCCTGGCCATCGATATCAGCAACGCGCTGACGGTGCGAAGCACCCTCCAGGCGGCTGCCGACGCAGCTGCGATCGCAGCCGTTGCCGAAACCTCCGCCGGCGTCATGCAGGCGATGCAGATGAAATCCGACGGACAGCTATCGGCTGCGATCGCAGATGCCAAGAAGGTGTTTCTCGGTCACGCCAAGATGTCTCAGCAATACGATCTCAAGAACTTCGATGTGGAAGTCGTCAAGACCGGAACCCAGTTAAAGGCCGTCTTCACCTTCAACGCGACCATTCCCACCACACTTGCACGGGTCATGGGGCAGAAGGACGTCACCGTCAGCGGCAAGGCCGAAGCCGTCTATCAGACAGACACATTCCGGGACTTCTACCTGCTTCTCGACAACACGCCGTCCATGGGCGTCGGAGCGACTCCGGCAGACGTCACCAAGATGGTCAACAACACCAGAGACAAGTGTGCCTTCGCGTGCCACATCGTCAAAAACGGTGTCGAGGACACGAACAGCTACTATTACCTCGCCAAGAAACTCGGCGTGACGATCCGCATCGACGTCGTGGCCAAGGCGACGGCAGCGCTCATGGACACGGCCAAGACGTCGCGCAAGAGCTCCAATCAGTATCGCATGGCCGTCTACACCTTCGGCGAACGGGCCGAGGACACCAAGTTGCTGGAGGTCTCCGCACTTACCGACAATCTCGATCAGGTTCAGACCAAGGCGTCCAAGATCGGGCTGATGTCGATCCCCTGGCAGGGTTATGACAACGACCAGCAGACCGATTTCGACCGCGCCCTCAAGAGTATCGGCGATCTCATGGGCGCGTCCGGCACCGGTGCTTCTGCAAGTGATCCGGAAAAGATCGTGTTCTTTGTCTCAGATGGAGTGGGCGACGCCTACAAGCCAAGCACCTGCACCAAGAAGACCACCAATGGGCGCTGTCAGGAGCCGATCGACACTGCGCAATGCGAAGCCCTCAAGAAGAAGGGCTATCGCATCGCCGTTCTCTATACGACCTATCTGCCGCTTCCCACCAATGACTGGTACAAGAGGTGGATCAGCCCGTTCCAGTCCGAAATCCCTACGCGCATGCAGTCTTGCGCATCGCCGGGTCTCTATTTCGAAGTGAGCCCGAGCGAGGGCATCGCAGACGCCATGAATGCGCTATTCCTCAAGATCGTGAGCACGCCCCGGATCTCCAGCTGAGAGTACGATCCGAGGGCTCAGCTTCTCCGCATGGGGAAGCCCTGCAGGGACACGGTGTTGCCGTCACTGAACGCCAGGCCCTCTCGCTCGAAGGCCTCTCGAATCGCGCTCAGCGAAGCCGGCCGCGTCGAACGTTCTCCCTCCCCCTCGATCCGCCGGATCGACGAGACCGATACGCCGGACTGCCGCGAAAGGTCTTCAAGGGTCCATTGCAACATGGCCCGTCCCGCCCGGATCTGCATCGGCGTCACCGAGGGATCGGCGGCAGACCCGCCGCTGCCCATCATGGCAAATTCCTGATGGCGGATGATCATGCCCAGCCATTCATGCGAGCGCCCACCCTTGTGAAGCACGGGCACTGCGCGGGCATGAAACCATTCATATTCACCGTCCGCCCGACGGATGCGCTGATTGGAGCTATAAGGAGAGAGCGAGGAAACAGCTTGCTGCCAGGCGGCACTTACCGCTTCGCGATCATCTGGGTGGACCGCGCTTAGCCAGTTGCCGTCGAACATATCGGACTCACGTTGCCCGGTCAGCGTCGTCCAGCCAGAGGAAAATACGGGCTCGCCAGCTGCGGTCGCACGCCATTCCATGGTCGCGACGGCGCTGATCAATGCTCTGTAGCGGCCGGTGCTTTCGTCCAGCGCCTGACGGCTCTCATGTTGTTGCGAGACGTCCTGGAGGAGCCCGATGGCGCGCGCCGGGCGCTGCTCGGCGTCAAGCACCACCTCGGACCGGAACTCGACCCAGCGTACGGTCCTGTCGCCGCGGATGATGCGAAAATTCCGATTCACAGGCACACCCGAGCGTATCAGCGACCAGATATCTTCGCAGAATGTGCGATCCTCCGGATGTACCTGGTCGACCAGATCCGTCATTCGGAACGGCAGGGTTTGCTTAACCCCGATCACTCGCAAGAGGCCCGGGCTGCAGCTGCATTGACCGGTGGTGATATCGCAGGTCCAGAAGCCTGTATTGCCGTTTTCTTCGACGAGTTTCAGGAAATGTGTCGACGAAACGCCTGATATCTTCCTGGCGGCAATAGACGCGTCTCCCGCCTGTGCGGAAGAGGCATCACCCAGGGCGGAATCCAGAAAACTTCTCATTGCAGTTCGACAAAGTCCATCATGCGTCCGACGGGAAAGCCCTCGATCTCGGTCTATTGACAACAGTTCCCCCTGAAATGGGACGCTAGCGGCGGCGAAGGCTGCAGACAAGAGTGAAGTGGAAGATTGTGAATGCGCGCGGCCCGAAGGCGCAGCGTTTCTCTCCGCCATCTCAACAATACGTCCCGATCTCAAGCCTCATCCATGAGGAAACACGCAAGCAGCAGGCTTGTTGTTGGCCCATGATCATGGCAGGAAGTTTCCAGATGAGCATCACGAGAGAGCCATAGCATGTCGAACGTCATCAAGTTCGAGCGCCCGCCCGAAGACAAACCGCCGAAGCCGAAGGCCAGTGTTTCACCTTCGATGCGCAAGATCCTGATCTGGGCCGGGATCGCCGCGGCATTCGTGCTTACATGGGCCTATTTTACCCTTGTCGGCGGCGGCGCTGCTCCGGCTTGAGCCCAAGGCTCCTCAGGCCTGCGTTACGGCATCCGGGACCAAAGCTCCCCGGGCGCCTATTACCCTACCCGCCAGTCTGGCGCCGGCAGCAACCGCATTCTCAACGGATGCACCATTCAGTTCTGCAGCCAGGTAGCCAGCGTTGAAACTGTCGCCTGCGGCGGTCGTATCAACAACATGTTCGACCGAGGGGATGGAGAAGCGGGACAGTTCACCGCTGCTGCCTGCAAATGTGACGTCCTCGGATCCGTTCTTGACGATGACCCTTCGAGCCCCTTCCGCCTGATAACGTTTCGCCGTCGCGGCTGGATCGGCATCGCCAAACCATGTCGCCTCGTCTTCGAAGGACGGAAGGCAGAGGTCACTCACCGCGGCCGCCCGATGCACCCAGCCCCTCATGGTCTCCGGGTTGTCCCAGAGACGCGGCCGGAGATTGGGGTCGAAGACAACCGTTCCGCCCTTGCCTGCAAACTGGCCAAGCGCCTCGATCAGCGCCAGACGGTCCTGGTTCGAGAGAATGGCCAAGGTGATGCCGGACCAGTAGGCGAGATCCGCGCCCTCAAGTGCACGATTGAGGGCCCCAGGATCACTGGCGAGCCGCTTTGCGGCACTGTCGTTGCGCCAATAGGTGAAACTGCGCTCGCCGTCCTTCAAGGTGATGTAGTAGAGCCCGATCGTCTTGTCGGCCAGGCGGCGGACATGGTCGGTCCCGATGCCCTCACTGTTAAGGAAATCGACCATCCTGTCGGAGAGCCCGTCCGTACCGACGGCGCTCACATAGTCGACCTGCCAGTCCTGCCCCAGACTGTGACGCAGGTAATAGGCGGTATTGAGCGTGTCTCCGGCGAACCCCATGCTGAGCATACCGGGTGAACCGGTCTCCGACAGTTCGCCCATGCATTCGCCGATCGATACGATCCGTCCCATCTTCATCCCCCCGCCTTGTCGCTTCCCGTTCCTACCTAGCGCGCCAGCCAACCGCCGTCGACGGGCAGGATCGTGCCGTGCACATAAGCGGAGGCGTCCGAGGCCAGGAAGACTGCGGCGCCACCGAGTTCTTCCGGATTGCCCCAGCGGCCTGCCGGGATCCGGCCGAGAATGTCGGTGGACCGCTTCGGATCTTCCCGCAAGGCGGTCGTGTTGTTGGTGACGAAATAGCCCGGCGCAATCGCGTTCACGTTGATGCCCTTGGCAGCCCATTCACAGGCCAGCAGGCGGGTCAGCCCCGCGAGGCCACTCTTGGACGCGGTATAGGAGGGAATGCGGATCCCTCCCTGGAAGGAGAGCATGGAAGCAATGTTGATAATCTTGCCGCGGCCACTCGGAATTATGCGCTTGGCGACGGCCTGCGACAGGAAAAAGGCCGTCTTCAGGTTGACGTCCATGACCGCATCCCAATCAGCCTCGGTGAAATCGATGGCATCGGCTCGGCGGATGATGCCGGCATTGTTGACGAGAATGTCGACCGAGCCGAAAGCGGATACCGCCGCTTCGACGATGTCGTCGACCGGCTCGATGGTCGACAGGTCGGCGGCAAAGGATGCGAAACGCCCACCTGCAGAGGCAATCATGGCCTCCGTTTCGCTCATGCCCGATCGGCCGACGCCGAGAACAGCGGCACCAGCGCCGGCCAGTGCCACGGCAATGGCCTGACCGATGCCGGTATTGGCTCCGGTGACGATGGCCGTGCGGCCCGAAAGGTCGAAGGATGGTTTCATGATGCTACTCCCGGGATTTCTGGAAAGGATCGCCTGCTTGCTCTAGGCGTCAATGAAGAGGTCGGGATCGAGATGCTCGATGGCGTCCAGTTCCTCAGTCATGCGGCCGATATGCTGGCTCATGGCCAGAACCGCCGCACCGTCGTCGCGGTCACGGATCCCGTCGATGATCGCCGCATGCTCGGCGATGACGATATCCAGCCGCCCTGAACGGGGCAGCGTGATGAACCGATAGCGGTCGATATGAACCTTGACCTGCGCAATAACCGTCCAGATCCCGGGGTAACCGGCGATGTCGGCGATCAACTGATGGAATTCGGTGTCGAGACGGTGGAAGAGCGGAATGTCACCGGCCTCGGCCGCTTTTATCAGGGCCGCCTGATTGTCTTCGAGCGAGTGCAAGCGGCTGCCGTCCTTCATCGCGACAATGGCGAGCGAGACGGTGGTCACCTCGAGCGCCTTGCGGATAAGGATTGCCTCGTAGAGCGCACGGCGGGGTATGCGAGACACGAAAGTGCCCGACTGCGGATAGATCTCCACAAGTCCCTCATCCGCCAGTCTCAGCAGAGCTTCGCGCACAGGCGTGCGGCTGACACCGAAGCGCTGGCCGAGTTGCTTCTCGTTCAGGGTATCCAACGGCTTCAATTGCAGGCGGACAATTTCGTCCTGCAAGATCGCATGGATCTGCGTCGCGGCACGCCCATCCCGCGTCCTCCCGCGTTGATGATCGGCAGGAACAATGCGCGAGCGTAACCCGCTTTTGGACATTTCCGACATGCAGCCTCCGAAAACTGAGATACTAGTATATCAGTTTTCGGAGGCTGTAAATGCAAGGAGCCTCTGTCTCAAGCCACCGTTTCTGAAACAGCTATACAGTCAGGAAAGGCAGTAACGCGATGACGTCACTTCTCGGCGCAGATCGCGTAGCGGTGCTGAGTGGCTCGCTCCAGGCCTTTGAAAAACGAAAAGTTCTTGCGTTGCGCCCTGTGTATAGCAGTCATGTCCTGATCAACGGTGATTTTTGAGAAGCCCGCCTTCTTCAGAAGATCTGCAACGGCATGCGCGTGAGCACCGCCGGAAAAATGAACGCGGGACAGGATACGGGTGTGCGTTTCGGCCATATCGGGATTCGGCGGGGCGCCGTGCAGGGCATCGCGGGCCAGACCGAGGCGGCTCGCGAAACCGGTCAGCTTTTTCAAGAGACGGGTCAATGTGGAGGTGTTGACGAAGTCGCCATCGACGATCAGCACCTTGCCACCCGGTTTCAGGACGCGGTGCCACTCCTTGAAGCAGGCAAGCGGATCGACGAGCGTCCAGACAAGGTGACGATTGGTGATCACATCATAGGCCTCGTCGTCCTCCATGGTGCGCTCGGCGTCACCCATCAGAAAGCGGATCTGTCGTCCACGGTCCTTGGCCTTTGCCTGCGCGCGCTCCAGCATTGGCTCGGCCCAATCCAGCCCGGTAACCTTGAAGCCGAGATCGTCGAGCAGGTGCGAGATCACGGCCGTTCCGCAGGCGAGGTCGAGCGCTGCCCGCCCCTCGCCTTCGCCGAGATGCTTGCGGAACAGGGCGTGCCAGGCCGCCCGCTCGTCTTCCGAAAAGATCTCGTGACCCGGCTGAGTGTCGAATGTCTCGGCCCGCAGAGACCAGTAGGCTTTGATTTCGTCGCGAAGGTCATGGTTGGAGAGGGAGCTAACGGCTTGCATTTTCACGGTCTTTCGGATTCGGGCAGAGAGGCTGGAACACTTCTAAAAGATAATTCTTGACTGATAAAGTCATAAAAACATAGATCACGACATAATCACAAGCAGGAGAACTGATCGTGTTCAAAATGGAGAAGGTGGCTTCTGCCGCCGCGATTTCGCTCGTCCTTTTTTCAAGCGTCGCGTTGGCTGGCGAGACCGTGAAGATCAAGGACATCACTGGTCGTGAGGTCGAGGTGAGCGTTCCGGTCGAACGCGTCATTCTCGGCGAGGGTCGTCAGATCTACTTCACGGCAGCACTCGACACCGACAATCCGTTCGGCCGCGTCATTGGCTGGCGCGACGACTTCAAGAAGGCCGACCTCGACGGCTACAACATCTACCTGAAGAAATTTCCGGAGATGGAGAAGATCCCGACCTTCGGCGGCATGAAGGACGGCACCTTCGACATCGAGCAGGCAGTTGCACTGAAGCCCGACGTCATCATCATGAACACGGAAGCAAAGTCTGCGACTGAAGAGAGCGGCTATATCGAGAAGCTCGCCGCCGTTGGCATTCCGCTCGTCTACATCGACTTCCGCGAAAAGCCGATGGAGCACACGGATGATTCCATACGCATCATCGGCAAGCTGTTCGGCAAGGAAGAGCGCGCCGAAGAATTCGTGAAGTTCCATGACGAGCAGATCGCCAAGGTGACCGACGTGCTGGCCAGCCAGACGGACCTGAAAAAGCCTGTCGTCTTCATGGAACGCGCCGGTGGCTATTCCGACGATTGCTGCATGTCCTTCGGCAACGAGAACTTCGGCAAGATGGTCGAACTCGCCGGCGGCGTGAACATGGCCAAGGACTTCATCCCGGGCACCTTCGGCACCGTCAATCCGGAGCAGATCATCGCATCGAACCCCGACCAGGTCATCGTGACCGGCTCGAACTGGGAACTGTATGTTCCCGGCGGCAAGTGGGTCGGCGTTGGTCCGGGCGCCGACAAGGCTGAAGCCGCGCGCAAGCTTTCCGAGCTGATGAAGCGCCCCGGCTTCACCGACATCAAGGCCGTCAAGGATGGCAATGTGCATGCCATCTGGCACCAGTTCTACAACAGCCCGTACCAGTTCGTTGCCGTGCAGCAGATCGCCAAGTGGCTGCATCCGGATCTCTTCAAGGATCTCGACGCGGACGCCACCTTCAAGGACATGCATGAGCGCTTCCTGCCGGTCGATTACCAGCCTGGCTACTTCGCCTCGCTGAAGGCTGGCTCCTGACATCCATCCGGCCGGCGGGCGACCGCCGGCCGCTTGCCCTTGGGGGCGTAACCGACAGGAAAAGACTTATGGCCACCACCGTCGAAGCGGCCGCTCCGGCCTCCAGCGACATCTACCGAAGCCTGACGACGAAGCGCCTGGCAATCCTTGCCGGGCTTTCACTCTGTCTGGTGCTGTCGATCGCCGTCGATATGGCCTATGGCCCCGCGCGCTACACCCTGTCGGAAGTCGTCTCGACGATCTGGGATCCGGCCTCGGCAGGCAACCAACTTAGGGTCGTCATCTGGGATATCCGCATGCCGATCGCGCTGATGGCCGTCACTGTTGGGGCGTGCCTGTCGCTTGCCGGTGCGCAGATGCAGACGATCCTGGCCAATCCGCTCGCCTCTCCCTTTACGCTCGGCATTTCCGCGGCTGCCAGTTTCGGTGCGGCGCTCGGGCTTGTCGCAGGCGTTGCCGTCTTTCCAGCGGCCGTGCAGTACATGGTGCCGATCAACGCCTTCCTGATGGCAATGCTCGCATCGCTCTTCATCTATGGCGTCTCGACCATGCGAGGCGTGACGGTTGAGACCATCATCCTGCTCGGCATAGCTCTGGTCTTCACCTTCAATGCGCTGCTTTCGCTGCTCGAATATCTTGCCTCTGAACAGGCGCTCGCCGCCGTTGTCTTTTGGACCATGGGATCGCTGACCAAGGCGACCTGGGGCAAGGTGGCGGTGACCTTCGCCGTGCTCGTCTTCTGCGTACCCCTCTTTGCGCGCCGCGCCTGGGCACTGACGGCGCTTCGCCTCGGTGACGACAAGGCCGCATCCTTCGGAGTCAATGTCCGGGCACTCCGGCTTGAGACTATGCTGCTCGTCAGCCTGCTCGCCGCCATCCCCGTTTCTTTCGTCGGGACGATCGGTTTCATCGGCCTCGTCGGGCCGCATATCGCTCGTATGTTGCTCGGAGAAGACCAGCGCTTCTTTCTCCCGGGTTCGATCCTCTGTGGCGCGCTCCTGCTGTCCGTCACCTCGGTCGTGTCGAAATTGCTGATCCCGGGCGCCATCCTGCCGATCGGTGTTATCACTGCACTCGTCGGGGTGCCCTTCTTCTTCTCCCTCATCTTCACCAACAGGAGGCGCGCATGGTAGCCCTCAAGCTTGAAGCGGTCGGCGCCCAATACGGTCGCCATCGCGTCTTCACCGACATCACCACCGGTGACATCGCCGGCGGAATGCTGACAGCTGTCATCGGTCCGAATGCGGCGGGCAAGTCGACGCTGTTCAAGCGGATAGCAGGCCTGCTGAAGGGCGAAGGCGTCATCCATGTCTCCGGAGAGGAGAGCCAGCGGCCGATTTGTTACATGCCGCAGGACACAGGTGCCAATGCTGTCCTGACCGTCTACGAGAGCATTCTGCTTGCATCCAAGCAGGGCTCTGGTTGGAAAGTGGCCGACGGCGAACTTTTTGAGATCGATCGCATTCTTGCTTCACTTCGGATTTCGGACCTCGCATTTCGAGATCTTGGGGAACTGTCCGGTGGACAACGTCAGCTCGTCGCCATCGCCCAGGCGCTGGTGCGCAAGCCGGAAGTGCTGTTGATGGACGAGCCGACGTCGGCGCTCGATCTCTTCCGCCAGATCGAAGTCCTTCAATTCATGCGCGAGCTTGCAACCGAAAGCGGGATCACCGTTCTGATCGCCCTGCACGACCTGAACCACGCGATGCGTTATTGCGACCATGCGCTCGTGGTTGCGGACGGGCGACTGATTGCAAGCGGCGCGACTGCGGATGTGATCACGCCTTCCCTGCTTCGAGATGTGTACCGGGTCGATGCCCGCATTGAGGCCTGCACGCAAGGCCGGCCTCTCGTCATCGTGGACGCGGCGCTGGCATAAGCCCTTAGCTCAGCCCCATATAACGGCCGGGCTTGTGGTTGATCGCGAGGATCAGGTTGGCGATGGCAGCGCCCAGCACCGAGAGTGCCAACCGGTCGGCCGGCAGCACGAAGAAGGCGATTGCGAGGATCGTGAGATCGACACCAAGCTGGAAATAACCGGCGCGCAGCCCTGTCTTTTCCTGCAGATACATGGCGAGGATATTGATGCCGCCGAGACCCGTGCGGTGGCGGAAAAGCATCAGCAGGCCAGTACCGATCAAGCCGCCGCCGATCACCGTGGCGTAGAGTGGATCGAGATGGGAAAAATCGATCCATTGGCCGTTCAGCTTCGACAGGATCGACACCAGCGCCACGGCGGTGAAGGTGCGCAGCGTGAAGGCCCACCCCATGCGTTTGACCGCAAGGATGTAGAAGGGCAAATTGACGACGAAGAAGATGACGCCGAAGCCCCAGCCACTGACATAGGACAGAAGCAGCGCGAGGCCGGCGCTCGACCCGACCGTCAGCATGGTTTCGGTGTAGATCAGCGTCCCGAGCGACACGAACATCGTGCCGGAAATCATCGCGAGCACGTCTTCATAGAGGCGATGACGCTCTGCGCCCGCCTGGTTCACGGTGGTCGTGGTCATGGTTTCAGCCCAGAAGCGGTTTCAGAACAGCGGCGACGCGCGGAATATCCTGGCTCTTCAGGCCCGCAATATTGATGCGTCCAGAGGTCGGCATGTAGATGCCGTGATCCTTGCGCAGCGACAGCACGTCGGCTTCCTTGAGCGGCAGGAGCGAGAACATGCCCTGTTGCTCGGCGATCTGCGGCGCCAGTTGCCAACCGTCGCCGAGGGCTGCGGCCAGTTCGCGACGCAGGCCATTGAGACGGTCGCGCATGCTGTTCAGTTCGTCGATCCAGTCCTGGCGCAGGCTCTCTGTCGAGAGGATCGTGCGCACGACGGCCGCACCATGATCCGGTGGCATGGAATAGCTGGTGCGCGCCATGGTCACGAGATTGGAGCGAGCAATGTCGGCCGCCTCTTGCGTCTCGGCAACAGCAAAGATGGCGCCTGTGCGTTCACGGTAAATGCCGAAGGATTTGGAGCAGGAAACCGCGACCAAGGCTTCCGGCACTGCAGCGATAATGGTGCGCAGACCAGCGGCATCTTCCTCGATGCCGGCGCCAAACCCTTGATAGGCAGAATCGATCAGTGGCACGAGGCGACGTTCGGCGATCACGGCCGCCAGTTCTTCCCACTGGGCAGACGTGAGCGTGGCGCCGGTCGGGTTGTGGCAGCTCGCATGAATGAGCACGGCATCACCGCGCGGGGCGCTGCTTAGCGCCTTCATCATGCTGGCAAAGCGCACGTCCTGTGTCGGCACATCGAAATAGGGATAGGTCTCAACGCTGAGGCCGGTGGCGCCGAAGATACCGGCATGGTTCGGCCAGCTGGGCAGACCAAGATGAATGCGGCCGCTGCTCGCGCGCGCGATGAGATCCGACGCGAGACGCAGTGCCCCCGAACCGCCGGGGGTCTGGACGCCCGCGGCAAACTTGCCCTGTCCCTTGCCGCCGACAAGATCCCAGAGCAGGTCGAGGAAGACCCTGTCGCCTTCCGGCGCCACATAGGACTTGCTGTCCTGCTTCTCCAACAGCTCCTTCTCGGCCGCCTTGACCGAGCGCATCACAGGCGTGCGCCCGAGATCATCACGGTAGACACCGACCCCGAGGTCGATCTTGTCGGCGCGCTGATCGGCATTGTAGAGGCCAATCAGGGCAAGCAACGGGTCATTGGGCTGCGAGGCGAGCTTGTCGAACATCGGGGACCTTCGTCAAAGTGCAATTGTGTTGCACCAGAGATATCAAGTTTGCCGCGCAAAGTCTCTGCGGATTTCATGCCCGGCGCCAGGGATGGCTTAAGGTGAATTGCCAGATATCCAGCTTTGACGATAAACTATTGCGCACTGATGGACAGTAGAGATCGATAATGGAAGCTGAGAGCGCCACACTGGACAGGATCGATCGGAAGATCATTGCCTGTCTTCTGAACGATGCGAGCCTGAACAATGCGGAACTCGCCGAGCGTGTCGGGCTGACCGCCGCCCCCCTTTCGCGTCGGCTCGCCAGACTCTATTCGAGCGGCATCATACGGCAGGCGATCGTGGTTGATGCGCCGCGTGTCGGCCTCGGCCTGCAGGCCTTCGTCGAAATCACCCTGGATCGCACGACGCCGCAGGTGGGCGAACGTTTTATCGAACATGTCGGCAAACTGCCCGAAGTAGTCGAGATCCATGCCGTTGCCGGCGACTTCGATTTTCTGTTGAAGATCTCGGTTCGTGACATGACGGACTACAAGCGCCTGATCTGGCAGGAGTTCGATCGCCTCGCCGAGATCAAGACAATCAGGTCGACGATGGTATTCGACAGTCCGAAGATCTCTTACGGCTATCTGCCATAAAGAAAAAGGGCGCCGACCGGGCGCCCTTTGTCATCGCATCAAGCTTTAGAAAGCGATCAACCGGCCGCCGCTGCCAGCTGGCGCTTTGCCATGCGGGCGCGGATCGATTCCACGTCGGCGCGCGGTGTCGCGGCAAATAGCGTGCGTGTATATTCGTGCTGCGGGTCCGAGAAGACCGCATCGCGTGTGCCGTATTCCACGGCCTCTCCGTAATACATCACCATCACCTCGTCGGCGATGTAGCGCACAACCGAGAGGTCGTGGCTGATGAAGACATAGGTCAGGCCAAACTCTTCCTGCAGGTCGGCAAGCAGGTTCAGCACCTGGGCCTGGACCGAGAGGTCGAGCGCCGAAACCGGTTCGTCGAGCACGAGCAGCTTCGGATTGAGCATCAACGCACGAGCAATCGCGATACGCTGGCGCTGGCCGCCCGAGAACATGTGCGGGTAGCGGTTATAGTGCTCCGGACCGAGGCCGACCTTGATCAGCATTTCGGTTGCGCGTTCCCGCCGCTCGGCCGAGCTCATCTTGGTGTTGATGAGCAAGGGCTCGCCGAGCACATCGCCGATCTTCTGGCGCGGATTGAGCGAGCCATACGGGTTCTGGAAGACGATCTGCACCTTCTGGCGCATGTCCGATGTCAGATGGCCAGGACGCAAGTCGACCTTCTGGCCGTCGATCAACAACTCGCCCGCCGTTGGCTCATCGATGAAGGTCAGGATGCGGGCAAGCGTGGACTTGCCGCAACCGCTTTCGCCGACGATGGCGAGCGTCTTGCCCTTGTCGAGCTTGAAAGACACGCCTTTGACAGCGTGGACGATCTTGTCTTCCTTGAAGAGACCTTGCGACACACGGTAGTCGCGCTTGACGTCGCGAATCTCGAGCATCGGGGTTTGCATCTCTGTGGTCATGCGGCACCTCCCGTTTCTGCGGCGGCCAGGAAGTCGGAGACCGTCGTCAGGCGGTCGCCGGTGGCGTTTTCCGGCAGGGCCGAAAGCAGCGCGCGGGTATAGGGGTTCTTCGGGTTTTCGAAGAGCGAGAGCACATCGGCCTCTTCCATCTTCCGGCCCTTGTACTGGACGATGACGCGGTCCGCGGTCTCGGCAACCACAGCCATGTCGTGGGTGATCATGATGAGGCCCATGCCGGTCTCGGCCTGGATCTTCATGAGGAGGTCGAGGATCTGCTTCTGGATCGTCACGTCGAGCGCGGTCGTCGGCTCGTCTGCGATCAGGAGTTTCGGATTGCAGGCGATCGCAATCGCGATCATCACGCGCTGACACTGACCGCCCGACATCTGGTGCGGGAAGTGGTTGAGGCGTTCCGCAGGATCCGGCAGTCCGACCAGCTTGAAGAGCTCGATGGCGCGTTCGCGGCATTCCTTTTTGCCGAGGCCCATGTGCAGGCGCAGGACTTCCTCGATCTGGAAGCCGACGGTGAAGCAGGGATTGAGGCTTGCGACCGGCTCCTGGAAGATCATGGCGACATCCTTGCCGATCAGCTTGCGCCGGTCCGCTGCCGAGATCTTCTGGATGTCACGGCCCTGGAATTCCATCTTGTCGGCGGTGATCTTTGCGGTCCAGGGCAAAAGGCCCATGACGGCAAGCATGGCGACAGACTTGCCGGAGCCGCTTTCTCCGACGATGGCAAGCACTTCACCCGGCTCGACCGACATCGACACGCCGTCGACGGCCTTGAACCAACCACTGGCCGTCTCGAACTGGACGGTGAGGTTCTGAATCTCGAGAAGTGCCATGATCAGGACCTCTTCAGCTTGGGATCGAGCGCATCGCGCAGGCCGTCACCCATGAGGTTGATGGCGAGAACGGTGATCAGAATAGCGAGGCCCGGGAAGGTGACGACCCACCAGGCGCGCAGGATGAATTCGCGCGCTTCGGCCAGCATCGTGCCCCATTCGGGTGCCGGAGGCTGGGCGCCCATACCGAGGAAGCCGAGGGCGGCTGCATCGAGGATGGCGTTCGAGAAGGAGAGCGTAGCCTGGACGATCAGCGGCGCCATGCAGTTCGGCAGGATCGTCTTGAACATCAGGCGGAAGGGACTTGCACCGGCTAGCCGTGCGGCCGTCACGTAGTCACGTGTCTTTTCCGACATCACCGCAGCACGGGTCAGGCGGACAAAATGCGGCTGCAAGACCAGCGCGATCGCGATCATGCCGTTGGTGAGGCCGGGGCCGAGGATCGCGACCAGCACGAGCGCCAACAGCAGCGACGGGAAGGCCAGGATGATGTCCATCAGGCGCATGATCGCGGTGTCGAGCCAGCCACCGTAATAGCCGGCGATGACACCAATCGCGATGCCCGTCGTCAGCGACAGCGTCGTAACGAACACACCGATGAACAGAGAATACTGCGAACCGTAGATCAGGCGCGAGAGGATGTCGCGTCCGACGGGATCGGTGCCGAGCGGGAAGCTCCAGTTCCCACCTTCAAGCCAGGCGGGCGGAAGCAGAACCGCATCACGATATTGCTCGAAGGGCGAATGGGGTGCGATGACGCCGGCGAAGACGGCGATCAGCACGAGAGCGACGAAGACGACGAGGCCTGCGACGGCGCCGCGGTTTTCGGAAAAGTAGAACCAGAATTCGGCCAGCATCTGGCGGCGCATCTGAGCGCTCGAAACCGGCTGGCTGGTTGTTGTCTCTGCCATGGGACTTTATCCTTCTAGTGGCGGATGCGCGGGTTGATCAGGCCGTAGAGCAGGTCGACGATGAGGTTCACGACCATGATGATGCCGGCAATCAGGAGGAGGCCTCCCTGGATGACCGGGTAGTCACGGCGGAACACACTGTCGACCATCCACTTGCCGATGCCCGGCCAGGAAAAGATCGTTTCGGTCAGGATCGCGCCGGCCAGCAGGACACCGATCTGCAGGCCGATCGTGGTGATGACCGGGATCATGGCATTGCGCAGCGCATGCAGGCTGACGACGCGGAAAGGCGAGAGGCCCTTGGCGCGGGCCGTCCGGATATAATCTTCCGACAGGACTTCCAGCATGGCCGAGCGCGTCTGCCGCGCGATGACGGCGAGAGGAATGGTCGCAAGCACGATCGTCGGCAGGATGAGATGGCTGACGGCCGAGGCAAAGGCGCCCTTCTGACCCGACAGCAGGCTGTCGATCAGCATGAAACCCGTGACCGGCGGGAAGAAGAACATCAGCGAGATGCGTCCCGATACCGGTGTCCACTGCAGGATGCCGGAGAACAGGATCATCAATAGAAGGCCCCACCAGAAGATCGGCATGGAATAGCCGACAAGGGCAATTCCCATCATGGTCTGGTCGAAGAATGAACCGCGCTTGATCGCAGCGATGATGCCGGCGGGAACGCCGATCGCGACGGCCAACAGGATCGCACAGATGGACAATTCGACGGTGGCGGGGAACAGCGCGAAGAACTGGTCGATGATCGGGCTCTTCGAGACAATCGAAGTGCCGAAGTCACCGGTCAGGACGCCGCCGAGATAATCGAAGTACTGGACGACGACAGGACGGTCGAGACCGAGCTGCGCACTGATCTGTGCGTGCCGCTCGGGCGACATGACGCGCTCACCGGAGAGCAGCGCAACCGGATCGCCAGGAAGAAGCCGGATGAAAGCGAAGGCAATGATCGAGACGCCGAGAAAGGTCGGGATCAAGACGGCGAGCCGTCGCAGGAGAAAGCCAAACATGTGTGAGACCTGTTGTTTAAGGGAGGTCGAACCACGGCACCAAGGCCATCTGTGGTTACCCGAAACGCTTCACCTGAGCTTTCGAGCATGACGCGAGATTGGTCTTGCATCAACGACAAACGCCGCGGGCCAGGGCCCGCGGCGAGAGATTACGTGTTCCGATTACTCGGCGATGTCGACGTTTTCGAAGGTGAAGTCGCCAAGTGGGCTCTGGACGAAGCCAGAGACTTCCTTGCGCATCGGGACGATCGAGAGAGAATGGTCGATCGTGGCCCAAGGCGCTTCGCGCTTGAAGACGAGCTGCGCTTCTTCGTAGAGCTTGGTGCGCTCGGCCTGGTCGGAGGTGACCTTGGCCTTCTTCACCAGGGCGTCGAACTCCTCATTGCACCACTGAGCGCGGTTGTTGCCGCCGACGGCAGAGCAGCCCAGCAGCGTGTCGAGGAAGTTGTCCGGGTCGCCGTTGTCGCCGGTCCAGCCGAGCATGACGGCGCCGTCACGATCCTTGGCCTTCGAGCGGTCGAGATACTCGGCCCATTCGTAGGAGACAATCTCGACGGTGACGCCGATCTTGGAGAAGTCGTCCTGGATGATTTCAGCGGCGCGACGTGCGTTCAGCATGTAGGGGCGCGAAACCGGCATTGCCCAGACCTTCATCGAAAGGCCGGTTACACCAGCGGCTTCGAGTTCTGCCTTCGCAGCTTCCAGGTCATACGCGTCGTCCTGAGTGGACTGGTTGTAAGACCACATGGTCGGCGGGATCGGGTTCTTGGCCGGTGTCGCCATGCCCTGGAATACGGCGTCGACGATGGCTTCCTTGTTGATCGCCTTGTTCAGCGCCTTACGCACTTCCGGCTTGTCGAACGGAGCCTGGGTCGTGTTGTAGGCCAGGTAAGCGACGTTCAGGCCTTCCTGTTCCATGACCGTCAGAGCCGGGTCGGACTTCATGGTCTCGACGTCGGCTGCGTTCGGGAACGGCATCAGGTGGCATTCGCCAGCCTTGAGCTTCTGGTAACGAACGGCAGCATCCGTGGTGATCGCGAAGACGAGATCGTCGATCTTCGGCGCGCCACCCCAGTAATCGGCGTTCTTCTTGTAGCGGATGACGGCGTCCTGCTGGTAGCCGACGAAGGAGAACGGACCCGTGCCGACCGGCATCTGGTTCAGCTGTTCCTTCTTGCCTTCAGCTTCGAGCTTGTCGGCATATTCCTTCGAAACGATCGATGCGAAAGGCATTGCGAGGTTCGCGAGGAACGGCGCTTCCGGCTTGTTGAGCGTGATCTTGACCGTCATGTCGTCGACCTTCTCGATCGACTTGATCAGCTCGGGGAAGCCCATGCCTGCGGCATATTCCCAGGAGGTGCCGGCAACATACTGGTTCCACGGATGATCAGCCTTCAGCTGACGGTCCAGCGAGAAGAGGACGTCATCGGCGTTGAAATCACGCGACGGAGTGAAGAACTCCGTCGTGTGGAACTTGACGCCCGAACGAAGCTTGAAGGTGTATTCGGTGCCTTCGGCGTTGACTTCATAGCTTTCGGCCAGACCGGCTTCCGCTTCGGTGGTGCCGGGCTTGAATTCCATCAGGCGGCTGTAGATCGGATGCGCGGAGGCATCAAAGGTCGTGCCGGCGGTGTACATGCCGGGATCGAAGCCTTCCGGCGATCCTTCCGAGCAGTAAACGAAGGTCTTGGCGCTTGCCGCGCCCGACAGGAAAGTGGCGGCAGCGAGTGCTGCAGCTGCAAGAGCGAACTTGGTTTTCATGAACAGTCTCCCAAAGGCAAAGGACGAGCGTCCTCGCCGGTTCTTTTGGTCCCGCGGCGCGTGGATCGCGCCCGTGTTTTGTGAAGGTCGGGGTCAACCGGTCTTCCGGCGATCGAAGGGTCTCCAGCCGCGCGTCGTAATCTGACAAGCAGCAGAGGTCGTCCACTCGATCACTGATGCAGTGTCTTATCGCCTTCGGAAACGTTGTAAAGAGAGATTCGGCTCAATTCCGTCACAGAATTGGTCTGGTTTTCGCCACAATAGACGGATGGCAGTTCAAATGTTTTCTAAAACGACAGGTCGCTTTAGGAACTCATCGAACATTAGAGATCTTTGATTGACCCTAAGAATCAAGGCCGCGCCACGTAGTGCGTCGCAAAAAGACAAGGACATTTGGCCGAGTCGCGGTGATCTAGCAACGGAAAGAAAATTTATCAACCGATCAAAAAAAACAATGAAACGCAACGCCATCGGCACGGGCGAAAAGGGGAAGGAGGAGAGGCTTGGGGACCCTCTCCTCCTCTCCTTCAGTCACGCTTTGTGGGGAGAGCGACCGAAGAAGAAAGCATAGGCTGCAGGCAGAACCAGAATGGTCAGGACGGTTGCGACGAGAATGCCGCCCATCATCGCGTAAGCCAGCGGCCCCCAGAAGATGCCGCGTGAAATCGGGATCAGCGCGAGAACTGCGGTCAGCGCCGTCAGCATGATGGGGCGGAAGCGGCGGACAGCCGATCCGATGATCGCTTCACGCCGTTCCATGCCAGCTGCGATGTCCTGGTCGATCTGGTCGATCAAAATGATCGAGTTGCGGATGATGATGCCGAGCAGGGCGATAACGCCAAGGATCGCGACAAATCCGAAGGGGGCGCCTGAAATGAGGAGGGCGGCGGCGGCCCCGATGATGCCAAGCGGCCCGGTCGCCAGCACCAGCATGGCCTTGCCGAAATGCTGCAGCTGGATCATCAGCAGCACCACAATGACCAGCAGCATGATCGGCGCCTTGGCCGCGATCGAATTCTGGCTCTCGGCGCTGTCCTCCGCTCCGCCCTGGATCTCGATCGCGTAACCAGCCGGCAGGCTGTCGCGCAAGGACTGCATTTCGTCGAACATCTTCAAGGTCACGTCGTTCGATTGCAGACCGTCCGGCAAGGTGGCTCGCACCGTAATCGTCGGCAAACGATTGCGACGCCATTCGATGCCCTGCTCCAGCTTCGGCACGACCTTGGCAATCTGCGACAAGGGGATGAATGCGCCGAGATCGGTCGGGACATAGATCGAATTGACTGCCGTCAACAGGCGGCGGCTATCTTCCGGCTCCCGGGCCACGATCGAGATCGTTTCCTCACCGGCGCGAACATCGGCGAGTGGCGCACCGCTCATTGTCGCCTGCAGCATCTGACGCAGGCGCTGTGAGGAGACGCCGAGGGCACGGGCACGATCCTGGTCGACGACCAGCGTCATCGCGGGGACCGGCTCAAGCCAGTCGTCATGGACAGCCTGCAAAACGGGGTTCTGGTTGAAGCGCGCCTTTACCTGATCGGCAATGCGGCGAACCTCGTCCCGCTCCGGTCCGTTTACACGCATCTGCACGGCCCATCCGGTCGGCGGCCCCAGGAACAGTCGATCGACCTTCCCGCGCACCGAGGGGAAGTCTTCCGCCAGTGTCATGCGCAACTTGGTGATCAGACGTTCGCGCGCATCCTCGTCCCTCGCCATGACCAAGAGCTGGGCATAGTTCGGATTGCGCAACTGCTGGTCGAGCGGCAGGAAGAAGCGCGGCGCGCCCTCGCCCACATAGGTTGCGACGAAGCGCTGATCCGGATCGGTCAGCAATTCCGCTTCGAGGCGCCTGGCCTCAGCCTCGACTTCCTTGATCGAGGTACCCTCGGGCAACCACATGTCGACAAGGATTTCCGGTCGTGACGACTGCGGGAAGAAGTTCTTCGGGATGAACTGGAAGGACCAGAGGCTGACCGCAAAGATGGCGAGCGTCGAGACGATCACGATGATGCGGTGCTCCACCGCCCAGGAGACGGTCGCACGGAGGCGACGATAGAAGCGGGTGTCGAAAGCGTCGTGATGGCTGCCGGCATGGGCCCTCTGCTTCAGGATCATGTAACCGAGCCAGGGCGTGAAGTAGACGGCGACGAACCAGGAAATGACCAGGGAGATACCCACGACATAAAACAGCGAGCGGACATATTCACCGGCTGTCGATTCCGCGAAGCCGACCGGGATGAAACCGGCTGTGGTTATGAGCGTTCCGGTGAGCATTGGAAAGGCCGTCGAGGAATAGGCGAAACTCGCCGCATCCAGCTTCTCGAGCCCTTCCTCCAGTTTTCGCTCCATCATCTCCACGACGATCATCGCGTCATCGACCAGCAGGCCGAGCGCGATGATCAGGGCACCGAGCGAGATCCGCTGCAGGTCGAGCCCGAGTTCGTACATGACGGCGAAGGTTGCGGCGAGCACCAGCGGTATGGCGATCGCAATCACCAGGCCAGAGCGCCAGCCGATGGAGACGAAGGAGACGACGAGCACGATCAGCAGGGCTTCGCCGAGCGCCTTCATGAATTCACCGATTGCCTCGCGAACCACTTCCGGCTGGTTGGAAATCTGCGATACCTCGAGGCCGATTGGCAGCGTCGCCTCGAAACGCTCCAGCGTTTCCTCCACGGCATCACCGACATCGGTCACCTTGAAGCCCTTGGCCATGACGACGCCGACCTGGACGGAGTCCTTGCCGTTGAACCGGAACTTGCGCTGGTAGGGATCCTCGAGACCTTCGGTGACCGTGGCGATATCGCCCAGACGCGTGACCTGGTTGCCGGAATTCAGGCGCAGTTCGCGGATGTCTTCCGCGGCGGAGAAACCGCCATCGACGGATATGCGGACCGATCGGGATCCCGTGTCGATACTCCCGGTGGCATCAATCGCATTCTGGCCGGCAAGTGCGCTCTGCAGGTCGGTGAAGGTCAGACCGCGTTCGGCAAGCGCCTTGGACGACACTTCGATAAATATCTTCTGCGGTTGATCGCCCAAGATCACCGCCTTTTCGACCCCTTCGGTCGACAAGAGGACATCGCGCGCCTGGATCGCATGCTGCTTGAGCTCGGGATAGCTGTAGCCATCGCCTGTCAGCGCATAGAGCGTGATGTAGGTATCGCCGAACTCGTCGTTGAAATACGGGCCCAGCAGACCTTCGGGCAGCTCGTTCTCGATGTCGCCGACCTTCTTGCGGACCTGGTAGAAGGCATCAGCCACATCATCGGCATCGGTATTGCCCGTCACCTGCAGCGTAATGATCGCCGAACCCGGTCGGGTGTAGGACTTGACCCAGTCCAGATAGGGCGTCTCCTGCAGCTTGCGCTCGATCTTGTTGACCACCTGATCCTGCATGTCGGCCAGCGATGCGCCCGGCCAGAAGGCCTGCACCACCATGACGCGGAAGGTGAAGTCCGGATCTTCCTTCTGGCCCATTCGCATCAGTCCGAAGAGACCCGTAAGGATGATCAGGCCGAAGAGGAAACGGGCTATGCTGGGATGAGCGATGGCCCAACGGGACAGGTTGAACGAGCCCGGCTCGACAGGAGAGTTTGTCATGATTGAAATGTCCCGAAGGTAGGGGGCGCGCTGGGCTTACCGGGTTGCGGCGTCGGGCGTGACGGTGGCGGTTGTCGGACCAGCCTCGGCCGAGCGCGAGAGGTTCTCGTTGGCCAGCCGAACCTTCATGTCTTCCGCCATGAACTGCGTGCCTGCCACGACCACGAGATCACCGGGCTTCAGGCCTGCAGACACCTGGATACCCGTATCGGAAAACGTGTCGATCGTGACCGATCGCGCATGGACCGTGGCGTCGGTCCGATCGACGGTCCAGACTTTCGGCTGCTTGGCGGCATCCTGAGCAAGGGCAGAAAGTGGCAGTTCGAACAGGCTCTTGTCCGATGGTGCCAGCGCCGTCACACGCGCGGTCATGCCAAGCAGGATCTGCGGATTGTCGGGAAGCGTGATGCGCACGGCAAAGGTTCGCGACGTTGCATCCGCGCTGCCCGCAACTTCGCGGACGGTGCCTTTGAGGGCAAGGCCATCCTTCGACCAGAAGCCGACTTCGACCTCCTTGCCGGGGGCGAATGCAAAGATCTCGTTTTCCGGCACTGCGATGAGTGCTTCCTTCTCCCCGTCGGCGGCGACCGTGACAACAGGGCTGCCTGCCGCCACAACCTGGCCGGCGTCCGCGCTGATGGCGGTGACAATGCCCGGCTTGTCCGCCTTCAACTCGCCATAGGCGACCTGGTTTCTCGCCTGCTCAAGCGAGGAACGCTGGCTGTCGCGCGTGGCGAGGGCCTGATTGTAGGTGAGTTGCGCCTGCTCAAGCTGCGCCTTGGTCGTCACCTGCTGGCGGTAGAGGGCATCTGCACGTTTCAGGGCGAAGTCCGCCGTTTCCAGCTGGCGGTCGGCGGCGGCGAGGCTCGCCTCGGCACTGCGCATCTGCAACTGGTAATCCGTCACATCGAGGCGCGCCAGAACATCACCCGGCATCACACGATCCCCAATATCGACCGGGCGCTCGATGATCTTGCCGGCCACGCGGAAACCGGTGGCGGCCTCACTGCGGGCCTTTACCGTTCCGGAATAACGCAATTCACGCGCGGTCGACGGCGCCTCGACTTCGATCACCTTCACGGGGCGAAGGCTCGGCTGCTCCACAGTTTCTGCCCCGCCTTCCGTGCAGGCTGCGAGCCCGAAGGCGGCGAAAAGGGACAATGCAGTCAGGGACAGGCGGGCGCTGGCGGACATAGTGGTTCCTCCCCGGCGGGGGTCTCAGACTTTGAGGGCTCGGATGGCAAATTCGGTCAGATCTTCCGGACTAGCGCGATTGGTCTTGCCAATACACTGGGCGACCATCTGGGGATGGTGCAATGGCGAGGTCGCCGCGCCGAAACAGCGCGCCGCATGGGCCGGATCGCCCTTGGCGAACTCTCCCTTTTCCATGCCTTCGGCAATGATGTCTGTCAGGATGGCCTGGATTTCGTCGATATGCTGATCAATGACGCCCCAGCTCTGCTCGATTGCGGCCACGACCATGTCATGCACCTTGCGCTCATCGAGCATGGTGGCCACGGTGAACTCGAAAAGCGTCATGGAATAGCGGCGCAGCCTTTCCTCCGCACTGACCGGAAGGACGGCGATGGACTGGGCGATTGACAGGCTCTGGTGCAAGAGGCGGGCGCAGACGCCCTCCAGCAACTCGCTCTTCGAGCCGAAAAACCTGTAGATGTTGGCAGGCGACATGCCGAGTTCCTTCGCCACATCGGCGACGGTCGTCTTGCTATAGCCATAGTGTCGAAACTGCCCCTCCGCCGCTTCAAGGATGCGGGTGGCCATATCGGCTGTCTCGGCGGACTGAACTGTGCTCGGGATCATGATGATTTACGACTGACGATATTTGAATTTCGTCAGTCGTAAATCAAAAATCGTCAGCGGTCAATCAGATGAGAGGACAGCGTGTGAAAATGTCGGGCACGGTCCCGCTGCGCAGCAGAACCACTGCGTGCGGGAATAAGAAGCGCCGATCACCGTGAAGAAAGACCTAAGATGCAGATGTAACGCCCGACCTTTTCAGGACGCCAAAGCAAACGCTTTGTGCAAGATCCAAGGGGATGGGGGCAGACGATAAATCTGGGAAGATCGGAGAATGGTGCCCGGAGGCGGATTTGAACCACCGACACGCGGATTTTCAATCCGCTGCTCTACCAACTGAGCTATCCGGGCATCTCGGCTTGTTTGCAAAGCCTGCCGGTCTTTATTTCAAGACCGCCGGGGCGTTTCCCCGGGAGCGAGCGGGGTTATAACATCTTGTTCGGCCATGTCCAGCGGCTTCGACCACTTTTTTGAAGAAGATGTGAAAATCGCTGAAAGGTGAACGAGAACAAGGGGATCGGGGGAGGTCGCGAACAGGCTTTACGGCCAGCGAGCGATCAGTCGCGGTAGTCGTCGTCCGCCTTGGACTCGTCGTCGGCAACCGGGATGGCGTAGGAGCCCTTCAGCCAGCGCGAGAGGTCGAGATTTCGGCAGCGATCGGAGCAGAACGGATAATTGTCCCGCGTCGAGGGACGGCTGCATTCGGGGCATGGCCGCGTCTTGCGCAGCGGCTCGACCTTGGCGGTCCGCTGTTCGTCTCCGTCTGCCATGGTCAGCCCTCCGTCCAGCCCGTATGCACGTCATAGCCCTCGCCCGAGAGCATCTGCAGCGTCTCGAAGAGCGGCAGGCCGACAACGTTGGTGTAGGATCCGACGATCTTCTGGACGAAACTGCCGGCAATGCCCTGGATGGCATAGGCGCCGGCCTTGCCACGCCATTCGCCTGACGCGAGGTAGCATTCGATGTCGTAGCCGGAGAGGCGCTTGAAGCGGACCTTGGTTTCGACGATCTTCTGGCGCAGCTTGCCATCAGGGGCGATCAGGCAGACCCCAGTGAAGACCCAGTGGCTGCGGCCCGACAGAAGATGCAGGGCCGAGGAGGCCTCCTGCATCAGTTCAGCCTTGGGCAGGATGCGGCGCCCGACCGCGACCACGGTGTCGGCAGCAAGAATGTAGCTATCGCCCCAGGTCAGATCCTTGCGCACCTGCAGATGAGCCGCCCTCGCCTTGTCTGCCGACAGGCGGCGAGCGAGCGAGCGCGGATGCTCCGACTTCTTCGGAGTCTCATCGAGATCCATCGGCATCAGGCGTGCGGGATCGATACCTGCCTGCTTGAGGAGATCCACGCGGCGCGGCGACCCGGAGGCCAAAATCAGCTTCTGTCTCAATTCCATCCGAACGCGCTCCTCAAGCCTTAAGGTCTTGGCCCAAGGTTTACTTGAAGCGGTAGGTGATACGGCCCTTGGTCAGGTCGTAAGGGGTCATTTCGACCAGGACCTTGTCGCCGGCGAGAACGCGGATACGGTTCTTGCGCATGCGGCCCGCGGTATGGGCGATGATTTCGTGTTCGTTTTCAAGCTTTACGCGGAAGGTGGCGTTCGGCAGCAATTCGGTGACGACGCCTGGGAATTCGAGGACTTCTTCTTTAGCCATAGAGTGGTTGTCTTTCCTGGGGTTTTAGGAGGGGCGCACGAGGGGCCCCTGAAAATGTGGGCGGAAACTACACAATCGCCCGGCATTTGTGAACCTTGTAGATTCGGCTTTTGGATTTTGTTTCAAGAGGGGCAAAACCGGCGCTAATCCGGGGCTAGAACCAGCCTGTCCCGGATCAGCTTCGTCAGGCGATCCCGCACGTCTCGATAGGCGGTGAGCCGCTGTTCGCGACTGCCGGTTTCGACGGTCGGATCCGGCATCGGCCAATATTCAACCTCGACCGCGGAAGACCGCGTCAATTCGAGGGCTGCGTGATGGGCTTCCGGCGTGAGAGTGATCACGAGGTCGAAGTAGTCGTCTTCCAGATCTTCCAGCGTCTGGGGCTGGCGCCGGCCGAGCGACAGGCCGATTTCATCGAGCACGACATCGACGAAGGGATCGCGCTCGCCCTTCTTGACGCCCGCAGAGGCAACCCAGGTGCCGGACGGCAGGGCCTGTCTCGCAATCGCCTCGGCCATGGGGCTGCGGATGACGTTTTGGCCGCACATGAAGAGGACCGCGCCGGGCCGCGACGGACGGCGGCTGTCGTCTGCGCCCTCGCTCATCGAGCCTAGCCCCGCCAATAGAGCACGCAGACCAGGGTGAAGAGACGCCGTGCAGTATCGAAGTCGATCTTGATCTTGCCGGAGAGCCTGTCCATCAGTGTCTGGGAGCCATCATTGTGGATGCCACGGCGGCCCATGTCGATAGCTTCGATCTGCGACGGCGTCGAGGAGCGGATCGCCTCGTAATAGCTTTCGCAAATCATGAAGTAGTCTTTGATAATCCGCTGCAAGGGCGTCAGCGACAGGATGTGCACGGCGACATCCTCGCCGGTCTCCGTCTTGATAGAGAAGACGAGCTTGCGATCCATCAGTGACAGAAAGAGGTGATAGGGACCGCCAGGATGGCCGGCGGGCTCGAACGAGTTTTCCTCGATCAGGTCGAAGATGGCAACGGCCCGCTCATGCTCGACATCAGGGGTCGAGCGCCCGATGGTCTCGTCCAGCACGACATCTGAGAGCCGGAAGTCGCCCGCCGCCATGTGCTAGTCCCCGAGATTGAGTCGGATGGCGACGGAGCGGGCATGGGCTTCGAGCCCTTCCGATTTCGCCAGCGCAATCGCAGCCGGCGCAAGCTTGCGCAGCTGCTCCGGCCCGAGCCGCAGGATCGAGGTGCGCTTGACATAGTCCAGCACCCCAAGCCCCGAGGAGAAGCGTGCGGATCGCGCCGTCGGCAGAACGTGGTTCGAACCGCCGACATAGTCGCCGATCACCTCCGGCGTATGGCGACCGACGAAGATCGCACCGGCATTTCGGATGCCTTCGATCAGCGGCTCCGGATCGTCGACGGCGAGTTCCAGATGCTCGGCTGCGATCCGATTGGCCAGAGGTATCGAATCCTCGAGCTTCTCCACCATGATGATCGCGCCGAAATCGCGCCAGCTGGCCGAGGCCGTCTCGGCGCGCGGCAAGGATTTCAGCTGCCGTTCAACAGCCGCTTCCACCGCCTCGCCAAGTGCGCGATTGTCGGTGATGACAATGGACTGGGCGCCGGGATCGTGCTCGGCCTGGGCGAGAAGGTCGGCCGCCAGCCAATCCGGGTCATTGTCCTTGTCGGCGATGATGAGGACTTCGGAGGGACCGGCGATCATGTCGATGCCGACGGTGCCGAAGACGTGGCGCTTGGCCGCCGCGACATAGGCATTGCCCGGGCCGACGATCTTGGCAACCGGCGCGATCGTCTCTGTGCCATAGGCAAGGGCTGCCACGGCCTGGGCGCCGCCAATGCGATAGATCTCGGTGACACCGGCAATGCTCGCGGCTGCCAGCACGGTCGGGTTAATGGTCCCGCCCGTTGCCGGCACGACCATGACAACGCGCGGAACGCCTGCCACCTTGGCCGGCAGCGCATTCATCAACACCGAGCTCGGATAGCTCGCCGTGCCGCCAGGCACGTAAAGGCCGACGGCATCGATCGCCGTCCAGCGCGATCCGAGTCCGACCCCGATCGCATCCTCGTAAATGTCGTCCTTCGGCATCTGCCGGGCATGGTGACGCTCGATGCGCTCCGCGGCGAGCTTCAGGGCGTCGATCAGCTCAGGCGGAGTCGAGGCGAGTGCTGCTGCAATCTCTTCATCCGTCACCCGCATGGAAACGGTCGAAAAATCCACGCCATCGAAGCGTTTGGAATAGTCGGCGAGTGCCGCATCGCCACGCGCGCGCACATCGTCGATGATCTTGCGCACGACATCGTTGACGTCGTCGGAAACTTCACGCTTGGTCGTCAGGAAGGCCGCAAAACGCGCCTCGAAATCTCCCGATGCCTGATCCAGCCAGATTGCCACGCCCCGTATTTCCCTCTCAAGCATTCTCAATTCAATCAAGCCGCGACAATTGCCCGCCATTCGGCCTCATCAGCCGGCCTCGTGAGCCAGCCCCGCGATCCAGCCGTCTCAGCCGGCCTCGTGTTCCGGCCGAGCCGTCGTTTCCCAGGCACCGCCGATATCGGCAAGCTGGGCCTCGATGCATTCCACTTCGAGGGCAACCATGCCACCGCCTGCCAAGACGAGCTCGACGACGCCATCGGGACCGTCGTCCTTGGGCACGTAACGGATCGCGAGCAGGCTCATGACTTCCTCGGCCTTGCCTCGGTCGAAACCGATCGAGCGAACCGCCTCGACGCGCTTGAAGCTCAAGGCCGCACGACGGCGCTCGAAGCTCTTGGTTGCGCGTGCCGCCTTTTCCCAGACGAAGCGGTTGGCGGCGAGCGAAAACAGGCCCGAGCGGGCCGAAAAGCTCAGGTCACCGACCTTGAACACGGCGTCCTGCATGTGGGCCGAGATGATCGCGAGATCATCGGCATCGAGCGCCAGCAGCTTCAGGTCCGTCATGTCACCTCACAGTATCGCCTCTCGGCGGTGCCCGTCGAATTCATGTTTTGGACATAGGTTGCGGCTTGTCCAGTGGCAACGGGGCAAAAAGACTTTTCGCCCCGCATCGCTGTGAAAGAGTGCGCCCGAGCCGAGGGCTCAGTCTGTGATGCGCTCAACAATGGCACCGCAGCGGGTGAGCTTTTCTTCCAGACGCTCGAAACCGCGGTCGAGATGATAGACGCGGCTGACCATGGTCTCGCCTTCGGCGGCCAGGCCCGCAATGACCAGCGACACCGAGGCGCGCAGATCGGTCGCCATGACAGGTGCGCCACGCAGGCGGGTAACGCCTTCGATGCGGGCTGTCTGGCCCGACAGCGTGATCTTCGCGCCGAGGCGGGCCAGTTCCTGCACATGCATGAAGCGGTTTTCGAAGATCGTCTCGGTGACATGCGAGACGCCATTCGCGCGGGTCATCAGGCCCATGAACTGCGCCTGCAGGTCGGTCGGGAAGCCCGGGAAAGGTTCGGTGACGATATCGACCGGGCGGATTTGATCGCCATGGCCGATAACACGGATGCCGCCCTCGACGGCCGACACTTCGGCACCGGCGCGGCGGATTGCCTCGATGGCCGTGTCGAGGAGCGTGATGTCGGTGCCCGACAGCGTTACATCACCGCCGGTCATGGCAACGGCCATGGCATAGGTGCCGGTCTCGATGCGGTCCGGCAGGACACGGTGACGCGCGCCGGAAAGGCTGGTGACGCCCTCGATCTTGATGGTGGAGGTGCCGGCGCCTGAAATCTTCGCACCCATAGCATTCAGGCAGTTGGCGAGATCGACGACCTCAGGCTCGCGAGCGGCGTTGCCGATCACGGTCGTGCCGCGAGCGAGCGAAGCGGCCATCAGCATGACATGGGTCGCGCCGACCGAGACCTTCGGGAAGGTATAGCGGGCACCGATCAGGCCGCCCTTCGGTGCCTTGGCGTTGATGTAGCCGCCGTCGATCTCCATCTCGGCGCCGAGCGCTGTCAGGCCCTCGATGAAGAGATCGACCGGGCGCGTGCCGATGGCGCAACCGCCCGGCAGCGAGACGCGGGCCTGGCCTTCGCGGGCAAGCAACGGACCGATGACCCAGAAGCTGGCGCGCATCTTCGAGACAAGCTCGTACGGTGCCGTCGTATCGGCCACCGTGCGGCAGGTGAAATGCACGGTGCGCGAATAGGACCCGTCCTGATGTTCGCGGCGACCATTGACGGCGATATCGACGCCGTGATTGCCGAGAATGCGGATCAGGCCTTCGACGTCTGCCAGATGCGGCACGTTTTCGAGCGTCAGCGTATCAGACGTCAAAAGCGAGGCGATCATCAGGGGAAGCGCTGCGTTCTTGGCGCCCGAGATCGGGATGATCCCGTTCAACGCATTGCCACCAACAATCCTGATGCGATCCATAAGAGCCTGCGATACGGGCGAGAGATGCCCGCCTTTCCTTGAGAACGTGTGAGGGGAAGCCAATCCGGCGAGGCTGGCTCTTTAGACGAAAACAACGAGCGGTTCAATTGAAGCCGCAACGCTCGGTTAATCACCGGGTTTGGGCGAATTTGCGACAGGATTGGCATTGCCCATATCCCGATCACCGCCCTCGCCCTCCGCCGCGGGCTCCACCGAAGCAGCCTGCGCGGCCGGCAGACCCACGCCGTCTTCAGCCTCACCGGCTCGCCGTGCCCGAGACTGCTGCTTGCGACGGGCGAGATTTTCCCTGAGTTTCGCCGCCGCGCGCTCACGCCGCCGCTGTTCGGCGTCGGAGAGCGCACGTTTTCCACGATCGGCGAGCGGCGCGGCTTCGGACCGGCCTTCGTCCGCTTCGCCCTTGTTTTCCGGGTCATTTGTCATGAGCGGGTGATATCCGATCGGATAAAAATCGCAAAGTGCCTTCCGGCCCCGTCACAAAACTTGGCTACACAAACGCTTTACGGCTTGCGCTGCCCGAAACTCTATGGCAATAGGCGCCTCGTTCCGGGCCGACCAAACGCGTCGCCCGCCAGATGCTGCTATAGCTCAGGGGTAGAGCACTCCCTTGGTAAGGGAGAGGCCGAGAGTTCAAATCTCTCTAGCAGCACCATTTCACTCGCATATTCTGTTCCACCTGACGTTGATGGTTGTTGCGCTACCAGTCGATTGACGGGTGCACTCAACCCATGCCCGCGTGCTTTTCGACCATACGGGCTACTGCCCGCTTTTCGGTTTTGGAGCGAATCTGCCTGGAAGTCATTCGCGTGGGAATGAGGATGGTCTGTTGCACTTCATTGCGACGTAGCCTGAACGATCTTTCCGCTGCGGCAAGGCGATCGTGCCACGTGTAGCTGCCAACCGTGACGACCGTGAGCGTGTGAGCCTCAGCCAGTTGGTGCAGAGCGTTTTCCTTGCCGAGCACGGTCGTCAGCAATTCCTCGAAAGAGCCGAGCTCCAGAAAATCGCCGCTGCGCAAGGGGCCCTGCACCAGTTCACTACGCCTGTCTGGCGGCGAAAAGCCGGCGCGATCTGCCTCGCTCAGGGAATAGAGTTGCTCCCGATCGGCAAAGGACAAACGCAGGAAGACCGCCTGGACGAAAATGATTTCGGGGCTCATGTTGGTGATGATGCAACGCGCGGCAATCGTATCGCCGCCTCCCCGGGTGATCAGGATCTTGGGCCGGATCTGGTGCCGATAGCTCGAATAGAAAAGCTGCAGATAGAGCATCCAGACGCCCAGCATCGCGAAGCTCGAAAGAGCCGATATGATGCCGTGATTCTCCTTCAGCCAGATCCACATCGTCCGCTCCCTTCCCATGTCGAACGCCTCGAGCGATGGAAGGTTTCGCGCCCGTCAGAAAGACTGGGTGGCGAACCGGAGCTGCAGGTCCCCGGCCGCCCGGCGCACCAGTTCGGCCACTTCCGTCAGCTGTCTGGCGATGGGGCTCGTCTTTCGCCAGATCATGCCGATCCTCCGTGACGGCTGGGGGTCCTCAAAGCGGGCGATGGAGACGTCGGCGGAGCGGGTTTCGACCGGCATAGCAATCTCGGGAATGAGCGTCACACCGATCCCGGCGCCGACCATCTGGACAAGCGTGGAGAGCGAACTCCCGTCGAGAATCTCGCGTGGACGCACCGCCCCCATGTCGCAAAAAGAGAGGGCCTGCTCGCGGAAACAATGCCCCTCCTCCAGCAGAAGCAGGCGCATCTCGCGCAGCATTTCCCTGTTCGGCACCGGCTTGCCGGCATCTTCCTTCGGGCGGACGAGCACGAAGTTTTCCTCGAAGAGCGGCATCTCGGTCAGCGATGGCTCCGAGACCGGCAAGGCGACGATCGCCGTGTCCAGGCGGCCCTCTGCCAGTTCCTGCAGGAGCTTCGGGGTCACGGTTTCGCGGACATGGATATCGAGATCGGAGTTTTCGCGGGTGAGCGCTGATATCATGCCGGGCAACAGATAGGGGGCGACCGTCGGGATGACACCGATCCTTAGGCGCCCAACCAGATGTTTGCGATGAGCACGGGCGAGGTCGCCCAGTTCGTCGACGGAGCGCAGGATGTCGCGCACCCGCAGCAGGAATTCCTCTCCGAACGCAGAAAGGCGCAGCTGTCTGGCCGAGCGCTCAAACAGTTCCACACCGAGGGTCTCCTCAAGCTCCTTGATCTGAACCGACAGGGCTGGCTGGGAAATCGAACAGGCTTCGGCCGCGCGCCCGAAATGGCCATGACGGGCCAGCGCCTCGAAATAGCGCAGCTGCCGGAGTGTGAAATTGATCATAACCTAATCCTATGGAACTGATCACAATTTCCAACTTACATTAATCGAAAGGCTTTGCTAGAACAATTCCAGATGATGTCGGCGTGTCGCCTAAAGGGGGTGGCACAGCTGGCCTGGTTCCCAAGAAGCCAGGCGGACGACGGATCCGGCGGGATGCTCCAATGTCCTGTCGCCAGTTCATCGGGTTGTGATGCGGACGTGCTCTTCAAGAGTGTCAGCAATCCGATCCTGGGAAAGCGGGTTCTTCAAGGAGGCAATTTATGGATACCCTGAGCAACAAAGGCACCGGCAAATGTCCGGTCATGCATGGTTCGAACACGGAAAGCGGCGCAAACGTCATGGCCTGGTGGCCAAACGCGCTGAACCTCGACATCCTGCACCAGCACGACACCAAGACCGACCCGATGGGCAAGGGCTTCGATTACCGTGAAGCCGTCAAGCAGCTCGACGCTACTGCGCTGAAGGCCGACATGAAGGCCCTGCTGCGCGACAGCCAAGAATGGTGGCCAGCTGACTGGGGTCACTACGGCGGCCTGATGATCCGTCTCGCCTGGCACTCTGCCGGCTCCTACCGTCTGGCCGACGGCCGCGGCGGCGGCGGCACGGGCAATATCCGTTTTGCGCCGCTCAACTCCTGGCCTGACAATGCCAGCCTCGACAAGGCGCGCCGCCTTCTGTGGCCGCTGAAGAAGAAGTACGGCAACAAGATCTCCTGGGCCGACCTGATCCTCTTTGCCGGTACCGTCGCATACGAAGACATGGGTCTGAAGACCTTCGGCTTCTCCTTCGGCCGCCCGGATATCTGGGGCCCGGAAAAGGACGTCTACTGGGGTGCGGAAAAGCAGTGGCTTGCCCCCTCCGACAGCCGCTACGAAGACGTCACCAAGCCCAACACGATGGAAAACCCGCTCGCCGCTGTGCAGATGGGTCTCATCTACGTGAACCCGGAAGGCGTGAACGGCAAGCCTGATCCGATGGCGACCGCCGCTCAGGTGCGTGAAACCTTCGCCCGCATGGCAATGAACGACGAAGAGACCGCAGCGCTGACCGCGGGTGGCCACACCGTCGGCAAGGCACACGGCAATGGTGACGCGCAGGCGCTCGGCGTCGAGCCGGAAGCTGGTGATCTCGAAAACCAGGGCTTCGGCTGGATGAACCCGAACCAGAACGGCAAGGCAAGCCTCGCCGTGACCTCGGGTATCGAAGGCGCATGGACCGCCAACCCGACCGTTTTCGACATGGGCTATTTCGAACTACTGTTCGGTTACGACTGGGAGCTGACGCACAGCCCCGCTGGTGCCCAGCAGTGGGCTCCGATCGGCATCAAGGAAGAGCACATGCCGGTGGATGCCACCGACCCGTCGATCCGCCGCATGCCGATGATGACCGATGCCGACATGGCCATGAAGGTCGACCCGGTCTACCGCGCCATCTGCGAAAAGTTCATGGCGGATCCGGCCTACTTCCAGGACACCTTTGCCCGCGCCTGGTTCAAGCTGACCCACCGCGATCTCGGTCCGAAGGTTCGCTACATCGGTCCGGAAGCCCCGACCGAAGAGCTGATCTGGCAGGATCCGGTGCCGGCTGGTGTTGTCAACTACGACGTCAGCGCCGTGAAGGCGAAAATCGCCGCTTCGGGTCTGTCGACCGCCGAACTGGTGGCCACCGCCTGGGACAGCGCCCGCACCTATCGTCAGTCTGACATGCGTGGCGGTGCGAACGGTGCGCGCATCCGTCTGGCTCCGCAGCGTGATTGGGAAGGCAACGAGCCGGCCCGTCTCGGCAAGGTCCTGTCGGTTCTGGAGCCGATCGCAGCCGAGTTCGGCGCCAGTGTCGCCGACGTCATCGTTCTGGCCGGCAATGTCGGCATCGAAACGGCTGCCAAGGCTGCTGGTTACGACGTGACCGTGCCGTTTGCCGCAGGTCGTGGCGATGCCACTATCGAGCAGACGGATGCGGAAAGCTTCGCTCCGCTCGAGCCACTCGCCGACGGTTTCCGCAACTGGACCAAGAAGGACTACGTCGTCAGCCCCGAAGAGATGCTGCTCGATCGCGCCCAGCTCATGGGCCTGACGGGTGCGGAAATGACGGTGCTGCTCGGCGGTCTGCGTGTGCTCGGCACCAACTATGGCGGCACCAAGCATGGCGTGTTCACCACCCGCGAAGGCCAGTTGACGAACGACTTCTTCGTCAACCTGACCGACATGGGTTTCACCTGGAAGCCGACCGGCAAGAACTCCTACGACATCTGCGATCGCAAGACCGGTGAGAAGAAGTTCACCGCGACGCGCGCCGATCTCGTCTTCGGTTCGAACTCGGTCCTGCGTGCCTATGCGGAAGTTTACGCTCAGGACGACAACCAGGAGAAGTTCGTGAAGGACTTCGTCGCTGCCTGGGTCAAGGTCATGAACGCCGATCGCTTCGATCTCGAAGCCTGAGAGCGAAGGCAACGAGCCTCGTGCCCTGAGGCTCGGAACCGCTAGAAGAAGCCGGAGATGCAGCCGCCTCTCCGGCTTTTTCTTGGTCTCAGCGCAGAAAGGCGCGGAAGCGGCGCAGGGACAGGACGAAGAACACGGCCGAGATGGCAAGCAGAGCCAGGATCTGAGGCCAGACGACGTCGAGCCCGGCATCCCTGAAAAGTACCGCCTGGGCCATGATGACGAAGTGCGTGTTGGGTGCAGCCGACATAATCCACTGGATCACCTCGGGCATGCTTTCACGGGGCGTCATGCCGCCCGACAGGATCTGCAGCGGCAGAAGAACCAGCATCAGCAACAAACCGAACTGTGGCATCGACCCGGCGACCGTGGCGAGGAAGATGCCCATGGATGTCGCGGCAACCAGTTGTAGCGCCGCCCCGATGAGGAAAAGGCTCATGGAGCCCTGAAGGGGCACGTTTAGCGCGCCTTGCACGACGACGAAGAGCGAAAACATAGTTGCCAGCAGCACGACCAGGCCCATCGACCAGATCTTGCTCAGCATGATTTCCGCAGGCGTGACCGGCATGACGAGGAGATGTTCGATCGTACCGTGCTCTCTCTCCCGGATGAGGGCCGCCCCGGTCAGGATAATCGACAGCATGGTGACGGCAGAAATGACTTCGTTGATCGATCCGAACCAGCCCTTGTCGAGCTCGGGATTGAAGCGCGCCCGGAGCGTCAGGCCGACGCTCACCTGATCCGCTGCGTCTCCCCGGTTCAGGAAATCCGTCACTTCACGCGTGACGATTTCTTGAATGTACCTGCCGCCGGAAAAGGCCTGGGTCATCTGGGTCGCGTCAACGTTGAGCTGGATCTGCGGGCTGCGACCGGCCAGAAGATCGCGCTGAAAGCCGGGCGGAATGTCGAGCACAAAGGTGTCGAGACCAGCATTCATGCGCGGATCGATGTCAGCCGGTGTGATCATCTGCGGGGGCAGGAAATAAGGCGGGTAGAGCGCGCTTTCGATACGGGCAGATACCTGTGAGCGATCCTCGTCGACAATCGCGACCGCCGCCTTGTTCAGCGTCTCTGGCTCTGCGGTTGCGGCGGTGTAGATGTTCAGGGTGAAGGCATAGACGATCAGGAATAGCAGGGCCGGGTCGCGAGCGAGGCCGCGCAGTTCCTTGATGCCGAGTTCAAGAATGTTTGCCAGCCGCATGGGTCACACCGCCTGCTTCTTGAGGAGGAAGGTGCCTGCGACCAGCAGGAGCGGACCCACGATTGCGAGCGCCAGCAATTGTGGCTCCAGATCGGCAAACGTCAGCCCCTTGGAGAAGACGCCGCGCGAGATCGTGACGAAATGGCTTGCCGGATAGATCTGCCCGATCAGGGCGCCTGCCCCTTGCAGAGCGGAGACGGGCGACAGCATGCCGGAAAACTGGACGGCCGGGATAATGGTGATCAGCGTGGTGCCGAAGATCGCCGAGATCTGGCTTTTCATGAAGCTCGACAAGAGCAGACCGAGCGCCGTGGCGGCAAAGACATAGAGCAAGGCTCCCAGTGCCAGAACAGCAAAGCTTCCGGTAAGCGGCACCTGGAAGCCGAAGACGGCGAAGGCGGTCAGGGTGAGGAAGTTCAGGAAAGCGATACCGATGTACGGCAGTTGCTTGCCGAGCAGAAATTCGAGACGCGTCACCGGCGTGACGTAGAAGTTGATGATCGAGCCGAGTTCCTTTTCTCGCACTACGCTCAACACGGACAGCATGGCCGGGATGAGCATCAGCAGGAGCGGGATGACCGCCGGGACCATCGAGACCAGGCTCTCCACATTCGGATTGTAGCGATAGCGCAATTCGATCTCGAAAGGCGCCAGAGTGGCTTTGTCGCCGTAAAGTTCGCGGGCCTTGCGGGCGAGCCAGCTTGCATGCATGCCCTGGACATAACCCGAGACGGTTTCGGCCCGAGCCGGCATCGCTCCGTCGATCCAGGCACCTACGTCGACATTGCGATTGCCACGAGCCAGATCTCGGCCGAAGCCGGGCGGGATCTCGATCGCGAGGCTGATGTCGCCGGCGCGCATGCGGCGATCGAGCTCCTGGTAGTCGATCAACGGCGGCCGCTCGATAAAATATCGGGAACCGGCGATCTCCGCGATGTATTCCCGGCTCAAGACCGTGTCGTCGCGGTCGAGAGCCGCGAAGGTCAGGTTCTCGACATCGAGATTAATGCCATAGCCGATGACGAACATCAGAATGAGGCTGCCGAGCATGGCAAGCGTCGCACGAATAGGGTCACGGATGAGCTCGAGCGCTTCACGGCGGCTGAAGGCGAGCAGCCGACGGCGATCGAGGAGCGGGCGATGACGTTTCACCTTTGTTGTTTTTGCGGGAGGTGAAACGACAGCTTCTTCACTCTCCCCGGCGCCAAACGTGGGTACTGCCTGTTCGCCGATCGCCTGCTCCAGATGATGAATGAAGGCCTGCTCCAGGTTTTCTGCCCAGCTGCCGGAAACGATTGCCTCTGGCGTATCCGTAACCAGAACCTTGCCGGCATGCATCAGCGAGATCCTGTCGCAAAGCGCTGCCTCGTTCATGAAATGGGTCGACACGAAGATGGTCACGCTGTCGCGCCGGGAAAGGTCGGCCAGCAAAGCCCAAAAGCCGTCACGCGCCACGGGATCCACACCCGACGTGGGTTCATCGAGGATCAGGATGTCGGGACGGTGGATCAGGGCGACGGCGAGCGATAGCCGCTGGCGCATCCCGAGCGGCAGGGCGTCGGGCAATTCTTCGAGCGCCCCGACAAAGCCAAATCGATCCGCCAGTTCCTCCAGCCGTGGCCCGATTTCGGCATTGGGCATACCGAAGAGACGGCCATGCAATTCGAGGTTCTGCCGAAGCGTCAGTTCGCCGTAGAGCGAGAAGGCCTGGCTCATGTAGCCAACGCGGCGACGGATCGCGATGTCCTTTGGATCGACGGGATGGCCGAAGACTTCCGCCCTGCCCTCGGACGCGGCCAGCAGCCCCGTCAGCATCTTCATCGTCGTCGTCTTGCCGCAGCCGTTCGAGCCGAGAAAACCGAAGATCTCGCCGCGCGGAATCTCGAAACTGACATCGTCAACGGCGGTGAAATCACCGAAGCGCATGGTCAGATGCTCTGCACGGATCGCGATGTCGCCAACATCCGTCCCTGGACGTCTCGCAATCCGCAGCGGTTCGTTTCGGCCACGTTTCTCTTCGGGCAGCAAGGCGACGAAGGCAGCATCGAGTGTCGCGGTTGCCGTTCTCTCACGCAACTCGCCCGGTGTCCCCGTGTCCAGTATGCGCCCGTCGTCCATGGCGACCAGCCAATCGAAGCGCTCGGCCTCCTCCATATAGGCGGTCGCCACGATGACACTCATGCCAGGCCGCTCGGCCCTGATGCCGTCGATCAGTTCCCAGAACTGCCGGCGCGACAACGGGTCGACGCCGGTGGTCGGTTCGTCGAGGATCAGAAGATCGGGATCGTGGATAAGGGCACAGCAGAGGCCGAGCTTCTGCTTCATACCGCCCGACAGCTTGCCCGCGGGACGGTCCGCGAAAGGCGTCAGCCCTGTGGCGTGCAAGAGCCCGGCGATGCGCCGCTCGCGCTCGCGCCGATCCTGGCCGAACAGGCGCCCGAAGAACTCGACATTCTCGTAGACCGAAAGTGTCGGATAGAGGTTCTTGCCCAGGCCTTGTGGCATATAGGCGATGCGCGGGCAGGATTTGCTCCGGTGTGAGGCTCGGGCCATATCGCCGCCGAGGACCTCGACCCGGCCGGTCTGGATCTGGCGGGCACCAGAGACGAGCGACAACAGGCTCGACTTGCCGACACCATCAGGGCCGATCAAGCCGACCATCATGCCCGCCGGCACATCCAGCGAGACGTCATTCAGCGCCAGCGTCTTGCCATAGGCGAGGCTCACCCCTTGAAGGCGCACGACAGGACCGACCAATTGGGTTTGCGCCGCGCCGTTCATGTCACTGCACCAGTGTGGCGGTCAGGCTTTCGGGCCAGGGCGCTGCCGGGTCGAGATTGACATAGGCGATCCCTGGCAGGCCAGTCTTGACCTGCTGGATGTATTTCTTAAGCAAAGTCTCGGGAATCTTGGCCTTGACGCGGAACATCAGTTTCTGCCGCTCCTCGTCGGTTTCCACGGTCTTGGGCGTGAACTGCGCGACATCGGCGACGAAACTGACCTTGGCCGGGATGGTATAGGCTGCGGCGGCATCCAGCACGATGCGGGCTTCACTACCGAGCGCGATGCGCCCAACCTCTGCCGTCGGCAGGAAGAAGGCCATGTAGACATCGGAGAGATCGACGATGTTCAAGACGCGACCGCCGGCGCCCAAGACTTCGCCAAGCTGGGCAACGCGGTACTGCACGCGGCCATCCCTCGGCGCCCTGAGCGTGCTGTCGGCAATGTCGGCGTCTATGCTTTCGATTGCAGCCGCGGCGGCGGCAACGGCCGCTTCGGCATCGATCACCTGGGCCCGGGCCGCACCGATCGCCGCCTCCGAGGCCGCCACCTGAGCTTTCGATGCGGCCAGTGCCGCACGGGCGCTTGCGGCTGCAGCACGTCCGTCATCAACCACCTGCTGGCTCGTGGTGCGACTTTCCATCAGCCGTTCCGTGCGGGCCAGTGTGGTTTCTGCTGAGTTCAACTGAGCTTCGCGCTGGGAAACCGTCGCAAGGGCGGCCTCGCGCTCGGCCTCCCGCTGGGCAACAATGCTTCTGGCGGTATCGACGGCAACGAGGGTGCGGCGATGTTCAGCCACGGCCTGACGGCGATGTGCATCGAGCTGGTTCGTTTCCATCAGGGCCAGCACCTGCCCGGCGCTGACGAAATCGCCTTCGTCGACGAGAATGTCTTTCACCCGGCCGCCGGCCTTTGCGGAAATGTCGATTTCCACTGCCTCAATGCGACCATTGCCGTGCGCGATATTTGCCGGCAGGCCGTCACCTTCAAAGGTCTTCCAGCCATAATAGGCCCCGCCGCCCACCACGATCATCAGCAATGCGACCAGCCAGCCGCTTTGACGCTTTGCCATCCGCCATCTCCGAGATCCGCCTGCCATCGCCGGACATCGGCTTCTCCAGGACGGCATAGACATAGACGCCTGGACGGTCAGCGAACTTGATCCACGTCAATTAGAGATTGCTTCGCCCGATCGTTTCACCTCAGCAAAACGCCGCCCCGGCGAACCGGGACGGCGTCTCTCTGGCGCAACGAACCATGCGTCTAGAAACCGCTGGCAAGCCGGCGGCGAAGATCGTCGATATCGGGGGTGGCCCGCTCCTGAAGCCGCCGTTCCCAGGCAAGCGCCGTGTTGACGATGACGCCCAGATCGTCATAGCGCGGCATCCAGTCCAGAACCTGCTTCGCCAGTGCGGAGTCCGCCACGACGAGCGGCGCATCGCCGGGACGGCGCGGCGCGTAGTCGACCTGGAAATCGGCGTTGGTGGCACGACGCACCGCTTCGATGATGTCGAGCACCGAATATCCCTTGCCGTAGCCGCAGTTGGCCACCAGGGGCCCGCCACTCTTTCGCAAGTATCGCAACGCCTGGAGATGTGCATCCACGAGGTCGTTGATGTGAATATAGTCCCGCACACCCGTGCCATCTGGGGTGTCGTAGTCAGTGCCATAGACAGACATTGAGGACCGTTTGCCGAGTGCTGCCTCACAGGCCACCTTGAGCAGATGCGTGGCACCGACGGCCGAATTTCCGGCGCGCCCCTGCACATCGGCACCGGCGACGTTGAAATAGCGCAGCGCCACGTAGCAGAGACCATGGGCACGCGCCGTATCGCGCAGCATCATTTCGCTCATCAGCTTGGACTGCCCATAGGGCGATTCCGGCCGCAGTGGCGCATCCTCCCGCACCGGCAGCGGCTTGTCCGGCAGACCGTAGACGGCCGCCGTCGACGAGAAGATGACCTTGTCGATCCCCGCCTTGACGGCGGCCGACAGAAGACGGCGGGTGTTTTCGGTATTGTTTTCGTAATAGCTCAGGGGATTGGCGATCGATTCCGGAACGACAATCGAGCCTGCAAAGTGGATGATCGCCTCAATATCGTTCTCGGCGAAGATCTGCTTGAGGACAGTCGGCTTGGCTATATCGCCGAGGTAGAAGCGCGCCTGGGGCGCGACCGCCCAACGAAAGCCCGTGGACAGCCGGTCGACCACGACCACCTCTTCCCCGGCATCGAGGAGAGCCCATACCATATGGCTGCCGATGAAGCCTGCGCCACCTGTCACCAAGATCGCCATGACTTTTCTTCCCGTGTTTTTCTTATCGGGACATGAAAAGCACGCGCATCTTACGGAGTGCTTATCGAAAGCCTCCAAGCCACTGAAACGGCTCAGATATTCGAATTCTTCGTAAAGTTCGAGTAAGCCGTTTCAGTCAAATTTTATCGATTCACCATCCGATCGTTTCGGGAGATCAGAGCGCCTTGATATAGCCGCTGAGGCGTTCGGCTGCGTCTTCGATATGGGCGGGGTTGCGTAGGAAGCAGGCCCTTAAGAACGGCAGGCCACCCTCGCCGAACGCCGTGCCCGGCGCCATACCGACGCCGGTCTTGTCGACGATATCAAGGGCTGCCTTGCGGCTGTCGGTGATGCCGTCGATTTTCAGGAAGGCATAGAGCGCTCCTTCCGGCTTCAAGGTCTCGACCCTGTTGGTGGCGATCAGGGCATCGCAGAGGATGTCGCGCGAGGCGGTGGCGCGCGCAATATTCTCCCGTATGAAATCGTCCCCCTGATCGAGGGCCACGACCGCACCGCGCTGCATGAACTGCGCGACGCCCGAGGTCGAATACTGGATGAGGTTTTCGAGCACCTGACCGATTTCCGGCGGGGCAACAATCCAGCCGACGCGCCAGCCGGTCATCGACCAGTTCTTCGAGAAGGAATTGGCAAACATCACCTTGTCGCCCTCTTCCATCACATCGAAGAAAGACGGCGCCCGTTCGGATGCACCGTAGTAATAGAGCGCATAGATTTCGTCGGCGAGGATCCAGATGCCATGGCGGCGGGCGATCTCGAGGATTGCCTTCAGGTCTTCGCGCGTCGCCGTCCAGCCAGTGGGATTCGACGGCGTGTTGATGAAGAGCGCCTTGGTCTTCGGCGTAATCGCCTTTTCCAGCCGATCGAGATCGAGCATCCAGCGACCGTCGGTGAAGGAAAGCGGAACGCAGACGGACTTAGCGCCAGCGAGATCGATCGCCGAGACGATGTTCGGCCAGCAGGGCGAGAGGTAAATCATCTCATCGCCGGGCGAGGTCAAAGCCTGGACGGCAAGCGCAATGGCCTGCATGCCCGAAGCCGTGACGTAAAAATGTTCGACCGGCAGATCGACAGCGAAGTGGCGCTTGTAGTAGCGCGAGAGCGCCTGGCGGAGTTCGGGAATACCGCGCTGCCAGGTGTAGAAGGTCTCCCCACCAAGCAGGGCGCCGCTGGCCGCACGATTGATGAAGTCGGGCGTCGGCAGATCGCCCTCGCCCGCCCAGAGAGGCAGAAGCCCGTCACGACCCCGTGCGTAGTTGATGATCTCGACGATACCGCTTTCCGGTGCGGCGAGCGCGCGGGGGCTGAGACTGTCTAACAGGGCCATGGGAAATTCACTCCTTCGATCGGTGCCGACTGTCTAACCGATCACCGGGCAAAAATCCCATGATATTCCTTGAGGACAAGATCGATCCTGCTGATGGGTTCTGCGATCCGCTGCCGGATCGCAGAGAGGTTTCAGCGGGTCTTGAGAAGGTCGCGGATCTCGGTCAGAAGCATCACGTCAGCCGGCGGCGGAGCGGCTTCGGAGGCCTTCAGCTCTTCCTTTTCCATCGACTTGCGCAGCGAATTCACGCCCTTGACCATCAGGAAGATGATCCAGGCGAGGATCATGAAGTTAATGATAACCGTGATGAAGTTGCCGTAGGCGAAGACGGCACCCTGCTCGCGGGCGGCGGCCAGCGTGTTTGCCGTGACATTGCTGCTCAAAGGCAGGAAATAATTGGAAAAGTCGAAGCCGCCAAAAATGAAGCCGACAACCGGCATGACGATGTCCTCGACCAGCGAACTGACGATCAGACCGAAGGCGCCGCCGATGATCACGCCAACGGCAAGGTCCATGACGTTGCCGCGGGCGATGAATGTCTTGAATTCGTGTAGCATATTCCCCTGCTCCTAAATGGTCCGAGAGTCACCGGCGCAGAACCGGTCCAAGATCATGGTTAATCAATTTTCACGCTTTCGAAAATGGTAATTCGGCACACGTCGCCATTCCCTTTCGACTAAGGTCAATATTCGAAACGATTTCAAAAGACGCCGACATGCCCTAAGGTTCCGGCTCGGGCGCAGTCGAGGAGGAAAAGGTGTTCCCAGGCTGGATCATCGTTGCGTCAGCGATCGGTTACCTGTTGCTCCTGTTTGCCGTTGCGAGCTACGGGGACCGGAAGACGCGCGTGCACGGTGTTCCTGCCGGGGGACGGCCGGTCGTCTATGCGCTCAGCCTCGCCGTCTATTGCACGTCCTGGACCTATTTCGGCGGCGTGGGCCTTGCCGCCGAGCACGGCCTCGAATTCATGGCGATCTACATCGGTCCAATCCTGATGTACACGCTCGGCATGCCGATCCTGAGGCGGATCGTCGAACTCGCCAAGACAGAAAAGATCACCTCCGGCGCTGACTTCGTGGCGGCACGATACGGCAAGAACCCCGTCGTCGGCATGCTGGTCACCGTGATCTATCTGGTCGGCATCATCCCCTATATCGCGCTCCAGCTGAAAGCTGTCTCGAGTTCGGTTGCGGCCGTCATGGATCCGACCGCCTACGGCATCGGCACCGGCAATCTCTACTTTATCGACCTGCCGCTGATCGTCGCCTTCATCCTTGCCTGCTTCGCGGTGATCTTCGGCACGCGCCATACGGATGCGACAGAGCACCAGGACGGCCTGATCCTTGCCATCGCCATGGAATCGGTCGTCAAGCTCATTGCCTTCTGGACGCTCGGCGTCTTCGTCATCTGGGTGATGTTCGATGGACCTGCCGATCTGTGGCAGAAGGCCGTGGAGAGCGAGGCGGTCATGGCCGCACTGACGCATGAAACGCCGCCCAGCCGTTGGCTGCTGTTGATTGCGCTTTCGGCCTTCGCGATCATCATGCTGCCCCGGCAGTTCCACGTTACCGTGGTCGAAAACCGTACACCCCGGGAACTGAAGCTCGCCGGGATCCTGATGCCAATTTACCTGATCGCCATCAACATCTTCGTTTTGCCGGCGGCAATCGCCGGTGTGCTGATGTTTGGCGGCAGCGGCGATGCCGATCTCTACGTGCTCTCGCTGCCACTTGAAGCTGGCTCCGGCTTCGTGTCGCTTCTCACCTTCATCGGCGGCTTCTCAGCCGCGACCGCCATGGTGATCGTCGCCTCCGTGGCGCTGGCGATCATGGTGTCGAACGACATGGTCCTGCCGATCTTCCTGCGGCAAAAGCTGGTGGGGCGACCCAGCCAACGCGAGGACTTCGCCAAGACGCTGCTGCATATCCGGCGCACGGCGATCTTCGGCGTCCTCCTGCTCGGCTATGTCTACTTCCGCTCCGCCGACAATACGACGGGGCTCGCCAAGATCGGCCTGCTCTCCTTCACCGCCATCGCGCAGATCGCACCGGCCATGTTCGGCGGCTTGATCTGGCGACGGGCCAATGCACGTGGCGCAATCGCCGGGCTCACCATCGGGTTCTTGGTCTGGGCCTATCTGCTCTTCCTGCCGAGCCTCGGCGCCGAAGATCACTCCTGGATCGCGTCCGCAGTGCTGGGTTTCCTGTTGCCCGGTCTATCGATGTTCGAGCCGCAATATGCGGATCCGCTGGTCAATGCGACAATCTTCAGCCTGCTGATCAACACACTCGCCTTCGTCATCGGTTCGCTCAGCCGCAATCCGCGCCCAGTGGAGCGCATCCAGTCGGCGATCTTCATCAAGCGCCAGCCCCGCTCCAACTCCGCAACCCGGGGATGGAAGACGAGTGTCGCCGTCGGCGACCTCAAGGCTGCGATTGCCCGCTATCTCGGCAATGAGCGCATGGAGCGGTCATTCCGGTCCTACGAGCAGACGGTCGGCCGCAAACTCGCCGACGACAGTCCGGCCGACATGGCCTTCATCCATTTTTCCGAACAGCTGCTCGGCAGCGCGATCGGTTCGTCTTCGGCGCGGCTGGTCCTGTCGCTGATCCTGCAGAAGGCCGAGGATCCATCGGCCGATACGGTCTGGCTGCTCGACCAGGCCTCGGAAGCACTGCAATACAATCAGGACATGATGCAGACGGCACTCGCCCAGATGGAGCAGGGGATCGCCGTCTTCGACGCGTCCGACCGCCTGACGATCTGGAACCGGCGCTTCCGCACGCTGCTGGACCTGCCGGAGCATGTCGGCCAAGTCGGATTTCCGCTGCTCGACATGATCGCCATTCTGGCGCAGCGAGGCGATGTTCCGGCCGGTGACACACAGGCTGTGATCCGAAGCTTCCACCAGTTCGACAGGCCGTTCCAGATGGTGCTGGCCGGTGGACAACGGATCATCGAAGTGCGCTGCAACCTCATGCCCGACAAGGGCCTGGTCGCGACTTTCAGCGACATTACCTCCCGAGTTGAGGCTGACCAGGCCCTGAAGCAGGCCAATGAAACGCTGGAACAACGCGTCAGCGAACGCACTGCCGAATTGACACGGGTGAACCATGCACTGGCGGAGGCCCGCGCGGCAGCCGACGAGGCCAATATCGGAAAAACCCGCTTCTTTGCCGCGGCCGGCCACGACATCCTGCAGCCGCTGAATGCCGCGCGGCTCTATTCCTCGTCACTGGTCGAGCGGCTCGGCGATTCCCAAAACAGCGCGTTGGTCGGCAATATCGATTCCGCTCTAGAATCGGTCGAGAGCATTCTCGGTGCCGTTCTCGACATTTCGCGTCTGGACACCGGCGCGATGAAGCCACGCTTTTCCAGCGTGCCGTTGAACAGCCTCTTGCAAAGGATCGAAACCGACTTCGCGCCGATGGCTCGAGAAAAGGACCTCAAGCTCGTGGTGATGCCGACAACACTGTCGGTCCGCTCGGATCCGACCCTGCTGCGCCGCCTCGTCCAGAACCTTGTTTCGAACGCGATCAAGTACACGCCGTCAGGCCGCGTCGTGGTCGGGGCCCGGCGTCAAGGCGACAAGGTGGTGATCCAGGTGACGGATAGCGGCATCGGCATCCCCTCGTCCAAGTTTCGCACCGTGTTCAAGGAGTTCGCGCGGCTCGAAGAAGGCATGCGCACAGCATCCGGTCTCGGCCTCGGCTTGTCGATCGTCGACCGCATCGCCAAGGTGCTGCAACACCCGGTGGAACTCGCCTCGAAGCCTGGCAAGGGTACGACGTTCAAGGTTGTCATGCCGCTCGACGTCGCAAAGCCGGCCGCCCAGGGCGTCGTATCGATCGATGCCGGCAGTCGCTCCACGCCGGCGCTGCAGGGCTTCCGGGTGCTGTGCATCGACAACGAGCCGAAGATCCTCGAAGGCATGCAGCTTCTCATCTCCGGTTGGGGTTGCACTGTCGAATGCGCAGGCTCGATCGCCGAGATGGACGAACTGATCAAGTCCACCAAGGCTCCGGATCTGGTCATTGTCGACTACCATCTGGACGATGGCAGCGGCATCGGGGCAGTTCTCAGGCTAAGAGCACTGACACAGGCCGACATCCCCGCTCTTCTGATCACAGCCGATCGCTCGGCGGAGGTGCGTGCGGAGGCCGAGCGCCATTCGATAACCCTGCAGCACAAGCCGGTGCGGCCTGCTGCGCTTCGTGCCTTCATCACGCAGGTCTCCTCGCAACGCAGTGCGGCAGCTGAATAGCTCTGCGGCTAAGTGGGCTTGAGATACCCGATCTCACCAGCTCTTCAGGGCGCGCAGCGTCGGCGTCTTCTTGAAGACGTGATCGTTCATGCGCCCCATCAGACGGTCGAGAAGCGAGACCGCCTCGACCACGGCGGGCCCCTTGTTCAGCATCACGCATTCGGCCCGCGCCGCCATAGCGGCATCGGTCATCTCGCCGCGTGTCGGAATGCCCTGCTTAACCATGTCTTCCAGCACCTGTGTCGCCCAGATGCAGGGCACGGAGGCCGCCTCGCAGATCCAGAGGATCTCCTCCTGCATTTCCGCCAGCCGTTCAAAGCCGATTTCAGCAGCGAGATCGCCACGTGCGATCATCACACCGAACGGCCCGCGCTGGCGTGCCCGCGCGATAAGGGCCGGAAGATTGGTGAGCGCGAGCGGCTGCTCGATCTTGGCGATCAGGCCGAGCTGCCGATCGGTCCTGCCGTGACGAGCGAGGACGTCGTCGAGCAGATCGATGTCTTCCGGTCGACTGACAAAGGAATAGCCGATCAGATCGGCGCATTCGATGACCATCTCAAGGTCGGCTTCGTCCTTGCTGGTCAGCGGCGAAAGCCCGAGCGCGGTGTCGGGAAGGTTGATGCCCTTTTCGGGCTTCAGGCGAGTGCCGCCGGATTTGGTGCGCCGAACGACGATGATCGCCTCCTCCGCTGCGACGCTTTCGACAACCGCTTCGAGCTTTCCGTCATCGTAACGGAGCCGATCACCGACGGAGAGTCGGGTGACCATTTCCGGTAGCGAGACCGCAGCCGAGTGCGGGGCTTTCTCATCGATACGCGGAGCAGCATTTGCGACGAGGCGGACGCGATCACCGATCTGCAGCCTCGGCTTTTTGTCGACCGAGGCCACTTCGCCCGTTCTGATCTTTGGACCGGCAATGTCCATCAGAACCTTGATGTCACGTCCGCAGACGCCGGCGGCTGCCTGGACGAAAGCTGTCATGGTACGCCACGCCTCCGGATCGTCATGGGCGCAATTGATGCGGGCGACATCCATGCCGGCCCGGGCGAGATCGAGAATAAGGTCGGGACTTTCGGCGGCCTGACTGGGCAGCGTCACCATGATTCGCGTCCGGCGGCTAGCCGGCTTTGTGCCAAACAGGTCAACAGTGGCAGCCTCAAGCCGCGCCTCGCCAGCAAAAAAATCTGTTTCCGCCGGCATGGCGGGAGCCTCTGCCCGGACGCCCGAAAGCGATGCCAGCGCATGGATCACGGCGTCGATCGTTGGCAGGACACGGCTCTCCAGCCGGCCCATGGAAGAGAGGCCAAGCGACATGAGGCGCCGTTGCAACAGACGAATATCGTGATGACGCAAAGCAAGGTAATGGGCCAGATTGGCGATCGCCGGATCCGCTTCGCCATTCCCTGACGACAAAAGCGAAGCTCCGTCGAGGATCGCTTGCCTAAGCGTCACCATCTCGGTGTGGATTTCAGCTGCGCGAATGGTGGCGTCGGTGGTCTCTCGCATGTTCATGATCGGCCCTGCCTGGTTGTTGCAGAACCCTAATCCCGGCTTGTTGACAGCCCAATGACAGTCGATGTCGCAGGGATCTCAGAGCCTGAGGCTCCATACGGTGGCGTTGACCACGACACCGGGCTCAGCCACGAGCCTTGCCGCCCTTACCGGCTCAAAGCCAGCAATCCGCTTGGTGCCGGCGACGCGCCCGCCATCGGCAAAAACCTCCAGAGAGCCGTAGTCGAGGAAGACGCGCAGGCGGCGGGCGCCGGCCGCCTTCGCCAGATAGCGCGGACCCGGCGGCTCCTCGGGGCGGTCGAGATAGCCGTACAGGATCTCAAGGCCTTCCTCATGCTGGGCAACGGCCAGGCGAATGTCCGGATGGTCGAACTCCAGGCGGAACGCGCCGCCCGCCTCCAACAGCTCGAAGGTTATTTCGGCAGCGCCATTGGGCAGCTCTATGAGTTGCCCGGACGCCAGCCGCGTACGATCGAGCATGCGCGCGCGCAGGCTTTCGGCCGCGCCAATGGGAGGCGTCAGCAACGTATCTCCTTCGAGAACCAGCGTGCGCGGCAATGTCATCGCAGAGGGAAAATCGACGGTCGGACCGGTATCCGCCCAATTGCCGAGCCAGCCGATGCCGACCGGCGTGTTGCCATCGACGAATGCCTGGAAAGCATAGTTGTCGGTGCCGAAATCGAGTTCGCGGCCGAAGGACTTGGCGAAACTACGGCCGTCGAACCAACCGATATCGATCGTCGTCAGATTATGTCGACCGGTCTCCTTGTCCTCGCCGTTCATCAGGCCATAGATCAGCGCCCAGCGGGTGGCTGGGTCGCGGTAGTCGCCATCCATGGGCAGAAGGCAGGGGCATTCGAGGGCCGAGGTTTGATAGCGCGTCTCGGTGTAGAGCTTGCCGACATAGGCCCAGCCGGCGGCGGCCGTGTTGTCCTCCGTCTGGTAAAGCAGCACCACGCCGCCCGTGCCGCTCTGACTGCCGAGCAGCATTTTCCACAACCCATCCGGACCGCGGAAAACGTAAGGGTCGCGAAAGTCGAATGTCAGGCCTTCGCCATCGGGCCTGCGGGGCAGGAAGACTTCTGCTGCACCCGCGCTGAACAGATCAGTCGATGTCGCCGTCAGCTGGATTTCCTGCTCGGGCATGCGCTCGGCGATCTTCTCCGTGAAGAAAACCCGGATGCCGGGCCCGTCGGTCCGCGCAATCGCCGAACCGGAGAAGGCGCCTCCGCGCTTGTCCGGTCGCACCGTCAGTTCCTCGGAGGGGAAGAGGAAGACCGGCAGATGCCGCCAGCGCAAATAGTCCGAAGAGACGGCGTGGCCCCAATGCATGTTGTTCCAGATGCGTCCATGCGAATAGTGCTGGTAGAAGAGATGCGGGCGTCCTCCGAATCGACCGAAGCCGTTCGGGTCATTCATCCAGCCGAAGGGCGGGCGGAAGTGATATCCATAAGGCAGATCCGGCGGCTCGTTCGACGGATTGGTATGGATGACCGTGATGCCAGTCTCCAGCACGTCCGAAGGCGTGAACCAGTAGGCGACAGAGAGCGACGTAACCGCCATGTCATAGGCGAGGGTGACCGTGCCTCCGCCGAATACCTGATAGATGCGGAAGGAGTTCTCTTCCGCATTCGAAGCCTGCACTTCACCAAACTTGCCATTTACGCTGTACAACGACACCGCCCCCGGCTCTTCCGGCGTCACCGCCTTTAGCCAGAGATGCAGCACGGCGTTCACAGGAAGTTCGACTTCGATAGCCCTGTAGTGATCCGGTATGCCGGTCGCTGTCGTCATGCAGGTATCCCTTTTCTTTCTAGGCCAGCGCTCAACGGAAGGAGCTACGTGGCTGTTCCATGCCTCGCTGTCACAGAGGCTTCAGAAAACCGTCATGGCGGCTTCACTCGAAGCGCCTATTGCGGCGAGAACGACACTGAAGATCGGAGCCCTGCTCATGCGTCTCGCCGTTCTCGTCCTCGGACTGCTTCTGACCCTCGTCACGGGGGCTGCAAGCCTCGCCCCCATTCCTCCGTCTAACCGTGCGGCCCTCATTCATGAGCGTCTGACCGAGGCCAACCTCAATCGTGATCATGTCATGGTCGTGGCCCATCGCGCCGGCTGGAAGAAGGATGGCGTGGTCGTTCGCGCCGAAAACTCGTTTGTCGCCATCGACCACGCCGTTTCGACCGGGGTTGAAATGGTGGAGCTCGATGTGAGGCGTTCGAAAGACGGCACCCTTGTCATCATGCATGATGAAACACTTGATCGCACCACCAGCTGCCAGGGAAAAGTGGTCGAGTTCACCCTTGCAGAGCTTAGAACCTGCCGGCTCTTGGTCGAGGGAGACCGTCGCCCGACAGACGAACATGTCTTCACGCTCGAAGAAGCAATGCTGCATGCGCGCGGCCGGATCCTGATCAACATCGACAACAAGCTCGAGCCGGAAGCCCTGGTGGAAGTCGCGGATCTCGCCCGCAGCCTCGGTATGAGCGACGGCGTGCTTCTGAAGATGGCAGTGTGGAATGCCGAGCGGCTGCAACTCGCTCGCGACATCCGCCGCGCCATCGGGGCCGAGTTCGCTTTCATGCCGATCCTCGCCGATGACGCCGTGACCGAGCCCGCATTCATCGACCGTACCCAATCAGCGCTCGGCGCACCGGCCGCCGAGCTTGTCCACTGGTATCGGGATTCATCGGAGCCGATCACCTCGGATGGCGGACCTCTGCTCTCGCCCCTCGCCCGCGCGGCTGCGGTCCGCAACAACACCCATCTTTGGATCAACACCTATCCGATCACCGATCGCCCTGAGGGCATGGTGGCGGGGGGACGCGGCGATTATCTCGCACTTTCGACAGGGCGACCGGAGGATGTCTGGGGCTTCTTCATCGAACGGGGCGTGACCATCATCCAGACGGACGAGCCGGAAGCAGTTATTGCCTGGCTCGACGCGCAGGGGCTGCGGCGGTCGTATGAGCTGACGAACTGAAGCTTCACACAAGACCCGAACGAAAAAAGGCGGCCTGCGGGCCGCCTTTTCCAATTCATTCAGGACCTAAGCTCATGCGGCCTTAGCGGCTTCGCCGTAGGGGTCGAAGCGGCCGTAGAAGGTTTCACCCTTGGCGGCCATGTCCTTGAGGAGCGGCGTTGGCGTGAAGTGCGGGCCGTAGTCTTTGGCGAGGCGTTCGCAGAGTTCCACGAAGGTCTTCACACCCATGCCGTCGATATAGGACAGGGCACCGCCGGTGTAGGGTGCAAAACCGAAGCCCAGGATCGAGCCGACATCGGCTTCGCGCGGGTCGGTGACAATGCCTTCCTCGACGGTGCGGGCAGCTTCCAGTGCGATAGTTGCGAGGAAGCGTTCCTGCAATGTCTTGACGTCGACGGCTTCCGGCTTCTGCTGCGGGTAGAGATCCTTCAGGCCCGGCCAGATATGCTTCTTCGCGGGCTTTGCCGGATAGTCGTAGAAGCCCTTGCCGTTCTTGCGGCCAAAGCGCTCTTCTTTTTCGACCATGCGGGCAACCAGCTCCATGTGGCGCGGGTCAATCGCCTTCTCGCCGAGGTCAGCAACGGTTGCCTTCAGGATCTTGTAGGAGAGATCGATCGCCACTTCGTCGTTCAGCGCCAGCGGACCGACCGGCATGCCGGCGAACTTTGCGGCATTCTCGATCATGACCGGCGGCACGCCTTCGATGAGCATGTTGTAGCTCTCGGACATGTAGCGCAGGACGCAGCGGTTGACGAAGAAGCCGCGCGTGTCGTTGACGACGATCGGGGTCTTCTTGATCGCGGCAACATAATCGAGGGCCACCGCCAGCGCCTTGTCACCCGTCTCCTTGCCGAGAATGACTTCGGTCAGCATCATCTTCTCGACCGGCGAGAAGAAGTGGATGCCGATGAAATCGACCGGGCGCTTGGAGTTTCCGGCCAAGCCCGTGATCGGCAGGGTCGAGGTGTTGGAGGCAAAGATCGCGCCTTCCGGCAGCACGGCCTCGACCTTTTCGATCACGGCCTTCTTGACGTCGCGGTCTTCGAAGACGGCTTCGATGACGAGATCGGCGTCGGCCAGCGTGCCGTAATCATCTGAGGGCGTGATCAGTGACAGGAGCTTTTCACCCTCGTCCTTGGTCAGCTTTCCCTTACCGACGGCACCGGCAACGAGGCCTTCCGAATGGGTCTTGCCCTTGCCGGCAGCTTCCATGTCGCGGTCGATCAGCACGACATTGATGCCGGCAGCGGCTGTCACATAGGCGATCGAGGCGCCCATGAAACCGGCGCCGACGACGCCGACCTTCTTGATCTCGGACTTCGGCTGACCCGCCGGGCGGCGGGCACCCTTGTTCAGTTCCTGCATCGAGACGAAGAGCGAGCGGATCATCGAATAGGCTTCGGTGGTCTGGACGATCTCGGTGAAGTAGCGCTGCTCGATCCTAAGGCCCGTGTCGAAGGGCACCTGCAGGCCTTCATAGACGCTCTTCAGGATGGCGAGTGCTGCCGGATAGTTGCCGGCGGTTTCGCGGCGCATGATCGCGGAAGCGGCCGGCCATAGCTGGGCTGCGGCCGGCGTCCAGATGCCACCGCCGGGAACCTTGAAGCCCTTTTCGTCCCAAGGGGCGACAGGCTTCAGACCGTCCTTGATCATCTGTTTCGCAGCGTTGATCAGTTCGCCTGGCTCGACGACCTGATGCACCAGGTTCATAGCCTTGGCGCGAGCTGCCGACAGCGTCTGACCGGTGGTCATCATCTGCAGGGCGTCCTGCGTGTTGGCGAGGCGGGCAACGCGCTGCGTGCCGCCGGCGCCCGGGAAGATGCCGACCTTGACTTCCGGCAGGCCGATCTTGACCGACTTGGCGTTCGACGCCACGCGGCCATGGCAGGCGAGCGACAGTTCGGTTGCGCCGCCCATGCAGGTGCCGTTGATGGCGGAGACCCACGGCTTGCCGTTGGTCTCGATCTTGCGCCACAGCCAGGTCATGCGACCGGCGGCGTCAAAGAGCTTCTGGACAGCGGCGGCCGGATCCTTGGCCTTTTCCTCTTCGAGCATGGAGAACATGCCCTTGATCATGGTGAGATCGGCGCCGCCGGAGAAGGAGGACTTGCCCGAGGTGAAGACCACACCCTTGATGCCGTCATCAGCGACGGTCTGGTCGAGGATTTTCTCGATCTCGTCCATCACTTCCACGGTGAAGACGTTCATCGACTTGTCTGGCATGTCCCAGGTGACGAGGGCAATGCCGTCTGCGTCAGTCTCGATGGTAAAGTTCTTGTAGGTCATGATGGGATTCCTCTTCCCTGAAATTCGATGTTGCGAGGAGCATCCCCCTCACCCGGCCTCTGCTTGGCTCGGCCACCCTGTCCCCGAGGGGAGAGGAGGATTGGCCAGCGCTGCGGCGACCACTCTTCTCCCCAGCGGGGAGAAGGTGCCGGCAGGCGGATGAGGGGGAGCTTCCCCCTCAAACGCGCTCGATAACCGTCGCCGTACCCATGCCGGCGCCGATGCAGAGCGTGACCAGCGCGGTGTTCAGATCGCGGCGTTCCAGCTCGTCCAGCACAGTGCCGAGGATCATCGCGCCGGTGGCACCGAGCGGATGGCCCATGGCGATCGCGCCGCCGGCGACGTTCATCTTCGAATGGTCGACGTTGAAATGCTGCATGAAGCGCAGGACGACGGCGGCGAAGGCCTCGTTCAGTTCGAACAGGTCGAAGTCGGAGATCTTCATGCCGGTGCGCTTCAGGAGCTTTTCCGTCACGTCAACCGGGCCGGTCAGCATGAGCGCTGGGTCGGAGCCGATATTGGTGAAGGCGCGGATGCGCGCGCGCGGCTTCAGACCCATCGCCTCACCGCCGGCCTTGGAGCCGACGAGAACGGCAGCAGCACCATCAACGATGCCGGACGAATTGCCGGCATGGTGGATGTAGTTGATGCGCTCGATTTCCGGATGGGCCTGGATGGCGACGGCTTCGAAGCCCCCCATTTCGCCGGGCATCTGGAAGGAAGGATTCAGGCTTGCCAGCGACTGCATGTCGGTGCCGGGGCGCATGTGTTCGTCGCGGTCGAGAATGACGAGGCCGTTGCCGTCCTTCACCGGGATGACGGACTTGGCGAAGTTGCCGGCAGCCCAGGAGGCGGCGGAGCGCTTCTGGCTCTCGACGGCATAGGCGTCGACATCGTCGCGGGTGAAGCCATACTTGGTGGCGATCAGGTCGGCAGACACACCCTGCGGCATGAAATAGCCGGGGAAGTTGACCGAGGGGTCCATGTACCAGGCACCGCCCGACATGCCCATGCCGACGCGGGACATGCTTTCGACGCCACCAGCGATGACGATGTCATCGGAGCCTGCCACGACCTTGCCGGCGGCGAGGTTGATCGCGTCGAGACCGGAGGCGCAGAAGCGCGAGATCTGGATGCCGGGGGCGGCGAAGTCATAACCGGCCTCGAAGGCGGCAGCCTTCGGGATCACGGCGCCGGCTTCCATGACCGGATCGACGCAGCCGAAGATGATGTCATCGACGGTCGAGGTGTCGAGGCCGTTGCGGTCGCGCAGTGCTTCCAGTGTCTTGGCGGCCAGACGGGGGGTCGGCACTTCGTGCAGCGAACCGTCCTTCTTGCCGCGCCCGCGGGGCGTGCGCACATGGTCGTAAATGAAGACTTCAGTCATCGTCTCTCTCCCTTGGGCGCACGGGGGCGCCGGAATTTTTCCCTCTTCTCCCCAGCGGGGAGAAGTGCCGAGCGAATGCGAGGCGATGAGGGGGCGGATTGCGCAAGCGCGCCCCCCTCATCCCAGGCGCAACGCGTTGCGCCTAACCTGTCGGGCCACCTTCTCCCCGCAGGGGAGAAGGGAAAGATCAAAACGCTTCCGCGGCCATTTCCATCAGGCTGTCGGCGCCGGTTTCGATCCGGGCCTTACGCAATGCCGTCTCCGGCATGACCTTTTCCATGTAGAAGCGGCCGGTCATCAGCTTGTTCTTGTAGTAGTCCGCATCGCCAGAGCCTGCGGCCAAGTTGTCATTGGCGGCCTTGGCCATCTTGGCCCACATGTAGCCGAGCACGACGAGACCGAAGAGATGCATGTAATCGGTCGAACCAGCACCGGCGTTGTCGGGCTTGGCCATGGCGTTCTGCATGAACCACATGGTCGAAGCCTGCAGGTCGTTCAGACCCTTCTTCAGGCTCTTGGTGTAGGCCGACAGGTTCTCGTCGCCACGGTTCTCCTCGCAGAAATCACCGATTTCCTTGAAAAGCGCCATCACGGCGCGGCCGCCGTTGAGGCCGAGCTTGCGGCCAACGAGGTCGAGGGCCTGGATGCCGTTGGCACCTTCGTAGATCATCGCGATGCGGGCATCGCGGACATACTGCGACATGCCCCATTCTTCGATGTAGCCGTGACCGCCATAGACCTGCTGGGCCATGACCGCATGGTCAAAGCCCTTGTCGGTCAGGACACCCTTGAGGATCGGTGTCATCAGGCCGAGCACGTCGTCGGCAAGCTGCTTCTCGGTCGCGTCACCGGAGCGGTGGGCGACGTCTGACTTGAGCGCCGTCCACAGCGTGAAGGCGCGGCCGGCCTCGTTAAAGGCCTTGATAGTGAGCAAGACGCGGCGGATGTCCGGGTGCACGATGATCGGGTCGGCCTTCTTTTCCGGCGCCTTGACGCCCGACAGAGAGCGGCCCTGGATGCGCTCGCGGGCATAGTTGGCGGCGTTCTGATAGGCGATTTCGGAGATCGACAGACCCTGCAGGCCGACGCCGAGGCGGGCCTCGTTCATCATGACAAACATGGCCGCGAGGCCCTTGTTCTCGGCGCCGATCAGATAGCCGGTCGCCTCGTCATAGTTCATCACGCAGGTGGCATTGCCGTGAATGCCCATCTTGTGCTCGATGGCGCCGCAGGTGACCGTGTTACGGCTGCCTACCGAACCGTCGTCGCCGACCATGAACTTCGGCACGATAAAGAGCGAGATGCCCTTGGTGCCCTCGGGCGCGCCTTCGATGCGTGCGAGCACGAGGTGGATGATGTTGTCCGACATGTCGTGCTCGCCGGCAGAGATGAAGATCTTCTGGCCGGAGATCTTGTAGGAGCCGTCGCCGTTGGGAACCGCCTTGGTGCGCAGCAGGCCGAGGTCGGTGCCGCAATGCGGCTCGGTGAGGTTCATCGTGCCGGTCCAGATGCCTTCGACCATCTTCGGCAGATACTTCTGCTTCTGCTCGTCGGAGCCATGCTCCAGGATCGCGGCGATCGCGCCCTGGGTGAGGCCCGGATACATCATCAGCGCCATGTTGGCGGAGGACATGAATTCGCCGACGGCGGTGTGCAGCGTGTAAGGCAGGCCCTGACCACCGTATTCAGCAGGTACGGCCAGACCAAGCCAGCCGCCCTGACAATAGGCGTCATAAGCCTGCTTGAAACCCTTCGGCGTCTTGACCGAACCGTCATCCGAACGGACACAGCCTTCCTGGTCGCCGGAGAGATTGAGCGGGAAGAGCTGCTCTTCCGCGAGCTTGGCCGCCTCGCCGACGATCGCCTCGATCATGTCGGGGGTCGCGTCTTCAAAGCCCGGCAGGTTGTTGTACCGCTCGAGACCAAGGACGTCGTTGAGAATGAAAAGCGTGTCGTTTACGGGGGCCTTGTAGACAGGCATCGGTCATCTTCCTCCAAAGACTTCGGTTCCGACGGGATCGGACTGTTCTGGCTTATACAAATAATTGACGTGCGCGTAAACGTCAAAATTTTTAAGCGCAGCATTTTTGCAAGGACCACGGTCCCCTCCCCGTCCATCAAAGGCCTCTAAAGGAAGGCCCTTGTGCGGGGCGTTACGACATACGGGAGATACCCGTATTCACCGATTTTTCGCGAAGCTTAACGGCTTGTTTACCATGTTTCATGAAAGGTTGCGTTTGAAAGCTGGTGATCCATCCGCGATTCCGACGCGCCCTCATAGCCCTCGGGGCAAGAGGCATTCGTCGACGTCACACAGGACCACCTGGACGCATTCGGACGCACGCTGCGTCCGGCACCATCGAGGCGAGCAGAACCATGAACGGATCGCGATCCCAGACCCAACGGCCCGGCAACCCGTCCTCGCTGGATGCGTTGAACCGCACCATCGAAGGGCTTGAGGCTCGCATCGAGGGACTGATTGGCCAACAGAGCGCGCGCAGCCGCAGTGCAGACGAGCCGGTGGCACGCCCCCTGCCCGGCCGCCGCGCCGACGACCTTCCGCGCAGCGAACGCGATGTCCGCGACACCCGGCCGGATCCGCTTGCCGAAATCCGCCAGCGCCAGCGCGCGCTCGAGGAAAGCCGTGCCCGCAGTTCCGACCGCAGCCTTTACAGCCGCAGCGAAGAACCCTTACCGCGAACGACGGTGCGCCAGCCCCTGCCTCCGCTTTCCGATCCGCAGCCGGCCTATGCCGTGCGCGCTCCCGTCGCACCACCCGCGCGCGCCAGCCAGGACATCACGGAAGCGCTGAGCGGCCTGCGCCGCGAATTGAAGCAGGACATCAGCGAAAGCCTGTCGCGCGAGATTGCCGGCCTGCGCAACGAGATGCGCTCGATCCGCCAGCTTGCCGAAGAAAGCCGCCCGCAGGACGACATGCGCCAGGACATTGCCCGTCTGGCCGAAAGCATCCAGCGGCTCGAAGGCATCAAGGCTCCGGGCACCGACGGTCTGCGTGAGGACTTCGACGACCTGCGCTCGCTGATGGACGGCCTTGCCCGCGAGGATTCCATGCGCCGTATGGAGCGCCGTTGGGACGATGTCGAAGTCCGTCTCGATGGCCTCGACACCGGCGCCATGCGCGACGAGATCATTCGCATCGCCGACCGCCTCGACGACATCAAGTCGCAGCTCGGCGGCATGGGCGACACGCGCGCGATCCGGGCTTTAGAAGACAAGCTTGTGACCGTCGCGTCAGCACTCGAACATATCGGTGCACATATCGATCCCAACGAGCGCAAGCTGACGGAACAGTTCGCCTCGCTCGACATGCGACTCGACGAAATCACGCGCGCCATCGCGGCCGGCAGCCGCAACAGCGGCCCGGGCAACGATCCGGCGACGTTTCATCGGCTGGAAGAGCGGCTCTCGGGTCTCGCGCGCCAGATCGAGACCCTCTCCGAGACGCGCGCACCGCAGCTGCCGGATGCCTCGCACGAGATGGCCGAGCGGCTGGAGCTGCTGACCGAGCGCATTGAACAGCTATCGACAGAACAGGGCGCGGTCCGTCTGGAAGAGCGGCTGGACCAACTCTCCTACATGCTGGAGAAGGTGCAGCGGCCTGCGCCGGCGCCGGAACTCACCGGCTATCTTGCCGACATCTCCCGCAAGATCGATGCGCTCGACGGCAGTGCCGTCAACGACCGCCTTGCCGATCGGCTCGAAATCCTGGCGCGTCACATTGAGGAGCTCGACGCACCGCAGCCGGTCGCCATGATCGATGACAGTGCCCTACGCAACCTCGAAGACCGCCTGAATGCCGTGGTCGACCGTCTTGAGGAAACCAGCTCCTCCGCCCCTACTGGCGAAAGCGCCAGCCTCAAGGGGCTCGAAGACCAGATCGCCCATCTCTCAGCCCTGATCAGCCAGCCCTCGCCGGCCGATCCGGAGGTTTCGGGCCGCATTTCGGCACTTGAGGATTATGTTGCGACGAGCGACGAATACATCATCGAGGCCGCCCGGCAGGCCGCCGAGACCGTCATGGCCAATTTCGCTCAGCGTTTCCCGGCTGGAAGCCAGGCGGCATCGGCTGACATCTCCGCTCTGTCGGCCCTGTCGGATCATCTCAAGCAGCTCGAAGACTATAGCCGTCACTCAGAAGAGCGGACCCACCGCACCTTCGAGGCCCTGCATGACACACTCGTGCAGATCGCCGGACGGCTCGACGAGTTGCACCATCTCGGACAGCAGCCCGAAGCAGCACCTCTCTTTGCCCAGGCCCCCGTTGCTCCCGCACCGGTGTCGCGTGCACATCAAGCCGCAGCACCGGCTCCAAAACCACCGCATATGGTCGCCGAACCGGTTGCGGAACCGACACATCCGATCGATCAGGAGCTGCTCGCCGCAGCGGATGATTTCGCCCAGACCATGACCGCGCTGCCGGTGATCGATGCCGCACGAGAAAAGAAGGTTGCGAAGCCCAGCCTGCTCGCCGGCCTGGGCAAGAAGCTGATGCCGGGCAAGAAGGCGCCAAAGGCCCCTGCAGAGCCTCGCCAGATGGTCGATCCTTCGCCGTCGATCGATCCGGTCGACGTGCTGCCGCCCGACGACGCGAATGAACTTTTGGAGCCCGGTTCCGGAGCGCCCGATGTGCGCAAGATCCTTGAGCGCGTTCGTGCCAGTCAGCAGGCAACCAAGGGTGCAACGCCAGCCGGCGCCGACAATGGGGACCGGACCGACTACATCGCCGCCGCCCGGCGCGCCGCTCAGGCGGCCGCCATGGAAATGGATCGTGCCCAGAAGGCAGCGCCTACAGGCAACAAGACCATGGCCGATGTGAAGGCCAAGGCGAAGTCGGGGGAAACCTCCCTCTTCGCGCGGTATCGCCGTCCCATCATGATGGCGGTGGGAGCCGTGCTTCTCGTTGCCATGGCCATGCCGCTCGTCAATACGCTGACCCGCAGCGAAGCGCCCGTCGCCATCGAAGAGACCGGTCAGGACGAGACGAGCGAGGCCATCATTGCAGACCCCGCGGTCGAGACCGCTGATGCAGTCGATGTTCAGGGCGACACCGGCACCGCGACACTTTCTGCGGCGTCTGCTCAGGCAGAGCCTCCAGCCGAGACGGATGAAGATCTTGTCGTCGCTCAAGACACATCGGCGCCGCCTGCAACTGTTCAAGCGGGTGACACGGCCCCTGTCAGCGCTCTGATGGCACCTGCGACGAGCGCGCCGGGCCAGACGCTCGAAGCGCCAACCAGAGTTGCCGATGCGGGGGCCAATGTGGTCGTTGCCGAGGAAATCGCACCGGCTGCGCCTGCCGCAGAGATCGTGGTTCCCTCGGAAATCACGCCGCCATCGCTTTCGATCGCCGCCAAGAATGGCGATCCGGTCGCGCTCTTCGAGATCGGCGCCCGTTATACCGAGGGTCGTGGCGTCAAAAACGACTTCGCCGAAGCGGCCAAATGGTATCGCCTTGCAGCCGACAAGGGTTTTGCGCCCGCTCAGTACCGGCTCGCCAATTTCCTCGAAAAGGGAACGGGCGTTGCACCCAATATCGGCGAAGCAAAGCGCTATTACGAAATGGCAGCGAATGCCGGCAATGCCAGCGCCATGCACAACCTCGCCGTCATCTATGCCTCCGGCAAGGACGGCGCACAGGACTATGCCAAGGCGGTGGAGTGGTTCGGAAAGGCCGCTGATTACGGGATTTCAGACAGCCAGTTCAACCTCGCGATCCTCAGTGCCCGTGGCAACGGGACCTCGCCGGATCTGGTGACGTCCTACAAGTGGTTTGCGATCGCAGCCAAGGGCGGCGATACGGATGCAGCGCAAAAGCGCGACGAGGTGGCCAATGCGCTGAAGCCCGAGGAACTCGAACGCGCCCGTGCCGAGGTGGACCTCTGGAAGGCCAAGGAGATGGACCCGGACGCCAATTCGGTCAACACGCCAGACGAATGGGCCGGCAAGGGCCTGAAGACCGCAAGCGTCGACATGAAGAAGGCGATCCGTAACATCCAGGCTATTCTAAACAAGAACGGCTATGACGCAGGAACGCCCGATGGTGTGATGGGCGCCAAGACGGTCTCGGCGATCAAGGCCTTCCAGACATCGATCGGTGAACAGCCGACAGGTCAGGTGACGGATAAGTTGGTGACCGAGCTTCTGGCCCGCAACAAATGATACGGCTGTCATAAAAGACCGCGAATAAGGGTCTATGACGGGCTCTCGAATTGACTTGGATGGCCTTGAGGCGCAGAAAAGAATTCGAAGGGGAGCAAGTCCGATCAAGGACTTGCGCCTGGCCAGCATGAGAGAGAACAAGGGGCTCATAGCTCTGACGTGACCGCGCCCCAAGGCGCGGCTACCCGCATTTGAGGTCCTGACGTGACGATCTATCTGCCGATCGCCGAGTTGTCGGTCAATGTGTTCATCATTCTCGGCATGGGCGCGGCTGTCGGCTTTCTCTCGGGCATGTTCGGGGTCGGTGGCGGCTTCCTCATCACGCCACTCCTGATCTTCTACAACATTCCTCCAGTCGTCGCCGTTGCAACCGGCGCGAACCAGGTCGTGGCTTCCTCCGTATCGGGTGCCATTTCGCATTTCCGGCGCGGTACGCTGGATATGAAGCTTGGAACAGTTCTGCTGATAGGAGGTCTGGTCGGTGCGACGATCGGTGTCTACATCTTCTCGTGGCTGAGGCGTCTCGGTCAGCTCGACCTGATCATCTCGCTGCTATACGTGGTGTTCCTCGGCACGGTCGGTGGGTTGATGTTGGCGGAGAGCTTGCGGGCGCTTCGCCGGGCCGCCCGCAACGAAGCCGTCCCCCTGAAGCGGCCCGGGCAGCACAACTGGGTGCACCGTCTGCCCTTCAAGATGCGCTTCAAGAAATCGAAGATCTATCTGAGCGTCATCCCGATCCTCGCGCTCGGTTTCGGCATCGGCATCCTGACTTCGGTCATGGGTGTCGGCGGCGGCTTCATCATGGTCCCGGCCATGATCTATCTGCTGCGCATTCCCACAAATGTCGTCGTCGGCACCTCGCTCTTCCAGATCATATTTACCACCGCCTACACCACGATCGTCCAGGCGGCGGCGAACTATTCCGTCGATATCGTGCTCGCCTTCATCCTGATGGTGGCCGGCGTGATTGGCGCGCAATATGGCGTGCGTGTCGGCCAGAAGCTGCGCGGCGAACAGTTGCGCGCGCTGCTGGGGCTTCTCGTGCTCGCCGTCGGCGTGCGTCTCGCGATCGAACTGGTCGTGACGCCCGACGACATCTACTCTCTGGCGATCGGGGGCTGAGATGAAAGCAACTCTCCTCGCTCTCACCATTGCGATGTTCACCGCTTGGTCGACCCCGGCGGCGGCCCAGGATCCGCTGACGACACAGCTTGCGGAACGCGAAGGCCTTGAGATCGGCATCTCCACCAGCGAGATCGCCATTACTTCGGATTTTTCTGGCGCCGATCTGACCGTCTTCGGTGCACTCACCAACACCGACCAATTGCTTCTAGCAATCGGGCAGTATGATGTGGTGGTGACGCTGGAAGGACCACGCGACTGGACGACCGTGCGCCGCAAGGAGCGGCTATTCGGGATCTGGGTCAACCGGACGTCGCTGACCTTCGAACAAATGCCAATCTCCTATTCCTTGGCCAGCACCCGGCCTGTGGAGGAGATCGCCGAGGATGACCTCCTGACCTCGCTCGGCATCGGCATCGATCACCTCGCGCTAACGCCCACGGGTTTCATCAGCAATTCCGCAAACCTCAGCGAGTTTCGCGAGGCGTTTCGCAGACTGAAACAGAATGGCGGTCTCTACCAGCGCGACACGGGCGGTGTGCGCTTCGTATCATCGAGCCTTTTTCAGGCGACGCTTCGGCTTCCTGCCAATATCCCGAATGGCGTTCATACGGTGCATGCCTACCTGTTCAAGTCGGGCGAGTTCATCGGGCAACGGGAATTGCCGCTGCGCGTCATCAAGACGGGTCTGGAAGAAGCGATCACTGAAGCCGCTCATCAACAGCCCCTGGCCTACGGCACATTTGCCGTGCTGCTTGCCTTGATCACGGGCTGGGCGGCAAGCCTGATCTTCCGGAAAGACTGACGGGATCAGCCGAGCAGATTGCCGTAGCGCACCGAATAGATCCGGTCGCGGCCGAGCAGGTGTGCGATCAGGTCGGTACGGGCGAAGAGACCGGTGAAGGCCTTGTGCCGCAGGTCAAGGCCGCCGGTGGTGACGCCGAAGGATGGCATGACCATGCGCAGGCCATCGGTCGCAAAGCATGGACGGCGGACCGATTTTTCGCGGCGGCGTACGGTGGCTGAGGGATGGAGATGACCTGCCACTTCACCCTTGCCATGGGCAAGCGAAGGTTCGTGGCGGAAGGTGAGGCCGGCGAGCGAAAACTCATCCATGGACACGCCCGGCAAAGCCGTTGTGCCATCCGGATCGTGGTTGCCATTGATCCAAACGATCTCACGTCCGGCGACCAGACCATGGATCATCTCGCGAAATACCAGCGGCATCATGGCCGAGCCGACGCGGTCATGGAAATTATCGCCGAGGCTGATGATCGTCGCGGGCTGGTAGCGGTTCACCACGCTCTCAAGCAGACGAAGCGTTGCCAGCGTGTCATAGGGCGGCAGCAGTTGGCCGCGCCTTGCGAAGGCCGCGCCCTTTTCGAGATGCAGGTCTGAGACCACAAGCGTCCGATGATCCGGCAGGTACATGGCGCCGGTCAGATCACAGACCGCGGCCACGCCCGAAAGCGCGATCTCGGCCGTCGTCTCCACAGTCTCGATCGGCGCGAGGCGCCTGGCCGTCATACCCGTCATGTCTTCATTCCGCAGCATCAGGCCTCGTCATAGCCGCTCCGCATGATTCACGCCATGGCTTCGGCGATGAGATCTTCCGCCGCCATGGACAGCACATGCTCCTGTGCTTCGCCCGCCACCGGCTCCTTGCCGATTTCCAGCATCACAGGCACGGCGAGCGGCGAGATCTGGGTGAGGCGCTTGTGCAGGATGTGCCCCCTGATTCGTTCCAGCATATCGGCAAGCCGGGCGATGTCCAAAAGCCCGGCGGCGGCATCCTGTCGCGTTGCCTGCATGAGGATATGATCGGGCTCGTGGCTGCGCAGCACGTCGTAGATCAGGTCCGAGGACACCGTCACCTGGCGCCCGGACTTTTCCTTGCCGGGATGGCGCTGCTCGATCAGGCCGGCGATCACCGCGCAATTGCGGAAGGTGCGCTTCAGCATGAAGCTCTCGTCGAGCCAGGTTTCCAGATCATCGCCCAGCATGTCCTGATCGAACAAGTCTGCGAGGCTGAGTGCTCCCCGCGCGATCAGCGAGCCCATGTCTTCGAGCCCCCAGATGGCGAGTGCGTAATCCGTCGCCACGAAGCCCAGCGGCTTCGCGCGCATGCGCTCCAGCCGGCGGGTGAGCAGCATGCCGAGCGTCTGATGCGCCAGCCTGCCCTCGAAGGCATAGATCACCATGTAGAAGCGCTCGCCGCGCGGGAAGGTCTCGATCAGGAGATCGCCGCGCTTGGGCAGCACCGACTTCTCCGCCTGTAGCGACAGCCAGTCGCGCACCTGGTCGGGCAGACCGGTCCGGCGGTCTGGATCGTCCAGCATGGCGCGAACTTGTTCGGCGAGATAGGTCGAAAGCGGGAATTTGCCGCCGGCATAGGCCGGGATCTTCGGATCCATCGAAAAGGCGTTGGAAACGAGGCATTCGTTGTCTCTTATGCCCTCGAAGCGCAGGACCTTCCCCGAAAAGAGGAAGGTATCGCCCTGCGTTAGCTGCTCGAAGAAATATTCCTCGACCTTGCCAAGCGTCATGCCGCCGCGACCGATCGAGCCCAGATGGTTGCGCTTGACCAGCCGGACATTCAGCATCGGCATTTCCACGATGGTGCCGAGGTTCAGGCGATACTGCTGGGCGACCTGCGGGTTCGAGACACGCCAGAGCCCGTCCTTGCGACGGCGGATGCGGGCATAGCGCTCGTAGGTACGCAGGGCGTAGCCGCCGGTTGCGACGAAATCGACGATGCGGGCAAAGGTCTCGCGCGGCAGAGCGGCATAGGGAAGCGCCGTCGTCACCTCGCGGTAAAGCTCTTCCTCGTCGAAGGCATCGGCGCAGGCCATGCCGAGCACATGCTGGGCGAGCACGTCGAGCGAGCCCTCCCCCACAGGCGGCGTATCCTGCGCGCCGATATAGTTGGCATCGAGTGCGGCCTGACACTCCATCACCTCAAACCGGTTGGCCGGCACGAGAATGGCGCGAGACGGCTCGTCCATGCGGTGATTGGCACGGCCGATGCGCTGGGCAAGGCGCGATGCGCCCTTCGGCGCGCCGACATGGATGACGAGATCGACATCGCCCCAGTCGATGCCGAGATCGAGCGTCGAGGTGGCAACGACCGCCCGCAGCCGGTTTTCGGCCATGGCGGCCTCCACCTTGCGACGTTGCGAAACGTCGAGCGAGCCGTGATGCAGCGCGATCGGCAGGTTGTCATCATTGACCGTCCAGAGCTCCTGGAAGAGCATCTCGGCCTGGGAGCGCGTGTTGACGAAAAGCAGCGTCGTCTGAAAGTCCTTGAGGACCTTGTAGACCTCGGGGATTGCATAATGCGCCTTGTGACCCGACCAGGGAATGCGCTCATCGGTCTGAAGGATAGTGATATTTGGTCGGGCACCACCCTCGACGGTGATCAGACCGGCCGCCGCCTCGCCCTCTTCCGGCTGGGCGACAAGCCAGCGGCGCAGGTCCATCGGCTGAGCAACGGTCGCAGAAAGGCCGATGGTCTTGAGACCAGGGGCAAGCTTCCTCAACCGCGTTAGGCCCAGCGAGAGCAGATGGCCCCGCTTGGAAGTCACCAGCGAATGCAGCTCGTCGAAGATGACGTAGCGCAGGTCCTTGAAGAAGCGCTCCGCGTCCGAGTGGGAGATGAGCAATGCGACCTGCTCAGGCGTCGTCAGAAGGATATCCGGCGGATTGGTCTTCTGCCGCTGGCGCTTATGAGCCGGGGTATCGCCGGTCCGGTTCTCGATGGTGATCGGGAGCCCCATCTCGGTGACGGGCTTCATCAGGTTGCGTTCGATGTCGACGGCAAGCGCTTTGAGCGGCGAGATGTAGAGCGTGTGGATGCCCGTGAAGGCCTCGCCTGGTTTTTTCCGTCCACGCTCGGTGAGCTCGGTGAGCGACGGCAGGAAGCCGGCAAGCGTCTTGCCCGCACCGGTCGGTGCGATCAGCAGCAAGCTCTCGCCGCCATTCTCGCCGGATCTCGCCCGGGCCAGCAGCTCCAGCTGATGGTCACGCGGCTGCCAGCCCTTTTCGCCGAACCAGCGGAGGAAGGGGGCAGGCAAAAGGGCATGGGCGGAATCAGCTGTCGTCACCGCCCCAAGGTAGTGGACGGGCGGGGAAAGAGAAGGGGCGAAAGAGGTATCACCTCAGCGCAATATACCTGTCCGAGCGGTGGTTGATCGCGAGGAAGAGGTTCAACACCACGGCGCCGATCACAGAATAGAGCACCACGGAGGGGCTGACGACGGCGAAGGCCAGCGCCATGACGCAGAGGTCGAAGGCAAGCTGCACCAAGCCAGCGCGGATGCCGAAGCGGTCCTGGATGTAGACGGCGAGAATGCCGAGGCCGCCGAGGCTGGCGCGGTGGCGGTAGAGCGCCAAAAGGCCGAAGCCGAGCAGCAGGCCACCGAGGATCGCCGCCCAGATCGGCGCGATGCTTTCTATCACGAGGAAGCGGCTCTCGATTTCAACGATGAAGGAGGTGAGGCCGACGGCGATAAAGGTCTTGATGGTGAAATCGAGGCCGACGCGACGCAGCGAAAGAATGTAGAATGGCAGGTTGAGCAAGAAGAAAAGAAGACCGAAGCTCCAGCCGCTCCAGTAGTGCAGGACGAAGGCGAGGCCAGCCATGCCACCGGTCAGAAGTCCGACCTGGGCGAGGAAGTAAAGGCCAAGGGCCGCAATCAGGCTCCCTGCCACGAGTCCTTGCAGATCCTCTGCCGGGGTGTGGCGGGTGGGGTTCGAATTCCAGATTCCCAGCATGCTCGTCAGTTGCGCCATCACGCTCTCCAGAAAATGACCTCCCGAATGAAAATCTTACCCGAGAACCTCTGGAAAACAAGGAGGATAGGTCAGCAATCCTGACCCATGGTGCAGTTCGCAAGAAAGCTGCTCGTCAGGCCTTCCGGCTAGCAAGAAACAGAATGCCGGAGACCGGTTTTCCGCCATCCATGCGAATGCTCGTGCGCGACAGCTTCACGAGGTCGAAGCCGTTTTCATCGAGACGATACCTTACATGCTGTTCGGTGTGGGCATAACGCAGGCTCGGCGCCAGGATAAAGCCGTCGCCCTCGCCCGCGTCTTCGACCGAAAAGGCGAGAAGCGAGCCGGGTTTCAAGAGCTGCGCGGCAAGTGCAAAGGCGTTGGCTAGGTCGCCCAGATACATCAGCACGTCAGCCGCCGAGACGAGGTCGGCTCGGCACTCCGCAAGCCTTTCATCGAAGAGACCGCACGCGATGGGGTCGAGCGATAGATCGGCCTTGGCAAGAAGGTCATAGTGACCCTTCTCCTCGGCTTTTGCGAGCATGTTGACCGAGAGATCGAAACCCTCCAGGCGGGCCACTCTCTCGCGGATCTCGGCACCGAAAAGACCCGTGCCACACCCGAGATCGACGGCCAGATCGAAGCGCCGATCTTCATGCTCGACGATGAGCCGGGCGAGCTTGGCCGGGACCGAATAATCGAGCTTCTCGACAAGTGCAGTATCGAAACGATCGGCATAATCATCGAAAAGCGCCTCTACATAGCGAGAGGGCGGCTGGTCTGGAATATCTTCGGCCCCGAGCAGAGCCAGTTTCAACTGCGCGCCGAACAGATCTTCCGGGTCGAGCTCGAGCAGTCTGCGCAGGGCGGGTATCGCTTTTTCTGCCTGTCCGGCCTTCTCGGCATAGTCCGCAAGACGCAGCAGACCAGCCGGCCAGTCCGGCACCAGTTCCAGGGCCTGCTCCATCAATTCCACTGCTGCCTCATGTTCGCCATTCTCGGCGAGCATGCGGGCATAATCGGCGCGGCGATCGGCGATGACGTCGCCGGACGAGAACTGTGTGGGATGCATCGAAGAGATCCTTGCGCCTGCCAGCATGGGGTGATCCAGCATGGAGCGGGCGCGCGGTCTTGACCGATCACCGGAAAAAACTCAAGTGCTATCGCAAGCACTCGGCTCGCCGGCTTGCAGGGCGGGCCGACTGCGCCCATATCAGCGGACGATAACAGGAGACACGCATGGCTGATGGCCTCAATCGATTTCTCGGCGACACGCCGGGCCGCACGATCGTCAAGCTGATCGTCGTTTCGCTCATCGTCGGCTTTGTGATGTCGATCTTCGGGCTCGATCCGATGGACCTGCTCGACGGCATCAGGTTCTTCATCATCGACCTCTGGTATACGGGGTTCGACGCCCTTGGTCGGGTCGGGCAGTATCTGCTGATCGGCGCTACGATCGTCATTCCCGCCTTCATCCTGCTCCGCCTCTTTGCGTCACGGAACTGAAGGCCTATGTCTAAGCCTGTTCTACATCGCCGTCGGCTGATCCTGATCTCGGCTGGTGTCATGACGGCGGCGATCACCGGCTGCCGGTCCACCGACATTCTCAACCCCGATGATGGCCAGGCACGGGCTGAGACGGACGCCGCGTTGCCGATGGTGAACCTGCTCCGGCAATCGCGTGGCCTCTCCTCCCTCTCCCGCAGTCGCCCCGCGGAAGTGGCGGCCATCGCCCAGGCCAAGCGCATGGCACGCGCTGGCAAGATGTCGCATCTGATCGGCTTCAACGACAGCTTCGGCGCCCGTATGAAGGGCCACGGGGTGCCGCTGCCGGCGGCCGAAAACATCGCTGCGGGTCAGGATAGCGTCGAACGCGCCGTGCAGGCCTGGATCGATTCCAAGCGGCATCTCGACAACATGACCGGCCGCTTCAACGGGCTCGGCGTCGCGGTCGCCTGGGATTCCGCTTCCGGTAACCGGCCCTATTGGGCCATGGTTCTCTCGGCCTGAGTGATTCCCTCGTCGCTCCGGTCCCCACCGGAGCGATCCATGCATAGCCCATCTTCTTCCGCCACCCGGACCATCGACGTCAATCATCGCAGCGTGCTGGCGATCGCCGTGCCGATGACGCTGGGTTTCGTCACGACGCCACTTCTGGGGCTCACCGATACCGCCGTCGTCGGACGTAGCGGCGACGCGGCCCAACTGGCGGGGCTTGCGATTGCGGCGGCGCTCTTCGATCTGCTCTTCGCCAGCCTGAACTTTCTCCGGGCGTCGACCACGGCACTCGTCGCCCAGGCGCAGGGACGCGGGGAAACATCCGAGCTCTTCGCGGTCTTCTGGCGCTCGATCGTCCTGTCGATCGGCTTCGGGTTGCTGATCCTCGCGGTCTCTCCCCTAATCCTTGGCTTTGGCCCCGCGCTGATGGGCGCCGATGGTGGCGTTCAGGCAGCTGCCGCGACCTATATCGGCATCCGCATTCTGGCGGCTCCCGTGACGCTTTCGAATTTCACCCTGCTCGGCTTTGTGCTCGGCCGTGGACTGGGCTCTGTTGGGCTTGCGCTGCAGATTTTGCTGAACGGCGTCAACATCGCCATGTCGATCCTGCTTGGTCTGACTTTCGGATATGGGATTGCAGGTGTCGCCTGGGGCACCGTCATCGGCGAGTTCGTCGCCATGATCGCCGGCTTTGCCTTCGTCTTCTGGCGCTACGGTCACGCCGCAATCCCGCAGGTCTCGATGATCACCGACCGCGCCAAGCTGATGGCGCTTTTCCGGCTCAACCGGGACATCCTGATCCGAACCTTCTCGCTAATCACTGCCTTTACAGTCATGACGCGGATCGGGGCCGGTTTCGGCGCCGTGACGCTCGCGGCCAATGCCGTTCTCATGAACTTCTTCATGATCGCCAGCTTCTATCTCGATGGCATGGCAACGGCGGCAGAGCAGATCACGGGCGAAACGATCGGCGCCAAACAGCGGCGCGCCTTCGAGCGCGCGGTGAAGCTGACAGGGTTCTGGTCCTTCGGCCTGGCTCTGGCGAGCCTTGCATTCTTCCTGGTCTTCGGTTCGGCGATCATCGGCTTCATCACGACGGCCGGAGATGTGCGTAGCGTTGCCGAGACCTATCTGGTCTACGCGGCCCTGACCGCGTTGACCGGGGCACTCGCCTTCCACATGGATGGGGTCTTCATCGGCGCAACATGGTCATCCGACATGCGCAACATGATGCTCGTCGCGCTGGCCGGCTATCTCGCCAGTGTCGCAGTGCTGGTTCCGCTGTTTGACAATCACGGGCTCTGGATCGCGCTCAACGTGTTTCTTGGTCTACGCGGTCTGTTGCTGCTTGCGCGGCTGAAACCCAAGACCAATCAGACTTTCACCGAAAGCCAGTGATCGAGCCTCGTGTCGCGCAATTCGCGGATATTGGCGACCGTTTCACGATCTAGAAGGCTCGACAGGCCCCGGACGATCCGTCCTGGCAGAGCCGGTCCTTCATAGACCATGCAGGAATAGAGCTGCACCAAGTCTGCACCCGCGCGGATCTTCTCCAGCGCAGTTTCGGCTGAGGACACGCCGCCTACCCCGATGATCGGCAATACCGGACCAACGCGCTTTCGCATACGGGCGAGAACGGCGGTCGACTTGTCAAACAGAGGTGCGCCAGAGAGGCCGCCGGCTTCCCCTGCCAGAGTCGGGTCGGTCAGACCGTCACGTGACAGCGTGGTGTTGGAAACGATGAGGCCATCGAGATCATGCGCCGCCGCGACCTCCGCGATGTCGTCCATGCCTTCTTCCGTAAGATCAGGGGCGATCTTGAGGAAGACCGGCAGGCGCTTGCCGGCGCGCAAGGCTTCTTCTGAACGCGCCGCGAGCACGGCAGACAGGAGCGCATCGAGGCTCTCCTTGGCCTGCAGATCACGCAGACCCGGGGTGTTCGGCGACGAGATGTTGGCGGTGAAATAGGTCGCAACGGGATAGAAGCGGCGGATGCCGGCGACATAGTCGGCGATCCGGTCCATCGCGTCCTTGTTGGCACCGATGTTCACACCGACGATCCCTGCGCGGTTGCCGCGGGCGATGAGCCGGGCTAGCGCCGCCTCATGCCCCTCGTTGTTGAAACCGAGGCGGTTGATCACCGCGCGGTCGCGCTTAAGGCGGAAAATGCGCGGCTTCGGATTACCGGTCTGAGGCTTGGGCGTCAGCGTGCCGACTTCGGCAAAACCGAAACCGAGCGACAGCAGTGCATCCGGCACCTCGGCATTCTTGTCATAGCCCGCGGCCATGCCGAGCGGGTTCGGGAAGTGAATGCCGGCAACCGTCTGGGCGAGACGCGGATCGACAGCCGCCTTGCAGGTCGGGACGAAGCCCGTTTTCAACGCGGCAATCGACAGCCCATGGGCGGTTTCCGCATCGAAGAGGAAAAGGCCACGACGGCCGAGAGAAAAGAGGTCCAGCATCAGCGTTTCTCCTCGACCAAGTCAGGAAAGACGTGCAGTCCGTCAGCACCGAGGGCTAGGGGCTTTTCCCAAAGCACGGCGTCGAGCGGCAAGTCGGCGTAAAGATGCGGGAAGAGATCTCCGTCGCGCGAAGCCTCCCATTTCAGGGCCCCACCGAAGACGGCCGCATCGACCGCGACAAGCAGCAGATCAGACTGGCCGGCAAAGTGCAGGCGCGCAGTCTCCACGGCCTGGGCTCCCGTCGAGAAATGGATGTAGCCGTCCTTGAGATCGATGGACGCGCCTTTGAAAAGGCCCGCGATGCGCGCCTCCTGCCATAATTCTCGCGGTACGATCTTGTATATGGTCTTTTCCAAGGTCCGGTCTCTCGCAGATCATCAGGGTCGAGGCGGGTTTGCCGCAAACGCGGCCAAATGTCCACGCCTGGAGATACGGACGACAGGAGGAGGAACAAGATGTTCATCGCCAAGACATTGCTCACACTGGCGGCGCTCTCGCTCGGCGTTCCCGTCGCCATGGCTCAGGATGCCGCCACCGACCGTTACACGCTGGAGAAATCGGAAAGCGGCTTCGTACGGCTCGAACGGCAAACGGGGGCGGTCACACTTTGCACCGAAGCCGATGGCACACTCACCTGCCGGATGGCGGCCGACGAACGTGCCGCTTACGATGCAGATCTCGCGCGGCTGGAAAAGCGGATCGAAGCTCTGGAAAAACGCGTGGCCGAAGGTACGGCTGCCAAAAGCGGCGAGCTTCCGAGCGACGCGGAGATTGACCGCTCGATCGGCATCATGGAGCGCTTCATGCGGACTTTCTTCGGACTGGTACAGGAATTTCAGGGACAGGAGCAGGATGGATCGGGAGACCCCGTTCCGGACAGAACCTGACCACAAACAAGCCTCGTTCACCCATTCGTTGCACGACCATTGTCTAGTGCGTCGTCAAGCGCTAAAAGAATGAGACGCATTCGCGCGCAAAATGACATCGCTCTTGGGAGGGGGCTGTGACATGGCTGCATCGACCTTCATCATCGCCGACGACCATCCGCTGTTCCGGGGCGCCCTGCGCCAGGCCGTGACCGGCATAGACGGCACGCAAACCATCATCGAGGCCGGCGACTTCGAAGCTGCCCGCAAGGCGGCCGCCGAGCATTCGGATGCGGACCTCATGCTGCTCGATCTCGCCATGCCCGGCGTCTCCGGTTTTTCCGGTCTGATGGCGCTGCGTGCCGAATTCGCGAGCCTGCCGCTGGTCATCGTCTCTGCCACCGACGATCCCGTCACCATACGCCGGGCCCTCGAGCTCGGGGCCTCCGGCTTCATTTCGAAGTCAGCGGGGATCGACGAGATCCGCGCGTCGATCCAGTCGGTCCTGGAAGGTGATATCGCCACGCCTGCAAGCTACCAGGGCGGGCAGGAGACGGATCCTGACGTGGCCGATCTGATCAACCGGCTGCGCACGCTTACGCCGCAGCAAAGCCGTGTGCTCGGCATGCTCGGCGAAGGGCTGCTCAACAAGCAGATCGCCTATGAACTCGGCGTGTCGGAAGCAACGATCAAGGCGCATGTCTCGGCGATCCTCTTGAAGCTCAAGGTGGACAGCCGCACCCAGGCCGTGATCCAGCTTGGCAAGATCAATATGGCCATGGTCGCCTGAGACAGACGAGAGGATTTTATTCCTTTTTGCTTTACTATCGGCCTTTGCTGATCTATTGTTTTCGCCATTGCCGGACCGGGGATCCGAAGTGTTCCGGCGCTGAAGAGGCGCGAACATGCTTTCGCATGACAGCATATGGGCCGCGATCGATCGGCTGGCGGAGCAGCATTCGCTGACGCCTTCAGGACTTGCGCGCCGTGCTGGCCTCGACCCCACCTCCTTCAACAAGTCCAAGCGTGTCGGTGCTGATGGCCGGATGCGCTGGCCCTCGACCGAATCCATCGCCAAGGTGCTGGAAGCGACCGGCGCCAGTCTTGACCAATTCATGCGCTATGTCTCGCCAGACGCCTTGCGCGGCAGCCCGCTGCCGCAGGGGACATTTCCGCCGCAGGCAAGCTCGATCCCCCTGCTCGGCATGGCCCAGGCGGGTGCCGGCGGATTTTTCGACGATGGCGGCTTCCCTGCCGGCCAGGGCTGGGATCTCGTCGAGTTCCCGGCGGCGCCCGGCCGCAACAACGGCGTCTACGCGCTGGAGGTCCAGGGCGAGAGCATGAAGCCGCTCTACCGCGACGGCGACATCCTGATCGTCGAGCCGGGTGCGCAAGTCCGCCGCGGTGACCGCGTCGTGGTGAAGACCCGCGAGGGCGAAGTCATGGCGAAGATCCTCGCACGGCAGAGCGCAAAATCGATCGAGCTGCAATCCCTCAATCCGGATCACCCTCCGCGCATGCTGGACATGGGCGATGTCGAATGGGTGGCGCGGATCATCTGGGCGAGCCAATAGGAAAACGCGCCTATGCGACGGATCAGCACCTTCATCGCCGGCGCGATCGGGCTCCTCCTGTGGGCCTATCTCGTCATGGCGGCCGGAGCGACGCTCCGCGAAGATCCTGTCGATTACAATATCGAGGATTTGGACGTGCCGGATCCGTCGGAGCTCGACCTGCCCGATGTCGGCTTCCTTCAGGATGACACGACCGGACAACCGACAGTGATGGAAGCCAGACGGCAGGTGCGCAGCATCGAACCGGATGCCTTCGGATCGCCGGCCTTTGCCGACGCGCAAGACCTCGAACGGGTGGCGGCGCGCGCACCGTTGTCCAACGCCGCCGAGCGCACCAAACCGAAAGTGGTTCTGCTGCATCGGCCGTCGAGCCTCGCTGCCGGGGTCGTCGCCTTCGGACCGGATCAGCGCGTACGCCTGGCTGATCTGATCGAGACGCCTGTGGGCCGCAGCTGCACCACGGCGAAGGGCGACGTCTGGCCCTGTGGCGCCATGGCACGCACGCAGCAACGCCAGTTCCTGCGAAACCGGTCGCTCACCTGTGAAACAACCGCAACAGCATGGCAGGGCGAGATCCGCACACGATGCTGGGTGGGCGTCCAGGATGTTTCGTCCTGGCTTGCAAAATACGGATGGGCAGAGGCGGAGGCGGGCTCCGCACTTGCCGACCTGACCGAGGAAGCCCGTGCCGCAAGACGCGGGCTTTTTGGTGAGCCCGCACAACGGGCCGGCGCGCTCCCTTGAAACGCCTGGCCGCCCCTCCTACTCTTTGCCCACATCAACTGGAAAGCCTCATACATGAACAAGCCCGTATCCCCGGAAGAAGCCCTGATCTTCGTCATGGTCATGGCGTCTGCCGTCGACAATGCCATGGCCGAAAAGGAACTTGTGCGCATTGGCCAGCTGATCGATATTCTTCCAGTCTTCGAGAATTTCGACAAGGAGCGCCTGATCGAGGTATCACAGCGCTGCGCGAGCCTGCTTTCCGGGCCTGAGGGTCTGGACATCGCGCTCGAAACCATTCGCGACGCCCTGCCGGAATGGCTGCATGAGACCGCCTATGCGCTGGCTGTGGAAATCGTTGCCGTCGACCTGACCCTTCGCGCCGAGGAAATGCGCCTGCTGCAGCTGCTGCGGGATCGTCTTGCGCTGGACAAGCTCACCTGCGCCGCTCTGGAGCGCAGCGCATCGGCCCGCTATCGCCAGATCTGATCGCCTCAGAAAAGCCCGACCGGGAAATAGCGCAGATAGATTTCTTCCAGCCGCCCGTCCTTCGACAGCGCAGCAAGGGCGCTGTCGAGCGCGGCGGAAAGGGCTGTGTCCTGTCCGCCGACCATGAGGGTCATGCCTTCGCCGAGATGGCGCTCCGACAAAAAGGGGCCATCGAGAAAGCCGCAGCAGCCAGCGGCTTCAGGGCTCATCATCCAGAAGGAGAGTTGCAGGGCATCAGCGAAGACAGCCTCGACCTGACTTCCCTTCAGCCCGGCCATGAGCGCTCCCTGGTCCTCGAAGGTCGTCGGTGTGATGCCGGGAAAGAAAGCCTTCAACATGGCTTCGTGCGCTGTATCCTTGACGACGCCAACCTTGCGGCCGGAGAGAGCCTGGGCATCCTGACGAGCAAGGACAACGTCGTTTCGCCTGAGGAAACGCGCAGGCAACAGAAGATAGGGTCGCGTGAAATTGAACCTTTCGCGCATTTCCTCCGTCACCGCGATGCCCGCCATCACCGCTTCCCCCTGCCCGCTTTCCAGCGCCGAGGTCAACTGTTCATAAGGCAGAGCCTGGATCTGGCAGCGGGTCTGAAGACCGAGCTCGTCACAGAGCGCGCGCGCAAGATCGACATGGAAGCCCGTCAGCCGGCCGCTCTGGTCGATGAAGTTGAAAGGCGGAAAATCCGTGGTGGTCAGGAAACGCAGCCGAAGCACGCTGCTGACATCCGGCCGCACCAGCCGTTCGCGTGTGTCGAAGAGGACAGGAAGATCGGTTTCCTGAGCCCGCACAGGCGGCGCGGACAGTAGCGCGACGAGAAGAATCGCGGTGACCCAGGGCCACAACCCCACAAAATCTAGGGATGTAACTTTTGCGCGCATCTCTATCATCTTCAACCGTGGTCAGGGTGGGGCGTCGTTCAGACCGGATGACGTGTAGCAGCTTGGTGTGGACGAGGGAATATGGCCCGCGGATGGTCGCCGCGCGCCCAGGATCAACGCGGGGGCAAGAGCAGCGGAGCGCGGTAAACGCGGCCGATATGGAGAGTCTGAGCCGGCTGAAATGCGAAGCCCGGTTGCTGCACGTGCTCGGCATTTCCAAACCGATGATTGCCCGGATGGCGAAGCGCGCCGCTGTCAACGGGACCTCTGTCGAGGCCGAACTGCTCGCCAGCGGCACCGTCGAGGAAGAGGCCTATTTTGCGGGTCTGGCGCGGATGTATGGCCTGCCCTTCCTGCCGGAAATCGATCCTTCGTTGCTTGTGGACCATGCTTACAGCGACACCCAGCTCGCGGAGCCGCGCATGCTGCGGCTGCACTATAGCGACCGGCCGCCGATCGTGGCGATTGCCCCGCACATTCTCAACATGGAGGGCCTCGCAAAACGCTTCGGTCGGAACGGACCGGGCGCCGGCACCCTGGTCGTGACGACGACGACTGCCATCCGGCGTGCCAGCTGGAAGGTCGGGGAGAGCAGACGCGTAGGCCAGGCCGTGCGCGGCCTGTTCGATACGCTCCAGCCGCTTTCGGCTCGGCTCGTGGTGACCGGTGACCAAGGCTTCGTGGCCGGGGCCGGGCTCTGTCTGATCTGTCTTTTTTCGATCATGGCGCCGATGCTCGCCGCCGTCATCAGTCACCTCACACTTTCGCTCTTTCATACGGCTGCTCTCCTGCTGCGCATGGCCGTCGTCTCGCATGGGCGACGCCCCCGGGTCTGCGAAGCAAAGCTCGAGCATGGCAGCGATGTTCTGCCTGTCTACACCGTCATGGTGGCGCTTTATCGGGAGGCCGATGTCGTGCCGCAACTACTCGCAGCCCTCGACGAGCTCGAATGGCCGCGCAGTCTCCTGGACGTCAAGCTGGTCTGCGAGGCCGATGATCACGAGACGATCGAGGCGATCCGTCGATCCAATCCCGGCCCTCATGTCGAGGTGGTGGCCGTGCCGGCCATGGCGCCGCGCACCAAGCCCAAGGCACTCACCTATGCTCTGGCCGGCGCACGCGGGGAGTTCCTCACCATCTACGATGCCGAGGATCGGCCACATCCGCAGCAGTTGAGGGAAGCCTATCACGCCTTCCGGCTCGGTCCGCCGGATCTCGCCTGCCTGCAGGCGCCGCTCGTGATCGGCAATGCCGGCGAAAGCTGGATCAGCGCCATTTTCGCGCTCGAATATTCGGCGCTGTTCCGCAGACTACTGCCAGCCCTCGGCTACTACCGCATGCCACTGCCACTCGGCGGCACCTCCAACCATTTCAAGACCGCCCTCCTCAGAGCCAGCGGCGGCTGGGATCCCTACAACGTCACCGAAGATGCGGATCTCGGCATGCGTCTCTACAGAATGGGGTATCGATCATCGACCCTGACGCTGCCAACCTACGAGGATGCGCCGACCGATTTCCGGATCTGGCTTGCGCAGCGGACCCGCTGGTACAAGGGATGGCTGCAGACCTGGCTAGTGCTGATGCGCCAGCCCCTGCGAACCGCGCGCGACATGGGATTTCTGTCCTTTCTCGTCTTTCAGCTCCTGGTCGGCGGCATGCTGATTGCAGCGCTCAGCCATCCCGGCCTGATCGTCTTCCTCACGCTGCTTGCGGTCTCCCTGATGCAGGTCCCGGTTGCCCAGCCGAGCCTCTTCACGACGATCTTGCTCGCCATGGACATATTCAACATCCTCGGAAGCTACGCGATCTTCTTCGTGCTCGGCGCGACCCCGATGAGCAAGGGCGAGAAGGAGGGCGTCGGCTGGAAATGGGCAATGATCCCGGTTTACTGGATGGCCGTGTCGCTGGCGGCCTGGAAGGCCGTGATCGAACTCAGGCTGAAGCCTTTTCACTGGAACAAGACACCGCATCGCCCCAGTCGAGCCATTTTGCCGGCGTCCGAGTGATTGCTCGGACGCCATCGGCACCATAGTGTTGAAGCAACAAATCCGATCGGGAGACGACGAACATGGTGACACTGCTCGGCATTTCGGGAAGCCTGCGCAAGGGCTCGCTCAACACGGCTCTGATGCAAGCTGCCGCAGCCTTGCCGGCAGACGGTTACCGGATGGAAACAGCCGGCATTCACGGCATACCGCTATATGACGGAGACCTGGAAGAAGCCGAGGGCATCCCGGCAGCTGTCACCGCGCTCAAGCAAAAGATCATCGCCGCCGACGGCGTGATCCTGTTTACGCCCGAATACAACAACGGCATCCCCGGCGCCTTCAAGAATGCCATCGACTGGCTGTCACGCCCCTCTTCCGACATGGGCAAGGTTTTCGGCAACAAGCCCTTCGCGCTCGTCGGCGCTTCACCCGGCAATTTCGGCACGTTGCTCAGCCAGAACGCCTGGCTCTCGGTGCTGCACACGCTCGGCTGCCGGACATTTTCGGAAAAGCGGCTGATGGTATCTCGGGCCCACACGCTGTTCGATGCCGACGGCAATCTCACCGACGAAGCGACGGCCAAGCGGCTCGGCGACCTGCTGGCAGCGTTTGCGAAGTTTGCGGGGAAGTAGGGAGGATAGCTGGAGCGGGTGAAGGGAATCGAACCCTCGTATTCAGCTTGGGAAGCTGCTGCTCTACCATTGAGCTACACCCGCGCGCGGTCTGACGAATCCAACAGTTCGGCCGAAGTGTCAAGCCGAATGGAATACAAAGCGGCGCGGTGACGCCCCTCTTTCGTCAGGGCAAACGGAAGTGTTTCGACAGCTTTAAGCCCTGCGCCTGATAGTTGGAGCCGAGGCCCGTGCCGTAGAGGCCTTCCGGGCGCTCCTGCATGTGCTCGTAGACCAGGCGACCGATGACCTGGCCGTGCTCGAGGATGAAGGGCACTTCGTGGCTGCGGACTTCCAGAACCGCGCGACTGCCTGAGCCGCCGGCCGGCGCATGGCCGAAGCCCGGATCAAAGAAGCCGGCGTAATGCACGCGGAACTCGCCGACCAAGGGGTCGTAGGGTGTCATTTCGGCGGCATAGAGCGGCGGCACATGCACGGCCTCGTTCGAGACCAGGATGTAAAACTCGTCCGGATCGAGGATCAGTTCGTCGCGGCCGCGGCTGTAGAGTGGCTCCCAGAAATCCAGCACCTCGTGGGCGCCTTTGAGATCAACATCGATGACCGAGGTGTGGTGCTTGCCGCGATAGCCGATCAGGCCTTGCGGCCCCGATCCCTTCAGATCGATCGACAGCGCAATGCCACCGCCCGAGACATTCGGCATGTCGCTCGCCACCAGCGTCTCGGCCTTGTGCAGGTCGAAGAGTTCGGCCTCGCCGAGCAGCGCATGGCCGGTGCGGAAGCGGATCTGCGAGAGGCGCGAACCGCGGCGTACGATGATCGGGAAGGTGCGCGGCGAGATTTCGAGATAGAGCTGACCCTTGTAGCCGGCCGGCACCTTGTCGAATTCCTGGGCGTAATCGACCATCACCCGGGTGAAGATGTCCAGGCGGCCGGTCGAGCTCTTCGGATTGGCGGAAGCCGAGATCTCCGCCGGCAGGTCGAGGCTTTCCATCAGGGGCACGATGTAGACGCAGCCGGTTTCGAGCACCGCCCCGTTTTCGAGATCGATCTCGTGCAAGGTCAGGCGTTCCAGCTTCTCGGCAACCGTATGGCCCCTGCCCGGCATGAAGCTGGCGCGCACCCGGATCGCCTTGCCGCCCAGCCTCAAGTCCAGGCTTGCCGGCTGGATCTGGTCGTGGTCGAGCATGGCTTCGCTGATCAGCTGTCCCTGGCCGAACAAGGCGCCGATGGCGCGGTCCGCCAGAATGCCGGGTTTACTGGTCATTTTCTCTATCCTGTTTGGGCTCGACAAAACCAAAGCCCACCAATTGACGCAAGGCCCGCGAAGGCGTAATTGCTGCCTTATCCCGTGGTGATTTGGCCGGTCGGCTTGCAGCCACGTTAAACAAGTGGCTAAATAGACCGGGTTTACGAAACCGGTCCGTTCACGCGACCGGTTTTTTTGTGTTCGAAAGGCACGTGCATGAGCAAGAACTGGCGCCCGGCCACCACCCTCGTCCATGGCGGCACGCTGCGCTCTCCTTATGGCGAGACGTCTGAAGCGATCTTCCTCACCCAGGGCTTCGTCTATGAAAGCTCGGAAGCGGCAGAAGCCCGCTTCAAGGGCGAGAACGACGGCTATATCTACGCCCGCTATGGCAGCCCGACCAATGACATGTTCGAAAAGCGCATGTGCATGATGGAAGGCGCCGAGGATGCGCGTGCTATGGCGTCGGGTATGGCGGCCGTTGCTGCTGCCGTGCTCTGCCAGGTCAAGGCCGGCGACCATATCGTGGCCGCACGCGCCCTGTTCGGCTCCTGCCGCTATGTCGTCGAGACGCTGGCGCCGCGCTACGGCGTCGAGTGCACCCTGGTCGATGGTCGCGACCTTGCAAATTGGGAAGCGGCGATCCGTCCAAACACCAAGGTAATGTTCCTCGAAAGCCCGACCAATCCGACGCTCGAAGTGATCGACGTCGCAGGCGTTGCCAAGCTCGCCGATCAGATCGGCGCGAAGCTGATCGTCGACAACGTCTTTGCGACCCCCCTCTTCCAGAAGCCGCTGGAACTCGGCGCGCATGTCGTCGTCTATTCGGCGACCAAGCATATCGACGGTCAGGGCCGCTGCCTTGGTGGCGTCGTCCTGTCGTCGAAGGAATGGATCAACGAGAACCTGCACGACTATTTCCGCCACACGGGCCCTGCCATGTCGCCGTTCAACGCCTGGACGCTGCTCAAGGGCATGGAAACGCTGCCGCTGCGGGTGAAGCAGCAGACCACGAGTGCTGCAGCGATTGCCGATTTCCTGGCGGAACAGAGTGCCGTTGCCAAGGTCATCTATCCCGGTCGCAAGGACCACCCCCAGGCCGACATCATCGCAAAGCAGATGACAGGCGGCTCAACGCTGGTCTGCTTCGAGCTGAAGGGCGGGAAGGAAGCCGCTTTCAAGCTTCAGAACGCCATGGAGATCGTCAAGATCTCCAACAATCTCGGCGATGCGAAGAGCCTGATCACCCATCCGGCGACGACGACGCACAAGAACCTTTCCGACGAGGCCCGGGCAGAGCTCGGAATTTCGGGGGTACGGTTCGCTTCTCCTGCGGGATCGAGGATACGCAGGACCTGCTGGACGACTTCGCACGGGCACTCAAGGCAGTCTGAACGCAACGCCCGCGATCATGTAAGCAAATATTTCAGCCGCGACAGGCGTTGCGGCTGGAGCATTGGCCTTGACGTAAGCAGTTGCGTCGTTATCCCTTCAAAAGGCATGGTGTTTGTGTGTCGCCCTTGCTGCCGCCACAATGAGCGCCATCTCTATCAATGTTGATGACAAGCTTTCTCAGGGTCCAGGCATGTATCGCGCGCTGACACGGGACATAGAGGTTCTGGTCGAACCTTACTATCTCGAGGAACAGTCGGACCCCGATGACAGCCGCTATGTCTGGGGCTACCGGATCGTGATCTCCAATCGCTCGGGAAAACCCGTGCGGCTAACCCATCGTTACTGGCACATTACCGACCAGAACGGTCAGGTTGACGAAGTGAGCGGCCCGGGCGTTGTTGGCGAACAGCCGCGCCTTAATCCTGGCGATACCTACGAATACTCGTCCGGCTGCCCACTCGATACGCCCTCCGGCATGATGTACGGCACCTACCGCATGGAAACCGACGACGGAGAGGCCTTCGACGTCGAGATCCCGGCATTTTCCCTCGACAGCCCAGGCATGGTCCGCACCCTCAATTGATGATTGCCAGTTGAGTTGACTGGCACCAACCGCTATCTGGAGACATCGATCCCGACGCCATCCAGAGGGCCAAACCGGCATGAGCATTACCCATCTCGTCACCCATAGTGGCGGCTTCCATGCTGACGAACTGCTATCGTCCGTCATCCTCTCGCGGCTTTACCCAGACGCACAGATCGTGCGCAGCCGCGCGCCAGACTGGATCACTCCGGCATCCGATAGGATCATCTACGATGTTGGCGGCGCCTATGACGCCGAAGCGCAGATCTTCGACCATCATCAGCGCGGCGCACCGCTTCGAGACGACGGTCAGCCCTACAGCTCCTTCGGGCTCATCTGGAAGCATTATGGGCGCGCCTATCTTGCGGCCATGGGTCTGCCGGCCGATCATATCGAGGCGATCCACCAGGGCTTCGATGCGAAATTTGTTCTGCCCATCGACCTGATGGACAATGGCGCGCTCAGCCCGGCAACGGCCGGGCCACTGGCCGATCTCACCCTGCCGAGCCTCCTCGAAACGCTGAAGCCCGTTTTCGACAACAAGGAGCCCGGCGCCGACGATCACGGCTTCCAGTCCGCCCTTTCGATTGCACGGATGATCGTCGAAGCCGCCATCGGCCAGCGGGCGGCCAAGCTGCGTGCAGAGACCATGGTTCTGGAAGCGATCGCAGCGACAGGCGAAGGTCGCGTCCTGGAATTGACGATGGGCATGCCATTCCGCCCGGCCATCGTCAAGGCAGGCGCCGACCATCTGCTCTTCGTCATTCACCCGCGCGACAAGGACTGGTGCATTACCGGGATCCGCAAGGCGGAAGGCAGTTTCGAGCAGCGCGCGGACCTGCCCGCTGCCTGGGCAGGTTTGAGCAATGGCGATCTGGAGGCCGTCTGCGGTGTGAAGGGTGCCACCTTCTGTCACAACGGCCGCTTCATCGCGGCGGCAAATTCGCGTAACGCGATCCTCGACATGGCGGAAATCGCGGTCGAGCAGGTAATCGGCGATCGCCCGGCATCATAAGAAGCGTGGGCCTTATCGGCGCCCGCTACGCTCTACACAAAGAAACGGCCGGATCACTCCGGCCTTCTCATATTCAGCGCTTCACTGGATCAAGCCGGCGTCAGCTCTCCCGGCTCGAAATCATAGTTGGTCGAGCAGAATTCGCAGGTCACAGTGATCGTGCCGTCTTCGGTGCTCGCCTCGATCTCTTCAGCGGAGAAGCCCTGGAGAACCCCCTTCAGGCGCTCGCGCGAGCAACTGCAGCGGTCGTAAACCGCCTTTGGCTCGTAAGCCCGCACACCCCGCTCGTGGAAGAGGCGGAACAGCAGCCGTTCGATACCCACCTGCGGATCGGTCAGTTCGTCGGCATGGATCGTCTCGACCAGCATGCGAGCCTCATCCCAGGCATCGTCGCCGTGCAAATCGGCATCCCGGTCGTCGCCGTCTCCACCGTGCAGATCCGGCTGGCGCATCCGCTCCGGCGCATCCGGCAGGAACTGGGCGATGAGACCACCTGCCCGCCATGTGCGACGTGGCTTGCCGTCTGCATCCCGATCGAAGAGTTCGGCGGCTCCCAGGCGTACGCGTGTCGGGATCTGTTCCGACTGGCGGAAGTAGACGCCGGCAATGTCTTCCAGCGACGTTCCATCGAGCGGCACAATACCCTGATAGGGCTGCATGAAGGAGCCCTGATCAATGGTAAAGGCAAGCACGCCTTCGCCGAGGAGCTCCTCGGGCGAAGCACGACCGGCCGCGACTGCATCGGCCACAGCCTGCTCGTCGAAGCGGGCATAGGCGCGCACGTTTTCAGGCGAGCTGAAATCGGCAACCAGCAGGTCGACCGGGCCATCGCCCTTGGTCTGGACCGTGAACTTGCCCTCGAACTTCAGCGATGTGCCGATCAACACCGTCAAGACTATGGCTTCGGCGAGAAGCCGCGCGACCGGCGCCGGATAGGCGTGACGGTCGAGAATGGAATTGATCAGCGGTCCGAGCTGGACCGCGCGGCCGCGCACGTCGAGGCCCTCCACCTGGAAGGGAACCACACGATCGTCACCGGCGAAACCGAATTCGCCGAGTTCTGCTTGTCTCATCGACATGAATGTACTCCCGGCACTTGAAGCGCCAAACGCTGGGCCCGAGCGGCCCGATCAGAAACGGCACAGATGGGATCACCCGTGCCAAAGGTCAAGTCGGGCGCCAAAGCCCCTGCCCGGCCTCAGATCGCGCCGAGGCACCAGGCAAGGATCGACTTCTGCGCATGCAGGCGGTTCTCGGCCTCGTCGAAGACCACCGACTGCGCGCCATCGATCACCTCGTCGGTGACTTCTTCGCCGCGATGGGCCGGCAGGCAGTGCAGGAAGAGGGCCTCCTCCTTCGCCTTCTTCATCAGCTCCGCATTGACCTGGAAAGGCTGGAAGACGTTATGGCCGCGTGCCTTGTGCTCCTGGTTCATCGACACCCAGGTGTCCGTGATCACGGCGTCAACGCCGGCGACCGCACGATCGGCATCATGGCACAGCATGATCTCGCCGCCGTTGTTGCGGGCCCAGTTGAGGATCTTGTCATCGGGCTCAGAGCCGAGCGGCACGGCCATGTTCATCCGGTAGCCGAAACGGGCCGCACCTTCGACCAGCGAATGGAGGACATTGTTGCCGTCGCCGGTCCAGGCGAGCGTCTTGCCCGTCACGGGGCCACGATGCTCCTCGATGGTCATGATGTCCGCCATGATCTGGCAGGGGTGGGTGAGATCCGTCAGGGCGTTGATGACCGGAACCGTCGCATGCTCGGCCATCTCCAGGAGACGGGTATGGTCAGTGGTACGGATCATGATCGCATCGACATAGCGCGACAAAACCTTGGCAGTGTCGCCAATGGTCTCGGCGCGACCGAGCTGCATTTCCGTGCCGGACAGGAACAAGGTCTCGCCACCGAGCTGGCGCATGCCGACATCGAAAGAAACACGCGTGCGGGTGGACGGCTTCTCAAAAATCATTGCCAGCATCTTGCCGGCGAGCGGCTTGTCGGCGGTGCCGGCCTTGGTCGCCTGCTTGCGGGTCTTCGCGTCCTCAAGAATGCCGCGCAGGTCCCCGGCCGTCATGGCGGAGAGATCGAGAAAATGCTTCGGAGATGCCATGAATGGGTCCTGTCTTAGGCAGATGCTGCGACTGCGGCCTTGGCGCGGATGTGCTCCGCAGCGTGTTCGATACGGGCGAGACCGTCGCGAGCTTCTTCGGCGGTCACCGTCAGCGGCGGCAGGAGACGGATAACATTGTCGCCGGCGGGAACGCCGAGCAGATGCTCGTCGCGCATTGCCAACAAGAGTTCGGTGTTCGGGATCTTGGCCTTGATGCCGAGCATCAGGCCTTCGCCGCGCACTTCCTCGATCACATCTGGGTAACGATCCTTCAGCGAGGCGAGACCCTGGCGGAAGACGAGCGCTGTGTCGCGAACATTGTCGAGGAAACCGTCGCCGAGCACGACGTCGAGAACAGCATTGCCGACCGCCATACCAAGCGGGTTGCCGCCATAGGTCGAGCCATGCGTTCCGGGTTTCATGCCGTAAGCGGCCTCTTCGGTTGCCAGGCAAGCGCCGAGCGGGAAGCCACCGCCGATGCCCTTGGCGACCGCCATGAGGTCGGGCGTGATGCCGGCCCATTCATGGGCAAAAAGCTTGCCCGTGCGGCCAACACCGCACTGCACTTCGTCGAGGATCAACAGCAGGCCGTGCTCGTCGCAGAGGTCGCGCAAGACGCGCAGCATCTCCACCGGGATCGGACGAATGCCGCCCTCGCCCTGCACCGGCTCAACCAGGATTGCAGCGGTCGCGTCTGTGATTGCCGCCTTGACGGCTTCGATGTCACCAAAAGGCACCTGGTCGAAGCCGGGCGCCTTGGGGCCGAAGCCCTCCAGATACTTCTCCTGGCCACCCGCTGCGATCGTCGCGATGGTACGACCATGGAAGGCGCCTTCCATCGTGATGATGTGGAACTTCTCCGGGTGCCCCTTGGCGAAGTGATAGCGGCGGGCCGTCTTGATCGCGCATTCCAGCGCCTCGGCGCCGGAATTGGTGAAGAAGACGCGGTCGGCGAAGGTCACATCGGTCAGGCGCTTGGCCAGCACTTCCTGCCCCGGCACCTCGTAGAGATTGGAGAGGTGCCAGACCTTGTCGGCCTGATCTTTGAGGGCGCCGACGACATGGGGATGCCCATGGCCGACCGAGGTGACGGCAACGCCGGCGGCGAAATCGAGATAACGCTCGCCACTTTCCGTCACAAGCCAGACGCCCTCGCCTCGCTCGAAACGCAGCGGCGCCCGATTATAGGTCTGATAGAGCGGCGTAGCTTCGGCCATGGCTTTCACGTTCCTTCTCGACGATCCGCCCAAGGGACGGCGCGGCCCTTTGCAGGCCTCGAAACAATTAAAAATGCCGCCTTGCGGCGGCGCGGGCACTATCGGCATTTCACCCTGCAATGTCAACGAATTCCATAGGAATCGCAGGAGTAGGCGCCGATCTGGCCGGCTCGCGCCAGAAGCGTGCGCGACAAGATTCCACCTGTTGCATACTTGACTCACTCGGGAAGCAAGTTGGGGAAAACCGGAAAATCGATTCCAGATGATTCCCCCGACTCTTGTCACGGAGTCAGCGTGCCACTAGGTTAAATTTCATTAATAGATTGCATGCGGCGGAAGTGCTCACCGACAGTAACGAGGCGGTTATGTTTCGAATTCGTTCGAAGCAGGGGTGACGGATTCTGCCATGACAGACGCGAGCGGCGGAGAGAAGTGGCATGACAACTGCGCAATGGAGTGACGACAGGGTCGAAAGACTGAAACGGCTGTGGGCCGAAGGCCTCAGCGCAAGCCAGATTGCGGCACAACTCGGTGGCGTGAGCCGAAATGCCGTTATCGGCAAGGTACACCGACTGAACCTTCCGGGTCGGGCCAAGGCAGGCGGAAGCTCGACTGCGGCACGTCCGGCAAAACGTCCGGCGCAGACCCAGCGTCCGGCGACCTTCCAGAACCGCCCCGCGGCAGCAACGACCACGCGTACCGTGACCCGTGCAGCTGGTGCGACAATGCTGAAGGAAGAGATCGAGGTCGAGGCTTACGAGGAAGTCGAAGTTCGGCGCCCGCTGAACGTTGTCGTGCCGATTTCGCGGCGCCTCGCCCTGACGGAACTGACCGAGCGCACTTGCAAGTGGCCGATCGGCGATCCGATGAAGGACGATTTCCACTTCTGCGGCTGCGAAATCGCTGACAGCGCGCCCTACTGCACCTATCACGCGAAGCTCGCCTATCAGCCGGTGAGCGAACGCCGCAAGGCAGCCCGCTGATATCAAGCGAAGCTTAGAGCATTAAACGGGTCCCGCGGGGCCCGTTTTTCGTTGCCGCCTGTCGCCCGCGAAAAAGGGCCGCAGCGGACAATCCGCGCGGCCCTTGCCCCATGGTGGGTTCGACTTGTCAGGCTTCCATCGAATAGCCGGCACCGCGAACGGTGCGGATGACATCCTGCATGTTGGAGAAGTTGAGAGCCTTGCGCAGGCGGCCGACATGCACGTCGACCGTACGTTCGTCGACATAGATGTCATGGCCCCAGACTCCATCGAGAAGCTGCGAGCGAGAGAAGACCCGGCCAGGCGACGCCATCAGGAACTCCAGAAGGCGGAACTCGGTCGGCCCGAGACGGACCTCGCGGCTCTTGCGATGCACCCGATGCGTCTCGCGATCGAGCTCGATGTCGCCGCAGCGCAAGACGCTGGACAGAACTTCGGGCTTTGCACGCCGCAGCATGGCCTTGACGCGTGCCATCAGTTCCGGGGTCGAGAATGGCTTGACGACATAGTCGTCGGCACCTGTCGCCAGACCACGCACGCGCTCGCTTTCCTCGCCGCGCGCCGTCAGCATGATGATCGGCAGACGCTCGGTCTCGGGTCGCACGCGCAACCGGCGGCACAGCTCGATGCCGGAGACGCCCGGAAGCATCCAGTCCAGGATCAGCAGATCCGGCACGCGCTCCTGAAGCCGGATCTCGGCTTCGTCACCTCGCAGAATCGTCTCGACCTCATACCCCTCGGCTTCGAGGTTATAGCGTAGGAGGACGGACAAGGCCTCCTCGTCTTCTACCACGGCAATCTTCGGCTGCATCAAAAACAAACCTCGCTGGCCAACGTCACTCGGTGATCGCGCCGACGGAAGACGTCAGATCTTCCTTCGGTCGCTCACCTTCCGGCTGGGCGCCGGTGGTCATGTAGTAGATGGTTTCCGCGATGTTGGTCGCATGGTCGCCGATGCGCTCGATGTTCTTGGCGCAGAACAGAAGATGGGTGCAACTCGTGATGTTGCGCGGGTCTTCCATCATGTAGGTCAGGAGTTCCCGGAACAGCGAGGTGTAGATCGCGTCGATCTCTTCGTCGCGGTCACGGATCGATTTCGCCTTCTCAGCCGAGCGGGTCGTGTAGACATCGAGCACTTCCTTGAGCTGGGCGAGTGCCAGGTCGGAGAGATGTTCGAGGCCACGCGCGAGTTTGCGCGGCACGCCGGTCGCCTGGATGGCCACAACGCGCTTGGAATTGCTCTTGCCGAGGTCGCCGACACGCTCGAGATCGGCAGCGATGCGAAGGGCACCGATGATCTCACGCAGGTCGGATGCGACCGGCTGACGCTTAGCGATCGTGACGATGGCCTTGTCGCCGATCTCACGTTCCATGGCATCCATGAGCACGTCGTCGGAGATCACCTTCTGGGCGAGGGCGGCGTCGGAGTTGACCAGAGCACGCACGCTTTCGGCGACCATCTGTTCCGCCAGACCGCCCATTTCGGAAATGCGGCGCATCAGGAACTTCAGTTCATCGTCGAAGGCAGAGTAGATGTGAGAGGAACCCATGAGAAACGTCCTTGAATTTGAGGTGAGCCGAGGGTGACCTGGAGGCTCAGCCGAAGCGGCCCATGATGTAGTCCTGGGTGCGCTGGTCATCCGGATTCGTGAACATCTTGTCGGTGTCGTTTTCCTCGACCAGTTCGCCGAGGTGGAACATGGCGGTACGCTGCGAGACGCGGGCTGCCTGCTGCATGGAGTGCGTCACGATGACGATCGTGAAATTTTCACGCAGTTCGTGAATCAGCTCCTCGACCTTGGCGGTCGCGATCGGATCGAGCGCCGAGCAGGGCTCGTCCATCAGGATGACTTCCGGGCTGACCGCGATCGCACGGGCGATGCACAGCCGCTGCTGCTGGCCGCCGGACAGACCGGTGCCGGTTTCCTGCAGTCGATCCTTCACCTCGTTCCAGAGGCCAGCTTTCTGCAAAGACGTCGCGACGATTTCGTCCATGTCGGCCTTCTTGGCGGCGAGACCATGGATGCGCGGCCCATAGGCCACGTTTTCGTAGATCGACTTCGGAAACGGGTTGGGCTTCTGGAATACCATGCCAACCTTGGCCCGCAATTGCACGGGATCGACCCGGCTGTCGTAAATGTCTTCGCCATCGATCTGGATATCACCCGAGACGCGGGCGATCGACACCGTGTCGTTCATCCGGTTCAAGCAGCGCAGGAAGGTCGACTTGCCGCAACCCGATGGGCCGATGAAGGCCGTTACAGCGCGATCCCGTATGTCGACGTTGACATCCTTCAAGGCATGTTTTTCGCCGTAGTACACCTGCACGCCACGGGCGGTGATCTTGATTTTGGGCTGGTTCACGGAAGTCTCCGTCAATATGGATGCGTGATACATTCGAGGGTGTCCTTCTGGGATTTACCAACGGCGCTCGAAGCGGCGGCGCAGGACAATGGCAAGGATGTTCATGACCAGCAGGAAGAGCAGCAGAACAATGATGGCACCCGAGGACCGTTCGATAAAGGCCGGATCGGCACGCGACGCCCAGGAATAGACCTGTACCGGGAGTGCGCTGGCCGGGTCGAGGAAGCCACCTTCAAACGGCCCCGCCGGATAGTTCGCCACGTAGGCAACCATGCCGATCAGCAGCAGCGGGCCGGTTTCACCCGCTGCGGATGCGAGGCTGAGGATCGCTCCGGTCATGATGCCGGGCGCGGCCAGAGGCAGGACATGGTGGAACACAGTCTGCATCTTCGACGCTCCGACGCCCAAAGCGGCATCGCGAATGGATGGCGGGACGGCACGGATCGCGGCGCGCGTCGCAATGATGATGGTCGGCAGCGACATCAACGTGATGACCAGCGCCCCGACAATCGGGGAGGATGCCGGGAGCCCTACGAAGTTGATGAAGACCGCAAGTCCAAGGATACCGAAAACGATCGACGGCACGGCAGCAAGGTTCGAGATGTTCACTTCGATCAAATCGGTGAACCAGTTTCGCGGCGCGAATTCCTCGAGATAGATCGCGGCAGCCACGCCGAGAGGCAAGGACATGATCACCACGAGGAACATCATGTAGGCCGTACCCATGATGGCGATGCCAAGGCCCGCGGCTTCCGGGCGCAAGTCGGACGCATCAGGCGCCGTGATGAAGCTCCAGTTGAACTTCGATGCGAGGATGCCAGCTTCGACCAGCTTGTCGGCCAGGTCCAGCTGCGCGGGAGTCACATTGGAATCCCGTTCAGCTATTTCGCGCGTCACGCGACCCTTGAGATAGCCATCCACGCGGCCTGTGGCGAAAACGTTCACAGTGATCGTCTGGCCTACCAGTGACGGATCGGCCAGGACAGTGTCGCGCAGCCGAGCCGGAGCATCCTTGGAAATCATGTCGGTGACTTCCTTTCGGGACATGCCCTCGACTGCAATACCCTCTTCGGCCAGATACTTGACCAGAGATTCACCCAGGATGCGCGCGTAGCCGATCGTCGTCACCGAAGCCATCTGCGCCGGATCGCGCGAACCGGTCTTGTCCACGACCGCAGCGTCGATCACGACGGGATAGCTGATCGTCGCCTGAACGAATGCCGAAGAGCCGTCACGGATAATGGTGAACAGCATGATCGCCAGGGTGAGCAGCGCGATCACGATCGCGGCGACACCATACATGCGGAACCGAATTTCTGCGGCATTGCGACGCTTCATCAGCGGGGTCTCGCTCATGAGCGAACTGCCGGCCTGCGGCATTGCGAAAGGAGTGCGATCGATGATGTCGGTCATTCGTATTGTTCCCGGTATTTGCGCACGATCCAAAGCGCGAAGATGTTGAGCCCAAGCGTAATCACGAACAGCGTTAGGCCAAGCGCGAAGGCCACGAGCGTCTCCGGCGAGTCAAAGGCAAGGTCGCCCGTCAACTGACTGACGATCTTCACGGTGATCGTCGTCATGGCCTGGAAGGGGTTCAAGTCCAGCTTGGCGGCTGCCCCTGCCCCCATGACCACGATCATGGTTTCGCCGATTGCACGGCTGGCGGCGAGCAGGACAGCCCCGACAATGCCGGGAAGGGCCGCAGGCAGCACGACCCTGCGGATGGTCTCGGATTTCGTCGAACCCAGGCCCAGAGCCCCGTCGCGCATCGACTGCGGCACGGAATTGATGATGTCATCGGCCAGCGACGAGATGAAGGGGATGTTGAGGATGCCGATCACGAGCCCGGCGGTGAGAACCGAGGACCCCGAATTACCGAGACCAAATGGCATGGCGAAATAGTCGCGCAGGAACGGGCCGACGGTCACTAGTGCAAACAGGCCGAACACGACGGTCGGGATGCCGGCGATCACTTCAATCACCGGTTTGACCACTGAGCGGACCCGCGGCGAGGCATATTCTGCCGTGTAAATCGCCGCGAACAGGCCAATTGGAACGGCTACACACATCGAAACGAAACTAATGTAGAGCGTACCCCATAGAAGCGGGATCAGACCAAGTTCGGAACCGCCGCGGAACTGCGGGTTCCAGGTCAAGCCAAAATAGAAGTCCCAGATGGGATAAAGTCCAAAGAAGCGGATACTCTCTGAGAGGAGAGACATCACGATGCCGAAAGTAGTCAGGATCGCCACGCCGGCCGAGGCGATCAACAGCCAGCGCACAAAGGTTTCCGACACATTCCGGGCACGGAAGTCACGGTGAACGCGCATGAAGGCGAAGATGAAGCCCGACACCGCGAGGACCAAGACGGCAACCGTCATCATCGTTGCGCCAGAGCGCTGCATGACGCGGTATTCCTTGGCGGCCTCGAAGATTTCAGGCCGGACTTCTGCACCCAAAGCAACCCCGACCTCGGCCAGGCGCCCCCGAACGTCCGAAAAATCAGCCCGCATGTTCTGCAATTCATCGTCAGACAAGCCGGATCGCTGCTGCAGGGCGTCAAGGCCATCGGCGATGCGGCGCACGTCTTCGACCGCAAGCGTCGTGGATGTGGCGTCGAATGCCACCTGCGAACCCAGCAGACCGACAATGCGCGAGTCGATCCACAAAGGCTGCGCGACAAGCCAGATGGCCATCAGCAGGAAGGCAGGCACTGCCGTAAACAAGGCAACAGTCTGACCATAATAGCCCGGCAGCGAATGAAGGTTCCGGGCATCGCCGTTCGCGCTCTGCATCGCGCGTCGCCTGCCAAAGAAAAAGCCAATCACGGCCAATGTCAGTAGGATTAAGGACAGAATGCCGACGCTCATGGGAAATCCGGTTTTCGCAAGAGGAAGGAGGGCGCCTCGTGGCGCCCTCCTGTGTCAGATAAGGATCACTCTACCGGCGCCATCGGCGTACCAGCGGCAACCATTTCCTGGGTCTTCTTCAGTTCTGGGTCCGACACGAGGCCATAGGCAGCCAGCGGGCCGTCAGGACCAGCCATCTCGTCCGATACGAAGAAGTCGATGTATTCCTGCAGACCCGGGATCACGCCGAGATGCGCCTTCTTGACGTAGAAGAAAAGTGGACGCGAAACCGGATACTCGCCCTTTGCAATGGCTTCAGTCGTCGGAACGATACCGTCCATCGTGGCAACGCGCAGCTTGTCGGTGTTGTTCTGGTAGAACGACAGACCGAATACGCCGATGCCGTTCTTGTTCGCGTCAACGCGGGCCAGCGTCTCGGTGTAGTCGCCGTCGATATCAACGGAAACGCCATCGGTGCGCAGCGCCAGGCAAGCCTTGGCGGCTTCTGCGGCCTTTGCCTTGTCGTCAGCGGCGGTCGAAGCTGCCAGATGCAGGTCGTAAGCGCCCGACTTCTTGCAGCCGGCTTCGATAACCTTCACGTCGAACACTTCGCGAGTGCCGTGCTTGGTGCCCGGAACGAAAGCGAGGATATCCTGCGCAGGGAAGGAAGCGTTTACATCAGCCCAGGTCTTGCGGGTGTTGTCGACGAGCGCGCCGTCCTTAACAACCTTGGCAGCCAGCGCGCCATGGATGTCAGCCGGGGTAAATGCAAATTCCGGACCGTTGAGGTCGGAAGCGAAGACGATGCCGTCATAGCCGAAGCGAACTTCCATGACTTCGGTCACGCCGTTCGATACGCAGAGCTCGTAGTCACCCTTGGACATGCGCGAGGACGAGTTGGCGATGTCAACTGTGTTGGCGCCAACGCCTTCGCAAAGCTTCTTGCGGCCAGCACCCGAACCGCCGCCTTCAACGACCGGCGTCGGGAAAGAGAAGTTTTCGCCGAAAGCTTCGGCAACGATGGTGGAATACGGCAGCACGGTCGAGGAACCGGTAACCTGGACCTGATCACGAGCTGCAGCCGCGCCAGTGAAGGCAACGGAGGCGACCAGCGCCGCAACAGAAATTTTCAGAATGTTCATCATACTCTCCCGTGGATGAGTTTTTGTGTCTGTGGCCGCAATCGCGTCCGTCGCGGCCCGGCAGAGACGTCTTAGCGGCTCTTCGGCTTTGCTTTTATGTCAGTTCAATGAAACATTTGTGACAATTCAAGCCTCTGAAATTTAACGGGAAATTTTCAGAAGGCCCGACTTCTTCGGCTGAATGTGTCAGAAGCGCACGGTGAAGACGCTGCCACTGCCCAATTCCGACTTCACCACGAGCCGCGCCCGATGGCGCGTGAGGATATGCTTGACAATCGCAAGGCCGAGCCCGGTCCCCTTTTTCGAACGGCTGTCCTCGACATTGACGCGGTAAAATCGTTCGGTCAGGCGCGGCACATGTTCCGCGGGAATGCCAGGACCGTGGTCGCGGACGCTGACCTCCGTCGCACCGCCAGCATCGCGGCGGAGCGCAACCTCGACCACTTCGCCGTCTTGACCGTATTTGCAGGCGTTTTCGATCAGGTTTTCGAAGACCTCAACGAGCTCGTCGCGCTCACCCAAGACTTCGATCTTCTCCTCGGGGAGATCGAGGCGGATCTCGACGCCGAGCTCGGCTGCCAGCGGAGCGAGGCTGTCCCTGACATGGCCAAGGATCGGCGCGAGCTCCACCCTCTGGTCCGGTGCGACATGGGCTTTGAGCTCCAGCCGCGACAGGGACAGGAGATCGTCCACCAGGCGGCTCATGCGGTTTGCCTGATCGAGCATGATGGCGAGAAACCGGTCCTTGGCCTTCGCATCGTCGCGGGCCGGCCCCTGCATGGTTTCGATAAACCCGCGCAGCGATGCGAGCGGCGTGCGCAATTCGTGACTGGCATTGGCAACGAAGTCGCTGCGCATGCGATCAAGACGGCGCAGCTCCGAGATATCCTTGAACGACAGAAGGAAATAGGATGCGCCGGCCGCCTTGTCGGCATCGATCGGCGCGACCCGCACCACATAGACTCGTTCGGAAGGGTGACGCTCGGAGTGCTCGATCTGGTTGGGCTGAGCGGTTTCGATCGTCTCCCGGATCATGTCGAGGATCCCGGGGGAGCGCCAACGGGTCGAGACATGCAGGCCGACGACGAGCTCGCCGAACACCTTCTGAGCGGCCTGGTTCTGGGCAATCAACTCGGCCTCAGGACTGAGGACGAAGATCGGCATGTCGAGGCCGTCGAGCGATGCAAGGATAAGGGGAAGCGGATCAGCCGGCGAATCGGGCTCCGCAACGGTTAGCGTCGGCGCAGCCGGCGTGTCGTCCTCGGGCAGCTGCCGAAAAACCACGAGCAGGAAGAGCAGGACGAACAGCAGTATCGCATACCCGGTGGCAGCACCAGTCGCCCAGGCACTGACCGAAAGGACAGCGGCAGCGAGAATATAGACCCAGGCCGAAAGCAGCCGCCGGAGATCCTTGCGCCAACCGTCACCCCTATCATCCTGCATGCGCGCGCATTCTCCGCCCTGTCATTGTCCAAGTCTGATAGCCCTGATTCATGACAGAAGTTACACTGCTGTGCCATCACTTGCCGGGCCCTTTCCCCGGCGGATCGATCGATGTGCCGCAAGATGGAACCGAGATGCTTGAACTTCATTTCGGCTTGGGCTCAATTAAGACCATCGAAACGAGCAAGACAAAGGGAGCCGAGGATGGACGCGCAAACGGAAAAGAGGGCAGTTACCCTCTCGGTCGGTGAAACCCAGCAGGTCTTCGACATCGAACTGCCGGACCTGCCGGACTGGATCGAAGACAAGGCGCTTAAGTCCGGTGGCTTTCCCTATGACAAGAAGCTCTCCGAAAAGAACTACGCAAAGGAACTCACCCAGCTGCAGATCGAGCTGGTGAAGGTGCAGTTCTGGATGCAGAAGACCGGCGAACGCGTCATGGCCTTGTTCGAGGGCCGGGATGCCGCCGGCAAGGGCGGCGCCATCCATGCGACACTTTCTTATATGAACCCCCGCTCCGCTCGCGTGGTCGCCTTGACCAAGCCGACCGAAACGGAGCGCGGTCAATGGTATTTCCAGCGCTATGTCTCGCACTTTCCAACGGCCGGCGAGTTCGTGCTCTTTGACCGCTCCTGGTATAACCGCGCCGGTGTCGAACCGGTCATGGGCTTCTGCACGCCCGACCAGTACGAGAGCTTTCTCGAGCAGGTGCCGCGCTTCGAGAAGCTGATCGAACGGGAGGGCATCCGCTTCTTCAAGTTCTGGCTGGATACCGGACAGGAAATGCAGCTCAAGCGCTTCCATGACCGTCGTCACGATCCCCTGAAGTGCTGGAAACTCTCACCAATGGATATTGCAGCCCTGCACAAATGGGACGATTACACGAAGAAGCGCGACCGGATGTTGAAGGAAACCCACACCGAGCGCGCGCCGTGGACGGTGTTGCACGCCAATGACAAGCGCCGCGCGCGGTTGAACCTCATCCGCCACATGCTGCTGTCGCTCGATTACGAAGGCAAGGATGTCGAGAAGATCGGCAAGCTCGACAAGAAGATCATCGGCAGCGGCCCCGACTTCCTGAAGTGACCTTTATCTTTTGGGGGGAGCCAGCCGCACCCCGCCTCAAGCCCGCGTGACTGTCACTGGCCGGGCAGCACGCGGATCGCGTAGAGGTTCACGCCGCGTCCGCTGCCTGAGAGATCCGCATTGATCAAGAGGCGGCCCGGAGTGGACGGTGCCATGCCGTTGTCGAAGGAGACGCGGAACAGCGCATCGAGCTTTTGCGGGTTGACCGTGAAGCGGTGGCGCGGACAGTCGCCCATGCGCGGGAAATCGCATTCGACCGAGATCTGCACAGGCTCGTCATCAATCGACTGCACAGTGAGCGCAATCGTGGAGGTGCGGCCTGCCATTTCACGCAGAACCTCCGTCGGCACGGTCACTTCGATCACGCCAGCCTCGTCACCGCTGCGCGAGACGATCTGGGCGGCACTGCCGTCGCTGGCCGTGACAATATCGACGAGCGCATTGGCGCGGGGACGAAGCGCCGAGACCTGCTGCGGCGCAAAGACCTCGATCCAGTCATCCGAGAAGCCACCGCGTGCATCGAGCGCCTGCGGCCCGGCAGGCTCCGACGGGGAAGTCGTCTCGGGTGCTCCGGTAAAGTCTTCGGCTTCGGCGCGCGGCGGCGGATTGGGCACCGAGGTGTCGCGCTCGGCCTCCGTGAGCAGCAGCCCGGAGGAGTAGATCCACCATGCGCCGATCCCGAGCGTCGCCAAGAAAATCGACATGATGGTCAGTCGAGCCACAATCCCGCGGCGCCGGCGCGGTGCCTGCAGGGGACGCTCGGACCGCATGTCCGGCATTGGCCCTTCATCATCGGCATGAGCGTCAACAGACGCCCTCGCCGCGATTTCGGGCTCTTCGTCGAAAGAAGGCTCGCGGTAGCCTGTCTGGGCGCCGACTGGCGGATCACCTGCGGCGAAGCCGGGCTCGACACGACCGGTTCGCCGATCGGGCGGCGTTGGTGCCGTCGGCTCGGCAGCCCGCTGTGACGGCGCCGCCACCGGTGCGGCCGGGTGAGGCACCGAAGGTTCGGGACGCACTTCCAGACGCGTGCGCTCTTCGAGCTCGATGGAATGGATGAGCGCCTCCAGTCGGCGGCGCTGATAGTCTATGGATTCGGGGTCGTCGATGTTCTGCTTGCGCAGACCCGTTTCGAGCGCCTGACGGGCAGACTGATAGACCCGGGCGCGGGCCTCCGCATTCGAACGGTCGGCGCGCGCCAGGGCGTTCCTGATGGCCGTTTCCAATCCACTCATTGGCCGCCATACTCCTTCGGGGATCGCCCCAGCCACATCGCAATCATAGTTTCGATTCGGTAAACTCTGGATATTTCAAGCACAAGCCCGGAAAACCCGTATGGCGCCGAATAAACACAGGAATGAGGCTGCGTGGGCAATGTCAGCATTTCCGGGATCCGACGCTTGCATGACCGTCGAGCATAGGACCGGCTTTCCTCGCCGTCCATGTTCTGCTATTTGACGTTTGCGTAAACGTAAACTTCATGGGAGGTGAAGTGATGGCCCTGCCGCCGATCCTGAAAGACAATCTGAGGCTCCCCGTCGTCGCCTCGCCGCTCTTCATCATATCACATCCGAAACTGACGCTCGCCCAGTGCAAGGCGGGAATCGTCGGCTCGTTCCCGGCGCTGAATGCCCGGCCGGAGGCGCAACTCGACGAATGGCTGGCCGAAATCACCGAGGAACTCGCCGCTCACAATGCGAAGAACCCGGATCGCCCGGCCGCCCCCTTCGCAGTGAACCAGATCGTGCACATGTCGAACAAGCGGCTCGAGCATGACCTGATGATGTGCGTCAAATACAAGGTGCCCATCGTCATCTCCTCGCTCGGCGCCGTGCCGGAGGTGAATGCCGCGGTACATTCCTATGGCGGTATCGTGCTGCATGACGTGATCAACAACCGCCATGCCAATTCGGCGATCCGCAAGGGCGCAGACGGGCTGATTGCGGTGGCGACGGGAGCGGGCGGCCACGCCGGAACGCTCTCGCCTTTTGCCCTCGTCCAGGAAATCCGCGAATGGTTCGATGGACCGCTTTTGCTCGCCGGCGCGATTGCCAATGGCGGTGCGGTGCTCGCTGCCCAGGCAATGGGCGCCGACATGGCCTATATCGGCTCGCCCTTCATTGCGACGGAAGAAGCGCGTGCGTCTGACGAATACAAGCAGGCGATCGTCGATGCGCATGCCAACGACATTGTCTACTCCAACTACTTTACCGGCATTCACGGCAACTATCTGAAGCCATCGATCGTCGCCGCCGGCATGGACCCTGATAATCTGCCGGTAGCCGATCCCTCGAAGATGGACTTCGACAAGGCGACCACAGGCGCCAAGGCCTGGAAGGACATCTGGGGCTGCGGCCAGGGCATCGGGGCGGTGAAGGCCGTCGAGCCGGTCGCTGCCGTGGTCGATCGGTTTGAGCGCGAATATATAGGCGCAAAAAAGGCGATTTGCGGCTGAGACTGCCGCTGCTAGCGTCCCCGCAACACTGATTTGCGGGGACCCCATATGCGTCTATCCACTTTGAGCCTAACGCTTGCCGCTCTGGCCGGCAGCTCCTTTGCCGTCAACGCTGCCGACGGCGCCTACAAGGAGTTCAAATCCTGGCAGGTGAGTTGCTCGCAGACGCAGTCCTGCAGCATGCGCCAGTTCATCTCCGACAACCCCGTCTCGGGCTTGGAGCTGCAGCGCAGTGGCTTGCCGGAAGCGCCCGTCGCGCTTTTGATTTCCCCTTCCGAGAGTGCTCTTCTTGAGGGCGAGGGTGAGCTGATCGTTGCGATTTCGATCGACGGCGGTGCGCCGACGACCTTCAAGGACAAGGAAATCGCGATCGACGCAAATGCGCAGGCTCTCTCGCTGTCCGGCAACTTCATCGGCAGCGGCCTGATCGACAGCCTGAAAAACGGCACAACGGCCAAGATCACCATTTCCCGCAGTCAAATGACTGCCGAAGGCGACGTCCCGCTTGCGGGTGCTGCCGCGAGCCTGCTGTTCATCGACGAGTTCCAGAAACGTGTCGGTCACGTTGATGCCATGAGCGCCATGGGCGACAAGGCCCCGAATCCGCCCCCGCCGGTATCGGACATCCGCCGCTTCGCTGACTTCCCCGAAACAGTCCGCGCCCGCTTCGCTGATGGGGGCGAATGTGCGGAAACGGAAGAAGCCATGCTTGACGGCAACGCGCTTGCCCACAAAATCGCCGAGGAGCAGACACTTTATATTACGCCCTGCGGCATGGGCGGCGCCTACAACTTTCCCTATGCCGTCTTCGTGGAAGTCTATGGCACGGTATCGACACTGCCTTTCCCGACGATGCAGGAGGGCGCACCGAGTGCCGTCACCAGCGCCTTCAATCTGAGTTATGATTACGAGGCGAAGGCCTTCTCCGCCTTCTTCAAGGGACGCGGCGTGGGCGATTGCGGAACCTACAACGAATGGAAATTCGCAAAAGGCGCAATGGGCCCGCAACTCGTGCTCGTCGAGGAGGCGTTCAGGGACTGCCCGGCCGAGATCGACGAAAACGAGGCCGTTGATCCTGCAAACTGGCCGAAGTCCTGGCCTCTCCGATAATCGGAAAGCAAACAGGGCGGCTGCGGAATTTTTCCGCGGCCGCCGAAATGCGTCTTGAAATCAGCGGACAATCCCTGTATCAGCCCCTCACCAAACGCGACGGGATTTTTCCCGCTCCAGCGCTGGCCGCTTTAGCTCAGGTGGTAGAGCACATCATTCGTAATGATGGGGTCGCAGGTTCGAGTCCTGCAAGCGGCACCATTTCCTGAAATATTCTAAGGCCCTTCCCTTCCCCGCCGAGACATTCTGTGCAATGAGCGCCGTCGGGCGCGAGTGCCGTAAACTTTAGTACGGGCTCGGGCGGGTTGATTGACGTCTCTCCTGCTGCAGCGCGATTACGCTGCCGTCCACCTTGCCCAATTCCATCGACACGAACGGCAAAAGGGCCCCGACTTGCGAGGCCCTTCCGGCAATTTGATTGGTGATCGGCCGATCAGATCCAGTATGGCGGAACACCATAGTAGTCGTAGACCGAGCGACCATTGTTGCGATACCACTCATCGCTATCGTCGCGGGCGCGCGGCGCACCCTCGACCTGTTCCTTGGTCAGATCGATGCGATAGCCGTCCAAGCTCTCGTCATAAGTGAGCTTTTCCCAGGGGAGCGGATAATAGTCGTCGCCAATTCCCCAGAAGCCGCCGAAGCCAAGGACGGCGTAGGCAACGCGTCCACCCTTCTTCTCGAGGATAACGCGCTGGATGGAGCCGATGCGGTCACCATCGCGGCCATAGACGGCAGTGCCTTCGACCTTGTCGCTGGCGATCAGGCTCGGGGTGTCCTTGACGTAAGGATCCTGGCCGGCGGCGGTGTTTCGTTTTTCCTGCAACATGAGAAGTCCTCCTTCTTGGTTGTCGATGAAAGAGGTAACGGGTGGCCCTCAAGCATGGTTCCCCACAAACCACTTGAACAGCCAAGCGACAGAATGTTGACGTTTACGTCAAGGTTATATAGCGTTCTCACACTTGCACTGCCGGTGCGAAAGCATAAGCTTTCGGGACCTGAGGAGGAACCAGTCCCGAAAGGGCGTGCCGGCAGACCAATGATTTTCGGGAGGATTACATGACGGAAACTCTGAGCCGCCTCAGCGGCCGCGCCGCGGAAAAAATCTGGGTCAACTCCTATCCGGCATCGGTTCCGGCCGAGATCGCGCCGCATGCGCATCCCTCGCTCGGGGCGCTTTTCGAAGCGAGCTGCGCGAAATTTGCCGACCGCCTCGCCTTCTCCAGCATGGGCCGCGGCATGACCTTCCGCGAACTGGAACAGCAGTCCCGCAAGGTCGGCGCCTGGCTGCAGTCGAAGGGCCTCGTCAAGGGCGACCGCGTTGCCGTGATGACGCCGAACATCCTGCAGAATCCTGTCACCGTCTACGGCATCCTGCGCGCCGGCATGACGGTCGTAAACGTCAACCCGCTCTACACCCCGCGCGAACTCGAGCACCAGCTCAAAGATTCCGGCGCCAAGGCGATCGTCGTGCTTGAGAATTTCGCCCATACGGTCGAGCAGGTCGTGGCGCGTACCGACGTCAAGCATGTCGTGGTCTGCACCATGGGTGACATGCTCGGCCTCAAAGGCCACATCGTCAACCTCGTTGTGCGCAAGGTCAAAAAGCTGGTGCCTGCCTGGTCGATCCCGGGCAATACCGGCTTCAAGGCCATGCTGGCCGAAGGTGAAAAACTCACCCTGAAGCCTGTCGAGGTGGTGTCCAGCGATGTCGCCTTCCTTCAGTATACCGGCGGCACCACGGGGGTTTCCAAGGGCGCGACGCTCACCCATGCCAACCTGCTCGCCAACAAACAGCAGATCGCGCTCTGGCTGGAAGCCGCCTTTGCCGGGCAGAACCGCCCTGACGTGCTGAACTTCGTCTGCGCGCTGCCGCTCTATCATATTTTCGCGCTGACGGTGAATTCGCTGATGGGCGTGGCGCTCGGTGCGCACAACCTGCTGATCGCCAATCCGCGCGACATCCCGGCCTTCATCAAGGAGCTGCAGAGCTTTAAGGCGCATGTCTTCCCGGGCCTGAATACGCTGTTCAACGCGATGATGAACAATCCGGAATTCAAGAAGATCGATTTCTCCTCGCTGATGCTTGTGCTCGGCGGCGGCATGGCGATCCAGCGACCGGTTGCCGAGCGCTGGCTTGAGATGACGGGGCGTCCGATCACCGAAGGCTATGGCCTCTCCGAAACATCGCCGGTTGCGACCGTCAACCGCCTCGATGCGCGTGAGTTCACCGGCATGATCGGCCTGCCGCTGCCTTCTACCGATATCGAGATCCGTGACGAGGATGGTGTCACGATGGCGATCGGCGAAGTCGGCGAGATCTGCATCCGCGGCCCACAGGTCATGGCCGGCTACTGGCAGCGCCCGGAAGAGACCGCCAAGGTGATGAGCGATGACGGCTTCTTCCGCTCCGGCGACATGGGCCTGATGGACGAACGCGGCTATGTGAAGATCGTCGACCGCAAGAAGGACATGATCCTCGTCTCCGGCTTCAACGTCTATCCGAACGAGATCGAGGAAGTGGCTGTCATGCATGCCGGCGTGCTCGAATGTGCTGCCGTCGGCGTGCCGGACGAGCATTCGGGCGAAGCGGTGAAGCTCTTCGTGGTCAAGAAGGACGAGAACCTGACCATCGACGAGCTGAAGGCGCATTGCGCCGCCAATCTCACCAACTACAAGCGGCCACGCTATATCGAATTCCGCACCGAACTGCCGAAAACCAATGTCGGCAAGATCCTGCGGCGCGAGTTGCGCGACGGAAAATAAATCGATTTAAATTTGGGGAGGCTCTAGCCTCCCCTTCGTCTTGATCCCGTCTCAACTCGCTAATAAGGTCCCCGGCATCATCGTCGAACCAGGGACATTCCGATGCAATCCATCATCGACACGCTGACGAGCACGGTCGCCGCCACCCACGCCGAAGACCTGCGCGCCGCCTTTGCCGCCGATCCTGAGCGCTTCAGCCGGTTTTCCGCTTCGCTCGACGACCTCATGATGGATTACTCCAAATGCGCCGTAAACGACGAGGTGCTCGATCAGCTCGAGCAGCTGCTGGTGACGGCCGGGGTCGCCGAAAAGCGCGACGAGATGTTCTCGGGCGCACCGATCAATTTCACCGAGGGGCGCGCCGTTCTCCACACGGCGCTGCGCAACCGCTCCAACCGTCCCGTCATGGTCGATGGGCGCGATGTCATGCCTGATGTGAACGGCGTGCTCGACGCCATGGGCAAGTTCGCCGATGGCATCCGCTCCGGCGAGATGAAGGGTGCCACCGGCAAGGCGATCACGGACGTCGTCAATATCGGTATCGGCGGCTCGGATCTCGGGCCTGTCATGGCGACGCTTGCGCTCTCGCCCTTCCATGACGGCCCGCGCCTGCATTTCGTCTCCAATATCGACGGCGCGCATATTGCCGACACGCTGAAGACGCTTGCACCCGAGACCACGCTCTTCATCGTGGCGTCGAAGACCTTCACCACCATCGAGACGATGACCAACGCCCAGACGGCGCGCGCCTTCATTGCCGGTGCGCTAGGCGAAGCGGCCGTCGGCCATCACTTCTGCGCCGTGTCGACCGCGCTCGACAAGGTCGCCGCCTTCGGCATCGATCCGGCCCGCGTCTTCGGCTTTTGGGATTGGGTCGGCGGGCGTTATTCGATCTGGTCGGCCATCGGCCTGCCGCTGATGATCGCGATCGGGCCCGACAATTTCGGCGATTTCCTTGCCGGCGGCCATGCCATGGACGAGCATTTCCGCAACGCCCCCTTCCGTGCGAACCTGCCGATGCTGCTCGGCGCGCTTGGCGTCTATCATCGCAACGTGCTGAACTATGCGACGCGGGCGATCCTGCCCTATGACCAGCGGCTGTCACGCTTCCCGGCCTATCTGCAGCAGCTGGACATGGAATCGAACGGCAAGAGCGTCACCATCGACGGAAAGCCGGTCCAGGGCGCGTCGGGGCCTGTCGTCTGGGGCGAACCCGGCACCAATGGCCAGCATGCCTTCTACCAGCTCATCCACCAGGGCACGAGCGTCATCCCGGCCGAATTCCTGATCGCCGCCAACGGCTTCGAGCCGGAATTGCGCCACCAGCACGAACTCTTGATCGCCAATTGCCTGGCACAGTCGGAAGCCCTGATGAAGGGCCGCACGCTGACTGAGGCCAAGAGCCAGTTGACCGCCAAGGGTGTTGCCAGCGAAGAAGCCGACTTCCTCGCCCCGCACCGCGTCTTCTCCGGCAATCGCCCGTCGATCACCTTCGTCTACGAGCAACTGACCCCCTTCACGCTGGGCCGCCTTATCGCGCTCTACGAACACCGCGTCTTCGTCGAAGGCGTCGTCTTCCGCATCAACTCATTTGACCAATGGGGCGTGGAGCTCGGCAAGGAGCTGGCAACGGGTCTGCTGCCGGTAGTGCAGGGCAAGGTCGCCGCGACCGGGCATGACAGCTCGACGGTCGGGCTTGTCTCAGCGCTGGCGGAGCGGAAGATGGGGTGAGGAGACGGGGGATCGAGGTATTGCCTGTAACAGGCTGCTCTTTGATCCTCAGTTTCGCGGAGAGATTTCGGCCATCGTGCCTCGAACCACGATTGCCGTGGCCTTAACTTCCGCTTCCTGAAGCTTGAACGCGCTTTCGGAAAGTTGCGGCTATCGTCTGAGCGCTAGCGCCTCCTCCGACAATTAGCAGCACCTGAAGCTCGTCCTGATCTCGGATCAGCGCAATTTTCATTGACTTTTTCTGACCTCCGTTCTTCCAAACGCCAGTTCCCAGTGCAGAAGGCAACTCGGCTGCCGTACGTTTAGGAACAGGTACGGCCGCTGCATACCAGTCGTTGTTGGCAATCACTGTCAGAGCATCTCCCACCCGAGTGATGGTAAGCGAGCAATTGCCACATTCACCGGCGTTAGACTCTACCTGCCGCCAGATCCCTTCAAATTCTCCGGCTTCTGCCAAAGCGAAACCTGCAGCTGCGATGAAAACCGCCAAGCACAATGACTTAAACTTCGAATAAAGGTTCATTTCCCGCCTCCAACAGCCAAACACAATCTATGGTGGAGACGTTGCCCGGGGCTTAATTTTTCAGACTGTATTTTACTGTTCGGAACGGAGTGATCTGCGCGTCTGCTAGTTCTCGCGGACGGCGCCAACTTTACGTTGGTTCACGTAGAGATGCCCGGCATCGGCATGCCGGATATACCCCCGCCCTTGCAAGACGCTACGCAAATCGTATGGCGACCCTTGCGGTCGCGTCCGTCTCAGAACCCAATCTCAGCCGCCGTCGGCGGATTGGCCCCTGCTCGCGACACAGTCACGGCCGCAGCCTTGGCGCCAACCGTCAGCGCCTCGCGCACAGCCTCTTCCGAGAGCTTTGCTACCGTCTCCTTGGTCAGCAATCCCTGACGCTTCAGGGAAGCCAAAATGCCCGCATCAAACGTGTCGCCGGCGCCGACGGTGTCGACGACTTCGACCTTGTTCGAGGGCACCGAGACCTTGAAATTGGCGGTGTAGGCTGTCGCCCCTTCTGCGCCCTTGGTCAGCACGACCAGCTTGGCGCCGCGCGTCAGCCAATAGGCGGCACGTTCGTCCTGGCTGCCCTGGAGATCGAACCAATCGAGGTCTTCGTCGGAGAATTTCAGGATGTCGGACATATCGGCCATGCGGGCGATGCGGGCCTGGTGGGCGGGTTTGTCCTTGATGAAGCCGGGGCGGATGTTCGGGTCGAGCGAGATCACGCGGGTCTTGTGCTCGCGGGTCATCAGCGCCTCATAGGTCGAGCCGCAGGGTTCCGGGATCAGGCTGATCGCACCGAAATGCAGGGCCTCGCAGCTGTCATCGAGGGTGGGCAGATCGGCTTCCGTGATCATCCGGCCTGCCGTGTTCTCGTCATAGAAGGCATAGGATGCCTGGCCGTTGGTGAGCTTGACGAGCGCGATCGTGCAGGGGCGCGAGAGCGTGGCGCAATAGCTGAAATCGACACCCGAGGATTTCAGCGTGTCGCGCAGGATATCGCCCAGCATGTCGTCGGAGAGGCCGGTAAAGAAGCCTGTCTCGATGCCAAGACGGCCAAGCGCAATTGCCGTGTTGAAGATCGCGCCGCCGGCATAGGGCGAAAAGGCGCGTTCGCCGAGCGTGGTTTCGCGTGGCAACATGTCGATCAGCGCTTCGCCGCAACACAGGATCATCTCGACCTCCCAGACATCAGTTTCAATCGATTTAAACCAAGTCGCGTGGGATTTCCAGTGCGACTGCGAGCATCTGCTCAGGCGAGCGACGAAACCCCGCCATTGCGGCCAGACCATTCGAGTGGCGCATCGAGGAAGGCCTCGACTTCCGACAGCGTCTTTTCGTCGAAGAGCTTCTGCTCGCGGGCGACGGCCAAGACGTTCCGCCAGGTGGCGATGTAATGCAGCTTCACCTTGCCGTCGTCGAAGCGCTGCAGGGCTTCCGGGAAGATGCCGTAGAAGAACAGTGCAATGCCGTGATCGACAACGCCACCGGCTGCTCGGATCGCATCGATGAACTTGAACATACTGCCGCCGGCCGTCGTCAGGTCCTCGATCACGAGAACGCGCGACCCTTCCGGCATGTGGCCTTCGATCTGGGCATTGCGGCCATGGCCCTTGGGGGCCTTGCGGACATAGATCATCGGCAGGCCGAGGCGATCTGCGAGCAGGGCTGCAAAGGGAATGCCCGCCGTCTCGCCACCGGCGATGCAGTCGAACTGCTCGAAGCCGGCATTACGCATGAGCGTCGCTGCGGCAAAATCCATGACACTGGAGCGCACGCGCGGATAGGAGAGGAGCTTGCGGCAATCGATATAGACAGGGCTCTTCATGCCCGAGGAAAGCTTGTAGGGCTCGGCCGCATTGAAATGTACCGCCTTGATCTCCCAGAGCATCTTCGCCACGAGTTCAGCCATCACGGCGGGATCGGTGAAGGGGGTCTGGATCATGGGGGGCTCCTGTCTGTCTGGTTTCTTCGGCAATAGCAGCTAGCCGGGCGACCCGCCAGATGGGCGTGGCATGGAACAATCAGCCTCGACAGATCTTTACGGCTCACCATCCACGAAGGACAAATCTCCATGGACAACATGCTCGTCATTCAGCCGCTCATCGCTCTCATCGCCGGCATTCTCATTCTCATCATGCCGCGCCTTTTGAACTATGTGGTCGCGATCTATCTTATCGTGATCGGCGTGCTTGGCCTCTGGCCGCAGCTCGGCTCGCTCGGAACCTGACGCAGGCTGTTTCAGCCCCTCCACGCCTTCAAGAAAATGCCTCGCGTTATCAGCGAGGCATTTTTCGGTTCAGGCGACATCCCAGTGCAGCGGGAATTTCGGATTGAAGACCGTCACCGGCCCGGCGCCCGTGAAGATCTTGCCCGGAAACTCGACCGGCTCTGTGCGCTTCACCAGGGTAATGGTCTCTTCGTTTGCGGGCAGGCCATACCAGGCCGGTCCGTTCAGCGAGGTGAATGCCTCGAGCTTATCAAGCGCATTCTCCTGTTCGAAGACATGGGCAAGGCAGCTCATGGTGTTGATCGAGGTGTAGATGCCGGCGCAGCCGCAGGCGCATTCTTTCGACGGATCGACATGCGGCGCGCTGTCAGTACCGAGGAAGAACCTGGCATCGCCGGAGACGGCCGCCTTGCGCAGCGCCTGCCGATGGTTCTCGCGCTTGGCGACTGGGAGGCAGTAGTAATGCGGCTGGATACCGCCGACGAGAATGTCGTTGCGGTTGATGATCAGATGATGGGTGGTGATCGAGCCGGCGAGGTTGCGATCGGCGCTGCGGATATACTCGATGCCGTCCTCGGTGGTCACGTGCTCCATCGTGACCTTCAGTTCCGGCAGGCGCTTGCGCAGCGGATCGAGAACCGTATCGATAAAGACCTTTTCGCGGTCGAAGATGTCGACTTCGGGCGTCGTCACCTCGCCATGGACGCAGAGCGGCAGCCCGACCTTTGCCATGCGCTCCAGCACGGGCATGGCCTTTTCCATGTCGCGTACGCCGCCATGGGAATTGGTCGTGGCACCGGCCGGGTAGAGCTTCACCGCCGTGATCAGGCCGGAGCGTTTGCCCTCTTCCACGTCATCGGGATTGGTGTGTTCCGTGAGATAGAGCGTCATCAACGGCTCGAAGCGGTCACCTTGCGGCACCGCCTTCAGGATCCGCTCGCGATAGGCACGCGCATCATCGGTCGTCACCACCGGCGGTACGAGGTTCGGCATGATGATCGCACGGGCGAAGTGGCGGCTGGTGTCGCCGATCACGCCTTCCAGCATCGCGCCATCGCGCAGATGCAAATGCCAGTCGTCGGGGCGGCGGATGGAAAGGGATGACATGGGGCGAGCCTCCGGCTTGACGAGAACTCGCCGCCCTTAGCATGTCCATCCCGCCGGATCAAAGGATCAGGCGACCCGTTCGTTCGCTGATACGATCGTCTTTTCCGCTTCCTCCATCTGCTCACGGCGATCCTGCTCCATGATCGCCTGGATCCGCGGAAGCGCCCGCTCGAAGGCGGCCACACAATCCGGATCGAACTGGGTGCCAGCGCGGCCGAGGATATGCTCGACCGTGCGCTCGAAGCTCCAGGCCGGCTTGTAAGGGCGTTCCGTCGTCAGCGCGTCGAAGTTGTCGGCAACGCAGACGATGCGCCCGGAGATCGGGATTGCGGTCCCGACGAGACGGTTCGGGTAGCCCTGTCCGTCCCAGCGCTCATGGTGGCTGGCGGCAATCTCAGAGGCCAGTTGCAGAAGCGAAGAACGGGAGCGCCCGAGAATGTCGCTTCCGATCTCCGCATGAGACTGCATCTGGCGATATTCGGCTTCCGTCAGACGCCCCTGCTTCAGAAGAACCGTGTCGGGCATTGCGACCTTGCCGATGTCGTGCATGGGCGCCGCCAGCCGGATGTCGTGGCAGACATGGCTCGGCAGACCCAGCTCGATCGCGATCGCTTCCGAATAGGCAGCGACACGCAATGTGTGGCGGGCCGTCTCCGGATCCTTGTACTCGGCAGCGAGGGTCAGGCGATGGATTATCTCCTGCTCGCGCTCGCGCAGTTCGCCCACGGCACGTTCGACCTCGCGGCGAAGCCACTCGGCCTGGTCGGCAAGCTGGCGACGCGCACGGGAAAGGCTGACGATATTCTGCACACGCGCCTGAAACTCGACCGGGTTCACCGGCTTGGTCAGGAAATCGATCGCACCGGCATTGAGAGCCGCCATGCGGGTCGTCATGTCCTTGTCGGCGGTGACGAAGATCACCGGGACGTTGGCATATTTCTCGAAACGGACGATCTCCGTATAGAGCTCCACCCCGTTATACACCGGCATCTGGTAATCGATGATGGCAATGTCGAAATCGAGCTCCGGCAGGGCTGACAGCACGGAATCGGGGCTCGCAAAAGGCAAGGCTTCGCAGTGATCGAGCTTACCGACGAGCTTCGTCAGGAGCTTCAGATTGGTGCTGTTGTCGTCCACCAACAAAATACGCATGAACGCCTCCGTGCTTCTCAGGCAACCAGTTTGAATTTCAGAGCGAGAATTTCCTCGCCCAGCATTTCGATATCCGCGGCAACCGGTCTCTGGCTGCGCAGCGCGTGGGCCTTTACGGCCAGATCATTGAGCCCGACATTCGAGGCTGCGCCCTTGATGGTGTGCAGGACACGGTCGATTTTCTCAGGGTCGTTGCGGCGAAGGGCCTCGTTCAGCTCATCGAGCAGACTGGTCGCATCGTCGAAGAAGGATTCCACCAGCTCCTGGAACACCTCTTCGCCCAAGGCATCCACCAGTTCGGCGTGACGCGCTTCGTCCAGCCCCTCGATGCCGAGGGCGGGCATGTGAAGCGGGATCTCGGCAAAATCCAGTTCAGGCAATTCAAGCTTCTGCGGGGCCGTCGTCGTGGCCGCTGCCGGCGCACTTTCGCGTGCGGAAGACGTCGTGTGGGCAATCATTTTCTTCAATCTCTCAAGTGTCACTGGCTTGGATTCAAATCCCTGCATGCCCGCATCAAGGCAACGGCGTCGATCGTCGTCAGAAGCGTTTGCGGTCATGGCGATGATCGGCACATCGGCAGAGGGGCCGCGCTCGGCAATGATGCGCTTCGTTGCCTCGATGCCGTCCATGACAGGCATCTGCATGTCCATGAGGATCAAATCGAAGCGCTGCCCGCGAGAAATTGACACGGCTTCAGCACCGTCATTGGCAATCTCGACATCCTGGCCCAGGCGCGCCAGGAAACGGGTGGCGACAATCTGGTTCACCTTGTTGTCTTCGACCAACAGGATGCGGCATCGCGGCAACGTCTCTTCGGCGACGACCTGCGCGGCGAGACCGTTCGCTTCTTCGCGGGTTACCGGGACAACGCCCAGTTCGAACCAGAAGATCGAGCCGACACCGACCGTGCTGCTCATGCCGAGCTCGCCGCCCAGCTTCTCGACGATCTGCTTGCAGATGGTGAGGCCGAGACCGGTGCCGCCATAGCGACGGCTGATCGAGGCATCGACCTGGGAAAAGGGCTTGAACAGCTTGTCGAGGCCGGCCTCATCGATGCCGATGCCCGTATCTTCCACCTCGAAGCGGATCATCAGCTTGCCTTCGCGGTAGAAGTCGCGCAGGCGCAGCGTCACCGTGCCGTGATGGGTGAACTTGACGGCATTCGACAGGAGGTTGAGGAGAACCTGGCGCAGACGCGTCGGGTCGGTCTTGACGTAGAGCGCCTGCAGGGAATCCGGCAGGTCGAGGATCACCGTGTTCTCGTGATCGTCGGCGCGGCCGCGGATGATGCTGACCGTGCTTTCAGCGAGCGCACAAACGTCGAAGGCACGCTCCTCCAGCTCGAGCTTGCCGTGCTCGATCTTGGAGAAGTCGAGGATCTCGTTGATGATCTCGAGCAGGGCCTCGCCAGACGAGCGGATGGTTTTGACGCTCTGGATCGTGTCGTCAGGCAGTTCCGAAAGCTCGAGCAGTTCCGACATGCCGAGGATCGCATTCAGCGGCGTACGGATCTCGTGGCCCATGGTGGCCATGAATTGCGACTTCGCGCGGTTGCCGGCGTCAGCCGCTTCATAGGCCTCACTCAATTGAGTTGCCATGACCTGCAATTCATGGCTCGACTGCCGGACCGAGCGAAGCTGTCGATTGAGCGTAATGACGAGGAAGACCACCGACACCATCAGCAGGCTCAGCATGACGGTGGAGGTTCGCTCCAGGCTGAGGATCGTTGACCGGCTATCGGCGCGCTCGTGGCTGACACGGGTATTGGTATAAAGCAGGAAATCCTCTGCCACGCGGCCCATGGAAACCAGTGCAGTGTCAAGTTCCTGCAGCTGCCCGGAGGTCGGAGTTATCCCGTCCGCATAGTCATCAAAGATCGGCTGGACCTTGCGGACACCTTCCGTCACGGCGGCGATGTAGCCGCGAATAAGCTCGTCGCCGGAGAAGTAGGTCCCGAACTTCGCTTGATCGAGGATCGAGACGCGGGAATAGAGGATGTCGTAGCGCAGGGACAGATCGTCGAGCAGTTGCGGATCCTGTGGATCGGCTTTCGCGCTGCTCAGGCTATGACTGAACTGTCGTACTTCGCGGTCCAGTTGATAGACCGACCAGAGCGAATTTTCGCGGACGCCATCCTCCATGATCCGGTATTGGCGCGCGATATCGACAAAGAGAACCAGAAGCACGATCAAAAGCACCGCAGACACGGTCTGCAGAACGAAGGCAACAGTGCCTCCGCCTGCAAATTTCCGGGCTTTGGCGCCTGTCAATGTCACTGGCCGACCTCGATTTCCTTGATCTGCCAGACAGACCGCGAGAAGTACTTCTCGTTGAACAGGTCTGCATTCAGATCGAATGGATAGACCAGCATGAGCGGGCCCTTGTCGCGTATCGACATCGGCTTGCCATCAATCTTGGTGGCGAGGATCGTGTCGAGCTTGGCATCTTCGGCTGGCACATCGGCGGCGTAGTCGTTCAGGGCGCGGACCTTCAAATTCGTGCCGGTCGCACCGACTGCAGCGAGGATTTCGCGCAGGAGCGGGCCTTCGAAGGTCACCCTGCCAGTCGTCCAGGGCGTTTCCATCTCGCCCTTGCGGCCTTTCAGCTTCTCCAGCATCGCCATGTCGAACTGAGCGGCGTCACCGGCATTGGTATTGGAGATCTTGCCTGTCACGGTCAGCACGACCGGTCCGCTCGGCGCTTCCAGCGCCAGGGCGGCCGTTGCAGAGAGACCGATTGCAAGTATCGCAGCGATAATGCTCTTCATGGTGCAGCTCCTTCAGATTAGGCCGAACGCAGTTCCGGATGCACGGCGCCCGCGCCGATGTGATCCGAAAGCAGCTTGCGGAAGGCGACCGCTTCAACCGGCTTGTGCAGGAAGTCCGTTATACCGGCGGCCTTTGCTTCCTCGCGAAGACGCGGCTCGTCGTCCGCCGTCACCATCACCACAGGAACATCACGGTAACGGTCCATCAGGCGCACGGCCTTGACGAACTGAAGCCCGGACATGCCCGGCAGCTTGTGGTCAACAATCAACATTTCGAAGTTCTCGGCATGACACAGCATCAGAGCCGTGTTGCCATCGCCGGCAACCTTGATCTCTTCAACGGTGACCTTCTTTGCGAGATGCTTGATGATCATCGCATTGGTCGGATTGTCTTCGACAATTAGTATGGCCATTTCCAAACCCCCATGAACACGCCCAGCCCAGGCTCCGTCAGCCTTCCAGGCCGGACGGGAACTGCGTTAACCTTTCATGGAGGAGTTGTATCAGGGGGAGGCTGAAATTCGCTGAACCAAACCGGTACAATTTTACCGATGGCACATTTAATTAGAACTTAAGAATTTTCGTAGGCTCGACTACACCTTGAGACGGGCGTGTTCACAGCGTATTGAAGGTGAAATCGGCCGGCGCGCTGCGCTCGATGACGAGCCTACCATTGGGCAAATCATTGCCTTCCACTTTCGCTTCGATCTGTGCCGGTGTGAGACCATAATGGGTCCAGCGTGCTACGAGCCTGCGCTCCAGTTCACTGATCGGCGGCGCAACCATGACGGTAAGGTCGAAGAGATCCGCCAGGCTCGCCCAGCGCCCCTGCTGCAGCAGGAGATAATTGCCCTCGGCAATGACGATGCGATCGTCCGCGACAATGCATCGCGCGGCGGCGATGGCGAGTTCGCGGTCACGATCGAAGACGGGCGTGAAGACTTCACCGCCGGCCTTGACGGCTCTCAGGATGTCGCCCAGGCCCCTGATGTCGAAAGTATGCGGAGCGCCCTTGCGGGCGATGTCACCGCGCTCTTCAAGGATCGCATTGTCGAGGTGGAAGCCATCCATCGGTAGAACCGCGCTACGGTGGCCCCTCTCCGTCAGAGTTTGATGCAATCGATCCGCCAAAGTTGACTTACCCGCGCCTGGTGGTCCGGCCACACCTACGAGCAGGCGGACGCCATCCTGCGCCCGCCGCTCGATCTCGGTGATCAGATCATCCAGCACCGGCGTCATGCGGCGCGCTCGACCTCTGGGGCCGGACGGGCGCCCGTCATGAAGGCGACGGCATCCGACATGGTGTAGTCCTTCGGATTGATGACGCAGAGACGCTTTCCGAGACGGTGAACGTGGATGCGATCGGCAACCTCGAAGACATGCGGCATGTTGTGACTGATCAGCACGATCGGCAGGCCGCGCGAGCGGACGTCGAGGATCAGTTCGAGTACCTTGCGGCTCTCCTTGACCCCGAGTGCGGCCGTCGGCTCGTCAAGGATGATGACCTTGGAGCCGAATGCCGCCGCACGCGCGACTGCCACACCCTGGCGCTGGCCGCCCGAGAGCGTCTCCACCGCCTGATTGATGTTCTGGATCGTCATCAGGCCGAGTTCGGAGAGCTTGTCGCGGGCGATCTTCTCCATCGCCGGCCGGTCCAGCTTACGGAATACGCTACCCATGATGCCCGGTTTGCGCAGTTCGCGGCCGAGGAACATGTTGTCGGCAATCGAGAGCGCCGGCGACAGAGCGAGGTTCTGGTACACGGTCTCGATGCCGGCATTGCGCGCATCGATCGGCGAGCGGAAATTGATCTGCTTGCCTTCGAGCCTGATCTCGCCCTCATCAGGCGAAACGGCACCGGAGATCGCCTTGATCAGCGAAGACTTGCCGGCCCCGTTGTCACCGATGACGGCGAGGATTTCGCCGGGATAGAGATCGAAGTCTGCCTGATCGAGGGCAGTGACGCGGCCGTAACGCTTGACCAGGCCGCGGGCTGTGAGAATGGGTTCCTGGGTCATCAGCCTGCTACCTTTCTGATCCACTGGTCGATTGCCACGGCGGCGATGATGAGAACGCCGATCAAGAGATAGGTCCATTGCGGGTCCGTGCCGATCAGGCGCAGGCCGAGCTGGAAGACACCGACGATCAGTGCGCCGAAGATCATGCCGAGGATCGAGCCACGCCCGCCAAAGAGCGAGATGCCGCCGATCACCACGGCCGTGATGGATTCGATATTGGCAAACTGTCCGGCGGTCGGGGAAACCGAGCCGATTCGGCCGATCAGGGCCCAGCCGGCGAGTGCACAGATGAGGCCGGACAGCGTGTAGACGGAGATCAGCATGCGCTTGACGTTGACGCCTGCGAGTTCCGCCGCATCCGGATCGTCGCCGACCGCATAGACGTGGCGGCCCCAGGCGGTGTGGTTCAGCACATACCAGAGGAGTGCAACGAGGAGCACCATGGCGATAACGCCATAGGTCAGCACCGCGCCGCCCATGCGGATGTTCTCGCCGAAGAACTTGAGGATCGGCGCGTTCGCATCGATGTCCTGGCTGCGGATCGTCTCGTTGGCGGAATAAAGGAAGTTGGTGGCAAGCACGATCTGCCACATGCCGAGCGTCACAATGAAGGGCGGCAGTTTCATGCGCGCCACGAGCACCCCATTGATGAAGCCGCAAAAGGCGCCGACACCGAGACCGCAGATCACGGCAAGCTCGGGAGGAAGGCCGTAGCGGAAGGCAAACTGGCCCATGACCACCGACGACAGAACCATGATGGCGCCGACCGAGAGATCGATGCCCTTCGTCAGGATTACCAGCGTCTGCGCTGCTCCAACGATCCCGACAATCGCGACCTGCTGCAGAATGAGCGTCATCGTGAAGGCGGAGAAGAACTTGCCGCCGAGAATAAGGCCGAAGACGGCGATCGACAGAACAAGCACGATCAGCGCAACGGCTGCCGGGCTTGAATGCAAGAAATGCTGGAAGCGCTCGAGGGCACTCTTTTCATGACGGTCGAACGAGGCGACTTCGGTCGAACTCGACGACAGGACCTTTTCAAATTCTTGCGTGGTCCGCGTCTCGGGATTGGCCGGCTGCATGGGTCATCCTCCCTGCCGTTGGTCTCAGTATTTTACATGAAGGATACGCCCGACCTGCCGCCGCGCAAAGGCCGGGCGTTGCGCCTAGCGGCAGGAGACGAGCTCCCGCCGACGTTTCAGTTCAGGCGCAGGAGTTTCGATCAGCCCCAGCACTTCTCGGTGCCGACCTTGGTGTCGATCGACTCGACGCCGGCTGCCGGCTTGTCGGTGACGAGGGCGACGCCCGTGTCGAAGAAGCTCTTGCCTTCGGAGGCCGCCGGCTTTTCACCGGTGTCTGCGAACTTCTTGATCGCTTCGATGCCGAGCGATGCCATCAGCAGCGGATACTGCTGCGAGGTGGCACCGATGACGCCTTCGGCGACGTTCTTGACGCCCGGGCAACCGCCGTCGACCGACACGATCAGCACGTCACCTTCCTTGCCAACGGCCTTCAGCGCTTCATAGGCGCCGGCGGCTGCCGGTTCGTTGATGGTGTGAACGACATTGATGGACGGATCCTTCTGGAGAAGGTTTTCCATGGCGGTGCGGCCGCCTTCTTCATTGCCGTTGGTGATGTCATGGCCAACGATGCGCGGATCGGTTTCGTCGCCGATCTTGTTGATGTCGACCACGTCAATGCCGAAGCCCTTCATGAAGCCCTGGTTACGCAGGACGTCGACCGACGGCTGCGAGGGGGTCAGGTTGAGGAAGGCGATCTTGGCGTCCTTGGCGGCGTCGCCGAGGGTTGCTGCTGCCCACTTGCCGATGAGTTCGCCGGCGAGAAGGTTGTCGGTCGCGAAGGTCATGTCGGCAGAATTGATCGGCTCCAGCGGCGTGTCGAGGGCGATGACGAGGAGACCTGCGTCACGGGCCTTCTGAACAGCCGGAACAATGCCCTTGGTGTCGGATGCGGTGAGCAGAATGCCCTTTGCGCCGTCGGCGATGCAGGTTTCGATGGCGGCAACCTGGCTTTCGCTATCGCCGTCGACCTTGCCGGCATAGGACTTGAGCGTCACGCCAAGCTCGGCGGCCTTGGCGGTCGCGCCTTCCTTCATCTTGACGAAGAAGGGGTTGGTGTCGGTCTTGGTGATGAGGCAGGCAGAAACGTCGGCTGCCTGTGCCGGGGCGGCGAAAACAACGCCGAGGGCAAGGGTCGACAGGGCAGCAGTGATCAGAGACTTTTTCATTTGGTAATCCTCCCGAATGGTGTCGGCCAGCTCCTCCGGCCGCAGCGTGTCGGCACGGATCACCTTCCGGCGATCCGATCGGCTGCCATCAGGCATCCACTCCTCCACGGGCCCATTTAGAACATGAGGACATTTCAGCTGTCAATAAATAAATCCAGTTGAATTATTAAATCGGTGTGACATTCTGCGAGCGCTTTCGTAAGAGGAAGCGGTCGGGAGGAGCGGCCTTCAGTGTCACAGGATGATCATGCACGACTGGCGGATCCGGCGCCCAGGGTGAGCGCCGGCGGCGGCTCGAACCAGGTGCGCGTGCGCGCCTATAACGAGCGGCTGGTGCTATCGCTCGTGCGGCAGAATCCTGGCTGTTCGAAGGCCGATATCGCTCGCCTTACCGGCCTTTCCGCCCAGACCGTCTCGGTTATCATGCGCTCGCTCGAAAGCGACGAACTCTTGATGCGCGGCGAACCGATCCGCGGCCGTGTCGGCCAGCCCTCCGTCCCGATGTTCATAAACCCGGAAGCGGTCTTTTCCTTCGGCGTGAAAATTGGCCGCCGAAGCGCCGACCTCGTGCTGATGGATTTCGCCGGCACGATTCGGGAGCAACGCCACCGCACCTATCGCTACCCCCATCCCGATCATCTCCTGCCCTTCATCTGTGACGGCATCGCCGCCATGGAAGCTGAAATGGACGAACACACGCGGGCACGCATTGCCGGAATCGGCATTGCCGCGCCCTTCGAACTCTGGAACTGGGCCGAGGAAGTCGGCGCACCGGAAGGGGCGATGGATATCTGGCGCAAGGTCGACCTGCAGGTCGAGGTCCAGAGCCGCATGGCGCATCCCGTCTATCTGCGCAACGACGCGACCAGCGCCTGCGGAGCAGAACTGGTGTTTGGCGCAGGCCAACGCTACCCGGATTTCGTCTACTTCTACATCGGCTCGTTCATCGGCGGCGGCATCGTCGTCAATTCGTCCCTCTTCGTCGGCCGAACCGGGACCGCAGGAGCGATCGGCCCCCTGCCCGTCCGCGACAAACACGGCCAGACGCGCCAGCTTCTCGACATCGCCTCGATCTTCGTTCTCGAGAACCTGCTGCGAGAGCGCGGGCTCGATCCCCAGCCGCTCTGGTATGCAGCGGAAGAATGGATCGACTTCGGCGAGCCGCTGGAAATCTGGATCCAGGATACGGCAGCAGCGCTGGCCCAGGCCGTGATCGCGGCCGCATCGATCATCGACTTTGCTGCCGCGATCATCGACGGCGGCTTCCCGGCCTGGGTTCGCCATCGCCTGGTCAAGGCCACCATCGAGGCGATGAACCGCCTCGACCTGCAGGGCGTCGTCATTCCCGACATCGTCGAGGGCGAGGTCGGCGATCAGGCCCGCGCCATCGGCGGCGCCAGCCTGCCGATCTTCGACCGCTATCTCATCGATCAAACCGTGTTGTTCAAGGATACCACCCATGCTGAAGGGCATTGACCCCCTCCTAAGCCCCGAACTTCTCGCCACCCTCCGCGCCATGGGCCATGGCGACGAGATCGCCATCGTTGACGGCAACTACCCTGCGCTCGAACATGCGCGGCGCCTGGTACGCCTCGACGGGCATCACCTCGTGCCCGTGCTGAACGCGATCCTCAGCGTGATGCCGATCGACGATTTCGTGCCGGAGGCGATCTTTCGGTCTGTCGTCGGCGGGAGGCCGGACCAGGTCGATCCGGTGCACCAGGAGATCATCGACTGCTGCGCAAAGCATGAGCCGAAAGTACCCGTGACGAAGCTGATCGGTGCGGATTTCTACAACCGGGTCAAGGCCGCCCATACCGTCGTGCAGACGGGTGAGCCGCGCCTCTACGCCAATGTGATCCTGCGCAAGGGCGTGATCTACCCCTGATCCAGCGGCTGCGCTCAGCCCTCGAGGGCGCGCGAGATCCTTCGGGACAGTTCCACGGGGTTCTTCAGAACGATGGCGCGGCTGGTGCGCTCCACCAGCTGTTCGCGCGCCAGCCTCGACATCTCGCGCGACACCGTCTCTCGGCTAGCGCCGATATGTTCTGCCAGTTCCGCATGCACCAGCGGCGGCGAAATGATGCGTTCGCGACCACCGTCGTTGCGCACGCGCGAAAGCCTGAGCAGTGTGTTGTAGAGGCGATGCTTGGTGTCGAGGAACGAGAGTTCCGACAGGCGATCGTTCATCGCCCTGATACGCTTCGAAAGAAGCTGCAGCAGCGCCAGCGCGACATCAGACCTCTGCCGCAGAATGTCGAGAAAGACGATGCAGGGGATCACGGTCACCGTTGCGTCGCTAACGGCCATGAGGCTTGCGGAACGGGCCATGTCATCGATGGCGGACTGCTCGCCGAGGATGTCGCCGCGCTTGAAGCTGCCGAGAATGGCCTCCTTACCGACGGAGAAACGCAGCACGGCGCGGATCTCTCCCGTCTGGACGATGAAGACATCCTTGGACATATCCTCGAAGTCGACCAGACTTTCGCCGGCACTCAGCGTACGAGAATGGCAGCGCAAAAGCCATTCGCGGTCCTCTTCCGGCGTGAGACCAGCAAAAATCGCACATCCGCGCAGTGTCGGAAGCGTTGTTGCCGGAAGCGGCAGGGCGGAGCCTGTCGTAGCGTTTGCTTTCATTTACGGATTACTTGTCGCGTTCATGACGATGGAGCTTACTTATTCGCCGGTATCGATGCTTAGCAAGATGTCGAAAACCAAGACCCTTACAATTCGGCTACCGCAGAGCATCGAATTTCATTCAATTTCAAACAATGCAGAAACCGGTGCGCAAGAGTCAACCGATGGAACCCGATGACGGCCCCCAGACGTCGGTGAGGGCAAAGCCCCGCTCGAAGGGATCGAAGGGATCGAGCGCGACCTGATGCAGGCCGAAGGTGAAGCCTCGGCCGCTGATGGTCGGGATGACGGCCGGACGACCGGCCACCTCCGACAGGTCGGAAAGGCCCACCTCGAATTCAGAACCGATGATCGAGCGGGACAGCATCGTGTCGCCGACCGCGACCTTGCCTCGGGCGTGCAGCGTCGCGAGATTGGCAGAGTTTCCGGTGCCACAGGGCGAGCGATCGACGCGACCCGGCCACATCGTGGTGCAGGTGCGGATTGCACCGTCAGGATCGACATCGCGGAACATCACATAGGCAACGCCGGAAATGGCCGGGATCTCGGGATGGACAACGGGGATCTTGCGATTGATCTCTTCCTTCAGGATCATGCCGGCCTCGACAAGCGCCCGGGCATTGCCCTTTTCGATCGTGAGCCCGACCTGACCGACATCGACGAGCGCATAGAAGATGCCGCCATAGCTCAGATCGAAGGTGATGCGGCCCCATTGCTCGGTGTCGAGCGTCACATCCAGCTCGTGCACGAAGGACGGCACCATGGTGAGCTTGACGCGCTCGCAGCGCCCGTCACGGCAGGTGGCGGTCGCCTTGACGAGTCCGGCTGCCGTTTCCAGCATGACGACCGTCTCGGGCTCCTGCATCTCGACCATGCCGCTTTCCAAAAGCGCCGTCGTCACGCAGATCGAGTTGGAGCCGGAGCTCGCATGGGCCTGGTCGGGCTGGAGAATGACGAAGGCGGCATCGGCGGAGGGGTTCTTCGGCGGCAGCAGCAGGTTCACGGAGCCGATAGGTGCGCCGCGCGGCTCGAGCACCAACATTCGCCTCAGCGCCTCGCCCTTGGGATCCGTGTTCAGCCAAAGCAACTGCTCGGCGACGGTCTCACCCGGGATCTTCGGCACGCCACCGATGGCGACTTTGCCGATTTCACCCTCGGCGTGAACGTCGAGCAATTGAAGAGTGCGCTTCCATCTCATGTCATTACCCCATGCCGGTCGACCAGCCCGTCGCGAAAGCGGGCCACTGCCCTTCAAGAGCACAAGCTTATGCGACATCTCAAGGGGATACATCACAGGTGGCGACCTGCAACGTTGCCGGGGCCGTGTTAAATCAGGGGAACGAGATATCCAAGTGCTTTTATTGCGTGTTCATGAAAACGGCTTTGGCGATCACCCGCGAGTAAGACCGCACGGAGAGTCACGGCAATGAGCTTGCCCTTGGTCAGCTGACGCCGACAATCATGCCATGATGAAAGCGAGAGGAAATGGCGCACCCGAAGAGATTCGAACTCCTGACCCCCAGATTCGTAGTCTGGTGCTCTATCCAGCTGAGCTACGGGTGCTTGCCAAGGCCGACTGTGCGTCGGCGTGTGGCGATCCTCTAAAGCGGGACGATCAGGATTGCAAGCGCCCTTTTCGAAAAAAGAGTCATTTTCCTGTCACGTGCCTCGCCGGACGGTCTCAGGCGCGGGCGCGCCAGTCGTCGAGAGCCACTGGCCTGTCGGGGATTTCGACACGGAACATGGTGCCGGGACCCGGCTTTTCCACAAGGGCGATTGTTCCACCATGGGCGATCACCAGCTCGCGGGCAATCGCCAGGCCAAGGCCCGTGCCGCCGGAACGCGCCGAACCACGGAAGGCAGTGAAGAGGTTCTCCCGCGCCTTGCGCGGCATACCGGGGCCAGTGTCGTCGATGACAATGGCTACGACCGATCCGGTTCGCTGGGCGGATACGGTGATGCGCCGAACATGCTCGGGATCGTCGGGCGTGAACGTGGCCAGCGCCTGGATGGCGTTGCGGCAGATGTTGTGAATGACTCGGAAGAGTTGCTCGCTATCGGCATCGACCTCGATGTCGACGCCGACGTTGTCGATGAATTCGATACCCGCCTCGTGGCTCAGATGCAGGAGATCCCGAACCTCCTGACAGACTTCAGACAAAAGGAAGCGGCGACGGCGCGGCTCGGCTTCCGAAGTCTGACCATAGGAGAGAACCTCGCTGGTATAGCCGACGGCGCGATCGATGGTGCGCAAGAGCTTGGGGGCGAAGCTTTTCACCAGGGGATCGTCGACATCGACCAGACGGTCGGACATCAGCTGGGCCGAGGCCAGGATGTTGCGCATGTCGTGATTGATCTTGGAGACGGCGAGACCGAGGTCGGCGAGCGTCTTCTGCTGCCGCAGCGTCTTCTGCAATTGGTCCTGCATCCGTGAAAGATGACGCCCAGCAACCGCGATCTCGTCATTTCCGACGGTCGGCGGCAACACGCGCGTGGGATCTTCGGGATTTTCCGCGAACACCTGCATGCTTCGGGCCAGACGTCGCACCGGCATGATCATCACGCGATTGATCGCCAGGAACATCAGGACGGCAGCGATAACGGAAATAATCAGGGAGATGAAGAGGATGTTGCGGGCATAGCCGAGCATGGCCTTGCGCAGCGGCGCTTCGTCCATGACGATCTCGACGGTCACGTCACTGCCTTCCGCGATGGGCCCGTAGACGCGCAACAGGCGGTCGCCGCCGAAGATCAGCGTGTAGAAGGCGTCGCGAATCGATCCGAGCTCCGAGTAATCCGAGAGGTCGAAGGCGGCATCCACTTCGCTCGGCATCTCGGTCACCGCAAGCAGGCGCGAGGTGCCGTCCTTGCGAAGCACGATGGCCTTCGTTCCCGTGGTTGTCAGCGTATCTTCCTGAACACCACGGGGCAGCTCCAGCGGCTGGAGCCCATCGATCACCACTCCAGCGGCAGCCGCTGTGTTCAGCCGATCCTGCAGCCAGCGCTGGCGCATCGTGGCAACGGACGGTGCAAAGATCAGGATCTCAGCCAGCATTACGAAGGCGATTGTCAGCCACAGGAGCTTGCCGGATAGTCCCCTGATGCGGGACGGCATGGCATACCCCCCGGAGAGGTCGGCCTGCAGATGATTGTCCTGCCGGTCGAGCATCGGCCCTCATTCCTTATCGTTCCGGCCTGCCCAAATATGGCGCCGTCCGGCACGACTTCACGTCAGTGTGAAGCTGTCTTCTCATGCGTATCACGCGCAAGCCGCGAAGGAACATGAAAGTTTGGTCATGTTCTTTGCGTGGTCACCAGTATAAACGATGGAGCCGGCGTGGCGGATGTGTGGCGAGACGCGGTTTTTTCGCCTTTATTCGCAAGATAGAGGCTAAAAAGCCGCGTGATTGACTCCTGTGCGCCCTGACACTATAAGCCGCGCACGTTCGGATACAGGCGCCCGGCGGCGCTCACCCGTGCGACGAACCAAAACGCTGTTGCAATTTGCACATCCAAGAAGGGCCGCACACCGCGGTATTAAATAAATGTCGAAGCGTACTTTCCAACCTTCCAAGCTTGTTCGCAAGCGCCGCCACGGTTTCCGTGCGCGTATGGCCACCAAGGGCGGCCGTCAGGTCCTCAACGCACGCCGCGCTCGCGGTCGCGCGAAGCTCTCGGCCTAAGGCCGGATGAGCCCGACGAGACTGACGGGCCCATGACGTCCACGGACTCCAAGACATCTGTTGGCCGGCTCAAGAGCCGGCCTCAGTTTCTCGCCGTCAGGCACGGCGAAGCGCGCAAGGGTCGCACCTTCCTTCTGGAGGTTCTCGACCGCAAGGATGACGCGCCGCCCCGCGTGGGCTTCACAGTCACCAAGAAACACGGCAATGCAGTGGAACGTAACCGCATGCGGCGCAGGCTGAAAGAAGCCGTGCGACTGAATGCGGCGTTTGCAATGCAGCCGGGACACGACTATGTCATTGTCGCCCGGCGCGAGGTACTCGATGTACCTTTCGATCAATTGTCCCGGCAATTGATCCTGCGCATCGAAAACCGCCAGACGAATAACTCCCGGTCGAACAAGACCGCTCCCAGGAAAGAGTGATGCAGAACAACCGCAACTATTTCATCGCGATTGCCTTATCGGTGGTGATCGTCCTCGCCTGGCAGTTCTTCTATATGAACCCGCGTATCGAGGCCCAGCGTCAGGCTCAGGAGGTGCAGATCGCCCAGCAGCAGGCGCAGGCCGAGCAGCAGGCGACGAGCCCTGCAGCCACGGTTGACGGTAGCTTGCCAGCGGGTGCGGCCGCCAATCCGGAAGCAAGCCGCGATGCCGCCGTCGCCCGGACGGCCCGCGTCGAGATCGACACCCAGGATCTCGTCGGCTCCATCAATCTCACCGGTGCCCGCTTCGACGATCTGAAGCTGCGACAGTACCGCGAGACCGTCGATCCGACGAGCCCGATCGTTACCCTGTTCAATCCTGCCGAAACACGGGACGGCTATTTTGCCGAACTCGGCTTTATCGCCGGCGAAAATGCCGGTTCCGTTCCGGGCCCCAACACCGTCTGGACGGCACCCGAAGGCGCAAAGCTGACCGAGGCGACACCTCTTACGCTGACCTTCACCAACGAAGCCGGCCTCACCTTTACCCGCACGATCGCCGTCGACGAACATTACATGTTCACCATCGAAGACCAGATCGTGAACAATGGCGCTGCGTCCGCAAGCCTTGCGCCCTATGGCCGCGTGACCCGCTACAACAAGCCGTCCACGCCTTCGATCTTCGTTCTGCATGAAGGTTTCCTCGGCGTCGTCGGCACCGAGGGCAGCCTCGCGGAATACGACTATACGGATGTAGAGGAAGACGCCGTTGCCAATGCCAAGGCCACCGGTGGCTGGCTCGGCATCACGGACAAGTACTGGGCCACGTCGCTCATTCCGCAGCAGACCCTGCCTTACGAATCGCGCTTCTCCTACTTCACCGACGGTCAGGCCCGCTTCCAGGCCGATTACAAGAACGATGCTGTCAGCATTCCGGCCGGCCAGAGCACCTCGGTCAAGACCCTCTTGTTTGCCGGTGCCAAGCAGGTTCCGGTCATCGATAGCTACCAGGAAAGCCTTGGTATTCCGAAGTTTGATCTGATGATCGACTGGGGCTGGTTCTACTTCATCACCAAGCCAATGTTCCACCTGATGGACTACTTCTTCCATCTCGTCGGTAATTTCGGCGTGGCCATCCTGCTCACCACCATCGTCGTCAAGCTGTTGTTCTTCCCGCTCGCCAACAAGCAGTACGCCTCCATGGCCAACATGAAGCGTGTGCAGCCGAAGCTCGAAGAACTGAAGACCAAGTATGCCGACGACCGCATGGGCCTGCAGCAGGCGATGATGGCGCTCTACAAGGAAGAGAAGATCAATCCGGTTGCCGGCTGCTGGCCGGTACTCCTGCAGATCCCGGTCTTCTTCGCGCTCTACAAGGTCATCTACGTCACCATCGAAATGCGCCACGCGCCGTTCTTCGGCTGGATCCAGGATCTCTCCGCTCCCGATCCGACGAGCTTGTTCAACCTGTTCGGTCTGCTGCCCTTCACGCCGCCGCTCTTCCTGATGATCGGCGTCTGGCCGCTCATCATGGGCGTCACCATGTGGGTCCAGATGCGCATGAACCCGACGCCGCCGGATCCGACGCAGGCGATGCTGTTCAACTGGATGCCCGTTGTCTTCACCTTCATGCTCGGCACGTTCCCCGCCGGCCTGGTGATCTACTGGGCATGGAACAACACGCTGTCGATCCTGCAGCAGGCCTTGATCATGAAGCGTCACGGCGTGGAGATCGAGCTGTTCAAGAACATCGCCAACATGTTCCGGCGGAAACCGGCCCAGACCAAGTGACGATCAAAAGCCCCGGCCATGCCGGGGCTTTTTCTATGGTGATCGAGATTTAATCCCATGTCCGACTCCTCCGCCACACAACGCTCCTGGCTCGGCATTGCTCTCGTTGCCGGCTCGGCGGTCGCGTGGAGCTATGGCGGAGCGATCCAGCGTTTCATCGGCGTGGAGGATGGCTGGACGATCGTGTTCTGGCGCTGCCTGTTCGCTGGCCTTTTTCTCCTTGCCTTCATGCTGATCCGTGATCGGATCGATGGCACGATACGCCTGTTCCGCGCCATGGGCTGGCCGGGCTTCTGCATCGCCGTCGGCTTTGCCCTTGTCTCGACCTTCTTCGTGCTTGCCGTCACCATGACACCGGTGGCCAATGTCGTGCTGTTCATGGCATCCATCCCGCTGTTTGCAGCCCTTCTCGCGCGCGTCGTGCTGGGGGAACCGATCACGCCGGTCACCTGGGGCGCCATCGCAGCCGTCATCCTCGGTGTGGGCATCATGGTCTCGGCCTCGATCGGTGACGGCGGCTCGATCCTCGGGCTGACGCTGGCCGCCGCCATTCCGGCGATCTTCGCCTGCATGACCGTGCTGACCCGCCGCTATCCCGGCATCCGCATGACGCCGGCTGCCTGTGGCGGATCCTTCATCGCATCCGCGATTGCCGGCACCCAAGCCGGTGCCTTTGCCGTTGGCTTCCAGGATCTCACTTTGCTCTTCTGCTTCGGCGCCCTCAATCTCGGGCTCGGCATGGCACTTTACGTCACCGGTGCCCGGATGATCCCCTCGGCACTCGCGGCGTTGCTCGGTACCGCCGAGATGATCCTTGCGCCGATCTGGATGGTGATCCTGCACGACGAGATCCCGTCGGGGCGCACGATCATCGGCGGCGCGCTCGTCATGGCCGCCCTCTTCACCTATCTCATAAGCCACGCGCGGCAGGCGTTGCGGCCCGTTCCGACCTCTGCTGCTTGACTTTCCGGGCCAAAACCCGGATCTGTCCCGCTTACGAAAGGCCAGCCCATGACCGAGACACACGACAAACCCGACCAGCCGCTTTTCGGCCGCCCCTGGATCTTCATCCGCGGCGTGCCGTCGATGGAATTCCTGCCGCCGGAAGGCCCGCTAGAAGTGGCCTTTGCCGGGCGCTCGAATGTCGGCAAGTCGTCGCTGATCAATGCGCTCGTCGGCCAGAAGGGGCTGGCGCGCACGTCGAACACGCCCGGTCGCACGCAGGAGCTCAACTACTTCGTGCCCGACGGCTACTCCGGCGGCGCCGGGGACCTGCCGCCGATGGCGCTCGTCGACATGCCCGGCTACGGCTATGCCCAGGCGCCGAAGGAACACGTCGATGCCTGGACGAAGCTGGTATTTGATTATCTTCGGGGTCGCGCGACGCTGAAGCGCGTCTATGTGCTGATCGACAGCCGCCATGGTCTGAAGAAGAACGACGAGGAAGTGCTTGGCCTGCTCGACAAGGCGGCGGTCTCCTACCAGATCGTGCTCACCAAGACCGACAAGATCAAGGCTCCTGCCGTGCCGAAGCTGATCGCGGAAACGCAGGAAAAGATCAAGAAGCGTCCTGCCGCCTTCCCGGGCGTTCTCTCGACATCATCTGAAAAAGGTGATGGCCTCGACCAATTGCGCGGGGCAATCAGCGAGGCCATCGGTCGGAGCCTTTGACGCTCAGGCTCCGATCAGGTCGGCCCTATCAGGCGGAGACCGGGCCGAACCGTCGTTCCTTACATCTTCGGCAGGATCACCGTGTCGACGACATGGATGACGCCGTTCGACTGCTTGACGTCAGCGATGGTGACGGTCGAGACGCCGCCATTCTCGTCGGTCAGCGTCACCTTGCCGTCTGCTGCCTTGCCCTTCAGCACGCAGCCGCCGACGGTTGCGACATCGGCTTCACCGCCATTGTCGGAGATCATCTTGACGAGGGCTTCGGACATCACGTCAGCTGCCACCACGTGGCAGGTCAGAACCTTGGTGAGCTGTTCCTTGTTCTCCGGCTTCAGCAGCGTGTCGACAGTGCCGGCCGGCAGTTTGGCGAAGGCATCATTGGTCGGTGCGAAGACGGTGAACGGACCGGCGCCCGACAGGGTTTCAACGAGACCGGCTGCCTGGACGGCGGCAACGAGCGTCGTGTGATCCTTCGAATTGACGGCGTTTTCGACGATGTTCTTGGTCTCGAGCATTTCACCACCGCCGACCATCGGATTGGCGGCATAGGCTGCGGCAGCGCCTGCCAGGATGGCTGCGGAGAATGCGAGCGGGCGAAGAGCGGTCTTGAACATTACGGTTTCCTCTTATCCTTGGTGTTCACGATCGTGTCCCTGCGGTTCGGGCGGGACATCGGGGGCGTTCCTCAGCGGGAACACCACCAAGGACGGCGCGTTGTTCAAAGAAGTTTCAGGCGGCCCGACAAAATCGGCTGCCTGAAAACAATCCATTGAATTCATGAGGGAATTTCTTCTTCAGGGACGAACTTCGCCGAGCGCCACGACAGGCCCGGTGGCTTGTCCAGTTGGCGATCCACCGAAAGGCTCGAGGCTGACGGCCAGCACGACACCCTCCGTCAGGCGCGTGCGCAGCGCCTCGGGAACATCGAGTTCGCCTTGCCCGGTCTGCGGCAGCACGCCGAGCGATATCGGCGGCTGTTCACCCTCGACGAGCCAGAGTTCGAGCGACTTCTCATCTGAACCACCGCTTGCGACGGGCGTGACAGCAAGGCGGCCCGAGTTCCCGTCGTAGCGTGCATGCAGGGCAATCGCCTGGTTCTCGCCAGCAAGTTCGGCGGTCAGAGCGGCCTGCGGCTTTGGACGCATGCGTTCTGCATAATCGAGCCCGAACACCAGACCGAGTGCCGCAATGGAAGCAAAGCTCAGGCCGCGCCAGAGCACCAGCGAATTCCACAGGCTGCCCTTTACCGCCGCGACCGCGGCAGGAGACGCAAACAGCCGATCCTCGATCTTCGAAAACAGCTGATCCGGCGGTGACGCCTCGGCGTAATCGTCGTTGAACTGGGTGAGGTTCTCTTCCCAGCGCTTGACCATGGCGGCGAACTGCCGGTCGTGACGCAGGCGCGCGTCCACCTTCTGACGCTCAGTTCCGCTCAGGACACCGAGGACATATTCGCCCGCAAGAACTTCGTCCCGCGACCGGTCTCCCTTGCTTTGGTCAGGCGTGCTCATCCATGCACTCTCTCAGTTTCAAAAGGCTGCGCCGCAGCCAAGTACGCATCGTGTTCAAGGGAACGGCGAAATGGTCGGCCAGTTCCTGATAGGACAGTCCTTCCACATAGGCCTGGCGAACGGCGAGCGCCCGATCAGGATCCAATGCCTCCAGGCATGTGTCAATGCGGCCACCCTCGGATCGGAGCATCGCATGCTGCTCCGGATCCGGCGCGAGATCCGCCAGATCGATCGCCGCCTCTATGTCTTCCCCCTGCGGTCGACGCGCCCGAAGACGATCAATGCAGTGGTAGCGGACGATGGCGCAGAGCCATGGATAGGCATTGTCGCCGTCGCCCGTATAGCTGCCGGCCTTGTGCCAGATCTTGACGAACACGTCCTGGAGCGCCTCTTCGGCCTCTCCCCTGTCTTTGAGCATACGGATGCAGATAGCGAAAAGTTTCGCCGAAATACGACCATAGAGCAAGGAGAAGGCGCTCCGGTCCCGCAGGGCTACCCGGGCCAGCAATCCGCCGATGTCGTCGCGTTCCATAGAGCCCCCTCACCCAGTGGCCTTGATATAGCACGACATCTTCGGTGGACAATGCGACGAGAAGAAGAAGCATGTCACGTGCCGCTTATATTGTGGCTCGATTATTCCCTACAGGCGACACATGCGCTAAAAGGCCGCCATCCAATGCGAGGTTTCCCATGACATCGACCGAAAGCGAAATGCAGGCCCGCCTTCTCGTCCAGGCCCTGCCCTTCATGCAGCGCTACGAGAACAAGACGATCGTCGTCAAATATGGCGGCCATGCCATGGGCAATCCCGAGCTCGGCAAGGCCTTTGCCGCCGATATCGCACTTCTGAAGCAGTCGGGCGTCAACCCGATCGTCGTGCATGGCGGCGGCCCGCAGATCGGCGCGATGCTTGCCCGTATGGGCATCGAATCACGCTTCGAGAACGGCCTTCGCGTCACCGACCAGAAGACCGTCGAGATCGTCGAAATGGTGCTGGCCGGCTCGATCAACAAGGAAATCGTCGCCCTCATCAACCAGACGGGAGAATGGGCGATCGGGCTCTGCGGCAAGGACGGCAACATGGTCTTTGCCGAGAAGGCACAGAAGAAGGTGCGTGATCCCGACAGCAATATCGAGCGCGTGCTCGATCTCGGCTTCGTCGGTGATGTCGTCGAAGTCGACCGCACCCTGCTCGATCTTCTGGCCCGCTCCGAGATGATCCCGGTCATCGCGCCTGTTGCTCCCGGCCGCGACGGCGCGACCTACAACATCAACGCCGATACCTTTGCCGGTGCGATTGCCGGTGCCCTCAATGCCTCGCGCCTGCTCTTCCTCACCGACGTTCCCGGCGTGCTCGACAAGGACGGCAAGCTGATCAAGGAACTCTCGGTCGCCGAAGCCCATGCGCTGATCAAGGACGGCACGATCTCGGGCGGCATGATCCCGAAGGTCGAGACCTGCATCGAGGCCATCCAGGCCGGCGTGCAGGGCGTCGTCATCCTCAACGGCAAGACCGCCCATTCCGTATTGCTCGAGCTCTTCACCGAGACGGGTGCAGGCACGCTGCTCGTTCCCTGACCCGGATCTCAACGCTGCCGGTCACTCGATCGGCAGCGGACGCTCCAGCTTCTCGCTTCCCGGCGTCACTGTGCGCATCGAGGCAACCGCGATCAGCACGATCGTATAGGCGACGAAGTTGTAGATCAGGCCGAGGCTCAGGCCTTCGGCATAAACCTGCTGTCCAGACATCCCCGCGGCAGCATTCCTCGCCAGATCCGAGAAGAAGATCTCGCTGACGATCGCGATCCCCAATGCGCTTCCCACCTGCTGGATCGCCTGAAGCGCCCCCGATCCGCCACCGGCATCCTGCGGCGGCACCCCGGCCAGCACGAGTTGGAACATCGGCGCAATCGCAATGCCCATGCCAAGGCCGCTGAGCAGGAACCAGGGCAGGAGCGCCATGCGGTCAATGCTGTCCCCTACAGTCTGGATCTCGCTCCGCAACAGCCCCATGCCGATCACCACCATGACGACACCGACGACCACACGGATGCGCGGCGCAATACTGCCAAGGCGGCCTGAAATTAACGAAGCGATGAAGATGCCAACGGAGAAGGGCACGGTGGTCATGCCCGACTGCAGCGGGGTGAGACCATAACCCTGCTGCAGGAACATCGCAAAAATCAGAAAGAAGCCGGGCAGCGTCGAGAAGAAGGTCGCAGTCATCAGCGAGCCGATGACATAGTTGCGGTTTTTCATCAGCGCCACGGGTAAAAGTTCCGGTGCCTTGATGCGGTGCTGGCGACGCTCCCAGAAGCCGAAAGCCACGCCAAAGGGAATGGCCATCGCGACCATCACGAAGCACCAAAGGGGCCAGCCGAAACCGCGTCCCTCGATCAGCGGGAAGATGATGCAAAAGATCGTCAGGGCAGCCAGAATGATGCCGACGAAATCGTTCTTCAGGCCGGGCTTGGGCGGAAGTGCCGGGATCAGACGCCAGCCGAGCAGGATGGTCATGATCCCGACTGGAATGTTGATGAGAAAAATCGGCCGCCAGCCAAGCCCGAGTACATCGAGACTGATCAGCCACCCGCCGAGGATGGGCCCGGACACCGAAGCGAGGCCGGCGCTGAGGCCGAACAAGGAGAAGGCCGCAGCCCGCTCTTTCGGCGGGAACATCATCTGGGCAATCGCCAACACCTGAGGCGTCATCACCGCAGCCCCCGCGCCCTGCAGCAAGCGTGCGACGACCAGCCAGCCGATGTCAGGCGCCAGGCCGCACAGCAGCGAGGCGATAGTGAAGGCCGCCACACCGACGAGAAAAACCTGCTTCTTGCCCCAGACATCGCCGAGACGGCCAAACGGCAAAAGCCCGAGCGCGAAGACGAGCACATAGCCGGCCACCACCCATTCGATCTGGCTCGAGGTCGCGCCAAGCTCCGACTGAAGGCTCGGCAGCGCGACATTGACGATGGTGACATCAAGCAGGTTCATGAAGTTCGCCAGCATCATGACCGCCAGAGCCGTCCAGCGCTTGGGGTATGGATGCGACGCGTCGGCGCTGATCGTTGGTGACGCGGGTATCTTGGTGTGCACTTTTGTCTCCCCGGCCTCGGCGCGCTTGTGCCGTACGGTGTATCGCGCAGCGGGATGGGTCGCAACGGGGTAAGGGTGTCCGTCATGGTGAGGCGGGCGTGGCGGCGTTCCTCTCCCCCTTGCGGGAGAGGATGGAAAATCGAAGGCTTAGGCGAGCGCAAGCCGCCTAAACTTCAGATTTTCCCGGTGAGGGGGGCCGTTCCGTCGGCAACACCCTGACCGAGCCCCCCTCTTGCGAAATCTGAGGTTTAGCCCTGATCGGGCCAGGCCCTCGATTTTGTAACCTCTCCCACAAGGGGGGGGGGAGAGGGGTATCGCCCCTCACACCAGCACCAGCAACAAAACCCCGAACACAATCAGCACGCATCCCGCAATCTCCAGCCTGTTGATCCTCTCCTTGAAGAACAGCACCGACGACGCAAAGGTGAACAGCATCTCGACCTGGGCGAGCGCCTTGACCACCGCCACCTGCTGCAGCGTCATAGCCGTGAACCAGCCGAAGGAGGCCGTGGCGCCAACGAAACCGACGAGGGCGCTGACCTTCCAGGCAGCGCGGACGCGGGTCAGCTCTGTCCGATCACGCCAAGCCATCCAAAGAAACATCGACAGGGTTTGGATCGTGATGACGACGCAAAGCGTGTAGCCGGCCTGCACCATGGCATCCGGCGCGGGCAGGCTCGGGGCCAGTGACAGTGAGGCGGTGCGGTAGGCGATCGCGGAGACGCCGAAGAAGAAACCGGAGGCGAGGCCGATGAGTGCCGTACGGCTTCCAACCGAGGTGACGAGGCTCATGGGCGTGAAGGCCGTACGCGCCACGGAAATCAGCATGACACCAAGAATTGAGACGAGGATTGCGGCGGCCGTGCCCAAGCCGATCGTCTCTCCGAACAGAAGAAGCGCCAGCAAAGCCGCTTGCGCGGGTTCGGTGCGCGAATAGGCGGTACCGACGGCGAAGTTTCGGAACGAAAAGAGGTGCACGAGCAGGAAGGTGGCGGTGATCTGCGCGAGCGCCCCGATGGCCGCCCAGATCGCAAAGGTCAGCCCCGGCACCGGCAGCGGACGGTCTAGGGCAAGATGCAGGATGGCGAGATAGAGGAAGGCGAAGGGCAGGCCGAAGCCAAAGCGGACGAAGGTGGCACCTGTTGTGCCCATCCGGCCTTTAAGGTGTTTTTGCAGCGTCGAGCGCAGGTTTTGCAGGAAGGCGCTGCCAACCGTGATGAGGGCCCAAAGTTCCATGGGAGAGCGTCCAGAAGAGCCGCAGCGCAGGGATGTCGGCTTGCGGTAGGAAATCGGAAAGGGGGGAGGTCTTGCCTGAGCTTACGCCTCAGGTCCTGCGGCTCACGCCTGACGCTGGCGAATCGTACCGGCGCTGACCGGATGAAAACGCGCGGGCAGGCGCTTGCGGTCCTGCAGGACCACGACCCGCTCCATTGCAGAAATCGCCATCTTCTTTCCCATCTTTTCCAGATAGCACTTCCCGAAGCGGCGACCAATGCTAATTAGAGGCAACGCGCCTGATGTCGTCAGGCCTTTCGCACTGCCCAAGAGGACCTGATGAACACGCCAGCCAAGATCCCCTCGCCCGCCGATTTTTCCCATGTGCGCGACTGGGTCTTCGACCTCGACAACACGCTCTATCCGCATCACATCAACCTCTTCGCGCAGATCGATACGAACATGACCGCCTTCGTGTCCGAGCTTTTGCAGCTGGAGCCGGCCGAGGCGAAGCTTCTGCAGAAGCGCTACTACCACGAACACGGGACGACGCTTGCCGGGCTGATGCTGCATCACAAGGTTGATCCGAACGCCTTTCTGGAGCGGGCGCATGCGATCGACTATTCGGCGCTTCTCCCCGACGAGGTCCTGGGGTCTGCGATCAAGCAGCTGCCGGGCCGCAAATTCATCTTCACCAACGGCACGGTTGCGCATGCGGAAGCGGCGGCCCGGGCACTCGGCATCCTCGACCATTTCGACGACATCTTCGACATTGTCGCTGCCGATTACGTACCGAAGCCGGCAGGCGCGACCTACGACAAGTTTGCGAGCCTCAACCGCATCGACACGAAACATGCCGCGATGTTCGAAGACCTGCCGCGCAATCTGATGGTGCCAAAGGCACTCGGCATGAAGACGGTGCTGCTCGTGCCCCGTAATCTCGACACCGCGATCCTTGAGACCTGGGAGCGGGTCGAGCATATCGATGCCGATATCGTCGACTACCTCACTGACGATCTCACCAGCTTCCTGCAGCGGCTGCTCTCCGATGCAGCGTGAGCACAAGCTTACGAAAGTTTCATGCAGCTTACCGAGAGTTAAGTAGGGCCTGAGCCTTGCCGCCGTTACGGTTATCCCATCGAAGCAGACACTCGAAAGGATATCCCAATGAACGGCAAGACCCTGACGCTGGCCGCCGTGGCAGCCTCCCTCCTCATCGGCACGACCGCCGGCGGCGCCTTTGCGCAGGACCGCGGCGAGCGCCGTGGCGGTCCGGAAGTGATGTTCGTGCAGATGCTGCAGCAGCACGACACCAACAAGGACGGCAAGATCAGCAAGGAAGAAGCGACGGCTGCGGGCAACGCAATGTTCACCGCCATCGATGCCGACAAGGACGGCGTGCTCATCCCTGGCGAGATGCGCCAGCATCGGGAAGCGATGCGCGAAGAGCACAAGGCGGCCCGGGAAGCCATGCGGGCCGAGCGCCAGGCGGAACGCGAAGCCGCAAAGGCCGATGCGCCCACCCCACCCCAGGGTGGCGCACCGCAGGAGCAGGCCATGAACGGCGACGGTCCCGGTCGGGATGGCCGAGGCCATGACGGCAAAGGACATGAAGGCAAGCGCCATGGCTGGCACAACGAGCGCGCCGATCGCGGCGGGGATCGCGGTGGCCGAGACGGCATGCGCGGCGAGGGCCGGATGATGCGGGTGGCCGATACCGACGAGAACGGCCAGATCAGCCAGGCGGAAGCGACCGCCATGGCCGACCGGATGTTCACCCGGATGGACCGTAACAATGACGGCGTCATCAGCGCCGCAGATATGCCGAAGCGGCCGGTCATGATGCGCTGATTGCGCGATCACATCACCAAATCAACTGACGGCGGCCCCTCATGGGGCCGCTTCGTCGTTCAGATCATAGAAATCAGCGATGATCTTCCAGGCCTCTTCGGCCGTTTCGGCGAACTGGAAAAGCTCTAGATCTTCAGGGGCGATCGTGCCGAAGGCCGCGAGCGCCTCGAAGTTGATGATGTCCTCCCAGAAGGCGCGGGAGAAAAGGATCAGCGGGATCGGCGCCATACGCTTGGTCTGAATGAGCGTGATCGTCTCGAAAAATTCGTCCAGCGTGCCGAAGCCGCCTGGAAAGATGGTGATCGCCTTGGCACGCATCAGGAAATGCATCTTGCGGATGGCGAAATAGTGGAAGTTGAAGCTGAGCTCTGGCGTGACATAGGGGTTGGGCGCCTGTTCGTGCGGCAGGACGATGTTGAGGCCGATCGAGGGGGCGCCCACCTCCTGAGCCCCGCGATTGCCAGCTTCCATGACACCGGGGCCCCCGCCGGTCACGACCACATATTCCTGGTAGTCGCTGTGTTGTGCATGCTCAGAGCAGAGCTGAGCAAACTTGCGGGCTTCCTCATAATAGATCGAAGCGTCTTCCAGGTTCTTCTTCTGGATATCGTTCTTCGCCGCCCAGGCAGCTTCGCCGGGCGCGGGGATGCGCGCGCCGCCGAACATGACGACCGTCGACTTGATGTTTCGTTCGGTGAGGATCATTTCCGTCTTCAGCAATTCGAGCTGTAGACGCACCGGCCGAAGTTCCTCGCGGCAGAGGAATTCATCGTCGACATAGGCAAGCGTATAGGACGAAGACGCCGATTGCGGCGTGCGCGGAATGACTTCAGCCGTCTGCTTGTCGGTCGAGCTATCCTTCAGCGGATCCCAGGATCCGTCCTTGCGTCTGTGCTTGCCATTCTTCCACCGTGCCATGCCTCTTCCTTTCCAAAGCGCAGAGCTCCCACGGCTGTTTTCTTCCAGCCCTTTATGCGCTAGAGCTTTGCGCGAATTTTCGATCAGATCCTGATCGGTTCCATCCCCACGGTAGACAACGAAGTTTAAGGAATTCAGATGAGCGCCACCGATCTCGCCCAGCTCGAACACGTCATCGAAGCGGCATTCGACAACCGCGATACGGTTTCGACCACCACCACGGGCGAGATCCGCGACGCGGTCGAAACGGCGCTCAACCTCCTGGACAGCGGCCAGGTTCGTGTCGCAGCCCGTGGCGAAGACGGCAGCTGGACCGTGCATCAGTGGCTGAAGAAGGCCGTGCTCCTCTCCTTCCGTCTGAACGACATGGAAGTGGTGAAGGGCGGCCCAGGCACTTCGACCTGGTGGGACAAGGTGCCGTCGAAGTTCGAAGGCTGGGACGAAAGCGAATTCCGCTCGGCCGGCTTCCGCGCCGTACCGAACGCCGTTGTCCGCCGCTCGGCTTACGTGTCCAAGGGCGTCGTCCTGATGCCGTCCTTCGTCAATCTCGGCGCCTATGTCGGTGAAAACACCATGGTTGACACCTGGGCGACGGTCGGCTCCTGCGCCCAGATCGGCGCGAACGTGCATCTGTCCGGCGGCGTCGGCATCGGCGGCGTGCTTGAGCCGCTGCAGGCCGGCCCGACGATCATCGAGGACAATTGCTTCATCGGTGCCCGCTCGGAAGTCGTCGAAGGCTGCATCATCCGCGAAGGCTCGGTTCTCGGCATGGGCGTTTACATCGGCAAGTCGACCAAGATCGTCGACCGTGCCACCGGCGAAGTGATGTATGGCGAAGTGCCGCCCTATTCCGTCGTCGTTGCCGGCTCCATGCCCTCGGGCAATGCGGTCATGGCAAACGGTCTGCCGGCGCCGCATCTCTACTGCGCCGTCATCGTCAAGCGCGTCGATGAAAAGACCCGCTCGAAGACCGGCATCAACGAATTGCTGCGCGACTAAAGCGGATGTCCGGGCCGGGGCGAGAGACGACGGTCGGCTGGGCGCTCTTCCTTTGGGACGGGCGCATCGGCCGGCGCATCTTCATCCTCGGCACCCTTTTCTGGATGATGACGAACGCGGCCGTGATCGCGTTCGTCACGGGCCAATCAGACGAGCAGGTCGCACCCGGCTTCCTCTCGCTCTTCCTCGCCTCTGCTTCCCTCTCCCTCCTGTCGTTGCTGATGCTCGGCACCAAGAGGCTGCACGACATCGGCATGCCGGGCGTGGTGGCGGCGCTCCTGATCATGCCTGCGTTCTCACTGATCATCTTCTTCGCGCTCTGCGTCTGGCCCTCGGTCGAGGATGACAACCGCTATGGACCGGGTCCTGATATGCGTTCGACCTGAGGGGGGCGCGTGGTGGGTGACAGGCTCCGGCGGATCGGCTAAGTCTGCCTTATCTTCTCAAGGCACCGACGGCCGGGCTGAACCGGCACTCGGTCAATCCCGTAAAAGTTTTCATGACCGCTACCAATCCCGTCGATATCCTCCAGGCCCTTATCCGCTGCCCCTCCGTCACGCCCGCCGAAGGCGGCGCGCTTGATGTGCTGGAAGGCCTCCTTTCGCCTCTCGGCTTCAAGGTCGATCGTATGGTCGCAAGCGACGAGGGCACGCCTGATATCGAGAACCTCTATGCCCGGGCCGGATCTGATGGACCGCATCTGATGTTTGCCGGCCATAGCGATGTCGTGCCCGTTGGTGCCGAGACCGACTGGAGCGCTGGCCCGTTCTCGGGCGACGTTCGTGACGGAATGCTCTATGGCCGTGGCGCTGTTGATATGAAGGGCGGGATCGCCTGCTTCATCGCGGCTTATGCGCGGCTGGTCGAAGCCAGCACGCTGCCGAAGGGCTCGGTCTCGCTGCTGATCACCGGCGACGAGGAAGGACCTGCCGTCAACGGCACGGTGAAGTTGCTCGAATGGGCGGCGACGCGTGGCGAGCGCTGGGACGCCTGCCTGGTCGGTGAGCCGACCAATCCCGATGCACTCGGCGACATGATCAAGATCGGCCGGCGGGGCTCGGTTTCAGGCACCGTTACGGTGAAGGGCGTGCAGGGTCACGCGGCCTATCCGCATCTCGCCGACAATCCGGTGCGCGGGGCGCTGTCGCTGGCGAAAAGCCTGATGTACCCGGCCTTCGATCAGGGCACGGAAAACTTCCAACCGTCCAACCTCGAAGTGACCACCATCGATGTCGGCAATGCGGCAACGAATGTCATCCCGGCATCCGCTCGCTTCAAGTTCAACATCCGCTTCAACGATCTGTGGACCGCCGACAGCGTCAAGGCCGAGATCATTCGCCGGCTCGAAGCTGCGGCTGTGGATCCCGAGCTTCGCCCGGATCGCGCTGCGATCGGCTACGATATCGTCTGGTCGGAGCGTCCGAGCCATGTTTTCCTGACGCGCAACAACGCGCTGATCGCCTCGCTGTCGGGTGCAATCGAGACGGTAACGGGCAAGACGCCGAAGCTCTCGACCACCGGCGGCACATCGGATGCCCGGTTCATCAAGGATTATTGCCCGGTGGTCGAATTCGGCCTTGTCGGGCAGACCATGCACATGGTCGACGAAAGGGTTGCCGTTTCGGATCTGGAAACGCTCACCGTGATCTACCAGACCTTCATCGAACAGTGGTTCGCCCATGCCGACGCTTAGAGAGGTCGAGTTCTATCTCAGGGGCCTCTGGCTGCTGTTCAAGCAGGATCCGTCAGGCTTCTCCTATCTCGACCTGACCGACCGCGGCGCGATGCGCTCTTTCTGGGCCGTGCTCTGGGCGCTGCCCGCGATCATGATCTCGTTTGCCTGGTGGCGGCTGCTCTATCTCCAAGGCCTGCCGGAGGGGACGGAGACAGGCGCCCTGTTCTTCTTCCGCCTGGCGCTGGTCGAGGCCTCCAACTGGCTGTTTCCGCTGATATTGCTTGGCATTCTCTGCTGGATGGTCGGGATCGGCGAGAAATACGCATCGATGGTCGTGGCGATCAACTGGCTTGCTCTGCCGGTCTCCTATTCCTACGGCCTTCTGGTCCTGTTGATGATGTTCCTGCCCGGCCTGGCAGGCCTCGTGGCGCTGTTGTGGTTTCTGCTGATGATCACCGTCATCGCGGCGCTCTTCCGCATCATACGCATGATCGTCGGCGACCAGTTGCTGATGGTCTCAACCATCGTTCTGATCCTGCTCGTGCCCGCCATGATCATTGCCGAGGTGCTGGAACGCTATCTCGGCGTCTATCCGGGTTGAGCCTTGAGCCTCAGCCGCTGAACGGCTCGTCGCCGGGATAGTCCACAGCCATGAAGAACAGTCCTTCCGGTGGCGCGACCGGCCCGCAGGCTGCCCGATCACGGGCTTCGAGTGCAGCGCGCACATCGGCCGGTGTCATCTTGCCCTCGCCCGCGAGCTTCAACGTGCCGGCAAAGGAGCGGATCTGATTGTGCAGGAAGCTCTGGGCCGTGGCGCGGATCTCGATGAGATTGTCGGAGCGCGTGACATCCAGGCGATCCAGCGTGCGGACTGGGCTCTTCGCCTGGCAATGGGCAGAGCGGAAGGTGGTGAAGTCGTGGTGACCGACAAGCTGCTGCGCCGCCGCATGCATCGCCTCGTGATCGAGCGGCTTCGGCACCCACCAGGCACGCTTGTCCTCCAGCGCCAGACGCGCCGGGCGGGCGATGATCCGGTAGAGATAATGCCGGCGAAGCGCCGAGAAGCGGGCGTCGAACTCATCAGGTACGGCCTGCACGTCGATTACCGCGACCTGTTCCGACGCCATGGCCAGATGAGCGTTCAGCGCGTTGCGCAGCTTGTGCGGCTCCCAGGCGCGGGAAAGATCTGCATGGATGACCTGGCCCATGGCATGGACACCGGAATCGGTGCGGCCTGCGCCCCGGATCACGACAGTCTCGCTGGTCAAAGACAGGATCGCCTGTTCGAGGGCGGCCTGGATGGAGTGGCCGTTGTCCTGGCGCTGCCAGCCGACATAGGCCGAGCCATCATATTCGACGGTCATCCGGAAGCGGGGCATCAGGCGATCACCGTGCCCTTGGGGAGTGGGGTGCCACGCAGGAAGTCTTCGGCGTTCAGTGCCTTGCCGCCGGCCTTCTGGAGGCGGACGAGGCTGATTGCGCCCTTACCGCAAGCGATCGTCAGGTGCTCGTCAAGGGCCGTGCCGGCAGCCGCCAACACTTTATCCTTCTCGGCGAGATGCGAGGCGAGGAGCTTGACGCGTTCGAGCTTGCCATTGACCTCGATCTCGGTCCAGGCGCCCGGGAAGGGCGCGAGGCCGCGGATATGGTTGTGGACCTCGGTTGCCGAACGGGCGAAGTCGACGCGGGTCTCGGCCTTGTCGATCTTTGCCGCGTAGAGCACGCCCTCTTCCGCCTGAACGACCGTTTCGAGCGTCCCGGCTTCGAGCTTCGCCATCGCCGCGACCATGGCTTCGGCGCCGACGACACTCAGGGCATCGTGCAGTTCACCGGCGGTCATGTCAGGACCGATCGTCACCTTGCGGGTCAGCGCGACGGGGCCGGTGTCGAGGCCCTTGTCCATCTTCATCACCATCATCCCGGTCTCGGCATCGCCGGCCATGATGGCGCGCTGGATGGGGGCAGCCCCTCGCCAGCGCGGCAGCAGGGAGGCATGGCCGTTATAGGCGCCGAGACGCGTGCCGTTGAGGATCGCCTCCGGCAACAGCAAGCCATAGGCAACGACCACCGCGACATCGGCCTCAAGCGCGACAAAGGCATCACGGTCGGCCGGATCGCGGAAATTCAGGGGGTGGCGGACTTCGATGCCGAGGTCTTCGGCCGCCTGATGCACCGGCGACTTCTGCAGGTCCAGGCCACGGCGACCGCCCGGACGGGGCGGTTGCGAGTAAGCGGCGACGATCTCGTGGCCTGCCGCATGCAAGGCTTTCAGGGTCGCGACGGAAAAGTCCGGCGTGCCCATGAAGATGATGCGAAGTGCCATTCTGTCTGCCTTCAAGCGCGGGTTAAACTACGCCCAGAGCATTTCCGGCGAAAACGGAGCGCCGTCAATGCTCTATCATTTTGTTTATACGCAATTCCGGACGCAAAACCGCTTCGCACTTTTGCTGGATTTGCTCGATATCAGATCTTCTGACGGGCGGCCTTGGTGAACCTCTTGATCACCATCTCGCGCTTCAGGCGGGAGATGTGGTCGATGAAGAGCACGCCGTTCAAATGGTCGATTTCATGCTGAAGGCAAGTGGCGAGCAGGCCGTCGGCCTCGGTCACCGTCTCCTTGCCGTCGCGGCCGAGCGACTTCACTGTAATCGAGGCCGGACGTTCAACCTCGGCATAATAGTCCGGGATCGACAGGCAGCCTTCTTCGTAGACCGAGCGCTCGTCCGAGCTCTTGAGGATCTCCGGATTGATGTAGACGAGCGGCGCCGGCTCTTCGCCTTCCTTGGCGAGATCGATCACCAGCAAACGGCGCGGCACGCCGACCTGGATCGCTGCAAGGCCGATGCCCGGCGCTTCGTACATGGTTTCGAGCATGTCATCGATCAACTGCTCGAGCTCGGCATCGACGCGCTCGATGGGCGCGGATACCTGACGCAGCAGGGGATCGGGCAGGATGATGAGAGGCTTGATGGTCATGGCCTCCCTTAGCGCAACTTCCCCACGGAGGAAACGGAAAAAACGCTTCCGTTTCTCCGATTCTGAGCCGGATCAGGCGACCCGTCGTTCCATCATGCGACGCCCCTGCGGGGCTGCGTCGGCACGGGTGCGGATCTGAGACAACTGCTCGACGAGACCGGCGACCTCGGCCCGCAGGCGGCGCGTCTCGTCCGACGTGCGCTCGACCATGTCGCTGTTCTCGTGGGTCAGGAGATCCATGTTGCGGGTCGCCTGGTTCACTTCATTGAGGCCGATCGCCTGGTCCTTGGCCGCGGTCGCGATGTCGGAGACGAAGGTGTCGATCGCATCGATGCGCGTGATGATGTCGGTCAGGGCTTCACCGGTGCCAGTAACGAGACCGACGCCTTCCTTCACCTGGGCGGAGCTCTGGGAAATCAGCTGCTTGATTTCCTTCGCCGCATCGGCTGAGCGCTGGGCAAGCTGGCGGACTTCCTGGGCGACCACGGCAAAACCCTTGCCGGCATCGCCAGCGCGGGCTGCTTCGACGCCGGCGTTCAGCGCGAGCAGATTGGTCTGGAAGGCGATTTCATCGATCACCCCGATGATCTTGGAGATCTCAGTGGAGGACTTTTCGATCGCATCCATGGCGGAGACAGCCTTCGACACGACCGTACCTGACGTCTTCGCCTGCTGCTGCGTATCGCGCACTTCCTGCGAGGCACGCTCGGCATTGGCTGCCGTCTGACTGACGCTGACGGACAGCTGCTGCAAGGCGGTGGAGCTTTCCTGCACGCCGCTGGCCTGGCGGGTCGTGCGGCTCGCCAGTTCGCTCGAGGCGTGAGCGATCGCATCGGTTCCGCTCAGAATGCCTTCCGAGGCGCGGCGGATCGCGGCAAAGGAAACGTTCAGGCGATCGACCGTATCGTTGTAATGCCCTGCCATCTCCTTGAAGTTCTCAGGCAGGTCCGTGGTCATACGGGCTTCGAAGTCACCCTGGGCGAGCGATTCCAGGCCACGACGCAAATGCTCCATGGCGATCGCCTGATCGGCCTCAAAACGGGCACGCTCTTCCTCGAGCGCCCGGCGCCGGCTTTCCAGCTCTTCCAGGTAGACGGAAATCGAATAGTCCATGTCAAGCATGGCGGCCTTGACCACGGCGCGCATCTTGTCGGCGAGCGAGGCGGCATGCTGTTTGCCGAACGGGAAAGGCCAGTGCTTGACCAGGATGCCGGCCAGTAGTTCGCCAACCAGCATCGAATAGCCGCCGATATACCAGCGTGGCTCGAGCCCGATACGGGCATGGGCCTTGCCGACCGCCGTGACCCCGCGCACGTAGTTTTCATCGAAATTGCCGCTGGCGACCTTGTCCCAATGGCCGATCTGGGCGCTCTTTGCGCCATTCATATGGGCGCCATCGCGGAAATGCGCGGCGGTCTTCCCGGTCTTTGAAACCTTGGCGTAAAACTTGTCCAATGCCCCGCCCAGGACCTCCTTGATCGAAGGCCGAAGCTCGGCGAGCGTGCTGCGCGTCTTCTGATCGATTTCCAGGAATTCAAGACGTTCGGTGAGGTCGTTCTGAGTGTTCGAGGTCATGATGTGATGAAGACTTTCGGTTTGGCTGGTATCAGTCAGAACTGCCACGCTTTGCTGAACAGTTTCTAAACGGTCGCGCGGTTTCCGCGCGACCGTGACGGGCAAAGTCCGGACTAAGAGGCCATGCGGTAGTTGCTGCCTGGGTTCGACGTCTGCATGCGGCTTCCGCTCGTCTTGAAACCTTGCAGCGCCTGGACGAGGCGCCCGGCCTCTTCCATCAGCGTCGCGGTCTGGGCCGAGCTTTCCTCGACCATGGCGGCGTTGCGCTGGGTGATCTGATCCATCGACTGAACTGACGTGTTGACCTCGCGCAGGCCGCCGGACTGGTCGGCTGCGGCAAGCGCGATCTTGCCGACGATGTCGTTGATCTCGCCGATGCGGACGATGATCTTGCCGAGTGCATCGCCAGCATTGTTGACGAGGCCGACACCAGCTTCGACCTGTGTCGAGCTCTGCGAGATCAGGTTCTTGATCTCGCGGGCGGCGTTGGCGCAACGCTGCGCAAGCTCACGAACTTCCTGCGCGACGACCGCGAAGCCACGCCCGGCCTCACCCGCACGGGCAGCCTCCACGCCGGCGTTCAGCGCCAGAAGGTTGGTCTGGAAGGCAATCTCGTCGATGACGCCGATGATCTTGGAAATCTCGTCGGAGGATTTCTCGATGGCCCCCATGGCGGTGACAGCGCGGGAGACAACCTCTTCGGAGACGCGGGCTTCCGTCAAGGCAGCACCGACGACCGTGGCAGCCTCCTTCGCGCCATCGGCGGTCAAGGTGACATTCTGGGTCAGCTCGTGCAGCGCGGCAGTGCTTTCCTCGAGACCCGCCGCCTGCTGCTCGGTGCGCTGTGCGAGATCATCGGTGGCATCGGAAATCGCAGTCGTCGACTTGAAGATTTCGTCGGCAGAATGGCGCACGGTCGTAATCGTCGCGCGCAGGGCATCGACCGACGCATTGTAGTCCTCGGCCATCTGCGCGAAATTGGCCGGCAGATCGTTCGGCAGCCGGGCTTCAAGATCGCCGGCAGACAGCTTGCCGAGTGCGCCGCGCAGGGCTGCGAGCGCCGTTGCCTGCTCGGCTTCCGCCTTCAGCCGGGCGTCTTCCGCAGCCTGACGCTGCTCGGCCAGGATCGCCAGATAGACGGAGATGGAATAGTCCATGTCGAGCAAGGCAGCCTTAACGACGACAGAGATCTCTTCAGCGAGCTGCTCGGAATTGCGCCGACCGAAACGGCTCGGCCAACGTTCGCGAACGACCGCATGCACGAGTTGCTCGAGAACGAGCGCATAACCACCGATATACCAGCGTGGCTCGAGGCCAATGCGCGCATGGGCCTTGCCGACCTTGGTGACACCCTCGACATAGCTGTCCGTATAGTCTGCGGTGCCGACGATGCCCCAGTGTTCTTCCTGACGCTTCTTGGCACCCTTGATATGATCGTCGTTGCGAAAGAAAGCGGCGGTCTCTGGAACCTTGCGGATCTTGTCGTAGAAGATTTCGAGTGCACCGCCGATGTTCTTGCGGATCAGCGGTCCAAGTCTTCGCAGAGTTTCCCTGCCCTTGTCGTCCAATCCCAGGAAGCGAAGACGGTTCTTCAGATCTGCATTTTCGGTTTGCGACGCCATGGCCGGTACTTCACTCTTCTGGTTCACAAAAACATCAGCGATTGCTGATAAGCGACATTCAGAGAATTCTAAAATGGTAAATGTTCAGTTGTCGGGGGAGAGCATATTTTTGCCTTCGCGAGCGTATCGCGGTCGCACTGAACGAAAAACGTCCAGATTTCCGGGGAAGGATTGATTATCGTCACATACTGAAGGCGCGTATTTTTTCGCTATAGCAACCTGTGACTTCCCGGCAAGGGAGACGTCCGTTCACTCTTTGATCTGTTTTCGCGGTCCGAATCAGCTATCATCCCGCGCATGACCCTTCTCGACATTCCGGCAGTGACCATCGGCTCAGTCACCCTTCAGCCCGCGTTCCTCATCGGCCTCGTGGCTCTTCTGTTTTTACTGCCGCTCGTCTTGATCGTCATCGCGACGATGCGGGCCGCACGTTTGCGCGCCGAATTGCGGGAAGAGACTGCACGGCGGGACGAAGCTGCGGAAGCGCGGCTTGCGGAACTGCTGAAGGCCCAGGCTGAAATGCAGGGACGGCTTGCAACCATGGCCGAAGTGTTCGGCAGCCGCCAGGCCGAGCTCAATCAGTCGATCAGCCAACGGCTTGATGGCATGACGCATCGGTTAGGCACGACGATCACCGAGCAGACCAAGTCGACGCATGACAATCTGCGCACGCTGCAGGAGCGACTGGCGGTAATCGATGCCGCGCAGAACAACATCCAGTCGCTGGCCAAGGATGTCGTCGGCCTTCAGGCGATCCTGTCCAACAAGCAGACGCGCGGCGCCTTCGGCCAGTCGCGCATGGAGACGATTGTCGCCGACGGTCTGCCGATGGGCGCCTATGCGTTCCAGACGACGCTCTCCAACGGCTCGCGTCCCGACTGCACCATCCGGATGCCAAACAATTCGCCGCCACTGGTGGTGGATGCCAAGTTTCCGCTCGAAGCCTGGAACGTGATCCGGGAGACGGAAAATCCGGAGCAGAAGAAGGCCGCCTCACAGCAGTTCCGCCGGGATATGGAGGTGCATATCCGCGACATCTCGGAGAAGTACCTGATCCCCGGCGAGACCCAGGATATGGCCTTCCTGTTCGTGCCGTCGGAATCGATCTTCGCTGAGATCCACGAGAACTTCGAAGGCGTTGTGCAGAAAGCGCACCGGCAGAAGGTGGTGATCGTGTCGCCATCGCTGCTGATGCTGTCCATCCAGGTGATTCAGGCCGTACTGAAGGACCAGCGCATGCGTGAGCAGGCGCACCTGATCCAGGGCGAAGTCATCCGATTGATGGAGGACCTTGGACGTCTGGACGACCGGACGCGAAAGCTTCAGAGCCATTTCCTCGCGGCCCAGAAGGATGTCGAGATGATCATCACCTCCTCGGACAAGCTGGCAAAACGCGGCGCCAAGATCGAAGCCATGGAATTCGAGACACCCGGCGGACGAGAGGATGGCGACGATGCGCCCAGCCGCGCCGTCGAGAGCCGCACGGGTCTACTCAAGCTCAGGGTTGTTGACGAGGACTGAGACCCGGTCCAAAAGAGCGCGACAGCCTAGAGCATTCAGGGAGGCACCGCGCTCATGATCACCGTCTTCGGCTCCATCAACATGGACCTCGTTGCCACCACGCCCAGGCTGCCAAAGCCGGGTGAAACGGTCGCCGGGACGGGATTTGCAACGGCAGCGGGCGGCAAGGGTGCAAATCAGGCGCTGGCAGCCCGGCGCGCCGGGGCCGAGGTGCGCATGGTCGGCGCTGTCGGTCGCGACGAGTTCGCAGGCCCGGCGCTTGATCTTCTCGACAAGGCAGGCGCAATCCTTTCGGCCGTTGCCCGCGTCGATGGCCCGACCGGTACCGCGCTCATCCTGGTGGGGGGCGACGGCGAGAACATGATCGCCGTCGTGCCCGCCGCCAATGGCACCGTCAGCGCTGCGCAGGCCGAGAGCGCTATAGAGGGCATGCAGGACGGCGATATCCTGATGGTGCAGCAGGAGGTGCCGGCAGGCTCCGTCGAGGCTGCGCTGAAGAGCGCGAAAGCACGGGGCGTCCGGACGGTGCTGAACATCGCACCCCTCATCCCGGAGACAGAAGACCTGGCGGCGCTTGCGGATATCGTCATCGCCAACGAGACCGAATTCGAACGGCTGGTCGGCCGTGACAACCTGACAGGCGAAGAGCGGGAGCAGATCCTCCTCGACATGCATGGCAAGACCGGTCAGATCCTGATCGTCACCCTCGGCGCCGATGGCGTGATTGCTGCCGAAGGTGGTACTCTGCACCGGACCAAGGGCCTGAAGATCGTGCCGGTCGATACCGTCGGCGCAGGAGATACCTTCTGCGGCTATCTTGCCGCGAGCCTGGATGCTGGTCTTGCTTTCGGCGATGCACTGCGCCGCGCCGCCGTCGCCGGATCGCTTGCCTGCCTCAAGGCCGGCGCCCAGCCGTCGATCCCCGTGGCCGCCGATGTGACGGCCTCGCTTTGATACTTAATCAGGCCGCTTAAGTCTGATTTATTGCCCGTTAAGCAATGGAACATAGCATCGGTCGCGATCGGGGTATGCGAAAGCGTGCCCGGCCGCGCCATGACAGCGCGGAACGAATGTCCCTGCGTCCTGATCCTCAGTTTTCGAGGCTCCCATGTTCGCCTTCTTTACCCGTTCGATCGCCGCCAAACTTCTGGTCGTCACCGGCGTTGCCATCGGACTTGTGCTTTTCCTTTCCAATCTCGTTCTGATTTCTCAGACCCGTGATCGGGTTCATTCCCTGACAATGGAACAGGCCAATGCCGAGGCCAAATCCATCGCCCGCGAGATCGCCGGGGACATCGGCGAACTGGCAAGTGCGGCGCGCACCATGTCCGGCGTCATCGGTCGCGGCCACGAAGGAAAATCGCTCGACCGCCAGGGGATCACGAACATCCTCAAGGCCAACCTTGAGCAGAACCCATTCGCCTTCGGAAGCTGGATGGCGGAGGAACCCCGCGCCATCGACGGTCAGAAGGATGAAATCAAGGGCAAGCTTGAGCTCTCCGCCAATGACGACGGTGACTTTACGCCCTATTGGTCGAAAGATCGTAATGGCGACATTCAGTTCTCCACCTTCCGCGCGGACTATCCGGCAGAATGGTACGCACTCGCTGCCAAGAGCGGCAAAGGCGCGATCACCGCACCCTATCTCGCCGAAGGCACCGACGTTCCGACGACGATGAGCTCTATTGCCTATCCGGTCTATTCCGGCGGCAAGCTGCTCGGCGTGACGGGCGTCGACATGTCCCTGCTTTCGCTCTCCGAGAAGCTCAAGGCGTTGAAGCCATTTGAAACCGGGCGTGTGCTGCTCGTGGCGCAAGGCGCGCAGTGGCTCGTGGCCCCGACTGACGAGCTTCTGATGAAGTCATACGAAGCCGAAGGGGCCGACGCCCTCAAGACTTCGCTGTCGAACGGAACCGGCAGCCTCGTACCTAATCTTTCCGACGCAAGCGGCGAAGGCTACGACCGCCTGCTCTACCCCTTTGCCGTTCCCGGCGTGAACGCCACCTGGGCGGTGATCATCGACATTCCGCATGCTGCGATCAACGCACCGATCGAGGCACAGACCATGATGATGATCATTGGCGGCCTGATCGTACTTGCAGCCGTGATGCTGGCGCTGTTCCTTGCAGTGCGTTCGATCGCCCAGCGCCCGCTGCATGGTCTCGTCGGCGACGTCGAACGCATGACCAAGGGCGACTACGCCAGTGACGTCTCAAACCAGGATCGCCAGGATGAGATCGGTCTTGTCGCCAAGGCGCTCGATGGCTTCCGCCACAAGCTCGCCGAAAGCAACATGCTTGCCGCCGAAGCCGATGCACAGCGCAAGGCCGCCGAAGGCGAGCGCCGTCGCAACGAAGACGAACGCACTCAATCCGCTTCGGTGCAACAGCATGTCGTGACCGCGCTCGGAAGCGGTCTCGCGCAGCTCTCTCAGGGCAATCTCACCTATCGGATCGCCGACGAATTCCCGGGCGAGTATGCCGCCCTGAAGCGCGACTTCAACGATGCCGTGACAAGCCTCGAACAGGCGCTCGCCTCTGTGAACGGCAGCGTGGTCAACATCGCCGCCGGCACCAGCGAGATCTCCGAAAGCGCTGCAGACCTTTCCAAGCGAACCGAGCAGCAGGCGGCGAGCCTTGAGGAGACGGCGGCGGCTCTCAACGAGCTGACCGAACAGGTCAATTCGAGCGCCGACAATGCAGGGACAGCGGCAAACACCGTTTCGGTTGCCGTGAAGGATGCCGAAAAGTCTGGCGAGGTAGTACAGAAGGCAGTTGCCTCGATGCATGGCATCGAGCAGTCGTCGCAGGAAATCTCCCGCATCATCGGGGTCATCGACGAGATCGCCTTCCAGACCAACCTGCTCGCGCTCAATGCGGGCGTGGAAGCGGCGCGTGCCGGGGAAGCCGGAAAGGGCTTTGCCGTCGTCGCACAGGAAGTCCGTGAGCTCGCCCAGCGTTCTGCAACGGCCGCCAAGGAGATCAAGGCGCTGATCAATGCCTCGGCCGCCCAGGTCAAGGACGGCGTCGAGCTTGTCGGCGAAGCCGGTCAGACGCTCGAAAAGATCGCCCAGCAGGTCATGCAGATCAACGGCCTCATCCGCCAGATCTCCGCTTCGGCAAGCGAACAGGCATCCGGCCTCAAGGAGGTCAATGCCGCCGTCAACCAGATGGACCAGGTGACCCAGCAGAACGCTGCGATGGTGGAAGAGACGACGGCGGCCAGCATGGCGCTGCGCAACGAGTCCGATACCCTGCGCGGCCTGGTGGCGAAGTTCCAGGTAACCGGCGCTGCTGCGCCAGTTGCGGCCCTGCGCGCTGCGGCGGAAACGATGCGAAGCCCCGCAACCTCAACGGCTGCAAGCCCCAGAGCACCGGTCTATACGCCGGCCCCTCGCAAGATGGCGGCGGCAGGCGGCGCTGCGGCAAGTGCGGACAATTGGGAAGAGTTCTGAGGTTCAGAGCCCAAGTCCAAATCCAAATCAAAGGGCGCTGCCGAGGCAGCGCCCTTATTCGTTTGATCAAAGGCGGGCAAAGCGCTCGATCAACAGATCGAAGAAGCCGTCGGCATCGACGCTGCGCATGAAGGTCGCATTCGGCGTGCGGCCGGAGACGCGCCACCAGTCGACAACGGTCATGCCGACCGTCAGCTCGGACTCTAGCTCGATCTCGACATTGCAGTGGCGTCCGCTGAAGAGCTCCGGCTTCAGAAGGTAGGCAACCACCGTCGGATCATGTAGCGGGCCGCCATCCGAGCCGTATTTCTCCTCGTCGAAGCGCTCGAAGAATTCCAGCCACTCGACCATGACCTTGGCCGGCTTTGTGCCGAGCGCCGCCATGCGCGCAACGCGGGCCTTGGTGGTCATCAGCTGGTGGGTGACATCGAGCGGCATGATGGTGACCGGGATGCTCGAGCCGAGGACGGCAGCGGCGGCATGCGGATCGACATAGATGTTGAACTCGGCGGCCGGCGTGATGTTGCCCCCCTCGGAGAAGCCACCACCCATCATCACCAGTTCTTTGACACGCGGGGCGATGTCCGGCGCCTTCTGAAGCGCAAGGCCGATGTTCGTCAGCGGGCCGAGCGTGCAGAGCGTGACGGTGCCTGCCGGCTCGTTGCGGACCGTCTCGATGATGAAGTCCACGGCGTGCTGGCTCTGGACGGCCATTGTCGGTTCGGGGAGAACCGCACCATCAAGTCCGGTCTTGCCATGGACGTGTTCGGCTGTGACGAGCGGGCGTACCATGGGCCGATCAGCCCCTTCGAAGACGCGCCGGTCGGTCTCGCCGCAGAGCTCGCAGACGATGCGGGCATTGCGGCTCGTCATCGTGAGGGGCACGTTGCCGGCGACCGTGGTGATGCCAAGCAGGTCGAGTTCATCCGGGCTGGCAAAGGCGAGCATGAGGGCGGCGGCATCGTCCTGACCGGGGTCGGTATCGATGATGATCTTGCGGGGTTCTGTCATGGAGCAATCCTAAAGTCGAAAGGCCGAGGCTTGGAACGCGGGTTCGCTTTTGTCAAGCAAGACAGTGCTTGTCGGGGGCCGTACGATTTCCCATATTTAGCAGACGACGACAGTCCTTGAGGGCTGCACAAGGGAATGAAATGACGCGCAACAGACTGCCATCCGAAGCCTTCATCATCACCTTCGACACCGGCGACGGTAGCGCCTTTCGGCGCCCACGGGGTAGCGATGGCTACCCGCCCTATGACATCGAGCGACTGCCGCCGCAGAAAGGCAGCGAACGGCTGCGCGTGACGCTCGCCGTGGCAGGCTTCGCAGAGGACGAACTCGATGTCAGCGTGGAGGCCAGTCAGCTCGTGATTCGTGGCAAACAGGCCGAACGCGAGGAGGCAGACTATCTCTTCCGCGGCATTGCCTCACGTCAGTTCCAGCGGGTCTTTGCCATCGAAGACGGCATGGAGGTGACCGGGGCTTCGCTGAGAAACGGTCTTCTGGCAATCGAGATCATCCGCCATGATCCCGTGCATCTGGTAAGGAAAATTAACATCTCCACCGCAGAATGAAGTTCGCGGCAATGTTCTGCCGCCTCTCCCTCATTCGCGGAGGATCGGAATGTTACTCAAAGAAGCCTCATCCCGCCTGACGAAATCCGAACTGGCGCATCTCGGCGCCGGCGAAGTGGGCTATATCAGGAAGATGAAATCGGACGACGTGTCCCGCTGCTTTCCGGAGGCCCCGGAAATCGATCCAACGCTGGATCTCTGGGCGCTGTTTGCCGCGGACGGTACGCCGATCCTGCTCACCGACAACAGGTCCAGCACCTTCTTCAAGGCAGCAGAAGACGACCTCAAGACCGTTTCGCTGCACTAACAAGTGCAGCGAGCCGCCATCTCACAGAGATGCGAATCAGCGCTTTTGAAATGTGAGATAGGCCGATGACCGGCCTTCACGCCGAGCCTTGGCTTCATAGCGTGTCCCCGGCCAGCCCTCATAGGGCGTGAGCCAATCGCTCGCATTGCGGGCCAGCCACTCAAAACCACCATGATCGCGGCAGTGTTGCAGCGTCCAGTTGACGTAGGTGTCGATGTCAGAGGCAAAGCAGAAGGTGCCTTCCGGCTTCAGGACCTTGTGGAAGCGCTGCAGATTCACTTGCGAGACGAAACGTCGCTTCCAGTGCTTTTTCTTGGGCCAGGGATCAGCGTAGAGAAGATCGATCTGGTCGATCTGGCCTTCCGGCAACCAGTCCAGCAATTGGGTCGCGTCATCATCATAGACGCGAATGTTCTTCAGACCCTCGGCCTCGACGACCGCGAGTAGTTTTGCCATGGAATTGACGAAGGGTTCGACACCGATAAAGCCGGTCGTCGGATTGTTCCGGGCCCGGTGAACCAGATGCTCACCGCCCCCGAAGCCGATTTCGAGACGGATCTTGTCGACGGGAATAGGGAAAAGCGACTTGAGATCACCCGGCACCGGCGACGCCAGGTCGACCTTCAGCTCCGGCAGGACGGTTTCCATGCGCTCGACCTGTTGCTCGCGCAACGGCTTGCCCTTGCGTCGACCGAAGAAAGCTTCGGTCGACCTCGTCCTGCGTTCCTGTTCCGTCATTCAGATCAAGCCTTGATCGCATCCTTGAGCGGCTTGACCAGGTCCAGCTTCTCCCAGGAGAAGGAACCATCACGGCCAGCCTTGCGGCCGAAATGGCCGTAGGCCGACGTCTTAGCATAGATCGGCTTGTTCAGGTCAAGATGGCGGCGGATGCCCGATGGGGACAAGTCCATGACCTTGCGGATGCCGGCTTCGACCTCGTCCTCGGTCACCTTGCCGGTGCCATGCAGGTCGACATAGATCGACAGCGGCTGGGCAATGCCGATGGCATAGGAGATCTGGATCGTGCAGCGGTCAGCCAGACCGGCAGCGACGACGTTCTTTGCGAGGTAGCGGGCAGCGTAAGCGGCCGAGCGGTCGACCTTGGTCGTGTCCTTGCCGGAGAATGCGCCACCGCCATGGGGGGCTGCACCGCCATAGGTGTCGACGATGATCTTGCGGCCGGTGAGGCCGGCGTCACCATCCGGGCCGCCGATGACGAACTTGCCGGTCGGATTGATATACCAGGCGCAATCGTCGGCAATTTTCAGGTCGCCCAGTGCTTCCTGGATATAGGGCTCGACGACCTCGCGAACCTTCTTGGAGTCCCAGCTCTCGTCGAGGTGCTGGGTGGAGAGAACGATCGAGGTGGCTTCGGCCGGCTTGCCGTCGACGTAACGAACGGTGACCTGGCTCTTGGCATCGGGGCCGAGCTTGCCGACATCGCCCTCGCCCTTCTTGCGGGCGGCAGAGAGGGTCTGCAGGATCTTGTGCGAATAATAGATCGGGGCCGGCATCAGGTCCGGCGTTTCCTTGCAGGCGTAACCGAACATGATGCCCTGGTCGCCAGCGCCTTCGCTGTTGGAACTGTCGGCCGCCTTGTCGACGCCCTGGGCGATGTGAGCCGACTGCGAATGCAGGAGCACATCGATCTTGGCCGTCTTCCAGTGGAAACCGTCCTGCTCATAGCCGATGTCGCGGATCGCCTTGCGTGCGGCGGACTTGAACTTCGCGGGGTTGATGACCTCGTTGCCATTCTTGTCGGTCTTCATCAGGCTCGGCGGAAGGCGGACTTCACCGGCAATAACGACACGGTTGGTGGTGGCAAGCGTTTCGCAGGCGATGCGTACGGTCCAGGGATCGACACCAGTCTTGGCGGCTTCGCGGTAAACGAGATCGACGATTTCGTCGGAGATTCGGTCACAAACCTTGTCCGGATGACCTTCGGATACGGATTCGCTGGTGAAAAGATAATTCGCACGCATCGGGATTCCCCTCAAAGTATGGATGGCGGGCATCGTTACTCAGTTCGAAACCCGATGACAAGGACACAACCACATAAATATATCTTTATGTGAGTAAATTTTTCCTTCCGCGGGCACAAAAAAAGCGGCCCTGCGGCCGCTCTCTTTGTCAGGAGTGCATCCAGCTTACTCGCTGTCTGCTTCAGCCGCCAGCGCCTTGACGAGGTCAACGATCTTGCGACGGACCTTGGCGTCGCCAATCTTTACAAAGGCGCGGTTGAGCTGCAGGCCTTCGGAAGACGACAGGAAGTCGACAACGTAATTCGAGCTGGAGGCTTCTGCCATGCCCGCACCCGACGGCTGCTCGCCCGGCGCATCTTCGAAGAAGAAGGAAACCGGCACAGTCAGAATGTTGGAGATGTTCTGAAGGCGGCTCGCACCAACGCGGTTGGTACCCTTTTCATACTTCTGGATCTGCTGAAAGGTGATCCCGAGGCTTTCACCAAGCTTCTCCTGGCTCATGCCCAGCATCGTACGACGAAGGCGAATCCGGCTTCCGACATGGATGTCAATCGGGTTCGGCTTCTTCTTGTTCTCGATCATTAATGTCGTCCTGACAAAATTGTTGGCGTTGCGACCATAACCCCTTGCCCGCCAAACCATAACGAGACGTTGTGCTCGCCATCGATCATCTTTCAGCATACTTGCAGATTATCGGTCTGATCCACTATGCAATTTTAGGGGTTTTTGGTCAATTCGTCCGCCTAATAAAACCCAGACTAGAAACTACAGCCAGAAGGCTCATGAACACCAGCACCAACCAAAAGTTTAAATTGTGGTTGTGGATGTTTTTTTCCGGAACAGATTCTATACCGAAGGTTGAATCTGCAGCTCCGACGGCATCAAGAGAAAGTCCCTCAATGACACGTCCATAGGGGTCGATCACAGCGGAAATGCCGTTATTGGCTACCCGGATCAGCGGCACGCCAGTCTCCACGGCGCGCAAACGGGCCTGAAGGAAGTGCTGGTATGGGCCCGGGGTTGCGCCGAACCAGGCGTCATTGGTGACGTTCAAGATGACACTAGCGCCGGTGAGATCAGGGGCAATTTCCGCCGGAAAGATCGCCTCGTAGCAGATCAACGGATAGAGCCCGATGCCGGAGGGAAGCGTCAGTGGCGTGCGGCTGGATGCTGCGGTGAAGCCGCCGGGCAGGCTTATCAGCTCCTCGATCCCGAATTCCCGCAACAGGCTCTCATAGGGCACATATTCGCCGAAGGGCGTGAGATGGACCTTGTCGCTCGCGGCGAGGATCTGGCCCTCGTCGTCGATCATGTAGACGGAATTGTAGTAGAGCGGCATCTGGCCCGCGCCGCGCTCCTCGGCCCGAACGGCGCCAGTCAGCAGGATCTGCCCTTCCTCGAGCACATCGCCAATGCGCGCCAGAGCATCAGGGTTTTCCGTCAGGATGAAGGGGACCGAGGTTTCCGGCCAGACGATCACATCCGGCCGGGGCTTGCCTTCCTCCGGTGCTGCTGCCGTCAGCGCCAAGTGCTTCTCGAAGATGCCGATGCGGTCGGTGTTCTCCATCTTTTGCGACTGATCGATCGATGGCTGCACGAGGCGGACAGTGAGCGTCTTGTCAGTCGGAACCACCGGCGCGACATACAGGCGGTAGGCGCCATAGCCCAGATGAGCGCTGAGAAGGCTCGCGGACAGCAGCAAGCCGGGCCACGCCCCGCGACGCGTGCCGAGGAGTGCCGGAGCTGCAAAGACGAAGACGGCCAGCGGTGTGATGGCGAGGACGCCGAGCACATGGCTCGACTGCATCATCAGGGGGACGGGCATGGCGGCATAACCGATCGCATTCCAGGGGAAACCTGTCGCGACGAAGCTGCGGAGCCACTCGGCGAAGCCGAAGGCGGCAGCAAGTGCTGCTATGCGGCCCATCCCATCCGACCAGACGAGACGTGCAAGCAACGTGGCCAGTCCATAGAAGATGGCGAGCACGGCGGGCAGGCCGAGAACCGCAAGCGGGATTGCCCAGGCGAATTCGTCCGCTTCCAGAAGCAGAGCGTTTCCGAGCCACCAGAGGCCACAGACAAAATACCCTAGACCAAAGAACCAGCCCGTCCAGAAGGAGGACGACAGCCCTGCCCTGCCCGTATCGGCATTGCCGGTCGCACCGTCCAGCAGCCAAACCAGCAGCGTGAAGGAGATGAACATCGATGCGAAGATGTCGAAGGGCGGCAGGGCGAGCGCCCCGATTGCGCCTGCGAGCACCGCGAGCCCTGCCCGCCTGAGACCCCACATGAGCAGGATCCTCGCTGCCAAAGCCTGCATGTCCACCCCTTCTGCCCCGAATCAATCGCGGGCAGTCTCCCAAAAAACGGAGGCTCTGTCGCGGTTTTCGCTGCGGAGTGTGTCGACCGTCAGACTGACGTGCGCTCGGCGTTTTCCATCTCGGCCACGGGGGCTTCTGGGGCTTCCGGGGCAGACTCGACGACGGGTGGTGTTTCGACCTTCGTTGCGCGCGGCTTGGCAGCCGCCCGTGTACGCGGCTTCGCTGCAGCCTCACCCGCGGAGACGGCTGTGGCGTTCGGGGTCTTCGTCTCGGCAGCCTCGTCAGCACGCGCCTCGACATCACCCTTGGCGGTCGAGCGACGGCGAGCGCCGGCCCGCTTGCGGCCGATCCGGACGCGCTTGATGCGACGTGGATCTGCATCCAGAATGTGGAATTCGAAGCCGGGTAGAGCCTGGACAACTTCGCCACGCGCAGGGATGCGTCCAAGCGCCGAGAAGATCAGACCACCCAGCGTGTCGACGTCTTCGATCCGGTCGGCAATGTCGAAATCCGGGCCGATCGCTTCGGCGATCTCTTCGAGTTCGACGCGGGCGTCGGCGATAATGACGTCGTCGGAAACGCGGCTGAACATGACTTCTTCGTCGTCATGTTCGTCATCGATGTCGCCGATGACCATTTCGACGATGTCCTCGTGGCTGACGAGACCGTCGGTGCCACCATATTCGTCGATCACGAGCGCCATCTGGGTGCGTGCTGCCTGCATGCGGCTCATCAGGTCGGAGGCGAGCATCGATGGCGGCACGAAAAGGATCGAGCGGATGATGCCGGCTTCGGCGACCGTCTTGCTGAGGTCGATGCGGGCCAGATCAAAGTCGATCTTCGGCTTGGCAGACTTCTCGACCTTTTCGGCCTTTTCAGCCTTCTCGCCACCGTTCGCTCCGGTGGTGGCCTTGGCCGTCACACGCCGGCGACTGCGGGCCTGCTTGGTGACGTAGGACAGCAGGTCACGGATGTGGACCATGCCGCGCGGATCGTCCAGCGTGTCGGCATAGACGGGCATGCGCGAGCGACCGGAAACGTCGAAGATGGTCATCAACTCGCCAATGGTCACACTCTGATCGACCGCTTCGATATCGACACGCGGCACCATGATGTCTTCAACGCGCACTTCGCGGAAGCGGAGAATGTTGTTGAGCATCGCCCGCTCTTCGGGCGTGAAAGCCTCTCCGAGGCTGGCATCGGCGCTCAGGGCGACCGTCAGATCTTCGCGCAGGCTTGTGGTGGAGGACGGCTTCAGTATACGGCCCAGACGGGCCCAGAAGGAAGGATGTTGGCGTGCCGAGCTTTCCGCTCGGGTAGGACTACTGCCCTCGTCCGAAGACGATCCTTCGTTGCTTTCTTTGGCCTCGGGGGCCGTTTTCGTCGCAAAATCGGTCATTGTTCCAAACTATCAGATGGGGTCCTGCCCCGCATAGGGGTCAGATAGGCCAAGTTCCGCCAGAATGCGAGTCTCCAGCGCTTCCATTTTTTCGGCGTCATCGGCCTCGATATGGTCGTAGCCGAAGAGATGCAGGAATCCGTGAACCATCAAGTGGGTCAAATGATCCTCGAAACTCTTTTCGAGATCGACTGCCTCACGCTCGACTGTCTCCCGGGCGATGATGATATCGCCGAGCATCGGACCCGGCATCTTGCCGGGGGTCACCGGGAAAGCGGGAAAGGACAGGACATTGGTCGGCTTGTCCTTGTTGCGCCATTCCGCATTGATCTCGCGGATCATTTCGTCGTCGCCGAAAACGAGCGAAACCTCTGTCGGCTGCTTCGGAAAGGGCTGACGTTCTTTTGCAGCGAGATGGTTTTCAGCAGTACCGAGCACACGAAGGGCCAATGCCTCCAGCGCGGTCTCGTCTGCCCAACCGTCTGCCTCGACAGCGATCTGTATATCCAACTGGCTCATCGTTTAATCGCAGAGCGGGCTTAGTGCTCGCTCTGCTCGCTCTCGTCCTGTACCTTGTACTTGGCGTCATAGGCCTGCACGATCCGTCCGACAAGCGGGTGGCGCACGACATCGGTATCCTTGAAGCGGACCACCGATACGCCCTCCACGCCCTTGAGCACCTGCAAGGCCTCGACGAGACCTGACGTCACGCCGCGCGGAAGGTCGACCTGGCTCGGGTCGCCGGTGATGATCATGCGGCCGTTCTCGCCGAGACGGGTGAGGAACATCTTCATCTGCATCGAGGTGGTGTTCTGCGCCTCGTCGAGGATGATCGCGGCATTGGCCAGCGTCCGTCCGCGCATGAAGGCGAGCGGGGCAATTTCAATGACGCCAGCGGTGATGGCGCGCTCGACCTTGTCGCCGGGGATCATGTCGTAGAGCGCGTCATAGAGCGGGCGAAGATACGGATCGACCTTTTCCTTCATGTCGCCGGGCAGGAAGCCGAGACGCTCGCCAGCTTCGACGGCCGGACGGGTCAGGACAATGCGATCGACAACGCCGCGCTCCAGCAACTGGGCCGCATGGGCAACGGCGAGATAGGTCTTGCCGGTGCCGGCAGGACCAACGCCGAAGACCATTTCCGATCGTTCGAGCGCGCGCATGTAGGCGTCCTGGGTCGGGGTGCGGGCGGCAATCGTCTTCTTGCGCGTGGAGATCTGCGCCATCGAGAGCTTGGCTTTGCGCTCCATCGTCGGAAGAGAAAGCTGATCGTCGGCGGCCACCGCCATGCGGATTGCCCCTTCGACATCCGAAGCGTCGACCGAGACGCCGCTCTGCAGGCGGGCATAGAGGAAATCGAGTGCGCGTCGGGCCTGGTTGGTGGCCTGCAACTCACCCGTGATGGCGACAGAATTGCCACGGGCGCGGGCTTCGATCTGAAGGCGCTGCTCGAGAAGTTTCAGATGTTGGTCGAATTGACCGAAGAGCTCGCTCGCAAGCCGGTTGTTCTCGAACGTCAAGATGAAGTGATTGGCGTCGGTCGCAGTTGTGCGGACATTGCGCGAGGGTGAAGAAACCACTTCTGTTGCGTTCAAGCGATCAGGCTCCTGTTCGATCAGGTTCAGGCCCTCACTCTAACCCTCTGCCACCTCGGCAAACAAGCTGTTTGGGCCGGCTGCGGTGATTCGTACCTGTATAATGTCACCGATTTGCGATGACTTTGCATCAACATTCACAGACTGCAGCCAGGGCGAACGGCCGATGAGCTGTCCCGGCATACGGCCCGGCTTCTCCAGAAGCAGATCGATGGTCTTGCCGATCATCGACTGCATGAAGGCTTGCTGCTGGTCGAGCAGCAACGCCTGCAGCCGTGCCAGGCGTTCCGTCTTCACATCCTCGGCCACGTGATCGGGCAGGTCGGCGCCGGGTGTGCCGGGACGTGTCGAATACTTGAACGAATAAGCCTGCGCGTAGTTCACTTCGCGAACGAGATTCATTGTGTCCTCGAAGTCCTGATCCGTCTCGCCCGGGAAACCGACGATGAAATCGCCCGAAAGCGCGATGTCTGGACGGACAGAGCGGATGCGCTCAATCAGGGCGACGTATTCGGAGGCCTTGTGGCGCCGGTTCATGGCCTTCAGGATCCGGTCGGAGCCAGACTGCACCGGCAGATGCAGATAGGGCATCAGCATGCGCAGGTCACGGTGCGCCTCGATCAGACGGTCATCCATGTCGCGCGGGTGGCTGGTGGTGTAGCGCAACCGGGCGAGCCCCGGGATCTCCGCAAGCTTGTGGAGGAGGTCACCGAGGCCGATCGCCCTGCCCTCTCCATCCTCGCCATGCCAAGCATTGACGTTCTGGCCGAGCAGCGTCAATTCGCGCACACCTGAATCGACGAGGCGGCGGGCTTCGGTCAGCAATTGGGAGAGCGGGCGGGAGACTTCCGAGCCACGGGTATAGGGCACCACACAGAAGGTGCAGAACTTGTCGCAGCCTTCCTGAACGGTGAGGAATGCCGTGACCGAGCGCGGCTTGCCAATGACCCTGGTCGGATCGGGCAGATGCTCGAACTTGTCTTCCAGCGCATATTCGGTGTCAACCACGCGCTGGCCTGCGCGGGCCTTGTGCAGTGCCTGCGGCAGACGATGATAGGTCTGCGGACCAATGACGACGTCAACGGCCGGCTCGCGACGGGAAATCTCCTCGCCTTCGGCCTGGGCGACGCAACCGGCGACGCCGATCATGAATTCCTTGCCTTCGGCGGCGCGGGCCTTCTTGTGCTCTCGCAGGCGGCCGAGCGCCGAATAGACCTTTTCGGCGGCCTTTTCGCGGATGTGACAGGTGTTGAGCAGGACGAGATCGGCCTCTTCCATGACCTCGGTCGGGGCGTAGCCATCCGCCGCCAGGGCATCGGCCATGCGGCCGCTGTCATAGACGTTCATCTGGCAGCCATAGGTCTTGATGAAGACCTTGCGCGTGTTGGCGCCCGGCGCCGGGGTTTCGGAGAGGGTCGCGGTTTCCTGGGTCATGGCGCGCTATTTAGTGGTTTTCGGGCCGCGATTAAACCGAAAAATTGTCTGTAGGGCTCAGCGACCGTGACGGCCGCGCAGATGGGCGAGCAGCATCGAGCGCAGCTGCTCCTCAATTCGGGTGGCAAGTGTCTTGCGGCTGTCGCCCTTTTTGAACTCCACCGTCTCGCCAAAGGTGACATCGACATCGATGGCCCCTGCACGCAGGACGCCGAGCAGATGCTCCACCAGGCCGATGTCGCCTGGCCAGCCAGCGATCGGACGGTGATAGCGGCCCATGGGCATGCCCTGAACGCGGGTATAGGCGATCGCGACCGGCTGGACATGTACCACCGCGTCGTCTTCGGGTGGCAGGGCGGCTGCGGCCGCCCCAAAGAGCGAGGACTTAATGCCTAGAATACGATTGCCATCGGAGGTCGTACCTTCCGGGAAGAGCACGACGATTTCGCCATCGGCCATGCGGGCCGCGATCTCGTTGACCTGGTCACCGGTTCGGCGCTTTTCTTCCCGCACGACGAAGATTGTTTTCTGCAACCTTGCCAGGAAGCCGAAGACGGGCCAGGAAGCGACCTCGGTCTTGGCGATGAAGGTGACGTCGGCGAGGGAACCGAGGACGAGAATATCTTTCCAGGAGGCGTGATTGGCGGCGATCATCAGCGGGCGGCGGGTGTCGAGCGCGCCGTGGACATGGACGCGGATGCCGAGGAACCAGAGGGCCAGACGGTGCCAGTGGTGCGGCAAACGCCGGCGAAGCGGCCAGTCGAAGCGCAGTGCCAAAAGCTGGACCGGGATCAGCAGGCCAGAGACCACGAGCAGTACGATCAGATAGAGCCCGACCCTCAGCCAGTTGATCACGCGGGCCTCACTGGCATGGCGGGCATTGGCTCACTTCTCGTCTTTCGACAGCGGAATGCCATAGAGCTCAAGGCGGTGACCGACGAGGCGGAAGCCGTGTTCGCGGGCAATGCGCTCCTGGAGCGCTTCGATTTCCGGAGAGTGGAATTCGACGACGGTGCCGGTCTTCAGGTCGATCAGGTGATCGTGGTGTTCTTCCGGCACAGTCTCGTAGCGCGAGCGTCCATCGCGGAAATCGTGGCGCTCGATGATGCCGGCGTCTTCGAAGAGTTTGACGGTGCGGTAGACCGTCGAGATCGAGATTTTGGCGTCGATCTTGGAGGAGCGACGATAGAGCTCCTCGACATCCGGGTGATCGTCGGATTCTTCGAGGATGCGAGCGATGACGCGGCGCTGCTCGGTCATGCGCATGCCCCGCTCGGCACACAGCGCTTCCAACGATTTCAGGGCGTCATTCATGATGTCAGCATATCCGCAGAAGGTCGGTTCGTCCAACCGACCGGTTAGCGAAGATCACGGCGCATGACAAGCGCAGAGGACCGGCGGCCGTTTTCGTCGGTGTAATAGGCCGGACGCTCACCGGCCTTCTCGAAGCCGAGCTTGCGGTAGAGGCCAAGGGCTGCGTGGTTGCCGTCATCGACCTCGAGGAACATGGATTCACCGCCCCTCGCCTTCGCCTCGCGCAGAGCCGCCTGCATGAGGCGCCAGCCCAGGCCGAAGCGGGCGACCTTGTCGCCGACGGCAATCGTCAGGATCTCCGCCTCGCCGGCCACTTCGCGGGAGAGGACAAAGCCGGCCAACGGCGCCTTGAAGACCAGCGTATTGGTCTGCCAGGCAGCAAAGCCGAAGCTGTTGGGCTGGAGGAGCAGGCTGAGGAACTCGCCATCGCCCCAGGCGCGGGGGAAGCGCTGGGCATGCAACTCGGCCACTGCACGGCAGTGTTCGGAGGTCATGGGCACGATTTCGAATTCGGGCTGGCGGTAGAACAGGCTGTCGCGCATGTCAGGCTCTCGATACTGCAAATCCCGTCTGCGGTTTCGCATCCGGTCCGCGCAGATAAAGCGGCTTCGGCTTGCCCTGAGCTTTCGCCGTTGCTGAAATGCGCGCGACGATCTCGATCGGATAGTGATCGGGGGCGGTTTCAGCCTCGTGGTCGGCGGCGAGAGCCGAGGCCGAACCGACGAGCACCGTGCCCGGAATGGCAGCTCGGGCGAGATAGTCGTCGAGCTCCAGCAGCAGTGGCTCGCCCTGAGGCGCACCGTGTTCGAAGCTCTGGGCATAGACCTGATCGCGATGGGCGTTGATCGCGGCCAGCACGGGCTTTTCCGGTTCGGATGCGGTCTGCGCCAGCACTTCGAGTGTCGAGACGCCGACGCATTCCACGCCGAGCGCGAGAGCCAGGCCACGGGCCGCGGCAACACCGACACGGATGCCGGTGAAAGAGCCGGGTCCGACGGTCACGCCAATGCGCTCGATATCGCCGAGCGTCAGCCCGGCTTCGGCGAGCGCCTCGTCGATCATCGCCATTAGCCGTTCGGCATGGCCACGGCCGATTGTTTCGCTAACGCGACCGAGAATGGTGCCGGCATCAGAATCAAAAACGGCGGCTGCGCAGTCCACACCCGCCGTGTCGATCGCAAGAACGATCATGTCGTCTCCAGTCCGGTCAAATCAGACCGCTTCGACTTCCTGCACTTCCGGAACGAAGTGGCGCAGCAGGTTCTGCACGCCATGCTTCAGGGTTGCCGTCGAGGACGGGCAGCCAGCGCAGGAACCCTTCATGTTGAGGAAGACCTTGCCGTCCTTGAAACCGCGGAAGGTGATGTCGCCGCCATCCTGGGCGACGGCGGGGCGCACGCGGGTCTCGAGCAGTTCCTTGATGGTCGCGACGATCGTCTCGTCGCCGGCATCGAAGAATTCCTCATCGCTGTCGTTCTGTGCTGAGGTCGAGGCCGTGCCCATGACCGGGGCACCGCTCATGAAATGCTCCATGATCGTGCCGAGGATCGCCGGTTTCAGGTGATGCCATTCGGGGCCGTCCTTGGAGACAGTGACGAAATCGTAGCCAAAGAAGACGCCGGTAACGCCCGGGATCGCGAAGATGCGTGCCGCAAGCGGAGAAGCGCTCGCGCTGGTGGCATCGCGGAATTCGGCGGTGCCGGTTTCCATGACCACCTTGCCGGGGAGGAATTTCAGGGTCGCCGGGTTCGGCGTGGCTTCGGTCTGGATGAACATGTTGGCCTCCGGGCGGTGAGTGCACCGCTAAAGATTAGAATGCTTCAAAAATAGACCCTGCAGGCTCCATCTTCAAGACGTGATCGGCAGGATGCTCAAATTAGCAAAGCGCGTCGATTTCTTCATTGGTCAGCGTATCCGGCAGGACCGTGACCGGGATAGGGAAAGCTGCAGCCCGACCGGCGATCATCGAGACCAGAGGGCCCGGACCGTCCTTGGTCGAGCCTGCGGCCAGAACGAGGATCGCGATGTCGCGGTCTTCTTCGATCAGACTATTGATCTCGGGATAGGCGCTTCCCTCGCGGATGATCAGCTCAGGCTCGATGCCGATGGTATCGCGTACGGTCTGGGCAGCCTTGGCCATGATGGCTTCGGCCTCTTCCCGGGCTTCTGCCCGCATGATCTCCTCGACACCCAGCCATTGCTGGAAATCACCTTCCGGGATCACATAGATCAGCACCAGTCCGCCATTGGAATTCTTGGCGCGGCGGCCGGCATAATGGACCGCACGCGAGCATTCCGGGGTGTTGTCGATCACCGCCATGAACTTGCGGCGGTGACCTTCAAGACGTGACAGACGCGTTGAAACCATAGAGAACCCCGCCGCCGGACTGATAACATGTGACGCGGGCGGGCTCCGGGCGGACCCGCCAGCGACCGAGACCTTATCGCACGAAGCCGATGATGTCGCGGACTTCGTTCATGGTCTTTTCGGCACGGGTGCGGGCACGCTCGCCGCCGTCCCGGAGGACCGCATCAATGTGACCGGGGTCTTCCATAAGACGACGCATCTCGGCATTGATCGGGCCCAGTGCCGCGACCGCCAGATCGATCAGTGCCGGCTTGAAGACGGAGAACTGCTGGCCGCCGAACTCCGAAAGAACATCCGCTTTGGAGCGGTCCGCGAGCGCTGCGAAGATGCCGACGAGGTTGTCGGCTTCAGGGCGACCCTTGAGGCCATCGACTTCGCTCGGCAGCGCGTCCGGATCAGTCTTGGCCTTGCGGATCTTCTTCGAGATGGCGTCCTGGTCGTCCATCAGGTTGATGCGCGAAAGGTCTGATGGATCCGACTTCGACATCTTCTTGGTGCCGTCCTTGAGGCTCATGACGCGGGGCGCCGGGCCATCGATCAACGGCTCCACCATCGGGAAATAGGCATGCACCGGCTCTTCGCCGACCTTGATGTCGATGCCGAGGCCCGTCGGCTTGATCTTGTCATGGAAGTCCAGGTTGAACTTCATGGCGATGTCGCGGGCGAGCTCCAGATGCTGCTTCTGGTCTTCACCAACTGGCACATGGGTGGCGCGGTAGACGAGGATGTCTGCGGCCATCAGGCTCGGATAGGCATAGAGGCCGAGCGAGGCCTGCTCGCGGTCCTTGCCCGCCTTGTCCTTGAACTGGGTCATCCGGTTCATCCAGCCGATCCGGGCGACGCAGTTGAAGATCCAGGCAAGTTCCGCATGCTGCGGCACCTGGGACTGGTTGAAGACGATGTGCTTCTTCGGGTCGATGCCGGCGGCGAGGAAAGCGGCGGTGATCGAGCGGATCTGGGTCGCCATGTCCTCGTGGACGAGCTGGGCCGTCAGCGCATGCAGATCGACGACGCAGTAGATGCAGTCATTGTTTTCCTGGAGCGCGACGAACTTTCTGATGGCACCGAGGTAGTTTCCGAGATGGAGATTGCCGGTCGGCTGAACGCCGGAGAAAACCAGCGGCTTGAACTCAGTCATAATAATCCTCAACAGGCTGGTGGAGGGCCCGATCATCTGATCGCGTCGGTCAGGGCTTATGCACGGCGAGCGGGGCGCAATCAAGCGCTCACTTCGGCGGATACCCAGGGGTCGGCTGGCGCCGGCTCGATCAGGTCCCAGAGATTGCCGTAGAGATCCTGAAAGACGGCGACGGTTCCATAGACTTCACGGCGCGGCGCCTCCTGGAAGACGACACCCGCCTTCACGAAGCGTGCCTGGTCGCGGGCGAAATCATCCGTTTTCAGAAAGAAGCCGACGCGGCCACCGGTCTGGTTGCCGATCGCGGCACGCTGAGCATCGTTCGACGCCTCGGCGAGCAGAAGCGAAGCGCCTTCGGCACCGACTGGACGGACCACCAGCCAGCGTTTGCCGTCCGGCATTTGGGTGTCCTCCATGCACTCGAAGCCGAGGCCATCGCAATAGAAGGCCTTGGCCCGATCATAGGTGTCCACGACCAGACTGACGAGAAAGAGGCTGTTTCCGCTCATGAAATCGCACTTTCGGTTTGATGTGTGACGAAGACACCATCGATGTCACGCATAGGGAAATTTCCTCTCAGAATCGAGGGGTTTAGGGAATAAATTCGCGACGTGCCAAGACCTCGATTCACGAGCTGATGCGGGCTCGAAATGCAGAAACGAGCAAAGCGCACCAAATTTGACACATTTCGGGGAATAAAAACCCGCCGAAAGCGATCTGGATCGCCCCAAAGAACAATCCCATTCCAGAAGGTCACTCATGCGCACTTTGTTTCGCGTCGCGCTCGGCTGCGTTCTTTCGCTCTGTCTCCTCTCCCCCGTCGAGGCCGTGGAGAAGAAGAAGCGACACTTTTTTATGAAGCACGATACTGCTGTCGCCTACACGCTGCAGCGGGTCAGCGTCAAAGCCAACTGCTTTCCCGACGAATTGAAGGCGATCCTGGCCCATATCGCCAAGAAGACCGGCAAGAAGCCGGTCGTAACCTCAGGACATCGCCCGCGCTCCGGCCGCTCGCAGCACAGCCATTGCTTTGCAGCGGACATTCGCGTGCCCGGCGTGCCCGAGAAGAAGATCGTGGCCGCCGCCCGCAGCGCGCCCGGCATCGGCGGCATCGGGCGTTACTGCAACGGCATCGTGCATGTCGATATCGGGCCGAAGCGGACCTGGACTTACTGCTGACCCGGGTCGGGTGAGGTCGTTGCGGCCTCGTCAGCCGTTTTCTTCCTGCGCTGGAGGCTGCGACGGACTAGGCGCCAGTCCGCGCCGCCGATCAGGAAGGCGATGCCGAAATAGACCGGCATGGCGATTGCGATCAGCCCTCCCAGCGCCAGCAACTGATCGAAGAGCGGGCTTGATGGTGAAAGCCAGCCAGCCCAACGATCGGAGAGGTAAACGAGCAGGCCGGCCATGATGGCGGAGGCGATCACCAGACGTAGGGTGCGCGTGAGCAGTGACCACTCGAAAACGAGGTGGCCCCGCCACAGCAGCACCGAAAACAACAGGATGGTGTTGGTCCAGCCGGCGGCAGCCTCGGCCATCGCAATGCCGCTCTCCTCGAAGATCGGGAAGAGCGTGATGGCAAGCCCCGTGTTGAGCGCGACCGACACTATGGTGAAACGCATCGGCGTCTTGGTGTCTTCGCGGGCGTAGTAACCCGGCTGAAGCGCCTTGATCAGCACGAAGCCCGGCAGGCCTATACCGTAGATCGCAAGGATCGAGGCGACGACGGCAGTGTTCTGTTCGGAGAAGGCGCCACGCTCGTAAAGCACCCGGATGATTTCATCGGACAGCACCCAGATTGCGGCAGCGGCCGGCAGCGTCAGGAAGAGAACGAACTCGATCGAGCGGTTCTGCAGCCCCTTCGCCTCGTTCATGTGACCGCCCTTCAACGCACGCGCGAGTTCCGGCAGGAGGACGACGCCGACGGCGACCCCTACGACGCCGAGCGGCAGCTGATAGATGCGGTCGGCATATTGCAGGGCGGAGATTGCCCCCTCTTTCGTCGAGGCAATCGCCTGGCCGATGAGCTGGTTGATCTGGGTGATGCCACCCGTGATCGCGGCCGGCACGGCGAGCACCAGCAAGCGCTTGACGTTGGGGGTAAAACGCGGACGCTTGAAGCCGATGCGGATGCCGGCATTGCGCACGCCGAGATAAACGACGGCCATCTGCAAGAGGCCTGCCCCCAGCACGGACCAGGACAATGCCCAGGCGGTCGCAGCGGGATCAGCGCCCGTCCACAGAGCCCAGCCAAGCGCACCGATCATCAGCACATTGAGAAATACGGGCGCGATGGCGGCTGCAAAGAAATGATGCAACGAGTTGAGCATGCCGCTCAGCATGGCCGTCAATGACATGCACATCAGGTAGGGAAACATGACGATCGCGAGGCGGACCGTCAGGTTGAACTTTTCCGGATCGTCGGCAAAGCCCGGCGCGATGATCCACTGGACCAGCAGCGGCATGGACAGCTGCATGCCGATGGTCAGGATCAAGAGAACCGAAAAGAGAACTCCGAAAACCTCTTCGGAAAATCGCTTGGCGCCATCAATGCCATTCGCCTCGATCTCCTTGGCGAAGAGCGGCACGAAGGCAGCGTTGAAAGCGCCCTCGGCGAAGAGGCGGCGGAAGAGATTGGGGAAGCGGAAGGCGGCATAGAAGACGTCGGCGACCGGGCCTGTGCCGAGTGCCGCGGCCATCAGGGTTTCGCGGGCGAAGCCGAAGATGCGGCTTCCGAGCGTCGCCCCACCGACCGTCATGAATTTCTTGACGAGGCTCATTCCTCAGGCCCGTGCCTTTTTCGGCGCCGGCGCTGCGCGGTGTGGCTGGGCGATGATGCCCGAGGGCATGTTGTCCTTGAGCTCGTCCGGCTGTTCGGTCATCACCGGCTTCAGGCGATTGGCAATATTGGCCTGCCGGTTCTCGTTGGTCACCTTCTGTCCGACGAGGTCGGTGACATAGAAGGTATCGATGACCTTTTCCCCGAAGGTGGTGATCCGTGCCGAATGAATGTCCAGCGACAGGTCCGACAGCACGGCGGTGATCTCGGCAAGGAGACCGATGCGGTCGAGGCATTCCACCTCGATAACCGTGAACTTGTTGGACAGCGCATTGGAGATGCGGACATCCGGCTGAACCGGAAAGGTCTTGTTGCGCTTCTTGCCCTTTGTGCGCGTGGCAATGACCTCTGGCAGGCGCTTACGGCCCGACAGCACGTCCTCGATCATCTTCCCGATGGTGGCCGCGCGGCGGGTTTCGTCCTCGTCGATCGGGAACTCCCGGTTGATCAGGATCGTATCGAGGGCCCGGCCGTCCGAGGTCGTGAAGATCTGGGCATCGGCGATGTTGGCGCCGGCCGCCGCACAAGCGCCGGCGATGATCGAAAGGAGACGTGGATGGTCGGGCGAGAGCACCGTGATCTCGGTGATCGCGTGGAACTGGTGAGTGCGCACCATGGTCGCCAGCGCCTGGCCCGACTTGTCGGTCTGACGGATGAAATGGGCGTGGCGGACCTGGTCTTCGAGATCGACCGAGAGCAGGTAGGGCTCGTAGTGCAGCTTGGTATAGGTGCGCTGGTCCTTCTGGCTCCAGCCTTCGAGCGCCTGGCTGAGCTGCTCGGCGGCATGCTTGGCGCGTTCCTTGCGAGAGACCTGGGAGAAGCCGCCTGACAGCAGCAGTTCGGTCTCGTAATAGAGCGTGCGCAAAAGCTGGCCCTTCCAGCCATTCCAGACACCCGGGCCAACGGCCCTGATATCGCAGATGGTCAGAACCAACAGCATCTTCAGCCGGTCGAGCGACTGCACCTTTTCGGCGAAGTCGGTGATGGTCTTGCGGTCGTGCAGGTCGCGCGTCTGAGCCACCATCGACATCAGCAGATGCTGGTCGATCAGCCAGGCGACCATTTCGGTCTGCTTGGGCGAGAGGCCGAGACGCGGGCAGAGCTTGCGGGCGACCTTGGCGCCGGCGACGGAGTGATCCTCCTGGCGGCCTTTGGCGATATCGTGCAGGAGGATCGCGACATAAAGCGTCTGGCGATCCTCGATTTCCGGCATAATCTTGTTGGCGAGCGGATGGATCTCCTCCGCCTTGCCGTTGTCGATCTCGGAGAGCACCTCGACCGTGCGGATCAGATGCTCGTCGACGGTATAGTGATGATACATGTTGAACTGCATCATCGAGACAATCTTGCCGAATTCCGGCATGAAACGACCGAGCACGCCGGCCTCGTTCATGCGCCGAAGGATGAAACCCGGATCCTTGCGTGAGGTCAGGATCGAGAGAAACAGGCGGTTGGCCTCTTCGCTTTCGCGGAAATCATTGGTGATCAGCGACAGCGAGCGGGTGACGGCCTTCAAGGCATCAGGATGGAATTCGAGCCCGTTCAGATCCGCCACGTGGAAGAGGCGCATGATCGACATCGGGTCCTTCTTGAAGACGCCGGGATCGGCAAGCGCAATGCGGCCGCGATCGTCGATGAATTCGCTGGCGCCGGGGATCTTGCGCGGACGGTTGGCAAAACGGCCGATCATGCCACCGATACCGGGGGCGGCCTTGGCCTGCTGATCCTCAAGTGCTGCCGCAAAGATGCGGGTGAGATCGCCGACGTCTTTTGCCACGAGGAAGTAGTGCTTCATGAAGCGCTCGACGGCGGACAAGCCCGGACGCGGCTGGTAGCCGAGGCTCTTGGCGATCTCCGGCTGGATATCGAAATACAGGCGCTCTTCCGGCTTGCCGGTCAGATAATGCATGTGGCAGCGGACCGCCCAAAGGAAATCGTCGGCCTTCTGGAAAAGGCGCCACTCGTGGCGGGAGAGCACGCCGAGACGCACCAATTCGCCGGTGTCGCGGACATGGTAATTGTATTTGGCGATCCAGAAGAGGGTCTGCAGATCGCGCAAGCCCCCCTTGCCTTCCTTGACATTGGGCTCGACGAGGTAGCGGCTGTCGCCGGCCTTGCGGTGCCGCTCGTCGCGTTCGGCAAGCTTGGCGGCGATGAATTCCGGCGCGGTTCCGGTCGTCACTTCCTGATCGAAACGGCGCTGGAGTTCGGTGACCAGAGCCTCGTCGCCGCAGATATGGCGGGTTTCGAGGATCGCGGTCCGAATGGTCATGTCCGTGGTTGACAGGCGGATGCACTCCTCCACCGTGCGGGTGGCGTGGCCGACCTTGAAGCCGACATCCCACAACAGATAGAGGACGAACTCGACCGCCTTGTGCATGGCGGGACCAGCCTTCGGCGGCAGCAGGAAGAGCAGGTCGATATCGGAGCCTGGCGCCAGGGTTCCGCGGCCGTAACCGCCGACGGCGGCGACGGCCAGACCGTTGGCGTCCTTCGGATAGACATGGGTGCGGGCGAAATCGAAGATGACCGAGATAAGCTGATCCTGGATCCAGGAAATCCGGTTGGCGCAGTTCATGCCGCTGCCGTCTTCGAAAAGCTTCAGCCGCGCCTGTTCGCGGGCCTCGGCAGAGGCCTTCTTCAGGATCGGCAGGAGCTTCGCGCGGGTCTCCAGCATATTGCCGCAGCCAGCCTCCGCGATGGTCTTGCAGGACGCACGGAGCGCGTCGATGTCGAGGAGATCGTCGAAGGCAAGCTCTGCTGTGGCCATGGGTGCGGCATCATCTCTTGGGAACCCGGGAATCAGCCGGGATTGGTGGCGCTATAGCGCTTTTCGGGCGCGATTGACAGGCACTCTACCGGTCAAGGCTTGCCAAGTTGTTTCTTGAGATCATAGAGCGCATCGAGCGCCTGACGAGGCGTGAGATCGTCAAGATCGAGTGAGCGCAAGGCCTCCTCGACCTTCGACGGGCCGGATTTTTGGATCTCCTCGCGGCGCACGGCGACCTGGAAAAGCGGCAGATCATCGATCAGCTGGGCGGCAGGGTTCTTGCGGTCGCTGTCTTCGAGGCGGGTCAGAACCTCACGGGCACGGGCAACGACGGCGGCCGGCAGGCCGGCGAGACGGGCGACCTGGATGCCGTAGGAGCGATCGGCGGAACCGGGGCCGACCTCATGCAGGAAAATGACGTCGCCGTCCCATTCCTTGACGCGCATCGTGACGTTCGACATGCGGGCAAGCTTTTCCGACAGCGCCGTCAGTTCGTGGAAATGGGTGGCAAAGAGCGAGCGGCAGCGGTTGGCCTCATGCAGGTGCTCGACGGCGGCCCAGGCGATGGAGAGGCCATCGAAGGTTGCCGTGCCACGACCGATTTCGTCTAGGATGACGAGCGAGCGATCGGTGGCCTGATTGAGGATGGCTGCCGTTTCGACCATCTCGACCATGAAGGTGGAGCGGCCACGCGCCAGATCGTCGGAAGCGCCGACGCGGGAGAAGAGCCGGTCGACGATCCCGATATGCGCCGCACCGGCGGGCACGAAGGAGCCCATCTGGGCGAGGATGGCGATCAGCGCATTCTGGCGCAGGAAGGTCGACTTACCGCCCATGTTGGGACCCGTCAGCAGCCAGATGGCGCCGGGGCCTTTGGTATCGTTGGGCGAGAGATCGCAATCATTGGCGATGAAGGGGCTGGCGGCCTGGCGGCGCAGAGCCTGCTCGACCACCGGATGGCGGCCAGCTGTAATGGCGAACATTCTGCTATCATCGACCAGCGGGCGGCAATAGCCCTGCTCTTCCGCCAAGGCCGCGAGGCCGGCTGCGACGTCGATGACCGCGAGTGCGCGGGCAGCGGCTTTGATAGGTTCTGCGGCGGAGACCACCTGGCTCACCATCTGATCGAAGGCTGCGAGTTCGAGCGAGAGTGCCTGCCCGGCGGCGTTCGCAATCCGGCTTTCGAGATCGGCGAGTTCGGTGGTGGTGAAGCGCATGGCGTTTGCCATGGTCTGGCGATGGATGAAGCGGGCCTTGGCTTCGTCGCCCTCGGTCATCGGACCGGCATTGCCGGCGGTTACCTCGATAAAATAGCCGAGCACATTGTTGTGCTTGATCTTCAGCGACTTGATGCCGGTTTCCTCGGCATATTGCAGCTGAAGGCCGGCGATCACACGTCGGGACTGGTCGCGCAGCGCGCGCAGCTCGTCCAATTCCTGGATCGCGCCATCGCGCAGGAAGCCGCCATCGCGCTTCAGAAGCGGCAGTTCCTCGGCGAGCATCGCGGCCAGGCTGGAGCCAAGATCGGCGGGCAAGGCTGCGAGGTCGGCAAGGGCTTCGGACAGTTCCGCAGGCAGGCTTGACGGGTGCAGAAGGCGGCCAACCTCGGCAGAGGCGGCGAGACCGGCGACGATAGCCCCGAGGTCACGCGGGCCACCGCGATCGAGCGCCAAACGGGAAAGGGCGCGCGGCATGTCGGGCACGCGCTTCAGGGCGTCGCGGAGGCGGTCGACGAGCAGGCCATCGGCCAGGAGATGAGCGATCGAGTCCTGTCGATCGGCAATCGCCTCCGGGTCTGTCAACGGCGACATGAGGCGTTCGGCAAGCAGGCGGGCGCCACCGCCTGTGACGGTGCGGTCGATCGCTTTCAACAGCGAACCGTTGCGCTCGCCGGACAGCGTCTTCACCAGTTCGAGATTGGCGCGGGTCGCGGGATCAATGAAGAGGGTCGAGGCCGCATTCTGCCGTTCGGGCAGACCGAGCGGCGGGCGCTCGGAGATCTGGGTCTTTTCGACATAGGCGACGGCGGCGGCGGCCGCTGCGATTTCGGCGCGGGAGAAGGCGCCGAAGCCATCCAGCGTGCCGACGCCAAAGTAACGGGCAATGCGGCCTTCAGCACTTGCACTGTCGAAGAGCACGCCGGGCTGGGGCACGACGACACGACCGAGCACGTCGAAGGCGGGCTTCAGTTCTTCGTCGTGGAACAGCGTATCGGGCACGATCAGCTCGCGCGGCTCGATGCGCAGGATGTCCGCGAGCAGGCGCGTCTCAGTCGTCTCCGCGAGGCGGAAGATGCCGGTGGAAATATCGATCCAGGCGAGCGCCAGTTGCGGGGCGGAACCGCCCCGGATCCGGGCGAGTGCCATCAGGTAGTTGGATTCGAAGGGCGAGAGGAGTTTATCCTCGGTGATCGTGCCCGGCGTAACGAGGCGGACGACGTCACGCTTCACCACGGATTTCGAGCCTCGCTTCTTGGCCTCTGCCGGATCCTCGATCTGCTCGCAGACCGCAACGCGGAAGCCGAGCGAGATCAGTTTCTGCAGGTAATCATCGGCAGCATGCACCGGCACGCCGCACATGGGGATATCCTGGCCGAGATGCTGGCCGCGCTTGGTCAGCGTGATGCCGAGCGCGCGGGAGGCGTCGACCGCATCCTCGAAGAACAGCTCGTAGAAATCGCCCATGCGATAGAAGAGCAGGCTACCCGGATTGGCGGCCTTGATCTCGATGAATTGCTCCATCATCGGAGTGGCCGTGGCGCGGCTCTCCTCCGAGGTCAGCTCGGCGACGTTCAGGACATCACTTTGGGTGGCTTGATATAGCGTCACGGGCTCAATGTTTTCTTGAAAAGGAAGTCGTGCAACACTAACGACTTAAGGCGAGGAAAAACAACCAGGATGGGCCGGCGTTCGCCCGCTGCCCACAACAAGGTGAGGGGAAGCATGGCAAATGAGAAGACGACCGGCCGGACGAAAGTCTCGGTGACGGAACAGGAAGCTCTGGACTTTCACTCCCAGGGGCGGCCGGGCAAGCTGGAGATTACCCCGACCAAGCCAATGGCGACGCAGCGCGATCTGTCGCTTGCCTATTCCCCCGGCGTTGCCGTTCCCGTGAAGGCGATCGCTGCCGATCCTGCCACCGCCTATGACTATACGACCCGCGGCAACATGGTGGCCGTCATCTCGAACGGCACGGCGATCCTCGGGCTCGGCAATCTCGGAGCACTCGCCTCGAAGCCCGTGATGGAAGGCAAGTCCGTTCTCTTCAAGCGCTTTGCCGATGTCGATTCGATCGATCTTGAGGTGGACACGGAGAATGTAGACGAGTTCATCAATTGCGTGCGTTATCTCGGCCCCTCCTTCGGCGGCATCAACCTCGAAGACATCAAGGCGCCCGACTGCTTCATCATCGAAAGCCGGCTGCGCGAGCTGATGGACATCCCTGTTTTCCACGACGATCAGCATGGCACGGCGATCATCGCGGCTGCCGGCCTGATCAACGCGCTGGAACTGACCGGCCGCGACTTCAAGACGACCAAGCTTGTCTGCAACGGCGCGGGGGCTGCGGCGATTGCCTGTATCGAGCTGATCAAGGCCATGGGCTTCAACGGCGAGAACATCATTCTCTGCGACACCAAGGGCGTGATCTACCAGGGTCGCACCGAGGGCATGAATCAGTGGAAGTCGGCCCATGCCGTCAAGACCGACCGGCGGTCGCTGAAGGAAGCCATGGTGGGTGCTGATGTCGTGTTCGGCCTCTCCCAGAAGGGTGCCTTCGCCGCCGACATGATCGCCTCGATGGCTGACAATCCGATCATCTTTGCCATGGCCAATCCGGACCCGGAAATCACGCCTGAGGAAGTGGCCGAGATCCGCTCAGATGCGATCATGGCCACCGGGCGCTCGGACTATCCGAACCAGGTGAACAATGTTCTCGGCTTCCCTTACATCTTCCGGGGTGCTCTCGACGTGCGGGCAAGCCAGATAAACGATGCGATGAAGATCGCCGCCGTCCGGGCGCTCGCCGATCTGGCGCGCGAGGACGTGCCTGACGATGTGGCCGCGGCCTATCAGGGCGAGCGGCCGCGCTTCGGGCCGCAATACATCATCCCCGTACCCTTCGACCCGCGCCTCATTTCGGCAATCCCGGTTGCCGTCGCCAAAGCAGCGATGGAAAGCGGCGTGGCACGCAAGGAAATCGAGGATCTCGGCGCCTATGCGCATGAGCTTTCCGCCCGCCGCGACCCTATCGCGGCCGCGACGCAGCGCATCTACGAGCATGTCCGCAGCCACCCCAAACGCGTCGTCTTTGCCGAAGGTGAAGAGGAGCAGGTCATGCGTGCGGCGATCTCCTTCGTCAATCTCGGCCTCGGCACCGCGATCCTGCTGGGCCGCGACGAGCCCTTGAAGGCGACCGCCGAGCGGGCCGGCATCGATCTCGACCGTCCAGGCATCGAGGTGGTCAACGCCCGCATGTCCACCCGCGTCGAGGCCTATACCGAATATCTCTATGCCCGGCTGCAGCGGAAGGGCTACCTGCATCGCGATGCGCAGCGGCTGATCAACACCGACCGCAACCACTTCGCCGCCTGCATGGTGGCGCTGGGCGATGCGGATGCCATGGTAACGGGCACGACACGCAACTATTCGACGGCACTCGAGGACGTGCGCCGCTGCATCGACACGGCACCCGGCCACCGGGTAATCGGCGTGTCGCTGGCTCTGGCGCGTGGCCGCACGATCGTCGTGGCAGACACCGCCGTGCACGACATGCCGACGGCGGATGAGCTGGCCGATATCGCCGAAGAGGCGGCGGGTGTCGCCCATCGGCTGGGGCTTGTGCCGCGCGTGGCGCTGCTGGCCTATTCCACCTTCGGCCATCCAACCGGCGAGCGCTCCGAGCGGGTGCGGGAAGCCGTGAAGATCCTCGACCGGCGCGGCGTCTCCTTCGAATATGACGGCGAGATGGGGGCGGATATCGCACTCAATAGCCACCGGATGGAACAGTATCCGTTCTGCCGTCTGTCGGGCACGGCCAATGTGCTGGTCATGCCGGCGATCCATTCGGCGGCGATCTCGACGAAGATGCTGCAGGAACTGGGCGGCTTGACCGTGATGGGGCCGCTCTTGATCGGGCTCGAAAAGTCGGTGCAGATTGCCCAGATGGGCGCGAAGGACAGCGACATCGTCAATATGGCGGCGATTGCGGCCTATAACGCGGCGGGTTAAGCGAAGACCGGAGCGGCTTTTGCAAGCCGCTCCATGTCGTCCTCGATCTCGCGCTTCAGCCAGCGCTTGAACTTTTCCACCTTCTCCGAGCGCCTCGCGTTCTCGGCGGTCACGAAGTAGTGGCCGAAGCCGGTTTTGACCGCCGGACCAAAGGGCGCGAGGAGCTGGCCGTGTTGTAGCTGGTGGGATGCGATGGTCTGCCAGGCGAGCATTACCCCCTGCCCCGCAATTGTCGCGTCCAGGCAGAGCGAAGCCTCGCTGAAGGTGTGGCGGGCCTTGATCTCAGCGCCTTCGAGACCGACGGCGGAGAGCCAGACATCCCAGGTAAACATGGCCCTGCCATCGATGACCTTCGGCAGGTCGAGGATATCTGCGGGTTCGCGCAGTTTTTCGGCCATGGCCGGGGTGCAGAGCGGGGCCACCCGCTGTTCGAGAATGAGTTCGGCCTTGAAGCCCGGCCAGTGACCCCGTCCGACACGAATTCTGAGATCGACATCTGTCTGGCTGGCATCGGTCAGGCGGTCGTTGGCGTCGATGCGCAGGCTGATCTGCGGGAAACGTTCGGAAAAGTCTGCAATTCGATGCACGAGCCAGCGGGCGGCGAAGACCGGGGCGACCGAAATGGTCAGCAGGCTGTCGTCGCTGCGCCTGGCGAGGGCCACGGCGCCCGAGAGGTGGCGGAAGCCATCCGAGAGGCGTGCCAGCATATCTGTCGCCGTTTCTACCGCGACCATGCCACGGCTCGTGCGCTCGAAAAGCATGCGACCGAGCTGCTGTTCGGTCTTGATGACTTGCTGGCTGACGGCGCCGATGGAGACGCCAAGCTCTTCCGCCGCCGCCTGGAGTGAGCCGAGACGTCCCACGGCTTCGACGGCGCGCAGGCCGTTCAGATGCAACTGATTGAGGTTCTTCATATAGAAAAGCTATAATCACAAAGAGCAAAACTCAATTGAAATGTACAGGATTCAAGCAGAGTATCAGGCATCATTTCAACCGATTTCCCATCCATTAGGCGCGCGGAAGGCTAGGTCATGCTCAAGATTTTCTGGAAGCAAGCGACAGCTAAGGCGAAAGCAAGGGCAGACTGGCGGCATGACCCCTTGGGGCATCCGGCTTTACAGGAGATGAGCCTGCTAGAGCTTGCCGATCTTCCGATGGTGGCGGAAGTGCAGATGCGGCAAGGTCGAGCGGAGGTGGTCGAAGATTGTCGTCTAAGCGCCAGCCACGGGCATCGAGCCGGATGCAGTGTATCGCGCTGATCCCAATAGTGAGGGCATTCGGCTTCGCCGCCCCCTCATCCCCGGTGCAACGAGTTGCACCTGAGGGCTGCGCGCCACCTTCTCCCCGATGGCGAGAAGAGGATCAGCTGGCGCTGGCGAAGCGGCCGGCGTCGGCGCCGTAATAGTTGACGTAACGACCGGAAATGCTGGCGATCGGCAGGATGATCAGAACATCGGTGGTGTTGAATGCATGATCGACCACCGCGCCATTGCCGACCATGGCGCCGAGGCGCAGATAACCCTTGATCAGCGGCGGCATGGCGAAGAGGGCGCGTCGGGCATTCACAGCTTCCGACGGCATCAGGTCCATCTCGCGGTAGAGATGCGGCAGCGCGTCAACGGCCCACTCGCCCCTGGCGACGGCGTTCTGGTGCAGGAATGACAAAGCCAGCGCATGCTCCTCCGGCTGCGTGCCGGGGAAGGAGCCGCAGCCGAACATGGCGTCGATGCGGTTATGCAAGGCATAGGCCCAGCAGCCCTGCCAGAGCAGTTCGACCGTGCGCTTCGTGCGGTATTGCGGCAGGACGCAGGAGCGGCCGAGCTCCATGAAACGCTTTTCCGGATGGCGGGCGACGAGCGCGTTGACGCCGAATTCGGAGCCGGAATAAAAGCCGCCATGGGCGATCGCCACTTCATGGCGCAGCAGGCGGTAGGTGCCGACAATCTGGTCTTCGGCGTCGCCATCGATCGAGCGGTCGAGGACCAGAAGATGATCGCAAAGGCTATCCCAGCTGTCGACTTCCCGGCCGCGGCGCGCATCTTCGACGCAGACCTGCGCCTTCATCTCCTCGACAAACACGCGATAACGTACGGCCTGGGCCGCGTCGATCTCGCGTTCGGTGCGGGCGATGCGCGTTTCGAGGCTACCGATTCGGCCCAGGATATCGCGCGAAGCGGGAAGTCCCAGCGGCATACCGGCCGGGTTTTCCAAGAGAAGGTCTCGTTCGATCAGTTCCACGCTCATGGGATCTATCCAGCGTTGAAGTCACGGCCTTTAAACACGAGACTGCTACAGGAAAGTGACAAAACTTCGAACAGCTTCGCCGCCTTTCAAGCCTCCGGCGGCTTCGGCTTGCGATGCTGGATGATCTCGTCGACGACGATGCAGATGGCGCCAATGGTGATGAAGCTGTCCGCCAGGTTGAAGACCGCGAAGGACCAGGTATCTGTGTAAAACAGAATGTAATCGACCACATAGCCATAGGTGAAGCGGTCGATGATGTTGCCGAGAGCACCGGCGATGATCATCGCAAAGCCGAGATGGGCGAAATGTTGTTCGGGGCCCGTCTTGCGCCAGAGCCACAAGACAAAACCGACGATGACCAGGCGCAGGCCGATGATGAACCAGCCGTCGAGATGCGACAGCATGGAGAAGGCGACGCCGAGATTGTGGGTCCGGTAGAGCGCCCAGAAGGGCAAAACCGGGATAAGCTCATGCATCGGCAGATAGACTTCCACCGCATATTTGATGGCCTGGTCGAGGATCAGGACGAAGGCGATAAAGGTCAGGACCGGACCGGGCCGGTTGAAGGCTGCGAGCATCGTCACTTGGCTCCGTCGAGGGCGAGCAGATGGCGGCGGACCTCGAACAGCATTACGCCGGTGGCGACTGCAAGGTTCAGGCTGTCGGCCATGCCAACCTGGGGAATGCGGGCGAGCTTGTCTGCGGCCTGAGCCAGTTCATCCGGCAGACCTGATTGTTCGTTGCCCATCATCAGGATGACCGGCTTCGACTTGTAATCAATGGTGCGGTAATCGACGGCGCCGGCGAGATGGGTGGCAACGAGGCGGGCATCTACCGACTTCTTCCACTTGAGGAAATCAGCGGGCGTCGTTTTGACCAGCGGCAATGCGAACATCGAGCCCATGGTGGCGCGCACGGTTTCCATCGAAAAGGGATCGGTGCAATCGCCGACCAGGATGACGCCTGCGGCACCTGCAGCATCGGCCGTGCGGATGATCGTGCCGAGATTGCCGGGATCGCGGACCCGGTCGAGTGCGATCCAGGTTTCCGAGCCCTTCGGCTGAATGTCCTTGAGCGGCGTCCAGCGCTGTTCGAAGACAGCGGCGACCATCTGCGGATTGTCACGCCGGGTGATGGAAGACATGACCTTTTCGCTGACTTCCAGCACGAGGCCGCCTGATGCCACCGTGCGTGCGGCGACCTTTTCGACCAGCGGCTTGCCCTTGCCGGCCTTGGCATAAACGAGGGTGCGGATGGTCCAGCCGCGATCGAGCGCATCGATCACGAGCTTCAGGCCTTCCGCAAGGAAGGTGCGGCTTTCGTCGCGGCTCTTCTTCTGCGAGAGGGCCTTGATGTCCTTGATGATGGGATTGGCGAGGCTGGTGACTTCCTTGACCTGACCGACGCGGCGCGGGCCGTCCTGGCGATAATCATCGGTCATTTCGGCACCCAGCGGCTGAAGAGAGAGGTGGAGAGCGCACGCCCCGGCGTCTTGCCGTCGAGACCTGCCTCGCGGATGACGAGCTCGCCTGACTCGACCAGGCCGCCCTTGCCGCGCATGGTTTCCCGCATCAGCTCGTGGATCGAGTAGAAGCTGGCACGGATCGAATAGGCGGTCAGAACAAGCCCGACGGCCTTGGGCGCCAGTAGTTCGCGGCATATGTCGAGCATCAGCGGCAGATGGTCGAAGAGCTGCCAGACTTCACCGTTCGGGCCACGGCCGAATTTCGGCGGGTCGGTGAGAATGATGTCGTAGCGATGACCGCGCCGTTCCTCGCGCAGGATGAACTTCATCGCGTCCTCGCAGATCCAGCGGATCGGCGCCTTGTCGAGGCGGCTCAGCGACTGGTTCTCGCGGGCCCAGCCGATCGCCTTCTTGGAGGCGTCGACATGTGTGACTTCGGCGCCCGCAGCGGCGGCCACCAGCGAGGCGACGCCGGTGTAACCAAAGAGGTTCAGGACCTTCAGCGGCCTGTCGGCAGCCTCGATCTTCTCTTTCATCCAGCTCCAATGGGCGATCTGCTCCGGGAAAACGCCGACATGACGGAAGGCGGTGAAACGGCCGTGGAAATCGACGCCGAGCAGGGATAGCGGCCAGGTTTCGCCCAGCGCCTCACGCTGGAAGCGCCAGCGGCCCATGCCGTCTTCGTCGGTATCGCCGGTGAAGACAGCGTCGGCCTTGTCCCAGACATGGGTCGGCAGCGCCTTTGGCCACAGCGCCTGGGCTTCGGGGCGAACGATGCGATAAGGGCCGTATTGCTCAAGCTTCAAACCGTCGCCGCTGTCGATCAGGTGGAAATCGCCCGCGCCTGAGGATTCGAGGATCAGCGGCACGCGCTCGGCCGGGCGGTCACCGTTGCGGATCGTCAGGGCGCGGGCGGGTTCGGCCGTCACATCGGGCGATTGCGGCTGTGGCTTTGGCTTTGGTGCCTCGGCATCACGGCGCGGCGGGCGGGCCTGGCGATCGTCCCTGCCCTTCGACGGGTACGGCTTCGCTGATCCGGGCCGTGTGTCGCCAATGGCTTTCGCCTTCGCTCCCGGGAATGGCTTGGCGCCGGGGCGACGTTCCTTGTTCTTCACGTCAATGATCCGTGGGTCGTGTTCGTTTGCGCCAGCCCATAGCATTGCCGGCCCGGCGCGGAAAGGAAATTTGCCGCGAGACCGAATGACCTGATGTCACTTGGCGCCGAGTTGGGGCAGCGTCGAACCGGCAATCTGTTCGGCCCTTGTCTTCTGGCGATCGGCCTCGGCCTGCCATTGCTGCGCCTCACGCGACTGGCTGCGTGCCTTCTTGCGATGTTTGCCCTGGGTGAACCAGGTCACAACGGAGCCAAGGAGCACACCGAGTATGACCGCAAGAATGAGGAAGACGAAGAAGGGTGCGGAGACAGACAGAGCCTGATCCGCGGGATTGAAGGGGTTGAGCGCGAGACTGACGACGCCGCGATTGGCCACGGCCAGAACGATGAGCAGCACACCGAGGGGCAGAAACACCACGAGGCTCACGACTTTCCGGATCATCTGGACAACTCCCTGTTCACTCCGAGGTGAATGCATCACCTCTTTGGGCTCAAGTTAAGGACAGGGGCGGAATTTTCAACGCGAAAAGCGCTTATTCGTCGTCCTCGTCACCCATGCCCGGGTTGAGGCGCTCGCGCAGTTCCTTGCCCGTCTTGAAGAACGGAACCCATTTCTCCTCGACAAACACGGTTTCACCTGTACGCGGATTGCGCCCCGAGCGCGAGGGACGGTTCTTGACGGAAAAGGCACCAAAGCCGCGGAGCTCCACGCGATTGCCGGCGGCCAGCGCATCAGTGATTTCGTCCAGAACCGCATTGACGATATTCTCGACATCGCGATGATAGAGATGCGGATTGCGGGCCGCGACGATCTGCACCAATTCCGACTTTATCACGCGGACCCCCTGAAATTTCTATTGTGACGTTGAGCGGCGATAACGTTGCCAAAGCAAAAAAGCTCAGTCAAGGAACAACTTAACCATAAATTGCCGGCTTTGCGAGAGATATGACGAGCGTCACACGCAATATCGTGATCGCGAGGGTCACATTTTCACCCTCCGCGTGCTGCATGGCTTGTGTGGCGCTTTCTTGTAACAAGTCTGCCATAATCCATATTGGCAAGGCCGAACGGACATGCGAAACGACGAACAGGCGGCTTGCTGACGGCCACCGCCACAATATTACGGATCCTAGGGAATGCTGGAAGCGACACATGAAGGCCTGCCGCCGCTGGAGCGCCGATCCGAAGCCGATGCCTATCGGCGGGCGGTCAGCCATTCGCGTCGCGTCCGGCGTCTGCGCTTCCTTCTACCTGTCGTCGCACTGGCCATCACGCTGGCATTCGTTGCGGTTTCCTTCGTGCGCAGCCTGATGCCCGACGAATTGCAGATCGAGTCCGCCACTATAGAAGACGGTAAGGTCGTGATGGAAAAGCCTGCGATCGCGGGCCGCAACGACGAGGGCGTGCGCTATTCGATGCGCGCTGAGCGAGCGCTGCAGGACATCAAGAATCCCAATATCATCGCGCTCGAGACCATTGCCGCTGCCGTGCCGGTCAACGACAAGATCATCGCCCGCGTTGTCGCCTCGAGCGGCATCTTTGACCGTGGCGCAAACACCCTCAACCTCGACAAGCCGTTCACTCTCAATCTCAGCAGCGGCATCGACGCGCAGTTCAATTCCGCCAATCTCGATATTGCCGGTGGCACGATGAAGACAAATGATCCTGTCGCCATCCAGACCAAAGGCGCGTCGATTGTTGCGAACTCGCTCGAGATGAAGGATAAGGGGCGAACCATGATCTTCGCGGGCAGTGTCAAGTTGAACATCGAGCCGTCCGCCATTCAAAGCAATCGGTCCACGGAAGCCGCCCAGCCATGATTCACAGCACCTTCGCCAAGTTTTCCTTTGCTGGCTTCCTTCTGGTTTCGGCAGGTCTAGTTGCCGGACCATCGGCGGCACAGACGACCAACAGCCAGATGAACGGTCTGAAGCTGTCCAACGATCAACCCATTCAGATTGAAAGCGATCAGCTGGAGATCCGCGAGCAGGAAAAGAAGGCCTTCTTCACCGGCAATGTGAAGGTTGTGCAGGGCACGACGACGCTGCAGGCCGGGACCATGGTCGTTCACTATCGCGGCGAGGGCCAGACGGTGACCCAGGGCAATGCCGATATCGAGAAGATCGACGTGGCCCAGAAGGTATTCCTGTCATCCGGCACGCAGCAGGCGACTGCCGATACGGGGTATTTCGACATGACGCAGCAGGTCTTCGTACTTGAAGGCGAGCGCGTCGTGCTTTCGGAAGGGCAGAACGTCTTTGTCGGCTGCAAACTCACCGTCCAGATGAATTCCGGTCAGGCCAAGCTCGACAGCTGTGGCCGGCGCGTTCAGATTCAGCTCGACCCCAAGTCCCAGCAGAGCAACTGACGGGTTCGCGTGAACGTGCACATTCCATTTTTCTCCAGGACGAAGCAGCCCAAAAAGGCGGCGAACCCGACCGGCCTGCCGGGCGACAAGTCGCGCTATGAAGGCACACTGATCGCGCATGGACTGACGAAGACCTACAATTCGCGCCGCGTCGTCAACGGTGCTTCGCTGGTGGTCCGCCGCGGCGAAGCCGTCGGGCTGCTCGGGCCCAATGGGGCGGGCAAGACGACCTGTTTCTACATGATCACGGGCCTCGTTCCGGTCGATGCCGGCACCATCTCGATCAACGGCAACGACGTCACCTCCATGCCGATGTATCGGCGCGCCCGTCTCGGCGTCGGCTATCTGCCGCAGGAAGCGTCGATCTTTCGCGGCCTGACGGTGGAAGAGAACATTCGCGCAGTGCTTGAGGTCCATGTCTCCGAGAAGCGCAAGCGCGAAGAGAAGCTCGACGAATTGCTCGCCGAATTCCACATCGAGAAACTGAGGAAGTCGCCGGCTGTCGCGCTTTCCGGCGGTGAACGCCGACGTCTGGAAATCGCACGTGCCCTTGCGACCGATCCGACATTCATGCTGCTGGACGAACCCTTTGCGGGCGTCGATCCGATCTCGGTCTCCGACATCCAGAACCTCGTGCGACATCTGACGGCACGCGGCATCGGCGTTCTCATCACCGACCACAATGTGCGTGAAACGCTCGGCCTGATCGACCGCGCCTATATCATCCATGCCGGTGAAGTGCTCACCCATGGCCGGGCCAACGACATCGTCAACAATGCCGATGTGCGTCGCCTCTATCTCGGCGAACAGTTCAGCCTCTGACGGATCTTTGAAGAAAAGACCGCCTCACCATTCCCACGGCTTGACCAAAACAAAATAAAAAGCAATTTTTGGGCCAAGTGGAATCTCCCGCCATAAAAGGCGGGATTGCGGGGAAATGTAGGGGAGTCGAACGTCCGCCATGGCCTTATCCGCCAATCTGTTCCTGCGACAAAGCCAGTCCTTGGTGATGACTCCCCAGCTGATGCAGTCGATTCAGCTGTTGCAGATGACTCACCTCGAACTGATGCAGTTCATTGCGCAGGAAGTGGAGCGGAATCCGCTGCTCGAAATGGCGGCAGATGATGGTGATTTGGGCGGCGAAATGCCTGACAATGCCGATCGCCACGGCAATACGACGCAGGAAAACCAGGCCGCTGCAGACGAGGCTGGCGCCTCCCCATCGCTCGACAGCGATTGGTATGAGAACGGTGCGAGCGAGCGGCTGAACGACAGGCTCGATACGAATTACGATACCGCCTTTGCCGACGAAGGCTCCACGCAGCGGCCCGATGCGCCGGAGCTGCTTGGGCAATGGAAATCCATGCCCGGTCAGTCCGGGGACGGAAGCGAGGGCTATGACCTCGACGATTTCGTTGCCGGTCAGGTCAGCCTCAGGGACCACCTGAACCAGCAAGTCCCCTTCGCACTCTCTTCGGCCTCGGATCAGTTGCTCGCCTCCGTGCTGATCGACCACCTGGATGAAGCGGGCTATCTGCGCGCAGATCTCGACGAGGTGGCGTCTCGCCTCGGTCTGAGCGGCGCGGATGTCGAGGCGGTTCTTGCGACCCTGCAGACGCTCGAGCCCGCCGGGGTCTTTGCGCGCAGCCTCAGCGAATGCCTGGCGATCCAGCTGCGTCAACGTGATCGGTATGATCCGGCGATGGCAGGTCTCATAAACAATCTCGAATTGCTTGCAAAGCGCGACTTCGCCACGCTGAAGAAGATCTGCGGCGTCGATGAGGAAGATCTCGTCGACATGCTGTCGGAGATCCGCAAGCTCAATCCGAAGCCGGGCAGCAGCTTTGAGCATGCGGTCAGCGAATCCGTGACGCCCGATATCGTCGTACGTCCCGACGGGCTTGGAGGCTGGCAGGTCGAACTCAATCCGGATGCGCTTCCGCGCGTGCTTGTGAACCATAGCTACATGGCCGCTGTTGGGCGCCCGAAGGCGTCCAAGGACGCCCCCGACCAGGCCTTCATGTCGGAATGCCTGCAGAACGCCAATTGGCTCACGCGCAGCCTCGACCAGCGCGCGCGAACGATCACCAAGGTCGCAGCCGAGATCGTGCGCCAGCAGTCCGCCTTCCTCGACCACGGCGTCGACCACCTGCGGCCGCTGAACCTGAAAACGGTCGCCGATGCCATCAAGATGCACGAATCGACCGTCAGCCGCGTGACGACGAACAAATACATGCTCACGCCCCGCGGGCTGTTCGAACTCAAATACTTCTTCAGCGTGTCGATCGCCTCGGCGGAAGGCGGCGACAGCCATTCGGCGGAAGCCGTGCGCCACAGGATCCGCGCATTGATCGAGAAGGAAAGCCCCGAAACGGTTCTCTCTGACGACGATATCGTCGATCAGCTGAAATCATCAGGCGTCGATCTCGCCCGGCGCACCGTCGCCAAATATCGCGAGTCGATGAACATCGCTTCTTCCGTCCAGAGACGTCGCGAGAAGCGCGCCATGGCCAAGGTTTCGGCCGGCTGACGGCCCCCTTCCCGCCTTAAAGATTAACAGGAGATTGACTCTTTCCCCGTGGGCGGCTAGAAGCGCGCCGCAATCGACAGCGCACACTGTCAACCGAAGGACAGATCCTTCGACGACGCCCGACAAACGAAGGCACAGACTAACCTAACCGTTCGAAAAGCTTGGACGCGGCCGTCGCTTGGCGTAAAATGGATACGCAACCAATCATAAGAAGGGAAACTCCATGAGTGTGCGTGTATCCGGCAAGCAGATGGAAATCGGCGAAACGTTCCGGCAGCGGATCGAAGATCGAATCCAGGATGCGGTTACCAAATACTTCGACGGAGGGTATTCCGGGCAAGTGGTCGTCTCGAAGTCGCAGTCGCGCTTCGCGGCAGATTGCCTGGTGCATCTCGATACCGGCGCAAACCTGCATGCAGCAGGTGAGGCCAATGATCCGCAAGTGGCCTTTGACACCGCCTTCGAGCGCGTCGAGAAGCGCCTGCGCCGCTACAAGCGCAAGCTGAAGGATCATCACGCGGGAGAAGCACAGAACCCGTCGATCGAGGTCGCCTACACGGTTATGGATTCCGTCGACGAGGATCACGAGGAACTTCCCGAGGACTATGCGCCGACGATCGTTGCCGAGAGCACCAAGAAACTTCGGACCATGTCCGTCGCTTCCGCAGTTATGGCTCTCGACATGACTGACGACCCGGTTCTTCTGTTCAGAAACCCGGGAAGTGAACAATTGAATATCGTTTATCGTCGGAATGACGGTAATATCGGGTGGATCGATTCCGCCAACATCAAAGGCTGAAGATCGGCTTGGGCGGCTGCGCGAGGCAGCCGCCCGTTCCTCGATCCGAGGCATGAAGGACATTGATATGGCATTGGCAGATTTGCTGCAGCAGGATGCTGTCGTACCGGCTCTCCGGGTGAACTCCAAGAAGCAGCTGCTTCAGGAACTTGCGGCCAAAGCCTCCAAGCTTACCGACATTCCGGAACGGGAAATCTTCGACGTGATCCTGCAGCGCGAGCGCCTCGGCTCGACGGGCGTGGGCAACGGCATCGCCATCCCGCATGGAAAGCTGAACAAGATCAGCAAGATCACGGGCGTCTTCGCAAGACTCGAAACGCCGGTCGATTTCGAAGCGCTCGACGATCAGCCGGTCGATCTGGTCTTCCTGCTGCTCGCGCCCGAGGGTGCCGGGGCAGATCATCTCAAGGCCCTGTCACGCATTGCGCGCGTGCTGCGCGACCAGGACCTGGTGGCCAAGCTCCGGGCGACTGAATCGGCCTCGGCGATCTACACCTTCCTCAACGAGGAACAGGCGTCGAACGCCGCCTGAGCGACTGCCTTTAGGTCCAGACAGCAAAAAAGCGCCCGAATGGGGCGCTTTTTTTCATTCACGCGATATCACGTCTGCTCACGCCTTGGCGGCATCCTCGGCTGCGGCTTCCTTCGGACCGCCCTTGGCAACACCGACCATGGCCGGGCGCAGCACACGCTCGCCGATGGCGTAGCCAGCCTGAACGACCTGGACGACTGTGTTGTTGGGCACGTTCGGATTGGGCACCTCGAACATCGCCTGATGGAAGTTCGGATCGAACTTCTGGCCTTCCGCCTCGATCTTGCGCACGCCATGGCGCTCGAGCGTTGCCAGCATACCGCGCTCGGTCATTTCGACACCTTCGATCAGAGCGGTGACGGTCGCGTCTGCGGCGGCACGAGCCTCGTCCGGCAGCGTCTCAATCGCGCGTCGCAGGTTGTCGGAAACGGAGAGCATGTCGCGGGCGAAGCCGGTGACCGCATAGGACTTGGCATCCTTGATTTCGCGGTCGGTGCGGCGGCGCAGATTGTCCATTTCAGCGGCCAGGCGCAGGAAACGGTCGCGCAAATCGGCGTTTTCTGCCTTCAAAGCGTCGATCGGATCATTCTCCTGCGCGGACCCGGCCTCGCTTTCGTTCGCAACCTGTCCTTCTTCGGTGGTCGCGGTTGCTTCTGCCTCGGTAGCTGCCGCGTCAGGTCCGTTCTTGTTGGTTTCTTCGGTCATGACGTTCTCCGGATGATGTCTCGTTTTCGAAGCTCAAAGCTTTCGAATGCGTGCCCGATATCAGGGTTTGACGAGAAAAAATCAAGGGTTTGTCGGGAAATTGGCTCAGCGCGCGCCGCGCGAGAGCCTCGCCATCAGCTGAGCGGTGTAATCGACCATCGGCACTATGCGCGAATAGTTGAGGCGGGTCGGACCAATCACGCCGACGGCGCCGACGATACGGTCTTCGCCATCACGATAGGGTGCGACGATCAATGAGGAGCCGGAGAGCGAAAAAAGCTTGTTTTCTGATCCGATGAAGATCCGGACCCCCGGGCCGCTTTCGGCCAGATCAAGGATTTCGATCAAGCTTTCCTTGCGCTCCAGATCATCGAAGAGCAGGCGCAGGCGATCAATGTCCTCAGAGCCGGCAAGACCTTCGAGCAGATTGGCGCGACCGCGGACGATCAGGCGGGCGGGCTGCTTTTCGGCCACTTCGCCCGACCAGACAGCGAGGCCGCGCTCGACCAGATCCTGGGACAGGGTGTCGAGCTCGGTCGCCACCTGGGACTTCAGGCTTTCAATCTGGCCACGCAGTTCGCGCAGCGTCTGACCTGCCAGGTTGGCGTTCAGGAAATTGGCCGCCTCGGTCAACTGCGAGGCCGTGATGCCTGCCGGCAGTTCGATGATGCGGTTCTCGACCTGATTGTGCTCGCCGACGAGAACGGCGAGCGCCTTGGTCGGTTCGAGCCGAATGAATTCGACATGCTTGAGAACGGGATCGTTCTTTGCCGAGATGACAAGACCGGCGCCACGCGACAGGCCGGACAGCATGCGGCTTGCCTCGGTCAGCATGGCCTCCATCGGCTGATCGGCACCGGAAGGCCTGATCTGACGCTCGATTTCGTCGCGCTCGCCTTCGGAAAGATCGCCGATCTGCATGAAGGCGTCGACGAAGAAGCGCAGGCCGGCCTGCGTGGGCAGGCGTCCAGCGCTGATATGCGGCGCGTAGATGAGGCCGAGTTCTTCGAGATCACTCATGACGTTGCGCACGGAGGCCGGCGACAGCGACATGGGCAATAAGCGCGAAAGATTACGCGAACCGAGCGGATCGCCGCTGTCGAGATAGGTCTCGACGATACGGCGAAAGACCTCCCGGGAGCGGTCGTCCAGGGAGGCGGACACGTCTGCGACGGTCGTCTTCGGTGATGCCATTATCGGAGCGAACATGATCTCAGAGGTTTCATGCAAGAAATATAGTCACTGCTTACGGGATGACCAAGGGGTATTTCGCCGCGCGCAAGGCTCTCTGCGCTGCGGCATGGTTTTTCTTTGCAAATAAGCTGCTCCGTCCTTAGAAGGCAACTAACAACCCAGGAGATTGCAATGCGGCCATCCGGCAGAAAAACCGATCAAATGCGCAAGGTTTCATTCGAGCGCAACTTTTCCAAGCATGCAGAAGGCTCCTGCCTGGTGAAGTTCGGCGACACGCATGTGCTGTGCACCGCGAGCCTGGAAGAGAAGACCCCGCCGTGGCTGCGCAATTCGGGCAAAGGCTGGGTGACGGCGGAATACGGCATGCTGCCGCGCGCCACCGGTGATCGCATGAAGCGCGAGGCCGCCTCGGGCAAGCAAAGCGGCCGTACCCAGGAAATCCAGCGCCTCATCGGCCGGTCCCTGCGGGCGATCGTCGATCTCGAGGCTCTCGGCGAACGCCAGATCTCGATCGACTGCGACGTTATCCAGGCGGATGGCGGCACGCGCACGGCGGCGATCACCGGCGCCTTCATTGCCCTGCATGACTGCCTGAAGTGGATGGAAGCCCGCAGCATGATCAAAGTCGAGAAGGTCCTCAAGGATCATATCGCGGCCGTTTCGTGCGGCATCTTCGCAAGCCAGCCTGTGATCGACCTCGATTATCTGGAAGACTCGGCTGCCGAGACGGACGCCAACTTCGTCATGACTGGCTCTGGCGGCATCGTCGAGATCCAGGGCACGGCAGAAGGCAAGCCGTTCAGCCAGGACGAGTTCCTCACGTTGCTTGGTCTGGCGCGGAACGGCATCGACGAACTGGTGGCGCTGCAGAAGCAGACAATCGCCTGAGAAGAAGGGCCGCATGATCGAAGGGATCCTCGAAACCGCACTCTATGCGGACGATCTGGACAAGGCAGAGGCGTTTTATGACGGCGTCCTCGGCCTTGAAAAAATCCGCCGTGGCGGCAACCGGCATATCTTCTATCGGTGCGGGTCCGGCGTCCTTCTGATCTTCAATCCGGCAGAAACGGAGACACCCATCGCCGACGACCCCTTCCCTGTCCCGACCCACGGGACGAGGGGCACTGGCCATGTCTGTTTCATCGTCCGTCACGACGATCTCGATGCCATGCGCAGTCGGCTGCAGCAGGCCGATATACCGGTCGAATCCGAACTGACATGGCCGAACGGCGCATGCTCGATCTACTTCCGCGATCCGGCCGGAAACAGCCTGGAATGCGCGTCCCGCACCCTTTGGACTTCTTGAACGGACCTATCGCATGCGCAAACTCGACACCCGCACCATCATCGTTGCCAGCCACAATGCCGGCAAGATCGCTGAAATCGCCGACCTGATCGGCCCCTTCGGCTTTTCTGCCAAATCGGCCAAGGACCTTGCCTTCGTCGAGCCAGATGAAACCGGTACGACTTTCGAGGAAAATGCCGCGATCAAGGCGCTCGCCTCTGCCAAGGCTTCGGGGCTGCCTGCGCTCTCGGACGACAGCGGCCTCGTCATCGATGCGCTCGACGGCGCCCCAGGCGTCTATACGGCGAACTGGGCCGAGCGCGAGGATGGCAGCCGCGATTTTCAGATGGCGATGGAGAAGGTCGAGAAGGCTCTCCAGGAGCGCGGCGCAACGGATGCGGCTCAGAGAACCTGTCGCTTCGTCAGCGTGCTCTGCCTCGCCTGGCCGGACGGTCATACCGAATTCTTCCGGGGTGAGGTCGAGGGCGTGGTTGCCTGGCCGCCGCGCGGCACCGCCGGTTTCGGCTATGACCCCGTCTTCCAGCCCGAGGGGCATCAGCGCACCTTCGGAGAGATGACCGCGGACGAAAAACATGGCTGGAAGCCCGGCAATCCAGAGGCTCTGTCGCACCGTGCCCGGGCCTTCAAGCTTTTCGTCGAAACCTGCCTGGAGGCATGACGCCTTGACCGATCGGTCCTTTACGCTCCTGCCCGACACTGGCGAGCCTGGTTTCGGGGTCTACGTGCATTGGCCCTTCTGCGCGGCCAAGTGTCCGTATTGCGACTTCAACAGTCATGTGCGGCACCAGCCGGTCGATCAGGCGCGCTTCGTCGCCGCCTTTCTTGCCGAGCTGAAGGCTGTGCGGGCCATGTCCGGGCCGAAGACCGTCACCAGTGTCTTCATGGGCGGTGGTACGCCGTCGCTGATGGATCCCTCGACGGTCGGCGCGATCCTCGACGGTATTGCGGCCAACTGGCATATGCCAGACGGCATCGAGATCACCATGGAGGCGAACCCGTCCAGCGTCGAGGCGACCCGCTTCCACGGCTATCGGGCAGCGGGCGTCAATCGTGTTTCGCTCGGGGTGCAGGCGCTGAACGATCCAGACCTCAAGTTCCTCGGACGCCTGCATGATGTCGCCGATGCACTCAAGGCGATCCGACTGGCGCGCGAGATTTTTCCGCGCATGTCCTTCGACCTGATCTACGCCCGTCCGAACCAGACGGTCGAGGCCTGGGAGCGGGAGTTGAAGGAAGCGATCTCCTATGCCGTCGATCATCTGTCGCTCTACCAGCTGACGATCGAAGAAGGCACGGCCTTCTATGGCCTGCACAAGGCCGGCAAGCTGATCGTGCCCGACGACGAGCATGCCGCCACGCTTTATGAGGCGACGCAGGAGATTACCGCGCGTGAAGGACTGCCGGCCTATGAGGTTTCCAACCACGCCCGCCCGGGCGCGGAGAGCCGCCATAACCTGACCTACTGGCGTTATGGCGATTACGCCGGCATCGGTCCAGGTGCCCATGGACGCCTCACCCAGGGTCGCACCAAGATTGCAACGGTCGCCGAGCGGCATCCGGAAACCTGGCTTTCGGCCGTCGAGCAGAGTGGTCACGGCATTATCGAACGCGAAGAGCTCGATCACGAGGCGCAGGCCGACGAGCTTCTCCTGATGGGCTTGCGGCTTCGCGAGGGCGTAGATCTCGCCCGGTGGCAGCAGCTGTCCGGCCGCGACCCCGATCCGGACAAGGAGCAGTTTCTGCTGGATCAGGGCTTCATCGAGCGGCTCGGCAATTCGCGGCTGCGCTGCACACCGCCGGGCATGCTGATCCTCGACGCCGTGGTCGCGGATCTCGCCTGCTGAGAATCCTCAGATCTTCAGTTTAGCCGGCGACATTCGGTTTGGTGTAGCACGGTCCAACGACAAAGCCCGCCGATGCATCATCGGCGGGCCTTTCTATTCGGTTCGTCAGGAACTCGCTTACTCGTTTATCAGACGGCGCAGAAGTTCGATTTCCTGCGACAGCTTCTGGTCTGCCGAGATCAGCTCTTCGATCTTGCGGACGGCATGCAGTACGGTCGTGTGGTCACGTCCACCGAAGCGACGACCGATCTCCGGGAAGGAGCGCGGGGTGAGCGTCTTCGACAGATACATGGCAATCTGGCGCGGCTTGACGATCACGCGGGTGCGGCGGTTCGATACAAGTTCCTGGCGCGAGACGTTGTAATGACGGGCCACGACGCGCTGGATGTCCTCGATGCGCACGCGCTTCTGATCACCGGCGCCGACGAGGTGAGCGAGCAGTTCGTCAACGCGCTCGATCGACAGGTTCGGCTCGAAGGAGCGGCGGAAGAGCAACTGGTTGAAGGCGCCTTCCAGATCGCGGCCGCTGCTGGTGATGTTGCGGGCCACATGCTCCAGGATCTCGGCGGGGATGTCGATCGACGGGTCGTCCTTGCGGGCGACGTCGAGGCGCGACTTCATCATGTCGAGGCGCATGTCGTAATCGGGCGCTTCCATCTCGATGGCGACGCCACCCTGGAGGCGCGAACGAACGCGCGGATCGAGCGATTCCAGTTCCCAGGGCGCACGGTCGGCGGCGACGACGACCTGCTTGGCGCTGTCGAGCAGCATGTTCAAGAGATGGCAGAACTCATGCTGGATCATCTTACCCTGCAGGAACTGCATGTCGTCGATGATCAGAAGGTCGATATTGCGCAGCGAGTCCTTCAGCGTCAGGGCATCATTGTCGCGGATCGCGGTTGCGAAACGCCACATGAAGTATTCTGCCGTGAGATAGACGACGCGCGGCTGCCGCGGGCTCTGGATTGCGGCATTGGCGATGGCCTGCAACAGGTGCGTCTTGCCGAGGCCGACGGACGAATGGATGAAGAGCGGGTTGAAGCGCACGGCGCCGGCGCCGGCTTCAGCGATCGTCTTGGCAGCTGCGAGCGCCACGCGGTTCGAGGACCCTTCCACGAAACCATCGAAGGTATAGCGGCTGTCGAGTGGCGAGCCGAACAGCGGACCTGCCTGTGTGGTACGGGCGTTCGACGGTGCCTGGGTCTGGGCCGAGGCGATCTGGCCTACGGTCTGCGGTCCGGTCTTGCGCGGCGAAGCCGGCTGGCTGACGTCCGATCCGACCGAACGCTCCTCGACGACAGGACCACGGGTGCTGCGGCTAGCGCTGCGCACCATGATTTCGACCTTCAGGATCGACGGATCTTCAGCCTGGAAGATCGACGTGATCAGGTCGAGGTAACGGTTGTTGATCCACGACTTCAGAAATGTCGTCGGTACGGTCAGGCGCACCACGCTTTTCGATGCTGAGTGCAGCTTCAGACGCCCAAACCAGCTCTGGTATACGTCCACACCCACCTGAGCCTTGAGCCGCTTGCTGAAACGATCAAACAGAGCATCATGCTTCATCTCGGCATTGTCTCCTGCCCCTTCGGAGCATGCGGCGCCGAGCGCCGAATGTGCATTGTCCCCGTTCGCCAACGCACCGGCCGTCATAGAGTTCATATGCATTTTGCCGCCTTCCAAATTCATTCCAGGTGCCGGGCGTATCCATTTGCGCCCGACAGCCGCTTCATCTCTAATCGATCCCTTGAGGGATCGATGGTCCCCGAACACTTCGCGCCGACTTCAGCCAAAAGTCAGCTCAACGCGCCATCGCCCCCTCACGACAATGGCAGTGCTCATACGTGCGGCATCCTCGTCATCCCGCACATCCTTGTCCTTGTCGTGGCCATCAGCCACCATCAAGGCGCAAAACCGCCATCACGCGGAAACAGCTAAGTTTCCGATGCAACGTCGATCACTTTATGAGAAAACGGAATGGAAACACTCCGTCCCGGCAAGAGCGACCTGTCACGATGACATTGCTGTCGTCCGGACCGTCGTTTTCGGCCATTGGCTGGCCTCTTGCTGAGAAACATTAAGGCAGGATCAAAAGCCAAGATCAACACCGATTTTTAGGCTATCGGGCGCCTGGACCATTGACTCTTCGTACTTCATTTTCGCGTCACATTCGGGCGAAAAAGAATCGCTTTTGAATCAAGGAGATTCCCAAACAGACACAAGACAGGGCGCTGGCAATGCGAAAAAATAAAATTTCTCTTGACTCATGAGGGGGCCAATCTGCCCCAGCGTGAAGGCAGCCCGCCCACAAGCACCTCCCAGAACCATATGAAATCATTGCGTTTTTCATGTCATCAGACTGACAATATGCAGTGCAGCAGAAAACTCTAAAACAACAATTTTCGATAACCGCGAGCAACAACGACAAAAAGCCCGGCGCAGCGCCAGGCTCTTCGAAAAATGTCAGAAAGGTGTCTAAAATTAGACAGCCAGGGCCTTCACACGAGCGGCCAGACGCGAGATCTTCCGCGATGCGGTGTTGGCGTGAACCACACCCTTGGTGGCAGCGCGCTGGATCTCAGGCTGAGCAGCCTGCAGGGCGTCCTTGGCAACAGCTGCGTCGCCGGAAGCGATGGCTTCTTCGACCTTGCGGATGAAACCACGGACCCGCGAACGACGAGCCTTGTTGACTGCAGTACGGGCAGCGATCTTGCGGGTCGCCTTCTTCGCCGAAGTTGTGTTGGCCATGATGCCTCTCTCGAATTCAAACCAAAGCCCACCATTGCCGCGTCGGGTCGTTGCGACCTGCCATACCAGCACTTGGGGGGCTGTTTCATGGGAAAAGCGCATCGGCTTTCCCAACCGTGGGCGGGCATATAGCGGGAAAGCGCGAATGCGTCAACGCGGATTCTGCAGATAACGCGCCTTCCCTTGCGCTTATCTATGCTTGAAGGCGGGCTTCCGCTTCTCAACGAAGGCCGCCATGCCCTCCTTCTGGTCTTCCGTCGCAAACAGCGAATGAAACAGCCGGCGTTCGAAGCGCAAGCCTTCGCCCAGGGTCTGCTCGAAGGCGCGGTTCACGGCCTCCTTCGCCATCATCACTGAAGGCAGCGAGAAGGAGGCAATCTTGGCTGCCGCTTCCAGCGCCTCGTCCAGCAGGCGCTCGGGCTCGACGACGCGCGCCACCAGGCCGGCACTTTCCGCTTCCGCGGCATCCATCATGCGGCCGGTCAGACAAAGATCCATGGCCTTGGCCTTGCCGACGGCGCGGGTCAAGCGCTGGGAGCCGCCCATGCCGGGAATGATGCCAAGGGTGATCTCGGGCTGGCCGAACTTTGCGGTCTTCGAGGCGATGATGAAGTCGCACATCATGGCGAGCTCACAGCCGCCACCGAGTGCAAAACCGGAGACGGCGGCGATGAAGGGCTTGCGGAAGCCGGCGATGTGATCCCATCCGCCGATGAAGTCACCGGTATAGGTGTCGACGAAACCAAGCGACTGCATTTCCTTGATGTCAGCACCGGCAGCGAAGGCCTTTTCCGAGCCCGTGAGCACCACAGCACCGACAGTCGCGTCGGCCTGCAGCTCGGCGAGAAGCTGGCTTAGCTCGCGCATGACCGTCGAGTTCAGGGCATTCAGCGCCTGGGGCCGGTTGAGCGTCACCAGCGCAACACGGTCGCGCCGTTCGATCAGCAGGGTTTCAAATGACATGGCTTCCTCCTCCACGACCCGAAGGCCTCATTTCTGGCAGGTGCGACAATAGAATGTCGAGCGGCCGGATTGAACTATCCTTTCGACGGTACCCCTGCAACCATTCGTGAGGCAGGGCTCGCCCTCCCGATCATAGGCGCGGAAGGAATGCTGGAAGTACCCCAAGGTGCCATCCGCCTGGATATGGTCGCGCAGCGACGAACCACCTGCCTCGATCGCATCGGCAATGACCTCGCGGATCGATTGGGTGAGCAGCTCAAGTTCCGCCTTCGGTTTTCCCTTCGCCGTGACCAGGGTGGAAACCTTGCGGGTCGGCGACAGATGCGAGCGCCAGAGCGCTTCACAGACATAGATGTTGCCGAGGCCGGCAATTACCTTCTGATCGAGCAGAGCCCCCTTCAGCGGCTGGCTGCGGCCTGCAAAACGGGTCGCCAGATAGTCCGGGGAGAGGATATTGCCGACCGGCTCGGGGCCGAGATCGCGAAATGCCGGATAGGTATCGAGTTCAGAACGCGCCATCAGCTCCATGAAGCCGAACCGACGCGGGTCATTATAGACGACGCGGACAGGGCCCTCCGGACGCTGCAGATGAAAGACGACGTGGTCGTGCTTCTCATCCTTGCTGCGCTCGTGGTGGAAGACGCCGGGGATGTTTGCCTCGGCTGCCGCTTCGATACGGAACGAGCCGGACATGCCGAGATGCGCGATGACGGTCAGATCCTCCTCAAGGTCGACGAGCAGGTATTTCGCCCGACGGGACAGCGCGAGAATACGCCGACCTTCGACCCTTGCGGCAAAATCGCGCGGGAGAGGAAAGCGCAGATCCGGTCTGCGCAGCTCCAGGCGCTGCAGATTGGCGCCTTCCATGGCGGGCGCAAGGCCGCGTCTGACTGTCTCAACCTCTGGCAATTCCGGCATTTCCGCCCATCTTTCTGTTTGAACCGCTTCTTTAAAGGTCTATAGACCAGCGAAGCCAAGGCTTCTCCCACGCAGATAGCGCGAGACAGGCCTTTTCGCTATGGTCCGCCGACCGTTCCGATATGTGGAGTGAACCGATGACTGCAAGCCGCATTTCCGCCGATGGCGGCATGGAAACCTCCTACGGGTTCCGCCAGGTCGACGAGCAGGAAAAGCAGGACCTGGTCAACGATGTCTTCCACAAGGTGGCCAAGCGCTACGACATCATGAACGACGTCATGTCAGCCGGCCTCCACCGTGTCTGGAAGGATGCGATGGTGGCGGCTCTCAATCCGCGCAAGGATCAGAACTATAAGGTGCTCGACGTCGCCGGCGGCACGGGCGACATCGCCTTCCGTATCGTCGAGGCCTCCAACCGAATGGCGCATGCGACCGTGCTCGACATCAACGGCTCCATGCTCGGCGTGGGTGCCGAGCGGGCGGAGAAGAAGGGGCTTTCCCCCAACCTCACCTTTGTCGAGGCAAATGCGGAAAGCCTGCCCTTCGAGGACAACAGCTTCGACGCCTATACGATCGCGTTCGGCATCCGCAATGTGCCGCATATCGATGTGGCGTTGTCGGAGGCCTTCCGCGTTCTGAAGCGCGGCGGACGTCTGCTCGTGCTGGAGTTTTCCGAGGTGGAACTGCCGCTGCTCGACAAGGTCTATGATGCCTGGTCGTTCAATGCGATCCCGCGCTTCGGCAAAATGATCACCGGCGATGCCGAACCCTATCAGTATCTCGTCGAGTCGATCCGCAAATTCCCCAATCAGCCGGATTTTGCCCGGATGATCGAGCGCGCCGGTTTCTCCAACGTCCGCTTCACCAATTACACCGGCGGCATCGCGGCGCTCCATTCCGGCTGGAAGATCTGAGGCGCATGAGCACGATCGGGGCATATTTCCGCCTGGCGCGGGTTGGGTGGGTGCTGGTGCGCGAAGGGGTGGTCGCGGCCCTGCCGTCCGAAGGACTTCCGCCGCTCGTCGGGATCGCCAAGGCGGCCGTCGCGCCGCTCGCGCGTGGCCGCGCGAAATCGGTCGAGCGGTCGGATCGTCTCGCCAGGGCCGTTGCACGCCTCGGCCCGTCCTATGTGAAGATCGGCCAGTTTCTCGCCACCCGTCCGGATGTCGTCGGCGCTGAATTTGCAGAGGATCTCGCCGGGCTGCAGGACCGGATGGATTTCTTCCCGACGCAAGCCTCGAAGACGACCATTCAGGAATCGCTCGGCCGCTCCATCGAAGAGCTCTACACGCATTTCGGTGAACCGATCGCCGCCGCCTCGATCGCCCAGGTGCATCCGGCCCAGGTCGCAACGCCAGAGGGCTCGCGGAAGGTTGCCGTCAAGGTGATCCGTCCGGGCGTGCGCAAGCGGTTTGCGGCCGATCTTGAGGCCATGTATCTCGTCTCGCATCTCCAGGAACGTTTCCTGCCGCATACGCGGCGCCTGCGGCCCGTCGAGGTGACGAAGACGCTGGAGCAGACCACCAAGGTCGAGATGGATCTGCGCCTTGAGGCTGCGGCCCTGTCCGAGATTGCGGAAAACACCAAGGACGACCCGGGCTTTCGCGTGCCCGAAGTCGACTGGGAGCGCACGGGCCGCGACGTCGTCACCATGGAATGGATCGATGGCGTCAAGATGTCCGATGTCGAGGGCTTGAGGGCCGCCGGTCATGACCTCAACGCGCTCGCCGACACGCTGATCCAGTCCTTCCTACGCCATACGTTGCGCGACGGCTTCTTCCATGCCGACATGCATCCGGGCAATCTCTTCGTCGATCCCGCCGGCATGATCGTCGCCGTCGACATGGGCATTGCCGGACGACTTGGCAAAAAGGAACGCCGCTTCCTCGCCGAGATCCTCTACGGCTTCATCACGCGCGACTACATGCGCGTGGCAGAAGTGCATTTCGAAGCCGGCTACGTTCCGTCGCACCACAACGTCGCGAGCTTCGCCCAGGCGATCCGCGCCATCGGAGAGCCGATCCACGGGCAGCCGGCCGAGACCATCTCGATGGGTAAGCTGCTGACGCTATTGTTCGAAGTCACCGAGATCTTCGACATGCAGACACGCCCTGAACTGGTGATGCTGCAAAAGACCATGGTCGTCGTCGAGGGCGTCTCGCGCATTCTCAATCCGCGCTTCAACATGTGGAAAGCCGCAGAGCCGGTCGTCTCAAATTGGATCCGCGACAATCTGGGTCCGAAGCGGATTGCGACCGATCTCAAGGACGGCGCCAAGGCAGCACTCAGGCTGGCCGAAGCTCTGCCAGAAATCGCCAGCAAGACCGAGAAGCTTCATGGCGAGATCGTGCGGATGAGCGAGGAAGGTCTGCGTTTCGATGCGGACACGGCCGAGCGCATCGGACGGGCAGAAGCGCGACATACACGGTCTGGTCGGATCGCGCTCTGGGTGATCGCGGTCGCAGCTGTGGTGACCGCCTTCCAGGTGTCCTGACGGCAACCACGGACGAAAATAAATCGCGAGTCCGCGATTTTTTGATGGAACAAACATATCGATCGTGCGTTGCAACCACCTAACGCGCTTTATGTTCCGTCAGGAGTGACATGTCTGCCACCCAAACCGGCTTCGTTCGGTCCACGCTGCTCTTTCTCCTGATTGGCACCGCAATCCTCATCGGCATTATCGTCGCGACCTTTGGTCTTGTCGAGCGCACCCAGGCGACCTTCGAATATATCCTGCAGGAGCGTAACATCCGGCGCATGGCCGCCGACCTCATGCAGAAGCTGACCGACGCCGAGACCGGCCAACGTGGTTTTGTTATCACGCAGGACGAGCTATTTCTTGAACCTTACGAGTCCGCCGTCGGCGCGATCCGGGAAGAGGTCGACCGACTGGCGACAGCGGTTGCCGATCGCCCGGTCAAGGCAGCCCAGATGGACCGGTTGCGCGACCGGATCCGGGGAAAGCTCGCCGAGATGGGGCAGGCCATCAATCTCATGCGCAGCGGCGAGCAGGCTCAGGCCGTCGAATTGATCCAGAGCGATGTTGGTCGTGAGCTTATGGACGACATCCGCTCCATGCTCGATCAGTTCAAGGAACTTTCGGACGCGAATGTCGACCGGGGAACCGAGGCGCAGATCAGTGCGACCCAGCAGCTTCAGTGGATCACGGTCGGCGGCGGCATCGCCATCATAGCCGTGATGGGTGGTGCGATCCTGGTCGTCGCCCAGCATGTGCGTGCACTTGCGGCTTCCAGGCGCGAGGTGGAAGTGTTGAACCAGGGTCTGGAAGCCCGCGTTGCGGAACGCACCGAGGACCTGATGCAGGCAAACCAGGAGATCCAGCGCTTCGCCTATATCGTCACCCATGACCTGAGGGCACCGCTCGTGAACATCATGGGCTTTACCGCAGAGCTCGACGCCTCGCTGAAATCCTTGCAGGCCTATGTCCTGAACGACGGCAAGCCGGTGTCCGAAGAGGAGATCCGCGAGGCCAGACTGGCTGCGTCGGAAGACCTGCCCGAAGCCATCGGCTTCATTCGCTCGTCGACCAAGAAGATGGACGGACTGATCAACGCGATCCTGAAGATCTCGCGCGACGGGCGACGCCAGCTGAAGCCCGAAATCGTCGAACTGCAGCCCCTGCTGGAGACCATCACCAACAGCGTCTATCACCAGATCAGCGAAAGCGACGGCAGCATCGATATCGACATCAAGGCCACCCGCCTGAACACCGATCGATTGTCGGTCGAACAAATTCTTGGTAACCTTTTCGATAATGCTATCAAATACAAGCATCCCCAACGGCCCCTGACGCTCGCCGTCCGAACCGCGCCCGAAGGGCGTCACATGGTAAGGATCGAGGTGCAGGACAACGGCCGTGGCGTTGCAGAGCAGGACCACGAACGCATTTTCGAACTTTTCCGCCGCGCCGGTCAGCAGGACCAATCGGGTGAAGGCATCGGCCTTGCCCATGTCCGCTCACTGGCACGGAACCTTGGGGGGGAGATCACCGTTCAATCCCGTTTAGGAGAAGGGTCAACCTTCGTACTGCGACTGCCATCTGATCTGTCACGCTTGGTACGGAGTTGATAATGAAAGCCGTGGGTAAAGAAGTCACCATTGTCATGGTCGAAGACGACGAGGGTCACGCCCGTCTGATCGAAAAGAACGTGCGTCGGGCCGGCGTCAACAACGAGATCGTGCCCTTCACCAACGGCACCGAAGCGCTGGACTATGTGCTGGGCAAGGATCGTAGCGGCAAGATTTCAGAAGACCGCTACCTGTTGATCCTGCTCGACCTCAATCTGCCCGACATGTCGGGCACCGATATTCTCGACCAGATTAAATCCAATCCGCACACGCGACGGCTCCCGGTCGTCATCCTCACGACGACGGATGACGAACGCGAAATCCAGCGCTGCTACGATCTCGGGGCCAATGTCTATATTACCAAACCTGTCGATTACGACAATTTCGCCAACGCCATTCGCCAGCTCGGACTGTTCTTCTCCGTCATGCAAATCCCCTGATGGCGGGCAGGCGATGAGCTTCAGCGTTCTCTACATCGATGACGATGCTGCCATTGCCCGGCTGGTCCAGAGGCATATGGGACGGCTTGGTCATGAGGTGTCGCATGCCGAGAACGCCGAAGACGCGCTTGAACTCCTGAAGACGGCCGCATTCGACGTCGTCGTGCTCGATCATTACCTGCGCCAGACGACCGGCCACGACGTGCTCGGCCGCATGCGCGATGCCGAGATCGATGTGCCGGTGGTCTATGTCACCGGGTCCAACGAGGCGCAGGTCGCGATTGAGGCGATCAAGGCGGGTGCTGCGGACTACGTGATCAAGACAGTCAGCGACGACTTCCTGTCACTCTTGTCGAGCGCGATCGAGCAGACGGTCGCCAACGCCCAGCTGCGTGCAGCGAAGGCCCGCGCCGATGAAGAGATCAGGCTTGGTAAGGAACGTGCCGAGGCGCTGCTGGCCGAGGTCAACCATCGCGTCGCAAACTCGCTGGCGCTGGTCGCCAGCCTGCTCAGGCTGCAGATCTCGGCGGCCCGCAGCGATGAAGTGAAGGCGGAACTGGCTGAAACCCAGGCCCGCATCACGGCAATCGCCGGCATGCACCGCAGTCTCTACACCTCCGACGACGTCAGCCGGGTGGAGCTTGATCGTTACCTCAACCGTCTCACCGTTGAGCTCTACAATTCCCTGCACAGCGCCGAAAAGCCGGTGCGCCTGCTGCTCGATGCGGATCCTATTTCGCTCAGCGCCGACAAGGCGGTTTCGGTCGGCATGATCGTCACCGAACTCGTGACCAACGCCTTCAAATACGCCTATGCGACCGGCCAGCCGGGTGACATCAGGGTGCATCTGAAAACGATGGGCAACGGCGAGGCGCTGCTCCGGGTCGAGGACGACGGGGTCGGCATTGATCCCCAGTGCGCGCCGAAGGGAACCGGTCTCGGGAGCCGGATCGTCAAATCCATGGCCTCGACGCTGGGAGACGGTCTGCGTTATCTCGAAGGCACGCCTGGCACCGTGGCGGAAGTTCCGCTCAAGCTCGACAGCGGGGCTTGAGCCACGCCGTTTACCACTCCGGCGTCCAGTGATTTGCCAGCGACCCGATTTGCGTTAGGGTCGCGCCGCAGAGATTAAGGGTGCTTCTTCATGAGCTTGGCCGGAAAGCGCATTTTGCTTGTTATCGCGGGTGGCATAGCCGCCTACAAGAGCCTCGACCTCATCAGGAGGCTCAGGGAGCGCGGTGCGAGCGTGCGGCCCATCATGACGCGTGGGGCACAGGAATTCGTGACGCCGCTCGCCGTCGGTGCGCTGTCGGCCTCCCATGTCTATACCGAACTCTTCTCCCGCGAGGACGAGCAGGATGTCGGTCATATCCGGCTTGCGCGCGAATGCGATCTCGTGCTTGTCGCACCCGCGACCGCCGACCTGATGGCGAAGATGGCGAACGGGCTTGCGGATGATCTTGCATCCACAGTGCTGCTTGCGACCGACCGTCCTGTGCTGATTGCGCCTGCCATGAACCCGAAGATGTGGGCGCATCCGGCAACACAGCGGAACTACGCCACACTGCAACGTGACGGCATCAAGGCCATCGGCCCGATGGAAGGCGAGATGGCGGAAAGCGGCGAGCGCGGGCGCGGTCGTATGGCCGAGCCGATCGACATCGCGGACCGTGTCGAAGACCTGCTCTCGGGTCCGAAACCGCTTGCGGGCATGACAGCCGTCGTGACCTCGGGCCCGACGCATGAACCGATCGATCCCGTGCGCTACATCGCCAATCGCTCCTCGGGCAAGCAGGGCCACGCGATTGCGGCAGCCCTTGCCCGCCTGGGCGCCGAGGTTACCCTGGTCTCCGGCCCCGTGACCATTGCCGATCCCGTGGGCGTTCGCACCCAGCATGTGGAGCGGGCCGAGGAGATGCGCGATGCCGTGCTCTCGGCGCTTCCGGCCGACATCGCGGTCATGGTTGCCGCCGTCGCCGACTGGCGTGTTGCGTCCTCGGCGGAGCAGAAGATCAAGAAGCAGCCCGGCGAGGCGCCGCCGCCGCTCGAACTCACGGAAAACCCTGACATCCTCAAGACCGTCGGCCATCATCCTCAGCGCCCACGGCTCGTTGTCGGCTTTGCCGCAGAGACCCAGAATGTCGAGGAAAACGGCCGCTCCAAGCTTGAGCGCAAGGGCGCCGACCTGATCGTCGCCAATGATGTCTCGCCCGAGACCGGCATCATGGGGGGCGATCGCAACCGGGTGAAGCTGATTTCCCGCGACGGGGTCGAGGCCTGGCCGGACCTTTCCAAGGACGAAGTGGCGGAACGGCTGGCACTCTGGATCGCGACCCAGATCGGCGGGACCGGCGCATGAGCCTTTTTACGCAATCCGGCTTCGACGCCTTTGTCCAAGGTTTCGCCGGCACCACGCAAGTCGACCAATGGGACAGCCGTGTCGCCAAGGTCGGAGACAAGGTCTTTGCGCTGCTCACCAACAGTGAAAGCCGGTTGACGTTCAAGGTCAGCGAAGAAAGCTTCGAGATCCTGACATCGCTCAGAGGCGTGTCGCAGGCGCCCTATTTCGCCAAGCGCAAATGGGTCAGCGTCGAACCGGACAGCGAGCTCGGCGAAGCCGACCTTATGGAATATCTCACCCGCTCCTATCGCACGGTCAGTGCGTCGCTGACCCGCAAGCTGCGCGCCGAACTCGGCATCGTCGAGTAAAGCTGTGATCAGACCGCAGCCATCGCCGGCTGACGGATCTGCTCGACCCGTGTGCGCTCGACGTCAGGCTTGAACTCGGCGGCATCCAGACCGTTTTCGCTGAGGATCACGGCACTGCCTGCGGGAATTTCCACCCAGGTATCCGTCTCGTCGTTCAGCGGCTCCGACACGAGACAGAAGCTGCCCTTCGGCCCCATGGGCGCTGCAAACAACGTTGGAGCATATTCGTCCGTCGAGTAGCGCACGGCATAGAGCGTCTTGCCATCGGAAAAGGCAGCCGTCATGCGGATGCGGGCGGTGCCGGTCAGATGCAAGCTGATCTGCTCGACGAAGCCGACGGCCTCGCTCATGGCCGCGATAGGGCGCTCACGCAATCCGAACTGAAGGGCCAGCAGGAAGAGCAGTTCGCTGTCGGTCGTGCCAACACGGGCATGGAAATGCTCATCGTCCAGCATGCCTTCCATCGGCCGGCGGATGCGATCGAAATTGTCGATCTGGCCGTTGTGCATGAAGGACCAGTTCCCCTGGACGAAGGGATGGCAGTTGTCGCGGCGGGTGGCGCCATGGGTTGCAGCGCGGACATGCGCGAGAAACAGCGGCGAGCGAATCTGGCTTGCGAGGCTCTTCAGATTGCAGTCGGACCAGGCCGGCAGCACATCCCGGAAGCGGCCCGGCTCGGGGCGGTCACCATACCAGGCGAGACCGAAGCCATCGCCGTTGGTGGCGGTCTTGGCGCGGGTTGCGCAATGCGATTGCTCGATAAGGGAATGCGCAGGCGAGGTCACCAGCTCCTCGAGGAAGATCGGAACACCACGGTAAGCTGCCCAACGACACATATGAATTCTGCCCCAGGTCCATCGACCGACTGCAAATCTTCGGTAGTCTTCGCCCGATAGACTAATGATTTGCAAACATCGCATCCTTCATGACAAAATTTTGTCGGGCAGTGCAACATTCTTCCTGCTGTCGACTGGCACAAAAGTGAACACTGCGTTCTGCCCGGCAGGCCTGCGTGCCATGGTTCTCTCGCCTATATTGCTTCCCAAGCAACGAGCCCGTTCCCCGAGGAGGTCCGCCAATGTCCATTCGCCCTGTCAAGCATGAGAGCCGCGCCACGCCGACCATGGAAGGCGCCGGCGTCAAGCTGCACCGCGTCTTCGGCTTCGGCGATCCCTCGATGACCGACCCCTTCCTGATGATGGACGACTTCCGCAACGACGAGCCGATGGACTACCTCCGCGGGTTCCCTTGGCATCCGCATCGCGGCATCGAGACGATCACCTATGTGCTGGCCGGCACCGTCGAGCATGGCGACAGCCTGGGCAATCAGGGCATGCTAGGCGCGGGCGACCTGCAATGGATGACCGCCGGCAGCGGCATCCTGCATCAGGAAATGCCGAAGGGCGATTTCGCCGGCCGCATGCACGGCTTCCAGCTCTGGGCCAACCTGCCCTCGTCGCTGAAGATGACCAAGCCGCGCTATCAGGACATCAAATCACCTGAGATCCCTGTGGTCATCGATGATGACGGCACGTCGGTTCGCGTCATCTGTGGCGACTTCTGGGGCAAGAGCGGCCCGGTAGACGGCATCGCCGCTGAACCCGTCTATCTCGACATCTCCGTGCCGCCGGGCAAGCGCAAGACCTTCCCGGTCGACACCTATCGCTCGGCATTCGCCTATATTTTTGCAGGCTCCGGCTCGTTCCGGGATGCGTCGAAGCCCTTCGGCGTCAAGGTCGAGAAGGAATACATGGGCGAGGAGCTGAATATCCGCGACCTCTCCGGCAACCGGACGCTTGTCGTTTTCGACACCGGCGACGAGATCACCGTTCAGGCCGGCGAACAGGGCATCCGCTTCCTGCTGGTCACAGGCAAGCCGATCAAGGAGCCGGTCGCCTGGCATGGTCCGATCGTCATGAACACGCGGGAAGAACTTATGCAGGCGATGAAGGAGCTGCAGAACGGAACCTTTATCAAGGCCGATCATTAACCCCACGCAGTCAAGTTCACTTCCACCCGGCGTCTCCAGCGCCGGGTTTTCTTTTTTGTCTGCATACACCGCCTCAGAGATCAAGTCTGTGCAGGCGCCGGCCAGAGCGCGTGGAAATGATGCACCGGCCCATGTCCTGAACCAACGGTCAGCGCATCGGAACGCCGAACAGCCTCCGCCAGCCAGGCCTTGGCAACACGCACGGCCTCCTGTGGCTCCAGCCCCTTTGCCAATTCGGCAGCGAGCGCGCTCGACAGAGAACAGCCAGTGCCATGCGTATTGCGCGTTAGGATCCGTTCCGCCTCGAACCAGGTCACCTGGCCATCCGCAACCAGCACATCCGGGCTTTCCGGACCTGCCAGATGGCCACCCTTGAGCAACACTGCCCGGGGTCCGAGTGCTGTCAGCCTGATGGCCCGGGATTCCATGATGCGGCGGTCGAAAGCCTCGGGATCACCGAGCAGGGCTGCAGCCTCCGGCAGGTTCGGCGTCAGGAGCGTCGCGAGCGGCAACAAGTCCTCCGTCAAGGCCGCGACCGCATCCGGATCAAGCAGCGATGCACCGCCCTTAGCGATCATGACGGGATCGAGAACAACAGGGATGCCGCGATAGGCTTTCAGTGCTTCGGCGACGGCCGAGGCAATGCCAGCATTGGCGATCATGCCGATCTTCACCGCATCGACCCTGACATCGGCAAAGACCATGCGGATCTGCTCGGCGACAAAACCGGGATCGAGCGGCACGACGGCCGAGACGCCCGTCGTGTTCTGCGCCGTCAGAGCCGTGACGACCGCCATTCCGTAGCAACCGCGGGCCGAAAAGGCCTTGAGATCGGCCTGGATGCCCGCCCCACCGGAAGGGTCGGAGCCGGCGATGGTCAGCACGTTGCGGATGATGGATGATCTCATGTCTGCGTCTCCCAAGGCGGCGGAGACGCAGCGGGCACAGCGCGGATATATCTGGCGCGACACCCGAGCGACTCCCTCCGCCAGCATGATCTGGTTCAGGTTCAAAGGGTGCTTCTCAGCCCGGCTTGCGCCAGACGCCCCTGTCTCTCAGGCGCCAGACTATGCCACAGCATCGTTCCTGTCACCTGGGTCTCTCGTCATTCCCATTCAGCGTTTGCAGCGGAGGACCAGAGCCGCTAGGGAGGCCGGGATATCCAACCGACCCGAGGAGATTGCCTTGCATCACGCGCCAGACCGCCTTTTCGACCGCTCCTATGATGGCTTTCTCTTCGACATGGACGGAACGCTGCTCAATTCGATCGCCGCTGCCGAGCGCGTCTGGAGCCTCTGGGCACTGAAGCACGGTCTGGATCTCGAAACCTTCCTGCCGACCATGCATGGCAAGCGCGGGATCGACACCATCCGCGCCCTGAACCTGCCCGGCATCGATGTGGTGAAGGAAGCGCTCGAGGTGGAGCGCGGCGAGATCGAGGATCTCGACGGTATCACGCCGATCCCCGGCGCCATCGACTTTCTGAAAAGCTTGCCCGCCGAACGCTGGGCGATCGTGACCTCGGCTCCATCAGCCCTTGCCCGCGCCCGTATCGGGGCCGCCGGCCTGCCACAGCCGCTGCAGATCGTGACGGCGGAAGACGTGAAGATCGGCAAGCCTGATCCGGCCGGCTACCGGCTCGGTGCAGAGCGGCTCGGTTTCGCTGCATCGCGCTGCCTGGTGTTTGAGGATGTGCTGGCAGGCGTCAGAGCCGGAGAAGCGGCAGGGGCAGATGTCGCCGTGATCACGGCGACGCACGCGCATCCGCTGGAGACGTCCCATCCGACGATTGCGAGTTATGAGAAACTTAGGGTGGAGTTCGACGCGTCCCGGGGACTGAGGATCAAGGCGGCAGAATAAGCCGACCCGGCGGCGACGGGAATTCCGTCACCGCCCTCGACCAAACTCACGCCGCCTTGGCGACGTGATACTCCTTGATGGCGACCATCTTTATCGCGGGGTAACGTTCGGACTCGTAGCGCAGCGAGAACTGGTCCTGCGCCATGAAGACCGGGTCGCCGTCGAGATCCCGGCAGATATCGCCACGGCGCTGGGTCATGAACTTTTCCAGATCGTCCTTATTCTCGGCCGAGATCCAGCGGCAGACGGAGAAGCGCGACATTTCGAAGGACACCGGCAGGCCGTATTCGCCCTGCAGTCGCTCCTTCAGGACGTCGAGCTGCAGTGCACCGACGACGCCGACGATGGCCGGCGAGCCGTCTTCGGGCGAGAAGAGCTGCACGACGCCCTCTTCCGCCATCTGCTGCAGGGCTTCCTTCAGCTTCTTCGCCTTCATCGCATCTTCCAGACGCACACGGCGCAGGATTTCCGGCGAGAAGTTCGGCACGCCCTGGAAGACGAGGTTTTCGCCTTCGGTCAGCGTGTCGCCGATTCGCAGCGTGCCGTGGTTCGGGATGCCGACGACGTCACCGGCATAGGCCGTATCCGCCAGCTGACGCTGCGAGGCGAAGAAGAACTGCGGCGCCGTCAGGCCCATCTGCTTGCCGGTGCGGGCCAGGCGCGCCTTCATGCCGCGCTCGAGCTTGCCGGAGCAGATGCGGGCAAAAGCGATGCGGTCGCGGTGGTTCGGGTCCATGTTGGCCTGGATCTTGAAAACGAAGGCGGTCATCTTGTCTTCGGCGGCATGCACCGTGCGGGTGTCAGCCACCTGGTCGCGCGGCGGGGGCGCATAGGCACCCAGCGCATTAATGAGGTCGCGGACACCGAAGTTGCGCAGTGCCGAGCCGAAGAAGACTGGCGTCATGTGGCCTTCGAGGAAGCTCTGGCGATCGAAGGGCCGGCAGGCTTCGCGGGCAAGTTCGAGCTCGTCGATGAAGGTCTGGCGCTCGTTTTCGGGCAGGTTCTCCGCCACGCTCTGCGGACCGTTGACCTTGAGCGGCTCGACCTGGGCATCGCCGCCCCGATAGGTGTTGTTGGCCAGATTATAGGAGCCGCAGAAGGTCTTGGAACGGCCGACGGGCCAGGTGATCGGTGCCGTGTCCAGCGCCAGCTTCTCTTCGACCTCGTCGAGGATCTCGAAGGGGTCGCGGCTTTCGCGGTCCATCTTGTTGATGAAGGTGATGATCGGAATGTCGCGCATGCGGCAGACCTCGAACAGCTTCAAGGTCCGCGGCTCGATACCCTTGGCGGCGTCGATGACCATGACGGCGGCGTCGACTGCCGTCAGCGTGCGATAGGTGTCGTCGGCGAAGTCTTCGTGGCCAGGCGTATCGAGAATGTTGAAGACATGGCCTTCATATTCGAAGGTCATGACCGAGGTCACGACCGAAATGCCGCGCTCGCGTTCGATCTTCATCCAGTCCGACCGGGTCTGGATGCGATCCTTCTTCGCCTTGACTTCACCGGCAAGCTGAATGGCGCCGCCGAACAACAGCAGCTTTTCGGTCAGCGTCGTCTTACCCGCATCCGGGTGCGCGATAATAGCAAAGGTGCGGCGGCGGGAGACCGCCTCGGCGAGCGTTTCAGCCATATCTCAGGAGTCCTTCTGGTCGGGCGGTTATCTAGCGTTTCGACGGCCAATATGCAATTGAGCGCGACAAACAAAGGAATCTCGCCATGGCTGCCATCCGCACCGACATCCTCGGCCCCGTGCTCAACCTCAAGCGTCTGCCGCATGGGCAAGGGCTTGATCTGCCCGCCTATGAAACGGCAGGAGCGGCGGGAATGGATCTGAGGGCAGCGGTGTCCGATGGAGAGTCGCTGATGCTTGCCCCGGGCGCGCGGGCGCTGGTGCCCACCGGCTTCATCATGGAAATCCCTGAAGGTTTCGAAGCCCAGATCCGCCCACGCTCGGGTCTCGCCTTCAAGAACGGTGTGACATGCCTCAACACACCCGGCACCATCGACAGCGACTATCGCGGCGAGGTGAAGGTGCTGCTGATCAATCTCGGCCAGGAGAATTTCGTCATCACCCGCGGCATGCGCATCGCCCAGATGGTGATCGCACCGGTGACGCAGGTGCGCGTGGCCGAGGTGACCGAGACGAGCGACACGGCGCGTGGTGCCGGCGGGTTCGGATCGACGGGGGTGTAGGAATCCAATGCTGGAAACGCTGACGCTCAGGGAAGGCTATTTCGAAGATCCGAACGCCTTCCGAGCGCTCGCGGACCTGCTGCAGTACGTGTTCGGCATCGATATCGGGCTGCAGAGCCGCTTCGGCGGGCCGGATCCATCTTCGATGCCCTTTGGCTATTTCGACGCCACTGGCCGTTGTGTTGCCAATTTCTCGGTGTTTTCCATGCCGCTTCTCATAAAAGGGCGTGTCGTCAAGGCGGCTGGGTTTCAATCGGGTGCCGTTCGCCCTGCGTTTCGTGGACAAGGGCTCTATCGCGATCTGATGCAGCGCGCCTTTGCCTGGGTCGACAAACAGGGTTTCGAGGCCGGCTTTCTTCTAACCGACAAGCCGGAACTCTATCACGACTATCGTTTTCGAGTTGTGCCGCAATTCTGCTTCTGCGGCGAGGTCACACAAACGGTGCCTGCGGACGCCGAGGCGCGGGAAATCGACTTGGAAAACCAGGACGATGTTACGCTTGTCTTGAGGATCCTCGCCGATCGGGAGCCTGTCGCTCGTCAGCTTTCCGTTGTGCGCCAGTCCGAAATGTTTCTGCTCAATGCCGCCCTCACCCCGGAGATCAGGCTCAGCTACTTACCCGGCTTCGACGCCATCCTTGCCTGGAAGCTCCGTCGCGGCACATTGCAAATGCTCGATATCGTCGCCCGCCAGATACCGTCGATGTCAGAGATCCGCGGCGCATTGAGTGTTCCGCACGACCGCATCGAGGTATTCTTCCCGACCGACCGTCTCGAATGGAGCGGGAGCGCCAGACCGTATGACGGGTCGTGCGCCCTGATGGTCAGCGGGCTTCAGCCATCCGACATCCCGACTCCCAGCATCTTGTCGCCGATGGCTGATTTCTAGTGCGTATCACAGGACCGGCGGCAGACGCCGCTTGAGGGGCGTGGACTTGACCATTGCGGTATTGGTCTGCGCCTTCTCGGTGATCCGGTCGTGGACCCGGTCGAGATCGGCCATGTTGCGGACGGCCACGCGGCACACAAAGCAGTCGTCACCGGTAATCTTGTCACACTCGATGATCTCTGGCGTTTCCAGAATGATCTTCTCGACGATATGCAGCATGCCCGGCAGCGGACGCACGCGCATGATGGCCTGCAACGGATAGCCGAGAGCATCGAGAGACACGTCTGCGGCATAGCCCAAGAGAACGCCACGCTCTTCCAGACGGCGCAGACGCTCGGAACAGGCGGGTGACGAAAGACCGGCGCGTGCTGCCAGTTCTTTCAGCGACAGCCGAGCATCGTGCGCGAGGGCGTCAACGATTTTGCGGTCTGCCGTATCCAACACTTGAGGAAAATTAGGATTCATCGCCGATCTCCTGCGCATAATTCCGCAGATGCGAGACTACACCTAATCTGCGCAAAGGAAATCCCGACTTTCCAGGCATAGACTGCGGAAAACTCGGAGATCGACCATGAACCATGTTACGAAGCGCGGAATCTTAGACATGACCTTTGCGATGGTCATGTCCGGCACGATCGGCTGGTTCGTGCTGCAATCGGGCCAAAGCCCCTACAACGTGGTCTTCTTCCGCTGCCTGATCGGCGCTCCGGTTCTCGCCTTGCTCTGCTTTCACCTGAGGGCCTTTTCCAGTTCCGGCCTCGATGCGAGGCGTATCCTGATCGCGGCCGGTGGCGGTGTGGCGCTGGTGATGAACTGGCTGCTGTTGTTTTCGGCCTATCCGCTGGCCTCGATCTCTGTCACGACGATCGTCTACAATTTTCAGCCCTTCATGCTCGTCGGCCTCGGAGCGCTGTTCCTCGGGGAGCGCGTGGGCGCCGCCAAACTCGGCTGGATGGGCCTGGCCTTCGCCGGAATGCTGGCGATGACACTGAGCGGAACATCCCTCAGCGGTCATGCGGGCCAGGGATATCTCACAGGCATCCTGCTCGCGCTTGCGGCCGCCTTCTGCTATGCGGTGGCCGCCTTTGTTACCCGGCGCCTGCGCAGCACGTCGCCTTATGTCATCGCCCTTATCCAGGTTCTTACCGGTATCGTCATCCTTGCGCCCCTCGCCGATTTCAATGCCCTGCCGAGCTCGCCGCAGAGCTGGGCCATGGTGGCGACCATCGGGGTTGTGCACACCGGGGTGATGTATGCCTTCCTCTATTCGGCGATCCAGAAGCTCCCGGTCGTGCTGACGGGCACGCTCTCCTTCCTCTACCCTGTCGTCGCCATCCTGGTGGATATCCTGGCCTATGGCCATGTGTTGACGCCCGGACAGGCGCTGGGCGGCGCCGCGATCCTGCTTGCCGCCGTGGGCACAACCCTCAACCTCACGCCACGACATCTTCTACCCGGAACCCGAAAGGCCTGACATGATCACCTGCAGCCTGCGTTATGAGATCGATCCCTACAAGCTCAAGGAGTTCGAGCATTATGCGGCCCTCTGGATCCCGCTGGTCAATCGGCTCGGCGGCAACCATCACGGCTATTTCCTGCCGCATGAAGGGGCAAACGACATCGCGCTCGCGCTGTTCAGCTTTCCGTCGCTCGCGGCCTATGAGGCCTACCGCGCGGCGATGGCGGCAGATGCCGAGTGCCAGGCGGCCTTCGCCTATGCCGAGGAGACCCGTTGCATCCTGCGTTACGAACGCAGCTTCATGCGGCCGATGTTCTGATCGTCAACGCTGCGCTTCCGTGACCATGCGGATGGCGAGAGCCGCGAGCACCGTGCCCATGAGCCAGCGCTGGACGACCATCCAGAGGGGGCGACCGGCCAGGAAGAGGGCGATGGAGCCGGCAGAGAGCGCGATCAAACCATTGACCGTGACGCTGATCACCACCTGGGTGAAGCCGAGCGCCAGGGACTGGATCAACACGCTGCCACCAGCGGGATCGATGAATTGCGGCAGCAGCGAGAGATAGAGCACGGCGACTTTCGGGTTCAGCAGGCTGGTGACGAAGCCCATCAGGAAGAGCTTTCGATTGCTGTCGGCGGGCAGGTCGCGGACCTGGAAGGGCGAGCGGCCGCCGGGCTTCAGCGCCTGCCAGGCCAGCCAGGCCAGATAGAGAGCACCGGCAAATTTGAGCAGGTCATAGGCGAAGGGGACTGCAAACAGCAGGACCGTGAGCCCAAGCGCCGTCAGCAGCACATAAACGACGAAGCCGAGGGCCACTCCCGCCAGCGAAACGAGGCCCGCCATCGGCCCCTGACAGATCGAGCGCGAGACGAGATAGATCATGTTCGGCCCAGGTGTCAGCACCATGCCAAGGCAGATCAGGGCAAAGGCAAGCAGCATGGCGGCGCTGGGCACAGGGGCGTTCTCCGTAAGGTCCTTCATGACTATGCGTGTCCGCCAGCGACCGCAAACGAGATCGTGTCATCGAGACAAGTCCGCCGGAACGCACGATCGCGACGACGGCGGACGTCATGGTACGGCCACGCCAACGATGTCGCAGGCGACATCCGGCGCCAGGGTTTGTGCCGCGTGTATCGCCGTGGATCTTGCGCAAGAGCCGTAATCCAGGCGCTTTCCCATTGCTCTTAAAATCAATAGAACTGAGTGCGAGCGGAGGACCTCCATGACACTGACGACCATCATCGCCTATTGCGGCGCGCTGTTCATTACCGCCGCCATCCCGGGACCCGGCATGACCGCGATCGTCGCGCGGGCGCTGGGGTCCGGATTTCGCCCGACCTTCTTCATGGGGCTCGGGCTCATCCTCGGCGATCTCGTCTATCTGACCGCCGTCATCCTCGGGCTCTCCGTCTTGGCGAAAACCTTCGTGACGCCCTTCCTGATCCTGAAATTCCTGGGTGCCGCCTACCTCGTCTATGTCGCCTGGAAGCTCTGGACATCAGGTCTTTTGCCGCAGGACATCAAGGCGGAGGGCGCCATGCGCCCGTCCATGTCCTTCCTCTCAGGCCTTCTGGTGACGCTGGGCAATCCGAAGACCATGCTGTTCTACGTCGCTCTTGTCCCGACGCTGATCCCGCTCGAGGCGATCGGACTTGCCGACTACATCCTGCTCGTCGGCCTGACCTTCGTCGTGCTGATGGCGGTGCTTCTGCCCTATATCCTGCTCGCGGCCCAGGCGCGCGGGCTCATGAAGCGTCCGGAAGCGCTGAAAGTCCTGAACCGAAGTGCTGCTGGCATCCTTGCCGGCACCGCCGCCTATATCACGGCGCGCGCGGCCTGATCGGCACGCGGCATGAAACAAACAGGCGGCAGGCGCTTTTCTCACCAGGAGACGAATGCGACCGGGCCCACGGAGCAGATTTTTCCACGGATCAAGCTCGCCGCGGCATGGCTATGCTGGCAAGGACCGGTCGGCGGGCGTAAGCTCGCGCCAACCAAATCATAAGGGAGACACCGATGACTGAGCAGAAGAAACCCGGCCGCGGACGCGTCTATGGCTCGATCACCGAGACGATCGGCGACACCCCGATCGTCAGGCTCGACAAGCTCGCCAAGGAAAAGGGCGTGAAGGCGCATCTGCTCGCCAAGCTCGAATTCTTCAACCCGATCGCCTCCGTCAAGGATCGTATCGGCGTTGCCATGATCGAGAGCCTGGAAGCCCAGGGCAAGATCGTGCCCGGCAAGACGGTTCTCATCGAGCCGACATCCGGCAATACCGGCATTGCGCTCGCCTTTGCGGCAGCGGCAAAGGGTTATCGCCTGATCCTCACCATGCCGGAGACCATGTCTATCGAGCGGCGCAAGATGCTGGCCCTGCTCGGCGCCGAGCTCGTGCTGACCGAGGGGGCCAAGGGCATGAAGGGCGCGATTGCCAAGGCACAGGAACTGGCCGAGACGACGCCGGACTCGATCATCCCGCAGCAGTTCGAGAACCCCGCCAATCCGGAAATCCATCGCAAGACGACAGCCGAGGAAATCTGGAACGACACCGACGGCCAGATCGACTTCCTCGTCTCCGGCATCGGCACAGGCGGCACCATTACCGGCACCGGCCAGGTGCTGAAGAGCCGCAAGCCCGAGATCAAGGTCGTCGCCGTCGAGCCGGCCGACAGCCCGGTTCTCTCGGGTGGCAATCCCGGCCCGCACAAGATCCAAGGGATCGGCGCGGGCTTTGCGCCCGCCATCCTCGACACCCATGTCTATGACGAGGTCGTCACCGTGACCAATGACGAAGCCTTCGAAAATGCACGTCTCGTTGCTCGCCTCGAGGGCGTACCGGTTGGCATCTCTTCGGGCGCCGCGCTGACGGCAGCGATCAAGCTTGGCCAGCGTGAAGAAAATGCCGGCAAGACGATCGTCGTCATCATTCCGTCCTTTGCCGAGCGCTATCTGTCGACTGCGCTCTTTGCCGGTCTCGGCGAGTAAGCCACCGAAGGGGCGCCGGGCAACCGCCGGCGCCTCCTCACCCCTCGATTGCAGCCGCCCCATTCCCCGGCTAGAGTAGCTCACGACAGGTCGACTGCAGTCCTGAAGGGCCCCCATGCGTGCATTACTTCACCGCCTGCCTGCGTTTGCCTCCGTTCAAGAGCGACTGTCGACGAGCGGCTTGATCGCGACCTATGTCGCGAGCCTCATCGTCTTCGCAATGGCACTGGCGATCCGCGCCTGGTTCGACCCCGTGCTACCCGCAGGCTTCCCGTTCCTCACCTTCTTTCCCGCAGTGATCATCTGCGGTTTTGTCTTCGGCGTCCGGCAGGGCCTGATCGTCGCCACGCTCTCCGGCCTTGCGGCCTGGTACTTCTTCATCAGCCCAGGGCGCTTCGACTTCTCGCTTGGCACCTTGCTCGCCATGGGGCTCTACCTTTTCGTCGTCGCCACCGACCTGACGCTGATCTACATGATGAAACAGGCCTATCGTCAGGAGATCGGCACACGCGAGGAGGTTCAGCGGCTGGCCGAGCAGCAGGAAGTCATGGCCCAGGAACTGGACCATCGCCTCAAGAACATCTTCGCCACCATCAATGCGATCATCAGCCTTTCCCTTAAGAATGCCTCAAGCGCCGACGAGCTGGCCGCACGGCTGCGCGACCGACTGACTGCGCTCGGCCGCTCCAACCTCCTGCTGCGGGGTCTTCGCGAAGGCGAGGACGCCTCGCTGCAAAGCGTCGTCTTCCAGGCGCTCGAACCCTTCGCTATCGTCGGCACACCCCGCTTCACAGCGCATGGTCCGCGCGTCCCGATCGGCGGCCAGACCGTCGTCGTGCTCAGCCTCATCCTGCATGAGCTCGGCACCAATGCCGCAAAATACGGCGCCCTCAGCGTCGGCCATGGCCAGGTATCCCTGATCTGGGACATCGAGACCGACCAAGACGGAACCGAGCAACTCGTCATGCGCTGGAGTGAAAGCGGCGGTCCGCCACCCCTTACGCCACAGCCGGGATCGGGCGGTTTCGGCTCCACACTGATGAAACGCGTCATCGCTGGCGTGCGCGGCCACACGGAGATCGCCTATCCCGAGACCGGAGCCGAGGTGCGCCTCACGCTTCCCGTCGACATGCTTCGCCCGACGGCCGTGCCGGCCTGATCCACTCTTCCTCTTCCTGCCCCGTTCCTCCTATCCCTTCCTCCTACAGGCCGCCGGTCACGCGGCCGCTGCCAGCCGCTCGGAGGCGATGCGGTACGAGATCGCCTCAGCCAGATGGATACGCCCCAGGGTTTCCACCCCCTCGAGATCGGCGAGGGTCCGCGCCACCTTCAGCACCCGGTGATAGCCGCGCGCGGAAAACCGGAATTTTTCGGCAGCATCGCGCAACAATTGCAGCCCCGAGGCATCTGGCTCGGCCAGCGTCTCAATCAAGGCCGTCGAGCAGCGGGCATTGGTGCTGAACGGCAGGCCCAGGCGCTCGAAACGATCTCGCTGACGGGCGCGGGCCGAAGCCACGCGTTTGGCGACCTCCGCACTGCTTTCGGCCGCGCGGGGCCGGATCAGGTCCGTGGCCGAGACGGCGGGCACATCGATGCGGATGTCGATGCGGTCCATCAGCGGCCCCGAGATGCGGCCCTGGTATTCGGTCTGGCAGCGGATGCCGCGCGCGCAGACATGGCCAGGCTCGCCTGCCATGCCGCAACGGCAGGGGTTCATGGCCGCCACCAGCTGAAAGTCGGAGGGGTAGGAGACCCGGTGGTTGGCGCGGGCGATGATGCATTCGCCGGTCTCGAGCGGCTGGCGGAGCGCATCGAGCACCGGCGGCGCGAATTCCGGCAGTTCGTCAAGGAAGAGAATGCCATGATGGGCAAGCGACGCCTCGCCGGGCTTGGCCTTCAACCCGCCGCCGACCAGAGCTGCCATGGTGGCCGAGTGATGCGGCGTGCGGAATGGCCGGCGATCGGAGAGCTTGCCGCCCGAAAGTTGCCCCGCGATCGAATGGATCATCGAGACTTCGAGCAGTTCTGCCGCAGAGAGCGGCGGCAGGATCGACGGCAGGCGGGCAGCGAGCATCGACTTGCCCGAGCCGGGCGGGCCGACGAAAAGCAGATTGTGTCCGCCGGCGGCGGCGACCTCCAGCGCCCGCTTGGCGCTTTCCTGGCCCTTGATGTCGGCGAGATCCGGCAGGTTGGCCGCGGGTGCCCGGATCGATGGTTCCGGCCGGGAGAGCACCTGCGTGCCCCTGAAATGATTGGCCAGCGCGATCAGGCTGCGCGGGGCGAGGATATCGATCTCGCTGCCGGCCCAGGCGGCCTCGGCACCACTGTCGGCCGGGCAGATCAGGCCCTTGTCCATGGCATTGGCGCTGATCGCCGCGGGCAAAGCCCCCGCGATCGAGGCGATCGTGCCGTCAAGATTGAGTTCGCCGATCACCAGAAAGCCCTGGAGCGCATCACCCGGGATGGCGCCGAGCGCCGCCATCAGGCCGAGGGCGATCGGTAAATCAAAGTGAGAGCAAATCCCACTTTCATGATTTTGTATGCAGATGACTTCAATTCGATCTGAGAGTCGCTGGCTGGCGTTTTGGTTTCCGGAGCTATCTAAACATCGGAGCACGCACTTTATACTAACGCATCCGCCGACTAGGCGGATTCCGCATTCATTCGAATGCAAGTCAGACCAGCGCGCTCGTCACGCTGGCGCAGGCTGGCTTGCAATCGAAATTACTGGAACTTCGGGCGTAGCCCGTCCGCTTTTCGACCGTTAGGTCGACCGGACCCGTCCGCAGGACGGGCTTTGACAGTCCGACGGCAACGGGGACCGCTGGGCCGCCTCAAGGCTTGTCAAATATCTGTCGATTTTGATCCGCTTGAGCACATTCCGAATTATCGAAGACGCCCCAGCCGTTTCCTTCTCGAGGCTGAGCAAACAGGATTCCTCTTTGCTCATAAAAACGCTGCAGTAGCACAGAGCCATGCGGCCAGTCGCGCCGGCCTGTCTCAAGTCGCTGGATGGTACTTCTTGATAGTCCTGCTGCTTCCGCCACCTCGGCCTGTTTCATGCCAAGGAGTTCTCTAGCGGCTCTGAGTGTTTTGGGCGGAGCTATCATTCTGGAACACCATTACACGGTTCACATCAATCACCGGCATTCCAAGGACTCAAGGGAGAAATGTCCCAAACTAAGAATGGAAAAAAATCTGGATGCCTGAGGCGTCCACTGGACGCCTGAGGCGTCCTGCGCTACGACCGTTTGTAACGGGCAATAGCGAAGGATTGAGCAAATGACATTCGTCTTCGATGATCCAAGAATCATGCAACGTGTGCTCCACGATTTGGAGAAACTGCAATCGGGAAAGTTGGACACCTCTGAAATTCTGACAACGGCACCGCTGTTGGAGGACCACAGGCTGGTGCTCGGTTGGTGCCACGCGATGAAAGGAATTGTCACCCGTCATCCATTGCTTCCAGACGGAAACGAGGTCGTTACCAGTCAACTCATCTACATGAACCCTGACATCGGTCTGGCTCGGACCCTCAGTCGCTGGTACCGCCTCGGTACGCCGCGCCCAAAGCGGGGGCACTGACATGAAACGCTATCAACTCCGTGAACGCTTCCGAGATCTGAAGAAGGATCCGAGCGGCCTCCTGGCCTATTTCGCACTTCGGCGACTGATCAAGAAGGATGGTATGAACTTTCGCCCGGACGATGGATTCGTCATTGCAACAGTTCCGCCCGACTTTCGACCGCTCTCCTACAAGAAGGCGTGTCACGTCCTCCTAAATGTCGACGGAGACGAATGGGGGCTGCATCGCGAAGCCGTGCGACTTGCCAGCACAACCAAGCGGACGAAAACGATTGAACACGAGCTTTCGATTTTTGAACTGCGAGGTCTGCGTGTCCTTTTGGCGACCCACCTAAACGAGGTGCCTAAAGAAGTGCGCTTCGTCGCAAAGCGTATCCTCTCGTTAAGCCCGCCGTTGGCGGAAGATGTTCATGCTACACGACGCATCCTTGGTATGCCGACATTAAGCAGCGAGCAGGTGGATGTCCTTATAGGCAAGCCGGAGAGCATAATGCTCGCTGGGGTAATGAAGCCGCAATGGTGCGCTGATGATACACGGGCGCTGATTGAACTCGAGCATTTGGACGAAGAAGCGCCGAGCCTATTCGAAGTGCCAGGCTTCAAAGAGCAAAAGATTTGGGCCCGGGGATTAGTCAAAGACATTGGTCTTTGGCGACAAGGTAAGTTGGGTTGGAAGGATATCGGGCAGAGCGCGCTCGTATCCGGTCCGCCGGGTGCGGGAAAGACATACTTTGCTTCGGCTCTTGCCACGGCCCTTGGATTTCGGTTGGTCCAGACCACGGTCGGTGTGTGGCAAACTGGAGGTTACCTCAACGACATGCTTGCAGCGATGAGACGGAGTTTCGATGAGGCCAAGGGGAGTGCCGGAGCGGTCCTGTTCATCGACGAGTTCGACAGCATTGGCTCGCGCCCGAGCCGACCGACCGGACACCCGAATGAGACGTATTGGCAGGTAGTCATCAACGAGTTCCTCAGCCTGATGAATGCCCCAGGAGAGGGCGTGATTGTCATCGGTGCCACGAATTTTCCGGAATGGATCGATCCCGCGATCCTGCGGGCAGGTCGCATCGAGAAACACTTCAAGTTGGGTCTGCCAGACGTTACGACTCGGGCCGAAATCTTGCACCACCATACTGGTAATGCTCTACCCTTCGAATCCTTGATCGAGCTTGCCGACGATCTCGAAGGGAAGTCTGCAGCGGCACTTGAAGAACTCGTTCGATCGGCTCGACGGCGAGCAAGGAATGAGGAGCGGGAACTTCAGTTGCGTGACTTGCGCGCTGTCATGCCGGAGAGGATAGGCTACGCCCCCGAAGAGCTATTCAGGCTGGGCGTCCATGAAGCTGGCCACGCCTTAATCGCACTTACGCTTAACTGCGCGCGTTCCGCGACGATCGAGATAAGGGATACTTTCGACGTTTCACCGGGCTCATATACGCGAGGCCGAACCACGTATGATCTGTTCGAGTATAACCTGCCAACCGAAACCGTTCTTCTAAATCGAATTGCGATGTCCCTCGCCGGAATGGCTGCCGAGGCGGTCGTCTTCGGAGACCGATCCCTGGGCTCCGGAGGTCTAGTCGGCAGCGACGTCGAACAAGCAACTTCGATCGCTCGGCGACTAGTCGGATCGTATGGTCTGGGCGAGACACCATTCTTCTTCGCCACGCCAGAGGAGCTGGAGGACGAACGAATGCCTCCCGCGCTTGAGGTTGAGGCGATGAGGATCTTGCGCGAACAGTATGAACGCGTGCTTGGCATCCTCTCCCGTGAGAAGGACCAGCTTATCGCTCTCGCTTCCGAGGCCGTTGCACATGGGAAAGTCATGATCGAAAGAGATGCAGGACTGGTTAGCGAAAGCGAAACGGCGGTCGACTAGGGTCGATTACAGGAAGACAGTCGCATATCAGCGTTTCGGGGCGTGCTGGTAATGTCGTTCAATCCATAGGTTTGATGGCTATTCGCTGACAGCCTCATCAAAACCCCTCTAGTTCTACGGGAGATTAGTCTTACTAATTTATGATAAAGTCTACATGCGGCGAGATTGGGGGGACTGTCATGAAACATGACGAGTTGATCGCTGACATGCTGCAAGCTGCTTTGAATCTTGCAAAGGAAAGCAGGTACGAATTCCTATGCTATCTGATCGAAATGGCCGTGCTTCATCTCCGCAAGGATGGACAACAGAAGAACGGGTGCAAGCCATCAGGCGGCTAGACGAAGTTGCGGAGCGCCTGCAGAGCCTGATGGAGTTGGCCGACGACAACGGCCACACTCTGCTTGCCTATCTTATCAACATGGCGGAGGTCGAAGCACGCTATGTTGCTGACGAACATCGCAAGCATCTCAAAAACTAGCCAGCAAGAGGAAGCAGGATCATGTCTGCTGCCGGAAACGGTCGTTGCAATTTGAGTGCGTCGTCCCACGGTGCTGTCATCCAGGTCTCGCGCTCTTCTTCTGTGGTGAGAATGACTGGCATCGCCTTCGGGTGAATGGGGGCGACAACTTCGTTCGGTTCACACGTCAAGAAACCGAAAAGCTCGTGGGTGCCTGGCCGCGGCGTTTTCTGTGAGCCACGGACACCAGTCCACGTCGTCCAGACCCCGGCGAAGAAGGCCAGTGGCTTCTCCTCGTTGATCGCGAACCAGCGCTTCGTTTTCCTGGGCTTCGTATCTTCCCATTCGCAAAACGTTGTCCAGGGGACAAGGCAGCGGTGCTCGACACTCCGCCAAGGTTGCCAGTGTCTGGATTCGATATTGCGGATATTAGTGACACCCGTGTCCGGGTTCCCTTTGGTCACGAAACTTGGTGACGGCATTCCCCACGTCAAAGCGGCGAGTTCGCGGCCGCCAGGCGTATTGCGCACGACGGGTGCTGGACGGTCCGGATACACATCGATCGTTGGCTCGAGATTGCCGAGGATATCGTTCGCAACCTTGCCCAGCGCACGCATGGCCTCTTGGTTGGTGCTGATGTTGTAGAGATTGCACATGCCGTCCTCCGCTGGCCTCCACCATCCCAGGTGATCGATTTCAGATAGTTCGATCATTTCGCCCCGATGACAAGCACGGAAGCGAAGGGCGATGTCGCGGTCGGCGAAGCTGTGCAGCAGCCAGGTCGCATCCGCTTCATAGGAAATGAGCCGCGTGTGTCCCACGCCCAACGCACTGGCTTCGTAAATGATCGGCAGTCGTTCCTGAACGCTGCGGCTTTCAGGCCAGGGAATGATGACGTGGTGGGGAAAACGTGCGTTCAAAAGGGTTTTTGTCCAACGCTGTTTGCGGCTTGCCATGGCTACTCTCGTTCGCGCCCCCGCCGAGGGCCAAAGGATTCAATTTTTCCACCGCCGAAGGAGCCGCTCCCCTTCAACGACGAATAGTTGACACTACATCATGAAGATGAGAACATAAAGAGAACAGACGAGGTGAAACATGACCACTACGAGCACGAATGATGTCGTTGCAAATGCACTTGCCGAGGTTGCCAAAGCGCGAGCGTGGCGGGAGAAAAATGAAGCCCAGAGGCGCCGTACCTTCGGCGGCATGGCTACTCGCCAGTCGGTCTATGTGTTCGCTCGGAAGAAGCCGATAGAGGAAGAGCCATGCAAGCAGTGACCCCATGTATGGAAGAGCAGCCCAATGAGGTCGAAGAGGTTCTCAAGCTGTTCGGCGGAGATGCTCGTAAAGCGCTGTCCGCGGTCCTCGGCGATTGCCATCATTTGCATGAGCAATTGCGGTTGACGTCCGGTGCCATGAGCGTCGGTTTTACAAGAGGCTGGCTGCCAAAGGAGCGCGCTCAGCAGATGGTTGATCCGTTACCAGTCACGGCGATCGATTAGGAATCTCCCAAGAGAGATTGATTCTTCGACGCCTAAAGGATCTCCCTCTCCGAACGAGCGACCATCCCTCCGCGTAAGTTCTCTCCTAAGTTCATCAACCAGCGACTCCGAAATCGCAAGGCGCTCTTCTAGAGTGACAATTTTTGCTCGTAGTTCGTCATGCTCACTCATGAAGATATCCATGGATGAGGAGATCGCTTTCATCGAAGAAGGTGCGTGATGTGGTCGCGCAACTGCGACTTCCGGAACCTCGCTCATCGCCTCCAGTAGCCGACGTTTCTGCGCAAACGGTTCATTGTCCTTAACCATGACGACCTCCATAAGAAACGCGTATCCTCGGCTGCACTACCGAACCAGCTTCCGTAGAGCGTAGGTCTTCAAAATATACGAAAAGCTTAGGTGTTGAGCAAATGAAAATAATTTATAGAATAAAAGTGGTAAATGACTCGATTTGATTGACCTTTTTCATAAGGACTCAGCTTTTATTATAATTCCTCTTATCGTGAATCCTACGAGAAGTTGATTATATTGCCTTCGGCAGGCATAAATGCAATGCGGAGGATAGGAACCAATCTGGTTGCCGTGGTGCAGAATGGAGCTTGTCCTCGGCTTAGTCGCGCGCACTGCAAGGCGATAACGCGAGGTCTTTCCAGTCAAAAGAAGGTCTGCTTTGGGGCCGTAAGCGGATTGTCCGCTTCTATTGCACCGAGAACAGAAGCGGACAACAGACGTCTGTGTCCTCAAGCACAGCCCTCAGCCTGAACTTGAGGACGCCCGTTAGATTTCAGTCCGCTCGGCCAGTTCCAGTGCATCCTCAATGTCGACGCCGAGATATCTGACTGTGTTCTCGATCTTGGTATGGCCAAGCAATATCTGGATCGCTCGAAGATTGCCGGTGGCCTTGTAGATCATGGCAGCCTTCGTTCGCCGCAGGGAATGCGTACCGTAATCCTCCCGTCGCAGCCCAATCGCAGTCACCCACTCATCGACCAGCCGGGCGTATTGCCGAGTGCTGAGATGATCAGCGTAGCCGACGCGACTGGGAAAGGCATAGTCATCGACTGTTCCTCCCCTTCGCTGAAGCCAGGCAAGCAGACTGGCTCTGACCTCGGTCGTAATTTCGAACTGCACGGGTCGTCCAGTCTTCTGCTGGACGACCATCGCTCGAGTTCGAATGTCGTGGCCGGTGACGAGTGTCCCGATTTTCAGCTTTACCAGATCGCAGCCACGGAGCTTGCTGTCGATGGCAAGATCAAAAAGCGCCCGATCTCGTATCCTTCCTTCACGGTCGAGGAAGAAGCGGACTGCCCAGATTTGGCGCTGCTTTAGAGGCTTCTTGACGCCAACTTGCTTGCCTGCGTTCCAGGCCGGTCGACCCAGTGCGCCAGGATCATATTGTGAGATACCCATTTAAGTTCTCCTATGGCCACCATTGGCCACAGGGAGAACGCGCACCTTCGGTTAGATGACGGGGCCGAAGGCAGACTGTCAGATTCGAGCTTCAATCTGCGAGAGGCAGGCACTCGGCGCCGTATTGGTCGCTGAATCGATCACCGCCACTATGGGGACATGCCACGGCGACCAACCGTCAGATCGCCCTGATTTGTTCACGAACCCAATTAACTCATGATCACGAAATCCTCTCCCGTTCGGCTGTCTGGCGCGAGTGGGGCGTCGGTCAGGATCAGGATTGCGCCGGGATGCAGGACCCTCTGCATGGCAGATACAAAGGATGGGTCTGCAGAAATACGGGAGAGGAGGTTTGCGGACGTGCTGACCACGCCCTCGTCCTCGTTAGGATTGGCAAACGCGATCCAGCGCATGCCCAGTACAGCGTCGTTGATGTCGTCGAGCAGGAACACATGGCTCCCAAACTTGTCCCTGCCGCTCACCGTGATCCGGCCCTCGGCGCGGATCTCGGAGTTTTCGACCAGCAAAGCCCTGCTATCGAAGGTCGACATGATAACGGAAACGACCGGCTGCTTCTTCAGGTCCGTCCAGTCGTTCGGACGCTGCTTGCCGCGTAGCGCCGTCACGGCATCGCCGAATTCGCGGGCCGCATAGGCACCGAGCACCATGCCGGGATGAGTGAGTTCCTGCGGATCTGCGGCAGCACCCGAGATGATGACGGGTGTGCCGAGATGGGTGATGTCGAAGAGCCGTTCGGAAAAGGTCATGGGCAGGCGCACGCATCCGTGCGACGCCGGGTAGCCCGGCAGATTGCCGGCATGAAGCGCGATCCCGGACCAGGTCAGCCGGTTCATGTTCGGCATCGGTGCATCGTTATAGGTGCTCGACTTGTGGTGCTTGTCCTTCTGCAGCACCACAAACACGCCCGTAGGCGTCTCGTGCCCCGGCTTGCCGGTCGAACAGGTGGAGACGGCGATGCGGATGCCGTTGCGATAAACATGCACGCGCTGTTCCAGAAGGGAGACGACGATGGCCACCGGGCCAGTGCGCTGCCTCTCCGCATGCCATGTGAATTCGCCAGGCTTGAGCGCGGCGACGTCCTTCATCACCTCGCCGGCCAGCCCCCTGGCGGGACCCGAGAGCACGGCCAGTGCCGAGATCCCCGTCATGAAGAGACGCCTGCCCTCAACCGTTTTCGTCATTGCCGATCTCTCGTTCACAATAGCGATGGAACCGACCATTTCAGGACCTATCCCGGGTGTCCAATGAGTTTCCTTCTTGTATTTCAAAAAACTCTCATGGAACGTGGGAACACGTGCCTCGCCATCCCTGCTTGCATGAGCAGATGGCGATAGGGAAGACGCCTGTTCGAATGTAGCCAGAAGGACAACAGCATGGATTTCCGGCATAACCTGCGCGCCTTACACACTTTTGAGACGGTTTCACGCCATCTGTCCGTGGCTGCGGCAGCAGAGGAACTGGGCGTCACGCAGAGTGCCGTCAGCCACCAGTTGCGCCTGCTCGGGGAGATTGTCGGCGAACGGCTGATCCAGAAAAAGGGCCGGGGCATCGCGTTGACGGACGCCGGTCGCGATCTCGCACGGCGCCTCCAGCCGGCCTTTGCCGAGATCGACCGTTCGCTGGCCGAGGCGATCGGCGGCACCCGCGATCGGGTGAGGCTCGCCATCTGCAGCAGTTTCGCCCAGGCATGGCTCGTGCCTCGGCTGCACTCCTTCTATGCGGCGCATCCGGATATCGATTTGCAGATCATGATGTATGCGCAGGACCCCGAGCTTACCGATGCCACGGGAGACGCCTTCGTAACGACACTCCCCAAGGATCGCGGCTATCACGCACAGCTTCTGTGGCCGGAGTATCTGATACCCGTGGTATCCGCAGCGGTTGCCGGGCGGAAGAGGACCTTCAGCTACATCACAACCGAATTGCAGCCCGGCAAAATCGGTTCGGACTGGCAGGCCTATGGGCGGCACACCGGGCGGGCCGATCTTCTTCCCCTCGATGGCCGATGGCTCTTCGCCTCACATTATGTGATTGCGCTGGATATGGTTCGCGAGGAGCTGGGGGCGGCACTCGTTCCCGATTTTCTCGTCGAGCCCGAAATCAAGGCTGGCCGTCTGACGCTTCTCGACGGGGCCGGGCTTCCGACGCATGAGGATTACCACCTCTGCATCAAGGAAAGCCGCCGGTCCGAGCCGGCGCTCGATGCCTTGCTGCGCTGGTTCAAGCTGGAGCTCGGCAAATCGGAACGCATCGCGCCCAAGGAGCGGCTGAAACTGGTGTAACCATGAGACCTTCTCATATTAGACTAATTTAATTCACTGGTTTGCAAGCTTTGAGCATGCCAGTCTGAGGACAGCGAGAGGTTGCAAGGCAACCGTTCGAAGCCTTCCCAGTGGGAGATGTCCGATGCGTTTGTGGCGTGCGTTCGTCGGTGGTGTGATTGCGGTGACGCTGATCGTCATGGCAAATGGCGGCCCCGGGCCGGCAATGGCGCAGGAGCGCAGCGCACGTGTCGAGTTCAGCCGAGGCCAGAGCTCGACGACCATCCGGGGTACCGTCCGCGGATACGAAGGCATCAACTACCGTATCAATGTTCGCGGCGGCCAGCGGCTGGCCGTCACCATGGACAGTTCCAACGGCAGCAACTACTTCAACATTCTCGGCCCCAGTGGCGGCGAAGCGCTCTTCAACGGATCGATTTCCGGCGATTTTGCCGACATCATCGTGCCCGACAGCGGAGACTATACCGTGCAGGTCTACCTGATGCGCAATGCCGCGCGCCGCAATGAGCAGGCGCGCTTCACGCTGCGCATCGAGGTCACCGGCGGCAGGCCGATTGCGCCGCCCTCGCCTGATTTCGCCGATGGTCTTTCCGGCGGGCCGGACTTCTTCCAGGTGGCGGGCATTTCGCGCGGCGATGCCTTGAACATCCGCACCCGCCCGAGTGCCCAGAGCCCGATCGTGACGCGCGTGGTCAATGGCGAGATCCTGCGCAATGGCGGCTGCCGCATGACCGGACAAACACGCTGGTGCCGGGTTTCCCGGCCTGATGGCAGCAATGCCGGCTGGGCGGCTGGACGGTTCCTGATCGAGGTGAGCAACTGAGCCCGATCAGGCCCTGATGAAGCAAAACAGGAGGGGAGACGCATGATCAGGTTCATAACGACATCAGGAACGATCTGCCTTGCTTTGGGGCTGCTTGCGGGCTGCACCTCGGACGGAACATCGCAACTGCCGCCCACGGCTGCCGCTACTCCGAGGTTGATGGACGAGAGCGTGCCGCCGGCGGCCCGTAGCGCCTGTCTGGCCGCAGTTTCCAACACGACGAACAATGGCGATGTCGAGATCATCGAAATGATCTTCTCGGAAGCCAATTCGCAGGTGACCGTCGGTGTTGGCCCGACACGGGCACCGTGGAACTGCCTCGTCTCCAACAGCGGGGTGGTCGCCAACGTAATGTCCATGACGAATGAGGGCTCTCTGTGAGGCCCGCTTCCTAACGGTGCCGGCTCGCTCCGGCACCGGATCTCCGCACTATGAGCGGAGGACCCGGCCACGACAGGTTTTCATCATTGACCAAAAAGAGGATCCTCATGCAACGCCTGACGCCTCTCGTCCTCCTGTGCCTGTCTGCCGCCATGTCCGCGCAGGCGGCCGAATTGGTTCCGGTGCCAGAGATCGGCCCGGACCAGCTATCGTTCTCTGTGACCAATATGGACATGTCGGTCGATCCGGGCACCGATTTCTATCGTTATGCGGTGGGCGGCTGGCTGGACCGCGTCGAGCGGCCGGCAGACCGCGTCAGCATCGGGACCTTCGACTTCATGGGGCTGAGACTGACGGCGCAGATGAAGAACCTGATCGCGGAGGCCGGGGAGAAATCCGCAACCGCGACAAAGGGAAGTCCGCTGCAGCAGGTCGGCGCTTTTTATAACTCCTACATGGATGTTTCCGCCCTCGACGCGAAGGGCATAGCGCCCATCGAGCCTGAACTGGCCAGGATCGACGCCATCGCGAGCCTCGACGATCTCGCGACCTATCTCGGGCACTATGTTTCCGTTGCTGGAGAGGTTCCCCTGGTCGGCATCGTTCCCTCGGCAGATCAGGCCGATACGACGAAGATGGTGCTCTTCATCGTCAAGGGTTCCCTGATCTTCAATCAGGAAAACCTCTACGAGGCTCCGGCGGGTTCGGCACTCGATATTGCTCTGAGGGGTAACCTGAAGACCGTGCTGGAACAGGCCGGATACGAAACCGCCCGGGCAGCGACCGTGGTCGACATGGTAGCTGATCTGGAACGCGAGCTGCATGGCGCAATGCTGACACCGGTCGAATCGATGAACCCGGACAACAGCTACCAGCCCAAACCGTTCGACGCTGTTCAGGCCGAGATCCCGGCACTCGATCTCACGAAAATCCTCGCAGCCGTCAACGTCGCGGTGCCGGAAACGATTGTCCAGACGCAACCCCGCTACCTAGCGACCCTCTCGCGAGTGCTGGCGGACAAGTCACTCTCCGACATCAAGGACTACCTCAAGGTCAGGGTGATCAACCACTTCAAGCCGTTCCTTGGGACACGCTTCGACGACAGTGCCCGCGAATGGAACCGGATCGTCTTTGGCATTGACCGGCTCCCGCCGCGCGAGGAGCTCGTCCAACAGAGCCTGCAGGCCAACATCGGTCATCCCGTTTCGCGTCTCTATGTCGAGCGCCACTTCTCCGGGGAGACCAAGGTCAAGGCGACAGACATGGTGGAGCGTGTTCACCAGACTTTCGAGAACCGCATGAAGCGCCTGATCTGGCTCAACGACGACACCAAGAAAGCGGCCCTCACAAAGCTTGAAAAACTCTCTTACAAGATCGGCTATCCGGAAAACTGGATCGACTATTCGACCGTCGACATCCGCACGGACGATCTGGTCGGCAACATCATGCGGATCAATGCCTTCGATACCGCGCGCTCCTATGCGAAACTCGGCAAGCCGGTGGAACACGAGGCCTTCGCGGATTCCACCGCAACGCTGCCCGTGATCATCAATGCCGGCTACGACATGCAGATCAACGGCTTTGAGGTGCCCGCCGCGATCCTGCAACCGGCGGCTTTCGAGGCGGACAAGGATGCGGCCACCTATTTCTGCCGCATCGGCGCGGTGCTCGGCCATGAGATGACCCACGGCTTCGACAGCCGGGGCCGGCTGTATGACGCCGACGGCAATCTCAACAACTGGTGGAAACCCGAGGACGCCAGCGCCTTCGACAAGGAAGCCGCCAAACTGATTGAACAGGCGAGCGCCTATGAAGTTCTGCCGGGCCTCAAGCTGAACGGTGCCCTCAGCGTCGGCGAAAACATGGCGGATGTCGGCGGCATCAACTTCGCATTCGACGCGCTGAAGGACTACCTCGCGGAGCATCCGGAAGAAAATGTCCCGATCGATGGCCTCACACCCGAGCAGCGCTGCTTCATCTCCTGGGCTCAGTTCTGGGCGATGAAGGTGACGGACGAGGCCATCCGCAGCGTCTTCATGAGCAATGCGCATCCGCCCGGCTTCTACCGCGCGACGGCAGCGCTCAAGCATGTCGACGGGTTTTACGAGGCCTTCGACATCAAGGAGGGCGACAAGGAATGGGTGCCGCCGGAACGGCGCGTGAAAGCTTGGTGAGCGGATCGCCGACCGGCAGACATCAAGATCATGAACCAGACGAGTGCAAAGGAGAGGGACTATGAAACGCATCATCGCATTGCTGGCTGCCACGACACTGGCTTTTCAGATGGGTCTCCAGCCGGTTGAGGCCGGCATGAGCGACAAGGACAAGGCGGCCGCGGCCGCCGCAGCCATCGCCATTCTCGGCATCGCCGCTCTCGCCCACAACAAGCATCATTATGAGGAGGGCTATGAGCCTGGCGGCGGTGAGGAGACGGCGGAATTCGAGCGCGGCTATCGCGACGGCGTTCATGGCTATCCCTATTGGGAGCAGAACCGCACGCGTGGCTATGCCGAAGGATATCAGGCCGGCGACAGGGAGCGCGAGAACTCGATGGCGCATCGCCAGCAGGCGTCCGCTGCCAAGGCGCCACCCATGGCCTATCAGGGTTGCGCCCAGATCGTGGCCCGCAACTTCGCGGTCGGCACCCATCAGGTCCACTTCACCAAGGCGCGCTCGCCGGGCAAGCATGAATGGATGATCGAGGCCGCAGTCGGGCGCCAGTACATGACCTGCAAGATGCGTGACAGCGGCGAATTGATCGACCTGAGGGGCGGCCGCCTCTGAGACTAGGCATGGCTGTTGGCGGGTATTGGGGGATTTTCATGAATTACACTGACATCTTCGCGTTGATCAGCGTCCTCACCGGCCAGGCCCGCGACGAGTTCGCGGGCCTGAAAGCCGGCGAAGCCGGTGGGCAGCCGATCTCACAAATCCTCTGCCCGAGGCCCCTGCCCGCAGACGAGATCGAGGGAAATACGGTCTTCTGTGGCAGCGTGCAGGTCCCGGAAGATCACTCCAAGCCTGACGGCAAGAAGATCACCCTCGAATTCGCGATCCTGAAATCGCATTCGCTCTATCCTGAGGCCGATCCCGTGGTCTATCTGCAGGGGGGCCCAGGGGGCAGCTCGATCGGCCAGATCCCGCTGCTCGCCCAGACCTTCGAGCCCTTTCGCAAGACCCGAGACGTGGTGTTCTGGGACCAGCGGTCCGCCGGCCTTTCCGGCCAGTCGGTCAAGTGCTTCAATGCGCTGGCTGCAAACGCCGCACTGATTGCCCAGAAGAACTACACAACGACCGAGATCGATGGCAGCAATATCGGCAACAACACGATCGCGGATTGCCTGAGAGAAGTCGAAGCCGCCGGCATCGATATCTCAAAGTACAATACGACTGAGAACGCCAAGGACGTGCCGCTTATCGTCAGCGCCCTCGGCTACGAGAGCTATAACATGTATGGCATGTCCTACGGCAGCAAGCTGGCGCTGGAGACCATGCGTGTGGCGCCCGAGGGCATCCGCTCGGTGATCATCGACGGCGTGGCTCCTTCCTGGGTGAAGCTCTACGAGACCTTCGCGCAGAAGGTCAGTGAACCGATCGAACACGTCGTCGAACAATGCAAGGCGGACGCGAGCTGTAATGCCACCTTCCCTGACCTCGACAAGGTGATCATCGACACTCTGCACGCAGCGAAAGCCGGCAAGGTCATCCATCAGGGAAAGCCGATGGAGCCGCGCACCATCTTCAGGCCCTTCGAAGAGCGCAACGGACAATATGGCCGCCTCTCGATGACGCCGTATCTGCCTGCCTTCATCTACGAGCTCCACCGGGGCAAGGAGATGCCGACGGTCGACATGCTGGTTGGGCTCGACTTTGTCATGCCAATGGCGGGCGATGACGACGTGACCAAGGCCGCGACAATGCTGCCGAAGGCACAGCGCGCGCTGATCGGCGCGCTCGCCGACAATGTGGCGATTTCCGCCCGGATCGATCGCTCCAATCAGAATGTTATGGAACAGTTACGCGACGAGATCGATGCCAGCAAAAACTACGGACCGGTGGCCACTCTGTTCGATACTGAACTCGAAAAGGCGCTGATCGCCGCCCGGGGAGACGATGCGGACAAGGGCGCAAAGATCGTGTCCGATTACACGGCGCTACAGAACACCAAACCCTCGAAAGACAGTCTCAGGAGCTTCGTCACGAGCTATACCACCGGCGACGCGACCACGAGGCTTCTCGCCCTGATCGACGGCATGAGCGATGCCGAACTCTCCGGCTCCTTTACCATCATCCAGCGCGATGTGGCGAAGTCCGAACACGGCTTCTTTGGTGACCTCTATCTCTTCAACTATGCCTGCCAGGAGGACCTGCCGTTCAACAGCTTCGAAGGCTACGAAAGATTCACCGCCGCCCAGAAATACCCCTATATCGGCGATGACGCCGACGAGATGGCACGCTTCGTCTTCGGCTCCTGCATCCCTTTCAAGCAGGTCCAGCGCGAAAACTGGCAGGTGCCAGTGAAGAGCGGCATACCCACGCTTTCGATCGGCAGCCTCTATGACAGTCAGACGCCGGCAAGTTGGGCGAAGGTGGCAACCGAAGAGCTGACCAATGCGCAGGTCTTCATGATCCCCGAAGCCGGCCACGGCGCCTTGGCCTACCAGCCTTGCGTGGGCGATATGGGCGTTGCCTTCATCGATAAACCGGAGCGCAAGCTCTCCGATGCCTGTACAGAGAGCATCAGCATCGATTGGCATATTCCCGACTGGGCGAAGGCTTCAAAGTAGCCATGGCCGATTTCGTTGATCCGAAGCATGCATCCGACACGGCGCAAGACAGCGAGGCGAAACCCGCGCTTTGGCTTCGGGTCCTGCAATTTCCGCTGACCCGTCTCATTCTGCTCGGCCCCTTGCTCTTCCTGTTGATGGGCATCAGCAACGGGTTCTGGAGCGTACAATTTGCCGATCGGCCTCTGCTGGCAATAGCAAGCGCGGCCTTGATGGCAGCGCTGGCTATTGCCGTCTATGTCGCTTTCGTCCGTATCGTGGAAAGACGCCCCGTGGACGAACTGGCCCTGTCGGCGATGGGCCGCGAACTGGGCCTCGGCATGCTTTCAGGTGCCGGTCTCTATACGCTGTGTGTCGTCATCCTGATGCTTCTCGGGGTCTACAGCATCGACGGCATCAATCCCGCTTCTCTCATGCTCCCGTCCGCGGCGATGGCACTGAGTTCGGGGGTCTTCGAGGAACTGCTGCACCGGGGCACGATCTTTCGCAATGTCGAAGCGCTTGCGGGGAGCTGGATTGCCCTCCTGGTCTCAGCGCTGATCTTCGGAATGATGCATCTCGGCAATCCAGACGGCAATATCGTCGGCGGGCTCGCCATCACCATCGAGGCGGGCCTGCTGCTTGCCGCTCTTTATCTGGTCACGCGAAGGCTTTGGTTGAGCATCGGCGCCCACATCGCGTGGAACTTCACCCAGGGCGGCATCTTCTCCGGCTCGGTGTCAGGCGCCTTCGAACGGCCAGGCCTGTTCAAGGCCGTGATCGAAGGGCCGCAGCTTTTGACCGGCGGAAAATTCGGGATGGAAGCGAGCCTTGTCGCGCTCGTCATCTGTACTGCGACGGGCCTTTTGGTCCTGCGCATGGCGGTGAAGCGCAAAAACATGGTGCCGCCGATGTGGAAACGGACCTGACCAGATGCCGAGAAGAGGCGCAACAATGCCGAGCATCGCCACGGCAAAGGCAAGTGAACAAAGAGCAGGTTGACATGAATTTTGCGCACGGAAAGGCCCGTCTTCCTCTCAGCCTTATCGTCTACGTGCTCTGGGCCGCGATCACCATCGGCGGCGGGATCTGGCTGAGCGGCGGGCAAAAGCAGTCCTTGATTGAAGGCCTTTCCAAGGGACCACTGTGGAACGTTATCGCAGCCTTTCTCTTCCTCGTCCTCGTCATCATCACGGCGGGTTGGCGCGATATGAAATTCGGGGCGCCCGACCCGATGAGCTCGCTTCGGATCATGTGGTTCCCGGCACTTTACGTCATTGCGTTCCTCAGCATGGCAGGCCTCCTCGGCTTGCCACCGTTGAGCTTGATGCTTCTGATCTTTCTCAGCACCGCATTCGTCGGCCTGTCAGAGGAGACAATGTTCCGTGGTGTGCTGTTTGAGGCTCTGCGGACCCGGGTGAAGATCTGGCCCGCGATGATCTGGACATCGATCCTGTTCGGCTCCGTCCACATCCTCAACGCATTGACGACGGGCGAATTCCTGAGCGCCTTGCTGCAGGCCTTTACCGCGACCCTGAGCGGCTTCGCCTTCATCGCCATTCTCGTTCGCACCGGCTCGATCTGGCCGGCGATCATCTATCATGCGCTGTGGGACTTCGGCACATTCGCGATCTCTGCCGGCAGCGAGGCAAGCGGTGCCGCGTCGAGCGGCGAAGTCGACAGATGGGCCTTCCTCCTACCTGTACTGCTCGTCCTGCCAAACTTTCTCTATGGGATGTACCTTCTGCGACATGTTCGGAACGAGGATGTTTGAGTGGGAAGAAGCCTTTCGCCCAGTGACTAGAAAAGGGCTTCACTGTGCCTTTGTGCCAGCAGCGTTTGTCGCCGACGTCATGTTCTCTGCCGTAGTCGACGCCAAAAGTCGGGAATGCGGCGTGACGCCACTCCCGCGCTATGTCCGCTGCCAGGCGAGGGCAATGAAGACCGAACGACCGAAATGACGGCGCTAAGCTGCCACGAGAACATGCTCCCCTCGCCTCCGGCTTGGCGCTCCCGCGCGGAAATAATTGCCGCTCTCCCGCTATGTTGACGTCGGCCCAAAGCCAGGGCACAAAGATGGCATCCACGGTCGCTCGCGGCAGGAAAACAGAGGAAAATCAACGGCGATTTTGTTAAGCCTTTGAAATAATGTGAGAATCTAGGTTCTCCAGGCAGGCCATTTTAGGCCGGTTCTCCGCGTAAATTCGGCGGCTGTTTCTCACAGAAAAAAGCGACGCCTTCTCAACAGCTTGAGCAATTTCGGCTGCTGTTCTTCAGGCCATCCGTCGTGCTTGAGCGGGGCTCGCAAAGCTGGCTGGGGACCCGCAAGCGATGTCTTTTATGGGGCCGAAAGGCGACAGTACGCTACCCGTGCTGCATGATCGCTTTGCAGCCCATAAGAATGGGGGTGATCTCGACGTTTCCTCGCCAAGATACCCGCAAGAACGGCCCCTCAGCCACAGAAGGCCATGCCATTCGGCGCGTACCACTTTTGGGCCAGATGGCCTACGCCCACTTGCGGCAACGGCTAGTCGAAAGGTCTCCCCGGCAAGCGTTGATACGTGCCGATTGCATCTAGATGGCAGAGGTGGCACTCATGGTTCGTTTGAGTACATCGGGTTTGGACGTGTGACCATGCATAATCGAGAAGCGGATCGAGTTGAGGCTCTCGAAGCCTACAATGTGCTCGACACTCCGCGTGAGCGCGATTTTGATGACATCGCGGAACTCGCTTCTCAGATCTGCGAAACACCGATCGCGGTCGTCAACTTGATCGGCAGAAATCGACAGTTTTTCAAAGCGGAGGTCGGCCTCGGGGTACGGGAAACACCAATCGATTCTTCTTTTTGTGCAAAAGCGATACTAGAGGAAGAATTCCTGATTGTGCCGGATGCCACGAAGGATGAGCGCTTCGCATGCAATCCACTCGTCACCAATGCGCCAAATCTGAGGTTTTACGCCGGCGCTTTGCTGAAGACGGACGCTGGCCATGCTATCGGAACCGTCTGCGTCTTGGACTACAAACCGAGATCTCTCTCTCCGCTACAGGAAAGCGCACTACGCGTTCTCGCGCGTCAGGTCATGCGGCAGCTTGAGCTGCGGCAGCTTTTGCGCGAACGTGAAGCAGCGCAGGCCCGCCAGGATCTCCTGAACAAGGAGATCTCGCACCGGATGAAGAATACGCTCTCGATGGTCCAGGCAATCGCCAATCAAACGCTCAAAAAGGTCGTTGACAGAGAAGCGGTACAAGCATTTCAGCGGCGAATATCTGCACTCGATCTGGCGCACGATCAGCTTTTACAGGAGAACTGGACAGCCGCCCCACTCGGACGCGTGGTTCGCCTGTTACTAGACCTGCATGACGATGCTGGAAGGATCCATGCGGATGGTCCTGATCTGGACCTTGGACCGAGAGCGACGCTCTCGATGTCGATGCTGCTGCACGAGCTCGCCACCAATGCTGCGAAGTATGGTTCACTGTCTCTTCCTGACGGGCGCGTGGACCTCTCATGGCAGATCGAGACAGATTCGTCAGAGCCAATGCTGAGCGTAACATGGAAGGAATCGGGCGGACCTATCGTTGCAGAGCCGGTCCGCAGTGGCTTTGGATCCCGCCTCATCCAGCTCGGCTTGCTTGGAAACGGCGATGCCGAGAAGCGCTATTTGCCGGACGGCCTTGTCGCCACGTTCCGAGGCAGCCTAAAGGATATTCGCGAGCTTTAGGAGAAGCAGCAACAGCCAGCATTCCAGGTCCTCACAAGGTCACTTGATGGTAGCCCTGCGTGAATGGTGATTTTCGGTCGAAGGCGCTGTCGGCGTGAACCCGGATCCGAACTGTTGGACGTACAAAGGCTTCTTCGACCGCTGATGATCGACACGCGCGACTTACGAGGCGACGAGCATTTGTCTGATGGCTGAGACCACCTGACCGTGGTCGTAAGGCTTGCTGAAAAACTTTCCCTCTACAGGAAGACGTTCATCGTTCAAATCGCGCTGGCCAGAGGCAATGATGATCTTGACGGGAGGCCACCTGTCCCGCACCGCCTCGGCAAGCTTCAAGCCGTCCATGCTGCCAGGCATGTCGATGTCCGTGAACATGAGCCTAATCTCTGCATGCGCGTTGAGAAGTGCTATCGCGTCGTCGGCATTTGAGGCTTCGAGCACGTTGAAGCCCTCGTCCTGAAGAGACATTGCGATGTCCATGCGCACGATTGGTTCGTCCTCGACAACAATGACAGTGACCGCCTTATCTGTCATTCCATATACCTTCCGTCATCAACTTTACTTCCAAAGGTTTCGCAGCGGTGAACCTTGCTAACTCGTGCCCAATCGAATTGATCCCACAATCTAGGATTATATTTCTCAATGGTTAAAACCTGCTCATTCCAGTGATGCTGGCACCAAACATCAATAGCCTAGCCGCAAACAGATAATCTGCTGTATTGGGCGATCTATCGAATCGTGTGACGCCTTCAGTGACGATCTACGTCCGGTCCCTGAACTCCTTCACACTCATTCCCACCCATGATTTGAAAGTCCTCTGGAAATACGCGCTATCCTGAAAGCCCAGCCTGCTAGCGATTTCGTCGATGGGCATTTCTCCTGCGGCCAAGAGCAATCGTGCCCTTTCCATTCGACGTCGGAGCACGTGCTGGTATGGGGTCTCTCCGGTGGACGCCTTGAAGGCCCTGCTGAAATGGAACCGACTTAGGCCCGCGAGTTCAGCAAGGCTCGACAGGCTGAGATCTGAGCCAAGGTTCTCCTCAATAAACTCGTCGATAAGAGCCAGAGGCGCTCTGCCAAGGGGCGGCGGCTGTCTCAATGTCGGCATTGTTGCTTTGTGGATCGCCAGGATGGTGATGAGGCCCAGTGCTTCTTCGTATAGAGCATCAGAATGATCTCGCTTTAGCAGGCCGGCCCATTGGCGCAGATATCCTGCGACCTCGTCGCTTCGGTAATAAACCTTCTCATCGACACGTTCGGCGAAGCGAGTGTCCAGTTCCTGCCGGATAGCGGCCGGGTCAAAATAGATAGCTGTGAACGAGTTGTTCCGTCTTTGGAGTTCGGACCAGCCAGTGACACGTGCACCGCGCGGGACATAGGTCAGCGTGTGGCGGAGGTCACGGCGGTTGTCCTCCAATCGATCCCCTGCCCGTATGCCTCCATCTTCCAGGACAATGTCATGATAGGCACAGAAATGGAGGTCGCTGGTCCAGTCGTAACTGAAAGCAGCACCCAACTCTGGTTGAACGTGCTCCACCGTGAAGCCGCTGAGCTTCCTTGCGTGACGTTGCGGCAAATGGGCCAACCCTTGAAGGGCAAGCAACTCATTTTGTTCCATATTTAGCGTAATGTTGCTTTCCCTATCAAATTGTTGCTACCTAGCACTCTATTCAAGTTGACGTGATCGGCGGGAGTGGAGGGGACACAGGAACCACACGCTTTGCGACCCCGCTAGCCGATTCCCTTCTCCGACGCCGTCACTCTTACGTGACAGTATCATTTGACCGAGTATTTTGAGACCTTCTGATGCACAGAAAAATATCCGCACTGACAGGCAACAAAATGCTCGGTCTGGAGCGAAACGCCCTGATCGGCGCAGTGACCGCAATCTTCTTCTTCGTCATCAGCACCGCGCTGACCGTTTACACAGTCCAGAACGTCCGAGACAGCAATGCAAGAGTGACACAAACGCATGGTCTTGTGGTGGCACTCGACCTGCTTTTGATCGACATACAGGATGCAGAAACGGCACTGCGTGGCTTTCTTCTAACTTCGGAGGAGGCCTATCTCACGCCATATCACCGTGCCCTCCCACAGGTTCAGAGCCGAATGGACACAATCAGCTCGGCTGCTACAGCCGAGATGCGCGAACGTGGGAGTGTCGAGGAACTCCGAGCGTTTGTCTCGTCCAAACTTGAAGTGATGGCGCTAACACTGGAGGTCTTCGAGACACGAGGGTCCGTCGAAGCGTTGCCCCTTGTAAAATCAGACCGCGGCCGCAGCGACATGGACGGCATCCGCAACGTCATCTCCCAACTGCGTAACGAGGCTGGTGAAGAGCGGAGCCAGCGCCTTGAGGAGATGAATGCGTCATACATTATTGCCCGGGCGAGCGCGCTAGCTTCGGGGCTGCTTGGCATCGTCCTGACCCTCGCGATCTCCGCACTGGTGAGAAAATCCACTCTGGCGCAGAAGCGCGAACAGTGGTTGCGGGATGCACAATTGGGCTTGGCTGCATCCGTCAGCGGTGAGCAGCAAATCGCGAAACTTGGCGAAAACATCCTGGGCTTCCTCACCAACTATCTCGGTGCCGTTGCAGGTGCCATTTATGTTGAAAATGCCGGCCGCTTTCATCGCATGGCCGTCCACGGCGTACCTGCAGACGTGATCCTGCCTACGAGCTTTGGCCAAAACGACAGCTTGTTCGGCCATGTGTTGCGGGATCACCGTCCGATCGCGGTTGGCGAGGTTCCGGATGGCTACATCAACTTCGGCTCAGCTCTTGGACAGCAGAAGCCCCGATACCTCGCCTTGGCGCCTGCGATCGTCGAAGGGGACATACGAGGCGTTTTCGAACTCGGCTTCCTGTCCCCGATCAGCGATCAGACTCTGGTGCTTTTTGAACAGGTCTCAGAGCTGATTGCCGTCGCCATCCGTTCGGCGGAATTCAGAACCCGCCTCCAGGCACTTTTGGAAGAGACCCAGCGTCAGTCGGAGGAACTGCAGGTCCAGGGCGAGGAGCTGCGCGTTTCAAACGAGGAGCTGGAAGAACAAGGGCGCGCACTTCGCGAACAACAGACACGCCTGGAACAGCAGCAGGCGGAACTCGAACAGACCAACTCGCAGCTCGAGGAGCAAGCGGAAGAACTGGAACGACAGCGGGACAATCTTGAACGGTCGAAAGACGCCATCGAGGCCAAGGCGAAGGAAGTGGAACTCGCCAGCCGCTACAAATCTGACTTTCTCGCGAACATGTCGCATGAGCTGCGAACACCGCTGAATTCGTCGCTGATACTTGCCAAACTCCTGGCTGACAATTCCGAAGGCAATCTGACTGCCCAACAGGTCCAATTCGCCCAGACCATTCAGTCATCGGGCAATGATCTGCTGAACCTGATCAATGACATCCTGGACCTGTCCAAGATCGAAGCAGGACATGTGGAGATAAATGCGGAAGCGGTGTCCATCGAGAGGACCGTCAATGGGCTTCGTCACATGTTTGAACCGCTCGCAACCAACAAGGGTCTGCAGTTCAACGTCTCGGTCGAGGCGGGCGTGCCCGCAGTCATCCAGACCGATCCGCAGCGCCTTGAGCAGGTTCTCAAGAACCTCTTGGCGAATGCGCTGAAGTTCACCGAAAACGGCGGCGTCTCGCTGACTGTTAGCCGTCGCGATGACAGCCAGGTCGCCTTTTCGATCAAGGACACGGGCATCGGGATTGCGGACGAGCAGCAAAAGCGGATCTTTGAAGCCTTCCATCAGGCGGACAGCACCATCAGCCGCAAGTTCGGCGGCACCGGGCTTGGTTTGTCGATTTCTCGCGAACTCGTGCGCTTGCTTGGAGGCCGCTTCCAGCTTCAAAGCCAGCTTGGCGAGGGCAGCACGTTCACCGTCATCATCCCGGCCGAGTTCGACAGTGCGCTGGTCCACGCTCCGAAACAGGATTTTGCCCCACCCGTCGCGTCCGCTGCAGAACCCGTCTTCCGCACGGAAGCAGAGATCACTGCACAAAAGCCAAAGGCCGTCGCAATCGTCGATGACGACCGTGCAGCATCCGAGGCAACGGCCCGCAAGCTGCTGATTGTCGAGGACGATCAATCCTTTGCACTCATCCTGCGCGATCTCGCCCGTGAGCTGAAGTTCCAGGCGCTCGTAGCCGGAACCGCTCAAGAAGCCCTGGAACTCGCCCATCAGTATCTGCCGAACGCCATCCTGCTCGATGTCGGTCTTCCGGACCAATCCGGCCTTTCGGTGCTTGACCGCCTGAAGCGTGACGTGCGGACGCGCCATATTCCGATCCACATCCTCTCCGCCGAGGATTATTCCGATCGGGCTCTCTCGTTGGGCGCCGTCGGCTATGCGCTGAAGCCCGTACAACGCGATCACCTGGTGTCGATGATCGAGTCCCTAGGCGCAAAGGCCGAACAAACGCTGCGGCGCGTGCTGATCGTTGAAGACAACGCCGTTCAAAGAGACGCGCTCTCGAAACTTCTGTCGTCGCATGACGTCGAAACGGTGGGGGCCGGGACTGCGGCAGAGTGCATCTCGTTGCTGGCCGAACAGACCTTCGACTGCATGGTGCTGGATCTGTCGTTGCCAGATACATCCGGCTTTGCGCTTCTGGAAACGTTGAGCGAAGCGGGCATGCATTCCTTCCCACCTGTCATCGTCTACACCGGACGCGTCCTCTCGTCCGAAGAAGAACAGAGGCTTCGCCGCTACTCGAAATCTATCATCATCAAGGGTGCAAAATCGCCGGAGCGTCTTCTCGACGAGGTCACACTCTTCCTGCACCAGGTGGTCTCCGAGCTGCCGGACGAGCAGCAGCAAATGATCCGCAAAGCGCGCAATCGCGATGAACTGCTGGAAGGGCGCCGCATTCTGATCGTCGAGGACGACGTGCGCAACGTCTACGCCCTGACCAACATCCTCGAACCACGCGGGGTGATCGTCGATATCGCCAGAAACGGCGAGGAGGCGCTGGAAAAGCTGGAGCAATCGATAAGCAACCCAGACGGGCGGATCGATCTGGTTCTGATGGATGTAATGATGCCGGTCATGGATGGCCTCACCGCAACCCGCCACATCCGCAAGAACTCAGCATGGCAGAAATTGCCGATCATCACCTTGACCGCCAAGGCAATGCCTGACGATCAGAAACGCTGCATTGAAGCCGGCGCCAATGACTATATGGCAAAGCCGCTTGACGTCGAAAAGCTTCTGTCTCTCGTGCGGGTCTGGATGCCGCAATGACGGAGACGTTCGAAAAGGTGGAGGATATTGAGATCCGGCTGCTGCTGGAGGCGCTTTATCATCGCTACCACTATGACTTTCGCAGCTACGCCATGTCGTCGATCCGGCGGCGGTTGCGCCAGGCACGCGAACAGTTGGGCTTTGCGACCATCTCAGCCATGCAGGAGCGCGTCCTTCATCATCCCGAGATGCTTGACGACATGCTCCGCTTCCTTACGGTCCAGGTCAGCGAGATGTTTCGCGACCCGTCCTACTTCGCGGCGATCCGGGAGAAGGTCGTTCCGCATCTTCGCACTTACCCCTCCTTGAAGATCTGGATTGCCGGATGCAGTTCGGGCGAAGAGCTCTATTCCTTTGTCATCCTTTTTCGCGAGGAAGGGCTTGAGGAGCGAACCCTCTTTTATGCGACGGATATTAATCCAGAGGCCCTCGCCCAAGCGGAAGCCGGAATCTATGACATCGAACGGGTCAGATTGTTCACCGAGAACCATCGTGACTCCGGCGGCAAGGGATCTTTGTCTGACTATTACACGACGGGCTACAACCGGTGCGTCCTGGACAAAAGCCTGCGGCGCAATGTCGTGTTCTCAGATCATAGTCTCGTGACGGACCAGGTCTTTGGTGAGATGCAACTGGTCTCCTGCCGGAACGTCATGATCTATTTCGACCGGGATCTACAGGACAGGGCTGTCGGTCTTTTCCGGGATACGCTGCCACGCAACGGCTTTCTCGGGCTGGGCTCGAAGGAAACACTGCGGTTTTCAACGCATGCCGATGGCTTCCGGGAGTTCGTCCGAGATGAGAAGATCTATCAGAGGATCGGCTCGTGAAGGACAATCCGAACGGTGCGATCATCATCGGCGCCTCTGCTGGGGCGCTCGAAGCTCTGTCCGTGCTATTGCCGCCACTACCTGCGACTTATCCATATCCCATCTTCGTCGTGGTGCACTTACCGCCAAACAAACGCAGTGTGCTCGCTGCGATTTTTGACCTCAAATGTCAGCTTCGTGCGATTGAGGCGGAAGACAAGGAGCCCGTGGAAGCCGGGTTCATCTACTTCGCGCCCCCTAATTATCATTTGTCGCTCGAGGGGCGAACTCATGTCGCTTTATCCAGCGAAGAAGAGGTCCTCTTCTCGCGGCCCTCGATCGACGTGGCATTCGAGAGCGCGGCAGACGCCTGGGGCAGCCAACTGACAGCGATTATCCTGACAGGCGCCAATCATGACGGTTCCCAAGGCCTTTCGGCCGTCGTTCGTTCTGGCGGAACGGCAATCGTTCAGGATCCGACCGAGGCTTTCACTCGGGCCATGCCTGAAGCCGCTATCCGCGCATGCCCAGGCGCTCAAGTTTTGACCTTGTCCAAGATTTCAACCTATTTGCAGAACATCGAAAATGAACACTGACGTCAAATTCCTCTTGGTTGACGACCTTCCAGAGAACCTGCTTTCTCTGGAAGCTCTGCTACAACGCGACGAGCTGATGCTATTGAAGGCGCGGTCCGGCGATGAGGCTCTCGAACTTCTGCTGCAACATGATGTGGCACTGGCGCTGATCGACGTTCAGATGCCAGGACTGAACGGCTTCGAACTTGCCGAACTTATGCGAGGCAATGAGCGGACACGGCGGGTTCCGATCATTTTCGTGACTGCCGGTACCCACACAGCCGAGCGGCGGTTCCAGGGATATGAAGCGGGCGCCGTCGACTTTATTCAAAAACCGATCGAGCCGGATATTCTGCGCAGCAAGGCAGAGATTTTTGCAGAGCTCTATCGTCAGCGTAAAATGATTTCCGAACAGCGCGACCTTCTCGAGGTGCAGACTCGCGCGCTTCAGCTCGCCGACAATCGTAAGAACGAGTTCATCGGGGTTCTCGTCCATGAACTGCGCAACCCACTTGCCGCTCTCAATGGCGGGCTGAAAATTCTTTCGAGAAAGCCGGATGCTGGCAAGGTGGAGCAGATCCATGGCCTCATGCACCAACAGATGGACCACATGATCAGGCTCGTTGACGACCTGCTCGATGTGTCACGGATAACGCAGGGCAAAATCAATCTTGTTAAATCTGACTTTGACTTGAGAGATGCCATTCACTCTGCGCTGGACATGACCGGACAGGCGATCGAGGAGCGAAACCATGCGGTGACCGTCAGCGTTCCGGATCAGCCGTGCAGAGTATTCGCGGACAAGGTCCGGCTGACACAGTGCGTTTCAAACCTCGTGAATAATGCCGCAAAATACACGCCGATGGGCGGTCAGATTGAGGTAGCGCTGGACTTGCATCCGCGCACCTATCGCATCAGCGTCACTGACAATGGTCTCGGCCTCAGTGCCGAGGCCGCTGGTGCAATCTTCAGGATGTTCGAGCAAGTCGAAGAGCATCGGGATCATGCTCATGGGGGACTTGGGATCGGCCTCGCCCTCGTCAACCAACTCATGGAGTTACACGGCGGCGATGTATCTGTGTGGAGTGATGGTCCGGGATTGGGTAGCGTTTTCACGCTTGAGCTGCCGAGTGAGGCAAACTGGCCGACCCAAGGCTAAGGCGCGTCTGCTAAAAATGTCTCGATTGCCCGCAACCTGCGGACAAGTCTCATTCGCATCGGAGACCTGATCTCATCAGTCCTCACGCCTGGCTTAGCCGAGGCCGAAAAAAGATAAAACCGCGATAACAATAACGACCAATCCAACAATATAGATGATGTTGTTCATGTGCATTCCTTTCCATTTGCCTATTTGAGAACGTATAATCCGGAGGTTGGTTCCTTTTCCAAATTTCTGCATGGGCGCTGGAATTCGAGGTGATAGCCGCCATGCTCCACTTCGATGCTGCTGCGGCTAACTACTCGTGGACGGGTACATTGGTCGATGCCGCTGTAGACAGCCTGCCCGGTCGATCAGGCTCAGTTCGGAGAGGAAAACGACGAAGAGCACCGCTATTCTGCAGCGTGCATTGGTGCCGTAGCACCGTAACCGCTGTTTCTGTCGCACGTTGCCATAGCCAGCTCCTGGTTCGAGAAAGTAATACTAGGTAACCTTGCCGCTGGCCGAGCCCCAACCGCTGATACTGCTTCGGAGCTTGGCTCGAATTTCAAATTTCCGCCAAAAGGATGCGTATTTTAGCCATTTGCTCAAGAGCGGCTTCATCTTGATGTGCCAGCTTGCGCTATACGCGGATGGGAAGAGAACGAAGTTGATTACTCGCAGGGCGATACTCGTGGGCGTAATGGTGGGGCTGCTCTCCGGATGCACTGGTGGCGAGAACGTGGATTTCCGCTTCCGCACGATCGTGCGGCTGATTGTCGACGGAACTCCTCGTGAATTCACCAATGTAATGGAGCTCAAGATTGCTCGAGTCACACATAGCCTCATTGGTATGGGGGGCTCTTCAATGCTTTCGGGCGAAGCGCTTAGGATTGATCTGGGGTCACGCGGGAATATCTATGTCCTCCCACTTCGACGGTACGCCGACGGGCAGATCAGCTACGAGTTCTTTGATTGGGCCGTGCCCAAGGCGTTCGGCATAAAAAATGGCCTTGGTTCGCTCTCCGATCAGGACTACAAAGATTTGCGTTTGCTTAACGGACGCAAGCGACTGAGTATCAAGTCGCTACCTACGTTTGTGGCCTTCACGAACGAGAATGAAGCCAGTTCGCTCTATCAGCTTGATCCTTGGGACATCGAAAGACGCTTTCCGGGTGTCCACTTTATAAGCGTGGATGTTGAAATCACGGACGCGCCGATCACTGAAGAACTAGGAAAGCACTTGCCGTGGCTTGTAAACTTATCCGAGCACACGGCCTTTCCCCGTGACCCACCTGGCCACCAGAGGCCAATGCGCGAAAGCCCGATTGCCTACGTGATGCTTGAAGAGTTCTTCTTCGGGAAGGGAAGTCGGCCATATCGTCCGCCGCAGTTCAAGCGGCCGTCGACACTGAAGCTATTGTCCAGGGTCTCACCGTGATATGCTCGCAAGGATTCGTTTGCGATCCCTACGCGTTATTGTCCCGGATAGTGCCAAGGTAGGAGTTCATCAATCCGGGATTGCCTGTGACCGCGGACAATGAATGCGAGCGTGGCACTCAGGTAGCCGAATGGATCGATGGCATTCAGTTTGCAGGTCTCGATCAGCGACGCGATGATCGCCCAGTTCACGGCTCCCGCGTCATGCCCTGCGAAGAGTGCGTTCTTCCGATTGAGGGCAATCGGCCGGATGGTCCGCTCGACGCTATTGTTGTCGATCTCAATGCGGCCGTCGGTCAGGAACAACTTCAGACCCTCCCAGTATTTGGCGATGTAGGCCAAAGCCTCGCCGAGTGGGGACTTCGTGGAGACACGGGCGCGGTGATGGACGAGCCAAGTCTGCATGTCGGCGACAAGTGGCATTGATCGTGCCTGCCGTCCGGCAAGGCGAGCCTCCTGATCAAGGCCTCGCAGTTCGGCCTCAATCCGATAAAGCTCTCCGATCCGTTTGACGCCGTCCTCGGCAATCGGCGCTGTCCCGTTGCGGGTTATCTCTACCAGCTTGCGACGGGCGTGTGCCCAGCAATAGGCAAGCTGAATGTCCGTGCCAATCCGGTCTGGCCCGACCAGCCTGTTGTATCCGGCATAGCCATCGACCTGCAGGATGCCTGAGAAGCCCTGTAATATCCGTTCGGCATGAATGCCTCCTCGGCCGGGAGCGTAGGTGAAGGCCACGCCCGGCGGAGCGCCCCCGCCCCATGGGCGATCATCCCGCGCCAGCGCCCAGAAGTATCCTGTCTTGGTTTTGCGCGAGCCGGGATCGAGAACCGGGGCGCGGGTCTCATCCATGAACAGCTTGGTCGAGCGCTTCAGGTTGGCGATCAACGCATCGAAGACGGGCCGCAGCTCATAGGCTGCCCGACCGACCCAATCGGCCAGCGTGGAGCGGTCGAGATCGATCCCTTGGCGGCTCATGATCTGCGCCTGCCGATAGAGCGGAAGGTGATCAGCATACTTGGAGACCAGAACATGGGCGATGGTCGCTTCCGTCGGGAGGCCTGCCTGGATCAGCCGTGCTGGTGCCGGAGCCTGAACGACGCCGTCTGTGCAGGCACGGCATGCATATTTGGGGCGACGAGTGACGATCACGCGGAACTGTGTCGGGATCACGTCCAACCGCTCGGAGACATCTTCGCCAATGCAATGCAGGCAACCGCCACAGGCGCAGATCAGGCTTTCCGGCTCGATCACCTCTTCGACACGAGCAAGATGCTTTGGAAGGAAGCCGCGATTGGTAGCGCGTGGCTTGGCAATCCTATTTGCCGCAGGAGCGTCCGCCTCATCCTCGGCATGGATCACGGCCATCGCCGTCTCCAGGTCTTCTAGCGCCAGGTCGAATTGGTCAGGATCGGTCTTCTCGGATTTGCGTCCGAAGGCGGCCTGCTTGAACGCTGCAACCAGCTTCTCAAGCCGTTCGATCCGCTCATCCTTGCGGGCGATATGCTCGTCTTTGCTGGCTATCGCGACGTCCTTGGCCGCCTCGCTTAGCCGCGCCGCGATCAGCATCGCCTTTAGGGCGGCAACATCATCGGGAAGGTCGGCGGCATCAAACATGGCAGGAAGCTACCAAATCCGGAGCCGATTTGCCTTCGAAATTTGCCGTGCTGAGTCATCGTGCCGCAGCTATTCGATGGCCTCCGGGGTTCTCGTCTGGATGGCATGAACCCGCCGCCAATCGAGGCCTGCAAACAGGGCTTCAAACTGGGCGTGGGTCAGCGTCATCAGACCATCCTTGATGCCGGGCCAGGTGAAGCTGTGCTCTTCCAGCCTCTTGTAGGCGAGCACAATCCCGCTGCCATCCCAATAGATCAGCTTCAGCCGGTCCGCCTTGCGCGACCGGAACACGAAGACCGTTCCGGTGAACGGGTCCTTGTGCAGTTCGTTCTTCACCAGCGCGGTCAATCCGTCATGACCCTTGCGGAAGTCTACGGGTTTGGTCGCCACCATGATCCGCACGCGGTTCGACGGAAAGATCATATCGCCGCCGCCAAAGCACGGGCGATGGCAGCGATCCGGGACGCAGACGCACCTTCCTCAAGACGGATGGTGAGGGGACCGAGGACAATCTCGGGGCGACTGAGCATTTTAGGCGGCAGTTCCGAAACAGGCGGATCGACGATCACCGCCGCGAACTCTACCGCATCCTCCGGTGCTGGCAGGATCAGCTTGCCCTGCCGCGCCATCGTCCGCCAGGTGGAAAGGCTGTTGGCTCGCAATCCATAGCGTTGCGCAACTTCATTGACCGTCGTGCCAGGCCTCAAGCTTTCCGAAACGATCTTCGCCTTGACCTTATCAGGCCAATGCCGGTGAACCTCACGTCCAGGCTTGCTGGTCGTGAGAAACTCCAATGTAGTCTCCATGGAGAAACTCCCGTTCTTCATCCATGGAATGTCGATCTCAGATCAGGCGGCTGCAGGCAACGTGGGGGCAGAACACCGGTTACGTAGCACCTCAGGTCGGTAGATGAGGTGCTACGGCACCAATTCTTCACTTCGGCGCATTGCTGACGCATTGACTGACAACGGGCCGCCGGTAGCTGCCCGTTGCCTCGATGGGTCTAGCAGGTCAACCGATACGGATCGACTTGACGTTGACGAATTCCTTCAACCCTTCCGGTCCGTGTTCGCGGCCATAGCCGGATGTCTTGACGCCACCGAATGGCATGCTCGGGTAAGCGACGTTGAAGGTGTTGATGAACACCATGCCAGTGTCGAAATGTTCTGAAGCCAGCTTGCGCGCATACTCGACGTCCTTGCTGAAGATACCGCCACCAAGACCATATCGACTGCTATTGGCGATCCGGATCGCGTCCATATCGTCCTTTGCACGGATAATCGCCGCAGCGGGACCGAACATCTCGTCTTCATAGGCAGGCTGTCCAGGTTCAACATCCGCAAGCACTGTGGCCGGATAGAACCAGCCTGTGCGATCGGGAATCTCGCCACCGGCAAGAAGCCGAGCTCCCTCCTCAATGCTCTTTAGAACCTGGCTGTGTAGTTCATCGCGCTGCTTCTTGCTGACCATCGGGCCAAGCTGCGTCTTGTCATCCGTCGGGTCACCCACCGTGACCGCTTTAAACGCCTTGGTATAGGCTTCGACGAAGGCATCATAGTTCTTCTCAGTGACGATGAAGCGCTTGGCGTTTACGCATGTCTGACCGTTATTGTAGATGCGCCCCTTCACGCAGGTTTTGACTGCGAGATCGAGGTCGGCATCGTCAAGCACCAGATAGGCATCGTTGGAGCCCAGTTCGAGCACGGTCTTTTTCACCAGCTCGGCGGCCTTCGCGCCCACCGCACGGCCGGCCCTGTCACTGCCGGTCAATGTCACACCCCGTACGCGCTCGTCTTCGATGACCTTGTCCGATTGCTCATGCGAGATCAGCAACACGCCAAACAGCCCCTTGGGCAGGCCGGCCCGCTCATAGAGATCACGCAGATAAAGGCCGCTGCCCGTGCAGGCTTCGGCATGCTTGAGGAGAACGCCGTTGCCTGCCATCAGGCTGGCGATCGAATACCGGACGGCTTGATAGGCGGGGAAATTCCAGGGCTGGATGCCGTAGATCACGCCCAGCGGCGCGTGCGTGACATATCCCTTGCCGCCTTCGATTTCGCGCTCGTCATCAGCCAGTGCAGACGGACCGATCTTTGCGGTATAGTCGCATATAGCGGCGCACAGATCGACCTCGCTAAGGCTGTCCTTCAGCAACTTCCCAACCTCATCGGTCATCAGCCTGGCGAACTCGTCCTTCGAGTTGCGCATCTCATCGCCAATCGCCGCGATCACCTTTGCCCGCTCGTCGAGGCTACTGAGGCGCCACTCCAGAAATGCGTTGTGACTGGCTTCAACGACAGCCATGGCCTCTGCGTCTGACATGTGCGGATAAGACTGAATCTCGGTTTCGGTCAGCGGGTTGATGGTCTTCAGAGAATTGGACATAGGGGGAGCTTTCTCCTGTTTGATGTGTCGGGTCCATTTGATCGGCCAATGAGTGGAGTTCGAACAGCCTCGTCATGAGATGAGCGCTGCCATTGGGCTAACGCTGTGATCTGCGCATAGGTTCGCAACTTACGAGGCCGGACCCTGCAGCCCAGGCGGAGGCAAGCCTTCAGAATCCGGGTCTCGCCCTTGGCTGCGATCGAGCAGGCGCATGATCGGTGTCACGGTTAAGCCGTGAATAAGAACTGACAGCAGCACCACCAACCCAACAATCGCCCATAGCCGCTCACCGCCTTCAACGGGCATATGGTTGAGGCCGTAAGCGAGATAGTAGAATGAGCCGACGCCACGAATACCGAAAAAGGCAAGCGTGAGCTTTTCCCTCCAACTCGCCTTGAAGCCAAGCAATCCGATCAAGCCTGCAAAAGGGCGAATGATGAGCAGAATGACAAGGGCGGCAACCACATCGATGGCGCGAAGCGGGGCAAGAAGACCACTCACCAATGCCCCTCCGAAAAGGACCAGCAAGATCATCATGGCGAGACGTTCGACCTGCTCGGTCACATCATGCATCTCACGATGAAAGTCATGCTCCCGATGAGCCTGGCGAAGAGTGAGCGCAGTAATGAACACCGCCAAAAAGCCGTAGCATTCGATCATCTCCGTCAGGCCATAGGAAACGAAGGTCGCAGCAATCGCGATCAATCCGTCCCCCGTCTGAGACAACCTGGTATCAGCAGGGATCCGGAAGGTGAGCCAACCAAATAGTCGGCCGACCAGCCAGCCGCCCACGATCCCCGCGCCAATTTCCCAAAGCACGTTGTGTAGGATCCAGGTTCCCAGCCAAGGCTCTTTTGTCGTGGCTGCAAGGCTGAGTGCGATGGCGAGGTTCACGAAAGGAAATGCCAACCCATCGTTCAGTCCAGCCTCTGATGTGAGGCCAAATCGCACCTTGTCTTCCTGGCCTGTCTTCGGAGGACCTACCTGTACGTCTGCGGCAAGAACAGGATCGGTCGGCGCCAGGCTTGCACCAAGCAAAAGCGCGACAGGCAAGGAAAGGCTCAAGCCCCAAACGCCAATCAGCGTGATGGCCACGATACTCAGCGGCATGGTCAATGCCAGAAGCCGCCAGGTCACACCCCATCGCCGCCAACTGAACACACGGTCCAGTTTCAGGCCAGCCCCCATCAAAGCGATAATGACCACGAACTCGGTGAAGCGTTCCGTGAACTCGGGATAGGTGAAAGGTAGCGGCTGGTCCGACACCTGCGGGGCCAGAAACAATGCTGCTCCCAACGCGATGCAGATGATCGGCAATGAGAGCGGAAGACGTTTGAGAGCCAAAGGCAACCAGGCGACGAGCGCAATCAGAATGCCAAGCCCCGTGAGCACCAGGATATACGGATCGGGGGACCACTCGTTCAGATCGATCATGTGACCTAAACCCGGTCAAGCAGGATTAGATCCATTGCCCTAAGCTACTTTTTCGATATTCGAATGGCCCTGTGTTTTGGGTAGCAAACCCTCAAAGCGGGTGCGGAGCCGCGCAACCGTTCAGACCAGATCGTCACCTGACCAAATGGTTGCACTGCTAAAAGTGGCTGAATTCGGAGACGCAAAGCGACCCCGCGAAACCGGGTGCATTACCTTCCGCTTGGCGCTGCCGCGCGGAAATAATTGCCGCTCTCCCGCCATGTTGACGTCGGCCCAAAGCCAGGGCACAAAGATGGCATCCACGGTCGCTCGCGGCAGGAAAATAGAGGAAAATCAAAGGCGATTTTATTAAGCATTTGAAATCATGTGAGAATCCAGGTTCCCCAGCCAATTCTCCCAAAAACCCATGATCCCTAAGTTTTTCCGTCGTGCCGGATCCCGTTTTGGCGTCATCGGCGACCTGATGCCCAAAACTGATGCCCAAAGGTGAGCCCCAAGCCGAAATCGGTACGGGGTGACCTCAGGGCCTGATTCAGGGTGTCTACGTCATGGCAGTCCGCCACGGGGTCGAAAATCTTATCCGCCGGGGAAACATCTTCTACTGGCGGCCACGCATTCCAGCAGCCTTCATTCACTGCCAACCCGGCAGCCGACTTTCACTGACCCTTCATTGTTCGGATCATAGGAAGGCACAGATGATCGGCCGCAAACTCAACACGCGGCTCGCCTATGGCAGCATTCAGAAATAATGAAGCTGCCCTGAACGACCGAAATGAAGGCGCATTCTTGCCATCAATGTCGTAGCGGCAATTTTTCAGAACACCCAATCGAGCTTGGTCAACGTGCAAGGGAAACACCGCTTACGAAACATCTGTGTACAAAGACGGCCAAACGCTGGCGCGGCAAGATAATGTCCGGCTTACCCGGAAGGTCCGACCGTCGCAGCCGGAATCGATAGCCCAGGCGATGGAGCAGCTTTCGAACCGCTATCTCTGGCTTCGTGTCGCCGCTAAGGACCGCTTGCATATTGCGGTGGCGTTCCGCCGAAACGATTGAATGTCGTTGTCCATTTCCTTATTTCAGCATCTCGCAAGGACGCTTCCCGAATCAAGACGGAGATAGGTAATCCAATCCCACCCTGGTCATCTCGACGCCTAGCTTTTGGATCAGGTTGAGGGCGTATTCATACCGAAGCTGCGCTGTAATGACCGCATCTCGCGTCTCAATGCTCAGGCCGCCGGTCTGCCCGCACAGGTAATGCAGCTTGATAGGCGCGGTTTTAGCGACCGGGTCGACGTCGAACACGCCGAAGTTCTCCGCGTTGAACAGACGCCACACCGGCGAAGGGTTTTGCCCGCCTTCAAAGACACTGAATGCGCTGATCTTGCCGTCACTTCCTTTCAGGAAGACGAAAGTGTTGGAATTAACCTCTTCCCTGCCAAGCTTCTTGGTGCGTGGGTGCAACTGCACGGCCATGAATGGTTTTATCTTAGCCTTGATCGATTCGTTGATTCCCGCTTGCCCTTTTTGGTTCGGGACGAGATCGCACGCTGGCGACACGCAAACCCAGTAGTTTCCTTCCAGCTTGATGATATGTCCTGGGTGGAGATGCCAACCTGAAACTGGCTTCGTGGAGATATATGAATTGTAGCGATATAACGCGTCGAGCTTCTCGCCCTCGCTGTTGACTCGGATGTTATAGTGAGAGCCGAAGCCCTCGACCTTCGGGTCATTTAGCCCCGGATCGCAATCGACGAGTTTAATGCCGAATTTGATTGCCTCTCCCCCTACCACATCAAGAAGGCGTTCTGTATGCCGGGCCGTATGCGCCTCTAGCAGGAATTTCCTGTGACTGTGACCCGCGTCGCCCCTCGGCGATTTCGAAAGCTCATCGTAGTACTGCCAGTACACGTGCTTGTCGCTGAGGGCCAATTCCTCGGCATAGGCGCCTTCAGCGCTGATGGCCGCACGGATCTTCGATGAGATCATCCGGGATGGGGAAGGTTTCCAATCCTCGATTGCCTCGGCCAGCGCGGTGAGGAGCTGGGGGTCCTTCTTGCCCGCGAACGCGACGAAGCCTCCCGGCGTTCGAATCCATGGGCGCCGGCCTTGGTCAGGGGCGCTCCAACGGATGTCCAAAGGACGGTCATCCGACTCGTCATAGGTCTGTTCGTAAGTCTGGAGTATCCGACAGAAGACCTGCACTTGCTTTTCGACGGCCAGTTCAGCCTTAGCGCACAGGTCCCGGAAGGCAGCCAGTTTTCCTTCTGTCCTTACGAACCCTGCTGCTTTCTTCCCTTTTTGAACCTGTTGACGGTACAGATAGTGGATGTCGCGTCCGACCGTAGCCTTGAGCCTGTTCCAAATGTCTTCGAGTTTCGCGTCGCTGTCGGCATTTTCCTCCAGATCATCGATCACCGCTTGGCCCGCCGCGCCCAGATCCCTGACCTCGGGTGATGGACGCAGAAGGGCATCAAGGACGGCCTCGAATGGTTCGAGCAGAGGCTCCGCTGTTGGTTTCGACGCGGAACTGAGCCGGTTTTTCCACCGAGAAGTGAGCCACCTCTAAGTATGGTTTTCTGATCAGGGTTTGGTCAAGGGATTGGCTTTTTCTCCTCTCTTCTGTGCTGCGGCAGCCGAGCTGGCCTTGAAGCGGAAGCTGTCGTTCCCGGTTTCCAGGATATGGCAACGATGAGTCAGGCGGTCGAGCAGAGCAGTCGTCATCTTGGCGTCGCCGAAGACCGTTGCCCATTCGCTGAAGCTGAGGTTGGTGGTGATCACGACACTGGTGCGCTCGTAGAGCTTGCTCAACAGGTGGAAGAGCAGCGCTCCACCTGAGGCACTGAATGGAAGGTATCCGAGCTCATCCAGGATCAGTAGATCGAGACGAACCAGCGCCTCAGCGATCTGACCCGCTTTGCCTTTGGCCTTCTCCTGCTCGAGCGCATTGACCAGTTCGATGGTCGAGAAGAAGCGGACCTTGCGGCGATGATGCTCGATCGCCTGGACTCCGAGGGCGGTCGCCACGTGGGTTTTGCCCGTACCCGGTCCGCCGACAAGAACGATATTCTGGGCTCCGTCGATGAACTCGCATCTGTGCAATTGGCGCACCGTCGCTTCGTTGATCTCGCTGGCAGCGAAGTCGTATCCGGACATGTCCTTGTAGGCTGGGAAGCGGGCGGCCTTCATATGATAGGCGATGGACCGCACCTCGCGCTCGGCCATCTCGGCTTTCAGCAACTGGGACAGAATGGGCACGGCTGTATCGAAGGCTGGAGCACCTTGCTCGATCAAGTCAGTGACCGCTTGGGACATGCCATACATCTTCAGGCTGCGCAGCATGATGACTACGGCGGCGCTGGCGGGATCATGACGCATGGCGACCTCCCACGATCCGGACACGCAAGCCATCGTAGCGTTCTACATTGGCCTTGGGTTCACGAGCCAAGGTCAGCGCTTGGGGCGTATCGATGTCAGGACCATCGGTCGTCTTACCGTCAGTCAACCGATGCAGCAGATTCAGCACATGCGTCTTGGTCGCCACGCCTTGATCCAGAGCCAGTTCCACAGCCCTGAGGACGACCTCTTCGTCGTGATGAAGGACAAGGGCAAGGATATCGGCCATCTCACGATCACCGCCGGGACGGCGAAGCATCTGATCTTGTAACTGTCTGAAGGCCGATGGCAATTCCAGGAAGGGTGCACCATTGCGCAGGGCACCGGGTTTGCGCTGGATGACGGCAAGGTAATGTCGCCAGTCGTAAATCGTGCGCGGCGGCTTGTGGTGGCTCCGCTCAATAACCCGCTCATGCTCGCAGAGAACATTGCCCTCGGCCGCAACGACCAGTCTCTCGGGATAAATCCGCAGGCTGACGGGCCTATTCGCAAACGATGCTGGTACGCTGTAACGATTACGCTCGAAGGTGATCAGGCATGTCGGCGAGACGCGCTTGCTCTGCTCGACGAAGCCGTCGAACATGGCGGGGAGCGACATCAATGCTGCCCGCTCATCAGCCAAGGCATTCGCGATCGTGCCGGACAAGGTGCCATGCGCCGTCTCCCGCCATAGGTCCTGGCAATGCTGCTCCAGCCAGTCATTTAACGCCGCCAAATCTGGGAAGTCCGGCATCTGTTGCCACAGTCGCGGGCGGGCATCCTGGACGTTCTTCTCGACCTGCCCCTTCTCCCAGCCTGCCGCCGGATTGCAGAACTCAGGCGCAAAGACATAATGGTTCGTCATCGCCAGGAAGCGGATGTTGACCTGCCGTTCCTTGCCCCGGCCCACGCGATCAACCGCCGTCTTCATATTATCGTATATGCCGCGGCCAGGTACGCCGCCGAAGACCCGGAAACCGTGCCAGTGGGCATCGAAGAGCATCTCGTGCGTTTGCAGCAAGTAGGCCCTGATCAGAAAAGCCCGGCTGTGCGACAACTTGATATGGGCGACCTGAAGCTTCGTGCGCTCGCCGGCGATCACGGCATAGTCTTCACTCCAATCGAATTGGAATGCCTCGCCTGGGCGGAAAGATAACGGAACGAATATGCCGCGGCCCACCGTCTGCTGCTCAGCCCGCCACTCACGAGCGAAAGCGGCGACCCGACCATAGGAGCCAGTAAAGCCGAGAACCGCCAGATCAGCATGAAGCTGCTTCAGCGTTCGGCGCTGCTTGCGCGATCGCCCGGCCTCGGTCTTCAGCCAGCCAGAAAGTTTGTCGGCAAAAGGATCAAGCTTGCTTGGTCGTTCCGGTACCGTGAACGTCGGCTCGATCGTACCAGCGCTCAGATATTTCGCGATCGTGTTGCGCGACAGCCCGGTGCGTCGGCTGATCTCACGGATCGACAGTTTCTCGCGCAGCGCCATCCGACGGATGATGTTTAAAAGTCCCATGTGGATCACTCCGTTGCCCCCGTCGCTCACAGCGTTGGGGGAAGGTTCACATGGCTCAATTCTCAATGGAAATTATGCGCCCAACCGGCTCAGTTCTGCGTGGAAACCAACAAGCCGGCGTTCCAATCTCGTTAAGGCCAATGACTGGGTGGATCGGGTTCACGGCTGGATCGCGGGCAGACCATCGGCTGAAGTCTGCAAGGCGCTTCAACTCCCCCTTGGCGGCGGCCGGCCCGTGTCTCTGCTAGTGCTCAGTCGGCACGTGGCTAACTTCGTCGGTGCAACTGAATTCGACCGCCGCGCGATCTGGACCAGTTGGCCACGGCTCGCCAAGACCGTGTCCGAAAGTGACGGTGACAGTTTTCTCAAGTCGCTGGCACGTAGGCCAGCCAGTCTCAGGCAACGGCATCCGAACACGATGGTCAACACGTATTGCTTTCCTGGACTAACAGTGGAAGTCAGAGTGGATTGACACTGGGCAACGCGACCCTTTGCCGACGAGCGAATGCCCACACCATTGCCAGTTTACTACTCATAGCCCGCAGCGCTTTCGAGCGCCTGACAAAGTCTCGGACTGGCTAGCCATTCTCCAAAGTTTTAACGGCGTTGAAAAGATTCGGTTCTGCTCGGGGTGCGATCGACATACGGTCCGCCCACTGACGAAGCTCACTCGCAACGTCCCTGCCGTTGGCACCTTCTAAAGCGTCCGAAAGGCCCCTAATAACGGCAGCATCTTCTGTATCACGAACTAAGACTGGCTCCCCGGCCCAAGCGTACTCATTCGCCGCGATGTTGTTGAGGTAGTTATTGATTGCCTCGTCACTCATATGACCAAGGTACTTGCGGGCGATGGCAATGATAACATTAGGCTGCCAAGCTCTACCGTTAGCGCCCCTATCTCGGAGATACAAATCTCGCACAACGCTTTCGCAGAACGTTGCTCGAAGACGGTGCCCGCTTCCAGCGATTTTGCAATCCCTGAATATGAGCGCCATCCTATTGCTTATAGCATCGGCAGTGAGAAATTTAGATCCGCTCGTTTTGTTCGATAGGAAGAGGTTGTCTGGAGGGTCATAGGAATATCTCTGCCGTTTACGGTCGATAAAGCGCTGGCGGTCGTTAAGAATGTAATCCACCAGCTCGATTGCGATCGAGATCGGAATAGGCGCAAGTCTCTGAACTGAGCCCTTCTCAATGACCGGCACAAACAGGTATGTTCGCCCCAGCCGCAGCATTTTGTTCAAGCATTCAACAATTTCAAATTGAGAATCATTCAGACGCCGGCCGCTTTTAAGGACCGAAGCTAAACCCGCCTTCATGAAAGTGCTTTCGACAGCCATGGCGCCGAAGAAACCACTCACGGTGAGTGACTCGCATCCTCCAGCCCGCAGCCCACCGAACCTGAAAAGTGATGCGATGAAATAATATGAGTGGATATGAAAGGGACGATGGGCTTTTGCAGTAGCTTTGATTATCTCCGTTGCCTCTTCAGGCGTAGGTGTCGGCCTGAGATAGCGAAGCCTCGGATTTTCCGACCGAGGATAAGCAAAGGTCGGAGCCTCATCTCCTTGGCTGTCCGGCTCGCGAAAGCGAATTCTACCCAGCGCCCTCCTCCGAACATCGCCCAGTGTCTCTCCCCGCCCACCCTCTAGGCGCACATCAAATTCGACCTTCAGGAACTTGTAGAATGAAAGGATCGTGTCCGTCTTGGCCGCTGTCGTTTCATCGAAATTCGCTCGAGGATCGGTTCCCGGAAACCGAACAACATTCCCGTATCGTGTCCCGCCTGAGATGATGAAATCTCTGAGATCTTCGACATCGGCCCCTCGGTAGTCCACCCGTTTCAGGTAGATAAAGTCCCACCACTGACACAGCGACCTCGCGTCCGCTTCAACCGTGCGCCATGATTTGCCTTGATTGAAACGCCTATCAAATAGGTATGCGTTTACTGGAATTATCAGACCTTCACGCGGATTGTAGCACACGGCCTGCCGTTTAACGGAAGCATTCCCTTTTGATATACACTCTATGAACTGAACTCTTGTTTCAATAGAATTGCCCATACTAGAATATATCCCACTCTTTTCTTAGGTATTTACTGTCTGGAATCCTCCTTTTTATTTCTTTTCTGTATTCTGTTGCAACTATTTGCATTCTTGATATTTGAGCCATAAGCTCTGAATTCAGTTTTTTAAGATCTTTGTTTGCAATTTTTAAGAGCGATGGGTCCCCGACCTCCTTGAAATTACTTAGTTCATTCTTAGTCCCATCAAACCTCTTCATCAGATCTACCAAGGCTGCTTGTAGAGGGTCGTCCTTTTTAGGGGAAGTTATCCAAGGGTCTGAAAATTTGAAGATATCCCGAGCGGGATCATGCCAATTGCGGAGTTCTGCCCTAGTCTTGGGCCAGAAATCGTCTGTCTTCTGTCCGAGGCGCTTCCACGTTGCGATGATCTCTTCCATACGAGCGATTTTGGCTGCTAAGGTCTTCTCAATGAAAGGCCGCTTCTCGTCACGCGGTAGACTTTTCGCTCGAGCTATTGGCGGAGCTTCAGACATCATACTTCCCCGCGTGAGCGAGTATGATTCGGCGGCGTTCGCGCAATAGTTCCTGCTGGTCCGGGCTAGCAAACTCCATCGCCGCGTCCAAGTCACCCAGAGCAGCGCTCCAATAGTTCTGGAACTCCGGGAGGCGCGCTTGCTGCGAACACTGCAAGCAGCCAAGGTCATCCGCAAAATCGAAGGCGGGTCCGGTCGCCGCCTGAGGTGCAGTTCCCGTGAGCCGCTGCTTCAACAAAAGGCAATTCGCGTTGTGGACATCCCGCAAGTTGCCCTCCAAGCCGCACAGACCGTGACCCTCTGGGTGAGCCTTCAACCTTGCGGAGGCAGCGAGGGCGTCGAGGGCCGCCTCGAAACCAGCCGACCCACTCTCAGCCTGCGAAAGCTGTATTGAAGAATTGAACCGATTCTTTATCTCATCGACCTGCGCAGTGATAAGCTTCCCCAAAGGGCCAGTTATCGTCTCTCCAGATGCCACCCTGCTGTAAACGTCTCTCGTGAATGCCAGACGACTGCTTTCGATGGTATCAAGGCGATCTTTCGCCATCTTGGTCGCTGGGCTCTTTCGTGCTTTTTCCGCATTACTTTCATCCCAGATCCGCAGCATGTCTTTAGCCTTGGTTGTAATGTAACCCATTGTCGTCTCTGGATTGAAGTGACGGTATTGGAGGCTCAAAGCGATGAGCGACGGGAACGAGTATCTCCAAAAATATGTGACGCCGAAGAATTTGCGAAGTTGGTGTGGGGCGAACGGCCACAAACCTTCGCCGTCCACCTCTGGGACGCGGGCCCACACGCTGAAGCTCTTTAGCCCGGTAGCGAGATTAAAACTGCAACAGCGATCAGAAAAACCACATCGAAAATCGAAGAGAAAATGTCCTGGCGGCGATGGGCGAATTGCCTTCAGCTTCCTTAGTACGTCCACTGCAGCCTTGACCGAGTGCGGGATCGGAACCCTGTCTACCTGACCTCCGCCCTTTTCGATCAAAGTATTGAGCCACAGATCTCCGTTCTCATCAGCCTCGACACAGTCAGACTTCAGAGACATTCCTTCTTGGGCTCGTCGCGCAGAGAAGGCGGTTATAATGATCGCACATGCGGCTGGCAGGATCTCGTAAGTCAGCCTTCTAAGATCAACGCTGTCATCTTCCCGGCTGCGGCGCGGCGCCATAAACGCTAGTATTACGTCCGCAAAACCAAGATCCTTAAGCCTCCTGCCGACGCTATTCGCTAAGATAAGCGCATTTGGGACTCCACGATCAGACAATCCTGCATTGGCAATTTCGATGATGTCCGAAACGCACTCATCCAATACCAGAGTGAGCGCTGCGTTTATGAGCCAACTAGTTTGATACGCGGGCGGATCATCAGTAACTTCGCTTCGCTTCGTCCACCCCTTTATTGCTGCAGAAAGTTCCTTTTTATTGTGATATATTTTGCATCCTATTGGATCGTGATCCAGCTTTCCCCGGAAACGCCAAAGGTGATGCCAGACGGCTACCTTCTTATAAACCGTATTCTCATTAGGATCTTCGCTCCCCTCAGCCGCCGATGATTGGAGGCCACTCCGCCCGCGGCGTGTACGTAGCAACCCAACTTCGTTAAAGTACGCGTCGAGGACGCTGCGGGCCTGCGGGGTTATCGAATTGCCATGTGGAACCCCCATCAAGCGAGCGATATAGGGACCATCAACCCGGCCTTCGTCATTGACAAGCACTTGGAGTTCGTTCTGCCGGAAAGCCTCAACTAGGCGGCTGGCCTGAGGCTCCATCTGCAAGAGGCCTTCACTGCCTCCTTCTTTCAACGAGTCTATGTATTCCGCATGCCATTCCTTGGTAAGATCAGCGTTGCACATTATGCCGCGGGAGAGCCGCCAACGGATGAACTGCACCAAATGTTGGAATTCGCGTGCTGCCGAGGCAGCCACATGAGCCCACCCGAGCGGTTTCGGCTCTTGCACATAGAACAAAAGTTTCTTGGCTGTAATGAGATCGTGCTCAAGCGCCGGATCGGTAAGACGCATCTGGTTAGGCCAGCCGACTAAGGGGACATCGAAGTCGATCTCTACTTCTGTGAAACGTTTCGTTTGCGGATCGTCTGTTTCGAGAATCCACTTATGTTCCAGTAACGAGCCGCTCTTAAGCCAGCGCCGAATTGGAAGAACTGAGATTGCGTCATAGTGCCGTTGACCAGCATGAACGCCGTTATGATGAGGGATAGCTAGCCTGGACATCAAATCACCAAAGACATGGTACTGTCGTCTTACCTTCTGAAAGCTTCGCGTCGATCTCTCTGCATATCCGCTCAAACGCGCTCCAGAATCTGCTCTCCTGAAGCTTCAGAATGTAACCCTCAACAATAGCCATCCAAGGAAGCCAAACTCGTAAGAAGCGGGAGGGGTTTGTCGACAACATGCATTCTGCACGTCGTTCTAATCCCAGCTTCGCCAGATAAAGGTCTGACATAGATTTGTCGGAGATACGTAGCGCCCTCGTGTTCTTGTCCATGAGCGGCAACTCCTCAATTTCCCTCCCTTCAGGCGGAGACGAGCGCTGCGAGTTTCGATCAATCTGGGCGAACTCAAGGCCGGCTTCTAATCCAAGCAGCTTTCGCCTATAAAGCTCCTGCTCAAGGACTCCGAGCACTCTCGCGGCATGAGGAATACCATGCAGTGCAATCGCCTCCCATTGATCTACGAATTTACGGATCATCTCCTCCAAGACTGCCTTGGCTCCGTTCCTGTCGAGATAGAAGAACGGCATGATTCCGTCGGAGTGGTTCCCCAGCTCCTGATTCATCACCAACGCAAAATCATCCATTTCGGCGCTTCGGTTCAGTGCCGTCCGCCGGATAACCATCCTTGTTATCCGTAATCCCCCGATAAGGGGGTTGTTCTTGTGACGCCGTAGGAAGGCGGGCCACCATTCAGAGTCTATCGAATTGAGGCGTGACCTGACCCTAGGTTCTGAGGGTCGCTGATAGATCCATAGCCGATCGCTATCCGCCTTCCTGATCTGTGGGCTTGAGCGCAACATGCTGGTCATCTCGAGCCATTGCTCGAAAACTCGTTTTGCCGAGATTTGCTCGCCAACTTTCTTCGGCAGCCAGCCTCCTTCATCCAATAGCGGAGCATCGACTTCATTCAGCTTGCTGTTCAGCGGGCCATTTTTTCTGTTTTTTGTGCTCGTCGCTGTGACAAGCTCGAAGCGGCCCCGCCTCTCCCTTCCAGAAATAGCATTAATCTTTAGATCTTTGCATGGTTGACTGTTGAACGCCGAATCTATGATCAGAATATGGAAGGCGGCGTTCAGTGCTACGCTGGTAGCTTGGATATGTCCCTGGATCCAGACTGGATCTCCTACGCTTTTCATCAGCGTCGCCAACTTGCGTGTCTTGACCTTTTTCAGCCCGCGATGAAGGATTGCAGACACCAGCTTAAACACGAGGCCTTCGTATTGATCATCGTTGATGCCAAGTCGATTTCGGAACCACTGCCTGATCTTTCCTTTGCTCTGATTGTACTCTGCTAACAGGGATACAATCGCCTCCTCATCCGGAAGATGGGGATCCTCTTTGAGTCGTTTGCCCCGAATGAAGCGCTCACGTTCAATCTGAAACTCCTCGCAGAGGCACCTTCGAAGCTCCATCAATAGATCGGCATTGTGCCTGACAAACGCTTCCGCCGCTTCGAGGCGCCCAAGCCGGGTCGTGGAGAACAACCCCGCTTCTCGCGCGAGAGTGGCCAGTGTCGGCGTCCGCGCTTCCTTGTTTTCAGGAAGCCCGGCACTGAAAGTAAACTTTGGGGCGAAACCCACCCTCGAGAACGCCCCCAAAACAGATTTTATAGTATCTATTTCCGAGTTTATCGAACTTGTACTGGTTACACTCCCGAAAGAAAAGTCGTTCCGATCGCATAAAGCATCAAACGTATTTGCCAGACACTGCTCAATATCCTCGGTTTCTGGAAGTTTTCCACGGAATAGACTGTAGCAACTGTGTATTCTTCCCTCCGGACTTGACGGGTTCATTACCCCTTTTTCTCCCACGACTAAGAAAAATCTTACCATTCTCTTGAAGTAGGCGTAGCTCGTGGCGGGGGAATAAGCCGATGACCCATACACCGTGCGCCACACCCTCGCAAAATTCGCACAGAATTCTGATCCGTAGAGCAGAAGAAGGGGCGTTAGGTGGTAACGGGTCGGATGACCCTGAATCTGAAAAATGTATGTCTCGCTCACGTCTACCTCTGAATCCTTTACCAGAAACTCGAATCCATGACCCAAGCCAAGGATTCAATCCGCAAACTCCGAAAACAAATATCTAACAAAGATTCAGTCCTTCAAATAATAAAACGAATCCTTACGCAGCTAAAAATCTACACTATTTGACTTGATCGAACATAAATCCTTATCCCCTCAATTACTCTCGTCAAAATCCCACTCCTAGACGAACACGAATCAGCGTGTCCCAGCTATGGGAGCACAATTATACGCTATGTTGCAATATTTTTCTAAGCGCCGCGCGGGGATGTACTATTAATCCCATCCAAAAGAGGCGGATGCCACAGAAGGATCTTCAGTTTTTGGGAGTTGGGCGGGATAGGATGTGAGCGGGATCAGAGATTGCGCAGACGTGGCACTCACCAGCTTCAAGCCCATCTGAGGGCACGTCTCTTGAGCTAGCCTGCGGGGCGGATGGCGAAGGGGAACTTCGCTGCAATGACGAGCAGCCCCAAGGTCTACGGAACCATGCCGACATTAGACTTCTTCCTCGACACCTGCAGAGTTTGCAGGCGGAGCGCACACCTTCACTGGAGGCTTGCGTCAGTGACTCTGAATGCCCCTGATTATTTTGTATGGAGATGACATTGCGCGACTGGCCCTACGCCGTATGCCATTCGCCTCCATATTAGAAATTTTATGTGGCCTTAGCACCCCCTCTTTCGGCAAATCGGCTGGCGCGAGATTGACCGTCACCCGCTTGGCAGGAAGCGCCAGTCCCGACGCATGCAAGGCCGCCTGGACCCGTTCGCGGCTTTCGGCCACCGCCTTGTCCGGCAGACCGACGATCTGCATGCCCGTCTTGCCGGGCGCGACCATGACCTGAACTTCGACGGGCACACCCTCGATGCCCTGGAATGCAACCGTACTGACACGCGCTACCATTGCCCGCCCTCGTCGATCGACCTGAAGTCACCGCTGCAACTTCATATTGCGTGTGGCGACGAGAACAATCTCGCATAAGACGAGGGAGTGCGCAAGAACATTTGCGGAACACCTGCATCTTCAGATAGGTTTCAGGTTGCATCCAGTTGAACAACTGGCACAAGCCTCGAACTTCCAAAGAGGATTCAGTCGGTTAGGCCCGCTTGCGCTCGATGGCATCCCAGAGGAGTGCTGCGATATCGGCGCCACCGAATTTCTTCACCTCGCGGATGCCAGTCGGTGACGTCACGTTGATCTCGGTCATGTAGTCGCCGATGACATCGATGCCGACAAGCAGGAAGCCACGCTCACGCAGAGCGGGGCCGATGCGGGCGCAGATTTCCCGCTCGCGCGCGGTCAGTTCGGTCGGTTCCGGTCTGCCGCCCGCATGCATGTTGGAGCGGGCATCATGTTCGGCAGGAACGCGATTGATTGCGCCGACGGGCTCGCCATCAACAAGGATGATGCGCTTGTCGCCCTTGCGCACCGCCGGCAGGTAGCCTTGCGCGATAAAGGGTTCGCGGAACATCTGGCCGAACATTTCCATCAGCGAGGAAAAGTTGCGATCGTCGCGGGTCGAGTGGAAGACGCCGGCGCCACCATTGCCGTAGAGCGGCTTCAGGATGATGTCGCCCTGCTCCTCACGGAACCGGGCAATCTCGGCCGGATCCTTGGTGATCAGCGTGGGCGGCATCAGGTCGGCGAATTCGGTGACGAAGATCTTTTCCGGCGAATTGCGCACCCAGGCCGGGTCGTTGACGACGAGCGTCTTCGGATGGATGCGCTCGAGCAGATGGGTCGAGGTGATATAGGCCATGTCGAAGGGCGGATCCTGCCGCAGCAGGATGACATCCATGGTGGAGAGGTCGACACGCTCAGGCGCGCCGAGGGTGTAGTGGTCGCCCTTGACGTCGCGCAGTTCCATGGGCTCGACGGTTGCAAAGACCTTGCCGTCACGCATCGAGAGCCGGTCCGGCGTGTAATGGAAGAGCTTGTAGCCGCGGTTCTGGGCCTCGATGCTCATGGCGAAGGTGCTATCGCCCCCGATGTTGATCGTGGATACGTGGTCCATCTGGACGGCGACGTTTCTGATATTGGCCATGAGCTATCCCCTGCGATTGCCCAGCAGATTTAGGCGGCGCGCCGCGCGAAGGCAACGCCGCCGACCTTGAATTTTGCTGAAGCGATGGTGAAGCGCTCAGGCGAAGACCCGCTCGGCCTCCTGCGCGACCGGCTGCGCATCCGAAGGCGGCATACCTGCGTCCAGCCGGCGCCCCGTATCGACGGAGAACACATGCAGCTTGGACGGGGAAATGCGCAGCGGAAGCCGCTCGCTCAACTCGACATGCGAGGCGATGACCGCAGTCATCGGCTGACCTGCGACCAGACCGTGGACCAGACGCTGGGCGCCGAGTTCCTCGACATAGTCGATTGTCAGCGAAAACTGAGCATCGTTCTCATGGGTCAGAACGAGATCCTCGGCGCGCATCCCAAGACGGACCGGGCCTTCCGACCAGGCGCCGTCCACCGGGAGCGCGACATCCGCGAAGTGAAGCTGTCCGCCTTCGATGCGGGCATCGACGAGGTTCATGGCCGGCGAGCCGATGAAGCTTGCGACAAAGGTGGAGGCCGGGCGATTGTAGACCTCAAGCGGCGTGCCGATCTGCTCGATGCGACCGCCGTTCAGGACCACCAGGCGATCAGCGAGCGTCATGGCTTCCAGCTGGTCGTGGGTGACGTAGATCGCGGTGGTCTTCAGCCGCTTCTGCAGCTTGCGGATTTCGCCGCGCATGGTGACGCGCAGCTTGGCGTCGAGGTTCGACAGCGGCTCGTCGAAGAGGAAGACAGCCGGCTTGCGGACGATGGCGCGGCCCATGGCGACGCGCTGGCGCTGGCCACCAGAGAGCGCCCTCGGCTTGCGGTCGAGATATTTCTCGATCTCCAGCATCTTGGCGGCTTCTGCGACGCGGGCGGCGATTTCCGTTTTCGGCGTGCCGCGGTTCTTCAGGCCGTAGGCCAGATTGTCGTAGACGGTCATATGCGGATAGAGCGCATAGTTCTGGAAGACCATTGCGATGTCACGGTCTGCCGGCTCGACTTCGTTGACCACGCGGTCGCCGATCGAGATCGTGCCTTGCGAGATTTCCTCAAGCCCTGCCACCATGCGCAGCAGCGTCGACTTGCCGCAGCCCGAGGGGCCGACGAGCACGATGAACTCGCCATCCTCGATCTGGATGTCGACGGTATCGACAGCCTTGGCACCGCCCTTGTCGTAGATCTTGCAGACTTCGTTGATGTCGATGGACGCCATGATCGGCACTCCCTTTACTTGTCGGTTTCGGTGAGGCCCCTGATGAACCAGCTCTGGAACACCACCACCACGATCACGGGCGGCAGCATGGCAAGCACGGCCATGGCAAAGGCTTCGTTGTAGTCGGGGATCTGCGAGCCGATCCACACCTGGAGGATCTGCTTGATGCCGCGCATCAGGGTGTAGAAGCCCTCTTCCGTCGTCATCAGCATTGGCCAGAGATACTGGTTCCAGCCGTAGACAAACATGATGATGAAGACCGCCGCGATCATGGTGCGCGACAACGGTAAGAGCACGTCGATGAAGAACTTGAACGGACCCGCGCCGTCGATGCGCGCAGCCTCCAGGAGTTCGTCGGGCACGGACTTGAAGAACTGGCGGAAAAAGAAGGTCCCCGTTGCGGATGCCAGGAGCGGCAGGATCAGGCCCTGGTAGCTGTTCAGGAGGTTGAGATCGCTCATCACCTTGTAGGTCGGCAGGATACGCACTTCGAGCGGCAGGAGCAGCGTGGTGAAGATCAGCCAGAAGGCGAGCGTTGCAAAGCGAAAGCGGAAATAGACGATGGCATAGGCGGCCAGCATCGAGAGTATGATCTTGCCGATGGCGAAGCCCAGCCCCAGGATCAGCGAGTTCATCGCCATGGTCAGGCCGGTGACCTGGCCGGTGAAACCACCACTCTCAAACAGGACCTTTTCATAGGTCTCGGTGAAATGATCACCGACGGAGAGCATCAGGCCGTTCGAGTGGATCTCGGCCGCGGAATGCGTTGATGTGGTGAAGGCGACCACCAGCGGCCCGAGCATGAAGATCACGCCCGCGATCAAGATCAGGTGGTCGAAGAATTTGGTGCGGTACATGGCGCTCTCCTCAACCGTAATGGACGCGACGTTCGATGAAGCGGAACTGGATCATGGTCAGGACCAGCACGATCAGCATCAGAATGACTGACTGGGCCGAGGACGAACCGAGGTCGTTGCCGCGGAAGCCGTCGAGATAGACCTTGTAGACCAGCGTGATCGGATTGTTGGCGGCACTGTCTTTGACGATGACGTCGACGACGCCGAAGGTGTCGAAGAGCGAATAAGTCATGTTGATGATGAGCAGGAAGAAGGCGGTCGGCGCCAAGAGCGGGAGCGTCACGGTCCAGAAGCGGCGGGTGCCGGACTTGCAGTCCATCGTTGCCGCCTCCCGGATCGAATTCGGGATGCCCTGAAGCCCGGAGAGGAAGAAGATGAAGTTGTAGGGGATCTGGTTCCACACGGCGATCAGCACCATGGCAAAGGCCGTGTCGAAATAGTTGATACCAATCTTCATGTCCCAGCCGAACCACGAGACAAAGGTAACAAACGGGCCGATGTGCTGGTCGAAGAACATCAGGCCAATCAGGCCTGCTACAGGTGGGGCAATGGCGTAAACGATGATCAACAGGGTCTTGTAGGTCGACTGCCCTCTGATGACCGCATCGGCCTTCAAGGCGAGCAGCAGGCCGAGAGACAGGACGAGAAAAGTGACGATGACGCTGAAAGCGACCGTGAAGCGCGCGATGCGTCCGTATTGGGACGCCGAGAAGATGTCGCCATAATTGCTCAAGCCGACAAAGGTCGATCCGAAGCCGAAGGGATCTTCGATGTAGAAGGAGGACTGGATCGCCTGCACAGACGGCCAGTAAAAGAAGATCGCGATGATCGCCAACTGCGGCAAAAGAAACAGGTAAGGCAGAAATCGCGAATTGAACTGGACGCGCTTCATCAGGGGCCCCTTAATGGAAAGCCCGGGGACCGATGGTCCCCGGGAACGACATTGGACAGGACGGTTCTATCAGCCAGCGGTCTTGGCGAAGCGGGCGAGGATCTCGTTGGCTTCGGCTTCGATCGTCTTGAAGGCGTCTTCTACGGTGACTTCACCCGAGAAGATCTTGACGAATTCGCGGTTCATCACGTCGCGGATCTGCGGGTAGAAGCCCATGCGATAGCCCTTCGACCACTCACCACCCGGCAGCATCAGCTGCTGCAGGCCGACTTCTGCCTGAGGGGTGCGGTCGTAGTGACCGTCCTTCTTGGCCAGTTCATAGGCAGCAGTCGTCAGCGGCACGTAGCCGGTTTCCTTGTGGTAGTAGTACTGGATTTCCGGCGAGGCGATGAAGTTGAAGAAGTCGCCGGTGCACTTGTTCTCTTCAGCCGACTTGCCTGCCATGGCGAACAGAGCCGCGCCGCCGATGAAGGAATTCGTGCCGGAACCCGCGATGCCGCTCCAGTTGGGCATCAGGGTAGCAGCAAACGGCATGGTGGCGGTCTTCAGGAGGCCGCCGAAGGAACCGGAAGAACCGACCCACAGAGCAACCTTGCCTTCTTCGAAGGGCTTCTGGTTGTCGTTCCAGCCTGCGCCGTAGAAGGCGAACATGCCGGCATCCTGCCATTCCTTGAGCTTGGAGAACATCATCCGCTGCTCTTCGGTGTTGACCAGGATCTTGGTGTCGACGACGCTGTCGTAACCGTTGTTGTTGGTCGCGAACTGCAGGTTGTTGCGCGAATGGAAGTTCTCGACCATCTGCCAGGGCAGGTGCGACTGGACGAGCGGAATGTAGCCGGCTTCCTTGAGCTTCGGAGCGATGGCTTCAAACTCTTCCCAGGTCTTCGGGGCTTCGACGCCAGCCTTTTCAAGGGCTTCGACGTTATAGTACATGATCGGCGCCGAAGACGAGAGCGGCATGCCGACAAACTTGCCGTCTGCATCGGCGTAGAAGTAGCGAACGCCCTGGATGTAGTCTTCGGCGTTGAAGGTGTGGCCGGCTTCGCGGATGATGTCTTCAGCGGCGACGGTTGCACCCTTGGCATTGATGATGGTGGCAGCACCGGCATCGAAGACCTGCAAGATGTTCGGGTGCTGGCCCGAACGGAATGCAGCAATGCCAGAAGCCAGAGCTTCTTCATAGGTGCCCTTGGACACAGGCGTCAGAACACAGGCGGTCTGGGCTGCATTGAACTTGACGGCCAGTTCGTTCAGAACTTCGCCGTTGCGGCCGCCCATGCCGTGCCACCAGGTGATGTTGGTCGCGGCAAGCGTCGTCGATGCGGTCATGGTCAGGGCCAGAGCGGCCAGGGAAATCTTCTTGATCATGGGTTAGATCCTCTCCACCGGTTGTTGCGGTGAGGGCTCCAATAGGGCCGATCCATGACAGCGACTTGAATCTTTTATGACAGACCTGTCACAATGAATGGGTTTCGAAAAATCGTGATCGAAACTCAAACGAAGCTAAAATGCGCCCTCGAAATGGACAGGCCAGCGCCACGGCTGCACGACGATGATATCATGGCGAAGTGACAGGCGTGTTGCATCGGATTGCCTGCGAAGCCAATGATCTGCGGCATTGGCGATGCGGCGCTCGGCCTCGTGGCCAACCGCATCGACGCCGGCGCGCAGGTCTTTTCGAGCTTTCACTTCGACAAAAATCACCAGATCGCCGCGACGGGCGATGATGTCCACTTCGCCGGCTTTCGTCTTGTAGCGGAGCGCCACGATCCGGTAGCCCTTGAGGAGGAGCGCGAGGGCGGCCCGGTATTCCGACCAGCGGCCCAGCCTCTCGGCGCGGATGCGTTTTCGATCCGCGCCTCTGGGCGTCATGCGGCCCCCTTGAGTTCCAGCAGCCGCTGGTAAAGCTCCTTGCGCGGCAGGCCGGTCAGCTTTGCGGCTTCCGTTGCGGCCTTGGCCGTCGGCATGGTGTTCGACAGCTCGGCGAGCAGGCTATCGACATCAGCGGCGTCGGGCGCTGCATCTGGGGCGGGCGGGCCGATGACGAGCACGATCTCGCCCTTGACCGTCTTTTCGGCATAGTCGCTGGCGAGCTCTCCGAGCGGACCTCTACGGAACTCCTCGAAAGTCTTGGTCAATTCGCGGCAGACTGAGGCCGGCCGATCGATGCCCAGTTCGTCGGCTGCCGCGACAAGCGTATCCCCGATCCGGTGCGGGGACTCGAAGAAGATCAGGGTTGCCGGCACCTTGGCGAGTTCGCGAAGTCGGTCGCGCTTGGCCTTGTCCTTGGTCGGCAGGAAACCGGCAAACAGGAAAGCGTCGTTCGGCAAGCCGGAACCGACAAGGGCCGCGAGCGGTGCGGAGGCGCCGGGGATCGGCACGACGCGGTGGCCCGCCTCGATCGCCAACTGGCCGAGGCGATAACCGGGGTCGGAGACGAGCGGCGTGCCGGCATCGGAGACAAGCGCCACCGACTTGCCGGCTTCGAGGGCGGCCAGCAGCCGGGCGCCTGCCTCGTCGGCATTGTATTCGTGATAGGCGTAAGGGCGGTTCTCGATGCCGTAGCGGTCGAGAAGGACTTGGGTGACCCGTGTATCCTCGCAGGCGAGCACGTCTGCACCGGCCAGCGTTTCGAGCGCGCGGATGGTGATGTCGCCGAGATTGCCGATCGGGGTCGCGACCAGATAAAGCGCAGGCTCCAGCGGTCGCGCCGCGACCGGCGTGTCGTTGAGGCGATAGCGCTTCGAGGTGGCTGCAACCGGCTGATTTTTGTCTTCTGTTGTCATGGCGCCTTTATCCTCCACCCCCATGCTCGCGGCAAGGGTGCCCGGCCCATAAACCATTCCGGCAAGCTCTGCTGGGGACTGGCGTGGAAAACCTTGGAGCCTCTTGCTTTTCCCGCAAATTTGCTGCCATTTTGCCCGTCCACATCGTCCGGCCCGGGGACTGCCCGGCCCCTATTTTCCGATCCGGAACTCCGGAAGACGACACGTCGAAAGCGGTAGCATCCCATGCGTATAACTCTTGAACGGTCCAATCTCCTCAAGTCCCTCAATCACGTGCACCGCGTGGTTGAGCGTCGCAACACGATCCCGATCCTGTCGAATGTGCTGCTGAAGGCCGAGGGCGCCGAGCTCGATATGAAGGCGACGGACCTCGACCTTGAGATTACTGAGGGCACACCTGCCATGGTCGAGCAAGCCGGCGCCACGACGGTCCCGGCACATTTGCTTTATGAAATCGTGCGCAAGCTGCCCGACGGTTCCGAGGTTCTGCTCGCCACCAATCCGGATGGCGGCACGATGACGGTGGCGTCCGGCCGCTCGAAGTTTTCGCTGCAGTGCCTGCCGCAGTCGGACTTCCCGGATCTCACCGCTGGCACCTTCACCCATTCCTTCAAGATGAAGGCATCCGATTTCAAGATGTTGATCGATCGCACCCAGTTTGCGATCTCGACGGAAGAGACCCGTTACTACCTGAACGGCATCTTCCTGCACACGATCGAGGCGGGCGGAGCTTTGAAGCTGCGCGCCGTTGCAACCGACGGCCATCGCCTGGCGCGCGCCGATGTCGACGCACCCTCGGGTTCGGAAGGCATGCCCGGCATCATCATTCCGCGCAAGACGGTCGGGGAGCTGCAGAAGCTGATCGACAATCCGGAGCTGATCATCGGCATCGAGATCTCCGATTCCAAGATCCGCCTGTCCATCGGCTCCGTCGTTCTCACGTCCAAGCTGATCGACGGCACCTTCCCGGACTATCAGCGCGTTATCCCGCAGGCGAACGACAAGGAAATGCGCGTCGATTGCCAGACCTTCGCGCGTGCCGTCGACCGCGTCTCGACGATCTCGTCCGAGCGTGGCCGCGCCGTGAAGCTGGCGCTGGCCGATGGTCAGCTGATGCTGACGGTCAACAACCCGGATTCGGGAAGTGCGACGGAAGAAGTCGCCGTCGGCTATGAAAGCGACGCGATGGAGATCGGCTTCAACGCCAAATATCTCCTCGACATTACCGCCCAGCTTTCCGGCGACGACGCGATCTTCCTGCTCGCAGATGCCGGCTCTCCGACGCTCATTCGTGATACGGCCGGCGCCGACGCGCTGTATGTCCTGATGCCGATGCGCGTGTAACGCGCCCCGTCTCTGGCGGGTCGATGGCTCGCTAGCGTCATTCTCTCTTGCAATTGCGACAAAACGACCCAAAATTGTCGCAATGCGCTCGAACAATCGAGCAGCAACAATAAGAGGGACGACCATGGCTATCCGATTGAAGGAACGGTTCGAGAAAAAATTCGACGAGGAAATCCGTTTCTTCAAGGGCATGATGCAGGGTCCCAAGACAGTCGGCGCGATCGTGCCGACGTCTTCGGTGACAGCAAAGCGCATGGCGAGTGTCATCGATGTGAAGTCGGGCCTCCCGGTACTCGAGCTCGGCCCCGGCACGGGCGTGATCACCAAGCAGATCCTGGCGCGCGGCGTGCCGCCCGAGAAGATCGTTTCGGTCGAGTATTCCGAGGATTTCTACCGCCGCCTGGTCGAGGACTACGCCGGCGTCAACTTCATCCACGGCGACGCCTTCGACCTCGAAAACACCCTGGGTCGTTTCTCAGACCAGACCTTCGATTGCGTCATCTGCGCCGTGCCGATGCTGAGCTTCCCGATGGAAGCCCGTATCCAACTGCTCGAAGACCTGCTGTCCCGCATCCCCGAAGGCCGCCCCGTGGTGCAGATCACCTACGGCCCGGTGTCGCCTGTTATCGCCAAGCCCGATCGCTATCACATTCAGCATTTCGACTTCGTCGTGCGCAATATCCCGCCCGCCCAGCTCTGGATCTATCGCAAGGCCTGATCGGCCAGTTTTGCGGAGAACGGGGGATCGTCGATCCCCCTGCCCTTGTCATGCTTGCGATTTGACGCGCGGCATGCGAGTGGACGGGGCATGGAGATCTGGCAGGAGTCTTTGTCTTGAGCGCACGTCATCGTCTCATCGTCGGACTGGATGTTCCGACTGTCCAGGAAGCGGAGCGCGTCGTCTCGACACTCGGCGACAGCATCTCATTCTACAAGATCGGGTATCAGCTCGCCTTTGCCGGCGGATTGGAATTTGCCCGCGATCTCGCGAAAGAAGGCAAGCAGGTCTTCCTCGACATGAAGCTGCTGGACATCGACAACACGGTGGCGTCTGCGGTCGAGAACATCGCGCGCATGGGCATGACCATGCTGACCCTGCATGCCTATCCGAAGGCCATGGCGGCAGCCGTCAAGGCGGCCGAGGGATCCGGTCTTTGCCTGCTCGGCGTGACGGTGCTGACCTCCATGGACGAACAGGATCTGACGGATGCCGGCTACGAATACGATCCGCATACGCTCGTGCTGAAACGCGCCGAACAGGCCCGCATCGCCGGCATGGGCGGGATCGTCTGCTCGGCAGAAGAGGCGTCGGCCGTGCGTGGAATCGTCGGACCGAAACTTGCGATCGTCACCCCCGGCATCCGCCCGACAGGCGCCGACAAGGGCGACCAGAAGCGCGTCATGACGCCGTCTGACGCGATTGCCGCCGGATCGAGCCACCTCGTCGTCGCTCGACCGATCGTCAAGGCAGAGGATCCGAAGGCGGCAGCGCTTGCGATCCTCGCCGAGATGGACGAGGCGCTGCTCAAGCAGCATTAAGCACAGCCGATATGGGAGGAGAGACCATGGCCAAGGGATACTGGATCGCACGCGTCGATATCCGCGATGCGGAGCACTACAAGGATTATGTCGCCGCCGCGAAGCCGGCCTTCGAGACATATGGCGCCAAATTCCTCGCAAGAGGTGGTGCCTATACCCTGGTTGAGGGCGATGGGCGGGCGCGCAACGTGGTGATCGAGTTCCCCACCTATCAGGCCGCCGTCGATTGCTACAACTCGCCGGAGTACCAGATCGCCGCCAAGATCCGCCAGGAAGTGGCGGACGGGGAAATCGTGGTTGTCGAGGGCATCTGAGCCCGCCCTGCCCCTGTGTCTCAATGTCCGGCGGATGCGGCCTTGACGGCCCTTTCCCCCGCCGGGCGATTCGGTTAAGAGAGGCCAGCCAGATCGCGCATATCGTGTGCGCCTATATATAGTTCAGGGGAGCCGTCCATGACCTTGTCCAACCTTCCGCCGCTCGTCACCGTTTTCGGGGGCTCGGGCTTCGTCGGACGGCATGTCGTCAGGGCACTCGCCAAGCGCGGCTACCGTATCCGTGTTGCCGTTCGCCGTCCTGATCTCGCAGGTTTCCTGCAGCCGCTCGGCAATGTCGGCCAGATCTCCTTCGTCCAGGCCAACCTGCGTTACCGCTCATCGGTCGATGCCGCGGTCCAGGGCGCCGACCATGTCATCAACTGCGTCGGCATCCTGTTCGAAAGCGGTCGCAACGGCTTCGACGCCGTGCAGGAATTCGGCGCACGCGCGGTTGCTGAAGCCGCCCGTTCGGTCGGCGCGACGCTGACCCACGTTTCGGCGATCGGTGCCGATGCCAAGTCCGACTCCGTCTATGCCGCGACCAAGGGTCGTGCCGAAGCCGCGGTCCAGTCGATCCTGCCCGACGCCACGATCCTGCGTCCGTCGATCGTCTTCGGCCCGGAGGACGGCTTCTTCAACAAGTTTGCCGCCATGGCTCGCCTGGCGCCGGCGCTGCCGCTTGTCGGCGGTGGAAAGACCAAGTTCCAGCCTGTTTATGTCGGTGACGTCGCCGAGGTCGTGGCGCGCTCCGTCGACGGCTCGATCGCCCGTGGCAAGATCTACGAACTCGGGGGCCGTGATGTCGCGACCTTCAAGCAGTGTCTCGAGATGATGCTGGAAATCGTCGGCCGCAAGCGTGCGCTTGTCACGCTGCCCTTCGGCATCGCGTCTCTGATCGGCAGCATTGCCTCTGCCGTGCCGCTGATCACGCCGCCGCTCACCAGCGACCAGGTCAAACTTCTGAAGAAGGACAATGTCGTGTCGGCCGCTGCCAAGGCCGAGGGGCGCACGCTGGAAGGCCTCGGCATCGAGCCGGTGACCATGGCCGCAATCCTCCCGACCTATCTCGTGCAGTACCGCGTGCATGGCCAGTACACAGGGACCGGCAAGGCGGCCTGAGGCCGCCTGAAGTCGCCTTTTGCAGAGCTGCAACCTTAACCGCCGTTGCACAAAAGACGCAGCCGCGTGAAGACCTGCGTTAACTCAGGATAAAGCAAGTTCGCCTATTGATGGCGGTCGCGGCAATGCGTAAAGACTGGCCCCCAACGGCCGGACGGCAACGATTGCCGGCCCTCATTTTCAGTCAGTCTCAAGAGGCATTTCCATGGGCAAGCCTATCGCACTGTTCTTCGCATGTGCGGCACTGGTCATCATCGCCGGCTCCTTCGTCGCCCCGACCACGGTGGCGGCCCGCAAGGACAACTGCTCGCCTGCCTATGGCATCGACCCCTGCTCGACGGCCTCGATACCGTCGACCAACTGATCTCCCAAAATCGAAAAGGCTGCCCTTCGGGACAGCCTTTTTTCTTGTCTCCGCTCTGCCGGCTTCAGCCGAACATCAGCAGACCGATGATACCTGCTGTGCCGACGGCAATCCGCCACCAGGCAAAGGGCGCATAGCCTCGTTTTGAAACAAAATTCAAAAGCCCCCTGACGACAAAGAGCGCCGAGATGAAGGCTGCCACGAAGCCGATCGCGATGATCATGGTGTCGTCGACGGTCAGCGCGTTGCGGTTCTTGTAGAGATCGAGCGTGAAGGCGCCGAGCATGGTCGGCATGGCGAGGAAGAACGAAAACTCGGCTGCCGAGCGCTTGTCAGCACCGAGCAGCAGCGCGCCGACGATCGTCGCACCGGAACGAGATGTGCCCGGGATCATCGCGACGCACTGGCAAAAGCCGATCTTGAGCGCAAGCGACAGCGGATATTCGGTGACGTCGTGATACCGGGGCTTCAGCGGCAGGCGGTCGATCCAGAGCAGGACGAAGCCGCCAAGGATCAGCACGACACAGATCAGCATCGGCGTCTCGAAGAGCACGGTCTTGATGAAGTCATGCGCGAGGAAGCCGATCACGGCAGCAGGCAGGAAGCCGAGGAGAACCGCACCAACGAAGCGACGGCTCTCGGCGCTGGTCGGCAGCGACAGGGCAATCTTGAGCAGCTTGGCGAAGTAGACGCTGAGGATGGCCAGGATTGCGCCCAGCTGGATCAACACCGCAAATGTGTTGCCCGGCGATTCGAAGCCGAGGAAATGGCCGGCCAACAGGACATGGGCGGTGGAGGATACCGGCACGAACTCGGTCAGGCCTTCGATCAGGCCAAGGACGAGCGCGCTGATAATGGATTGGTCTTCCATGAGGTCTCCTTCAAGGGGAAGGCAAAGTGATTTGCTTGTATTGCCGGGGCCGAAACCCTATAGCTTGGAAGCCGCGCTGATGACCAGCCGCTTCGACAGCCTGCGCTGCGGCCACTGAAAAATCCGAGAATCCGAGTTCCGATGCCGACCCTGTATCATCACACGATGTCCACCGCGTCCCGTTTCATACGCCTGGTCCTGTCCGAATACGGCTTCCAGACGGATCTGGTGGAGGAACAGACCTGGGAGAAGCGCAAGGAGTTCCTCGCCTTCAATCCCGCCGGCACGTTGCCCGTCTATGTCGACGACAACATGCGGGCACTGTGCGGCCCGACCATCATTTCCGAGTTCATCGACGAGACGCATGGCGTGTTGAAGCGCGACCGGCGCCTGTTTGCGGAAGACCCGTTCCAGCGGGCCGAGATCCGCCGGCTGACGGAATGGTTCCTGCAGAAGATGGAGCAGGATGTCACCAAGCCACTGGTGCGCGAGCGGGTGCACAAGCTTATCATTCCCAATGGCCTCGGTGGCGGCGCTCCCGATTCCAAGGTTCTGCGTACGGCGCGCTCGAACATTCGCCATCACATGAAATACCTGACTTGGCTTTCCGGTTCGCGCCAGTGGCTCGCAGGAGACCGCATCAGCTACGCCGATCTCTCGGCGGCAGCGGCTGTTTCCGTGCTTGATTATCTCGGCGAGATCGACTGGAACGAATTTCCGGTCGCCAAGGAATGGTATCAGCGCATCAAGTCGCGGCCGTCCTTCCGCCCGTTGCTGACAGAGCGCGTGCGCGGCATCACGCCGGTGTCGCACTACGCCGATCTCGACTTCTGACGGTTATCTTCATGGACGAGCCGCAGATCGATCCCAAGATCCGGAAGCGGCAGGCAGACCTCACGCGTTTCCTGCGTCAGGAGGCACATGCCCAGGGCTTCGATCTCTGTCGCATCACGCTGCCGGACGCCATTCCCGAAGCGCCGGCAAGGCTCGAGACCTTTCTCGAGGCCGGACGGCACGGCACCATGGCATGGATGGAAGAGACGAAGGAGCGTCGTGCCGATCCACGGGTGCTATGGTCGGATGTGCGCTCCATCGTCATGTTCGGGATGAACTACGGTCCGGACGAGGATCCCCGGCTTCTGCAGTCGCAAACCGACAAGGCGGCAATCTCCGTCTATGCCCGCAATCGCGACTATCACGACGTGATCAAGGGACGCCTCAAGGAAGTGGCGACGCGGTTTGCGGCGCGTGCGGGCGAAGACGTCAAGGTCTTCGTCGACACCGCGCCCGTCATGGAAAAGCCGCTTGCGGCGTCAGCCGGCCTCGGCTGGCAGGGCAAACACACCAATCTCGTCAGTCGCGACTTCGGATCTTGGCTGTTTCTCGGCAGCCTCTTCACCACAGCGGACCTGGAGATCGACGCGCCGGAGCGCGATCATTGCGGGTCGTGCCGGGCCTGCCTCGACGCCTGCCCGACGGACGCCTTTCCGGCCCCCTACCAGATCGATGCTCGGCGCTGCATTTCCTATCTGACGATCGAGCACAAGGGTCTGATCGACCGGGCGCTGCGTCCCGCTTTCGGCAACCGCATCTATGGCTGCGACGACTGTCTCGCCGCCTGTCCCTGGAACAAGTTCGCAGCCTCGGCCCGGGAGATGAAGCTTGTCGCGCGCGAAGACCTCAAGGCCCCCGACATCGCCTTCTTCCTGACGCTGGACGATCCGACCTTCCGCACCTATTTCAGCGGCTCGCCGGTCAAGCGGATCGGGCGGGACCGCTTTGTGCGCAATGTGCTGATTGCGGCCGGAAATTCCGGCTCTCGCGATCTGGCGCCGGCCTGTGAGAGGCTGCTGACGGACGGCTCGGCTGATGTGCGTGGCATGGCCGCCTGGGCGCTGTCCAGGCTTCTGCCGGCGGATCGCTTCGCCGCTCTGCAGAGCGCGCATTTGATGACGGAAACGGACGAGCATGTCCGACAGGAATGGATGACGGAGAGCTGACGCATGCGCTTGATGATTTTTGGAGCCGGCTATTCGGGTAAGGCAATCGGCAAGCTTCTCGGCAGCGAGGGCGCCTCTGTCGCCGGGACCACACGGAGTGCAGAGAAGGGCGAGGCGCTTGAGGACATGGGAATCCGGCCCTTCGTCTTCGACGGCACGAGCCTGTCGGAGCCCGTTCTTGCCGAACTCGCCGAGACCACGCATCTCGTCCAGTCGATCGCGCCCGGCAGTGAGGGCGACCCGCTGATCCGGCTCTGTGGCCAGGCGGGCATTAAGGCCTTGATGCCAAAGCTCGAATGGATCACCTATCTTTCGACCGTCGGCGTTTATGGTGATCATCACGGTGCCTGGGTGAACGAGGAGACGGAGCTGAAGCCGGTCTCTGTGCGCTCAGTGGAGCGCGTGGAGGCCGAGCAGGCGTGGCAGGTGGTCGCGGCACGGGACAACCTGCCTCTCGCGATCCTGCGGCTCTCCGGCATCTATGGTCCTGGCCGCAACACCTTCATGAACCTAGCCAACGGCACGGCGCGCCGCCTCGTGAAGAAAGACCAGGTGTTCAACCGCATCCGGGTCGAGGACATCGCATCCGCCACGGCGTTCCTGGCCGGCCCGAACACAGGCGGGATCTTCAACGTCACCGACGACATGCCCTCCCCGCCGCAGGACGTGGTAACCGAAGCTGCCCGCCTGATGGCGATGGATGCACCACCCGAGCAGCCTTTCGAGACGGCGGAGCTGACCCCCATGGCGCGCTCCTTCTACGGCGAAAACAAGCGGGTTTCGAACGCCAAGATGAAGTCGCTCGGATTCAACTTCCAGTACCCGAATTACATGATGTCGCTGGCCGATCTACTTGCCTCCGGCACATGGAACCAACGGGCCTGAAGGGGCGTTTTACGGGGTCAAACTTTGCGCTCTAAGCGCCAGAATGCCGATGCAGACGAGCGTCTGGCCCCGTCCGCACCACAATTTGGGCAGCAAATATGACCTCTGAGCAAAATTTTTCTTCACCGATTCCGTGAATGCCGCAAACGGTGGAATCGTGAGTTTTTAATTCCATGAAGACTCATGAAATCAAACGATTTTTCTGTATAATTCACATTTCATTAAGGTAAAGATCCGTCTTCCGTTCATCACGAACGTTACAGGCTGTAATGTTTCGTGATTATCTGCGGGCACGTTTTTGCCATTTTTGACCCTGCCTAGCCGTCGGCACGCAAAAAACCACTCGTGTCAACGACTAGGGACGTAGATCTTGATCATCAACCGCCGCTCTGCTTTCGCCGCTGCAACTATTGCTGCACTCTTTGCTTTCGCACCTTCGAGTGCAAACGCAAAGTCGTCATGCGGTGGCGCATCCTGGTATGCGCTGACATCGAAGACGGCTTCCGGCGAACGCATGAACCCGACGAGACTGACGGCGGCCCACAAGACCCTGCCATTCGGCACCAAGCTGAAAGTCACCAATGCGCGAAGCGGCAAGAGCGTTGTCGTCCGCATCAACGATCGCGGTCCCTTCATCCGCGGTCGCGTGCTCGACCTCTCCAAGGCCGCGGCCCAGAACATCGGCATGATCCGCTCGGGCCATGCCAAGGTCTGCTACGAGATCATCGGCTGATTGGCTGCAATTCCGGGAGCGGCGATTGGTTCGTCGGGTTTTAGGCGCTTGCTCTTGCCCTTGATCGCCGTTACCACGCTCTCTTCTTTCAGAGGAGAATGACCATGCGCTTGGGCGGCCGTCTTGCCGGTGCGATCGAAGTTTTGAGCGATATCGAGACCCGTCGCCGACCCGTTGCCGATGCCCTCAAGGATTGGGGCCTTTCGCACCGTTTCGCCGGTTCCGGCGATCGTGCTGCCATCGGCAACATCGTCTACGATGCCCTGCGCATGAAGCTTTCCCATGCATGGCTGATGGATGACGACAGCGCCCACGCGCTCGGCTGGGCCGTTCTCTTGCGCCAATGGGGCATGAGCCTTGAAGCGCTCCAGGCGGAACTCGAAGGTGACAATTTTGCGCCGGCGGCGCTCTCTGAAACCCAGGTGCAGGCCTTTACCTCCCGCGACCTTTCCGATGCCCCGCTGCATGTCCAGGGTGACATTCCCGATTGGGTGCAGCCTTCGTTCGAAGAAGCCTTCGGCGACGAATGGCTGGCCGAAGCCAAGGCACTGGCCACCCGGCCGACGCTCGATCTGCGCGTCAACACGCTGAAAGCCAACCGAGACAAGGTGCTGAAGGCACTCGATCGCTCCGGCGCCAAGGCGTCGCCGATCGCCCGTTTTGGCATGCGCGTGCCGGCTGGCGAAGGCCCGTCACGCCTCCCGAACGTTACGGCAGAACTCAGCTTCCAGAAGGGCTGGTTCGAGGTTCAGGACGAGGGCTCGCAGATCGTCGCCGATCTCGTGACGCCGCGCGAAGGCGATCAGGTTCTCGATTTCTGCGCCGGCGGTGGCGGCAAGACGCTCGCCATGGCGGCTGCCATGAACAACAAGGGCCAGGTGCACGCCTATGACGCCGACCGCAAGCGGCTGGCGCCGATCATCGAGCGGCTGAAGCGCGCCGGCACCCACAACGTCCAGGTCCACGACAGCACCAAGGGGCTGGCGAGCCTGAAAGAACGCTGCGACCAGGTACTGGTCGACGCGCCCTGCACCGGCACTGGCACCTGGCGCCGTCGCCCTGACACCAAGTGGCGGCTCACCGACCGTAACCTGCAGGAGCGCATTGCCCAGCAACAGGAAGCGCTCACCGAGGCTTCGACCTTCGTCAAGCAGAATGGCTCGCTGCTCTATGTCACCTGCTCAGTTCTGCCGGAGGAAAACGACCGACAGGTCCAGGCCTTCTGCGAGGCCAATCCGAGCTTCGAGATCGTCTCCGTGGTCGAAGACTGGACGCGTCTTTTCGGTGCTTCAGCGCCGAAGCCGCGATCGGCGGATGGCAAGACGGTGACGCTCAGCCCCGCCAGCATGGACACCGACGGCTTCTTCTTCTGTCGGATGCGCCGTCGCCCGACGTGACTTGATCATCGTCAATTCCAGCGATCAATTCGTATACTCGACTATTTGACACCAGTTTCTTTTTGCGCGAAGACATGGCCGTCCGTTCAATACGAGGCGTCCATCGGCGCCGAAGGGAGACACCATGATCCGGAAATCCGTCATCGGCGCGTCCGTCGCGCTGCTCGTCACATCGGCTGCGATTTTTGCCGGCCCTGCATTGGCTGCGCCTGCGCCCAAGGACGTGCTGACGCACTATGCAGAGCTTGCCCATGCCAAGTTCGAGGACTCGCTCTCGACCGCCAAGGCGCTCGATGTGGCCATCGATGCGCTGATCGCGAAGCCCAGCGACGAGACGCTGAAGGCGGCCCGCGCAGCCTGGATTTCCGCCCGCGTTCCCTATCAGCAGACCGAGGTCTATCGCTTCGGCAACCCTGTTGTCGACGATTGGGAAGGCAAGGTGAATGCCTGGCCGCTCGATGAAGGCCTGATCGACTATGTCGATGCTGCTTACGGCACCGAAAGCGACGGCAACGCGCTTTACGTGGCCAACGTCATCGCCAGCCCGAAGATCAAGATCAACGGCGAAGAGGTCGACGCCTCCAAGATCACGCCGGAGTTCCTGGGCGAGACCCTGCATGAAGCCGGCGAAGTAGAAGCCAATGTCGCGACCGGCTATCACGCCATCGAATTCCTGCTCTGGGGCCAGGATCTGAACGGCACCGGTCCGGGCGCTGGCAACCGTTCCTACACCGATTATGACACGGCCAATTGCACCAATGGAAATTGCGACCGCCGCGCCGCCTATCTGAAGGCCGCGTCGACGCTGCTGGTCCAGGACCTCGAAGAAATGGTCGCCGCCTGGGCGCCTGAAGGCGAGGCGACAAAAAACGTCCTCGCCGACGAGAAGAAAGGCATTTCCATCATTCTGACCGGCATGGGCTCGCTCTCGTATGGCGAACTCGCGGGCGAGCGCATGAAGCTCGGCGTGCTCCTGCATGATCCGGAAGAGGAGCATGACTGCTTCTCCGACAATACACATGCCTCTCATCTGAACGACGCCGTCGGCATCGCATCCGCCTATACCGGCGAATACACCCGCGTCGATGGCACCAAGATGACCGGTCCGTCGCTGTCGGAACTCGTCGCCGCCAAGGATCAGGCGCTCGATACGGAAATGAAGGGCAAGCTCGACAAGACTCTCGCTGCAATGAACACGATGGCCGAGCGTGCAGAGACCACCGAAGCCTATGACCAGATGATCGGCGAAGGCAATACCGAGGGCAATGCCGCCGTGCAGGCCGCCATCGACGGGCTTGTTGACCAGACGCAGACCATCCAGCGCGTCATTGCGTCGCTCGACCTCGGCACGATCGAGCTTGAAGGCTCCGACAGCCTTGATAGTCCTGAGGCCGTCTTCCAGTAAGCAGCAAAGGCGGGCCGCCCCGTCCAGGGGAGCGGCCCGATCCCCATCATGAGAACTCGCAAGGCCACCCTCGCCGGCCTCGGCATGCTTTTGACAACGGGCCTGACGATCTCGCCCGTTGCCGCCGAAGAGGCTGTCGGACGAACCGATCTGACGCCGAAGGACATCTCCCGCGTCATCGTCGTCACGCGTCCGACGGAAGACTTCAGCAAAGCCGAAAGCTTCGAGCTGATGCAGGGCGGCGCCGGCACCTCCCCGCGCGGCGTGAGCGCCGACTCCTTTTCCGACTTTTCCGCCAACATCACCTTCGCCGAAGAAGAAGAGTTCAAGCTCGGCAACGCTCTGTTCCGCAAGCTCTGGGTCTCCTCTCCCTCCTCGACCCAGGCCTCGGACGGCCTCGGCCCTCTTTTCAACGCGCGGGCCTGCCAGAGTTGTCACCTGAAGGACGGGCGTGGCCACCCGCCGGAGGGCGACCGCGACCATACCTCGATGTTCTTCCGCATCGCGCGCCCTGCCGCCACGCCAGAGGAGAAGGCCAAGCTTGAGCAGCTCGACATCGCTTCGCTGCCCGATCCCGTCTATGGTGGCCAGTTGCAGGACCAGGCGGTGCCCGGCATCTCCGCGGAAGGCCGCATGGCCATCACCTACACCAAAGAGCCGGTGAGACTGGCTGGCGGCGAGACGGTCATGCTGCGCCGCCCCAGCTATTCCGTCAGCGATCTCAATTACGGTCCGCTTGATCCGACGACGACCCTTTCCCCGCGCATCGCCAATCCGATGATCGGGCTCGGCCTGATCGAGGCGATCCCGGAAGAGGATATTCGGGCACTCGCCGATCCCGATGACCTCGATGGTGACGGCATTTCCGGACGTGCCGCTCGCGCCCGTGATCACCGGATCGGCGAAATCAAGCTCGGTCGTTTCGGCTGGAAGGCGCAGAACGCCTCGGTGCGCGACCAGAGTTCCAGCGCCTTTGCCGGCGATATCGGCATTTCGACGCCAGATGATCCCAGGCATTTCGGCGATTGCACCGAGAAGCAGACCGCCTGCCTCGAAGCGGCCACCGGAGTCCAGCCGCGGCTGGGCGACACCGAAGGCCCTGATCCAGTGCTCGATCTCGTCACCTTCTATGCGAAGAACCTCGCCGTTCCGAAGCGGCGTGACGTAGACGATGCTCAAGTGCTGCGCGGCAAGGAAGTCTTCTACGCCAGCGGCTGCACTGCTTGCCATCGGCCGAAATTCGTCACGAGCCGCAAGGCAGAGAACAAGGCACAGGCCTTCCAGCTGATCTGGCCCTATTCCGATTTCCTGCTGCATGACATGGGCGAAGGTTTGGCCGACGGTCAGGCGGTCGGCGATGCGACAGGATGGGAATGGCGCACGCCGCCGCTCTGGGGTATCGGTCTGACGCAGGTGGTCAGCGGCCACAGCTTCTTCCTGCATGACGGGCGGGCGCGAAACCTGACCGAGGCCATTCTCTGGCATGGCGGGGAGGCGGAAGCCGCCCGCAATGCCTTTGCCGCCGCCACCCTCGAGGACCGCAAGGCCCTGATCACGTTCCTGGAGTCCCTCTGATGCGGTTAATCGCGCGCCTTGCCCTCCTCACTGCCGCTCTGATGCCGCTGCCCGTACTGGCGCAGGAATCGAGCTCGACCGTCGGCGTGCTCGACGCAGCCAAGGTCCCGGGCGTCATGACGCGCGCCGTCGACGGTTTCATCCGCCCGGGTTATCGCCGTTTCACCGATCAGGCCACTGTCCTGCAGGGCGCGATGAACACGCTGTGCAGCGCTCCGTCACCCGAGACGCTCGACGGCGCACACAAGGCATTCGGCGACATCGTCGAAGCTTGGTCGCGCATCGAAATTGTCCGTGTCGGCCCTGTGCTCGACGACAACCGCTTCGAACGCATCCTGTTCTTCCCCGACCGCAAGGGCACCGGGCTGAAGCAGGTTCAGGCCGCTCTTGCCAAACCTGATCCGACCGTCACGTCGGTCGAGACGCTGAAGGGCAAGAGCGTTGCCATGCAGGGGCTCGGCGCGCTGGAATTCGTGCTGTTCGGCACCGGCTCCGAAGCGCTTGCGACCGCCGAGGGCCATTACCGCTGCCAGTATGGCACGGCGATCGCAGCCAATCTGCAGCGCCTTGGCGCGGAACTCTCCGCCGCCTGGGATGCGCCTGACGGTGTGGCTGCCGCCTGGAAGACGCCAGGACCCGACAACCCGATTTACCGTGACGAAGCGGAAGCCGCCAAGGAACTGCTCGGCGTGCTCGTGCATGCCGCAGAAACCATCCGCGACCAGCGCATCGAACAATTCTACAAGGGCGACGCGAAAAAGGCCCTGCCGCGCCAGGCGATCTATTGGCGCTCGGGCAATACCTTCCGCTCGATCACTGCCAATATCGAAGGCCTGCGCGACCTGCTCGACACCTCGAGCATGGTCGAGCTTCTGGCCGACGGCAATCGCTCGGTCGTCTCCTCGACCGATTTCGTTGCCCGCTCACTGTCGCGGGTCTCAGCCGACATCAAGCCGGATGTGGCTCAGGTCTTTGAGGATCCAGCCCAGATCGCCAAGCTCGACTTCCTGCTGCTCAACAGCCGCGACCTGATCCTCCGGCTCAATAACGATCTCGGTGGCGGCATCGGGCTTGCCGCCGGCTTCTCCTTCTCCGACGGCGACTGAGATGATATCAACGCCGCTCATGGATCGTCGCGCCTTCCTGCGTTCCGCAGGCCTCGCCTTTATGGCGAGTCTGGCGCCGCGTTCGGCCTTTGCGCTCGAACGAACGGATGCAGTCTATGCCAGCGGGCTGAAGCGTCCGGACGGCAGATTTGCCATCGGGCTGGTCAGCGAGGCGGGCACGCTAATCGACGAAATCGCATTGCCCGGCCGTGTCCACGGGCTCTGCCACAGCGCCGCGAACGGGCTTTCGGTCGCCTTTGCCCGTAGACCCGGGACCTTTGCCGTCATCTTCGACGCCAAGAAATCCGTGGAGCCACGGATCATCGCGGCGGCGAGCGGACGGCACTTCTTCGGACACGGCGCCTTTTCGCCTGATGGTCGGCTCTTCTACGCCAGCGAAAACGACTTTGACGCCAATGCCGGCGTGATCGGGATCTATGATTGCATCTCCGGCTTCGAGCGCGTGGGCGAGGTCCCGGCCCATGGTATCGGCACGCATGACATCACCGTCACGGCCGATGGTCTCCTGGTCATCGCCAATGGCGGGATCGAGACCCACCCGGATTTCGGGCGGACCAAGCTCAATCTCGACCATATGGAGCCGTCACTCGTTCTGGCCGAGGCCAGGACAGGCGCGCTGATCGAGAAGCACACGCTTCCGCCCGAACTCAAGCAGCTCTCCACGCGGCATCTCGACGTGGCCGCCGACGGTCGCATCTGGTTCGCCTGTCAGTATGAGGGGCCGCGCACGGATCGACCGCCGTTGGTGGGGTATTTTGCCAAGGGCGTTCCCGTCTCCTATGTCCAGCTTCCCGACGAAACGACCGACCGGCTCGGCAATTATGTCGGTGCCATCGCCGTCAACCGGGCTCAGGGTCTCGTCGGCATCGCCTCGCCGAAAAACGGGCTCTGGGCGGTGCTCGATGGCAAGGACGGTCTCCTGCTGTCCGAGACGACGTTGCCGGATGCAGCGGGCATTGCCCCCTCGCCAAAGAGCTTTGCCGTCTCCTCCTATCGTGGCGATTTCCTCGACCGAAACACCGAGGTTGCCTGGGACCAGCATATCATCCGCCTCTGAAGGCTGGCAGAACTAGCCGTGGAACACTAGATGACCTCCATGTCCAAGATCCTGAGCTACATCCTCTTCATCGGTTTCGTCGTCGGCGCGGGCCTTCTCGCTGGCCTTACCAATCCGCCGGGCGACTGGTTTCAGTCGCTGGAAAAACCGTTCTTCAACCCGCCCGCCTGGCTCTTCGGCCCGGTCTGGACGACGCTCTACGTGTTGATCGGCGTGGCCGGCGCCCGGATCTGGCAGCGCGCACCGAAATCGGCTGCCATGCAGCTCTGGTTCGCGCAGATGGCTTTCAACTTGATGTGGTCGCCGGCCTTCTTCGGTCTGCAGAACCCCGAGCTGGCGCTCGCCGTCATTCTGGGCATGCTGGTGACGATCATCGCCTTCATGGTGAAAGCCAAGCCGATCGACCGGATCTCGACACTGCTCTTCGTGCCCTATCTCGCCTGGGTCACGTTCGCCGGCATTCTCAATCTCAGCCTCGCCTGGTTGAACTGAATTTGCCGCTCGCCGGCTTGCCTGCCTGGAACGACCGTGCCAATTTCGCCGCCAAAGGGGACAGGGCATGGTGGACTACGATCAGGAAACGGTCGAAACGCGCATTCGGCAGAGCTTTGCGCGCCAGGGGGCGATGGAAACGCTCGGGGCGGAACTCTCGCGCGTCAGCCCCGGCGTCGTCGAGATCGAGCTTGAATATGACCGCAAGCTCACCCAGCAGCACGGTTTCCTGCATGCCGGCGTCATCTCCGCCGCCCTCGACACGGCCTGCAGCTATGCGGCCTATACGGTGACCACGCCGGAGGTCTCGCTGCTCACCATCGAGTTCAAGGTCAACCTCATGTCGCCGGGGCGTGGAGAACGTTTCCTGTTTCGCGGCGAAATCACCAAGCCCGGCTCCAACATCATCGTTGCCGATGGTCGCGGTTATGCGCTGACCGAAGGCCCTGCCAAATTGATTGCCTCGATGACCAGCACGATGATGGTCATCCGCGGACGCGAGGGCATTTCCGGATGACCTATGAGATGAAGTCGATCGCCGGCAAGACTGTGCTTTTCGTGATGGCGGCGGATGCCGAATACGGCGTTTTCCTGCGCACCCGCATCTCGCCGCTGATGACCGGCGTCGGACCAGTGGAAGCCGCCGTGGTGCTGACGAAGGAGCTTTCCCGGCTGTCGAGCCACGACGATCTGCCGGATCTCGTCGTCTCTCTCGGCTCGGCCGGTTCCGCGACGCTCGAACAGGCGGAAATCTACCAGGTCTCGGCCGTCTCCTATCGCGACATGGACGCCTCTGCCTTCGGTTTTGAGAAGGGCAAGACGCCGTTTCTCGACCTGCCCGTTTCCGTTGAACTGCCACTCAGGATCCACGGCATCCCGGCGGCCACGCTTTCGACCGGTGCCAATGTCGTTTCGGGTGCAGCCTACCAGTCGATCGACGCACAGATGGTCGACATGGAGACCTTTGCCATCCTTCGCGCCTGCCAGAGCTTCGGTATTCCGCTGATCGGGCTGCGCGGCATTTCCGATGGCCGCCACGACGTCAACCATATCGACGACTGGACGCAATATCTGCATGTCATCGACAAGAAACTCGCACTTGCCGTCGATGGCCTGCAGACGGCGCTGGAAGACGGTGTCTTCTGGTTCTGAGCGGCTGCACAAAAAATCGAGATTCTCTGGGCATTCTGCCATTGAAAGATGGGCCCGTTTTCTTTAAAGGCTCGCCATGACCCAGACAGCACATCCCGACAGTGTTCTCATCGTCGATTTCGGCAGCCAGGTAACGCAGCTGATCGCCCGCCGCGTTCGTGAATCCGGCGTCTATTGCGAAATCGTCCCCTTCCAGTCCGCCGAAGAAGGCTTCCACCGGTTGAAGCCGAAGGCGATCATCCTGTCGGGAAGCCCTGCTTCCACGCTCGATGAGGGAAGCCCCCGGGCACCGCAGGTGCTGTTCGACAGCGGTCTTCCGATCTTCGGCATCTGCTATGGCCAGCAGACCATGTGCGCCCAGCTCGGCGGCAAGGTCGAAGGCGGCCATCACCGCGAATTCGGCCGCGCCTTCCTCGAGGTCGAGCAGGATTGTGACCTGTTCGGCGGCCTCTGGTCGGTCGGCTCGCGTCACCAGGTCTGGATGTCCCATGGCGATCGCGTCACCGCGATCCCGCCGGGCTTCAAGGTGCTCGCCACCTCCGCCAACGCGCCGTTTGCCTTCATCGCCGACGAGGCACGCAAGTATTACGCCGTGCAGTTCCATCCGGAGGTCGTTCACACGCCCGATGGTGCGAAGCTCATCCAGAACTTCGTGCAGAACATCGCCGGCGTGAAGGGCGACTGGACCATGCATGCCTATCGCCAGAAGGCGGTCGAGCAGATCCGCGCCCAGGTCGGGGACAAGCGCGTCATCTGCGCGCTCTCGGGCGGCGTCGACTCGTCCGTCGCAGCACTGCTGATCCACGAGGCCGTCGGCGACCAGCTGACCTGCATCCTCGTCGACCACGGTCTGATGCGCAAGAACGAGGCAGCGGATGTCGTTGCCATGTTCAAGGAACACTACAACCTGCACCTCATCCATGTGGACGCCGTCGACAAGTTCGTCGGCGAGCTGGAAGGTGTTTCCGACCCGGAAACCAAGCGCAAGATCATCGGCCGCCTGTTCATCGAGACCTTCGAGGACGAAGCCAAGAAGCTCGGCGGCGCTGACTTCCTCGGCCAGGGCACGCTTTATCCCGACGTCATCGAAAGCGTCTCCTTCACCGGCGGCCCGTCCGTGACGATCAAGAGCCACCACAATGTCGGCGGTCTGCCCGAGCGCATGAAGATGCAGCTCGTCGAACCCTTGCGCGAACTCTTCAAGGATGAAGTGCGCGTGCTTGGCAAGGAGCTCGGCCTGCCCGATAGCTTCATCGGTCGCCACCCCTTCCCGGGTCCGGGCCTTGCCATCCGCTGCCCGGGCGGTGTCACCCGCGAAAAGCTCGACATCCTGCGCGAAGCCGACGCCATCTATCTCGACGAGATCCGCAAGGCCGGCCTCTACGACGCGATCTGGCAGGCCTTTGCCGTGCTCCTGCCGGTCCAGACCGTCGGCGTCATGGGCGATGGACGTACTTACGAATTCGTCTGTGCGCTGCGGGCCGTCACCTCGGTCGACGGCATGACCGCCGATTTCTACCACTACGACATGGAATTCCTCGGTCGGGCTGCCACCCGCATCATCAACGAGGTCCGCGGCATCAACCGGGTGGTCTATGACGTGACGTCGAAGCCGCCGGGCACGATCGAGTGGGAGTAAGCTGGAGGGGCGGAATCGACCCGCCTTTCTGGATAACAATTACCCTGTCCCATAGATCAAAGTTGTTACCCTTGTTAGGTTTCAACTATGTCTACCCAATTCTTGAAGCGCTACATTTTGCCTTCTGACGACCACGAATTCGTTGGTCGCATCTTTGATCTGTCTGTCGTGTCTTTGCATTTCGAGAGCTATAGCGACCTCTCAAAGCACGCAGACTGCAAGTATGCATTCGACGTAAATCATGCTCTTTCTTTGCTGACCCGTAGGGTCGAATCCCTCAACATGGTCGGCGGAATGATTTGGCCAAACAATTTGCCGAAAAATTTCAAAGACTTCCCAGTGTCTCGATATGAGTGGCTGAATATCACTGCCGACGTCTTCCTGACGCGTTATGTGTCAGTAGTCGACTGCGCCATGGTGCTGGTGAATGAGGTACTCGAGTGTGAGCTACCTCCAAATGCCTGCAGCTTGGCAGCCTTAAAGCGAAAAGCCGTTCCGGAACCAGTTCTTTTTCATCTAGGGCTCATGATTGAAGATCAAGGGCACCTCCGGAAAGAGCGAAATGGTCGAATTCACCACGGTAGTGAGCGTGGTTTTAGTTCAGATGATGAAATGCTGCGTATTGGAGCGCTCTTCGAGCACAGGTTCAACGGCGCTCGTGGCGCGGAAGGGCGACCTCTCCCGGTAGAACGACTTTTTCGAGAAGGCCTAATTGACCTTCAGAGGGACTTCAATTTGGCCATGCGGAAGTTGGTAAAACAACTTAACCGCCTCTACGATATGTTGCAGCCAGAGTTCGAAGCCCGATTTTCTCCCAAGTTTAGGGTTGGACCTTTCGCCAGACCGGGGTGATGGATCAGGAATTATTTGTCTTCTGGAAAATCTCTACGAAAGGTTTCGCTAGTGGCATTGGTATTGGGGACTTTGGCGGAGCGAACCAGATTAGTCGAACGGGCTTCGCCTCACCCTTTCTTGCATCAGTGCCGCAGTTTGCTATTCCTGCGGTCGCACAGACTGAAAGGATGCGGCCCATGGCAATCACCATCTATGGCATCAAGAACTGCGACACGATGAAGAAGGCGCGCACCTGGCTCGAGACCCAAGGCGTGGCGCATGACTTCCACGACTACAAGGCCAAGGGCGTGGATGCGTCGACCCTCGACAGCTGGATCGGCAGGGTCGGCTGGGAGGTGTTGCTCAACAAGGCCGGCACCACCTTCAAGAAGCTCGATGACGCGCAGAGGCAAGGCCTTGATGCGGCAAAGGCCAAGGCGCTGATGCTGGAGCAGCCGTCGATGATCAAGCGGCCGGTGCTCGACGTGGATGGCGCGCTTGTCGTCGGCTTCAAGCCCGAGATCTATCAGCAGACCTTCAAAGCCTGATCCCATGGCGAAAACCACCCGCGCCACGCAGTTTCTCGACAAGGCCGGGGTGGCCTATACAACGGCGACCTACGACTACGACCCGAATGCCGAGCGCATCGGGCTGCAGGCGGCGGAAGCGATCGGCGAGCATCCGTCGCGCGTGTTGAAAACGCTGATGGCGGAACTCGACGGCAAGCCGGTCTGTGTGGTCGTGCCCTCAGACAGGGAAGTGTCGATGAAGAAGCTGGCGAGTGCCTTCGGCGGCAAGTCGGCAGCGATGATGAAGCCGGCCAATGCCGAGAAGCTCACCGGCTTCGTGGTCGGCGGCATCAGCCCGTTCGGTCAGAAGAAACCGGTGCCGACCGCCATCGAGATATCAGTCATGGACGAAGCGCTCGTCTACATGAATGGCGGCCAGCGCGGGTTGCAGGTGCGGCTCTCGCCGCAGGATGCGTTTGCCGCACTGGGCGCAATTGCGGCGCCGCTGGTGGCTTGACACTTGCCCATGGTCTGGACTTCGCCATCTTTCCCCTTAAGTCTGGCGTTACAGCCACAACAGGAATACCCCATGACCCTCCCCGATCTCTCCGCCTCCATCGATCCAGTCAAGCTCGACAAACTCGCCGAGGTGGCGATCAAGGTCGGGTTGCAGCTGCAAAAGGGGCAGGACCTGGTGCTGACGGCCCCGCTCGTCGCCGTGCCGCTTGTCCGCCTGATCACGGCGCATGCTTACCAAGCAGGCGGTTCGACGGTCACCACCTTCTATTCGGATGAGGAGACGACGCTTGCGCGTTATCGCCATGGTCACGACGCGAGTTTCGACCGTGCGCCGAACTGGCTCTATGACGGCATGGCGAAGGCCTATGAAAACGGGGCTGCCCGCCTCGCCATTGCCGGCGACAATCCGCTGCTGCTGTCACAGGAAGACCCTGTTAAGGTCGGCCGCGCCAACAAGGCGACCTCGATCGCCTACAAGCCGGCGCTGGAGCATATCTCTAATTTCGACATCAACTGGAACATCTGCTCTTATCCGAACCCCTCCTGGGCGAAGCTCGTTTTCCCTGACATGCCGATCGAGGAGGCCGTGCGCAAGCTTGCCGATGCGATCTTTGCCGCTTCCCGCGTCGATCGTGACGATCCCATCGCGGCCTGGGCCGAGCACAATGCGGAACTCAAGAAGCGCTCGACCTGGCTCAACGGCGAGCGCTTCTCAGCGCTCCATTTTACCGGCCCCGGTACAGACCTGACGGTTGGTCTCGCCGACGGCCATGAATGGCATGGCGGCGCCTCGACGGCGAAGAACGGCGTGACCTGCAATCCCAACATTCCAACCGAGGAGGTCTTTACCACCCCGCATGCGCTGAAGGTGGAGGGACACGTCTCCTCGACCAAGCCGCTCAGCCATCAGGGCACGCTGATCGACAATATCCAGGTGCGCTTCGAAGGTGGTCGGATCGTCGAGGCCAAGGCCTCGAAGGGCGAGGCCGTGCTCAACAAGGTCCTCGACACCGACGATGGCGCGCGGCGCCTCGGCGAAGTGGCACTGGTGCCGCATTCCTCGCCGATCTCGGCCTCGGGCGTGCTGTTCTACAATACCCTCTTCGACGAAAACGCCTCCTGCCACATTGCGCTCGGCCAGTGCTATTCGAAGTGCTTCCTCAATGGCGCCTCACTCAGCCAGGACCAGATCAAGGCGCAGGGCGGCAACTCCTCGCTGATCCACATCGACTGGATGATTGGCTCTGACAAGGTGGATATCGATGGCATCCGCGCCGACGGCTCGAAGGCACCCGTCATGCGTCAAGGCGAATGGGCTTAAGGCCTCCGCCTCAGAGGTCGAGCTCGACCCAGAGAGCCGCGTGATCGGAGGCCGCATCCTGCGGCCTCTTCAGTTCCTCATAGGTCTCCCAGCGCTTCGGCCGTGACCCCGGCCACATGCCGGTGCGGATCACACCGCCCTTTTCCACCTTGTCGAAGAGCTTGGGAGAGAGCAGCAGGTAATCGATCTTGTTGCTGGGATTGGACAGGCCGTAAGTGCCCTCATAGCCGCCATTGTCGAAGCTCGGATGATCGAAGGCATCGGTCAGGTCGGCAGTCTTCAGCAGGGGGCTCAAGGGATCGCTGTCGGGCGTATCGTTAAGGTCGCCGATGACAGCGATATGCTCCCAACCCTCGGCAAGCCGCTCCTCGACGATCTCGGCAACACGGCTCGCCTGGGCCTTGCGGCGGCGGTCGGACTCAACCTTGCCGCCGAAACCCTTGCTCTTGAAGTGGTTGACCATCACCAGCAGCCTATTGCCGCTTGCGGTCGTCACCTCGAATTCAGGGCAGTCGCGGGAGAAGATGATGCGGTCGCTGCCATCGGGCAACCGGTCGTCCACATGGCTGCGCATCCGGCCGATCGGGAATAGCGGACCGGACATCAGGCCGACATCGATCCCGCGCTCGTCATTGCCATCGATCAGCATCACATGGCGAAACGGGTTGCCCCCGACCGAGGCGAGGATCTCGTCGCTGAAGGCCTTGAGCACGGGCCGGCTTTCAGCCTCGACCACGCCCAGCACGTCCGCCTTCAGGTCGCGGATTACGCGTGCCGTGTTGCGCATGGCATGCTCGTTGATGGGTTCATCGCGCAGTTCAAGAGAGCCGACCCAATCTGCACGGCCAGATGCGGTGATCTCGATGCCGCCTGTTTTGGGGCGCTTCAGCAGGCCGCCGCGATTGCGGCGCAGGATGACGAAGGGACCGGTGTCGCTCTTTTCCATTCCGAGATCGACAATCAGATCCGCCATCGTCCTGCGGTCAGTCGGCATATAGGCGACCTCGCCGAGTAGCGCGTTCAACGCGGCGAATTTCTCAAGAACGGGGCGCCCGTCCTCCCAGGTCTCCAGGTTCATCGCCTTGGCGCGATCGAACAGGTTCTCGACGTTGTAGACGGCAAGGCGCATCACTCCCTCCCTGGCTCACTGGGAAGGAGTCATATCAGAGATTTGTGATGCGCGCATGTCGCGAGACGTCAGAGACTTCCCGCGACTGACACGCAGCCGTATCTTACTCAGCGATAATAGACGATCTTGCCACCGTTAAAGGCGGTCTCGACCCACAAGACGTTCTGCGCGGCAATGCCACGGACCTGGAGCGCTGCAGACAGACTCGGATCTTCCGTCACGGCCGCCTGGGCAAGCCGCATGCTGTTGCCGGTGGGGTAGATGACCTGCATCGGATAGGTATGACGATCGAAGCCGCCGCGATCGACGCGGATCGCGGTGACATTGCCATTATACTGCTTGCCGAAGAGGATTTCGCGGGGCGTCCAGCCGCCGGCCTCGACATAGGTTGCGGCACCGGCCGGAAGGGCGGCGAAAGTAGCCGCAGCAAGGGCTGCGGCGACGACGAGTTTCTTCATCATGATCATGCTCCTTTTCGCCGGACGCTTGGGAGCACATCCGGCTTCATCCGGACATGTGGAGATCGGAAGAATGGTTTTCCAGTATAATCACATCAGCTTGATCGGTTGCGCACAACCGATCGCGGTGACGGAGTGTTCACGTCCGCCGATGCGGACCGCAGTCTCGCAGCCCGACGAGGGATTATGACTGCAATTAGCCCTGGCGGGCCTTGCGGGCGGCGTAGCGACGGTCGCGCTCGGCCTTGCGGGCGGCTTCGTCTTCGACAACGCGGCTGATGCGCGATGCTTCCGCGTGTTCGCGGGCGTCCTTCTCGGCATTTGCCGCAGCGATCGCGGCTTCTTCGCGTTCGCGGGCTTCCTGTTCGGCGCGGATCTTTTCCTCGGCCTTCAGGCGGTCGCGTTCGGCATGGCGCTTGACGCGCTCTTCGGCACGGGCCGCGCGTTCTGCCATGCGTGCTTCACGCTCAGGATCGGCAGCGGCATGGGCGGCCTTGTAAGCCTGAAGCAGCGCTGCCTTGGCGTCAGTTGCGGTGGTACGGCGCTCGGCGAGGCCATGGTCTCTCGTAAATTTCATTGGGGCTCCGATCTCTTGGAACTGGGGTCAGGTACGGGCGCGCTTGGCGACGAGGGCCGCCGTTGCGCTTTCGCGCGCTTCGCGTTCGCGTGTCAGACGGGCTTCGCGCAGGCGCAGCGTCTTCTCGTCACGGGCAGAGGTAATCGCATCCTGCTCGTCGATCGCGCGACCGCGGGCCAGAAACTGCGACTGCGTTTTCGCAAAGGCGAGTTCGGCGGTCTGGCGCGACTTGGTGAGTTGCTCGGTCATGTCATCTCCTTTCAGGAGGCTTGCCCATGTCGGGCAATAAAAAAAGGCCAGGCTATCTGCCTGACCTTCCGTGGGATCTTGCCTTCGACAGTGCCAGTACATCCGTGGTCAAAGGAAAGCGGATCCCGGATCTATCAGGCTGCCTGCAGGTTGCAGGCCGACATCTTGCCCGACTTGTTGTCGCGCTCCATGTCGTAAGCCAGCTTCTGGCCTTCAACGATTTCGCGCATGCCGGAGCGTTCAACTGCCGAGATGTGAACGAATGCGTCCGGGCCGCCGTTGTCAGGCTGAATGAAGCCGAAGCCCTTGGTGGAATTGAACCATTTTACTGTGCCAGTGGTCATGATGAACCCTTTCATAGCGTAGAGAGTGCCCCAGCGCGGATGCGCTGTGGAGGTAACGATTTTTGAAAGGAAGGTTCGACAGGGCGCAAATGATGCGCGGTAACCAAAGCTCAGCAAGCAAATATCGATGACCATTAGATAGACGCGTTTCTAATGAATGTCAACCATCGGTTTCCATTCCGCCCCAAATCTCAATCAAAAGTGTAATTTGCGCGAATGCAACCGCATCCCGTTTTCTGCATCAAATGCTCGCGAAAGCGGCCCTGAGTTTCGCCAGGAAACGCTTGCGCTTTTCATCCGTCGCGCGGTCCATGTCGTGCAGCGCCAGCATGCGAAAATCGACGGACTTGGCGCAGAAGGCGGCCACACCACGCTTCATGATCCGCCTGACCGGGTTGCCCATGTAGAGATGCACGACCCACCACGGAGAACCGGTCGAGGTCACGACCCAGAAGCTACGGATATGAGTCATCAGCGGCACGATGCGTCCGCCGGCCTTGTCATGCTCGAAGGCAACGCCCGGCACGAAGATGCGGTCGATGAAGCCCTTCATGATGGCCGGCAGATTGAACCACCATTGCGGAAAGACGAGCACGAGACCATCTGCTACCTTCAGTCGCTCGACAATGCCTGAGACGTCTTCCGGCGGTTGATAGCCCGGCTCCATGTAGGCGGCACGCTCGGCAGCCGAGAGGCGCGGGTCGAAATCCTCGGCGTAGAGGTCGAGCAGATCGACTGCATGCCCCTGTCCTTCCAGCGTTTCGACCACCGTTCTCGCTGCAGATGCGGCAAAGCTTTCCGGCAGGGGATGAGCGAGCACGACCAGAAAGCGGCGTGACATCAGAACAGGCTCCCCTGCCCAGCCGCAGGCTCGCTCTTGCGCGCCGGCTTGGACACGGCGGCTGCGCGGGCCGGCTGCGGGGCCGGCTGCGGGGCCGACGGTTCCGGCGGGGATACACCCTCGCCAGCAACGGCATCCACTCGCCCATCGGCGAATTCGATCGCGATCGCCTGGCCATGCGACAGCCCGTCGGCGCGCGAAACCGGGCGATCATTCTCGTCGCGGATCACGGCATAACCGCGCGCCAGTACGTTCTTGTAGGAGAGTGACTGCAGCACGCGGTCCTGCGACACCAGTGACTGTCGGGCACGGCGCAGGTCGTTCATCACGGCGCTGTCGGCACGGCGACCGAGACTTTCCAGCCTGTCCTTCGAGCGCTCCGTCATCGCCTTCAGCCGCGCCGGGACTGCCGTCAACGTTGCATCGAAGCGTCCAAGGCGGGCCTTGTTGCGCTCGATCAGCCGTTCGATGACCCGTTCGGCGCGCACGGCATTTTCCGTGAGTTTCTGCTTACGCTCCACCAGTCGGCGCGCCAGCATGTCGGGCGACAGTTTCGCCGCCGCGCGCTCGAAGCTGCGGCGCTTATTCATCGTGTTGAGTTCGAGGCTGCGCCCGAGACCTGCGGCCGCCTCGTCAAAGCGACGACGCGGCAAGGCCAGCAACTGGTCCAGCGAGGGCAGCGCCCGCACAAGGCTGCGCAGGTTCTGGCGGCGATTGTCCATCTGCCGGTTCATGGCGCCGGACAGCCGCGCGGACAGTGTCGCCACCTGCGCCTCAAGATCGGCCTTCACGGGCACGGCCATTTCGGCCGCCCCCGTCGGGGTCGGCGCGCGCACATCGGCAGCATAGTCGATCAGCGTCCAGTCGGTTTCGTGGCCGACGGCCGAGATCAGCGGAATGCTGCTCGCAGCCGCCGCGCGGACCACGAACTCGTCATTGAAGCTCCAGAGATCCTCAAGGCTACCACCACCGCGGGCGACGATCAGCACGTCCGGTCGCGGGATCGGCCCGCCAGGCTCCAGCGCATTGAAGCCGTGGATGGCATTTGCCACTTCGTCGCCGGAGCCTTCGCCCTGAACCTTGACCGGCCAGACCAGCACATGCACCGGGAAGCGGTCGGAGATGCGGTGCAGGATATCGCGGATGACAGCACCGGTCGGCGAGGTGACGACGCCGATCACCTTCGGTAGGAAGGGCAGGAGCTGCTTGCGGGCCGGGTCGAACAGGCCCTCCGCCGTAAAGCGGCGCTTACGCTCCTCGATCAGGGCCATTAGGGCGCCTGCACCGGCCGGCTCCATCTGCTCGATGACGATCTGGTATTTCGACGAACCCGGGAAGGTCGTGACCTTGCCGGTGGCGATCACCTCCATGCCCTCTTCCGGGCGATATTTCAGCTTGGAAAAGGAGCCCTTCCAGATCACCGCATCAATGCGCGCCTTGTCGTCCTTCAGGCTGAAATAGGCATGGCCCGAGGAATGCGGTCCGCGATAACCGGAGATTTCACCGCGCACCCGCACATGGTCGAAGGATGTTTCGATGGTGCGCTTGATCGAGCCCGAAAGCTCCGAAACGGAAAATTCGGTGAGGTTCGTCGGCGAATCGTTGTCGAAGAAATTGCTCATGCCCCTTCCCTAGCGGAAAACGGGGCCAAGATCAGCCCAAAGCACCCGTCATCAAGCGCTTTCCGCTCACGGCAGCTCCACCCGGTAAATCTGCATTCCGGAGGCGCCTTCGAGGGGCACGGGCCTGAGATAAGCAGGCACCTCCCCCTTCATCATGCCGGCATAGAGCCCGTCGACTTTCGTCGACGCGATGTTTTGTGTAGGCGTGAGATCCGGGCAGAAGACGAGGATCGTCGCCCCGGCGCCGCGCAGGAAGGCGGCGGCCTCTTCCGGTTCGGCCAGCCCCACATGCAGTTCCGTCAGCATGCCACCCTGATTGCGGTGGTAGGGGCCGGACAGGACGCGGTGGCGGGTGAAACGCAGAATTTCCGGGCCCAGATCCACAGCCGCGACTACCACGCCGTCCGGCAGGCTGTTCAGGGTCGCAAATCCTGCCGGCGCGTCACAGGCCGGCTTGGCCCCAGCCATGGTGGCCGGTGTCTGGGCAAGCCCCTTCATCCGGTTGGTTACACCTGCCGTTCCCTCGACGAAGAGCACGCCGAACAGCGCCCAGGCGCTCGGCACGGACAGGAAGGCGGCGAGCGCAAAGAGCAGGCCCGTGCCAAGCTTCTGCGGCTCTTCGCGCGCCTTGCGCCTCAGTTCGCCGATCAAAAGCGCCAGCGGCGGGATGGCGAGCAAATTGGCGAAAATCGCCCCGCGCACCTGAACCAGCGCAATAACGAAAGAAACCGCGATCAGACCGAGCATGATTGCGTGGCTGCGGATCCGGTCACCATTGACGATGCGCAACAGGCAGACGCCAATGGCGAAGAAACCGACGGCGTAGAAGCCTCCGAAGGCTGCGGGGTCCTTGGCGAGTTGATCGACGAAGGACTGGGCCTCGATGACGCCGGAAAGCCAAAGCGTGTGCAGCAATGGATCGAGTTCGTTCAGCGGGTTCTGCAGGCATTGCGGCGCGATCGTCACGGTGCCGGCCAGCACCAGGGCGCCGGTCACGCCGATCGCCGCAATCCGCAACCGACGATCGCCCATGCCCGGAAGCTGCGTGGCAACGAAGAGGGACGCGGCTCCGATGCCGATCACGGCATAGAAGCCGACCGAAAGGCTGTCGCAGGTCACCACCGCATACTGGACCGATGGCACGGTGGCGAAGAACATGGCAGACAGGCTGACAAGAAGCGTCAGGGAGAAGGCGCGCGCGGCCCTCGCATAAACCTCACCCTCGAGCGCCCATAGGATGCCGACGGTGGCACAGACGGTCGCCACCAGCGGCGTGGTCTCGGCGCCGATGGCGATCGCAAGTGCAGCAGCGAGGCCCGCAAGCGCATGGCCAACGAGCCCACGCGCCGGATCGACCAGCCCCGCAGCCATGGTCGCGACCAGGACCAGCTGGACATTGTGGTGATCGATCGAGCCCGGCAGGAAGCGGTTTCCGGTGACGACGAAGACCGCCGTCAGCATCAGTGCCAGATGCATGGTGACATCATCGCCCATGCGGCGGGCGGCGACGGCGACCGCTGCCATCAGCGGCAAGATCAGAAGGAAAGGCCAGACGATCAGCGCCAGCGCCTCGGCCTGTTGCATCGGCACAAACTGGGCGAATAGGCGGATCAGCAGCGCGATCGGCAGATCGATCAGGCGGGACCAGTGCATCAGCGTGCCGCCATCAAGCCCCAGCCGATACTGTGTGACGTCGAACCAGGACTGACCGGCAAGCAGATCACGCACCTGCACGAGCCGCAGGACATCGTCGTTGTCGGCTCCGACATAGTCGCTCGCGGCCGGCAGGTTGAGCGCAGCCAGCACCGCCATGGTCACGATACCGTAAACCAGCGTCCAGAGAAGGAGCGGGCGCGGCGCCCGGGCTCTCGACGCGCCAGGCAGGGTGATGTCGGCCATGCTTCGTCAAACCTCCAAGTCCGCCTCGATCGTTTCCTTGCAAAGAAACGACCGGCAGACCGTATTTCAAAGACTGCTCTTCTCCGAAACCTAGCCTTAACCTTCTCAAGAAATAGTAAAACCAATGGTGGCCGAAGGCTGCCCGAACCCCAGCGCTTTGAGCAGGTCCCGATGAGCCACCCGGCCAACCCCTCCCTCGACATCGCCGTTCTCCTGCCCTGCTACAATGAGGCGGCAACGATCGGCCAGGTTGTGAGCGATTTCCGTGCGGCCCTGCCCGAGGCGAAGATCTACGTCTATGACAACAACTCGACCGATGGCACAGCGCTGAAGGCGATGCTGGCCGGGGCCACCGTCGTGCGCGAACGTCGCCAGGGCAAGGGCCATGTGGTGCGCCGCATGTTCTGCGACATCGATGCCGACATCTACATCATGGCCGATGGCGACGGGACATATGGTCCTGCCGACTCCGAGGAACTGATCCGCACGCTGATCACCGAGCGGGCCGACATGGTGGTCGGCACCAGACGGGGGGTCCATGACGATGCCGGACGCCAGGGCCATGCCTTCGGCAACCGGCTGTTCAACCTGCTTTACCGCGTGCTGTTCGGCAACGACTTCACGGACATCTTGTCCGGCTACCGCGCCTTTTCGCGCCGTTATGTAAAGAGCTTCCCAGCGATTTCCGGTGGGTTTGAGATAGAGACGGAAATGTCCGTGCATGCCTCGCGGCTGAGGCTGCCGGTCGTCGAGCTGGAGCTCGACTATGGGCGTCGCCCAACGGGATCACAATCGAAGCTCTCGACATTTCGAGACGGCTTCAAGATCCTCAAGATGTTCGCTCTCCTGATGAAGGAGACCCGGCCCTTCGCGTTCTTCGCCCTTATCGCCGGCGCGTTCCTGGCGAGCGGCATACTCTTTGCCGCTCCGGTCATCGTGGAGTATCTCCAGACGGGCCTTGTCCCGCGAATGCCGACCTGGGTCCTGTCCCTCTGCCTCGTCGGCCTCAGCTTCGTTTCCTTTGCCGGTGGGGTCATCCTGGATTCGGTTGCGCAGGGACGCAACGAACTGCTTCGGCTTCATTATCTTGCCTTGCCCTCGATCCACTCGCGGAGCCGGTCCGAAGCGACCGAAGGGAATGCACAGGAAAGAAATGCCGCATGAGGCGCGAGACCACCAACAGGATCCGCTTCGTCATAGAAGACATCCTCCCGCCGATTCTGCGCGATTCCAGGCTGTTCCTTTGGCTGGCCGAGCGGGTCTGGGGCAAACACATCCGGGATCTGGCCGAGTTTCGGGCGCGCGCGCCGTTTCTGACGGAAGAGGCCTATGCCGCGCTCTACCGCAAACACCCGCGCGTGCATGCAGGCACGGACAATTCGGAGGCCTGTATTGAGCAGGTCGTTCAGGGGGTCGAGGGTGAAAGCGTCTGCGACATCGGCTGCGGGACGGGCGCGCTGCTCACGCGCATCCGTGCGCGTCACCCGCATCTTGCCCGGGTCACCGGCGTGGATTTTGTCATCGATGACGCGGCGGCCCTGCCGGGTGTCGAATATGTTGCAGCGAAGATCGAAAACCTGCCCTTTGCGGACAAAGAGTTCGATACGGTCATCTGCACCCATGTCATCGAACATGTTCTCGAATACCAGCGCGCCATCGCGGAGTTGCGGCGCATTGCCCGAAAGCGCCTGATCATCGTCGTTCCGCGGGAACGTGAAGCGCGCTACAGTTTCAATCCGCACTTCAATTTCTTTCCCTATACGCACTCGTTCCTGCGCGCCATGCATCCGATCCCACCACAATATACCTGCGCGGATATCGGACGGGACATCTTCTACATGGAAACGCTGGAGGGCTGAGGGCGATGGAGTTTTCCAGCCTGACACTTGCGACCTGGATAGGATTGCTCGCCACGCCGCTGTTGATTGCGATGGGGCAGGTTCTGTTCAAGCTGACGAGCCAGAGCACGGGTACATTTTCTCTGGCGAGCCTGATGATGCTCGCGGTCAATCCGGTGTTCATTGCGGCGCTGGCGCTTTACGGTTTTGGAACCGTCGTCTGGATCTATGTGCTGCGCTCCGTACCTCTGACGCTCGCCTATTCCTTCATGGGGCTGACCTTCTGCTTCGTCCCCCTGCTGGCGCAACTCTTCTTCGGCGAACCCTTGCACATGCGCTATCTGATCGGGACGCTGCTCATCCTGGCCGGGCTTGTGACCATACATGTCTGATCGCAGCAATCGGTTTGATTCGTCTGTGACGCTCGGCGTCACGCTGGCCGCCGACCTCCTGCTGTTTCCGATGATTTTTGCCGTCCTCGACGCACCGCTCATGTCACGTGCGGCATCCCTGGTCGTTGCCTATGCTCTCTCGCAAATCCTGCGGCTCGGCATCGGGCGCGGCATATCCCCCCGGGCCCTTCTTCAGGTGCCGGGCTTGTGGCCGCTTCTTGCGGTCACGGTCCTGATCAATTTCGGCCTTTTCGTTATCCTCAACGCCCGTGCGCCGGACATCCGACCCATCCTGCATCTGTTGCTGGCCTGGGCCGGATCTCTGCTGTTCCTCAGTTTCGGATCTTCACGGATAAAACGCCTGCGCTGATCTTCGGCCACCGCTGCGGACAGTCGAGGTCGGTTCGCTTACACCGCTTCCCAGCCATCCTTGTCTGCGGCCCGGTAGATCGCATCAATCAGCGTCTGGTTTGCCTTGGAGCTTTCCAGGGTGACGACCTCCCCCTTGGTGCCGGCAACAGCGCGGGCAAAGGCTTCCGCCTCCAGCTTGTATTGGCGGCTGTCGGGGAAGCGGAAGATCTGCGAGACGTTGTGGCTGCGATTGGTGAGTTCGACTTCCTCGGCACCCCAGCGATCGGCGTTGAAGGGTGACTTCACCTCGATGAACCCGTCAGTGCCATGGAAGACCATCAGCTGGCGGTTGGCCATCTGGGTCGAGACATAGAAGTTCAGTTCGAAATCGGCAAAGTCAGCCTTCACGCTCGCATAGATATCCGTGCCGAAATCCGGATCGCGCTCGATGGTCGACTGGACGCGGACCGGCTCCTTATCCGTGACGAAGCGGGTGGTGATTGTCGGGTAGACGCCGATATCGGGCAATGCACCGCCGCCGAGCTCCGGGATGTTGCGCATGTTGCTGGGGTCGCGGTTGAAATAGGTGAAGGAGCCCTGGACCATCTTCAACGTGCCGATCGCGCCTTCGGCCAGCAGTTCACGCACCTTCAGCCAGACCGGTGCGTAAGTCACCATATAGGCTTCCGTGATCAGTACCTTGTTGCGTTCGCGGGCCGCGATGATCTCGTCGATTTCCGACGCTTTGAGCGCGATCGGCTTTTCACAAAGCACATGCTTGCCGGCGTCGGCGGCCTTGATCGCCCATTCGACATGCTGCGAGGTCGGCAAAGGAATATAGACCGCGTCGATGACGTCGGAGGCCAGCATCTCCTCGTAGGAGCCGAAGGCATGCGGCACCGAGAAGCGATCGGCCATCTCGCGGGCTCTCGCCAGATCGCGGCTGGCGATCGCTGTCACCACGGCATTTTCGGCATCCTGGATCGCCGGCACGACAAGCTCGCGACCGATCTTGGCCGTCGACAGAATTCCAAAACGCAGCATCTTTATTCCTCCTCAAAATGTCGGGGCGGACATTAGGCGAAGCTCCGGCAGGGCGCAACGGGTTGTCAGACAATCAGCTTGCTCGGACAAGGAGCAGCTTGGCCGAAAATGTCCGATCTTCGTCCGGGCCGCGCATAGTACCCATGACGCCTGAACTTATGCTAGCTGTCATCACAACGACAGGAGACGAATATGTCCGCTCAAGACACTGCCCTCATCGTGGTCGACGTTCAGGAGAGCTTTCGCCATGCGCCCTATTGGGACGCATCTGAACTCCCCGCTTACCTTTCGAGGCAGCAGGCGCTGATCGACGGCGCGAAGGCTGCAGGCATGCCGATCGTGCAGATCTTCCACGTCGACACCGACGAAGCCTTCCGGCTGGAAAGCGGACTTGTCCGCACGCTCGACGAGATCACAATTACGCCGGACGTGACCTTCCACAAAGGCGTGCATTCGGCCCTGGTCGACACTGGTCTCGAAGCCTGGCTGCGCGAAAAGGGCATCTCCCGCGTCATCGTCTCGGGCATCCGCACCGAGCAGTGCTGCGAGACCACCACGCGCCATGCATCCGATCTCGGATTCGCGGTCGACTTCGTCACCGAGGCGACGCTCACCTTCCCGATGACGCATGCCTCGGGCCGGGTCTTTACCGCAGACGACATCTGCATGCGAACGGAGCTGGTGCTTGCCGACCGCTTTGCCCGGATCGTGACCGTCGAGCAGGCTCTGATGCCGCCCTCCGCCGCCGCCTGAGATTGCCCATCATGGACGTGATCCCAGTCTTCATCCTCGTTCCGCCTGACACCCTGCTGATCGACATTGCCGGTCCGCTGGAGGTGCTGCGGTATGCGAACCAGGAGCAGGACCGGGTCCGTTTCGACTATCGCTACATCTCGGCTCAATCGCGGCAGAAGACCTCGATCGGGCTCATGCTCGACGGTCTCGAACCCCTGCCCGAGACGCTGCCTGACAATGCGATCCTGATGATTTCCGGCAGCCTCACTGTCGGCACCGAAGAGATCGCCCGCGAGGCCGAACTGAAGACGCTGACGCGCTGGCTCGCCCGCACGGTCAGGCCGGACACGCGGCTCGTCACCATCTGCTCCGGCGCGCTGCTTGCTGCGGCAGCCGGGCTGATGGAGGGCTATCAGTGCACCACGCACGCAGAATGCCTAGACGAACTCCGGGCACTTGCACCGACGGCGAGTGTTCTGGAGAACCGGCTCTATGTGGAAGATGGCAACCGCTTTTCGAGTGCCGGTATCTCGACCGGCATTGACCTCATGCTGCATCTCGTCAGCCGCTTCGCCTCGCCGCAGGCAGCACTCGCCGCTGCCCGCAAAATGGTCATCTATCTCCGTCGCAGCGGCCAGGACCCTCAGCTTTCGCCCTGGCTTTCCGGCCGCAACCATATCCATCCGGCCATCCACCGCGCCCAGGATGCGATCATGGCGGATCCGGCGCGCGACTGGTCGCTTCCCGGGCTCGCCGAGATCGCGCATTTGAGCGAACGGCATCTGTCCCGTCTTTTCCGGGAATATGTCGGTCAGTCGGTCGTCGATTACGTCAACCTGATGCGGGTGACGCTCGCCCAGGAGCTGCTCAAACAATCGAGGCTCGACATGGAGAACCTCGCTTTGCGCGCCGGATTTGCCTCCTCACGCCACATGCGACGGATCTTCGTCCAGCATCACGGCGTGCCGCCCAGTCACTTTCGCCGGGCGGCCGAATGAGGAGCCCTGGACCGCAAAAGAGAGACTGCGGGACTGGACGGCCGCCGGTTTCGATCCATATCGATTGCGGTTTCCGGCGTCGGGACAGCGGCTCTGCAGGTTCGATCAACGCTTCTGAATGGCCTCTTCGACCGACGCTTGCTAACCTGCCTTTTCCGTCGCTCCCTTAACCCCTCCCGAGGCTTTCCATGCAGAAACGTGCTCTCGGCCGCACCGGCCTTTCGATCGCTCCCGTCGTGCTCGGCGGCAATGTCTTCGGCTGGACGGCCGACGAAAAGACGTCGTTTGCCATTCTCGACCGCTTCTTCGAGGCCGGCTTCAACACGATGGACACGGCCGACATGTATTCGCTCTGGGCCGACGGCAATATCGGAGGCGAGAGTGAGACGATCATCGGCAACTGGCTGAAGCGCGGTGGTGTGAAGCGCGAAGATGCCGTTATCGTCACCAAGGTCGGGGCCGATCTCGGAGGCAAGAAGCGAGGCCTCAGCGCGCGCCGCATTGCAGAGGCGGTCGAAGATTCGCTGCGCCGTCTGCAGACGGACTATATCGACCTTTATCTCGCCCATTGGCCGGATGCGGAAACGGATGACGAGGAGAGCCTTGCCGCCTTCGCCAAGCTGAAGGATGCCGGCAAGGTGCGCGCGATCGGCTGCTCCAACCTCGACGCCGAACAGCTGCAGGCGACCTTCGATGCGGCAGCTAAGGCGGGCGTTGGTCGCTATGACGTGATCCAGCCGGAATACAATCTCTACACACGCTCGAAATTCGAGGGTGAACTCGCAGAGCTCTGCCAGCGCGAGGAGATCGGCGTCATCACCTATTATGCGCTGGCCTCGGGCTTCCTCACCGGCAAATATCGCAGTGCTGCCGATACCGAGGGCAAGGCACGCGGCGAGGATATGGAGCCCTATCTCAACGCACGTGGCTTCGATATATTGGGCGCTCTCGACCAGATCGCGGCCGAAACTGGCACCAGCCCCGCGACCGTTGCGATCGCCTGGATCGCCGCACAGCCCGGCGTCACCGCGCCGATTGCGTCTGCCACCAGCCTGCGCCAGCTTGAAAGCCTGATCGCGGCCGGGAAACTGGAGCTGACGACCGCGCAGATGAAACAACTCAACCAAGCCGGAGCATGATCATGAAGACTCGCAAACTCGGCACCCTCACCACATCGACCATCGGCCTCGGCTGCATGGGCATGAGCCATGGCTATGGCACCAACATCGACGAGGCAGCGGCGCAAACGCTGTTCGATCACGCCATCGAACGTGGCGTGAACTTCTTCGATACGGCGGAGGTCTATGGACCCTTCACCAACGAGGAACTGGTCGGAAAGGGACTGAAGCGGCATCGCGACCACGTGGTGATCGCCACCAAGTTCGGCTTCACCATCGGCGACGAGGCCAAGGCCGCTCGACCTTCCGGCCTCGACAGCCGGCCGGAGCATGTGCGGGCCGTCGCCGAGGCGTCGCTGAAGCGGCTCGGCGTCGAGGTCATCGATCTCTTCTATCAGCACCGCGTCGACCCCGACGTTGCGATCGAGGAGACCGTCGGCGTGATGGCGGACCTCGTCAAGGAAGGCAAGGTCAAGGCGCTGGGCTTGTCCGAAGCAAGTGCGGCAACGCTGCGACGCGCCCATGCCGTGCATCCGATCTCGGCCATCCAGAGCGAATATTCACTCTGGACCCGCGACCCCGAGACCAACGGTGTGCTCGACACCTGCCGCGAGCTCGGCATCGGCTTCGTGCCCTTCTCCCCGCTTGGTCGCGGCATGCTGACGGGTGCCTTGAAGGATTTGTCCAAGCTCGGCGAGAACGACTTCCGCCGCGGGTTGCCGCGCTTCGACCAGGAGAATTTCGACGCCAACCTTGCGCTGGTTACCGCGCTCGAAACCATGGCGGCGGACAAGGGCGTGAAACCCGGCCAGCTGGCGCTTGCCTGGGTTCTCGCCCAGGGCGATTTCATCGTGCCGATCCCCGGCACGACCAAGATCGCCAATCTCGACAGCAACATCGATGCGACCGGGATCACGCTCTCGGCCGAAGAGCTCGCCACGCTGTCTTCCGTCGTCTCGCCCGACAAGGTGGCCGGCGCACGGTATGGCGAGGCCATGGCCAAGATGGCGGGGCGCTAAAGGTCTCCCTCAAGCAAAGCGCCGGCTACCCGCCACGCAGAGAACGACCAGCAGGGCTGTCGCCAGCATGGGAAGGCTGACCTTCTCATGCAACAGCCCTGCGGCAAGCACAAAACCGAGAAAGGGTTGCAGCAGCTGCAGCTGCCCGACCGAGGCAATGCCGCCCAGCGCCAGACCGCGATACCAGAAGATGAAGCCGATCATCATGCTGAACAGCGAGACGTAAGCCAAAGCCAACCAGCCTGACATCGACACGGCGCCAAGATCCTGCGGCAGTGTCCAAAGCGCGAGTGGCAGCATCACCGGCAGCGACAGCACCAGCGCCCAGCTGATCACCTGCCAGCCGCCAAGCCGACGCGACAGGCGGGCACCCTCGGCATAACCCAGGCCGCAAACGATTACCGCCGCAATCATCAGCACTGCGCCTTGCACCGCCATGTCCGCCGTCCCCGAGAGCGCAAAGCCGGCCACGAGCGCCGCTCCCGTGACGGAGAACATCCAGAAGACCGCTGATGGGCGCTCCCCCGCCCGCAAGACGCCGAACAGCGCGGTAGAAAGCGGTAGCAATCCGATGAAGACGATCGACTGGGCGGAATTGATGCTCTGCAGCGCCAGCGCCGTCAGCAGCGGGAAGCCGACCACGACACCAAGCGAGACGATGGCCAGCGGCAACAGATCGCCGCGCAGGGGGCGCTTCTCCCGCATCGCGATCAGCAGGGCCGCTCCCAGAAGTGCGGCGATCACGGCCCGCGCCGAAGTCAGGAACAGCGGGGCGAAATCGGCAAGCCCCACCCGCGTTGCCGGCAGTGAGCCGCTGAAGATCAGCACGCCGATGAAACCACTCGCCCAGGCCTTCCACGAAGTCGTCATTTTCGTCTCCATTCGTCTGGCCTCCCCTATCGCGCGGAGGGGCTGGCGCATCCAGATATGGATCGATACAATCTAGTCAAACTGTATTGACGACAAAGGCCATACAGATGAACGAGCGCGTTCAACCATTGGAGCCACCAGCGTCACGCACGGCCCATGTCATGGCCGTTATTCGAGGCCGCATCGGTTCGGGTCAGCTCGTACCAAACGACCGTCTGCCCTCGATCCGGCGGCTGGCTGCGGAGCTTTCGGTGTCGCCCTCGACTGTGGTCGAAGCCTATGACCGGCTCTCCGCCGAAGGCTTGATCCGGGCCCGCCCCGGCTCCGGCTTCTTCGTCACCGAGGCCGGTCGCACGCCAGCACCCCTCGTCCGGCTTGAGCCGCCAAGGCCCCCTGAAGTCGATCCCTTCTGGGTAGCGCGTCAGGCGCTGGACGCCGATCCAGGCACATCCAAGCCCGGCTGCGGCTGGCTGCCGCCGGACTGGATGCCGACCGCCCTGCTGCATGCCGCCATGCGAAACGTGCTCCGCCAGGCGACCAGCCTCATGACGGATTACGGACCCTCGCGCGGCAGTGCTGGCCTCCGGCGCTTCGTCGAGACGCGACTGCGTCAGCAGTCGATTCCGCTTTCCGAGAATCAGGTGCTGCTTGCCGGGTCCGCCACACAGGCGCTCGATCTGGTCTGCCGGCTGCTTTTGCGCCCCGGCGACCGCGTGATCGTCGACGATCCCTGCTACTTCAATTTCCAGACGCTGCTCCGCGCCCACCAGGCCATTGCCATTCCCGTGCCCTATACGGAAAACGGCCCTGACATTGCTGCCTTCGAGGCCGCCGTCGCCCGCGAGGCGCCGCGGCTTTATCTCACCAATTCCGGTCTGCACAATCCGACCGGTGCTACGCTCTCGCCGCAGATCGCCTTCCAGCTGCTCGGCATCATCACGCGTTCGGACATGCTGGTCGTCGAGGACGACATCTTTTCCGATTTCGAGCCGGAGCCTGCGATGACACTTGCGACGCTCGACGGGCTTTCCCGGGTCATACGCATCGGCAGCTTCTCCAAGACCATCTCTGCTTCGCTGCGCACAGGATTCATCGCCGCCGACCCCGAGCGGATCCGGCTCCTCACTGACCTCCAGGTTGCAATCCAGTTTGGCGGCCCAAGCCAGGTTGCGACCGAAGCGATCCATGGCGTGCTCGCAAGCGGCGGCTATCGCAAACATCTCGAGCAATTGCATCGGCGGCTCGACACAGAGCGGCGCGCGGTGGGGACCCGGCTCGGGGAGCTTGGCATCCATCCCGTGCTCGCGCCGCGCGGCGGACCCTATCTCTGGTGCCGGATGCCGGAAGGTGTCAGTTCCACCGCGCTTGCGCAGGCCGCCCTGCCGCAGGGGGTGGTGCTGGCGCCCGGCAACGTCTTCAGCCCATCGCTGTCATCAGACGGTTTCATGCGCTTCAACGTCGCGCACATGGGCGATGCGCGCCCGTTTCGGGTTCTGGAACGGGCGTTGAAGACGTCGCGCTGGCACTGACTGCCGCCGTCTTCGTGGTGGCTTTGAGTGTCGGGATCGGTGATCTGCCGATCTCGATCACCACCACTTTCCTTGCGATCTCCAACAAGCTCGGCTGGACGACAGCCGAGCTCAATCGCATCCATGAAGCCGTGATCTGGGACTACAGGCTGAGCCGGGCGCTTGTCGCGGCCTTCTGCGGTGCGGGGCTCGCGATCTCGGGCGCCATCATGCAGTCGCTGCTGCGCAACCCGCTGGCTGAACCCTATGTGCTCGGCATTTCGGCCGGCGCCTCCACAGGGGCCGTGAGTATCGTCATCCTCGGCTTCGGCTCCGGTGCTGTCTCCCTCTCGGCCGGCGCTTTCGCCGGGGCCTTCGCCGCCTTCCTCTTCGTCGTCCTGTTGTCCAACGGCACGCGCGGCGGGGCCGACCGCACCATTCTGGCTGGCGTTGCTGCATCCCAGCTCTTCAACGCCGCAACCTCTTATATCGTGACGACTGCCGGCAATGCCCAGCAGGCGCGGGATGTGATGTTCTGGCTGCTCGGCAGCTTCGGCGGCGTGCGCTGGCCCGAGTTCATACTGGTCTCCGTGGTCGTCGGGTTTGGCCTGATCGCCTGCCTCGCCTATTCCCGCATCCTCGACGCCTTCGCCTTCGGCGACGAGGCCGCCGCAGCACTTGGCGTCAATGTCGGTCGCGCCTGGCTCGCGCTCTTCTGTCTCACCGCCATGCTGACGGCGACGATCGTCAGCATGGTCGGCTCGATCGGCTTTGTAGGCCTCGTCATCCCGCACGCTGCGCGCTTCCTCGTTGGGCCGCTCCACATCCGCCTGCTTCCGGCCTGCGCGATCGGCGGAGCCATCTTCATGGTGCTTGCCGATATCGCCTCGCGGATCCTGGTTCCGCAGCAGGTGCTGCCCATCGGCGTCGTGACCGCGCTTGTCGGCATGCCGGTCTTCTCGATCATCCTCTATCGTTTCCAGCGCCCGACATGAGCATCACGGCCGACACCATCACCTGGAAGATCGGGTCGAAGACCATTCTCGACAAGGTGAGCTTTGCCGCACGTCCGGGCGAGATGCTAGGCCTGCTCGGCCCGAACGGCTCCGGCAAGACCTCGCTGCTGCGGCTGCTCGCAGGATTGAAGCGTCCCCATTCGGGCAGCATCAGCCTCAAGGGACACGATATCCAGTCGATCGCCCGCAAGACGATGGCGCAGCGCGTCGCCTTCGTCGAACAACATGCGACAACCAATGCCAATCTGAAGGTTGTCGACGTCGTCAAGCTCGGCCGCTTCCCGCATCGCTCGATGTTCTCCGCCTGGACTGCGGAAGACCAGGCAGCCGTCGAGCAGGCGCTGGAGCGGGCGGGGATGGTGGCAAAGCGCGACCATACCTGGCAGAGCCTGTCCGGCGGCGAACGGCAGCGGGCGCATATCGCCCGGGCCCTGGCTCAAGCCCCGAAGGAAATCATCCTCGACGAGCCGACCAACCATCTCGACGTGCAGCACCAGATCGCACTTCTGTCGCGAGGTATTCTCGATCGATGCCCATGTTGAGCCCTCGGCGCATCATGGCCGGCCGCTGATCCAATTCTCGCGGACGGTCCGCTAGGTCGACATGATTGCCGGGCAGTCCTGACCCGGACGAGCCGCCGATGCGGCTGAGAAATCGACCATCTCGCTCAGCCGCCGACCGCCCGGCGATAGGCCGATGGCGTCGTGCCGGTGACGGCCTTGAACATGCGCGTCAGATGGCTCTGGCTGCTGAAACCGCAGGCCGAGGCGATCTGAGCGATCGGTTCGCTACCGGCCAGCATACGCCTTGCGCGATCGATACGGCGGTTGAGGATGAAGTCATGCGGTGAGACGCCGCAACTTGCGCGAAACATCCGCTGCAGATGGAATTCGCTCAAGTCCGCCAGCTTCGCCAAATCCTTCAGCGTGATTGTCTGGTCGAGGCTTGCCTCGATGTGCTCCACAAGCCGCCGGCGCAGCACGGGAGCCAGACCGCCACGCAGCACCGGACGCCGCTCACCGCCATAACGAGGGTCGGCAAAGAGCTGCCCGACGGCCGCGACGATCGCCTGTTCGGCCAGCAGCCGGTTGCCGCCCTGCGTGGCAGCGGCCAGATGCACCAGCGCCTCCGCGAGTTTCGGCGCCTCGTCGAAGGTCGCCTCTGGCAGAAGCATCAGCCGGGCATCGCGGTCGAAGGTCTCCGAGAACAGGCGACGCAGTTCATCGTCAGCGACATAGAGATGCACGAATTCGAAGTTGTCGGTGATCTCCCATTCGGAAGACGCCCCCTGCGGCATGATGCAGAGCGCACCCGGCCAGCCGGCGATGCTGCCGGCATCGATCCGCCGCGTGCCGTCGCCGCCGCGCAGGTAACAGCTGAAGGTATGCCCGTCGGTGCGCTCATAGCGCATGCGATCATGGCTGTTGCGCCAGATCGCACTTGCCCGGCCCTCGCCAAGGTCAAGCGTTTCCCCACGCTCGGCACGGGAAGAGGCGGACAGGGAGCCGAAGACGGTGGCGGTGTGCAGCATGGATGGTCCTTGAAAGATCGTCTGCATTCTAGCGCGCTTGATGCGCTGCGCCATCACCAATCGGATAGGCGTGGCCGCCTCAGTGCTGTTCACCGCAAGATCATGCAAGAACGGATGGCGCCAGCTGCGTTACCTGCGTCTCGAAAGCGAGGCGCATGACATGACCAATCTCCTTCTCTTCTCGTCGACCGTGCTGATCTGGGGCACGACCTGGATCGCGATCGCGCTGCAGATCGGGCCGGTGCCCGTGCTGGTCTCGGTCTTTTATCGCTTCGCCCTTGCCGCCCTCCTGCTCGTCGGCGTGCTGGCCCTCACAGGTCGCCTGAAGGTGCCGACGCTCAAGCAGCAGCCCTTCATCCTCGTCCAGGCGCTGTCGCTCTTCTGCTGCAACTTCCTCTGCTTCTATCACGCGGCGAGCTATGTGCCGTCTGGGCTCATCTCCGTCGTCTTCTCGCTCGCCACTGTTTACAACGCCGTCAATGCCCGGATCTTCTTCGGCGATCAGATCAAGCCGCGCACGCTGGTCGCCGCAGGCTTTGGCGCCACCGGACTTGCGCTGCTTTTCGGGCCCGAGATCTTCATCGCCGTCAATCCGGACAGCTGGAAGGGCATCGGCCTTTCGGCGCTCGGCACGCTGTTCTTTTCCTTCGGCAACATGGCCTCCCGCCGCAACAGCGCTGAAGGCATCGCGCCTGTCACCGCCAATGCCTGGGGCATGAGCTACGGCTCGGCAGCACTTCTCGCCCTGATCGGCATCACCGGCACGCCCATCGTGCTGCCGGCGGACCAGACGTATCTCGCCGCCCTCGTCTATCTCTCGGTCATCGGCTCCGTCATCGGCTTTACCACCTATCTGATGCTGGTCTTGCGCATCGGCTCGCAGAAGGCGGCCTACGCCACCGTGCTCTTTCCGGTGGTCGCATTGACGCTTTCGAGCCTCTACGAGGACTATCACTTCACCCCGCTCGCGATGGTGGGTCTCGCACTCACGCTCGCCGGCAATGCAGTGATGTTTGCGCGCCTGCCGAGCCGACAGCCCCTTAACGCTGTCGAGCCGGCGGAACTGAAGGGCTGACTACAGATCCTTCCGCCGTGACGGATGGCGCGGTCGATTTCCCGCGTCAGCGACGACATTCTGCGCTATGAGAAGCGTCACCGTCTGATCCCAACGCTGAAAGTGCCCATGGCCCCACGTTCCAACTCCGTGATCCGCCCTTGACCGGCCTTAACGATACTGCCGCGCTCACGCGGCTCGGTTTCAGCGCCTTCTTCACCGAGCAAGTGACGGCTGACGAGGCCGAGCTCCTTGTGCGCCGCATCTCCTCGGTGCATCGCGACCGCCTGGAGGCGATCGATGCGACGGGGCCGGTGGAGATCGAGCTTCCGCCCAACAGCAACACGGCCGATTTTGCCGTGGGCGACTGGGTTCTTGCCGCGCCCTATACCGGACTGCTCGCGCGCCGCCTGGATCGCCAGACCGTGCTGCAACGGCGGACCGAAGGCGCTTTTGGCCAGCAGCTTGCCGCGGCCAATGTCGATACGCTGTTCATCGTCACCTCCTGCAATGCGGACTTCAACGCCGCGCGGCTGGAACGTTATCTGGTGATGGCCAATGAGGCGGGCACGCGGCCCGTCATCGTGCTCACCAAGGCCGATACGGTCGACAATGCCTCCATCTACGCGGATGAGGCCCAAGGCCTGCAGCGCGATCTGCCTGTCGTCATCGTCAACGCCCGCTCGTCTGAAGCCATCGACCCCTTGATGCCCTGGTGCGGCCCCGGCCAGACCGTTGCGCTGGTCGGCTCTTCTGGTGTGGGCAAGTCGACGCTGGTGAATACGCTTGCCGGTCACGGCGCGGAGACGGCGCAGAAGACCGGCGCGATCCGCGAGCATGATGCCAAGGGGCGGCATACGACGACGGCACGTTCCCTGCATGCAATCGCAAGCGGCGGCTGGGTGATCGATACGCCCGGCATCCGCACGCTCTATGTCAGCGACATCACGGACGGGATCGACACGCTGTTTGCCGAAATCACCGAGCTTGTGCCGCATTGCAAGTTCCGAGATTGCAGCCATTCGCACGAAAAGGGCTGCGCCGTGCAGGCGGCGGTCCAGGACGGTAGCCTCGACCCGGCGCGTCTCGACCGGTGGCGACAATTGCAGGCGGAGAACCGCGACCGCACACCCGTCTATTCCGGGCCGAAGGGCAACAAGACGCTGCGCAAGAAGAAGTATTGAGCTTTCGGTCGCCAATCCCTACATAGGGTTCATAGGCGACGCCCTTCGCACGCGTCGCATCCGCTCGCCATCGACGAGCTTTTCTTCCCCGTTTAGCGCGACATTCCAGGCTCCGGCATTCTGCCGGCGCATTTCCAGAATTGGAGACCAGCATGGCAGACGACAACACCAAGGGCTATGAGCCCATTCCCTTTGCCAAGAAGCATCGCATCTCGGTCGAAGACGCCAAGGCGATCCTTGCCAAGCACGGCGACGACCGCAAGTCCGCCGACAAGGAAGGCCGTCGCGTCAGCCTGTGAGGTGTGATGACGAAGCCCGACCTTACCGACGGTCATGACCGTCGGGTACACATCAAAAAGCCCTTTCCCTGACATGCAGGGAAAGGGCTTTTTCTTTGTCTCATCGCCAGCGGCCCAGGTCCGCCCGCCATCACAGGATCAGGCGCGCAGCGTGCCGCCCGTGGACTTCTCGACATTGCCGACGATCTTCTTCGTCAGTGTATCGAAATCCTCGTCGGTCAGCGTCTTGTCGGTCGGCTGGATCAGAACCTCGATCGCCACCGACTTCTTGCCCTCGCCGACGGATGCGCCCTCGAAGATATCGAAGACATTGACGCCGGAGATCAGCTTGCGATCGGCGCTTGTCGCCGCCTTGATGATCGCGCCCGCCTCGACCGCCTTTTCGACGACGAAGGCAAAGTCGCGCTTCACCATCTGGAAGGCCGAGAGTTCCAGCGCCGGCTTGGTGCGGGTCGCCTTCTTCTTCGGCTCCGGCAGAGCGTCGACATAGATCTCGAAGCCGCAGAGCGTGCCTGACACGTCCAGCGCTTCCAACGTCTTCGGGTGAAATTCGCCGAAGGTGCCGAGGATAACCTTGGGGCCGGCCTTGATCGTGCCGGACCGGCCGGGGTGATACCATTCGGGGCCGCCCTGCTCGATCTGCACATTGCCCGTGGGAATACCGCAGGCTTCGAGCACGGCGAGTGCATCGGCCTTCGCGTCGAAGACATCAACCGGCTTGCCGCCGCCCTTGGCACTGTTCGACCACATGCGGCCGGAACCAGCAATCGAGGCCGTACCACGGCGTACACCACCGGCGACGCGACGCTGGGTCTCGGGCGTATCGCCCTCATAGGTGCCGGAAACTTCGAAGACCGCCACATCGCCAAAGCCACGGTCGGCATTGCGCTGTGCAGCCGTCAGCAGACCCGGCAGCAGCGAAGGCCGCATGTCGGACATGTCTGATGCAATCGGGTTGACCAGCTTCAGCTTCTCGCTGCCGCCGCCGAAGAGCCTGGCATGCTCGGCCGAGATGAAGGACCAAGTGACGGCTTCCAGCATGCCGCGCGAGGCAAGCGCCCGGCGGGCCGAACGCGTGCGGATCTGCAACGTGGTCAGGATCTTGGCATTGACCGAACCGGTCGGCGGCAGGGGCTCCGGCTTGATCTTGTCGACGCCGTGCATCCGCATGACTTCTTCGACGAGATCGGCCTTGCCATCGACATCAGGACGCCAGGAGGGCACGGAAACCCTGGCCGAGGTCTCGTCGCCCGACAGGATCTCGAAGCCGAGGGCTGTCAGGATCTGGCGCAACTCGTCGTTGGAAACGGTCAGACCCGTCAGGCGCTTGACTTCCGCATAGGGGAAATCAACGACCTTCTTCTGGTGACCCTTGTAGCCCTCGACCTTCTTTTCGGCCGCAACACCGCCGCACATTTCGAGCACCAGCTCGGTGGTGCGCTCCAGACCCGGGACCATATATTCCGGATCAACGCCACGCTCGAAGCGATAGCGCGCATCGGTGATGATGCCATGCGCACGGCCGGTCTTGGCAATGTTGATCGGATCCCAGAGGGCAGACTCAATCAGCACATTGACGGTGTTCTCGTCACAGCCGGAATGCTCGCCGCCCATGATGCCGCCGATGGATTCCAGGCCGTTGTCGTCAGCGATGACGACATTGTTCGGGTTGAGCTTGTAGGTGCGGGTGTCGAGCGCGAGGATTTCCTCGCCCTCCTTTGCGCGGCGGACGACCAGCGCGCCGTTGACCTTGTCGGCGTCGAAGACATGCATCGGACGACCCTGGTCGAAGGTCATGTAGTTGGTGACGTCAACAAGCGCCGAGATCGGACGAAGCCCGATCGCGAGCAGCCGCTGCTGCATCCATTTCGGGCTCGGGCCGTTCTTCACGCCGCGCACCAGGCGATAGGCAAAGCCCGGGCAAAGATGGTCTTCAAGCTCCAGCTTGACCTGATGCGGGGTTTCGCCCTCGACCTTGAAGGCGGGCGCCTTCGGGGCCTTCAGCGTGCCGAGACCGGAGGCTGCGAGATCGCGGGCGATGCCGAAGACCGACGTGCAGTCCGGACGGTTCGGCGTCAGGTTGATCTCGATGACCGGATCGTCGAGGCCGGCATAGGATGCGAAGGAGGTTCCAACCGGCGCATCCTCGGGCAGGTCGATAATGCCGTTGTGATCGTCGGAGATGTTGAGCTCCTTTTCGGAGCACATCATGCCATGGCTCTCGACACCGCGGATCTTGCCGACGGAGAGCGTGACATCAATGCCCGGCACATAAGTGCCCGGACGCGCCAAAGCGCCGATCATGCCGGCGCGGGCATTCGGCGCGCCGCAGACGATCTGCACTGGCTTGCCGTCGCCGGCATCGACCGAGAGCACCTTCAGGCGATCGGCCTCAGGATGCTTTTCCGCCGTCAGGATCTTGGCGATGACGAAAGGCTTGTAGGCCGCCTTGTCATCGACATCCTCGACCTCAAGCCCGATCGCGGTCAGCCGCTCGCAGATCTCGTCGAGCGAGGCCTCAGTTTCCAGGTGATCCTTCAGCCAGGAGAGTGTGAATTTCATTGAACTTTCTCGTCTTCCTCAATGCGCGTCTCGCGCAAATTCAGTATTCCGTCGCGGTCTCGTCGATAGGCCGGCGCGTCAATCAGGCCGCCTTGTCGGGCGCTTTGGCGCCCGGTGCCTTCCAGCCTGCCAGCATGCCTCGAATCGACAAATCCTCATCTACATCAGGCCAATGAACCCCCGCGAGCATGAGATGCACGTTGTTGCGCTGCGCAGGCGTTGCGTTCAGAAGGCGCGGATACCACCACAGCGGCGTCGATACCTGCCGTCCGTCGGCGAGCCGAACGTGGACCGTATGCGGGTCGCACCAGGCCTCGGTCGGGCGCTCCGCCTCTGGATAGGAATCATGCGAAATAGTCATTCCATGCCTCCAGCATCTGCTGCCTGTGTTCCGCGACCACTTCCAGTATACGTGCAAGGTCTCTCTGGCTAAAGCCCCCGGCTTCCGCGACCTTGAGATCCGCAAGCCAGACCTTCGCTTCACCTCCATTGCCATCGACGTGAATATGAGGCGGCTCATATCGGTCGGCGGAGTAGAAATGAAAGCGGAACCCATACTTGCGAAGGACCGTCGGCATCAGCTCACCCCTTGCACAATCTCCTTCAACCTGAAGGATCCTGTTCTTACTGTCTCGTTCCCATCTGTATCTTGCCCGAGACGTCCAGCGGTCGCGCGCCTGATGCCTGTCTTCCGAGGAGCATGCTGACCACCGTCACATCGAGATCGATGTCGGGCCAGTGGATGCTCGACGGCATGAATTCCACGTTGTTCCGCTCCACCGGCATCGCCTCCTGAAGGGGCGGGTACCACCAGACCGGGACGCTGACGATACGACCGTCCGTCAGTTCCACATGCAGCAGGTCGTCATCGCAAAGCAGATCGACCGGCCGCATGTTGTCGAGATGTTCAATCACGTCGCATTTGCCTTCATTCACTCGGAGAAGCGGGCTTCATCCACCCCTCCGTCTGGCCACCCCTCATTCATCGGGGCAGCCACGCATTGTGCCAATCAGCTGCTCAGACCGCCGAACAGCGTCGGCACATCGAGCGGGCGGAAGCCGTAGTGGCTCATCCAGCGGACATCGGCGTTGAAGAAGTCGCGCAGGTCCGGCATGCCGTATTTCAGCATGGCGATGCGGTCGAGGCCCATGCCCCAGGCGAAGCCCTGGTATTCGTCGGGATCAAGACCGCCAGCTCGCAGCACGTTCGGGTGGACCATGCCGCAGCCGAGGATTTCCATCCAGTCCTTGCCCTCGCCGAACTTGACGATCGGACCCGACGAGCGGTCGCACTGGATGTCGACCTCGAAGCTCGGTTCGGTAAAGGGGAAGAAGGACGGGCGGAAGCGCATGGTGACGCTGTCGACCTCGAAGAAGGCCTTGCAGAATTCCTCGAGAATCCAACGCATGTTCGCGACATTGGCCGTCTTGTCGATGACGAGGCCTTCGACCTGGTGGAACATCGGCGAATGGGTAGCGTCCGAGTCCTGGCGATAGGTCTTGCCGGGAATGACGATGCGGATCGGCGGCTTCTGGGCCTCCATGGTGCGGATTTGCACCGGCGACGTGTGCGTGCGCAGCACTTTGCGCTCACCGTTCTCGTCGGGAGAGAGGAAGAAGGTGTCGTGCATCTCGCGGGCCGGGTGGCCTTCGGGGAAGTTCAGCGCCGTGAAGTTATAATAGTCGGTCTCGATATCGGGACCTTCGGCGATCGAGAAACCCATGTCGGCGAAGATCGCGGTGATCTCGTCGACGATCTGGCTGATCGGGTGGATGCGGCCACGTTCGGCCGGCGAGGAGCGCACGGGCAGCGAGACATCCAGCGTCTCTGCCTTCAGGCGGGCGTTGATCGCCGCGTCCTTCAGCGCCGTCTTGCGGGTTCCGATTTCCTCGGTGATCTCGTTCTTCAGCGCGTTAATCGCGGCACCGCGCGTCTGGCGCTCTTCCGGCGTCATCGTGCCGAGCGTCTTCAAGAGTTCCGAGACGGACCCCTTCTTGCCGAGGGCCGCCACGCGCACAGCCTCGATCTGAGCCTCGTCCGCAGCAGCGGCGATGTCAGCGAGAAGCGTCGTCTTCAAACTGTCGAGATCGGACATGTTTCCGTTTCCTGCCCCATTGTCTCGCCACCATTTCCCGGCGGCATGAAGATCACATGAAAAAACCCGCGCCAGCCCTGCCAGCGCGGGTTTCCCAATACTTGAATTCAGTCTGGGAAGCGCTGGTTACTTGACCGCGCTTTCAAACTCGTTGGCCGTGCCTGCGTCCTTGAGGTAGGCGAGTGCCTTCTTGGAAGCTTCTACGAGCTTCGCGAATGCTGCCGGCTCATGGATGGCGAGGTCGGAAAGGACCTTGCGGTCGACTTCGATGCCAGCCTTGTTGAGGCCATCGATGAAGCGGCCGTAGGTCAGGCCGAATTCGCGGACTGCAGCGTTGATACGCTGGATCCACAGAGCGCGGAAGTTGCGCTTGTTGTTCTTGCGGTCGCGGTAAGCAAACTGCTTGGAACGATCAACGGCAGCCTTTGCTGCGCGGATCGTGTTCTTGCGGCGGCCGTAGAAGCCCTTGGCCTGCTTGAATACCTTGTTGTGCTTGGCGCGGGAAGTTACGCCACGTTTTACGCGTGCCATGTCATGATCTCCTTAATTGTCCAACAGCGAGCGGGTCTCAGAGACCGTTTGGCAGGTAGTTCTTGATGACCTTCTTGCCGTCAGGTTCAGCCAGAACCATCGTGCCGCGGGCATCGCGAATGAACTTGTTGGAACGCTTGATCATGCCGTGGCGCTTGCCAGCAGCGGCGGCGAGAACCTTGCCGGTCGCCGTGATCTTGAACCGCTTTTTGGCGGCAGATTTCGTCTTCATCTTGGGCATTTTGCTACTCCATTGTTCTTGTATCGAAACAGGCTGACGAATGCCCGTTTTCAAGCATAAAGAACGGCCACGGCATGCCCTGCCGGACCGTTCGGACGCGCGCTTATAACCGTAGACCTGAAAAAGCGCAACGGGTGGCGATCGGAATCTTCGTTTACAGGCCAGCCGGCAAAAGCAAGCTCACTCTGAGGCCACCGGTTGCCCCCCGCGAAAAGGCGATGGCACCGCCATAGGCGTTCAGAATATCGGAGGTGATCGCTAACCCCAGCCCCGTACCCTCGTCCTCCACCAGATGGACACCGCGAGCAGCAATTTCCGGGATCGCTGCCTCGGCAACACCTGGACCATCATCCTCGACTTCGAGCCGAATATGTTTCCCGTCGCGCTCCGCCACGACAGCGATCTGAGTTTTGGCGAAGTGCGTGGCATTGTCGAGCACATTGCCGAGCGCCTCTGCGAGGTCGGCTGGATCCATGTCGACTGTCAGCTGATCATCGACATCGACCTTCCAGGCGACATCACGCGCTGACGTGACCGGCGTCAGAACCGATATCAGCTTGCCGGTGAGCGAGGCCAGGCCCGTCTGCGCCATCTGCTCGACGCCGAGCCTTGCCGACTGCAGCTGCCGGTCGGAGCGTTGCCGGATCAGATCGACCTGCTGGCGGATCATGCTGCGCTCGCGCTCGGGCAGATTGTCTGCGAGCTGCAGCAGAACGGTGAGCGGCGTCTTCAGGCCATGGGCTAGATCGCTTGCTCTGGCACGGGCGCGCTCGACGGCCGTTTCCCTCTCCTTCAGGAGGCCGTTGAGCTCCGTGACGAGAGGACGGAGCTCGGTAGGGCCGGCATCGGGCAATTGGTCGGTCCGTCCGGAACGGACGAGAGAAAGCGCCTGCTGCAATCTCGACAGCGGCGCAAGGCCGATGCCGATCTGCAGGAAAGCCGCCGCCAGCAGGACGGCAGCCGTGAGGACGAGCATGATCGTCATCGCGCCATGGAATTTAGAGATGGCATCATCGATCATCTTTTGATCGAAACCGGCAAGCAGCGTCAGAGGCCGATTGCCTTCCGGCGTTTCGAGTTGAACCTCGCGCAGTTGAAGCAACAGAGGTTCACCATCCGGCCCTTCGCCCTGTCGAAATCCGTAGGCGCCGTGTTTCAGGGTCTCGGGCAGCAGCTCGACATCCCAGAGCGAACGGGAGCGGAAGACCTGGTCGGTTCCGGCGATCACCTCCCAGTAAAGGCCACTGCCCGGCAGTTCGAAGCGCGGATCACCTGGCTCGTCCGTCATGCGCGCAACGCCGGCGGGGAATTCGACGCCGGCGGCCAACTGATCGATGATCGCCGACATGTCGGCATGATAGCGGTCTGCGACATAATTGGAGAAGATCCGGCTCAGGCCGGAGGCGACGAGGAGCAGAACAAAAGCAATCGCCAGAACGGCGCCAATGAACAGGCGCAGACGTAGCGACTGGGTCATGCCTCCTCGCCTGATAGCGTGTAGCCGAAACCCCGGCGGGTCGCGATGGCAGACGGATGGGTCTTGCGGCGGATGCGCGCGATCATTGCCTCAACCGCATTCTTGGCCTGCTCGTCGTCCCGTCCCTGAACCTGGCGCGCAATCTCGATCGGATCGAAGACCTTGTGCGGCTCGGCGATCAGCATGGAAAGCAGCCTATACTCGAGCGGCGTAAGCTCGATCGGCCGGCTCTCGAAGGTCACGCGACGGGAGGTATCGTCGAGCACGAAACCTCCGGCTGATGCAGTCGCCTTTGCGCGGCCATGAACCCTTCTCAACAGAGCCTTCAGACGGGCGATGAGTTCCTCGCTGCGGAATGGCTTTGGGAGATAGTCGTCAGCGCCGGCATCGAAGCCGTCGACCCGTTCCATCCAGGATCCTCGTGCGGTCAGGACCAAGATCGGAACCTCGACACCGGCTCCGCGCCAGCGCTTGAGGATGGACAGGCCATCCATGCCAGGCAGGCCCAGATCGAGGATGATCGCCTGATAGTCGCCCGTTTCGCCCTCGGCCCAGACATCGGGCCCATTGTTGAAATGTTCGATGATGAAGCCCTCCGCCTCCAGCTTCGAACGTGTGTGGTCCGCAATGGTCTGGTCGTCCTCCGCGAGCAGAATGCGCATGTGTCACCATCCAAAGATATTGAGTTTGCGGCCGGTCGCCGCCTCGAACTTGAGTGTTCTGACACTCGAACCGCTCTGCACCTTCAACGTATAGAAGGGCTTGCGAGCCTGCATGTTGAGATCGACGGCGATCACCCGTCCGCCGCCCTGCTCGTCGAGCCGTTTTAGAATTTCCCGCAGTGGCAGGATCTCTCCGCGCCTGACGGCTTCGCGCGCCTCCTTCTGGTCGCGCTCACGCCTGGAGCTGCCGGATCGGTCGTCGTCGTCGTCCCTGTTGTCATCATCAGAGCCACGTCCCGAGCCGCTGCGGTCCTCCTTGTCGTCCTTGTCGTCCTTGTCGTCATCTTTGCCACTGTCATCATCATCATCGTCGTCAGATCCGCTGCCGCCGCTACCGCCGCTGTCGCCACCGCCGCCGTCATCGCTGTCGCCATCATCCCCTCCGTCCTTTGCCCATGCCGATGACGTCGGCATGGCGGAGGCCAGACCGAGGCTCAAAAAGGCAAGAATGAAAAGACGACGATCCATACAGGCTCTGTTCGGGTTTGTCGGAGAGTAGCGCGGGCCGAGACTTGCGCCAACAGGAGAAAAGCTATCCCCGCCCGGTGGGGGCCGGGCGGGGCGAAACGGTGAGAGGGTGCCCGCGGCGGCTCGGGCTTCACCGCTTCGAACTGGTCAGATGGCGGGGACCACGGTCACGCTGGACAGCGTGCCGCGTGGGGCCCGAAGCTTGATTTCCGTGTTGCCATGCTCCTGCTCAACCTCGAAGCGCAAACGCTTGCCATTCTGGTCGACGGGGATCATGGAGCCGCTGAGCAAGCCCTGCAGCTGGGTGTTATTGACGATAAGGCGGATCTCGTCGCGATCGCGGTTGCCGCTCCGGCGGCTGCCGTCCTCGGCGCTGTCATCATAACGATCGTCGCTGTCGTCATAGCCATCATCGTCATCATCATCGCCGCTACGGTTGCGATCGCGGTCGCGGTCCCGGTCCCGACCCGAGCTGTCGTCATCGTCATCGTCGGAGCTGTCGCGGCCACTATCGTCCCTGCCGCTGTCGTCGCTACCACTGTCATCGCTACCGCCGCCGCCACTGTCACCGCTGTCGTCGCTGCCACCATCATCATCACCGCCACGCGCTTCGGCCTGGCTGACGACGAAGGATGCAAGGGTAGAGGGCGCGAGCGAGGCGATCGCGGGGATCAGGGTGAGTGCGGCCAATGCCGTGGTCGAGACCAGCAAGGTCCGGCGCAGAAATCGGGTCATCTTGAATTCCTCCAGGTTCGCAATCGCTTTCGATGGAGGGATCATGCATCAACGCCGCTGACAGAGCGGCCGCTGTGACGATCAGCGTTCTGTCAGACAAGGAACCGGCAAAAACCACGCATGAAAAAAGCCGCCCCGTAAGGCGGCTTCATCCGGTCCTGCCATGCGGCAGCAATCAACGCGGCGCGAGCACCATCATCATCTGGCGACCTTCGAGCTTCGGCTCGGCTTCCACCTTGGCGATCGTCGCGGTGTCTTCCTTGACCTGAAGCAGGAGCTTCATGCCCAGTTCCTGGTGGGCCATTTCGCGGCCACGGAACTTGAGCGTCACCTTGACCTTGTCGCCCTCTTCGAAGAAGCGATTCATAGCCTTCATCTTCACCTCATAGTCATGGGTGTCGATGTTCGGGCGCATCTTGATTTCTTTGACCTCGACGATCTTCTGCTTCTTGCGCGCTTCGGCCGCCTTTTTCTGGTTGGCGTATTTCAGCTTGCCCAGGTCGAGGATCTTGCAGACCGGAGGCTCGGCATTCGGCGAAATCTCGACCAGATCCAGTCCGGCCTCTTCGGCCATGCGCAACGCCTGATCCGTCGCCACGACACCGAGGTTCTCGCCCTCTTCGTTGATCAGCTGGACTTTCGGAATGCGGATTTCACGGTTGGAGCGCGGCCCGTCCTTTACGGGGGCATCGGTCTTGAACGGTCTGCGAATGGTCGTATTCTCCTCAAAACATTTCGGAATGTCGCAGCGTAAACCCGCGCGCATCCGCGTCAAAGGGCTATGTGATATCTGCGACGGCAGTGTCAATAGCATGCTTGCGAAAGAAAATCACCTGTTGTCGCGCACTTCCTGGATGTGTTTTACAGCATTCGACAAAAGGAGCACGCGATGACCGACACAGCCAATATCCTCAGAGAGACGACACTGACCGTCGGTTCCGGCGATGCAGCCCGCGACATCGCGGTCATCACCCGCATGGGAACCGAGACGGACCGGCCGGCGCTTGTCTGGCTCGGCGGTTATCGCTCCGATATGGCCGGCACCAAGGCAATCGAAATGGACGCTCTCGCCCGGGATCAGGGGCTCACCGCCATACGCTTCGACTATTCCGGCCACGGGGTATCCGGCGGCGATTTCCGCTTGGGAACCATTTCGCGCTGGACCGAGGAAGCACTTGCCGTGCTTGCCTCGTCGGGCGTCAAGAAGGTCGTGCTGATCGGCTCGTCCATGGGTGGATGGATTGCGCTTCGCGTCATCCAGGAGGCACGGCGCCTCGGCCTGCCCTTCTCGGTCGATGGTCTGGTGCTGATCGCGCCGGCACCCGACTTCACATCGGAGCTCATCGAGCCCAGCCTGACTGCGGCAGAGCGGCAATCCCTGGCCGAGCGCGGCTATTTCGAAGAGCCGTCCGAATACAGCCCGGAGCCCAACATCTTCACCCGCGACCTGATGGAAGACGGGGCCGAGAACCGGGTGCTGACCGGGCTCATCGAGACCGGTTGCCCGGTCCATATCCTGCAGGGCATGAAGGACCCGGACGTGCCCTATCAGCACGCCCTGAAGCTGATGGAATTCCTGCCGCTCGACGACGTGGTGCTGACGCTGATTCGCGATGGCGACCACCGGCTTTCCCGTCCAGAAGACATCGCCAAGATGAAATCGGCGATACTTTCAACGATCTGAGTATTTCGGTGTCTCTATATCTCCTCGATCTTGGGAACCGATTCTCATTTCGGCTGTTCGAACTGTCGCATTTTAACCATACCGGATGAATTGCGCGGGAGAGAGCCTCCCGCGCCGTTGACTCACGTCCTGTCGCAATCTTAACCTTTTGTTAAGGATACAGGGGACGTGTTCATGACGAACGGCTCGCGCGCCATCAAGGCGCTGATCATTGCAGTTGCGGTGCTCGCACCTGCCCATGCGGGTCTTTCGGCACCGCAGACATTGCGATCGATGATCACCGGCGCCGTGACATCCCAGCCCATCGGCCATTACGAATTCTGCAAGGCCCTCGCCGATGAATGCAGCATCCGGACCCGTCCTTCGGTGCCACCGAAGGTCACCGATCACGGCTGGAGCGTCATCCGCGACATCAATGCCAGCGTCAATCACGCCATCGTCCCCATGACGGATGCGGAGATCTACGGCCGCGAGGAAGTCTGGGCCTATCCGGTCGATCTCGGCGATTGCGAGGATTTCGTGCTGTTGAAGCGCAAGAAGCTGATGGAAGCCGGATTCAATGCGGCCGATCTCCTGATCACCGTCGTGCGCAAGCCGGATGGCGAAGGTCATGCCGTGCTGACGGTCCGCACCCAGTCCGGCGACTTCGTGCTCGACAACCTCAACGACGACGTCAAGCTCTGGACCGAGACGCGCTATGCCTTCCTCAAGCGCCAGTCTTCGACCGACACCGGCCGCTGGGTCACCATCGAGAACGGCACCTCCGACGTTCTCGTCGGCGCGCTGCAGTAAAATCGGTCAGCTTTGTCTCTCGCGCGTCAGCGCGAGGGTCGCGATCACGGCAAGGCCGGCCATGCCTGCCAATGCAGCCAGAGCTGCATTGGTCCCGACCGTCTCGTTCAGCCAGATCACGGACACAGGCGCAATCGCCGAGGCGATGATGCGGGCGGACGCGAGCGTGCCCATGGTCCGCCCATAGCCCGCAGCGCCGAAGTAGTGCAGCGGCAAGACGCCCCGCACGATCGAGGTCAGCCCCTGCCCTGCCCCGTAGAAGATTGCAAAGGCGATGGAGAAAGCCGCCATCGGCTGGACCAGTGCGCCGGCAAGAATGGCGAGGCTCAGCGCCATGGCCGATGCGGCGATGATTGCGGTCAGCGGCGGCGAGAAAAGGTTGCGTCTGACATATTCGATCAGCCTGGCAGCTACCTGGCTTGGACCGATGAGGCTGCCAGCAAGCGTTGCCATTGCCGTGGCATAGCCGAGGTCGCGCATCAGGACGAGAAGTGTCGACCCCACCGCCGACATGACGAAACCTCCGGCGGCGAAGGCCGTTGCCATGAGGATCATCCGGCGTTTGCGCTCGCCGTCGAGAACAGGCTCACCGGTCGATTGCTCTTCACGGACGGTCTCCTCCGGCGCGATCATCCGCGCCCTTGGCAGAGCCAGATGGATCGGCAGCGCGATCAAGAGGTTCATTGCGGCCATCACCAGGTAGATGTCGCGCCAGGTCATGATGGTGAGCAGCCATTGCAGGAGCGGCCAGAAGACGGTGGAGGCAAAGCCCGCGATCAGCGTCACCAGCGTGATATGGGCGCGCGCCTCGCGGCCATGGCTCTGGGCGAGTGCTGCAAAGCCCGCATCGTATTGTACCGCAAGCGCGATGAATTCGGCGACGAGCGTGATCGCCGCGAATTGCCAGGCATTCTCCATCACCGAAAACAGCGCGAGCGAAAGTGCTGCCGCGACGGAACCGAGACAAAGGATGAGGCGTGCACCGTATCGATCGACCAAGCGCCCGAGCACGGGGGCTGCCACCGCGCCCGCCAGCAGCCCGAAAGAAAAGACGCCGAAGACGAAGCTCTGGCCCCAGCCGAATTCGCGAGCGATCTCGGGAGCCAGCACGGAGAAGGAATAGTAGAGCGTGCCGTAACCAATGGTCATGGTGACGCCCAGACCGATGGTCGCGGGAGATGCTTTCATGAAGGCGCCATATCCACGGATTATTGCAGGCATGTGACCATTCATCCTGACGCAATCGGTCACCTCAGCCAAACTCAATCTCTGTTGCTTGTCGGGTCAGCCGGGCTCTGCCACCATAACTGGTGAGTGGGGGACATCGTGCAGGCCAGACAGTTCAGACAGCTTCTCGACGAGGCGCGACGCCTCAGCAGGCGGGCGGACGAGGCGGAAGACCTTCTCCAGGACGCGCTCGTCGCGGCTATCACCGCAGGCCGGGAAGACCTTTCCAAGCCGGAGAACCTGCGTTGGCTACGCGGCGTATTGCGCCATCGCAGTAGCTTCGTGGCGAGATCGGCGGTAAGGCGACGGCAGCGGGAGAGCGTCTTCGTGTTTCGGCAACCGCAGACCAGCGAACCGGCCGAGCCGAATGACCTCGACCGCCATCTGCAACGCCTGCCGCCCGGCCTCAGAACCACCTTCCTGCTCGCTCTCAACGGCCAGACGCATGCGGAGATCCGCCATCTGCTGAAGCTCAACGAGGCGGCGCTGCGCCAGAGGATCTGCGACATCCGCAAACGCCTGCGTCCCTTTGAATTTACTGGCGCAGTACCAGAACGGCTGTGCGGAAATCTCGCCTTCGGCTCGATCCGCCAGACGCTGCGTCCGCTGATCGGCCATGTCGACGCGATGCTTGCGACCCATGATCCGGACGGTCATCTGATTTCTTTTGGACGCAACCTCACGAAAATACGGCCAGCGGCAACATGATCATGTTCGCATTCCAACACGGGAGTTCTCCATGCTGAAATCCAAAAAACTCACCAATATCTGCTACTACGTCGCCGATATCGATCGGACGGCCCGTTTCTATGGCGAGACGCTGGGGCTCGACCTTCAGCGCATGCCGAACGAGCCCGGCGAACCCGACTGGCTCATTGCCTCGACGGCCAACGGCATCAATCTCCTGTTCTTTCAAATGGAGACCAGGCCCGGCAATTCACCGATCATCGTCTTCGACCTCGACGACGGCGGCATCGACGACATGGTTGCGGGACTGGCCGAGCAGGGTGTCACAATCGTGACACCCGTCAGCCATGCGCCCGGCGGCTGGTCATCTGAATTTGCCGATCCAGACGGACATACGCTGTCCATGTACCAGACCGAGGAGATGCCGCGACAGAAGAAGGCCGCAGTCTAAGGCGAAGGCAGCCGCTCCTCGCATTGCGTCATCCCTGCCCGATCAGAACCCCGGCGGCCAGCACCAGCGAGCCGCCGAGCACCACCTGCATGGCCGCGCGCCAGAAGGGCGTCTCCATGTAGCGGTTCTGAATGAAGGCGATCGCCCAGAGTTCGAAGAAGACGATGACGATGGCGGTGATCGTCGCGGTCCAGAAATGCGGGATGAGATAGGGCAGTGCGTGGCCGAGACCGCCGACCGTGGTCATGATGCCGGAGGCAAGGCCGCGCTTCAGCGGCGAGCCGCGGCCAGAAAGCTTGCCGTCGTCATGGGCTGCCTCGGTGAAGCCCATCGAAATGCCCGCACCGACCGAGGCCGAGAGGCCGATCAGAAAGGTCGACCAGGTATCGCCTGTCGCGAAGGCGGCCGCAAAGATCGGCGCCAGCGTCGAAACAGAACCGTCCATCAGGCCTGCGAGGCCAGGCTGCACATAAGTCAGAATGAACTGACGCTTCTTCGTTTCATCTTCCGTCTCGCGTGCATCCTCCGGCAGATGCCGGTCGCCGAGCATGGTCGCGATCTCCTCGTGACCCTGTTCGGCCATGGCGAGATCGCCGAGCAGCTTGCGGATGCCGGCGTCGGAGGTGTGTTGGGCGGCCTCGTGATAGAAGCGATAGGCCCCCTCTTCCATCTGCAAGGCCTCTTCGCGGATCTGGTCCAGCGTCAGGTTCTTCCTGAGCCAGTCCGGCTTGCGATCATAGAAGCCGCGCACATGTTCGCGCCGGATCAGCGGGATACGCTCGCCGAAACGGTCCCGATGCATCTCGATCAGCATGTTGCGATGGGTATGCTCCACCTCGGCCATATCCTCGAAGACCTTGGCAGATTGTGGATAGGCCGCCCGCAACTGGTCGGCATAGGCGAGGTAGATGCGGGCATCGTCCTCCTCGGAGGAAATGGCAAGCGCCAGGATCTCCTGTTCGGAGAGTGTGTCGAAGGGGCGCTTGCCGCCCTTCTGGAAAAGACTGAACATGACGATTATCACCTATCTTAGAATTATTCTAAACTTAGGCCATGGGAGGCCTTGTATCAAGATGCCGCATAGACCATTTGCACGGCAGGGTGCATCAGGTGTCCGAAAGCCATGAACGAGACGAAACCGATGACGATGGAACTGACGGGCCGCGCCGCCCACCGCGCTGAAATCACGGCTCGTGCCCAGGCCGACATGGCAGCCATGGGTGTCGATGGGGCATTTATCGACCGCTTGGTGGAGACGTTCTACGGGCATATCCGCCAGCATCCCGAGCTCGGCCCGGTGTTCGACGGGCGGCTCGCCGGACGCTGGCCGGACCATATGGTCAAGATGAAGGCCTTCTGGAGTTCCGTCGCCTTCAAGACAGGCGCCTATGGCGGCAAGCCAGTGATGGCTCACCAGAATGTCGACGGCATGGCGGAACACCTTTTCCTGCAATGGCTGCAGCTCTTCTCCGACACCCTCGTCGAAATCGGCGCCTCGGAAGAAGCCCATGGCTGGTTCATGGCCAGCGCCGAGCGGATCGCCAAGAGCCTGGTGCTGTCCCTCTTCTACAATCCAGCCTTCGATGACCCGCGCATGCGTAGCCCGTCCTGACAGTTCCTTGCGCGGAACACCGCTTGCGCGAAAGAATAGGCAAATTTGGTAAGGTTGCCGGACAATTTCCTGAGCTTTTGAACTTGCACTCCCGGTCATGCCCGACTAGACCCACCGCGGGAGCTGGAGGAGTGCGTATTATCAGAGGCAAGAGATCATGAACCGCCGTCAATTTTTCAAGCAGGCCAGTGTCGCCGGCATCGGTGCCGCCGCGCTTGCCGCCCCCGCGATTGCCCAGGAAAATCCGAAGATCACCTGGCGCCTCGCCTCGTCCTTCCCGAAGAGCCTCGACATCATCTATGGCGCTGCCACCGACATTGCCGAAAGCGTCTCGAAGGCGACCGACGGGCAGTTCCAGATCCAGGTCTATGCAGCTGGCGAAATCCTGCCGCCGCTTGAGGTCGCCGATGGCGTCGCCGACAATACCGTCGAGATGGCCCATACCTGCTGCTATTATTACATCGGCAAGGATCCGGCCTTCGCGCTCGGCACCGCCATCCCCTTCGGCCTCAATGCCCGCATGACCAATGCCTGGTTCACCGCCGGCGGCGGCAATGAGCTGCTCAACGAGTTTCTCGCCCCTTACAAGCTCTATGCACTTCCCGCGGGCAATACCGGCGCGCAGATGGGCGGCTGGTATCGCAAGGAGATCAAGACGATCGACGACCTCAAGGGGTTGAAGATGCGGATTGCCGGTCTTGCCGGGGAAATCATGACCAAGGTTGGCGTCACGCCGCAGCAGATCGCCGGCTCCGACGTCTATCCGGCGCTCGAAAAGGGCGCCATCGACGCCACCGAATTCGTCGGCCCCTATGACGATCTGCAGCTCGGCTTCTACAAGGTCGCGCCCTACTACTATTACCCGGCCTGGTGGGAAGGCGGCCCGACGGTTCACGCCTTCTTCAACCTCGAAAAGTTCAACGCGCTGCCCGAAAGCTACAAGCGTATCCTGACGGATGCCTGCGCTGCCGCCAACGCCCGCATGCTCGCTCGCTATGATGCGTCCAACCCCGGGGCGCTTCGCGAACTCGTCGCCGGCGGCGCACAGCTGCGCGCCTTCTCGTCGGATATCCTCGACACCTGCCACAAGGCGGCGAAGGAAACCTATGCGGATCTCTCGGCCAAGAACGAGTGGTTCAAGAAGCTCTTCGATAGCCAGCAGGCGTTCAAGCAGGACGCCTATCTCTGGGCTCAGATCGCCGAATACAGCTTCGATACCTACCAGATGATCCAGCAGCGCCAGGGCACGCTCTGATCAAGGCGTCATCGTCCGACAACGACAAACCCGGCTTCCAGGCCGGGTTTGTCTGCTTTTGCCGCAGGGTCGCTTCATGCCCTTCAAAAGGCAGGACAAAACGACTAAGCTCTCGGTGGAACGGAACAGGAGCCGCAACGCTCCAACTGCATGAAGCGGGAGACAGTGCACTGTCGGTCATCGTCAGGGTCTTGATCGGCAAGCTTTCCCTGTCGGGCGTCGTTCTCGCGATCGCCTTCTTCTGCGCATCGCTCACTCCCAGTCTCATGCCACGCGAAGCCTTGGTGCAGGGCTCACTGTCCGGCATCGCGTCAGCTGTCGGCTATTTCTTCGGCGTTCTCCTGAGCTCTGTCTGGCGGCTGTTCGAGTTGCCCGAACCCCGGCTGCGTCGGGACAAGGCGCTTTTCTGGATAGCGGCGTTTGGTGTGTCCGCAATGGCCGTGGCGCTCTGGCGCTCCGCGGTCTGGCAGGAATCGGCGCGCGAGCTATGGCAGATGGCCCCTCTCGACGTGTCATATCTCGAGGCGGTGCTGGTGGCGGCAGCCCTGTTCCTTAGCCTGCTATGGATCGCCCGTCTGTTCATGATGCTGTTCAGGAGGCTGGCGGCACGCATGGCCACCATCTTCCCGGCACGCTTCGCCACCGCGATCGGCTTCGTCATCGCCGCCTTCATCTTCTGGTCGATCGGCGAAAACGTGGTTTTGCGCGGCGCAATCCGGCTCGCCGATTCCTCCTTCCAGCAATTGGACGACCTGATGGAGGACGAATTCGCCGCGCCGACGTCCTCGGCAAAAACCGGAGGACCGGATTCGCGTCTCGAGTGGCATGGTCTGGGCCGTCAGGGTCGTCATTACATCGCGTCTGGCCCGACGCGCGAAGATATCGAGCGCTTCTGGGGAGAGCCGGCGCTGGCGCCGATCCGCGTCTATGCGGGCCTCAACAATGGAGAAAACATCGAGACGCGCGTCGCACTCGCGCTCGAGGAACTTATCCGACAGGGCGGTTTCGAACGCTCGACGCTGGTGATCAAGGCTCCGACCGGAACCGGCTGGATCGACCCTGCGGCGGCAGACACTCTCGACCTTCTGCTGCGCGGCGATGTCGCAAGCGTCGCCCTGCAATACTCCTATCTGACCAGTTGGCTCTCGCTGCTAGTCGAGCCGGAATATGGCTCGGAGTCGGCAAAGGCGTTGTTTCGCGCCGTCTATCGTCACTGGAAGCAGTTGCCGCCCAATGAACGTCCCCGGCTGGTGCTCTATGGCCTGAGCCTTGGAGCGCTCAACTCGCAGAGCTCAGTCGACCTTCTCGAAATCGTCGCCGATCCCTTCTATGGCGCATTGTGGGTCGGACCGCCGTTCCAGAGCCGGATGTGGAGCGAACTCACCGCCGGTCGGGAGGCGGGCTCGCCTGCATGGCTGCCCCGCTACGGCGACGGCTCGATCGTGCGCTTCACCAATCAGCGGGCCGACCTCAATTCACCCTATGCCGAATGGGGGGCACTGCGGATCGTCTACCTGCAATATGCGAGCGACGCCGTGGTATTTTTCGACCCCCGTTCGGCCTATCGGTCTCCCGCCTGGCTCTCGGGCACGCGGGGTCCGGATGTCTCTCCTGAACTCACCTGGTATCCCGTGCTCACCATGTTGCAACTCCTGTTCGACATGATGATCGCGACGACCAGCCCGGTCGGTTACGGGCATGTCTATGCTCCGCAGCATCATATTGATCCCTGGATCGCCGTAACCGGGATTGAAATCGACCCGGCCGACGTGGCCCGGCTGAAGCGCCATTTCACCGCAGTCGCCGAGACCTATTGAGGCGCCTTCAACCTTCCAGCCCTTTGAGCACATTGGCGACGTTGAGCCCGATTTCGGGCACGCCGTAGCCGCCTTCCATGAGCGTCAGCACCGGCACGCCACTGGCCGCGATCATTTCGCCCATCCGGATATAGTCAGGGCTCTTCAGCTTGAAGAAGCTGATCGGGTCCTTCTCGAACGTATCTACGCCGAGCGAGACCACGATGGCTTCCGCGCCATAGGCCTTGATCTTCTTCAGGCTGCCTTCTAGCGCTGCCGACCAGATGTCGAAAGGCGTGCCCGAGGGCATCGGGTAGTTGGCGTTCAGGCCTTCGCCATCGCCCTCACCGGTTTCGTCGGCATAACCGAGGAAGAAGGGGAAGGCGTCTTCCGGCTCGCCATGCAGCGAGGCAAAGAAGATGTCGCCGCGGCGATAGGTGATGTCCTGCGTACCATTGCCATGGTGGAAGTCGACGTCGAGGATCGCGACTTTCTTGGCGCCGTGGTCGATGAGCCGCTGGGCGGCGACGGCGGCGTTGTTGATGAAGCAGTAGCCGCCGAAGAGATCGATGCCTGCATGGTGGCCGGGCGGGCGGCAGAGCGAGAAGGCGAAGCGGTTGCCCTCGTTCAGCCAGTCGGCACCGGACAGGGCCACATCCATCGAGGCAATCGCCGCCTCATAGGTGCCCTTGGAAATCGAAGTCTCTGCCGAATTGGTGTAGTAGCCGACGGCGCCGTCGATGTTCTTCGGCACGCGGCCCGTCTGGCTGCGGCGGCAGGGGAAGGAGGTGGCGATCGCCTCGCCTTCGAAGCCGTGCGCCTGCCAGCGGTCCCAGCAGGTGCGCAGGAATTCGAGATAGCCTGCGTCATGCACCTTGAGCGCGGTTTCAAGCCCGTGTTCGGCCGGCGCGCGGACATCGGTGAAGCCCGCCTCCCGGACGCCCGAGAGCACCCATTCGGCGCGGAACGGCCCCTCGAAAGGCTTGACCAGCAGGCCGCCATGCAGCTCGGTCTTGGCGTCTCGCAGCTTGTGCTTTTCGGAATAGAATACGCGCATGTCGGTTGTTTTCCCTCTGGTGTTTTGGAGAGAAAACTAGCCTCGTCACGGCCTCAGCCACAAGTGCAAAGGGGGCGATTTTCCTGGTCAATCGACCAAAAAAATCGCCCCCGCCCCTCGGCCCCCGCCGATCCGATGTTACTCGGTCAGGTTAATCTGCTCGGTCTCGCCACCGGTGCAGGTATAGCAGCAGTTCTCGCAATTCTCGGCATTGTCAGGACCGACGCCCCAGTAGCTCTGCTTGTCGCCGGAAATCCAGGCGCCGTAGCAGATCGTCTCGCCTTCTTCGCAAGACAGGGGGATCTCCTTGGTCTCACCGTCATCGAGATAAAAGACCTGGTTGTCACCCGGCCAGACATGGTCGCGATCCTGGCTGTAGAGCTCGACCTCGACGGCATTCGGATGATCGTTGCGCATGAAGAAGGTCACGTCTGCGGCCAATGCGGGTGCCGCAACGGCAACAGCCAGCGCCAAACCCAACCATCTCAAAGTTGCTGTTGCAACCATCTGAAGTCCACCCCCGGAAATTTGAAAACGGAGGGACGATAATCAGATGCGTCGACCGCTGAAAAGGGCGAAGCTCAGACGTTTTTTGGGCTCAATCTCAAGAACTTGGCAGAGATGCCGTCAGGCCACAGTTTTCCAGAAGATCACCGTGTCGCAGTAGCGACCATCCGGAAACAGCGCGTAGTTCGGGATGATGCCTGAACGCTGCCAGCCAAGCTTTTCATAGAGCGCCTCGGCAAGCTCGCCTGCTGCCGTGTCGAGCACCAGCAACGTGCGTCCGGCCTGCGCTGCCCCCTGTTCGGCGACCGCCATCAGCGCCTTCGACAAGCCGAGACCACGGGCGTCGCGATGCACCAAAAGCTTCATCAGATCGCCGCGATGCGGCTGGTTCGGCTTCGAGGCAAAGCCGACCTGAACCGTGCCGATAAGTCGATCGCCAAGAAAGGCCCCGTAGAGCAGGACCTCACCACGCCCGACGGCGTCCGCCACACCCCGCCAGAAGGTTTCGCCATCAGCGGGCGCAAACGGCGACATGAAGCCGAGCGAGGCGCCGCCTTCGACGCAATCGGAAAGCGTCTCGCAGAGGTCGGGCAAGGCGCCAAGCGTCTCGTCTTTGGAAAGCGGGCGGATGTCGGGCGTGGGCATGGGTCAGGTCCTGTCGTCGGAATGGGAGATGGTCAGGGGCCGAGGCAAATCACAACGGCATAGCGGGCGGGTCGATCGGTCGGGTTTCGGTAGCCATGCACGTCACCGACATTCATGAACAGGCAGTCGCCCGCCTCCAGCCGGTGTACCGTTTCGCCAACCAAGAGTTCGATCACGCCGTCGAAGACCCAGACATGCTGCGTCTGGCTGCGCCCGGTCGGGCGTCCGGGAAACCGCACCTCGGCACCGGCCGGAAACTCGACCTCGACGATATCGGTGCCGCTGCCTGTGCCCGGGGGGGAAATCGCACGGCGCAGATAGCCGCTTTCCGGATCGCGCCAGACCGGCTGGTCGGCTCGTCGTGACAGTGGCGAGGGTTCGCTCTCCGTGCTGGCAAAGAAGACGGACAGGGAAACCCCGAGCGCCGAGCAGAGCCGCGCCAGAAGCGCTGCCGTCGGACTTGCCTCGGATCGCTCGATGCGCGAGATCATCGCCCGGCTGACGCCTGAAAGGTCCGCCAGCTGATCAAGCGTCAGCCCCCGTTCGACGCGCAGGCGCTTCAGCCTTTCGGCGACATGTTTCTCGAATTGATCCTCTGATTCCATTATTTGAGAATTCCACGCGCATATATTGGAGTCAAGCTTTCATGCCCGCCCTCTTCCGTTGCGCCTGCCGGTCGGCGTAAAAGAGGCGGTCGGCACCCGCCGACGTGACCGCAGGACATTCTGATGCAGCAGCACACTCCCGAGATCGGCCCGGCCATCAAGCGCGAGCGCAAGGCGCGCAAGCTGACGCTCGAACAGCTCGGCACATTGTCCGGCGTCTCCAAGTCGATGCTGAGCCAGATCGAGCGTGGCGAGGCCAATCCGACCTTTGCCGTGCTCTGGAGCCTCACCCAGGCGATGGAGATCGAGCTCTCGGACCTCATCGGCAATGGCACCTCCGTCGCCGGACGCGAGGAGATTGAAGTCACCTCGGTCATGCACACGCCCGTCATCCGTAGCGCCGACGGCTCTTGCCGGTTGAAGATCCTGAGCTCGCCCCGGCTCGCCGGCCAGACGGAATGGTATGAGCTTGAAATGGATCCCGGCGGCGCCCTTGTGAGCCAGCCACATTCGATCGGCGCCTTCGAGCATTTCACAGCCTTCACAGACGGTTTCGAGATTTCCAGCGGCGGCAGCAAGACGGTCATCAGGGCGGGCGAAACCGCCCGTTATCGCTCCGATGTCCCGCATGCGATCCGCAATGACGGAACGGATATCGGCAAGGGGCTGCTGGTCGTGCTACACAGATAGGCGAAAGGGCAATTCCAAAATATCGATTGCCGCAGGGCAAAATTCCGATATGCTGGAATTATTCAGCATCGAGGGATTTCCCATGCAGACCGGCTTTCTCGACCACATCACCGAAACCCTCCAGGGCATCGAAGCCGACGGGCTTTTGAAGCGCGAGCGCGAGATCGTCAGCCCGCAATCGGGCCGCATCCAGGTTCGCGACGCCAGGGGCACGCGCGAGATGATCAATCTCTGCGCCAACAATTATCTCGGCCTCGCCAACCATCCCGAGATCGAAATGGCCGCGAAGGCCGCGATCGACAGCCACGGCTTCGGCATGGCCTCGGTGCGCTTCATCTGCGGCGCGCAGGACATCCATCGTGCGCTCGAACAGGCGATCGCCCGCTATCTCGACAAGGACGACGCGATCCTGTTTGCCGCCTGCTTCGATGCCAATGGCGGGATCTTCGAGACGCTGCTTGGCCCTGAGGACGCGATCATTTCCGACTCGCTCAATCACGCCTCGATCATCGACGGCGTGCGGCTCTCCAAGGCGAAGCGCTACCGCTATGCCAATTCGGACATGGACGGATTGGAAGACGAGTTGAAGAAGGCGATTGCCGAGGGCACGCGTTTCCGGCTAATCGTCACCGACGGCGTCTTCTCGATGGACGGCTATGTCGCGAAGCTCCCGGAGATCTGTGCGCTCGCCGAGAAATACGGCGCCATGGTGATGATCGACGAATGCCATGCCACGGGCCATTTGGGCGCCAAGGGCAAGGGCACGCCGACGCTGACTGGTGTCGGCACCCGCGTCGACATCATCACCGGCACTTTCGGCAAGACGCTGGGTGGCGCCATGGGCGGCTTCATCGCCGGCCCGAAAGCTGCGATCGACCTGCTTCGCCAGCGGGCGCGGCCCTATCTCTTTTCCAACAGCCTCGCCCCCGCCGTTGCAGCCGGCTCGCTGAAGGCAATCGAGATCGCCGAAAGCGCCGACGACCTGCGCGTCAAGCTCACCGGCCACACCCGGCGCTTCCGCCAGGGCCTCACCGAGGCGGGCTTCGAACTGCTTCCTGGCGAGACGCCGATCATCCCGGTCATGACCCATGACGCTGTGCTGGCGCAAAAGCTTGCTGCCGAACTCGATGCGCGCGGCGTCTATGTCGCCGGCTTCTTCTTCCCCGTCGTGCCCAAGGGCAAGGCCCGAATCCGCACGCAGATGTCGGCAGCGCTCTCCGAGGCCGATATCGACACCGCCATCGCCGCATTCATCGATGCTGGCAAGACCATCGGGATGATCTGACCATGAAGGCGCTTTCCAAGCAGAAATCCGAGGTCGGCATCTGGATGATCGACGCGCCCGTTCCCGAAATCGGGCCTGATGACGTGCTGGTGAAGATCAACAAGACGGGCATCTGCGGCACCGACGTTCATATCTACAAATGGGACGAGTGGGCGCAGAAGACGATCCCCGTGCCGATGATCACGGGCCATGAATATGCCGGCGAAATCGTCGCCGTCGGCGGCAATGTCCGAAATCTCCAGATCGGCCAGCGCGTTTCCGGCGAAGGGCATCTGGTCGGCATGAACAGTCGTGCCTCACGCGCCGGCAAGTACCACCTCGACCCCGAGACCAAGGGCATCGGCGTCAACGTGCAGGGCACCTTCGCGGAATTTGCCAGGATCCCGGCCTTCAACATCATCCCGCTGCCGGACACAATCGACGACGAGATCGGCGCGATCCTCGATCCGCTGGGGAATGCCGTGCATACGGCGCTCGCCTTCGATCTCGTCGGCGAGGATGTCATCATCACCGGCGCCGGCCCGATCGGCATCATGGGTGCGGCCATCGCCCGCCATGTCGGCGCCCGCCATGTCGTGATCACCGACGTCAATCCGGAGCGCCTGGCGCTTGCCGCCGAAGTCGCCGACGTGCATCCGGTCAACGTCGCCAACGAAGATCTGCGGGACGTGATGGCGAAGCTGAAGATGAAGGAAGGCTTCGATGTCGGCCTCGAGATGAGCGGCTCACCGGCAGCCCTCGACCAGATGATCGACCATCTCGTCATGGGCGGTCGCATCGCGCTTCTCGGCGTGCCGGCCCGGCCCTTCCATTTCGACCTCTCCAAGGTCGTCTTCCGCATGGTGACGCTGAAGGGCATCTATGGCCGCGAGATGTTCGACACCTGGCACAAGATGCTCGCCATGCTCGAAAGCGGCCTCGACATCCGCAAGGTCATCACCCACCGGATGAAGGTGGACGACTACGCCGAAGCCTTCGAACTCGCCAGCGCCGGCAAGGCGAGCAAGATCGTGCTCGACTGGACCTGATCCAATCCGGCGGAATGAGGCGCTCCGCAGAAATGCGGGAACATAGAGCGGCTTTTCGACGTATGGTGATGGTCTGAAACGGGAGTCATCATGCGAAAAATCGGTCGGGTGCGGGAAGTCTGGCGCTATCCGGTGAGTTCTCTCGGCGGAGAAGCGCTCGCCTCGATCACCGTCTCGCCTGAAGGCATCGAGGGTGACAGGCGGTTCGCGCTGTTCGATCCGGACACCGGCCTTGCCGCCGCCCCCGAGAAAGAAACGCGCTGGCGCCCCGCCCTCTTCATCACCGCCTCGCAACCGCCCTCCGGATTGCCGGTGCTGCGCTTTGCCGACGGCGCCGAACATGCACTCGATGACAGCGCATTGCCGGACCGTCTGGCAGAGCATTTCGGCTTCCCGGCCGCCATCGGGCTCGTCGGGTCAGGCGATTACCGCTTCCCCGTCGTCTCCAACCGCTACGCACCGGCGCCGCTTCACCTCGTGACCACGGCCTCGGTCAGCGCGCTTGCGGCAGTCACGGGCCTCCCGTCGCTGGATGCGAGACGCTTCCGCCCCTCGGTGTTGATAGAGACGGAAGACGATGAAGGCTTCATCGAAAACGACTGGGTGGGCCACATGGTCAGGATCGGCGAAGCGGATATCCGCGTCACCGAAGCCTCGCGCCGCTGCGGCATGACGCTGGTCGCTCAACCGGGCATGGCAGAAGAGCCCGACGTGCTGCGCGGCATCATGCGCCACAACAAGCGCAATCTGGGCGTCTACGCCACGCCGGCCGCACCCGTCACGCTGTCCGTCGGCGACCCCGTCTACGCCGAGATCTGAAACACCGGCGTATCAACGTCCACTACGTCCCTCAGGATCGCCCGGCCGACCGTCTCGCCGATATCCCGCGCGCTGGTGATGCCCTGCACGAAGGGCTCCTTGTGCAGCAGGAAGGCCACCGCTGCGCAATAGAGCCTGCCTTCCGACATCAGACCGAGACGCGGGCGATAGAATTCATCGACGTCGATTCCACCGGTGCGAACCATATCGGGATCCCGGTCGAGCGATCGGATCGCCGTCGCCTTCGGCGTCGCGGCTTCGCGCACGCCACCCTGATCGACAAGCGTCGGAAAGGGCAGATCGGTCGCCGACAGCGTCTCCTGACCGGTCGCATCGACAAAGGCCCCGAAGGTATGCGTGGTTCCGCCAACCACGATCTCGGCGCCCCGCTCCAGGCCATCCTCGGCCGTGCGGATCTTGTAATCCTCGCCGAGTTTCAGGATCGACAGCTTGCCCGCACGGGCAAGCGCCAAAAGCCGGCGAATCGACATCAGCGGTACCGTTGCATAGTCGTCGATGAAGATGCCCTTGAAGTGGCGATGGAAGCGCTTCAGATCGTTCTCATCGAGATGCGGAATGACCTTTGCCACGATCTCGTGGGTGATCAGGATCGCATAGCGCCACGGCACGGTGTAACGCTTCTGCCGGTTCTCTTCGGCCTCGGCCAGATTTTTCGCCGCCCAGACAAAGGGATCGCTTTCGCTGCGATCGGCATAATAAGCGGCCGCAAAGGTCTCGACCGTCAGCTGCGACAGACCGATCCGGGCGGCATAATCAGGGTCACGCGCAACGATTTCGCCGCGAAAGAGCTCGAAGACCTCGTCGAGCAGATCGTGCCGGCCCGTGGCAATCAGCGCATCGATCGCTTCTTCGGTGCAGACGAGGGGCGTGACATACGGAAGCGGGCAGTAGAAATCGGCCTCCGGCAGGATGCCCTTGCGTGACATCAACGTGGCGGAGAACCCTTCGGTATCGGCAGCCGGCTGATATTGCAGATCGCCGGCGGCATCGGAGAAGAACATGCCGTGTGCCGTCGCGACCGTCATCAGCGCATCGATGCCGCTCAGCGACGTGCCGAGAATGCCGACCGCCTCATTGCGGATCGATGTCAGAACGGTCGCCGGCCAGGGCGAGACGAAGTAGCCGGGCCGGATCTCCGTGCTGTCGGGCCAGTTGTGGCCGGTCGCCATGACGACATGGTCATAGGCCGCGTCATTCTCCCCGTCGGCATGGCTGACGCGAAGGCGGATCGCATCGGCCTGGATCTCAATATCAATCACCTTGTGGCGGGCAAGCACGATGATCTCGTGACCACGCTCGGCCGCGATTGCCCGCATCCGCTCGAACTGCGCCTGCATATAGTCGCCAAGCACGAGACGCGGATAAAACTCCCGCTCATCGATCGCCTCGCGCCTGATCCCGTGGCGCATCAGCGTATCGTCATCCTGTCGTCGCAACCACTCGACCAGGGTCTCCGTAAACGCCGGAAACTCGATGCTCGGGATGTTGGAGAGCATGGCGGGATCGTTCATGTCGGGATGGTAGGGCGTGCCCTTTCCCGGCTCGCCCTCTGCTTCGTAAAGCGTGATGGACAAGGGAACGGTGGAACCGATCAGTTGTTTGAAGGTGTAGAGGCCGGTGGGACCGGTGCCGATGATCGAAATTCTCGGAAACATGTATGGACTCGCTGTCGGCGAGGGATCTCGCGCGGGTGCCTATCAATGCATCTGAAGCATGGATGTTCCCTTGCCTGTCTCATGCCTTCTGCGGCGAAGCGCCCCGGAACAAATGCCGCCCGTCGCGCCTTTCTCCGACACCCCAACCCAAGAGGAGCATGACCAATGATTTCTGCAGATCAGATCCGCGAACACATGGAAGTTCTTGCCCAGGACGGCGCCCATGTTGGCACCGTTGACCATATGGATGGCGCAAGCCGCATCAAGCTGACCAAGAACGATTCCGCTGATGGCCAGCACCATTACATCCCGCTCGACTGGGTCGATCATGTCGATCAGCACGTCCATCTGTCGAAGGACGGCGATACCGTGAAGCGCGACTGGTCGGTCAACTGATCGATCAGTGCCTGGCACAATGCCGGCAGAAGAGCCGCCACGCCTATGCGTGGTGGCTCTTTCTCGTTTTATCAGCCGCCGACCTGGGCGATCCAGTCGGGAAGGCTGTAATAGTTGGAGATGCGGGCGACCTTGCCGTCGCGGATTTCGAAAAAGGCGCCCGCCGGCAGGCGGTAGGTCTGGCCATTGGCTTCCGGCAGGCCCTCGTCGGTTGAAAGATAAGTGCCGTTGACGATGAATTCGGCCGCACCCCGCGTGCCGTCCTCGTTGACCATCACCACCATGTCGGTGAGCTCTTCCCGGTAGCAGCGGTTCATGTGGTCCATGAACGTCGCGAAGGCTTCCTTCCCCGTCTGGCGGGCACCCTGGTTGATGTCATGCGCCACGTCATCGGTCAGGAGCGCGAGGAAACGGTCCATGTCGCCGGCATTGAAGGCATCGTAATAGGCGCGGATGGTGGCTGCGGCGGTCATCGGTCACTCCTCGTCGTGGAATTGCTTTCTTGGGTGGTCGCAGATGGGTATAACCACTCCGCAACGGACTGAAAACACTCTATGGCGCTTACGATCCAATCCTTTTCCGGCAGCGACGCGGCGCCCTTCTTCGGCGACCTCGCGCGGCTCAGATCGACCGTCTTCCGGGCCTTTCCCTATCTCTACGAGGGAAATCCGGATTACGAGCAGACCTATCTGTCGACCTATGCCAAGTCCGAAGGCTCGGTCTTTGTGCTGGCGATCGATGGTGACGAGGTGGTCGGGGTTGCCACAGGAACGCCGATGGCCGGTGAGACGGAAGAGGTGAAGCGCCCCTTTCTCGAGGTCGGGCTCGATCCGCAAGAGTTCTTCTATTTCGGCGAAAGCGTGCTTTTGTCCGAGTATCGCGGCCAGGGCATCGGCGTGAAGTTCTTCGAGGGTCGCGAGGCGCAGGCGAAGAAACTCGGCCTGCGCTACACCACCTTCTGCGCCGTCGAGCGCCCCCTCGACCATCCGCGCCGGCCGGTCGACTACACGCCCCTCGACACCTTCTGGGCCAAGCGCGGCTACACGCATCACCCCGCGCTTCGCACCACGTTCACCTGGCGCGACCTCGACGAGACCTTCGAGAGCCCAAAGCCGCTTTCCTTCTGGATCCGAGATCTTTCACCATGACCGCTCTCACCCTCGCCGCCTGCCAGTACAAGATCGATCTGATTGAGAGCTGGGAAGACTACGTCCTCCACCTGACACACCTCGTGCATCAAGCCGTCGATCGCGGCGCAAAGCTCGTGCTCCTGCCGGAATATGCCGGCCTGGTCCTCGCCGGCCAGCTCGACACAGCCACCCGCTCCGACCTGCACGGCTCGATCGCCGGCATCCAGCCGCTGATCCCGGCCTGGGTCGAGCTCTGCGAGGAGCTCGCCCGCACCCACGAAATCGTCTTCCAGCCCGGCTCTGCCCCCGTGCTCGACCCCGATGGCCAATACCGCAACCGCGCCTTCCTCTTTGGCCCGGATGGTCTGATCGGTCATCAGGACAAGATCATCATGACCCGCTTCGAACGCGAGCAATGGGGAATCGCCGCCGGACGCGACGGGCTCACCGCCTTCGACACCCCACTCGGCAAGTTCGGCATCCTCATCTGCTACGACAACGAGTTCCCGATGCTGGCCCATAGGCTCGCCGAACAGGATGTTGACCTCATCCTCGCCCCCTCCTGCACGGATACACTTGCCGGCGCCTATCGCGTGCGCATCGGCGCCCAGGCCCGCGCACTCGAAAACCAGATCGCCGTCCTCTCGTCACCCACCGCCGGCACCGCCCCCTGGTCGCCGGCGCTCGACGAAAACCGCGGCCGCGCCGCCCTTTACGTGCCCTCCGACTACGGCATGCCACCATCGGGCATCTATGCCGAAAGCGAGAGCGACGCGGTCGAAGAGAGCCACTGGCTGATCACCGAGATCGATCTCGATACCGTCCGGCGCCTGCGCACGGAGGGCCAGGTCGCCACCCGCCGCGACTGGCCGGAACAGTTCGGGGTGTGACAACCCCGGTTTTCCAGCCGATCGCGACAATTTCCCGCTAGGCGTTGACCGAGCTCGCTGCTATATGCGCGAGCCATGAGCACCGATCGCACGCCCCTGAGCCATATCCGCAACTTCTCCATCGTCGCCCATATCGACCATGGCAAATCGACGCTGGCCGACCGCCTGATCCAGTCGACCGGCGGCCTCGCCGATCGCGAGATGTCGGAGCAGGTCCTCGACAACATGGAGATCGAGAAGGAACGCGGCATCACCATCAAGGCCCAGACGGTGCGGTTGCACTACAAGGCCAACAATGGCGAAACCTATGTGCTGAACCTGATCGACACGCCCGGTCACGTCGACTTCGCCTATGAAGTCTCGCGCTCGCTGTCGGCGTGCGAAGGCTCGCTGCTGGTCGTCGACGCATCCCAGGGCGTCGAAGCCCAGACGCTGGCCAATGTCTATCAGGCAATCGACAACAATCACGAGCTGGTGACGGTCCTCAACAAGGTCGACCTCCCGGCCGCCGAGCCCGAGCGCATCAAGGAACAGATCGAGGAAGTCATCGGCATCGATGCGTCCGAAGCCGTGCTCATCTCGGCGAAGACCGGTCTTGGCATTCCCGACGTTCTCGAAGCCATCGTGCACAAGCTGCCGGCGCCGAAGAGCGAAGGCGGCGACAAGGCGCCCTTGAAGGCGCTGCTTGTCGACAGCTGGTACGACACCTATCTCGGCGTCATGGTTCTCGTGCGCGTGCTCGACGGCGTGCTGACCAAGGGCCAGACCATCCGCATGATGGGCACGGACGCGAAATACGCTGTCGAACGCGTCGGCGTGCTGACCCCGAAGATGGTTGCCGTGGATTCACTCGGCCCGGGCGAAATCGGCTTCTTCACCGGCTCGATCAAGGAAGTGGCCGACACGCGCGTCGGCGATACCATCACCGAAGACAAGCGCCCGACCGCCAAGATGCTGCCGGGCTTCAAGCCGGCCCAGCCGGTCGTGTTCTGCGGTCTCTTCCCGGTTGACGCCGCCGACTTCGAAGACCTGCGCGCTGCCATGGGCAAGCTGCGCCTCAACGACGCCTCCTTCTCGTTTGAAATGGAAAGTTCGGCAGCTCTCGGCTTCGGCTTCCGCTGCGGCTTCCTCGGCCTGCTGCATCTCGAAATCATCCAGGAGCGCCTCGAGCGCGAATTCGATCTCGACCTGATCGCGACGGCCCCGTCCGTCGTCTACAAGCTGTTCATGACCGACGGCAGGGAGCGCGAGCTGCACAATCCGGCCGACATGCCCGACGTGGTCAAGATCTCGGAAATCCACGAGCCGTGGATCAAGGCGACGATCCTGACGCCAGACGACTATCTCGGCGGCATCCTGAAGCTCTGCCAGGACCGGCGCGGCATCCAGACCGAACTCACCTATGTCGGCAAGCGCGCGATGATCACCTATGAGCTGCCGCTCAACGAAGTGGTCTTCGATTTCTACGACCGCCTGAAGTCGATCTCCAAGGGCTACGCCTCCTTCGACTACCATCTCGACGGCCATCGCGAGGGCAACCTCGTCAAGATGTCGATCCTCGTCAACGGCGAGCCGGTCGATGCCCTCTCGATGATGGTCCACCGCATGGCAGCCGAAAAGCGCGGCCGCGACATGTGCGAAAAGCTCAAGGACCTGATCCCCAAGCACATGTTCAAGATCCCGATCCAGGCCGCCATCGGCGGCAATGTGATCGCCCGCGAAACCATCTCGGCACTGCGCAAGGACGTGACCGCCAAGTGCTACGGCGGCGACGCATCGCGTAAGCGCAAGCTCCTCGACAAGCAGAAGGCCGGCAAGAAGCGCATGCGCCAGTTCGGCAAGGTCGAGATCCCGCAGGAAGCGTTTATCGCAGCGCTGAAGATGAGCGACGAGTGAGGGTTGGAGGGAGCCTTTTCCAAGGCTCCCACTCGCCATTTCCGCTTCATCACCCTGCCCCCCGCGCAGCCTCTGCCGCGATCGCCAAGGTCGGCCGCGGCGCTCCGGCGATCAGCGCCGGAAGGTCCGTGTTCTCCGCTTTTAGAAATCCTGCAGCCGCACTGGAATAGATCGACATCAGCATCGGCGGCTGGAAGGGCTTGAGCGGAGCACCCGCCAGCGACGCCCGCATCTCCTCGAGGCTCCATGGCTGATATGCGGCGGCGAGGACATCCGCCAGATCGGCAACACTCCAGGCTTCTGCTCCCGACAGTTCGTAGATCATGCCCGCATGGGCGCGCGGGTCCTTGAGAACCGCCAATGCGGCAGCGGCCAGATCGCGCCTCGCCACGGGCGATAGCGGCGCGGTGCCGAAGGGTGCCCGGATCACGCCATCAAGCGGTGAGGCAAGTGCCCCGATCAGCTCGGCATACAGACCATTGCGCAGGATCGTCCAGGCAAGGCGGCTGTCCTTCAGCCGCTTCTCGGTCCATCGATGGGCAAGCGAGAAAGCAAGATGGTCACCCGTTCCGCTGAGGCTCGTATAGACGACATGTCGGACGCCCGAGCGGATAGCAGCCGCGATCACCGCATCATGGCGGCGGATGACAACATCGTCCTCCGCGTAACCGGCAGAGATCATCATCAGCGTTTCGACATCGCTAAAGTCGAGCGTTTCGGGATCGTCGAAATCGATCCGGCGTCGACCTGTATCCGTCTCCTCTGCCAGACGGCTGCCAATGCAGATGTCGAGACCGGCGTCTTTGGTACCTTGCGCGATAAGCTTGGAGAGTTGGCCGGAGCCTCCAGTGAGCAGTATCATGGGTTGCGTCCTTTTCGTTGCGGGCGCATCTATTTATTGCGCCCTCAGGAACGACGTAAGGAGGCACATTGATGTTCGCCGCAACCCAGCCCGGGATCGAGACGCTCGAACCCTGCGGCACACCGGAACACGAAGATTGCGGTCTTCGCCTCACGCTTGATCGCCTCGGTGAGAAATGGACCGTCATGGCGATTGCCGAGCTCTCGGCTGGTCCGCGCCGCTACCGGGAGATCGAGCGCGCGCTGTCAGGCGTCACCCAGCGCATGCTGACGCTGACACTGCGTCGTCTCGAGCGGGACGGACTGGTCGACCGTCATGTCGAACCCACCAACCCTCCTTCGGTCACTTATTCTCTGACGCCCCGGGGCTTGGGCTTTTCGGCCGTCACGGCCGGGCTGGTCGAATGGTCGCGGGAACACAAGGAGGCGATCCTTTCATCGCGGGAAGCCTATTACGGGCGTGGCAAGGGCTGATCGGCCCATTCTCAGCAAGCCGGAGCCGTGCTATTCTCCGTCCAGCGCCGGAGACCATCCCATGTCGATCGAAGCCCGCAAAGCCCATGACCTGACCGTCAGTGAAGCCCTTGTGACCGAGGCTGAAACCCTCGGTCTCGATGTCGCGGGTGCGGCTGAACAGGGCATTGCCCGCGCCATCAAGGCCGAGAAGGAACGGCGTTGGAAGATCGAAAACGCCGAGGCGATCCAGGCGGATAACGACTATGTCGCCAAGCACGGCCTGCCCCTCGCCAAATACCGGCAGTTCTGACCATGGCGCGATTTCGGGTCCATCGCCTGAAATCGGAAGACCAGTTGGTCGTCGATCTCCAGTCCGACTTTCTCCATGATCTTCCCACGCGGGTTGTCGCACCATTACAGCCGGTCGAAACCGTCTCCTGGGTGATCGCCCGCCTTACGCCTCGCTTCGAGGTTGGCGGTAAAACCTATGTCATGGCGACCCACCGTCTCGCGGCTCTTCCACTCTCTGAGATCGGTCCCGTGATCACCGATCTCTCCGCCCGCGCCGACGACATCACCGTCGCCACGGATTTCCTCTTCCAGGGCTTCTGAGCCCTGCTTGCCCGCCCGTCCCCATCGCGCTAGCATTCGGATGCAATCATAAGCCGATAGGCAAAACAGGGGAGACGGGCATGCACAAGTTCAAGATTCTGAAGACCGAGAAGGGCGAGTTCCGCGTCCAGTTCGTCTACAATGCCGAGATCATGGTCTGGTCGGAAAACTACGCCTCGAAGGCCAGCGCGAAGAACTGCGTCGAGTCGCTGAAAAAGAATGCCCCCGCAGCGCCCATAGTCGATCTTACGAAGAAGGAGACCGGCAGCGGTTATCGTTTCGAGATCGACGAAGCCAAGAACGGCGAAACCTTCGTCCGCTTCCGCGCCGCCAATGGCGAAATCATGGTGCGCTCGGAAACGTATAAGTCGAAGTCCAGCGCCAAGAATTGCATCGAGTCGATCCAGAAACGCGTGGCGGAGGCTGCGGTGGAGGAGGCAGAGTAACGCCTCGGCTCTATCCGTCAAACTGAGACGCCGGCGGGTTTCCACCTCTCCCCTGTGTGGGAGAGGTTACAAAATCGAAGGCTTGAGAGCGATCCGGGCTAAACTTCAGACTTTGTTGGTGAGGGGATCGGCGATGGTGGCACGAGATAACCGCCCCCCTCTCTGGCGATTTCGGATGTTTAGGCGGCTTGCGCTCGCCTAGTTCATCGAAATCGCTTTCTCCCTCACCAAAGTGGGAGATGGGCGTTGCGCATGCCGCCCGCTCCCGCTTCTCCCCGCTGGGGAGAAGATGGTCCGCAGGACCAGATGAGGGGGGGCGCGAAGCGCAAGGCGATGCTGCAGAGCATTGGCGGGTTTATGGTGATCCTGTGCGCGGCGAAATCCGGCTCCGCCGCCCCCTCATCCGGCGCTACGCGCCACCTTCTCCCCGCTGGGGAGAAGAGGGAGGCCGCCGCCCCCTCAATTCCCCTAGTCGGCGGGGGATGACTTTGAGAGTTTCCTCAACAAAATCAAACCCCGACATGTTTTTTCATCCCCGCCCATTTCCACGCGCTTACCCTGATGCCCGTCCCGCCCTCGGATACACCTGACGATGCGATGTCAGGCGAGGCGGGGCCGACGCCGGGGCCAAGTGCTGTCGCAGGCACAAATCCCCGGCCCGCTGCAACGGTCTCCCTCCGGACGTGGGGTGGTAACGAAAGTGATGGGGTCGGATGCCCCGACACCGGATACCCCGATCGGAAGGACGTGCCTCAGAGGCACACAGACAAGGCGCCCACGCTGTCGCGAACATACCAGACGGCGGGGCGGATAAAACGGCGGGGATGATGGCCGAGGTCGGAAATGACCAAGGCCGCATCCCCCGGGCGAGGGTCCCGGTCGGAATGGTGCACCATCCGGCGGGAACCTCCCGGGCCACCGGCCAGGCTATGGCAGACATTCCCTTGGGAGGGCTCTGTCAAAGCCGGACCCTACGCCCGGTCATCCTCGGGCCATCCTCGGGTTTAACCCGAGGACCGAGGACCGTCGCCGCCTTGCCAGAGAGACGCATGCAGCGGGAATAGACGCCGAACGGGGCGCCGGAAGGAGCCACATAAAACTACTTAGACAGGTTGCTTCTGGCGCCTCGTCCGAGACAGATTTCAGGCGACCCGGAGGGAGCAATCCCGACCGGTGGCGAAGCTTGGGGTTTTTGACATTGATAGATCACCCTCACCCTGAGGTGCCAGGCTTGCCCGGCCTCGAAGGGCGAGGCCACCCCGCCACCCCTCATGCTGAGGTGGCACCGAAGCGACCCTCGCAGCACGAGGCCACCAGAGCGGGATGCTTCGAGGCCCTCGCCTTGCGACGGCACCTCAGCATGAGGGCCTAGCGGAATGCGCGGAGCCCATCTCCCCCGCAAGGGGGGAGATGGGGTCGTGCCCCTTCACATCCCCTCGCCCGGATTCCACAGCCTTGGCCCCGTGCCACGCCCAACGAGGTAAAACCCATCAGCCGCCACCGTCTGCCACTCCCCAACCTCGCCATCCGGCCAAAGCACGCGGATCTCGGTTTCTGCCTGTTCCCCCAGACCAAAATGATGCCAGCCGGTCTTGCCGCTGACATGGCCGCCGCCGATGGTGAGTTCGCGGCGCTGCACGACATCGCCGGTTTTCACCTCGATCCAGGCGCCGACCGCATCGCGGTTCGGACCGTCCTGGCGCAGCGCCAGTTGCAGGAAGTGGCCAACGCCTTCCGTCGTATTGCGCCAGATCTCCACCGGAGACCCCTGGTTGACGACGAGGAGGTCGATCTTTCCATCGAGATTGAAGTCTGCCAGCGCCCCGCCCCGGCCCTTGGCCATAGAGGCGATGCCGGCCTTGTCGCCCATTTCGACGAATTTGCCGTCCTCGCCCTGGACGAGCAGGTTGTTCGGGTCCTTCTCGGCAAAATCGGGCATCTCCGCGACATTGCCCTTGGCGATGAAGAGATCAGCGCGGCCGTCATTGTTGACGTCCTCGAATTCCGTATGCCAGGCGGTCGAGGGGCGGATCTCGCCGCCGGTATAGGGCCGGTGCGCCGTGGCGCCCTTGGCGAAGGCGATATCGGCGTAGGAAGGCTTCGGCTTGCCGTCGGCGGGGATTTCGGCGAGCCTCTGCAGCTTGTTGTCAGCCATGCTCGTGAGGAAATATTCCGGATAGCCGTCGAAATCGAGGTCACGGGAAGCGATGCCCATGCCCCAGATGCGCAGGTATTTCCAGCCTTCCTCCTGGGTGTAGAGCCGCGGGGCCTTGCCCGGCTCAACATGCCACATCTGCTCCTGGCCGCCCTTGTAATATTCGCGGTCGTTGGAGACGCGCAGCGAGGGCGTGCCGGAGCGGTTCCAGTCGGTGAAGAGGATCGACAGCGGGCAATAGGAGGGGTTGAGCGCGAGCGGCGGGGCGAAGCGACGCTCGGCAGCGGACAACGGGCGATGCAGCCAGTTGTCGGTGCAGGAGCCCCAGGGCTCGAAGTCCTCGAAGCGGTCGATGTAATTGCCGACGGCAAGCGTCGGCCAGGAGTTGCCGCGCTCCCAGGTGGCGGAAAAGGCCGTCGACCAGGCGTCGCCGCCGTCGAAGCCCCAAGCCTCGTTGGCGCGTTCGAAGCGGCATTCGCCCAAGCCGCGCATCACGACATTCTCGCCGGAGCGCAAGAGCACGACATCCTGCAGCCCGTCGCCATCGACATCCAGCGGATAGGCGCCGATCACCTTGTCGAGTTCGAGGCCGGACACCTGTTCGTCGAACTTGAGAGCGCCGCCAGCCTCGCTGCGGTTGAGGTAGAATTTCGCCTTGTCCTCGCCGCCCGCAAGGACGAGATCGGGGAAACCGTCGGCATTGCAGTCGAAACTACCGGCACCGCCGCCGACCATATATTCCCAATCGCCGCGATAGGTGCTGACGATACCGCTGGAGGCGGTTTCGTCGGTGAAGCGGGGCACGAGGGGGCCGCCATTGGCAAGCGCTGTGCCGGCCTGGAGCACGGCGAACAGGGCGGCCGCAAGGGCGGTTCGGCGATGGTGCGAGGCGATGGCTTCGGCCGTCATCCGCGGGTCCTCAAGGCGACCGCCTTTTCGCCGATGCAACGCCCCTGGTCGAGGCCACGATCGATCGCGGCGCGGAAATGAATGCCGCCATAGAGACGCGAGATGCCGGCTTCTTCAGCCGCATCCCAGAAGCTCTTGAAGCTGCGGTTCGGCAGCTTGTCCTTTTCATGGGTGTTGTCGGTGAAGGCGAAGTTTTCGCCGAAAAAGGCCGTCAGCACCGTGGCTGCCGCACCCGACTGGGTGGAATGGCCGGAGGGATATTCCGGGAAGGGCGGCGTGATCAGGATCGGCTCCCATTTGGGATCGATGACCCGCTTAATATAGGTGACCGGGCGGAGCAGGTCGTATTCGAATTTCGAATGCCAGCAGCCGATGAAGGCATCGGCGAGCGAAATCCCGAGCCGGGCGAGCAGGTCGGCATGTTCGGCTGCACCCGCCTCCTGCTCGTCGAGGACTTTAAGGGCAATCACGATCCAGTGACCGGGCGGGGTCGGCGAGAGCATCGGATCATCCGACCAGAAGCGGGCGATGGCGCGCTGCTCATCGGTCACGCTGTTCACCGCCTCATAGACCTCCATCGCTTCCTTGTAGAAGTCGGAATCCTTGTCCTCGCTGTAGACAGGCGGCGCCGGCAGCGGGCAGGCATTGCCGGTCTGCAGGGCGAAGGGACGGTTCTCGCCCCACTGGGGAAGAAGGGGCATTTGCTGCTGATTGATCAGACTGGTCGGCACCCAGCTGTCCTTGTTGCTCCCCAGCGCGAATTCCAGGGGGAAGCCCATGTTTTCGACCTTGGCGCCGCCGTCGTCCAGCGACCAGGCAAGGATATGCGCCGTTATGCTCTCGCCATAGGCCCGGCTGCGGGCGACGAGATCGGGGGCAAGTCCGACGGACACTTCGGACGAGAGCTTTTCGGTCATGCGCTTCAGGGCGCGCTGACCGGTCGGGCCGGTATTGCCGAAGAATTCGCGCGCGGCTGATGACAGGGCGGCCTGCATGACGACGGCCTCGTCATAGGCGAGGCCCGCTTCACGCCGAGGTACTGGGGTGAGGCCGTTCAACTGACCGGCAAGCGAGGTCATGGTCGTGTCGCCGGCCGCCAGCGCCTCATAGGCGGTGACCCCGAGATAGGCGAAGGCGCGGCTTGCCACGGGGGGCGAATAGGTCGGCGTATGACGGACAAGTTCGAGAATGAGGCGATACCAGTCGCGCATGACCGTGTCGGCGCCCACAGGGGATGCCTGGGCCGGCTGGAAGGCCAGCCCGATGATGATGAAGCAGAGCGCAACCAGGCGCTTACCCACTGCCTTCATATCCCCCTCCCACAGGTTTCTGAAGCGATCTCAATCGATTGAAGTTCGATTAAGCACGGGGGCGGATGGCTCGCAAGAGGGAGGCGAATGACGGGGGATCAAATCCAGCCGATGGCGCGGCCGGCAAGGCTCAAGGCAAAGACCGCGAGGCAGCTTGCGGCGACCCGCCCGAACAGCAAGGGGTTGGTGGTTGCCAGCCGCCGGAGGATGGCGGCGCCGGCGCTCAACCAGCAGGTGGCGACAATGACGACGAGCAGCAAAAACATGGCGAGATAGGGGAGCGGCCGGAGCAGTGCTTCCAGCGAACCCGTTCCGGCGGCGGGAATGAGGGCGAGCCCGATGATCAGGGCCTTGGGGTTGAGCACCGTGGTGGCGTAGACCGCGACCACCGTCGTTCCGGCCTGCGCATTGGCCGAAGGCGGACGCGTCCAGAGCCGGGCGGCGAGCAGCAAGACCCAGAGGGTCGAGGCGAGCTTGATGCCAAGCGCTGCAGCCGGCTGGTCGATGAGCAGTGGTGCTGCCAAAAAGACAAGCGGGACGATGGCCGTGAGATAGCCGGCACATTCGGCACCGATCAGCGGCAGCGAGGCCTTGAGGCCGCGGGTGGCGCCTGAAACGGCAAGCAGGGTATTCGTCGGCCCCGGTGTCAGCAGGAGGAGCAGGACGGCAAAGGCAAAGGCGGACAGGGACAAGGCAGAACTCCGATCAGTGAGGTCGGAGATAACAGGTCGGGTGCTGCGGCGGCTTGATGTCGGTCAAACCCTGAGAAGGGATCCGGGTGACGCGGGAGATGCGCTCAAGACGGTAGGATCTGCCGGACCCATGCACGAGCCAGGGCCAGCCCGGCTTCATCGGAAAGCTGCCCGTCGGTCGGTTCGATCTCAGGATGGCGGTTGAGCCAGCCGGGTTCCTTGCGCTCGATGACCTCTGGGAAATGCGTCATCCAGTTGCGCACAACCTCGCGGTTAGCCTCGAAATGGAACTGGAAGCCATAGGCAGCGCGGCCGATGCGGAAGGCCTGGTGGCGAGCCGCTTCGTTTTCCGCGAGGTGAGCAGAACCTTGCGGCAGCGTGAAGGTGTCGTCGTGCCACTGGAAGGAGAGGAATCGGTCGGGCATGGCCGAGAGCACCGGATCCTGTCTGCCGGCTTCGGTGCGGCCGATGCTGCGCCAGCCGAATTCGGGAGCGGCACCGATCAGGTTGTCGCTGCCATAGGCGCGGGCGAGGAGCTGGCTACCGAGACAGATGCCGAGCACGGCTTTCGCGCTGTCGCCGAAGAGACGCATCAGGCTTGCGAGTTCCGGGAGATAGGGATGCTTCTCGTCATCGCGGGCATTCTGCTCACCACCGAACACCACCAGAGCGTCGAAGTCATCGAGGTCCGGCAGTGGTTCGCCGGCATAGGCTCGGATGGTGGCGGTTTTCGCGCCCGCCTCGGCCAGAGCAATGCCAACCTGACCGACTTCGGTGACGCGGGTGTTTTCGACGATGGCAACACGCATGGGGAATCGGATCTCGTGGGTGGTTGCCCCCAGAGAAAGCATGCGGATGCGAATGTCGCAAGACGGAGGGGCGCCGCAAGCAGCGCCCTTCCGGGACCTCAGAAGGTTTTCTTCAGACGGGCGTCGACAGAGTGGCGGTTGCCGCCACGGATGACGAAATAGAACGTCATTGCCGCCCACAGCAGCGATTTTTCCGCGCCGGAGAAGCCCTGATCCAGCTGGATCCAGTGGAAATAGACCGTGACCAGCAGGACGATCGTGGCTGCAAAGGCCGCCGGCCGAGTGAGGAGACCGATCGCGAGCAAGATGCCACCGAAGAATTCGGTGATCGCCAGAAGCGGCGACCAGAAGACGCCGGGATAGAAGCCGAGGCCTTCGACCATCTGGACGGCGCCGAAGGGATCAACGATCTTGCTGGCGCCATGGATGACGAGGAAGCCACCGGCCACCAGACGCAGCAGGGTTTCGACCCCGTCGTGACCGGAGCGATAGACGGGGGCAAGGGCAGGAACAAAAAGACGGTTCGGTTCAATGGACATGAACAAACTCCAAAAAAGACAATAACCTGCGCGTCATGGCCGAAGCTTAGCTGCGTGGCAATTGGACGCACGCAGAAAAGTTGATTAATTGGGTTAACTTATCCGTGAAGTGAGGAATACGCCGATGGAAAAACCCCGGATTTCGATCACCTACTGCACCCAATGCAACTGGCTTCTGCGGTCAGGCTGGATGGCGCAGGAACTGCTGCACACCTTTGCTGACGATCTGGGCGAAGTGGCACTTATCCCTGGCACGGGCGGGATTTTCGAGATCAAGCTGAACGACGACCTGATCTGGGAACGCAAGCGTGATGGCGGCTTTCCAGGCCCGAAGGAGCTGAAGCAGAAGGTGCGTGATGCCATCGATCCCGAGCGCGATCTCGGCCATGTGGATAGGGTGAGCCGCAATGAAGGGCTCGACAGCTGACACAGGGGCGAAGGCGGCCGCAGAACCGCCTTCGAAGATCGCTCGTCTCAATAGAAGGGCGATTGGCAGACCTTGTAGTAGCCGCTCGTCGAGAGGAACTGGTTGGTGCGGGGATTGTAGGACCGGTAGCGGTTCAGGCACCAGTCGACATGCCGCTCCCAGGACCGACGCGGCGGACGATAACCCGGATCCTCGTAAACCGGCGGGCGCGGCCGTGGACGGTAGCCGGGTTCGACATAGACAGGCGGACGCGGCCGTGGGCGATAGACCGGCGGCTCGTCATAGACGGACGGCGGATAATATTCCGGTGGCAAGGGGCGTGGACGGCGCGGCGGCGGGCGGTCCCAGGTCTCGTAGCAACCGGAGAAGTCGCAGACGATATCGATCTCTTCGACATCGGAGCCCGGCTGCGAAATCAATGGCATCGGCTTCGTCATCGCAGCATCCGCCACGGAGGTGAAAAGCTGGGCGCCGGCGAGCGCCACGGCCACAAAAGCGGATCGAATCGTCATATAGTCATCCCGTCGTTCATCCCGGCGGCGGGCAAACCGCCTCGCCGACGGCAAGATAGAGCGTTTCGATCACGGCTTTTTCACGGCCGCGTTATCCGTGGCAGACTGTGCAAAAGGCTTGTGTCCCAACGCATCTGCGAATCCGCTTCCGGCATTCAGGCAGACGCCTTCATCGCGCCGACATGAAAACTTCAAAAAGCCGGTTGACAGGTCGGAGCAGTCCCTTTACACGGCTCCTCGTCGCCCAGATGGCGGAATTGGTAGACGCGCCAGCTTCAGGTGCTGGTACTCGAAAGGGTGTGGAGGTTCGAGTCCTCTTCTGGGCACCATTCCATTTTAGGTTTCCCCTTGGAAACCAATCTATTCAATGTCTTGACGGTAAGCCGGGGTACACTTTGAGGTACACCCGGGGGTCATTTTGAGGCTGACATTGAACCTTCCCTACGTCCAAAAACACAAGAACGCTTTCAGGTATCGCCGCAAGTACCCCGAGGACATCTCGACGGTACTAGGGAAGCTTTGGCACTTGGCTCCGCTCGGGAAAACAGAGGCTCAAGCGGCGGATAACTGGAAGCGGGTCAATGCGGCTTACGACAAGGCCGTGAAGGATGTCCGCGACCGTCACCGTGAGAAATCCCCCTTCGAGACCTATACCGAGAGCGTGAGCCTCATCCGGCAACTCGGGTTTGATCCCAGCAGCCCCTATGACCGTGCAACCTTCCCAGATGATGCAGACGGGGAAGATGCGGCTAGGGAGCAAGCAGCAGCAGAAATCATTGAACGCTACCCGCTGGACCCCTCTGGGCACCCCGTGGGGATGTCGGCGGCTCATGAATTGCTCGTAAGGTCTCTCCTGAACGGCGCTCCTCCCCGCCCATCACCGCGATTGAGTGATATCGTTTCACTCTACAAGGCGGAGAAGTGTGCCGGGGAAGACAAGCGGGAAAAGAAATATGCGCAGCGGGTTGATCGGGTCGCTGAACTGTTCACGAGGGTTATCGGTGCCGATGCCGAATTGCTGTCGATCAACCGCGAGGACGCTCGTCGGTTCCGTGATGCCCTTGCAGAAACCGGGATCAAGCCTGAGTCGGTTCGGCGGGGCATCAACATAATCAGGGCAGTAGTAAACCACGCAATCCACGAGAACGGCCTAGCAAACAGCTACAGTAACCCATTCAACAAGCTACCGATTGCCAACCTAGACGCCGAAACGGACGTAGAGAAGCGCGATCCGCTGCCTACCGACGTACTACAAGCAGTGCGCAGCAGGGTATTGTCCCGAGGCAAGACCGAGCTACAGCTTATCTGGAGACTGCTTGAGGGTACGGGATGTCGATTGGCTGAGATCACTGGACTTCGTGTGTCTGATGTCGAGGTGTCCACTGCCACTCCTTACATTACCGTTGAATGGCATGAAGATCGGCGGGTAAAGACCAAGGCATCTAGAAGGGACGTGCCACTCTTGGGGGACACCTTGGAAGCCGCCAAAGAAGCCCTGAGGCTCGCTAAGGGACGCGCCATGCTCTTCGACGCATACGGCAACGAAAACGGCCCAGACAACGCCTCAGCGGCCCTCATGAAGCATGTTAGAGCGGTCACCAAGAACCCACTCCACGTAGTGCATTCACTCCGCCACAACATGTCTGACTGGCTGAGGGCGGGTGGGGCACAAGAGCGAGAGGTGAACTTGACACTTGGACACTCGCTCTCGGGTACCGGCTCGCGTAACTATGGGAGCAAACCAGAACGCCTGAGAGCAACAACCGAGGCGATGAAGAAGGCGCACGAAGTAAAGAACCGGGAAGCGGGTCCTATACCGCAGGAGACCCCAGCGGAACCCATGCGACCCAATGTGTCAGGCTGAGGCTTTCGGAACGCTCAAAGTCATGCCAAGGTAGAGTTGCAATGGCGACCTGCTTCGCCTCTGCGACAGCCAATCTACAAAGCCAATCCTAGGCTAGACCTTGCCATGCCCACATCCGTCGCCATTTATGGTATACTTTGATGCGTAGCCCGTTCCTGCTGGCTTGGAATATCGCGCTATCGGTCGCTGTCATCGTCCTGCTGTCAAACCACCAGTTCGTTGACCGAGCGCTCTACGACGAGGTGAAGACGGCACAGGGTAAGAACTCGCTGAGCATAGCTATCGAGCTCGGGAGACTGGACTTCGCATCGTCGCTGATTGCCCTTGTGGGCATCCTTGTAGGTGTCGGCGCATTGTTCGGTTACATCGAAGTGCGCTCAAGGGCAGCGAGGGAAGCGAGGGAGGCCGCGATCCCTATAGCCAAGGAAGAGGCTACGCGCATTGCACGAGAGGAAGCGGAGCGCGTTGCCCGTGCTGTGGCTGCGGAGATCGTTCCTCCAATCGCGAGGCGGATGGTGACGGATTATAAGAACAGTCGTGTTCTGCTGGGTGAAGAAGAGATTTCCGATAAAGAAATCAATGAGATAATGAGGAACCTGGACGAGGAAGACAATGGAAAACGATAGCGATATGGAGGTCTTGGAGCGCTATCTAGGCCGGACACCGATCAACGTGATTGGTGCTATCCGGGACCTTGGCATTGAGTACTTCGAAGAGCCGCTGGACGATGGTGTCTCGGGCAGCATCGACTTGATCGATGGAAAGTACGAGATCCGGGTGAACTCCAATCAGTCGCTGCAACGGAGGCGTTTCACCGCCGCGCACGAACTGGCCCACTATCTCTTGCACCGAGACCTTCTTCGTCAACACGGACACCTAGACCGACTGTTCAGCAGTGGGCAAGTGGTCTCAGGTCAGACGCTGAGTCCTGCCCATGAAGTTGAGGCCAATAAGCTCGCCGCAGAAATCCTGATGCCGGAGCGAGCAGTAAGAGACGAGCTCGTCTGGAGCCACTACGACATTGAGAAGATCGCTAGGCAGTTTCAAGTGTCGGTTCCTGCGATGGAGATCCGGTTGAAAGTGCTTGGCATAAGCCTGGATGCGGAGAGAGCGAAGGACGAACACTATAGGCGCTCGGACGGTCCCACCCCTTTCGTGTAATCGAACCAGCGCACCTCCAGTCATCAACGTTGCTCACGACCTTTCGATAGCCCCTCAGATGCCCTCAGGGACTCGCTGAGAGCGATCCCGCAGTTTTTGGTGTGCACATACCAGAAAACAACTTATGCGCGTCAGCGAGCCCCTGAGGCCCCTTAGCGCAAACCATCCGTTCCCCTCCGGCTCACCTGCCGTTCCCGTTCCATTAGCTCCGCTTCATTCACCAGCCCAAGAATGGAACAAAGCTCATGCGATGGGCTGAACAATTACCGCTAGTTCAAGTAGCGGGAAATGCACCTGTCCGCACCCCTCCGGGATCACCGGCCATGTCGCAGCGGGAACACGCATGAACGGCCTCGACGGCAACAGAAAGAATGCAGGTTTCAAAGCGGGGAGCAGGTCACCGGCAGCGGTCCCGGCGACCCTCGCAGACACCCGAGGGCGGCAATTTCCTTCATACAGAGAGACCAAGAAAATCGAAGTGATCCGAGCGGCAATCTCGGCATCCTCCGGGGGATCGGACAGTGCACCGCAGGGGACACCGGCAGCGGTCACAGCAAGACACATTAGCAATCACTCCAAAGCACTGAAACTAAACAATAAAATAATTACCCCTTCATCAAGAATAGACGAAGCTCCACGACAGACCGAATTGGACAGCCGGAATGGCAGGAGCAGAAGCTTAGACGAGCACGAACAAAAAAACACAACCAAAGGTATTGACAGTGACAGCAGGAGATAGTAATCGCGTGTGCGCTTCTTAAAGATATAACTCTAAGTTATATATAAGATACCCTTAGGTTACCTCTGCAATGTTTATTGAAAGACAAAGTAGGAGTAGTACCTAGAGATAACCTCAAGGTTCCCTTAAGGTATCCCATGGCTCCTCCCGGGTGTCCTTCCGAGACATCCACCTCCCCTGTTTCCATCAGCACCTATACTTCCGAGTCCCCACAGACTCGCTGAGGGCCTTCCCGTCCTCTCCGCTATCTCGACACCTCCGGGACCCCTGAACGCTCTCCACGGGCTCCTGTGAGTCAAACAGGGCATCCTCCGCCCTACACCGCCCCCATCCTCGCAACCCATCACCCCTTCCGCCCCTCTGGGACACCCAGCGGGACGCCTCAGCGTGTCCAGTCGCAGCCCCGCGCCGCCTCGACCGCTCTCAGCGTTTCACGACGCAATCCCACCGGGACACCCTCCCGGTTCTCCGCATACTGGAAAAGGTATCCAGCAGCATGACCACGACCACCCGCCACACAGACCCCATCGCAACCATTGAACTCTTCGGCTCCTACGGTGCCCGACATGTCGAGAGCGGCACGTCCGTTGACATGGCTCCGCCAAAGGCGACCCGCCGTATCCCCAAGAGGACCACGACCCGAAGCCCTATCCCGGTCATCTGTCGGGAACTGATCGCCCAAGGGATCGACCCCGAGACCCGCGCCCATATCCTCACGAAGTCGCTGGACCACGGCGGATTGATCCCAGTCTTCAAACGAGATCGCACCATTGCCGTTTGGGCAGGGCTGGACGCCATCGAAAGCGAGGCCGAGTCAGTCCGCATCGTCAAACACCGGCCATTCCCCCGTGCGCTCGTGACGAAAGAAGCGGGGCCGGGAGCAGCGACACCTAGCGTCACCCGAGAAACGCAACGGCCCTCAGAGGTCACGACCGCACACCCGGAAACCGCCGTGGGAGAAGCCGCATGACCGCTTTTCGCGTTCTCGTCGCCTGTGAGTTCTCCGGGACCGTCCGCAACGCCTTCCTCGCTCGCGGTCATGACGCTTGGTCCTGTGACCTCCTTCCGGCAGAAGACGGCAGCAACCGCCACATTCGCGGCGATGCCCGAGACATCCTCAACGACGGATGGGATTTGCTCATGGTGGCGCACCCGCCATGCACCCGCCTGTGTAACTCAGGGGTCCGCTGGCTTTCATCTCCTCCGCCTGGAAAGACCCGAAACGAAATGTGGGCGGAGCTGGAAGAAGGTGCAGCCCTGTTTTCGGCTTTCTGGAATGCTCCAATTGAGCGCGTCTGCATTGAAAACCCAGTGATGCACCGACACGCAAAGGAGCGCATTCGGAACTACCAAGAGTTTGCGCAGAGCGTCCAGCCTTGGCAGTTTGGACACCCCGAGGTGAAGCGCACCTGTCTATGGCTCCGCAACCTCCCGCCCCTCGTCCCGACTGCAATCGTTGAAGGACGAGAGGCCCGTGTCCATCGCATGTCACCCGGCCCGAACCGATGGCGAGAGCGCAGCCGGTTCTTTACGGGAATAGCGGAGGCCATGGCGGACCAATGGGGCAACATCTCAACAACTGAAAGGATCGCAGCATGAAGCGAGAGACCCTACTCATTCGCGGATTGAAATCTGGCGATCTGGAATACCTGGCTGACAACCTTCGCAACGCAGACAAGCAGGAATTGGCAGCAGCCAGCGGAAGCCGCAACTTCCTATCCCGCCTCTCTGTCTCTGCCGAGCTTTCGGACAGCGTAAAGGTGGTGGAGGCCGAAGGCGTTCCCCTGCTAATCTTTGGGACCGCTGCGATCAGCAAGGACACCAAGGCTGTCTGGCTTGTCGGCACCAAGCGCATAAACGCCTACAGCCGCGCCATGGTGGAGGAAGCGAGACAGGTTCTCCGCCATTGGTTTGAGGGTGACAGCAACCTCCTCCGCCTCATGAACTTCACCTATGCCAAGAACAATCTTCACCACAAATGGCTGAGGGCGCTAGGTGCGGAGATCATGCCAGCGGAACCAGTGGGAACCCGTGGCGCACTCTTCCATCCGTTTGAAATTCGGAGGGAAGCCTGTGTGTGATCCCGGATTAGTAATCGGCATTGCAGCCGGTGCCGCTCAGGCGGCTGGACAGGCTCAGGCGGCTGATCAGAACATCGAAATGATCAACCAGCAAACCAAGCTTGAGTATTCCGCACAGCAGCGAGAGCAGATTGTGCAGGACAACGCCGCCAACAAGGCGGGGTATCAGGCCCAACTTGAGTCCGACCGGATGGCCTCAGCAGTCAAGACAGACGGTGCCGGGATCGGTGGAGCGACTGCCGGTCAACGCATGGCCGAGCAGCGGCGACAAGGAGCGTTGTCTATTGAGAGTGCCAAGGATCGCAAGGACGCCGCACGGGCCAACTATGCGTTGGGTTCGAAGTCCTCGCAGATCACCGCGCAAAACGGCATATCTCAACAGCAGGTCAGTCCAATGACCACGTTCGCAAACATCGCCTCTTCGGGCATGGCGAACTACGGAGCGTTTGGCTGAGGTGGAGTTGGACACCGAAGGGAGGGGAAGACAGGTTAAGCCCTGTCGCTCCCGCCGGTCCTTGCGCTGATCTCGCAGAGAACCCCAAGGGCAAGCCCGAGAAGAAGCCCGACGAATGCTTGGTTGATCGCCTCGCCACTTGTGGCAGTCGCGAGATACCGCGCCGATGCAGCCCGGTTGCTCTCGGAGTCAACGGAGTTGAACGCGACGAAGAAGGCCAGAGCGAGCCTCACTATGCTGCCCCAAAAAATGACGTGCGCAATCACCTTGCCAATACGAGTGAAGAACATGAACCTATACCCTCCAAAGTGGTCCCCGGCAGCGGCCTTAGCAGAGACCGCCCATGGGGAGCAAGGCAGGGTGTGGAGACAGGTGGAGCGCGGAACCCAGCGTTCCCCGAGAGGATCGCCGGGGGATCATCGGCCCCCGGCAGGTCCCTCCGAGGCGGAAGGTGCGAGCTAGTCGCGAACAACGACCTGTTTGTCGGATGCGAAGAACTTGATCGCTGACATCGCCGCATCAAAGTTCTGGTCAGTTCCCCCGAGATTGAGTTCAATGGTGTGGCCCAGCGGGTAGAACGGTAACCACATTGCCCAACCCATCCAGCCTCTCCGAGGGAAACGCTTCCGATCGATCAGGTGGAGCATAATTACACGGTGCTTGCGAAACGTGCGTCGCGAAATCTCGTGAAATTCCGACCAGGGAATTGTCACGGTGGACCATCCACGGTGTAGAATGCCGTCCGGCCCAATCCCGATGTAGTTTTGAGTATTCCAACACCGGAAGGCAGATGCCAGACCAAGTTGTGTAGAAATTACAACGGTCAGCCAGCCGAACGCCATTACAAATTCTGGGCTGTAACGACTTGAGGCTTTCACTGGGCCCCACAACCCGGCCATCCTGGTGCCAAAGTAGAGCATCACCAAAGCGAGTAACAAGAGCAGACCGCACTTCCAGCGTACATTGTTTGCCGAAAAGTCCTTCATGACCGCGCTACACCTTTCAGCTGCAAGCTGCACATTTTGCTGTCCACTACCAGAACGCCCAGACGCGGACAAGGCGTACCTGTTGACACAGCAGGTCGCCAGCGCTGGCCCCCAGTGAATGTGAGGAGCGGAGCAGCACCGGCAGGTCCCTCCTGTGTCACGGCGAGAACACCGAGGGAACCCCGTGTTGCCTCAAGAGGGTCCGCAGCGACACAGTGATGTCATGGGTCATTTGCCGAACCTCTAGCGCCTCGTCAAACGCCTCGTACCGGACAGCGCCGAGCGGCATATGCTGTCTGGCATAAAGACCCACGTCTTCCGGCCCGTAGGCTCGCCGGGTTTCTGAGAACACCACCTCCCCGGCCTCGTCGTAAAAGACAACCGTGTAGAGGGTTTTCTTGTCGTGCTTACGCCGTGGCATGGTCGAGACCCTCCTCCGCCTTGTCCCTGCCGAGCAAGTCGAGCAGGAGCGAGTAGATCGAAGGACCGAATAGCTCCCGGTTCCCAGCGGGTGCCAAGGGTCCCACGATGTCGAGCCCTTCGACCAGCTTGAACTCCAGCCCATCGGCCTCTTCTAAGGCTTGGTCCGCAGCGTCGAAATAGTCGGTTACGTCAAGGAAGTCCGTGCAGAGGACCGTGCCATCCTCTTCGAAGTAGATGACACCCCAGAGGTTATCCAGCGTGGTCACAGTGGCGGCATTGGTGAGCGTGTGCATGTCCCTTGTTCTCCTCTTGGAACGCCGCAGGATCGCGGCAGGGACCTCCTACAATTCACACGAAATGACAGACTGCAACATGTTAAACTCTACGATATCGCAGGGATTTCAATAGCTTCGCTATCGCAGGGACAGCCGACAGTCTCTCTCCTAGTGGGTCCCATGGGAAACATCGGCCCACTTCCGGCTGTCTCTGCGATAACGCAGCATTGCTCATTTTTGGGCTAGCATGTCCCCTGCCTCTTCCTCCGCCTCTCCTGACTCCCCAGAGCCCCATAGAGAGCGTTCTGTTGCGGGAGGTGTCGCAGGCCATCCGAGTTGCGGGAGGCGCATGAATGGCCTCGACGGCAACAGAAAGAAACGCCTTCACGACGCGAGCCCCATAGACTAGCTCGCCATTGTCATTGACCGATGGTTGCAGTAACCCAATCAGAACGAGACCAGAGGAGGAAGACCGTGGGAAGCTTTTCGATTTGGCACTGGATAGTTGTCTTCCTGATCCTCTTCCTCCCGCTCTACCTCCTCTTCCGCAAGCCCCGGCGCAAAGCCAGCCAAGACAGCGCAGCGCAGAGCGGCGGATTGTCGAATGTCGAGAAGCTGGAGAAGCTCGCCAAGTTGAAGGCTGACGGTGCAATCACCGCAGCGGAGTATGACGCAGAGAAGCGGCGGATAATCGGGTAAACCACACAGGTCCCGGCGGGAGTCCCTGAGGAACCCCGCGACCTTTTTTACAAAAGTTGTGTGAGCGTATTACGTATACTCCCCCTCGCTAAAACCCCCCCGGTGGTGGGGGTGGGGTCCCGCCCTGTCCTATCCCGGCCTATCGATCCAAGACCCCGGCACCTCTTGGTGCTCCCGGCATGTCCTTCTGGTTCGTCCTGTTGATCGCCGCTGATACCTCCGCACTGTCCCGGAGGATCGGCAGGGGGCAAGGGAGGGGCAGGAGCGGCAGCCCCTCAGAACCCCGACAGGGGATCGCAGCGGGACACCCGGAGGGACAGCGACAGTCCCGCCTGTCCACAATGTTTACTTTCTGGACACTGCCCACTTGACTGTCCATTTAGCGTCCACTAAGTCTACGTCCACAACAGCTATAGAGGAAAGTGGACGGCAGATGATCGTAGGATATGCGAGAGTGAGTTCAACCGGACAGGATCACGCAACCCAGATCGACCGCCTCACGGCAGCGGGTGCGGAGAAGCTGTTCAGTGAGAAGCAGTCGGGCTTGGACAAGGACCGCCCTGCCCTTGAGGAATGCCTTCGGTTCGTCCGAGAAGGTGACGTGCTGCTTGTGACTAAGCTGGACCGCCTCGCCCGTTCTGCCTCACACCTTCACCAGATCGTTGAGGGCTTGAACCAGAAGGGCGTAGGCTTCCGGGTGCTGGACGATGCCACGCTAGACACCACCACCCGCACTGGGAAGCTCGTCTTCGGCATCCTAGCCAGCATCGCAGAGTTTGAGACAGCGCTTCGGAAGGAGCGGCAGCTTGAAGGCATAGCCAAAGCCAAGGCCGAAGGCAGGACCGGAGGGAGACCCGCCCAGATCACCCCAGGCATCAAAGCGGAAATCATTCAGTTGAGCGCTGGAGGCATCAGTGTCCGCAAGATCGCGGCGGAGGTGGGGTTCAGCAAGTCAGCCGTTCAGAAGATCTTGGACGAAGCGAAGGCCGCAAAGACACCCTGAGGGACCCATGGGTAATCTTGCTCTCGTCTGTCCTTCCACATTTTTCCACCTCTCCGCCTGAACCCTCTCCTATCCCGCTGCGAACCCCGCAGATTACCCGCAAGGAACCCCGCCATGACCACCGGAGAAACCATCTTCCTCACCCTCGTGACCATCGTGGGCTACGGGACCCTTTTCGGCCCTCCGATTGTCGTCCTCCTGAGCAAGCTTCGGGAACGCAAGCAGAGTGGGAAGTGAGGCACAATAAATCGATGGGCAGGGGGTACACTTTTGGTACAAACCGGGGTACACACTGGGAAAGCCCTGGACGTCGATGGTCTCATAAGCCTTTGATATTGATGGTGGATTTGATGCGTCTGATTTGGAGTATGGTGCTCACCTCTCCTCTTCTGGGCACCAAATTCCGATTTGAGATCAGCAGTTTATGCTATCCTCAAACACTTTAAAAAGCCCGGCTTGCCGGGCTTTTTTCTTGTCTGAAAATTGAGTTTCCGGTGCTGTCGCACTGTCGTTTTCAGTGCGATTTTTCACGCATTCCCGAGCACCCCAAGACCGCCACAAGGACAGACCATGGACGAGACCGTCGCCATCGAAAGCCGCAGCGAATTTGCCCTCTGGGCGATCGAACGTGCCAAGGAAATCGTTGCCCAAGAGGGCACGGCGCTGGCGCTTGCGGCGCGCGATATGGACGAGGACGGTTTGCGCGAGGCAGGCCACAAGCTCGGCGGCGCGATCAGCGAAGCGCTGATCGAAGTGTTCGACGGTTTGCTCGGCCAGGACGATCACGGCTGATCGCCCCGGAGCGCGATATCAGTCGATAACCCTTGGATTGACGCCGGGATACCACATGCGGCCGGACCGCGGCGGCTCGGTGCCTTCATAGACGATGCCGTTCTTTTCGCAGCGATAGACCGTGTAGGGCAGGCTGTCGCGCAGATCACCGCGACCGAAGTGATGGCGGTTGGGGACAACCGTCCGCGTTTCACAGCTGACGTTTTCACCGAACTGGTTGACAGGATCCTGCGGCTTGACGCCAGGCAGGTCCTTGAAACTCTCCTGTCCGGCTCTGCTCCAGGCGATGCCTTCTGAGGCTGAGGCGGGGGCGACAGCTGCGAAGACGGTCAGCGACGCCAGCACCAGAGCAGTGCTGATCTTCGTGGACGTGTTGTTCTTTCGGCAGGCCGGCAGCATGGGCAATCTTCTCGTCAGCTCTAATGGTGCCGATATAGGCACTCGACGCGGCGGCACCAAGACCGGAATCATCACGTTTCGGCGACGGGGCGGCGGTAGCCGGTCGGGGTGCCGTAGAGCCAGCCGATGCGTTCGATGGCGGCCTCAAGCGTCTCGCGGGCCACGGACATGGTGTTGCCGTTGGCGTGGATCATGGTCGTTTCGTCTTCCATGATCGCCACATGGCCCTTCCAGAAGACGAGATCGCCGCGCCTGAGTTCGGCACGCTCCACGGGCACGCCGAGGCCCGATGCCTGCATGTCGCTGTCGCGCGGGGCCTTCTGCCCTGCCATGCGCATGGCCAGCTGGACAAGGCCCGAGCAATCAATGCCGAAGCCGGACTTGCCGCCCCAAAGATAGGGCGTTTCGAGGAACAGCGCTGCAACGGCGACGTAATCCGGTGCAGGAGGTTCGGCGATCGGGCGAATGTGGCGGGAAACAAGGGCTCCGCCGTCCGGCATCAGCAGATAGCGGGTGCCGCGGGTTTCCGCCTCCCCCTCGATCGTTAGCCGGCTTCCCATCGACAAGGCCATCCGCGTCGGGAAGCGCAGATCGGGGCCAGAATAGACGAAGGTGCGCGGCACAGTGACGAGATGGGTTGCTACGGCAACAGCGCCGAGCGTTTCTTCCAGCAGATAGCCGACATAACCATCATCCACGGCCTGAACCCAGGCCCAGCCATTCTTGCGCTCGAAAACACGGACTTCTTCACCCATCAGGAGTTCGGTATCGATTCCCGTGGAAAGATCGGCTTTCGGACGAAGGGGCACGACCGGCTGGGTGATCATCGCCGGTTCCGGGGTGACAAACCTGTCCGCTTCGACTTGCCCCTTCAGGGCGATATCGGCGAGATCGGGCCGGAAGGCGTTGAGGCGCCGGTCGAGCATAATCAAGTCTCCGTCAGCCGAGCGCGCGGCCCCGGGCGATGATGTTATCGCCGAACTTTTCGAGAAAAAGCGCACCGCCGACGGTGCGCTTGACGATGACGCTGCGGCGGTCGAGCTCGTCCCTGATACGGTCAACGAGGCCCAGCTCCCCGAGCGTATCGAGGGCGCGGGTGATGACCGGCTTTGTGACATTGAGGGTTGCGGCAAGGCCGCGCACCGTATGGGGCGGCGGCACAAGATAAATCTCGAGAAGCACGGCGAGCTGACGCATGGTGAGGTCGTGGCCGTCTTTCTGGACCTGATCCAGGGTCACCCTGTGCCACAGGCAAAGCGCCTGGGTCGCCGTCATTTCGAGGCCCATGGCCCCTCCCCCTCGTTCTGATCCGGGCCAGCAGCCCCTCGCGAGTATCATTCCGGTAAAGGAACGATCTGGCAAGGGGCTGGTGGATTCAGGCTCAGTCGGCGCCGGACTGCAGGTAGCGGTAAAGCGCGCGGATCGCCTGAGCCTCGCCGCCGACAGGCGAATGGGCCCGCTCCGTCGGCGACCAGCCGAAAATGTCGAAATGCGCCCAGCGGCGGCCCGGCGAGACGAAGCGCTTGAGGAAGAGGGCGGCCGTGATGGCGCCCGCCATACCGCCCGAGGGGGCATTCGTCACGTCGGCGATCTGGGCCTTCAGCATGCGCTCATACCCCTTGTAGAGCGGCATGCGCCAGAGCGGATCGTCGACCGCGAGGCTCGCATCGGCGATGCCATGGGCAAGGTCTTCGTCATCGGTGAAGAAGGGCGGCAGATCCGGGCCGAGCGCGACACGGGCGGCCCCCGTCAGGGTGGCCATGTCGATCAGCAGATCCGGCTCTTCGGCGTCGGCATAGGCCAGCGCATCGGCAAGGATCAGGCGTCCTTCGGCATCGGTGTTGTCTATCTGGACGGTCAGACCCTTGCGGCTCTTGTAGACGTCACCGGGACGGAAGGCATTGCCAGCGATGGCATTTTCGACCGCGGGAATGACGACGTGGAGATCAACCTTGAGCTTGGCATCCATGATCATCAGCGCAAGGCCGAGAACATTGGCGGCGCCACCCATGTCCTTCTTCATCAGAAGCATGGAGGAGGCCGGCTTGATGTCGAGGCCGCCGGTGTCGAAGCTCACGCCCTTGCCGACAAGGGTGACCTTGCGATGGCCCTTCTTGCCCCAGCGCATTTCGATCAAGCGCGGGGCCACCGTCGAGGCGCGGCCGACGGCGTGGACGAGGGGAAAGTTCTTCTCGATGAGTTCGTCGCCGGTGATGACGGAGACCTCGGCCTTGTAGTGTTCGGCGAGGCGACGGACGGCGGCTTCGATATCGGCCGGGCTCATGTCGTTGGCCGGGGTGTTGATCAGGTCACGGGCGAGATAGACGCCCGCCAACTGGCGCTTGATGTCGGCGGCATCGGCATCCTGCGGGATCAGCAGGCGCGGTTCCGTGACCCGCTCGGAGCGATAACGGTCGAAGCTGTAGGCGCCGAGGCCATAGCCGAGCAGCAGGCGGTTGGCGGTGAGCGGGGCGGTTTCGATGTGCCATTCGCCGGCCGGCAGCGCACGGGCGAGCTTGCCAGTCAGATAGGGATTTTCGGAAGGGTTGGCGCCGAGCCCGAACAGCGCGCCACCCACATGGCCGTCGGCGGTGGGGATCAGCAGCACCGAGCCGGCCTCGGCCTTGAAGCCGGCCTTCTTGGCCCAGTCGAGGGCGAGTGGTTCCAGCGTGCCGGTCTCGACATGGGCCGGGGTGACGGCGAAGACCGGGAGCGTCTTGCCGCCCTTGGTGCTGAAGGGGGACGGTCTTTCGATATACTGGAACGGGGCCATGGCGAGACGCTTTCTGGAGATTCGGCTGAAGAATCGTTGGGGGCTCGATTAACACTCCGTTAGGGTTAACAGATTATTGCTTGAGTGGAGGTTGCGCCGCCCGGACGAGGCGCGGCGGCGGGGACTAGCTAACTCGGGACGATCACCATGCGCATGCGAATTCCAGGCTCGGCAAACCATCTGCGGATCGTGGCCATGACAGGTCTGGTGATGGCGGCGATGACGCTCACCGGCTGCGGCTCGGCGAAGAAGGAGCTGACGACGGGCTCGATCCCCAAGGCAAGCCAGCAACTCGATTCGCTCAGCGGTCCGCAACTGAGCCGCGCCGTGGAAGGCATCGGCCAGGCCTATGACCGCAACCCGAAGGACCGGAATATCGGCCTCTCCTATGCCAATGGACTGATGATGACAGGCCGCAATACGCAGGCGCTTGCTGTCATGCAGCAGGTGGCGATTGCCCATCCGAACGATCGCGAGGTGCTCTCCTCACTCGGCAAGGCGCAGGCTGCGGCGGGGCAGCTGGAAAAGGCACTCGGCACCATTCAGCGGGCGCAGACACCGGACCGACCCGACTGGCGGCTTTATTCGGCGGAAGGGGCCGTGCTCGACCAGCTCGGCCGTTCCAGCGAGGCGCGCTCGCGTTACCGCATGGCGCTGCAGATGCAGCCGAACGATCCAAGCGTATTGTCGAACATGGGCATGTCCTTCGTGCTTTCGGGCGACCTGAAGACGGCCGAGGACTATCTGCGCCAGGCGTCGCAGCAACCCCGTGCCGACAGCCGGGTCCGTCAGAACCTCGCGCTGGTGGTCGGCCTGCAGGGCCGGTTCCAGGAGGCAGAACAGCTGGCGGCCCAGGAGCTCGATCCGCAGCAGGCGGCGGCCAATCTGCAATATCTGCGCGGCATGCTTGCCCAGCAGAATTCCTGGAAGCAGCTTTCCAGCCAGGACATGCCGAAAAAGAAGAGCTGAGCGCTCAGTCCGGAAAGACGAGGCTTGACCGGCCGCTGGTGAGATCGCGCACCAGCCGGATCGCCTGATCCTCATCGCCCTGCCTCAGCGTGACCGCGAGATCGACACCCTCTGCCGTGAAGCTTTCGACGAAGGTGAGATGCGGGATTGCGGCGAGCCGCGACTTCACGAGGGCGAGGTCCGAGAAGCTGACCGATGATTCGCCCGTCACCATCGGGATGATCTCCCGCTTGTCGGCCGATCGGAGCATCTGGGCAGCCGTTCCGCCATAGGCACGCATCAAACCGCCACTGCCGAGCAGGATGCCGCCGAAGAAGCGGGTCACGACCACAACGATACCGTCGAGTTCCTGGCCATCGATCGCCTGGAGGATCGGCTTGCCAGCCGTGCCCGAGGGCTCGCCGTCGTCGGAGAAACGGTAGGCCTGACCGATGCGCCAGGCCCAGCAATTGTGATTGGCGGCGGGATCGGAGACCGAGGCGAGAAAGGCCTTGGCTTCCTCTTCGCTGGCAATCGGTGCCGCTTGCGCGATGAAGCGGCTTTTCTTGATGTCCTGAACGAACTCAACCGGCGCGACGAGGGTGAACGGCATAGTGTGCTGCCTCAGCCGTCTGCTTCGTGTGCGAGAAGCCACTCGGCAAGTGCCGCGATCACGGAGAGGCGCAAGGCCGCTTTCATGGCGAGCGCGCGGGTGAGCGAGGCGTCGCGGCTGGAGAAGCCGAGTTCGGCCATGACACCGGAGGGCGAGAGTTTTCGAGCGCGCATGACCGCTTCGACCCGCTCGATCGTCGATGGCAGCAGATACCGGCCATTGGCGATGAGGGCCGCGGCGTCGTCTGGAATTGGTTCGGCACCGGACGGATCGGGGGCGGCCGATGCGCGGGCCCGCACTTCTGCCGAGACCAGATCCAGAAAGGCCTGGCGATCCTCGGGCCCCGCTGATGTCCAGGCCTTCAGGAGCTTCTTCAGGGGACTGGGCTTCTCTTTCTTCGACATGACCGGCTTTCTGTTCGTCCCCGTCCATAGCCCGAGCGGAGACACGGTGCGAGAAAAAAACTTGGGGGGCAGCATCTTCCGGCGAGGGGCGAAATTCGGCTTTGGCAACAGCGGTATCGGGGACGAAAGGGCCCGATTCAGACCCTTCGTGCATTAGAGATTTCTGCCGGACAGAAAGCGGTCGTTAACCTTTATTTTCTACTCAGATAGCTCAGTTTTCGCGTTCTTGTATCCCGCCAGCGTTCAGGTTTCCGATGCACCCTCCCCGTTCAAATTCCGCGTATCAGGTCAATCATTTAGGGGACAACAAGGGTGAAGGCGCCGATCAGTCGGCAGCCGACCAGATCGAGGGGCGTGAGGAAACGCCCGTCTGGCAGAAGGCCTTCGTGTTAGGTCCCAATGTGCGTTTCACCCGCACGCCCGACCGCGTGCCGGGCAAGGCCGAGCCAACGCCTGCGCCTGTCGCCCAGCCGAGCGCACCGCCTGCACGGACGGTCGCACAACAGCCGGCGATGCCTCAGGCGCCCACACGACAAGCCTATCAGCCGACAGCTCAGCCGGTGGCCCCTGCCCCAGCAAGGCCTGCCTCTTCTGCGGCGAGCAGCGTACCCTATGCCGGATTGCCGCGCACAGGCGCACCCGCACCCGTCCCGGCGCCGAAGGCCGAAGTGCCGCGCATGCCTGCTTCCGTGACCTTGCCGCAGCCGCCGGATGCCGTGGGCGCGCGCGCGCTCACCTACAAGCTTCGCCGGGAACTCGCCCGCCAGCAGGCCGAACAGGCCGCCTGGGAAGCATCGATGGCAGATGGCGCATCGCCGCAGGAAATCGGCCCTGCCCCACAGCCCGTTCAACCGGCGCCCCTGGTGCAGGGCATGCGTAGCGTGCTTGCCAGCACCCAGGCCGCGACCGTCGGGACAAATGCTCGACCGACGACCGAGGCTCATGTGCCGCCGCACCTGCAGCGGTCGCTCGCCCAGCAGGCCGAAGCTTTGCGGCTTGCTGCCCAGCAGGCGGCCCCCGCAGCGCGTCCGCCGATGGTGCGCAATGCGTTTCTGCGGACACCGCCTGCAGCGGCTGCACCTGAGCCGGTTGCGGCTCCTGTGTTTGCTCCGCCATCCGTCCAGCCTATTGTCACGGCTCCGGCCGTCACGGCATCTGTTACATCAGGCTTTGCCGCGTGGACGCAGATGACCAATCCGTCACCGACGCAGCCCGAGGCAGTGACTGCGGTCGCGCACGAAGCGCAGGTTGAGCGTCTGCCGATCGCAGCGCTGCTGTCGGACCACATCTTCTTCGAGGCGATGATCGCGCCGGTGGATGCTCCATTGGAGATCGAAATGGCGCGGACCCCGATTGCGCAACCTGTTTCACAGGCTTGCCAGCCGGCGGCTCCGCAAAGGGCTCAGCACACCGCACCGCAGCCGGTTCGCAGCATTCCAGCACCTGCACCTCAGGCTGTTTCAACGGTGCGCGCCGAAGTCGTGCGCTATCGCCCAGAAGGGGTTTCGGCCACCGCACATCCGGTGACCGTTGCGGCGCGCAAGCCCGTGTTCGACGCAACCCCGGGCTCGGTCGTCGCGCTGTATCGGGAAGTCGCATATCGGGAGGTGTCAGCGCCGTCCTACGCGTTGCAGCAGGCGCAGGCAGCGGCGACCGAGACGGTTGCCCCCCTTGAGGCCGTTGTTCCGGAGCCGCTTCAGGCGAACCATTCGTCGATTGCTCCGATGTCTGCCGCCCTGCCACGCCAGCCGCTGTTCAAAGCGCAGGAAGCGCTGGGCGAAGGCGAATATGAGCTTCCCTACCTCGACTTCCTGCAGATGCCGCCGGTCCAGACGGGCGTGACGATGACGGCAGAGGCGCTGGAGCAAAGCGCCGGGCTTCTTGAAAGCGTGCTCGAAGATTTCGGCATCAAGGGCGAAGTGATCGACGTACGTCCCGGCCCCGTCGTCACGCTCTACGAATTCGAGCCGGCACCGGGGGTCAAGTCTTCCCGCGTCATCGGTCTCTCCGACGATATCGCCCGTTCAATGTCGGCGCTATCTGCCCGCGTCGCTGTTGTCCCCGGTCGCAATGTGATCGGCATCGAACTGCCGAACCCGGTACGCGAGACGGTCTATCTGCGCGAGCTGATCGAGACGCCCGATTATGCCGAGACGCGCTACAAGCTTCCGGTCTGCCTCGGCAAGACCATCGGTGGCGAGCCCGTGATCGCGGAACTCGCAAAGATGCCGCATCTGCTCGTTGCCGGTACCACCGGTTCGGGCAAGTCGGTCGCGATCAACACGATGATCCTGTCGCTGCTTTACCGGTTCCGGCCGGACGAATGCCGGTTGATCATGGTCGATCCGAAGATGCTGGAGCTTTCCGTCTATGACGGCATCCCGCATCTCTTGACCCCTGTCGTTACCGATCCGAAGAAGGCCGTGATGGCGCTGAAGTGGGCGGTCCGCGAGATGGAGGATCGCTATCGCAAGATGAGCCGCCTCGGCGTGCGCAATATCGACGGCTACAATGCCCGTGCCGCCCAGGCGCGCGAAAAAGGCGAGACGATCACCGTGAGCGTGCAGACCGGCTTCGACCGGCAGAGCGGCGAGATTGTCTACGAGGAGCAGGAGCTCGATCTCTCGCCGATGCCTTACATCGTCGTCGTGGTCGACGAGATGGCCGACCTGATGATGGTTGCCGGCAAGGAAATCGAAGGTGCGATCCAGCGACTGGCGCAGATGGCGCGTGCGGCCGGCATCCACCTGATCATGGCGACGCAGCGGCCCTCGGTCGACGTCATCACCGGCACGATCAAGGCGAATTTCCCGACGCGCGTTTCCTTCCAGGTGACCTCGAAGATCGACAGCCGCACCATTCTGGGTGAGCCGGGTGCCGAACATCTGCTCGGCCAGGGCGACATGCTGCATATGGTCGGCGGCGGGCGCATTGCCCGCGTACATGGTCCCTTCGTCTCCGACGAGGAAGTCGAGAAGGTCGTCGCGCATCTGAAGATGCAGGGCCGTCCGGACTATCTGGGCACCGTGACTGAGGATGCGGACGAAGCCGAAGAAGAGCCGGAAGAGGACGTGGCCGTTTTCGACAAGAGCGCGATGGCGGAAGAGGACGGCAACGACCTCTACGACAAGGCGGTCAAGGTTGTGCTGCGCGACAAGAAGTGCTCGACCTCCTACATCCAGCGCCGGCTATCCATCGGCTACAACAAGGCGGCTTCGCTTGTGGAGCGGATGGAGCAGGAAGGCATCGTCGGTGCTGCCAACCATGTCGGCAAACGAGCGATCATCGTCGGCGGGCGCGAGGTGAATGCCGAGGGCGACTTCGAAGGCTGATCCGGATCGCCGAAAGGTCCAGCGCGGGCAACAGACCAGTCTTCAATAAGGCACGCCAGGCTGCGGCGTGCCTTTTCCATGATCCACCCGGCATCTTGGCCACTGGGAACCCTTCAGGGGACTCGCGGTTCGGAGACGGTCAGATCAAGGAGACAGAGACAATGGCAGAAGACAGACGTTCGCTTTTCGTTACCGGCCTGCGCAATGCGCATGCGATGGAAAACCAGGCAATCTCGATCATCAAGCCACAGCTTTCCCGAATCGAAAACTATCCTCAGGTGGCACGGCGACTGGAACAGCATCTGCAGGAGACCGAAGTGCAGTTGAAGCGGCTCGAGGACATCCTCGCGAGCCTCGACGAGGATCACTCGACCATCAAGGACTGGATGCTCTCGGCAGGCGGCAGCATGGCTGCAATCAGCCACGCCATGGCGGGTGACGAGATCCTGAAGAACTCATTCGCCAACCAGGCTTTCGAGAATTACGAGATCGCCGCCTATAACTCGCTGATGGTCATGGCGGAAATGGGTGGGTTCCAAGGCGCGGCCAGCGGCCTGCAGCAGAACCTCGCGGAAGAAGAGAACATGGCCCAATGGCTGAAGGACAATCTACGTGAGGTGACGATGGAATTCGTTTCACGGCAAGAGGCTGGGGAAAGCGCCAAGGTCTGAGGCCCGAGCTACTTCGAAAACGGCAAAAGCGGAAGCGGGTGTGGCCCGCTTCCCTCAGGCCGGCATCATGACAGCCACGCTTCGATCAGATCTGGACGGGTCTGATCGTGTCTACGCCGATCTCGCCCTCGATGAGGCCGCGGGTGAGACCCTGCCTGTCACGCGCGATCTCGGTGACCGTGTAGAGTTTCTCCGAGCGGAAGGCACTTGCCATTCCGGTCGTCACGTCCTCGGCAGGTTTGGCGTCGATTTCCATATAGTCCAGCTCCTGCGAGGCCGCGACGAGGCGGGCATCGCCCGTTGAGCGGGCGGCTACCGTCACCACACCATGGCCAGGGGCATTGTCCCAACGCGGATCGTCCGGCGCGGCTATGGGCTCCAGCCGGTAGATGCTGAGCAGTTCATCGCCCCTCGACATGCCATGTTCCACGGCGGCTGCATCCGACCGGCGCGCGGCGGCTTCCAAGGGCTGCGCCAGATGCGGATCGACCTCCTCCCGCTGATGGCCGGTCGATAGTTGGTGCTTAGTATTGTCGGACATGGTCTTCTCCCTGTGAAGCATTTGGGAGCCCAACCGACCTCGGCCGGCTACGGTTCCGCCCGGCTTCTCTCGTCTCGGCAGGGAACATGGCGGCATGTGGACCAGTTTCCCTGACAACAAGGAGCCCGACATGCCGCCAGTGACACCTTCATCCACGCCCCTCACTGCCTCCCAAGTCCGCGATGAACGAGGGCGAGACGCGTGCAGCCCCAGCGACATTCCGGTGCGTGGCCTGTGGGACGTTTCGCTCAGGGTCCTGTCGCGGCTGACATCCGACCGGGTCACGCTCGCTGCAGCAGGCGTGTCCTTCTACGTGATGCTGTCGCTGTTTCCCGGTCTTGCAGCGCTGGTGTCGCTTTATGGCCTGATTGCCGATCCGACCACGATCGCCGGACGGCTGGATTTCCTCTCCGAACTGCTGCCTGCCGATGGGGTCACGATGATCCTGGGTCAGTTGCAGGCGCTGGCCGACGAAAACAACAGCACCTTGAGCACGGGTTTTCTGGTCGGTCTTGGCGTGTCGCTGTTCAGTGCCCGCAACGGGATGCTGGCGCTCTTCGAGGCCATGAACATTGCCTATGAGGAACAGGAGAAACGCGGCTTCGTCCATACTACGCTTCTGGCCGTCGCATTTACACTTGGCGCCATGGCCGTTCTCGCCGTCGTCGTCACGGCACTCGCAATTCTGCCGCTGATCATGTCGGTCGTCTTCATTTCCGCGCGGGCCGAAATGATCGTCGGGTTTATCCGCTGGCCGATCCTGATCGGCGTGATCTGGCTGGGGTCCGCGATGATCTATCGTTATGGGCCGAGCCGCGAGAACGCCCAACTGCGATGGCTGACCTGGGGCACTTTGCTGAGTTCGCTCGTCTGGATGATCATGTCGCTCGGCTTCTCCTTCTATCTGGAGAATTTCGCCGACTACAACGCGACCTATGGCGCGCTCGGCACATTTATCGCCTTCATGTTCTGGACCTGGCTGTCGGTGGTGATCCTGATTGTCGGGGCCATGCTGAATGCGGAGCTCGAACATCAGACGGCAGTGGACACGACGACTGGACCGGCAGAGCCGATGGGACGTCGGGGCGCGCATATGGCGGACACGATCGGAGAGTCGCAATAGCCATGATGAGGGCTCCAAAGAAGAAGGGCGGCACCGGAATGCCGCCCTTCTTCTTCGGGTCTTATCGATCACGCCTGTCGTCAGGCGTTGCGGCGCTCACGGGCCCGGCTGCCGGGAAACAGCAGCTGGATAAAGCATTCGGCCGTTGGCTGCGGCTCGTGATTGGCAAGCCCGGGCCTCTCATTGGCTTCAATGAATACGTAGTCCGGTTTTGCAGGATCATGGACCATGAAATCGATGCCGACGACCGGGATCTTGATGGCCTTGGCGATCCGGCAGGCGGCATCGACAAGGTCGGGATGGACAGTAGCAGTGACATCATGGATCGTGCCGCCGGTGTGGAGATTGGCAGCCTTGCGGACGGTGATTTCGCGGCCATCTTCGAGCACGCTGTCGAGATCGAGGTCCTGCTCGGCGAGGCATCGCTTCGTCTCGGCATCAACAGGAATCCGGCTTTCGCCACCGGTTGCGGCAGCGCGACGACGGGACTGCTGTTCGATCAGCCTGCGGATCGGCGAGCGGCCATCACCAATCACGCGGGGCGGGCGACGCACGGCGGCGGCGACGAGCTTGTAGTCGATGACGACGAGGCGGAGGTCTTCCCCTTCGAAACAGGCTTCCAGAAGCACACGGTCGCAGACCTGGCGGGCCTGGCGGATGGCGGCCTGCAGGGCGTCCATCGAGGAAATGCCGACCGAAATGCCCCGGCCCTGTTCGCCGCGGGCGGGCTTCACCACCAGCTTGCCGTGTTTTTCGAGGAAGGCGTGCTTTTCGTCCTCGGGGGCGTCTGCGGAGAGCTGTTCGGGGACTCTGAGACCCGCCGTCTGGGCGAAGCGGCGGGTGACGGCCTTGTCGTCGCAGATCGACATCGCGACCGATGAGGTGAGGTCCGAGAGGCTTTCGCGGCAGTGGATGCTGCGCCCGCCATGGCTCAGACGGAAGAAGCCGCCTTCGGGATCGGTCACCTCGACATGGATGCCGCGGCGGAGCGCCTCGTCAACGATCAGGCGGGCATAGGGGTTGAGCGCCTCGTAGCCCTCGACCGGCTGGGCGAAGAACTTCTCGTTGATGGCATTCTTGCGCTTGACGGCAAAGAGCGGCACCCGGCGGAAGCCGAGCTTCTCGTAGAGGCCGATCGCTTTGTCGTTGTCATGCAGGACGGAGAGATCGAGATAGGCGAGGCCCCGCGCCTGAAAATGTTCGGCAAGGATACGCACAAGGCCCTCGCCGATGCCCGGCTGGCGGGCTTGCGGGTGGACGGCGAGGCACCAGAGCGAGGCGCCACGCTCCGGGTCGTCGAAGAGGCGGTGATGGTCGATGCCGGTGACGGTTCCAACGATCTCACCGGTCAGATCGTCCTGCGCGACGAAATAGGTGACCGGCCTGTTGTCACGCTCGCCGGTGAAAAAGTCCTCGCGCACCTGGACCATGCCGCAGCTGGCATAGACCGCATTGATACCCGCCGCATCGCTTTCCGAGGAGAAACGCCTGATGGTGACGCCCTTGGGGCGGCGGCCTCCGGCGCGATAGGTGGAGAGATCGAGCCTAAAGGTGTGGGACGGATCGAGGAAGATCTCCTGCGGTGCCTGGGCGAGCAGGACATGGGGATCGCCGACGTGAAAGGCGATGTCGCGCGTGTCGGGGGCTTCTTCGCGGAGCGCTTCGAGGAGGTCGGTATAGGCCTCGAAGGTCGGCGTGAAAAGAAGCCGACCCCAGCCGCAATCGAGGGCGACGTTGCGGTTGCGTGCATCCGGTTCACAAGTGCGGCTGGTTGCCCCCTGGCCACTGCCGCCAGGGGTTCTGAGGCGCGTCAGCCGATGCGATAGCGCGTTGCCGCGACGCGCCTTGCGCGGCTGGGTGGCGGGCTTCTTCTCTGCCTTGCTCACGTCAGTTCTCCTGAGCCTGCAACCACATTTCGAGAAGGCCGATCTGCCAGAGTTCGGAGCCCTGCAGCGGCGTGATATGCGCTGCGGGATCGGCCACCAGACGATCGATGTAATCCTGGCGGAAGAGGCCACGTTCGCGGGCAGCCTGGGACGACAGGGCGTCACGGAGCATGTCGAGATAGGGACCGGCGATGTATTTCAGCTGGGGTACCGGGAAGTAGCCCTTCTTGCGGTCGATGACCTCGGAGGGGATGACCTTGCGGGCGACATCCTTGAGGATGCCTTTGCCGCCGTCGCGGAGCTTTTCCTCCGGGGGAATGCGGGCGGCGAGTTCGACCAGTTCGTGATCGAGGAAGGGCACGCGCGCTTCCAGGCCCCAGGCCATGGTCATGTTGTCGACGCGCTTGACCGGATCGTCGACGAGCATGACATTGCTGTCGAGGCGGAGTGCCTGATCGACCGGGCTGTCTGCACCGGCGCGCAGGAGATGTTCGCGGAGCAGGTCGCCGCTGACATCGCGCTCAGTGATCCAGCGGTCCCGGAGCTGGGTTGTCAGCGTTTCATGCGAGCGATCGCGGAAGGCGCGGCCGTAGTCGCTGACGACATCGGTGGAGCCGACCAGCGGCGGATACCAGTGATAACCGCCGAAGACCTCGTCGGCGCCCTGGCCTGACTGGACGACCTTGATGTGTTTCGAGACTTCCTTCGACAGAAGGTAGAAACCGACATTGTCATAGGAGACCATGGGCTCGGACATGGCAGCGATGGTGCCGGGAAGCGCGCCCATCAGATCGGCCGAGGGTACGAAGATCTTGTGGTGGTCGGTGCCGAAGCGTTTGGCGATCAGATCCGAATAGACGAATTCGTCGCCCTTTTCGCCATTGGCTTCCTCGAAGCCGACGGAGAAGCTCATCAGGCCCGTCTGACCTGCTTCCGCGAGCAGACCGACGATCAGGCTGGAATCGACGCCGCCTGACAGAAGGACGCCAACGGGGACATCGGCAATCATCCGGCGCTTGACGGCGAGACGAAGCGCATCGAGCAATTGCTCCTGCCAGTCCTCGCGGCTCATGCCTGCATCTTCGGCCCGGCGCGTATAGGCGGGGTCCCAATAGCGTTTGTCCTTGAAGCTGCCATCAGGCTGGTAGACCCTGATCGTTGCCGGGGGAAGCTTGCGCACGCCCTTGTAGATCGTGCGCGGCGGCGGCACGACGGCGTGGAAGGTCATGTAGTGATGAAGCGCCGTGACATCGATCGCGGTGTCGACGCCACCCGCCTTGACGATGGCGGGAAGCGAGGAGGCGAAACGCAGGCCACCGGAGACTTCCGCCAGATAGAGCGGCTTGATGCCGAAGCGGTCGCGCGCCATGACGACGCGGCCGGTGTCGCGCTCGTGGATGACGAAGGCGAACATGCCGTGTAAGCGGGATACGCAGTCCGTGCCCCAGGCATGCCAGGCCTTCAGGATAACTTCGGTGTCGCCATCGGAGAAGAAGCGGTAGCCCTTGGCTTCCAGTTCGCTGCGCAGTTCACGGAAGTTATAGATACAGCCGTTGAAGACGAGCGAAAGGCCGAGATCGGGATCGACCATCGGCTGCTGTGATTTGTCGGAAAGATCGAGGATGCGCAATCGTCGATGGCCGAGCCCGACATTGCCCCTGACCATCACGCCGGCCGAATCCGGCCCTCGTGGGGCCAAGACGTCCGCCATGATCGAAACTGCTGCTACCGACGGCGAAGCGCCATCGAATCTCACTTCTCCACAAATGCCACACATGAACCGGGCTGAAACCTCCGTTGAAAGACCAAACGAAAAGGTGCCGGCAAACCACTCCTGGGTTTACCGGACACACTGTTTTGCAAATGGCCGAGAGGTTCCATTGTTCCATTCTTTTTTCAGAACATGGCTTGAGGCGGGCTCGGCGCCCCGCTTTTGGGGGCGCCGATATTCAATCAGCTCAAGGCCTTTTTCAGCGGCCTGATGTGGCGAAAGACCAGGAGGTCAAGGAGGAGGACAGCCAGGAGGACCGCGCCTGAGAGCGGGAAAAGCAGTGCCGTTCCCAGCATGACCAGCGCTCCGGTCTTCCAGAGGGGGCCGGGCTCGCCAACGGTCGGGGCCATGAGACGACCGGCACCCTTGGGACGGCGCTTCCACCACATGACGAAGCCGCTGACCGAGAGGAAAATGATCGACAGACAGACGAGATTGACCAGCACCAGGTTCCAGAGGCCCATATCGCCCTCGTGGAAGGCGATACCGGCGGCCATGGCCCTGCCGGCTGCGCCGTAGTCGTCGAAGCCGACATCGGCGAGGATGCGGCCGGTATACTGGTCGATGTGAACGGTGCGATCCATCAGCGGATTGGCACTGTCATTGCTCATCGTGTCGCGGGCGATTGTCCAGACGGCCGTCTCGTCACCCGGGAACGCCAGCTGGAAGCGCTGGTCGAAGCCAAGCGTGCGGGCGAGCGTGACGATGGCGTCCAATGAAACGGGCTGGCCTTCCGGGGTGCCAGTGATACCGGCATCGGAGCCGGAAGCGGGCATCGGAGTCTGCTCCAGTGTCCACGGGACTTCCTTGACGCCGCCATGGTTCATGCTGGCATGGGTCTTGTCGGACAGGGGCACGTTGTCCCATTTTTCCGCCGGGAAGGTGCTCCAGGCCTGGGTCATTTTCTCGCCCCAGATGCCGGCCCAGGTGAGGCCTGACAGCAGGAAGACGACGAGGAAGAGCGAGGCATAGAAGCCGATCGTCAGATGCAGCGACTTCCAGAGCTGGCGGCCCCTGGCGGAAAGCTGCGGAAGCAGCACCGAGCCGAAACCGCGGCCATCGCGTGGCCACCAGAGATAGAGGCCGGTGATCACCAAAACGATGCCAAAGCCGGCGGCGATCTCGATCAGACGGTCTCCAAGGGTGCCGATCAGCAGGGTGCCGTGGATGTCGCTGGCGAGGTCATAAAGACCATCTCGGCGATCCCAGTGGCCGAGGACTTCGGCACGGTAGGGATCGACTGCCACCATAAAGGAGGCGTCGCCCTGATTGATACGAAAGAGGGCGGCCTGTTCGGGCGTGCGCGGGGCGATGTACTGGATGATCTGGCCGGGGATTTCGAGGGTCGCGGCTCCCGCCTGGTCCGAGACGGAGGAAACCGCGGCTTGCGGCTCGACCGTATAGGTCTTCTCGCCATCGCGGCCGAACAAGGTCGCCGTCCACAGCATCATCAGGCCGGTGACGGCGAGCATGATCATGAAGGGCGCGACATAGAGGCCGGCATAGAAGTGCCAGCGCCAGGCGGTGATGTAGAAGCGGCGCGACAGATCCTTGTCTGTCGCCTGGGCGGGGGTGAGGTCGGAAACGATGGTCATCCTAATTCTCTGTTGGTTATGGGAAAATTCAATTGGCGAGCGCATAAGCGCCGACAGCGACGCCTGAGAGCTGTTCCGGATCGAGCACGGTGACGAGATCTCCATGCTTGATCTCGATGAGCCCTGCCTTCTTCAGACGGGTGAGGCAGCGGCTGACGGTCTCGATGGTGAGGCCGAGCCAGTCGGCGAGATCGCCGCGTGTCGGGTAAAGATGGAAGGTGACGGACCTCCGCTTCCTGTCACGCGCGGCGCGGCCAAATTGCTCCGCAAGATCGATGAGGGCGGAGGCGACACGCTCCGGTGCGGTCTTGCGACCGAGCAGCATGACCAGGCTTTGCGAGCGGGCCAGCATTTCGCTCAGCGCCAGATCACGCTCGCCCTGGGCCATGCTTTCAGACACGGCCTCCAGCCGGGTGAAACCCAGCGTTTCCGCGGAATAGCGGTTCTGATCGCCAAAACCGAGGCCGATCAGGCGTCCGGGGCCGACGAGATCGATGATCTGGCGCCGACCATCGACCAATGTCTGGGCGGTGGCGACACAGCCATCGACGACGCGGTATTGCGGGGAGCGCGCCAGACCTTCGAGAAAGACGACGGTGCGCGGTGGCAGAAGCGGACCGGCGAGCGACATCGCCCGTTGCGGCGACAAGGTTGAAGAAACAGGCGGGAACGCAGGCGGCGCCCCGCAATCGGCAAACATTTGGAGCATGACAGACATCCGATTTCGACCGGAGCTGCGCGATTGCTAGCTCACCGGCCTGACGACACGGACAGCCGGGCGCAGACATGCGCCGGCCATGGTTTTCGATCAGGCGGTGATAGGGGGCGCGCGGGGATGGCTGTCGGGAGGGAAAAGCTGGCGATAGTGAGCCTCTGCCGGTTGCGGCAGGGTGATGGCTGCGATGAGCGGCATGCGGATGCCGACCGAATCGGCCGGCGCAGGCAACAGCGCCGACGCCGCGATGCGGCAAGCTTCACAATCGGACGAGGCGGCGTGCCCCTTGGCCTTGCCGTTCTCTGTGGGCAGGCAGAGCTCAGGCAGGCTGCCATCCGGCAGGGTAAGGGCTGCGATTTCCTGCGGGGAAAGCTGCGGTGTGGGTGGAACGGCAGGGCGATGCGCGAGGCCGAGCAGCACAAGCGCGACAACGCAGATCATGCGTATCGCCCGGTCAAAGCTCAAATCTACGCCCCGTTCGGCCATTCTATCCCCCGACAGATGTCCGCTGGATAGCACCGGCCGAGTCGGCTCACAAGCGGGCGGCCGGGGCCTTTGCGTCGCAGGCAACAGACCTAAAAAAGGTACTCCTAACGCAGCTGGTGCGCGAGCCCCGATCGCGGTCAAACCGTCGGATGGCTGCGCATCTGGCCTGGTGTCCGGCCATAGGTGCCCTTGAAGACGCGGGTGAAATGCGAGGTGTTCTGGAAGCCGACCTGAAGGGCGATATCGATCAGCGACGCATTGGTTTGGGTGACCAGCATCTTGGCACGCTCCATGCGCAGCTTGGTATAGATGCGGGCGGGCGAGACATCGATCTTCTGGGCGAACAGGCGTTCGAGCTGGCGGCGCGAAAGGCCGACCGAGCGGGCAAGCTGATCGATGGTCAATTCGTTTTCGAGGCTCTGCTCCATCAGGATCAGAACCGCTTTCACCCGGGGATCGTCGCATTCGATGGTGAGCGGGCGACGGACCTGGATGTCCCTGTTGGTGCGGGCCTTCTCGATCTGCAGGACTTCCAGCGCGTTTCGCTCGGCATCGTGGCCGAGATACTGTCGGACGATGAAGGCAGCGAGGTCGGCGGAGCTGCTGCCGCCGGCACAGGAGCCGCGGCGGCGATCGAGATTGAACAGACGGTCGGAGCGGACCTCATGATCGGGAAAACGGTCCCGGAACTGCTGGTAGTGGAGCCAACTGACGCAGGTCTGGTGGTTCTTCATCAGACCCGCGTCCGCGAGGATGAAGGTTCCCGTGCAAAGGCCGATCAGTGGCACCTTCTGGGCATCGGCCCTTTTCAGGAAGGCGATGGTCTGATCGTCCACGGCGGCCTGGCGCCCGAGAAGGCCGCCGACCACGACGATGTAATCAAAGCGGCTCGGATCGACGAAGTCGCTGGTCGGTGCGACCTGCACACCGCAGCTCGAACTGATCAGGTGGCGCGTGCTGCCGAGCACCTGCCAATCGGCGAGCACGCGGCCCGAGCGATCATATTCGTCGCTGGCAAGCCGGATTGTATCAATGAAGAGGGCAAAGGCGGACAGAGTGAAGGAGCGCGACAGCACGAAGCCGATCTTCAGCCGCGGCCTTTTCGTTGCCTCGTCGCCCGACATTGTCTCACTCTCCGCAGGTTCGGCGCATCCGCCATGCCGAACGCTAGCAGGGGGAAACAACCGCCGCAATCGGATGTCAAGCCATGCGCGAAACTTCGCAACAATCGCGCCTCAAAAGCGGCTTCAACTGTGGCGATCCGCGACGTGGGCGGATGGTTCGAAGTGCCGGAATTATGGTTCGTCGGGTTCGTTTGCTCGAAGCACCTGCTCGGCCGGTGCCACCTTCTGACGGGTGAAGCCGCGCAGACCGGAAACCTCCTCGGAATCGCGTTCGATCTGGACTTCGCTGGCGGCGTAATGGACCACCAGCTTGGCCACCGAGATCAACGCATGGAGATGGATGCGCTCGTAGCCGTGCGAGGCATCGACGCCGAAGGCGAGCAGTGCGGTGCGCACATCATGACCGGCCTCGACCGCCGAAGCGGCATCGGAGCGATAGTAGCGAAAGACATCCTTCTGGACGCGGATGCCATGTTCGCCGCACAGTTCGAAGAGCTTCTTGGACAGGTGATAGTCGAAGGGCCCGGTCTGGTCGGCCATGGCAAGCGTTACGCCGAATTCGTCGGAAGCCTGACCGGGTGCGGTGGTGCCATTGTCGATGGCGACCAGGGAGGCGATCTCCGGCACGAGCGCGGCAGAGGCGCCGACGCCGACTTCTTCGCCGATGGTGAACAGCCAATAGGTATCGACCGGTGTCTCGATTTCTTGCCGCTGCATCGCCTCGAGTGCTGCCAGCATGATCGCGACGCCGGCCTTGTCGTCGAGATGACGCGAGACGATGAAGCCGTTTTCGAGAAACTCCGGCTGCGGATCGATCGCAACAATGTCGCCGATATCGATGCCCAGCTGCACGATGTCCTTGCGGTCGCGCGCCAGAGCGTCGATGCGCATTTCAATGTGCCGCCAGCCGGTCGGCTGTGTGTCGACCTCGTCGTTGAAAGTATGCCCGGATGCCTTCAATGGCAGGATGGAGCCACGGTAGATGCCCTTGGTCGAAAAGATCGAGGCGCGGGCGCCCTCGGCAAAGCGCGCCGACCAATGGCCGATCGAGACCAGCTCCAGGCGTCCATTGTCTTTCAGCGCCTTCACCTGGGCGCCGAGGGTGTCGAGGTGGGATACGATGCCCCGGGCGGGTCTGTCGGCGGCTCCCGGTCGACGGGCGCGGATCGCACCCCTGCGGGTCAGCTTGACCTCAAGTCCGAGACGCTCGAGTTCGCGGGCGGTGTGCCGGACAGCCTCGTCTGTGAAGCCTGTAGGGCTCGGAATGGCGAGCAATGCCTTCAGCCGAGACCTGAGATAATCCGGGTCGATATCGATCGGTGTATGCATCAGAGCCTTGTCGCAGTCCTTGGCCAATGGGTCAACACCGGGACGGACTTGCCGATCCAGGGCCGGGCCGCCTCTGCATGGGAGGAGGTCTGTCGCTTACGGCTCGAGGCCGGCGCAACGCGCGGTGTTGCGGATATGGGTTTCCATCTCGAGCTTGGCGCCTGCGCCGTCATTGGAGCGCAGGGCAAGGATGATCCGGCGGTGTTCGGCGATGGATTCCCGCATGCGTTCGGGATCGGTGATCGGGATCGGCTGGCGCTGCGTTTCCGTCACAAGATCGCGGACGGTCTGGTAAAGGGCCTTCAGCATGGCATTCGAGCAGGCCGAGACGATCAGCCCGTGAAACTCGAGGTCTGCCTCGACATTGGCGAGGAGATCCTGATTGGCCCAGCACTCTTCCATTGTTCGCGTCGCCTGCTCCATCTTGTCGAGCTGCAGCTGCGTCAGGCGGCCAGCCGCCAACCGGGCAATCTCGCCTTCCAGCAGGATGCGGGTCTGGAAGACATCGAAGACCGAATGGCTGTCGGAATAGCGCCAGGGGGCCATGTGACCGGTGGCAGCGGAGGCTGGCGTGGCAGGACTTGCGACGAAGGTGCCCCTGCCCGCCTCCGTCTTCAACAGACCGAGTGTTTCCAGCGTCAGCAGCGCTTCGCGCAGGGAGGCGCGGCTGATACCGAACTTCTGGGAAAACTCCCGCTGCGAAGGGATCTTTTCGCCGGGCTTCAGCTGCCCGGACTGGATCATGCCCTGGATCTCGCGTGCCACCGATTGTGGCACGAGCGTCTTGTTGAACATGCGGTCCCTTCCCCGGCGGCGTGCTTCGACACCTAATCTATTTTTTTCGGCATCCCCTTGCCAAGCGGAAAGCCGCATGCTTGTTTGGCCTGACTGGTCTGACCAGTTAGACCAATGTAGATTGAGTCATGTTCAAAAAACAAGGGGAACTCTCATGACACGTTCAACCACATTTAAAGCATCCATCTTCGCGGGCCTGCTTGCCGCATTCGGCACATCCGCCCATGCAGCAGATCTGACCGTCGGCGCCAATATTGGCAACGTCCCGTGGGAATTCGAAGACGCCAGCGGCAAGGTTACCGGCTTCGAGGTCGATCTCGTCAACGAGATCGCCAAGCGCCTCGGGAAAACGGTCGAATTCGTCAACACGCCGTTCAACGGCCTCTTCCCGGCCGTGCAGTCGGGCCGCATCAACATGGCGATCTCCTCAATCACGATCACCGAAAAGCGCCTGGAATCGGTGTCCTTCGCGCAGCCCTATTACGACAGCGACCAGTCGCTGACCGTGACTGCCGCCTCCGGCATCATGGGTCTGAAGGACATGGGCGAGAAGGTCGTCGGCGTCGACACCGGCTCGACCGGCGACATGTGGTCCGAGGCCAACAAGGGCGAATACAAACTCGGCGAAATCCGCCGCTTTGAAGGCCTGCAGCCCGCGATGCTCGACCTGGTTGCCGGTCGCATCGATGGCTATATCTCCGACATCCCGGCACTTCTCTATTACGCGAAGGACAAGCCGGAACTGAAGGTGGTCGAGCGTATCCCGACCGGCGAGAAGTATTCGATCATGTTCAACAAGGACGATCCGCTCGCAACGGAGGTCAATGCCGTGATCACCACGCTCAAGCAGGAAGGCTTCATTGCCCAGCTGCACGAGACCTGGTTCGGCGCCAAGGCCGAAGACACGACTTCGACGGTCACCGTGCTCGACATGCCGAAAGCCATGTAACGCTCAAAACGCGATCGGCGGGACGCTCTTGTCCCGCCGACTTGCCAAGGGAGCCGATGCGGCATGACACTCCTCAACACCTTCTTCAATCTGCAGGTCCTGGCTGACAGCCTGCCGGCCCTCCTATGGGGTCTGGTGGTGACCTTGCAGATCGGCGTGACCAGCATTCTGGTCGGTCTTGCCGGCGGACTTTTTCTGGCCGTCGCCCGCCTTTACGCGCCGACTTTCTTCAAGCTTTTGATCCGCGTCTACATCGACATCTTCCGCTCGATCCCGCTTCTGGTCCTGCTGATCGTCGTCTACTACGCGCTGCCATTCGTCGGCATCCGGCTATCGCCATTTCTGTCTGCGGTCACGGCGCTCTCCCTGGTGTCCGCAGCCTACACCGCCGAGATCTTCCGCGCCGGTATCGAGGCGATCCCGCATGGCCAGTTCGAGGCATCGGCTGCACTCGGTCTTTCCAATCGCCACACCATGATCGACGTGATCCTGCCGCAGGCGATCCGCATCGTCATTCCGCCGCTGACCAACAACTGCATCAACGTGATGAAGGATACGGCACTCGCCTCCGTCGTCGCCATGCCGGATCTTCTGAAACAGGCGACCCAAGCGCAGGCGCTCGCTGCCAATCCGTCACCGCTGATCGGGGCGGCTTTGATCTATATCGCCCTGCTCTGGCCGATGGTTGCCATCGTCTCGCGTCTCGAGAAACATTTCAGCCGGGGGAAACGCTGATGACCGGAACCACAGCCCCGCTCATTTCGATCCGCGGGCTCACCAAGGCCTATGGCACCTTCACCGTGTTGCACGACATTGACCTCGATATTGCCGAAGGCGAAGTCGTCTGTGTTATCGGACCCTCGGGCTCGGGGAAGTCGACGCTGATCCGCTGCATCAACCACCTCGAAGCTTTTGCGCCGGAAAGCCGGATCACCGTCGACGGCATCCGCGTCGAGCCGGGCCCGGCGCTTGCCAAGGTGCGGGCAGAAGTCGGCATGGTCTTCCAGTCCTTCAACCTCTTCCCGCACATGACCGTGCTCAAGAATGTCATGCTTGCGCCGATGCGGGTGCGCGGCACCTCGGTGGCGGAAGCAGAACGCAAGGCGCGCGAACTGCTCGCCCGCGTCGGGATCTCGGAGCAGGCGGAGAAATTTCCCGGGCAACTTTCGGGCGGCCAGCAGCAGCGCGTGGCGATTGCCAGAGCGCTCGCCATGGAACCCAGGGTGCTCCTCTTCGACGAGCCGACATCGGCGCTCGATCCGGAAATGGTCGGCGAGGTGCTCGACGTGATGCGCAAGCTTGCAGGCTCCGGCGTCACCATGATCGTGGTGACACACGAGATGGGCTTTGCCCGCCAGGTGGCCGATCGGGTGATCTTCATGGATGGCGGTCGCCTCGTGGAAAGCGGAGCGCCCGAGGATATCTTCGACACGCCCAAACACGAACGGACGCGCGGTTTCCTGCGCGCCGTCCTCAACCACTGAACAAAAAAAGACCGGAGGACACCCTGCCATGGCAACCCCAACCCCAAAGGCGCTCGATCTCGATTATGTGCGGAGCCAGTTTCCGGGCCTCGCCCGCGGTTGGACCCTCTTCGACAATGCGGGCGGCTCGCAGATCCTCAAAGGCGCTGTCGAGCGCATCAACACCTTCCTTCTTGAGAAGAACGTCCAGATCGGCGGCTCCTACGAGGTCTCGCAGGCTGCAGCCGCGGCACTCTTCGAGGCGCGCACTGCGGCCATGCATCTGGTCAATGCCAGCCGGCCGGAAGAGATCGTCTTCGGCAATTCCACGACCGCGCTGTTGCAGAACCTCGCACGGGCTATGCATAGCCAGCTATCGGCAGGCGACGAGATCATCATCACGATTGCTGACCACGAATCCAATATCGGACCCTGGGACCGGCTGCAGGAACGCGGCGTGGTGTTGAAGATCTGGCCGCTGAACAAGGACACGATGACGCTCGACCTTGCCGATCTCGCACCGCTGATGACAGAGCGGACGAAGCTCGTCTGCGTTACCCATTGCTCGAACCTGCTGGGCTCGATCAACCCGATCCGCGAGATCGCCGATTTCGTGCATGCACGGGGCGCCAAGATCTGCGTCGATGCCGTCGCCTATGCACCGCATCGCGCGGTCGACGTGCAGGCCTTCGACGTCGATTATTATGTCTTCAGCCTCTACAAGACCTATGGTCCGCACTACGCGCTGATGTACGGCAAATACGACCTGCTGTACGAGCTCGACCCGATCTACCACTACTTTTACGGCAAGGATAAAGTGCCGGCCAAGCTGGAGCCGGGCAACCCCAATTACGAGCTCGCCTATTCCACATGCGGGATCGTCGACTACCTCGTGAGCCTTGGCGAACAGGCCGGCGAAACCGGCAGCGTGCGCCAGAAGATCGAAGCCGCCTATCTGGCGATCACGGCGCAGGAGGACGCCCTGACCGAACGGCTGCTCACCTATCTGCGCTCCCGCAACGACTGCATGATCGTCGGGCAGTCAGCCAATCACGAGAGCCGCCGGGTGCCGACCATCGCCTTTCGTTTCGACGGTCGCGAGGCCGGCGAGATGTGCAGGGCGATGGACGCAGAAAAGATCGCGATGCGCTTCGGCGACTTTCACTCGCGCCGGCTCGCCGAATATCTCGGCCTGACGGATCATGGCGGCATGCTGCGCGTCTCGATGGTGCATTACAACACCCTGGAGGAAGTGGATCGTTTCACGGCAGCGCTTGACCGGATCCTGGCCGGACAGGCCGGGCTTGCGAAGGCGAGCTGAGCCCCAACAGAGAAGGACGAGCCCCATGCATTTCGACACGGTGATCCGCAACGGAACGGTGGTGACAGCAAGCGACAGCTTCGTCAGCGATGTCGGCATCAAGGATGGCCGGATCGTGGCGCTGGCGACCGATCTGACGGATGCCGACGAGGTGATCGATGCAACGGGGCTCTTCGTCCTGCCGGGCGGGATCGACAGCCACGTGCATCTCGACCAGCCCTCCGGCGAGGGCATCGTCATGGCCGACGATTTCGACAGCGGCACGCGGTCGGCTGCGATCGGCGGCAACAGCAGCGTGCTCGCCTTCTGCATGCAGGAAAAGGGTCAGTCACTGCGCGAGGCGCTCAAGATCTATCACGGCAAGGCCGAGGGGAAATGTCATATCGACGTCTCCTTCCACCTCGTCGTGACTGACCCGACGGCGGAAGTTCTCGGCCAGGAACTGCCGGCGCTTGTCGAGGATGGCTACACCTCGCTCAAGGTCTTCATGACCTATGAGGGACTGCGTCTGCGTGACGACGAGATTCTGGCCACGCTGGATACGGCAAGGCGCACCGGTGCGCTGGTCATGGTCCATTGCGAGAATGAGGATGCGATCCGCTACCTGATCGGCCGGCATGAAGAAGAGGGCAAATTCGCCCCTAAATACCATGCCACAACCCGCCCGGTGGCGGCCGAACGCGAAGCGACCCACCGAGCGCTGTCGCTCGCCGAAATCGTCGACGTACCCATCGTGATTGTGCATGTCTCCAACCGCGAGGCGATGGAGGAAATCCGCCGCGCCCGCCAGCGCGGACAGAAGATCGCCGGCGAGACCTGCCCGCAATATCTGATGCTGACGGCGGATGACCTTGATCTCGAAGGTCTGGACGGCGCAAAGTTTGTCTGCTCGCCGCCGCCGCGCGACAAGCCGAGCCAGGATGCCTGCTGGGAAGGTCTCGAACAGGGCGTTTTCGACCTCTTCTCGTCCGATCACTGCCCGTTTCGTTTCGACGATCCGGAGGGCAAGCTGAACGAGAAGGGCAAGCGGCATTTCCGGTGGATCCCGAACGGAATACCGGGTGTGGCAACGCGCCTTCCCATTCTGTTTTCCGAAGGGGTGATGAAGGGGCGGATCGATATCAACCGCTTCGTTGCGGTGACGTCGACCAACCACGCCAAGCTCTACGGCATGTATCCGCAGAAGGGCACAATCGCGATCGGCTCAGATGCCGACATCGCGCTGTGGGACCCCACAAGGCAGCTCACCCTGACCAATGAGATGCTGCAGCACGGGGCAGATTACACGCCCTATGAAGGGCTTGCGGTGACGGGGTGGCCGGTGCGCCTGCTGGTCCGCGGCAAGACCGTGATGGATCAGGGATCCATCGTTCGTGCGGCAGAGGGACGTTACCTCAGTCGCAAACGATCGGCCTTGAGCACCGCACCGGCCTAAGTTGGGCGAAAGCCTTGGCTCAGGCTCTCGCGATTTTAGAGCGGAAACGGTCCGCACCCGTCACGATATGATCCAGAATGGTCTCCACGGCCCAGTGGCGTTCCGCTATGTCATGCGGCACGGCGCGGCTATGGACATTCGAGAACGTGCCGATGCGGCGATGGAAATGCTTGGCGAGCTTCGGATAGCCGTAGCTCTCCGACATGGCCGAGAGGACGAGGAAGGTGTCGAGTTCGGCGGCAAGTTCCGGATCGGCTTTGCCGTGATCGTAGAGCCAGCGATAGAGATCCGGGTGGAAGTTGTTCATGACACCCGAAAAGCCGTGGCCACCGGCCTGAAGGAAAGGCCAGGCAATCGCTGCATTGGCATTGTTGATTGCAAGCGGCGTGTTTTCGACGAGGGCAAGCCGGCGGCGGATGTGGTCGAGATCGCAGGAGACATCCTTCAGGAAGGCGAAGCGACCGCTCTCGGCGCACCAGCGGACCTCATCATCGGTCAGCAATCTGCGATAGGGTGCGGGGCATTCGTAGAGCCCGAGCGTCATGTCTGCCGGGATCGCGCCGAGCAGGTCCTGCATGCGCGAGCGGAAGACGGTGGCATCTTCGTCGGCAGCCGCCAGGCGGTTTGTCACCAGCACGACGGCATCGACGCCCGTCTCAGCCATGGCCCGAAGTTCCGCCTTCTGGTCGTCCATGCTCTGAGAGATATGCCCGGAAGCGACGACCGGGACGCGGCCCTTGACTTGGCGGACCGTGAATGAGGCGAGCGCGGTGCGCTCCTCGAGCGTCAGAAACAGCATTTCCGAGGACTGGCACACGGCGAACAGGCCATGGGAGCCATTGTCGATGTACCATTCGATCAACCTGGCATAGCCGTCCCAGTCGATCCCGTTTTTGTCGGTAAAGGGCGTGATCATCACCGGGACGATCCCGTGGAAGTTATGCGTCATGGAAGCGGTCCTCGAAACAGGGGCAGTTGCGGTCAGCCGGCATAACCGAGGGCACGCGGCAGCATCAGGGTGATGTCAGGAATGAGGATCAGCAGCAGCAGGGCAACCATCAGGGCCGCCAGGAAGAGCCAGATCTCTCGGATGATTTCAGCGAGCGGTATGCGCGTCACGGCATTGATGACGAAGAGCAGGATGCCGTAGGGCGGCGTGATCAGGCCGATCATGCAGTTGACCACGGCCACCACACCGAAGTGCACGAGGTCGATGCCGAGCGCCCGGCATGTCGGAATGAACAAGGGAATGATGACCAGGATGATCGTCGAGGCATCGAGGAAGCAGCCGAGCACGAGCAACAGAAGGTTGACGGCGAGCAGGAAGACCAGCGGGTGCACATCGAGGTCGACCAGGGCGTTGGCGACGACGGTCGGAATGTTCTCCGAGGCGACGATGTAGTTCAGGATCAGCGCGCCGCCAATGATCAGGCCGACGGCAGCGGAGGAACGTGCGCTGGTGACCAGGATCTCGTAGAAATGCTTGAAGCTGAGCGACCTGTAGAAGATCGTCGCCAGGATCAGCGCATAGAAGGCCGCCACAGCCGCCGCCTCGGTCGGCGTCGTCACGCCGCCATAGATGCCGTAGAGCAGGATCGCCGGCATCATCAATGCAGGGCCGGCATTGATCGTCAGGGCCGGGAATTCCCGCAGCGGCACGGGCTCATGCTTGGCAAAGCCACGCCTGTGCGAAATCCAGGCATTCATGGCCATCAACATGGCACCCATCATCAGGCCGGGGACGATACCGCCGAGGAAGAGGAAGCCGATGGAGGTGTTGGAAACGAGGGCATAGAGCACCATCGGGATCGACGGCGGGATGATCGGGCCGATGGTGGCGGAAGCGGCCGTGATCGCGGCGGCGTAGCCGCGCGTGTAGTGGCCGGACTTCACCATCATGTCGATGATCATCTTGCCGATGCCGGCGGCATCGGCAATCGCAGAGCCGGACATGCCGGAAAAGACCAGGGACGAAAGGATGTTGACATGGCCAAGGCCGCCGCGGAAGCGGCCGACCAGGGCGACGCAGAACTGCAGCAGACGATCGGAGACCGAGCCGGCATTCATGATATTGGCCGCGATGATGAACAGCGGCACGGCCAGCAGAATGAAGCTCTGGTAAAGGCCATCAAGCAGGATCTTGCCGCTGATGCCGATGCTCTGACCGCTGGCTGCAAGATAGGCGAATGAGGCGACGAGGATCGCATAGGCGATGGGCGTACCCATCACGGCGAGGCCAAGCAAAATGACGATGCAAAGGAGGAAGGCGATGCTCATGCCTGGCCTCCCGTCTGTCCGGTATCACCAGAGCCGCTGAGGCTCTCGCGCAACGCCTGCCAGACCTGCCACAGATAGCGGCCGGCGACGGCGACGAGGAAGACGATATAGATCATGTAGACATCCCGCATGCGGATCCAGTCGCCGAAGAGATCACCGAGAGTGGCCGTCTTTTTCAGGCGAAGAATGGCGAGGCGATCCCAGGTGGGCGCTACCGACAAGAGAAGCGCGATGGCGACCGCAAGGCCGGTGACGATGGTGAAGATCCGCCGGACACGCGGGGAGACGGAAACATAGAGGACGTCGAAGGTAACGTGATCCTCGACCCTGACGACGAAACTGTTGCCCCAGAAAATCAGCCAGACCCAGATGGCGAGACAGAATTCCAGCGTCCAGCCAAAGTTGGTCGGCTGGAGAAAGGGCATGTTCTCGGCGACCCAGGGCAAACGCGCCGTGTAGCGAACGAGGACCTGCAGAATGAAGGTCGCAAACATGGCGGCCATCAGCGCGGCAGCCACGGCCTCCGCCGAAGTCCGAAACAGTCTGATTAGAGAAGACACACCATCACCTTCGACAGGACATCATGTTCGACGAGGGGCCGGAGATCACTCTCCGGCCCGGTTCAGGTCAGATCGGGATCAGTCGGCGAGCGCATTGACCTTTTCGAGAACACCTTCCGGCCAGGCCTTGGCGAAGTCGGAGCCGACATACTGTGCCTGGACATGGGTACGGAACGCGTTCAGATCGGGCTCATAAACATCGAGGCCCTGTTCCTTGAGGAAGGCGACGAGTTCGTCTTCCTTCTTCAGCTGGCCTTCCCGGCCCGACTGCGCCGCGTCTTCGGCGGCCTTCTGGACCGTTGCCTGCTGCTCCGGCGTCAGCTTGTCCCAAACAGCCTTGGAAAGGGCGATGTAGTTCAGGTCAACGAGGTGGGCGGTCAGGCTCACCTGCTTGGTGACTTCGTAGAACTTCGCATCGACAACCGTCGGCAGCGGATTGTCCTGACCATCGACCGAGCCGGTCTGCAGGCCGGTGTAGATTTCGGTGAAGGCCACCGGTGTCGGGTTTGCGCCGAGCGCGCGGCCGAGGAACTGCCAGGCGTCGCTGCCCGGCATGCGCAGGTTGACGCCGGCCAGGTCGGCGGGAGTCATGACGTTCTTTTCGGAACGCGGGAAGCGCAGGTTCACATGGCGCTTGCCGAGATACATGACGGCAAGCAGCTTCACGCCGAGTTCGCTTTCGACCTTGTCCTTGAACGGCTGCATCAGCGGGTCGTTGAAGACATTGACCTGATGCTGGGCGCTGCGATGAACATAACCGGTGGCGAAGATCGAGAATTCCGGCAGGAAGTTTGCCAGTTCCTGGGCCGAGGTGATCGACATTTCCAGATCGCCGGCTGCAATGGCCTCGAGTTCCGAGCCCTGCGGCACGAGGGAGGCATTGTAATGCGGCTGGTAGGTGGCGAATTCGCCGATCGCCGGGCCGAAGACGGTCGCCAGCGCAACGGATCGCTGATCGGTCTCGGAGGCCGGTGTGGACATGCGGATCACCGGCTTGTCCTGGGCGACGACGGTTGCGAGCGGGCCGCTCGCGGCGAGTGCCGTGAAGGTGATGGCGGACGCCATCAGGAAGCGGCGGGTCAGTGTGAGTTTCATTGCGTAGTCTCCTCCCGTTTGACTATTGAACTTCTGGTTGTTTTTCCGCCCCAGCACGCTTCCGGTCCTCCAAACCTGTGAAAACGCGCTGCTGGCAGAGATCCTGCCTTACTGATATCGAACTAACATGTTAGTGTGCTGTTATCAATCCCGAACAACGACAGTGTGACCCCATGAGAGACAAACCGAGCGCCCGGCAGGCAGTTATGTCGACGACAGGTGAAAGCTCCCTCAGGCAGCTCGCCTATAGTCGAATTGAAGAACTTCTGAATTGGGGCCGGCTGAAGCCGGGCCAGGTCATCTCCCAGCGCGCGCTGGTCGAGACGACGGGTCTGACGCTCAGCGCCATCCGCGAAGCCATCCCGCGGCTCGAGGCCGAAGGCCTTTTGCAGACGCTTCCGCAACGCGGGCTGATGGTGCCCAGCCTCGACGTGACCTTCGTGCGGGAAGCGTATCAGATGCGCCGCATCATCGAACTCAGCGCCATTCCGGACATGATTCAGCGCCTCGACCGCGCCGTGATCGCGAACTGGCTCGACTGGCATATCCAGGCGCGCGAGCGGCTCGGCGGCGACGACATCACCGACCTTCCCGTCTTCCTGCGCGAATTGCAGGTCTATGACTGGCAGATGCATGCCGACATGGTCGATGCCATGGAGAACAGTCTGATCGCCAATGTCTACCGTGTCACGGCGATCAAGATCCGGATGACGGCGCAAACCAGAGTGCGCGTGACCCGCGACAATGCCAAACGGGTTATCTCCGAGCATCTGGCCTTCCTCAACCCGCTGCTGGAGGGGTCTTCGGAGCTGGCTACCGCGGCTCTGTCGCGTCACATCGACCAGTCGCTGACGATTGCACTCGGCGGCACGGTGGCGAACTGAACGGCTGCGACCGGCTGCGTGGATAATCCGGGCGCTCATTTCGGCATTCCCTTCGGACGCAGATGGCGCTTGAGGGCAGCGATGCGGAAGATCGCATTCGGCGCTCCATAGCCACGATAGCCCCGACGCTCGACGATTTCGAAGAAGAAACCCTCGCCATAGGTTGGCGAGTAAAGCTGGAAATACTCCCCCGCTTCATCCTGATCATAGAGGATGTTCGCCGATTTCATCCGCTCGACGAGATCGGGATCGAGACCGAAGCGGGCTTCGATGTCGTCATAATAGTTGGGCGAGATCACGAGGGATCGGAAACCCTTGGCGGCAAGTGCCTCGGCCGTGGCGAAGATATCGTCGGTCTCGAAGGCGATGTGCTGGATACCCGAGCCGAAGGTTTCGGCGATGAAGCGGCCGGCCAGCGTGTTGCGGTTTTCAGCGCCGTTCAGGGTGATTCGCAGGCGTCCGTCCGGGGTCTCGACCACCTGGCTTCTGACGAGGCCGGCCGGATCGATGATGTCGACCATCGGCGTCTTCCGGGCCTCGAGCTGCGATGTGTAGAAGAGCAGCCAGGTGAGCATTTCCTCATAGCGCGTTGTCTGGGCGATGTGGTCGACCCGGGTCAGGCCGATGTGGACGCTGCTCTCCGGCGTTTCATCGAGAGGCATGAACTCGACGTCGAATATCCGCGCGAGTTCACTCTTTTGGTCGAGGAAGTAGACGAGCCCTCCGCCGACGCCGCGGATCGCCGGGACCTGCAGCTCGCCTGGACCGACGGACTGGCGGAAATCCTCGGCACCGAGCTGAAGCGCGCGCCTGTGGGCCTCTGCTGCGTCATCGACCATGAGCCCGAAGGCATAGGCATTGGCCCCATGGACGAGATAGGAGGCGTTGGCGAAACCCTTCTCTTCCCTGTTGATGACGAGGTTGATGTCGCCCTGGCGATAGAGGGTCACGGCCTTGGAGCGATGCCGGGCAGTGGGCACGAAGCCGAGCAGCGTGAAAAGGGCTTCGAGTTCGCGCTCCTCGTCCTCGCCGGCGGCAAATTCGATGAAGGCGATGCCGGATACTTTGGCGCGATCGGGCATGGCCGGCACCGGTATGCTGATCTTCGGTTCAGCCCGGGCCACCTGATCCATGAGGTTGACCAGCGAGCGACGTCCGTCGCGCGATATCGCGTCGGGTGAGCCGCCGCGAAACTGGTCGTTGAAGATTTCCAGCGACAGATAGCCGTTGTACCCGGTGGCCGCGACGGCCTGCATGAAGGCGGTGACGGCCAAGTCACCTTCGCCCGGCATGTTGCGGAAATGGCGCGACCAATAGAGGAGATCCATTTCGATCAGCGGCGCATCCGCGAGCTGGACAATGAAGATGCGATCGCCGGGGATCGACCGGATCGAATTCAGCTCGATCTTGCGAGACAAGGTATGGAAGCTGTCGAGGATCAGGCCAATGCTGGGGTGGTCGGCGCGGCGCACGATCTCCCAGGCGTCGCGGTGGTCGTTGATATGCCGACCCCAGGCGAGCGCCTCATAGCCCACCCGCAAGCCGCGGCGCGCGGCACGTTCGCCAAGCGCATGGAAATCCTCGGCGGCGCGATCGATCCCGCCCAGCGCGACCGGTGAGGCGTTCGAGCAGATCAGCATCAGATCCGTGCCGAGCTCGGCCATCAGATCGAATTTGCGCTCGGCGCGATCGAAATTGCGAGACCGGAAGGGTTCCGGCATGCCTTCGAAGTCGCGAAACGGCTGGAAAAGCGACACGGCAAGCCCGTGATCACGAACCATCTGTCCGACCTCTGCTGGCGAACGGTCAAAGGCGAGGAAGTCGTTCTCGAAGATCTCGACGGCATCGAAGCCGGCGCGCGCGATGGCGGCGAGCTTTTCCTCGAACTCACCGCTGATGGAGACTGTCGCAATCGAGGTCTTCATGCGAGCCTCCTCGCACAGGCGGGAACAGCCAGCACAGCGGATCGCATGCAAGGAGTTGGAGCATGGGACAGCGACAGGTGGCGCACAGCCCGGGAGTACAGGATATCGATGATGCCGGACATGTCTTCCTCCTTCCCGCCCTTCCAGGCCACCAGTTTCAATCCAGACAGGCTGCCAGCGCCTGATGCCCGCACTCCAAATGCACTCTCCGCCTCAAGCCGTCTGAGGCTGGGGCGTGACACCACCCTCCGTCAGCACTTCAAAATGGCGAAGCATGCGACCGACCTCCGGCTGGAGGCCCGTGAACAACGAGAATGCGCCGACGGCCTGGAAGACGGCCATGCCACCTCCGTTTGCCACGCGACATCCGCGCTGGCGGGCGGCCTGCAGTAGCGCCGTCTCCAAGGGGAAGTAGACCACCTCGGCGACCCAGAGGCCCGGGTGCAACAGTTCTGCGGGCACGGGCATGCCGGGATGCTTGTCCATTCCGATCGGCGTGGCATGGACGAGCCCGGTTGCGCGGCCGATGACAGTCTGCAGATCGAAAACCACGCTGACCGACGCTTCCGGGAAATGTCTCGCCATGAGGGACGCGAGTTCCGATGCCTTGTCCGGATCGATATCGAAGACTGCAAGTGACCGCGCGCCCATTTCGAGCACGGCATAGGCCGTCGCCGCGCCGGCACCGCCAGCACCGATCTGAACCACAGACGACAAGTCTGCGTCAGGCAGCTGCCGGCTAAGCCCTTGGGCAAATCCCCACCAGTCGGTGTTGTGGCCGATGCGCTTTCCGTTTCGCAAGATCACCGTATTGACCGCGCCGAGCTTGCGCGCGTCCTCGGAGATGTCGGTCAGCAAGGGCAGGATCCTTTGCTTGCAGGGATAGGTGATGTTGAGGCCGCAGAAGCCGCGTTGCTCAGCCTCGGCGACAAGCGCATCGAGGTCATCGGGGCCGAGCTTGCGCTCATTGAGGTCGATGAGTTCGTACTGATAATCAACGCCGTGGGCCGCGCCTTCGCGCATGTGCATGGCAGGGGTCAGCGAGCGCTGAATGCCGAACCCGATCAGTCCGGCGCGCAAGATATCGCGCTTTTGCGTCATAACCGCCTCCCAATGTCGAAGCCCGGATCTCGTCCAAGCTTCCGGCCTCCCAACCTGGCAGAAACGATAATGTACTAACTAGTTAGTGTCAACACTCGCCGGCTTGAAGCGTGGGGCCGAGATCACTATGAACTGAAGGCGCGCTGCGTCGGCAACGGCCGCAATCGCGATCGGGGATGGAAACTATGGCGAAAACGGCGAGGGAAACGCGCAGGAACGACCCTGAGCGGACGCGGGAAGACATCCTGGATGTCGCAACGGAGGAGTTCGCCGAATTCGGCCTGTCGGGCGCGCGAGTGGATCAGATCGCCGAGAAGACGCGCACCTCCAAGCGGATGATCTATTACTACTACGGCAGCAAGGAAGGGCTTTACCTCGCGGTGCTGGAAAAGGCCTATCGCAAGATCCGATCGCTCGAAGCGGATCTACAGCTGTCGGAACTGGAGCCCGACGAAGCTCTGCGCCGGCTGATCAGCACGACCTTCGACCATGACGAACACAATCCCGATTTCGTGCGGCTCGTCAGTATCGAGAACATTCATCACGCGATGCACATGAAGCGATCGAGTGAAATCGCTGATCTCAACATTTCCGTCATTCGCACGCTGCAGGACATCATCGACCGTGGCCTGAAGAGCGGCCTGTTCCAGCGAAGGGTCGACGCGATCGATCTGCACATGCTGATCAGCGCCTTCTGCTTCTTTCGCGTCTCGAACCGCTACACCTTCGGCACGATCTTCAAGCGTGACCTTTCCGAACCTGACCTCTACGACCGTCACAAGTCGATGATCGCCGACGCCGTGCTCGGATATCTGCGCAGCACCGACCCTTAAGCGTCCAGCATTCAGCGGCATGTTGCAACAGATCGGACAGCCAAGTGCTGGCCGCGTCGGAGTTGCATGACTAAAACCGTAGGATCCGGGCCGAGCCGAACTCTCCTTGATGTGTATCAACCGCAAGTCGGCGATTTGCCGATAGCCTTCTCTCGGGTTCGCTTGAAACAACCCGTCCTTGGAGGAGGTAGGCATGCATCAGGTAACCGCTCATGTTGTTTGGTTTGATGACCTCAAACGCTCGGATGTCGCCAAGGTCGGGGGCAAGAATTCCTCGCTCGGAGAAATGATCCAGGAGCTGGGTCTCCAGGGCGTCGATGTTCCGCCGGGCTTTGCGACCACGTCTGATGCCTACTGGCATTTCGTCGACGAAAACCAGATCCGCGAATCGATCGGCAAATCGATCGCCGACTGGACAGCCGGCAAGGCAAGCCTTTCCGAGACGGGGGCAGCCATCCGCCAGCTGTTCCTCAGGGCTGACTGGCCGGCCGCCACGGCCGCTGCCATCGTCGAGGCCTATCGCGGCCTGGCAGACAGAGCCGGTCAACCTGAGGTCAGCGTCGCCGTCCGCTCCAGCGCCACGGCCGAGGACCTTCCGGATGCGAGCTTTGCCGGACAGCAGGAGACCTTCCTCAATATCGTCGGGGAGACGGAACTCTTGCAGGCCTGCAAGCGCTGCTTTGCCTCGCTGTTTACCGACCGGGCGATCTCCTATCGCCAGACGAAAGGCTTCGACCATATGAAGGTCGCGCTGTCTGTCGGGATCCAGCAAATGGTGCGTTCCGACATTGGCGGGTCCGGCGTCATGTTCTCGATCGACACGGAAACGGGTTTCGACAAGGTCGTCCTGATCGATGCCGCCTGGGGGCTCGGCGAAAATGTCGTTCAGGGCGCCGTCGACCCGGACGAATATCAGGTCTTCAAACCGCTCCTGGACGATCCGACGCTCAGCCCGATCATTTCAAAGAAGTGCGGCAGCAAGACCATCAAGATGATCTATGGCTCTGCCGAGCAGCCGACGCGCAACGTGCCGACATCGAAAGCGGAGCGCGCCGCCTTCGTGCTTTCCGACGCCGAGATCCTGACACTTTCGCGCTGGGCCACGACCATCGAACGCCATTACGGCTGCGCCATGGATATGGAATGGGCCCGGGACGGGCATTCCGGGCGCCTCTACATCGTCCAGGCCCGACCAGAAACGGTCCAGTCGAACCGCGAAACCGCAGTGTTCAGCTCCTACGAGATCAAGAGCAAGGGCAAGACACTGCTCAAGGGCCTGTCGATCGGCGACGCCGTCGTCTCCGGCCAGGTCTGCCTGATCGAAAACGCCCGCGACATCGGACAATTCGTCGACGGATCGATCCTGGTCACGTCCACGACCGACCCCGACTGGGTTCCGATCATGAAGCGGGCAGTTGCGATCGTGACCGACCATGGCGGCCGCACCTCGCATGCTGCTATTGTCAGCCGGGAACTGGGGCTGCCCGCCATTGTCGGGACGGGGACAGCAACCCAGGTCCTGCATTCCGGCCAGGAAATTACCGTGTCCTGCGCCGAAGGCGACGAGGCGTCGATCTATGAGGGCCGCGCCGACTACGAGGTCCAGACACTGGACATGGAGGATATTCCGGCGACAAAGACCAAGGTAATGCTGAACCTCGCCAATCCGGGTGCCGCATTCCGCTGGTGGCGACTGCCGGCGGACGGCGTTGGCCTGGCGCGCATGGAATTTGTCATCAGCAACGCCATTCGTATCCATCCCATGGCACTGGTGAATTTCGACGGACTGTCCGATCAGAGTGCCAAGGCCGAAATCGCCGAACTGACGGCGGGCTATGCCGACAAGTCCGCCTACTTCGTCGACAAGCTCGCCGAAGGACTGGCGAGGATCGCAGCAGCCTTCTACCCGCAGCCTGTCATCGTGCGGATGAGCGATTTCAAGACCAATGAATATGCGGGGCTTCTTGGCGGTGCCGCGTTCGAGCCGACCGAGGAAAACCCGATGATCGGTTTTCGCGGCGCCTCGCGATACTATTCGCCGCGATACCGGGACGGATTTGCTCTCGAATGCAGGGCAATTCGAAAGCTGCGCAACGAACTCGGCTTCAAGAATGTCGTGGTGATGATCCCCTTCTGCCGGTCCGTTGCGGAGGCTGAAAAGGTACTTGGCGTGATGGCCGAAAACGGACTGAAGCGCGGGGAGAGCGACCTGCAGGTCTTCGTCATGTGCGAGATCCCCTCGAACGTCATCCTTGCCAAGCAGTTCGCCCAGCATTTCGATGGGTTCTCCATCGGATCAAACGACCTGACCCAACTGACACTCGGGGTCGACCGCGATTCCGGCGAGCTGGCCGATCTCTTCGACGAGCAGGACGATGCAGTCAAATGGATGATCCGCAGCGTGATCAGCGAAGCCAAGGCTGCAGGGGCCAAGATCGGCATTTGCGGCCAGGCACCGAGCGACCATCCGGAATTTGCCAAGTTCCTCGTGGAGTGCGGCATCGACAGCATCTCGGTCACGCCGGACAGCTTTATCGCGGTCAAGCAGAGCGTTTCGGAAGCCGAGAATGCAGGGGGAACCGCCAACACTGCGCCATCGGGGTGAATGGCATCATATAGTCGAATGGAGATGGGGAAGAATGGCGGACAGGGTGGCCGCTCCCGCCAGCTGATCAGCCAAACCTAATCGGTCTCATATCATATTGTATTTAAACGTTCTTTTCCCAATATAAAGCTTGTCCACATGCCATCTCGTCTCATCCCGTAACATCAAATCGCGGCACTTGTGGCGGGCTGAATGGCGGGCTAGCAAACCTTCATGGAGTGCATGAAGGAGACGAAAAAGATGCTCAGCGACGCCAAGGCACGCAAGCTGAAACCGAGCGACAAAGCCGTTTCAGACGGTACGATTGTCGGGCTCTACCTCATACCTGGGGGCAGCCCCGGCAGCGGAAAGTGGATCCTGCGTTTCCTATCACCGGCGACCGGCAAGCGTCGAGAAATGGGGCTTGGAAGTTATCCCACTACATCAATCCGAGAGGCCCGGACGAAGGCTTTCGAAGCACGTACCGTGATTGACGGCGGAAACGACCCTTTGGAGATCCGCCGTAAGCAGGAACGGGAGGCCGCTCGCCTTGCGGCTGTTCCGACCTTTGCAGAAGCGGCGCGCCAGCACTTTGCGGACAAGGCTGAGGGCTTCCGCAACAAGAAGCACCGTGATCAATGGATCAGTACGCTTGAAAGGTTTGTTTTCCCGAAGATTGGCAAGACCCGCGTAGACGAGCTTGCTCCGGCCGACTTTGCCGCCTGCCTTAAGCCCATCTGGTTGGAGAAAGCGGAAACCGCATCCCGGGTAAAGCAGCGTTGCAACTCGGTGATGAATTGGGCCGCCGCGAACGGCTTCATTCTGGCAAGCCCCGTCGGCGTCGTCGACAAGTTGTTGCCGAAGCAGCCGGGCAAACGAGAGCGGGTCGAGCATCATCCTGCCCTCCCATGGCGATTGTTACCCTCGTTCTTCACCGAAGTACTCTATGCGGGGGAATCGAACAGTACGCGACAGATGCTTGAGCTAGTGATCCTCACGGGCAGCCGTTCAGGCGAACTTCGACATATGCAGTGGCACGAGATCGACTTTTCCCATCAGATCTGGACGGTGCCTGCCCCCAGGATGAAAGCCAAGGTTGCGCACCGCGTTCCATTGGGACCGCGAGCGATCGAAATCCTCGAAGAACGGCTCGAGCTCACGGAAAGCGGAGAAGGCCTCGTCTTCCCATCCCGGACCAAAAAGGCAGTCACGGATATGGCGCTAACGAAATTCCTGCACCATCATAAAGTCGAAAGCGACACCCCAGGACGGCATGCGACAGCGCATGGCTTTAGATCAAGCTTCCGCGACTGGGCGTCGGAGAACGGCTATTCGCGGGATTTGGCTGAGCGTGCCCTTGCGCATACCGTGAAGAATGCCGTTGAGGCTGCCTATCATCGAACCGATCTACTGGATCAGCGGCGACCGATGATGATGGACTGGGAGAGGTACTGCCTCGGAGCGGCGTAGCCTGAACCTGCATGGGGCTGTGAACTTAGCGTTGCTACAGCTCAGATATTATGGAACTATTTGAAGGTCGGCGCGCAGGCCAGTCATCAGGCGCACAATTGCAGCGGTGCGTGAAATGGCGCTGTCTCCGACCAGCTTCTTGCTTATAGAAACCTAGGGGCGAGACTGGTCTCAAATGTGCTGTAACTCCGGACGCGTAACGCTAGCCGATCATGCCAATCGATACGGCGGCTTAACTTCTATTTAGTTGCGTCGTGAGGGTGCCAGAGATCTGATACCTTCTAGCCTGACCGCAAGTCCCAAACCTACAAATGAGCCCGATACAGACCTGCCGGCGTATCTAGCGCTTTCGCAAACCGCTGCCGCTTACCGGTGACGGAAAACTAACCAACATACCCTAGTGCCCTCGCTATTCGGCGCCGCCACATTGAAAATTCAGACTTTCTAAACGGAACTGCAGCTACCCCTTTTGTCTACAACTCGGGGATGCATAATGCTTGTTTTTATTAGGAAATATCTGCTCGGAAACATCCCGAGGATCGTTAAAGGCGAATGGTCAAGCATGAGCCTCCTGGACAAGTGGGATGCTGCCGCGCGAATTTGCGGGGCTATCGGTATCGTCACTGTGGCCATGTCTCCCGAACTCGAAGTTCTGACAGAGATCAAAAATCGCCTCGGACCCGAGGTGAAGGAATTTGACACCCTTTATGTCAGCCGCGCGGCAAGAGAAGGTGACGCGATTGCGATAGACCTAAAGAAGGTGCGCACAGAAGAGCCCCTGCAATATCAGCTTTGGATGTGTGGAGGCCAAGAAAACCGCAACATGGTTTTCTTTGGTGAGGGGTTCATGGGCCGGGAAGAAGCAGGGAATACGTTACGTGTTCCGATTCCCGATACACCCTCTCAGGTCCTGCTAAAGGTCACTGCGGGAAACCTTAGTTATGTGCGGCACGAGGAGTGGGATTTGTATCGTTCTGTGAAGGAAAGCGACACGAAAGTAATTGAGGGCGACGCCAATTGTGGGGAAGTGTAAATGCTGAGCAGCAAGCGTGATTTTTTAAGAGGGATGGCGGCTTCTAGCCTCGTGTTGGGAGCGACCAATAACTCATGGGCCCAGAGCCTCTGCTCTGTATGGGACAAGACCGTGCTTTGGGATCTACGCAATGCACTTTGGGGGCGAGTTGGTGAATCCACTGCCAGTGTTTACCTAATTGGCGCTCCCTGGTGCCCTTTCTCCCGCCAAGCAGTAACAGACTATTTCTCTGGCGGACTGCCCTTCGAACTGCGCTTCGTCCCCGTCGACAGCGTGCAGATCCGTCATCGCGCGCAGCAGGCGGACATCGTTCTTAACAACTTGGATGGAGTGAAGCGAACTTTCCTTGATAAGAACCCAAAAGTCCCTTCTACAGATCCAGACCTCCAGAAGCTCATCCATGACGCCAATTTCATCGCGTTGACCGGCTATCGTAAGCGCCTTAGCAAAATTGCCTCACCGACATTCATCTATGAGACCTCTCGGGGCAGTGCGAGTGTATTTGGACACCTTCCTTGGGCGCAGTTTACCAGTGATCTGAAACCCCTAGATCACGAGCCCACAGACTTCGCGGCGCAGTTGGAGGCCATCCTAGCCGAGACTAAGAAGCTGGGACGACCAACTGAGATGCAAACAGTATACCGCACGGCAATCCACTCGTTGCCTGACACAGCATCGGCTTCTGCAGGTTGCGTCAGCCACACAAAATTTACGGCAGTTGCCGAGCTAAGCCGCAATGGCACTGACTGGGTGCAAGTACGGGCTTTAACTTCCAACGAGGACGAATTCATAATGGGATATGTCGATCGCCTCGACGTGGAGTTTCTATAAGCTAAATTTCTGCAGCAAACATGATTTGCCTGGTGTAGTCGTTTTAGAAGCTCTTGCGGCCTAGGGTGGTAGCCGTGCGAGCACACGTCACTTTAAGCTGGATAGAATGTTTTAAGGTAGACAACCTGAGGCGGTTTTATGCAAACGTCTCCTGATAGAGTGCGACGGTGATTTGCCGTCTGATATTGGGGGCATAGGTGCAGATCGTAACATCGACCGGGGACTTTTTCCGCACATTCATTTTGTACATCGCCGGACTGCTGACGCATGAATCTGCTCCGGGGTTCGTGGCATTTCTTCTGCTAGCATCTTTGATCATCGCATCCATCGCCTTTTGGAGAAGGGTCAGTCGGCAGAGGCGTGCCATTCTGTGGCTAAAAAGAGAGATCTCTGCGAGCGCTGACGAGCTCGAATTCAGCCGGAACATCGACGCGCTCGGAGCAAAGATCGCTGAGAATGCGAGGTCGCCCCAGCAGCGGCAACTCGCCCACGCGTGGACGGAATACCGTGAAACCTTCGTTCCACATGAGGAAGACGGTAACGTCATCCTACGCAATGCCGTGAGGCCCTCGACATTTCTCAACGTCGAGGATCTGGGGTTTGGCGCCGGGGCGTGGAGGATCGCCCCTGGCCTCTTTGTGACGATCGGATTGTTCCTGACCTTCCTCGGGTTGATCTCAGCGCTGAATGCAATGTCTCAAGGAGATGAGATCAATAGTGCAACGATGCGAACGTTGCTGAGCATCGCGTCAGCAAAATTCATCATGTCGCTTACAGGTCTGTTCTGTTCGATCGTCTTCACAATCGTTTTTCGTCGCGTCTATGGCGGGCTGCTTCGGGCTGCTCACGACCTTTGCGAGGCGATCGAGAAAAAGCTGACATACATCAGTCTTGAGGCGCTAGCATCTGAACAGCTTCAGGCTATTCGCGAGCAACGCGAGCATTTTCGCATAATTGGAATGGAACTGGTCTCAGAGCTCGGGCGTCCGCTTCGCGAAGAACTGCCAAAAGCAATTTCTGCGTCCATCAGCGACGCGATGGCACCCATGATGGACCGTGTGGGAAAAATCGGCGCGGAGGGCGTTGGCGATCTGGTTTCCGGTCTATCGAGCCAACTGACTGACACTGTTGGCCTTGCATTGTCGGATGCAAGCCAACGGCTTTCGGAAGCGGGAATGAAGATTGGTCAACTTGCCGATCGCATGGATCAGAGTTCCGGACGTATGGGATCGGAGATGGAAACCGCGACGATTCGTGTTGCGCAAGCCGTTGAAGAGCTGAGGAACTCGATGGCTGCCACCACGCAATCGGCGGGAGGCGCGTTCACGCAAGGCGCAGAACGACTGCTCGACGTGATGAACCAGACGCTTGAGGGAATTCGGAGCAATACGGGGGAAGGAGCCCAAGCGATGGCCGCGGCTGCGGGCGAAATGCGCGCTGCCGCAGAATCATTTCGCTCGGAAATCGAAGCGGCGGCGAAGTCTGGGACAGAGGCCGCCAACGCAAGAATTCAGGCCGCGACGACTGACGCGAGCGGCTCGATCAGCACAGCCGGTCAAAACGTGGTTGAAGCTTTTGGGAAAACCAGTGCTGAAATCAGCCGGATTTCAGAGCAGGCTGCGATCAAGGCAGGACAAGAGCTGATGGCCCCACTTGAAGCGATTGCATTGCAATTGAAGGAGATGATTGCCGGGCTCAACCAAGGCAACGCCGACCTCCGGCGTATGGCGGATGGCGTGCGAGCAGGGGCCGAGGCCTCGTCCGAAGCTGCAGGCACATTCCGCTCAGCATCCGGGGATCTGATTTCCGCAGCCACCCCAATCCGCTCCATAGCCGACCGGATAGACACATCGGTTCGGCAGTTGACTGACAGTACGCAGCACGTCGCAAGCGTAGTCTCCAGAACAGCCGAGACAACAGCTGAATCTGCCGCAGCCGCGCTTCAGGCGGCGGAAAAAATCTTGGGGCAGGAGCGACTTGCTATCGAGACTACGATGTCTGGGCTGAAAACGTTGGTTGACCAGATGCGAGGTCAGGGCGATCGCCTAGACGACATGGACAGCAAGCTTGGAAGCGCCTTCGAGATTTATACCGAACAGGTCGCTCGTGCTGTCGATGGAATGTTCGGACACGTCCGAGACATGCAGGAACGTTTAAATCCGGCGCTGGATACGATGAGAGAAATCGTCGAACAAGCCGAGCAATTTGCGCCACAATCGCGGAGAGTGTGATGCGCGGCGGCATCAGGGTTCAGCATCAGGAAGAAGAAGAGGAAAGCGCTTTCGTGTCCATGACGGACATGACTGTAAGCTTCCTATTCGTTGTCATGCTTTTGCTCGCGTTTTTTGCAAGTCAGTACAGTGAGAGCGATACGGTCAGCAGGACACTATACGAAGAGGTGATAGCCCAACGGGACAGCGCACGCCAGCAAATTGAAGAGCTTCGGAATCTTGTCACTGAGAAGGAGAAGATTATCGAAGTGCAATCTACCCTAGTTGAGAAATTGAGAGATGAAATTGCTGAGCTCAAGCGCAAAATTGCCGAGCTTGAGGAGGTCATTGCGAAGTCGAAAAAGCCTGATCCGTTGGAAGCATACCTCACGAGATCGGCAGCAGAACGGCGCCGAATACTCGAAACTCTCCGCGACCAGTTGAAAGTGGATTTTCCAGATCTTGAAGTGGTGATTAGTGAGGAAAGCGACGCACTGCGTTTTCAGGGAGAGGGTCTTTTCGACAGGGGCGTCAGCACATTGAAGGCAGATCGAAGGGCGGTCGTCGAAAAAATCGCGGCGCGCCTTGAGCAAATTCTGCCTTGCTACACCCTAGGTCAAAATAAGAATTGGAACGTGGAATGCAATCCAAGCTTCTCCATCATCGAGGCATTGCAAATCGAAGGCCACACGGACTCCGACGGAACTCCGGATAGTAACCTGAATCTTTCCACGGCAAGGGCAAACTCCACCTTCACCACGATGACTGCGAGCAAGCCCGACCTAGTGGATTTCCATAATTTCCGCAATCAACCAGTGTTGTCCGTTGCCGGATATGGCCAGATGCGCCCCATCCGTACCAACGATACACCTGAAGGAAAGGCGACCAACCGGAGGGTCGATCTGCGGATCATCATGTACAGCCCGAGCCGGTCCGATGAGATCGAACGAATTCGCGAGTCTCTCGAAAAGGGTGACGGGTGACGAATGGGAATCATTGAGAAACTGAGAGCGCGTGGGCGCTTCGACGCTCCCGCCCTTCCCGCAATCAACCGGCTGTGGTCCGTGACAGAACGTATCCTGTCCCGCTGGCCCGACGTCGTGGCAAACCCACCGGAGCGCGATCGCGAGAAGCTGGTCGCCGAAATCAACCGCCGCTTCCAGAACGAGGATTGGAACGACACGCCGATGTCGCTTGTCACCTCGGCGGCAAGAGCCCTGTTCGATGAAGAGCGGCGTGAGCGGCCGGACCTCCTTGATCTTCGGAGCTTCTATTACGACGAATGCCGCGCCTCAACGCGGATGGGCTTTCTCGGAGCTATGGCATCGATCTACATCAGCACCTACGATCCCGCCGCCCGGCACAGCGTTGAGCTATCGAAAGCACTTCGTGAAGTTCGTGAACGTCTTGGCGGGCGCTGGAAGAACCTCTTGGAGCACATCCCGGAAATACTCGACCCATTCATCGCGCATGAGGCCGTCTCGCAGAAGATGGTTCAGATGGATGATCCGTGGACTGGCCTGAGAACTATGGGTCTCCGCAGCCCGCATGCAAATGGACTGATGGACCACGCTCACCTTGCCTATATTCGCTCGATCGCGCCGGAGCTGAAGAACCGGGAAGGTATGGCAAAGCTATTTGGGTGGCTGAAGCCCGACAATCAGGAAGCGAAGCTTACGGGCTCCGCCGACGCGATCTCAGCTTGCCTCGGCCATTGGACACAGACCGCACCAGCGGAGGATGATCAACGTTATCTTTTGGAAAACCTGATTGGACTCTACGGCGATCCTCGGGTGCAGCGTAGCGGCGCCTGGAATGGCGTGCCCGAGCCGCTCATGAACGTGATTCTTCGATGGCTGACCCGTGAGAACATCCGCTTCTTCCTCGACGTAGTGTCGGCGGTCGAAGAAAGCCATATGTGGGAACCGCGGCGAAAATTCTGGCTTGGTCTCCACCAGCAAGGTCGGATCGATGCAGCCTGGGTTGCCTTCAGTGACCGAGCAGCACAAGAAGCGCGATCAAAAAGCAAACAATCCGGGAGCCGAGGGACGCTTCGCTTTGGTCGTCAAGTTGCCGGCGGTGGCCGCAGCAATACATCGCTTCTGATTTTGAAGGTGGGGCGCAAGATCGTCGTAGAAGGCTCGCACAGCTATAAGGTCCATGTTTTCGACGCGACAAACCCGCGAGCTCCAGCCCTCTACGGCAATCACTACGATTGCGATGACATCCGAGACATACCAGGCGCCAAGGCGAAATCTCACCAAGGCTATTGGCAGGGCTGGGTGATGGAAAACATCTGAAGGAAACCGCCTTGGAATTTGATGTCTCATTAGATCAGAGCGCTGTCACCGTTACCCTTCGTGAAAAACGACACGGGTTGCTTAGTCGGCTGATTTCCAAGAGGTCCGAGGCCGACCTCGACACCATTCCCATTGAGGAACGCGACCTCATCTTGGCAATGGCTGACCTCCGCGCGATTGGCGACGAGATCGGAGCTCCACCCCGCGTCACATCGAATGCCATCGCTCTCGATCATCGCCTTGTCGCCGCTCTCGACGCAAGGACCGCGGAAACTCTGGGATTGCCCCCGGTAGTCGATCTGGTCCTGAAGACCGACGTTGAAGGCATTGTTGGAGCCAATAACTTTCGGCTGAAACATGAATGGCTGCGCAATGGACAGCGACAATTTCCGAAGAGGATCGGCTCCATTCTGGAAACGGCGAACGGATTGCGCCGCATACCATTGTGGATGATGGACGCGATCGAAACGTCGGAAGTACATCGGCCCGGCAACGGCGATACAACAGACTGGGAAGCCTTAGCACAATTCCGGCAGATGTTAGATCCGGGCGCAGATGGGGAAAACAAAGGTCCTGCTGCTCGGCTTTCTATGACCGACTTTCTTAGCGGCCTACAAGTCCGGATGGCGGACAGCTTTTCCATTTCACCCCGCAATGCATCCGACTTTGATGTCGTTCCATTTTCGTCGCAGCGCTTGGAACGCGATCTGAATGGTTTCGATGAAGTTTCCGAGGATATGAGCGAAATTCGGAACACCGATCTCGGTATTTTTCAGAACCGGGTTCGCGAACGTGGCGCTCTACCCGCTTACAGATTATCGCCAGGCAGCTACCTGGTTGTTGACCGTTCCGCTACGCCCGCGCTGCAGGTGATGGCAGAGATGCAGCATGCGCCTTCCGCAGAACGCCAAGACTTCATCCGCAACCCGGGCTTGAGAATATCGAATGCCGTAGAAGCTTCGCTTCGATCTCAAGGCAAGCTCGAAGGTCTGTCACCCCAAGCCGAGCAGGAGATGATCGAAGTCGCGGCAGGCAGCCTCATCGTCGAAACCAAGGAGTTTTCCGAACGCGTGACAGGCGTCGTGACCTTCGAGAAGATTGCGCTCGACATCACGGAAGGCAGTAGCACGACTTGGCTGCCTGAAGAATTCAGCCGAAAACTCGGAGAGGCGCTCGGTGCGATGCCTCGCTCCGAACTAGAGGCGTTACGGGAAAGAGTTTCATCTGCGATCGAGGAAGAGAAATCCGCGGTTGAGCTCGGCGAACTGTCGATACCGGCTAGGCCGGAAATGCTGAGCGTCATAGACAATCATCTCAGCGCTGCAATCGACAACGACGACAATGATAACGATGGTGACACGGTCGGTGAAGGAAAGCGAGGCCCAGTCGTCCTCGACACAGCAGTCAACTTCGAAGACGTTTCCTGGCACGCGAAACTTACTCCGAGATCATCGACGGTTGGTTCCGAGATACCGGCTTCGATCAGAACACCTCTGAAACCTCATCAGGTCGAAAGCCTGCAATGGCAGATCGAAGCCTGGAAGGCGGGCCTCCCCGGCGTACTGAATGCAGACGAACAGGGCTTGGGAAAGACGCTTCAGACCATCGCCTTTCTGACTTGGTTGAAGTCTCACATGGCGGAAACCGGTGCGCAGAATACAGGTCCGGTACTTGTGGTTGCTCCGACATCTCTGCTCGAAAACTGGGAACAGGAGGTCGCTCGTCATCTCCACGATCCCGGCTTGGGGCACCTCATCCGGCTTTATGGTAGCAGTCTCGGTGGCCGAAAGCTGGTCGGCGCAAAGGGGCGCGATACCGACAGCGGAGACGCCAAACTCGACCTAAGCTCCCTTCATGAAGCGATCGAGGAGGGCCGTGCTCACCAATTCTGGCTTTTGACGACCTACACAACCCTTACGAACTATCAGCATTCGCTAGGGCGCATTCCGTTCTCCGCGATCGTCTTCGACGAAATTCAGGCGTTAAAGAACCCCGTCAGCCTGAGAGCCGTCGCCGCACGAGCGATGAATGCCGACTTTCGCATTGGTTTGACAGGTACACCTATCGAAAACGCTGCGACCGATCTCTGGTCGATCATGGATCAGCTCGCACCAGGCTCCCTCGACAGTCTGCGGGAGTTCCACGGGAGATACAAGGAACCGACGTCGGAGAATATGACCGATCTCCATGCACGCGTTTTCCGCTCCAACAAGGATTGCCCACCGCTCGCACTGCGGCGTCTGAAAGACGAGGTCGCCTCCGATCTACCCAAAAAGTCGAGAAAGATTCATCCCAGACTGATGCCGGAAGGCCAGGCTATTGCCTACGACGATGCCAAACTGAAATTGGCAACTGGCGGGCTCGGCGCTCAGCTGAAGATGCTGCATCACATTCGTACCGTATCAGTCCACCCGTCCGTCCAGTCGGCATGGGCCGACGATGACTTCATTTCGGCATCTGGGCGTCTAACTGCCGTCATGGACATCCTGCGTCGTGTTCATGCGAAGGGTGAGAGGGCCCTCGTCTTCATAGAGCATAGGCAGATGCAGTACCGTTTCGTCGAGCTAGTAAGAGCCGAGTTCAAGCTACAGAGGGTCGACCTGATCAACGGCGATACGCCAATTCCTCAGCGCCAGGCAATCGTCAACCGGTTCCAACGGCATCTGGAAGATGATCGAGGATTCGATCTCCTTGTGTTAGGACCCAAGGCTGCTGGCACGGGGCTAACTCTTACCGCCGCCACGCATGTCATCCATCTGTCCCGATGGTGGAATCCAGCTGTCGAAGAGCAGTGCAATGATCGTGTCCATCGCATCGGGCAGATGAACCCCGTAACGATCCACATTCCTATGGCCATACATTCTTCCTACAGGGACCAGTCGTTTGATTGCCTTCTACAAAGCCTCATGATGCGTAAGCGACGCCTCGCAAGCTCAGCGCTGTGGCCCATGGGCGACACGCAGGATGATGTCGCAGCACTTCAGCGTCTAATGAGTGCCGAGAAAAGCGCCGACAACCAGGATCCAGTAATGGTCGCAATGCAGGGAATGTTTGAACGGGACCACCTGAGGCTTCCGGCCGCAGACGCCGACGGATCGCTAGCAATCGATTGAGCGGATCGAGCCATTCTACAAGAATTTTCTGTATCGCGAGGCACCTGCGCAGTTGCCCACGATTAGATAGCCTTAAAGTCAAGCTGGACAGACCATGACGAATAACAATCCTAGCGTCACCACCATGATCTCTATCGACAAGGCCCTTGTGGTTGCAGACCCGTGGATCAGCTTAATCCTGAGCGGTCAGAAAGACTGGGAGATGCGATCGACTTCAACCGCCCATCGTGGCTGGTTCGGGTTAGTTTGGAAGGGGCTTGGCGCAGTCTATGGCGTCGCTCGACTGGTAGATGTGAAATCAGCGCAATCCCCTGAGCAGATGATCAACGCATTCGAACGTCATCGCATTCCAGAGGAGATGATACGATCTGGCGAAGTGGCTACTTGGAACACTCCTTGGGTGCTTGCTGATGTGCAGCGGCTGACGACGCCAATTCGCTACCGTCACAGAAATGGCGCGGTAACATGGGTCAACTTGGACGACGATGTTTCGGATGCAGTTTTGCGGCAGTTGAATGCCAAACACGCCCATAGTGACCCGCTGACTGCACCTTCCGCACCACCCAGCACTAAAGAAAAGAGACTTGGAAGAGTGGTCGGTGAGGTCGAGATTACGCAAGGCAACATAGATCACAACCACATATATCTTCGCAGCTTCTTTGATCGCTTTCCCGCGGACGCGGTGGGGGGCTCAAATAAGGCGGCCAAAGCATTGAGGGAAATCTCAGTAGACTGGGGTCAGGACATTATTTGGACGGACCTCGACGGCTCAAAGAAGTTCTTCCGAGCACGCGGATGGATCGGATCCTTCTTCCAGATCAATAAGGCACAAGCAGGCGACATGGTTGTTGTCGAAGAAACGGGGCCCTATCAGTATCGAGTAAGGCTCACCAAGCGCAACGGGTAGATCCGATGCCGACATCTCTAAGGCAATTTCATTGATCCAGCTGCGACAGCGCCCTCTCATTGGGCTTCTCAGCAATCCTTTTTGGCTTAGCGCTCGCGCATTTGAGCTATCTGGGTCGGACATGCTTGTGACCAAGCGCGGCTCGACATCGACGGTTTCACTAGAGGATCTCATCTCGCCGCCATCGATCGAAAAGGGACTATTTGGCACCTCTTGCAAGTTCTTGGCATCCGGTGGACGCGAATTCCTGTTGCGCGGCGTACGGTTTCCGGATGCTTGTTCCTTTTCTGACGCCGTCAAGACGGCTTGGATTGCCTTCAACCTAGATGCTTTGGAGCGCGATGCGGATCGGTTAACACGCCTTCATGCTCAGATCGAAAATCTAGCATGGCCGACTACCTATCCCGCCGCCTGTCTAATCACACCCCTGCTACACGATGCGAAAGCCCTCGATGCCTCACTTCTGTCGAAGCTCAATCCCCAGGCCATCGGGCCGGAGGCGGCAGCGCTTTCAGCACGGGTCAGAAACTTCGCTCAGAAACCAAAAGCCATACGCTCGGCTGCAATCAACTCCTTTGTCATCAGCGAATTGGAGCGCTGGAAAGCGTTCTTCGATACGATCGAAAGCAAACCACTGACGCCCGAACAGCGACTTTCGGTCGTTGTCGATGAAGACGCCACGCTGGTTCTTGCGGGGGCCGGCTCCGGCAAGACAAGCGTGATCACGGCCAAGGCCGCCTATCTTGTCAAAGCCGGCATTCGCCGGCCGGAAGAGATCCTGTTGCTGGCCTTTGCAAAAAACGCGGCAGCGGAAATGTCCGAACGCGTTGAAGCACGCTCAGGCGTCCCGATCGTAGCCCAGACATTTCATGCCATTGCCTATGACATCATCGGCAAGGTGGAAGGCACAAAGCCACCTCTGGCCGACCACGCCACGGACGACCTGGCATTTACTAATCTGATCAAGCAGATCCTCAAGGATCTCGTCCTGACCCTGACTGAGGTGTCCAGAGCCATCATCCAGTGGTTCGCGCACTTCCTGGTCGAGCCCAAGACCGAATGGGATTTCAAGACGAAGCATGACTATTACAGCCACCTGGAGAAACAGGATCTGCGCACCCTCCAAGGGGAGAAGGTAAAGAGCTACGAAGAGCTGCAGATCGCCAACTGGCTCTACGAAAACGGCATCGCCTACGAGTATGAACCAGACTACGAGCACAAGATCGATGAAACCGGGCGCCGGGATTATTGTCCCGACTTTCGCCTGACCGAGAGTGGTGTCTACATCGAACACTTCGGGGTTCGACGTCAGATCCTGGCTGATGGCACCGAGCGCTTGGTCACGGCTCCGTTTGTTGCTCGAGAAGCGTATCTGGCCGGCATGGAGTGGAAGCGGAAGGTTCACGCCGAGCATGAGACCACGCTGATTGAAACCTACAGCTATGAGCGGCAGGAAGGGCGCCTGCTTACCAGCTTGGCGGAAAAGCTGGCGCCTTATGCCACCCTCAATCCACGGCAAGCCGACACCATCTTCGATCGTGTCGTTGAAATGGCGCAGGTGGATACCTTCTCACAACTGCTCGCGACGTTCCTGCGCAAGTTCAAGAGCGGTGGTCACAGCTTGGCCGATTGTGACGCCAAAGCAGAGCAGATGAAACTCGGCAAACGCGGCAAGGCTTTCCTCGCGGTCTTCGCCCCGGTATTTGCGGAGTATCAGAAACGGCTCGGCGGACGGATCGACTTCGAGGATATGATCCTGCGGGCCGCGCAATACACCGAGACGGGCCGATATGTGAGTCCGTTCCGCCATATCCTCGTCGACGAGTTCCAAGACATCTCCCAGAGCCGAGCGCGGCTGGTGAAGGCGTTAAAGGGCCAGCATCCAGACGCACGCCTCTTCGCCGTCGGTGACGACTGGCAATCGATCTTCCGTTTCGCCGGTTCTGACATCCACCTCATGCGCCAGTTCGGCGCTGAGTTCGGCGGCGGCTTTGACGGCGAAACCGGAGTTCATCGAACGGTTGATCTTGGGCGCACCTTCCGTTCGGTAGATCAGATCGCCTATGCGGCCAGATCCTTCGTGTTGAAGAACCCCGCCCAGATATCCAAGCAAATCGTTCCTGCCGGCACGGCAACTGAGCCTGCCATCAGGATACGGATGATGGCGAAGAACGAGAACCAAAGCGCACTGGACGAAGTGCTTCAAGGTCTCTCCGGCAGAGTTGAGCCCGGAACAACAGCCGCCGTCTTACTCTTAGGGCGCTACCGATTTATTGAACCTGATATGCGGGACCTCCAGCGGCGGTTTCCGCGGCTGCGTATCACGTTCAAAACGATTCACGCCTCCAAGGGGCTTGAGGCCGATCATGTCATTCTGTTGAATGCTGACAGCGGGCGAACAGGGTTCCCTTCGGAGACGGTCGACGACCCGCTGCTCAGCCTGGTTTCGCCCGAGATGGAGGCCTTCGAGAACGCAGAGGAGCGCCGCGTCATGTACGTGGCCATGACCCGCGCTAGGCATACGCTGACAATTCTCGCTTCGAAGTCGCGTCCGTCATCCTTCGTCATCGAGTTGGCAAAGGAGCCTGCCTACCAGATCGCTGCCTTAGCCGAAGAGGAGCTCGACCATGAGTGTGGCGAATGCGGCGGGCGGTTGCTTGATGTCAAAGGCCAGGATGGACGGAACTGGTACCGTTGCGAGCATGTGGATCATTGCGGAAACATTCTCCCGGCATGTTCGTCCTGCGGCACCGGCCTGCCCCGGCATGCTGACGGGACACCCGATCTGGCATGTCGGTGCGGAGACACGGTTCCAACATGTCCGGAGTGCGCGGATGGTTGGCTGGTCGAACGCTCCGGGCGATACGGTGCGTTTCTGGGCTGTGTCCGGTTCCCTGTATGTCCCGGAAAGGGTCGAAGTGCACCGGTAGCTCCCCGAAAGCCGAAGAAAAGGATGGGGCGAGAAGACGGCAGCTAGAGATCTGAAACCCAATTCTCCTCCAGTTTTCGGGGATCAAAGCGTAGGAATTTAGCCACCAAATGTGCCACAGCCCGAATTGAACCCGCTCGGGACGGGATGTTGGCTTCTAAGCCACGATCCCTGCCCACTCCGCCGCATGGCTTCCCTCATGGTTCGCCATGCCAGGCTTCGTCAGGCAACCCACCGGTTTCGTGTAGCTGTCGATCCGCCGCTCGGGACGCTCGTGCCAGCTGATGTTGAAGGCCCAGTACGTCGGGAAGAAGTAGAGCGAGGAGTAAGGCAGGTGGTCGTGGATCCACCAGGCGAGCTTCTGCCAGTCCGCCTCTGCCTGGAATCGGTCCCAGAAAGACGGCACGACGATGCAGGCGGTGGCGCCCATGAAGCCGTCCGCATCGCGACGATCCCAGATGTGTCCGGCATAGTTCGATTCATTCGATGCACAGCTGTATCCAGCCTTCTTGGCACGCTGCATCTCGTTGCCAAATCCATTGACCTCGGCCGACCGGAATGCTGAGCGGATGGCGATCCGCCCAAATGCGTCCTGCAACGGTTCAAGCAGGTCCTCACACAGGCGCGTCCCGGCAGCGATCGCGAGATCGGGATCGTCCGGCACATTGTTGAAACCGTGGATCGATGCGATGTCGGAGAACAGGAAATCCCGCATGAAGAAGGTCTTCGACAGGCGCACGCGACCAAATTCGGTGAGGCTGGTGACACTGGTCGGCTTCTTCATTCTGGGTCCTTCTCCTTGACGATGCCTCACTGAAGCATCGCGAGTTTCTTTGGGCAAGGCCAACTCATCGCTCATCCCCCGGTTGCCTCTCCGCCTCGCTTCGCTACAGTCGCGCCCACATGATTTGGAAATGGAATGCAGCATGCTGAACGGTGAAATTCGCTCGAAGGTCGATCAGGTCTGGAATGCCTTCTGGGCGGGCGGGATTGCCAATCCGCTGGAGGTGATCGAGCAGATCACTTACCTGCTCTTCATGCGCGGGCTGGATGACATCCAGACGCGTGAGGAGAACAAGGCCAATATGCTAGGCCGGCCCATGGAGCGGGTGATCTTTCCAGACGGCGTCTATCGCACGGTGCGCGATGAAGAGACCGGCGAGGTGAAGGAAGAAATCACCTATGCCCAGCTGCGCTGGTCGCGCTTCCGCAATGATGATCCGGCACGCATGTTCTTCATCGTCTCGGACAATGTCTTCCCCTTCCTGCGCGACATGGGCGAAAAGGGCACGGCCCATGCCGAGCATATGAAGGGTGCGCGCTTCACCATCCCGACGCCGGGCCTCCTGGCCAAGGTGGTGGATATGCTGGCGGAAATCCCGATGGAGGATCGCGATACTAAGGGCGATCTCTATGAATATATGCTGGGCAAGATTGCCAGCGCCGGACAGAACGGCCAGTTCCGCACGCCGCGCCACATCATCAAGCTGATGGTGGAACTGACGGCGCCGACGGAAAAGGATGTGATCTGCGATCCCGCGAGCGGCACCTGCGGCTTCCTGGTCGCGGCGGGCGAATATCTGCGCGATAACCATCCAAAGCTGTTTCAGGACAAAGTCAGCCGCGAGCATTTCCAAATGGGCATGTTCCACGGCTATGATTTCGACCAGACCATGCTGCGCATCGGCTCGATGAACATGCAGCTCCATGGTGTCGAAGGGGCCGAGATCCGTTACCGGGATTCGCTCGCCTCCTCCCATGGTGACGATGCCGACAAATACTCGCTGATCCTCGCCAACCCGCCCTTTGCCGGTTCGCTGGACGAGGAAACGGCGTCGGCTGATCTGCGCGCCATCGTCAAGACGAAGAAGACCGAGCTTCTGTTCATGGCGCTGTTCTTGAAGCTTTTGAAGCCGGGCGGACGCGCGGCGGTCATTGTGCCGGACGGCGTGCTGTTCGGCTCCTCCACGGCGCATAAGGCGATCCGCAAGAAGCTGGTGGAAGACCACAAGCTCGATGCGATCGTGAAACTGCCGTCCGGCGTGTTCAAGCCCTATGCCGGGGTGTCGACAGCCATTGTCTTCTTCACCAAGACCAATTCCGGCGGCACGGACCATGTCTGGTTCTATGATGTGCAGGCCGATGGCATGAGCCTGGATGACAAGCGCCAGATGCTGGTAACGGAAGAGAAATTTGGCCCAATGCCGAAGGTGCCTTTGTCGGCAGAAGAGCACGCCAAGAACAACCTTCCCGATGTAGTGGCCCGCTGGAAGGAGCGCGAAGGCCGCGAACGCGAAAACCCGCGTACCGGCCAGAGCTTTACCGTCAGCCGCGAAGAGATAGCGAGCGCCGATTACGACCTCTCGCTCAACCGCTACAGGCAAGTCGTGCACGAAGCAGCAGAGCATCGCGCGCCGAAGGAGATCATCGCCGAGCTGCTGGCGCTGGAGGACGAGATTGCCGCTGGGTTGCGAGCGCTGGAGGGGATGCTGTGATCTCGCTCGGCTCTATAATATCGCCTGCAAAATCTCCGCGTGCAGGGAAATCAGAATTTCCGATTCTTTCAATGACGATGCACAACGGCCTCGTAGATCAGGCGGATAAATTCAAAAAGCGCGTCGCAAGCGAGAATACTTCTGCCTACAAGATTGTGTCGAGAGGACAGCTAGTCGTTGGGTTTCCGATAGATGAGGGTGTCCTATCGTTCCAAAAGCTTTACGACGAGGCCATCGTAAGCCCGGCATACGCCGTTTGGGATGTTTACCGATCTGATGTGGATGACAATTATCTCGAAAAGTTTCTAAGGTCACCGATCGCGCTCAAATTTTATGCGAATAAACTTAGATCGACCACGGCACGCCGTAGATCCATACCGCAGGACACCTTCCTTGAATTGCCCGTTCCCCTGCCACCCCTCGCTGAGCAGAAGCGGATTGCGGCGATTCTCGACAAGGCCGATGCGCTGCGCGCCAAGCGCCGTCAGGCCATCGCACTCCTCGACAGCCTCACCCAATCGATCTTTCTGGAGATGTTTGGGGATCCAGTGAGCAATCCCAAGGGGTGGCCCACCTTTAAGCTTTCAGATGTAGCGGAGTTCTTTGCCGGCAACTCTCTACCAGAAGGTCTAGAATTTAAGAGACAGGTTGGCGGTTATCTGCAGCTAAAGGTCTCAGATTTGAACCTCGCCGAAAACGCCGAGCATGTAGTCATAGCAGCCTCCTTCTCGGACAAGCCTGGATCACGCTCTGGAACGGCGCCGGCGGGGGCGATTGTGTTTCCTAAGAGGGGGGGAGCCATCGCCACCAACAAGAAGCGAACTCTGGCACGCCCTGCAATTCTCGATCCGAATTTAATGGGAGTCGCACCCAAGCCACAGCATTTGAATTCGCCCTTTCTTGCTGCATGGTTCAAGTTCTTGGATTTAGCGTCAATCTCATCAGGAAGTTCAGTGCCGCAGTTGAACAAGCAAGATCTTGCGCCACTAGATATCAGTGTGCCGCCGTTGCAACTGCAGGAGGTTTACAAAGCGCGGAAGGATCAGCTGTCTGAGAATGTCTCTCATGGTTCGGCATCTCTTTTTGCGTCCGACAGGCTCTTTACAACCCTCCAACACCGCGCCTTCACTGGCCAACTCTGAGCTTGCACCATGCCCAAATTGCACCACCTGAAACTTCCTGGCGGCATGACGGAACGGGGCTTCTGGCTCTATGTCTGGCGGGTGGAAAATCCGAACGGTGAGGAGTTTCTCTACGTTGGACGCACAGGAGACAATTCAAGCCCTTATGCGGCATCCACTTATCGCCGGATGGGACAGCATCTGGGCGACGCAGACAACACAAATGCGCTGCTCAAGCATCTCCGGGAGCACGACCGCGCACGCCCGATTCACGAGTATGAAACCTTTGAGATGATCTCCTACGGCCCAATTTTTCCGGAAGTAGAGAGACATCCAGACTTTGCTTACCGTGTCGAGCCGCACTGGACTGACGCCAGAAATCGTCATGATCCGTTTCGAGATCGAATGGCGGCGCTTGAGAAGAAGCTGGCCCAGGAACTCAAGGCACGGAAATACAACGTGATGAACACGGTGAACTGCGACAAGCCATTGCTGGACGAGGATTGGCCGCCGGTGAAGGTCGCTTTCGCCGAGCATTTCCCCTTGCTCGATGGCGTCGGGTCGAAGTGAGAATTTCCTGAAGAGGAGAAACATCCAACTGCGAAGGCCTGGCCCACCATAGAAGAGAGTGTGCACAAATAGATTGCAACTCAGGCGCAATCTGGAGACTATGCTGTTCAACCGTCCAGCCGAAGAATAGTTGATGTCCAATTTTGCCTTTCTCGCCACCGAGTTTCCCGAAATCTTCGAGAGCGCGAAGAGGGCAGAAGGCTATGTGGCCGGTGATCCACGCACGGCGGCTTTCTATGCGAGGCGCACCGTCGAGCTTGCCGTGCAATGGGCTTACAAGAACGACAGCGGACTTTCCTTTCCCTATGACGATCGGATTTCGGCGCTGATTCATGAGCCGAGTTTTCAGCGCCGCGCTGGACGGGCGGTCTTCGAGAAGGCGAAGCTGATTATCCGGATCGGCAATCACGCCGTGCACGAGACCCGCGAGACCTCGGCGAAGGATGCCGGCGATGCTGTGCGCGAGCTTTTCCATCTCTGCTTCTGGCTGGCCCGCACCTATGCCAAGGCGCCGCCGCCGGATGGGCTTGGCTTCGAGGCTAACCAGCTGCAGCGCAAGGACGATCTCGTCAAACGCGCCTTTGCCGAGCTGACGCGCCTGAAGACCGAGATGGAGGCGAAGGACAAGGCCTTTGCCGACTTGCTGCGCGACAAGGGCGATCTGGATGCCGAGCTGAAGGCGGCGCGGGCGGAGCGCGACCGCGTTCGTCGCGAAAACGAGCAGCGGCCGGACACGCATGATTATTCCGAAGCCGAGACCCGCGACACCTTCATCGACCTTCTCTTGAAGGAAGCTGGCTGGGCGCTGAGTGCGGCGCGGGATCGTGAATTTCCCGTTTCCGGCATGCCCAACACGGCGGGCGAAGGCTTTGTGGATTACGTGCTGTGGGGCGATGACGGCAAGCCTTTGGCGCTGGTGGAGGCCAAGCGCACCAAGCGCAACCCGCGCGAGGGTCAGCAGCAGGCCAAGCTTTATGCCGATTGCCTGGAGCAGCAATTCGGCCAGCGCCCCGTGATCTTTTACACCAACGGCTACCAGCATTGGATCTGGGACGACCGCACCTATCCGCCGCGCGAGGTCTCCGGCTTCTACAAGAAGGACGAGCTGCAGCTTCTGATCCAGCGGCGCAGCACCCGCAAGCCCATGGCCGGCGTGCCGATCGATCGCAAGATCGTCGAGCGCTATTATCAGGAGCGGGCGATTGCGCGGGTGAAGGAGGCGTTCGAGGCGCGTCAGCAGCGCAAGGCGCTTCTGGTCATGGCAACCGGCTCCGGCAAGACGCGCACGGTGATTGCGCTGATCGATGTGCTGATGCGGGCGGGTTGGGTGAAGCGCGTGCTGTTCATGGCCGACCGCGTGGCACTGGTGAACCAGGCGGCAAAGGCCTTCAAGGCGCACCTGCCAGACTCGTCACCGGTCAATCTGGTGACGGAAAAGACCGGCGAGGGCCGTGTGTTCCTTTCCACCTATCCAACCATGATGAACCTGATTGACGAGCGCAAAGGCGGCACGGCGCGCTTTGGTCCTGGGCATTTCGATCTCGTCGTCATCGATGAAGCTCACCGTTCGGTCTATCAGCGCTATGGCGCGATCTTTGATTATTTCGACAGCCTGCTGGTGGGACTGACCGCGACGCCGCGCGAGGAGATCGACCGCAACACCTATGGGCTTTTCGATCTGGAAGAGGGTGTGCCAACGGATGCCTATTCGCTTGATCAGGCGATTGCCGACGATTATCTCGTGCCGCCCATGGCAGTCTCTGTGCCGCTCAAGTTCGTGCGTGAAGGCATTCGGTATGACGATCTGTCCGACGCGGAAAAAGAGCAGTGGGATATGCTGGAATGGGACGAGGAGGATGGCGATCCGCCCGACAGCGTCGATGCCCAGGCCGTCAACAAATGGCTGTTCAATGCCGATACGGTCGACAAGGTGCTGGCCCATGTGATGACCGACGGCGTGAAGGTGGCCGGTGGTGATCGGCTCGGCAAGACGATCATCTTCGCTAAGAACCAGGAACATGCGGAATTCATCGAACAGCGGTTCAATCTCGGCTATCCGCACCTTGCCGGGCATTTTACCCGCATCATCACCTTCAAGACCGAATATGCCCAGTCGCTGATCGACGACTTCTCCAAGAAGGACGGCGCACCGCATATCGCCATCTCGGTCGATATGCTCGACACAGGCATCGACGTGCCCGAGGTGGTGAACCTCGTTCTGTTCAAGCTGATCCGCTCCAAGACCAAGTTCTGGCAGATCATCGGACGCGGCACGCGTCTCTGCCCGGATCTCTTCGGGCCTGGCGAAGACAAGGAATTCTTCCGCGTCTTCGATTATTGCCAGAACCTCGAATTCTTCCGCCAGAACATGAAGCCCGACGAAGGCGCGACGGCGAAATCCCTCAGCGAACGGCTGTTCGCTGCCCGTTTCGATCTGGTGCGGGCGCTCGATGAAAAGGCGGTTCTGGATCGTCCGCCCGGCGTGGCTGAAGATGGTGATGACTATGATGCCGGACCGGATGCGACCCTGAGCGAGAGGCAGATCCGCGCCAGTGCGCTGGACTTCCTGAAAACCTATGTCAGCACCATGAACCTCGACAATTTCGTGGTTCGAACCAGACGCCAGCTGGTGGAAAGATATCAGGCACCGGGAGCCTGGGACACGCTTTCGGATGAGATGCGCGACGAACTGGTCGACGATGTTGCACCTTTGCCCAATGCGATGAAGAGCGAGCCGGAAGAGGCCAAGCGCTTCGACCTCCTGATGTTTAACCTGGAGATCGCGCTGTTGAAGGGCTCGAAACGGTTCGAGCGGCTGAAGAAGCAGCTGGTCGATATCGCGTCGGCGCTGGACGAACAGACCGCCATCCCGGTGATTGCCGCCCAGCATGCATTGATCCTCGACATTCTCGCGGACAACTGGTGGGAGGGTGTCACCATGCCGCTGCTGGAGCTGGTGCGGCTTCGTCTGCGCGGCCTGGTGCTGCACATCGAGAAGGGCAAAAAGGCGATCGTCTACACCAATTTCGAGGATGAGCTGGGGAAGGCGCAGCCGCTCGACTTGCCGCAGGTGGGCGAGGTGGATTTCGCCCGCTTCAAGAAGAAGGTCCGGCATTTCCTGCGTGACCACGAAAACCATATCGCCATTGCCAAGCTGCGCCACGGCAAACCGCTGACGGCGACAGACATTGCCGAACTGCAGCAGATGTTGGTGACGGCCGGAATCGGCGACCAGGAGCATTTCGACAAGGCAGCCGAGCTGGCGCATGGCTTCGGCGCCTTCATCCGCTCTCTTGTTGGCCTAGATCGTCACGCCGTTGCGGAAGCTTTCGGCGAATTCCTGGCCGACGGTGCCGCGACCGCCCAGCAGATCGAGTTCGTCGAAATGGTGATCGAGCACCTGACGGAAAAAGGCACGATGGATCCCGGTCTGCTCTATGAGAGCCCCTTCATCGACAAGGCTCCGGAGGGACCGCAGCAGGTGTTTGACTTCGACAAGACGAAGCGGCTGATCGAGGTGATCAAGGGGCTGAACGACAGTGCAGTGGGATGATGGTGAGCAAGTCGGCTTCTTGCGGATGCATCATGAACGCTCTCCGCGCTGGCACCCTCGATGTGAAGCCTACGGTTTAGCTCGCACTTGCGCGGCTGAAAGTCGGGCTGATCGTATAAAAAACATCTAACATCACTTAGGGGGTAGAAATGAGTGAGGGAATGCTTGGGGCCATTGCCGGGATAGCAGCAGTGATCGTTACAGCCTGTCAAGGTCTGTATGTGTTCTGGGTATCGCGGCGGCAACGCGATGGGGAAATGACACGCTGGGGTGCCGAGGTGATCGAACTGATAGCTGAGCTCGAGACCGCCGTATCTCCTTTGAGCGCCGAGACAAAGTATACGACTATGGAGATTGAACGGCTTGGGCATCGCGCTAGTGCCTTGCTTGACTATGGCCGTTTGTTTTTCCCCAACGTCAGAGACGGCAAGCTGCCAGACGACGAAGGTATTCGCGTAAGGATTCTCGATCAGGTTTTGAAGGCCTGCTACGTCGCCCGTCATGCAGCGATACACCCAAATGCCGATGGCCCTCTTTTGCGCCATCACTTGTGGGAAGCCAGGCGAGCTTTTGTGAAACTCCTTCAGGATGAGATGAGAGGCGCTCTCAAAAGGTCCGGTAGCGATAAATCTGGGGACCGGGTTCCAATGGACCCCACGACATGGTCAACTCCAACGCGCAGGCTCGCGTTACCGTCTTCGCTTTGACCGGACCGTCCTTTCCAATGAACAGCGGCGCAGAAACTAGGTCTCGGACCTTAGCGCCCGCTTGCTCCCAGGTTGCGCGATGCCCGGCGGCAACCATACCGCCGGGCATCATCACGGGTTAGTTCTTGTCTAACGCCATTTGCAGGATCTTGCGAACCACATCCTGTGTTTCAAGGCTGACGCGCTCCGCAAGCTCACCGATGTCGCGAGCAGCAGGGTTCTTCTGCTTCTCTCGCATCTTGCGGAACAGCTCCTGCTTCAGGTCGGGCTCAACATCGCCGTAGTATTTCGACGTCGTGCTAATCTGCTCGTGTCCCAAGTTCTGGCTGAGCGCCTTCATGTCGCGCAATGACGATGCCCACTCATCGCAGAGCTTGGCGACGGTAGAGCGAACTGCGTGGGGCTTGAAATAGGGAACACCCGCGGCAGCGGCTGCCTTGCGCAAGACCTGCCGAACGGGCGCCGCTGTCGTGAGGAACTCCAGCTCAATGCTGTGCCGGCCGATCCACGGCTTGAACGGTGCCGTCGGAAAGAGGGGGGCATCATCAGCAGCACCCATGCTCCGTAGCTCTCCAATCCATTCTGTAACGATGCGTTCGATGTCGTCACCCACCGGGAACCAGTCCACGAAACTCGTCTTACTGAACTTGGTTTTCACCTCTCGCGCGTCCTGGAACACCTGCTTGCGATCGATATCGATGTGTTTCAGGCGAAGCGAGATCAGCGCACCATCGCGGACACCAAACAGGAAGAGCGCCGCCAGCATCGCACGGTCCCGCCTTTGTGAAGGCACGTTCGCCGGCATTGCCTTCAACATTGTTCGAAGTTGATCCGCGCTCGGAACAAATTTAGGGGCCGCAGCTCCTGCCAGCTCCACGAGGTGCCGCGGGGAGTTGAAGTGGTTGTAAAGCTGGCTGGTGATCGAACGTCTATAACCTTGCTGTCCGGAAAGCCACGAGAAGAAAGCCTTCAGATTTCCGAAGGTGTGCACGATCGTAGATGCGGACAGCCCATCTTTGCCGGTCTTATCTGATCGGCCGATTAGCTCGTCCTTGAACTCCTCGATCATTCTGCGGGTAACGGCTCGAAAATCCACTGAACCCGTGTGTTGCTCGAAGTGCCAAATGTGTCGGAGGGTGTCGTTGACAGTCTTCGGGTGAAAGCCCTTACCGTGCTTCAGCTCGCCTTGATAAAGATAGACGATGAAGGCGTTAGCCTTAGAGAGGTTCATATTGATATCTTTCAGTTCAATGCGATCTAACGAGATCGCGCAGGTTTGCTTGGCCAAAGGTCGACCTTTGGCTCGGGAAAGAGTTTCGGCGGAGTGATATCCATGGTTGGGAGACAAGGGAGTGCTGAGGCGGCCCCGGAGTCGAGACCGCCCGATTTGCACAAAGCCGGAGTGAACTAACGAAACATGTTAGTCGCGAGTCTCGCGTCCGGGATTGGCTTCACGAAGCTTCCAGATCGTATCGACCTCTTCGCTGCAAACGTACCTGTTGGCCTGTACTCCCGTGTGTGGACATATGACCGAAGCGCGGAACATCCCCGGGGTCCTGCCGGGATCAATAGAGATGTCCCCGTCAATCAACGAGTGATGGCCCTTGCAGCCGAAGCAGTTGGCCATGAACGGAGCCAATGGCGCGCCTGAAGCCCTTTCTCTACGACGAGCGTGAAAGTGGTTCAGGTCTTTGCCACGGAAAAGTCGCATCTCGGCATCGACGAAAGGCAGTCCCTCGGCGATCCAATTCGTGAGCGTATTGCGTGAGATCTCATATAGCTTGATGACATCATCGCTGGAGTAAAGCTGATGGCACTTGGCCTTCCGGTCACTCTGGAGATTGCGACGCTTCTTGCGAGGAGTGATAGGCGCGCTCATTGGCTAGCCTCCCCGCGCGAAACTTCGAAGGCAAGGACATCGCTCAGTCGCCAGCGGGTTGAACCGTTGAGGATCTTGATTGGCTTTGGAAACGCCGGATTTTGTTTAGCATGGCGCCAGACGGTCTGGACACTGACAGCATAGCGGCGCGCGACGTCCTGCACGGACAGATAGCGCTCTTCAGCGCCGGGGTGGGCCGGCGAAAGACTCCTGCTCTTGCGCTGAGGATCAGCGCTTCCAGTGGTAAGCTGTCGTGAGACCGGCGTGCTCTCAGAGACTGCAGCAGGATTTTCGGCAGCGGTTTTCGGAGAGTTTGGGGTTGCCGTCGCTACATCGATTAATGGCGTCGCTTCGGAGGTACCAAGGCCAGAAAATAGGCCTAACTGCGTATCGGCAGACATAGGTGTCCCTTTCTTGAGGACCCCGCACGTCTTGCGCAGTGGTTGGTTAGACAATGAATCTTAAGTAGTCGAACGACGTACCGATTGGCAAGTGGATGATTTGAATTTCTTCTGTGGAGATCTCAAAAAAATGCCTGCCAAAAGACCGTGGCGGGCTGACTGGCGGGCCGGAGATTCCACTCAAGAATTTCTGACGCAAAATCAAGTATTTACGCAAGAAAATGGCGGACAGGGTGGGATTCGAACCCACGGTACGCTTTCACGCACACACGCGTTCCAGGCGTGCGCCTTAAACCACTCGGCCACCTGTCCAGGGGGAACGCGGGGAAAACCACCGCGGTTGGTCGGGCGGGATATATACCGAGGAATTTCGGCGGATCAACCGAAATCTATCAGAATTTTGACATCGGCCGACAATTCCCTATCTATAGGCTCAGTGCGGCAGGCCCTAAAGGCCGTGCCGGGCTTCAGCCGGAGACATTGGTGGTGCGCTTCCTGTTCAGGGTCTTGAGTTTGCTTGCGCTTTGCGTCGGCGTCGTATTCGGCGTGATCGATGCAATTGCCTCGGTGTCTGCATCGCAGGTCATCATGACCCCGATTTCGGAAGCCTGGATCGAGACGCATCCGGGCTCTCTGATGACACTCGAGGAGCTTGTCGTCGGGCGCCTCGGCGACGGCGCCTGGCTCGCGCTTCGCGATGTTGTCCTGCCGCAGCCGGCATTTGCCGCCATGCTGGTGCTGTCGCTCGCCTTCTGGATGATCGGCTACAAGAGGCCTTCGCTGGCCGGACGATTTGCGGCTTGAACCAGGCCTTCGGCGCGCCAAAGGCTGGATAGTGCCCGGCAGATTGCAAGTTTCGGTGAGTGCCGACGACCAACGAAACAAGATCGCAGCCGGTTGATGCGGCGGGCGGTGATCTGCCGCAGAGGCAGAACAAATTGGAAAAACAGGCCGAGAAACGGCCTCAGGAGGTTTCAAGATGTTCCTGATCGACATGTTCAACAAGAAAACCGTCATGCCGACGGCAGAAAACGCCCTGCCCGGCCGATCCGAGCCGATCCCGACCGCATCGACGCATTTCATCTCCGGCCTGCCGCTGAAGGGCCCAGTGCCCGAGGGCATGAAGACCATCTATCTCGGCATGGGCTGCTTCTGGGGCGCCGAGCGTCTGCTCTGGCAAACGCCGGGCGTTCATCTCACCGTCTCCGGCTACCAGGGTGGCATCACGCCCAATCCGACCTATCAGGAGACCGTGACGGGCCTGACCGGCCATACCGAAGTGGTGAAGGTGGTCTACGACCCCGCGAAAATCTCGCTGGAAGGGCTGCTTAAGATCTTCTTCGAGGCGCATGATCCGACCCAGGGCATGCGCCAGGGCAATGATATCGGCACCACCTATCGCTCCGCGATCTATGTCGAGGATGACAAGGACATGGCACTCGCCATCGCCGTTCGCGATCGCTTCCAGGAGGCGCTGGTGAAGGCTGGACGCAGCAGCCGGGTGACGACGGAGATCGCCCCTGCCGGACCGTTCTACTTTGCCGAGGAGTATCACCAGCAGTATCTGGCGAAGAATCCGAATGGTTACTGCGGCCTGCGCGGTACGGGCGTCTCCTGCCCGATCTCGCCCGCAGCCTGAGGGCGATTGCTCAAAGACGCAGCATAAATCCTATTGATCTGACTGATTTTTCAGCGTCCTGCGCTGAAAAATCAGCAGGCTTGTGAATCTTTACCAGATGAAAAAAATCTGGTGAATTTTGAAGCGAGCCATGCAAGGATGAAAGCCAGCCAGGACCTCCGGAAAAGGGGGCGGCGGTTCCGCAGACATGTCTTTCTCATGAGGAAGGCTTGCGGGAGGACCCAACAAGATCAATAGCAACAACAGGGCTGCACCATGAAGAAAACCCTCCTCAGTCTCTTTGCCTTGGCCGCGATGTCGGCGACCGCGCTTGCGGCCGACGTCAAGCCGGCGCTGGTCTACGGCACGGGCGGCAAGTTCGACAAATCCTTCAACGAAGCCGCTTACGGTGGCGCCGAGAAGTTCAAGGCCGAAACCGGCATCGACTACCGCGACTTCGAGCCGACCAGCGACACGCAGGGCGAACAGGCAATCCGCAACTTCGCTTCGCGCGGCTTCAACCCGGTTGTCGCCGTTTCCTTCGCCTGGACCTCGGCCATCGAAAAGGTTGCCGCTGAATTCCCGGATACCCAGTTCGTGATCGTCGATTCCGTCGTCGACAAGCCGAATGTCCGTTCGGTCGTCTACAAGGAAGAGGAAGGCTCTTACCTCGTTGGCCTGCTCGCCGGCATGGCTTCCACCACCGGCAAGGTCGGCTTCGTCGGCGGCATGGACATTCCGCTGATCCGCAAGTTCGCCTGCGGCTACGAGCAGGGCGCACGCGCTGCCAAGGCCGACATCCAGGTCTTCCAGAACATGACCGGCACCACGGGCGCTGCCTGGAACGACCCGGTTCGCGGCGGTGAGCTCACCAAGAACCAGATCGACCAGGGTGCGGATGTCGTTTACGCGGCAGCCGGTGCAACCGGTCTCGGCGTTCTGCAGACCGCTGCCGACAACGGCAAGCTGTCGATCGGCGTCGACTCCAACCAGAACCACCTGCATCCGGGTTCGGTTCTGACCTCGATGGTCAAGCGCGTCGACCTCGCCGTCTACAACGCTTACGCAGATTCGAAGAACGACAAGTTCACGCCCGGTCTGCAGGTTCTCGGCGTTGCACAGGAAGGTGTCGCCTACGCTCTGGACGACAACAACGCCAAGCTGATCACCGATGAGATGAAGGCTGCCGTCGAGAAGGCCAAGGCCGACATCGCCGCCGGCACCATCAAGGTCCACGACTACATGTCGGACAATTCCTGCCCGAAGTGATCTAGAATCCGGGCGCAGGACGGCGACATCGTCGTTCTGCGCCCTTTTTGTATGTCTGGGGGACCGGAATGAACGCAACGAACCAGGCACCCGCGATCGAATTGATCGGCATCGACAAGAAGTTCGGTGCGGTGCATGCCAACAAGAATATCAATCTGACGGTCGCCAAGGGCTCCATCCACGGCATCATCGGTGAAAACGGCGCCGGCAAGTCAACGCTGATGTCGATCCTCTACGGCTTCTATCAGGCCGATCAGGGTTCCATTCAGATCGACGGAAAGCCGATCACGATCAAGGACAGTCAGGCCGCCATCAGTTCCGGAATCGGAATGGTGCACCAGCACTTCATGCTGGTCGAGAATTTCTCCGTGCTCGAGAACCTGATGCTCGGTGCCGAAGGCGGCGCCTTGCTCGGCAAGGGCACGGATGCCGCACGCGCGGCGCTCAAGAAGCTGGAAGAAGACTACGAGCTGGAAGTGGATCCCGACGCGATCGTCGAGGAACTGCCTGTTGGTCTGCAGCAACGCGTCGAAATCCTGAAAGCGCTCTATCGCGGTGCCGAGATCCTGATCCTCGACGAGCCTACGGGCGTGCTGACACCGGCTGAAGCCGACCATTTGTTCAAGATCCTCGGCGTGCTGCGCGACCAGGGCAAGACGGTCATCCTGATCACCCACAAGCTGCGCGAGATCATGGCGATTACCGATACCGTGTCCGTCATGCGCCGCGGCGAAATGGTTGCGACCCGCAAGACGGCCGAAACCACGGTCGAAGAACTCGCCGAGCTGATGGTCGGCCGCCGGGTGCTGCTGCATGTGGAGAAGAAGCCCGCCAATGCCGGCGAGATTTTCCTCTCGGTGCGCAATCTGACCGTCAAGGACAACAGGGGCGTCGTCATGGTCGACAACGTCTCCTTCGACGTGCGCTCCGGCGAGATCGTCGGTATTGCCGGCGTCGCTGGCAATGGTCAGAGCGAGCTTCTCGAAGCCATCACCGGGATTCGCAAGCCGACCTCGGGCGAAATCTGGATCAACGGACAGAACGTTGCCGGCCTCGACCCGGCCGAACTGCGCGGCATTGGCGTGGCGCATATCCCCGAAGACCGCCACCATATGGGCCTCGTGCTTCCCTTCGAGGAAAGCCAGAATGCCATTCTCGGCTATCATCGCGACGAGCGCTATGGAAAGGGTCCGTTCCTCAATCCAGACCTGATGCGCAAGGCGGCGGTCGAGGAAATCGAGAAATACGATATCCGTCCGCCGAACCCCAGACTGAAGACCGCCAATTTCTCGGGCGGTAACCAGCAGAAGATAGTCGTTGCCCGCGAAATCGAGCGTGATCCAAAGCTGTTGATCGTTGGCCAGCCGACGCGCGGCGTCGACATCGGCGCGATCGAGTTCATTCACAAGCGGATCGTCGAGACGCGCGACGCTGGCAAGGCCGTGTTGCTCGTCTCCGTCGAGCTCGACGAGATCCGCTCGCTCTCCGACCGCATTCTGGTGATGTTCGCCGGCAAGGTCGTCGGCGAAAAGACGCCTGATACAGGCGAACAGACACTCGGCCTGATGATGGCCGGCATTGCCGCTTGAGGATTTGATGAGCACTGCATCCGTACCCCTGCCGAACTGGATCAATTATGCGCTGCTGCCGCTGATCAACCTCACGCTTGCCTTTCTCGTGTCCGGCCTCGTGGTCTGGATCATCGGGGAAAACCCGTGGGACGCACTCAAGCTGATGCTGGAAGGCGCGCTTGGCAGCGGCGAAGGCATCGGCTTCACGCTGTTTTATGCGACGAACTTCATCTTCACCGGGCTCTCCGTCGCGGTCGCCTATCACGCCGGCTTGTTCAACATCGGCTCGGAAGGCCAGGCCTATCTCGGTGGACTGGGTGCCGCACTCGCAGCGCTTGCGCTCGACCATTACGTACCGTGGTATGTCACCATGCCGTTTGCGATCATGGCGGCCGCCCTTTTCGGCGCGGCCTGGGCCTTCATCCCGGCCTGGCTGCAGGCCAAGCGCGGCAGCCATATCGTCATCACGACGATCATGTTCAACTTCATCGGCGCAGCGCTGATGGTCTATCTGCTGGTCAACGTGCTGATCGTGCCGGGCAAAATGGCGCCGGAAACCCGCACCTTCCTCGAAGGCGGCCAGCTGCCCAAGCTCGACTGGCTGATCGCGATGTTCGGCGGCACGCTCGGACCTGCCCCGTTCAACGTCTCCTTCCTGATCGCGCTCGTCATGTGCGTGCTGGTCTGGATCTTGATCTGGCGCACCAAGCTCGGCTTCGAGATGCGCACGCTCGGCATCAGCCGTTCGGCCGCCGCCTATGCCGGCATTCCCTATGTGAAGATCGTCATGATCACGATGCTGATCTCCGGCGGCCTTGCCGGCATGATGGCGCTCAACCCGGTGCTCGGCGCGTCTGCACGCCTGCAGGTAGAATTCGTCGCCGGCGCGGGCTTTGTCGGGATCGCGGTGTCGCTGATGGGGCGCAATCATCCGCTCGGCATCGTGCTTGCCGCAATCCTGTTCGGCATTCTCTATCAGGGTGGAGCCTGGCTCTCCTTCGACATGCCGAACATCACCCGCGAGATGATCGTGGTCATTCAGGGTCTTGTGATCCTGTTTGCCGGCGCGCTGGAATTCATGTGCCGCCCGATGATCGTGCGGATCTACCAGACAATGACAAAGGCCTGAGGACGCGACCATGGAATCCTTTGACATGCTCATCAGCATCCTCGGCTCGACGATCCGACTGTCGATCCCGCTGATCCTGGCAGCCCTTGCCGGCCTCTATTCCGAACGGGCCGGCGTCTTCGACATCGGGCTTGAAGGCAAGATGCTGGCAGCGGCCTTTGCCGCGGCCTGTGTCGCCTATCTCACCGGTTCGGCCTGGCTCGGGCTCTTCTCCGGCATCGCCGTCTCGCTGGTGTTCTCGCTGATCCACGGCTTTGCCTCGATCACCAATCGGGGCAATCAGATCGTTTCGGGCGTGGCGCTGAACTTCGTCGCGGCTGGCCTCACCGTGGTGCTCGGCCAGGCATGGTTCGGCCAGGGCGGCCGTACGCCGCAGGTCTCCGGCGACGGTCGTTTCTCCCCTATCATCCTGCCGGGTGCCGACATGATGCGCGACGTGCCCTTCATCGGGCCGATCTATTCGAACGTGATCTCCGGCAACAACATGCTCACCTATATCGCGTTCCTCGCCGTTCCGATCTCCTGGTGGGTGCTCTATCGCACGCGCTTCGGCCTTCGCCTGCGCGCCGTGGGCGAGAACCCGGGTGCGGTCGATACCGCCGGCATTTCGGTCACCTTCCTGCGCTACCGCGCGGTGCTGATGGCCGGTCTGCTCTGCGGCATCGCCGGTACTTACCTCGCAATCGCCCAGTCGGCTGCCTTCATCAAGGACATGTCGGCCGGCAAGGGCTTCATCGCGCTTGCAGCGCTGATCTTCGCCAAGTGGAAGCCGGTGCCGGTCATGTTCGCCTGCCTGCTCTTCGGTTTCCTCGATGCCCTCGCCAACTTCATGCAGGGCAAGGAGATACCGCTCATCGGGGAAGTGCCGGTGCAGCTCTTCCAGGCCCTGCCCTATATCCTCACCTGCATTCTGCTTGCGGGCTTCATCGGCTCTGCCAACCCGCCGAAGGCCGGTGGCGTCGCATACTCCAAGGAGCGTTGATCATGGCGCATGATCTTTTCGAAGCCGCCCGTGACGCGATGAAATTCGCGCATGCGCCCTATTCGAAGTTCCCCGTGGGGGCTGCGATCCGGGCCGATGACGGGCGCATCTATACTGGCGCCAATATCGAGAACCTCTCCTTCCCTCAAGGGTGGTGTGCCGAGCCGACGGCGATCGGCTGCATGATCATGGGTGGCGGCAAGAAGATCGTCGAGATGGCCGTGATCGCCGAGAAGCTGGCGCTCTGCCCGCCCTGCGGCGGCTGCCGGCAGAAGATCTCGGAATTCGCGTCTGCCGATACCAAGATCTATCTCTGTGACGAAGTGGGTGTGCAGAAGACCATGACGATGGACGAGCTTCTGCCGCTCAGCTTCAAAACGGACATCCTCGGATGAAGGCGGCCGTGGATCTGCTCGTCGAGCGCCTGAACGGCCTCATGCCGCGCTTCGGCATCGTTCTCGGATCGGGCTTGGGATCGCTGGTCAACGAGGTTCGTGATGCCGTCCGCATCCCCTACTCCGATCTGCCCGGTTTTCCCTTAAGCGGTGTGTCCGGCCATGCCGGCGAGATCGTTGCGGGCTATCTCGGGCGCACGCCGGTCATCATGCTGGCCGGCCGCATGCATTATTACGAACACGGCGATGCGAATGCGATGCGCAAGCCGATCGAGGTTCTCATGGGGCTCGGCGTGAAGTCGCTGATCCTCACCAACGCGGCGGGATCGCTGCGCGAGGACATGCCGCCTGGTTCGGTCATGCAGATCACCGATCACATCAACTTCTCCGGCAAGAACCCGCTGATCGGCGAGCCGAGCGAAGGGCGCTTCGTCGGCATGACCTCGGCCTATGATGCCGAGCTGCAGGCCGCGATGCGGGCAGCTGCTGAAGCAGAAGATGTGCCGCTCGCGCAGGGTGTCTATATGTGGTTCTCGGGCCCGAGCTTCGAGACGCCGGCGGAGATCCGCATGGCGCGTATTCTGGGTGCAGATGCCGTGGGCATGTCGACCGTGCCGGAAGTCATTCTAGCCCGTTTCTATGGCCTGAGGGTTGCAGCCGCCTCTGTGATCACCAATTATGGGGCAGGCATGACCGGTGGCGAACTCAGCCACGAAGAAACCAAGGACATGGCGCCGATCGGCGGCAAACGTCTGGCCACCATCCTGAAACGGATGATCGGCGGAGGAAATGACATTGGATAATCAAGAACTGCGCGCTGTCGCATCGCGGGCGCTTTCGCTGCTCGACCTCACCAATCTGAAAGACGACTGCACGCCCGAACAGATCGTGACGCTGTGCGGGCGCGCCCAGAGCGCCTTTGGTCCGACGGCTGCGATCTGCATCTGGCCGCGCTTCGTGATGCAGGCGCGCACGCTGCTCGGTCCCGATAGCCCGATCCGCATCGCAACGGTGGTCAACTTCCCTTCGGGCGAGATGAAGACCGAGGACGTGCTGGCCGAGACGCGCGATGCGGTTGCTGATGGCGCCGACGACATCGATCTCGTCATCCCCTACCGGGCGCTGGCGGCCGGTGACGACAAGGCCGTGACGAACATGGTTGCGGCGGTCAAAGACGCCTGTGGCCCAGCGATCCTGAAGACGATCCTGGAAACGGGTGAGCTCAAGGACATTTCCCTGATCCGACGTGCATCGGATCTTTCGATCGCCGCCGGGGCAGACTTCATCAAGACCTCGACCGGCAAGGTTGGCGTCAATGCGACGCTCGAAGCGGCCGACATCATGCTGCAGGCAATCCGCGATAGCCGCAAGAAGGTCGGCTTCAAGCCGGCCGGCGGCATTGCGACGGTAATGGACGCTGGCCATTATCTAAAGCTCGCCGACACCATTATGGGCGAGGACTGGGTGATGCCATCGACCTTCCGCTTCGGCGCTTCCGGCCTGCTCGACGATATCATCGCTGTACTCTCGGGCGAGCGCTCGACGGCGGCGGCATCGGGGTATTGAGACATGCTTCCCCAGGAGATCATTCGACGCAAGCGTGATGGCGGGACCTTGAGCGCGCAGGAGATCGCCGGCTTTATCGAGGGCCTGTCGAAGGAAACGATCTCCGAGGGGCAGGTAGCGGCCTTCGCCATGGCCGTCTTCTTCAAGGGCATGACGCCGGATGAAATCGTGGCGCTGACGCTTGCCATGCGGGATTCCGGCGACGTGCTTTCCTGGGCAGGCGTCGGCAAGCCCGTGGCCGACAAACATTCGACGGGTGGCGTCGGCGACAATGTCTCGCTGATGCTGGCTCCGATCGTGGCGGCCTGTGGGCTGGCCGTCCCGATGATTTCAGGGCGCGGGCTTGGCCATACCGGGGGCACGCTCGACAAGCTGCAGTCGATCCCCGGCTATGACGTGATGCCGGATAATCTAACCTTCCGACGGACGGTGGACCGTGCGGGCTGCGCGATCATCGGCCAGACAGGTGATCTGGCCCCGGCCGACAAGCGGCTCTATGCGATCCGCGACGTGACGGCGACGGTCGAATCCATTCCGCTGATCACGGCCTCCATTCTGTCGAAGAAACTCGCGGCCGGGCTGGAAAGCCTGGTTCTCGACGTGAAGGTCGGCAATGGCGCCTTCATGGCGAAGAGCGAAGATGCCGAGGCATTGGCGCGCTCGCTGGTGCGTGTCGCCAATGGCGCCGGCGTGAAGACCACGGCGCTTTTGACCGACATGAACGAGCCGCTTGCCGACTGCGCCGGCAATGCGATCGAAGTGCTGAATGCCGTCGATTTTCTGAAGGGCTTGAAGAGCGGTACGCGACTCGAAGAGGTGACGCTGGCGCTCGGTGCCGAGATGCTGGTCAATGCCGGCGTCGAGAGCAATCAGGCGGCCGCGCTTTCCCGTTGCAACCGAGTTCTGGCATCGGGCGAGGCTGCGGAGATCTTTGGTCGCATGGTGTCGGAGCTCGGCGGTCCCGCCGATTTCATGGACAAGGCAGAAACGCATCTCCCACGGGCCAAGGTTGAGATCGCCGTTCTTGCCGATGAGGACGGTTATCTAAGCAGTTGCGACACGCGTGGCCTTGGGCTTGCCGTTGTCGCGCTTGGTGGTGGTCGCCAGCGTCCTAGCGACAAGATCGATCACGGCGTGGGCATCTACGGCTTCAAGCCGCTGGGCACAAAGGTCGAAAAGGGCGAGCCGATCGCCTTTGTTCAGGCGAATGACGAGGCGACTGCCACTCAAGCCGCCAGAACAGTGGCGGAATGCTATCGCATTTCGGAAACGAAGCCGACGGCAGCACCGGTCATCGGGCTCAGGATCGGCGCCGAATAGCAGGCGGAATTCTCACTGGATCATCCGCAGCGTGCGTTTCTCCGCCGTATAGGACCTGAGTTTTGTCATGAAGCTCATGCCGACAAGCGTGGAGGAGAGCGCCTCGTCACCCAGAACGACAGCTTCGACGTTACGCACCCGGATACTGCCGATCTCGACCCGGTCTAGCGTCACGTATGCAGCGTTGGTCAAGCCGTTCGCAGTTCTCACCTGATAACGGAAATCGAGCGCTGCCGGGCTGAACCCGAGGCGGCGGGCGGTCGAGACATTGATCGCCACCCTGGAGGCCCCGGTATCCACCATGGCATCCACCGGCTTGCCGTTCATCTTGAACGTTCCCGAATAGTGGCCATGGCGACCCATCGTGAGAACCGTCTGGCCGGAAGGAGCCGCTGCGGCAGGCTTTGCCACGACGGCAGCGGGTTCGGCCGTCTCGCGCTCGTCCAGCATGGCCTGAACCTTCTCCGCGATCGTCGGCCATTGGCTGGCGGACAAGGCGAGCATCATGACTGTGAACAGCGTGCGAGCGAACATCGGTTATCCCCGTGAGCGACGTCGGATCGTAGCAGCGGATCCGATGAAGTTGGATAACGCCGGACGCAAAACGGCCCGAAACCGTGGTTTCGGGCCGTCAAAGCTTGCGATCTGGTTAAGAAATCACTTCGTTCCGTACATCCGGTCGCCGGCATCGCCGAGGCCGGGCATGATGTAGCCCTTCTCGTTCAGATGGCTGTCGATAGACGCGGTGAAGATCGGCACATCGGGATGCGCTGCGTGGAAATTCTTGATGCCTTCGGGGGCAGCCAAGAGGCAGAGGAAGCGAATGTTCTTCGCGCCGCGCTCCTTGAGCTTTTCGATCGCGGCGATCGACGAGTTGCCCGTGGCGAGCATGGGGTCGACGACGATGATCAGTCGTTCCGACAGGGCGTCGGGTGCCTTGAAGTAGTATTCGACGGCTTGCAGCGTCTCGTGGTCGCGGTAGACGCCGACATGGGCGACGCGGGCGGCCGGAACCAGTTCCAGCATGCCTTCGAGCAAACCATTGCCGGCACGCAGGATCGAGGCGAAGACCAGCTTCTTGCCCTCGAGGATCGGCGACTGCATCTCGGTGAGCGGCGTCTCGATCGTCTCCATGGTGAGTTCGAGATCGCGGGTCACTTCATAGCAGAGGAGAGTCGAGATTTCGCGCAGCAGCCGACGGAAGCTCGAGGTCGACGTTTCCTTGCGGCGCATGATCGTCAGCTTGTGCTGCACGAGGGGGTGATCGATGACTGTTACGCCGTCCATGGTCGAGCCTTCTTTTCTTGTTTTCTGAGGTGCTTCTATTTTCACGTTCTCTTGGACGCCCGCAAGAGCGATGCCAGAATTTAGCCGGTCTTCAACAGGCGTAGCATCAAAGACGGGCGAGAAGCCGCGCTCGCGTCTCCTCGTCGACGAAAGCGGCCTCGATGGCTGTGCGCGTCATGCCGTCGATCTCGGCATCGGTAAAGCCGAATTCGCTCGACGCCCAGTCGTATTCCTGGGCAAGTGATGTACCGAAGAAGGGTGGATCGTCGGAATTGATGCAGACCTTCACACCGGCCTCGTGGAACTTCTTGAGCGGATGGCTGGCGAAATCGGGGAAGACCTTGAGCGCAATGTTGGAGCCCGGGCAGACTTCGAGCACGGTGCCGAGATCAACGAGGCGGCGGACGAGTTCCGGATCCTCGATGGCGCGGACGCCGTGGCCGATACGAGCGGGTTTGACGAGGTCGAGGGCATCGGTGACGCTGAAGGCGCCGCAGACCTCACCGGCGTGGATGGTGAGGCCGAGGCCAGCCTCGCGGGCGATGTCGAAGGCGCGGGCGTAATCCGCCACGCGGCCCATGCGCTCCTCGCCGGCCATGTTGAAGCCCGTGACCAGCGGATTGTCGCTGCGGGCGGCATATTCGGCGGCGGCAATGACGCTTTCCGGGCCGAAATGGCGCTCGCCGGTGACGATGATGCGGGCCTCGATGCCAGTCGCAGCCTTGGCGGCCTCAATGCCGGCGGTGATGCCGGAGAGATAGGTGTCGGCGCCGAGACCGATGCGATCGCCATGGTCAGGCGAGACGATGATCTCGCTGTAGATCGTGTCGATGGCTGCAAGCTCGCGCAGATAGGTGTCGGTCAGGAGGGCATAGTCCTCTTCCGTACGGAAGAGAGCCGCCACACGGTCATAGGCCTTGATGAACTCGGCGAAATCGCTCCAGGAATAGGTGCTGTCGCGCATGAAGGTCGCGGGATCAACGCCGTATTTCTCGGCCTGGGCGAGCGCCAGCGCCGGCGGCGCCGCACCCTCGATATGACAGTGCAGTTCAGCCTTCTTCATTCGTCTCGTCACAGGAAGCTCCGTCCGTGGCGGCCGGGGGCGATCCCCAGATGCGCCGCGATGGTTTCGCCGATATCGGCATAGGTATTGCGCACACCGATGTTGCGCGAGCGCACGCCGGGGCCGAAGCACATGATCGGCACGCGTTCGCGGGTATGGTCCGTTCCGCGCCAGGTGGGATCGCAGCCGTGATCGGCCGTCATCAGAACCATGTCTCCCGGCTTCAGCTTGCGGTGAACTTCCGGGAGGCGACGGTCGAAGGCTTCGAGCGCTGCGGCATAGCCCGGCACATCGCGCCGATGGCCGAAAAGCATGTCGAAATCGACGAAATTTGTGAAGACGAGATCGCCGTCTTCGGCCTCGTCCATCACCTTCAGCGTCGCGTCCATCAGCGCCATGTTGCCATTGGCCTTGATGACACGGGAGACACCCTGATGGGCGAAGATATCGCCGATCTTGCCGACGGCATGGACCTTGCGGCCGGCCTCGACGAGGCGGTCGAGCAGGGTCGGCTCCGGCGGAAGTACGGAATAGTCGCGGCGATTGCCGGTGCGCTCGAAGGTCTGGACGGTTTCGCCGATGAAAGGCCGCGCGATGACGCGGCCGATGTTCAAGGGATCAAGAAGCTTTCGCACGATCTGGCAGAGTTCGAGCAGGCGTTCGAGACCGAAATGGGTTTCATGGGCGGCGATCTGGAAGACGGAATCGCTTGAGGTGTAGCAGATCGGTTGGCCGGTGCGGATATGCTCCCCGCCGAAGCGGGCGATGACCTCGGTGCCGGATGCATGACAATTGCCGAGAATGCCCGGCAGGTTCGCTTCGCGACAGATCGCTTCCACCAGATCCGCCGGGAAGGCTTCCTCGCCGTCCGGAAAATAGCCCCAGTCGAACATCACGGGCGTGCCGGCGATTTCCCAGTGACCGGAGGGCGTGTCCTTGCCGTGCGAAACTTCGCTTGCCGCACCATGCAAGCCGAAGACCCGCTCGGGGACGGCCATGCCGTCGGGCGCCTTGCCGGTGGCGAGCCTCGCCGCCTCGATCAAGCCGAGTGCCGACATGTTCGGCAGGACGAGTGGACCCTGCCGCAGCCCCTTGCGGTTACCGGCGCCAGCCGCACAGAACTCGGCGATGTGGCCGAGCGTATCGGAGCCATGATCACCATAGGCGGGCGCATCCGGCGCGCCGCCGATACCGAAGGAATCGAGAACAAAAAGGAAAGCACGTGCCATGTGAACACCACGGCCGGGTCTGGTTGTTGTTCTGCCGGCCTTTGATCGCATCCTTAGCGCCTGGGCGAAGGCTTGGCAAACGCCTCAGATCAGCAGTTGCCGCATTTGATTTCGGTGCCGAGGCGCTGACGGAAGTAGTATTCCCGCGCAATGGTCAAGTTCTTGGCTTCGGTACCCGACAGGCCCGGCAGATACATCATCAGTTCGTGGCTGACGCTGAGTTCGCTGCGGACCAGAAATGTATCGGCAACGAGCATGTCAGCGGGCACGGGTGCATCCGTGCCGACGGCATAGGGGGCGACGCCTGTGGTCGACCAGGACCACAAGACTTTCGCCGCTTTCGAGGAATCGATCTTTATCGCGCTGACGTTGATCAGCAGATCTTTCGACGGATAGGGCACGAAGATCGCGCCGGAGACATCCGCCATGCCCGCAAGGAATGTCTTGTCGACTGCCTCTTCGCGCGAAACGAGGTCTGCAATCGTGCTGCTTGCCATCGACGTCTTCTTGGCAACGCTCAAGCCCATGGTGAGCTCGAATGCCATCAGATAGAGCACGATCAGCATCGGCGCGACGAGCGCAAACTCGACCCCACCGACGCCCTGCCTGTCGTCCATCAGGCGCTTCAAATTGCAGACAAGGCCGTGGCAACCCCGGCGAAGGCTGGCGATGCTTCGTTTCAGCGCGGACATATCTCTGCCGTTCGCGGTCATGGATATTTCTCGTTCTGGAAGGCTGTGGTGGCGACGATGAGGAAGTCTGACGGCAGGGACCCATCTGCGGGTCTGATGGTCGTGATGTAGGGGCGGACGAGATCGGTGATCACCTGCCAGCGATAATACGCACGCAGCATGTTGACCGTGTCGGGCCCTCCGGGCGTGAACTTGAAGCTCGTCGTGTCGATGTCGGCGAAATTGGCCGTCGAGACACGCGGGATGGTTTGCGGAATGTCTGCAAACTTGGGGAAGGTTCGGGCGTCGATATAGAGTTTGCTCGGCGTGGCGATTTCCGCCTCCGAGCACTGAATCATGATGTCTATCTCGTCACAAAACGCCTCCCGGAATTTGGTGACATCCATGTCCGTGGCAGGGCGGTTCATCTGATAGGTGATCTGTCCGGTGCGTATCTGCCGGCCCAGCGTGTTGACCGCATTGGTCACCAGCTGCTCGGCAGCGAAAGCGACGAAGGTTTCGATGATCGCGAAGATGATGAGGAAATAGGGTACAGCGAGAATCGCGAATTCTATCGCTGCGGCGCCGTCTTTCGATCGCGCAAGCTTGCGCCACAGCCGGAAGCGTGGTCTGCGGCGCTCAATGTGATGATCTCGATCGATATCCTGGCTGGTCATAGCCTTCTTCATCCTCAAAGCTCAGGAGAAGCTACGAGCCAAATATTGATTTTCCGTTTCCCGAATATTTACACTTTGCCACGCCGTCTGAAAGCGAAACTCAAGAGTATTACGGCGTAGCGCCGGTCTTTGCGTGTTCTTCGCAGTTCGGCGTACAGGAGAGAACGGTGCGCGCGGTGGACTTAAACACCCGCACGGTGCTGGCCTCGTCGATGGATACGAGGATGCGTTCGTCCACGATGGCATTGCCGTCGGCATCCAGCAGGACAAGGTTCGTCGTGCCGTATGAACGGCCGGTCAGGACAATCGTGCGTGCGTCGGCGACGGTTGCATCGGCAACCTCGGCATTGCCGACGATCACCTTGCTCACCGGGCGATCCAGCTTCAGCACCCGTGCGCTGTTCATATAGACGCGCAGGATGCCCTCATCTTGCGCATGCACAACGGTTGCTGACGAAAGCGTGGCCAGGACCATTGCCATGGCGGCTGCAGCAGCAAGAAGACGATCGGACATGAACCTGCCTTTGAATACGCGCGTGGGGATGTTGCGGGAAGCATGCCGGCTTTTGGTGAACGAAGGGTTAAATGCATTTTTGCAGCGCCAGACAGAGCACTCGATCGGCTCGGCTATCAATTTTCGCCTGCGGCTCGAGAGACGGATTGGTCGAATGTGTGCCATTCGGGCGCAGCCGGGCGAGGAGATGCGTTAACATTTGCTCTCAAGGGGAAAGACCTTGGAACGCCGCACCCGTCATGAGGATGGAAAAGCCCCCGACAATGCGCCGTTTTGGCTGAGATCTGCGGCATCTTATCGGTCGATGCCAACATTCATTTACCACGCCGGAGGCTTGCGCCGTTTCACGATCTGGTAACCGTTTTTCTTAAGCCGATGGCAATAGGCCGCCGCTTAGGTTGGCGACATCCGAGCAACGGCAAACAGTTGCCGGCAGTGCTGATCAACCTCGCGGAGTAGGAGAAATAACATGACCAAGCTTTTCGCACGTTTCGTCAAGGACGAGTCCGGCGCAACCGCAATCGAATACGGCCTTATCGCCGCCCTCATCTCGGTCGCCCTGATCACCGGCGCCACGACCCTCGGTGGCGCACTGAACAACACGTTCCAGGGCATTTCGACCAAGATGTCTACGGCCGAAGGCGCCAACTAAGACTGGCGTAAGCAAGAATTTGAAGGCCGCCTCGACCAGGCGGCCTTTTCGCATTTGCGGCATGTTCAGAAGCTAGAACGAAGCTTCGTTTCCTGAATCTCAATACAAATCGGATATCGGGGCTGACGAGGAGTAGCGGCCATGTATTCAGCGATCGTCTTTATCGTGCTTCCAGCCTGTCTGGTTATGGGAGCGCTCACCGATTTCCTGGAGATGACGATCCCGAACTGGATCTCGCTCCTGCTCATCGGCGCCTTCGTCCTCATTGCACCCTTCAGCGGATTGTCCGCCATCGAACTCGGCTGGCATCTGGCGGCGGGTCTGCTGTTATTCATTGGATGTTTCAGCCTTTTTGCGCTCAATGTCATGGGCGGCGGCGATGCGAAGCTGCTGACGGCTGCGGCGCTCTGGTTCGGTTTCAACACCTCTCTCTTCGAGTTCCTCGTCTATACGGGATATCTCGGCGGTGTGCTGACCATCTTGGTCATGCTCCTGCGTGCCAACTGGGACAAGCTCGCGACTGTCGGCGTCCGACTTCCACAAACCTTGATGGTCGCCAACAAGATCCCTTACGCCATTGCCATCGGCGCAGCAGGTCTGCTGGCCTATCCGAGTTCACCGCTTGTAGTCTCAGCCATTCAGAAAGCGCTCTGACGAGGACTGAAGAAACCTTCCGTTAACTACAAATGTAAGCGGGTCATTAACCATAAGTACACCAATTCCTGATCAACCTTGCCGGTAGAACCTATTGCGTCGCCCGAGGATCGATCATGAAACCCGCCCGCCTCATCATACTCGCCGTCGCCGTCGTGGCTGCCGGTATGGCCGGTCTGCTTGCCATGCGGCTAAGCGGCAACCAGACCGTGATCGTGCAGGATGCCGTCATCGAGAAGGAGCCGACCGTAGAGGTGCTCGTCTCAGCGGCGAACCTTCCGGTCGGTGCCCGCCTCGATGAAAACTCCATGCGCTGGATGGCCTGGCCGGAAGGCAGCGTGGTGGATGGCTTCATCACATCATCGACGCGGCCGGATGCCATCGCCGAGCTGTCCGGCGTCGTCGTTCGCCTGCCCGTCTTCGAAGGCGAGCCGCTACGGCGTGAGAAGATTGCCGATTCCTCTTCCCGTATCCTCTCGGCGCTCTTGCCATCCGGCAAGCGGGCCGTCTCGACCGAGATTTCGGTGGCCACCGGCGCCGGCGGTTTCATCCTGCCGAACGACCGCGTCGACGTGATCATGGTCCGCAAAGGTGAGGAAGACAATTTCCTGACGGAGACCATTCTTTCCAATGTTCGTGTGCTGGCGATCGACCAGCAGATCGCGGAAGCCCCTGATGGCTCCAAATCCGTCATCGGCACGACGGCAACCCTCGAACTGACGCCGGACCAGACCAAGGTCATCGCTGTTGCGCAGCAGATGGCAGACCGCCTGTCGCTCGCACTGCGTTCGGTCGCCGACGCGCAGGAAGAAGACACGTCGGCTGCCGACCATCTGCTCAGCGGTGGAGACGGTCAGCCGATCATCCAGGTCATCAAGTCTGGCGAGGTGGTCAAGTCGACCTCATCGACCGCCAATTCCATGCAATGAGTGGAGACCCATCGTGGCCAGTCTGACACACAAACTCAAGGTATCGCTGACCGCAAGCATTGCCTTTGCCATGGCGATCACCGGCGCTCCGAGCTCCTTTCTTGACCACGGAACTATTGTACCTGCAGCAGAGGCTGCTCAGCAGACGGTCTTGCGCATCACCAATTCCGGTCCGGGCGCTCGCCGGTCTGTGAAGCTTGGCCTGAACAAGGCGCTGGTTGTCGACCTGCCCGCAGATGCTCACGACATTCTGGTGGCAGATCCGGTCATGGCCGATGCCGTGACGCGCTCGTCGCGCCGCATCTATCTGTTCGGCAAGATGGTCGGTCAGACCAACATCTTCATCTTCGGCGCCAATGGCGAGGAGATCGTCAGCCTGGACATCCAGATCGAGCGCGATATCTCGGGTCTTGAAACCAATCTGCGCCGCTTCATTCCAGAATCCGACATCAAGGTCGAAATCGTCTCCGACAACATCGTCCTGACAGGCAGCGTGCGTACCCCGCAGGACGCCGCCCGTGCAGCCAGCCTTGCAGAGGCTTTCCTCAAGGGCGGTGAAGCAACGACGCGCAATACGACTGCCACCAGCGAGAGCAGCGGCGACGGCGCTGTGGCGATCTATGCCGAGCAGAGACAGACGTCGCAGATCGTCAATCTCTTGACCATTGAGGGCGAGGACCAGGTGACGCTGAAGGTCACCGTGGCAGAAGTCAGCCGGCAGGTGCTGAAGCAGCTCGGTTTCTCGGGCAGTATCTCCGACGGATCGACCGGCATCAGCTATGCCAATCCGTCGAACCTCGGCAATGCCATCGATCCGACAGGGACGGCTGTGATTTCTGCTGGTATCGGCGGCCTCGGGCTCAATACCTACATCAATGCCATGGAGCAGGCCGGCGTGATGCGCACGCTGGCCGAACCGAGCCTGACCGCGATCTCGGGCGAGCCCGCGAAGTTCTATGTCGGCGGCGAATTCCGGCTTGCCGGACCGCAGGAAGTGTCGAGCGACGAAGAAGACGGCATTTCCATCGAACGCACGACGCAGAGCATCGACTACGGCATCGAGTTGAACTTCCGCCCGGTCGTTCTCGCACCTGGTCGTATCAGCCTGCAGATCGAGACCAATGTCTCCGAGCCGACCTGGGAATCCTCGCAGGTCACGGGTAACGTTCTCAACCAGGTCCCGGGCTCGACCTTCCTGTCGATCCGCAAGCGCGAGGCCTCGACCACCGTCGAATTGCCGTCCGGTGGCTCGATCGTGATTGCAGGTCTCGTTCAGGACAATATTCGCCAGGCGATGTCCGGTCTGCCGGGTCTCTCCAAGGTGCCTGTGCTCGGCACGCTGTTCCGCAGCAAGGACTTCCAGCGCAACGAGACAGAACTCGTGATCATCGCGACACCCTATCTGGTGCGCCCCGTTGCACGCGGCGCCCTGTCGCGACCGGATGACAATTTCAACCCGGAAAACGACGGCGCGACCTTCTTCCTGAACAAGGTGAACAAGGTCTATGGCCGCCGCGAGAACAACCAACCGACCGGCCAGTACCATGGCGCTGTCGGCTTCATCTACAAGTGAACGGCGTGAGGATCGAAATGAAACATTCGGCACGTCAAGTCAGGGAAAGTCGGCCAGCCATGGCATTAGTGGGTCATTCATTCCAGCGTATCCTTCTCGCCGGCCTCGTTCTCGGAACAGCCGTCGCACTTTCGGGTTGCGGCAGCACGAAGGACCGGATGACGACGTCCGCCATCCCCGACGACTACCGCACGCGACATCCCATCATGCTAAGCGAAGTGGAACATACACTCGATGTTCCGATCGCATCCGGCGACCGCAGACTGACGGTTGGCGTGCAGGATTCGATCGCCGGTTTTGCCGCAGACTATCTGTCGGCGTCGACGGGCACGATCCAGGTCATGGTGCCGCACGGCTCGCCGAACTCCGGCGCGGCGTCGGCCATGCGCAAGCAGATCCGCCAGGTTCTGACCACCCGGGGCGTTGCGGCCAACAAGATCATCGAAACGTCTTACCAGGCAGAAGCCAACAGCAATGCGGCCCCTGTCAGGATCAGCTATGTCGCGATCACCGCGATGACAAATCCCTGCGGCGAATGGCCGGAGGACCTGCAGAACAACACCTTCAGCAACAAGAACTATCACAATTTCGGCTGCGCGACGCAGAGCAACCTCGCCGCACAAATCGCCAATCCGATGGATCTCGTCACCCCCCGCGACATGGCTCCGATCGACGCCACCAGGCGCTCGACCGTGATCGGACTTTATCGCCGGGGCGCCGACACCTCCACGAATTGATGCGACTGCGGTCCAAGAGGACAGGATGAGAGCATGAACGCGATCGACTATGACATCGGCGAATCCACTGAGGGATATCGGAGCGCTTCCGAGAGCGTGATCGCAGGCGACGTCGAGAACCTGCGTCCGCTGCCGCGCATCTCGATCCATGCCTTCTGCATCAGCGAAGGCGTGCATCGGACGATGGAGCAATGCGCCGGCGACCGACGCATGGCGCGTGTCAGCATGCGCATCACGCATGGCAATATCGCGGCTGCCGCGAACATGTTCTCCTCGACGCCGACGCCGAACCTCATCATTCTGGAAACCGACGCCGGACCGCGCGACCTGATGACGGAGCTGGCACCGCTGGCCGAAGTCTGCGATCCGAGCTCGCGGGTGATCCTCGTCGGCCGGCACAACGATATCGCGCTCTACCGCGAACTGATCCGCAGCGGCATTTCCGAATACATCGTGGCGCCCTTCACCATGGCCGACATGATGAGTTCCATCGCCTCGATCTTCGTCGACCCGGAGGCCGAGCCGCTCGGCCGCAGCATCGCCTTCATCGGCGCCAAGGGCGGCGTGGGTTCCTCGACCATCGCGCATAACTGCGCCTTCGGCATTTCGTCGCTGTTTTCGACGGAGACCGTGCTTGCCGACCTCGATCTGCCTTTCGGGACCGCGAATATCGACTTCGACCAGGATCCGGCCCAGGGCATGGCAGAAGCCGTATTTTCGCCGGAGCGTCTCGACGAGGTCTTTCTCGACCGACTGCTGACCAAATGCGGCCAGAACCTCTCCCTGCTCGCAGCCCCGTCGATGCTCGACCGCGGTTACGACTACGAGCGCGGCGCCTTCCAGCCGATCCTCGACGTTTTGCAGCGGAGCGCTCCCGTGACGGTGCTCGACCTGCCGCATACCTGGGCCGACTGGACCCGTGCTGTGCTCTCCGACGTCGACGAGATCGTCATCACCTGCGCACCGGACCTCGCCAATTTGCGCAACATGAAGAACATGATCGACGCCTTGAAGAAGCTGAGGCCGCAGGACAAGCCGCCGCATCTGATCCTCAATCAGGTGGGCATGCCGAAGCGGCCGGAAATCGCGCCATCCGACTTCTTCGAACCGCTTGAACTCGATCCGGTCGCAATCATCCCGTTCGACGCCCAGCTTTTCGGCACCGCTGCCAATAGCGGCCGGATGATCAGCGAGATGGACGGGAAATCTCCGACGGCAGAGACATTCTCGCAGCTCGCACATCTCGTGACGGGCCGGGCCACGATCAAGAAACCCAAGAAGGCGGGTCTCGGCTCGTTCATCGAAAAGCTGCGCAAGAAGTAGACCGCTAACAGGAACAGGTAGAGCTCATGTTTGGCAAACGCGGAAACGACGGTTTCGGCAAGGGCGGGGCGGGCGTCGGCACGATCCCGACACAGCCGGCTGCTGCTGCGCCCGCGGCACGCTCCAGCACGCTCATCGAACCCGGCAGCCCGGAGGTCAGCACGCGTCAGCAGGTGACGCCGCCGTCGATGCAGACGCCCGGCCGCAAGAAACCGCCTCGGACAGAAGACTATTACGACACCAAGAGCCAGGTGTTCTCCGCGCTCATCGACACGATCGATCTGTCGCAGCTCGCCAAGCTCGACGGCGAAAGCGCGCGTGAAGAAATCCGCGACATCGTCAACGACATCATCACGATCAAGAATTTCGCGATGTCGATCTCCGAGCAGGAAGAGCTGCTCGAAGACATCTGTAACGACGTTCTGGGTTATGGCCCGCTCGAACCGCTCTTGGCCCGCGACGACATCGCCGACATCATGGTCAACGGTGCCGGGCAGACCTTCATCGAAGTCGGCGGCAAGACGATCGAATCGGAAATCCGCTTCCGCGACAATTCGCAGCTCCTCTCGATCTGCCAGCGTATCGTCAGCCAGGTCGGTCGTCGCGTCGACGAAAGCTCGCCGATCTGCGACGCGCGCCTGCCCGACGGCAGCCGTGTCAACGTCATCGCCCCGCCGCTGGCCATCGACGGTCCGGCGCTTACCATTCGTAAGTTCAAGAAGGACAAGCTGAACCTCGCCCAGCTGGTCAAGTTCGGCGCGATCACGCCGGAAGGCGCAGAAGTGTTGCAGATCATCGGCCGCGTCCGCTGCAACGTGGTCATATCGGGCGGTACCGGCTCGGGTAAGACGACGCTTCTGAACTGCCTGACGGGCTTTATCGACACCGACGAGCGTATCATCACCTGCGAAGACACGGCCGAACTGCAGCTGCAGCAGCCGCATGTCGTACGTCTGGAAACGCGCCCGCCGAACATTGAAGGCGAAGGCGAAATCACCATGCGTGACCTCGTCAAGAACTGCCTGCGTATGCGCCCAGAACGCATCATCGTCGGTGAAGTGCGCGGACCTGAGGTTTTCGACCTTCTTCAGGCGATGAACACAGGTCACGACGGATCAATGGGCACCATCCACGCCAACACGCCGCGCGAATGCCTCAGCCGTATGGAATCGATGATCGCCATGGGCGGCTTCTCGCTGCCAGCCAAAACCGTGCGCGAAATCATCTCCGGCTCTATCGACGTCATCATCCAGGCAGCACGTCTGCGTGATGGTTCGCGCCGCATCACCCACATCACCGAGGTAATCGGGATGGAAGGCGACGTGATCATAACCCAGGACCTGATGCGCTACGAGATGGACGGCGAGGACGCCAACGGCAAGATCATCGGCCGGCACATGTCGACCGGTATCGGCAAGCCGCATTTCTGGGATCGTGCGCGTTATTACAACGAAGATCGTCGCCTGGCGGCAGCACTCGACGCCATGGAACAGAAGTCCAAGGGGATCTGACCAGCATGTTCGGCATCGATCCTACCATTCTGGCCATTGTCCTCCTCGCGGCCGTCTCGACAGGCGCGATCGCCTATGGTGTGCTCTATTCGAAGATCGAGACCGAGAAAAAGACGGCAACCCGCATCAACCGCGTGCGGTCTGCCGAAACCGACACCAACCAGATGAAGGCTGCCCGCGACCGCGTGCAGGAGATTTCCAAGCGACGCAAATCGGTGCAGGACTCGCTCAAGGAACTCGAGAAGAAACAACAGCAGGACAAGACCAAGAAGGCCAATGCCGCCAGCCTGAAGGCGAAGCTGGTGCAATCGGGTCTGGCGATTTCCCTGTCCCAGTTCTATATGGTGAGCGTCCTGATAGGACTGGTCGTACTGGCGGTGACGTTCCTTGCGGGCATGGGACCGCTGGTGATCGCAGGTGCCACATTCGTCGCCGCTTTCGGCCTACCCCGCTGGTTCGTCGGGTTTCTCGTTGGCCGTCGCCAGAAGAAGTTTCTCGAAGAATTCCCCAATTCGCTCGACGTCATGACACGTTCCATCCGCTCGGGCCTTCCGCTCAATGACGCAATCCGGATGATTGCGTCGGATGGTCAGGACCCGGTCAAAACGGAGTTTCGGCGCATCGTCGAGTCCCAGCAACTCGGCCTGAGCGTGCCCGATTCCGTGGCCCGCATGCATCAGACCATGCCGCTGAGCGAAGTCAGCTTCTTTGCCATCGTCGTCGCGATCCAGGGCCAGGCGGGCGGCAACCTCTCCGAAGCGCTCTCCAACCTCTCGCGTGTCCTGCGTGACCGCAAGAAGATGAAGGCCAAGGTCAACGCTCTGTCGATGGAAGCGAAGGCATCGGCCGCAATCATTGGCGCACTGCCCTTTATCGTGGCCCTGCTCGTCTACCTGACGTCGCCGGACTACATCATGATCCTGTTCACGGATTCCCGCGGACACCTGATCCTCGGCGTCTCGGCTGTCTGGATGAGCATCGGCCTTCTGGTCATGCGCAACATGATCAACTTCGAGATCTGAGGAGCGGGTGATGACGGAAGACTGGGCCGCACAACTGACAGATCCGACGCTGCTGATCGCCGTTCTCGTGGGGCTCGCGGTGTTCGGCACGTTCTACACCTTCGCCATGCCCTATCTGGAACGTGGCGATCTGAACAAGCGCATGCGTGCTGTCTCGACCGAGCGCGACCTGATCCGCGCACGGGAGCGGGCGAAACTTAACGCCGAAGTTGCCCAGAGCCGGGCATCACTCAGAGCGACGAACAACAAGTCGGTGCGGCATATCGTTGAACGGTTCAACCTGCGCAAGGCGCTGGTGGACGACAACACGGTCGACAAGCTGAAGGCTGCAGGCCTGAGATCACAGAACGCGTTGAACATGTTCCTCGTGGCGCGTTTCCTATTGCCGTTCGGAACACTCGCTCTTACGGCTTTCTGGATCTTCGTGCTCGGCAATCTGGCCGAAAAGGCGCTGCCGATTCGACTCTTCGTCACCATTCTTGGCGGCTATCTCGGCTTCTACCTGCCGAACATCTACGTTTCGAACCGCATCACAAAACGCCAGCAGTCAATCAAGCGCGCCTGGCCGGATGCGCTGGATCTCATGCTGATCTGCGTGGAATCGGGTATCTCGCTGGAGGCTGCAATGCGGCGCGTATCGGACGAGATCGGTGAGCAGTCGCCCGAACTCGCCGAGGAAATGGTGCTGACCACGGCCGAACTTTCATTTCTTCCCGACCGCCGCCAGGCGCTCGAAAATCTTGGCACACGCACGCAGCTCGACGGCGTCAAGAACGTGGTTCAGGCGCTCATTCAGGCCGACCGATACGGTACACCTGTCGCGCAAGCTCTGCGCGTGCTTGCGCAAGAGGGACGCGACGAACGCATGAACGAAGCGGAGAAAAAGGCAGCAGCCCTTCCGCCGAAGCTCACCGTTCCGATGATCCTGTTCTTTCTGCCGGTGCTGATCGCCGTCATTCTGGGCCCCGCAGGGATCCAGGTCTCCGACAGGTTCTGATGGGCCGACTGGCCGCTATCAGTGGACGGTCGCGAGTTCTTCTTCGAGCAGCTTCAGTGCATCCTGCAGCGCTTCAACCAAGATGTCCGTCAGTTCGTCGGATTTGTTCTCGAGAAGCATCAGCTTGACCGCCATGTCCTGCTGCTCGAAATACTGGTCAGGTCCTTCGTTCATCATCATGTCCCCTTAAGGCCGAATCATCTCGGCTGGTTCCACGATGCCGCCGCTTCCTTGTGCCGGGCTTTCACCCGATCCTGCGTCATCCGTCAAGCGTCAGTCTCGACCCCACCGGTCACTGCGGAATTGAAGTTTGAGAAAAACTCGCCTGCGAGCTTCTTCGAGGTCGATTCGATCAGACGGCTTCCCAACTGGGCGATCTTGCCGCCGACCTCGGCCTTTACCGTATAGGTGAGCAAGGTCGCTCCGTCCTCTTCCGGTGTCAGGGTCACATCTGCACCACCCTTGGCAAAGCCGGCAAGGCCACCCTTGCCTTCGCCTGATATCGTATAGGAATGCGGCGGATTGAGATTGTGCAGCTCGACGGCCCCTTCGAATTTTGCCTTGATCGGCCCGATCTTCAGAACGACCTTGGCGGCCATCTGACTGTCAGAGGTCTTTTCCAGGCTTTCGCAGCCCGGAATGGACTGCTTGAGGATTTCGGGATCGTTCAGCGCACGCCAGACGGTTTCCACCGGCGCCTCGATGCGCTCGCTGCCTTGCATGTCCATCCGGTCGTCCTCCCTTGCAGATCGCGGGCTCCCTCCCGCAGTCCCAGACTGCATGGCGAAGGCGGCGGATGCAAGACTGCTAAAGCATCAGTGCAACCGACCGTCAGACGAGAACAGCCTGCTCGACGCGGTCCTGAGAGCCGAAGAAGCGGAGGTAACGCTCGACTTCCTGCGGATCCCCGGTCGCCTTGCGCGGGTTGTCGGAAAGCTTGACCGCCGGGCGACCGTTGGCTTCCGAGACCTTGCAGACGATGGAAATCGGCTTTAGGCCAGCGATCTCCACGGGCGCGCAGCCGGCGAAATCATTGGTGAGATTGGTACCCCAGCCGAAGGACATGCGAACGCGGCCGGCGAAATGGCGGTAGGTGTCGATGATCGCGTCGACGTCCAGACCGTCCGAGAAGATCAGGAGCTTCTTGCGCGGATCGCGGCCCATCTTCTTCCACCATTCGATGATCTTCTCGCCGCCTTCGATCGGGGGCGCGCTATCCGGTCGGAAACCGGTCCAGTCGGCGACCCATTCCGGTGCATGCTGGAGAAAGGACGTGGTGCCGTAAGCATCAGGCAAAACAATCAGCAGATTGCCGCCGTAGAGGCGATTCCAGTCTTTCAACACCTGATAAGGGGCTGCGGCCAGTTGCTCATCGGTCTTTGCCAGTGCTGCAACGACCATGGGCAATTCATGGGCATTGGTACCGACGGCTTCGAGATCGGAATCCATGGCAAGCAGCACATTGCTCGTGCCGGTGAAGGCCGGGCCGATACCTTCCTTCAAGGCTTCCACGCACCAGCGCTGCCAGAGGAAGCTGTGCCGGCGGCGGGTGCCGAAGTCGGAAATGCGCAGACCCGGCAATTCGCCTAGGCGCTCGACCTTCGACCACATCTTCGCCTTGGCACGCGCATAGAGCACGTCGAGAGTGAAATAGCCGAGCGAGCGCATGGCGGCCCGCGAGCGCAGCTCGTTTATGATGGCAAGCGCCGGAATTTCCCACAGCGTGGTTTCCATCCAGGAGCCGTGGAAGGTCAATTCGTATTGGCCATCGCGCTTGGAAAGTTCGTATTCAGGGAGCTGGAGATTGCCGAGCCAGGCGAGGAATTCAGGCTCGAAGATCTGAGCGCGACCGTAAAACGTGTTACCGGCCAGCCAGATCATTTCCTTTTTTGTCAACCGCAGCGAACGAACATGATCGAGCTGGTCGCGCAACTCCTGCTCGTCGATCTCGTCGGCGAGCCTGACCGAGGTCGTGCGATTGATGAGCGTGAAGGTCGCGTTCACCTGCGGATAGAGCTTCCAGATCATCTGGAGCATCAGCAGTTTGTAGAAGTCCGTATCGATCAGGCTGCGGATGATGGGATCGAGCTTCCAGGCATGATTGTAAACCCTGGTCGCGATATCTGTCTTGGTCATGATCGATTGCCTTGCCATCCGCAGGGGGACTGCGGGGGACGGCCGAAACGCTTCGGCCGTTTCCGCTGCAGTTATCGGCAATCACCGGAGGAATGTCCAGAGAGCGCCATTACGCCGCTCTCCGCAAGATTTAACCGTATCACTGGCTGGGTGTCGGGCTGGACTCCGGCACGATCTGACCCTGGCCGTTGTTCTCGCTCGGCGACGGGGCCGTCTGCTCGACCGGCTGATTTGCCGGCTCACTCGGTGCAATCGAATTGCCCCACCATTCGGCCGGGATCCAGACGAGCATGGCGAGGATCAGCCCGCCGAGCAGCACGATGAGGACCGGTTTGCCTTTAGAGCCCTGACGCGCATCCGTCGGCGTCATCGGTTCCGGCTTCAGGCCCCGCGTTTGGCGGTCGGTCGTGTCTGGAAGATCGGTTCGGCTGCTCATGTCGTTGCTCCCTGTGTACTGAGGCGCGCAAAGCGCGAATTCTCAGGGGAAACGGGAGCTCCAGCGGGTTTGTTCCCGCAATTCTCGGGCGGCTAGTAACCAGCTGTCCGGTCGACAACGAATTCAAGGGGCTTGCCAGCCTCGAACAGGCCGATCTGCGCTTCGACATGGCGGAAGAGCGCACGAACATCGGAGGCGGCTGCGGCGTGGGGCGTCACGATCACGTTCGGCATCGACCAAAGCGGGCTGTCGGAATCGAGCGGCTCCTTTTCGAACACATCGAGGGACGCCGCCTTCAGCGTGCCGTCCTTGAGGCATTCGACCAGCTCTGCTTCCTTCTGGCTCCCGCCGCGACCGGCATTGAGAAAGATTGGACCGCCCAGGGGGCCGGAGCGACGCAGCTTGGAAAACAGAGCGCGGTCGTAGATGCCGCGTGTATCGTCCGTAAGCGGCAGCAGGCCGACCAGGATATCGGTGCGGCCGAGGAAGGCGTCGAGCCCGTTTGCATCGAAGGTTTCGACGCTATCGATCTCTTTTTCGCGACGAGACCAGCCTATGACATTAAAGCCGATGATCTTGAGCTTGTGAACGGCATCTGCGCCCAAGACCCCGAGGCCCATGACGCCGACCGTGACATCCCGGGCTTCCGGTTGATCGGCAATCTCATGCCAGACGCGATGCTGCTGCTGGCCAGCATAGGCAATACCGTTGCGCAGATGATGGAGGCATTGCCAGACGACCCATTCGCTCATGCGGTCCGTCAGGCTGCGATCGACAAAACGGACGATCGGGAGATCCGGCAGTTCATAGGCCGAGAGGATGTGATCGACACCGGCACCGCCGGAGAAGATGGCCGTGAGCCCGGTTGCACGACGGAAAAGGGCCGGATCCGGTTTCCAGACCACGGCGAATTCGGCATCCGATAGGTCTCGGTCCGCATGCGCCGGGTCACCCATGTCGATAACCGGACGATCGGGGAAGGCCGAGCGAAGAGCATTGACGACGCTTTCGCGCGCAAAGCGGAGATCGACGACGACGGGGCGTTTTTCGGACATTGCAGACTCACATTATTGGCGGATGCCGCCGGCTTCGACGGCTTCGAGATTGAAGGCGGCGGCCATCAGGGCGCGGGTATAGTCGGCCTTGGGGGCGGCGAAGACCTCTGCGGCCGGACCTGTCTCCACCACCTTGCCGCCGCGCATGACGATCAGCTCATTGGCCAGCGCCTTCACGACCTTCAGGTCATGACTGATGAAGAGATAGGCGAGGTCGTGTTTGGCCTGAAGATCGCGAAGGAGATCGACCACCTGGGCCTGGACGGTCATGTCGAGGGCGGAGGTGGGTTCATCGAGCATGACGAAACGGGGTTTCAGCACCATGGCGCGGGCGATCGCGATGCGTTGGCGTTGGCCGCCGGAGAATTCATGAGGGTAGCGCCAGCGGGTGGCGGGGTCGAGGCCGACTTCTTCGAGCGCCCAGGCGACGCGGCTGTCGCGCTCTTCTGCCGTCAGCTGCTTTTCGTGAACCTTCAGACCTTCCGCGATGATCTCGCCCACGGACATGCGCGGGCTGAGCGAACCGAAGGGGTCCTGAAAGACGATCTGCAGGCGATCGCGCAGCGGCCGCATCTCGCTGTAGGAGAAGGCATCGATGTCCTTGCCGATGAAGCTGATGCGCCCCTTCGAGGAGATGAGGCGTGAAAGGGCAAGACCGAGCGTCGTCTTGCCGGAGCCGGATTCGCCGACCACGCCGAGCGTCTGGCCGGCGCGGAGCGTGAGATCCACGCCATCGACGGCCTTCACGTGATCGACTGTGCGGCGCAGGAAGCCGGCCTTGATCGGGAACCAGACACGGATGTCTTCGCCCTGCATGACAACAGGCTTTGTCTCGTCCAGGACCGGCGGTTCGCCGTGCGGCTCCGAGGCGAGCAGTTTCTTCGTATAGGCATGCTGGGGCCGCTCGAAGATATCCTCGACGGGACCTGCCTCGACGATCTTGCCCTTGGTCATGACGCAGACGCGATCGGCGAACTTGCGGACGATGCCGAGATCATGGGTAATGAACAGCATGGACATGCCGTGCTCGGACTTGAGGCGGCCCAAGAGTTCGAGGATCTGGGCCTGGACTGTGACGTCGAGGGCTGTGGTCGGCTCATCGGCGATGAGAAGCTTCGGCCTGTTGGCAAGTGCCATGGCGATCATCACGCGCTGGCGCTGGCCGCCCGAGAGTTCATGCGGGAAGGCGGTCAGCCGCTTTTCCGGCTCGCGGATGCCAACCTGGTGTAGAAGTTCGAGCACGCGGGCGCGTGCGGATGCGCCTTGCAGTCCCTGGTGAAGCGCGAGGATTTCGCTGATCTGCCGCTCGATCGAGTGAAGCGGATTGAGCGAGGTCATCGGCTCCTGGAAAATCATGGTGATATCGTTGCCGCGCACCGCGCGGAGCTCGGGCTCGCTTGCGGTCATCAGATCGCGTCCGTCGAACAGGATCTGACCGGATGGGTGGCTCGCTGCCGGATAGGGCAGGAGCTTCAGCACCGAGGCGGCGGAGACCGATTTGCCGGAGCCGGATTCGCCAACCAAAGCAACGATCTCGCCGCGCTGGATGTCGAACGAGACACGGTCGACCGCCAGGCTCTCGCGGCCACCCTGGTGGAAGGCGACGGAAAGATCGCGCACGGAGAGCAAGGGTTCGGTCATGCGGTGAGGCTTTCGATCAGGGAGGTTAGAGAGCGGGCGTCCAAGTGGCAAACTTCAAACAAGTCAGGCTCTTTCGAGGACGAATTTGTCACAGAGTTGGAGATGCCTTGGTCATCGGTCAAGAAATGCGTGGTGGCGACAGCGAGAGCTGATGCGACATGGATGGCATCTGGCAGTTTCAGGCTGTTCCGGCGCGCCCGCAATTGTGCGGCGGTATCCAGAATGCTGCTCGCTACGGGAACGATCTGCAGCCACGGCAGACCCGAGCCCCAAGCCCTGTAGACTTCAACGAGCCTCATATCGCCATCGCCCAATGGCTTCACCAGCAGTTCCGAGATGGTCAACGCGCTCGTAGACAAGATCGCGCTCGGTCGAGATGATGCCTTGCTGGTCAAGTTTCGCATCAAGTCACGTAGAGGGCCATCACCCTCAACGAGCAAGATCGCAGCATTCGTGTCGAGGTGGATTTGGTGCCGTTGCGGCATCAGTCGTCCCATTCGTCGCGAAGTTCCCGAATACGCGCCACAGCTTCAGCGGCCGTAACGCGGCGGTCGTCCTGGCGACGGTAGGCCTCTACTTTTTTCATGAACTCTTCAAAGCTCGTTTTGGCCGGGCTCGGGGCGTTGCCTTCCATCTCCAGCACGACGCGCACTGTGCCGCCCGCTTCCAACCCCTCCCTCAGGTCGGCAGGCAGATTCTCAACCGGATAATGCTCTCTGACGATCTTGTTCATCGCATCATGCTCCTGATCAGGCCTGCGCCCATCATGCCACAGATGCTGTCTTTTGACGAACCCGCGCTCATCGGAAGGTTTTCCTGGGATCAAACGCATCGCGGACGGCTTCGCCGACGAAAATCAGGAGCGAGAGCATGATCGACATGGTGAAGAAGGCGGTGAGGCCGAGCCAGGGGGCCTGGAGGTTGCGTTTGCCTTGCGCGATCAGTTCACCGAGCGATGGCGAGCCGGGCGGCATGCCGAAGCCGAGGAAGTCGAGCGAGGTGAGCGTGGTGATCGAACCCGAAAGGATGAAAGGCAGGAAGGTGAGCGTTGCGACCATGGCGTTCGGCAGGAGATGGCGGAACATGATCGTCCAATTGCCAACGCCGAGCGCTCGGGCCGCATTCACATACTCGAAATTTCGCGCGCGCAGGAATTCGGCGCGCACGATGCCGACGAAGCCGACCCAGGAGAAAAGCAGCATGATGCCGAGCAGGACGAAGAAGCCGGGCGGCAGGATGGCCGCGATGATCAGCAGGATGTAGAGAACCGGCATGGACGACCAGATCTCGATGAAGCGCTGCATCAGGAGATCGGTCCAGCCGCCGAAATAGCCCTGCACGGCACCAGCCGTGACGCCGATCGCAGCGGAGGCAAGAGTAAGTACCAGGCCAAAGAGGATCGAGATGCGGAAGCCGTAGATCATGCGCGCCATGACGTCGCGGGCCTGATCATCCGTGCCGAGCCAGTTCATGTTGCCGAGCACGCAGTTCGGATCCTCGGCCTTCAGCGGATAGGCGGCGCAGCGGGTCTCCTTGTCCATCAGCCAGAAGGGCGCTGTTGGTGCCGAATGCGGGACCTCGGAATTGACCGTGCGGTAGGAATAGCGGATTGGCGGCCAGACCATCCAGCCATTGGCGTTGATCTCGTCGGATATGAAGGGCGAGCGATAATCGGTGACGGCAAGGAAGCCGCCGAACTTCTCTTCCGGGTAATCGACGATGACGGGGAAGAGGATTTCGCCTCTGTAGGAGGCGATAACAGGTTTGTCGTTGGCGATGAACTCGGCAAACAGGCTGAGCACGAACAGAACCATGAAGATCCAGAAGGACCAGAAGCCACGGCGGTTCGCCTTGAAGTTCTCAAGCCTTCGGCGGTTCGTTGGGTTCAGCCAGCCCTTCTTCGGCGGGGCAATGATGGTGGTTTCGACGGCGGACATCAGACATCCCTCCGGTCGAAATCGATGCGCGGATCGATCCAGGTGTAGATCAGGTCGGAAATCAGGCCGATCACGAGGCCCATCAGCGAGAAGATGTAGAGCGTGGCAAAGACGATCGGATAGTCGCGGTTGACGATCGCGAGATAGCCGAGGCGGCCGAGGCCATCGAGCGAGAAGATGTTTTCGATCAGCAGCGAGCCGGTGAAGAAGGCGGAGATGAAGGCACCCGGCAGGCCGGCGATGACGATCAGCATGGCGTTGCGAAAGACATGGCCATAGAGCACCTGGCGCTCGCCAAGGCCCTTTGCCCGGGCCGTGACGACATATTGCTTCTTGATCTCGTCGATGAAGGAGTTTTTCGTCAGCAGCGTGGTCGTAGCAAAGGCCGAGAGCAGGAGTGCTGTGAGCGGCAGAGCGAGATGCCAGAAGTAGTCGAGGATCTTCTGCCACCAGGAGAGTTGGTCGAAATTGTCGGAGGTGAGGCCGCGGAGCGGGAACCAGTCGAAGAAGGATCCGCCGGCGAAAAGCACGATCAGAAGGATGCCGAAGAGGAAGCCGGGAACGGCGTAGCCGACGACGATGATGCCTGATGTCCAGACATCGAAGCGGGAGCCGTCGGCGACCGCCTTGCGGATGCCGAGCGGGATCGAAATCGCGTAGGAGATCAACAGCACCCAGAGGCCAAGTGAGATGGATACCGGCAGCTTCTCGATGATCAAGTCGATGACGGAAGTGTTGCGGAAGAAGCTCTCGCCGAAATCGAAGCGGATGTAGTTCCACATCATCTCGAGAAAACGCTCGAGCGGCGGCTTGTCGAAACCGAATTGCTTTTCGAGCTTGGCGATCAGTTCCGGATCGAGGCCCTGGGCGCCGCGATAGCGGGAGCCCCCCTCCTCTGCACCGGCGGACTGGCCCAGCATGTCCCCACCGCCTGACAGGCGCGCATCCGCGCCATCAGCCTGGCCGCTGAGCTGTGCAATGACCTGCTCGACGGGGCCGCCCGGGGCGAACTGGATAACGATGAAGGAGATGCCCATGATACCGATCATTGTGGGTATCATCAGCAGCAGACGCCGGAGAATATAAGCGGTCATGCGCGGCGCCCCCGTTCAGGATCACATCTGCCCACGATGTCCAGGCTCGTTTGGTCAGCCAATATCAGCCGCTCCGTTTTCCAGCGATTCGTTCCCTCCATTCCTAGAGTCTCACACAAGAGGCGCAAGCCCCGAGCCGGAATCACGGAGCCTTGGCCCACCAGATCGAGGGGAAGCCGGTGCTGTAGGTCGGGAGCTCGGCGGGGTGCTCGAACTTGTCCCAGAAGGCGTAGCGTGCCGTACCGCCGTAATAGAGCGGAATGACGTAGTCATGGGCCAGCAGCACACGGTCCATGGCCTTGGTTGCGGCGACCTGCTCCGCGCGGTCGGCCGGGAAGATGATCTTCTCGATCAGGGCGTCCACAGCCGGATCGGCAATGCCGGCATAATTCTGCGAGCCTTCACGATTGACGGATGTCGACCCCCAGTAGTCGCGCTGCTCGTTGCCGGGGTTGAGCGTCTGAGCCCATACGGTCCAGGTCATGTCGTAATCGAAGCTTCGAGTTCGATTGGTATATTGCGAGGGATCGACCGTGCGGACCGACATTTCCACCCCAATCTTGCGCAATTGCTGTTGGTAGGGGACCGCGACCACCTCAAGCTGGGGGCTGGACAACAGGAGCTCGAAGCGGAAGGGCTGGCCGGTCTGCGCGTTGACCATGGCATTGCCACGAAGTTCATAGCCTGCCTGTTTGAAGAGTTCGACCGCCTTGCGCAAATTGTCGCGAGACGCCTGCGGTGAACCGCCGACGGGGTTCGTGTAGGGCGTATCGAAAACCGAAGCGGGAACCTTGTCCTTAAGAGCGGTCAGCAGTTCGAGTTCCTGGCCTTGAGGCAGCCCGCTGGAAGCAAGTTCGGTTCCGTTGAAAAAGCTGCTGACGCGGAAATAGGCATTGTAAAAGACGGTGCGGTTCAATTCCTCGAAGTCGAGCGCGTAGTTGAGCGCCTTGCGGACCCGCTGGTCCTTGAACATCTCGCGCCGCATGTTCGGCACCAGCGCCTGCATCACGCCCGTCGCACGGAAGGGATTTTCATATTCCTCCTTCTTGACGCGGCCATCCTGTGCGGCCGGAAAATCGAAGCCAGTCGCCCAGCGCGCGGCCCGCGTCTCCTGCCAGAAGTCTGTGTTGCCGGAACGGAAGGCCTCGAACTCGACGTCTCGATCGCCGAACATCGTGTAGGTGATGTTCTTGAAGTTGTTGTAGCCCAGATTGACGTTGAGATCCTTGCCCCAGTAGTCGTCCCGCAATTCGTAGCGGATGGTCGAGCCAGCCGTGAACTCGGCGATCTTGTAGGGCCCCGACCCCATCACCGGCTCCAGCGTGGTCCGTCCAATATCCCGAGACTGTCCATCAGCCCCGCTTGCCTCCCACCAGTGCTTCGGGACAACCGGGAACTGGCCAAGGATCATCGGCAGTTCCCGGTTGTTCTTCTGGTCGAAGCGGAATGTGACGTCACGATCGCCCGTCTTCTCAGCTGCAACCACATGGCTGTAATAGCTCGTGTAGAGCGGGTTCAATTCCTTGAGCTTCTCAAAGCTGAAAATGACGTCTTCCGGCTTGACGGGCTCACCGTCAGCGAAGCGGGCCTCGGCGCGGAGACGGAAGGTGGCGCTCGATATGTCTTTGGGGAATGAGACGCCTTCTGCGAGCAACCCGTAGCCGGTGGAAATCTCGTCACTCGTGTCTTTCAGAAGCGTATCGAAGACGTTGATCAGGCCGGGTGCGGCTTCGCCCCTGTCGAGCACCGGGTTGAAGCTGTCGAAGGTTCCGGTCGACGACATGCGCAAGGTGCCGCCCTTCGGCGCTTGCGGATTGACGTAATCGAAATTGGCAAAGCCGGGCGCATATTTGAGCTCGCCCAGAAGCGAGACGCCATGGCGGAACGGCTCTGCGTTTTCCTGCGCCATCGCATGAGACGGCGCAAACGCCAAGACTGCCATAAGGCCCCAGATTGCGAAGCTCGACTTGTTGCGATCCATCCGCCTACTTCCCCGTATCTGCTTTTGTTGCGAAGCAGGATAGGGCAAAACCAGGCAAAAAACAGGGGACTGACAGAGATGTGAGCGCCGGGCCTTCCGCAGATTCACCCCAATTCCGTTTCAGGCTAGACTGACCTGTGATTCACCCGGCCATCCGGCGGGGAGCGAATCCGGACCGACCGGGGACATGCACACGATGAAGAAAACCAGGGGCGCACGCCCGCTCGCCATGGCACTGACGTTTGCCTGCGCATTCGCGACCGTCGTCAGCGATACGGCATCCGCCGAAGGACGTCCGGCCAAGGAGCTCTTCGGCGGCATGGCGCTGCCGGCCAAGGCTGCCCCCTCCCCTTATGGCTCCTATGCCAAGGGGTGCATTGCCGGCGCCGTTGCCATTCCAACCGATGGACCAACCTGGCAGGCGATGCGCCTGTCGCGCAATCGTCGCTGGGGTCATCCCGAGATGATCACGCTCCTCGAGCGTTTCTCAAAAGATGCAGTGCAGCTCGGCTGGGGCTCGGGCATCCTGATCGGCGACATCTCGCAACCGCGCGGCGGGCCGATGCTTTCAGGCCATGCCTCGCATCAGATAGGGCTTGATGCCGATATCTGGTTCACGCCGAAGCCCGCCAATGCGCTTTCCCCGCAGCAGCGCGAGGATCTGCCTTTCACCTCGATGCTGGAGAAGGACAAGTTCCTGACCGTCGACAAGCGGCTCTGGACCAATACCCACGCACGCCTCGTCGTGCAGGCCGCGAGCTATCCGCAGGTCGAGCGCATCTTCGTCAATCCGGCGATCAAGAAGAAGCTCTGCGACACCTGGACCGGTGACCGCGCGGTCCTCGGCAAGATCCGGCCGATCTATGGCCATGATGCGCATTTCCATATCCGCATGCGCTGCCCTGACGGTGCTACCGGCTGCAAGCCGCAGGCGGCCGTACCGCCGGGCGATGGTTGCGACAAGTCGCTGGCCTGGTGGTTCACCAAGGAGCCTTGGGCCGCACCGAAGAAAGACCCCAACGCAAAGCCAGCTCCGAAGCCCCGAGCCATGCAGGTCGCCGATCTCCCCAAGGCCTGCGCCCTGGTTCTCGACGCGCGCGGACCGTCGAGCGAGTACGAGGTGACCTATCAGGCAGCGGGTGGGTCGATGCCCGGCAGCGCTGCGTCGGCGTTCGCAGCACCGCCGGTCGCGACGATGGTTGAGCCTTTCGAATTGCCCACCATCGTTCCGGTTCCCCCCGCTCGGCCGGCCGGTTGGTGAAGGCGAGGTTCCGCAGGGTGCTTTTCAAGTGATCCTGGCTGCGCTAGATGGGTCTATCAAATCGATTTAAATCAGCTGGGGTCCCCTTGTGAGCCGCACCCGTTGCATCGCCCTGATCGCGCATGACCAGAAGAAGGACGACATGGCGGATTTCGCCCGGCGTCACCAGGCAAAGCTCATGGGCTGGCGGATCGTGGCGACCGGCACGACGGGTGGACGGATCAAGGATGCTGTCCCCGAGCTCGATGTGACGCGGCTGAAAAGCGGTCCGCTCGGCGGCGACCAGCAGATCGGCGCATTGATCTCCACAGGTGAAGTGGACATGCTCGTCTTCTTCGTCGACCCCTTGACTCCCATGCCCCATGATGTGGATGTCAAAGCGCTAATGCGGCTGGCGACCGTCTATGACATTCCGATGGCGCTGAACCTCGCAACCGCCGACATCCTGATGCAGACCCTGACTGCCTGAGCAGCGGGGCCCAAGACCGGACAGACCATGGCCCAGACACATCGCGACGACACCCTCCCCTTTCCGATTCTGATCGGTGACATCGGCGGCACCAATGCGCGCTTCTGGATCCTGCTTGACGAAAGCGGCGAGAAGATCAGCTTCCCCAATGTGGTGAACAAGGATTTCGCCACAATCGACGATGCTATCCGCTCGAGTGTTCTAGAGACAACAAGCCACAAGCCTCGGTCGCTGATCCTGGCGCTGGCTGGCCCGATCAAGGGCGACGAAGTGCCGCTCACCAACTGCCCGTGGGTGGTGCGCCCCAAGGTGCTGATGGCTGATCTCGGCTTCGCCGAAGTGCTGCTGCTCAATGATTTCGAGGCTCAGGCGCTGGCTGCGGCGACCCTCGGCGTCGACGACCGGCAGCATCTCGGTTCGCTCAGCGGGGCCCCGCTCGGCTCACGCGTCGTGCTGGGTCCGGGCACGGGGCTCGGCGTTGCGGGTCTGGTCCGGGCTCGCGACATGTGGTTTCCGGTTCCAGGCGAAGGTGGACATGTCGACGTCGGCCCGCGCACCAGCCGCGATCACCAGATCTGGCCGCATCTGACCCCGGTCCGCGACCCCAACGCCACGCTCGGCCGGATTTCGGCGGAAGAACTGCTCTCCGGGCGCGGCCTGATGAATATCTACCGTGCGCTTTGCAAGGCGGAGCGGAACCTGACGCCGCGTTACGAGGATCCGGCACAGGTTTCGTCTGCCGGTATTGCCGGGGCAGATGCGCTGGCGGGCGAGGCGCTCAGCCTGTTTGCAACCTATCTCGGTCGGGTTGCCGGCGATCTAGCGCTGATCTTCATGGCCAAGGGCGGCGTGTTCCTCGCCGGCGGCATATCGCCGAAAATCCTGCCGGCGCTGCAGAGCGGCGAATTCCGCGCCGCCTTCGAGGACAAGGCGCCGCATCAGGCTCTGCTGCACAGCATTCCGACCTTTGTCGTGACCCATCCGCAGGCGGCCCTGCACGGCCTTGCCGCCTTTGCGACAGCACCTTCGGATTTCGGGCTTGCGACCGAGGGGCGCCACTGGCGCTGAGCGGACCTGCCTCGCTATAGTCAAAGGCGCTGCGACTGGCTATAGAGCGGCGGCGCCTGCCGAGGCGTGACAGGCAATAGGACAGGACACTCTTTTTTGGACGCCCAGGACAGCCAGACCGAGAAACCCAACATGGACAGCGTCTCCGCCGTCCTGAAGCGCGTCATCGCCGAGAATGGGCGGCAGCATGTGGGCGGTTATGCTTTTGCCATCGTCTGCCTGCTCACGGTTGCCCTGACGACCGCATTTACCGCCTGGATCATGGAAGCCGTGATCAACGAGGCCTTTGCCAACCGGCGCGCCGATCTCGTATGGATCATCTGCGGCTCGATCTTTGCGGCTTTTGTGCTTCGCGGCTTTGCCGGATACGGTCAGGCCGTGACGCTCTCCAAGATCGGCAACAACATCGTGGCGCGCTATCAGCTGCGCCTGTTTTCACATCTGATGTCGCTCTCCATCGGCTATTTCAGTGAAGCACGGTCCGCACGGCTCGCAGCGCAGATCAATGAGAACATCAACGGGATCCGTGACGTCCTCAACATGACGATCACCTCGCTCGCCCGCGACCTCGTGACACTGATCGCGCTGCTCGGCGTTATGTTTTATCAGGACATTGTCCTGTCGTTGATCGTCTTCACCGTTGCGCCGCCGCTTTTCCTCGGCCTTCGCTACATCTCCCGTCGCCTGCGTAGCGCGACGAAGGAATCGGTCATTCTGAATTCGCATGTGCTCGGGGCCATCCAGGAGGCCGTGCAGGGGATTGCGATCGTCAAGGCCTTCACGATGGAAAGCCAGCTGGAGAACAAGATCCAGTCGACGATCGATGCCGCAGAAGGACGCGCCAACAGGATCGCCCGCCTCAGCGAACGCAACGGACCGCTGACCGAGAGCCTGGCGGGCCTGTCGATTGCCGGTGTCATGGCTTATGCCGCCTATCAGTCGATCTATGGCGGTGTGCTGCCAGGGGCCTTCTTCTCCTTCGTCACCGCCCTGCTGCTCGCCTATGAGCCCGCCAAGCGTCTGGCGCGTCTGCAGGTGTTCATGGAACGCGCCGCCGTCAATGCGCGGATGATCTACGAGATCCTCGACACGGAGCCGAACCAGCGGGACAAGGACGGCGCCAAGCAGATTTCGGTGTCCGAGGCGAAGATCGAGTTCCGCGACGTGACCTTTGCCTATGGCTCGAACGAGCCGACCTTGCGCAAACTCAATTTCACCGCACAGGGCGGCAAGACAACCGCGCTTGTGGGTCCGTCAGGCGCCGGCAAGTCCACGGTTATCACACTTGTTCCGCGCTTCTATGATCCGGCCGAAGGCGAAATCCTGATCGACGGGCAGAATATTGCCGACATCACGAAATCGTCGCTGCGCCGGCAGCTCGCCTATGTGTCGCAGCAACCCTACCTCTTCGAAGGCACGATTCGCGACAACATCCGCTACGGACGCCCGGAGGCGACCGATGCCGAGATCGAGGATGCGGCACGGCTTGCAAACGCCCATGACTTCATTCTTGCCCAGGCGCAAGGATACGATACGCCCGTCGGCGAGAACGGCATCACGCTTTCCGGTGGCCAGCGGCAGCGGCTCTCGATCGCTCGCGCGCTGGTGCGGAACGCACCGATCCTGCTCCTCGACGAGGCAACGTCCTCGCTCGACACGGAATCGGAAGCGGCCGTGCAGCAGGCGCTTGATGCGGCCATGGCCGGTCGCACCGTGATCGTCATCGCGCACCGCCTCTCGACCGTCGTCAATGCCGACAAGATCATTGTCATGCAGGATGGCGAGGTGGTGGAAGAAGGCACGCATGAGAGCCTTGCGCAGCGGCAGGGCGGTCTTTACGCTCGCCTCAACAATCTGCAGGCCGCTCCGAACGGCCAGTTCATCAGCCAGGAATAGACCCGCATGAATACGCCCATGAAGCTCGTCGTCGTCGGTGCCGCCGGTCGCATGGGCAAGACGCTGATCAAGCTGATCAGCGAGACAGAGGGCCTTGTGCTGCATGCGGCGGTCGAACGGGCCGGCTCAGCCGTGCTCGGCCAAGATGCCGGCGAACTGGCGGGCGTTCCGAAACTTGGCGTTGCCGTGACCGACGATCCGCTGGCGGCCTTCCTGCATGCCGATGGCGTCATCGATTTCACCACGCCGGCTTCGACCGTCGAATTCGCGGCGCTGGCGGCCCAGGCGCGCATCGTGCATGTGATCGGCACCACCGGCTGCCTGCCGGAGCACGAAGAGAAGATCGATGCGGCCGCACGGCATGCGCGGGTCGTGAAGTCGGGCAATATGAGCCTCGGCGTCAATCTGCTGTCGGTTCTGATCAAGCAGGCGGCCCAGGCGCTCGACGCAGCCGGCTGGGATATTGAGGTGCTCGAGATGCACCACAAGCACAAGGTTGACGCGCCTTCCGGCACGGCGCTTTTGCTCGGCGAGGCAGCGGCCGAGGGCCGTGGCATTTCGCTTGCTGATCATTCCGTTCGGGTGCGCGACGGCCATACCGGACCGCGCGAAGAGGGTTCGATCGGCTTTGCCACGCTGCGCGGCGGCTCCGTCATCGGCGAACACTCCGTGCTGTTTGCCAGCGAAGGCGAGATGGTCACGCTGTCTCACAGTGCGACCGACCGTTCGCTGTTTGCTCGTGGTGCGCTAAAGGCCGCCATCTGGGCCCGGGACAAGAAGCCCGGCCGCTATACCATGCTCGACGTGCTCGGGCTCAACTCCACCCCCTGATCGTCAAGAGAGGAATTGTCGATGACCGGTACCCTCGTGCTCGTGCGCCATGGCCAGAGCGACTGGAACCTGAAGAACCTGTTTACCGGCTGGCGTGATCCGGACCTGACTGAACTCGGTGTGCAGGAAGCCAATGCCGGCGGCAAGGCGCTGGCCGACTACGGCATTAAGTTCGATATCGCGTTCACGTCCGTCCTGACGCGCGCGCAGAAAACCTGCGACATCATCCTCGAAAACGTCGGCCAGACCGGTCTTGAGACGATCAAGGACGAGGCGCTGAACGAGCGCGACTACGGTGATCTCTCCGGCCTCAACAAGGATGATGCGCGCGCCAAGTGGGGCGAGGAGCAGGTGCACATCTGGCGCCGTTCCTACGACATCCCGCCGCCGGGTGGCGAAAGCCTGCGCGACACTGGTGCCCGCGTGTGGCCTTATTACATGACCGAAATCCTGCCGCGCGTGCTGCGGGGCGAGAAGGTGCTGGTCGCAGCCCACGGCAATTCGCTGCGCTCGCTGGTGATGGTGCTCGACAAGCTGACCAAGGAGCAGATCCTCGGCGTCAATCTCGCGACGGGCGTTCCCATGGTCTACAAGCTGAACGCGGATTCGACGGTGGCTTCCAAGGAAGTGCTGGGCGACATGTCCGCCGCGCATTGAGCGTCACCACCCTCCCCGAAATGAAAGAAGCCGCCCATGAGGCGGCTTCTCTCATTTTCAGTGACTATTCTCAGTTCGCCTGCTTGCGCATGAAGCCCTGGATCAGCTCGGCGAGCGCTTCCGGCTGCTCGACCGAGGGGATATGGGCGCAATCGTCGATCACCTCGAAACGCGCGTCAGGCACCAGCTGGGAGCCGGCCTCGACAGTGGCGGGCGGCGTCGAGCCGTCCTGGTCGCCGACGACGAAGAGCGTGGGAACCGTGATGGTCGGCAGGACGTCGGAGAAATCCGTGTCGCGCAGGGCGGCACAGGTCGAGAGATAGCCGGCCTTTGACTGGCGGGTCATCATCAGGCGGTAACCGGCCAGTTCGTCGGCACGGTCGTCATGGAAGGCCGGCGTGAACCAGCGCGCCATGGCGCTGTCGGCAGCACTTTCGATCCCGTCCTTCTCGATGCCGGCGATGCGCTCGGCCCAGATCTCGGCAGAACCGATGCGGGGTGCGGTGTCGCAGAGGATGAGCTTGCGGAACAGATCCGGCCGCTCCTGCCAGAGGCCCTGGCAGACGAGACCGCCAACCGAGAGGCCGCAGAAGGTGGCCTTGCGGATACCAAGTTCATCGCAAAGGGTGGCGAGATCCGAGACCAGATCGGCCATGCCGAAGGGCTTGTCGGCACCGCCGGACAGGCCGTGGCCGCGGCTGTCGTAAAACAGGACCGAGACGTCATCGCCGAGTTCATCGAAGAGCGGCAGCCAGATGCGGAAGTCGGTGCCGAGCCCGTTGGAGAAAACGATCAGGTTCTTGGCTTTCGCCTCTCCGATCAGTTCGTAATGGACGACATTGCCGTTGATGGTGGTGAAGGCCAAGGTTCATACTCCTGTGGGTCGAAACGACCCCTTGTTTCAATGCCGGCCGAAGCCGGGAATTCTCAGTGTGCCTCGTCCCAATTGTGGGCGGCGCGGGCGTCGACCCTGAGCGGCACGCGCATGGAGACGGCCGGCATGGCGGCATTTTCCATGATGTCCACGATCACAGGCATGGCGGTATCGACCGCCTCGTCCTCGACCTCGAAGATCAGTTCGTCATGCACCTGCAGCAGCATGCGGCAGCGTTCGGCAAGACCGGCAGCCACGAGTGCGGGTTCGATCTGGATCATGGCGCGGCGGATCACGTCGGCGGCCGAGCCCTGGATCGGGGCATTGATGGCGGCGCGTTCGTTGAAGGCGCGCATCGAGGGGTTGGACGACTTGATCTCCGGGTAATGGGCGCGGCGGCCGAAGATGGTTTCCACATAGCCGTGCTCGCGGGCGAAGGCTTTGGTGCTCTCCATGTAGTCCTTGATGCCGGGGAAGCGCTCGAAATACTTCTTGATGTAGTCGCCGGCTTCCGAGCGCTCGATGCCGAGCTGGTTGGCAAGGCCGAAGGCCGAGATGCCGTAGATGATGCCGAAATTGATCGCCTTGGCGCGGCGGCGGACTTCCGATGGCATGCCCTCGACCGGCACGCCGAACATTTCCGACGCGGTCATGGCGTGGATGTCGATGCCATCGGCGAAGGCCTGACGCAGCTGCGGGATCTCGGCGACGTGGGCGAGCACGCGCAGCTCGATCTGGCTGTAGTCGGCCGAGAGCAGCTTGTGGCCCGGCGTCGAGATGAAGGCGGTGCGGATCTTGCGGCCTTCGGCGGTGCGGACCGGGATGTTCTGCAGGTTCGGCTCTGACGACGAGAGGCGGCCTGTTGTCGTGGAGGCAAGCGAATAACCGGTGTGGACGCGCTTGGTCTGTGGATGGATATAGCCGGGAAGCGCGTCGGTATAGGTGGACTTCAGCTTGGTGAGCTGGCGCCAGTCGACGATCTTGCGCGGCAGCGGCGCGCCCTCGGCCGCGAGGTCTTCGAGGACCTGGGCCGAGGTCGACCACTGACCGGTCTTGGTCTTGGAGCCACCGGGCAGGCCCATGCGACCGAACAGGATATCGCCGAGCTGTTTCGGCGAGCCGATGTTGAAGCGCTCGCCGGCGAGTTCATAGACCTCGTCCTCGGTGGCGGCGGCCTTCTGGGCGAGTTCACCCGACAGACGCGAGAGGATCTGGCGGTCGACGGTGATGCCGCGCTCTTCCATATGAGCGAGCACCGGCACCAGCGGGCGCTCCAGACGCTCGTAGATGCGGGTGAGACCCTCGGCAGCAAGGCGGGGTTTCAGCACCAGCCAGAGGCGTAGCGTCACGTCGGCATCTTCGGCGGCATAGGCCGTGGCGCGATCGATATCGACGAGATCAAAGGTGATGGAGGATTTACCGGAGCCGGCGACATCCTTGTAGGCGATCGGAGTGTGGCCGAGCCATTTCTCCGACAGACCGTCCATTCCGTGATTGCCCTTGCCGGCGTCGAGCACGTAGGACATCAGCATGGTATCGTCGAAGGCCTGCATGACGATGCCGTGGCGCTTCATCACCAGATAGTCGTATTTCAGGTTCTGCGCGACCTTAAGGACAGAGGGGTCTTCGAGCAGGCCCTTCAGGGCGGCCAGCGCCTCCTTCATCGGGATCTGGCCTTCGGCATGACCGCCGCCGAGGAGATCGCCGACACCGGTCTTGTGGGTGAGCGGAATGTAGGCCGCGCGGATGTCCGTCGAGCCGGGTGACAGGACGTTGTCCTGGATGGCGAGCGAGACGCCGACGAGTTCGGCCTGCATCGGATCGAGCGAGGTGGTCTCGGTGTCGAAGGCGACGAGGCCGGTTTCCCGGGCAGCAGCAATCCAGAGCTCGAGGGTCTCGATATCGCGGATCGTCACGTATGCGCTTCTGTCGATCGGCTTGCCGGCGAATGCATTGGCGCGGCTTGCGGCGAGATCGGCGGGTGTCTTGCCGTCGGGGCTTGCTGCCGGAGCCGAAGACGATGCGGCTGACAGCGCCGAGGTCGGCGTCCCGGACGAGGCGGGAACGTCGCCGGCGTCGAGATCGGGACCGCGGGCGGCGTCACCCCATTCGACGGGAACAACAGCGGCGTCGATGGCACCCGCATCACAATCGCAGACCTCCGCGACGCGCCGGGTCAGGGTAGTGAATTCCATCGCCTTGAGGAAGCCGATCAGCTTTGGTCCGTCCTGCGGCTCCAGCACCAGGTCTTCGAGCTTCATGTCGATCGGCACGTCGGTGCGCAGTTCGACCAACTGGCGGGAGACCCGGGCGAGCTCGGCATTGGCGATGATGTTTTCGCGGCGCTTGACCTGCTTGATTTCGCCGGCCCGGGACAGCAGAGTTTCGAGATCGCCGAACTCTTCGAGAAGCTGGGCGGCGGTCTTCGGACCGATGCCGGGGATGCCAGGCACGTTGTCGGTCGAATTGCCGGTCATCGCCTGCAGATCAATCATCTTTTCCGGCGGCACGCCCCATTTCTCGATGACGTCGGGAATGCCGATCTGCTTGTCCTTCATCGCGTCGTACATGTGCACGTTCGCGGTCAGGAGCTGCATCAGGTCCTTGTCGGAGGAGACGATGGTGACATCGGCGCCGACGGCCTCGGCCTGGCGGGCATAGGTGGCGATGATGTCATCGGCCTCGAAGCCTTCGGTCTCGATGCAGGGCAGGTTGAAGGCGCGCGTCGCATGACGGATCAGGCCGAATTGCGGGATCAGATCTTCCGGCGGGGCCGAGCGATTTGCCTTGTAGAGTGGATAGATTTCCTTGCGGAATGTCGTCGAGGAGTAGTCGAAGATAACAGCGAGATGGGTCGGCGTGACCCCGACATCTGTATTGCGCGCATCGCGCAGCAGCTTCCACAGCATGTTGCAGAAGCCGGAAACCGCATTGACGGGCAGGCCGTCCGATTTGCGGTTGAGGGCCGGGATGGCGTGGAAGGCGCGGAAGATGAAACCCGAGCCGTCGACGAGGAAGAGATGATCGCCTTTTTTCATGTCGGCATGGATAGCGCGGGGCGGCTGAAACGTCCATGACGGTTTGGGCCGAATGCGGCGAAATCGCTCGCCTTAGCAGGCAGCCCTTTATCGTTGGATCACCGACGGATCACGGGTAAACCATCACGAAAAGCTTACCGATTTGTAATCCCGTCTTCCCTTGAAAAACCACATTCCAGATCACAAATCCTAGTCATCGGCGCCTGATCACGCCGTAGTCTGAAAGAGGCTCGTCCCCCGCCGCTTCAGACTCGGGCAAAGGCCTTATCCCCCTCTCCGGGCCTTTGTCCCCATATTCCGGAGCCGTCGTGGCAGTCCCCCCGCCTAACGCCACGGCGGCTTCCGTTCCCCTCGTATGAAAACCCAAAATTAGTCAGCCTCGGAAATGGATCGCATGCGATCATTCCCGAACGACGAACCACGACGACGTGTCGAGCGCCATGGCCAATGACCGTACGATCCCCGACCGCTCCGAGTCCGCCACTTGGCTGGCGAGCCAGCTTGCGCGCGGGTTCACACGGGCTCTGCAGGCACGGGCGGCCAAGCTCGGCTTCTCCCCGGGACAATTCCCGATTCTGCTCGAGCTCTGGGAAGAAGAAGGGTTGACGCAGCGGCAGCTGCTCGACCGGGTCGATGTCGAACAGGCGACGATCGCCAATACGCTCGCCCGGATGGAGCGCGACGGGCTGATCGAGCGACGCGTTCACCCCAAGGACAGACGCGCGCAGCAGATCTTCCTGACCGACAAGGCGCGGGACATGCGCGAGGAAGCAATGGCTGCCGCCGAAGCGGCGGAGCAGGCTATCTTCCAGGGTTTCCGGCGTTTCGAGAAGGAATTGCTGAAGGAATACATCCGCTGGGCGATCGCGAATGCCCGCAAGCTGTGAGCAGATATTGATGCGCAGTTGAGAAAAATTCGCGGTCAGAACGCCTCGAAACATCAGGAGCTTTGGTCTATCGTCCGCCGCACTTTCAAATTTGCAGGACATGACCATGACCGATCTCTCCCCCATCCTCGCCAAGGCCGACGAGGCCCTGCCGCAGAGCCTCGAACGGCTGTTCGATCTCGTGCGCATTCCCTCGATTTCGACGGATCCGGCCTACAAGGCCGATTGCCGCAAGGCCGGCGAGTGGCTGGTATCCGTGCTCACCGAGCTCGGCTTCGATGCCTCGCTGCGTGATACGCCCGGCCATCCGATGGTGGTCGCCCATCACGCAGCTGAAACGGCCGACGCGCCGCATGTGCTGTTCTACGGTCATTACGATGTGCAGCCGGTCGATCCGCTCGATCTCTGGGAAGACGATCCCTTTGCGCCTGCGATCAAGGAGAAGGATGGCCGCAAGGTCATCATCGGTCGCGGTACGTCCGACGACAAGGGTCAGCTTTTGACGTTTGTTGAAGCCTGCCGCGCCTATAAGGCGGTAAAAGGTTCGCTGCCGGTCAAGATCACCATCCTGTTCGAGGGCGAAGAAGAATCCGGCTCGCCGTCGCTGAAGCCGTTCCTCGCTGCGAATGCCGATGAGCTGAAGGCCGACTTCGCGCTGGTCTGCGATACCAGCATGTGGGATCGCGAGACGCCGGCGATTGCTGCGGCCCTGCGTGGCCTGGTCGGCGAAGAAGTCACCATCATCGCCGCCGACCGCGACCTGCATTCGGGTCTCTTCGGCGGTGCAGCGGCCAACCCCGTTCATATCCTGACGAAGATCCTTGCCGATCTGCATGACGAAACCGGCAAGGTCACCCTTCCGGGCTTCTACGAAGGTGTCGAGGAGACCCCAGCCAACATCAAGGCCTCGTGGGAGAGCCTGGGGCGGACGGCGGAAAGCTTCCTCGGCGAGGTGGGCCTATCGGTTCCGGCGGGTGAAAAGGGCCGTTCCGTGCTGGAGCTCACCTGGGCGCGGCCGACGGCGGAAGTGAACGGCATCATCGGCGGCTATACCGGCGAAGGCTTCAAGACCGTGATTGCTGCCAAGGCCTCTGCGAAGATTTCCTTCCGCCTCGTCGGCACACAGGATCCGGTCAAAGTGCGCGAAAGCTTCCGCGCCTTCGTACAGGCCCGCATTCCCGCCGACTGCAAGGTCGAGTTCCACGAGCATGGCGGCTCGCCGGCCATCCAGCTCTCCTATGATTCGCCTGAACTGACCAAGGCGAAGAACGCACTGTCGGATGAATGGCCGAAGCCGGCCGTGATCATCGGCATGGGCGGCTCGATCCCGATCGTCGGCGATTTCCAGAAGATGCTGGGCATGGATTCCCTGCTGGTCGGTTTCGGCCTGACCGACGACCGCATCCACTCTCCAAACGAGAAGTATGACCTCAACTCGTTCCACAAGGGCATCCGCTCGTGGATCCGTATTCTTGACGGGCTCGCAAACGGCTGAGGCCAGAAAAGCAAAAAGGCCGGTCAAAAACCGGCCTTTCCTTTACGCTTCTACGCTTGCCTGCCAGTACATCCGTGGTCAGGGACGGAAACGTGCCATTCGATGTCTCGGATGTTGGCCCACCTTGGTGAACCGCATCCCGGATCTAGATGATCGCTCTGGATGCTTAACAACCGGTTAAGCGTTTTGAAGTTCCTGAAACAGGATCTCCGCAAACGCTCTATCGCATGGTGATCCAGAGATGGGGATGCTCGACTGCCCTTTCAAGAGGCAAGGGCGCTTGAAAAGCGGATGTGGCTGCGGATAGAGTTTCATCATGAGCCTCGAATCCGTCCGACAGTTCTTCCGGGAAAACGCACCCGACATCTCCGTCATCGTCACCGAAGCAAGCTCCGCCACCGTGGCGCTTGCGGCCGAAGCGCATGGCGTCGAGCCGGACCAGATCGCCAAGACGATATGCCTGAGGATCGGCGAAGACGTGGTGCTCGTGGTCACCGCGGGCACGAAGCGTCTGGACAATCGCAAGTTCAAGGATCGTTTCGGCGTGAAGCCGCGCATGCTCGATGCCGAAGCCGTGGTCGAGGCGACGAGCCATCCTGTCGGCGGAGTATGCCCCTTCGGCCTGCCCTCGCCTCTCAAGGTCTATTGTGATCTCTCGCTCCGGGCCTTCGACGAGGTGGTTCCGGCCGCAGGTGCGACGAATGCTGCGGTGAAGATTGCGCCGGAGCGCATGAGGTCACTGGTCGATGGCGTCTGGGCAGATCTCTGCCAGTAGCTTCACGCCTCGTTCAGAGCTTGTTTACCGGGCTTTAACCACCCCTTAAATCGCCGCAATTACTGTGCAATTGCGCGATCATCGGCTCGACGAGAGTAGATGATCGTCCGAGATTTCTTGAAGCCATTTCCGCGCCTGTCTTCCTTTGGCAGCGCATAACGAGCATCTGGAGCAAGATCACCGCAATGGTGAGCAGAGGCAAATCCCGCGACCGTATTGAACCGAGCTTCGGCGACGAGCGCGAGGACGAGGATTTCCGTCTGGATGCAGATGATCGTGTCATCGGTGGCCGGCCGGTACGCGCCGGTGGCAAGAAGACGGCGGGTTCGGCGAAGCGCGGCAAGTCCGGCAACCAGAAGAGCCGGAAAGCGAAAAGCAGTGGCGGCGGATTCGGGCTTGGAAAGCTGATCTACTGGGGTTTCGTGCTGTCTATCTGGTGTGGCATCGGCGTGGTGGGTCTGGTCGCCTACTATGGCTCGCAGATGCCGAGCGCCAGCAGTTGGTCGATCCCCGAGCGCCCACCGAACATGAAGATCGTGTCCGTCGAGGGCACAGTGATCGCCAATCGTGGCGCGACCGGCGGGGAAGCACTGCCGCTTGAGGAAATGTCGCCCTTCATTCCGCAGGCGGTGATGGCGATCGAAGATCGGCGCTTCTATTCGCACTTCGGCGTGGATCCTCTCGGCCTCGCCCGCGCGATCGTCACCAATGTGACGAATGGGCGGGCGGTGCAGGGTGGCTCGACGCTGACGCAGCAGCTGGCCAAGAACCTTTTCCTGTCTCCGGAGCGCACAATCGAGCGCAAGGTGCAGGAAGTGCTGCTCGCCTTCTGGCTTGAGCAAAAATACACCAAAGACCAGATCATGGCGATGTATCTGAACCGGGTGTTTTTCGGCTCGAACGCCTATGGCGTCGAAGCGGCATCGCGGCGTTATTTCAACAAGTCGGCCCGCGACGTGAACCTCGGCGAGGCCGCACTCCTGGCAGGGTTGCTGAAGGCACCGTCCCGGCTCTCGCCGGCGCGCGACCCGGAGGCGGCCGAAGCGCGTGCCCAGGTCGTTCTCCAGGCAATGCTCGAAGAGGGTTATATTACGGCCGACGAAATCAAGACGGCGATGTCGCAACCGCCGACCAAGGCGAAGCGCTACTGGAGCGGTGCAGGCCAGTATGTCGCCGATCTGGTGCGCGACGAAGTGACATTGCTGATCGGCAAGGTGACCGAAGACATCGTGGTCGAGACGACGATCGACATGACGCTTGAAAAGAAGGCCGAGGCCGCACTGACGGAATCGCTTGAGGCTGAGGGCGATAAGGTCAATGCCTCGCAGGCGGCCCTCGTTTCCATCGACGGGACCGGTGCTATCCGGGCGCTTGTCGGCGGGCGGGACTATGCCGAAAGCCAGTTCAACCGGGCGGTCAAGGCAAAGCGCCAGCCCGGCTCGGCGTTCAAACCCTTTGTCTATGCGGCTGCGGTGGAGAATGGCTTGCGTCCGACTTCGGTGCGCAACGATGCACCGATCCGCATCGGCTCCTGGACGCCTGAGAATTATGACCAGAAATATCGGGGACAAGTCACCGCGACTCAGGCACTTGCCGAATCGCTGAACACGATAGCCGCCCAGTTGGTCATGGAAGTCGGACCCGATCAGGTGATCAAGGTCGCGCACCGGATGGGTATCGAATCGGAGTTGCAAAAGAATGCTTCCATCGCGCTCGGCACCTCGGAAGTCTCGCTCCTCGAACTGACGGCCGCCTATGCGCCCTTCATGAATGGCGGCTACAAAGCGACGCCGCATATCGTTCGGCGGATCTCCAAGGCCGATGGCACACTGCTCTACGAGAACAATTATCTCGAGCCGCCGAAGGTCCTGAACGACGGAGTGGTCGCTGCGATGAATGCGATGATGCGCGATGTCATCGATCACGGCACTGGCAAGAATGCACGGCTAGCCGGGTGGGAAGCGGCGGGCAAGACCGGTACGACGCAATCCTTCCGAGATGCGCTGTTCGTCGGCTATACGAGCAACCTGACCACGGGCATCTGGTTCGGCAATGACGACGGACAGTCGATGAAGAAGGTGACCGGCGGCGGGCTTCCGGCCAAAGCCTGGCACGATTTCATGACGGCAGCGCATCAGGGGCTTGCGCCGGCCCCGCTGCCGGGTGGTGACTTCATCGAGCCGGCGCCGGCGGAAGATCCGATGACAATCGGCACGATCATATCAGACGTCTTCCAGGGTGGCGGTGAAGAGCGGTATTCCGGCGATCCCGTCTATGCCGAAGACTATCCCGCAGGTGCCGCTCCCTCACAGGATATGACTGGTTCGGCAGGCCCCATACCGCCGGCCGAGGTCGGCGGAGGGCAAGGCACGCGCAGAACCACTCTGCTCGACTTGATCCTGGGACAATAAGGGCCACATGAGGACGGCGAGATGCCGTCGGCCTGACGCAAGGCCGCGACTTTAGTATAGCCGGTCTGTCAAGGACCGAGGGGTGCGGCAAAGCCCATGAAAACGCTGCACCAATCTGTTCTTTTTTACGGGTTTCCAGCGGATTTCCAGCCTTGCAGTCAGAAATTCCGCTTCTTATATACGCGACATAACCGCAGCGGCGCTGCAGTGTATCCCAGACCATCCACGTCGAGGGGCTGTCAGGAATGCCTGATTGGGGTTCCGACGGCCTGCTTCAAGGAGAATATGACATGGCAAAAGTAATCGGTATCGACCTTGGAACGACCAATTCCTGCGTCGCCGTCATGGACGGCAAAGATGCAAAGGTCATCGAGAATTCGGAAGGCGCACGCACGACGCCGTCCATGGTGGCGTTTTCGGACGATGGCGAACGCCTCGTCGGCCAGCCGGCCAAGCGCCAGGCGGTCACCAACCCGACCAACACCCTGTTCGCCGTCAAGCGTCTGATCGGTCGTCGCTACGAAGATCCGACCGTCGAGAAGGACAAGGGCCTCGTGCCGTTCCAGATCGTCAAGGGTGACAATGGCGACGCCTGGGTCGAAGCACAGGGCAAGGGTTATTCCCCGTCGCAGATCTCTGCCATGATCCTGCAGAAGATGAAGGAAACGGCAGAAGCCTATCTCGGCGAAAAGGTCGAAAAGGCCGTCATCACCGTTCCCGCATACTTCAACGACGCGCAGCGCCAGGCCACCAAGGATGCCGGCCGCATTGCCGGCCTTGAAGTTCTGCGCATCATCAACGAGCCGACGGCTGCAGCACTTGCCTATGGTCTCGACAAGACGGAAGGCAAGACCATCGCCGTTTACGACCTGGGTGGTGGTACCTTCGATATCTCGGTTCTGGAAATCGGCGACGGCGTCTTCGAAGTGAAGTCGACCAATGGCGACACCTTCCTCGGCGGTGAAGACTTCGACATGCGCCTCGTCGAATATCTCGCAGCCGAGTTCAAGAAGGACCAGGGCATCGACCTGAAGGGCGACAAGCTGGCCCTGCAGCGCCTGAAGGAAGCCGCCGAAAAGGCCAAGATCGAGCTGTCGTCCTCGCAGCAGACCGAAATCAACCTGCCGTTCATCACGGCAGATGCCTCCGGTCCGAAGCACCTGACGATGAAGCTGACCCGCGCCAAGTTCGAAAGCCTGGTCGACGACCTCGTCCAGCGTACGATTGCACCGTGCAAGGCAGCCCTCAAGGATGCCGGCGTCTCTGCAGCCGATATCGACGAAGTCGTTCTCGTCGGCGGCATGAGCCGCATGCCAAAGGTCCAGGAAGTCGTGAAGCAGCTGTTCGGCAAGGAGCCGCACAAGGGCGTCAACCCGGATGAAGTGGTTGCTCTTGGCGCCGCCATCCAGGCCGGCGTTCTGCAGGGCGACGTCAAGGACGTGCTGCTGCTCGACGTAACCCCGCTGTCGCTCGGCATCGAAACGCTCGGTGGCGTCTTCACCCGTCTGATCGATCGCAACACGACGATCCCGACGAAGAAGAGCCAGACCTTCTCGACCGCCGAAGACAACCAGCAGGCCGTCACCATCCGCGTATCGCAGGGCGAGCGCGAAATGGCGCAGGACAACAAGCTGCTCGGCCAGTTCGACCTGGTCGGTCTGCCGCCGTCGCCGCGTGGCGTTCCGCAGATCGAAGTCACCTTCGATATCGACGCCAACGGCATCGTCCAGGTTTCGGCCAAGGACAAGGGCACCGGCAAGGAACAGCAGATCCGCATCCAGGCCTCCGGTGGTCTCTCCGACGCCGACATCGAGAAGATGGTGAAGGACGCCGAAGCCAATGCCGAGGCCGACAAGAAGCGTCGCGCCGTCGTCGAAGCCAAGAACCAGGCTGAAAGCCTCATTCACTCCACCGAAAAGTCGGTCAGCGAGTATGGCGACAAGGTTTCGGAAACGGATCGCAAGGCGATCGAGGATGCGATTGCGGCCCTCAAGGGCGCCATCGAAGCCTCCGAGCCTGATGCAGACGACATCCAGGCCAAGACCCAGACCCTCATGGAAGTTTCCATGAAGCTGGGCCAGGCCATCTACGAGTCCCAGCAGGCCGATGCCGGTGCAGGCGACGCAGATGGTGGCAAGGACGACAACGTCGTTGACGCCGACTACGAAGAAGTGAAGGACGAAGACGCGAAGAAGTCGGCTTGATGCAGGGCCACTTCCGACGCCGTTCCAAGACCTGGCTGGCCTTCGGGCCAGCCGCATTTTCGTTGATTCTGGCGACTGGTGCCGTGGCACAGGACAGGGGACAGGTCAGCGCCGTTCACCGCCAGGTGAGCGCCGCCGAGGCCAAGGTGGCCAAGGCGATTTCCGCGAAGGACAGCAATTCCCTTTCCCGCATCGGCAACGATCTCGGCAAGATCATCGAATCGGCGCTTCAGAGGCGTGAGAACGGTGGCGAAGTCTCGTCCTGCGATATGGCTGCGCATTCGCTGGCCTTTGCGGCGGTGACGTCCGCAGACGGACTGATTAGCAATGGCGAAGCACGCACGCTTCTGATGCAGGATGCGATCTTGGCTGCGTCCGACTTCCAGAAAGACATGCAGGCTTGTGACAAGCAGGCCGGCAAGGCAACGGGCAGCCACACGAGCGTTGGGAAAGCTTTGAGAGCTTTGTAAAACATGGCAAAAGCAGATTTCTACGAGACCCTCGGGGTTGGCCGGACGGCGGACGAGAAGGAGCTGAAGAGCGCCTTCCGCAAGCTGGCCATGAAATACCATCCGGACAAGAACCCGGGTGACGATGAGGCGGAAAAGAAGTTCAAGGAACTCAACGAGGCCTATGAAACTCTGAAGGATCCGCAGAAGCGTGCGGCCTATGACCGCTTCGGCCACGCCGCCTTCGAACAGGGCGGCATGGGCGGTGGCGGCTTTGGCGGCGGCGGCGGCGGATTTGCCGGTGGCGGCTTCTCCGACATATTCGAGGACATCTTCGGCGAGATGATGGGTGGCGGCCGCGGCGGGCGTGCCCGATCCACCGGCGGTCGCGAACGTGGTGCAGACCTGCGCTACAACATGGAAATCAGTCTCGAAGAGGCCTTTACCGGCAAGACTGCGCAGATCCGGGTTCCGACCTCTATCACCTGCGATGTCTGCACGGGTTCGGGCGCCAAGCCCGGAACGCAGCCGAAGACCTGCACGACCTGTCAGGGCTCTGGTCGCGTACGTGCGGCCCAGGGCTTCTTCTCGATCGAGCGCACCTGCCCGACCTGTCACGGTCGTGGCCAGACGATCTCAGACCCTTGCGGCAAGTGCCACGGCCAGGGCCGCATCACCGAAGAGCGTTCGCTTTCGGTCAGCATTCCCTCTGGTATCGAGGACGGCACGCGCATCCGCCTGCAGGGCGAAGGCGAAGCCGGACTTCGCGGTGGCCCTTCGGGCGATCTCTACATCTTCCTGTCGGTGAAACCGCACGAGTTCTTCCAGCGTGACGGGGCGGATCTCTATTGCTCCGTGCCGATCTCGATGACGACGGCGGCACTGGGCGGAACCTTTGATGTGGTGACGTTGGATGGGACGAAGTCGCGTGTGACGGTTCCGGAGGGCACCCAGCCCGGCAGGCAGTTCCGCCTCAAGGGCAAGGGCATGCCGGTTCTGCGCTCGACGCAGGTCGGTGATCTCTACATTCAGATCCAGATCGAGACGCCGCAGAAGCTGACCAAGCGTCAGCGCGAGTTGCTGCAGGAGTTCGAACAGCTGTCGTCGAAGGAAAACAACCCGGAATCGACGGGCTTCTTTGCCCGGATGAAGGATTTTTTCGATACGCTCAGCGACTGAGCGAGCGATCGTCGGAGACAAGATTTGCAAGGGGCGGTCCGAAAGGGAGCCGCCCCTTTTGCATGAGGTCAGGCCAGCAGACGCGGCTGGCGCAGGATGAACCAGGCAAAGTGCCTGTGGATCGCCGGAGCGATACCATAGACGATCGACAGCACCATGATCGGCGCCAGAAGTGCCGTGCGAGCCCAGATCGGCCAACCTTCGGTCAAGGGCATGAGGACGTAGAGAATGGCGGTGACGAAGGGATAGATGACGAAGGGATAGATGACGAGCAGCATCAGCAGGGCAAGCCGATGCTTTGAAGGTGTTGGGCGGGATGCAGACGAAGTGGACATGGGAGGCTCCATAAGAACGGTACGTTCCGTTTATATTGAAACGGGCCGTTTCGTTCAATAGATTTTTCTGGTATGGGAATAGCAGAGGAGTACAGACTGTGACGACAACTGCACCTGACATCACAAAGCGTACATCGATCGGTGCGCAGCGGAACCCGGCCAGCGAGGACGCCATCCTGACGGCAGCGGCCGAGATCCTGCGCGAGGGCGGGTTGTCAGCCTTCTCGATCGAAGCAGTGGCACGACGGGCCAAGGCCGGAAAGCCGACGATCTATCGCTGGTGGCCTTCGAAGGCAGCGCTGCTTCTCGATGTGTACCACCGGCAGAAGGGCGAGACCTTCTATCCTGATACCGGAAACGCACGCGGCGACCTGATCGCCTTTCTCGAGACGTTGCTCGGCTTCTGGCAGAGGAGTGGCGGCGAGGTCTTCCGCTCGATCATCGCCGAGGCACAGAGCGATCCGGCGGCTCTGGAGGCGCTGCGCGACTACGCAGTGACGCGCTGCCGGGCAAGCGGCGTGATCCTGGAGCGGGGCGTGGCGCGCGGTGATATCCGCTCCGGCCTCGACATCCCACTCGTCATGGAACTGTTCTCGAGCTTCTGCTGGCAGCGGCTGCTGACCGGTCGGCTCAACCCGTCACGCGATCAGATCGCACACATCGTCGATGCCGTGCTGACCGGCTTTGCGACGACAGGTCGTGACGCTCAGTAATGCGGCGGGCGGGTGATGGCCGGGGCTTCCAGGCCCTGCTCTTCCAGTGACAGGAAGCGCTCCGTGAGCCGATCCAGCTTGGCCCGGGTCTGTTCGACCACCTTCCATTGCTCGGTCAGCTGGTCCGACAGTTCCTCGATGACCCGCGTCTGATGGGCGACGGTCTCTTCCAGACGCGTGATGCGCTCGTCCTGCGTGTCCATGATCTTCTCCATCGTCTCTCAAGCGGCCTAGATGCCGCAAGACGGACGCCCCGTCAAACGTGGCGCTGAAGGGATCGGATCAGCGCTGCTTCTTCTTGCGATACGGCATGGTCATGACGGCAGAGGCGGTCACGGCCGCGGCAAAGATCAGCGCCAGCGGCACGGCCATCATGATCGTCGGAAGCACGGGGTGGCTGGAGCGCGAGAGCGAGGTGCCAAGGCCGCCGAGGTCGAGCCAGACGATGGCAAAAGCGACCAGGAAACCGATTGCTGCACCGAGCGATGCGTTGAGGGCAAGAAAGCCGAGCATCTCCCAGTGGTCGCGTCGGGCTTCTTCGGGCGTGAGATCATCGGAATGCAGAGACATGGCCTGGCTCCAGAGCGGCGGCAATAACGTAAAACTAACGCGTCTGAAAAAGAGTTCCATGTCGCCAAGCGCCGCACACCTCGGCAAGTTCCAGAAAGCGCGCTTGCGCCTTGCCTTCATGACACATTCGGCCTAGCTCAAGGCGACAGCGAATCCGACCGATGACCCAGAAGACACAGATCCAACGGCTCAAACTTACAGACTTCCGCAACTATGCGCAGGCAGGCCTTCCGCTGGACGGACGGCATGTGGTGCTGGTCGGCGACAATGGGGCCGGCAAAACCAATTTCATGGAAGCGATCTCCTTCCTCTCGCCCGGGCGTGGCCTGCGCCGTGCGGTGCTCTCTGACATTCCGCGTATTGGGGCCTCCGGAAGCTTCACCGTCTTTGCCGCCATTGACGGCATGGCTGGCGAGGCCGATATCGGCACCGGCACAGAGACCACGGAGGAAGGCAACCTCGTCCGGCGTCTGCGGATCAATGGCGGCGCGGCAAAGTCGGTCGACGAACTCACCGACCACCTGCGCATCCTCTGGCTGACGCCAGCCATGGACGGATTGTTCACCGGCTCCTCTTCCGACAGGCGCCGTTTCCTCGATCGGCTGGTCCTCTCCCTCGACCCAGCACATGGACGACGAGCCAGCGATTTCGAGCGCGCCATGCGCAGCCGCAACAAGCTGCTTTCGGAAGGGCGCTTCGATCCGACCTGGCTGTCCGGCATCGAGCAGCAGATGGCAGCGCTGGGCGTTGCCATGGCGGCCGCACGGCGCGAGATGCTGGGATTGCTCTCCGGCCTGATCGAGGCGGACAGGGAAACCTCCGCCTTTCCATCTGCCTCCCTCGCCCTGACCGGCTTTCTCGATGATCTGGCTGATCTACCCGCCTTCGAATTCGAGGAACGCTACATCGAGATCCTCGCACAATCCCGCCATCGGGATGCGGCAGCCGGCCGGACATTGGATGGTCCGCACCGCGCCGATCTCATGGTCCGACACATCGAAAAGGACATGGACGCCGAGCGCTGCTCGACGGGGGAGCAGAAGGCTCTCCTCATCGGGCTGGTGCTTGCTCATGCGCGACTGGTTGCGACCATGACGGGCTTTGCGCCGATCCTGCTGCTCGACGAGATCGCCGCGCATCTTGACGAAGGCCGGCGAGCATCGCTCTTTGCCCGCATCGATGCACTCGGCGGCCAGGCTTTCATGACGGGCACGGACAAGGCAATGTTTTCTGCACTGGGCGACCGGGCGCAGTTCGTGACGGTGACAGACGGTGAGATCGATGCGTGAGCGCGCTTTTCATCTTCATTCTCGGGTGGCAAGGTAGCGCCCATGGACCCGCTCTCGCCCGAAGAACTCTCCCGCTATCATCGCCACATCCTGCTGCCCGAAGTCGGCGGCCATGGGCAGCAACTGCTGAAAGCCGCACGCGTGCTGGTGATCGGCGCTGGCGGGCTCGGCTCGCCAGTGCTGCAATATCTGGCAGCGGCCGGCGTCGGCACGCTCGGAATCGTTGATGACGACGGTGTGTCGCTCTCCAATCTCCAGCGGCAGGTGATCCACGACACGGGAACGCTTTCGGAGAAGAAGTCGGAGAGTGCGGCGCGGGCCATCGCACGGCTCAATCCGCATTGCCGCACGGTTTCCTACGAAAAGCAATTCGACGCCGCATTCGCCCGGGATCATCTCTCCCGCTTCACGCTGCTGATCGACGGCTCCGACAATTTCTCTACGCGCTATGCGGCAGCGGATGCTGCGGAACTTGCGAAGGTGCCGCTGGTAACGGGGGCCGTCGGGCGCTTCGACGGAACTGTGACAGTGTTGAAACCCTATGAGAGCGGGCCGGACGGGGTGGCGTATCCGCGCTATACCGATCTCTTCCCCGAACCGCCGCCAGAGGGTTTGATCCCAGCCTGTGCAGAAGCCGGTGTCATCGGCGCGCTAACGGGTGTCATCGGCACCCTGATGGCCATGGAGGCGATCAAGGTGATCACCGGGATCGGCGAGCCATTGGTCGGACGGCTGTTGATGTATGATGGGCTTGCGGCCCGTTTCGATACCATCCGCTACAAACGCCGGGCAGGAACATGAGCATCGTCATCCGTCAGATCGATCCGAGCTATTCGCAGTACGAGGAACTGCTGGCGCTGATCATGGCGTCCTTCGCCTATATGGACGGCGTCATCGACCCTCCCTCCTCCGCGCATCGCCTGACCATCGCCTCCCTAACGGACAAGGCCCGTGACGAAATCGCACTGATCGCAGAGATGGACGCAAACCTCGCGGGCTGCGCCTTTCTGCGTCCCGAACCGGATTTTCTCTATCTCGGCAAACTCGCGGTTGCCGCAGAGGCGCAAGGCAAGGGGATCGGCGGACGTCTGCTGGCGGAGGGCGAGGCGATCGCCCAACGCTTAGGCAAACAGGCGCTGCGGCTAGAGACCCGGATCGAACTGACCGGCAACCATGACCGGTTCGGCGCCTGGGGGTTCATCAGAACCGCCGAGAGAAGCCATGCCGGCTATGACCGCCCGACCTATATCGAGATGCAGAAGCGACTGACCTGACGCGGTTCAGTTGCGGTTCGGCAGCACCCTGTTCGGCGGGCGGTGGCCGTCGAAATAGGTTCTGATATTGATTATGACCTTGTCGCCCATATCGATGCGGCCTTCGATCGTCGCCGAACCAGTATGCGGCAGGAGCACCACCTTGCCCTCGTTGGCGAGCTTCACCAGCTTCGGGTTGACTGCTGGCTCGTTCTCGAACACGTCGAGACCCGCACCGGCGATCTTGCCGGCACGTAATGCCTGGACCAGCGCGTCCTCGTCGATGATGTCGCCACGGGCGGTGTTGACGACGTAGCTCGTCGGCTGCAGCAGGGCGAGGCGACGGGCCGAGAGCAGGTGAAAGGTTGCCGGCGTCGAAGGGCAGTTGACCGAAACGATGTCGACGCGGGCGAGCATCTGGTCGAGGCTGTCCCAATAGGTCGCCTCCAACTCGTCCTCGGTCGCCGGACTGACCCGCTTGCGGTTGTGATAATGGATCGACAGGCCGAAGGCCTTGGCACGGCGGGCCACGGCAGTGCCGATGCGGCCCATTCCGATGATGCCGATGCGCTTGCCCCAGATGCGACGACCGAGCATCCAGGTGGGCGACCAGCCCTCCCATTCGCCCGGCTTGTCCATCAGCACGCGCGCGCCTTGAACGAGACGGCGCGGCACGGCGAGGATCAGCGCCATGGTCATGTCGGCCGTGTCTTCGGTCAGAACGTTCGGCGTGTTGGTGACGGTGATGCCCTTTTTCGCGGCGGCATCGATGTCGATATGATCCGTACCGTTCGAGAAGCTGGCGATGAGCTTCAGTTGCGGGCCGGCTTCGGCAATCAGGGTTGCATCGATTCGGTCGGTCACGGTCGGCACAAGCACGTCTGCCGATTTGACGGCGGCGATCAATTCTTCGCGCGTGCGAGGTTTGTCATCGACATTCAATTCCGCATCGAAGAGCTCGCGCATGCGCGTTTCCACGGCATCGGGCAGTTTCCGCGTGATATAGACCTGGGGTCTTTTCCTGTTCGTCATGGGCCGCATCGATGCCTTCTTCAGAACTCGTTAACCAAGTCGCGGGATACTTCGCTTCTCAGGAAGGCAATTTCTACCAAACCCGTCGGCGAAGACAAACAAAACTCGTCGGATGACGGCGGATTTGTCCCTGATACGCGCGACGCGTCTCGGGGTGGTCAGAAAGCCCTTCATTTCCACAGCTTAAGCCCGGAATGACCATGTTTCATAATCTGTGCCGCGTCAGCATTGCATTCAGCGTTCTTGCGCTGTCTCTCGTGGCCGGCCCGATCGCCGGTCATGCCCAATCCACGACCAAGGGTTCGAGCGGGCTGCCGCTGCCGCGGTTCGTCAGCCTGAAGGCCGAAAGGGTGAACCTGCGTATCGGTCCGAGCACCGACTACGCCGTCTCCTGGCGCTACATGAAGTCGGGACTGCCGGTCGAAATCATCCGCGAATACGAAAACTGGCGGCAGATCCGCGATGCTGACGGGACCGAGGGCTGGGTGAACCAGACCCTACTCACCGGGGAGCGCACGGCGGTTGCCGCCCCGTGGATGCGCGGCAATGGCGACGCTGTCTACGTCATGATGCGACGCGATTCCAACTCGTCCGCAGCCATCATTGCCAAGCTCGAGCCCGGCGTCGTGCTCAGGCTCAAGGAGTGCAACGGCAATTGGTGTCAGGCCGAGGCCGGCGGCGTCAACGGCTGGATCTCGCAGAATGAGATCTGGGGCGCCTACCCGGGCGAGGCCTTCAAATAAGGCCGATCGCCGAAGCGCCCTTCGCAAGCGACATCATCGGTCGGGGGCCGATCTGCTGGATGACGACGCCAGCCGCATAGCAGCCAAGATGGCCGCAATCCTCGAAGCTTCGACCATTGGTGTAGCCATAGAGGAAGCCGGAGGCGAAGAGATCGCCGGCGCCCGTCGTATCGACCACCGTCTCCACCTTGGTCGCGGGGACACGGATGCGCTGCTCACCCTTGACGATGACGGCACCCTGATCGCCCATGGTAACGGCGGCCAGCTTGCAATCCTTCGAGATCAGATCAAGCGCGTGAGCGAAATCGTCCGTTTCGTAGAGAGACAGGGCTTCCTGCTCGTTGGCGAAGACGATGTCGACCGTGCCGGAGCGCATCAGGTCAAGGAATTCGGCGCGGTAGCGACCGACGCAGAAGCTGTCGGAGAGCGTCATCGACATTTCCCGGCCCGCCTCGTGGGCAATGCGGGCGCAGTCGAGGATCGCCTGCTTGGCGCGCGGCGGATCCCAGAGATAACCCTCGAAATAGGTGACCTTGGATTCGGCGACGACGTCGGGCTCGACATCCTCGGGGCCGAACTCGACGCAGGCGCCGAGATAAGTGTTCATCGACCGCTCGCCGTCTTCGGTGACGAAGATCATGCTGCGGGCCGTCGGTGGCTGGCTGCCCAGGGGACGGGTCTGGAAATGGACGCCCTGGGCGCGGATGTCATGGGTGAAGATCTCACCGAGCTGATCCTCTGCCACCTTGCCGAAATAGGCAGCCTTGCCGCCGAAATTGGCGATACCGGCCGCCGTGTTGCCGGCGCTGCCGCCAGAGGCTTCCACAGCCGGCCCCATCATGCCGTAGAGCCGTTCGGCACGCTCGGCGTCGATCAGGTTCATTGCGCTTTTGGTAATGGCATTGTCGATCAGAAACTGGTCGTCGCAGCGAGAAATAATGTCGACGATGGCGTTGCCGATCGTCAGGACATCGAACTGGCTCATGAGGTCCGGGGCTCCGTTTGCTTGGCCTGACGGTCATAGCCGTTTTTCCGCCGATGGGAAGGGAAAAGCAGACCGACGTCATCTGGTCGTTACATCGGGCGGGTATCAAACTCGCCGTGGATGACCATCTCCCCTGGAGTCCACCGGGACATGAACGGTTCCGTACGGGAAAGCCGACCACGGATGTACTGGCGGCAGATCCCACCCCGGTGTGACCGGGCGTCGAAGCAGGCTCCCGCCTGCTTTTGTCGTTTCTGATGGATTGGCCGGGCGCGGCAAGAAGCCTAAGAAGGGCTTTCTTGCCATGACGAGTCGATTTTCATGACCACCGTTGCCCAGGACGTCCTTCCCATCTTCATTCTCATTCTCTTTGGCTGGGCGCTCGTCCGGTTGAAGATCCTGACCGCGGAGATCGGTGACGGGTTGGGCGACTTCGTGTTCAAGGTCGCGGTGCCGCTCCTTCTGCTTCGGACGATCGCCAATGCCGACTTCCACGGCGCCTCTCCGTTTCGGTTGTGGATCGCCTATTTCTCCGGGGTTCTGATCACCTGGATCATTGGCCATCTTCTGGCAACGCGCATCTTCGGACGTGACCAAAAGGTCGGCGTGCTCGCGGGCGTTTCCGCAGCCTTTGCCAACAATGTCTTCATCGGCCTGCCGCTTGTCGAACGCACCGTCGGACCGGAAGGGATCGTCGCCATGTCGATCCTGCTCGCCGTGCACCTGCCGCTGATGATGATCGCCGGCGTTCTGGCCATGGAACGGGCAGAGCAGAGAAGCGGAGGACGCAATGCCACAGGCATTATCGCTGTTTCCAAACAGGTGGGCGGCAATCTTGTGCGCAATCCGCTGATCATTGGCCTCGCCGGCGGGGTCCTTCTGCAGCTTGTAGGCACCCCTGTTCCGGCGCTGATCGACGGCATCGTCGCTCAGGTAGCCGGCATGGCAGCACCGGCAGCACTGATCTCGCTCGGCATGACGCTGAACAAATACGGGATGGCGGGAAACATAAAAATTGCTGGCAGCATTTCGCTGCTGAAGCTCGGCTTGATGCCAGCCGTGGTCTGGCTCGCATCCACGCTGCTTGGGCTCTCACCGCAATGGACGGCAGCACTCGTTCTGACCTCTTCCGTTCCGACGGGTATCAATGCCTGGCTGATTGCAAACCGCTTCGGTGTGGGCCAGGGACTGGCAGCCTCGGTCATTACCCTCTCGACTGCTGCCGGCGTGGCAACCGTTTCACTTTGGGCGCTGTTCCTACTCTGACGCTGACAAAACAAACGCCCGACCACAAGGGCCGGGCGCGTGTCTCAGTAGCGTCAATGCCAGCGGGCTATGACGATCAGGGCGTTGCAGGCTGTGCAGGAGCAGGCTCTGCCGGGGCAGCTGGCGCGGGCTCAGCTGGAGCCGCAGGCGCCGCGTCTGCCGGGGCGGCTTCCGCCGGAGCCTCTGCAGGTGCGGCAGCGGCATCTGCCGGAGCGGCGTCAGCAGGCGCAGCAGCATCTTCAGCCGGTGCAGCAGCTTCAGGCGACGGCAGCGGAACCGGGCTGTCGGCCATGGTGTGCAGATACACGATCACGTTGGCGCGTTCGTCGTCCTTCTTGAGGCCTGCGAAACCCATCGACGTGCCGGGGATATGCTGCTTCGGAGCGAGGAGGAATTCGTTCAGGTGGTCCCAGGTCCAGAGCTCGCTGCCGCCCTGCGAAAATTCCTTGATGGCAGCCGAATAGCTGAAGCCTTCATGCGAGGCGATCGGACGGTCGACAAGGCCATAGAGGTTCGGGCCAACCTTGTTGGCGCCACCCTTGTCGACGGTGTGACAGCTCGCGCACTTCTTGAAAGAAGATTCACCCGCGGCTGCATCGGCGCTGGCCAGCAGGACTGCGATGGGAGTGGCAGCGACTTCCGGTGCTGCGTCAGTCGGAGCAGACTCTTCGGCCACGATGGCGAAGCCTTCCTGCTCAGGCGCTTCAGAATGGAATATCCCTTCCGACGCGATGGACACAGACATCAGGACGAAGACGGTGCCGAGAAAGGCACCCACGCCCATGTTGGTATAAGAGTTCATCTGCAAAGCTCCCCGTGCAGCCGGCCGATGAGCAACCGGACGATCTTGAAATCGCGCGGAACCTATGTCTTTTGCATAACACTTGCAACACGATTATGGTCCCGCGGCTGGGACTATTTGACACTTCTGTATGGTGATTTGAAGGGGTTATGGACATGAATGAAGGCAGAGCTGCCAAAACCTTGATCCTGATCCCGGCACGCATGGCGTCGACCCGTCTTCCGGACAAGCCGCTGGCCGACATCGCAGGTCTGCCGATGATCGTGCAGGTCGCAAAACGGGCTCAGGAGGCAGAGGTCGGGCGAATCATCGTCGCCGTCGACGACCAGAGGGTCTTCGACGCCGTTGAGGCCGCAGGTTTCGAAGTGGTCATGACCCGTGGGGATCACCAGTCCGGTTCCGACCGCATTTTCGAGGCGCTGACGAAGGTAGACCCCGATGGCGTGGCCGAGATCGTCATCAACGTTCAAGGCGATCTGCCGACGATCGATGCGCAGACCATCCGCGCGGCACTTGAACCACTGGAAGATCCTGCAGTCGACATCGCCACGCTCACCGTCGAAATCGAGGACGAGCAGGAGAAGACGAACCCGAACGTGGTAAAGGTAATCGGCTCGCCGCTTTCCGAGGACAGGTTGCGTGCACTCTATTTCACGCGTGCCACCGCGCCCTACGGTGCCGGCCCGCTCTACCACCATATCGGGCTCTACGCCTATCGGCGCGCCGCGCTCGAACGCTTCGTTACTCTGCGCCCGTCCACGCTCGAAAAGCGGGAATCGCTCGAACAGCTCAGGGCGCTGGAAGCGGGCATGCGGATCGATGCCCAGATCGTGAAAACCGTGCCGCTCGGCGTCGACACGCCCGCAGACCTTGAAAAAGCACGCCGCATCTTTTCCGCATCCTCCTCAAACGCAGGACACTGATCCCTTGGCACCGACGAACAAGATTTCCTTCCAGGGCGACTACGGCGCCAATTCCGACATGGCCTGCCGCGACATGTTCCCCAACATGGAGCCCCTGCCCTGCCCTACCTTCGAGGATGCCTTCGTGGCGCTGGAGACGGGAGAAGTGGATCTGGCGATGATCCCGATTGAAAATACGCTCGCCGGTCGCGTCGCCGACATCCACTACCTGCTGCCGCTGTCGCGCCTGCATATCGTCGGCGAGTATTTCATGCCGATCCGCTTCCAGCTGATGGTGCTGCCGGGCGTCAAGCTGGATGAGATCCGCACTGTCCACAGCCATATCCATGCGCTCGGCCAGTGCCGCAAGATCATCCGCAGCCATGGCTGGAAGGCAGTCGTCGCCGGCGATACGGCGGGGGCTGCCAAGCTCGTTTCGGAGAAGGGCGACCGCACGATGGCAGCCCTTGCGCCGCGGCTTGCGGCACCGCTCTACGGGCTCGACATCATCGCTGAGAATGTCGAGGATTCGGAAAACAACGTCACCCGCTTCGTCGTGCTATCCCGCGACGAGGACGAGCCGAAACGCGTGAGCGATGACGAGCACTTCATCACGACGTTCGTGTTCAATGTGCGCAACATTCCGGCAGCCCTCTACAAAGCAATGGGCGGGTTTGCGACGAACGGGGTCAACATGACCAAGCTCGAAAGCTATCAGATCGGCGGCAAGTTCATCGCCACACAGTTCTATGCCGATATCGAGGGGCACCCGGACGATGCGCCGGTCAAGCGGGCACTGGAAGAGCTGCGCTTCTTCTCCGAGAAGGTGCGCATCCTCGGCGTCTACAAGGCGCATGAGATGCGCGGCAAGCTCTGATCACTACGGTGGCGGCATAGAGCGTTCCGGCGAAAAGAAGCGCCGGAACGCTCTATTTTTGTTTTCGCGCAATTCCGGCCGCAGAACCGCTACGCACTTCGGCAGGAATTGCTCAGTGCCGCCACTCGTACCAATCCTCGATCAGACGACGGGCGATCGTGCCGTGGATCGGCAGGGTCCTGCCATCGGCTGAACCCTCCGACAGCATCCGGCCAATCTCGTCGCGGGTGAACCAGCGGCAGTCTTCGAGTTCGGCGGTATCGAAGGTGATGTCGAAATTCATCGCCTCGCCGTAGCAGCCGATCATCAGCTGGTGCGGCATCGGCCAAGGCTGTGAGGCGTGGTAGCGGACGCGGCCGACTGTGATACCGGATTCCTCGCGTGTTTCGCGGCGGACGGCGTTTTCGATCGTCTCGCCCGGCTCGACGAAACCGGCAAGCGAGGAATACATGCCTGCCGGAAAGCGCGGGCTCCGCCCCATCAGGCAGCGATCCTTCTTTTCATCGACGACCAGCATGATGGCGACCGGATCGGTGCGCGGGAAGATTTCGTGGCTGCAGGCGGTGCATTTGCGCTTGTAGCCACCGATGAGCATGTCCATAGTGCCGCCACAGCGACCGCAAAACTTGTTGTCGGCGTTCCAGCGCAGGAGGCTGAGTGCCTGGGCGACTTCGCCGAGCAGTTCGTCACCGATCAGGGCATCGCGGAAAAGCGCACGGGGGTCGGCGGGCTTGTATTGGGCGGCGAGCGCTTCCGGGGGAACATTGACGGGGACTGCAAGACGCGGCTCCCCGGAGGCCTGGTGGCCGAGCAGAATGGCGTCATCGAAGTTCGGCTGGAGATCCGCGAGCTCGTAAGGGGCAAAGAGCGGATCGAGAACCTGGCCATCATGCTTCAGTACCAGCTGAGTGCCGGAGAAGGCGAGGATGTGCATGCCCTCGACCTTGAGTGCCTGCTCAAGCGAGGTCTCGTCGCGATGTTCGCTGTCACGGTCGAGCTTGTTGCCGGAAAAGGCCGTAAGTTCGCTGGGTTCAAGATGGGGGGCACGGTTGAGGAAAATCGAGTTCTTCATTGGAATGCTTCAAGTATCCTGTGCTTCATCGCCTCGAAGGCCTTTTCCTCATAGGGGACAGACTGGCCAAAGCCCCAGATGGGGCCGGGCCAATTGGGATCATTCTCGCTGCGTGCGACGACATGGACGTGAAGCTGGCGCACGATATTGCCGATGGCGGCGATGTTGATCTTGTCGGCACCGCTCACCTTCTTCAAAGCCGTCCCCACGGTCACCTGCTCGAACGCCAGCATTGCCTGATCAAGCGGGGTCAGGTCGAAGATCTCCGAGACATCCGGGCGCTGGGGGACGAGAATCAGCCAAGGCCAGCGGCTATCCCGGGCAAGCCGCAGGTCACAAAGGCCGAGTTTCAGGATCGACTCGCTGTCTCTGCCAAGACGCTCATCCAGGGTGAATGGCTGCACGGTGTTTCTCTCCGCTTTGTTTTTTTTGATGCCAGGCAATGCTGTCTGGCGATCTTTCTTTGTCGCAGGTTCTGATCGGAAAACCGCAGGACATTTTTCCGGAACCTGCTTAGCAGTTTTTTTGGCGCTTGGCTTGCATTTGGCGACGTTATTGCCGATATGTCTCCTTGGGAGGTTGGTGGTGGACGAGCCACTCGCCAACCGGGTCAGGTCCGGAAGGAAGCAGCCCTAACGAGCGCGGCACGGGTCATCGTGCCAGCCTCCCACCTCATCTTCATTTCCGGCCTTTGTTTCCAACACGGGCCGTGCCATGCCCGGAGCCGGGCGACGGGGAAGCTGGCAACGCGATGAGCGATTTCGAGCCGACTGCAGAGGCCAAGCCCGCCCCCGGCGGCTACCGCGTTCTCGCCCGCAAATATCGCCCCAAGGATTTCACGGACCTGATGGTCGGCCAGGAGCCGATGGTGCGAACGCTGACAAATGCGTTCGAAACCGGCCGCATCGCCCAGGCCTATATGCTGACCGGCGTGCGCGGGGTGGGCAAGACGACCACGGCCCGTATTCTGGCGCGTGCACTGAATTACAAGACCGCTGAGATCGACAAGCCAACGATCGACCTTCGCATCCCCGGCGAACATTGCCAGGCGATAATGGAAGGCCGGCATGTCGACGTGATCGAGATGGATGCGGCATCGCATACCGGTATCGACGATATCAGAGAGATCATCGAGCAGGTGCGCTACCGCCCGGTTTCAGCGCGCTACAAGGTCTACATCATCGACGAAGTGCACATGCTGTCGACGGCGGCCTTCAACGGGCTGTTGAAGACGCTCGAGGAGCCCCCGGAGCATGTGAAGTTCATCTTTGCGACGACCGAGATCCGCAAGGTCCCGATCACCGTGCTCTCCCGCTGCCAGCGCTTCGACCTGCGTCGCATCAGTGCGGCGGATCTTGTCGGGCTGTTTTCGACCATTGCGTCGAAGGAAGGCATCGAGGCGGACGAAGACGCGCTGGCGATGATTGCGCGTGCTGCAGAAGGCTCGGCACGTGACGGGCTCTCGCTGCTCGACCAGGCGATCGCCCACGGCAGCGGCGTGGTGCATGCCGATGCCGTGCGTTCCATGCTGGGTCTTGCAGACCGGGCCCGTATCGTCGACCTTTTCGACCATATCGTGCGCGGTGATGTGGCAGCAGCCCTTTCCGAATTCGGCAGCCAGTATGAGGCGGGTGCCAACCCGACCGTGGTGCTGACCGATCTTGCCGATTTCACCCATCTGGTGACCCGGCTCAAATACATTCCCTCAGCCGCACAGGATCCCTCGCTTTCCGAAGTCGAGCGCGTGCGCGGCGCCGACCTCGCAGAGAACGTGGCAGTGACGACGCTGTCGCGCATGTGGCAGATGCTGCTCAAGGGCATCCCGGAAGCGGAGGCCTCGTCGCGACCGGCAGGTGCTGCCGAGATGGTGCTGATCCGGTTGGCGCATGCCGCGCACCTGCCCTCGCCCGAAGATGCTGCGCGACGCCTGCTCGAATTGTCGAATGGTGAAGGTGGCGGAGATCGCGCGCCTTCTGCGCCGCGGCCGAATGGCGGCGGCGGTGGGGCCTCGATGGCGATGCGCGTGCAGGCCGTGGGCCAACCCTCGCAGGATAGCGCCCCGCGCCCGGCAATGAGCCAACCGATTGCGCATCTGCAGAGCGTGCCGGCTGGTGATGCGCTGCCGCAAGCGATGGAGCGGCGGGAAGCCAAGGCCGAGGAAGCGCCGGTCCCGGGCGTTCGCGTTGAGACACTCGACGATATCGCTGATCTCTGCACCAAGAATCGGGCGCCCGTGTTGCGGGCTCAGCTTCGCCAGTTCGTGCATCTCGTGAAGATCGAGCCGGGCCGGCTGGAGATTCGCCTCGAATCGCAATGCCCGCCTGGTATCGTCAACGAGCTGAAGATGAAGCTCAGCGAGTGGACCGGCATCACCTGGTGGGTGACGCTGTCCAACGAGGCGGGCGCGCCGACTCTGGTCGAAGTCGAAAAGACGACCCGCGAGGCGCGGCTGGTCGATGCGCGGCAGGACCCGGATGTCGCGGCGATCCTCGCACGTTTTCCCGGCGCCAAGGTGACCGACGTGCGGATCAAGGCAGCTGCGATCGAGGACGACGACATCGTGGCGGCACCGCCGGCAGCAGCCGAATCCGCCGAGGGCGACATCCTGCCGGGCGACGACATCGAATTCTAAGGCCTGAAACCCTTTTCGCAAAACACGACAACAATCCAAGGAGATGACGATGCGCGACATCATGGGCATGATGGGCAAGGTCAAGGAAATGCAGTCCAAGATGGAGAAGATGCAGGAAGAGATTGCTGCACTCGAAATCGAAGGCAAGTCTGGTGGCGGCATGGTGACCGTTGTCCTGAGCGGCAAGGGCGAGATGCGCAGCATCAAGATCGATCCGTCACTGTTCAAGGAAGACGATGTCGAGATCCTCGAAGACCTGATCGTTGCCGCCCACAAGGATGCCAAGGACAAGGGCGAAGCCCAGGCGCAGGAAAAGATGGCGGCACTGACCGCCGGCATTCCGCTGCCGCCGGGCATGAAGTTCCCGTTCTGATCAAGCAGTTCATTCTGCTCGAAAAAGGTGATCGGGTCTGTCAGCGATAGACCCGATCACCCCAAGGATTCTTCCCTTTGCGTAGAAACACCAGGCTCTCACTCCAGAAGCCACCCTCATGGCGGGCGTGGAAGAGATCGAAGTGACCGATACGGTCAAAACCGAGGTCTTGTGGTGCGAGCAGCACCTTGGTCACCGCCGCGCGGCGATAGTAACGCATCGCACGATCTATTGCCTTCGGCGTCGCGATCTCGTCATCCGACATGGCGACACTGAGGATCGGGCAGGCTGCGGTGGCGAACCTGTCGCGCATGACTTCGGCCGCCTCTCGCGACAGGCCCTGTTCCGCCCGGCCCTGCTGCAGCCCCCAGCCATAGGCGACCCCTTTCGGCAAATCCTCCAGCCAACCCAGGCGCTTGCCCGGAAAATAGCCTAGTGCAAGGGTAATGGCCGGCATCGCGACATGCCATTTCAAAAAGAGCGGCAGGCGTCGTGCTGGCAGATAGTCCCCCCAATAGCCGTATTGCCCGCCGACCGAGAGGATGGCCGAGACGCGCCCGACCGCCGGCGAATAGCCCGGCAGGAAGCCGCCGATGCTGTGGCCGACGACAAGAACGCGTCCCGTCTTGTCCTCCTGCAGCGCTTGGCGCAGCGCGGCATCGAAATCCTGCTCGCCCCATTGGCGCCAGGTGAAGGTCGATCCTTCAAGGCTTTCGGGACGGGAGAGCCCTATACCGCGATAATCATAGGTGAGGACGGAAAAGCCGTTTGCCGCGAGGTAGGCGGCATAGCGATGGTAATAGCGGGCCTGGACGCCAGTTGCCGGATTGACGATGACGGTCCCGACAGGCGCTCCGTCAGCGGATCGCCACCAATGACCGGTCAGCCGCACGCCATCGGCTGCGGTCAGCTCTGTTCTCCTCGGGTCCATCACTCCTCCAAGCGGGCGGCATGATGGCGAGAAGCATGGGGCGGGTAAAGCCGGGCGGCTTTACGACCTTTGGCGGAGGCTCACATCTCCCCGGCGCGGATCGCATCCCTGACCTTGTAGTGGACGGGTGCGGCGAGATAACGGGCTCGATCGGCCTCGCTCAGCTTGCGGCCGAAGGTCGCCATCATCTCGCGCATCGTCACGCGGTCGCCGCTCCAGGGCGTGAATTCGACGGCCTGGCCGGCTTCGACCATGCCACCCAGAAGGACGCGTGCATAGGCGCCCGGGCGGGCGGCGCGGGTGTAGCGCTTGACGATGGTCGGATCGCCCATCTTGGCGGCGAAGGTGGCGCAGGGCATGCGGGCGGAGGTGACTTCAAGAAGCACTTCGCCGATCGCCAGCCTGTCGCCGGCCGCCAACTGGGCGCTTTCCAGGCCTTCGATCACGAGGTTCTCGCCGAACGTGCCATAGGGCAGATCGCGGCCGAGCTCGGCCTGCCACCAGTCGAGATCGATGGAGCCCTCGATATAGACGGCCTGATCGACGCCGCCATGGTGTTTGCGATTGAGGATGGCGTCTCCGACGAGGCCTTCGGCATCGACCATGATCGGACCCCGGATGGCGAGCTTGTTGATGCCGGTCTTGTATTTCTTCCCCGGCAGGATCTCGGGTCGACCAAGGCAGACGGCGAGGATTTTCATCTGGGGCGCTCCTTCGGCGATTCCGTTTGGCGTCTATATGGGCTAGAAACGCCGCCATGGCAAAACGAGTCACCGGCCCCGAAATCGAGAAACTCATCCAGCTCCTGGCGAAAGTCCCTGGGCTTGGACCACGCTCGGCACGGCGTGCAGCACTGCATCTGATCAAGAAGAAGGATCAGCTTCTCGGCCCCTTGGGTCACGCCATGGGCGAGGCCTATGACAAGGTGAAAATCTGCTCCTGCTGCGGCAATGTCGACACCGTCGATCCGTGCACCGTCTGCACTGACGTCGCTCGCGACCAGTCTGTCATCATCGTCGTCGAGGACGTCTCAGACCTCTGGGCACTGGAGCGCGCAGCCGCGATGAATGCCGCCTATCACGTGCTGGGGGGCACGTTGTCGCCACTCGACGGGATCGGGCCTGATGATCTCAACATCAAGGGGCTGATCGACCGGGTAGCGAAAGGCGGGGTCCGCGAGATCATTATCGCTGTTAACGCGACCGTCGAGGGGCAGACCACAGCACACTATATAACCGACCACCTGACAGGGCTTGATGTGAAGATCACGCGGCTTGCCCATGGCGTACCTGTCGGTGGCGAGCTCGACTATCTGGACGAGGGAACACTGTCTGCGGCGATCAGGGCACGCACTGCAATCTGACTGTATTCCGGGAGGAACGATCGATGGCACGACTTCGAAAGCCGTTTCGCTTGATACTGACCACCGTTTCACTGGTTCTGGCCGGGAGTTTCGCCTCGTCGGCCGCCGCCGCGTCGCGCAGTGCCGTCGAGGCACAGTTCCGGCAATGGATCGCCAGCGACCTTTGGCGCGCCGCTCAGGAAGGCGGGATCAGCAAGGAGATATTCGACCGGACGCTTCAGAACGTCCAGCTGAACTGGGACCTGCCTGATCTCGTGCCTCCGGGCACAGCGCCGCCTAGGGAGCGCACGCAGAGCCAGGCAGAGTTCAGCTCACCAGCCTCCTATTTCAATGAGAAGCGTCTGCAGGGACTGGCCGCGACCGGTCGGACCCTGGCAAGTCAGCATGCGGCGACACTGCGCAAGGTCGAGGCGACCTATGGCGTTCCCGGCTCGATCATCGTTGCGATCTGGGGCCGCGAGTCGGGTTATGGCCGGGCAAAGCTGCCGCATCCGGCGATCGACGTGCTGGCGACCAAGGCCTTCATGTCGACGCGCAAACCGATGTTCCAGCAGGAGCTGATTTCGGCGCTGCATATCGTCGAAAGCGGGGATGTCAGTGCCGAGAAGCTTATGGGCTCCTGGGCGGGGGCTTTGGGACAGCCGCAGTTCATGCCGGGAAGCTACCTGAAATACGCCGTCGATTTCGACGGCGACGGCAAGCGCGACATCTGGAATTCGGTGCCGGATACATTGGCATCCATAGCCAACTATCTGGTGAAGAGCGGCTGGCAGAGGGGTCGCGACTGGGGTTACGAGATCACCATTCCCGACGGCGTTTCCTGTGCACAGGAAGGTCCGGACAGAGCAAAGGCGGTGTCGGCCTGGGCGAGTGGCGGGCTGACGCGGATTTCTGGTCGAGCATTCCCTTCGTCGGAGGCGTCTCAGCCGGCGATGATGCTGGTGCCGGCCGGCACCTATGGTCCGGAATTCCTGGTGACGCCGAATTTCTACGTGCTCAAGGAATACAACAATTCCGACCTCTATGCCTTGTTCATCGGCAATCTCGCTGACCGGATTGCGAGCGGTGGCGGTGCTTTCAAGGCGCCCTGGGGCGATGTCGGCAAGATGCTGCGCTCGGATGTGCTTGCCATGCAGCAGGCGCTGGTGGCGCAAGGCTATGATGTCGGCAAGGTGGATGGCCTGCCCGGTTTCAAGACGCGGAGGTCGCTCGGCGAATGGCAGGCGAAGAACGGGATGAAACCCAGCTGCTATCCGAGTGCAGACCTCAAGGCCAAGCTGCGCTGATACCCGCCATCAGTGGTGATCGATATGCGACTGGTGGAAGACGTCGTCGGCCGGTGGGATTGCCTGACGTTCGATCATCCGGTGGACCTTGGGCGGTCTGTCACCGCGATGCAGTTCGATCAGGCGGTCGGTGATCTCGGCATCGGCCTTGGTGCGGCGCTGGTTGTGGCGGACGTAGTCCACCCAGGTCGGCACGTGATAGGTTTCCGTCCAGATGTCAGGGTTCTCCAGATCGCGCATCAGCGTCCAGTTGCGCGCACCGTCCCGCAGGCGAATACGGCGACGCTCGACCATGATCCTTAGGAATTCTGGAACGTCTTCGTCGGCGATCTCGAAATCGACGTGAATGACGATCGGGCCGCTGCGCGGGCGGATGTCGAGCTTGAGGGCGGGCTCGTTGAAACGGTTCAGCGGATCGAGATCAAGGGTGGCGAAAGCGGGCATGGGAAGAAAGAAGCCGATGAAGACGCCGACCATCATCAAAAGGCTGGAGGCCACCAGCGCGTGGTCGGACCCGTAGCTTTCGGCGACGCTGCCCCAGAGCCAGCTGCCCGTTGCCATCCCGCCGAAGGTCGCGGTCTGGTAGAGCGAGAGGGCCCGACCGACGACCCAACGGGGTGCCGAAAGCTGGACGACGGTGTTGAACAGCGAGAGCGCCAGAACCCAGCAGGCGCCAGCGACCATCAGCGCAATCGCCGTGATCCAGACCGAGGTGCTGATGCCCGTGACGCCGGCGGCAACGGCAAAGCCGGCGAAGGCGGCGCGGACGATGTCTTCACTCGACAGCAGTTCCCGGGCGCGCTGGTTGGCGAGTGCGCCGAAGATGGCGCCGAGGCCGAAAGCACCGAGCAAGCCGCCGAAGGTGAGCGGGCCGCCCAAAAGCTGGTCGCGAGCAACAATCGGCAGGAGCGAAAGAATGGCGGTCGCGGTGAGACCGAAGACAAAGCCGCGGAACAGCACCTTGCCGAGATTGGGCGACATGGCGACGTAGCGCAGGCCGGCGCCGATTGCCGAGCCGAGCTGCTCGCGTGGCAGCGGGTTCTTCGGAATGTTCGGCTGCCAGCGGAAGAGGGCATAGGTAATGGCGAAGTAGGACAGCGTGTTGACCGCAAAGGCGGCTGCCGCACCTGCGGCGGCGACGATTGCACCGCCAATCGCTGGGCCAACGCTGCGGGTGATATTGAAGCCCATGCTGTTGAGCGATACGGCGGCAGGCAGATCCGCCCTCGGGACGATATCGCCGACAGAGGCCTGCCAGGACGGGTTGTTGAGCGCGGTGCCGCAGCCGATGAGGAAGGTGAAGGCGAGGAGCGCCCAGGGCGTGATGAGATCAAGCAGGGCAAACAGCGTCAGAAGCGCCGAGACCACGATCATGAAGAGCTGGGCGGCGATCATGACGCGGCGTCGATCGAAGCTGTCGGCGATGGCTCCGGCGATCAGGGACAAGAGCATGATCGGGCCGGTGTTCGAGGCCTGAACCAGCGCCACCATGTTTTCGGAGGTTGAGATCGAGGCCATCATCCAGGCGGCGCCAACACCCTGGATCAGACCGCCGAGATTGGACGAGATGCTGGCGAGCCAGATCCGGCGATAGGCTTCGTTGCGCAGCGGCAGGAGCGGGGAACGGCTTTCGTGTGTGGACATGTCTTGAACTTCTCTGGCCACAACCATGTTTGGAAACAGCTGCGGCGGGTCAAACCTTGCCTTGCGCAACGCATGGATGGCAAGTTTGTTTTCACCCTTCCGCTAAAAGCTTGCAAAAGCCGGGGCGGTCGGCTATATGAGCTTCAAATTCTTGATCGACAGATGAAGGGTGGGCCCGAAAGGACCCGCTCTTTTTTATTGGCGATCACAGCCAATCGGGAGTAAAACGATTGTCCGAAGATATGCCGAAGCCGGAACTCGGCGAAGCACGGATCATCATCGAGACGGGCCTTGACCGTCGTATCGCAGAGATTATCGAGCCCGTGCTCGTCGCGATGGATTTCAAGCTGGTTCGCGTGCGTATGATGAACCAGAACGGAATGACACTGCAGATCATGGCAGAACGCACCGACGGCACGATGACCGTCGAAGATTGCGAAGCCGTATCGATGGCAGTTTCCCCGGTTCTCGACGTCGAGGATCCGGTCGACAAGGCATATCATCTGGAAGTGTCGTCGCCGGGCATCGACCGCCCGATGGTTCGCAAGTCGGATTTCAGCCGCTGGCAGGGCCATATCGTGAAGTGCGAGACGTCGATCCTGGTCGACAACCGCAAGCGCTTCCGCGGCAAGATTACCGACGTGAACCAGGACGGCTTTACCCTGGAACGCGATCAGGTGGCCTATGGCGAAGAGCCGAAGGTGGTTATCCCCTTCAACACACTCGCTGAAGCCAAACTCATTCTGACGGACGATCTGATCCGTGATGCGCTGCGTGCCGACAAGCTCGCCAAGGCGCAGGCCGCGAACCAGAACGACGAAGACGACAGCGAAGAATAACGTTTTGACCTATAGCCCGAGGCCGATGCCCGGGCGTGAAGACGGAGACCTAAGACAATGGCAGTCAGTGCTAACAGGCTTGAGCTCTTGCAGATCGCAGATGCCGTCGCCCGTGAAAAGGTGATCGACCGCGAAATCGTGCTCGCCGCCATGGCCGACGCGATTCAGAAGGCTGCCCGGTCGCGCTACGGCAGCGAAACCAACATCCGCGCCGACATCAACTCCAAGACCGGCGAGATCCGTCTGCAGCGCCTTCTGGAAGTGGTCGAGAAGGTCGAGGACTACGCGACCCAGATCGCACTTGAGCTGGCCCGTGACCGCAATGTCGATGCCAAGCTCGGCGACTTCATCGCCGATCCGCTGCCGCCAATGGACTTCGGCCGTATTGCCGCCCAGTCGGCCAAGCAGGTCATCGTGCAGAAGGTTCGCGAAGCCGAGCGTGACCGCCAGTTCGACGAATTCAAAGATCGCGTCGGCGAGATCGTCAACGGCACCGTCAAGCGCGTCGAATACGGCAACGTGATCGTCGATCTCGGCCGTGGCGAAGGCATCATCCGTCGTGACGAGATGATCCCGCGCGAAGCTTTCCGCTACGGCGACCGCGTCCGCGCCTATGTCTACGATGTTCGCCGCGAGCAGCGTGGTCCGCAGATCTTCCTGTCGCGTACCCATCCGCAGTTCATGGTGAAGCTGTTCACCATGGAAGTTCCTGAGATCTACGACGGCATCATCCAGATCAAGTCGGTTGCCCGTGACCCGGGTTCGCGCGCCAAGATCGCCGTGATTTCGAACGATAGCTCGATCGATCCGGTCGGCGCCTGCGTCGGTATGCGCGGTTCGCGCGTTCAGGCCGTCGTCGGCGAGTTGCAGGGTGAAAAGATCGACATCATCCCGTGGAGCCAGGATCCGGCCTCCTTCATCGTCAACGCCCTGCAGCCGGCTGAAGTCGCCAAGGTCGTTCTCGACGAAGATGCAGAGCGCATCGAAGTCGTGGTTCCGGACGAGCAGCTGTCGCTGGCCATCGGCCGTCGCGGTCAGAACGTTCGCCTGGCATCGCAGTTGACCGGCTGGGATATCGACATCATGACGGAAGCGGAAGAATCCGAGCGTCGTCAGAAGGAATTCAACGAGCGTACGAACCTGTTCATGGATGCGCTCGACGTCGATGAAATGGTCGGCCAGGTTCTGGCGTCGGAAGGTTTTGCTGCGGTTGAAGAAGTTGCCTATGTCGAGCTCGACGAAATTGCGTCGATCGATGGCTTCGACGAAGACACCGCGCAGGAAATTCAGACCCGCGCCCGTGAGTACCTCGAGAAGATCGAGGCAGAGATGGATGCGAAGCGCCGCGAACTCGGCGTTGCGGACGAACTGCGCCAGATCGACGGCATGACCTCGCAGATGATGGTCGCGCTCGGCGAAGACGGCATCAAGACGGTCGAGGACTTCGCCGGCTGCGCTGCCGACGACCTGGTCGGCTGGAGCGAACGCAAGGACGGCGAGACCAAGAAGTTCGAGGGCCTGTTCTCGAAATTCGACATCTCGCGCGCCGAAGCTGAAGCCATGATCGTGCAGGCCCGCCTCGCAGCCGGCTGGATCACCGAGGAAGACCTCGCGGCCGAAGCCGAAGTCGAAGCTGAAGGCGTACTCGAAGGCGAAGAAGCCGAGCAGGCAACGTGATGGGCGCGCAGACGCCCGACGCGACAGAGGCCGAAGACGACTTCGACCTCTCCGACGTGAACGGACGCATGTGCATCGTCACCCGCGAAAGCGGATCGCCCGAGACGCTTCTGCGTTTCGTGGCGGCACCCGACGGGACCGTGGTCACTGATCTGAAGCGGGCGCTTCCGGGCCGGGGCTGCTGGGTCAGCCCCAGCCGCGAGGCCGTCGACAAGGCCGTGGCGAAGAAGCTCTTCGCCCGGGCACTGAAACGGGATGTGAAGGCGGATCCGGAACTCGGGTCCGTGGTCGAGCGGCTTCTGGTCACGCAGCTGATCGGGATGATGAATATGGCCCGCAAAGCCGGCCAATTCATCACCGGGGCGGCGAAGGTCGAGGCGGCGGTGCGCAGCGGAGAAGCCATCGCGGTCTTCCATTCGCAGGATGCCGCGCCAGATGGCGTGAGAAAGATCGACCAGGCCCGAAAGGCTTGGCACCTCGGAACAGGGGCAGAGGCGGAAGTTCCCGCCTTTCACCTGCTCACCGGGGCGGAATTGGACGAGCAGATGGGCCAGAATGCGTTTATCCATGCTTGCGTGCTTGCAGGGCAGGCAGGTGAAGGTGTAGTGAAGCGCGCAACTCTGCTCGAAACCTACCGCGGCACGCCGCGGGTATCGGGCGCTGGCCCGAAATCACAATGACGCGGTCACCGGCACAGGTCGGCCTCCGTGGTTTAGGACAGTATGTGAACGGCGAGGCCTGATGCTCGGCATCCGGCCCCGCTCGAAGGAACGGGAACGGAATGACCGACAACAAAGACGACAAGACTATCGGCGTGAAGAAGACTCTCACCCTGAAACCATCGGGGATGAGCCAGGGTACCGTGCGCCAGGACATGGGGCGCGGCCGTACGAAGTCGGTCGTCGTCGAAACGGTGAAGCGCCGGACGACCAGGCCGCTCGACGAAAAGCCACCGATTACGCCGATCACCCCTGTTCGTGCGGAACCGGCCGCGGCAGCTCCGACGCCGGCGCCGACACAGGCACCTTCGCCGGTTGCGGCACCCGTTGCAGCTGCGCGCCCGGCACCGGCACCGGCACAGCAGCATCGCCCGCAGCAGCCGCAGCGCCCCCAACAGCCGCAACGCCAGCAGCCCTCGCAGCCGCAGCGCCAACCGGAACGTCCGCGTGGTGCCGTTCTGCACGACCTGTCGGCCGGCGAGATGGAAGCGCGTCGCCGCGCCCTTGCCGAAGCCCAGATTCGTGAAGTTGAGGAAGCCAAGCAGCGCGTGATCGACGAAGCTCGCCGCAAGGCCGAAGCCGAGGAAGCCGCACGCCTGGCCGCCGAAGAGGCAGCACGCCGCGCCGCCGAGCCGCAGCCCGAGACACAGCCGGAAGCTGAAGTTGCCGCTGAGCCCGCTGTGGCGCCGGTGGCTGATGCGCCCGTCGTCGTGAACCGTACGGCCATTCCGGCACCCGGCGCACCTGGGTTCGTGCGTGGACGCAAGACCAATGACGAAGACGAGGGCCGTGCATCCCCGCGGACGATCCCCGGTCGGGGTAAGGTCGCCATGCCCGTGGCCCCCAAGGTCCCTGCCCGTCCGAAGGTCGAAGAGGACCGTCGTCGTGGCAAGCTGACCGTCACCACGGCCAATGTCGAGGATGACGGCACCGCCCGTGGCCGCTCACTCTCTGCCATGCGCCGCCGTCAGGAGAAGTTCCGCCGCAGCCAGATGCAGGAGACCCGTGAAAAGGTCATGCGCGAGGTTATTCTGCCTGAGACCATCACCATTCAGGAACTGTCGCAGCGCATGTCCGAGCGCGCCGTCGACGTCATCAAGTACCTGATGAAGGAAGGTCAGATGATGAAGCCGGGCGACATCATCGATGCCGACCTTGCAGAACTCATCGCCACCGAATTCGGTCACACCGTGAAGCGCGTATCGGAATCCGACGTTGAAGAAGGCATCTTCAACGTCAAGGACGACGAAGGCGAGCTGGTATCTCGTCCGCCCGTGGTCACGATCATGGGTCACGTCGATCACGGCAAGACCTCGCTGCTCGACGCCATCCGCAAGACCTCGGTCGTATCGGGCGAAGCCGGTGGCATTACCCAGCATATCGGTGCTTACCAGGTCGAGCAGAACGGCCAGAAGATCACCTTCATCGACACCCCCGGCCACGCAGCGTTTACCGCAATGCGTGCCCGTGGCGCCCAGGCGACCGACATTGCGATCCTCGTGGTTGCAGCAGACGATAGCGTGATGCCGCAGACGATCGAATCCATCAGCCATGCGAAGGCTGCCGGCGTTCCGATCATCGTAGCGATCAACAAGATCGACAAGCATGAGGCTAACCCGGACAAGGTTCGCCAGCAGCTTCTGCAGCATGAAGTCTTCGTTGAATCGATGGGCGGTGAAGTGCTCGACGTCGAAGTCTCGGCGAAGAACAAGCTCAACCTCGACAAGCTGCTCGAAGCCGTGCTTCTGCAGGCCGAAATCCTCGACCTGAAGGCCGACCCGACGCGGACTGCCGAAGGTACCGTTATCGAAGCACAACTCGACCGCGGTCGTGGTGCCGTTGCGACGGTTCTCGTCCAGAAGGGCACCTTGAAGCCCGGCCAGATCATCGTTGCCGGCGACCAGTGGGGCCGCGTTCGCGCCCTCGTCAACGACAAGGGTGAGCACGTCAAGGAAGCGGGTCCTGCCATGCCGGTCGAGATCCTCGGCCTGTCGGGCACGCCTGCTGCCGGTGACAAGTTTGCCGTCGTCGAAAACGAGAGCCGCGCTCGCGAGATCTCCGAGTATCGTCAGCGTCTCGCCCGCGACAAGGCTGTCGCCCGCCAGTCGGGTCAGCGCGGTTCGCTGGAACAGATGATGAGCCAGCTGCAGAACACCGGCTTCAAGGAGTTCCCGCTGGTCATCAAGGGCGATGTTCAGGGCTCTGTGGAAGCGATCGTCGCGGCACTCGACAAGCTTGGCACCGACGAAGTGCGTGCCCGTATCGTCCATTCGGGCGCCGGCGCCATCACGGAATCGGATATCTCGCTCGCCGAGGCATCCAATGCCGCGATCATCGGCTTCAACGTCCGTGCGAACGCCCAGGCTCGTACCGCTTCCGAGCGTGCCGGCATCGAGATCCGCTACTACAACATCATCTACGATCTGGTGGATGACGTGAAGGCAGCGATGTCGGGCCTGCTCTCTCCGGAGCGTCGCGAAACCTTCCTCGGCAATGCCGAGATCCTGGAGGTGTTCAACATCACCAAGACCGGCAAGGTCGCAGGTTGCCGCGTTATCGAGGGCAAGGTCGAACGTGGTGCGGGCGTTCGCCTGCTGCGCGACAATGTCGTGATCCACGAAGGCAAGCTCAAGACGCTCAAGCGCTTCAAGGACGAAGTGTCCGATGTGCCGATGGGTCAGGAATGCGGTATGGCCTTCGAAAACTACGAAGACATCCGCGCCGGCGACACGATCGAGTGCTTCCGCGTGGAACATATCACGCGTACGCTCTGATCTCAGGCGTTTCGAACAACGATCCTTTCGGGCGCCGGATATTCCGGCGCTCGCTGTTTATGGGATCGTGACATCCGGCATTGGCCGGATGAACCACAATTACGGCATGACGCAGCAGGCAAGCGCCCCCGATGTCATGCGAAAGGCTTTGAACCATGACAAAACCAACCTCTTCGGCACCTTCGCAGCGCATGCTGCGCGTCGGCGAGCAGGTGCGTGCCGCCATCACCCAGGTCCTGCAGCGCGGCGAAGTCCGCGACGAGGTGATCGAAAAAACCGTCATCTCCATCTCCGAAGTCCGCATGTCGCCGGACCTCAAGATGGCCACCGCTTATGTCACGCCGCTCGGCGTCAAGGACCATGATACGGTCATTGCGGCCCTCAACAAGCACGCCAAATACATTCGCGGCCGGCTGGGCAACCAGCTCCGGCAGCTGAAATACATGCCGGAAGTCCGTTTCCGCGACGACACCAGCTTCGACAACTACCAGAAGATCGATGCCCTGCTGCGTTCGCCGGAGGTCCAGCGCGACCTCGGCTCCGACGAAGATCAAGACTGAGAAAAGACCTAGATGTCCAAACCCCGCAAGCCCAAGGGCCGCCCGATTTCGGGCTGGCTCATTCTCGACAAGCCGGTGGATTTCGGCTCGACCGAGGCCGTCGGCAAGATCAAGTGGCTGTTCAACGCCCAGAAGGCCGGTCATGCCGGCACGCTCGATCCGCTCGCATCAGGCATGCTGCCGATTGCACTCGGCGATGCGACGAAGACCGTCCCTTACGTCATGGACGGCCGCAAGATCTACGAATTCACGGTGACCTGGGGCGAGGAGCGCTCGACGGACGATCTCGAGGGCGAGGTGACGCAGAGCTCCGACAAGCGCCCTGCAAAGAGCGACATCGAGGCGTTGCTGCCCAACTACACCGGCACCATCAGCCAGATCCCGCCGCAGTTCTCGGCGATCAAGATTGCCGGCGAGCGGGCCTATGATCTCGCCCGCGATGGCGAGACGGTCGAGATCCCCTCTCGCGAGGTCGAGGTTCACCGCCTGACGCTGCTGAACTGCGAAGGCGACAAGGCACATTTCGAGGTTGAATGCGGCAAAGGCACTTACGTGCGCTCGCTGGCCCGCGACTTTGGTCGCGATCTCGGCTGCTACGGCCATATCTCCTCGCTCCGCCGCACCTTTGTGGCCCCGTTTGCCGAGGAGATGATGGTGCCGCTCGCGGAGCTCGTGGCGCTCGAAGCCATCGAGGACCGGGATGAGCGGCTGGCCGCTCTCGATGCATTCCTCGGCGATACGGCAGAAGCGCTTTCCGCCCTGCCGCAGCTCAGGATCACCGATGACCAGGCGCATCGGCTGCGCATGGGCAACCCGATCATCCTGCGCGGCCGCGATGCACCCGTTGCAGAGCCTGAGGCCGTGGCGCTTGCCGGCGGCAAGTTGATCGCCATCGGCGAGATCGCGGGCGGCGAGTTTCACCCGCGGCGCGTCTTCGCCTGACGCCTTCCCGCCGCCTGCTCTTTCCTTTCTTGAGGGAATGGAGTATAGGCGGCGGCAGCTGGCCCTCCGGGTGCCTGCATTCACGGCCAATGCTGGACGACATCCCGGCGTTTGGCGACCTGTTTCTCCTTATTCTAGAAAGGATTCACGATGTCGATCACTGCAGAGCGCAAGGCCGCCCTCATCAAGGAATACGCAATCAAGGAAGGCGACACCGGTTCTCCGGAAGTTCAGGTCGCAATCCTGACCGAGCGTATCACCAACCTGACGGAACACTTCAAGGGTCACAAGAAGGACAACCACTCGCGTCGTGGCCTTCTGACCATGGTTTCGACCCGCCGTTCGCTTCTCGACTATGTCAAGAAGCAGGATGAGGCTCGCTACACGACCCTGATCACGCGCCTCGGCATCCGCCGCTAACGACTTCCCGGCGGACCTTCTTCACGAAGGTCCGCCGGTTGCCTTTCCGGGTCAGGCTACAAGACCCGCGACTGGTTCCGCGCGAAGACCGCCCGGAACGAACGACAGGCCGGATGGGCCGGATCTGTCGACGACAACCGATGACCTGTCATGGGGCAGGATTGTTGGATGCTTCCGCACCCTGTCGGGTGCTCGAACCGGCCAATGCCGAAACCGAAGCCTCCCACTGTCTTGCCCGTGATTGCGTCAGCACATTGCAGACCAACCGCCCCCTGCCCATTCGGCAGGACGAAGGTCCGCATATGAAGGACAAGATATGTTTGATGTTCACAGCGTTGAGATCGAGTGGGCAGGCCGCCCGCTGAAGCTCGAGACCGGCAAGATCGCCCGCCAGGCTGACGGTGCCGTTCTCGCCACTTATGGCGAAACCGTCGTTCTCGCCACCGTCGTTTCGGCCAAGTCGCCGAAGCCGGGCCAGGATTTCTTCCCGCTCACCGTCAATTACCAGGAAAAGACCTACGCCGCCGGCAAGATCCCGGGTGGCTACTTCAAGCGCGAAGGTCGTCCGTCGGAAAAGGAAACGCTGGTTTCCCGTCTGATCGACCGTCCGATCCGCCCGCTCTTCCCGGAAGGCTACAAGAACGACACCCAGGTCGTCGTCACCGTCGTCCAGCATGACCTCGAAAACGATCCGGACGTATTGTCGATGGTTGCCGCTTCGGCAGCGCTGACGCTCTCCGGCGTGCCCTTCATGGGCCCGGTCGGCGGCGCTCGCGTCGGCTACATCAACGGCGAATACGTTCTGAACCCGCATCTCGACGAGATGGACGAGTCGGTTCTGGATCTGGTCGTCGCCGGCACCCAGGACGCCGTCCTGATGGTCGAGTCGGAAGCCAAGGAACTCAACGAAGACATCATGCTCGGCGCCGTCATGTTCGGCCACAAGGGCTTCCAGCCGGTCATCGACGCGATCATCAAGCTCGCTGAAGTGGCTGCCAAGGAGCCGCGCGAGTTCGAACCGGAAGATCATTCCGCTCTCGAAGCCGAAATGCTGTCGATCGCCGAAACCGAACTGCGCGCTGCCTACAAGATCACCCAGAAGGCTGATCGTTACGCCGCCGTCGACGCCGTCAAGGCCAAGGTGAAGGCACACTTCTTCCCGGAAGGCGAAGAGCCGAAGTACACCAATGAAGTCATCGGTGCCGTCTTCAAGCACCTGCAGGCGAAGATCGTTCGCTGGAACATCCTCGACACCAAGAGCCGCATCGACGGCCGTGACCTGTCGACCGTTCGTGCGATCGTGTCGGAAGTCGGCATCCTGCCGCGTACGCATGGTTCGGCCCTCTTCACCCGCGGCGAGACGCAGGCAATCGTTGTTGCCACGCTCGGCACCGGCGAAGACGAACAGTATGTCGACAGCCTGACCGGCATGTACAAGGAACGCTTCCTTCTGCATTACAACTTCCCGCCCTACTCCGTCGGTGAAACCGGCCGCATGGGTTCGCCGGGTCGTCGCGAAATCGGTCACGGCAAGCTCGCATGGCGCGCTATCCGCCCGATGCTGCCGTCGGCTGAGCAGTTCCCCTACACGCTGCGCGTCGTCTCCGAGATCACCGAGTCGAACGGCTCGTCCTCGATGGCAACCGTCTGCGGCACCTCGCTCGCACTGATGGACGCTGGCGTTCCGCTCGCCAAGCCGGTTGCCGGTATCGCCATGGGTCTGATCCTCGAAGGCGAACGCTTCGCGGTTCTCTCCGACATCCTCGGTGACGAAGACCATCTCGGCGACATGGACTTCAAGGTAGCGGGCACTGCCGACGGCATCACCTCGCTGCAGATGGACATCAAGATCGCCGGCATCACCGAAGAGATCATGAAGGTCGCACTCGGCCAGGCTCAGGGTGGCCGCAAGCACATCCTGAACGAAATGGCGAACGCCCTTTCGGAAAGCCGTGGCCAGCTCGGCGAATTCGCACCGCGCATCGAAGTGATGAACATCCCGGTCGACAAGATCCGTGAAGTCATCGGCTCGGGCGGCAAGGTCATCCGCGAAATCGTCGAAAAGACGGGTGCCAAGATCAACATCGAAGACGACGGCACCGTGAAGATCGCCTCTGCTTCGGGTAAGGAAATCGAAGCGGCCCGCAAGTGGATCCACTCGATCGTGGCCGAGCCGGAAGTCGGCGTGGTCTACGAAGGCACTGTTGTGAAGACTGCCGACTTCGGCGCCTTCGTCAACTTCTTCGGTTCGCGTGACGGCCTCGTGCACATCTCGCAGCTGGCTTCCGAGCGTGTCGCGAAGACCTCTGACGTCGTCAAGGAAGGCGACAAGGTCTGGGTCAAGCTCATGGGCTTCGACGAGCGCGGCAAGGTCCGCCTGTCGATGAAGGTCGTTGACCAGACCACCGGTCAGGAAATCGCTGCCGAGAAGAAGAAGGAAGACGGCGAAGCAGCTGAGTAAGCTGACGTCGTTCCCGATCCGAGGCGCGGGAGAATTTCCCGCGCCTTTTTTGTTCGCCGAGAAAGAAGACCGAGCCATGAGCCGCGAAACGCTGAAGACCCTGTTCCACCCCTTCGTCACCGAAACCGTCGCCCTTCCCGAAGCTGGAAGTCGCTACCTGTTTCTCGGCGCTGAAGCGGGATTTGCCAAGCCCGAGGGCTTTGCCGCCGAACTGACCGTGGTTCAGGATTTCCGCCCGGAATTCCGGCGCCTCGAAGCCAGCCACCTCCAGCCCGTCCCGATCGTCGATGGCGAGGGCTACGACGGTGCCCTCATCCTCTGCGGCAAGCACAAGGGCGTCAACGAGGACCGCGTTGCCGAAGCGCTGCGGCGGGTGAAAGCCGGCGGGATGATCCTGGTTGCAGGCGCCAAGGAAGACGGCATTCTGCCGCTGCGCAAGCAGCTGGACCGGCTCGGCCTCGCACCGGAATCCATGCCGAAATACCACGGCGTCGTCGTCTGGTTCAGCACGCCCGAGGATTCCTCGGCAATCGTTTCGACGCTTTCCGCCAAGCCGGTCACGGTGGATGGACGTTTCGAGACGCGCTCCGGTCTCTTCTCCCATGCCCATGCCGACGAAGGCTCCGAACTGCTCGCGAGCCGCCTGCCGACGGCCTTCGACGGCAATGCGGCCGATTTCGGCGCTGGCTGGGGATATCTCTCGGTCATGCTGGCTGACGCTTCGCCCCGCACCAATCGCATCGATCTTTTCGAAGCGAGCCACGAGGCACTCGAGCATGCCAAGCGCAATCTGGCGCGCAACTGCCCTGATCTGACGACACGGTTTTTCTGGCAGGATCTCGGCAACGAGCCGCCGAAGGAAAAATACGACCTCGTCATCATGAACCCGCCCTTCCATGAGGGTCATGCCGCCGAGCCGTCTATCGGCGCTGCGATGATAAAAGCTGCAGCGGATTCGCTGCGCGGCGGCGGCGATCTTCTGATGGTGGCGAACCGGGGCCTGCCCTATGAGCCTGTCCTGGCTCAGCATTTCAAGCAGCATGGCGAAGTCTGCCGAAATGCTCGCTTTAAGGTCCTCTGGGCAAAGCGCTGATGCCAAAGCGATCGTGATCGGGAGCGAGCGGCCTTAGACTACGCGCCCCTCGACTCCGGATCGCACCTACCTTAGCATCTGGCGCCATAAGCTTCACTTCTGGCGCCAGCGGTCTCATGCCTTCTCGGAATCTCACCGATGAATTGACCACCGTGGCCGGCCTCGCCTCAGCGGTGGTCGAGCATGCCCAGTCCTATGGCATCGACATAAAGCCCATTTGCAAGGCGCTGGAGATCGATCCGGAGATTTTCCAGAGCCTAACTGCGCGCATCAGCCTCGACCGCCTGTGCAGGCTCCTGGAGACCTGCGCGCTCCTGTCCGACGATGAGGCATTCGCGCTTACAAGCATCACGCGATATGAGGCAGGCTCGACCGGTCCGTTCGGATATGGATTGATGGCCGCGCCGACAGGGCTGGATTTCGTCCAGTTTCTCGACGACCACATCCAGTATGCCACCCAGACCAGCTATTCCAAGCTTACGCTTGGCGACCGAGGCGCGTATATCGCCTGGACCTTCGCTCCCATCATCGTAAAACGCGACCAGTATGTCGATATGTCGGTCGGGCTGGTGATGCAACGAGCCCAGGCGTTTGCTACCAGCGACAGTATCGAGGTACAACTAGAAAGACCGGCTCCCCGCAATCACAAGCCCTTTCGACAATTGCTGTCGCGACGCGTCAGTTTCGGGGCGCGCGTGAACTGCGTGCATTTCCCGCCAAGCTTCCTTCAAGCCCAGAATCCCACGGGCGACCGCAGGCTTTTTGAACTGATGGATCTGCAGTGTCGGAGCCTGAGGCCACCGACGCCGGAGAAAAGCGCCGACTTCCTCGACCAGGTCCGTCGCTACCTGCTGCTGCACGTGTCGGATGACGATTATCCGCTCGCCGAGATCGCACCCTATTTCGGCTTGTCGGAGAGAACGTTCCAGCGCCGTCTGGCGGGTCACGGGACGAGCCTCAACGAGCTGCGGGACCAGATCCGCAAGGAAGTCAGCTTCAATCTGCTGACCGAAAGTGAACTGCCGATTTCGGAAATCTGCTACCGGCTCGGCTATTCCGCGCCGAGCGCTTTCACGCGCTCGGTCACGCGATGGTTCGGCACCACACCAACGGAAGTGCGGGAGCGGAAGTCGGCATGAGAGCTTCAGAAACTTGACAAGTGCAGAGTGATCCGGCGTAATCAGGCTATCAAAGCGCTTGGAGCGCTCGATTGCTGTTGTTTTAGCGTGTTCGGATAAGCGGTTGGCGTGCGATGTCAACGACGCAGGTCCAGCAGAATGCTATGAGCGCCGCCTGACGACCTGATGGATATCAAGTCGACCTTTCTCCAGTGCGGCAACAAAAATCATGAAAACCGATACCAAACGGGCAATCGGAAGATCGCCTGCTATTTCGATCCTTTCGGATCGGGAAATCCTCTGCCTGCAGCTCGTAGCCGAAGGCATGCGGTCGGACGAGGCTGCGAATGCGCTCGTGCTGTCTCAGGAAGAGGTGAACCAGGCTTTGGTCAGCGCTCAAGAGAAGCTCGAAGCAAGCAATCTGATGCATGCGGTGAGCCTCGCCATGCTGATCGGCGTCATTGACCATACCGATCCTCATCAACCGAAGTAAGCCGTACTCCCACGGCTGGCGGACCACTTCGGATGAACGCCTGGCGCGGCAACGCGCCAGGCTTTTTTTATTCTGACGTCTCGACGATCAGCCTTGATGGCGCTGGAAGACCAGCGTCGCGTTGGTACCGCCGAAGCCGAAGGAATTCGACAGCACGGTATCGATCTTTGCGTTGTCGATGCGCTTGCGAACAACCGGCACACCTTCGAACTCGGGATCGAGTTCGGTGATGTGCGCGCTTTCGCCGATGAAGCCGGCCTGCATCATCAGGAGACCATAGATCGATTCCTGCACGCCGGCAGCACCGAGTGAGTGACCGGTCAGCGACTTGGTCGACTGGATATGCGGGATCTTGTCGCCGAAGACTTCGCGGATTGCGCCGATTTCCTTGCTATCACCCACCGGCGTCGAAGTGCCATGGGTGTTGATGTAATCGACATCGCCCTTCACAGTCGACAGGGCCTGGCGCATGCAGCGGATCGCCCCTTCGCCCGAGGGAGCGACCATGTCGTAGCCGTCGGAGGTGGCACCATAGCCGACGACCTCGGCATAGATCTTGGCGCCGCGGGCCTTGGCATGCTCGAGCTCTTCGAGGACCAGAACGCCAGCGCCGCCGGCGATGACGAAGCCGTCACGAGAGACGTCATAGGCGCGCGACGCGGTCGAAGGTGTGTCGTTGTACTTCGACGACATGGCGCCCATAGCATCGAACAGGCTGGACATCGTCCAGTCGAGATCTTCGTGGCCGCCAGCAAAGACCATGTCCTGCTTGCCCCACTGGATCATCTCATAGGCGTTGCCGATGCAGTGCGCCGAGGTCGAGCAGGCGGACGAGATCGAGTAGTTGACGCCGTGCAGCTTGAACCAGGTGGCAAGCGTTGCGGATGCCGTCGACGACATGGCCTTCGGCACGGCGAAGGGACCGATACGCTTCGGGCTGTTGTTCTGGCGGACGATATCAGCAGCTTCGACGATCTGCTTGGTCGACGGACCACCGGAGCCCATGATGATGCCGACGCGCTCATTCTGCTGATAATCGGCCTCTTCGAGACCGGCATCGGCGATGGCCTGCTTCATGGCCACATGGTTCCAGGCACCGCCCTGGGACAGGAAACGCATGGCACGACGGTCGACCAGATCGGTCGGGTCCAGACCGGGCTTGCCCCAGACCTGGCACTTGAAGCCGTGTTCGGCGAAATCGGGAGAAAAGGTGATGCCCGACTTGGCGTCGCGCAGCGATGCCGTGACTTCCGCGGCATCGGCACCGATGGAGGACACGATGCCAAGACCTGTTACTACAACCCGTCTCATCTCTCAGACCTTCTTTATAAACTTCAGGTGCGGACCGGGCCGGTTCAGGCCGCCTTGTCCTTCGACAGACCGACGCGCAGGTCGGATGCCTGGTAGATAGTTTCGCCATCGGCCTTTAACCAGCCATCGGCCGTGCCAAGCACCAGGCGACCGCGCATGACGCGCTTAAAGTCGATGCCGTATTCGAGAAGTTTCGTCTCGGGGCGCACCATGCCCTTGAACTTCACTTCGCCCGTTGACAGCGCCATGCCGCGGCCGGGCTCTCCCAGCCAGCCGAGGAAGAAGCCGGTCAGCTGCCACATGCCGTCGAGGCCAAGGCAGCCCGGCATGATGGGGTTGCCCTGGAAATGGCAGGGGAAATACCAATCATCGGGACGGACATCGTATTCAGCACGAATATAGCCCTTGTCGAAGGCGCCGCCGGTTTCGGAAATGTCTGTGATCCGGTGCACCATCAGCATGGGCGGCAGGGGGAGCTGCGCGTTGCCCTCGCCGAAGAGTTCACCGCGGCCGCAGGCGAGGATTTCGTCGTAGTTATAGCTGGACTGTCTCGTAACCATTGTTCTTCTTCTTCCCCCCTCTGCTTCAGATATCCGGGACCCATTAGAGCAAGACGGTGGCAAATTGAAGCCCCGCAGCCGCTCCGCCGGTTTCCTAGAGGCCTTGCCGGCCTCATCCTCATATCATCGTCGCATACAGGAAGGAAAAGGGCATCACCAGACCCGAAACATCAAAAACCGCCCGACAGCAGGCGTCACAAGGCTTCTCGTTACCGTATCTATTGAAAGAGCCTGATTTTGCAGCTATATCCACACGTGTGGAAGCTCATGCATGCCACGCAACGACTGGAGTGCGTCTTTGACGATGGCAACCTGCCAAACGGGTATCGAATTGAAACTGCGCCGCTCGGGCCTTCGCCCGACGAAGCAGCGTATTGCGCTGGCCGGCCTGCTGTTCGCAAAGGGTGACCGCCACTTGACCGTCGAAGAACTGCACGAAGAGGCGATCTCCGCCGATTTTCCCGTCTCGCTTGCGACCGTCTACAACACGCTGCACCAGTTCACCGAAGCAGGGCTGATCCGCGTTCTCGCGGTTGAAAGCTCCAAGACCTATTTCGACACGAACGTGTCCGACCATCACCATTTCTTCGTCGAAGGCGAGAACAAGGTGCTGGACATCCCGGTCAACAACATCAGCATCGACAATCTGCCGCCACCGCCGGAAGGCATGGAAATCGCGCATGTCGACGTTGTGATCCGGCTGCGCCCCAAGCAGGGCTGATCTCTCCCTCGCCTCACATCACCTCATCCGGATGCCGGCCCGGCTTGTGTTTGTAGGTCGGAAACGTCCATCCGAAGTACAGCGCGCCGCCTCTGAGCGCAAAGGCTGCCAGGGCTCCGATCGCGGAGGCTGCATAAAGTGGCATGCCGAACTCGTTCGCCGCCGTGAAGACCGCCGCACCGACCAGAGCTGCGGTGATGTAGATCTCCGGCCGCAGAAGCACCGAGGGCTCATTGGCTAAGAGATCGCGCAACACACCGCCGAGGCTTGCCGTCAGGGTTCCCGTCACGATCGCAATTGTCGGGGAACCGGTTGCAGCGAGCCCCTTGGCCGCGCCCATGACGCAATAGGCCGAGAGCCCGATGGCATCGAGCCAGATCAACAGGCGATAACGCGATTCGACGAGATGGGCGGTGAAGAAAACGACGACGCCGATCGCGCAGCAGATCAGGATGTAATCCGGATTCAGGACCCAGAACACCGGCACACGACCCAGCACGATGTCGCGCACCGTCCCGCCGCCGAGCCCGGTCACCACCGCGAAGAACAGAAAGCCGATCATGTCGAGCTGCTTGCGCGACGCCGCAAGGGCGCCGGTGGCAGCAAACAGGGCAATGCCCGCATAATCGAGATAAGACAGGAGCGACATGGCTTCTTTCCTCGCTGGAGCCTCCGGTCCGGGCGAGATTTGCCGCACGCCGTTAAGGGTGAGGCAAGACGCAGCCGCTAGACTTCCCCCTCGTTCAGCACAGATTGCGATCCGGAGTCCAGACCGTGCCATTCCTATTCCGCCTCCTCCTCGTCGTCGCGACCGGCATTTTTGCCGCGCCCGCCTTCGCGCAGCAGGAATTGCTGACCGATCCCGAGATTTACGAGAAGAACCACTACGCCAAGCGCTGTGACGCCGTGCAGTTTGGCGGTCGTTTCATCGACCGAATCGACATCAACAACGACGGCATCACCGACGTCGTCACCAATAGCAGCGAAATCGTCTGCGACGGCGTGCGCGGACCCGATTGCACAGCCGAAGGATGTCCCTTCAACTTCTATCTTCAGGTGAAGGAAGGTGGCTACTTCATGATCGCCACGGCGCAGATGTACTCCTACGACTTCATCCAGCGCTTCGGCAACATGGTCTTCATCCTGAAGATGCATCCGCGCTATTGCGAGCGGGAAGAGGGCCAAGAGCCTTGCGCGATGACGGTTCGCGTGCGTGGCACCAAATTCCTCACAATCTCGAAAAAGTGACGTTTACGGCGCGGGAAAGACGTCGTCGATCCTGCCGAGAATTCGATAGGCGGCGAGCCCCACCCACTCGCGGACGGCTGTCGACATCTGCTGCGCGTTCAAGGTCGGCTGCGTGAAGTCGAGCGCGAAGGACAGATCGCCGGCGGTGCGATAATCGACCGGCCAGGGCGCCACATCCACACCTGCCTTTCGAAACAGCCCGACGGAGCGTGGCATGTGGAAGGCAGACGTGATCAGCAGGCATTGACCCAGATCGCGCTCGGACAGAAGTTCGCGACTGTTCTTTGCGTTTTCATCGGTGTTTCTGGATGTCGTTTCGGCGATGAGCCGGTCGCGTGATATCCCGAAAGCCTCGAAGAAACGGATCGAGGCCGCAGCATCGCCCTCATAGATACCACTCAGAGATCCGTCGCCGCCAGACACGAGAATGCTGGCCTCGGGATATCGTATTGCCAGGCGCAGCGCTTCGACGAAGCGGTCGGCCGCCTGATTGAGATCCACGCCGCCACGGGCTGTCGTGACTTCGGTCTCGAAGGCACCACCCAGCACGATCATGCAGGATACGTCTGAGGGATCCACCACCGGCCGGGGAAATCGAGCCTCTAGGCTTTGCAGCAGCACGGAGCCAAGGGTCGTATAGAGGGTGAGGAACAGAATCAGAAGCGAGAGCGACAGGGCGGCCACGGCCGACCGGAGCCAGCGGAACCAGATCAAGGCCAGCGCAAGCAGCCCAAGCAGGAAAACGAGCGAGAGCGGCTGGACGGCATTCCAGAACAGCTTGGAAATGACAAACACCGCGCGCGCTCCTCACAAACATCTCAGGCCGTTGCGCGAGTTCCCCGCCCTTAGGGGAGGAAAGCTTCGCTCAAGCAGGCGTTACTAAACCCTCGTCGCACTGTCACCCATTTCAATTCTAAATTTTCCGGGAGGAAACCATGCGATTTGCCATCGACACCGTGGACGACTCCGGCAATGACCGCCTCTACATCGGCACGCCCGTGCATGTCAGCGACGACAAGCTGCATCTGAAGCTGCGCGACGGCGAGGTGAAGCTCGACATCCGCAAGATCATCGACTGGTTCCAGATCGATCTCTCGGAGAGCGGCGAGCGGGTGGAATTGTTTCGGCGGTGAGGCATTTGCCTGCCTTGCCCGCCGCAGGCAGGGATTGTCTTCGAACGGCGACGTAGCGTAGCTCTTTGCCAAAGATGCTTTATCAATCGAAGGAATGGATTGGTGGAGCTAAGCGGGATCGAACCGCTGACCTCTTGCATGCCATGCAAGCGCTCTCCCAGCTGAGCTATAGCCCCATCAGGGTACCGGGTTTATTCCGGCTCCGGGAACCCGTTTGAAAGCACCGCTTCCGTCGGGGTGGCGGCTTGATACTTCCGGTAATCGGAGATGGCAAGCCGAAAAATGAAAGCCCGGGCATTTTTTTAGGCCCGGGCTCGAAATGCTTGAAATATCAGACTTCGTCGTCGTCGCCGGTGACGCCGATCAGGCCGGTCATGTCATCGTCGTCGTCGTCTTCGTCAGCTTCCAGGAAGGTGTCGTCATCGTCGCCGTCGATCTCGACGTCGTCGTCGCCCATATCAGGGATGTCGTCGCCGCTGGCCGTTTCGTCAGCGTCCTCGAGCGAGACGAGCTCGACATCGGTGTTTTCGGTATCGACTTCCGCGACGTCCTCTTCCTCAGCCTTTTCCATGATGGCTGCGACCGAGGTTTCCTCGAAATAGGAAAGCGGCCAGGACTTGTTCGTGTACGGCGACACGATCGGGTCCTTGTTCAGGTCGTAGAATTTCTTGCCGGTGTCGGGGCAAGTCCGTTTCGTTCCAAGTTCTGCCTTCGCCACTGTCAAAGCCTCATGAAGTCGTGAAGAATAAGGGCATGCGCCAAGCGCCCGGCGCGAGGCCGGCCAAACTGTAGTCGGTCCCCTTAATCGCTGATGCCCTTCCTGTCAAAGGCTATCTGCGCAGGTATTTTGGCAACCGGGGGTTCACATGCTTCGCTTGGCAAGGGCTGCCAAGATTTGTATCAGCGATGGCATCAACGATAGAGACAATGAGGACCGGATGATCATTGCAATCGACGGACCGGCCGCCGCCGGCAAGGGGACGCTGTCGCGCCGGATCGCGGAGACCTACGGGTTCCACCATCTCGACACCGGGCTCACCTATCGCGCGACCGCAAAGGCGCTGCTCGACGCCGGGTTATCCCTCGATGATGAGGCGGTGGCAGAGCGCATGGCGCTTGCCGTGGAGCTCGCCGGGTTGGACCGCGACGTTCTCTCGGCGCACGAGATCGGCGAAGCAGCGTCGAAGATCGCGGTCATGCCGGCCGTTCGCCGGGCGCTGGTCGAGGCACAGCGTGCCTTTTCGAAGCGCGCGCCCGGCACCGTGCTCGACGGCCGCGATATCGGCACCGTCGTCTGCCCGGATGCTCCGGTCAAACTTTACGTGACGGCGTCGCCCGAGGTTCGTGCGAAACGCCGTTATGACGAGATCCTGTCGAAGGGCGGCAGCGGCGATTTCGACGCGATCTTCGCCGACGTGACGAAACGCGACGAGCGGGACATGGGACGGGCCGACAGCCCTTTGAAACCAGCTGAAGACGCGCACTTGCTAGATACTTCCGAAATGAGTATAGAGGCCGCATTCTCGGCGGCGAAGGTTATCATCGACGCTGCCCTGACGAAATGAAGTGACCAGGTTTCGGACAAGCCGAAGCCTGAGGGCCGACATCCAGTCCCCGCGCCGGAATTGCTCTTCTAAAAGAGCGGATCGGTTGTTGGCCAAGATCAACACTAGCCCCCGGCGCTCACGCATCCAGATGGATGCGACCAGGAGATTTCATGTCTGTTTCTACCCCGTCGCGTGAGGACTTCGCAGCCCTCCTCGAAGAATCCTTTGCCAAGACCGATCTGGCAGAAGGCTATGTTGCCAAGGGCATCATCACGGCCATCGAGAAGGACGTCGCAATCGTTGACGTCGGCCTCAAGGTCGAAGGCCGTATCGCACTGAAGGAATTCGGTGCACGCGCCAAGGACGGCACGCTGAAGGTCGGCGACGAAGTCGAAGTTTACGTCGAGCGCATCGAAAACGCTCTCGGCGAAGCTGTTCTGTCGCGCGAGAAGGCTCGTCGCGAAGAAAGCTGGATCAAGCTCGAAGCCAAGTTCGAAGCTGGCGAGCGCGTTGAAGGCGTTATCTTCAACCAGGTCAAGGGCGGCTTCACGGTTGACCTCGACGGCGCCGTTGCCTTCCTTCCGCGTTCGCAGGTCGACATCCGTCCGATCCGCGACGTGACCCCGCTGATGCACAACCCGCAGCCCTTCGAAATCCTCAAGATGGACAAGCGCCGCGGCAACATCGTTGTTTCGCGTCGTACGGTTCTTGAAGAGTCGCGCGCCGAGCAGCGTTCGGAAATCGTGCAGAACCTCGAAGAAGGCCAGGTTGTTGACGGCGTCGTCAAGAACATCACCGATTACGGTGCGTTCGTTGACCTCGGCGGCATCGACGGCCTGCTGCACGTCACCGACATGGCATGGCGCCGCGTCAACCATCCTTCGGAAATCCTGTCCATCGGCCAGTCGGTCAAGGTTCAGATCATCCGTATCAACCAGGAAACCCACCGCATCTCGCTCGGCATGAAGCAGCTCGAGTCGGATCCGTGGGATGGCATCGCTGCCAAGTACCCGGTTGGCAAGAAGATCTCCGGTACCGTCACGAACATCACGGATTACGGTGCATTCGTCGAGCTGGAGCCGGGCATCGAAGGCCTGATCCACATCTCGGAAATGTCCTGGACGAAGAAGAACGTTCATCCCGGCAAGATCCTTTCGACCACGCAGGACGTCGACGTCGTCGTTCTCGAAGTCGATCCGTCCAAGCGCCGTATCTCGCTCGGTCTCAAGCAGACCCTCGAGAACCCGTGGCAGGCATTTGCCTTCAGCCATCCGGCCGGCACTGAAGTCGAAGGCGAAGTCAAGAACAAGACCGAGTTCGGCCTGTTCATCGGCCTCGAAGGCGACGTGGACGGCATGGTTCACCTGTCGGATCTCGACTGGAACCGTCCGGGCGAGCAGGTCATCGAAGAGTTCAACAAGGGTGACGTGGTCAAGGCCGTCGTTCTCGATGTTGACGTCGAGAAGGAACGCATCTCGCTCGGCATCAAGCAGCTCGGCCGCGACGCTGTCGGCGAAGCCGCAACTTCGGGCGAACTGCGCAAGAACGCTGTCGTCTCGTGCGAAGTCATCGGCATCAATGATGGTGGCGTCGAAGTGAAGCTCGTCAGCCACGAAGACATCACGTCCTTCATCCGCCGCAACGACCTGGCCCGCGATCGTGACGATCAGCGTCCGGAGCGTTTCTCGGTTGGTCAGGTTTTTGACGCTCGCGTCACCAACTTCTCCAAGAAGGACCGCAAGGTCATGCTGTCGATCAAGGCTCTCGAGATCGCAGAAGAGAAGGAAGCCGTTGCTCAGTTCGGTTCGTCCGACTCGGGCGCTTCGCTCGGCGACATTCTGGGTGCTGCCCTGAAGAACCGCAACAACGACTAATCCTCGCTGTTCGCTGAATGCAAAGAACCCGCCGGGAGCGATCCCGGCGGGTTTTTCTTTGGTCTTGAGTATCAGTTGAGACCGGCCATCCGCAGGTAGAGCTCGTGAGCGGGCTCGGGCGGGAGCGGCAAAGCCGTCTCTGAAGGCGCCGGGAGGGCGGATCGCTCCGCCACCATGCTCTCCTGCATATACGTCTCCGCTGGTTCGCCGGCAGGGCCTTCGTCTTCAGGCATCACGACGTCTGCGGCATCCTCGTCACCATCGACAGCTTCGTCCCTGTCATCGTCCTCGGCATCCGTCTCCCCATCCCGATTGCCGGAATCCTCTTCTTCCTTCTCCTCGACGCGTTCGACGTCGAATTCGTCTTCCACTTGGTAGGGAATGAAGGGCAAAGGCATGCCTTCCCGCGCAATCGGAAACCTCGCCAGCGCCTGCTCCGACAACGGGATTGCGCCGGGCGCTGGGCGCTCCTCTGTCGTTTCCGTCAGGTCTGCATCCTGCATGCGCGCTAGCTGCTCGGCTGAATCGCTCATTTCGTCGGATGAGACCGGCGGCGCGGCAGGTGTAGCCGCCGGTTGCGCTTCCAGGCCGGGAGCGATGCTCGGCCGGGCTGTGGCTTTCGGCTCGGTCGAAAGGCTCTTCAGCTGCAGGAGTGTCCGAATGAAATCCGATTCGAGCAGTTCGGCGAGCCAGCCCGCCGGCATCGGTGGTGTGGGCCTCGCCTGCCCCGGCACGGCGATCACCGGCATGGCTGCGGGAGATGCAGCGGAGGGCGACGTCTGGCGATCCGGGGTGGCAATTCCATCAGGAGCCCGCTCCTCCGGCTGTCTCGCGGCGCCGCTTGCTGGCATGAGCAGTCTTTGGCCGCTTTCGGCTTGCGTGGCTGGGCTGCCGGTGGGCGATTGCGGCAGGCCTGCGAACGGTGCCGCTCGGCTCGTCTGCGGTTCCGTCCCGGCCTTCTGCAGCGGCTGGCTTGCGCCTGTCGCCACCTGCAAACTTTCGGGTCGACCGGACGCAGTACCGAGGCCCGGCAGGGAGCCGGATGGCGTTGCCGTTGTGGCTCGAGCGGAGCGTGCCACATCCAAGTCTGGACGCTGCGGCGGACCAGCATTCGCGGCGCGCACTTCGGCATTGCCTTTGGCTTCGGCGGCGGCTGGCGTGTTCAGAGGTCTGTTTTGCCCGGCTGCCGTCTGTGCGCTGCGCTGGGGGTCGTTCGGCGCACGTCCGACATCGTTTGCGGCCAAGGGACGGCTGACGCTCTGAGCCGTCGGGCGAGCTTCGCCGGCCGCCTCCCGATAGGACGAGATGACCGAGCGCGCCGCTCCGTCCCTGTCCGTCTGACGATAGAGTTCGAGATAGAGTGCCAGGGTTGCCCGTTCCGGGCCCGAGGGGGTGGCCATGGCCGCCAGCAGTGTGCGCAATTGCAGTCCGGCAAACGACTGGGTCAGAAGCTTCTGCAGCTTCAGGCGATCAGCGGCCGGCAGTGCCGCGATGCCTTCGATCAAGCGACCCATGTAGTCGCCAGGCGTCTCGTCGGCCCGCCGCTCGATCTTCAGGGCGGCGCCGAGGACGTCTGCCAGAACAGAAAGATTCTGAGACATGCGCTCCGGACCCGACAGGAGCATGATGTTCAACTGACCGGCGATTGCAGCGCTCTGGTTGATGGCCGTTGGCATTGGCGGTGAGGCAAGCGCTGTTGCGCGAGAGCCGGCCGGTTGTTCCGGTCGCGGCTTTGCCTCGGTCGCAGACGTGTAGGGCACAGGGGACGCAAGGACTGGAGGAAGCATGGCAACCTCTCCGGTTCTGGTGCCTCGGGACAATAGTTTCGGGCGATGTCTTAAGCCGTACCACGGCTGCCCGATCCTCAATCCTTGCCTGATTTGGTTAATGAAGCACTAAGACGCAATCTCAACGGGCGACACCAGCCTCGCGCATTGATTGGCGTGCACGATGGACGAGGCGGCGCACTGTCGCCGATTCGATCCAACACGGACGCAGGCATGACACGCAATCTTCTCCTGAACACCGACAGCTACAAGCTTGGCGTCTTTCTGCAGTATCCGAAAGATACGCGGGCCGTCAGCGCCTTCGTCACCACGCGGGGCAACTCCTTCCGTCCCGAGGTGATGTTCTTTGGTCTGCAGATGTTCCTGAAAGACTACCTGTCGAAGCCGATCAGCCGTGGTGACATCGAGGAAGCCGAAGAGATTGCACGCCACCACGGCCAGCCTTTCGATCGCAAGGGGTGGGAGCATATTCTGAATGCGCATGGCGGACTGTTGCCGCTGCGCATCGAGGCACTGCCCGAAGGCGCCGCAATTCGCCGCGGGGTGCCCGTCATGCAGGTGGTCAACACCGATCCTCTCGTGCCGTGGCTCACCTCCTATATGGAGACCGCGCTGCTTCGCGCCGTCTGGTATCCGTCGACTGTCGCGACGACGGCCTGGCGCATCCGGATGGCGATACAGCCCTTCCTGGATCGGACAACGGACGATCCAGACGGGCTGCAACCGAGCCGGATCAGCGACTACGGTTGCCGCAGCACATCCAGCGTCGAACAGGCGGCGATCGGCGGGGCAGCGCATCTTGTGCACTTCCACAGCTCTGATTCGCTTCCCGCCATTCTGCAGGCCCGTCGCTTCTACAAGGCCTCGATGCCGGCCCAGTCGATCCCGGCTGCCGAACATGGAACGATCATTGCCTGGGGCCAGCCGCACGAGACGGAAGCCTATTCCCACATGATCGACAATTTCGCGAGTTTCGGCGGCTATTCCGTTGTCTCCGATAGCTTCGACCTCCACAACGCCGTTTCAGAGATCTGGGGCAAGACACTGCAGACCAAGGTGCGCGCTGCCGGTGGCGTTCTCGTGGTGCGGCCGGATAGTGGCGATCCGATCGAGACACCGGTCCAGGTCGTGGCCCAACTCGCCTACGCCTTTGGCACACGGCTGAACGGCAGGGGTTTCAAGGTGCTCGACGGCAATGTCCGGGTGATCCAGTCGGACGGCGTTTCGATCCAGGATATTCAGATGATCCTGGGCCGGCTCGAAGGCATGGGCTTCTCCTCCGAAAACATCTCCTTCGGCATGGGATCGGGCCTGCTGCACAAGATCAACAGGGACACGATGTCCTTCACCATGCGCACGAGCGCCGTTCAGGACGATAAAGGCCAGTGGCGTCCGGTTGTGCGCCGCCCGTCCAATCCGCAGCAGAAGGTGTCAATGGCAGGCCGTGTGGCCGCGATCGCCGATGGCTATGACATCATGCCGATCCAGTTGGAAGATCTCGGGAACCGCCCCAACCTCTTGCAGCCGGTCTGGCAGGACGGGGAGCTTCTGGTGGACTGGAGCCTGGACGAAATCCGGGCGAGGGCAACGATCGCCAGCCTGCCGCGCTAGCTTAATCGACGAGACGCATGAACCGCGGATAGAGGCCAGCCTCATCCGAGGGGACTGGAACGCGCTCGCCAAAAGCCTCGTCCGAGCGGCTGCGCTCATCGACGATAAATGCGTCCAGCCAGTTGGCTGGCGCATATTGCGGGCCCTGGTCTTCAATGTCAGCTTGTTCCGCAGGCGCTTCGATCAGATCGAGATCATAGCTGGATGAACTACGCGATACCGAGTCTAAGAGGATAGTAGCTGCTTCCGTCATGGTCGCCTGATCAACGCCTTATGTGCAACGAGCAACTTGAAAGGCTCGCCGCGTCACCAATTTCCATGCGGGGATCATGCGAAGTCTCGGTTAATGAAACCTTGGCGAAATGGGCAAAGCTCCCCTCAAATCTCACCCATGAGAAGATCTAGCCATGAGCTTCAAACCTCCAGCCTCTCTGCTTTCTCCGGCGCTTCACGACAGCGTCACGCCCCTCGACCTGGAACTGGCCGGTGAAAAGGCCGATGCCTTGGCACGGGCGGGCCGGAAGGCTGAGGAGGCTCTTGAGACGCTGGCTGGCGCGCGCGGTGTGGACGGCACCCCGATTGAGGCCCTGCGCCATGCAGCAGCCGACGCGGTGTTTTGCTTGATGATCCAGCGGGAGCTTTGTGGTTTGCGAAACCAGGGCGATATGATCCGACGGTATGCCATCCCGGCCGATGTCATGTCCCGGGTCGGCATTGTCAGGCGCGACTGAGGCCGCCAGGCAGGTCAGCTATGCGCGAAGATGTCGGTTTCTTCCCAGCCGAGAAGATCGAGCTTGGACCGCGTGGGAAGGAATTCGAAGCAAGCCTTTGCATGTTCCATCCGGTCGTCGCGCAAAAGGCGCTGGGTGAGCTTGTCGCGGAGAGCATGCAGATGCAGCACGTCCGAGGCCGCATATTCGAGCTGCGCCTGGCTCAGGGTCTCGGCAGCCCAGTCAGACGATTGCTGCGCCTTGGAGATATCGACCTCGAGCATTTCCTTGAGATTGTCCTTGAGACCGTGCCGATCGGTGTAGGTTCGGGTCAAGCGGGATGCAATCTTGGTGCAGAACACGTTGGTCGTGGTCACGCCGAAGGTTTGAAACAGGACCGCAATATCGAAGCGACCATAATGGAAGATCTTCTGACGGGCCGGGTCCGCGAGCATCGCCACGAGGTTGGGCGCATCCTTTTGATTTTTGGCGATCCGGATTACGTCGGCGGTTCCGTTACCGGGAGACAGTTGGACGACGCAGAGACGATCGCGGCGCGGGACGAGGCCGAGGGTCTCCGTATCGATCGCAATGGCGTCGATATAGCGACCGGCGGCATCGGACGAGATGTCCCCCTCGTGATAGCGGATCGTCGTCATCGGTTACTCCAGAAGTCAGATGTTGTCCCTGCCCGCTATAGACCAAAGCACACCCTTGCACCATCCCGCGCCTGCCCGGACCACTCAAGGCGGTCACAGCCTTGTGATAGGTGCATGAGAAACTGCTAAGCAGGATAGAGATTTGCTCAATTGCTACGCAAACGCGCTTTTGTTTTCAGAGAAACGCGCCGATGCGAAAGATACGAAAGCGTGTCGATGGCAAAATCGTAGCAGCGCGTTCCTGCCCGGACATCAAGCCATGCATTTTACGCACTGCTGCGTTGCAACAAGCGCGCTTGGCAGAATCGAGCGCCGTGGATATAACCAAAGCATCGAAGCGGCGCACTCCTCCTCCCAGTGCCGCTCGGTAGGATCGGCAATACTCCTCCTCCTCCCAATTGCCGATCAAGTTTAAGAGCCTGGCGCATCCTCCTCCCGCGCCAGGCTCTTTTCGTTTCTGGATCCCCCTGCAGATTTGGACTTGCCTGACGGCCAAGCGATACTTCCGCTTGATGCCTTGGGTCACAGGCCCATATAACGCCATCTGTTCGCGAGACCCTCAGGAGGCATGCATGACAGTAAAGTTCGGTACGAGCGGCTTGAGAGGGCTTTCGACAGATCTCGTTGGCTCGGTCTCAGCACTTTATTCAACCGCCTTCGCAAGACACATGCTGGAAAGCGGCGCACTGCAGCCGGGATCGCCTGTCGTGGTCGGAAGCGACTTTCGTCCGTCGAGCCCGGAAATCTCATCCACGATCATGGCCGCGATGAAGCGCCTTGGCCTTGTTCCGATCGACTGCGGCACCATCCCAACCCCGGCGCTGGCGCTCTACGGCGCCTCGATCGGGGCGGCCGGGATCATGGTCACCGGCTCCCATATTCCCGCCGACCGCAACGGCATCAAATTCTACCGGCCCGATGGAGAGGTCAACAAGAGCGACGAGGAGGCGATCACGCGTCTCGCAGCCGCATTGAAAGAGGATGCAGACGCCAACAAGGTCGAGGCCGGTTCCGGAACGGCTGGCGAGGCAGAGGCAACGCGGCTCTTCATCGACCGCAATCTCGGCATTCTTGCGCCCGATGCGCTGAAGGGAAAACGGATCGGCATCTACCAACACAGTTCGGTCGCCCGCGACATGCTGGTCACGGTGTTTGAGCGTTGCGGAGCAACCGTGTTTCAGCTGGGGCGCTCGGAGCAGTTCATCCCTGTCGATACCGAAGCGGTATCGGCGGACACGGTCACGCAACTTGCGCATTGGAGCGACGAACTCGCCCTCGACGCGATCATCTCGACGGATGGCGACGGGGACCGGCCGCTGGTGGCCGACGAGCATGGCCGGCCGCTGCGCGGCGATCTGCTCGGACTGATCGTTTCCCGCTTCCTCAAGGCGAAGGTTGTGGCAACGCCTGTCACATCGAATTCCGGCCTCGAGCAGGACGGCGGCTTTGCCGTGCGCCGCACGCGCGTCGGCTCGCCTTTTGTCATTGCTGCCATGGAGGCCGCGCTCTCGGCTGGAGAAGCCGGCGTGCTCGGCTTTGAGGCGAATGGCGGTCTGATGCTGGGATCGGATTTCACCATCGGTGAAAAGACCATCGCAGCTCTGCCGACCCGGGACAGCTTCCTACCAGCGCTGGCCGTGCTCGGAACCGCGGTCGAACGCGGCCTTTCGCTTTCAGAACTGGTTGACGATTTCAATCTCCCGGTGGCGCTCAGCGACCGCCTGGAGAACTACGCAAGTGAACGCAGCGCCTCGCTTATGGCGCATCTCAGGGCATCGGGAGATCACTTGTCGGCTTTCCTCAGCCCAATCGGTGCCGTCGAAAGCGTCAGCGACATCGATGGATTGCGGGCAACGCTGGCCGATGGCCGGGTGATCCACTTTCGGCCCTCTGGCAATGCGCCGGAAATGCGCTGTTATGTCGAGGCCGCCAACAAGGAAGACGCAGAGGATCTGCTGAAGCAGGGGCTTTCGCTGCTCTCCAGCTGGACGGCCTGAACCGAGCTCACCCCCGGGGCGTATTGTTCAGGAGATCAAGCAAGAGGATATCATGAACAAGATTGCCTGGATTACGGGTTCCAGCACCGGCATTGGCCGGGCGCTCGCCGAACGCCTCCTTCGAGACGGATACCGAATCGCCGTCAGCGCCCGCAGTGTCGATGCGCTCGCTTCGCTCTCAGCCAGTCATCCAGGCAAGGTCGGCGTCTACCCACTCGACGTCACCGACCCCGCAGCCGTCAAGCAGGCATTTGCGGCGATCGAGAGCGAAATGGGCCCGGTCGATCTCGCCGTCTTTGCGGCCGGTTCCTACACCCGCGATTATGCCGAGGACTTTGACAGCGCGCGGACCCGCCAGATGTTCGAGCTCAACGTGCTCGGCACCGCGTCTTGCCTGGAAACGGTGATGCCGGCGATGATCGCGCGGCGCCGCGGACATATCGCAGTCGTTGCCTCCGTATCGGGCTATGTGGGGCTGCCGGGTGCTGCGACCTATGGTGCGACGAAAGCCGCGCTCAACGTGATGTGCGAGGCGCTCTATCCCGAGCTCGAACGTCATGGCGTGAAGATGACCATCATCAATCCGGGTTTCGTTGACACACCGCTGACCAAGAAGAACGACTTCCCGATGCCCTTCCTGGTCTCCTCGGAAGAGGCTGCCGACACGATCGCCAAGGGGCTTGCCAAGGGCAAGTTCGAGATCATCTTCCCTTGGAAGATGGCACTCGCGATCCGTTTCCTGCATGCGCTCCCCCACGCGCTGCGCTTTGCGTTGACACGCAAGATGCTCCGGCCAAAGGGCTCTTGACCGGAGCACAAACTGCAAATCTGAAAAACCTGACGTTCAGGCTGGCTTGTCCAGCCTGAACTGCACGACGTCGATGCGACCGAAGCGGAAGCCGACAGCGCAATAGTGCAGGTAGAGACGCCACATGCGGTAGAAGCGGCGATCGAAGCCGAGGGGCTCGATCTTCTGCCAGTTGGCCGTGAAGGCATGGTCCCAGGCGATGAGCGTGCGGTCGTAATCGCGGCCGAAGCGGAAGCGATCGCCGACCTTCAGGCCTGCAGCCTCAGCGTCCCGCTCGAAAACGGTCACCGAGGGCAGCATGCCGCCGGGGAAGATATAGGTCTGGATGAAATCAGCGCTGCGGCGGTAGTAGTCGAAGCGGCTCTCATCGATGGTGATGGTCTGGATCAGCGCCTGCCCGCCTTCGACCAGCAGGTTCTGAACGGCCTTGAAATAGACCGGCCAGTTTTCTTCACCCACCGCCTCGAACATCTCGATCGAAACGATCTTGTCGTATTGCCCGCGACAATCGCGGTAGTCCTCGAGCCTGATGTCGACCCTGTCGGCGAAACCGGCCTTATCGAGCCGCTCGCGGGCGAATTTCGCCTGCTCGGTCGACAGCGTCAGCCCGGTGACCCTGCAGCCGGTCTTGCGGATCGCATGTTCGGCGAAGCCGCCCCAACCACAGCCGATTTCCAGAACATGATCCTCGGGACCGATCTTCAGCTCGTCGACGATGCGGGCGTACTTCGCCTCCTGCGCATCGGCAAGGCTCATGCTGGGTGCGCTGTAGAGCGCGGAGGAATAGGTCATGGTGCGGTCCAGCCAGAGGCCGTAGAACGCATTGCCGAGATCGTAGTGATAAGCGATATTTCGCCGGCTACCCTTCTTCGAATTGCGGCGCAGCTTGTGACGCAAGCGGGCGAGCGTCATGAAGATGGACGAGGAGGACAGAACTCGCCCGAGCTGCGCTTCGTTGGCCAGCGCCAGTTCGAGCACCGCGCCAATATCAGGAGAATCCAGATCTCCGTCCATATAGGCCTGGGCAAATCCAAGGGTCCCGCTGGTCAAGAGGCGAAAGACCGGGCTCGCATTGCGGACACACAATACGGCATTCGGGCCCGGGTTTGCACCGATCGCGACATGTTCACCATAGCCTTCGAACTGAAGTGTCAGGCGGCCCACGGCGATCCGGTCGGCCCAGCGGCACATCAGGCGCTGCCAGAATGTGAGAGAGCTAACCACAGGGTGCATTTCCTGCTCAGCGTGACTCATGACTTATTCATCCCATTCTGCACGACGATCGTAGACGCTATTCTGGCTGCTGCTGGCTTATGTCGGTAGATGGGTACGCCCTTCCACCAAAGCTTCAGCGCCTCCCAGTGAATGCCCCCCATCACTTTAAGGGTCATCAAAGGATACTTCAGCAACATGTGCAACAAACCTTTGTCTGACAAAGGACGGCGCCGGCCGGAAAAAGTTGCAAACAAAAGTGGCCCTTCCGGATCACTCTCGCCGATGTTGATGGCCACATCATCATCCGGCGGGCTGATACGGAAATTGTATTCGCAGTTCATGGGCATGAATGGCGAGACATACATCTCCTTTGCGCAACGATGGCGCAGGATGCCGTTCTCTTCAGCCTCGACCGGGATCACATAGGTGTGGCGCTCGTTGAAGGTGTTGCAGACCTCGTAGAGGACTGCGGCAAGCTCACCTTCGGCGCGATAGCAGAAAAACACCGTGATCGGATTGAAGACATAGCCGAAGATCCGGGGATAGCAGAGCATGTGGATCTTTATGCCATCGACCTCCACGCCGGCCGCGGCCAGGCGCTCTTCAACCCAGGCTCTCAGTTCGCCGGTGCGACCATTGCCATGGTCCGCGTCATGCACCGAATAGAGCGCCGCCCTGTTGTAGCCGAATAGGCGCAGGCCTTCGTTCAACTGGTTGATCTCATCGAGGTCGACCAGGAGCGAAAACACGCTATAGCGCAGGCTGTGCTTCTTGGGCCGGCTGCGGGCATGCAGCACATGCCCGGCATAGATTGCGGAGTTCAACTTCATTCCGCCGCCTCGAGCTGGCGACCGATGACGATGCGACCCGATTCGTTTTCGACCGACCATGGACGACGGACACCGCCGAGAGCTTCGGCGACGGCAAGCCCCGCCTGCAGGCCATCCTCATGGAACCCGCTACCGAAATATGCACCGCAGAACCATGTGTTGCGGCGGCCCTGAAGCTGCCAGATACGGCGCTGGGCGCGAATTGCGGCGACATCGAAGAGCGGGTGTTCATAGTTGAAAGTCTTGATGATCTTGGACGGATCGATCGGGCGGCAGGGATTGAGGGTGACGAAGAGAGGCGTTGCCTTATCCAGCGACTGCAGCTTGTTCATCCAGTAGGTGACGCAAAGGGTTTCGCTCGAGTCTGCCTGTTTCTCCGCCACATAGTTCCAGCTGGACCAGACCGACTTTCGCTTCGGCATCAAAGTCTCGTCCGAATGCAGCACGGCGAGATTGGGCGTATACTGGAAGGACTCGAGGATCTCGATCTCTTCGCTGTCCGCGTCTTCCAGGAGATCGATGCTCTGGTTTGCGTGGGTGGCGAGAACGACGTCATCAAAGACCTCTACGCCACCATGTCTATCGGTCACCTGAACGCCGGCAATACCACGGCGGACACCCGTCACGGCCGTGCCGAGGCGCACTTCCCCGCGGAAGTCGGCCAGGATACGGGCCACATATTCGCGGCTGCCGCCCTTGACCGTGCGCCATTGCGGCCGATCCTTGAGAACCAGCAATCCATGGTTTGCGAAGAAGCGGATGAAGGCATGCAGCGGATAAAGCCGCATCTCCGACGCCGTGGTCGACCAGATCGCAGCGCCCATCGGCAAGAGATGATCCTCGATGAAGGAAGGCGAATAATCGGCGGATGCGAGGTAGTCGCCGAGCGACACGCCTTCGAGTTCACGGCGCTCAAGAAGGCCGGGGGCTTCCTTGTAGAAGCGAAGAACGTCCTTCACCATGCGCCAGAAGCGCGGACGCAGAATGTTCGACTTCTGCCCCAAGAGCCCCGAGAGCCCCGAACCCGAATATTCGAAGGCGCCACCGCCGAGAGAAGCGGCAAAAGACATGTTCGACGGCAGGGTTGGCACATCGAGATGCTCGAAAAGCTTCACGAGATTGGGGTAGTTCCGGTCGTTGTAAACGATAAAACCGGTGTCGACGGGGATGTCTTTCTGGGCGCCGGGGGCGATCACCGTATTCGAATGGCCGCCCGGGCGGCTCTCGGTTTCGTAAAGAACGACATCGGCGCTCTTTGACAGCAGCCAGGCGGATGAGAGGCCCGAAATCCCCGATCCGATGACCGCGATCCTGCGTTTACCGCCGGATGCGGCCTTCGTCATACCAGTGTCCATTTCCCGCCCTTTGCCACATCTTCAATTCAAACTGTTTGTCGCTGATTACGCAAAGCAAATCTCAATGGATTGATCGCAGCGAATAAATTCACAGGCAGTGATCCGAGCCGAGAACCGCGCCGTAGACCGCTGCATGATGAACGCGATACACATCTCGGCAGATGCGTGCCACAATGACCCCGGGCGAATTGCACGGCAAAAGGTCGTTGCGCCGCTCAAACGAGGGAAAAAAAGCGTTTCGATGACCGAGTCGGTGGAAGAACTGGACCAGCGTAACTTCTCGCAGCTTTTGGCCGCCGTCGGCCGCGATAGAGACATCGAAGCCTTCGAGACGATTTTCAAGTTTTATGGTCCGAAGGTGCGTGCCTATATGGCGAAGCTTGCCCGTGACGGACAGGCGGCCGAAGAGCTGATGCAAGAGACGATGCTTGCGGTCTGGAACAAGGCCGAGCAGTTCGACCCAACAAGGGGAAATGTCTCAAGCTGGATCTTCACCATCGCCCGTAACCAACGCATCGACGCATTCCGTCGCGAGAGGCGTCCGACCTTTGACCCGTCTGATCCGGCCTTCGTACCGGATGACGTACCACCGGCCGATGTCGAATTCGAAGGCAAGCAGGAGGCTGATCGCCTTCGGCGCGCCATGGAAACCCTACCACCCGAACAGCTCGAACTCCTCAAAATGTCATTCTACAGAGAAGCATCCCACAGCACGATCGCAGCCGAACTCGGACTGCCGATGGGGACCGTGAAATCACGTATCCGCCTCGCTTTCGCGAAGCTGCGCGCAGCATTGGAGGAGCGGGCATGACCCTCCACGTCCAACATCACATCAGCGACGAGCTTCTGCTCGATTATGCGACCGGAAATCTGGCCGAGGGCTGGAGCATTGCCGTTGCGACACATCTGGCGCTTTGCCCGTCCTGCCGCAACAGGCTCTCCTTCATGGAGCATACCGGCGGTCAATTGCTCGAGGCGACCGAGGTGACCGCCGAAGAGACGCCAGCGTCAGACAGCTGGTCGTCAATGAAGGCAAAGCTCAAGTCGCAGGGCACGTCGCGGCTCGCCGCGGCAAAGCCGGTTGCCACTCCGACCGATCTTCCGGTTTTGCCTGAGCCGCTGCGCTCCTATCTTGGCGGCGACGTCGAGGCCTTGAAATGGAAGGCACTCGGCCGCGGCGCCTATCATATCCCGATCAAGACGAGAGATACTGAGAGCCAGGTTCGCCTCTTGAAGATTCCGGCCGGCAAGCCGGTTCCGGAGCACTCGCATGGCGGCCGCGAATTGACGCTGGTGCTCAAAGGCGCGTTCACCGACGGTGCGACCGTATTCAAACGCGGGGACATCGAGGAAGCCGACGAGACGCTGACGCATCAGCCGGTGGCGACACCGGACGAGGATTGCATCTGTCTCGCCGTGACCGACGCACCGCTGAAGTTCAAGAGCCTTCTGGTCCGCCTGGTTCAGCCGGTTCTTGGAATTTGATGGGAGGCCGGGCAGGCGCCCGGTCGAGAGGGAAGACAAATGCCTTACGTGATCGCCTACATCTCCACGGCCGTTGTTTTCTTCGCCATCGACTATCTCTGGCTGACGCGGATTGCGATAGGTTTTTACCGCGAGCATATCGGCAGCCTGCTGCTGGCGACCCCAAATTTTGCTGCCGCCGGGATTTTCTATCTCTTCTACGTGGTCGGACTTGTCTATTTTGCGGTCATGCCGGCCGTGTCCGCCGGAAGCATCGTCACCGCATTGTTCAACGGGGCGCTCCTTGGACTTCTGGCCTACGGCACCTACGACATGACCAATCTCGCCACGCTGAAGGGCTGGTCGCTGCAGGTCAGTCTCGTTGATATGGCGTGGGGTGCATTTCTCTCGGCAACCGCTTGCGCTGCAGGTTATCTCGCCGTTTCGCGCTTTACGCAGTGAGTGCTGGAAGGGCGTCTTCGGGCGCCCTATGTTCACGGCATGATCAAGCCGGACCTTCTCCTTCACCCAACGCCGGGCGGGCTTTACTGCCCGCTCGGCGACTTTTATGTCGACCCGGTCCGGCCAGTTGACCGGGCGCTGATCACTCATGGACATTCGGATCATGCCCGTTCGGGGCACGCCCATGTGCTCGCCACGCGCCAGACACTCGACATCATGGCGATACGCTACGGCGAGGACTTTTGCAGCACCTCACAGAGTGCGACCTTCGGAGAGACGATATCGGTCAACGGCGTTACCGTCCGCTTTCATCCGGCAGGCCATGTGCTCGGCTCCGCACAAATCGAGATCGAAGCGCAGGGGACTAGGATCGTGGTTTCCGGCGACTACAAGCGTGGTGCAGATCCGACTTGCGCCAGCTTCGAGCCGGTGCCCTGCGACGTGTTCATTACCGAAGCAACCTTCGGTCTGCCGGTGTTCCACCACCCCGATCCGCGGCTGGAGATCCAGAAACTGCTGACCTCTCTGCAGCAATTTCCGGAACGCAGCCACTTGATCGGCGCCTATGCGCTGGGAAAGGCCCAACGGGTGATCTCGCTCATTCGGCGGGGTGGCTATGAAAAGCCGATCTACATTCACGGTTCGATGGCGCGGCTCTGCGACTATTACACCGAACAGGGCGTGGAGCTTGGCGAGCTTCGCCCGGCGACGACCGAGGACAAGAAGTCTGGCGCCTTCAAGGGCGCCGTGGTGATCGGTCCGCCCTCCGCCTTCAACGACCGCTGGGCACGGCGCTTCGAGGAACCCCTCGCGATCTTTGCGTCCGGCTGGATGATGGTGCGCCAGAGAGCCAAGCAGCGCGGCGTGGAACTGCCGCTCGTCATCTCCGACCACTGCGACTGGCCGGAACTGCTGGACACGATCCGCGAGGTCGGGCCCCAGGAGGTCTGGGTCACCCATGGGCGCGAGGAAGCGCTGGTGCGTTGGTGCGAACTTGAGGGTATCAAGGCTCGGCCACTGCACCTCGTCGGCTACGAAGACGAGGGAGACTGACATGAAGGCCTTTGCTCGCCTCCTCGATCGCCTCGTGCTGACCCCCAGCCGCAACGGCAAGCTGACGCTGCTCATCGACTATTTCCGGCAGACGCCTGATCCGGATCGCGGCTATGCGCTGGCCGCGCTCACTGATGGGCTCGACATCAAGGGCGTGAAGCCGGCGCTGCTGAAAGAATTGGTCCTGGAGCGGATGGACCCGATCCTGTTTCAATATTCCTATGACTATGTCGGCGATCTGGCAGAAACCATTTCGCTAGTCTGGGAGCCGCAGACGCTTGAGGCCGAAGGCGAGAAAGATCTCGAAAGCCTGTCAAAGATCGTCGAACGGCTTCAGCGGCTCGGGCGCAACGAAACGCGCTCCGTCATGCGCGACCTCTTTGACCGGCTCGATACGTCGGAGCGGTTCGCGCTGATCAAGCTCGTCACCGGGGGGCTTCGAATCGGTGTCTCCGCTAGGCTCACCAAGCAGGCGCTGGCGCTCTATGGCGACAAGGATGTCGTCGACATCGAGAGCCTCTGGCATGGGCTGAAGCCGCCTTATACCGAACTGTTCGCCTGGCTGGAGAACCGGGTCGAAAAGCCAGTTCTGTCGACGCCGGCGATCTTCCATTCGGTGATGCTGTCGACGCCGATCGAAGACAGGGATCTCCCCAATCTCGATCCGAAGGATTTCGCCGCGGAATGGAAGTGGGATGGTATCCGCGTGCAGCTTTCCTGCTCCGGCGGGAGAAGCCGGCTCTATTCGCGCTCCGGCGACGATATTTCCGGTGCCTTCCCCGATATCGTCGACGCAGCGCGGTTCGAGGGCGTGATCGACGGAGAACTGCTGGTCGGTGGCACCTCGCGCAGCAATGCGCCGACGCGGACCTTTTCGGATCTCCAGCAGCGGCTCAATCGCAAGACGGTGACGGCCAAGATGCTGGAAGAGTATCCGGTCTTCATCCGCGCTTACGACATCCTGTTCGATGGTGAGGCAGACGTTCGGTCCGAGGCTTTCCTCACACGCCGTGAGCGGCTAAGCGCGCTTGTCGAGCGGCAGGAGCCACGGCGGTTCGATCTGTCGCCGCTCGTTTCCTTCTCGACCTGGGAGGAGCTGGAGCAGTTGCGCGCTGACCCACCCGATCCGGTGATCGAAGGGGTGATGCTGAAGCGGCTGGACAGCAGTTACCAGGCCGGGCGGGCCAAGGGGCCCTGGTTCAAGTGGAAACGGGACCCGATGAATGCCGATGCCGTGCTGATGTATGCGCAGCGCGGGCACGGCAAACGGTCCAGCTACTATTCGGACTTCACCTTCGGGGTCTGGACGGCGATCCCCGGCGAAGGGGATGTGCTGGTGCCGGTGGGCAAGGCTTACTTTGGCTTCACCGACGAGGAGCTTGAGGTGCTCGACCGGTTTGTGCGCAACAATACGGTGGAGCGCTTCGGCCCGGTTCGCAGCCTGAGGGCAGAACCCGAGCATGGCTTTGTCGTCGAGGTGGCCTTCGAGGGGCTTGCTCGCTCGACGCGGCACAAGTCGGGAGTCGCGATGCGGTTTCCTCGCATCGCGCGTCTCCGTCAGGACAAGCTTCCGAAGGACGCCGACCGGTTGGAGACCCTGGTCGCGCTGATCGCCTAGTCGGTTAGCGCGTGGTCAGGCAACGGGACACGCTGTCCTGCCAGCCGGCAATAGCTGCTTCCCGTTCGGTCACATTCATGCCCGGTTCGAAACGGCGGTCGCGCTTCCAGGTCGCGGCGAAGCCCTTCTGGTCGGGCCAGAGGCCGGCGCGGGATCCTGCGAGCCAGGCGGCGCCGAGGACCGTGGTTTCCAGCACGACGGGACGATCGACGGGGGCGGCCAGGATGTCGGCCAGCCGCTGCATCGTCCAGTCGGAGGCGACCATGCCACCATCGACGCGGAGCACCGTCTTCGATGCGCTGCCGTTCCAATCCTTCTTCATGGCTTCCAGGAGATCATGGGTCTGGTAGGCGACGCTTTCGAGTACGGCGCGAGCGAATTCCGCTGGGCCCGTTCCACGGGTCAATCCGAAGATGGCGCCACGGGCATCGGCATCCCAATGGGGTGCGCCAAGCCCGGTGAAGGCCGGTACAAGATAGACGCGCTGATGCGGGTCGGCCTTGCTCGCGAGCGCATCCGTCTCCGAGGCGACCTTCACAAAGCCCATCTGGTCGCGAAGCCACTGGACGGCGGCACCGGCGATGAAGATCGAGCCCTCAAGAGCGTAAGTGGTTTCGCCATTCATGCGATAGGCGATGGTGGTGAGCAACCGGTTCGAGGAAGCGACGCGATCGCGGCCGGTGTTCAGGAGTGCGAAGCAGCCCGTGCCATAGGTCGATTTCATCATACCGGGCTCGAAACAGGCATTGCCGATGACGGCGGCCTGCTGGTCGCCGGCGACGCCGAGGATCGGGATTTCGGCACCTAGCACGGACGCATCGGTGATGCCGAAATCGTCGGCGCAATCCTTGACCTCCGGCAGCATGGCGCGCGGGATTTCGAGGATCGCAAGGAGTTCGTCGTCAAAGCGGTTTTCGCCGATGTCATAGATCAGCGTGCGCGAGGCATTGGTCGCGTCGGTCGCATGAACCTTGCCGCCGGTCAGCTTGTAGATGAGCCAGCTATCGACCGTGCCGAAGCAGATCTCGCCATTTTCGGCGCGGGCCTTCAGGCCGTCGGCATTCTTCAAGAGCCAGGAGAGCTTGGTGCCTGAGAAATAGGGATCGAGTAGCAGGCCGGTCTTTTCGGTGAAGAGCGGTTCCAGGCCCTTATGTTTCAGTTCGTCGCAGAAACGGGCCGTGCGGCGGTCCTGCCAGACAATGGCACGGTGGACCGGCTGGCCGGTCTCGCGGTCCCAGACAACGACGGTTTCGCGCTGGTTGGTGATGCCGATCGCGGTAACATCGCCGATCTTGATCTTGGCGGCAGAGAGTGCCTTCTCGATGGTCGCCAGCACGCTCTGCCAGATCTCGTCCGCATCATGCTCGACCCAGCCGGAATCGGGGAAATGCTGGGTGAACTCCTGCTGGGCGACGCCGACAATATGCATCTCGTGATCGAAGATCATCGAGCGGGTCGAGGTCGTTCCCTGGTCGATGGCCAGAATGTAACCGCTCATCAGGCTGAAACTCCTTAAGTGAAGAAGCCGGGGCGTAGTTTGCGCCCCGGCGATTGTCAATTCAGCGGCGATCGCCGGTCGTTACTGCCAGCTCTTGACGAGCTCGTCGTAGTTGACCGTCATCGGCTGTTCTTTTTCGTTCTCGATCTTCAGCTGTGGCGCGATATTGCCCTTGGCAACGGCATCGGCGTTCCACTCTTCGAGGGTCTTTTCCTCGGCGAGCTTCGGACCGATATCGCCCTGGACGCCAGCGCGTTCGAGACGCTCAAGGACCTTTTCCTGCTCGGCGCAGAGCGAGTCCATGGCTTCCTGCGCAGTCTTTGCACCGGAAGAAGCATCACCGATTGCCTGCCACCAGAGCTGAGCCAGCTTCGGATAGTCAGGAACGTTGGTGCCAGTCGGCGACCACTGCAGGCGAGCCGGCGAGCGGTAGAATTCGACCAGACCACCAAGCTTCGGAGCGCGCTCGGTGAAGGACGGATGGTCAAGCGTCGACTGACGGATGAAGGTCAGGCCGACATGGCTCTTCTTCACGTCGACGGTCTTCGAGGTGACGAACTGGGCATAAAGCCAGGCCGCCTGGGCGCGATCGACGGGGGTCGAGGTCATCAGGGTCCAGGAACCGGCATCCTGATAGCCGAGCTTCATGCCGTCCTTCCAGTAGACGCCATGCGGGCTCGGAGCAAAGCGCCACTTCGGCGTGCCGTCCGCGTTGACGACCGGCAGGCCTTCCTTGACGAAGTCGGCGGTGAAGGCGGTGTAGGTGAACATCTGCTGGGCGATTTCACCCTGCGACGGCACCGGACCGGATTCGGAGAAGGTCATGCCCTGGGCGGCCGGAGGGGCGTACTTCTTCATCCACTCGAGATACTTCTCGATGGCGTAGACGGAGGCCGGGCCGTTGGTGTCACCACCACGGGCGACGCAAGAGCCGACCGGGCGCGAGTTTTCGTCGACCTTGATGCCCCATTCGTCGACGGGAAGACCGTTCGGGATGCCCTTGTCGCCGTTGCCGGCCATGGAGAGCCAGGCGTCGGTAAAGCGCCAGCCGAGCGACGGGTCCTTCTTGCCGTAGTCCATGTGGCCGAAGACCTTCTTGCCGTCGATTTCGCGACCGGTGAAGAATTCAGCGATGTCCTCATAAGCCGACCAGTTGACCGGAACGCCGAGGTCGTAGCCGTACTTTGCCTTGAAGTCGGCCTTGTTCTTCTCGTCGTTGAACCAGTCGTAGCGGAAGAAGTAGAGGTTGGCGAACTGCTGGGTCGGCAGCTGATAGAGCTTGCCGTCAGGAGCGGTCGTGAAGGACTTGCCGATGAAGTCGTCGATGTCGAGGGTCGGGCTGGTGACGTCCTTGCCTTCGTTCGCCATCCAGTCGGTCAGGTTGCGAACCTGCTGATAGCGCCAATGGGTGCCGATCAGGTCGGAGTCGTTGATGTAGGCGTCATAGATGTTCTCGCCCGACTGCATCTGCGTCTGCAGCTTTTCAACGACGTCGCCTTCGCCGATCAGGTCATGGGTGACCTTGATGCCGGTGATGGCGGTGAAGGCCGGAGCGAGGACCTTCGATTCATATTCATGCGTGGTGATGGTTTCGGAGACGACCTTGATCTCCATGCCGGCGAAAGGCTTCGCGGCATCGATGAACCACTGCATCTCGGCTTCCTGTGTGGCACGATCGAGTGCCGACATGTCGCCGACTTCGGCGTCCAGGAACTTCTTCGCCGCTTCCATATCGGCGAATGCGACACCCGTCATGGCAAGAAGCATGGCGGCCGTCGTCGTCAAAAGGTGCTTTCGCATTATGTCCTCCCTAAGGTTGCGATTGCATTCGGTTTGCAGTCTCGAGAATGGCGACCTCCCGCCGCCATCCCGTCTTTTCTGCTCTAGACGTAGCGGAAAACGCCGATGGCGTAGACCACGGACAGAGCAAGAGCCCACCACAGGTTCGGTCCAACGAGACCGAGCCAAGCGAGATTGATGAAAGCCGACCCGAGCAGCGACACGAAAAGGCGGTCACCGCGGGTCGTCTCGAAGCGTAGAATGCCGGTTCGCGGATTGCCGCCCGGGGACAGATATTCCCAGACCGCCATCGACAGGATCAGGCACAGAATCACGATGAAGAAGATCGCGGTCGGCGTGGTCCATGCCATCCAAGTGAAATCCATCGAACCCTCCTCAGACCCGGCCCAGGGCAAAGCCCTTGGCGATGTAATTGCGAACGAAATAAATGACGAGCGCCCCGGGTATGATCGTCAGTACCCCGGCTGCTGCGAGCACACCCCAGTCCATGCCCGAGGCCGAGACCGTGCGCGTCATGATCGCTGCGATCGGCTTGGCATCCGTCGTCGTCAGCGTGCGAGCGATCAGGAGCTCCACCCAGGAGAACATGAAGCAGAAGAAGGCGGCGACACCGATGCCGGATGCGATTAGCGGCATGAAGATCTTCACGAAGAACTTCGGGAAGGAATATCCGTCGATATAGGCCGTCTCGTCGATTTCCTTCGGCACGCCCGACATGAAGCCTTCCAGGATCCACACGGCGAGCGGCACGTTGAAAAGGCAGTGTGCAATGGCGACGGCGATATGCGTGTCGATCAGGCCGAAGGCGGAATAGAGCTGAAAGAAGGGCAGCGCGAAGACAGCCGGCGGTGCCATGCGGTTTGTCAGCAGCCAGAAGAACAGATGCTTGTCACCGAGGAACCTGTAACGCGAGAAAGCATAGGCTGCCGGCAGCGCGACGGCAACCGCGATCACGGTGTTCAGGCACACATAGATGATCGAGTTGATGTAGCCCTTGTACCACGACGGATCGGTGAAGATCACCGCGTAGTTGGCAAGTGTCGGATTGACGGGCCAGAGCGAGAAGGCGCCCGTGATCTCCGCATTCGTTTTGAAGCTCATGTTGACGAGCCAGTAGATCGGCAGCAGCAGGAAGATGATGTAAATCGTCGGAACCAGGAAGCCGAGACCGGTGCGGTTATCAGTGCTTTTCATCGGTATCTCCCTCAGCCCTTCGCGTCACTGTTGGTCATGACGGTGTAGAAAACCCAGGACAGAGCCAGGATGATCAGGAAGTAGATGATCGACATGGCCGCCGCCGGGCCGAGGTCGAACTGGCCGACCGCCATCTTGACGAGGTCGATCGACAGGAAGGTGGTCGAATTGCCGGGGCCGCCGCCGGTCAGGACGAAGGGCTCGGTATAGATCATGAAACTGTCCATGAAGCGCAGCAGCACGGCGATCAGAAGCACGCGCTTCATCTTCGGAAGCTGAATGAAGCGGAACACGGACCAGCGCGATGCGCCATCGATCTTGGCGGCCTGGTAATAGGCATCCGGGATCGAGACGAGGCCGGCATAGCAGAGCAGCACGACAAGGCTCGTCCAGTGCCAGACATCCATCACGATGATGGTGACCCAGGCGTGGATCGGGTTCTGGGTGTAGTTATAGTCGAAGCCCAGGGCGTTCAGCGAATAGCCGAGAAGACCGATGTCGACGCGACCGAAGACCTGCCAGATGGTGCCGACGACATTCCACGGAATAAGCAGCGGCAGCGCCATCAGCACGAGGCAGACCGGAACGCCTAGTCCGGTTTTCGGCATGTTGAGCGCGATAAAGATGCCAAGCGGCACCTGGATCGCAAGAATGATCATGGAGAAGATCAGGTTGCGTCCGAGCGCATCCCAGAAACGGTCCGACGACAGGATGTCGGAAAACCAGTCGGTACCGGCCCAGAAGAACTGGTTGTTGCCGAATGTATCCTGGACGGAATAGTTGACGACGGTCATCAGCGGGATGACGGCCGAGAAGGCCACCAGCACCAGGACCGGGACGACCATGAACCAGGCCTTGTTGTTCCAGGTTTTTTCCATGGGTCAGCCCTCCATGCCTACGCGCCAGGAATCGGCGAAGATGCCGAGACCTTCGGGGACGAATGTGATGCGGGGATCGGCGGGAATATCTGCATCTTCGGGCACAACGACAGACATTGACTGGCCGGCAAAGCGGGCGCGCACGATCTTCTGTCGACCGATGTCCTCGACCTTGTCGATGGAGATCGGCATGCCTTCCCGTCCGAGGCGGATGAATTCAGGCCGGACACCGAGCTCGATCTTGCTCTGACCGGAGAGCTTCGGTGCGCCCGGCAGGTTGATCGCCTGATCGCCAATCATGGCGGTTGCGCCGCTCACCTTTGCCGGCATGACATTCATACCAGGAGAACCGATGAAATAGCCGACGAAGGTGTGGCTCGGCCGCTCGAAGAGTTCGGCCGGCGTGCCGATCTGGACGATCTGACCGTCATACATGACGACGACCTTGTCGGCGAAGGTGAGCGCCTCGGTCTGGTCATGGGTGACGTAAACCATGGTGAAACCCGACTGGCGGTGCAGGCGCTTGAGTTGCGAGCGCAGGACCCACTTCATGTGCGGATCGATGACCGTCAGCGGCTCGTCGAAGAGGATCGCGTTAACGTCGGAGCGGACGAGGCCACGGCCGAGCGAGATCTTCTGCTTCTGGTCCGCCGTCAGGCCTTGCGCCTGTTTGCGGGCCATGGGCTGCAGGTCGATCATGTCGAGGATCTCGTTGACCCGCTTGTTGACCTGATCTTCCGGGACATGGCGGTTGCGCAGCGGAAAGGCCAGATTGTCGTAAACCGTCATGGTGTCGTAGACGACCGGGAACTGGAAGACCTGGGCGATGTTGCGTGCGGCCGTCGGCAGATTGGTGACGTCAACGCCGTCGAATTCGATCCGGCCGTCGGACGGATGCAACAGGCCCGAGATGATGTTGAGCAAGGTGGTCTTGCCGCAGCCCGAGGGCCCAAGCAGCGCATAGGCGCCGCCATCGTCCCATTCGTGGTGGACTTCCTTTAGGGCATAATCGCCGGCTGCGCGGGCGGCCGGGGTGTAGGCGTGGCGGATATGGTCGAGATTGATGCGTGCCATGACGTTGCTCCTCACGCGGCCATTTCGGCCGGCGCGCCGAGCGCCTTGCCGTCGGCGCCGAACGCCATCAGGTGACGGGTATCGATGAAGACATCGATCTCGCGATCGGGATCGATGTCGTGGATGCCATGGGCCAGGCACACCCAGCGGGCGGTGCCGTATTCGACATGGATGAAGCTCTCCGAGCCTGCGATTTCAGAAACCAGCGTCCGCGAGCGCATCGGCATGGCGCCAGGCAGAGCGGTGAGCGACAGATGATGTGGGTGGAAGGCGACCGTTACGGGGCCGTCCGCGATCGACGCCAGATGGGCCGGTACCGCGAGAACTGGCTGACCGTTCAGCTCGAAACTTGCGCCCCGCTTGACGAGCGCGATGGTGTTGAGCGGCGGATCGGCGAAAGTTTTGGCGGCCAGGAGGTCCAGGGGGCGGCGATAGACGTCGATCGTCTGACCGAACTGGGTAATCCGGCCTTCTGACAGGGTCGCGGTGTTGCCGCCGAGCAGCAAAGCTTCAGATGGTTCGGTTGTCGCGTAGACGAAAATCGCACCGGATTCGGCGAAGATCTTCGGGAGCTCTTCGCGCAGTTCCTCGCGCAGCTTGTAGTCGAGGTTGGCGAGCGGTTCGTCCAGCAGCACAAGGGTGGCGTTCTTGACGATGGCGCGGGCCAGCGCCGTACGCTGCTGCTGTCCACCGGACAGATTGAGCGGTGTGCGATCGAGATAGGGCGTCAGACGCAAGAGATCGGCAGCCTTGCGAACCTCGCGATCGATTGTGGCCGCATCCTTGCCGGCGACCCGCATCGGCGAGGCGATGTTTTCGTAGACCGTCAAAGCCGGATAATTGATGAACTGCTGGTAGACCATCGCGACATTGCGCTTCTGGACCGCCATGCCGGTGACATCCTTGCCGTCGAAATGGACGGTTCCGGAAGTCGGCTTGTCGAGGCCTGCCATCAGGCGCATCAGGGAAGTCTTGCCCGAAAGGGTGGGCCCGAGCAGGACATTGAGCGTACCCCGCTGCAATGTCAGATCGGTCGGGTGAATGTGATATTCACCTCCCGCCATTTTCGAGACTTTACGCAGTTCCAACATATGCCCTCGGGCCTCCTCCAAACCGTCGGTCTTCATCAGGATGGGCGATCAGGCCGCCGCCAGCATCCCCAAATAGGCATCCAGCCCCTTCGCCTCCTCCGGCGTCAGGAATAGTCCCTGTTTCGTCCGGCGCCACAGCACGTCTTCGGCCGTGACCGCCCACTCCGTCTCCACCAGCCAGCGAACTTCGACCTCGTACAGCGTGCCGCCGAAATGGCGCCCGAGATCGGCCGCGCTCTTCGCCTTGCCGAGGATCGCTCTTGAATCTGTGCCGTAGCAGCGAATCAGGCGCTCGGCATGCATGCGATCCAGGAAGGGATAGGCTTTGATTAGTCCGTCGACCGTCGGCTCGAAGGCCGTGGCCGAGAAATCGCCACCCGGCAGACGGCTACCCGCCGTCCAAGAGGCGCCTTTTTCGCCGATCGCTTCACCGATCTTTTCCAGCGCATGTTCGGCCAGACGACGATAGGTGGTAAGCTTGCCGCCGAAGACATTGAGCAAGGGGGCGTCGCCGCTATTACCCTCAACCTTCAGCACGTAATCGCGCGTCGCCTCCTGAGCCTTCGAGGCGCCGTCATCGAAAAGAGGACGCACGGCCGAATAGCTCCAGACGATGTCGTCTGGGCGTACCGGTTCCTGGAAATATTCGCTTGCCGCATCGCAGAGATAGTTCACCTCTTCGGGGCTGATGCGAACGTCCTTCGGGTCTTCGGTGAAATCCCGGTCCGTCGTGCCGATCAGGGTGAATTCACCCTCATAGGGGATGGCGAATATGATGCGGTTGTCGGGGTTCTGGAAGAAGTAGGCGCGTGGATCGGTGAACTTCTTGCGAACCACGATGTGGCTGCCCTGGACGAGACGGACATTGTGCACATTGTTGCGCCCGAAGGCACCGGCCAAAACCTGATCGACCCAAGGGCCGGCCGCGTTGACCAGCATCCGGGCCTTGTGAGTGACGACGGAGCCGTCGCGCTGCGACTTTGTCGTGACAACCCAGTGGCCGTCTTCGCGATGGGCCGAGACAACACGGTTACGGCTCAGGATCGTTGCGCCGCGGATCTGTGCATCGCGGGCATTGAGAACGACCATGCGCGCGTCATCGACCCAGCCGTCGGAATATTCGAAAGCCTTGGAGAAGACCGGCTTCAAAGGCTTTCCGGCCGGATCGCGGCGCAGATCGAGCGTCTTGGTCGGCGGAAGCAGCTTTCGGCCACCGAGATTATCGTACAGGAAAAGGCCTAGGCGAATGAGCCAGGCAGGGCGAATGCCGCCCTTCTGGAAGGGCAAAACGAACCGCAAAGGCCAGATCACATGCGGCGCCATGGCCCAGAGGACTTCGCGCTCCATGAGCGCTTCGCGGACCAGGCGAAACTCGTAATGCTCGAGATACCGAAGACCACCATGGATGAGCTTCGTTGCGCCCGAGGAGGTGCCGGAGGCGAAATCGTTCATTTCAGCCAAGGCAACGGAGTAACCACGGCCGGCCGCGTCGCGCGCGATCCCAGTCCCGTTGATCCCGCCGCCGATCACAAAGAGATCGTATATTGGCTGCCCCGACATCGTTCCTCCGCATGTTCGCACCTGCAGCATTTACTGCTATTGCGAAAGTCCATCTATCTTTTTCGAAATTTAAACGAATGTCAAACGAAAGTTATTCCGCCGCTAGATCGCGGTCGACCGGTGCGGTTTCGATGATCCTGACATCGCGCTCGGCGCAAATGTCCCGGATGCTGCTGGACGGACAATTGTCGGTGATAAAGGTTTGAACTTGCGAAATATGCCCGATGCGGACCGGCGCGGTGCGCTCGAATTTTGATGAGTCCGAGACCAGAATGACATGCCGCGCGTTGGCGATGATGGCCTGGGCGACTTTCACTTCGCGGAAATCGAAATCGAGCAGTGCACCATCTTCGTCGATCGCCGAGACGCCGATAACTGCGAAATCCACCTTGAACTGACGGATGAAATCCACGGCCGCCTCGCCGACGATACCGCCGTCCGAACCACGAACCACACCGCCGGCGATCACCACCTCGATCGAGGGATAGACACGCAAGCGATTGGCAACATTGATATTGTTGGTGATGACCATCAATTCCCTGTGGTCAACAAGCGCTTCGCCCACGGCTTCCGTCGTGGTGCCGATGTTGATGAACAGGGAGGAGTTGTCCGGGATCAGGTTGGCGGCGGCACGGCCTATCGCCTGCTTCTCCCCGGCCGCCATCGAACGGCGCGCCTCGTATTTGACGTTTTCGTTTCCGCTCGGGAAGACGGCACCGCCGTGAATACGGTTAAGCGCGCGTGCGTCGCACAGGTCGTTCAGATCCTTGCGAATCGTTTGCGGCGTGACCGCGAAGCGAGCGGCGAGCTCGTCCACCAGAACGCGGCCCTGCTCCTTGGCCAGAGTCATGATCTCGGCCTGTCTCGCGGAGAACATCATGCCGCCCCCTCCCCTTATTTCGTTTTTTCTTCAGTCTAGGCAAAAACGAAACAGGGGCAATAGGCAGGCTCCAACTATCGCCGTCGCAGGAGAAGAATGAAAGCGAGCCCGCCTGCTAGGCCGGTAATCACCCCGATCGGGACATCCTCGGGCGCCATGATCGTGCGCGAAACGATATCGGCCAGAATAAGGATGACGGCACCGGCCAATGCCGAAAGGGGAATGACCCTGGTATTGTCGCTGCCGGCGGTCAGGCGGACAAAATGCGGAACCAGCAGGCCCACAAAGCCGATGGCACCCGAAAAGGCGACCATCACACCAGTCAGAAGCGCGGTGATCACAAAAAGCTCCGCGCGGAATCGGGCGACGGGAATGCCGAGCGTCGCCGCCGTCTCGTCGCCCATGGCCATGGCGTTGATTTCCCGGGCGCGAACGACAAGGAAGACGAGGCAAACTGAAAGTACCGCCACTGGATAGAGAAGATGCGACCATTGGGCGAGGCCGAGCCCTCCCAACATCCAGAAGACCACCGTGTGAGCGGCGCGCGGATCGCCGAGGAAGATCGCAAGATTTCCGAGCGAGGTCGCCACGAAAGCGATGGCCACACCGGTCAATACGAGACGATCGGCGCCCGCGCCGGTGAAGCGCGTCACGGTGACGACCGCGAGCGTTGCAGCCAAGGAACCGCCGAAGGCAAAGAGCGGTACGGTGACCAGGCCGAAGACAAGGCCGGTGTGGAGAAGGGCGATAATCGCACCCAGGGCACCGCCGGATGAGACGCCGAGCAGATGCGGATCGGCCAGTGGATTGCGAGTCACGGCCTGCAGGACGGCTCCGACCGTCGCGAGTCCGGCTCCGACGAGGCCAGCCAGGATGACGCGCGGGAAGCGAACGTCCCAGACGATGCTCTCGCGACCGGGCGACCATGTCACTTCAAATGTACCGGGTGCGAGTTTGTTGGCCACGATCGACCAGACAGTGCTGACCGGAATGGGAGCCGAACCCAGGGACACGCCAGCGGTGAGGCAGAGGGCCAGCAGCACGATAGCCAGACCCATCCAGAGAAACATGCGACCGTGCATCATTCTGCCTTGAATTTCGTACTGGGCGGGACCGGTTCGCGGTCCCGCCTTGAGGATTACATGTTGCGCGGATGGAAGGTGTTCGCGAGCCGCTCGATTGCCTGGATATTGCGCGGTCCAGGTGTTGCCTCAACATATTCCAGGACCACAAAGCGATCCTGCTTGACGGCATCGAGATTCTTGAAGGCCGGGTTTTCCTTCATGAAAGCGATCTTCTGTTCGGCCGTTACATCGCCGTAGTTGACGATGACGACGACTTCCGGATTGCGCTCGATGACCGGCTCCCAAGACACTTCCGTCCAGCTCTTTTCAACGTCTTCCATGATGTTCACGCCGCCTGCGGCTTCGATCATCGCGGTCGGAATGCCGAAGCGACCCGAGGTGAACGGCTTTTCGGTGCCGGAATCATAGACAAAGACGCGGACCGGCTTTTCGATGCCTCCGATGCGGGTTGTGATTTCGTCCAGTTGCTTGCGGTAGCCGGCGACCAGGGCCTCGGCGCGGTCCTCGACGTCGAAGATCTTGCCGAGGTTCAGCAGGTCGATGAACATGTCGTCCATCGTCGGCTTGTTCTTCGCCATGATATGGATGCAGGATTCGGTGAGTTCATAGACCTTGATCTTGAAGGGCTCGAGCGTTTCGGGCGTCACCTCGCCGCCGACCTTCATGCCGTAGTTCCAGCCGGCAAAATAGAAATCGGCATCGGCGTTCAGCAGCACTTCCTTGGTCGGGTATTTCGGCGAAAGCTCCGGCATTTCCTTCACGCCTTCCCGAAGCCCCGCATCCAGCGTCTTCCAGCCGGAGATCCCGGTGTAGCCGACCATGCGGTCCTGCAGCTTCAAGGCCAGCATCATCTCGGTCAGGTTGACGTCGTTGGAGACCGCGCGCGCCGGAGGTGCGTCAAACGTGACCTCGCGATCGCAGCTCTTGACCGTGACAGGATAGGCAAATGCCGAGGAGGCGGAGAAGACCGAAGCAAAGAGCGTGGCAGACAATAGAAGACGGGAAGCCATGTTGGCGGATCCTTTCAAAATCAGGTCAAGGCAAGGGAAAAGGAAAAACGATGGGATCGAGCGCCCTCCGCCTGTTGACGGGCGGCGAGGACACCGAAGGTTCCGGACAGGGCCTGTTCGGTCAGAACAGCTTCCGGTGGGCCGAACGCATTCATCCGGCCGCCATGCATCAGGGCAATATGCGTTGCAAACTCGGCGGCGAGGTTAATGTCGTGCAGCGTGGTGATGATCGTCAGGTTTAAAGCGCCGAGCAGATCGAGGATCTCGAGCTGGTGGCGGATATCCAGATGGTTGGTCGGCTCGTCGAGTATGAGGATTTCAGGCTTCTGCGCCAGCGCACGCGCCACCAGGACACGCTGCTTCTCACCTCCTGACAAGGTCGAGAACTGCCGGTTCGCCAGCCGCAGCAGATCGAGATGGTCGAGCGCGTGCTCTGCTTCGGCCCGGTCTTCTTCGCTCCAGCCCGCAAGGCCTTCGCGCCAGGGAACGCGCCCCATCATCACTACGTCGCGGACGGTGAACGGGAAGTCGCCCGGCATTTCCTGCAGAACGACCGCCACCCGACGGGCAAGCTGGCGGGCACTCATCTGCCAGATATCCTGGCCGTCGACCTCGACGCGCCCCTCCAGCGGGCTAACACCGCGATACAGGCAGCGAAGAAGCGTGGTCTTGCCAGCCCCGTTCGGCCCGACGATTGCCAGCCGGTCGCCGGCATCGAGGGAGAAGGAAACGCCTCGGACCAAATACTGGGATGGCTTCGGTCCCCAGCCGATATCGGTGACCCGGATCGGGCAGCCCTTGCTGGTACAGCTCATGGGCGTGCCCCCTCGAACGACGAAACGCCGAGCGTTACGCCATGGCCAAGGCCGATCGCCCGTCCCTGCGCTTCATGATCTGGAAGGAAATGCATGCCAGTCCTCCGCAGGATTTCTCCGGAGGCAAAATGGCATGTGGTCGGCGCGCCAGACGGCGCAGCGCAAAAGCCAGTTCGTATCCATCGGAACACCCCGTCCGCTTCGTTTTCTTCACTTAACGGCAGGTCTCCTGGCTCGCGGATATGCGCTTTCCATTTGCCTTCCCACGGTGACCCGCAGTGGCCCGGCGCTTTCACGCCGCGAGAATGGACAGCAATCCGCTTACAGTTGCGGGGGCAGCCACGGTCTTGGTCCCTATTGGGTCGTCCTCACCGTGTTCCCTATTAATCCCCTCGGAGTCATCCGGCGGGGAACCGTCACTGCTTGCATAGGACCTGCAGCCCCTGGCGGTCAAGCCTGGATCTTTTCGTTATGTAATATCGTTACGTCTATAGATCCGAATCCGGGTTGTCCACCTTCAAAGCGCATCCGCCCTCAGATTCTCAACGGAGGTCATTACCTCTCAGGGGCAACGAAGTTCTCATCGATCAGACGCGCGCCTCTCTGCCGGGTGGTGTAGCGCCAGATCCACTGAACACTGACAAGCAGGCGTTTCTCGAAATTGACCAGCAAATAGACATGGACGATGGCCCAGAGCAGCCAGGCGAGACGGCCCTTGAGCTGCCAGGAGCCGAAATCGAAGATGGCTGCGTTTCTTCCGATGACCGCCGTGTTGCCGCGATTGCGGAAACGGAAGTCTGGCACAGCCGCTCCTTTCAGGAGGTTGGCCTTGAGCGCTTTGCCGAGGAACGTCCCCTGCTGTTTGGCCACCTGTGCGAGCGCGGGCAATGCTTCGCCATTTTCTCCCAAAGCCAGCGCGGTATCGCCGATGGCGTAGACCCCGTCCATGCCATCAACCGAGAGGTCGCGCACCACCGGCAGGCGCCCGCCCGGGCCCGGCGAAAGGCCAAGCCATTCCGCGGCCGGCGATGCTTTGACCCCGGCTCCCCAGACGATGCAGCTCGCCGGCAGGAAAGCATCCTTGACCTTAACGCCCTCGGCAGTCACGTCTTCGACAGGCGTGTTCAGCCTGATATCCACGCCGATGTCGCGCAGATAGTCGGCCGCATAGGTCGAGAGATTTTCGGGGAAGGTTGCCAGAATACGCGGACCGGCCTCGACGAGGACGACGTGAAGTTGCTCTGGTCGCAGGCTACGGAAATCACGATCAATCATGAATCGACCGAGTTCTGAAATGGCGCCGGCCATTTCGACGCCGGTCGGGCCGCCACCGATGACGACGCTGGTCAACAGGCGGCGCTTCTCTGCCTCATCCTGGCTTCGCTCGGCCTGCTCGAAGGCGAGCAGGAGGCGGTGACGAATCTGGCGGGCTTCGTGAATCGATTTCAGCCCCGGTGCATGTTTCTGCCAGTCCTGATGGCCGAAATAATTGTACTGCGAGCCGGTCGCGAGAACGAGGCGGTCGTAGGAGATCGCTGCGCCATCGGCGAGAGAGACTGCGCGGGCGTCCGTATCGATCGACACCACCTCTCCCATCAGCACGTGGATGTTGTCCGATCGTCCCAATGTACGGCGGATCGGCTCGGAGATATCCGCAGGCGAAAGCGCTGCCGTCGCGACCTGATAGAGCAATGGCTGAAACAGATTGTGATTGCGCCGGTCGATCACGGTCACGTCGACTTCTGCGTCTGCCAGAGCCTTTGCGCAGGCAAGGCCTCCAAAACCTGCGCCGACGATCACGATGCGCGGCCGGCTCCCGATACTGGATCGTTCTTCCATCATCACCTCACTGTCTGCGCGAATTGTTCCGGGACAACCTGAAGGCGTCCGGAATGTTCCTGGGGAACTGTTCGCAAGCGGGACGGTTGGTCACGGAGAGCTCAAGAAGAGGAGACCCAAGATGGGCATGAACGCACCGAAAGATGGCAAGCCGGGAACAACGGATCAGTCGCCCCGCTGGGAAGGACCGCAGGAGAATCGACCGACGGGATATCTGCCGGCCAAGGACAATCCCAAGGTCGACCGGGATGCCGTGGGCGAAAATTTGCAGGACCCGGAAAAGCGAAATCTCGGCGATTCGCTGAAGACCCGCGACGACCAATAACCCCACTCCTGATGGTCAGAAAATCAGGAACAAGCCGGTAGGGTCCTTTTTAGGCAACCGTCAAACACGAGGAAAGATGCGATGTTCTATACCGACAACAAGCTGCAATATCCCGTCCGAGTTGAGACCCCGGACCCTCTGTTTGCCCGCGCCCTACAGCAGGCGATCGGAGGCGTGGAAGGAGAAATCCGCGTTGCCATGCAGTATTTCTTCCAGGCCTGCGGCGCCCGGGGCAACCCGAAGTTTCGCGACCTGCTGATGAACACAGCAGCGGAGGAACTGGGGCATATCGAGATGCTCGCAACGGCAGTTGCCATGAACCTGGAAGGCGCCCCCCTGTCACTCAAGTAAGAAATCGCGGCCGATCCAGTCGGTGGCGGGATTCTTGGCGGCATCAACCTCAAGAACCTTCTCTCGGCGGGGCTCTCTGCCATGCCGGTGGATTCGGACGGTGTGCCTTTCGACATGTCGCACATCTATGCGAGCGGCAATATCGCCGCCGACATGACCGCCAATGTTGCTGCGGAATCGACCGGACGCGTCCTTGCTACACGCCTTTACACCATGACGAACGATCCGGGCATGAAGGACATGCTGTCCTATCTCATCGCGCGGGACACCATGCACCAGAACCAGTGGATGGCGGCACTGGAGGAGTTGGGCGGGCCGACAGGCGTGTTTCCGATTCCGAACAGTTTCCCGCAGGAGCAGGAAAAGCAGGAGTTCAGCTACGCATATCTCGGATTTCAGCAGGACGGCAGCGCAGCTGCAGCCGGGCGTTGGTCCGAGGGACAGTCGGTCGATGGCAAGGGACAGTTCGTCTCCCAGCCGATGCAATCTCTCGGCCCCAAACCGGATCTGGGACGAGCGAAACCTAACAGCGGCGCTCAGACCGAGCAGCTCTGATCACGCGAGTCATAGGTCGAAAACTCTTTGTTCCATAAATGGAACAAAGCTTCTCATTACCGGTTCAGAGAGGAGATCATTGTTCCCTCCCCCGAACCTCCCCCCGGCCGCCCCAAGGGCGCCTACCTGAACCCCGCTTCGGCGGGGTTTTTTTTGGGGATTTGCATCAGATGGATCCCCTCGACGCGCTACCGCGAGACTGGCTGGCATCAGCCTCGGAGGGAGCGGCTGCCGAAGGCCTATTGCTGAACACTGTGGGGAGGATAATCCTTGTTGTCCTCATTGTCCTGGATGCCCCCGCCGCCCAGTGCGTAAAAGCTGGCAGCGAGGATCACGAGGAGGACGACAAGAGCCAGAAGGCGTGGGGGGACATAGCTTTTGCTCCTTATGGGAGTTGTTTGGGTGGGGCGCGACTTCCCTCTGCGTTACCCGTTTGGCGTTATGGTGTGCTGATGTCTCCGGTTGCGCTGGGCGGCACGTCCGGCACGGGCGCGTGACGCGTTGGGGGCGTCAGTGGGAGCGGTCTCGGTCACCTCCTGCTGAAATTCGCCCATCAGTAGCATCACGATAGCGACGAGGATTGCGCCCAAGAGGGCGGCGAGTTGCCATGTTCTACTCATCTACAGCCTTCAATCACGGATTGGTTTGGGATTGCGCTCTGACCTTGTGCATTCGGACCAGCGGGTAGTTGGCAATCGCATAGGTCTTCAGACTTCCGGCTGATCCATGATCGGCATAGGCGCCCAGCAGCCTGATGGCCTGATCATGCGCCTTCATCTGGGAGGACATATAGGCGGGGTCGAACTGGCTCTCCTCTGCCTGTTCCAGCGCGGTAAGCGTCTGTTTCTGTTCCATCGACAGTTCCAGAACCATCGCGATCGAATTGGCCTTGGCGGCTTCGGTCAACTGTTTCTGGGCACGCTTGTGGTCGTCCAGCATGGTGCGGGCGAAAGCCCTCACCTCCTCGTCCTGGCTTTGCTTCAGAGCGAGTTCCGCGGACAGTATTTCGAACTCGTTGGTAGCGGCGGCCCGTTGCGCGAAGCCTTTGGGGCCCAATGCTTCAGTCTCCGCAGAAGCCTGGGGGGTCGGCAGCTGCTGGATTGGTGCCGTCTGCTGGGCCGTTGCCGTGGAGACAAGGCAAAGTGCCGTTGCGGCTGCGAGCGAAATGGAACGTGTCATGATCGTTCTCCTTGAACAATGGGGTCAAAGGTTCAACCCGTCAGCCTTCAAACCGTTCCAACACATGCACGAGCGCGGAGCCCGGATTTGACAGGAGAGGGCAAAATTGGCAGCAGTGTTTCCACACGGAGAGGAGACCGCATGGCACGGCGTGGCGAGGGGCAGACAAGACTGGACGATGCAGCACGGGCCGGATGGCTCTACTATGTCGCCGGCAAAACCCAGGACGAGATCGCGGCTGCCATGGGCATATCCCGACAAAGCGCCCAGCGCCTCGTATCCCTTTCGATTGCGGAAAAGCTGATCAAGGTCCGGCTCGATCATCCCATCGCGGCATGCCTGGAACTTGCCGAAGCCGTGAAGCGCAAGTTCGGCCTGAAGGCGGTGGAAATCGTTCCTACCGATCCCGGATCCGAGTCCGCGACAGTGGGAGTGGCTGAAGCGGGCGCGGCGCAACTGGAGCGCTGGCTGAAACAGCCCGAGCCACTGGTCATTGCGATGGGTACGGGTCGAACACTCCGGTCGATGATCGATCAGTTGTCTCCGATGGAATGTCCGCAGCACAAGATCGTCTCGCTCACGGGCAATATCAGCCCCGACGGATCGGCTGCCTATTTCAACGTCATCTTCTCCATGGCCGATGCGGTGAAGGCACCACACTTCCCGATGCCGCTGCCGGTCATCGTCTCCTCTCCCGCCGAGCGGCAGTTGCTGCATGACCAGCCTCTGGTCGCGCCGACAATCGCGCTCGCGCGGCGATCGGACGTCACCTTTGTCGGCATCGGCGAGATGAACATGCGTGCTCCGCTTCTCGTCGATGGCTTCCTGAAGGCCGACGAGATGGAAGATCTCTTGCAGGCCGGCGCGGTTGGAGAGATCTGCGGCTGGATCTTCGGGGACAACGGCGAGTTGCTGACCCATCCGGTCAATGAGCGGGTTGCGAGCTTGCAAATTCCCGCCCGGGAAACTTCGACCGTGATCGGTCTCGCACGGGGTCGGCGCAAGCATCCGGCCATCCTGGCGGCCGTCCGGGGTGGACACATCAATGGGCTGATCACGGACGAGGACGCTGCGCGTCACCTTGTGGCGAGCTAGGCTTTTATAAAATTTTAATTCCAGAACAGTTGGTTAGCTATTTCATGCGGCAGCGCAGCATGAAATGCGGATTGACATTTTTTGCTCTACGATTGAGTAATTGCCCATGAGCAAAGCGAATGCTCATTTTTCTTCTGGGAGGAAGACATGACATTGAAGACGATTTTGCTGGGCGCGTGCTCGGCGCTGGCGCTTGCCGGCATGGCCTCGGCCGAAACCCTCACGATCGCGACCGTCAACAACGGCGACATGATCCGCATGCAGGGCCTGACCTCGGAATTCACCTCGGCCAATCCCGACATCCAGGTTGAATGGGTCACACTCGAAGAAAACGTTCTGCGCGAACGTGTGACGACGGACATCGCCACGAAGGGCGGACAGTACGACATCATGACGATCGGCACTTACGAAGTTCCGATCTGGTCCAAACAAGGCTGGCTGCTGCCGCTCGAAAATCTCGGCGCAGACTACGATGTCGATGATCTGCTTCCAGCCATTCGCTCAGGCCTGACCGGCGAAGACGGCAAGCTCTATGCGGCTCCGTTCTACGGCGAATCCTCGTTCATCATGTACCGCAAGGACCTGATGGAGAAGGCCGGGCTCACCATGCCCGACGCTCCGACCTGGGAGTTTGTTGCCGACGCCGCTCGCAAGATGACGGACCGCGCCAACGACATCAACGGCATCTGCCTGCGCGGCAAGGCCGGCTGGGGCGAAAACATGGCCTTCCTGACGGCCACCTCGAACGCCTTTGGCGCCCGCTGGTTCGACGAGAACTGGAAGCCGCAATTCGATCAGCCGGAATGGAAGAATACGCTCGACTTCTACGTCAAGCTGATGAACGACGCGGGCCCGCAGGGTGCGTCCTCGAACGGCTTCAACGAAAACCTCGCGCTCTTCCAGCAGGGCAAGTGCGGCATGTGGATCGACGCCACTGTCGCCGCTTCCTTCGTGACCAACCCGAAGGACTCGACCGTCGCCGACAAGGTGGGCTTTGCGCTCGCTCCCGACACCGGTCTCGGCAAGCGCGGCAACTGGCTCTGGGCCTGGAACCTCGCCATCCCGGCAGGCACCCAGAAGGCAGAAGCTGCCGAGAAGTTTGTCTCCTGGGCGACCAGCAAGGCCTATGCGGAGCTCGTCGCTTCCAAGGAAGGCTGGGCCAATGTTCCTCCGGGCACGCGGACCTCTCTCTACGAGAACCCGGAATACCAGAAGGCGGCGCCGTTCGCGAAGATGACGCTCGACTCGATCAATGCCGCTGACCCGAAGAACCCGACCGTCAAGCCGGTGCCCTATGTCGGCGTGCAGTTCGTCGCCATCCCCGAGTTCCAGAGCCTCGGCACCTCCGTCGGCCAGCTCTTCTCGGCCGCACTTGCGGGCCAGATGTCGGTCGATGATGCGCTTGCCCAGGCTCAGAGTTCTGACGACACGCGAAATGACCCGCGGCGGCTACATCAAGTAATCCACCCTCCCGAACTACCTGCCCGGATTGCGATCCGGGCAGGAAAGGCTTCGACCGTTTGCGGCCAATGCCGGTCGTCGTCACCTAGCCTCCAACGGGCCTACGGACCTCGTCTCCGACATGGCCATCAGGGCGAGCTTCATCATGGCTACTCAAAACACACGCACCCTGGCCCGTCTGATGATGGCGCCGTCCGTCGGGCTCCTGTTGATCTGGATGATCGTGCCACTGTCGATGACGCTGTGGTTCTCGTTCCAGAACTACAATCTGCTCAACCCTGCCAATGTCAGCTTCGCTGGCCTGTTCAACTACCGCTATTTCTATACGGATCCGGCCTTCTTCCAGTCGATCTGGAACACCATGCTGATCGTCGGCGGCGTGCTGTTCATCACCATCTTCGGCGGCACGCTGCTGGCGCTGCTGCTCGACCAGCCGATTTTCGGCCAGGGGATCGTGCGTATCCTCGTCATCTCGCCCTTCTTCGTCATGCCGCCGGTCGCTGCATTGATCTGGAAAAACATGATCATGCACCCGGGCTATGGCGTGCTGGCCGACATCAACCGGGCGCTCGGCTTGAGCCCCGTCGACTGGTTCGCGCAATATCCGCTTCTGTCGATCGTCATCATCGTTGCCTGGCAATGGCTGCCGTTTGCAACGCTCATCCTGCTCACCGCCCTGCAGTCACTCGATGGCGAGCAGCAGGAAGCGGCCGAGATGGATGGTGCGCGCTTCATCGACAAGTTCATCTATCTGACGCTTCCGCATCTCGCCCGCGCAATTACCGTGGTCATCCTGATCCAGACCATCTTCCTGCTCGGGGTCTACGCGGAAATCCTGGTCACCACCAATGGCGGCCCGGGCTATGCCTCGACCAATCTCGTCTTCCTGATCTACCGAACGGCCCTTCTGGGTTACGACGTCGGCGGCGCTTCGGCGGGCGGCATCATCGCAATCATTCTCGCCAATATCGTCGCCATCTTCCTGATGCGCGCCGTCGGCAAGAACCTCGACCGGTAAGGACAAGGCCATGGCTCGCAACGTCACAACCCGGCGCAAGATCATCTTTACAGCGATTGCCTGGACGATCGCCTTCGTGATCTTCTTCCCGATCCTCTACACGCTGATCACCAGTGTGAAGACGGAAAGCGAAGCGATCCAGGGCTTCGACCTGATCCCGACCTTTACCTTCGAAAATTACGTGACGGTCCAGACACAGCGCGACTACATCAAGCCGTTCATGAACTCGGTCATCCTGTCTGTGGGCTCGACGATCCTGGCACTTTTCGTCGGCATCCCGGCCGCCTGGGCCATGGCGTTTTCGCCGACCAAGCGGACCAAGGACATCCTGATGTGGATGCTCTCGACCAAGATGATGCCTGCAGTAGCCGTGCTCGTTCCGATCTACCTGCTGTTCCGCGACTTCGGTCTGCTCGATACCCGGATTGGTCTGACGATCATGCTGACGCTGATCAACCTGCCGATTGTCATCTGGATGCTCTACACCTATTTCCGCGAGATTCCGGGCGAAATCCTCGAAGCCGCGCGAATGGACGGTGCCTCGCTTTTCAACGAGATCGTCTATGTGCTCGCGCCCATGGCCCTGCCAGGCATTGCCTCGACGCTTCTCCTCAACATCATTCTCGCCTGGAACGAAGCCTTCTGGACGATCCGTCTCACCACCACCAATGCGGCGCCGCTAACCGCCTTCATCGCCTCCTTCTCCAGTCCGCAAGGGTTGTTCTGGGCGAAACTGTCGGCCGCCTCGACGATGGCGATTGCGCCGATCGTGATCCTCGGCTGGTTCAGCCAGAAGCAACTCGTGCGCGGCCTGACCTTTGGCGCCGTCAAGTAAGGAAACCCGACCATGGGCAGCATCAAACTCGAACAGCTCTCCAAGTCCTTCGGCGAGCATGCGGTCATCCCGGGGATCGACCTTGAAATCAATGACGGTGAATTTGTCGTCTTCGTCGGGCCGTCCGGCTGCGGCAAGTCCACGTTGCTGCGCCTGATCGCCGGCCTCGAAGACGCGACCGGCGGACGCATTGTGATCGACGGCAAGGATCAAACGCATACACCGCCGGCGCAGCGCGGCCTGGCAATGGTGTTCCAGTCCTATGCACTTTATCCGCATATGAGCGTGCGCTCGAACATCGGCTTTCCGCTGAAGATGGCGAAGGTCGACCCGGCCGAGATCAACCGCAAGGTCGAGGAGGCAGCGCGCATATTGAACCTCACCGATTACCTGGAGCGCCGGCCCGGGCAACTCTCCGGCGGTCAGCGACAGCGCGTCGCTATCGGCCGTGCCATTGTCCGCAATCCCCGTTGCTTCCTGTTCGACGAGCCGCTTTCCAACCTCGATGCGGCGCTTCGCGTCGCCATGCGTCTCGAGATCACCGAACTGCATCAGAAGCTCAAGGCAACCTCGATTTACGTGACCCACGACCAGGTGGAGGCCATGACCATGGCTGACAAGATCGTGGTTCTCAACAAGGGCCGCATCGAGCAGGTGGGATCGCCGCTCGACCTCTATCGCAGCCCGGCCAATCTCTTCGTCGCCGGCTTCATCGGTTCGCCGAAGATGAACCTGATCTCTGGCAAGGCGGCTTCCGCCCATGGCGCCCACACGATTGGCATTCGGCCGGAGCATGTCACGCTCTCGCTCGACAGCGGCATGTGGCGTGGTCTTGTGACAGTCGCCGAACATCTTGGCTCCGACACGTTCCTGCATGTCGAGGTGGATGGTGTCGGCACGATCACCACGCGGACCGGAGGGGAATTCCCGGTCCGTCATGGCGACACTGTTTATGTGACACCGGATCTCAATCGACTGCACAAATTCAATGACAAGGGACTGGCAGCATGACCGGCAGATTGAGCGGAAAATCGGCAATTATCACAGGCTCAGCCCGCGGCATCGGCAGGGCCTTTGCGGAAGTCTATATTCGCGAAGGTGCAACGGCGGTTGCGATCGCCGATATCGATTTCGACCGCGCATCGGCAACGGCAACGGAGATCGGCCCTGCGGCCTATGCCGTCCGGATCGACGTCTCCGATCAGGCATCGATCGACGCAGCGATTGCTGCCTGTGTCGAACGCGCCGGCGGCATCGATATTCTGGTCAACAATGCCGCAATCTTCGATCTCGCTCCGATCGTCGAGATTTCCCGCAAGAGCTATCAACGCGTTTTCGACATCAATGTCGGAGGAACGCTGTTTACGATGCAGGCCGTGGCCAAGCAGATGATGGCGCAAGGGCGTGGTGGCAAGATCATCAACATGGCGAGCCAGGCCGGACGACGCGGCGAACCGCTGGTCGGCGTCTACTGCGCCTCGAAGGCTGCCGTCATTTCGCTCACCCAATCGGCTGGCCTCGACCTCATCAAGCACGGGATCAACGTCAACGGGATTGCGCCCGGCGTGGTCGGCAGCGAGATGTGGGACGAGGTCGACGCGCTCTTCGCAAAGTACGAAAACCGTCCGCTTGGCGAAAAGAAGAAACTTGTCGGCGAGGCGGTCCCCTTCGGCCGTATGGGCCGGGCGGAGGATCTGACCGGCATGGCAGTCTTCCTCGCATCGGCGGAAGCCGACTACATCGTCGCCCAGACCTACAATGTCGACGGCGGAAACTGGATGAGCTGACGGCTCGTGCGGCCCCCAGCCAAGGAATGCACTCATGACGATCAAACTCTCGCTTGCAACTCTGGCAGATATCGGTGACTGGGCGTCCCTGCCCTCCTATCGCCGCGAGGACATCCGTCCCGGGATCCTGCATTTCGGCGTCGGCAATTTCCACCGCGCCCATATGGCGATCTACCTGCACGAACTCTTCAACAGCGGTCGCGATCTCGATTGGGGCATTATCGGCGCTGGTGTCATGGCCTCCGACCAGCGGATGCGTGACACGCTGAAAGCCCAGGATTTCCTCACGACCGTGGTCGAGCAGGATATCGATCGCTCGGCCGCGACCATCACCGGGCCGATGCTGGATGTCATCACAGCACCGGATTTCGATCGGATCGTCGCGACGCTCGCCTCCCCCGATATCCGGATCGTTTCGATGACGATCACGGAGGGTGGGTATTTCATCGATGCGGCAACCGGCAAGTTCGATCCTGATCATCCGGCGATCGTCGCCGACGCGAAGAACCCTGGCGAGCCGAAGACGGTCTTCGGACTGATCATCGCCGGCCTCAAGGCGCGCCGCGCTGCGGGCGTTCCACCCTTCACCGTCATGTGCTGCGACAATATCCCCGGCAATGGCGAGGTGACGGAAGCCACCGTCTGCGGGTTGGCGCGCCTGTCTGATCCTGATATCGCCGACTGGATCCATCACAACGTCGCCTTTCCGAATTCCATGGTGGACCGCATCACGCCTGCGACCGGACAGCGGGAAATCGACATCACGCGAGAGAATTACGGGATCGAAGACGGCTGGCCCGTGTTCTGCGAGGGCTTCAAGCAGTGGGTGCTTGAAGACAAGTTCCCGCTGGGACGCCCTGCCCTGGAAGACGTGGGCGTGACCTTTGTGCCCGATGTGGCACCCTACGAGTTGATGAAGCTCAGGATCCTGAATGGTGGCCATGCGGCAATCGCCTATCCGGCGGCGCTGATGGACATTCATTTCGTGCATGAATCCATGGAGAACCCGCTGATCCGGGCCTTCCTGGCGAAGCTCGAAAACGACGAGATCATCCCGGTCGTGCCGCCCGTGCCCAACACCAGCTTGCAGGACTATTTCGCGCTCATCGAGAACCGATTCGCCAATCCAAAGATTGGCGACACCATCCCGCGCCTGGCGCAGGATGGCTCGAACCGTCAGCCCAAGTTCATTCTACCCTCGACGGCAGATCGTCTGGCCCAGGATCTGGACGTGCAAGGCCTTGCTCTCGTCTCGGCCCTCTGGTGCCGCTACTTCGAAGGCACGAGCGACGGCGGAAAGCCGATCGCCTTCAACGATCCAAGCGCGGAGCGGCTGCACGTGGCTGCACTCACCTCTCGGAATGATCCCATGGCCTTCATCGGGATTACCGACATCTTTGGATCCGTCGGAGCCAATCCGCAGTTCCAGAAGCGATTCGGTGAAGCGATCGCAAGCTTGCGGAGCCAAGGCGCCGCCGCTACGCTCCAGCGCTATCTCGACGGAACCCTTGCAAGCTGAGTGACCATGGACCCGCAGCCGATCCGCCTGGTGATCTTCGATTGTGACGGGGTCCTCGTCGACAGCGAAGGCATCGCGCTCGAGGTTCTGGTCGAAGCGCTGGCCGAAACGGGAATTGGATTGACGACCAACGAGGCGGCGGAGCGCTTTCTCGGGCGAAGCCTTGGTTCGCTGACAGAGGTGGTTCGATCCGAATTCGGTGTCGAGATCGATCCCGCTTTCCTGGCCGGCATGCGGGATAGGCTTTACGCGCGGTTTCGTGCGGAATTGGCAGCCCTTCCAGGGGTCGCATCCGCCATCAATTCACTCAAGGCCATGCGGGTCTCCTGCTGTGTGGCCTCGTCCAGTCAGCGGGAACGGATCGAGCTCTCCCTGTCCGTGACCGGACTTCTTCCCCGTCTCAGCCCACATATCTTCAGCGCGACGATGGTCGAACGCGGCAAACCCGCACCCGATCTCTTCCTGCATGCTGCCACCAAGATGGGTGTCGCGCCGGCGCAGTGTCTCGTGATCGAGGACAGCCCCGCCGGCATCCGTGCGGCGCAAGCCGCGGGCATGAAGGTCATCGCCTTTACCGGCGGATCCCATACCGGGAATGCCAGCTACCGGGAGGCGCTCACGCATCTGAAGCCGGATGGGCAGTTTGACGCCATGGAGAATTTGCTCCACTTTGTGCGCGGAGCGAGGAGACCGGAAGATCTGACTGATGCGTGAGCACCTCTTGGCCGTGGATGTTGGCACGGGCAGTGCACGGGCCGGGGTGTTCGATCTCAGCGGTCGGCAACTTGCCCGCTGTGTCGTCCCGATCAGCGTTCACCAGCCTCTGCCCAAGCATATGGAGCAGGACAGCGAAGAGATCTGGGCGGCAGTCTGCAGCGCGGTTAAATCTGCCCTTGCCGAAAGCGGAATCTCTGCTGACGAAATACTGGCCCTCGGGTTCGATGCCACATGTTCGCTTGTCGTGCGTGACCGCGATGGGCGCCCGCTTTCGGTCTCGGAAACACGCTCGCCGAACCTCGACACCATCTTGTGGATGGACCATCGGGCGCTTGAGGAAACCGAATACTGCAACGCGATCGCCGATCCGCTGCTCGAACGCTTTGGCGGACGGCTTTCGGTCGAGATGCAGATCCCGAAACTGCTCTGGCTCAAAAGGCACAGAGCGGATCTCTGGGCCGAAAGCGCACAAATATTCGATCTCTGCGACTTCCTGACCTGGCGCGCGACCGGCTCCGAGAAACGTAGCCATTCAGCGCTCGCCTCGAAATGGGGCTATATGCCGGAGGCGCCCGGTGGGCCACCGATCGACTACTACCGGAAAGTTGGACTCGGCGATGTCATGGAGCGAGCGGGGCTGCCGCCCCTTTCGGAACAGCCGGGTCAGGCGATCGGCTGCCTCTCCCGAACCAGCGCCGCGGAACTTGGTCTCGACGAGCAGTGCCTTGTCGCCCCGGGGCTGATCGATGCTTACGCGGGAACTGTCGGCCTCTTCGCCGCGGGGGAACGGCCGAACGTCACGCTCGATGCCGAAGCCGTGCTGATTGCAGGCACTTCGAGCTGCATCGTGCGGCTTTCGAGCGAGCCTGTGTCCGGCACCGGCTGCTGGGGCGCCTTTCGGGATGCCGCGATTGCCGGCCTCTGGCTGACGGAGGCCGGGCAGTCTGCCTCGGGTGCCTTCCTGGACCACATTGTAACGCAACATCCGGCCGGCGGGATTCCCATGAAGGCACGCCACCGGGCAATCCTCGACGGGATCGCCGAGTGTCTGGCGAGCGAGGGACCAGATTTCGGTCTGCCGATCAGCGTCCTGCCGGACCTGCACGGTACACGCTCACCCGTGTCCGATCCGATGCTCACCGGGACAATCGCGGGGCTCGATCTCGATCGCAGTGAGCGCTCCCTTCTCAGGCTCTACTGGAGAAGCTGCGTGGCGCTTGCCTGCAGCATCCGCCATATCATCGACCATCAGCCGCGCCGTGCGGGAGCGCCGCGACAGCTTCTGTTGGCCGGCGGCCTGGCCGACCATCCGCTTCTGGCGCAACTCTATGCCGATGCGACCGGCTGCGATGTCTTCGTGCCGATCGACTGCGACGCCGTTCTGCTCGGCTGCGCACTGCATGCGGCTGTTGCCGCTGGCGCCTTTTCGACTTCTGCCGAAGCGGGGAGCCGGATGCGGTATGCCATGAAGCACTTTCCTCCATCGCCGAAGCGGCAACAAGCTCTCGCGCGGGATCACGCGCTGCTCTTGGCCATGATGCGGCATCGCGAAGAACTCGCGACGCTTGCAAGCCCTCAAGGCAGAACGCCGGACGCCGTTTCCCTGGCCATCTGATCCCACGCGGCCTCAAGAGTTGAGGTCTCGGCCGCGTGCAGTCAACAGAACACCGGATCCGACGGCGCATCGGTGCCCTCTTGCGCCGAAGCTTGGAACCTGCCATGTTGCCTATACAACTTGCAAAGGTTTCGAGATGAGAGCTTCTCAAAGTCTGTTCTGTGAGCGCGTGCTTCTGCCCGAGGGCTGGGCAAGCGATGTGACAATCGGGATCGATCAGAGCGGTTCGATAGCCTCGATCGAACGCGGCACGGTGCATGGGCCAGATTCAACCATGCTGGCCGGACCCGTGGTTCCAGCGCTGCAAAACCTGCATTCTCACGGGTTTCAGCGGGCAATGGCCGGTCTCGCCGAGATCGCCGGCTCAACCGATGACAGCTTCTGGACATGGCGTGACACCATGTATCGGCTGGTCGGGCGCATGTCGCCCGACGATGTCGAGGCTGTTACGACAAAGTTGTATAGTGAACTTCTGAAAGGTGGTTTCGGTCATGTCACTGAATTCCACTATTTCCACCATGCTTTGCCTGAGGTCGGCACGTCCGACGGCTTCGAGATGTCCAGCCGTATCCTGCGTTCGGCGGAGACGGCCGGGATAGGCCTGACGCACCTGCCGGTTTTCTATGCCCATGCCGGCTTCGGAGGGCTCGAGCCCAATGCAGGACAGCGTCCGTTCATTCATAGCGTCGACAGTTTCCTGGCTCTTCTCGATCGGCTGGCGCCTGCTTGCACGACTGCCGATGTGCGCCTTGGTCTGGCCATCCATTCGCTGCGGGCGGCGACGCCGGACGAGATGCGCGCGGTGCTCTCGGCGGAGCAAACTGGCGGGCCCATCCATATTCATGTGGCCGAACAGGAACGGGAGGTGGAGGACTGCCTTGCCTGGAGCGGCCGCCGGCCGGTCAGCTATCTGCTCGACGAGTTTGCGCTCGATGAGCGCTGGTGTGCCATCCATGCGACGCACATGACGGCGGAGGAGACGGCACGGCTGGCGAAGTCCGGAGCGGTCGCGGGTCTCTGCCCGGCCACCGAAGCCAATCTCGGCGACGGGATCTATCCCGCAACGGACTTCATGGCCTTGGGCGGGCGCTTCGGGATCGGCACGGACAGCCATGTCGCCACCTCCGTGGCGGAGGAATTGCGCGTGCTGGAATACGGACAGCGGCTGCGCGATCGACGCCGCAACCGGCTTGTATCCGGTCCTGGTGCCTCGGTCGGCCGCACGCTGATCGACGCAAGTCTGTCTGGCGGCGCCCAGGCTGCGGGTCTCAAGACGAGCGGTATTCGCGTCGGCGCGCGCGCCGATCTCGTCGTGCTCGACGGTGCCAACCCTTTCATCGCTGCTGCCAAAGACGATCAGATCCTCGACCGCTGGATCTTTGCGCTCGCCAGCGAGGCCGTGCGCGACGTGATGGTTCGCGGGAACTTCGTGGTTCGGGAGGGTCGCCACCGTGCCGAAGAGCGCATCGACGGCGACTTTGCCCGCGCGCTGAAGAGGATCCTGCAATGAGTTTCATTTGCCGGCGAATTCTTTTCAGCAGATGGAGCGCCTGATGGTGCAGACGATCACTCTCGATAAGGTGCTGACTTCAGATGCGATCGCCGCGATTGCCGAGGGCGCCAGGCTGGCCTTAAGCGAAACGGCGCGGCAGCGGATCCTCAAAGCCCGCGCAATCGTTGAAGCCCTGGTCGACCAAGGTATCCGTGGCTATGGGATCAATACCGGCGTTGGCGCACTTTGCGACGTGGTAATCGATCGTGCGGAGCAGGCAGCGCTTTCCCGCAATCTGCTGTTCAGCCATTCCTGTGGCGTGGGCGAACCGCTCGGGCGGGTGGAAACACGCGCGATCATGGCAGCCCAGGTCGCCAATTTCGCGCATGGTTATTCGGGCATCCGGCTTGAGGTCGTCGAGACACTCATCGCCCTCCTGAACAAGGATATGCTCCCGGTGATCCCGTCCAGGGGTTCCGTCGGTTACCTGACGCATGGCGCGGCCATCGGGCTGGTCCTGATCGGATCAGGGGAATGCCGTCATGACGGCAAGCTAATGTCGGGCGCAGACGCGCTGGCCGCGCTTGATATCAAGCCGCTGGTGCTCCAGGCGAAGGAAGGTCTGAGCCTGATCAACGGTACACCCTGCGCCACCGGCCTTGCTTCGCTTGCCGTCACCAGGCTCGCGCATCTCGTCGACTGGGCAGATGCAGCAGCGGCGATGACCTATGAGAACCTCGGCGCGCAATGCGATCCATTTGCGGAGATGCCGCTTTCCCTGCGGAAGTCCGATGGGCTGCAGCAGGTCGGGCAGAACTTGCGGACATTGCTGGCCGGAAGCGCGCTTCTGGCGGAATCTGCGGGCAAGCGGACGCAGGATCCGCTCAGCCTCAGGGCCGTGCCGCATGTGCATGGCGCGGTGCGCGATGCGCTCGCGGAGGCCCGCGCGGTGGTGGATCGGGAGCTTGCGAGCGTCACCGACAACCCCGCCGTGAGCGGATCGCCTGAAGACCCGAAAGTCCATTCGCAGGCGCATGCGGTCGGTGCCGCCCTTGGGCTCGCCATGGATCATCTGGCGACGGCCGCAGCCGAACTCGCCGCCATTTCCGAGCGGCGGATCGACCGGCTGGTCAACCCGCTGGTGAGCGGCCTGCCGGCCTTCCTCGCCTCGGGCAGCGGCGTCGAATCCGGCTTCATGATCATTCAGTATACAGCGGCAGCACTGGTGGCTGAAAACCGCCGGCTCGCGATGCCGGCAAGCCTCGATGGTGGCATCACTTCAGGCCTGCAGGAAGACATCCTGACCCATGCGACGCCTGCTGCGGCCAAGGCATTGGCGATTGTCGATAATCTTGAGACCGTGCTTGCCATCGAACTGACCGCCGCCGCGCAGGCCCATGACCTGCAGTCTTCCAAGGCGGCCAAGGCTCCGATGACGCAAGGGATCTACGAGCGGCTCCGCCGTGTGGTGCCCTTCTACCGGGACGACCGGCCCTTGAACAGCGACATCCAGCAGATCCGGACACTCCTGAAGACGACGGCCGCCTGGTCCGAAAGCGAGGGTGCATGACGACTATCCTCACCAATGCACGGCTCGCGACCATGTCGCCTGACCGGCCACGGCTCGGCATGATCGAGAATGGCAGGGTGATGATCGAGGGCGGGCGGATTGTCGCTGTCGGCGATGCGGACGAGATCGCGATCCCCGGTAGCGCCGAGGTGATCGACTGCGAGGGGCGCTGGGTGACGCCGGGCCTGATCGATTGCCATACGCATCTGGTGCATGCCGGCAATCGGGCACGTGAATTCGAAATGCGTCTTGCCGGCGCTTCCTATGAGGAAATCGCACGCGCCGGCGGAGGCATCGTCTCGTCCGTGCGCCAGGTGCGCGAGGCGAGCGAGGCGGAACTTGTCTCGCAAACGCTTCCCCGGCTCGATGCGCTGATCGCCGAGGGTGTGACGACCGTTGAGGTCAAGTCCGGCTATGGGCTCACCGTTGAAGACGAGCTCAAGATACTGCGTGCCGCCCGACAGCTCGGAGACGAGCGTCGGGTCTCCATTACCACGACCTATCTCGGAGCGCATGCAACGCCTGCCGACTACAAGGGGCGCAATCGCGCCTTCATCGAGGAGGTTGTGCTGCCGGGCCTGAGGGCTGCCAAGGTGCAAGGACTGGTCGATGCGGTGGACGGCTTTTGCGAAGGCATCGCCTTTTCTCCTGAGGAGATGCGGATTGTCTTCGATGCGGCGAAATCTCTCGGACTGCCGGTAAAACTGCATGCTGACCAGCTGTCGGATCTGCAGGGGGCAGCGCTTGCCGCCGGGTATCAGGCGCTGTCAGCCGACCATCTGGAATACACCGATGAGGACGGCGCAGCAGCAATGACCAAGGCCGGAACCGTCGCGGTGCTGCTGCCCGGCGCCTACTATTTCATCCGCGAAACGAAGAAGCCGCCGATCGATCTGTTCCGCAAACACGGAACGGCAATCGCGCTTGCCACGGACTGCAATCCCGGCACCTCGCCGCTGACCTCCCTGCTACTGACCATGAACATGGCGGCCACGCTGTTTCACATGACGGTCGAGGAATGCCTTCTCGGCGTGAGCCGCAATGCCGCCCGCGCGCTCGGACGTCTTGACACGGTCGGCACCATCGAGGTCGGCAAGCAAGCCGACCTTGCCATCTGGTCGGTCGAGAGCCCGGCGGAACTTGTCTACCGCATCGGCTTCAACCCGCTGCATCAGCGCATCTGGAACGGCCACATCACCAAAGGAATTCTGTCGTGACCATTACGCTTCACCCCGGCCGCGTCTCTCTCGCCGAACTGGCGCAGATCTACTGGAGCGGCGAAAGTGCCGTGCTCGACCGCAGCTTCGACGCCGGCATTGAGAAGGCGGCCGCACGGATTGCGGAAATCGCCGCCGGCAACGCGCCGGTCTACGGCATCAATACCGGCTTCGGCAAACTCGCCTCGATCAAGATCGATGCGGCCGACACGGAGACACTGCAGCGCAATCTGATCCTGTCGCATTGCTGCGGCGTGGGCCAGCCGCTGGCGGACAATATCGTGCGCCTGATCATGGCGCTGAAGCTGATCTCGCTCGGTCGCGGCGCCTCCGGCGTTCGCCTTGACCTGGTGCGGCTGATCGAAGGCATGCTGGACAAGGGTGTCACCCCGCTCATTCCAGAGAAAGGCTCCGTCGGTGCATCCGGCGATCTCGCACCGCTTGCGCATATGGCCGCTGTGATGATGGGAGAGGCCGAGGCCTTCTATCAGGGCGAACGGCTTTCCGGCGCCGAGGCGTTGAAGCGTGCGGGGCTGACGCCCGTCGTGCTGGCGGCCAAGGAAGGTCTGGCGCTGATCAACGGCACGCAGGCCTCGACGGCGCTGGCGCTGGCAGGCCTCTTCCGCGCCCATCGTGCCGCACAGGCAGCACTGATCACCGGCGCGCTCTCGACGGATGCAGCCATGGGCTCGTCAGCGCCCTTCACCGCTGACATCCATACACTGCGCGGCCACAAGGGCCAGATCGATACGGCAGCGGCATTGCGGGGCCTGCTCGCCGGTTCGGTGATCCGGGAAAGCCATCTGGACGGCGACGAACGTGTGCAGGATCCCTATTGCATCCGTTGCCAGCCGCAGGTCGACGGCGCCTGCCTCGACCTGTTGCGCATGACGGGCCGGACACTCGAAATCGAAGCGAACGCCGTCACCGACAATCCGCTGGTGCTTTCCGACATGAGCGTCGTCTCTGGCGGCAACTTCCATGCCGAGCCCGTGGCCTTCGCTGCCGACCAGATCGCGATTGCCGTCTGCGAGATCGGCGCGATCGCACAACGGCGCATCGCACTTTTGGTCGATCCGGCCCTGTCCTACGGGCTGCCGGCCTTCCTCGCCAAGAGACCGGGGCTCAACTCCGGTCTGATGATCGCGGAGGTCACGTCGGCTGCCCTGATGAGTGAAAACAAGCAGATGGCCCATCCGGCCTCGGTCAATTCGACGCCGACATCCGCCAATCAGGAAGACCATGTCTCGATGGCCTGCCATGGGGCACGGCGCCTGCTGCAGATGACCGACAACCTCTTCTCGATCATCGGCATCGAGGCGCTGACCGCCGCCCAGGGCGTGGAATTCCGCGAGCCCCTGACGACGAGCCCGGAACTGAGACGTGTGATCTCCACCTTGCGTGCCCATGTCGCCACACTGGAAGAGGACCGCTACATGGCGCCCGATCTCGAGGCCGCCGGTCGCCTGGTGGCGGATGGGACCTTGGTTTCGGCCGTCTCCGCCGGATTGCTGCCGGGGCTGGAGGGCTGAGATGGCCGTCTTCGAAATCACCCAAGGCAACTCGCCCGTCATTCTCGCCTTCCCGCATACGGGCACGGATGTCCCACCCGCGATCTGGGATCGGCTTGATGACAACGGCAAACTGCTGGCCGATACCGACTGGCATATCCATGAGCTCTATGCCGGGTTGTTGCCGGATGCGACGACGGTCCGGGCGACCTTCCATCGCTATGTGATCGATGCGAACCGCGACCCTGATGGCGTGAGCCTCTATCCGGGGCAGAACACCACCGGCCTCGTTCCGGAAACGGATTTCGACGGGGTGGCGATCTGGAAAAGCGGCGAAGAGCCGAGCGAGGGCGATATCGCCAATCGGCTGGCAGGCTTCCATCAGCCCTATCATGCGGCGCTGAAGGCTGAAATCGAGCGCGTGAAAGCGTTGCATGGCGTGGCGGTGCTCTATGACTGCCATTCGATCCGTTCGTTGATCCCCTTCCTGTTTGAAGGGCCTCTGCCGGATTTCAACATCGGCACGGACATGGGCCGCACCTGCGATGTCAGGATCGAGAAAGCCGCCGCCGAGATCGCCGGTCGGGCCGAGGGCTACAGGTCTGTGGTCAACGGCCGCTTCAAAGGCGGCTGGACGACACGGCATTACGGGCGGCCGGAGACCGGCGTGCACGCCATCCAGATGGAACTGGCGCAGATCACGCATCTCGCCACCGAGGCACCACCCTTCGCCTATGACGCCGGAAAGGCCGAGGCGCTGCGACGCCATCTCAAGGACATTCTGACAACCATCGAAGCCATCGCGCTCGATCTGAAACGCTGAGGAGCGAGGACCATGAGCAATCCCAGACACAATATCCGCGACGTCCGCGCCGCCACCGGAACCGAACTCTCGGCCAAGAGCTGGATGACGGAAGCGCCGCTGCGCATGTTGATGAACAATCTCGATCCCGATGTTGCCGAGCGGCCGCATGAGCTGGTCGTTTATGGCGGCATCGGGCGTGCCGCCCGCACCTGGGAGGATTTCGACCGGATCGTCGAGACGCTGAAGACGCTGACTGAGGAAGAGACGCTGATCGTCCAGTCGGGCAAGCCGGTCGGCGTGTTCCGCACCCACAAGGATGCGCCGCGCGTGCTGATTGCCAATTCCAACCTCGTGCCGCATTGGGCAACCTGGGATCACTTCAACGAGCTGGATAAGAAGGGACTGGCCATGTACGGTCAGATGACCGCCGGCTCGTGGATCTATATCGGCACCCAGGGCATCGTGCAGGGCACCTATGAGACCTTCGTGGAGGCTGGCCGCCAGCACTATAACGGCAATCTCAAGGGCAAGTGGATCCTGACCGGAGGCCTTGGCGGCATGGGTGGTGCCCAGCCACTCGCCGCCGTCATGGCCGGCGCCTGCTGCCTTGCCGTCGAGTGCGACGAGACCCGCATCGATTTCCGCCTGCGCACCCGTTACGTCGACGCCAAGGCGCATACGCTGGACGAGGCGCTTGCCCTGATCGACCAGTGGACGAAGGCCGGCGAAGCCAAATCCGTCGGCCTCGTCGGCAATGCCGCCGATATCTTCCCGGAACTCGTTCGCCGTGGCGTGCGCCCCGACATCGTCACCGACCAGACCTCGGCCCATGATCCAATCCACGGCTATCTGCCGGTCGGCTGGACGGTTGCTGAATGGCGGGCGAAGCAGGAAAGCGATCCCAAGGCGGTGGAAGTCGCCGCCCGCGCCTCGATGAAGATCCATGTGCAGGCGATGGTCGACTTCTGGAACATGGGCATTCCGACGCTCGACTACGGCAACAACATTCGCCAGGTCGCCAAGGAAGAAGGCTTCGAGAATGCCTTTGCCTTCCCCGGCTTCGTGCCGGCCTATATCCGGCCGCTCTTCTGCCGTGGCATCGGCCCGTTCCGCTGGGCGGCCCTTTCGGGTGATCCAGAGGATATCTACAAGACGGATGCCAAGGTGAAGGAGCTGCTGCCGGACAACACGCATCTGCACAACTGGCTGGACATGGCGCGCGAGCGCATCGCCTTCCAGGGTCTGCCCGCCCGCATCTGCTGGGTCGGCCTCGGCGATCGCCACAAGCTCGGCCTCGCCTTCAACGAGATGGTGCGTAATGGCGAGCTCAAGGCACCCGTCGTCATCGGTCGCGATCATCTCGATTCCGGTTCTGTCGCCTCGCCCAACCGCGAGACGGAAGCGATGAAGGACGGCTCGGACGCCGTGTCCGACTGGCCGCTTCTGAACGCGCTGCTCAACTGCGCCTCGGGTGCGACCTGGGTCTCGCTGCATCATGGCGGCGGCGTCGGCATGGGCTTTTCACAGCATTCCGGCATGGTCATCTGCGCCGATGGCACGGACGATGCTGCACGCCGGCTGGAGCGGGTGCTGTGGAACGATCCGGCGACCGGCGTGATGCGCCATGCCGATGCGGGCTATGACATCGCGCTCGACTGCGCCAAGGAAAAAGGCCTTCGTCTGCCCGGCATTCTCGGCAATTGAGGGGACGCGAAACGCCCATGTCCATCCGCATCCAGCGCTTCGACGAGCACCTTAAGATGCCCTGGAAAAACGGGCTGGGGATCACCCGCGAGGTGATCTCCAGGCCTGCTTCGGATGGAGCCGGCGGGTTCGACTGGCGAATCAGTCTTGCGACCGTCGGGACCTCCGGTCCGTTCTCGGTCTTTGCCGGGATCGACAGGACGATAGCCGTTCTGCAAGGCGACGGCATGCAGTTGACGGTCGATGGGAGGCGGGAGCCGCCGCTACTCGTGGGCTCGCCTCCCTTCGCCTTTTCCGGCGATGCGGAAGTGCAGGCCGATTGTCTTGGAGGAGAGACGCTCGACCTCAATGTCATGAGCCGTCGCGGGTTTTTCGTTCATCGCATGACGAAGATCGACGTCTCAGCCGCACAGACGCTTTCGGTGTCGGGGGACACCGTCGCAATCGTGTTTCGGGGTGATGCCCGGGTGACGATCGATAGCCTGCGATCAGATGTCGGGCTCGGCGATATCATGATCTCAGAGCAGGCGCCATTCGAGTTCACCGTCGAGCCTCGCGCGGCTGATTGCACGCTCTACAGCATCGAAGTAACTGCCGCTCTGGATAGGGCTTTTGAAGCCGAACCGGTTGCCTAGACAAGGCCTGTGCCGATAAGGGAATGCCCGAAGTGCTGCGGCGAGAAACCGGCAAGATCGCTTCGCCACCATCAGGATCGACCCACCATGTCCGACGACCAGCCAGGCTTTGCACTCCCCGAGGAACGGCAGGATACGCCGCTCTACGAGCAGATGAAGTCCGAGATCAAGGCGCGGATTGAGGGTGGCGAATGGCCGATCAATTTCCGAATTCCCTCCGAAAACGAGCTCGTCGAGATGCTGGGGGTGAGCCGGATGACGGCGCATCGGGCGCTGCGGGAACTGGCCAGCGAAGGCGTCATCGTGCGGGTCCAGGGGCGCGGCTCCTTCGTTGCACCGAAGAAGCGTCGGGCCAATGTCAGCGACGTGCGCAACATCGCCGAGGAGATCGCCGAGCGCGGCGGCCAACATTCCGTAGAGATCGTGCTGATGCAGGCGGAAGTTTGCGATCACGATCTGGCGGACAGGCTGGAAGTGGAGGCCGGCACATCAGCCTTTCATTCGGTCATCGTGCACAAGGAGGACGACCTGCCGATCCAGCTCGAGGATCGCTTCGTCCATGCGGAGCTTGCGCCCGCCTATCTCGATCAGGATTTCCTGGCGATGACGCCGAATGCCTATCTGAGCGGTATCGCGCCGATTTCGCGTGCCGAGCAGTTCGTTGAGGCGGTACTTCCACAGCCCTGGGAATGCCGGCTGCTGGCCATCGCAAGGTCCGAACCCTGTCTTCTGGTGCGGCGTCGGACCTGGTCCGGCGACCGGCTGGTGACATCCGTTCGGCTTCTCTATCCGGGTAGCCGCTACAGTCTCGAAAGTTCTTATTGAGCCGAGAAGAAAACCGGCCGCAAGCTTTGTCGCGGCCGGTCGAAGTTGGCCCAGTCGGTCAGGCTGTGACCGAGGGCTCCTTGATCCGGAACCAGATCAGATAAAGCGCCGGCAGGAAAAGCAGCGTCAGCACCGTACCGACAATGATGCCGCCCATCATCGCGAAAGCCATTGGCCCCCAGAAGATCTCAGAGGCGATGGGGATGAGCGCGAGACTGGCTGCGGCAGCCGTCAGCATGATCGGTCGCATGCGGTGCTCGGTGGCCTCGCGTACGGCGTCCCAGGCATGCCGGCCGTTGCGTTGCAGCGTATCGATCTCGACCACGAGGATGACCGAGTTTCGGATGAGGATACCGATCAGGGCCAAGACGCCGAGAATGGCAACGAAGCCGAGAGGCGCCCCGCTGGGCAGGAGGGCTGCGACAACACCGATCAGTCCGAGCGGGGCGACAATCACCACCATGAAAAGGCGCTGGAAGCTCTGCAGCTGGAACATGAGGATCGTCGTCATGGTCAGAAGCATCAGCGGCACGACGGCCGCAATCGGTGCCTGGCTTTTGGCGCTGCTTTCGACCGAGCCGCCGACCGCGACATGATAACCCGCAGGAAGATCGGCGGCAAAGGTTTCGACCTTGCCCTTCAAGGCCGCATCAATGGTGGCCGGCTGCGTGGCATCGGTAATGGCAGCTTTCAGCGTGATCGTCGGACTGCGATCACGACGCCAGATCACGGGCTGCTCCATGCCGTAGGAGAAGGTGGCGATGGAGGCGAGCGGTACGGACTGGCCATCACCGCCGGGTAGCTGCAGATTGCGGAGTGTTTCGACGGACTGACGCTCGTCGCCCGGCGCACGGCCAACAACGTTGATCAGATAGATACTGTCGCGCAGCTGGGTCATGGTGGAGCCGCCGGCCATGTTGTTGAGCGCCGTCGCGATATCGCTCGAGCTCACGCCGAGAAGACGGGCCTTGTCCTGAAGCACATCGACCTTGACGGTGCGAGCCGGCTCCATCCAGTCGAAGACGATACGACCGAGACGTGGCTCCGTGCCGACGACGGCTGCAAGTCCGGCTGCGTATTCGCGCACCTTTTCCGGATCCGGGCCGCTGACGCGGTACTGGATTGGCCGACCGACCGGCGGTCCGAGCTCCATTTCCTTGACCAGAATGTCCGTACCCGGATAGCCATCTGCGGCAACCGCCTTCAGCTTTTCCTTGAGCGCCTCACGGGCCTCGATACTCTTGGTGACGATGACCATCTGGCCGAAATATGGGGCCGACGGCTGCACGTCGAATGAGAGAACGAAACGCTTGGCGCCTTGCCCGACATAGGACGTCCAGTGGTCGATACTGTCGTCATTGGCGAGGTAGGCGGCCTCGAATTCATCCATGTCGGCCTTGGTCTGGGCCAGCGTGGAGTTCTGCCGCCCGGTCCAATCGACGATCAGCTCCGGACGATCCGATGCTGGGAAGAACTGCTGCTGGACGAAGCCCATGCCATAGACGGAGAGGAGGAAGACGCCGAATGTGGCGGCGACCGTCATCTTCGGCCGATGCATGCAAGCCGCCAGAATGCGCGAGAACATCTGGGCAACCCTGCCCTTCTGCTCATGATGCCGCTCCATCTTTGCCGGAAGGATCAGCACCCCGAGAACCGGCGCGAAGAGAACGGCCACAATCCAGGAAACGATCAGGGCAACGGCAATGACGACGAAGAGCGAGAAGGTGAACTCGCCGGCGGCGCTGTCGTTTAGACCGACGGGAATGAAACTCGCGACGGTGACCAGGGTGCCGGTCAGCATCGGAAACGCCGTCGAGGTCCAAACCGCTATCGCTGCCTTGGACAGGGGTTCGCCCTGTTCAAGCTTGGACACCATCATCTCGATGGCGATCATGGCATCGTCGACCAGGAGGCCGAGCGCGATGATCAATGCACCCAGCGAAATGCGCTGGAGGGAGATGCCCAGATACTCCATGGCGACGAAGGTGATGGCGAGGACCAGCGGGATCGACAGAGCGACCACGAGCCCGGCTCTGGCGCCGAGACTTATGAAGCTGACGACGAGAACGATGGCGATCGCCTCGAAGAGGGCCTTGGTGAAACCGCCGACCGCCTCGTCGACGACAACTGCCTGATCGGCCACATGATGAATGCCAATGCCGATGGGCAGGTTGGCGGTTACCTTTTCCATCCTCTCGGACAGGGCTTCGCCGAATTCGAGCAGGTTGGAGCCCGGCTTCATGCCGATCGCAAGACCGATCGCCGGCTCGCCATTGACCCGGAACAACGCCTGTTGCGGGTCGACATAGCCGCGCGTGATGGTCGCGACATCGCTCAGTCGAAAGAAGCGGTCGTTGACGCGAAGGTTGACCTTTCTCAGATCGTCTTCGGTGGAGAACTGACCTGAGACGCGCATGCTGATGCTCTCGGACGCGGTGCGCAGAGTGCCTGATGCGACAACGGCGTTCTGATTCTGCAGTGTCTCGACGATCTGTTGCTGGGTGATGCCGAGCGCGGCCATACGCCGGGTGGAGAATTCCAGATAGATCACCTCGTCCTGAGCGCCGATGAGATCGACCTTACCGACATTGGGAACGGCAAGGATCTCGGTTCTTGCCGCTTCCAGATAGTCCCGGAGCTGTCGCTGTGTCAGTCCGTCCGCCGTGAAGGCATAGATATTGCCATAGACATCACCGAAGCTGTCGATGAAAAAGGGACCGACCACACCCTGAGGAAGGTTGGGAACGATGTCATTGATCATGTTCCGGACCTTGACCCAGGTCTGGCTGACGTCCGCCGCCTTCGTGTTCTCGAGAAGGTTGACGTAGATCGTCGCCTGTCCCGGCGCATTGATGCTCTTGGTGTAGTCGAGGGATTCGAGTTCCTGCAGTTTCTTCTCGATCCGATCGGTGACCTGACTGGTCATTTCGTCGACCGATGCTCCCGGCCACTGGGCCTGGATCAGCATCGTCTTGATCGTGAATTCGGGATCTTCTTGCCGTCCGAGATTAGAATAGGCCATGATCCCCGCAACCGTGGAGAGGATCATGAAATACCAGACGAGCGACTTGTGCCGCAGTGCCCATTCGGAAAGATTGAATTTGCTGTTCATCGGGCAATCTCGTCGGTGAAGGAAACGATCTGATTTTCGGTGAGGGAGTTCACGCCGGCGCTGACCACGCGCTCTCCGGCCTGCAATCCCGAAACAATGTCATAGCCGCCGCCATCGGCCTTTTCGGCTTCGACAGGCCGACGCGCCACGGCACCGCTGGCCGGGTCGATGACCCAGACAAATGCGCCGCCTGACTGATCGGTACCCATGGCCGTTTCAGGCAGCCAGATGGCGGTGGCGACGGCTGCGATTGGTCTCGCGACCACGGTGCTGCCGAGGCGAAACGCCTTGTCCGGGGCAGAAAGCGCAAGCTTGGTTCGCCGCGTCCGGGTTGCGCCATCAGCCTCGGGTGCGACCTCCCGCACGCGACCTTGTGCCTTGATTTGCGGGTTCGACAGGAGGGTGACCTCGTATTCCGTGTCGGGCAGTTGAAGCGCCTTCAGCGTGTCGGGGACATCGATGACAGCATCGAGGGCCTCCAGCCGGGCGATCGTCACGGCCGATTGACCGGCTGCAACGACCTGTCCGACTTCCGCGCTCACGGCCGAAACGACACCATCGGTTTGTGCGACGACAGTGGCATAGGTTGTCTGCTCACGCGCTTTCGTCAGATCGGCTTCCTTTTGCCGGACAGTCGCCTCGGCGGCTTCCGCGGTCTGCTCGGCTTCTTCCAGTCGCTCACGCGTGGTCGCCTGGGTTCTCAGAAGTGTCGCCTGACGGCTGGCATTGACCTGCGCCAGATCGAGTTTGGCATTTGCGGATGCAAGATCTGCTTCGGCCTGGCGGACAGCGAGCTGAAGGCTGGTCGTGTCGAGCGTCATCAGAACCTCGCCGGCACGAACGACATCGCCGACATCGACCATGCGCGCGGTGACCCGACCGAGCAGACGAAAGCCGATGTCGACATTCAGCTTGGCCTCGACGGTCCCGGTGAAGGTCGATCCAGGCTCACTCGCGCGCGGCCCGGCGATGACCGAGAGAGCCGGACGCTCCTGCGGCGCGGCCTGTTCTTCGGCCTCGCTGCAGGAACTCAGCGCAACGACCGCAAGGCACAGAAATGCAATTGCTTTCACTTGCTTCATTGCGCGTCTCCCTGAACCGTACGAACCTTTTGTTTCGGATAGAGAAACTGCGTTCCCTCGACGACGAACTGATCACCGGGTTCAAGCCCGTTGGCGACGATGATCCGGTCGGCGTCGTAGCGCAGCACCTCGATTTGACGGGTCTCGACTGTCTCCGTGGCCGGATCGACGACGAAGACTGCGGGCTTTCCGTTGGCACTGGTCAAAGACTGGGACGGAATGGATATTCGCCCCACTTCCGAGAGCTTCGCATAGGCCACAATTGCCGAACCCAGCGTGATCTCCGGTGGCGGATCGGTGATCGACAGCTTCAGTCGTACTGTGCCGAGCTTGCGATCCACCGAGGGGCTGATCTCCTGAATGTGCGCGACTGCGCGAATATCCGGCCGATCGACAAGGGCGACTTCCACCGATTCAGGCGGCGTGTCCCTGGTCAAGGCACTTTCATCCACGTTGAAGACAGCATCGAGCTCGCCATCATGGGCGAGCTTGAATGCGGCCGATGATGGCTGCACGACTTCTCCCGGTTCGATGCTCACAGCCGTGATGAGGCCATCGGCATCGGCTTTCAGCTCGGTCTGAGCCAGGCTTTCCTGCACGCTGGCGAGATTTGCCTGTGCTGCATCGAGATCATTGACTGCCGAATCATATTGCTGGATCGCCTCGTCCAGCTGCTGCTGTGGCAGAGCACCTGTCTGTGTCAGGGTGCGACGGCGGTTGAGATAGGATTCGGCGGTGCGCAAGGTGGCTTGGCGGGCGCGGATGGCCGCTTCTGCCGCCGCCAGATCCGCCTTCTGTTCCGTCGGATCGATGCGGGCAAGCACCTGACCGACCTTCACCCGATCGCCGACCCCGACATCACGGGCGATGACGCGGCCGCTGACCTTGAAGGACAGGACGCTTTCGACCCTCGGCTTCACCTCCCCGGTACCGGAGACCGTGACGGCATCGGACACGGTGGCTGCGGTTGCGACCCTGACCGTCGGCACATAGCCGGTCTTTTCCGACGCCTCGTCGCTGCAGGAGGCGAGAAGGAGGGGCAGAACTGCCGCCAGCAGCCATGGGAATTTTCTTGACGTCGGGGGCAACCGACCCATCTGGCGCGTTACCAACGGGGTGGGCATCGCAGGCTCCTGAAAACGAGGGAGGATTTTATTCATCGTCTGTTGAATATATGCCGGAATGCGGCTAGGCTTGTCAAGCGAACGAATTGAGGGTGGTGTGAAACAGGTTAAGAACGTGCCAGAGCGGAAACGGGGTCGGCCTCGCCGGGGCGCAGAACAGAATGCCGAAGGCCTTCTGGAGGCTGCCATGGAGACCTTTGCGGCAAATGGTTTCGAGCAGACATCACTGCGCGCAATCGCAGCGACCGCGGGTGTCGACGTCGCGCTGATATCCTACCGCTACGGATCAAAAATGGGCCTTTGGCAGGCGATCGTGACCGAAGTGGCGCGCGAAACCGTGGAATTGCTCGAGGCAGCGATTGCTCGGGCCCAAGACCGCCCGCAAGCAGAGCGTGTCGATTTCATCAGTTCCGAAGTCGTGGACGTGATCTGGCGGCGAACACATTTTTCGAGAATTATGTTTTCGGAAATCATTCAAAGCCGGGACGAGGAACGAAAGGATTTCATCGAGGAGGCCTTGGCGAAGCCATTTCTCGAAGTCGTCTATCCTTTCGTGCAGTCAAGCCTTGAGGCGGCGGGGCAGAAGCGTCCGTTCGATATCAAACTGGGCATGATGGCGTCGATCGCGCTTGCGGGACTCTTGAGTTCAACGCGCGAGTTCACCGGCCGCTTCGTGGAGGTGGCGAGACATGACGAAATGCTGCAATACCAGGTGAAGCAGATCATCAAGAGCATGTGGACCGGCCCCGCTAACAACGCGGTGCCCACCCTTCAAGCAGCTGGAACGAAGGGATCCTGACCAACCGTTGCAAGGGCTCTATCAGCGGTGTGTTTCGCCGGGTCCCGTTGCACGGTAAAGCAGATAGGCAAAGACGGCAGCCAGACCGAACCATGTCATGGCATAGCCGAAATGCTTGTTCGGGAAGGAGACGACGGTCAGCCCGCCAATCGGGAGTGCGTCGCCGCGTGCGTCAGAATCGATGAAATAGGGCGCCACGTCACCGAGTCCCAGCGTACCGGCCATCGCAAAGGTGTCACGCGAGAACCAGCGGCCATTGGCCGGATCATTGTCCCGCAAAAAGGCGCCGCCGGGTTGGGTGAGCCGCAAAAGCCCCGTCACCTCGGGCTCGCCAGCAGGTCGCTGACGATCTGCCGGCGACGTGCGATCATCAGGTACAAAGCCTCTGTTGACGAAGAGCCGCCACCCTTCGAGCGTTTCGAAAGGCGACATGACCCAGAAACCGGACCCGCGGGCCGTAACGGCCTTGACGAGGATATCGTCGCCCGGAAGATAGCGGCCTTGTACCTCGACGCGGCGATATTCCGCGGTGTCGAAGGAGACGGCAGCCCAGTCATTAGGACCGGGCGCAGAGACCGGCGGGGCAAGAAGCCCCGCTTCGACCCGTTCTATGAGTGCCGTTTTCCACTGAAGACGCTGGAGCTGCCAGACGCCCAGCCCGAGGAGCAGGGCGATGGCGAGCGTGCCGAGCCCGATGATCCACCATGGTCGGCCCGCTCGCGTCATGTCACCTCGCTGTCTCAGGAGCCGAAGCCCTGGAAGCTCTCGTGATCCATTGATGGCATCATGTTGGTGTTGAGGTTGTACATGACCCAGACGGAGCCAGCGATCATGATCACCACGACGATGACAGTGAAGATCATCGACAGCATGGTCCAGCCTTCGTCCGACCGGGTGTTCATGTGGAGGAAGTAGACCATGTGGACGAGAACCTGGACGACAGCGAAGGCGATCACGGTCACCGCGGTCAAGACGCGGCTTTCGAAGCCACCGCTCATGACAATCGCAAAGGGAATGATCGTCAGGATCGCGGCCAGCACGAAGCCAGTCAGGTATGACCGGTAGCTGCCATGATCATGACCGGTGCTGTCGTGACCATGGTCGTTGTGGCCATGGGGCTTGATGGAGTGTTGCGACATCAGATCATCCCCAGAAGATAAACGAAGGTGAAGACCCCGATCCAGATGACATCGAGGAAGTGCCAGAACATGCTCAAGCATTCCATGCGTCGGGTGTTGGCAGGGATCAGGCCTTTCTGATTGACCTGGATCATCAGCGTGACAAGCCAGATGCAGCCGAACAGCACGTGCAGGCCGTGCGTGCCGACCAGCGCGAAGAAGGCCGAGAGGAAGGCCGAGCGCTGCGGACCAGCGCCGAGCTCGATCAGGTGATGAAACTCGTAGATTTCGAGCGCCAGGAAGGCGAGGCCGAGCAGGAGAGTGATGGCAAGCCAGATCTGCATGCGGGCCTGCCTGCCTTCATACATGGCAAGCATGGCGAAGCCGAAAGTGATCGAGGAGACCAGCAGGAAGCCAGTGTTGATCGCAATCAGGTTCAGCTCGAAGAGCGCCTTTGGGCCGGGACCGGCCGCATAGCTCTGGCCGACCACCGCGAAGACCGCGAAGAGGACCGCGAACATAAGGCAGTCGCTCATCAGGTAAATCCAGAAGCCGAGCCGCGTCGACGCGCCTTCCGGATGGTGATGCGGCTCGGTTTCCCAATAGACGGCAGGCGTATCGGTTTGGGTGACGGTGCTCACGATTGTTGCGCTCCTACGCTTGCCAGTTCGCGCTCACGCGCCTTTTCGACACGCTCGACCTCGTCGACGGGGACGTAATAGTCCCGATCGTAGTTGAAGGTATGGGCGATCGACACGGCGATGATCGCGAGGAAGGACACGGCCGCCAGCCACCAGATGTACCAGACCAGCGCGAAGCCGCAGAGCGTGGCAAGCGCGGAGATCATGACGCCTGAGCCGGTGTAACGCGGCATGTGGATCGGCAGATAGGGTGCCTTCGGGCGTGTCTGGCCAACCTGCTTCATGTCGTGCCAGGCGTCGAGATCGTGGACGACAGGCGTGAAGGCGAAGTTATATGCCGGCGGCGGGGAGGACGTCGCCCATTCGAGCGTGCGACCATCCCATGGGTCGCCGGTGACATCCATGTTGTCCTTCCGGTTCCAGATCGAGACTGCGATCTGGATGAAGAAGGCGGCGATGCCGACAGCGATCAGCACGGCGCCCAGCGCTGCCAGAATGAACCATATCCTGAGATCCGGATCATCGAAGACGCGCATGCGGCGGGTGACCCCCATCAGGCCGAGCACGTAGAGCGGCATGAAGGCGAGCCAGAAGCCGCTGACCCAGCTCCAGAAGGAGACCTTGCCCCAGAAGACATTAAGCTGGAAGCCGAAAGCCTTGGGCCACCAATAGGCGATCGCCGCAAAGCAGCCGAACAACACACCGCCGATGATGACGTTGTGGAAGTGCGCCACCAGGAAGAGCGAGTTGTGCAGGACGAAGTCCGCCGGCGGGACGGCAAGGAGAACGCCGGTCATGCCACCGATGGTGAAGGTCAGCATGAAGGCGACCGTCCACATCATCGGCAGGTCGAAGCGCACCCTGCCCTTATACATGGTGAAGAGCCAGTTGAAGATCTTGGCCCCCGTGGGTACCGAGATGATCATGGTGGTGATGCCGAAGAAGGCGTTCACCGAGGCACCCGAACCCATTGTGAAGAAGTGGTGCAGCCAGACGACATAGCTCAGGATCGTGATGCAGACGGTGGCATAGACCATCGAGCTGTAGCCGAAGAGCCGCTTGCCGGAGAAGGTCGAGGTAATCTCCGAGAAAACGCCGAAGAGCGGCAGGATGAGGATGTAGACTTCCGGGTGACCCCAGATCCAGATGAGGTTGATATACATCATCGGATTGCCGCCGAGATCATTCGTGAAGAAGTTCGTTCCCACGTAGCGATCAAGCGTCAGGAGGATCAGCGTCATCGTCAAAACCGGGAAGGAGGCGACGATGAGGATGTTGGTGCAGAGTGCCGTCCAGGTGAAGACCGGCATGCGCATCAGGGTCATGCCCGGGGCACGCATCTTGACGATGGTGACGAGCAGGTTGATGCCGGACAGCGTCGTTCCAACGCCGGCGATCTGGAGGCCCCAGATATAGTAATCGACCCCGACCCACGGACTGTAGCCGATGCCCGACAGTGGCGGGAAGGCAAGCCAGCCGGTCTGCGCGAACTCACCGACGAAGAGTGAGGCCATGACAAGCACGGCACCGCCGACGGTCATCCAGAATGAGAAGTTGTTGAGGAAGGGGAACGAGACGTCTCGCGCGCCGATCTGCAGCGGCACGACGTAGTTCATCAGTCCCGTGACGAAGGGCATCGCCACGAAGAAGATCATGATCACGCCGTGGGCGGTGAAGATCTGGTCATAGTGATGGGCGTTAAGATAGCCCTCGGAGCCATTGAAGGCGAGCACCTGCTGAAGGCGCATCATGATGGCGTCGGCGAAGCCTCGCACCAGCATGACCAACGCCAGAATTATATACATGATGCCGATCTTCTTGTGATCGACAGAGGTCAGCCATTCCCGCCAGAGATAGCCCCAAAGGCGATAATAGGTCAGCGCGCCCACCGTTGCAGCGCCCCCGACCGCAACCACAACGAAGGTTGCAAGCACGATCGGGTCCGTCGGGATCGCACTCCAATTGAGGCGACCTAGAAGAAGCGTGGTGGAATGGTCTATCGTAGCCATGCCAAATTCCTGTCAGAGTTGCGGCGCATTGCCGGATGCCTGCCGGACGAGCGTGAGAAAACGTTCGGCCTCACCGCCGAAAGGCGATACCGGCTGCGGCATGTTGTGTCCCATCAGTGGACCCGAAACGACGGGCTGGTCGTTGTAGGAAGCAGGCTTTGCGGCCAGCATCTGCTCCAGCTCTTCCGCCGAGCAGAAGCCGAGAACCTTGAAGGGTTCCCAGCCGAAGACCGGCTCGCGCGTGCCGCGGCGTTCATGCTTGTCGTAGATCAGGGCGCTCATGTTGACCGTTCCGGCGAGACCCGTTCCGCCCTGGGCGTCGAGCGCCATCATTTCGGCCATGCAGATCTTGCCGTCTTCGACGCACATGTTGACCACGCGCGGAAAGAGCTGCGGATCGACACTGGCAAACGTGATCGGCGTGACGTTCTCGGTGGGACGCTCGAGCTCGAGATACTTCGCCCGGTCCAGCTTGTCGCTGCCCGCGCGCGCCTCCTCGACCCAGGCCTCGAAGGCGGCAGCGTCGGTTGCGTTTGCCTTGAAGCGCATGCCAGAGAAGCCGGCACCCGAGTAATGCGAGGCGAGCCCCTGGAAGGTACCTTCCTTATTGAAAACACCGTGCAGCGTCGTCTGCATGCCGGGCATGGCGTAGATCATGCCGGCCATGTGCGGGATGTAGAAGGCATTCATCACCGAAGAGGAGGTCAGCGAGAATCGGATCGGCCGATCGACCGGGACCGGAAGCTCGTTCACCGTGGCGACGCCGTATTGCGGGTAGATGAAGAGCCATTTCCAGTCGAGTGCCACGACCTGAACCTCAAGCGGCTCCTGCTGCGGATCGAGCGGCTGCTCCTCAGACACGCGCGCCAGTGGCCTGTAGGGATCGAGAAGATGGGTACCGACCCAGGTCAGCGCACCGAGGCAGATGATGATCATCAGGGGGATCGCCCAGATGATCAGCTCGAGCTTGGTCGAGTGGGACCAGTTCGGCCTGTAGATCGCCTGACTGTTGGATGCACGGTAGTGCCAGGCGAACCAGCAGGTGAGCGCCATCACCGGAATAATGATGATCAGCATCAGAAGCGTGGAGATGACCAGAAGGTCACGCTGCTGGGCGGCGACGTCGCCGGTGGGAGCAAGGACTTCAGCCTTGCAGGCGGACAGGAAAAGGACCGCCACCACGGCGGCCAATATTTTCGGGAGGCGAAGCTCTTGCATCTCTTACCCTGATACGCTGACGGGTCACAGAGCAGGGGTCCCCCCGAACACCACTCGACGACCATTGACATTCGCCAAGCTAGTTAGTTGGGTTTTGCGGTGCAGCACATACGACAATTTGTCACCTGTCAATTTGGCCGCACCTGCGGCATTTCATTTCAGCATGTTAGACTAAGGCGAAGGCTGTATCCCCCGGTGCGCGCCCGCCCAGTACAATCGAGAAAGTGATCCCGCGACATGGCGAGCATGACCGGTTCTGCACCCCCGGCCGCACAGAACGGCCGCACAACTTCAGACGATGACCATCACGTTTCACCGTCCGATATCGCTGTCGGCGTCATCATCGGGCGCACGTCGGAGTTCTTCGACTTCTTCGTGTTCGCGATCGCGTCCGTCATCGTCTTTCCGGCGCGCATCTTTCCGTTCCTCGATCCGCTGACCGGGACGCTCTGGTCATTCGTGCTGGTGGCTCTCGCCTTCGTGGCACGACCGCTCGGCACTGTGATTTTCACAGCCCTCGACCGCAGACATGGCCGCGTGACCAAGCTGACGGTGGCGCTTTTCCTGCTGGGAACTTCCACTGTCGCCATGGGGCTGGTGCCGTCCTATGAAACCGCCGGATGGTGGGCAATCGCCATGCTGGCGCTCTTGCGCATCGGCCAGGGTCTGGCGCTTGGCGGCACCTGGGATGGCCTTGCACCGCTGCTGGCCATCACTGCGTCGAAGGACAAGCGTGGTTTCTATGCCATGATCCCGCAGCTTGGCGCTGTGGTTGGTCTTGCCGTCGCCGCCGTGCTGTTCGCCTACCTCGTCATGACGCTGTCGGCCGCCGACTTCCTCGACTGGGGCTGGCGTTATCCATTCTTTGTCGCCTTCGCGATCAATGTCGTCGCGCTCTTTGCGCGTCTGCGCATCGTCGACACGCCCGAGTTCAAGGAACTCTTCGAGACGAACGAGCTAACCCCGACGGGATTGCGCGCCACCCTGTCGCAGGACGGACGCACGGTTCTGCTCGGCGTTTTCGTGCCGCTGGCGAGCTTTGCCATGTTCCACATGGTCACGGTCTTCCCGCTTTCGTGGATTTTCCTCTACACGGACGAGGCGCCGGGCACCTTCCTCCTGATCGAAGCGGCCGGTGCTGCCGTCGGCATCCTTGCCATGCTGTTCTCCGGCTGGCTTTCGGACCGTATCGGCCGCGACAGGATCCTCGTCTGGGGGGCCTGGGCCATCGGTGCCTTCGCGCTGACGGCGCCTCTGCTGCTGAACGGCGGCCAGGCCGGTGTCGTCGCCTACATGATGGTTGGTTTCGTCATTCTCGGCTTCAATTTCGCCCAGTCATCCGGAACCATCGCATCGCTGTTTGACCGTCGAAATCGCTACACGGCCTCCGCGATGGTCTCGGCACTCTCCTGGATGTTCGGGGCAGGGTTTGCACCTTTGGCAGCACTGTTGCTGTCTACCTGGTTCGGTCTGTTTGCAGCCGGCCTCTACCTTCTGTCGGGGGCCGTCTGCACGCTGATCTCGCTCGCGCTGGCACGGCAGATATCGCTGCAGCCCAAGGGGCATGACTGAGCGAGAACGAATATCGGCCTAACCTGCGCTTCACCGCCAGCCCCCGGAATAGACCACTCCGGGGGTTTGTTTTTTGGCCTCGCTGTTCAGTCAAGCCGCCGATCTGCTCTAAAATCAGTTAGCATGGCCGCAGGCTCAAAACTTAGGCCGCAAGCTTGCCAACCTTGCAGCATTGCGTCCTCAATCGCTTAAGAACCACCTCGACCTCACTATCCTTGTGATCCATGACAACGCTGTTCGCGCAGCGATGATCGAGCACGGTTTGCTGCGCAAGGCAGGTCGTTAGCACGTCACAGCTGCTCTCGAGGGGCAGGGAACTGCCAAGACGGAGCAGACACTGCCGCCAGACGTCATCATCATCGACATCGACAATCCGAACCGTGACATGATGGAGCCTCTCTTTCAGCTCACCCGCTCGGTGAGAGGCCCATGGCCAAGCTGCCGCCATCTTTCGACCTTCAGGGCAAAAGGGGGCTCGTGGCCGGCGGATCAACTCACAGATGGCCGAAGGTTCCGGTGCGCTCGGTCTCGGATCCGTGATTGCGAAGCCATTGCCCATGTCGAGACAACTGAGTGCATCGAGAGCGAGGACGTCCAGAACCTGGTCATCGCGGCGGTGGAGAACCGCATTCGTTTCATCAACACACTTCCAAGCCAAATGAATGGCTGACTGACGACAATTCCTGCTTCAACGCAGACAACACGACATCACTGCTCATCGGTATCGGCATGGAGCCGTGCTCCACACCATTCGCAGGCGTGTCGAGATGCTTCTGCCTGACCCCATCTTTTGTGTGGCTCAGTATGTTTATGCTTTTGGGCTCGGTGGATCAGTTCGTCTTGCTCAAGGTCTCCTGGATCACAAAGCCTGAGCAGAACCGGCGAGTGACCCGCCCCCAGCCAGGCCGCAATGGGCAATCTGGCTTTTCTTTCGTGTCTCACATTGTAGGAGCGGTACATCACATAAAGAATTCAGATGCAGACCATGCGTTGGCAGCCGATGGCGTCTAGCCAATGAACCGCAAGTAGCCCAGTCACAAACAACAACTACATCGGGAGCGGGGAAAGATGCTCATGAATGGCGAGCCATCGACCGTCCGGCTGGTGGGCAAAGACGATCGTCTCACGCTCGTGGTTCGTCATCGCTTCGCCGCCGATCACGAGATCGGTCTCCACCGCATGGGTGAAGATGGCGACATCGCCGAAGATGTGTACGCTGCGGTTCGTTGAGCGGCAGGCCTTGACGCTAAAGCCGTCGCGGGTTTCCCACAGCGCCCATTCCGCCTTATAGGCCGCGCGATCCGCGAGAGTGCGATCGAGATTGTAGAAGATGAAAGTCGCCGACGGCGCGAAGGCATCGAAATAGGCCTTGGTGTCGTGGCGACCGAAGGCTGCCACCAGGGCATCGGCTGCGGAAAGCACTGCGGTCGAATGATCTGTCATCTCTGTCATTTCTTCGGGATTTCGGGGGCGTCAGACGCGCTTGACGCTGCTGATCAACTCGGCGATCGGGCGGTTCTGCTCGGCGACACGGGCCTTGAGCTCTTCAAGCGGCATGCTCTCGTACTTGCAAAACTCGATGAACATCATGTTGAGATTGTTGAAGAAGACCTCTCCGAGCGCCCGCGCGTCGACGCCGGCGATGACTACGCCACGCCGCTGGAGCGTCTCGATCAGCTGAACGACCTGGGCACAGAGGCGCCCGTCAAGTTCCGTATAGCGCTTTGAGAGCGGCGTCTCAGGCTGCTGGATCGCAGATGCCATGGCGGTGCGCCACATCTCCTTGCTGAGATAGACGAGCGAGTGATCGTAATACTGGTTGATCAGGGCACCGAGCGCCTCGATGACGCTGAGTGGCGGGTTCGCGACAATGCGTTCGCCGGCCTCGAGCACTTCGGTCACTTCCATCGAAACCGTGGCGACGAGAACATCGCCCTTGTTCTGATAGTAGTTGTAAAGTGTGCCGACCGAGACCTCTGCCATCTCGGCGATGTCCTCGATGCGCGCACTGTCGTAACCCTGTTCGCGGAACAGGGTGGTGGCCGCTTCCAGGATGCGACGGTTCCTGTCGGCCTTCTGTCGGGCGCGCAATCCGGTCATGGCTAACTCCGTTGGAATCTCCTCAAATTTGAGATTGACTTAAAAAATGAATTCACTCAATCTTTTTCTCAAGGCGCCGAAACGAGCGCTATTCTGATCAACGCGAGGGTCCGCTCGGGGCCTTCGACAAGAGGGTGAACTTATGGAAAAGACCGTACTGGGCGGGCTCTCCCGCCGCCTGCTTCTTGCGACCGTTGCCATCTCCGCCTTGTCCGGCGGGGCTCATGCCCAGGAGGAGCTGAACGCCCTCGTCTGGTGCGACCACACCGACCCGGCACTGATCGAGCCTTTCGAAAAGGCGAACAACGTCAAGGTGAATCTCAAGGAATATGAGGGAACCGGCGCCGGTCTCTCGATCGTCGAGCAGTCGCGCCCGGGCGACTGGGACGTCTTCGTGATCGATGGTGTCGACGTGCCGCGCGCCGTCGAAATGGATCTTCTCGCCGAAATTCCGGCCGACAAGCTGCCGATGGCCGACATTTTTCCGGAAGTCCGCATGGAGGCCAACAACACCAAGGACGGCAAGATCTACGCCGTGACGGAAAAGTTCGGCTACAACACGATTTCCTACGACAAGAGCAAGGTCGATCCGAAGGACATGGAAGACCTGTCGATCTTCTGGTCCGAGAAATACAAGGGCCGCATCGCTCTCTATGACTACTACCTGCCGATGATCGGTCTGACGGGCCTTGCCATAGGCAAGAACACCGCCGACCTGACGGAAGCCGATCTCCCGGCGATCAAGGAAAAACTCTTCGAGATGAAGAAGGTCTCGCGCCAGGTGAGCGATGTCGTCGCCTCGCAGACGGCGCTCGTCAGCGGCGAAGTCGACATCATCCTCGGCGGCGGCGAATGGGTGACCGCAGGTCTCACCGCCGAGAAGCCGGACCTCGACTGGACCGTCCCGAAGCAGGGCGCCCTGCGCTGGGCGCAGTCGATCGGCGTGTTCAAGGATTCAACCAAGCAGGATCTGGCCATCAAGTTCGTGCAGTACATCCTGAGCCCCGAAGGCCAGGCCCGTCTTGCCACCTCGTCCTGCTACTGGGGCATGCCGGCAAACGCGAAGGCCGGCGAGCAGCTCACCGACCAACAGAAGACGGCGCTCCGTTGGGACAAGCAGCCCGAATACCTGAAGAACACCCAGCTCTATCCGGTGGCCAATGCCGATCTCGACGCGGCCATGCAGGACGTCTGGACCGAAATGCTGCAGCAGTAGGCGCTGCCCATAAAGGGCGCGGGAGGTGTCTTCCGTCCGCGCCCCAAGCCTTCCCTCACGTTGTTATTCTTGACGAGCATCGCGGCCCGGGCGGGTCACATGCTCGGGTGAAGAACTGCGCGCATTCGACAGAATTGAGCCCTGAAGTTTGTCGCTGCCTTTGAGATCGGCCATCATGAAAACCCGCCAGCCGAGCCGATTGCCCTGAAAGAACGGAGTGTCCCGTCGATGACCGCCACCGCGCTCGAGCGCAGAGAACGCCGCAAGGCCTGGGTATTCGCGCTGCCGGCAGTCCTGTGGACCGTGGCCTTCTTTCTCGTGCCCTTCCTCTACATGGCGGCAATCAGCTTCTGGAAGCGCGAGGGCCGCGAGATCGTCGCCGTCTGGGCGCTCGACAATTACGCGGCCTTCTTTGGCAAGCCGCATCTTCTCAAAGCGCTGTTCAATTCGCTCGAAGTGACGCTCACCGTCACGGTCATTTCGATCCTGCTTGCCTATCCGCTGGCCTGGATCATCGCCGAGCGCGTGCCGCGACGCTGGCAGCGCTTCGCGCTGATCATGGCGATTCTTCCATTCTGGACATCCTATGTGGTGCGCTCATATTCCTGGCTGTTGGTGCTGTCCAAGGGTGGTGTCGTGAACCAGACGCTGATGTGGACAGGCCTGATCGCCGAGCCGCTCGAACTGTCAGCAACGCGGACCGGCACGGTGATCGGCTTCGTGCATTTCTTCGTCATGCTGCTGACGCTGACGATCTATGCCAATCTCGTTCAGCTCTCGCCGAACTATCGCCGTGCCGCAGCCGATCTCGGCGCAAACGGCTTCCAGACCTTCTGGCACGTGATCCTGCCACTGACGCTGCCCGGCATCATGGTCGGTGCCTTTCTCACCTTCGTTCTTTGCATCGGGGATTACATCACCCCGCAGATCCTCGGTGGCAACAATGAGCTCGTCCTGCCGCAGGTGATCATGCTGCAGCTCGGTCGCCGCGCGGACTTCCCCATGGCAGCCGCCCTTTCGCTGGTGTTGATGGTGGTGGTGACGATCGCCTATCTCGCCTGCGCCCGATGGCTGAAGATGGAGAGGACGTGACCATGCGGCATCTCAACACGGCACTTGCGGTCCTCTATGCCGGCGGGCTCTATGTCTTCATCTTCCTGCCGGTCGCTGTTCTCGTGCTCTTCTCCTTCCAGGACGGGACGCTGCCTGTGCCACCCCTGCATGGCCTGACCTGGAAGTGGTATGGCGAGATCTTCGCCGATGAAAAACTGATGGCAGCGCTCTTTAACTCGCTCGTTGTCGCGATCATCTCGTCTGCGATCTCCTGCATGCTCGGCTTCCTCGCAGCCTATGCCTTTGCCCGCTACAAGCTTCCCGCATCCGGCCTGCAGCGCGCCCTGATCGTCGCGCCGATGACGGTCAGCACGCTGATCATCGGGCTCGGCCTGCTGTCGCTCCTGTCCAGGCTCAATGTTTCGTTGTCACTATGGACCGTCGGCATCGGTCATGTCGTGATCAACCTGCCGCTCTGCTTTGCGATCATCTACGCCTCCATGGGCGGCCACCAGGTCAACATCGAACGCGCCGCTCGCGATCTTGGGGCCCGGGACTGGCAGGTCATGACGCTCGTCACGGCGCCGATGCTGATGCCGTCCATCCTTGCCGCCTTCTTCCTGTCGGTCACCTTCAGCTGGGACGAATTCATCATCTCTTTCCTGCTGTCGCGCTTCGACGTGACGCTGCCGGTCGAGATCTGGAGCATGCTGCGCTCCGGCCTTGACCCCAAGACCAATGCCATCGGCAGCGTCGTCTTCCTCATCTCCGTCGCGTTCCTCATCGTGATGGAACTCGCCGTTTTCAGAAAATCCGGAAAATCCCAATGACTGCAGACGTCTCGATCCGAAACGCCACGAAAGTCTTCGGTGCCTTCCGCGCGCTCGACGATGTCTCGCTGGAGATAGCCGCCGGCGAGTTCATCGTGCTTCTCGGCCCCTCTGGCTGCGGCAAGACGACCCTGCTCTCGATCCTAGGTGGCTTTATCGAGCCGAGCGCTGGCACGATCGCCATCGGCGGTAAGGACATGACGCATGTTGAGCCGGCAAAACGACCAACCACGACCATGTTCCAGGACTACGCGCTGTTTCCGCACATGAAGCTCATCGACAATGTCGGCTTCGGTTTGCGCATGCGCGGTATGGGAAAGGCCGAGCGCCATGCAAAGGCGCTCGCCATGCTCGATCTCGTGGGGCTCAAGGCCTCCGCATCGAAGAAGCCGCACGAGCTTTCCGGCGGCCAGCGTCAGCGTGTGGCGCTTGCCCGCGCACTTGCCGTCGATCCTGATGTGCTGCTGCTCGACGAACCGCTCGGGGCACTGGATCTGAAGCTTCGTCGTCAGATGCAGGACGAGTTGAAAGCCATACAGAAGCGTGTCGGCACCACCTTCATCCATGTCACCCACGATCAGGAAGAGGCCATGGCGATCGCCGACCGGATCGTGGTGATGAACCACGGCCGGATCGAGGATGTCGGCAGGCCCTCGGACATCTACATGCGGCCGCGCTCGCTGTTTGCCGCAGCTTTCATGGGCGAGGCGAACTTCCTGCCCGGTCGGGTGATCTCGATTGCGGAAGGCGAAGCGCAGGTGGAAACGGCGCTCGGCTCAGCCATCATTCCCATCACGGCTTTCACCGGGGGCACGCCTTCGCCAGAGCAAAAGATCACCTTGTGCATTCGCCCCGAACATTTCCGGTCCGCCGGCGAGGAGGGCGCAATGGTTGCGCTCGGCCATGCGCGGATCACCGACAGCGCCTTCTTCGGAGCGCACCACCGATGCCACCTTCAGCCCCAAGGCCATTCCGAGATCGTGATAACCGCCCATCTGCCGCAAACCGCACACCCGCAGCCGGGCGATGAACTCGAGTTGACGGTGAAGGCAGATACCATCGTTGCTCTGGTCGAAGCGTAGGAGACACGTGATGAAACCGCGCATCCGCCCCGAGGACTGGTACAGCGTCTGCCGTCTCGACGACGATGTGAGCTATATCTGCGAGCCGCATATCCAGGAATTCTATCGCTGCAACATCTGGCATGTGCGCGGGCGCGATCGCGACATGCTTGTTGACAGTGGCATGGGCGTTGTTTCGCTTCGCGAATGGGTACCGCTTGTCACGGAGCGTGAGCTGATCGCGGTGGCAAGCCACACCCATTTCGATCACATCGGCTGCCACCACGAGTTCGAATGCCGTGCGGTCCATTCGGCAGAGGCAGATCTGCTCGCTGATCCGACACGCGAGAACACGCTGGCCGACCCCTATGTTACCGACGACATCTTCGACGCCCTGCCGCCCGAGCCCTATTGCTCGAAGTGTTATGCGGTGAAGCGGGCGCCGGCGACGCGCCTACTGGAGGACGGCGACATGGTCGACCTCGGCGATCGGCAATTCGAGATCATTCACACTCCCGGCCATTCCCCCGGGGGCATCGCGCTCTACGAGAAGGCGACGGAAATCCTGTTTTCCGGCGACATTCTCTACGACGGTCCGCTGATCGAGGACACCTACCACTCGAACGCCAATGACTATCACGCTTCGATGGAGCGCCTGCTGCGGCTGAAGGTGCGTCTGGTGCATGGCGGCCATTTTCCAAGCTTCAGCGGCGAACGATATCGGGAGCTGATCACCGGTTGGCTCGACGCAAAACACAAGACAATCTGACGGGGAGGCAAGCATGCTCGACAAGCGCAAGTTCTACATCAACGGCGAGTGGGTCGACCCGATCGCGCCTCACGACCTTAAGGTCATCAATCCCGCGACCGAAAAGCCGATCGCCGTGATCTCGATGGGGACGGCCGCCGATATCGACCGCGCGGTTGCCGCTGCCAAGACGGCATTTCAGAGCTACAGCCGCACCAGCCTCGATGAACGCATTGCACTTCTCGAAAAGCTGCTTGAGATCTACACCCGCCGCTACGACGAGATGGCACGGACAATCACGCTCGAACTCGGCGCCCCGATCACCATGAGCACCGACCAGCAGGCGCATGTCGGCGTCGGCCATCTCGAAGGTTTCATCGAGGCCCTGAAGCGCATCAAATTGCGCGAAGAACTGCCGAACGGCGACATCGTGCTGCGCGAACCGATCGGCGTCTGTGGCCTCATCACCCCCTGGAACTGGCCGATCAACCAGATCGCCCTGAAGGTCGTTCCGGCACTGGCGACAGGCTCGACCTGCGTTCTGAAACCCTCCGAGTTCACGCCTCTCAACGCCCTGCTCTACGCCGAGATGGTACACGAAGCGGGCTTCCCGGCCGGGACGTTCAACCTTGTGAATGGCGATGGCGCCAATGTCGGTGCAGCGCTCTCGAAACACCGGGATATCGATATGATGTCCTTTACTGGCTCGACCCGCGCCGGCACAGCCGTCAGCAAGGATGCCGCCGATACCGTGAAGCGCGTAACCCTGGAGCTCGGCGGCAAGTCGCCCAACATCGTCTTCGAGGATGCGGATCTCGAAGAGCGCATTACCGGCAGCGTGCTCGAATGCTTCAACAATTCGGGCCAGTCCTGCGATGCTCCGACGCGACTGCTGATCCAGCGTTCCGTTTACGATCAGGCGGTAGAAATCGCCCAGCGCGTGGGAAGCGAGGTCAGCGTCGGCAATCCGGAAGAAGCCGGCGAACATATCGGCCCGCTGGTCAGCGACATCCAGTACGGCCGCGTGCAGACCCTGATCGAGGCTGGCATCGCTGAGGGCGCCGAGCTTCTCGTTGGTGGCCCGGGCAAGCCTGAGGGTTTCGAGACAGGCTACTTCGTCAAGCCGACCATCTTTGCCGGCGTCAACAACCGGATGCGGATCGCCCGCGATGAGGTCTTCGGCCCGGTGCTGGCGATCATTCCCTTCGACACCGAGGAGGAAGCGATCGAGGTCGCCAACGACACCAATTACGGCCTGGCCGCCTATATCCAGTCCGGGGATCTCGACCGCGCCGAACGTGTTGCAGCGCGCCTTCGCGCCGGCATGGTGCATATCAATGGCGCGCCACATCGCTATGGCAGCCCGTTCGGCGGCTACAAGCAGTCGGGCAATGGCCGTGAGGGTGGTATGTTCGGTCTTGAAGACTTCCTCGAGATTAAGACCGTGCATCGGCCTAGCGCGGCCTGAGGATCAAATCCTTACCGACCGCGGATATCATCAAGGCCGCGGTCGCCAAGGTACCTAACCTGCTCTAGTGGGACTGGACCGAGAGACCAAATCGCCGAAGAATATCCGCGATCTTTGCGTCCTGCTCCGGATCCGGCAAGAGTGCCGGTTGGCGGCTGGCGCCGACCGAACTGTCCTGGAGGAAGAGCGCCCGCTTGACCATGGCAGGCGCAAAGCCAAGGGCGTAGAGATCGGTACGGAAGGCCGTGAAGGTCGCCTGCTGGCGCTCAGCCTCTGCAATGTCACCGCCGTTATAGCCGTTCAGGATCGCTGCTAGCACATCAGGAAGCGCATTGCCGAGCCCGGAAATGCAGCCGGCAGCGCCATTCTGCAACGCCCAGAGCACGAGATGGTCCGGCCCGGAATAGACATCGAAGCCAGGCATGTCGCGGGACACCGCAAGATAGGCTTCCAGCGTCTCCTTGGCGCCGCCCGAATCCTTGATGCCAGCGATGTTGCCGTGGGTTGCGAGCTTGCGCGCGGTCTCCGGTTCAATGTGGTTCTGGGTGCGGGCCGGGATATCGTAGAGATAGGTCGGCGTCTTCACCGCATCCGCAACCGTCGAGAAGTGCCGGATGAGACCGTCCTGAGTGCAGGCGATGAAGAAGGGGGTGATGACGGCGATTGCCGTTACGCCGATCCGGTCGAATTCCTTCGCCAGCTTGATCGTCTCGAAGGTCGCCGGCATTCCGGCATTAACGATCACGTCGACCTTACCGCCGACTTCATCGACCACGGCTTCGGCGAGCTTTACCTTTTCCTCGAAGGTGAGTGCAGTGAAATCGCCATTGGTGCCGGCGCACATGATGTTGTTGCCCGCAGCCACCTGGCGGCGCACCTGAGCTCGGGTGGCTTCGTAATTGATCGTCTCGTCCTCGTTGAAGCAGGTGACGAGCGCGACGAAGGCCTTTTTCGACATGACAATGTTCTCCGGAATTTTCTGACTTACGAGGCGCGGCTGAGACGTGCGGCGCGGTTCTGTGCCTGCACGTCGGGATCGGGATCAAGCCCGGCGGCGAGCAGCGCCCGGGTATAGGCTTCCTTGGGCGTCTCGAAGATCTCTCTGACCGTGCCGAGTTCCACGACCTCACCCTTCTGCATGACCATCACATGGTCAGCGAAGTCTCGCACGACCGGCAGGTCATGGGCGATGAAGATGAAGGCGATGCCCATCTGCTTTCGAAGCCCGTCGAGAAGCGCGATGACTTGCGCCTGGACCGACACGTCGAGCGCGGACACCGCCTCGTCGCAGATGATCAGCTGCGGTTCGAGCGCGAGCGCCCGGGCGATCGCGATGCGTTGGCGCTGGCCGCCGGAAAACTGGTGCGGATAGCGACCCATATGCTCGGGTCCGAGCCCGACCTGGGTCAACAGTTCGGCCACCCGCTCCCGCCACTTCGCTTTGGGCAGGATATCGGGATGGATGACCCAGGCTTCCGAGATCAGCTGGTAAACGGTCATGCGCGGATTGAGCGACTGTGTCGGATCCTGGAAGACCATCTGCAGATCGCGACGCAGCTTGTAGAGTTCGGCGGGCGACAGCTGGAAAAGGTCCCTGCCCTTCCACAGCGCCGACCCGGAATCCGGTTCATCGAGCCTGAGCAGGATGCGGGCGAGTGTCGATTTTCCCGAACCGCTTTCGCCGACAACAGCCAACGTCTCACCGGCCAGCAGGTCGAAGGAGACGCCCTTCAAGGCGGCAAAGGCGCCATAGTTCTTGCGCACGTCTCGCACGCTCAATACGGGTTCGGCACCCTTCAGCGGCTGATGCATTTCGCCTTTGCCCGGCGCTGCCGCGATCAGCTTCTTCGTGTACGGATGCTGCGGATTCTTGTAGACCTCGCGCACCGTGCCAGCCTCGACCAACACGCCCTTTTCCATCACCACCACCCGATCCGCAATCTCGGCCACGACGCCGAGATCATGCGTGATGATGAGAACGGCCATACCGGTCTCGCGCTGCAACTCCTTGAGAAGCGCCAACACCTCGGCCTGCACGGTGACATCAAGCGCGGTCGTCGGCTCGTCCGCGATCAGGAGATCGGGACGTAAGGCCAGCGCCATGGCGATCATCACACGCTGGCGCTGACCGCCGGAAAACTCGTGCGGATATTTGTCGAGGGCGTGTTCGGGATCGGGAATGCCGACACGACCGAGAAGGCGAAGGGCCTCTGCCTGGGCTTTCGTGCTGTCCGTGCCATGCGTGGTGAGCGCCTCGCGGATCTGCCAGCCGACGGTATAGACCGGATTGAGATGGCTGAGCGGATCCTGGAAGATCATCGCGATCTTGCGACCGTTGATTTCGCGTCGCTGCGACAGCGGCATCGTCAGGAGATCGACACCGTCGAGCAGGATTTCACCCGAGGAGATGCGACCAGGCGGCATGTCGATCAGGTTCATGATCGCCGAAGACGACACCGACTTGCCCGACCCGCTTTCGCCGAGGATCGCGAGCGTCTCGCCACGGTCGAGATGGTAGGACATGTCGCGCACGGCTTTCACGACGCCGACTGCCGTGTGGAACTCGACCGAGAGGTTGCGGACTTCGAGAAGATGGTCAGCCATTCTTGGCCCCTTTCATTTCCAGACGCCAGCGCTGCACCGGATCAAGCGCGATCCGCAGCCAGTTGGAGAGCAGGTTGAGCGACATCGTCGTCAGGATGATCGCGAGCCCTGGCCAGAAGGAGAGCCACCAGGCATTGGTGAGGTATTGTCGCCCCTGGCTGATCATCAGGCCCCAGGTGATCTCCGGCGGCTGAATGCCGATGCCGAGGAACGACAGCGCGCTTTCGGCCAGCATGACATAGGCAAAGTCGAGGGTGGCGAGCGTGGTCAAAGTGGGCAAGACCACCGGCAGGATATGCCGGAACAGGATGCGCTTGCTCGACGCGCCCATGACTCGCGCCGCCTGCACGAACATGCGTTCGCGGATCTCGAGCACTTCGGCCCGCGTGGTGCGCAGATAGACCGGGATGCGGGTGATCGCGAGCACCATCATCAGGTTGAGGATCGAGGACCCGAGAATGTAGAGCACGATGACGGCAATCAGCAGCGACGGGAAGGACATGATCACGTCGGCGAGCCGCATGATGATCTGGCTGACCCGCGGAGAGGAAAAGCCGGCGATGAGGCCAAGAACCGTTCCAGTCACAGCCGAGATCAGCACGGCACCGGCCGCGACCATCACGGTGTTCTGGGTAGCGACAATGATGCGAGCCAGCAGCGGCCGGCCGAGCGCATCCGCGCCCATCCACCAGACCCATGCTCTCTCGAAATCAAAGGGCGCTGCATTGCGACCGCGCAGGTTTTGCTTGGTGGCGAGGTCGCCCAGCCAGCTTGGGCCGATTATGGCCATCAGGAGAATGATGAGCAGAAAGATCGCGGCGCAAAGCGCAAACTTGTCGGCAAGCAGCATGCGAAACATGCGCTTGAGGAAGGGCGGTTCGTCGATGATGGCGGTTGCTTCGATGGACATGCCTTCTCCTCAATTCCGGATGCGGGGATCGAGAAGCGCATAGGCAAGATCGATCAGCAGGTTCATGAGGAAGATGGCGAGCGCCGTGACGAGGATCGCGGCCAGCACGACATTGAAGTCGCGCTGCAAGATGGAATCGATCATCAACTTGCCCACGCCCGGAAAGCCGAAGATGGTTTCGATGATGACGGCACCGTTGAGCAGGCTCGCAGCCTGATCGCCGATCACGGTGATGACCGGCAACATGGCGTTGCGAAGCGCGTGGATGAAGATGATCGGGGTCGACTTCACACCCTTGGCCCGCGCGGTTTTGACATAGGCCGATGAGAGCGCCGATATCATCGAGCCCCGCACGACCTGCACGATGATGCCGAAAGGCCGGACGAAGAGCACGCCGATTGGCAGGATCCAATGCCAGACTGACCCAGTCCCCGACGTCGGCAGCCAGGAGAGGTTCACAGCAAAGATGACGATCGCGACGATGGCCAGCCAGAAATCCGGGACGGAGGCTCCCACCAGCGAGACGATGGACGAGAAACGGTCGAAAAAGCCGCCGGCCCGGAAGGCGGCGAGTGAGCCGACAACGATGGCGGCAGCGGTCACCAAGCTCATGGTGATGACGGCGAGCCATAGCGTCCAGACGAAAGCTTCGAGGACCACGTCGAGCGCCGGCCGCGCCTTGCGCAGGGATTCGCCGAGATCACCCGTCACGACATCGCCGACATAGCGGCCAAACTGGACCAGCAAGGGATCGTTGAGGCCATGCAATTCCCGGAACTGGTTCTTCATCTCTTCCGATGCTTCGACCGGCAGGAACAGGGCTGCCGGATCACCTGTCAGGCGAGAAAGGAAGAAGACCATGACCACAAGTCCGACCAACGAGATCAAACTGGCCACGGCGCGTTTTCGGATGAAGCTCAGCATGGCGTCCTCTAAGAAAACGGTGCGGCGGGATCACCCCGCCGCATGACTTGCTTTGAATAGGACGGCGCGTGCCGCCCGACGATTACTTGATCTTGATCTCGGAGAGCTGGAGCATGGAATTCGTCGCCATTGTCGGCTTGAAGTCCAGACGCTCGGAGACACGCGAGAAACCGACCATGTGGAAGAGAAGCACATCGGCGACCACTTCGTCATGCAGATAGGCGATCGCTTCCGACCAGAGCTTGGCACGGTCATCGCCGACAGCAGCCGATGCACGCTGGATCAGGTCGTCGACCTTCGGATCGGAGAAGCCGGACTGCGTACCTTCCGTTGCATATTTGAAGAACATCGAGAAGGACGGATCCCCCTTCGAATTGTCGTGCATGGCAGCGACCAGCTGCGGACCACGGCCCTCTGCGAACGGCTTCGAGTAATACTGCTCGTGTTCGGCGACCTCAACGAACTTCAGCTCGATCTTGAGGCCGACTTCCTGCATCTGCTGCTGGATCGCCTCCATGATCTCGGTGACGTTCGGGAAGTTGGCCGAACGGGCAATGATGGTGATCGGTGTATCGACCTTCACGCCATCCGCCTTTGCCTCTTCGATCAGCTTCTTGGCTGCCTCTGGATCATAGGACGGCACCTTGACGTCTGGATTCCAGCCGAGTGTCGGTGGCGGCACGATTGCGGTGGCGAGCAGTGCGCTCTCTGGCAGCAGCGTGCCGAGGAAGGCCTCGCGATCGACTGCAAGGTTCAGCGCCCGGCGAATGCGGACATCGTTCAGCGGCTCGATGTTGTGATCGACACGCAGATAGACGGTTTCGCTGTCCAGATAGGAGAAGTCGGTCGCCGGGTTGGTGGCTTCGACCAGGGAAATGGACGGAGAGAGATCGGCTTCGCCTGCCTGAACCATGGCCGCACGGACCGCTGGGTCAGCGCGGAACAGATAGGTTGCTTCCGTCACCTCGGGCTTCGCACCCCAGTAGTCGTCGCGACCCGTCAGAACGATCTGCTGGCCAGGGGTCCAGTTGGTGAGCTTGTAGGGACCTGTCCCGACCGGCTCGCGAACAAATTCCAGCGGTGTTTCTTCCGGAACGATCGTGACCAGAGTGAGGAGCAGCGGCAGAATCGGCTGGACCGGGTCGGCCTTGAAATCAACCGTGTAGTCGTCGACGACGGTCGGCGTGACCGTCATGCCGCCGAAGTAACGACGGGATTCGCAGGTGTTCTTGTCGCTCATGATGCGGTCAAAGCTATGCTTGACGTCCTTGGCATCGAAGGCGGTGCCGTCGGAGAACTTGACCCCCTGACGCAGATGGAAGCGCCAGCTGCCGTCGGTATTCTGCTCCCACTTCTCGGCGAGGCGCGGCTGAACACCAGCACCGCCGCGCACATCGAGTTCGGTCAGCGTTTCGCTGACATTCTCCATGATAATACGACCGATATTCGAGCGCGTCGCCATGCAGGGTTCGAGAAGATCAGCCTCTTCGGCCAGCACGACCTTGATCGGGCCGGAACCGGCATAGGCTGGTGACAGGGACGTGCCCATGGCTAGGGCACAAAGCAATGCAGTCTTTCTCATTTTCATTCTCCTCCCAGATGAATTTAGTTTGAAGCTTTCACGCCTCGCGAGCGCGCAGCCATGAGAGCCGCGAGGCAGATCAGAACAGCGCCGACCACGGTGGTCAGGCCGATGGTTTCGTTGAACAGGGCAAAACCGCCGACGGCCACGAGGGGCAACCGCAGGAAATCGACCGGCGCGACAACGCTTGCGGGGGCAAGCGACATGGCATGCGTCATCAACCCCATGCAGCTGGTGCCAACAACGCCCTGAAGGGCCAGCAGCGCCAGCTCCCGGTTTCCCGGCATGGCGAAGAAGGGTACGGCGAGCGCGAGCGAAATCGGCACGGTCAAAAGAAGGTTCCAGACCACCAGGGTCGAGGTCGTGTCACCGCGCGACATCGATTTCAGGATCAGCTGGATTGCGGCTTGCAGAAACGCACCCGCCAAAGCGAGCCCGACTGCGAGCGTGAAGCCCGAAGGTGATGGCCCGACGATGACCATGGCGCCGGAAAAGCCGACCACGACGGCAAAGAGCATCGAAAGGCCGGGTAGCTCCCCAAGAAGGACTGTTGCGCCAAGCACGACGAAGATCGGGGACATGAAGGCAATGGCCGTGACGTCCGCAAGCGGCCCCATGCTGAAGGCAGCAAAGAAGGCGACCATTGCCAAAAGCTTGAAAAGCGCCCTGATGGCGTGCTGCCCGAGCGTATGCGTTGATTGCAGCACCTTTGGCCGCAGAACGACGAAAGGCAGGAGCACGGCGGCACCGAACAAGGCGCGGAAAAAGGCAATCACGAAGGGATGCACGGCACCATCCAGAGCACGCACGATGACGGCATCGGATGCAGCCAAGACCGCCGCTCCGACTGCAAAGAGCACTGCAGCGGGAACCCGCTCGCCTTTCCCTTCTGCATGCATACCGTCCTCCCGAACCGACCTCCACGTCGGCATGCTCAAAACACCCAACTTCCGGTCATCTTTGTCAAATGATTTCCCGATGTAAAATTCACCGGCTCCAAATCTCAGAATTTATGTCAACGATTACAATGCTATAATGGACGTATGAAACCTGTATCCGCCATTTTACAACATAAACAAACTTGACAACTTTGGAAAAATGATCGACTTCGGAGGACAAGAGGAGCATTCCATGACACCTGATGACATTGCCCGGCGCATGACCGGCATACTCACCACGTCGGATTCCGATCGGACCGAGGCCTATCTTCCGTCGCCGATGGTGCAGAACCACGCATCCTTCCTGCACAGACAGGCAGACGGCAGTCTGATTTGCGCTTGGTTTGGCGGATCGCTGGAAGGAAAGTCGGACATTTCCATCTACGCTTCCGTCCTTGCAGCGGGTGCGTCTGCCTGGGCTCCGCCGCGGCAGCTGAGCTCCGACCCCGATCATTCCGAGCAAAACCCCGTTTTGTTTCAGGCACCCGATGGGCGCCTGCTTCTGTTTCATACCTCGCAGCCCTCAGGCAACCAGGACGAATGCCGGATCCGCATGACCGAAATCACCACCGACGCGTCGGACCCGACGGTCTTGATGGCGTCCGACGGCCGCTATCTAGACCTGCCCCGAGGCAGCTTCGTGCGCGCGCCGGTCCCGATCAGCGCTGATGGGACCTGGCTCCTGCCGATCTTCAGATGCATCCCACGCCACGGCCAGAAGTGGAACGGCAGTCATGACACCGCCGCCGTTGGCATCAGTGAAGACGGCGGAGCAACCTGGCGACTTGAAGAACTCAGCCAATCGATCGGCTGCGTGCATATGTCCCCGGTCGCTTTGAGTGACACGACGATGGCCGCATTTTTCCGGCGTCGCCAGGCGGATTTCGTCTACCGGACGGAGAGCCATGACGCCGGCCGGACCTGGAGCACGCCCGCACCGACTGATCTGCCCAACAACAACTCCTCGCTCGCGGCCATCGCTTTGGACGACGGGCGTGTTGCAGTCATCTGCAATCCCATCAACGCCGCGGCCTCCCCGGACCGTCGCACCTCCCTCTACGACGAACTCGGCGAGGAAGACGACAGGCCGGAGGCGGACCCGACCGGGGGCTGCGCCCCCATCTGGGGAGTGCCGCGAGCGCCTGTCACAGTCTGCATTTCGAGCGATGGCGGATTGACATTCCCGCAGCGGATCCAGATCGAGGATGGCCCGGGAACCTGCCTGTCCAACGATTCCACCGATGGACGAAACAAGGAAATGTCCTATCCCTGGCTGCTGGCAGATCAGGATGGATCGCTCCATATCGCCTACACCTATCACCGACGCGCGATCAAATATGTCCGGCTCGCCCCCGGCTGGGATCGTCCCGAAAACGGAGAATGACATGAGCGGCATTATCGGCATCACCATGGGCGATCCCTGCGGCGTCGGTCCTGAGATTTCGGTCCGGGCGCTGGCCGAAATGTCGGCCGAAGATCGCGCGGCCACGCGAATCTACGGCAATCTCGCGACCTTGAACGCCGCACGTGACGCACTGGGCCTGTCCATTGATCTCGTGCCCTATGTCGTCGACGTCGAGGTGGAAGGCGCTCCGCTTCCCTGGGGCACTTTGAGCCCCGTCGCGGGCGACGCCGCCTTCCGCTTCATCGAGCAAGCCGTGTGCGATGCCCAGGCCGGAACGATTGGCTGCATCGTCACAGCCCCGATTAACAAGGAAGCGCTGAACCTGGCAGGCCATCACTATGACGGCCATACCGGCATGCTGCGCAGCCTCACCGGCTCGAAGGCGGCCTACATGCTGCTCGCCTCGGAACGCCTGAAGGTCATCCATGTCTCGACCCATGTTTCGCTGCAGGAAGCGATCCGCCGGGCGACCACCGAACGGGTGCTGGCGACCATCAAGGCCGGCAACGACCACCTCAAGCGCATCGGCTACGACAAGCCGCGCATCGCGGTTGCCGGCATCAATCCCCATTGCGGCGAAAACGGCCTCTTTGGCACCGAAGACGACGACCAGATTGCACCCGCCGTTGCCGCAGCGCGCGCCGAGGGCATCGACGTCCAGGGGCCGATTTCGGCCGATACGGTCTTCTACCGCGCCTATTCCGGCGCCTTCGATCTCGTGGTCGCGCAATATCATGACCAGGGCCATATCCCGATCAAGCTTGTCGCCTTCGACACGGCCGTCAACGTCTCCGTCGAACTGCCGATCGACCGCACCTCGGTCGATCACGGCACCGCCTTCGACATCGCGGGCAAGGGCATCGCAAACCACGGCAACATGAATTCCGCCATCGCCTATGCCCGCAAGCTAGTCGCCGGCCGGACTCAGCAAGGATGACCCTGATGACCGCATCCATCACCCTTCACCAGCCGCGCCGCCTGATCGTCGGCGCCGGCGCGATCAGCCAGGTCGGCGGCCTTGTGGACGATGCAACGTCCGTTCTCGTCATTGCTACCCCGATCACGGCAGGCTTCATCGATCGGCTCATGTTGCCCGGCAAGATCGAGATCTTCGACGCGATCCCCGGCGAACCTGACGTAGCGACGTTGGATGCGGCCCTTGCGGTTGCGCGCAGGGTCAGGCCCCAGGTCGTTGTCGGGCTTGGCGGGGGTTCTGTCCTCGACGTGGCCAAGCTCGTTGCCGCTTTGTGGGACAGCGAGCAGACACTCGTCGACGTTGCAGGCCCCAACAGGGTGGCTGGCCGCAACACCCGCCTTGTGCAGGTCGCGACAACCGCCGGGACGGGCTCCGAGGCGGGCATTCGCTCGCTGATCACCGATCCGGTGAAGGGCGCCAAGATCGCGGTCGAAAGCCCGCACATGATCGCCGACATTGCAGTCCTCGATCCGGAACTGACCTTCTCCGTACCGCCGGCAGTCACCGCCTCAACAGGCGTCGACGCCATGGCCCATTGCGTCGAGGCCTTTACCAACAAGCGCGCCCATCCGATGATCGATGGCTTTGCTCGCATGGGTTTCCGCCTCGTGGGCAAATATCTCGCCCGCGCCGTCAAGGACGGGTCTGACACCGAAGCGCGCGAAGGCATGATGCTTGCGTCCTACTATGGCGGCATCTGCCTCGGGCCGGTGAACACGGCGGCCGGACATGCTATCGCCTATCCGCTCGGTACGCGTCTCGGTCTGCCGCATGGCCTCGCCAACGCGATCGTGTTTCCGCATGTGCTCGCCTTCAACCAGTCGGTCGTCCGCGACAAGACGGCGGAGGTGGCCGAGGCCCTCGGGTTCAGTGCAAGCGCGCCCGACGCCCTGCTGGAGAATGCCTGCCGCTTCTGCACGGATCTCGATATCGAAATGCAGCTATCCCGCCACGGTGCCAAAGAAGATGCGCTCGCCGGCTATGCAGCAGAAGCCCATGGCAACCGTCGTCTGATGGACAACAATCCGGCCGAGATGGCGGTCGAAGACGTGCTCGCAATCTACAGAGCGGCGTACTGACGGACCATTTTCATCTGCACAAAATGAAGGGGGCCCAATCGGCCCCCTCTTTGATTCTGCGCTGAGCATTCTCCGCTCATCCCTCGGAAACCGCTGCCAGAGAAGCGCTGGACTGGAACAGGCGGGCGCGTGACCCGGTCAGATGTGTGTGCATCAACTCCCTGGCGCGAGCGCCCTCGCCTGCCGCGATTGCCTCGGCGATTGCCTCATGCTCGGCAAAGACCCGTGAAAGGCCGGCATTGTCCCGTTTGACGGAAACCCCATGGAAGCGCATGCCTACGGCGATGTGGTCCTTCAGGGCCTCCATGGCCGTCGAGAAATAGGTATTGTTGGCAGCGCGTGCGATGGCGAGATGGAACTGGAAGTCAGCGTCTTCGCGGTGCGCCTGCCTATTGGTCGCATCCCGCATCAGTTCGAGCGCCTCGCGGATTGCGGCGAGCATGCCGGGCGTGTGCCGCAGGGCTGCGGCTTCTGCCGCCGCCGGCTCAAGGTTCAGGCGGAATTCGTAGCAATTCAGAAGATCGGCAACGTTTTCCAGCTGACCGAAGCCGAGCGGCTGCTTCATCCCGACAGAGCGCACGAAACTGCCCGCGCCGCGGCGAGAATAGATGAAGCCCTGCTCGCGCAAGCGCCTGAGCGCTTCACGAATGATCGGACGGGATACCTCGAACTCGATCGCCAGATCGTGTTCGGTCGGCAATCGCTCATCCGGTTGGTAAGACCCCGATTTGATCGCCCGATGCATCCGCTCGAATACCAGATCCGCCAGGCTCTTACGTGCCGTTCCGCTTTGCAGTCCCATTGTCAGCCCCTGCCCCCATGCAGCTTTTCGGCGAGCATCACCAATGTTTCCGGCACTCCGAATCCGCCTGATTTGGCGATGATACATTGCCCTCCGGCATAGGCCAGCCCGAGCCCTGGCAGACATTCACCCTGCAAACGAAAACACTTGATCCCCATGCGAGCCATAACGGCTTCTGCGGTCGCCCCCCCGCAAAGGAGCAGAGTGCGAGCACCCACAGTCAACTCGGGGTGCACTGAGGACGCAAGGTTTCGAGCGACCTCCTCCGAGCCTATCTCTGTGTCGCCGGAGACCGCCTGCACAAGTATTGGGAACATATGCGGTTGGGCGACAATCTCCAGCAAGCCGTTGGGTGCCGGATGGTGGCTCACAGCCTCCATCTCGCGCAAGCGATCGACCTGCTCCACGGTGATGCGATCATACGACCCGATGACAAAGAGTGCGGGGCCGATGGGAGGCTCAACCAGCTCGGACATCGGCTGGCCGGTCATCTCGACAGCCAATGCCTCGGCAAGCCCTCTTGCGCCGATGAAGAGATCGATGCCCTCGGCGTGGGCGCCCGCCAGAGCATCACGCATGTCCTGATCTGTCGCTGCATCGACGATGCTGCATCGCGCTGCATGGTGACCCAAGGCGTTCGCCACGGAAATGGGCGTCGGTACTCCAAATCCCTCGACATGTCCGTCGCGGACGACGCGGCCAAAGGCAGGAATAGCGGGCGCGACAAGTGCGCGCTTGAATGGAATGGCATCAAGCTCGACTGCGATATGCCCCTTGAGGCGCGAGTCGACCTTTTTGAACAGCGTGACATTGGGCGGCAGTGCTTCCATCACCTGACGCATGGCTTGTAACGCATCTTCTGCAGACCGCTCCCGGGAGGCCAGATTGATCGACAGGACAGCTGGCAACTGTGAAAGCCCTGACGGGACCGCATTCGGCGTCAAGGCGACTTCGGTATGCAGCCCGCGCGCGGCAAAGGGGGCAGCTGTGTCCAATGCTCCGGTCAGATCATCGGCAATGATGACAAGCATCATCATGCTCCATGTTGTTATCTTCTTGATCGAAATATGATCGCATTTCCAGAAGGATGCAACAGCAAGATAACAAATCATAGCCTGAGAACGCCAGCTTGGCGAGCACCGATCCGCCTGCTTCTCCAGACATGCTAACCTGCTCGGTGCCCGTTCGAGCGCAGCCCTTCCTCCAGCGCAACTGAGCACCCTCCGACGAACCGCCACACTCGGCCCTGTTGCAAACCCGCTTGACAGGATCGATTAAAAAATCATACTCAAAATTGGTCAGACAATCTGACCGCCTGCGTATCAGGGGAGTGATACGCTCGGAGGATTTTCATGTTCGTGGCTTTGGAGCCGCGCCGGCTTTATCGCCAGGTCGCGGAGCAGATCCGTGCGCTCATCGAAACGGGTGAATTGAAGCCGGGCTCACGGCTTCCGCCCGAGCGGGAGCTCGCAGACCGTTTTTCGGTCTCAAGACCGACTGTCCGTGAAGCGCTGATCGTGCTCGAGGTCGAGGGGCACATTCAGATCCGCATGGGCTCTGGTGTCTACATCAGCAGCCGGCCCGGGCCGACCCTGCATGCGATCGACCATGATGACAGCGAAGGACCGCTGGAAATCCTGCAGGCGCGCTGCCTGATCGAAAGCGGCATCGCGGAAGAGGCCGCAAGGCTTGCGACGGCGGAAAGTCTCATGCGTATCGACGCCATCCTGGACCGCATGGAGGGCGCACTGGACGATGGCGCGGTGGCGCTGGCGTGCGACCGCGATTTCCATACGGCGATCGCCGACATCATCGGCAATTCGGCGCTCAAGCACTTTACTGGCCTGATCTACGATTCGCGCATGTCGCCGTATTTCAAGAAGCTGGCCAGCTATTTCGAGGGGCCACATACCTGGAAGCTGGCGCTCGAAGAGCACCGCATCATTCGCAACGCGATCGCAGCCCGGGACCCTGACGGTGCCCGAGAGGCCATGCGGCGCCATCTGACGCTGGCGCAGAGGAGATTCTCGGAAAGCTTTGAGGAGGAGCCGACCAGAGAAGACTGACCGTTCAGGCCTTGCGCCGACGGTTTTCCAAAGAGTTCTGTTTCAATGGGAGGAATACATGAAACTGACACTTAAGACGCTTCTTGGAGCAGCGGCAGTGATTGTCGCGTCCACGGTCTCGGCCCATGCCGAGACCGTTCTGAAATGGGCCCATGTTTATGAAACCTCGGAGCCCTTCCACACGGATTCCGTCTGGGCGGCAGAGGAGATCGCCAAGCGAACCGAAGGCCGGTACAAGATCGACGTCTTTCCGGCTTCGCAACTCGGCAAGGAAGCCGACATCAACCAGGGTCTCAAGCTCGGCACCGTCGACATCATCATCTCAGGTTCAAGCTTTGCCGCACGCGACCACAATCCGATCGGCGTCACCTACTATCCCTATATCTTCCGCGACCCGAGCCATCTCCTGGCCTACACGAAGAGCGACGTCTTCAAGAAACTGACCGCCGGCTATGAAGAAAAGACCGGCAACCATATCGTCGCCGTCAGCTACTACGGAACGCGGCATACGACCTCAAACCGCCCGATCGGCAAATGCGCCGACATGGAGGGCTTGAAGATCCGCGTGCCGGATGTGCCGGCCTATCTGGCAATGCCGCGGGCCTGCGGCGCTAACACAACACCGATCGCTTTTGCGGAAGTTTATCTCGCTCTGCAGAATGGCACGGTCGAAGCCCAGGAAAACCCGCTGACGACGATCGAGGCCAAGAAGTTCTACGAAGTCCAGAAGAACATCGTGCTCACGGGCCACATCGTTGACCACCTGAATACGGTGGTTTCCAAGACCCGTTGGGCAAGTCTGTCGGATGAAGACAAGGCGATCTTCACCGAAGTGATGCTGGAAGCAGCAGCCCGCACGACAAAGACCATCGAAGCCCGTGAAATGGCGCTCGTTGACGAGTTCAAGGCGAAGGGCATCACAGTTACCGAAGTCGACAAGGCTGACTTCGAAGCGAATGTCATCGCCAAGGCGAAGTTCGAGGACTTCGGCTACGACAAGGCTGATTGGGAAGCCATCCGCGCCATCAAGTAATGGCGCCGTCCCGGCGCCTGTCCGGCGCCGGGACCCATTTTCAAATCATAGAGAATTGGAGCCGACCCATGACGGAGCACCCGCACGCGCCGATCAGTGTGGAGGAGATGGCGCATGCTTTCGAGGAGGAAGCCACGCCAATTGATCTATCGCATCACGCCATCGAAGACTGGGTAACGCTGGCCGTCTTCTGGGGCATGGGCCTAGCCGTATTTCTGCAGTTCTTTACACGCTACGTTTTGAACAACAGCTTTTCCTGGACCGAGGAAATCGCAGCCAACTGCCTCGTCGTGGTCGTCTTCATGGGGTCAGTCATGTGCGTGCGCACCATGCGGCATATCCAGGTGGACCTGCTCTACCGCTTTCTGCCAACGCGGGCGGTCAGGGTGCTCGAAACGGTCGTCGATGCCATCGGCATCGCCTTCTTCGCCTACATGACCTGGTTGATGTGGCGCTATCTGGAGATTGTCGGCGGGGAGCGCATGGTCACCGTGGACCTGCCACGTGGCATCGTCTTCTATACCGTCTTTGCAGCCTTTGCGCTGATGTCTGTCCGCTCCATCCATAACCTCGTCAAGGATCTGACGGGGACGAAAACCGCGCGCCAGAGGGCGCAGGAAGACATTCACGCAGGGGGGATCTAGACTATGCTGCTTCTCATCGGTTCCTTTCTGTTTCTGTTGATCCTCGGCACGCCGGTTGCGGTCTCCATGGCCGTCGCATCACTCGCCTATCTCGTGATCTATGGCGTTGCCCCTGACATCATCGCGGCCCAACGCATGATCGCCGGTGTCGAGAGCTTCCCTCTGATTGCGGTGCCCTTCTTCATTCTGGCCGGCAATCTCATGAACATTGCCGGGGTGACGGGCCGCATCTACAAGTTCGCCCTGTCACTCGTCGGCTGGATGAAGGGTGGCTTGGCACAGGTCAACATCATCGGCTCCGTGGTTTTCTCCGGCATGTCCGGAACGGCGCTTGCCGATGCCGCCGGCATTGGGACCATCGAAATCAAGGCCATGAAGGACCATGGCTATCCGGTGGAGGCCGCCGTTGGGGTTACCGCGGCCTCGGCCACTCTGGGTCCCATCTTCCCGCCATCTCTGCCCTTCGTCATTTACGGCATGATGGCCAATGCCTCCATCGGGGCGCTGTTCATGGCTGGCATCATTCCAGGGGTCGTCATGACGATCCTGATGATGCTGACGGTTTACATCTTCGCCAAGCGCAAGGGCTGGGGCTCTGATACCCCATTCGAGCTGAAGCAATTGCTGGCTGCCTCGCTGGAAGTGGTGATCGTCCTCGCCTTCCCTGGCGCCATCTACCTGATGATCCTGGCGGGAATGTCGGTCAATATCGCGGTGCTGATCGGACTTGCGGTTCTCGTGGCGCTCGACTGGTATTTCGACTTTTCCGCGGTCATGGCGCTGATGACACCCGTGCTGCTGATCGGCGGCATGACGATGGGCTGGTTCACGCCGACAGAGGCGGCCGTCGCTGCTGTTCTATGGTCGCTGTTTCTCGGGCTCGTCCGCTATCGGACCATGACGGTGAGGACGCTGGCTAAGGCCTCGTTCGACACCATCGAGACCACGGCCTCGGTGCTGTTCATCGTCACCGCCGCGTCGATATTCGCCTGGCTGTTGACGGTGAGCCAGGCAGCGCAGCTGTTCGCAGACTTCATGTTCAACCTGACTGACAACTGGTGGATGTTCCTGATCATCGTCAACGTCCTTTTGTTGGTCGTCGGCGCCTTCCTCGATACGATTGCCGCGATCAGCATCCTTGTGCCGATCCTGATGCCGATTGCGGCCCGCTACGGCATTGATCCGGTACATCTCGGCGTGATCATCACGCTCAACCTCATGATCGGGCTTCTGACCCCACCCGTCGGCATGGTACTTTTCGTGCTGTCGCGCATCTCCAAGCTGTCGGTGGAAAAGACGACGCTGGCCATCCTGCCCTGGATGATCCCGCTGTTCCTGGCGCTCGGACTCATCACCTTCATCCCAGCCATCACCATGTGGCTGCCGACGCAACTCGGTCTGATCCGTTGATCTGCCGGTCCGCACTGGCGGGCTGATCTCGGTCTTGAACGAAAGGTCTCTGTGCGATGCAAACTCGCGTTGCCCGCCTTCATGCTGAGCGCGACCTGCGCGTTGAGCATCTCGACTATTCGACATGTCGAGCTGGAGAGGTTCGGCTTGCCATGGCGGCAGGCGGCATCTGCGGCTCGGACCTGCACTATTACCAGGATGGCGGCTTTGGCCCGGTCCGTGTCCGCGAACCCATCGTCGCCGGTCACGAAGCCTCCGGCTTTGTGGAGGAAATTGGCGACGGTGTTTCAGGTCTTGAACTTGGGCAACTTGTGGCGGTCAATCCGTCCCAACCCTGCGGCCAGTGCCAGTATTGCCGGATCGGGCAACCCATTCACTGCCTGGACATGCGCTTCATGGGCTCGGCCATGCGCTTGCCGCATGAAGACGGCATGTTTCGCGAGCACTTGGTCGTGCCCGCCATTCAATGCCATCCGGTGGGTGGGGGCGTCACACCGGGAGAAGCGGCCTGCGCAGAGCCGCTGGCGGTCTGCCTCCATGCAATCGCTCAGGCCGGCGATCTCAACGGCAAGACCGTTCTTGTCACGGGCGCGGGGCCGATCGGTCTCTTGACCGTGGCCGCCGCGCATTATGCAGGTGCCGGCCAGATCGTGGTCACGGATCTGGCCGACTCCGCCTTGTCGCGTGCGCTCTCGATGGGCGCCACGCAAGCCATCAATGTAAAAAGCGAGCCGGACGGTCTTCTGCCCTTCACGGAACACAAGGGCTATTTCGACGTGGTCTTCGACTGCTCAGCGGCTGGACCTGCCCTGCGCTCCGCGTTTACTGCGATCAAGCCGCGGGGCATTCTGGTCCAGGTCGGCGTGACTGGCGACGTCACCATTCCCCTCAACGCACTGGTCGGCAAGGAAATCGTCTGGCGTGGCTCGCAGCGGTTCCATGAGGAATTCTCTGAGGCCGTCGCCTTGATCTCGACGCGCGAGATCGATGTGCGTCCGATCATTTCCCACAGTTTCCCACTCGATGCGGTGGTGGAGGCATTTGAACAGGCCGGTGACCGCTCGAAGGCCTGCAAGGTGCAGATCACATTTCAACAGACGGATAAAAGCCTAAAGGACGAGAGATGAGACATACCTGGCGCTGGTTCGGCCCCATCGACAAAGTCAGTGTGAGAGATGCGGCGCAGGCCGGCGCCGAGGGCATCGTGTCCGCACTGCACCACATCGCGACCGGCGAGGTCTGGCCGGAAGACGAGATCGCCAAACGGCATGACGCGATCCGGGCCGGCGGTCTGGTGTGGGATGTGGTCGAGAGCATTCCGGTGTCCGAGGACATCAAAACGCAGACCGGCGGCTGGAAGCGCCACATCGCCAACTGGCAGGAAACGCTCAGACGCCTGTCGGCCTCGGGCATACGAACAGTCTGCTATAACTTCATGCCGATCCTCGACTGGACGCGGACGGATTTGCGGTGGGAGACGGGTCACGGCGCCAAAGCCATGCGCTTTGATCTCGTCGATTTCGCAGCTTTCGACATCCATATCCTGAACCGCCCCGAGGCTGCCGCAGACTATCCGGACTGGCTGACCGACGAGGCAGCACGGCGTTTCTCCGGGATGGAGGATGCCAAGATCACGGCCCTCGGCAAGAATATCGGTGCCGGCCTGCCGGGCTCTGCCGATGGCTACACACTCGAGCAGTTGCTTGAGAAGCTCCGCTCCTATCAAGGCGTCAACCGCGAACGGCTGCAGCAAAACCTCGTCGATTTCCTGAGCGAAGTCGCGCCGGTCGCCCAGCAGGTCGGCATCAATATCTGCGCACACGGCGATGATCCACCCTGGTCGCTGCTCGGTCTGCCGCGCATACTTTCAACAGAAGCCGACTATGCGCATATGCTGGATGCCGTTGATCTCAGCGCCAACGGCGTAACCCTCTGCACCGGATCACTCGGCGCGCGCCCTGACAATGATCTGCCTTTTCTTGCCAAGCGCTTTGCCGACCGCATCCACTTCGTCCACCTCCGCAACGTGACCCGCGACACCGACACAGTCCCCTGCTCCTTTTTTGAGGACGAACATCTGGAAGGCGGGACCGACATGGTGGCTGTCATCGCAGCCTTGATCACGGAGGAGGCAAAACGGCGCAAGGAAGGGCGTGAAGATCACCAAATTCCCATGCGCCCCGACCATGGACAGGAAATCCTCGATGACCTGACGCGTGGGGCACAGCCGGGCTACCCCGCCATCGGCAGGCTCAAGGGCCTGGCAGAGCTTCGCGGCATCGAGCGCACGCTGTCGCATGCCCAATACGGGCTGGGAGGCTGATGATGCAAAGGCTCTCCAGCACCACAGGTCTTCCGGATCGGGTTCGTCAACCGCAATTTGACCGGACGAAACTGAAGCCCGGCATCGTACATATCGGGATCGGCGCCTTCCACAGGGCGCATCAGGCAGTGTTCACGCAGCATGCTCTGGAAGCCGAATTCGGACCCTGGGGCATCATTGCCGTAAACCTGCGCTCGTCCGAGCCGGTCGAAGCGCTCGCAGCACAGGATGGCCTCTATTCCATCACTACGCGGAGCGAGGCGGGCGATCAGTCCGAAGTCATCGGCGCGACTGTCGACTGGATCTGTGCCGCTAATGATGGCGCCCGGGTGCTTTCAGCCCTGGCCGATCCGGCGATCCGTGTTGTGACGCTTACCGTGTCGGAGAAGGCCTATGGTCTTGATCCGGCAACGGGCGGGTTGGACCACGCTCATCAAGCCATTGCCGCGGACCTTAAGTGGCCAGATGCGCCCGTTGGTGTGCTGGGCTTTCTCGTTGAGGGGCTTGCCCTGCGGCGCGCTGCAGGGCTTGCACCCTACACGGTTCTCTGTTGCGACAATCTGCCATCCAACGGCAATGTCGTGCGTCGCCTGGTTCTGGAGATGGCCCAGCTGCGCGATCCCGCGCTGGCCGATTGGATCGCCGATAAGGGTCGGTTTCCCTGTTCCATGGTCGACCGGATCGTGCCCGCCGCCACCGACACCACCCGGCTTCGTGCCGAGAGACTGCTCGGAGCCCTGGACGCACTGGCAATCGATACGGAGCCATTTTTGCAATGGGTCATCGAGGATGACTTCGTTTCCGGTCGCCCCGCCTGGGAGGCCGGCGGCGCAATCTTCGCCGGGAATGTCGAGCCCTATGAGAAGATGAAGCTACGATTGCTCAACGGTACGCATACGCTGCTCGCCCATCTCGGGATCCTTGGAAATCTCGACTATATTCGCGACGTGATGGCCGTACCGCATCTGGCGGCAAAAGCGCGCCTGCATATGGAAGAGGTCGCCTCGACGCTCGATCCGGTGCACGGCATCGACCTTGCCGCTTACATCGACGATCTTCTGGCACGCTTTTCCAATCCGACAATCGACCATCGCAATATCCAGATCGCGCTCGATACCACGCAAAAATTACCGCAGCGGCTTTTGGCGCCCACCGTCGACATGTTGGCGAAAGGTCAGACAGCGGGCGCGACGGCCTATGCAGTGGGGGTCTGGATGGCATCGGTGAAGAAGCGAGGTGATTGCGGTGATCCCCGTCGCAGCGAGGTGATTGCGGCGGCGGCAAGCATGGGCGCCACCGACCCCTCCGCACCGTTTTTCGCAATAGCTGGTCTATTCCCGCAGGAACTGATCGATGCACGCGACTGGCGCGACAGGATAAACGCAGCGATCCTGTCGTTCTAGCTGATCAGGGCGAAGACATGGAGAAGCGGGAAGAACAGACTCGCAGCTAAAGGTCATCGAGGCCTGCCCGCGCAGCAGACGATTGGGCTAGGTCGAGCGCAAAGCGTCGACCTGCGCGGAGGTCAGCGGCCTTAAGCGTTCGCCTCGCAGCATCAGGAAGAGCTTGGCGGTCTCTTCCAGCTCCTCCATCGCATACTGTGCTTCTTTCAAAGTCTTGCCCGCAACGACGGGGCCGTGGTTGGCCAGAAGGACCGCATGGCTATGTTCAGCCCTTTCGCGCACGGCTTCGGCGAGCGCTGCATCCCCTGGCGGATAATAGGGGGCCATCGGCAGGCGCCCGACCCGCATCACGTAATAGGCCGTCAGCGGCGGCAGAACGTCATCGGGATCAAGGCCGTCAAGAATGCTGACAGCGACCGCATGGGTGGAATGCAGATGAACGACCGCGCCCGAGCTTTCCCGCGCGCAATACATGCATTGGTGCAGGAAGGCTTCCTTGGTCGGCTTATCACCGCCGACATGCACGCCCTCGGCCGTGAATTTCGACAGTCGGCCGGGATCGAGCGACCCCATGGAGGCATTGGTCGGCGTCATCAGCATTTCGCCATTCGAGAGCCGCGCGCTGATATTGCCGGTCGAGCCGAAGGTGAAGCAGCGATCGAAGAGGGATTTGCCGACCTCGGCGATCTCGTCGCGCAGGCGGGTTTCCTCGGAGACAATGGATGTCATGGCAGGAGGTCCCAGGCCTTGAGGAAGAAATCGGGTGCACCGAAATTGCCGGACTTCAGCGCCAGCGCCATCGGCTCCGTCTGTCCGAGAGTCAACGTCCAGGGCACACCGGGATCGATCTCGGGACCAATGAAGAGCGCGTCGGGTGCCAGCGCACCGACCACGGCACCCGAGGTCTCGCCACCGGCGACGATCAGGCGGCGGACGCCAGCGGCCTTGAGGCCGAGCGCGGTCTCGGCGAGGAAATGCTCGATGAGCGATCCGGCCCTCTCGCGACCGAGGGCAGCCTGGGCTGCCTTTACCTCGTCCGGTTCGGCACTCGAATAGATCAGTGGTGCCCGTGCCGACTGGCCGAGTGCCCAGAACAGAGCCTGCTCAACCCGGAAACGTCCCTCGGCGATCTCGATAGGATCAAGCTTGAGCGCGGGCACGCCCGCCTCGATCGCCGTGCGGATCTGGCTGCGGGTCGCTTCCGAACAAGACCCGGCAAGGATCATCGACCGTCCCGCCGGCGCGGAAAAGGCGAGCGCCTCTCCAGAAGAGCGCAAGCGGCCGGCGCGACGGAAATTTTCAGGCAGACCGAGCGCTATACCGGAGCCGCCGGTGATCAGGGTCAGTCCGGCAGCGGCCTCACCGATCACCCGGAGATCGGCATCGGTCAACGCATCGACGACCAGCGCCTGTTCGCCCTTGTCACGCGCAGCTTCGAAGGCTTGCGCGACGGCTGAAGCTCCCTGCCCGACCGTTTCACGGGTCACCAGCCCCACCTTCAGCTGCGACTGGCCGGCCATCAGGCGAACCAGCGAGCCGTCGGTCATCGGGGTCAGCGGATGATTGCGCATCGGGCTATCGGACAGCAGCTGGTCGCCGACAAACAGATGGCCCTTGTAAATGGTTCGGCCATTGGCCGGGAAAGCCGGGCAGACAATCGTCAGATCCGTGCCGAGCGCCTGCATCAGGGCTTCGGTGACGGGACCGATATTGCCGACGGGACTGGAATCGAAGGTCGAGCAATATTTGAACAGGAACTGCTTCGCACCCGCCGCCTGCAGGAAGGAAAGCGTCTCGAGCGACATGGCGACAGCTTCAGCTGCAGGATTGGTGCGCGACTTCAGCGCAACCACCACCGCGTCGACGCCCGAAAGATCAAGGCCGGCCTTGGGAACGCCGATCGTCTGGATGGTTCGCATGCCCTCCCGTGACAGCATCAGGGCAAGGTCGGTGGCTCCGGTCAGGTCGTCGGCAATGGCGCCCAAAAGCATGGTAGTCTCCGGTGAAGTGGCGCGCGGTCAGGCCGTTGCGCCGTCGATGATGGCGAATCCGGTATCGATGATCTGAGCTTCGCCCGGCCGTTCGGCCTGAGCGAGCAGCGCTTCGACCGCTGTCTTGCCGATGTTGAAGCGGTTCGAGCGGACCGTCGACAGAGGCTTCGGCAACGCCTGGCCGATCTCCAGTCCGTTGAAGCCGAAAAGGGCGACCCGCTCCGGCACCGGGATACCGGCGCCCAGACAATGCATGAAGCCACCGACCGCCATGTCGTCGTTCGAGAAGACGACGGCATCGGCCACAGCGCCATCGGCGAGCAGACCGGCCAGCGTGTCGCGGCCGGCAATCGTCGAGCTCGGACCGTCATGGCGCTTCTCGACGGAGAGCGACAGGCCGGCTTCAGCCAGCGCTTCGCAGAGGCCGTCATAGCGGGCGCGGGCGCGGCGGTCGGCTGTCCAATCGTGACCGACATAACCGATACGGCTATAGCCGCGCCGCACCAGATGCTCGGCTGTCGCGCGACCGGCCCGTCGATGAGACAGGCCAACCGCGAGATCGATCGGCGTATCGTCGATGTCCATAAGTTCGGCAATGCGAATGCGGCTGTTCTCCAGCATGCGGCGCGCAGCGTCTGTGTGTTCGAAGCCTGTGGTGATCAGGGCTGTCGGCTGCCAGGCGAGCAGCGAGGAGACGAGTTGCTGCTCCTTGCCGAGGTCATAATCGGTGACGCCGATCATCGGCTGATAAGGCGTGTCGGCGAGACCGGCATGGATGCCGCGCAGCACCTCAGGAAAAACGATGTTGGAGAGCGACGGCAGGATCACGCCAATGATCAGCGACGCCGAGGAGGCGAGCGAGCCGGCCGCGCGATTGGGCACGTAGCCGAGCGTGTCGATGGCGTCGAGAACGCGCTTGCGGGTTTCCTCCGCAATCGAGCCCTTGTTGCGGATGACCCGTGACACGGTGTTCTCGCTGACATTCGCCAGGCGAGCCACATGAGTGAGCGTCGGCGTCTCCGGCTGCATTTGTTTCGTCTCCTCCCCTGCCGCATTGCCCGATTGGCCAAGACGGCGACACGCGATCTGCTCTTCAGGACCGTGCCATGAACTTTATCTCAGCGCTAACATATTTCGCTTGATCGTGGCTAGAGGATGTGCTTAAAAAATTATGTTAGCGCTGAGATTAGCGCTTTCTGGGAGATTACACTTCGGGAGGAGTTCACCGTGAGAACCTTTAACAAGGCCGCGCTTGCCGCGTCGGCCGCGATGCTCTGCGTCTTCAGTTTCAGTTCGGCCGTCCGCGCCGAAGACACCCATCGTCCGGAGTGCTTCTCTGCAGCACCCGACAATGCCAAGGTCATCAAGTACGAGAAGCGGGATGGCCCCTACAAGGTTGCGTTCGTCAACGGCTTCGCCGGCAATGACTGGCGCGTGACCGCCATCCAGGGCGCGAAGGCCTGGGCGGCCCGCGAAGAAAACAAGGCAAAGCTGTCCGAATTCACCGTCGTCTCGGTCGGCAATGACAGCGCCGCCCAGATCGCTGCGATCGACAACTTCATCGCCGCCGGCTACGACGCGATCACCTTCATCGCCGTCAACCCGACCGCCTTCTCCTCCGTCATCAAGCGCGCCGAACAGGCCGGCACAGTGCTCGTGCCCTTCGACAACGTGCTCGACACCGATGCCATCGTGCAGGTGAACGAAAACCAGTTCGAGCTCGGCGCGATGAAGGCGGAAGCCGTCGTGCGTGAGATCGAGAAGGCCAAGGGCAAGGTCGAGGGCAGCGTGCTCGAAGTCTCCGGCCTGCCGGGCAATGCGACGGACCGTGACAACCATCTCGGCATGCGCTCCGTGCTCGACAAGCATCCTGGTCTGAAGGTCGTGCAGGTTGTCGGCAATTGGGATGCCGGCACCGTGCAGAAGGTCACCGCCGACGCGATCGCCACCAATGGCAACTTTGACGGCGTCATGGTCCAGGAAGGCACGATCGGCGCACTGAACGCCATGAAGAATGCCGGTCACCCGGTCGTTCCGATCGGTGGCGATGCCGGCAACGGCGCCCGCAAGCTGATCGCTGAAGGGAAATATCCGGGCCTCACCGCAGCCCAGGCGCCCGTCATGTCGGCCGTGGCACTCGAAGCCGCCGTCTCGCTGCTTGAGGGCAACAGCCTGCCACAGAAGGTCTTTCTGCCGATCCCGAACAAGGACAACGCAGAACTGAAGGAAGGAACGGACTACTTCCCGAACCTGCCGGATACCTTCTACACCGCGACTGGCTATCCGAACTGCTTCCCGGTCTTCACCCCGGAAGAGCTGCTCGGCCAGACCCCCGACAATACCTGATCCTCCCGGCTGGACGGCGGTGCCTGCCCCCTTAAGGCGCCGCCGCCCGGTCAATACTAGGACATGCCAGAATGACGACAGCTCCATTCATCGAGCTTTCGGGGATTTCGAAGTCCTATGGGCCGATCCAGGCCCTGAAGACGATCGATTTCTCCGCCCGACCGGGCTCCGTGCACGCCATCCTCGGCGAAAACGGCGCCGGCAAGTCGACACTGATGAAACTGCTTTCCGGGGTCATCCAGCCGACGACCGGCGAGATGCGCCTCGATGGCCGGCCCATCCGGTTTTCCGGAACGCGACAGGCGTCTGCCGCCGGTATCGTCTGCATGTTCCAGGAACTGTCGCTCCTGCCGACACTCTCTGTCGGCGACAACATCACGCTTGCCCGCCCGCAAACACGCTTCGGCTTCATGCTCGCCAAAGCCTATGAGGAAGCCCGTGCAGCCCTCGACCTGATCGGTGCCGAGAGCATTTCTCTCGACACGCCCGTGGAGGAACTCTCTCTCGCAGACCGGCAGCGGGTGGAAATCGCCAAGGCGCTCTACCAGAAACCGCGTCTTCTCATCCTCGATGAGGCCACCTCCGCACTCGGCGCCTCCGCCGTCGAGAAAGTGTTCACCGTCATCCGCAAACTGCGCGACGAAGGTTGCTGCATACTGTTCATTTCCCATCGTTTCCACGAGGTCGAGGCCCTCGCCGACACGATCTCGGTGTTTCGCGCCGGACAGCATGTCCACACCTTCCCGGCAGGCACGATCGACAACCAGAGCATCGTGTCGCTGATGATCGGCGAGACCATGGACCGGCTTTTCCCGCCACCGCGTTCGGCGGTGCCTGCGAATGTTGCACCGCTTCTTTCCATCAAGGACTTGTCCTTCGCCGGTGAACTCTTCGATGTCGGCTTCACGGTACGCCCGGGCGAGATCTATGGTCTCGGTGGCCTCGAAGGCCAGGGCCAGCAGCGCGTGCTCGAAGCGATCTTTGGCACACTCTCGGGCGTCAGCGGGTCGATCGAGCTCTCCGGCAAAGTCTATGAGCGCCGCTCGCCGCATCGGTCGAAGTCACCGGAGATCGGCATCGCGCTGGTTCCCGAAGATCGCAAGACAGAGGGCATGATCCAGCCGCTGTCGATATCAGACAACATGCGGCTTGCCGGCATCGGACTTCACGCCGACAGCGAAGCGCTCGACGCCGGCTGCCTAGCCCTTCTCGAACGCCTCGAATTGACCTATGGCCAGCTCTCCGATCCCGTCATGTCACTGTCGGGTGGCAACCAGCAGAAGGTGCTGCTTGCCAAATGGCTGGCGCTTGGACCACGCTGCCTGTTGCTGCTCGATCCCACCCGCGGCATCGACGTGAAGACCAAGGCGCAGATCTACCGCCTGCTCACCGACCTTGCCGGACAGGGCATCGCGATCGTCATGCAGTCGACGGATTACGAAGAGCTCGTGCATCTCTGCGATCGGGTCGCAGTCTTCTATCGTGGCCGCATCGCGCGGGAACTCAGCGGAGACACACTGACGCCTGAAAACCTGATTTCAGCCGCCATGGGCCTCAGCACTGCCCCATCAGCGCCGGAGACCGTGCAATGACCGCGCTCTACATCCGACGCAACCTGCGCGTCATTATCCCGACCATCGCCTTCGTATCTCTTTTTGTCCTCTACATCGCCACGCATCCGCGGGGGCTCTCCACCTATGTACTGACGATCTGGTCCAACCAGTCCGCGCTCCTGGTGTTTGCCGCCTTCGCTCAGTTCTTTGTTGTCCTGGTACGCGGCATAGACCTCTCGGTCGGTGCGGTCGTGGCGCTGACCAATGTCACGGCTTCCTTCGTACTCGCCGGCGATGGCGGCTCGCTTTTCCTCGGCATGGCTGCCGTGCTGCTGGTCGGCATGTCCTGCGGGCTATTCACCGGCCTCTTCGTCTGCTTCGGCAACGTGCCGCCGATCGTCGCGACCCTCGCCACCGGCGCGATCTATTCCGGCATCGCGCTTTACCTCAGGCCGACGCCAGGCGGCGGTGTAAACTCCGAGCTTTCCGATGCCTTCACCTACGCGATCGGCCCTATCCCGACCTCTCTGATACTAATCATTGTCACCGTGCTTGTGATCACCATCGTGCTGCGCAAGACGAGTTTCGGCATGGCGCTGAAAGCACTTGGAGCCAACGAGCATTCGGCGCAGCTCACCGGCATCAACACGACATCCATGCGCATCTCCGCCCATGTGCTGGGCGGGCTGATGGCCGGCATGGCGGGGCTTTATGTCTCCATGGTCACGATGACCGGCGATGCCGGCATCGGTCCGACCTACACCCTGAACTCGATTGCCGCGATCGTGCTTGGCGGCGTGTCGCTTGCCGGTGGTATCGGCACGGCAGTGGGCGTCGCCGTCGGCGCCATGCTGTTGAAGACAGTCGCCTCGCTGATGTTCTTCTCCGGCCTTCCTCCCCTCGCCCAGCCCTTTTTCGAGGGGCTGATCCTGGCGCTGGCGATTGCCTTCGGCTCCGTCGGCGTGCTGCGTGTCCGCAACAAACTGAAGTTGTTCGCCCAATGACCGACCGCGCGATATCAGGGCCATCAAGGCCAAGCCTTCCCGTTGATCCCGCCGTTCTCGTCGTTGCCATTGGCTGCGGCCTGCTGCTGGCCGCCGGCGGGACCATTCTGCCGACATTTCTGACGGCGGGTTATCTCCTGCAGCAACTGCAGATCGCTTCTTTTCTAGGGATCATTGCCGCAGGTGCCACGCTGGTCATCCTGCTCGGCCATATCGACCTGTCGGTGCCGGCCGCAATCACGGCAATTGCCATTGTCACTACGACGGTTGCCGGCTCGCAGGATCCGACGCTTGCCACACTCGCCATCCCGATCGGGCTTGCGACCGGCGCCCTGATCGGCTTGATCAACGGCATCGGCGTCGCCTTCCTGCGCCTGCCGTCGATGGTCTGGACGCTGGCGATGAACTCAATGCTGATCGGGTCCGTGGTCTTCTTCACCGGCGGCTTCAAGCCGCGCGGCATGGCTCCACCACTCTCGATCACGCTGTCACTCGAGCGCAGTTTCGGCATCCCCAACGCCTTCCTATTCTGGCTGGTGGTGATGGCGGCGATGTTTTACCTGCTGCACCGGACAGTCTACGGCAAATATCTGATCGCCATGGGTAATTCGGAAAAGGCCGTCTACCTTTCCGGCATTCGCGTGCGGCTCGTTGCCACCCTCACCTTCGTGGTCGCTGGCGTCTTTACGGCCATCGGCGCCATCCTGCTCGCCGGCTATGCCAACCAGGCCTATCAGGGCATGGGCGACCCCTATATGCTGCCTGTTATCACCGCTGTGGTCATCGGGGGAACGTCGATCATGGGAGGCCAGGGTGGATATGGCGGCACCATCGTCGGGGCAATCTTCATCACCCTTCTTTCCTCTATCCTCTCTGTGCTGCAGATGCCGGAAGCCTTCAGGCAGATTGTCTTCGGTGTCATCATTCTGGCCATGCTTTTGATCCGTGGCTACAAAAGGAGCTTTCGCTGATGTCTCACCTTCCGTCCGTCGCCGTCGTCGGCCTCGGCTCCATGGGCCTCGGCATGGCGCGCTCGCTGGTCCGGGCCGGTCTTGCGGTGCGTGGCTTTGACATCAGTGCCGATGCCCTGACAGCGCTTGAAGCCGCTGGCGCCGCCGCTACCAAAAGTCCCGCCGATGCGGCAACCGGCGCCGACATTGCCGTCGTCGTCGTGGTCAATGCGGCACAGACCGAGACCGTGCTGTTTGCCGAAAACGGTGTCTTATCTGCCATGAAGCCCGGCGGAGTGGTGATCGCCTGCGCCACCATCTCGCCGTCAGAGGCCAAGCGCTTTGCCGCCCGCGTCGAGGAAGCTGGCCTTCTTTATGTCGATGGTCCGATCAGCGGCGGCTCGAAAAAGGCCGAAGCTGGTCAGCTGACCTTTATGGCCTCCGGCTCGGAGGCAGCCTTTGCTGCAGCACGACCGGCGCTCGATGCGATGGCGGGAACAGTCTACGAACTCGGTGACCAGCCCGGCATCGGCTCCTCGTTCAAGATCGTCAACCAGCTGCTGGCAGGGGTACACATCGCTGCTGCCTGCGAGGCGATTACCTTCGCCAAGAGTCTCGACCTCGACATTTCACGCGTCTTCGACGTGATTACCAAGTCGGCCGGCAACAGCTGGATGTTCGAAAACCGAATCCCGCATGTGCTGGAAGGCGATTACACGCCGCACAGCGCGGTTGCGATCTTCACCAAGGATCTCGGCATCGTATCCGATATTGGTCGCCAGACGAAGTTCCCTCTGCCGATCGCAAGTGCTGCGCTTCAGCTCTTCATCATGACCGAGGCCGCCGGCATGGGCCGGGACGACGACAGCTCGGTGGCGCGCCTGCTCGCGAAGGTTTCCGGCCTCAAGCTGCCCGGCATGGAAGACGAGGACTGACATGCCCAAGTTTGCTGCCAATCTGTCGATGATGTTCAACGAGGTGCTCTTCCTCGACCGTTTCGCGGCCGCAGCCGACTGCGGCTTCACAGCGGTGGAATATCTCTTCCCTTACGACCATCCGGCCGAACTCGTCGCCGAGAGGCTGCAGGCTGCGGGCCTTGCCCAGGCGCTGTTCAACATGCCGCCCGGCGACTGGGTGGCTGGCGAGCGCGGCATGGCCGCACTGCCCGGACGCGAGGCGGATTTCGCAGCAGCCCTGGATATGGCCATCGCCTATGCCAAGGTCATCGGCACGCCGCTTCTGCACATGATGGCGGGAATTGCACCGGCCACCGATCCGGCCGCGATCGTCACCTATCGCAACAACCTGAAGCGCGCGACCGACCGCACTGGCGAGGCTGGCATCGGTCTCGTCATAGAGCCCATCAACGGTCGCGACATGCCGGGTTATTTCCTCAACGACTTCAACCGCGCAGTCGACTTCATCGGCGAAATGGATACGGCACATGTGAAGCTGCAGTTTGATGTCTATCACCGGCAAATCCTGCATGGGGACGTGATTATGGCGCTGCGGCAGATGGCGCCAATCATCGGTCATATCCAGATCGCCTCGGTGCCGGAGCGGCACGAACCTATGACCGGAGAGCTCGATGACCGCAGGATCTTCGGCGAGATCGATGCGGTCGGCTACCTCGGTTATGTCGGCTGCGAATATCGCCCGGCTGCGGGTACCCGCGAGGGGCTTGGCTGGATGAACAAACTCTAATCTTGTCGGGAGCTTGGGTGGAATGCGTTACACGGATTGGTTCGAGATCGTTGACCCGGCGTTCAAATCGCTGATCCTGCCGAATGTGCATGTCGACCAACTCTACACCGGCGGACGCTGGCTGGAGGGGCCAGTCTACGTGCCGGCGGCACGCCATCTGCTCTTCTCGGACATCCCGAACAATCGTGTCCTGCGATACGACGAGGTAAACGAGACGGTCGCGATTTTCGAAGCTCCGTCCAACTTTGCCAACGGCCATACTCTCGATCGTGAAGGACGGGTAATTTCCTGCGAGCACTTTACTCGGCGCATCACTCGCCGAGAGCATGATGGTAGCCTGACAACTATGGCCGAGAGTTTCGGCGGCAAACGGCTGAATTCGCCAAACGACGTGATTGCGGACAGCAAAGGCAATATCTGGTTCACCGATCCAAGCTATGGCATCTCGACCCCTTATGAGGGGTCACTCGCGGAAAGCGAAATCGGAAGCCAGAACGTCTATCGGCTCACGCGTGAAGGCCAGCTTGAAGCAGTCATCACCAATTTGCAGCAGCCGAACGGACTCACCTTGTCGCGTGACGAACAGACTTTGTACGTGGTCGACAGCGGTGTTCAGCCGGCTAAGCTCATGGCCTATGCTTTGGATACATCGGCGAAGCCAGCCTCCGGTCGTGTGTTTTCCGAGTGCCCTAACGGCATGTATGATGGCCTTCGCATTGATCATGCAGGACATGTATGGACGAGTGCGGGCGATGGCGTCCATTGCCTTGGGCCTGATGGGACGCTCATCGGCAAGATCCTGATTCCCGAGACAGTGAGCAATGTTTGCTTTGGAGGGCGGGAGAAAAACCGGCTCTACATCACTGCCACGCGATCCCTGTTCGCTGTCTACCTCAATGCGAGAGGCTAGCTTGAGGAATTGACGGAGCCTAGGAAACGCAAAAAGCTCCTCGTGTTTTGCGAGGAGCTTTTCAGTATATGGCGGTTTTTTTTTCGAGATTTTGGTTGCGGGGGCAGGATTTGAACCTGCGGCCTTCAGGTTATGAGCCTGACGAGCTACCGGGCTGCTCCACCCCGCGCCAAGAGCGCAACTATTATTGTTGCGCTTGAGAGTTCTTACCAAGCAAAAAGGGCCGCTTTATGCGGCCCGATGTTTTCGGCTTGGGCCGATTGTGTCTTGAGAAGATTGTGGTTCTGCGGTGAGCAAAACGTGAGGTATTTGCTTTTACAAAACCTGACAACATTGCCTTTAGCAGACCTGGCAGCGACCTACTCTCCCGCGTCTTGAGACGAAGTACCATTGGCGCTGGGGCGTTTCACGGCCGTGTTCGGAATGGGAACGGGTGCAGCCACCCCGCCATGACCACCAGGTCGGCTAAGGGCAATGTTGTTGAGAAGCTGGTACAGGGATTACCTGTTTGTCTTTTTGAACACGTATTTGGCATCATCGCCCGGTTTTGTCCGGGCCGATGAGCATGGTCAATGAGAACGATCAAGCCAATCGAGCTATTAGTAACGGTAAGCTTCATGCATTACTGCACTTCCACACCCGTCCTATCAACGTGGTCGTCTTCCACGGCTCTGATAGGGAATACTCGTTTTCAGGTGGGTTTCCCGCTTAGATGCCTTCAGCGGTTATCCCTTCCATATATAGCTACCCTGCTATGCCCTTGGCAGGACAACAGGTCCACCAGAGATATGTCCATCCCGGTCCTCTCGTACTAGGGACAGATCCTGTCAATATTCCTACACCCACGGCAGATAGGGACCGAACTGTCTCACGACGTTCTGAACCCAGCTCACGTACCGCTTTAATTGGCGAACAGCCAAACCCTTGGGACCTGCTCCAGCCCCAGGATGCGATGAGCCGACATCGAGGTGCCAAACAACCCCGTCGATATGGACTCTTGGGGGTCATCAGCCTGTTATCCCCGGCGTACCTTTTATCCGTTGAGCGATGGCCCTTCCACACGGGACCACCGGATCACTATGACCGACTTTCGTCTCTGCTCGACTTGTCAGTCTCGCAGTCAGGCGGGCTTATGCCATTGCACTCGACGACCGATTTCCGACCGGTCTGAGCCCACCATCGCGCGCCTCCGTTACTCTTTCGGAGGCGACCGCCCCAGTCAAACTACCCACCATACACTGTCCCGGATCCGGATGACGGACCGCGGTTAGACATCCATGACGATAAGGGTGGTATTTCAAGGATGGCTCCACAGAAACTGGCGTCCCTGCTTCAAAGCCTACCACCTATCCTACACATGCCGACACGAATGCCAGTGTAAAGCTATAGTAAAGGTGCACGGGGTCTTTCCGTCTGACCGCAGGAACCCCGCATCTTCACGGGGAATTCAATTTCACTGAGTCTATGTTGGAGACAGCGGGGAAGTCGTTACGCCATTCGTGCAGGTCGGAACTTACCCGACAAGGAATTTCGCTACCTTAGGACCGTTATAGTTACGGCCGCCGTTTACTGGGGCTTCGATTCAAAGCTTGCACCTCTCCTCTTAACCTTCCAGCACCGGGCAGGCGTCAGACCCTATACGTCGTCTTGCGACTTCGCAGAGCCCTGTGTTTTTGATAAACAGTCGCTACCCCCTGGTCTGTGCCACCCCATTACACTTGCGTATAAAGGGGTCACGCTTCTTCCGAAGTTACGCGTGCAATTTGCCGAGTTCCTTCAACATAGTTCTCTCAAGCGCCTTGGTATACTCTACCTGACCACCTGTGTCGGTTTCGGGTACGGTCTGTACGGTGGAGCTATTTCCTGGAACCGCTTCCTCGCCCATTCAATCCAATAAGAATGAACAAGTTACGCGATCCGTCACTACCACCAGGCCCACGAATATTAACGTGGTTCCCATCGACTACGCATTTCTGCCTCATCTTAGGGGCCGGCTAACCCTGCTCAGATTAACTTTAAGCAGGAACCCTTGGTCTTTCGGCGAGGGGGTCTCTCACCCCCTTTATCGTTACTCATGTCAACATTCGCACTTCCGATACCTCCAGGGCCCCTCACGGGTACCCCTTCACAGGCTTACGGAACGCTCCGCTACCACTTGCAGTAAACTGCAAATCCTCAGCTTCGGTGCATGGCTTTAGCCCCGTTACATTTTCGGCGCAAAGACCCTTATTTAGACCAGT